>NZ_JBTGUX010000001.1:0-3271849 GCF_054343775.1 Flavobacterium sp. GNP001
AGTGGCAAACAACGATACACCAGCAGCAGTTTCAGTAGGCGATAGCACACCAAGTGTTGTAGTTAATGATACTTTAGATGGCAATCCAGTAGTAATCGGAACCAACCCAGGTCAAGTAACATTGACAGGAGTAACCGTTCCAGCAGGCTTGACATTGAATGCAAATGGAACCATAACGGTAAATGCAAACACACCATCAGGAAGCTACACAGTAGCTTATGAAATCTGTGAAGTAGGCGCAAGTCCAATAAATTGCAAGCAAGCAACCGCAACAGTTTTAGTTACTAATACGTTAGTTGCAAACAACGATACACCAGCAGCAGTTTCAGTAGGCGATAGCACACCAAGTGTTGTAGTTAATGATACTTTAGATGGTAATCCAGTAGTAATCGGAACCAACCCAGGTCAAGTAACATTGACAGGAGTAACCGTTCCAGCAGGCTTGACATTGAATGCAAATGGAACCATAACGGTAAATGCAAACACACCATCAGGAAGCTACACAGTAGCTTATGAAATCTGTGAAGTAGGTGCAAGTCCAATAAATTGTAAGCAAGCAACCGCAACAGTTGTAGTTACTAATACGTTAGTGGCAAACAACGATACACCAGCAGCAGTTTCAGTAGGCGATAGCACACCAAGTGTTGTAGTTAATGATACTTTAGATGGTAATCCAGTAGTAATCGGAACCAACCCAGGTCAAGTAACATTGACAGGAGTAACCGTTCCAGCAGGCTTGACATTGAATGCAAACGGAACCATAACGGTAAATGCGAACACACCATCAGGAAGCTATACAGTAGCTTATGAAATCTGTGAAGTAGGCGCAAGTCCAATAAATTGCAAGCAAGCAACCGCAACAGTTGTAGTTACTAATACTTTAGTGGCAAACAACGATACACCAGCAGCAGTTTCAGTAGGCGATAGCACACCAAGTGTTGTAGTTAATGATACTTTAGATGGCAATCCAGTAGTAATCGGAACCAACCCAGGTCAAGTAACATTGACAGGAGTAACCGTTCCAGCAGGCTTGACATTGAATGCAAATGGAACCATAACGGTAAATGCGAACACACCATCAGGAAGCTACACAGTAGTTTACGAAATCTGTGAAGTAGGTGCAAGTCCAATAAATTGTAAGCAAGCAACTGCAACAGTTGTAGTTACTAATACTTTAGTGGCAAACAACGATACACCAGCAGCAGTTTCAGTAGGCGATAGCACACCAAGTGTTGTAGTTAATGATACTTTAGATGGCAATCCAGTAGTAATCGGAACCAACCCAGGTCAAGTAACATTGACAGGAGTAACCGTTCCAGCAGGCTTGACATTGAATGCAAATGGAACCATAACGGTAAATGCAAACACACCATCAGGAAGCTACACAGTAGCTTATGAAATCTGTGAAGTAGGCGCAAGTCCAATAAATTGTAAGCAAGCAACTGCAACAGTTGTAGTTACTAATGAGTTAGTGGCAAACAACGATACACCAGCAGCAGTTTCAGTAGGCGATAGCACACCAAGTGTTGTAGTTAATGATACTTTAGATGGCAATCCAGTAGTAATCGGAACCAACCCAGGAAATGTAAGCTTAACAGGAATCACTGTTCCAGCAGGCTTGACATTGAATGCAAATGGAACCATAACGGTAAATGCGAACACACCATCAGGAAGCTACACAGTAGTTTACGAAATCTGTGAAGTAGGCGCAAGTCCAATAAATTGTAAGCAAGCAACTGCAACAGTTGTAGTTACTAATGAGTTAGTAGCAAACAACGATACACCAGCAGCAGTTTCAGTAGGCGATAGCACACCAAGTGTTGTAGTTAATGATACTTTAGATGGTAATCCAGTAGTAATCGGAACTAACCCAGGTCAAGTAACATTGACAGGAGTAACCGTTCCAGCAGGCTTGACATTGAATGCAAATGGAACCATAACGGTAAATGCGAACACACCATCAGGAAGCTACACAGTAGTTTACGAAATCTGTGAAGTAGGTGCAAGTCCAATAAATTGTAAGCAAGCAACTGCAACAGTTGTAGTTACTAATACTTTAGTGGCAAACAACGATACACCAGCAGCAGTTTCAGTAGGCGATAGCACACCAAGTGTTGTAGTTAATGATACTTTAGATGGCAATCCAGTAGTAATCGGAACCAACCCAGGTCAAGTAACATTGACAGGAGTAACCGTTCCAGCAGGCTTGACATTGAATGCAAATGGAACCATAACGGTAAATGCAAACACACCATCAGGAAGCTACACAGTAGCTTATGAAATCTGTGAAGTAGGCGCAAGTCCAATAAATTGTAAGCAAGCAACTGCAACAGTTGTAGTTACTAATGAGTTAGTGGCAAACAACGATACACCAGCAGCAGTTTCAGTAGGCGATAGCACACCAAGTGTTGTAGTTAATGATACTTTAGATGGCAATCCAGTAGTAATCGGAACCAACCCAGGAAATGTAAGCTTAACAGGAATCACTGTTCCAGCAGGCTTGACATTGAATGCAAATGGAACCATAACGGTAAATGCGAACACACCATCAGGAAGCTACACAGTAGTTTACGAAATCTGTGAAGTAGGTGCAAGTCCAATAAATTGTAAGCAAGCAACTGCAACAGTTGTAGTTACTAATGAGTTAGTAGCAAACAACGATACACCAGCAGCAGTTTCAGTAGGCGATAGCACACCAAGTGTTGTAGTTAATGATACTTTAGATGGTAATCCAGTAGTAATCGGAACTAACCCAGGTCAAGTAACATTGACAGGAGTAACCGTTCCAGCAGGCTTGACATTGAATGCAAATGGAACCATAACGGTAAATGCGAACACACCATCAGGAAGCTACACAGTAGTTTACGAAATCTGTGAAGTAGGCGCAAGTCCAATAAATTGCAAGCAAGCAACCGCAACAGTTGTAGTTACTAATACGTTAGTTGCAAACAACGATACACCAGCAGCAGTTTCAGTAGGCGATAGCACACCAAGTGTTGTAGTTAATGATACTTTAGATGGCAATCCAGTAGTAATCGGAACCAACCCAGGTCAAGTAACATTGACAGGAGTAACCGTTCCAGCAGGCTTGACATTGAATGCAAATGGAACCATAACGGTAAATGCAAACACACCATCAGGAAGCTACACAGTAGCTTATGAAATCTGTGAAGTAGGCGCAAGTCCAATAAATTGCAAGCAAGCAACCGCAACAGTTTTAGTTACTAATACGTTAGTTGCAAACAACGATACACCAGCAGCAGTTTCAGTAGGCGATAGCACACCAAGTGTTGTAGTTAATGATACTTTAGATGGTAATCCAGTAGTAATCGGAACCAACCCAGGTCAAGTAACATTGACAGGAGTAACCGTTCCAGCAGGCTTGACATTGAATGCAAATGGAACCATAACGGTAAATGCAAACACACCATCAGGAAGCTACACAGTAGCTTATGAAGTCTGTGAAGTAGGTGCAAGTCCAATAAATTGTAAGCAAGCAACCGCAACAGTTGTAGTTACTAATACGTTAGTGGCAAACAACGATACACCAGCAGCAGTTTCAGTAGGCGATAGCACACCAAGTGTTGTAGTTAATGATACTTTAGATGGTAATCCAGTAGTAATCGGAACCAACCCAGGTCAAGTAACATTGACAGGAGTAACCGTTCCAGCAGGCTTGACATTGAATGCAAACGGAACCATAACGGTAAATGCGAACACACCATCAGGAAGCTATACAGTAGCTTATGAAATCTGTGAAGTAGGCGCAAGTCCAATAAATTGCAAGCAAGCAACCGCAACAGTTGTAGTTACTAATACTTTAGTGGCAAACAACGATACACCAGCAGCAGTTTCAGTAGGCGATAGCACACCAAGTGTTGTAGTTAATGATACTTTAGATGGCAATCCAGTAGTAATCGGAACCAACCCAGGTCAAGTAACATTGACAGGAGTAACCGTTCCAGCAGGCTTGACATTGAATGCAAATGGAACCATAACGGTAAATGCGAACACACCATCAGGAAGCTACACAGTAGTTTACGAAATCTGTGAAGTAGGTGCAAGTCCAATAAATTGTAAGCAAGCAACTGCAACAGTTGTAGTTACTAATACTTTAGTGGCAAACAACGATACACCAGCAGCAGTTTCAGTAGGCGATAGCACACCAAGTGTTGTAGTTAATGATACTTTAGATGGCAATCCAGTAGTAATCGGAACCAACCCAGGTCAAGTAACATTGACAGGAGTAACCGTTCCAGCAGGCTTGACATTGAATGCAAATGGAACCATAACGGTAAATGCAAACACACCATCAGGAAGCTACACAGTAGCTTATGAAATCTGTGAAGTAGGCGCAAGTCCAATAAATTGTAAGCAAGCAACTGCAACAGTTGTAGTTACTAATGAGTTAGTAGCAAACAACGATACACCAGCAGCAGTTTCAGTAGGCGATAGCACACCAAGTGTTGTAGTTAATGATACTTTAGATGGCAATCTAGTAGTAATCGGAACCAACCCAGGTCAAGTAACATTGACAGGAGTAACCGTTCCAGCAGGCTTGACATTGAATGCAAATGGAACCATCACGGTAAATACGAACACACCATCAGGAAGCTACACAGTAGCTTATGAAATCTGTGAAGTAGGCGCAAGCCCAATAAATTGCAAGCAAGCAACTGCAACAGTTGTCGTTACTAATGAGTTAGTGGCAAACAACGATACACCAGCAGCAGTTTCAGTAGGCGATAGCACACCAAGTGTTGTAGTTAATGATACTTTAGATGGTAATCCAGTAGTAATCGGAACTAACCCAGGTCAAGTAACATTGACAGGAGTAACCGTTCCAGCAGGCTTGACATTGAATGCAAATGGAACCATAACGGTAAATGCGAACACACCATCAGGAAGCTACACAGTAGTTTACGAAATCTGTGAAGTAGGCGCAAGTCCAATAAATTGCAAGCAAGCAACCGCAACAGTTGTAGTTACTAATACGTTAGTTGCAAACAACGATACACCAGCAGCAGTTTCAGTAGGCGATAGCACACCAAGTGTTGTAGTTAATGATACTTTAGATGGCAATCCAGTAGTAATCGGAACCAACCCAGGTCAAGTAACATTGACAGGAGTAACCGTTCCAGCAGGCTTGACATTGAATGCAAATGGAACCATAACGGTAAATGCAAACACACCATCAGGAAGCTACACAGTAGCTTATGAAATCTGTGAAGTAGGCGCAAGTCCAATAAATTGCAAGCAAGCAACCGCAACAGTTTTAGTTACTAATACGTTAGTTGCAAACAACGATACACCAGCAGCAGTTTCAGTAGGCGATAGCACACCAAGTGTTGTAGTTAATGATACTTTAGATGGTAATCCAGTAGTAATCGGAACCAACCCAGGTCAAGTAACATTGACAGGAGTAACCGTTCCAGCAGGCTTGACATTGAATGCAAATGGAACCATAACGGTAAATGCAAACACACCATCAGGAAGCTACACAGTAGCTTATGAAGTCTGTGAAGTAGGTGCAAGTCCAATAAATTGTAAGCAAGCAACCGCAACAGTTGTAGTTACTAATACGTTAGTGGCAAACAACGATACACCAGCAGCAGTTTCAGTAGGCGATAGCACACCAAGTGTTGTAGTTAATGATACTTTAGATGGTAATCCAGTAGTAATCGGAACCAACCCAGGTCAAGTAACATTGACAGGAGTAACCGTTCCAGCAGGCTTGACATTGAATGCAAACGGAACCATAACGGTAAATGCGAACACACCATCAGGAAGCTATACAGTAGCTTATGAAATCTGTGAAGTAGGCGCAAGTCCAATAAATTGCAAGCAAGCAACTGCAACAGTTGTAGTTACTAATACTTTAGTGGCAAACAACGATACACCAGCAGCAGTTTCAGTAGGCGATAGCACACCAAGTGTTGTAGTTAATGATACTTTAGATGGTAATCCAGTAGTAATCGGAACCAACCCAGGTCAAGTAACATTGACAGGAGTAACCGTTCCAGCAGGCTTGACATTGAATGCAAATGGAACCATAACGGTAAATGCGAACACACCATCAGGAAGCTATACAGTATCTTATGAAATCTGTGAAGTAGGTGCAAGTCCAATAAATTGTAAGCAAGCAACTGCAACAGTTGTAGTTACTAATGAGTTAGTGGCAAACAACGATACACCAGCAGCAGTACCAACAGCTGCCACTCCAGTAACAGTTCAAAATGTAACATCGAACGATACGTTGAATGGAGTTGCAGTAACACCAGCTAATACTGATGTTACGCCGGTAACTGCGGGCCCATTAAGTATTGATACTAACGGAGTATTAACTTTAGCGCCAAACACAGCAAGTGGCACGTATTCTATTACTTACCAACTATGTGAAGTAGGAGCCAATCCAGCGAATTGTGTTACAGCAATTGCTACAGTAGTTGTTGCTAATGTGGTTGATGCGGTAAACAATCCTGCTGTGACCGTTGCTTCTAGTAATGCTGAAATTACGGCACTTAATGTCTTAGGTAATGATATCTTTAATGGCATTGCTGCTACGACGAACAATACTAATGTTACTGTGTTAACGGCAGGTCCGTTAAGTATAAATGTTGATGGAATTGTAAGTGTTGCAGCTAATACTCCAAGTGGTACATATACTATTACTTATCAATTATGTGAAGCTGATCCTATAACTGGATTAAATGTTTCTCCGTCTAATTGTGATACTGCTACTGCAACTGTTGTGGTGAGTAATTTAATTGATGCAGTAAATGATCCACTTGTTACCGTTACTTCTAGTAATACAATAGTAACAGCTTTAAATGCACTAGATAATGATACTGTTAATAGTGTACCAGCTACTGTAAATAATTCTAACGTAACACCTATTACGACAGGTCCACTTAGTGTTGATGCCAATGGATTAGTAACTGTGGCTGCTAATACGGCAAGCGGAACATATAGTATAACTTATCAATTGTGTGAAGCTGATCCTGTAACTGGCTTGAACTTAATTCCAGCAAATTGTGACAATGCTACAGCAACAGTAGTTGTCGCAAATGAAATTGTAGCTGTAAATGATGGACCAACAACGGTGGCCTCTGACAATGTTGCTACAGTAATTCAAAATGTAACAAGTAACGACACCCTTAATGGTGTAATTGTAACAGGCACTAATACTAACGTGACACCTATTACGACGGGCCCTTTAAGTATTGATGTTAATGGAGTATTAACTCTAGCGCCAAACACCGCAAGTGGTACATATACAATTATTTATCAATTGTGTGAAGAAGGTGCGAGTCCAGCTAATTGCGCAACAGCTACGGCTACAGTTATTGTTTCAAATCCTTTGATTGCAGTTAATGATGGCCCAATTACGGTTGCGACAGCTGAAGTGCCAAAAATTGTATTAAATGTTACTACAAATGATACTTTGTACGGAGATTTAGTGACAGATACAAATACAAATGTAACTCCTTCAATAGTTGGTCCTCTTAGTATTGCAAGTAATGGAGAGGTAACCCTTGCACCAAATACACCTTCAGGGACTTATGTTTTATCGTATGAAATTTGCGAGGTTGGAGCGGTTCCTGCTAATTGCAAAACAGCTACAGCAACAGTTGAAGTGTTAAATGTTATTGTTGCAAATGCTGACGTAACAGGTGGTTTGGCAGGAGCTACGACAGGTTCTGTTCTAGGTAACGACACTTTTAGTGGAATACCACCGATTAAACCTGGTGATGTAATTTTGACAACTACAATTGCAAATCCGGCATTGACATTAAATCCAGATGGGACAATTACGATCGCAGTAGGAACTCCAGCAGGACCTCAAACTCTTGAGTATCAAATTTGTGAAATCGGTTCAACACCTCCAAATTGTAGTACAGCATCAGTAACTGTAAATGTTCAGCAAGCTGCCGTAGATGCTATTGTGGATGATTATACTGCAACTCCTTTTACAGGAGGAAATGGTGGTGTTACTGCTTCAGTTTTGAATAATGATACTCTTAATGGTGTTATATTAAATCCAGCAGCTGTAATTCTTACATTAAGCGGAACTGCACCAACTGGTTTTGTTCTCAATAATGATGGAACAATCACAGTGCCTGCAGGACAAGTATCAGGAACATATAACCTATTTTATCAAATATGTGAAGCAATAAATCCAAGTAATTGTGATATTGCAAATGCTAAGATTCGTATCAGTAATGAATTAATAGCGAGTAATGATGCCTTCCCAACTCAAGTTCCAAGTACAACAGTCGCTTCGACGGTTGGAAATGTACTTGGCAATAATGGAAATGGTGCGGATAATTTAAATGGAACAGCAGTAACAATAGCAAATACTGATGTAACGCCAATAACTACTGGACCATTAAGTATTGATGCAGATGGTAATTTGACATTAGCGCCAAATACTGTTTCAGGGACGTATACGATAATATATCAATTGTGTGAAACGGGTGCAGATCCTATTAATTGTACAACAGCAACTGCCACAGTAGTGGTGTTAAATCCTATTGAAGCAATTGATGATACTCCTGCAGTTGTTAATACTGGTGTAAATTCAAAAGTAATTTTAGATGTTACGGCGAATGATACATTGAACGGAGTTACAGTCACTCCTGCAAATTCTAACGTTACTCCTGTATCCCAAGGTCCATTGAGTATAAATGCAAACGGAATAGTTACTTTAGCAGGAAATACACCAAGTGGTACATATACAATTGTTTATCAAATTTGCGAAATAAATCCTTCGAACGGATTAGAAGTAAATCCTAGTAATTGTGATACAGCAACAGCAACAGTTCGGGTGTTAAATCCTGTAGATGCAGTAAACGATCCATCAGTAACTATTGCTTCGAATAATAATGTAGCAGTGGCTTTAAATGCTCTAACAAACGATACTTTTAATGGTGTCGCTGCAACTACATCAAATACTAATGTTACCGCATTAACAACAGGTCCATTAAGTATTGATGCTAATGGAATCGTAAGTGTTGCTGCTAATACACCAAGTGGTACTTATGAAATTACATACCAATTGTGCGAAGCAGATCTAACAACTGGAGCAAATGTTAGTCCAGCTAATTGTGATACAGCAACCGCAACCGTTGTTGTTGTAAATGTTATTGATGCTGTTAATGATCCAGCTGTAACAATTGCTTCTAGTAATAATGTTGTAGTAGCTTTAAATGTTTTAACAAACGATACTTTGAATGGCGTTGCAGTAACGACGGCAAATACTAATGTTACTGCTTCAACAAGTGGCCCATTGAGTATTGATGTTGACGGAAATGTATCAGTAGCATCAAACACAGTAAGTGGAACATATACCATTGTTTATCAATTATGTGAAGCAAATCCTACCACAGGATTAAATGTTAATCCGGCTAATTGTGATACCGCAACTGCAACCGTTGTAGTTGTAAATCCAATTGTAGCAGGCAACGATACCCTTCCAAGAACAGGAGGAAACGTGTTAGCAAACGATACGGTTAACGGACAAGTAGCTACAGCAGCCAACACCAATGTAACACCGGCAACGAATGGACCATTGAGTATTGATGCAGACGGAAACGTAACAGTAGCTCCAAACACACCAAGCGGAATGTATACCTTAACGTATGAAATCTGTGAGGCAGGTGCTACCCCAGCGAATTGTACAACTGCAACTGTGACGATAGAAATAGTTAATGCAATTGTAGCAGAAAACGATACGCTTCCAAGAACAGGAGGAAACGTATTAGCCAACGATACGGTTAACGGACAAGTTGCTACAGCAGCCAACACCAATGTAACACCGGCAACGAATGGACCATTGAGTATTGATGCAGACGGCAACGTAACAGTAGCTCCAAACACACCAAGCGGAATGTATACTTTAACGTATGAGATCTGTGAGGCAGGTGCTACCCCAGCAAATTGTACAACAGCAACTGTGACGATAGAAATAGTTAATGCAATTGTAGCAGGTAACGATACCCTTCCAAGAACAGGAGGTAACGTATTAGCAAACGATACGGTTAACGGACAAGTAGCTACAGCAGCCAACACCAATGTAACACCGGCAACGAATGGACCATTGAGTATTGATGCAGACGGAAACGTAACAGTAGCTCCAAACACACCAAGCAGAACGTATACTTTAACGTATGAGATCTGTGAGGCAGGTGCTACTCCAGCGAATTGTACAACTGCAATCGTGACGATAGTAATAACGAATCCAATTGTAGCAGGCAACGATACCCTTCCAAGAACAGGAGGTAACGTATTAGCAAACGATACGGTTAACGGACAAGTTGCTACAGCAGCCAACACCAATGTAACACCGGCGACGAATGGACCATTGAGTATTGATGCAGACGGAAACGTAACAGTAGCTCCAAACACACCAAGTGGAACGTATACTTTAACGTATGAGATCTGTGAGGCAGGTGCTACCCCAGCAAATTGTACAACAGCAATCGTGACGATAGTAATATCTAATCCAATTGTAGCAGGTAACGATACCCTTCCAAGAACAGGAGGTAACGTATTAGCAAACGATACGGTTAATGGACAAGTTGCTACAGCAGCCAACACCAATGTAACACCGGCAACGAATGGACCATTGAGTATTGATGCAGACGGAAACGTAACAGTAGCTCCAAACACACCAAGCGGAACATATATTTTAACGTATGAGATCTGTGAGGCAGGTGCTACCCCAGCAAATTGTACAACAGCAACTGTGACGATAGTAATATCTAATCCAATTGTAGCAGGTAACGATACGCTTCCAAGAACAGGAGGTAACGTGTTAGCTAACGATACGGTTAACGGACAAGTTGCTACAGCAGCCAACACCAATGTAACACCGGCAACGAATGGACCATTGAGTATTGATGCAGACGGAAACGTAACAGTAGCTCCAAACACACCAAGCGGAACGTATACTTTAACGTATGAGATCTGTGAGGCAGGTGCTACTCCAGCGAATTGTACAACTGCAATCGTGACGATAGTAATAACGAATCCAATTGTAGCAGGCAACGATACCCTTCCAAGAACAGGAGGTAACGTATTAGCAAACGATACGGTTAACGGACAAGTTGCTACAGCAGCCAACACCAATGTAACACCGGCAACGAATGGACCATTGAGTATTGATGCAGACGGAAACGTAACAGTAGCTCCAAACACACCAAGCGGAACATATACTTTAACGTATGAGATCTGTGAGGCAGGTGCTACCCCAGCAAATTGTACAACAGCAACTGTGACGATAGAAATAGTTAATGCAATTGTAGCAGGTAACGATACGCTTCCAAGAACAGGAGGTAACGTGTTAGCTAACGATACGGTTAACGGACAAGTTGCAACAGCAGCCAACACCAATGTAACACCGGCAACGAATGGACCATTGAGTATTGATATTGACGGAAACGTAACAGTAGCTCCAAACACACCAAGCGGAACATATACTTTAACGTATGAGATCTGTGAGACAGGTGCTACTCCAGCGAATTGTACAACTGCAATCGTGACGATAGTAATATCTAATCCAATTGTAGCAGGTAACGATACCCTTCCAAGAACAGGAGGTAACGTGTTAGCTAACGATACGGTTAACGGACAAGTAGCTACAGCAGCCAACACCAATGTAACACCGGTAACGAATGGAGCATTGAGTATTGATGTAGACGGAAACGTAACAGTAGCTCCAAACACACCAAGCGGAACGTATACTTTAACGTATGAGATCTGTGAGACAGGTGCTACTCCAGCGAATTGTACAACTGCAATTGTGACGATAGTAATATCTAATCCAATTGTAGCAGGTAACGATACCCTTCCAAGAACAGGAGGCAGTGTATTGGGTAATGATACAGTAAACGGACAAGTTGCAACGATAGCCAACACCAATGTAACACCGGCAACGAATGGACCATTGAGTATTGATGTAGACGGAAACGTAACAGTAGCTCCAAACACACCAAGCGGAACATATACTTTAACGTATGAGATCTGTGAGGCAGGTGCTACCCCAGCGAATTGTACAACAGCAATCGTGACGATAGTAATAACGAATCCAATTGTAGCAGGCAACGATACCCTTCCAAGAACAGGAGGTAACGTATTAGCAAACGATACGGTTAACGGACAAGTTGCTACAGCAGCTAACACCAATGTAACACCGACAACGAATGGACCATTGAGTATTGATGCAGACGGAAACGTAACAGTAGCTCCAAACACACCAAGCGGAACGTATACTTTAACGTATGAGATCTGTGAGGCAGGTGCTACTCCAGCGAATTGTACAACTGCAATCGTGACGATAGTAATATCTAATCCAATTGTAGCAGGTAACGATACCCTTCCAAGAACAGGAGGTAACGTATTAGCAAACGATACGGTTAACGGACAAGTTGCTACAGCAGCCAACACCAATGTAACACCGGCAACGAATGGACCATTGAGTATTGATGCAGACGGAAACGTAACAGTAGCTCCAAACACACCAAGCGGAACGTATACTTTAACGTATGAGATCTGTGAGGCAGGTGCTACTCCAGCGAATTGTACAACTGCAATCGTGACGATAGTAATATCTAATCCAATTGTAGCAGGTAACGATACCCTTCCAAGAACAGGAGGTAACGTATTAGCAAACGATACGGTTAACGGACAAGTTGCTACAGCAGCCAACACCAATGTAACACCGGCAACGAATGGACCATTGAGTATTGATGCAGACGGAAACGTAACAGTAGCTCCAAACACACCAAGCGGAACGTATACTTTAACGTATGAGATCTGTGAGGCAGGTGCTACTCCAGCGAATTGTACAACTGCAATCGTGACGATAGTAATAACGAATCCAATTGTAGCAGGTAACGATACCCTTCCAAGAACAGGAGGTAACGTATTAGCAAACGATACGGTTAACGGACAAGTTGCTACAGCAGCCAACACCAATGTAACACCGGCGACGAATGGACCATTGAGTATTGATGCAGACGGAAACGTAACAGTAGCTCCAAACACACCAAGTGGAACGTATACTTTAACGTATGAGATCTGTGAGGCAGGTGCTACCCCAGCAAATTGTACAACAGCAATCGTGACGATAGTAATATCTAATCCAATTGTAGCAGGTAACGATACCCTTCCAAGAACAGGAGGTAACGTATTAGCAAACGATACGGTTAATGGACAAGTTGCTACAGCAGCCAACACCAATGTAACACCGGCAACGAATGGACCATTGAGTATTGATGCAGACGGAAACGTAACAGTAGCTCCAAACACACCAAGCGGAACGTATACTTTAACGTATGAGATCTGTGAGGCAGGTGCTACTCCAGCGAATTGTACAACAGCTATTGCAACAGTGGTGATTAGTAATCCAACAATTGTTGCAAATAACGATACCTTGCCAAGAACAGGAGGTAACGTATTAGGTAATGATACATTAAATGGTCAGCCAGTTCCTCCGGGAATGATTGCAGTGACACCAGCAACAAATGGTCCATTAAGTATTGATGCAGCAGGTAATGTCACTGTTGCTCCAAATGCTCCTAGTGGTACTTATACAATTGTTTATCAATTATGTGAAGTTGGCGCTGTTCCAGCAAATTGTACTACAGCAATGGTGACCATTGTGATTTTTAATCCAATAGTTGCAGATAACAATGTACTCCCAGCTACTGGAGGTAATGTTACTGATAATGATACGTTAAACGGTCAACGTGTAACAGCAACTACAACTGATGTGACTCCTGTAACAGATGGTCCGTTGAGTATTGATGCTGAAGGTAATTTAACAGTTGCTCCAAATACAGCTGCTGGTACTTACACTATTACGTACCAAATTTGTGAGACGGGTGCTGTTCCAGCAAACTGTACCACTGCAACTGCAACAGTTGTAGTTCCAGAATCTCCTAAAATCTCAATCATTAAAACGGCCGTGTTTAATGATGAAAACGGAGATGGTTTTGCTCAGGCAGGAGAAACTATAACTTACAGATTTGAAGTGACAAATACAGGAAATGTTGTATTGAATAATGTTACTGTAACAGATAATCTACCTGGTTTAATCTTGACTGGTACGCCAATCGCTGTTCTGAACATTAATGAAACCAATACTACTGCCTACCTTGGAGTATACGCTTTAAAACAAAGCGATATTAATCTTGGTAGTGTTTCTAATCAAGCTCAAGTTCGCGGAACTACTCCATTAGGAGTTGTTGTAACGGATCTTTCAGATGATTCAAGTATGGTTGATGATCGTCCTACTGTATTAGGAGTTAATGGATGTCAAATTGAAATATTCAATGCCGTTATTCCAAATGGTGTAGGTGATAACAAGGTGTTTAGAATCAGGGGATTAGAGTGTTATCAAGACAATAGAGTAGAAATTTATAACCGTTGGGGTGTACTAGTATTTGAAAGAAACAGTTACAATAATGATGATAGAGCCTTTAGAGGTATTTCAGAAGGTAGAGTAACTGTAAAACAATCTGAAGAACTGCCTGAAGGAACTTATTACTACATCTTGAAATACAAGGACAGTGCTGGTAATAATTTTGAAAAAGCAGGATACTTATACATCAATAGATAATCAACACTAATTTGCTAAGTCTAAAACGATAGAACATGAAAACAAAACTAATAGCTATTTTACTGTTGTTTACTGCTACAATAAGTGCGCAACAGGATGCTCAGTTTACACAATATATGTATAACACTATTAACGTGAATCCTGCTTATGCAGGATCACGTCAATCGATGAGTATTTTTGCATTGTATAGAACTCAATGGGTAGGTCTCGACGGTGCCCCAGTAACAAACACTGCATCCATTAATTTCCCTATTAATGAGTCAAAAGTAGGACTAGGAGTATCGGTAATTAACGATAAAATCGGTCCTTCTGATGAGAGTAATTTGGCTGTTGATTTTTCATACTATATCAACACTTCTGAAGATTTTAAGTTGGCTTTTGGTATGAAAGCATCAGCGAACTTATTATCGGTTAATTTCAGTAAACTCAAACAATACGAAAATGTTCTAGAAGGCAATATTGACAATCGATTTTCTCCTAATATTGGAGTTGGATTGTATTGGTACTCTGACAACACGTACGTTGGTTTATCAGCGCCAAATTTGCTAGAAACAAAACATTTTGATCGTACGGCAAGCCAAGGATCTACTTCATACATCGCTCGCGAAAGAGTTAATTATTATCTTACTGCGGGTCATGTTTTTGATTTGACTTATAATTTAAAGTTTAAGCCTGCTATGATGACTAAGTTGGTTCAAGGCGCCCCATTGCAAGTTGATTTGTCAGCCAATTTTATGTTTAATGAAAAGTTTACTGCCGGTCTAGCTTACAGATGGAGTGCTGCTTTAAGTGCATTAGTAGGTTTTCAAGTTTCTGATTCTTGGTTTATTGGCTATGGTTATGACCTAGAAACAACTCGTTTAGCTAATTACAACTCTGGTTCGCATGAGATCTTTCTTCGTTATGAGATCTTTAATAAATACAACAGAATTACCTCTCCAAGATTCTTTTAAAAAATGTGTAGTATGAAAACAAATATGCAAAGTTTCCGTTACGCCCTTCTATTTGTATTGGTTTCCATTACTTCTTGGAGTCAAAATAAAGGAGTAATAGTGGCCGATAAAAAATTCGAAAATTACTCGTACGTAGATGCAATTGCAACCTATGAAAAGGTCGCTGCAAAGGGGTATAAGGATGAGAAGATGTTCCGTAAACTAGGGGATTCTTATTATTTCATCGCCAATCTAGTGGCTGCAGAAAAATGGTATAGTGAGCTTTTTGCAATGAACCAACAGCAGCAACCAGAATACTATTACCGCTATGCGCAAACTTTAAAAGCGGTTGGTCAGTATGACAAAGCCAATACAATACTCGAAAGATTTACTGCTATAGCAGTTAATGATCAAAGAGCCAAACTTTTCTCTAATCAAAAGGATTACTTGGAGGATATTAAAGCAAATTCAGGACGTTTTGAAATTGCAGATGCAGGAATTAATTCACCTTATTCTGATTATGGAAGTTCATATTATGATAATTCTTTACTGTTTGCTTCAGCAAGAGATACTGGTGGTGTAGCAAAAAAAGTTTTCAAATGGAATAACGAGGCTTTTACCAATTTGTATATCGCGCCTGTTGATGCGGATGGTAATGCTAGTAATCCAAAACTATTTAATACAACAATTAACACTAAGTTTCATGAGTCGACTCCTGTTTTTACGAAAGACGGATCTACCATGTATTTTACCAGAAACAACTATTTAAACGGTAAAAAACAAAAAGATAAAAGTAGAGTAACATTGCTTAAATTGTATAAAGCAACTAAGCAAGATGGTAAGTGGGTTAATGTACAAGAGTTGCCATTTAACAGCAATGAATATAGTGTAGCACATCCAACTTTGAGCTTGGATGAAAAACTATTATATTTTGCATCTGATATGCCGGGTACAAAAGGATTATCAGACCTATGGTATGTAACGATTAATTCGGACGGTAGTTACGGCATCCCTCAAAACTTAGGTACTTCCATTAATACTGAAGGGCGCGAAACTTTTCCGTTTATTGCTGCTGACAACACATTGTATTTTGCCAGTGATGGTCATCCTGGTTTAGGCGGATTAGATGTATTTAGTTCTAAAATAAATGCGTCGAATACTGTCGATGCAGTTCAAAATATTGGAGCGCCAATAAACAGTTCCAAAGACGATTTTGCTTTGTTAATGAATGCTAATAACACAAAAGGTTTCTTCACTTCTAACAGAGAAGGTGGTTTAGGATCTGATGATATTTATACTTTTTCAACTTTGCCTGTTCCCGTTTGTGAGCAATTACTAACCGGTATTATAACTGATCAAGAAAGCGGACAAGTGCTGGCCAATGCCAAAGTGAGTTTGTTTGATAGCTCTTTTAAATTGATTAAAGAAGTTACAGTAGGTTTTGATGGCGCTTATTCATTTGCAGTTGACTGTGGAAAATCGTATTACTTGCGCGGAGAAAAGGCAGAGTACGAAACCAAAGAACAAATGGTAGCTATTGCGAAAACGTCTGGCGAAACCAAACAGCCTTTAGCACTTGAACAGCGTCAAAAACGCATTGATGTAGGAACTGATCTTGCTAAAACATTAGATATTCCGATTTTGTACTTTGATTTAGACAAATCATTTATCAGAAAAGATGCAGCCTTTGAATTGGAGAAAGTATTAGCGGTTATGCAGCAATACCCAAAAATGAAAATCGATATCAAATCGCATACAGATTGTAGACAAACGGTTGCTTATAACCAAGCGCTATCTGATAGAAGAGCAAAATCTACAAAGGCTTGGTTAATCAAAAACGGCATAGACGCAAATAGATTAACTGCAAAGGGATATGGCGAATCGCAACTTGTTAATGATTGTGGATGTGAACCAACGAACAAATCAAACTGTACAGAGGAACAGCATCAAGCCAATCGTAGAAGCGAATTTGTTATTATTTCTATGGATTAAAAATATAACACACTCTTAGCGTGCTAAAAGCAAAACCCCGTTGATAAATTTCAACGGGGTTTTTTTAACTAACCAAATTTCAACCAAACCAAACTATTTGTTTCTGTCAAGAACTATTGCTGTATTGGCAGCTACTTTTGCTTCGGTAGCGCTCGTATTGCTGTTACTTCTGTAATAGTACGTATCATCGTTTTTAGACTCGTAGCGGTCATCATAGTTGCCTTTACTGCCATAAACAGAACGGCCTCCTTTTACAGAGCCAATAAGATCAACAATTTGTCCACGTCTGTTGTAGATAATTTCTAAACCACCTACGCGTTCTAAAGCATAACGGTTATACGACATGTATACAGAGCCTATTCGCTTTACACGGTCAAAGGCATCATAGTTTATAAAAACATTGCCCACTTGGCGAACACGACCCAAATTATCGTGGGAAACGCGTACTCCATAATCTCCTTTTCGATTACTCACCGGAGCGCCATACGTTTTGTTAGCACCACGACTTGGAGATGTTCTGTAATACATACCGCCTTTGGCATCTGGTCGCGTGTTAAAATCTATTTGCCCATCAGGGAATACATAAAATTCGATACCGCGTTCTATAAACACAATTGGATCTTCATTATTGAAATCGATAATTGATTTTCCACCAATGCTAGAAGTTGTTGTTGCAGTGGCCGTAGCGATACCGCCTCCCAAAACAAAGATACTTGCAACTAAAAGAGTAATTTTTTTCATGATATTTCATTTTTTGATTGGTACCTACTCGTTAGCTTTTCGGTTGTCGCTTTAAACTTATTTGATAAGGGATATTCAAGTAGCGTGCCAAAAAAAATATTGCTGTAGTACTGATTTATTTTAGTGAAGAAAAAAAGCACTTAAAGTACTGTAATATAAAACTTTAATATTTCAATACTGTCTGAATTTTTGATTTTAGTAAAAAGATGCTTTTTAGTTGCCCTATTGTTGAAAGGGATATCAGGTATATTTTTTCTACTTTGTCAATTATTTTCAAAACAAAAAAAACCGACCTGCATCTATCAAGAGCAGGTCGGTTTTGTGTTAAAAAAGAATGAGTTATTGTTTAGTGTTCACTCACTTCTCTGTGGTCGTAATCAGCAACCATTTCAGCTTCGTAATCTACTTTTTCACCTTTAGAAACTCTGTTTATGATTTTCTCCATAATTTGGTAAATTACAGGAACCACTACCAGCGTTAGGAATAAAGACGATATTAATCCACCAATAATTACCCAAGCTAGTCCGTTTTTCCATTCGGCTCCAGCTCCAGATGCTAATGCAATTGGGAACATACCAAAAACCATCGCAATTGTGGTCATCAAAATAGGACGTAGCCTAGCGTGATTGGCTTGAATTAGGGCCGTTCTTACTGTTTCACCAGCTTTACGTCTTTGATTGGTGTAATCTACCAACATGATCGCGTTTTTACAAACCAAACCAATAAGCATGATAATACCCAAAATGGTAAATATGTTCAATGTATTATTGGTCAAAGCCAAAGCCAACATTGCTCCAATAAACGAAAGCGGTATGGCAAACAATACCACAAATGGATGCACAAAACTGTCATATAACGAAACCATTACCAAGTAAACCAGAATAATAGCTGCTAATAATGCAATTCCTAAGGTTCCAAAACCTTCAGCTTGGTTTTCTTGATCACCACCCCAAATGTAATTTACACCAACCGGTTTTTTCAATTTATCAATTTTTTCTTGCCACATTGCTACAATGGTACCAGAAGCAACTCCTACGTTTTGACCTTTTACCGTTACCGATGCTGATTTGTCTCTACGTTCTAGTTGGCTTGGTCCTGAACCTTCGGTTACGGTTGCAAATTGATTCAATTTAATTTGCTGACCCATATCGTTTATGAAGATCAAGTTGCTTACATCGGCAATACTTTTTCTGTCAAAAGCGTTGTATTTAATGTTGATGTCATACTCATATTCACCCGCTCTAAAACGCCCGTCAGTGTTTCCGCTAAACGCCGTTTGCATTGTAATACCTACTGTTTGTAGGTTCAATCCAAGAGCAGCCATTTTATCACGATCTACTTTTACGTTCACTTCTGGATTACCGTCTTCAACAGATAATTCAATTTCGGTAGCTCCAGGAATTGTGCGTAATTCTTTTTCGGCCGCTTTCGCAAAAAGCATGGCGCTAGCTACATCGGGACCTGTTACAATTAAATTCAAAGTAGCATCTTCAGCAGTACCTAAAATACCAACAGGAACTGTTTTTACTTTGGCACCCACTAAAACTTTTTCTAGTTTACGCTTGGTTTTAGCAGCATACACATTTGCAGGTTCGTCACGCTTGTCAAGACCAACCATTTTTACGTTGATTTCTGCTTTGTAAGCCGTAGCTTGAGAAGCACCTAATCCAGTACTGTTTTGACCTACGGTCGTAATTTGACTAAAAACATAGGCTTCTTTAGACAAGAAATCTTCTGCTTTTTGAGTCATAAAATTGGTTTGTTCTAATGACGCATCTTTTGGCATTTCTATTTGAACCAAGAACTCACCACTATCAGAAGCTGCGAAGAATTCTCCACCAATGAATCCACCACCTAATAAACTAATCATCGATCCAAAAAAGATCACAACTATAATCACTAAGGTTTTTACGTAATGATCCAAACACCACTCTAATAATCTAGAGATCCAGTTTGTAAAACGAGTTAAGTAACTTTCAAACCCAAGAATGATTCTTCCAAAAAGGTTTTTACCAGTAATGTGTTCTAATTTTCCGTATCTTGAAGATAACCACGGGATAATAGTAAATGAGGCTACTAATGACAATAAGGTTGAGATAATTACAGTGACACAGAATTGCGTGATAATGTTTGATACTAAACCTGTACTCATCGCGATAGGTAAAAACACTACCACAATTACCAAGGTGATCGATACTACGGTTCCACCAATTTCGGCTGTACCATCATAAGCAGCTCTCACTTTGTTCTTGCCCATTTCCATGTGCCTATAAATATTCTCGAGTACCACAATGGCATCATCCACCAAGATACCTACCACAAGAGACAATCCTAATAAACTCATTAAGTTTAGGGTATAACCCATCAAATAAATCCCGATAAACGTTGCAATTAACGAAGCCGGAATAGATACCATTACGATCAATGAGTTTCTAATACTGTGCAAGAAAAACAACATTACAAGCGCAACCAGAAGTACCGCAATAAGTAAATCATGTACTACTGCGTCAGCTGCTTCAAGTGTAAAAACAGTACTGTCCTTAGCTACTGCAAGTTTTAGACCTACGGGTTTGTAATCCGATTCAAGTTTAGCAATTGTTTTCACCAATTCTTCACTTACCGCAACCGCATTCGCATCAGATTGTTTGATAATCTGTAAAATGATAGCACTTTTTCTATTTACTCGTGCTACTTTTTCAGTAATTTTTTGACCATCTTGTACATCAGCAATATCGCTTAGACGTACTTGAATTCCGTTTCTAGAGGAAACAATTAGGTTTCTTAATTCGTCAACGTTTTTATATTTTCCGGCTAAACGAATTAATATTTTTTGCTCACGAGTTTGAATGTTTCCGGTAGGGAAATCTAAGTTAGAAGCCAGAATATTTTGTTGAACCTGTGGAATAGAAAGTCCGTAGGCTTGCATTTTTACGGCATCCAGATTCACTTGAATTTCACGTTCTTGTCCACCAATAATGTTTACCTGTGCCACACCTTCAACACGTGAAATAACAGGAGCTAATTTTTTGTCAACAAGATCGTAAAAAGCTACCTCGTCTAAATTTCCATTGGCACCAAGAGTCATAATTGGTAAATCACTCAAGGAGAATTTCGTTAAAGAGGGAGTTTCTACATCATCAGGAAGTTCCCCTAAAACGGCATTAATTTTACGTTGCGCATCGTTCATCGAAATATTAACATCAGCTGTAGAAGTCAATGTAATCGATACGGTTGATAAACTTTCGTACGACTTAGAGTCTATTTTTTTGATGTTTTCAAGAGA
Organism: Flavobacterium sp. GNP001; assembly: GCF_054343775.1. Taxonomy (NCBI): domain Bacteria; kingdom Pseudomonadati; phylum Bacteroidota; class Flavobacteriia; order Flavobacteriales; family Flavobacteriaceae; genus Flavobacterium; species Flavobacterium sp. GNP001. Next base: position 21,572 of record NZ_JBTGUX010000001.1, read on the forward strand.
GGCAATCGCGTCCTCAATTTTTTTAGTTACGGTATTTTCTACCTCACTAGGCGATGCTCCAGGGTAAATGGTAGCAATAGTAATTACGTTCGTTTCAAATTTCGGGATCAATTCATACCCTAAATTACTGTAACTGAACAGTCCACCAAGTGTCAGGATTGTAAACAATACAATTACCAACGAGGGACGTTTTATGGATATTTCTGCTAATTTCATATGTTTTAGTTTCAGGTTTCAAGTTTCAGGTTTCAAGTTTTGTAACTTTAAACTTTAAACTTGAAACAAATTTTTAATCTATTTAATAACCTCCACTTTGCTACCGTCTTGCAAATTGATTTGTCCCGTTACAATTACCTGTTGTCCTTCTTCAAGACCGTTTAAGATTTCTACTTTGTCACCAAGAATTCTACCAGCAGTTACTGTTTTTAATTTAGCAGTTCCGTTTTCAATTACAAATACTTGATTGCTGCTCACACTACCTACAAAAGCATTTCTAGGAACAATTTTTAAAGCTTGTTTTTGCTGAGTTGATGCAAATGCTGCCGTACCATACATTCCTGCTTTTAGGTCTTTGTTAGCGTTGTTTGTAATTTCTATTTCTACCGGGAAGTTCAAAGTCTCATCCGCTTTTGCAGCAATAAAAGTAATCTTTCCAGAAAAAGTTTTATCAGGATACACACTAGCAACTACATTAGTCGTACTTCCTACTTTTAATCCAGCTACTTGACTTTCGTTTACGTTAACTTTCAATTTTAGTTTAGATACGTTTACAATATCAAACAATTGTGTTGCAGGCATTCCGGTAATAATAGATCCTACTTCAATGTGTTTTTTATTGATGAATCCGCTAATAGGTGCTTTAATTCTAGTATCTCCAACGTTAATGTTAGCTTGTGTCAATTGCGATTTAGCATTTACCATTTGAAGTTTGGCTTGGTCTAGCTGTTGCTTGGTCACACCACCTGTTTTGAATGCGTTTTCAAATCGGTTGTAATCAGCTACAGCATTTTGATAAATAGCGTTTGCGTTTTGCGCATTTACATTAACCACGTCACTGCGAACAATAGCAAGAGTTTGTCCTACGCTCACGTAATCTCCTTCTTTGGCTAAAACTTTAGTTATTTTTCCTGATTTTTCAGCTGAAAATTTTAGTTCTTGAACCGGTTCAAAATTTCCATTTGAGGTAAAGTCAAGAGATACTACTTCTGTTTTTACCACATCAGTTCGTACCGATACTGTTGCATTTTTCTCAGCAACGATGGCTGTTTTAGCCTCGTTTTCTTTTTTGTTATTGGTTAAAATATATCCAATTACACCTAAGCTACCTATGATGATTACAGCGGTTATTATAATTTTTTTCATTTTGATTATTTATTGGTTAATGTTTTTAATTCTCCTTTTGCTTTTATTAATTGTATTTCGGCTAATTTGTAATCTAATAAGGCCGATGTGTAATTGTTTTGAGCTACAACCAGTTCGCTTTCTGCTTCAAGTAAATCAGTAAGTGACGCCAAACCTTGAATGTAGTTGTTGTTCGTATTTGTTAAAACTTCTTGAGCTAGTTTTGCGTTCTCTTTTTGATTGTTGATCGATACAATACTATTTTCGATTTGCGTTTTTGCATTGCTGTATTCTAAATCCAATGCCAGTTTTGTTTCTTCCAAATCTACTTTTATCGAAGCTAGTTTGTTACTAGCTTGGCTTACTCTTGCTTTTGTTCCAAATCCTGAAAAGATTGGTACGCGTAAATTTAGTCCTATCGAAGCAAAATCAGACCAGTAAACCCCATCTGACGGTTTCTTGAACCAAGGCATCTCTGGACCTTGACCAATGAAGTTATACCCACCCGTAAGTGATAAACTTGGATAATAAGCGGCCTGAATAGATTTTTTTTGGTACTCTAGTAATTGTTCGTTCTTTTTAAGTAACAAATATTCTGTTCTAGTTGTTGTATCTGGAGCTAGTGAAAGTGCGTTCGGTGTAATCTCAAATTCTGTTTCTGGAATAGAAATGGCCGTATCTACAGCTAAGCCCATAAAAAATTTCAAAGCGTTTTCTTGTAGCGTTACTGCGTTCAGGGTTTGCTGACGTAGTGTATTGATGTTTGAGATACGAACTAGAGTTCTGTCCAAATCAATTTTTTTAGCCAGTCCGTTATCATATTGTCCTTGGATGATGTCCTTAACTTTAAGAGTATTTTTAAGGTTGTTATCAAGTACAGTTAAGTTTTGGCGTGTTACATAAACTTGGTAGTAAGCATTGGCTACGCGCTCTATCACTTGCTCTTCAGTTAATTGTGCGTTTATTTGGTAAAACTCACGAGTAGATTTTGCTGCCTTCAAACCTATAAAAACAGCCTGGTCATATAACGCCTGATTAAGAGAAATTCCTGCAGTTGAATTCCATTTTTGACCAAAAGCAGCTTGAATTGTAGTGCCAGGTTGACCAAAACCAGCTCCATCAATTACAGTAGTTTGTAAAATTGGGTTGTAGTTTAAGCTACCATTTGCTGCAATTTGAGGTAAAGCCCTTGAACGAACTTCTTGAATTTCGTACTCTCCTTTTTCAACTTGTAATCTTGCCTTTTTTGCATCGGCTTTGTTTTCAAGTGCGTACGTAATGGCATCTTTTAGGGTGAGACTTTTTATTTCTTGTGCTTGCATGCTTATGGAAAGCAGCACGGTCATTAATATTATCGTTTTTCTCATTTTTATGTAATTGGATTTAGTAAATTTCTATTTAGTTCAGTTATTCCTTTTTCTGTCGCCATAGCGCGAGTATGATATTCTAAGGCTTGCATTTCAAGAGCAAAGGCTTCTCGCTCTGATCTAATGTTTTCGTTAATCGAAAAAATTAACATGTAGTAAAATTTAACGTACGCGTCTACATTTAGGTCATCACGGTATAAACCTTGTGCAATTCCTTTCTCTATGTTTTTCCTAAAACAGGACTCGCACATTTCCACTTGATCAGATAACACTTTTTGGTACACTTCGGGGTAATGTTTTTTTAATTGGTACACCGGCGAAGTATCAGTAGACTTAAACATGTTTTCAAACATACGTCTGATTTCAAAATTCTCTTCAATGGCATTAAAATCTTGAGAGGTTATCGTGTTTATGATCGTGTTTACTTCGGTATGAATTACTTGAACGCTCTCTTCTATGAGTAATTCTTTATTGGCAAAATACTTGTAAATTGTTTTTTTTGAAATACACATTTCGCTAGCAATATCGTCCATAGTGATACTCTTGAAACCGAGTTTCAAAAACATTTCCTTAGCTTTAGATATAATTTTCTCTTTCATTGTAATTGTGCAAATTATAGTTGGTTTTTTCTTGGATTTTATAGCTGTTCTACAGCTGTTTAAAATCTATGCAAAGATAATACGGAAACTTTAGGTACTAAATAAGTTTCCTTTTTATTAGTAATTATTTAACGTTAGCTTTTTATAATTTGTTAAACTGTAAATTCTAGATTGGCAATTAACTTAATATCTTGACCTAGAGCTAGTCCGCCTGCTTGTTGGAAAATATTTGGTGTTAACCCAAAGTCTTTGCGGTTGATATTTGCCGTGATTTCAAAAGCAGCTTTTTTGTTGCCATTATACGCGTTAATTCCAATAAACTCTGCATCAAGTTCTACCGATTTGGTGATATTTTTAATGGTAAGATTTCCTTTTAAGAAATTGATATTTGGCGTTACCTTTTCAAAAGAAGTGCTTTGAAACTGAATGATAGGATAGTTGTCAACATCAAAAAGATCATTCATTTTTAATGAGTTGTCAATATGCTCCAAAACGTGCTGCTTGTTATTTACATCTAACGAAAAAGCTACTGATGCGTTTTCTAATTGATCGTTGTGTAAGTCAATATGCCCATCAAACTCATTTACAGTTCCTGCCAAATAAGCTATGATAGAATGCCTCATTTTTATTTGCACATCTGATTGTGCTGCATCTAATTTCCAAGTGGTTTTCATAAGTAGCGGATGTGTTTGAATGATACAAGTTTTGGTTTAAGAATAGACAATACGCTTCTCTTGTCGCTCTAATTCGGGTACAAATGTATATTGGAAACTTTGAATACCAAAATAGTTTCCTATGTATTTTGATTTATTTAACATTTGAGTAACTTTAACATTTTAGCTAGTTTAAAGATTTTTGAGTTTCTTTGTGCAAGCAAAAGCTTCGGTTACTTAAAACCGCATATTTTGCAGTTGTAACCGATAAACAAAACACGAATGCATACCATTTCTCAATACCAAGAGTTTTTAGCCGACTATTTGCAATCGCAATACGAAACCAAAGAGCCAAGAAATTTATATGAACCAATTCATTATATTCTTGATTTGGGAGGTAAACGCATGCGTCCCGTGTTGACCTTAATGAGTGCTGAGATTTTTGGTGCCGATTATAAAAATGCACTTCCAGCAGCATTGGCAGTTGAGGTTTTTCATAATTTTTCGTTAGTACATGACGATATTATGGATGATGCGCCTTTGCGAAGAGGAAACGAAACGGTACATGAAAAATGGAACATTAACACCGGAATTTTATCGGGTGATGCCATGCTTATTTTGGCCTATCAATATTTTGAACAATACGAGCCATTAATTTTTAGAGACTTAGCCAAGCTGTTTAGCAAAACGGCACTGGAAGTTTGCGAAGGACAGCAATGGGATGTTGATTTCGAAGAACGTACTGATGTTACTCTTGAGGAATACCTCAAAATGATTCAATATAAAACGGCGGTTTTAGTAGCTGCTGCCATGAAAATGGGCGCCATTATAGCCGAAACATCTGCTGAAAATGCCAATTTAATCTACGATTTTGGTTTGAATTTAGGTTTGGCTTTTCAACTTCAAGATGATTATTTAGATGCCTTTGGGAATCCGGAAACTTTCGGAAAACAAGTAGGAGGTGACATCATCGAAAATAAAAAAACCTATTTGTATCTCAAAGCGGTCGCTTTTTCTGCAGAAAAAGAAGCGCAAGAACTTCGCGATTTATTTGCCGTTCAATTAGAAGATAATACCGAAAAAATTGAGCGTGTAAAAGAATTGTTCAATGCTTCAGGAGCATCAAAAGCTACTCAAGATGCGATTCAAGACTACACTTTTAAAGCCTTTCAAATGTTAGATCAATTGAATGTTAGTGCCGATAAAAAAGCAATGCTAAAAGCATTTGGTGAAAACCTAATGGGAAGAAAAGTGTAATTTAATTTCAATGACAATTTCAATAATCAATAGCAATGCTGATTTTGAAAGTTGCGAATTGTAATTGAAGAAGAGGTAAATTGTACTGATTAACAATATTGAAAATTGCTACGGCTGTTGAAATTTTAAAAATATGTTTATAGTTCCAAAAAATACAGATTTACTTCTTGCCGAGGCCTCGGTAGAGAACTTGTATTTGCAATTGGTTGAACAACTCAATAAAGATTTTAACCTTGCCAATGAAGCGGTTGATTTTCCTAAAAGTGTCACTGCAGAAGAGCTGAAAATTCAGTTGCATGAAAAAATTTACCGACTCATCCAATATAAATTTGCCGAGTATTTAAACCTGCTTTACATTATTGATGTAGCCGAGGATGAAGTTAAAAAACTAGACGGTTCTGATTTGGTGCAGCTTGCTGAGCAAATTTCATTCTTAGTTTTAAAAAGAGAATGGCAAAAAGTTTGGTTCAGAAATAAGTACCGCTAATTGGTTTTAAACTTAAAAGTAAAAACGTACGAAAGGCATAAACGCACTGCCATATAAGTTGTTTTTATCCTCGATAACATTGTATCGAACACCTAAAGTAGCATTACCAGAACGATATCCCGCACCCACAAACAAAGCCGTATTCCAAAAATTTTCTGCAGGAGCAGTATTGCCATCAAAACGAAGGTTTACGCGCAGTTGCTCAACCTCTGCTGATAATTGAATTTCAGGAATGGGGTTTAAAAGTCCAATTGCACTTGCACCATAAAGATGTGAAGTGTAAAAATCTTTTTGTCTCAAAAATTTGTATTGAAGTCCCGCACCCATAGCTACATACTCATTTAAATTATATATCGCGCTCGGAGCTAGAACAATATCCGTAAAGCCAGTTCCAAATCCCAAACCAACAGCACCACCAAATTGTACATGGTCCCAAAATTTGGGTTCATTTTGCACAGTGGTAGTATTTTGTTGTCCAAAAACTGCGTTGCAAGAAAAAACTAAAAAAAGTAAAAAGATAGTGTTGAATGAATTCAAAATGCAAGATTTAGTCATGAGTTTCTGGTTTTTTAACAATTATCAATGTAAAAGTATCTTAAAATAAATTATAAATTTATTGTATTATCGTACTTTTGCAAAACTATTTTAACAAAAAAAGTATATTCACTAAATATTATGGATAGGTTTTCATTTTTAAACGCAGCACACACAGAATTTTTTGCCCAGTTATACGATCAATATTTAGAGAATCCAGATAGCGTAGAGCCAAGTTGGAGAAGTTTTTTTCAAGGTTTTGACTTTGGAATGACTACTTATAACGAAGAAAATCCTGCATCACAAATAGCAAATTTTGCCGCAAATAATGCTGATGTCAGTTTAGTTTCAGATAAAATACATAAAGAATTTAATGTTCTTAAATTAATTGACGGCTACCGTACTCGCGGACATTTGTTTACCAAAACAAACCCGGTACGTGAAAGACGTGTTTCCTCTCCAAATTTAGATTACACTAATTTTGGACTAACAGCATCAGACCTAAATACGGTTTTTGATGCAGCAAAAGTCATCCACATCCAGCCATGTACCTTACAGGAAATCATCAATCATTTGGATGCAATTTACTGTCAGCATATTGGAATTGAGTACATGTATATTCGTAATCCAGAAGTAGTTTCTTGGATCCAGAATAAATTGGGTGTTAATGACAATCAACCTAAATTTTCATTAGACGAAAAGAAAAAAATCCTTAACAAGTTAAATCAAGCGGTTTCTTTCGAAAACTTTTTGCATACCAAATATGTAGGTCAAAAACGTTTTTCACTTGAAGGAGGAGAGTCTATAATTCCAGCTCTTGATGCTTTGATTGAAAAAGCAGCTGAAAAAGGAGTGGAGCAGTTCGTTATGGGTATGGCACACCGCGGACGTTTGAACGTTTTAGCAAACATCTTCGGCAAGTCTACTCAAGATATTTTCAGCGAGTTTGATGGTAAAGATTACGACCAAGAATATTTTGATGGTGACGTAAAATACCACTTAGGCTTAACAGCTGATAAAGAAACAAGTTCAGGTAAAAAAATCAACATTAATTTGGCTCCAAACCCTTCGCATCTTGAAACAGTAGGTGCCGTTATTGAGGGAATCACAAGAGCCAAACAAGATAAATATTTCCCTAATGATTTCTCAAAAGTATTGCCTATTGCAGTACACGGAGATGCCGCTATCGCTGGTCAAGGTATTTTGTACGAAATCGTACAAATGGCGCAACTTGATGGTTACAAAACCGGAGGAACCATTCACATTGTAATTAACAATCAAGTAGGTTTTACAACCAATTATCTTGACGCAAGATCATCAACTTATTGTACAGATGTGGCAAAAGTTACTCTTTCGCCAGTATTGCATGTAAATGCAGATGATGCAGAGGCTGTAGTGCACGCCATGTCATTTGCTTTAGATTTCAGAATGGAATTTGGTCGCGACGTATTTATTGATTTATTAGGATATAGAAAATACGGACACAACGAAGGTGATGAACCTCGATTCACGCAGCCTGTTTTGTATAAATTAATTGCTAAACACAAAAACCCAAGAGACCTTTACATGGATAAATTACTTGCTGATGGAGTAATTGATGCTAGTTATGTAAAAGGGTTGGAGCAAGAATACAAATCGGATTTAGATCAGAATCTAGAAGCTTCGCGCAAGAAAGATTTGACCATTATCACGCCATTCATGCAGAACGAATGGAGCGGTTTTGAGCAAGTTTCCAACGATGTGATGCTTCAAAAATTCGATACAAAAGTCGAGAAAGCTACGCTGGATTCTATCATTGAAACCGTGTCGAGCTTGCCAAAAGATAAAAAGTTCATTAACAAGATCAATAAAATCGTAACCGATAGAAAAACAGGTTACGATAACAACACCATCGATTGGGGTACAGCAGAAACATTAGCTTATGGTTCTTTATTGACCGAAGGTTTTGATGTTCGTATTTCTGGTCAAGATGTAGAACGTGGTACTTTTTCTCACCGTCATGCAGTCGTTAAAGTCGAAGATTCTGAGGAAGAAGTAATTTTGTTAGATCATATCCAAAACAAAAAAGGAAATTTCCGTATCTTCAATTCTTTCCTTTCTGAATACGGAGTTTTAGGTTTTGATTATGGATATGCTTTGGCTAACCCGAATGCATTAACAATTTGGGAAGCACAGTTTGGAGATTTCTCTAACGGTGCCCAAATTATGATTGACCAGTACATTTCTTGTGGGGAAGACAAATGGAATAACCAAAACGGAATTGTATTGCTGTTGCCTCACGGTTATGAAGGGCAGGGAGCAGAGCACTCTTCAGCAAGAATGGAGCGTTACTTACAATTGTGCGCGCGTCACAACATGTACGTGGCAGATTGTACTACGCCAGCCAACTTTTTTCACTTGTTGAGACGTCAAATGAAAACCAAATTCCGCAAACCGCTTGTGGTGTTTTCACCAAAAAGTTTGTTGCGTGACCCAAGATGTGTCTCTACCGTTGAGGACCTTGCAAGCGGAGAATTCCAAGAAACCATTGATGATAACACAGTTGACAAAGCGGCTGTAAAAACATTGGTGTTTTGTACCGGTAAATTCTATTATGATATTACCGCTGAGCGCGAAAACAACCAACGTACTGATGTTGCAGTAGTGCGTATTGAGCAATTGTTTCCACTGCCAGTAGAGCAATTAAAAGCAATTATTGCAAAATATCCTAATGCTGACGATTATGTTTGGGCACAAGAAGAGCCTAAAAACATGGGAGCTTACAGCTATATGTTGATGAATTTTGATTTGGTAAAATGGAGATTGGCTTCGTTAAAAGCGTATGCGGCACCAGCGGCAGGTAGTTATACCAGAGCAAAACGCCGTCACGCAGATGCCATCAGAATGGTTTTTGATAAAGATTTATTTAGATAATTAGGAGCTATTTCCTGCTCTGCGCTAAATCTTTTCCTAGCTAAAGAAGCTAGAAAAAGGATAACGCTTCTATCAGGGCTAGAAAAAATCCAAGCACGATTCACAAGAGGTGCAATAACAAGAAAAAAATTAAAATTCATAATTTAAAATAATAGAACATGATTTTAGAAATGAAAGTCCCATCGCCAGGGGAATCAATAAAAGAAGTTGAAATTGCAACTTGGTTAGTTAAAGACGGAGATTATGTAGAAAAAGACCAAGCTATTGCTGAGGTTGATTCAGACAAAGCTACATTAGAATTGCCTGCTGAAGCGAGCGGAATCATTACTTTAAAAGCAGAAGAAGGCGATGCAGTAGCAGTTGGTGCTGTTGTTTGCCATATTGATACAGCTGCAGCAAAACCAGACGGTGCTGCACCAGCTCCAGCAGCAGCTCCTGTTGAAGAGACCCGAGGCGCAGCCGAATCGAGCGCAGCTAAAAAAGTTGAGGCAGCGCCTGCACCAGTTGCGGCTCCAGCGGCGGCTACCTATGCTTCAGGTACGCCATCTCCAGCGGCAAGAAAAATATTAGACGAAAAAAATATAGCACCTGCTGCTGTTTCTGGCACAGGTAAAGACGGTAGAATTACCAAAGAAGATGCATTAAATGCAGTTCCGTCTATGGGAACGCCTACAGGTGGATCTCGTGGTACAGAGCGTACAAAATTATCAATGTTACGTCGTAAAGTAGCAGAGCGATTAGTAGCTGCGAAAAACGAAACGGCCATGTTGACTACTTTTAACGAAGTAAACATGACGCCAATTAACTTGATTCGTAACGAATACAAAGATGCTTTTAAAGCAAAACATGGTGGTGTGGGATTAGGGTACATGTCGTTTTTTACAAAAGCGGTAACTAGAGCATTGCAATTGTATCCAGATGTAAATTCTATGATGGATGGCGATTACAAAGTAGCTTACGATTTCTGTGATATTTCTATTGCTGTATCTGGACCAAAAGGTTTAATGGTACCAGTAGTTCGTAACGCTGAAAACTTAACTTTCCGTGGTGTTGAAGCTGAGATTAAGCGTTTGGCTTTAAGAGCACGTGACGGTCAAATCACAGTTGATGATATGACTGGTGGAACATTTACAATCACTAATGGTGGTGTATTCGGTTCTATGTTGTCAACTCCAATTATCAACCCACCGCAATCAGGAATTTTAGGAATGCACAACATTATTGAGCGTCCAATTGCTGTAAATGGTAAAGTTGAAATTCACCCAATGATGTACGTAGCATTGTCTTATGACCACCGTATTATTGATGGCCGTGAGTCTGTAGGTTTCTTAGTTGCTGTTAAAGAAGCGCTAGAAAACCCAATGGAATTATTGATGGATAACAATCCTAAAAAAGCATTAGAACTGTAATATTCTTTACATTATATTCTTTGAATCCCGTTATGTGCAACATGACGGGATTTTTTATGTAACCCTCCTTGTTAAATATTTATGTTTTTATGTTTGTAATTATTAAAAATGTTTTTTATTAATTAAAACTTTATTATTTATGTAAATACTATTGTAAAAAATTTAATTTTTACCATAACATTACCACAACATTCATTCTTTTTTAAAAACAATTTTAATTTATTTTAAAAAACCAAATTTATGTTAAGCCCCATTGATAGTGCTCCGATTGCTTGGTTTTAGTTTAATTTTTTGATTTTTAAGTTGTATAGTTTTTAGATACTGCTATTTCTGTTGCTCGACACAATAGAATTGTAATTTTGGAGTAGACTCAAAACTTAAACTTATGAAGAACTTTACTTTATTTATTTTTCTGCTGATTTTTTCAGTAGGATTTTCACAGAATGCACCCATTACCTTCGAAACGGGAGGATTTGGTTCTACTTGGTCATTTGCAACTTTTGAAAATGGATCAGGAGCTGGGTACTCAAAAGTTGCTAATCCATTTCCAGGTGGTATAAACAGTTCAGCAACTGTGGGGAAGTTTGTTGCAGGAACAAGTGTATCAGGTGCTCAACCATATGCAGGATTTGAAACGGCTCATGCCTCGGGTGCAAACGGTATTGGAACTTTCACTTTGAGTGCTTCTAATTGCATCGTCAAAATAATGGTCTACAAAACTGTAATTAGTGACGTAGCTATCAAGTTTGCAATTGCAAATGGTGGTGCTCAGCCTGAATTAAAAGTGCCAAACACTAAAATCAATGAATGGGAAGAATTGACTTTTGACTTTTCAGGGAAAATTGGATTAAATGAAACCATCAATATTGATCAAATGATTTTCTTTTTAGATTTCAATGCAAGAACTTCTGAAACGACAAGCTATTTCGATAATGTTACTTTTTCTGCAAAAGCAGCAGCAACTGTTCCAACTGTTGCCGCACCAACGCCTTCCAAACCGGCCACAGATGTTATTTCGTTGTTTAGCAATGCTTATAGTAACGTTACTGTTGATAGCTGGAGAGCTAATTGGGGACAGTCAGGTAATGTTTTGTCAGATATTCAAATTGCGGGGAATGACACTAAAAAATATATTGATTTAAGTTACTTTGGAGTGATTACTGAAGCAAGCAAAATTAATGCATCAGCAATGTTGAACTTTCATATAGATGTTTGGACACCGGATGTCAATACATTCAAAATTAAAATAGTAGATTTTGGTGCTGACGGTGCTTATCAAGGTGGAGATGATAAAGAATTTGAAGTGACTCGTACATTGGCATTAAGCGGGTGGAACAGCTTAGAAATTCCGTTGTCAGAATTTACAGGTTTGACTACAAAAGCGAATATCGCACAATTTGTATTTTCTGGAACAGCAGGGACAATATATTTAGATAATGTTTATTTTAATAAAACAGCAGTAGTTGCTCCTCCTCCTTCGGCTCCATATGCACCTGTAACCTTCGAATCAGGCGAATATGGATCTACATGGGTCTTGACTTCTTTTGATAATCCATCTGGACCTTCAACAGCATCCTTATTAGCGCCAAATCCAAATAAAACAGGAATCAATACCTCTAACACAGCGGTAAAATTTACAGCATTGGTTGCAGGGGCTTGGTATACTGGTTTCGAAACGGCTCACGCTTCTGGCACAAATGGTATTGGAACTTTTACTTTGAATGAGACTAACAGTACTGTAAAAATGATGGTGTATAAGGATGTAATCAGTAAGGTAGGTATAAAGTTTGCTCGACCTGATGGTGGATCAACAGGTGAAATCACTGTTACCAATACTAAAATCAATGAATGGGAAGAATTGACATTCAACTTTGCCGGAAAAATTGGGGAGGGAGTTTCAACTGGCATTGATCAAATTATTGTATTTCCAGATTTTATTCCAGAAGGTACAACAAGATCAGCTGACCACGTTAGTTATGTAGATAATATCACTTTTTCTGCTAAAATAACTGCTCCAGTTGTTGTTACAGCACCTACTGTTGCTGCGCCAACCCCTACAAAACCGGCCTCAGATGTTATATCGCTGTTTAGTAATGCATATACTAATGTTCCAATTACTACTTGGAGAACAGATTGGTCAGCAGGAAGTACCCTAACGGATATGCAAATTGCCGGAAATGACACTAAAAAATATACAAATTTGAATTATTTTGGAGTTGATGTTACTGGTACAATTGATGCTACAGCAATGACCTTTATTCATATTGATGTATGGACACCAGATTTAACAGCTTTTAGAATTAAACTGGTTGATTTTGGTCCAAATGGAGTTTATCAAGGAGGTGATGATAAAGAATTTGAAATTACACGTACGCCAACATTATCAGGGTGGAATAGTTTTGATATTCCTTTATCAGAGTTTACAGGTTTGACCACTAGAGGAAATATTGCTCAATTAGTGTTCTCAGGAGCGCCGGCAGGAACGGTTTATATTGACAATGTCTATTTTAATAAAACGGCTGCAGTTACTCCAACAGAACCAATGGTTGCTGCGCCAACTCCTACAAAACCAGCTTCGGATGTGATATCGCTGTTTAGTAATGCTTACACTAATGTTCCAATTACTACTTGGAGAACAGATTGGTCAGTAGGAAGTACCTTAACGGATATGCAAATTGCCGGAAATGACACGAAAAAATATACAAATTTGAATTACTTTGGAGTTGATGTTACTGGTACCATTGATGCTACAGCAATGACCTTTATTCATATTGATGTATGGACACCAGATTTAACAGCTTTCAGAATTAAACTGGTTGATTTTGGTGCAAATGGAGTCTATCAGGGAGGTGATGATAAGGAATTTGAAATTACACGTACGCCAACATTATCAGGATGGAATAGTTTTGATATTCCTTTATCAGAATTTACAGGTTTGACCACTAGAGGACATATCGCTCAATTAGTGTTTTCAGGAGCGCCGGCTGGAACTGTTTATATTGACAATGTTTATTTTAATAAAGCGGCTGCAGTTACTCCGACTGTACCAACCGTTGCTGCGCCAACGCCTACAACTGCGGCAGCAGATGTTATTTCGCTATTCAGTAATGCATATACTAATGTGCCAATTACGACTTGGAGAACAGATTGGTCAGCAGGAAGCACCTTAACGGATATGCAAATTGCTGGAAATGACACGAAGAAATATACAAATTTGAATTATTTTGGAGTTGATGTGACTGGTACAATAAACGCGACAGCAATGTTGTATTTTCATATTGATGTATGGACATCGGATTTAACAGCTTTCAAAATAAAACTAGTTGATTTTGGTGCAAATGGAGTCTATCAGGGAGGTGATGATAAGGAGTTTGAAATTACACGTACGCCTATATTATCAGGATGGAATAGTTTTGATATTCCTTTATCAGAGTTTACAGGTTTGACAACTAGAGGGAATATTGCTCAATTGGTGTTTTCAGGAGCGCCGGCAGGAACTGTTTATATGGACAATGTTTATTTTAGCAGAATCGCTTCTACCTTAGGTGTTCCTGATTTTGAAATTTCAAAAGTGATCATGTATCCAAACCCGACTACTAATTATTTAACAATTGATGCTAATGGTGAAATAAATAATATAAGTATTTATAATGTGTTGGGACAAGAAGTTTTAGTTAGAAGTCCAAAAAGTAATTCCACAACCATCCAAACAAGTCAACTTTCAAAAGGAGTTTATATCGTAAAAACAGTTGTAGAAGGAAAAGCAACCACCACAAAAATGATCAAAGAATAAATGTGTTTGAGTTAATAGTTGAAGTAGAGCGTATTGATTTTCGATACGCTCTTTTCTTTTATTTCAACAAATACAAATAATGGTTGTAATAATCCACAATTGCTTTTCCTTTCATTAAAACATCAGCACCAATGATGCCATGAACTGGTTTTGCTTTGTGTTGCAGTAAAGCTTCATTAACGTGAGACAAATCTAAAATAACAATATCAAAAGCAGTGTCTTTCCAAGAGCCCAGTTGCAGTTGATTTTTTGTGGCAATTTGTGTAAACATTCCGGTTGCGCCAGCACCAGAAGCTTTTGTTTTTGATTTTTTTGCATCTAATGTAAATAAATCCACACTCTCAAATCCTACGCAGCTATTTGAAGCTCCTGTATCCAGAATAAAATTCCCTGTCACACCATTGATTTTTGCTTTTATCAAAAGCTGCTGTGTTTTAGTAATCTTAAATTTTACTTTTTGATAATTTTCTCCTTTAATGATTTTAAAGAATTTTCATTTAGAGCGTGTTAATATATTTTATAATACGCGCAGCTACGGATAGAATTGCTAAAAAAAATATTTTCTGATAAAGCAAAACGTTTCACTGTATGCACTGGGCAAACGTATAAAGTTCTATTTGTCACTGATTTTAATATAACCTTCCTGTTAAACAATAGTTGTTTCAATGGAATTTTTACAAATTAGTTTTTTTGTAACACAAGATTCAGATTTACAAAAGAAAATCTAAAAATCTGTGACGGTTTTAATAACTCATGCGTTAGTCCTGAATAAAAAATGCATATAAATATTGAATACAATTATTGCCTATAAAAGTGATTTACTCTACTGATTTTTTTCTCTATTACTACTTAAAAAATATTCTAAGCGGCTAGAAGTACAATAATTTTTATCTCTAGTTAAAAGTAATCAATCAATATTTTTAAGCAATTTTATAGGCAATAATAATATTTGTTTTTATTGTGTAACTCTTACAAAAAATTGCTTATTAAAATTTGTACCATCTCCTAGCTGCCCAGAGTCATTTTTTCCAGAGCATAATACAGGATTCCAACTAGTAGAAAGAATTGTTAGAGTATGGTTTCCGCCTGCTGAAACACGCAAATAATTATCTGTATTGCCAAAGATATTAGCAATTAAAACTGGAGATAAAATATCAATATTTGTATAATTTCCGCATTGTCCTGAATCGTTTGCACCCCAAGAGTATGCTTTGCTTTGTGAAGTAGTTCCATTGCTACTTATTGCAATGCTATTTAGCATACCCGCAGAAACCATTATCCAATTAGCACTTGTTCCTATTTTAGTAAATGTATTTTGAGATACTATTGAACCTATACCAAGTTGTCCTCTACTATTTGTTCCAGATCCCCACATTGTACCATCTGTTTTTATACCGATAGTATGAAAATTACCACAAGAAATTGTTTTCCAAGTAGTTTTACTGGCAACATTAGCTGTTGATAATGGCGTTAGACTCCCTTTCGTATTTCCAGCACCAACTCCAAACTGTCCTTCGTCATTACTACCCCACATGAAAAGTGTTCCATCAGTTTTTATACCAGCAGAGTGGCGGTCACCTGCAGACACTATCATCCAATCTGTATCTTTACCAATTTTTACAGGCGTACTTTTATTGACTGTTGTTCCGTCGCCCAGTTGTCCAGTATTGTCATTTCTGCCCCAAGCCCATAAAGTTCCATCAGTTTTTATGGCTAGACTATGATTGCTTCCAGCAGCAATATATTTCCAGTCATTTGCAGTTCCAATTTGTATGGGCTCTTTTTGTATAGATAGTGTCCCATCACCTAATTCTCCATAACTATTGCTTCCCCAAGCCCATAATGTTCCGTCTGTTTTTAGAGCTAAATTATGGTAATATCCAGCTGAAATTTTATCCCAATTTGTATCTGTTCCAATTTTTTCAGGGTTGCTTGTACTCGTTGAAATGCTGCTATTTCCTAGCTGTCCGGTTGTGTTTAAACCCCAAGACCATAGTGTCCCATCTAGTTTTTTAGCAATTGAGTGGTCATGTCCAGCTGAAATTTCAGAATATGCAATGGGTTCTCCTGCACTATCTCCTAGTGAGCTTCCAGAACAACTTGGGCCTATTGTAACGGTAGCTGCTACAAGTAATAGCATTGGCAAAATAAATTTTAAGAATTTTTTTTTCATTTTTTAGTTATTTAAGTTATTAATATTTTGTTTTTTTAATTTGGTATAAAAAATAATGGAAGTAACCAGTAAAAGAAATCCAATAAATTGGGAGTGAGAAACAATGTCCTTGATAATAAAACCTCTGCTATCTCCTCTAAAAATCTCAAGAATTGCTCTAGTTATTCCATATAAACCAAGGTATAATAAGAAAATCTGCCCATGAAATTTTTTGTACTTCTTCATGATTTGTAAATAACCCAAAAGCATCAGTAAAATGTATACTTCGTAAAGTTGGGTTGGATATACAACAACGTGATTTGTTGTTGGGAAAGTCATTCCAAAGTAACTACTAGTTGGCGAACCATAGCAACATCCTGCATTGAAACATCCAAAACGACCAAATGCATGAACTATTAAAGTAGTTATTGCTAGAATATCCAGCATGGGTAAGACGGGGATGTTCCGTTTTTTTAGATATACAACAACAACCGGAATTATGGTTACAAATGAGCCATAAAACACAAAACCACCTGAAAAATTATCTAATAATAAACTGGGATTGTACCAGTAATAACTGGGATTTTCTAGGTAATAAAATAATTTTCCGCCTACAAACCCACTGATGAAAATTAAGTAAAAAAAATTGTTTGAAAGATTTTGTATTCCTAGATCTTTATATGCGGCTTGCTTGGTATATATACCAGTAATTAAACATCCTAGCGTTATACAAAACGCATAGGTGTAAATCGTAATTTGTGTGTTACCAAGAAAATCGGGTAGAGCAAAATGGAATAGTTCGGGATGCATAGTTTAGAGTTTATTTGTGTTTCCTGCTCAAGCAGTATCTTTTGCTATTGCTTGTGGGTTGCCACCAGCCTTTGCTTGCCTGTTATACCACAACTACCACAACCTTGTACAGCAGGATCCTTAATCCCTTTGACGGTTTGTTATAGTAGTTGACCGTCAGATGTGGCAGTATTGGTCTTTGCTACGTTGCTTGTAGAAGTTCCTGCGCTGACAACTTTTTTTTAGTTTTGACTTCTATGGCTTGTGCATTTACATTAGCATAACAGCACAATGTGATATTTGCTGTTACAATGATTGTTTTTAGATTTCTAATAGTTTGTAGAAATTAATTTTCCAATAAAACTATGGGTAACGGCCACGTATTCCAAACACCATTTGCGATAATAGGAAACGACGGGTTTGGAATAAGCTATGCTCTTAAATATTGTTGTCCAAAATTAGCTTGATTACTTGAAGGAGCTATTGAGTTTCCTTAATAAAGCCAAAAAGATGGCTATTTTACGATAGGCATACCTGACGATACATTATATGTTGCCATATAATCAAAACTTAAGCATTGCTCAAAACCATTTGTTATTCAGTTTCGTGAAAAATCAATATAATTTATGGCAAACGAACCGTTTTCTTCGTCAGTAAGTTGTAAATAGTTCTTATGGGGAACATCTGTTACTTTTGCAACTGTCGCATTAAATGGTTTCCAATTGTTAAAATTGTAATTTCCTTCATGGTCAATACATGTTTGCGCTTGCAAACTTTGTCCTAAAAAAAGAGTTATAACAAGTATTCTTATGAGTGTATTAATGTTTTTCATAATAATTATTATATAGTTGTTGTTAAAATGGTGTGGCAAATAATTAAAATGTAGTTTCATACATTTTGGTTTTACTATTAAATTTTAATTTGTAAACACCTTTTTTTATAGTATATGATTCCAAATGCAATTTTTTCAAAATTTCGGGATCTTCAATTACAAAATCTTCTTCCAGAATTATTTGACTGCCCCCAAAATATTTATTGATGATTCGTTCTGACATTTGATCTACTCGAGATAGAAGTACATTTTCAGTATTTATACTTATGAATGAGTTAAATGAATTTTCTTTTATTTTAACTCTTTGAGAATATTCAAAAGTTACTGAACTAAGCCTGCATAAACCAAAACCGCCACAGTTCCTGCTCCTTCTACCAATGTCCCACGTTGTACCTATGCCTATATCTTCTACTTCGTTTTTATTTGAATTACCAATAATTTTATACGTACCAGTCTTTCCTCCACAAGTAGGACAAGTTACTCTTCCGCAGTTTATTGGGCCTGAATACTTTATCCCTCTAGCGGTTTCTTGTGCTTGTGTGGTATGTGTAACTAATATTATTGCAAATAGAATTTTTAAGAATGTTTGTTTTGTTTTCATAATTATAATTTTTGTATTTTTTTTTGGTTATCAATTAGCTGCTGTTGGGGTTTTACTATCAATAAATTGCAACTCAATAGAGGAGATGGAACCGTTTAATATAATTGGTGTAAACGTAAATGGCTGTAAAGCAATTTTAGTGGTACTATATTCTGCTGTAGATAAGCAACAATTACTTGCTATAGAGCAATGTTTTGCTTTGCCCCCTGCGGTACGAAATGTTTTACTGGATATAGATTTTTTATTCGATTTAATGGGCGTTTTTAAAGACCAAATTAATTTTCCCCCTTTAGATAGATCAGAATAATTCACAAAATATCTACCTTTTTTAATAACAAAGTTTTGAACCCCTAATTCATTACACATTTTTACATCATCCACAGTAAAATCCTCCTCGTACTCAAAATATTTAATTGTGCCATTTTCTTTGTTTAGCCAACTAGCTGTTTTATCAAAGCCAGACTCTTTCCTATCACTCTTTGTCAAAGTATTCTCAACGCCTTTACCGGTTTTTTGTGCTTGCATTGTTTGTATGAGTAGTGTCATTACAAATAGCAGTTTGAAGTTTGTTTTCATAGTTTTATGGTTTTGTATAAAATAAAACTATGGTTTACAGGATATACAAACCAAAACCATTTAGAATACGGTAGGTTTCATTTAGGCAACGGTAAAAAAGGGTGTTATTTTAGAAAATAAAATCTTTATAATTGTCTTGATTGATGATTTCAAAATTAGCATCAGGATATGATTTTGCGAATTCGGTTGGGATTTTTGTTTTACTTTTTTCATCTTTTATCTAGTAAACAATGCCCAAAGTTTATTAATAAAATTGTGCCCTATTTTTTTTAAATTTTGCATCTTTCATTTTTTTAAAATTATAACCAATTTATTTTCTTGTAATATTTCTAATTCCTGACTTCTAAAAATCAAAGCCACGAAATTTAACGCGGCTTTGAATCATAGTTTTTTATTTTTTAATAACCTTGCTAGTGGCAGTTCCTTGATCAGAATTTACTTTAAATAAATAGGTAGCTGATGGAAAACCAGAAACATCAATAACAGTAGTGTTGTCTAGTTTTTGATTTAATAGTATTCTACCGTTAATGTCTGACACTTGCAACTTAGCATTGTTCAAGTTGTTTAGTTCGATTGTAACATTACCTGTAGCAGGATTAGGGTAGATTTTTAGATTGTTTTTCACTTCAAAACTATCAGTGCTCAAAGTGCCAACACTTATATTTACCGCTGTACTAATTGTTCCGCCCATAGTATGTGCAGTTATTACATAGTTAGTTGCTGGCGATGTAGCTGTTGGGGCACCACTTATTATTCCTGTTGTAGAGTCAAAACTTAAACCTGCTGGTAAATTTGGCGAAATTTCATAACTTGTAAGTGTAATTTTTCGTATTTTGTTATTTTGACGATCTGCTACATATATATATCCTGAAGAATCTAATGCAACCCCGTTAGGAAAATCAAAAGAAGCAATTGCAAGTGAGCCATCAGTAGAACCAAATACTCCATTAATACCAGCAACGGTAGAAACAATTCCAGCTGATGTAATTTTACGAATAATCTGATTATAATGATCTGCTACATATATATTCCCTGCAGCATCTAAGGCAACACCTGAGGGTAGGTAAAAACCAGCGGTTGCAGCTGGACCGTTAGTATAACCTCTTACTCCACTTCCAGCAACGGTAGAAACAACACCAGCGGGTGTAATTTTTCGAATTTTATTATTACCTGAATCTGCTACATATATAATTCCTGCAGTATCTATGGTAACACCAGAAGGGTCTGAAAAACTAGCGGTTGCAGCTGGGCCGTCTGTATCACCCGCTGACCCATTACCAGCAAAGGTAGAAACAACTCCAGCGGGTGTAATTTTACGAATTTTGTTATTGAAACTATCTGCTACATATATATTTCCTGAAGCATCTACGGTAACGCCAGAACAGCCGTAAAAACTAGCGTTTGCAGCAAGGCCGTCATTAGAACCTGCCAATCCACTACCCGCTATGGTAGAAACAATTCCAGCTGGTGTAATTTTACGGATTTTGCGACTACCTATATCTGCTACATATATATTTCCTGCAGCATCTATGGTAATACCAGAAGGGGCGTAAAAACTAGCGGTTGCAGCTGGGCCGTCTGTTGCACCCGCCGATCCATTACCCGCAAAGGTAGAAACAACTCCAGCGGGAGTTATTTTACGAATTTTTTGATTGTAAGTATCTACTACATATATATTTCCTGTAGCATCTACAGTAACGCCAGAAGGACGGTAAAAACTAGCGCTTGCTGATGTACCGTCTGTAGCTCCTATTGCTCCACTTCCTGCAAACGTACTTACTTCGCTAGTAGGTATTGGGCAACCAGTATTAACGGGTATTAGGGGACTTATGCTTGTTCCAACTGAATAAGTGTTTGGAGTACCGTACGAAATTGAAGGGTTTGATGTTATTGTGACCGCCACAGCTGTTTTCGGGCTTTCGCAAATATTCACAGTTTGCGATACATAATAGGTTCCTGTGGTTAGTAATGTAGTTCCTGCCAAAGAAGTTCCTGTTGTAGTTGCATACCAACGAAGGTTTGTTCCAGAAGCTACGAGGTTTGCAACTGTTGCTGTACTGCACAACGTTTGTGCATTAGCTAATGGAACGGGAGTATTATTGACTATAATTGACACTGCTGTTCTAGTACTTTCGCAACCGTTTGTTGTTGCTGTTGCATAATACGTGCCTGTATTGAGGGTTGTGTTTGCCAATAAAGCAACTCCACCACTTGCAGTTGCATACCATGCAAGGGTTGTTTCAGGGAAAGTTTCTGGGACGGTTATGCTAGCAATACTACCATAACCGCAAAATGTTTGGGCAGCAATAATTGGTGGTGCTGTTATATTTATTGTGATTGCCACCGCAGTTCTTGCACTTTCACAACCGTTTAAAGTTTGAGTTACATAATATGTGCCCGTTGCCAATGCTGTATTGCCTACTAATACTGATGTACTGCTTGGATTTGCATACCATTTTATAGTTGTTCCTGTAGCTACTAAATTTGCTACAGTTGCTGCATTACAAAAAACTTGAGCTGCAGCCATTGGAGCAGAAGTAGTATTTATTGTAACCGCTACTGAGCTTCTTCCACTTTCGCAACCGTTTAAACTTTGCGATACATAATAAGTGCCCGTTGCCAATACTGTTGTTGCAACTAATGGACTACCGCCCATTCCATTTGCATACCATTTTATCGCTGTTCCAGTTGCAATTAAGTTCGCTACCGTAGCTGCATTGCAAAATGCTTGAGCAGAAACTATTGGTGCTGTTGTACTAGTAATTGTTACCGCTACCGAGACTCTTGTGCTTTCGCATCCGTTTAAGGTTTGAGTTACATAGTATGTACCAGAAGTTAATGCTGTTGTTGCAACTAATGTACTACCGCCTGTTGCTGTTGCATACCATTTTATAGCTGTTCCAGTTGCAGCCAAATTTGCTACCGTAGCTGCATGGCAGAAAGCTTGTGCAGAAACTATTGGTGCTGTTGTACTATTTACTGTTACTATTACTGCTGTTCTTGCACTTTCACAACCGTTTAAGGTTTGAGTTACATAATAAGTGCCCGTTGCCAATGCTGTTGTGCCTAACAAAGCTACTGTGCTGCTTGGATTTGCATACCATTTTATGATTGTTCCTGTTGCATTTAAGTCTGCTACCGTGCCAGTATTACAGAATGCTTGAGCTGCAGCCATTGGTGCAGGAGAGATATTTGTAACCGCTACCGAGACTCTTGCACTTTCACATCCGTTTAAAGTTTGAGTTACATAATAAGTCCCCGAAGTTAATGCTGATGTTGTTGCTAGAGCAGAGCCTCCAGTTGCATTAGCATACCACTTTAGGTCCGTTCCTGTAGCTGTTAAATTTGCAACCGTTACTCCACTACAAAATGATTGCGCAGCAGCAGTTGGAACAGGAGTGGTATTTATAGTTACAGATACCTCTATTCTAGCACTTTCGCACCCGCTTATCGTTTGTGATACATAATACGTTCCTGTAGATAATGCTGTTGTTGCAACTAAAGGCGTTGTGCTTCTTGAAGTTGCATACCATTGAATTGTTGCTCCAATAGTTTCTGTAAATGTTAAGCTAGCTATCGTTCCTGAATTGCAAAATGTTTGTGCTGCAACCGTTGGAGCTGGAGTGGTATTTATTGTAACCGCTACCGCTGTTCTTGCACTTTCGCAACCGTTTAAAGTTTGCGAGACATAATACGTTCCTGTCGCTAATACAGTTGTTCCCGCTAAAACAGTACCTCCCGTTGGGTTTGCATACCATTTTAGGTCAGTTCCTGTTGCAACTAAATTTGCTACCGTTCCTGAAACACAAAATGCTTGTGCAGCAACCGTTGGAACTAATGTGGTATTTACAGTAACCGAAACTGCTGTTCTTGCGCTTTCACAACCGTTTAATGATTCACTTACATAATAAGTACCTGTTGCCAAAGCTGTTGTTGTAGTCAAGGCTGTTTTTTCAACTAAACTTGTATACCATTGCAGTGTAGTTCCTGTAGCTGTCAAATTTGCAATAGTTGCTCCACTACAAAATGTTTGTGCAGCAGAAGTTGGTGCTGTTGGTG
The DNA here is from genome assembly GCF_054343775.1 of Flavobacterium sp. GNP001. Lineage (NCBI taxonomy): Bacteria > Pseudomonadati > Bacteroidota > Flavobacteriia > Flavobacteriales > Flavobacteriaceae > Flavobacterium > Flavobacterium sp. GNP001. The sequence continues at coordinate 44,934 of NZ_JBTGUX010000001.1, forward strand.
GTGGAGTAGTACTCACTGTAACTGCTACCGCAGTTCTTAAACTCTCGATACCGTTCTCGGTTTGCGACACATAATACGTTCCTGTCGCTAATGGTGTAGTTCCTGCCAAAGCCGTACCTATCGTTGAGGTAGCATACCATTGTAGTGCAGTTCCTGTCGCAACTAGATTGGCTACAGTTGCACTACTACAATAAGTTTGAGTCATTGCTTGTGGTCGCGATGTTGGGCAATTTATAAGTGTTGGTATGTTTTTATTTGCTGTAGTACCATCGCCAAGAACACCATATGCGTTATAGCCCCAAGAATAAGTGCCAGTAGCGTTTTGTATAAAGGAATGACTTGATCCAACCGACACAGTTTGTGCTGAAGTAGTTGATAACAAAGGTGTTGTTTGTATTGTCAAAGTACCATTTCCCAATTGCCCGCTACTATTAACTCCCCACGCCAATAATAATCCGCCAGTTTGTGTACCAACAGAAAAACCTGAACCTCCTCTAATAGAAGTCCAAAGTGTTGAGGTGCCTATTTGGGTTGGAACATTTTTTAAAACAGTAGTTCCGTCACCAAGTTCCCCATACTGATTTTTGCCCCAAGCCCATAATGTGCCATTAGTTTTTATTGCAAGCGAATGAGATTCCCCTGTGTCAATTGAACTCCAATTGGTATCTGTACCTATTTGTACAGGTGCGTTTTTTTGCACAAATGTTCCATCACCTAATTGCCCATCATTATTTGTACCCCAAGCCCATAAAGTGCCATCTGTTTTCAATGCTAAAGTAGAGCTGATGGTATAATTGGAACTATGTAATGCAATAGAAGACCAATTTGTATCAGTTCCTATTTGTGTTGGAATTAGTTTGGTTACTGTCGTTCCATCTCCAACCTGACCAACAGCATTGTAACCCCAAGACCATAAGGTACCATCTGTTTTTATTGCCGTAGATACCTTGGTTCCTGCTGCAATTGTTAACCAATCCGATTGCATGCCAATTTGTTTAGGCAATATAGAAAAATCACCTGCAATTCCGCTTCCAAATGAACCGTCCGAGCTTAGTCCCCAAGCCCACAAAGTGCCATCTGTTTTTATAGCTAATGCGTGAGTATAACCGGCTGAAACAGTTTTCCAATTTGTAGCAGTGCCTATTTGAACTGGTGAAGTAACGTCTCCGGCTCCTGTAAGTAAGCCATCACCCCATGCCCATAAAGTTCCGTCTTGTTTTATCCCTACAGTATTTCTAGTACCCGCCGAGATAACTTTCCAACATTGAGAATTTCCGTTTATTGCAAAAAGGAGTAAAAAAATAAGGAGTATAGTTTTTTTCATAGTTTTCAAGATTTTTATATCCATTAAAACTATGGGAAACTATATATACAAACCAAAACCATTTAGAATACGGTAGGTTTTATTTAGGCAACGGTAAAAAAAAGTATTTCTATTGTAGAATTGTTACTACAAGTACCACTTTGTGACCTTTACGAATGGTATTAGGAAAGGCATCTTGTTGTATTATTGAGAATGTTTTTTCGGGGTAGGACCGTTGTAAAATCTCTATTCTTTCCTTAATAATTAAAATGCCTTTTGAAATGTGACTTACATTATTTGGCTTGGTGTGGGTCATCCCATAACCGTTATCAATAACCTCTATGGTTAGCACATCTTTTTTTAAGTAAAAATTTATATCGATCTTTCCGTCATTTTCCTTTAAATGTGAAACACCGTGAAGAATGGCATTCTCTATAAAAGGTTGCACAATCATATTTGGTATTTTAGTTTGATATCTGTCAATCTGATGATCAATATTGAAATCAAAATCAAAATTATTGAATCGTACTTTTTCTAGTTCTAAATAAATTTTTAGTCGTTTGATTTCGTCCTCTAAACTAATAAAAGGTTCTGATGCGTGTGATAAAAATAACCGAACCAGTCGCGCCAGTTTTCCTAAATACTCACTACTTTTTTCTTTTTGATTGCTATTTACAAAATATTGGATTGCATTAAGGGAGTTAAACACAAAATGTGGATTCATCATTGCCGAAAGTGCACTTTGACGCAATTCTGCTACTTTATTATTAGTGCTAATTTCTTGCTGTTTATTGCGCTTGATCTTTGCAATTTGATAGCGATAAATGAAATACATGAGCCCCAAAACGAGTATGTTAGCTATAAGAATAAACCACCATTTCAGATAGAAAGGATAAGCTCTATGGATCTCAATTTTATTGGTCGCCCAATCTGAATTGACGTCCTTTACTCGAAAAATTAGTATATTTTTTCCATACGAAAGCGATTGAAAATCAACAGTCGTGCTTTGTGAATTTGTCCATGCAGTGGTGTTTATTTTATATTGAATTATTTGATTTTTAGGGGAATTATAATTTTGAATTACCAGTTTTATCTTGACTAAATTTTGATCAGTAGGTATTTCTAATTTCTTAACTTTTGATTCATAATAAAACACATCAAATATTGGTTTGTCTGATTTTTTTTGAAGTAACACGTTGTTTATTTTTCCTAACCCGTCTTTTGTGGCAACTAATAATTCATTATTGAAAAGGGCTACATTGTATACATCGTTGTTGGGCAAAAAATTGTATTTATTTAAAACCTGATTTCCATTTGCACTTATTTTAAACAAACCATTATTAGCACATAAATAAACATCCTCACCAATAGGTTTTATTTTATGAATTACATCGATATTCATATTATTGACTTGGGTAATCCTATCTACGATTTTTTCATTATAAACCTTGTAAATACTATTGTTTGCAGCAATCCACATGGTGTCTTTTATAAAAATAAAATCTTCGATGTACCCTTTGATTTTGAATTTTAAATCCCGTTTTTCAGAAATAAAATTGTCATCAAAAGTTCTGATATTTATTTTTTCGGAATTGTTAAAATAGTACTCATTTTGGTACAAAATAATTTGTTTTATTTTCTCTTTTTTTTGAATTTTAGAACTGATGGATTTATAATCAAATTTCCCTTTTAGTGAAATGTTTATCGATGAATTACCTGCAAAAACATAATGCTTATCTTGTTCATTTTTTAAAAGTAGTTTGCCAGTAACTTTTAATAACTGTAATTTTTTATCCCAATGTATGGGCTCTTTTAGGGGTAGGTATAAAATGGGGACATTGTTATAGTTGCCAATTCTAATTTCTAAGGATGAGTTCTGTAATAGATTTAATGTCTCGTTTTTATACGAATACAATCTAAATTTTGAAGAAACAAACAATGATTTTTTATCTTTTGAATGGGCAAATCCGTTAAAATAATTTTCTTTATTCTTAAATCGAAAAGTTTTTATTAAAGTATTTGGAATGCAAAAAAGCCCGTTTTCATTAGTGGCAATCCATATTTTTCCTTTTCTGTCGCAAAATAAAAAATTAATATTTTCAGTTGTGTTTAGTCCTAAATTCTCACTAATAGAACTCCAGTTGTTATTTTTTAAAATAAAAAGTCCCTTACTCTGAATGCTTAACCAGCAATTGTTTTGGGGATCTATAATAAAGTCATTTTTGTAAATTGGGTTTACAGAAAGAGATTGTGGCAGTTTTATTTTTTTTACTATTTCACCCTTAAAATCTATCAAAAAAAGAAAATTTTCATCCAGAACCCAAACGACACTTTTTGTAAAAACTACTTTATGTATAAATCTGACTTCATTAGGTATTGGTACTTTATATTTTTTATAAATTAAATGATTATCTAAAACTTGAATTTCTTTCTTGTTCTGAACTAATATGGGAGGAGCTATTTTTTTTGAAATTTTAGAATTTTTAGATTTTGAAATTCTCCAGTCACTTTTGCTTACTTCGCTGTATGCGTAACATTTATTGGTATATCTGTTTTGCAAAGTGTAAAGAAAAAACTTGTCCTCAGTCTCTATAATTTGGGTGTGGTATTCTGAAAATACACTCGTGTTTCGGATCTTATTATTTTCATATTTTTGAAGTTTTGCTCCGTAATTAATAAACCAAAGAACTCCTTTTTTGTCCACGGTAACAGCCACAATATAAGGATTTATTAATCCGTCTTTTACATTCAAAGTTTTGAAATTATTTCCGTCAAAGAAAGTCAAGCCATTGTCTGTGCCTAAAATAATTTCTCCGTTTTTATTTTCTGTTATACAATAAATAGAATTGGTTGGCAAACCATCATCAGTAGTGAAATGGTTGAATTTATATTGAATTTGAGCACTAGAAAATGATGAAAAAACTGTGATAAATACTAGTATAATTACACTTTTCATTAATTATTTTTTTAAAAAATTATTCAGTGTTTTGTAATTTCTTCTCGAAACAGGCAATTGTGTTCCTTCATTTAATTCCAAAAAATAAGCTTCTTTTGATAATGTTTTAGATACAAATTTTAGATTCACAATAAAGGACTTGTGAATTCTAAAAAAGTCATTTTTTAAAATGCTTTCAAAATGCTTTAAGGTTTTGGCAACGGTTAGTTTTCTTTTTTTAGTGAGATATATAGTAGTGATATTATCGAAACCTTTTAGATATAAGATTTCATCAAAGTCCAAAATAGATTTTCCACCTTCGTAAGTTAGTGTTAGTTTATTTGCGATATCAGGTTTATATATTTCAGATACTTTTGCAATAGCAATCCTTAATTCCGAAATAAGTATGGGTTTCAAAATATAATCTAAGGCTCCAACACGAATGGCATTTATCGCAAAGTCTTCGTGTGCGGTGACAAATATTACTTGAAAGTTTTTCACGGGAAAATGAGCTAACAAATCGAATCCATTCTCTATCGGCATCGATATATCTAGAAACAATAGTTGAATAGGATTGTTATTTATAAACAGCTTTGCATCCTCAGTTGTTTGAAATAATCCAAGAATTTCTATTTCTGGGAAATTTTCTATCAAGATAATTTCTAAATTTTTGAGATTTAGTATTTCGTCATCTACAAGTATGGTTTTTATTCGTGTCATATATTCTCTAAATATAAAAAAAAGTGATTAGGAAATCATCTCTTTAGCATTTTTTTTGAGGGTTACTCAAAAAGGCGGGTCGCAGTTAATGGCTACAATTGTATTTTAGAAATTGTACGGTTAAGCCTTTTAAATATTATGAGTTATTAAAAACGATTTGGTAAGTTTTGAATTGAAATAGTAGTTTTATTTGTACTTTAGAAAGTAACTAACAAAAGTTGTTTCGCAGTACTAAAATCAGGAAGTTTCATCTATGTTAACAAGTCTGTTTGGAGTTTGATTTTAGGCAAATTAAAACAAAAAGAATACAAATCATATAAAGTAACCGATACTAAAGGAAGTACCGATACTAATCACTGATACGTATGCCCATTTAAATGCGGAGGAATTTGTTAACACCGAAATGAAATGCTGTAAAGTTGAAAATTAGTATCGGAATATATTTGGTATTTATTGCAATACTTCAAACTGATGAACTTTCAAAAGGAGTTTTATAGTAAAAACAGTGGTAGAAGGAAAAGTAACCACCACTAAAATGATCAAAGAATAAGTTTGTTGAGGTTTGTAGTAGAAGTAGAGCGTATTGATTTTCGATACGCTCTTTTCTTTTATTTCAATAAATATAAATAATGGTTGTAATAATCCACAATTGCTTTTCCTTTCATTAAAACATCAGCACCAATGATGCCATGAACTGGTTTTGCTTTGTGTTGCAGTAAAGCTTCATTAACGTGAGACAAATCGAAAATAACAATATCAAAAGCAGTGTCTTTCCAAGAGCCCAATTTCAATTGGTTTTTTGTGGCAATTTGTGTAAACATCCCGGTTGCACCAGCACCAGAAGCTTTTGTTTTCGATTTTTTTGCTTCTAATGCGAATAAATCGACACTCTCAAATCCTACGCAACTGTTAGATGCTCCTGTATCTAAAATAAAATTCCCTTTCACACCATTTATAGTAGCTTTTATCAAAAGATGCTGCGTTTTGGTAATCTTAAATTTTACTTTTCTGTAGTTTTCTTTTTTGAGAATATCGTGGAGATTTTTCATTTAAGCTAATTATATTTATCGCTAATTTATTTGTTTCAAAGATACGTGGAGTTTTTAAGGAATTGTATAAATCTATTTTCTTAGTGGTAAACAACTGAAAAATTAGGTATTAAGATATGGTATCAATACCTATCAATATGTTTTTTGGAAATTTGTTTAAAAATAGCGGCATAAAATATGCTATTTTTTACTGTTTTTTTCGGGTGATAAAGTTTAAAAAATAAAAAAAAGTGACAAATAAATCGTCACTTTCTTATTAAATCATAATCTAAGCCCGGTCCTGTTCTTTGGTTGATCTTCCAAAGATTTATAGCGCCATTCGTAGTGCTAGCGACAACGGTTTGACCGTCTGGACTAAAAGCAACCGACTTCACATAGTTTTTAAGCCCTACAAGTATCCATAATAGCTTTCCAGTGGCTAATTCCCATATTTTAACTGTATGGTCAAAATTTCCTGTGGCTAATTTTAGCCCATCTCGACTTATAGCCAAACAATCGACACTTTGTCCGTCTGCCATTCCCCTCACAAGTCTGCCATCGTTTACATTCCACATTTTGATAATTCCTTGGTATGGATCTTTATTAAAACCTGCTGTAATTATCATTTTTCCATCTAGAGTAAAGACCGAATCAGTAGCATATTCTACGTCTTTATCATAATTATGAATATCAAAATTGCCTATTTTTGTACCTGTATTAGCATCCCAAAGCGAAATTTCTTGATTGTTTGTAACTGCAATAAGGTATTGATTATTAGGGCTAAATTCTACCGAAATCACCTCGCTCGTTCTTGGCATAGGAATCTTTAATTTGGTTCCCAAAGGGAGATTGCAAATGGTTATTGACCCGTAATTGCCAAATGCTATAAGTACTCCATCGGGGCTGTAAGCAAGCGAATATACACCTGTTCCATTTTGATTGATTCTTTTAATTAATGTTCTAGAAGTAGTATCCCAAAGTTTTGGTAAAAAACCTTTTTGAGCTGATACATAAGTTTTACCATCAGGACTATAAGCCACTCCTGTTACAGGATAAATAATTCCATCGCTGTTTCTGTCCCCCTTAAAACTCTCGATTTGCGTTAGCGTAGCAATATCCCAAAGGCGAATTTCGCCATCATCGCCTGACGAAAGGATTTGTTTTCCATCAGGGCTTACACAAACTGTATTAATAGTGAAAGCGTTATTGGCAGATAGCTTTGCAAAAGGACTTACTTTTGGTGCCGTTATTATTTTAGAAATAATAGGTCTTTTGACCGTTTTCGTCTTTTTTTTCTGTGCATGAAGTTGGGTTGCTCCAAATAACAAAAGAAACAGGATAAGTGTTTTTTTCATAGTTTCTTTCTAGTCCTAGTTAACACATGGCAGTTGATGAGTCTTATCTAATTTTGCATTTACCCTAGGTATTGTTGTTTTTAAATTTTTCATCGTTTTTAAATTTTTAAAGTTAGTAGGGATATAACAATTGGGTTTGTCATTTGTAAGCTGTATTTCAATTTTTAGCTTTCACGCTTTTATTTCCTATATAAAAAGTAAGTGGTTCGCTCACGCCATCACGGTTAAAACTTCCGTCGAGCAAAGGTTGTTCTCCAAGATTATCAAACGTTTGCACGGTCCAGACAAGTTGTTTTTGATGTAAAACTCCATCTTCGTCTGTTGAATTTTCGTTTAAAATTCCTTGTGGTTGCCAAATATATTGAGTGGTGCCGCGCACTTCTTGGTCAAGAATAGGCATATTGCTTCGTAAGGCTTGCAGTGGGGTTTGGCCTTGTAAAACCTCAAAAACTAAAACCTTATAAGTAGTAATGCTTGGAGTTACAGGAGTACGAGGAGTCCATCTAAAGGTAATGACAGATTGGGCTTCGACTGCATCTAGCACTTGATCTTTGTATGGTTTTAAAAGCTTTGGTAATATTGGTGCTGCAATAGTAAAGACTTTACATTTGGTTGTAGTAAGGGGTAAATATTCTGTACTATTGACTAATGTTACACAAATTTGATAGGTTTGACTAGGTAGTTTGCCTGACTGGTTTAGTTCTGTCCTGTATTTTCCTGTAAAAATCATATGCTCAAGGGGCAAGACATCATCAGCATAATAAATAGTATTTCCAGGTTGTAAAACATAAATTCTTGACCGAGTCAAATCCGTTTTACCAATAACAGTTCCGTCGCTTAATTGAATTTCGGTTTTTATTTTATACTCACCTTGCATGGCAGCATTTCCATTTACCATATAAACAATAGTTTGTTTTTGGCTTGACCATGATGCAAGTGATGCTGGCGGTGAGCTGCTAACTATAAGATTGGTGGTGATTTGCGCAAAACTATTTGTTACAAACAAAAGCATAGCAATTATGATGAGTTTTAGCTTTTTCATTTTAACTTTTTTTAGTTGAAAATTTATATTGTAATCCTGTTTTGTAATTGGTTTCGATATAATTGGCGCCTACAGGAAGCGATTCATTACCGAATTTATAATAATTGGTCGAAAAATAATTGGTCCAAGTTAGCTCTTTGGTAATTTTCCAATCGATGGAGCAACTGGCAACAAGATTGTTGTTTGGCGTAAATACATTGTTTTTTATAAATGTGTACTGCAATTGGGCTTTAAGATTTACTTTTTTGTTAAAAAGTGGTGTTCCTAAACCGGCACTTGCGGTGGCTAAGGTGGTTTTGAACAACGGCATTTGATTTGTAAAATACAACAAACTAAAATCAGGAGTAATATCTTTATTAAAATAGGTTGGCACATAACTCAAAAATGCAGTATGTGTAAGGTTTGATGTTACAATTCCCGTAAAAACGTCGCGTTCGTCATATTGACTATAATTATAACTTAAGCTCAACAAATGTGACATTTTTGAAGTAGTCCAAGTATGTGCGGGATTTACGCCAAAATCATTACTTATATTTTTTGTGGTAAATGGATTTGTGCCAACACTCTGAAAGCCAAAATTATTATAATTTACATTCAAACTCCATTTTTCGTTAAATTGTGTAAAACAATTGATGTTTGCAATGAGCATATTTTCGCGTAATATAGAATTGCTGTAATTGTTGGTGCGTTTACCAACACTGGCAACAACATTAGTTTTAAATGTTTTGTCATTATTTTTCCAGGCATTAAAACGCGTATTTACGGTCAAATCTAACCTATCTGATTGTTGAAATGGATAGCCCATTGTAAAAAATCCAGCTCCCAAATAATATGTTTTAAAACCAATATCAAAATTGGTAGATTTTTTACCAAAAGCTGCTGTTCCGCCAAAATCATTCAAGGACGAAGCATCGGCAGTATAGAAAGGTCGAAAAGATTTTACGCCACCAGGAATTGGCGGTCCTAAATTTGTATCTGTCGAGAAAAAAGTTTGGCCTGTCTCTGCTTCTATAAAATAGCCTTGATCTAATTGAACTTTCCCTAATAAGCTTAAAACAAAACCTCTTTGTGGAGTCACCAATAAAGGAGGTGAAGAAACACTATTAAAATGGTCTTTTCCTGAAGCTGCGGTTAGGGCAATTTTGTAAGTCCCTTCTTTTTCTTTTCCCAATTGGGCCATCCAGTTCGTACGTTTGTAAGCACCAATAACAGGAGGAACAAGTGATTGATTGATGCCTTGTTGCGAACTTCCTGCAAAAAATTTGATCAAATAGCCTCCGGGTCTTAGGTCTATTCCTGCTCCAAAAACACCAATATCACCGGTAGTGAGTTCGCTATAGTTTAAGTATTGTGTTCCCAATTGCAATTCTGCCCATTTGTATTTTGGATTTATTGAAAAGTTGTTAAGCGGATTGGTTAAATATTGCAAAAAAGTTTGATTCCCAGCAGCGCCTATTCCAGCATAAGGACCCAAAAAATTTGTTGGATTTTGAACAAAGCTAAAATTAAACGGTAATTTTAATTCTCCAATAGTTATTGTGGGTTTAAATTTGAAGCGAACTTGATTCCAAGGTTTTCTGGGGCTGAATCCTGGCCAGCCTGTTGGGTTTTTTGTTAAACCATAATTTTCGTATGTTACACCAACTGTACCTGAAACAACCGCTTTTGGTTTTTTCTTGGCCTTTTTGGTTTGTGCATTGCTAAAGCTGATGCAGCATAGAGCAATTAATGCAAATAGTTTTAGTTTCATATTTTGGTTTTTAGTTATAGTACTTTAGTTCTGAATTATAATCAAGTTGTTTTTTATCGCAGATTCAAGAAATCCATAATCTGTAAAATCCTGTGGTTGGAAAATTCCTTTTTTAAAAATTATCAATTTTCTTGTTCGATAATTGGTAGTCGCCAAACAGATCACACAATTTTTTTATTTCATTTATATTGCTGTAGTTGTTGTTGCTTACTACAGCAATCATCACAGATTCTTTTGGTAATCGAATGAGAAGGCTTCTGTTTCCTGCCCACCAACCGGTGTGGTATAAAACTTCTTTGCCGCTTGTGGTAATAATTTTTTTCCACCCTAATCCATAATTACTGGCATAAGGAGCAAGTGCGCTAGTTGGTGCGTAGGCTAAGTCTAACGTTGTTTTCTTAAACATTTTGCCATCTCGTAAGGCTTTGTCCCATTTTTTTAAATCCTGAACGGTACTGTATACGTTTTTGTCACCGTACACCAAATCTAAATATCGGAGCGAATACACTTTACCATTTCTGTAATACGATTTGGTTGCTTTAGCGTGATTATCTAATCCCATCATATAAGTATCACTCATTTGTAAAGGTTTAAAAAAGGTGTTTGCTAAATAATCTTTATACGGTTGGTTGCTTATTTGCTCGATAATTAATGCGAGCAAAGCATAGTTAGTGTTCGAATAATCGAATATTTTGCCGGGTTTGTTAATGATAACTTTTGATTTATTTTTGACAATAAATTGAAGTAAATCAGCATTGGTTAGGTTTTTCCTCTTATCCCAGTCGGATTCGTCAATGAATTTTAGATAATCTTCTAATCCACTTTTGTGGCTCAACAACATTTTTAAAGTTATTTCTGGAATAGGGAATTCTGGTAAATATTGAACAACCGGATCATCTATTTTGAGTTTTCCGTCCTCCATTAATTTTAAAATAGCCATTGCAGTAAAGGTTTTTGTAATTGATGCAAGGTCAAAAGCGGTGTGACTAGTTACATTATCTTTAAAGCTGTAGTTTTTTTCAAAGAGTGTTTTGTCATTCTGCGATACTAGAATTTGACCATTGAAATCAGGAGGCAATGTTTGCTTTAAAATTTCTTCAATAGGTTTGTCTAAAGGAGTTGGATTGTTCGGAATATCGGAAACTTCCGTTCCAGTTTCACCGCCGCCAGTTTCAACTACAATTCCAGAATTTACATTTATTCTAAACGAGCAAATACATTTTTTATCACCACAATTGGCTGTAAGCGTTACGGAGTATATTCCTTTTTCAGGGAATATTATTGTTTCGTAAAGTGTTGTTGCAACGCGAGTGTATATGATTTCGTTGACTTGGTTGTAAACCGTTATTTCGTTTTTAGTTGATGCACAACCGCCTCCTTTACAATTATAAACTCCCGAGAGTGTATAGGCAAAATCACTCTTAATATCAGTCATTGTGTCGCCACAAATTATTTGCTTGCGGGGTTTTGCTATCCCGGGATTACTAGGTGTTAAAAATAAGTTTGACCAAGTATTGCCAGTATTACAAGCGCAATTTGGGTCGGCTACGGTGTCTTTTTTACAAATAATAGTTTCGCATTTTTTGCAATCTTCATCAATTAATGTCAAATGGAAACAAGCTTTTTCGAGCACTAAAACGCAGTTTTTAGTTGGTGGTTTTGGCAATGAAAGTTGAAACGTAATAGTATAAGTTCCTGGTTGAAGGGCTGTGCCGCCACTCCAAATTAGTTCTTCAGGACATTTGTTTGATACTGCTCCCGAAATGACATTTGAAGCAGTTGTGCTATCAGCTACTAACGTTCCTAATGCTTGATTTGCGTTTGTAGCAAAAATACAACCGCGTTCTATCATTTGTATTTTGCAATCAGCACAGGCAGGATCTTTATAATAGTATTTCATGTCAGCAAGGCTTATTCGTACTTCTTTTACGGGTTTTAAAATGGTAAAAGTGATGGTTTCGTTGGTGATTTGTGCTGTACTCGAATTGACAAAATTAGTTTCCGATTCGGCTTTGCTGGTTGAAAGTAAATCTTTGCAAGTATCACATTCAGGCAAAAGGGTACAATCTTTTATGTTTAAATCTAAAACAGCTGTTGTCGCTACACAGCCACCGCCTACTGAAACTGTTGCGTACAAATGGTGAATGCCTGGTTGTAAGGTTGATAAGGCTAATGAAAGTCCTGTTCCTACATTGGCGACAGCCGTACCATCATTATCGTACCAAGTTACCGTATAAGCGCCTGTAGCTGGTTTTGGCAACGGAAAATTAATCGTGTCTGTCCAACAAGCGGTTTGACAGCCTTTAGGAAAAAGACTTACATCTGGCAAGCTTTCTATGGTTCCAGCAAAAGCGGTTGCTGTACAACCAGCTGCATTTATAATTGTTGCAGTATAACTTCCGGCAACACCTGTAGTCATTGTATTGCCAATCACGCCATTGCTCCATTTAATACTATAATCGTTTGGATTTGAATTCGATGTAGCAACTGCCGTAAAGGTGTGGCTTTTGCCTTCGCATAATTGTCCGGTTGGTGCTGTAATGGTAATTGTTGGGCTTTGAACAAGAGTGACGCAAATAGCATCTTTGGCAATACAACCGTCTGCACTAGTTACAGTTAATTCAAAATTATATTCGCCAGGAACAGTTGCAGTTGCTGTTGGATAAGCTGAATTTGCCAATGTCAACGGTGCTGGGCCAGTAACAAACCAAGTGTAAGTTGCTCCGGTTTCTGATGTCGAATTGTAAATTTGAATCGGTGAATCAGAGGTGCATTGTGTTTTTTTGGCAATAATTTTGGCAATTGGCAATGGATAAAAACTTACTTGCGACTTGTTTGAGAATGCGGTACATCCTCCGCCGGTTCCGTTGCCAACTAGAACATAATAACTCCCTTCCTGTGTGGCATTGTAAGTTGCCAAAGTTGCACCCGCGATTGGACTTCCGTCTTTGTACCATTGATAGGTAGTAAAAGAGGTTGTTGTACTTAAGGTAATACTGCCTCCTGGACATACTTTTTTATCACCACCAATTGATGCTGTGATGGCTGGTAACACCGTAATGTTTTGGGTTAAAATAGTACTACAACCATTTTTATGAGTTACGGTTAACGTAACCGTTTGAGGTCCTGATGCGGCATAGGTATGATTTGTAGTTTGCAAATTGGATATAAATCCATCACCAAAATTCCAACTGTAGCTTAAATCGGGATCACTACCTGGAGTAGAAAACGGTACAATAGAATTGGCACAAATTGAACTTGGCAGATTCATTGATGCCGGGATGGAGGTTGTTTTAAAAGTCTCTGAATATTCTACTTTGCAGCCGTCACTTCCTATGATCTTTAAAGTTGCTGTGTGTGAACCGCCAGTTGCATAAGTTATTACTCCCGGGTTTGCTGCTGTGCTTGTTGCAGGACTTCCGCCAGGGAATGACCAACTGTACGATGTAATAGTGCTAGGTGATTGAACTTGAGATAAGTTGGTAAATGTAACTTTATTACAATTTACTGCTGCACTAAAATTGGCTGCAAGATTTACAGTAACGGTTTTACAAATGTCTTTTTGACAATAAGTGCCATTGCCGAATCTAGCACAAACCGAATAGGTGCCAATGCCTTTGTATTGGTGCGTTACATTGCTTCCTGAAGCTTCAATTCCATCTCCAAAATACCAGTAGGCACTTCCGCCACTGTACGGTACATTGGTGGTGGAGAATGAAAAGGGATTGCAATTTGTGTTTATTGTAAAATCCGGATTATAATTTGGATTGCAACTGCCACCTGTACCACAATTTTCTTTTCGAACAGAAATCCGATCGGTAATTACTTTACAAGAGGTATTACAAATGCTCACTTCGCACCAATAATATCCTACCGATGTTGCAGTGTAATTTGGAGAATTTGTTCCAACCGGAGTTCCAATACCTGAAACCCCTCCTTGAAACCATTTGTAGCAATAACTTCCTGCAGGCATTGGAGTGGCTACCAAATTTGTGTTTACAGTTTCGGTACATAGCCAATAGGTTTTGTTGGTAGCTCCAATGTTCGCTGTAAAACCAGTGTTTTCTTTTGGAATAACAATCGATCCTTTTGAAACACAACCGCTAGCTCCTGTAATACTAACGGTATAAGTACCTGGATCTGTAATTGTAACGTTTTGAGTATTCAATGTTGGTTTTACCACATTGTCGAGTTCCCAAACGTAACTCGTTCCAGTAATTGATGATGAAAGAGTGATGCCACTTGTAGAGCATAACGTTCCTGTTTTTGAAATTACCACCGGAGGAGCAGTAATTATAGTTACTGTAATTTGGTCTGTTCCGCCACAGGTTTCTAACTTTAGGATACAAGTATTTGGCGGATTTAATGATCCGTGCCACGCAATTTGTACGGTATTTGTACCCTGACCCGAAACAATTGTGCCTAGCGCGTTGCTCAAACTCCAAGTGTAATCTCCCGCTGGTGCAAGGGTTGAGGTGGTGTATGTTAATGTGTTGTCCATACACGAGGTCAAGCTTCCTGTGATCGTAGGTTTTGAAAATGCGTTTATATTTAGCGTTTGATTATTTACTGCGCTACACGAAGCTACGGTTTGATTTACTGCTAGTGAATAGGGTCCAGTTGCATTCCAAGTGACGGTTACTGAGTTACTGTTACTGCCAGATGTTGTATAAGTGCCGCTATTTACTGACCAATTAAATGTTCCTCCTGGTCTATTTGATGTAATGTTATACACATACGGTTTGCCTGGACAAATAGTTGTAGGTCCTGTAATGGCGCCAAGAATAGGAGTAGGCAAAACGGTAACGACCATTGCGTCTGGATAACTACAAAAATTTGTAGGAGTCACAGGCGTTGCATTTATAGTGTAACTTCCGGCGGTTGTCCACGTTCCAGAAATGCTGGTTACATTAGAAAATGTAGATGGTGACGTTCCTGAACTTGGTGTAATTGTCCAATTTGCTGGGCCATTTGCCGTATATGAAAAAGCAGTTTTTTCGCAACCATTAGCATTTCCTGTTATTTTGAAGCGAGGTAAAACCTGCACTTTTATAGTTGCTGTACCATTACATTTAGTTATAGAATTGCTGTAGTTACAGGTAATAGTATAATCGCCAACAGCGTTGCCCCAATCAACATTGATGACGCTTGTGTCGGCATTGTTTCCTGAAATGAAGCCCCCACCTGAGATTGTCCAAGTGTAATTAGTTCCTGGCATACTTGGTAAACTATAGGTCGAAAAACCAGAGGGGCAAACAATTACATCTCCTTGAATTGGCATTGTTGGGTACAAAACAGGAACGCTTAAGGTGCCAGAATTACCGCATTTACCTACACAAGTTCCTGTCATGTTAACGGTTGCAGGATAAGTGCCATCCCAAATTACATTTACCGTTTCGCTCGTAGAAGAACCCTCTATATGCCCGCCAGTTACGCTCCAATTGTAATTGCTACAGGGTGAAGCTGTTGAATACGATGCTTTGTCTCCTTTACATAACATTTGTTTGCAATCTGGAATAATTTGTATACCAGCTGCGCCAACGGTAATGGTTTTTGTAATGGTATCTGTACATCCACATGGCCTATCAATACCTTGATTAGACGATTCAACAAGATTTGAAACCGTTAGCGTAATGGTATAGGTTCCAGGTGTGGTATAACTGTGTGTAGGATTTACTTGAGTTGATGAGGTTCCGTCGTCAAAATCCCAGTTCCACGATTTTGCATCGGTTGAAGTATCGGTAAATTGAACGACTTGATTAGCACAAACGGGACTATTTGGATTAAAAGAAAAATTAGCAATTGGCGCATCTATCAAGCACACTTTTTCGGTTATAGTTTGAGTGCACGTACCGTTTTGGTTTGAAATAACAACAGTAATTGTTCCTAAATTGCCATTTCCCCAAGTGATATCTTTTACATTTCCTGTTCCAGAAGCAATTGTCCCGCCGGTAACGGTCCAAGTGTAATTGTAGCCTACTTTTTTAGGGAAAATTCCAAAAGTTTCTTTGGTATGTTTGCAACCCGAAATTCTACTTTGACAATAATCACCGTTTGTTCCGCCAATAGGGTGCGATGGTTTGTTATAACATTCGCCCATTGGAGAAACCAATTTAAAATCTGGACAACAAACTTTTTGTGCAGAGATACTATTTACTGTTAAAATAAAAAGTGAGAATATGTAAAATATCTTTTTCATTGCTAATTAATTTGAAGTGTAATTGTAGTAGATGATTTTTTCACAGGTAATACAATCTACATCTGTAAAACTGTATCTAATACCTACTTTCCCTTTTCGTGTGCATCCTGTTTCAGCGCCCGGCAATGCAATTTTGAAATTGAGACTTAAATTTCCTTGTTTGTTGCAATTCCATTCTACCATTTTTGCAGGATAATAGCCATCGCTATTTACTGGTGAAGCATTCATTGGTGTTCCGGAATTCCAAGATTCAGTATTTGTACCAATAAAATTGCCAACCCAATTTTCTTTTGCAACACATTTCATGCACGAAGTAGCAACAGGATCTTCTTCGAATGAAATAATTTCAGCGGTTATTTTTTTGATGTTTTTTGGGCTGATTGTAAAATTTTGCCCAATTGTCATTATGTTTAATGGGGTAGTTAAAACAGTTTTTGATCCAATTTTTATGTCACTGCTTTTTGGATCTAAACAATAATCGCAAACAATACATTCGGGAAGTTTATCAATTTTTATTTCGAAATTTTTATCGCAAACTAAATCTTTAGAGATTAATGATCCCTCGATATTAAAGGCAATCGACGATCCAACAACTTGACTAAGCTCGAACGAAATAGTAATTTCTTGGCCTGTGCTTATTGGGTTTGATGCTGCTGGAGAAATGTTTTTTATAGTAAATGAAGCAGTTGGGCTTGCACTAACATAGTTGGTTCCTGCAGTGTTTGTAGTAAAACCTGTTTTCGCCTTTTTCTTGCTGGTGTTTTTTAATTTAATGTTGCTAACTTTATAAATGGTTTTTCCGTCTTTGTCAACGCCATTGCAAACTATTGTCATTTGGGATTTATCTATAACCAAACAGCCGTCTTGGCTTGTTTCATCGCAACACGTTTCTATTGGAGGGTTAGTTTTGTCATCACATGACCAACAAAAATTATCAAAATTCACTTGTTCTGATGGTGATCCGTTATAATCTGTGCCAAGACTAAAACCGGTTACATTCTGAATCAGAAAATCCCAGGCTGTTGCTGCCGCTGCCCCAGTTTGAATGACCCCATCTTTTACAACTTGCCATTTTCCAAAAGCATTAGAAGGTAATTCTCCCTTAGAGCTTAATGCAATTGGTAAACAAAATTTTCGCCATTCAGTATCAACAATTATGGGCATTGATGGATTTGGAATTATCCAAGCACGATAAAAGGATGTCCCAAACGACACTCCTGTACCTGCAGTTGTAATGGGAACTCCGTGATATAAAAAGAATGCTGGAGAACGTGTTACCTTATCTGCTTTTCCTTCCCAATCTACCATGTAATCAAAGCACAAGCAACCATTTTTGCCTTTTTCGAGCCAATTGCCTGCAAAATCCTTATAGTTTATAGCAAATGAGGGTCCTTGATCATCAACAAGTTGCAGGTAGTTTTTGTGAGGGACATCGGTTTTGATACTTATTGGGTCTACATAAAAACCTTTCCAATTATTGATGTTGTATTGACCTTCAAAATCGATACAATTCGAAGTTTCCTCAGTAACTTTTACCTCAAAATTGGTGGGTTCGCTTTGTGCATTTTTACAAATAGGGTTTCCTTCGGCATCTAATGCAATAACACGCCAAACGTATTTTGCAGTTCTTTTTTCGATAATTCCTGGTTTAGCAGTGTATCGAGTTTGTCCCTTTATATCTTCTTGAATAATAGTTTGATTATTGTAAATGGCTTGTGCATTAGTTTCGCCTTCTTCAACTTCCCAAACAAATAAGCGGTACGTAACAATACCTCGATATGACGAAACGATGGGCGACCAATTGAAAGTGGTTAGGGATAACAAGTCTTTCTCTTCGAGAACTTTATTTTTTATTGGATTTGCGTTTATAGGTGGCGAACACACTTCTTGTTCTTTGCTGGCAATGATAAAAGGCATGCATTTTTCTGATAATAATTTACCTGATGCCGCTCCATTTCTACTTTCGTAAAACTGAACACAAATTTCATAACTACCTGGATTTAAAATACAATCTTGACCTAATAAGGCTTGTGCCGAAGTTCCTACCCAAGATTTTGGTGATGATGTTGCAATATTACTGGGCTGCGCTGATGCTGCATTTGGCCCACCACATTTTACACCACCATTACTTTTAATATTTACAAGAATATTACTTTCAAAAAGCATATTCATATTAGCACCAGCAACAAGAATATTAAAAATATTATTTCCTGTTCCCCATTGTGAAGTATCTGGATTTGGATTTGGCGGCAAATTAATTGTGATTGTCGGAGCTTGCCCCAATATTGTATGACACCAAAAAATAATAAATACAAGTAGATATTTTTTCATATTGTAAAAGAGTTGTTTCAAAAGTTAAGATTGCTAGTGTGTATTACTGTAATGATTGTTGTTCATTATTTTCATCTTAAATTTTTGAATGTTTCATTATCGAGTAATCAATGCCCATATTTTGTTTACTATCCGAATGCTTGTTTTTTTAAATTTCATCATCGTTTCAATTATTTAGTTTATTAATAAAGGACTACTTGACGTTGTGATTAAAGTGTTATAATATTTTGATTACTCTAATAAAAATGTTAATGCTTTAATTAATATTTAACACTATTCAAAAATAATTGAGATTTATTAGATTTAAGTGGGTTTTAAAACCCATTTTTGTAACTTTATTTACCGTTAAATAACGGTAGTAAATATGGTTGAAAACGGGAGGAAGAATTCTCAGTAATGTTATAATTTGCTGCTCATTTAAACGCTAACACTACTTTTATTTATGATATTCAATAACAACGCATTTCAGGCACTTTGTTTTTTCTCCTTAGGATTTTTATGTCTAGTAAGTTGCGTTGGCTTATATTTAGGGATCCTCTTTAAATCAAAAATCTATTATTATTACTGTGGTTATGTTGTGACTAATATCATTTTCATCATAGCTGTATACTGTAAGGCAAATGGGTATGTACTGGCACATTCATTTCAGTTCAATGTTTTGGAGCTTTTAATAGATGTCGTCCAGATGATTGGGAGTTTTATGTTTGGAGCCTTTATTTATTATGCTTTGTTACAAGAGGACGAAAAATTCATTAAATTGAAATTGGTGTTTCAGTTCTATGCTGTGTTTACTTTGTTCTATGTAATTGTGGTGGTTTTGTTTCCGTATTTTGTTTTGGAATGTATTCCATACTTTATAGTTTCTAGAGTGATTGTTGTTTTGCTTTCCTTTTTGTTTTATTACCACATTATGTTAGAGCTTAAAAAAATATATTTTAGATATTTATTTTTAGCCATTAGTTTTTTGCTGATTAGTGGTTTGCTAGCATTTTGGGATTCGCTTACCAATTATTATTCGGATTTGTACTTAGGGTTTGTTTTTATGTGTTTGGGTTATGTCTTGGAGAACACTTGTTTTGTATGTGCTTTTATCTACAAATATTTTTTTACTAATCAACAAAAAATTAAAGCCGAAATATTCCATCAAGAACAATTGAACATTGTTCAAATCGAGATACAACGACAAACGATGGAACAAATAGGAAGAGAAATTCACGATAATATTGGGCAGAAACTCACATTGGCCAG
Source organism: Flavobacterium sp. GNP001 (assembly GCF_054343775.1). Taxonomy (NCBI): domain Bacteria; kingdom Pseudomonadati; phylum Bacteroidota; class Flavobacteriia; order Flavobacteriales; family Flavobacteriaceae; genus Flavobacterium; species Flavobacterium sp. GNP001. The sequence goes on from NZ_JBTGUX010000001.1 coordinate 64,845, forward strand.
TTTGTATACGCAGCAATTGGCTTATGAGAACAAAGCGCCCTTGATTAATAATTGTATCGAAAACATAAGCTCCATTATCAATCAATCTTTAAGCGAACTACGAGGATTGTCAAAATCATTAACTGATAATACAATAAAAGCCAATACCATAAACCAGCTGTTGCAACGAGAGTGTGACGGTTTTAATGAATTGAAAAAATGCAATGTAATTTTTAGTTCGAACGCTAATTATTTAGAGTTATCTGAACAGTCAAAAATTGTATTGTTACGAATTGCTCAAGAATTTATTCAAAACAGTATCAAACATTCTGATTGTAAAAACATAAATGTGACCCTAATTCACATAAATAACCAATTGCAACTTTGTCTTCAAGATGACGGAAAAGGTTTTGATGTCAAGAACGAAAAAGGGTTAGGAATAGGTCTAAGTAATATTAAGAAAAGAATACAATTAATTGGTGGTACTCATAAATTAGAAAGTAACAAGAATGGCACGAAATTAATCATAGAAATATCCCTGTAAAATGAAAAAAACAATTGTAATTGTCGACGATCATATTCTTATTGCAAAGGCATTGCAAAGTATTATTTCTAATTTTAATTCATTCGAAGTACTCTATGAATGTGAAAATGGAAAGGAATTACAAGCGAAATTCAAAGTCAAAACGAATATACCAGATATTGTATTACTTGATATTAGTATGCCAATAATGAATGGCTTTGAAACAGCAGAATGGATAAGAGTTAACCATCCCAATGTTTTAATAATGGCTTTAAGCATGCAAGACGACGAGCAAAGCGTGATTAAAATGATTAAAAACGGAGCCAAAGCGTATTTGTTAAAAAACAGTCATCCTGTAGAGTTAGAAACCACACTTAACACTTTGGTAAAAAACGGCTTTTATTATCCAGATTGGGTTACAAGTACGCTCTGCGATAATCTAGTAAAAAACCAAATAGAGAAATCTAAAATTAACTTTAGCCCAAGAGAAATAGAGTTTTTGAAATATACGGTTACGGAATTAACCTATAAAGAAATTGCAGATAAAATGTGCTGTAGTCCCAGAACCATCGAAGGCTATCGCGATCATTTGTTTGAAAAACTAGAACTCAAAACTAGAGTTGGACTAGCCGTTTTTGCCATAAAAAATGAATATACATAAAAAGTTCCACTAATTCTTTTCCTCAGAGTTTAAAGAGTTCTTCTGTCAAGTTAGCGCGAAGTTTTCCTTGCATCATATCATTTAGGCTAAATTGTGTCTTCTTTATGTAATAGTTGTAATTTTGCACACTTAAACTTTACACTTGGAAGCAACAATAATGATTACCGATACACATACCCATTTATATTCAGAAGAATTTGAGCAAGATAGAAACGAAATGATACAACGCGCTATTGATGCTGGTGTTTCGCGTTTTTTTATTCCCGCAATCGATTCTACTTGTACAGAAGCAATGTATGAGTTGGAGAAAAATTATCCAGAAAATGTTTTCTTGATGATGGGGTTGCATCCTACTTATGTAAAAGAAAATTACGATGACGAATTGCAACATGTGGCCCAAGAATTGACAAAGCGAAAGTTTTATGCGGTTGGCGAAATAGGAATCGATTTGTACTGGGATAAAACCCATTTGGAACAGCAACAAGACGCTTTTAGAAGGCAAATCAAATTAGCCAAACAATACAAATTGCCAATAGTAATTCATTGTAGAGAGGCTTTTGACGAGATTTTTGAAATATTAGAAGAAGAAAAATCAGCTGATTTATTTGGTATCTTTCATTGCTTTTCAGGTACTTATGAGCAAGCTTTACAGGCTATTTCGTATAATATGAAGCTGGGTATAGGTGGTGTGGTTACTTTTAAAAACGGAAAAATTGATCAGTTTTTAAATCAAATCAACCTAGAACATATTGTTTTAGAGACGGATGCACCGTATTTGGCTCCCGTTCCATACCGAGGAAAAAGAAACGAGAGCAGTTATATTATTAGTGTTGCAGAGAAATTAGCTCAAATTTACGGCCTGACTGTGGCTGAAATTGCAGCACAAACTACCGCAAATTCTAAAGCTGTTTTTGGAGTATAAAAGCGGAGTTTCATATTCTCAGAAGTTTTAGTGATAAAAATTGATGGCTATCTAAAATCAACATAATTAGTCGCGGCAACGAGCATTTATTGCTCAGTAGATAAAAATAGAAATAAAATAAAATAATAGGTGTTTTGTAATAATTATGCAAAAATTAGGGGCTGACTTTGGGATTTAAACTAGAATTGACCTTAATTTCATATTTTTTTTGTTCATTTGCCCACACAAAAATTGAGAACCAAAATGCAGAAATTTGACGCTATTCGTCCTTTTTATGACTCCGAAATAAACGAAGCACTTCATAATGTGGCTAATCATCCGATGATGAAAGCCTTGATGAATTTTACCTTTCCTGATGTGGAAGATTCCGTTTGGAAAGAGCAACTTCGTAAAACCCACTCTATTCGTGATTTTCAATGTAATTTTATATACCAATCGGTACAAAAGGTTTTAGAAAAAAGTTCTGAAGGAATTACTACTTCTGGCTTTGAAAATTTAGAGCCTAATACTTCCTATCTATTCATATCGAATCACCGAGATATTTTGTTGGATACTACTTTACTCAATACAGCATTGTTTGAGCATGGTTTGGTGATGACCGCATCGGCAATCGGGGATAATTTAGTTAAAAAAGCATTTTTAAACACACTCGCCAAACTCAATAGAAACTTTTTGGTGCAACGTGGTTTAACCCCTCGCGAGATGCTGCAAAGTTCCAAATTACTTTCAGAATACATTGGTAATTTATTGGTACATGAAAATCGTTCAGTGTGGATTGCGCAACGCGAAGGACGAACCAAAGACGGTAATGATGAAACCAATCCTGGTGTTTTAAAAATGCTTGGTATGGCATCTGATGAAAAAGAACCAATGGATTATTTTAAGAAATTAAAAATAGTTCCAGTGGCTATTTCCTATGAATACGATCCTACGGATGTGCTAAAAATGCCGCAGCTTATGGCTGAAGCTAATAATGAAGTGTATGTAAAGGATAAAAACGAAGACTTCATGACTATTTTGAGTGGTGCTTTGGGACAGAAAAAAAGAATTCACATTCACCTAGGAACGGTTATCGATACTGAAATTAATGCCATCAAAGCAGCCAATGATAATGCCAACAAGCAAGTGGTAGCGCTCGCTCAAGTGATCGATGATGCTATTTTGAGTAATTACAAGTTGTGGCCAACCAATTTTATTGCTCATGATTTGTTGCATAAAAGCAATGAATATGCACATAAGTATACTGAAAACGAAAAATCATTATTCGAACGCAGGCTAGAAATGCGTATTGATCATGACAATCAAGTGGCCCTTGATGGATTTTTAGCCATGTATGCTAATCCGGTTACCAATCAATTAAAATACCACGATGTCGTATAAAGCTAAAATATTATTACTCTATACGGGCGGTACCATTGGTATGAGTAAGGATTTTGAGACGGGTGCGCTCAAAGCTTTTAATTTTAATAAATTATTGCAACGCATACCGGAATTGAAGCAATTAGATTGTGAAATCGAAACTATTTCGTTCGAAAACCCAATCGATTCTAGTAATATGAACCCACAAGAATGGGCCAAAATTGCTACTGTTATTGCAGATAACTACGAGTTGTTTGACGGCTTTGTAGTTTTACACGGTTCTGATACTATGTCGTACTCCGCATCGGCATTGAGTTTTATGCTCGAAAATTTGGCTAAGCCTGTAATTTTCACAGGTTCGCAATTGCCAATTGGCGATCTGCGTACCGATGCTAAAGAAAATTTAATTACCGCCATACAAATTGCTTCATTACGTACCAAAAATGGTCCCGTGATTAGTGAAGTAGGTTTGTATTTTGAATATAAACTCTACCGTGGTAACCGCACAACCAAGATTAATGCAGAGCATTTTCGTGCTTTTACCTCGCCAAATTATCCGCAATTGGTAGAGTCAGGAGTGCATTTAAAATGGAGTGAAGAGTTGTTTTGGACGAGTCCGCAACCCGCTGCGCCACTTTTGGTTCATAAAAACCTGGATAACAACGTAGCAATAGTAAAGATGTTTCCTGGCATGAGTGAAGCTGTACTCAAAGCAATATTGAATATTCCCAATTTAAAAGGAATTGTACTTGAAACCTACGGAGCGGGAAATGCCTCTACCGAAGATTGGTTTTTAGCCTTATTGCAAAAAGCCATTAACAGCGGTTTGCATATTGTGAATGTGACCCAATGTTCAGGCGGAAGCGTCAATATGGGGCAATACGAGACCAGTACCAACATGAAAGAAATAGGCGTGATTTCAGGAAAAGACATCACTACTGAGGCTGCCATTACTAAGTTGATGTACCTTTTGGGACAAAGCATTCCGGCTAAGGATTTTAAAGAAATTTTTGAAACTTCTTTGCGCGGAGAGATGATATAATCTGTGGTTTTGCTTTTGTAAGTCATATTTTTTTATGTTATTTGCAAACCAATTTTAGAGAGGTGTCCGAGTGGTTGAAGGAGCTAGCCTGGAAAGCTAGTATATGGGTAACTGTATCGAGGGTTCGAATCCCTTCCTCTCTGCAAAAAAAATAATGCTTTCCGCAAGGATAGCATTTTTTGTTTTAAAGCGTGGCAAACTTTTTAGTTTGTCTAAGCTATAAAACAAAAAAGGATCAGGCATGCAATGCCGAGCATTGATTTTATTGTGAGACACCCTTCTTGGGATCAACGGAGTTAATTCTTTCCGCTCAACTAAAATAGAAATGATGCCTAAAATATAGGTTTTTTATAATGTTAAACTTGCTACTACAGTATATTTGATTTCGATATTATAGGTGCCTGCAGGACATAAAGAGCTTGGTTTAATCCTAAATTGAATCGGTATATCTTTTCTACAGCCTATGAATTCCATAATTTTTACAGCTTGGGTAGCGTTGTTAGGGACTACAATGTAATTACCACCATTAGATGGCATTAAGTTTCTTTGACCTAAAGGTTTGATTAATAAAGTATCATAAATACTCACTGTTGGGAATCGTTGACCGCTGTTTACAGTTGTTTTCGCTTCAATAATTATGTTTGCTGGTGCATTAACTGAATTGATATAGACTTTATATCGATATACATTTTGTTCACAGAGAAGAGATGACGAGAGTAATAATATTGGATCTAGTACAAAACCAATTTTAGTGGCGTCAAAATTACTTTCGAATCCTACTGTAGCGTCATCAACACCTGCCTCTACCACAACTGCACTAACTGATTGCGTAAAACTCGGCATTCCTGTAACATTCAAAGTTCCTGCCAAAATTTGGGCTTGTGCACAGCTAAACGATAGCAAGAAAGATACTGTTATGATAAATAAATTTTTCATTTTGGTTCTATTTAATTTCATAAATAATTTCAAATCCACTGGGTAATGATAATCCACTTTGATTCTCTACAGTAATACGAAGATTATAACCAGTGCCTAATCCATTGCCAGTGTAGCCACTTGCGAAACTGTTTATCAAGATTTGTTCCGTAGTGCTCAAGGTAATTGGGCTGCTGTTTTGATTAGCGATAAATGACCCACCAATACTTGTTGCAGCTATAACTTGAATTTTTATCACAATCCCAGCAGGAACTATTTGGTTCGTGCGCACATAAATTTTAGCATTAGCAAAATTCACACCTCGATAGGTATAATTCAACCAAATGTTTTCGTTTGTTGCAATTCCGCCAACACCAGTTGCAGGTAAACCTGCTTCTAAGGTACTGCTGTTAAGACCAAAGCTAATAGTGTTGCTAGGGTCTGGCTCTGCATCAAGAATAGCAATGGGTTGAAGGCTCAAAGTAGCAAAGTTAGATTGTTGTCCACCTCCAAAAATGAAATTACTACTAATTGTAACATTCAATGTTTCCTGTGCCCCGCAAACGACGAAGCATAAGGTAAAAAGAGCCGCTAGTATATAGTCTGTATTTTTCATAATTGCCCTCCTATTGTAAAGTTTTTACTTTTAAATTGTACTTTGCGTTCTTTGCCTTTTACAGGTACATTTATTGTAGCTTTTTCTCCTTCTTTTACAGTGATTTGAGTTTCTTTTTCAATTTCAAAAAACTCTTTTCCTTTGTAGCGCATAAGTTTTAATTTGTATGTTCCTGGAACGATATTTTGAAATTTGAAAACGCCTTGCGCATTAGACTCTACGTTGTATGTGAAGTTCTCATTTTCAATCTTTAGATATCCTTCTAGATTAGTACCGTTTGGCCTTGACAATTCCGGAAAAACAAGAGTTCCTATTATTGATGATGCACGTACAATTGTTATGTTTAATTCTGCTTTTTTATCTTTTTCAATAGTAACCTGAAATGGCGTTTTTGTAGCGGGAATTATTCCAAATGGAAGGGTAGACTCATCCATCAAAATGTAATTCTTTCCAAGAGGTAAGTTATTTAACTCAAAAACTCCTTTAGCATTGGTTACAATACTTTTTCCAGCTGCAATAATTTTTATTCCTTTTACATATATGCTTTTATCATTTACTTGAATTATGCCAGTTACTCCACCTTGTTCTAAAATTCTTTTTATTGGAACTCCAAACGAATAGGTGTAGGTTCCAAAAGCTAATAGTTCCTTTCTATTGGTTACTCCAGGATTTTCAAAATAATTAGCTCGAATTTCAAATAAATGATTTTTAGCTAGATTAATCATTAACATTGCGTTTATGAAATCTCGTCTTAAATAGAAGTCTTCTGGGCTGAAACCACTATTGTATGTAGCATTGAATCTAAAGTTTCTGTTGAAATTATAGTCAATCCCAACACTGTAAGTATAGAAGTTTTCATTTGCATTAGTCTCATTATATCGATTACTGTAATTGTGATTAATACCGCTTCGAAGTGAAAAATGACTTGAGAACCGATAAGATGCATCTACAGTATGAGCATATGTTGTTCTGTATTGCAAATCGTTACTTAATAAATTTTGCGTTTCGGCTATTCTTCCAGTAAAGCCAAAAGCAAATGCCTTACCAGAGAAAATGTATCTGTAATCGATTCCAGATTCATTATAAAAATAACTTTTGGGCTCAAGTTGATCCTCTCTTGTTCTCTTATCTATACGAATATCAAAATAACTTTTAGGCCCAAAACGGTATCCAATTCTTCCGTAGTAGTTTTCAAAATAAGGTTCAGCAGCAAAAAACAATGGGTTTAAACGCTTATTTACTTTAGATACGGTTTGTCCGACAACAAAATCGAATTTTCTAAATTTATAGAATAAGCTATTGTTATACTCAATACTATTTCTGATGATTCCAAAGTAATTTTTACCTGAAAATGTAAAACTCCCACTATAAGTCAAACCGTTCATCTTTTGGACTAGGTTAAAGAAATGAGCCTGATCAACATGTTTATTAGTAACGCTTAGTGAAGACTCTGCGTTGATAAACGTATTTTTTGATCTTAGTTCAAAATTAGCAGTACCAATTTGACCTTTTTCATCCAAGTTAGCCTCTATGTTTCTGTTGGCACCCATAACAGTTCCTTTAGAGCTTTCTACTGCAAAGCCTAATAGGGCGTTCTTATTAAAACGATAAACAGATTTAAAGCCAAATAGTGCTTCTGAATTAAAGCTGTACAATCTCGGTTTAGTAAAGAAAGCAGATAGTGTCCAATCATTTATATTTTGATCCACTCTAAATCCCATTCCAAAGCGGCTATCAAAACCTAATCGATTGATATAATAGGCGTGATCTCCTAAATACACAGTCGTGTTATTATTGTATTTATAGATTAAACTATATTGATCAGTAATGCCGAAATTGATTAGGTTTTTTTGTTGAGGTGCTCTTATGATTAAATTTAAGTAATTTTTTCTTTTCAAATCTAAAAAACCATCACCTAATAATTCCCCTGAAATTGCTGAAAAATTCCTGTCTTGAAATGTATTACTAATATAGTTTACACTAAAGCGTACTGGATATCTAAAAAACGGATCAGCTTGTTTAAGTTTTGTAGGGAACACTTTTGTACTACCGTATGCTTTGTACGACTTGCCAGATGTTACACTCAACGCATTCAAAGAGGTTGTGATAGTAGTAAAATCATAATACTTTGCATCAGTTTTTTGTGTTATTTCAACTGTTGCTGTCATATTTGGACCTAGTTTAATCAATTTCGCTTCTTTAATGGTGTTTGTTGAGGATATCGAGATTTCTTGTTCTACATTACCTCTATTTTTAATTTCATATTTGGCCTCTATTATTTCTCCCGCTTGTACTTTGCCAGAAGTGAACAAGTTGTACACTTCTAGGTCTAAGTTTGGTTCAATGTTAAAAACAACTTCTTTTGAGTCAATTTTACTTCCATTTAAATTTTTAACGACAAAGGTCGCAGCAGCGTTTCCTGATGGATTGTCTACTGGTATATTGAAACTGATTAACACCATTTTCTTTTGATAAGCTTCCAAGACTCCAATATCACTTATAGAAATCAAGCTCCAATTGCGAGGTAATTCGGCTATGAGTTTTAAATTAGAGGTGCTGTTTTCGCCGTTTTCAATTTCGATAATTAACGTATGGGTTTTATTTGTTGAATAACTTTCTTTAAGGTTTAAGACACGAATTTTAATTTGTTCTATTCCTGAAGCATTTTGTTTTTTTTCTTTTGTTTCTACAATTGTGGCAGTTGAAACTTTGATGTTTTCGGATGCGGATACATTTTTTTTATTGGTTTCAGAAGTTCCTTTAGCTAAATCTTCCTTTGAATTAGTAGTAGGAACAACTTTTTGTTTGTCTACGGTTTTAGTGCTATTAGTGTTTCCTATTTCTGGAACTATATTGTTTTTAATGTTTTGTTTTATATTTGATTTTTTACTCTCGTTACTGTTGTTTTTTACAGTGTTTTGTTTTGATATGCTTGATTTCAATCCGTTTGAAGTAGCAAGTTTTGCATTAACCACTTTCGCTGGCGCTTTTATTGATGAACTTGTAGCAGTATTTTTTACGGTATTTAATGCTAATTTTTTATTGTTTTGTTGTGACTGTGCCTCTTTTACAGCTGCAACTCCACCAGCATTAGTATTGGTTTTTGCTACTGCCACAAGAGGAGTTTCATTTGAGTCAGAGATAGCTTGAGTTTTATCTTTTGAGAAAGCACGTTGCATTGCTTGCATCTCGTTTTTTGTGAATGATTTTACATCATTTTGTTTTTTGTTATTTGCTGTAGCATTTCTAGTTGTGTTTGTTTCAGTAGAAGCACTATTCGTTTTTGCCGCAGTCAAAGAGGTTGTTTCATTTGAATCAGAGTTTGCTTGAGTTTTGTCTTTTGCGAAAGCACGTTGCATTACTTTCATTTCTTCTTCAGTAAACGATTTTACATCATTTTGTTTTTTGCTATCGGCTGTAGCATTTTTAGTAGTGGTACTATTCGTTTTTGATGGAGACAGTGAACCAGTTTCATTTGAATCAGCGTTTGCTTGGGTTATATCTTTTGCGAAAGCACGTTGCATTGCTTGCATTTCATTTTTTGTAAACGATTTTACATCATTTTGTTTTTTGTTATCTGCTGTAGCATTCTTAGTAGTGGTACTATTCGTTTTTGACGCAGCAAGCAGAGCAGTTTCATTTGAATCAGAGTTTGCTTGAGTTTTATCTTTTGAAAAAGCACGTTGCATTACTTGTATCTCGTTTTTTGTAAATGATTTTACATCATTTTGTTTTTTGTTATTTGCTGTAGCATTTTTAGTTGTGTTTGATTCAGTAGCATTACTATTCGTTTTTGCCACAGCCAATGGAGCAGTTTCATTTGAGTCAGAGTTTACTTGAGTTTTGTCTTTTGCGAAAGCACGTTGCATTGCTTTTATTTCTTCTTCAGTAAACTTTTTTACATCGTTTTGGTGAGAAGCACCAGCATTAAGTTCTTTTTCTATAATTTTTGATGTTAGTTCTGCATTTGATCTTTCACTTGCTTGTTTATTATAGTAATTCGATGAGTTATTATCCTCATATTGAATTGGTGTAGTTGTAGGTGTTGAAGTAGTACTCACACTTACTGTATCCAAATCTTCAGACTGCACTCCCATCCCACATCCTATGTAGAGAGGTAGAAGTAGATAGATAAGTTTATATACAGTTTTCATAGTAGTGGATTATAATTAATGGAGTGGGACCCTACACTTTAGTCTATAGCAAGACTAACGTTAGTTCCTATAAATTTTTCTCTCGAATCAGCAACCAAAAGGCAGGTGTAATTTCCTTTAGGTAGTTCGGAAATGTTGATGGTGTAATCTTTGCAAAAACCAGGGAATACTAAGCCTCTAATTGTTGTTTTTTGAAAGATATTTTTTCCTTCTGAATCGTAAATCTCTAAAGACAATTTTACGCCTTCTATAAATGAATTTTGATTAGCAATTTTAATTACTAAGTTTTTGTTATCTGTAGTTTTGTCAATGTCAACTTTTTGGAAATCTAGGCTTACTTCATCAAGGCTGTTTACGTTTGTTATTAAGGCAATAGCATATCTCATTTTTGTATTCAGACCTATGTTGTGCTCAAGTTTTTCTTTTTTAATAGGTTTTTCTATGTCAATCATTAACATGTTCCAGAAGGTACCTCTTAATGCTTGGTCATTTGGGATGTTGATTGTGAATCTGTAGCTATATTGTTCTTTTGGATTCAGTACCTTGTCCATTAAACTTCCATCAAACCAGTTTAAAGACGATTTTAGGTGGGATTGTGTAGTTGAAAAAGTACGGTCTCCTGTGCAAGAAAAAATGGCTTCATGTAAACTAAAGGAAACTGTTTGCTGTTCATCTGAACTATTGAGTAGAATAACTTCGCCCTGGATTTGAGTGCCAGAGATTCCAGAATAAATATGTGTTAATCCGTTTGTTACAACAACGCTTGAGTAGGTCAAATTCACGAATAAAAATAATGCGATAATTAAGTATATTTTTTTCATTTTTACGTTTATTAGGGAAATAATTGGGATCAGGGTTTTTTACTATACAATAAAGTTAATATCTAAGTTGGGAAATTGATAGTGATTTTCGATGGCTAGTTCGTTACTGCAGTTAAACGGTATTATTTAGTCTTTGAACTATTTTGATAATTCAGTACGGTATTGATGTGGTCTATTTTTGATTAACGATGTCATATAAATAAGATTGCTAAGTTGCTGCTAAACGTGTTTTTAGAATCAATCCTAAAAAAGAAAGGTTCTATACACTGTGTAAAGAACCTTTCTTGGTAGATGGTAAAAATAAATGTAGTGCATTAAATATCAGTCAAAGTATATTTAAGAGTTGCACTGTAATCTCCAGCACGGTACATTGCGAAGTTTCCGTTTTGTTCTAATGTGTAGGTTAGTCTTACACCTCTAGCCAAATCGCCAGTATACACACTTTCAATGCTTGTTACTAATAGCGCATCTACACCAATTGCATTGGTTACTCCTAAACGTACTCCTGCAGCAGTTACTGTTCCAGCAGAATCTGTTGTACCTCCATTAGCAATAATTGAGGGAGCTACAGGTGTTATTCTTAAATCTAAGCTTGCTGGAAATGTACTACCAGCTTCTAACTGAACATTGATTTGACGGGTTAAGTCGTATCCGCTTCCATTTGCTGCTGTAGCTACAACACTAGTGTAATTCAAATATAAATTTGTATAACTCAGGGCTGAAAACGCATACAAACCAGCTTCACGGTTGACACCAGATTGTGTAGCATTCGCCATGTTGAATACAACGGTTGCAGCTTCTGTTCCGGTATTACTGTCATAAATGTCTATCAGTGCAATTTCTGGTATGCTCACATTTAAGAGGTGTGTAGCAGTGTTTACATCAGTGTTGTCTTGAGCATTTGCGTTGCTAGCAAATAGGGCGGCAACGGCTACGAATAGTAGGTTAACATTTTTCATAATATGGGTTTTTAGATTATTAATATATTTAAAACTACGACCTAAGATCGTTGCAGGGTTTGGTTTTTCGTTAGACTGCATCGAAGTATAGACGAATAAAAGCTTTTAAAAGTCTTTCTGTAAATGATGCTGCCTTATTTTGCTGGTAAAAATTAATATTTCTTCTTACATCTGTGATTGCTAAGTCAGCATGTTTATTACCAAAAAAGGTTCTATACAGTGTGTAAAGAACCTTTCTTGGTAATGGTAAAATTAAATGTAGTGCATTAAATATCAGTCAAAGTATATTTGATAGTTGCACTATAATCTCCAGCACGATACGCAGCAAAGTTTCCATTTTGTTCTAATGTGTATGTTAATCTTACACCTCTAGCCATATCTCCAGTGTATACACTTTCAATACTTGTTACTAATAGCGCATCAACACCAATTGCATTGGTCACTCCTAGAGCTACGCCTGCAGCAGTTACTGTTCCAGCAGAATCGGTTGTGCCTCCATTAGCAATAATTGACGGAGCAACAGGTGTTATTCTTAAATCTAAACTCGCTGGAAATGTACTACCTGCTTCTAACTGAACATTGATCTGACGGGTTAAGTCGTATCCGCTTCCATTTGTTGCTGTAGCTACAACACTTGTGTAATTCAAATATAAATTTGTGTAACTCAAGGCTGAAAACGCATACAAACCTGCTTCACGGTTAACACCAGATTGGGTAGCATTCGCCATGTTAAATACAACGGTTGCAGCTTCTGTTCCGGTATTACTGTCATAAATGTCTATCAGTGCAATTTCTGGTACGCTCACATTTAAGAGGTGTGTAGCAGTGTTTACATCAGTGTTGTCTTGAGCATTTACTTGTGTTGCAAATAATCCAGCAACACTTAATAATAGTAGATTAAAATTTTTCATGGTAATAGATTTTATGGGTTTATTGAGTCAAAGATAATTTGATGTTCCATAAAATATTTTGTTATTCGTTGAATAACAGTTTAGTATAGGTGAGTTTATTAAAAGTTGTGTTGAGCTGGCTGCGTGATCAAGATTTTTATTTGCAAACAAATATCTAGCGCTTGGTTAAGGATTTAGATTTTTATTTGGCATAAAAGACATTTTTAGGAATCTAGTGCTATCTTTGTTCTGCACTAGTTTTAAACGGAATTAATCCAACCTATTATTCTATTTTCACTTAAAATTAATTACAATATGCGTTTCACAATCCTTGGTTTTTTGCTTTTGTCGTTTTGTAAACTGTATTCGCAGGCCGACGTTGTGGTGGCAGATAGTCTCGTTGTTAAAGTAGATTCTTTATACCGTGAGGATCAATTTTATTTTAGCTTGACGTATAATACGCTTTCCAAAAAACCAAATGGGGTGAGTCAAAGTAAATTTTCATCTGGAATTTCTTTTGGTTTTTTGCGTGATATGCCCATTTCAAAAAACAGACAAATAGCTGTTGCGACAGGTTTGGGCTTTACGTATAACAATTACAATCAAAATCTAGCCGTATCAGGCAGTGCACAAAATCCATCTTATGAGGTGATTGGTGCAAACACAGCTTTTGATAAAAATAAAATTTCGACTTTAACCATTGATGTGCCTTTAGAGTTCAGATGGCGTACTTCAACGTACGAAAGTCATAAGTTTTGGCGCATTTACAGCGGATTAAAATTTAGTTATTTACTGCTAGATAACGCTATTTTTAATGGAGCTACGGGTGATACTAAAATTTCTGGTAATAAAGATTTTAACAAACTACAGTACGGAGCGTACTTAAGCGCCGGTTACAATACAATTAACTTGTACGTTTATTATGGTTTGAATCCTTTGTTGGAGGCGCAGACCACAACAGCAGAATCTTTTGCATTACAGGCTCTCAATTTTGGAGTCATTTTTTATATTTTATAGCCATAAGTTCAATAGTAATAGCTGCGGAATTGATCCTATAAAAAATCCAATCACCAATTCTTTATACGTATGCGCATTCATTTCTAAACGAGAGGAGGCTACCAAGCCATTCGTGACAATAAGTAATGCAATCAAAAAAGTGTAAGGTATTTGAAAATGCATGCTGCATCCGATTATAAAAACGGTCAATGAACTAATTCCTATTAGATGTAAACTAGCTTTGACACGTATAAAAAGTAAAAGTAATGCGATTAAACTACTCAAAAGACCACCCAATAAAAAAAAGTGAAACTCCGGATATTCAACAATGGTAATGTTTTTTTTGATTAACAACAGCAGTAAAAAACAATGTAATACGAGTGGAATTTTGCGTTCTCCAATGCCTTTTGCCATTATCGATTTTATCTGCCCGCTGGCTCGCAGCAAAAAGTAGGCAACTATGGGAAGTAATACCGTAGTTACAAGGACTTGTCCAAAAACAAACAGTTTTTGAGTTGTAGAAAAATCAAGATCAGTCCCGAAAAAATAGAACAACGCAGCCATTGCCGGTATAAAAATCGGATGAAAAAGATAGGAAAATAGCGGAAGTATTTTTTTTAAAGTCATTTTGGTCAAAAAACAAATATAACGAAAGTCAAATGATTGGCAGCCCAACTCGAATCAGTTTAACAATTAGTAAACTATTTTTTTTTAAAGGTACTGATTCATTTAATCCTAAAAAGAATGGTATTTTTGACTATGTTTTGATTGGCTCTTTTGCCCGTTAACTTAGATTTTTATAATCCTTGCTACTCATGAATTCAAATTCGTTACCCATTGCTTTTGAAATAACCAAAAAAGGTATTGTAACCACTGATGGCTTGCTGCTGGATCATATTTCCATCGATAGTAGATCACTTCAAAATGGCAAGCAAACACTGTTTTTTGCATTGTCAGGAAGTAATAATGATGCGCATCAATACATTCCAGATTTGATCCAGCAAGGGGTACAGCATTTTGTAGTACACCAAATTCCAAGTGCGTATCAAGAGCAAGCGCACTTTTATGTCGTGCAGGACACGCGAAAGGCTTTGCAAGAAGTGGCATCGCAGTATCGTGCACTTTTTCATTTTCCTGTTATCGGAATTACGGGAAGCAATGGAAAAACAATCGTAAAAGAATGGCTGAACTTTTTGCTGAGTCCTGATTTTAATGTAATTCGCAGTCCAAAAAGTTATAACTCGCAAATTGGAGTGCCACTTTCGATTTTAGGGATTAACGAAAAACACAATCTAGGAATTTTTGAAGCCGGAATTTCTACCATAAATGAAATGCAACAATTGCAGCAAATTGTGCAACCTACGATTGGAGTTCTCACGAATATTGGTTCGGCTCATGACGAAGGGTTTACAAGTCGTGAACAAAAAATTATCGAAAAACTACAACTTTTTAAAAATGCTGAGGTACTTATTTGCAACAAAAATTCAGTTGTTGATTTGTATCTTCCAAAAAATATAAAGACACTTTCGTGGAGTTTTGAAGATCCCGCTGCAAATGTGTTTTTGTCAAAAAAAACAATGCAAGCGGGAACACGACTTAGTGTGAGTCAGGGATCAATTCAGTTTGAAGTGGAGATCCCTTTTCAAGATGAGGCTTCCATCGAAAACGCAGTTTCAGCTTTGATGGTTTTATTACATTTAAAGTATGACACAGCAACCATTCAAGAACGTATGGCTATGCTGTACCCGGTTGAAATGCGTTTGAAAGTTAAAAACGGAATCAACAATTGCAGCTTAATTGACGATAGTTACAGCTCTGATTATCAGTCGTTGAAAATCGCTTTGGATTTTTTAGAAAGTCAAAAGCAATACCAAAAGAAAACCATTATTTTATCAGATATTTTCCAGAGCGGATTGCCGCAAGAGGAGTTGTATGAAAAAGTGGCAAAGTTAATTGTGGCCCATAAAATAGATCGTGTAATTGGTGTTGGAACAACCATTTCAGCGTTTCAAAATCAGTTTAGCCAAGCCACTGTTTATCCCGATACAGCTTCGTTTATTGCCAATTTTGAACAACTTGATTTTTCGAACGAAACCATTTTGATAAAAGGAGCGCGCTCTTTTGCCTTTGAAGAAATTGTGCATTTACTCGAAGAGAAAACCCATGAAACCGTACTCGAAATTAATTTGAATGCGATCACACACAATTTGAATTTTTTTAAATCAAAGTTGCAAGCTGATGTTAAAGTAATGGTGATGGTTAAGGCTTTTGGTTACGGAAACGGAGGTCTTGAAATTGCCAAATTATTAGAATTCAATAAGGTAAATTACCTAGGTGTGGCTTTCGCCGATGAGGGAATAGCGCTTAAAAATGGCGGAATTAAAATACCAATTATGGTTTTAAATCCAGAGAGTACTAGTTTTGCAGCGATTATTCAGCATGGCATTGAGCCCGAGATTTATTCTTTAAAAGGACTACAGGCTTTTTTAAAATTAGCCAAACAAAAAGACTTAAGTCGTTTTCCAATTCACATCAAGATCGACACCGGAATGCATCGCTTGGGTTTTGAGAAAGACACAATACCTGATTTAATAGCTGCTTTGCACGACAACAAGCACGTGACTGTAAAAAGTATTTTATCGCATTTAGCCACGAGCGATGATCCAAAACACTTTGAATTTGTACACCAACAAATTGCCCTTTTTGACCAATTGTCAACTCAAATTTGCAATGAATTAAATATAAAACCATTACGTCATATTTTAAATACTTCAGGAATTAGTAATTTTCCAAATGCGCAGTTTGATATGGTTCGCTTGGGTATTGGTTTGTATGGCGTTTCAAATGATCCCGAAGAACAAAAACAATTAGAAAATGTAGGAACATTAAAATCTATTATTTCACAAATCAGAACCATTTCAGCAGGTGAGAGCGTAGGCTATGGCAGACGATTTATGGCTACGGTACCTACAAAGATTGCCACCATTCCGATAGGATATGCCGACGGAATCTCCAGAGCGTGGGGTAATGAGGTAGGCCACGTTTTGATTAAAAATAAAAAAGCACCTATTGTAGGCAGTGTTTGTATGGATATGCTTATGGTGAACGTCACAGATATTGACTGTTTAGAAGGCGATGTTGTGGTTGTTTTTGGTGAAAACTTATCGGTGAATTATATTGCTAATCGTTTAAATACTATAGCATACGAGGTTTTAACCGCCATTTCGCAACGAGTAAAAAGAGTGTTTTATCGTATTTAGTTATTTTTTTGTTAAATTTTTCTAGGTTAATGTTAAAATTTTAACTAAGTTCGTTTTTCAAATAAACTTAACTTAAAAACATTTTCTATGGGATTTTTTAGTGATTTCAAAGCATCTTTAATGAAAGGTGACGTACTTAGCCTTGCCACAGCAGTAGTAATGGGCGGTGCATTTGGTAAAATTGTAGGATCAGCGGTTGATGATGTAATCATGCCAATAGTAGGTTTACTTACTGGTGGTATCGATTTTACACAGAAATTTGTGACCCTTGACGGTAACTCTTATGCTGATTTGGCTGCGGCTAAAACAGCGGGTGCGGCAGTTATCACGTATGGTAACTTGGTACAAGCAATTATCAATTTTGTAATTATTGCGTTCTTTATTTTTGTAGTTTTAAGAGCTGCCGAAAAAGCAAAGAAAAAAGAAGTTGCAGCTCCTGCAGCTCCAGCTGGACCAACGCAAGAAGAATTGTTAACGCAAATTAGGGACTTGTTAAAAAAGTAATTTCCGCTACATTATATATTCTAACTAAACCGCCACGTAATTGTGGCGGTTTTTCTTTGCGATATTTTGATCAGAAGAACCAACTAAATTCCTCTCAAGTCATGTGTACTACAAAGTCACTAGTTTTTCTTTTTTATGGCGTTTCCCGCCGTGGCGGGTCGGGCCTTTCGCTGCAATCTTTTTTCGGCTAAAAAGCCTCAAAAAGGATTTCCACTTCAATCCCTAACGCAACGCGCAGTCAATAAGTTGAATCGAATAAAAAAACAATAATTTTCTCTGCCACAGATTACACTGATTAGCACAGATTAGTTCGTTGTGTAATTTAGAAATCATTTTAATCCTGCTAATCTGTGGCAAAACTTTGTTAGTAATTCTGACAATAGATCTGTCGTGCTTTTTGAATTTCTTTTAAGACTTAATTTTCTTAATGGTTAAAATAATTCAAAAGACTTGTTCATTATGTGTTCCATTGTTAAAGAGTGCTTTTCAACCACTTTAGTCATGTTGATTGACAAATAGTGATTAATCCTGAATTGTTATAAATCAAACATTTTGTTATTTTTTGTGAATGCAATTGTGGTACAGTCAATAATGTTTACTTTTGTCCTTTAAATGTAATACTCAATCAAAATATACTATGAAAATAGCAGTTGTTGGTGCCACCGGAATGGTTGGTGAAGTGATGTTAAAAGTGCTTGCGGAGCGCAATTTTATTGGAGCAACAGACGAATTAATTCTTGTGGCTTCTGAACGTTCTGTAGGTAAAGAAATTGCTTTTAACGGAAAAAATTATACAGTAGTTGGTTTGCAATCTGCAGTAGATTTAAAAGCGGATATTGCTTTGTTTTCGGCTGGAGGAGAAATTTCTTTAGAGTGGGCTCCAAAATTTGCAGCAGCAGGAACTACCGTAATTGATAACTCTTCTGCTTGGAGAATGGATCCAACTAAAAAATTAATTGTTCCTGAAATCAACGCTGACCAACTTACAGCTGATGACAAAATCATCGCCAATCCAAATTGCTCTACTATTCAAATGGTATTGGTATTAGCGCCATTACACCGCAAATACAATATCAAACGTGTCATTGTTTCTACTTACCAATCCATTACAGGAACTGGAGTAAAAGCGGTGCAACAGTTAGAGAACGAGTACGCAGGAGTGCAAGGCGATATGGCTTATAAATATCCTATTCATAGAAATGCTATCCCACAATGCGACTCTTTCGAAGAGAACGGATACACTAAAGAAGAAATGAAATTGGTGCGCGAAACCAAAAAGATTTTAAGTGATAATACGATTGCTGTAACAGCTACCGCCGTGCGTGTTCCTGTTGTCGGCGGCCACAGTGAGGCGGTAAATGTAGAGTTTTCAAATGATTTTGATCTAAGCGAAGTGCGTTCTATTTTGCACCAAACGGATGGTGTAGTACTTCAAGATAATATCGATGCATTTACTTATCCAATGCCGTTGTATGCTGAAGGTAAAGATGCTGTTTTTGTGGGTAGAATTCGTCGTGACGAAAGCCAAGAAAACACTTTAAACATGTGGATTGTTGCCGATAACTTGCGTAAAGGTGCTGCTACAAATACCATTCAAATTGCTGAATATTTAGTTGCCAATAAATTAGTATAAAACACAAATTGATCACATTTGATTAGCAAAATTGTTAAATGTGTCTCTTTTTATTGCGATTTTTGAATCCATTTGTTGAAGCAAAGTTTATATTTTGTGAAAACAAATGGATTTATGTTTTAGGATTGTTATATTTGCCCTCCATGAAAAACAAGTTTTCTATAGTAAGTCTCGTGCTCACCGTGACAGTATTGTGCTCAATGCTGTTTCAATCTGTGCACAAATACGAGCATATAGCTACACAACTTGCGGAAGTTCATTGTACCCATGAAAAAAAATCAGCTACCGAAATCACACACCAACATGATGGATATGATTTTTGCGGCATTTGCGATTTTAAAGTAAGTACTTTTACTTTTTTATTTTCATCTAAAATTTCAATTGAAAACTTTGATTTAGTAACACGAAAAACCGCTGTTACTTCCACTGAAATCAATAGTTTCTATAAAGGAAGCCTTTTTGCGCTTCGAGCACCACCTTTGTCCTAGAACGAATATTTATTAGCAAACATTTTCGAATTTAGAAAATGTATCAATCGTTTCTATATTTTGAACAAAGAACATGGACAAAAAAAGCTATCTTTTTTTCTGTCTCAGTCTTTTTTGCACTATCTCATTTGCACAAAGCACTGTACGCGGAAAAATAACCTCTCAGGCCGGAACTCCGCTTGTGGGAAGTCACATTCATATTGGTAAAAAAACAGTTTCAGCTGATGCTGATGGGAATTATTTGCTTAAAAAACTCCCTTCAGGAAATCAAAAAATACACGTTTCGTACATTGGTTTTCAGTCGGTAGATACTTTGGTAAACCTATCAGGCGATCTTGTTTTTGATTTTGTTTTAAAAGAAAAAGCAGATAAGCTTCAAGAAGTGGTGGTGCGTCAAAAAAACAATACGCTGAACAAATCTTTGCTAGAGCAAAAAATCAAAACAGAAACTATTGAAAGGTTCAGTAATCAAACCTTGGGCGAAGTGCTTAGGGAAGTGAATGGTGTTTCTAGTTTAAAAACAGGTAGCACTGTGGTAAAACCAATTATCAACGGATTGTTTGGTAGCAGAGTGCCGATAATCAATAATAATGTGCGACTCGAAGACCAGCAATGGGGAACGGAACACGCTCCTAATTTTGATGTGAATGCCGCAGGAAAAATAACGGTAATCAAAGGTGCATCCGGATTGCAATACGGCGGAGATGCCGTAGGTGGTTTGGTTGTCATTGAGCCATTAACCGTTAAACAAGATACACTTTTTGGAAAAACTATTTTAAACATGGTATCCAACGGTCGCGGTGGTTCGATTAGTTCGAGTTTGCACAAAGGCAATGACAAAGGATGGAGTTGGAACGCTTTAGGTACATTTAAGTATATGGGCGATCGCGAAACACCAACTTACGTCCTTTCAAATACCGGAAATCGTGAGGCCAATTTTTCAGGCGATGTGAAGTACACTGCCAAAAAATACGATATTGGTGCGTATTACAGCTATTACAACACTACAATCGGAATTTTGAGTGCTTCACACATTGGTAATGTTAATGATTTGTACAATTCTATAACCAATAAGATTCCATCGGTTGTCAATGATTTTACCTATGCCATTCGAAACCCAAAGCAAGAGGTGCAACATCATTTAGCTAAATTAAATTTTAATTACTTTCTAGACGAAACGGCATCAATCGCGGCGCAATATTCTTTTCAATTCAACAAAAGATTAGAATTTGATGTCCGCAGAGGTGATTTTAATTCGCGCGCTGCTTTAGATTTGGAGTTGGCCACACACGCTATGCAAGTTGATTACAAAAAAATACTTCATGATTGGACTTTCAAATCAGGTGTGAGTAGTTCGTTGCAAAGCAATTTTGCCAATCCAGCTACGGGTATAAAACCTTTGATACCAACCTTCGATCGTTATGAATTGGCCACGTACGGCATTTTTAATTACGATTTTTCAGATCATTTTTCGGTAGATGCTGGAGTGCGTTATGATTTTTCGCAAACTAATGCTACCAAGTTTTATTTGAAATCAAGATGGGAGGAGCGTGGTTACGATCCTGAATTTTCAAACTTTATTGTAGGCGAACAAGGCAACCAGTGGCTTACAAAACCATCGTTTAACTTTCATAACGTGTCGGCAAGTTTGGGCTTTCACCGCGAATTTGAAAACGATTTGCACTGGTATGGCAATGTAAGTTTAGCAGCCAGAAATCCGAATCCGTCTGAGTTTTTCAGTGATGGATTACATCATTCTACAGGAGTTATTGAGTTGGGAGATTTGGCTTTAGACCAAGAGCAAGCCGTTAAATTATCGACTACTTTGCAAAAAAAATGGAATCGTTTTTCGGTAGAATTCAATCCGTACTTGAACAGCATTCGAAATTTTATGTTTTTACGGCCAGTAGGTTTTGAAACCACGATTCGCGGTGCTTTCCCAGTGTATGATTACCAACAAACACAAGCCAGATTGTTTGGGGTTGACTTGCAAACACAATGGAAAATTAACGAAGATTGGCAACACGGACTAATGGTCTCTTATGTAAACGGTAGGGATGTTAGCAACCGTACGGCTCTTATTGATATGCCTCCATTGGGTGTGAGCAATAAAATTCAGTTCACAAAATCGGCTTGGCACGATTTGAAACTCGAATTAAAAAGCGAGTTGATGTTTCGTCAAAATCAATTTCCAAACTATAATTTCACCACCAATATCATCGAAAATAATAAGTTGGTTCCCGTTGTGGTAGATATTAGCACACCGCCAGCAGTTTATCATTTGTTGCATTTTTATTCTGAAATGACATTCAAAACATTTGGAAAAACGAGCACTACTTTAGCATTTTCTGTTCAAAATATAGCAAACACTTCGTATCGTGATTACCTCAATAGACAGCGGCTTTTTGCTGACGAAATGGGTAGAAACATACAACTACAAATCAAATTTAATTATTAAAAGTAAACACAAAAAAAATGAAAAATTTTAAAATTTTGGCCTTTGCATTAATCACATTAGTAAGCTTTTCATCTTGTAACAACGACGATCCAATTGCGGTTAATGAAGAAGAATTGATTACTACAGTAACAACCACATTAACAGCAGGAAACCAAACAATAACATTAACTTCAAAAGATCTTGATGGTGATGGTCCTAATATGCCTGTAATTACTGTTTCAGGTGAATTAGCATTAAATACTACTTATACAGGGGCAGTTAGTTTTTTAAATGAATCAGTAACTCCAGTTGATAATATTACTGCAGAAATTTTAGAAGAAGGAGTAGAGCACCAGTTATTTTTTCAGGCACCAGCAGCAGTAGGTGCTTTTACTTATGCAGATGCAGATGCTAATGGAAAGCCAATTGGTTTAAAATTTACTTTAAAAACAGGAGCGACTGCTACAACAGGTTCAATTACCGTAACTTTAAGACATGAGCCAGTAAAAACAGCTGATGGTGTGGCTACAGGTTCAATTACGAATGCTGGTGGAGCTACTGATGCGTTGATTACATATCCTGTAACGCTGAGATAAGTCATAAACGATTATTTTATCAAAGACAAAACGCTATCCTATTGGTAGCGTTTTTTTGTTTTATTTAAGAATTATTCGCAAGGCTTAGACAAACTTATTGCTATTTTTGTAACAACCTTAAAATTTAACTAATGAAAAAAACTTTTTTAATAATGGCTATATCATCAGCGGTAGCATCTTTTGGGCAAAATAATACGCCTAAAAAAGTGCAGTATCCAAAGACTAACAAAGGCGAAACAGTAGATGTATATTTTGATACTAAATTGGCCGATCCGTACCGTTGGTTAGAAGATGACAAATCAGCTGAAACAGGAGCTTGGGTAAAAGCTCAAAACGAGGTTACCTACGATTATCTAGGGCAAATTCCTTTTCGTAATGTGATTAAAGCACGTATGGAAAAACTTTGGAACTATGAAAAAATAGGAGCTCCGTTCAAAGAAGGTGCCTATACTTATTACTATAAAAATAACGGATTGCAAAATCAATCGGTTTTGTATCGCAAAGATGCTCAAGGAAAAGAATCTGTTTTTTTAGATCCAAATACTTTTTCTAAAGATGGAACAAGTTCTTTAGGAGGATTAAACTTTTCTAAAGATGGGTCTAAAGTAGCCTATGCTATTTCAGAGGGTGGAAGTGATTGGCGTAAAGTAGTAGTTATGGACGCTGAGACGCAAAAAATTATTGGCGATACCATTGTCGATGTCAAATTTAGTGGTGTTTCTTGGTTAGGAAACGAAGGGTTTTACTATTCTAGTTATGACAAACCAACAGGCAGTGAGTTATCAGCTAAAACAGACCAACACAAATTGTATTTCCATAAATTAGGTACTGCTCAAAAAAGCGATCAAGTGATATTTGGTGCCGATAAAAAACGCCGTTATGTTGGCGGGTATGTTACTGAGGACGATCGTTATTTGGTAATAACTGCAGCCAATTCGACCTACGGAAATGAATTGTACATCAAAGATTTAAGTAATCCTAAAAGTGCTATTGTAACTATCGTAGACAATTTTAAAACAGATAACAATATCATCGAAAACGAAGGTTCGAAGTTGTTTATTGAAACCGATTTAAATGCACCAAACAAACGTATCGTAACTGTTGATGTAAGCAATCCGGTTCCTGCAAATTGGAAGAACTTTATTGCCGAAACTGAAAACGTATTGTCTCCGTCAACTGGCGGTGGCTACTTTTTTGCAAATTATATGCAAGACGCAGTTTCTGTAGTAAAACAATACGATTACAATGGTAAGCTTGTTCGTCAAATAGAATTGCCAGGCGTAGGAACAGCAGGTGGTTTTGGAGGTAAAAAATCAGAACAAAAACTGTATTATTCTTTTACCAATTACATCACGCCAGGTTCAACTTTTTCCTATGATGTAGCAACAGGAGTGTCGCAAGTTTATGAAAAACCAAAAGTAGATTTCAACAGTGATTTGTACGAGTCAAAACAAGTGTTTTACACCTCAAAAGATGGTACAAAAATACCAATGATTATTACGCACAAAAAAGGTTTAAAGCTAGACGGAACCAACCCAACCATGTTGTACGGTTATGGTGGTTTTAATGTGAGTTTAACACCAAGTTTCAGCATTGCGAACGCAGTTTGGATGGAAAACGGCGGTGTTTATGCAGTTCCTAATTTACGTGGTGGTGGCGAATACGGTAAAAAATGGCACGATGCAGGAACCAAAATGCAAAAACAAAATGTATTTGACGATTTTATAGCAGCAGCCGAATATTTAATTGCTCAAAAATATACTTCGCCTAATTATTTAGCTATTCGCGGAGGATCAAACGGAGGATTGCTAGTAGGTGCGACCATGACACAGCGACCAGAGTTAATGAAAGTAGCTTTGCCAGCAGTAGGTGTAATGGATATGTTGCGTTACCATACTTTTACAGCAGGTGCAGGTTGGGCGTATGATTACGGTACATCGCAAGACAGTAAAGAAATGTTCAATTATATCAAAGGATATTCTCCTGTTCATAATGTAAAAAAAGGAATTCAGTATCCTGCAACTATGGTAACAACTGGTGACCATGATGATCGCGTAGTGCCTGCTCATAGTTTTAAGTTTGCTGCCGAATTACAAGAAAAACAAACCGGTAGTAATCCAACTTTAATCCGAATTGACATTAATGCAGGGCATGGAGCTGGAAAATCAGTGGCAGCTACTATTCAAGAAAATGTAGACATACAAGCGTTTACTTTATTTAATATGGGTGTTGTTTTATTGCCTGAGTTAGATTAGTAATCGTTTGATTTGGTGTACAAATCGTTAAATAATTGAAACGCTATTTGAAAGAATAGCGTTTTTTTTATTTCAAAAAAATTAATATAAAACCAAGTATGGCGGTGAATTTAGGTGGTTTTATTATCATAATGTTTTATTAATGCACTCGTATTTATGAAAGGGCTTTCGTAAATTTGAGAAACAACCTTAAAATTTAAAACATCATGACAGTACAAATCAACACAGACAATAATGTAGAAGGACATGCACGCCTAAAATTGTATATTCAGGATGAAGTAGCTACAGCTTTGGCCCGTTTTGAGGATAAAGTAACCCGTCTAGAAGTCCATCTTGGAGACGAAAACAGCGATAAATCAGGAGTGAATGATAAAAGATGCCTAATTGAAGCCCGACCTGTAAACAGTCAACCTTTAGCGGTAACACATCATGCAGAAACTACCGAAAAAGCTTTTCACGGGGCTTTAGATAAAATAAAAAAAGTACTAGGAACTACTTTCGATAAAATGAAAACACACTAATTTTATTTGCTTAGGATAAAAAAAGACACTTTGAGAAAAGTGTCTTTTTTTGTATTATCAGCTAGGGTATCATTTGTTAGATAGCTTCAATTCTCAAGATTTATTTAAAAAGCAAAGCTGCCAAAGCAGGATCTCTCTCGTATACATCTTCATAAAAAAACAAGTTGCCATCAGCATCAACCCAAGAGGTGAAATAACCAATATAAACTGGGATTTTTTCAGGTAAAGTGTACCAATATTCATCACCAGCGGCCATTTTTTCCTCAATTTTCTCCATGTTCCATTTCGGATCGTTTTTCATCAAGGCTTCCGCTAGTTGTTTGGGTTTGGCTACTCGAATACAACCATGACTGAATGCTCTTGATTCGCGAGTAAACAATCCTTTCGAGGGCGTGTCGTGCAAATAGATAGCATTCGAATTCGGAAATAAAAACTTTACCAATCCCAAAGAGTTAGATGCTCCTGGTTTTTGTCTGACGGTACCATTGTTCCATTCCATGTTGTGTTTTGCTAAATAGTTCGGATCTTTTTCTATGGCGGGCAAAATTTCGTTTTTAAGTATGCTCGTTGGGACATTCCAATACGGACGAAAAACAATATATCGCATAGGCGCGCTAAAAATAACTGTCTTGTTCAATGCTTTTCCTACTACAACTTTCGACTTTAGTTCCGCTTGCCCGTTTCTAAAAAAAGTGAGTTCATAGGCCGGAATATTCACCACCACCAATTCTTTTGATTTGGTAATGTCGTTTGATACCCATCTGCAACGTTCCATGTTGAGCATAATGGTTTTGATGCGTTCTTGCACGGGAATATTCATGCTTTTTATATGTTCAGGTAGGATGGTTTTATTCCATGCATTTCCGTGTCTTTTTTTGTACTGTAAAACACCTTTTTCTAATTCTTCATCATAAATAGCACTTTTAGAATCTTTTTCTAAATCGTTGGTGATAAAAAGTCGGGTGCGAATTTGGGCAATCACTTGTGCGCTATCACCGGGTTGGTATTTTTTTACAAGAGAATCAACCGTGATTTTTGACCAACCACCTTTTGTTTCTATTGCTCTATAATTAGCCAATGCTTTCTTGAGTAAAAAATATTGTTTAAGTAGGCCTTTTTCTTCCTTGTGAATTAGGGATGGATTGATCAAAAGCGAATCCAAATAGGCATCATACGATTGTTTTTTTCTGGGCAAAAACCATCCTAAATCTCTGGTTTTTTCGGGTGCTATCCCATCATAAACTTTGTCAACATAAAAGAAAAATAATGCCGAGTTGAGCAATTCAGTTTCAACACTCGCTTTTTTATATTTTTTTGGATCTTTAAAAATAGCATCGAATTTTTCTTGGTAAGGTATTTTGGCTTCTACACCTTCTTGATTGATGGTGTTCACTTTATTGTACAAAACGCCAGCAAATTCATTTATACCATCTTTATCAAACCAAATATAATGGAATTGGCGCTTGCGATACAATTCCTCCACTTTTGTCTGATAGGTTTTCAGGTCGGGATACGATTCAAAAAATGGAGCAATTTGTGTGCTATCAAAGGATACTTCTAAATAGTTAGTAGGAGTATTTTTAACTTGAGAGATGGTTGGACTTTTATCTTTTTTACAAGAAACAATTGTTAAAGAGATGAGAATCAAAAAAGCAGCGTATAATTTTCTCATAGTTTTTGGTTTTGAAATTCTAGTGGTTTACGGCAATACAAAAATACATGAAAAAGAGGCTCTTAAATTATCCTCTTGATTGTGTAAAGCAGAGCTTTACCCTTTCGTGTTAAAAAATCATTGTTCCGCAACGGCGTAATAAAAATAATAAATTATTGATATTTAGGGTTTTGTATTTCTTTTATTTTTAAAAAACAAATAATAAGAGTATATTTAACAATCTAATATCTGTAAATTATACAATAATTATAGTATTCACATGTAAACCGTATCGGGTTCAGTAGGCGTAATTTTACCAAAAATAAAAAGGAGTTTTTTTATTAAAAATCCGGTTTAAAATTTGGCAATTGTTCAACATCTATTGATAGTAGCTTCAGAAATTAATCCGCTTTAAAGTCGCTTTTTTCCCTTTTTTTAAATCAGAATAAAATGCCTATGTTTACTATTTGGTCACCCATTCGAAATTTTTTGAACCGTTTGACTCCAAAAAAAATCCTCAAATATTTGGGTATTTTGGCATTGGCGTTTGTAACTACCTCGTTGCTAATTTGTGTTGGTTTTTCGGTTTATTTTGACAGTAATAAAGCGCAAATAGTACAGCAAATTAATGAACAAATCAACGAAAATTGTTCGGGTTCAGTCGTGATAAAGGATGTTAACTATGCGTTTTTTCAAGGTTTTCCCAATATGACTTTGGCGTTAAGCCAAGTACAAGTCAAAGATAGTTTATGGCCATTACACAAGCGTACCTTGCTGCAAGCAGAGCGTATTAAGTTGCGCGTAAATGTTTTAAAGCTGTTGGGTAACGAATTGTTTATTGATAAAATTGAGGTTCAAAATGCGAATTTGCACGTGTTTAAATCAAAAAATGGAGTCGTAAATACTTCCATTTTTAAAAGTAAAAAAGACAAAACCCAATCTAAAAGTTCCACTGATACAGCGGTTAAAGAAATTATTTTTAAAAATGTCCGCTTGATTTCTGAAAACCAAAAAGGGAAGAAATTATTCGATTTTGATGTAGAATACCTCAAAGGCAATTTTACTTTTGATGGTTACAATTGGCAGTCGAAGGTTACCATAAAAACAATGGCCAATAGTATGGCTTTCAATACACAAAGAGGAAGTTTTGTTCAGAACAAAGTAATTCAGACAGTACTGAAAGCGAATTATCACGCACTAAGTAAAAAGATTTCTGTGAAGGCTGATGAACTTTTCATCGGTGCCGATGTGTTTGCCGTTCAGGCACATTTTGGTATTCAAGAAGAGGAAGCTCCGTTTGATATTAGTATTCAAACCAATATTTTATGGCGCAATGCAGCTGCTATTTTGAGCGGAAATATCAAAAAACGTTTGGATCAGTTCGATCTCCAAAAACCATTGCAAGTGCGTTGTTCTATTATTGGCGATTTGAATACAATGGGTGATCCTGAAATCGTGGTGCTTGCGCGCGTGAAAAATGATAGGCTAATTATTCCTGATGGGATAATCACAAATTGTTCGTTTACGGGTCAATTTACCAATAATTTCAAAAAAGGTTTGGGTATCAATGACCCAAATTCAGCAATACGCCTCACCAATTTTGCAGGCCAATACAAAACTATTCCGTTCCGAATTCCTCACGGTGTAATTGCTAATTTCGAAAAAACTATCGCTACCGGAAATTTTCGTGCCAATTTTAAGATGCAGCGCCTCAATAAATTAATCGATAAAGAAATATTGTATTTTACGGGTGGAGATGCTGACGTCAAATTAGATTTTAAGTTTGATGTGGCGAGTCTAAAAATTAAGAAACCCCAGTTTAAAGGTCGCGTTTTTGTAAAAGAGGCACTGCTGAACTACGGTCCAAAAAATTTTGCTTTCCTAAAAACCAATATAGAGCTCGATTTTACAGACAAAGCATTATTGCTCAAAAATATTAGTTTTAAAAATGCAAAAAGTGCTGTTTTTATGGAAGGTAAAATAGATAATTTCATGACTTTGTATTACGACAGTCCCCAAAAAATGATTGTCAATTGGCAAGTATACGCTCCGTATTTAGATGTGAAACAATTTGTAGGAGCGATAACAAGTGGCAATGGGAAACAAGCAAAGGCGGTTGCTGTAGCAGATCCTTTTTCGGCAAAAATATACGATGCCATTCATAAATCGCAAGTAATAATGGATGTTAAGGCCGATAAAATTAACTACGACAAATGGAACGCATCGCGAGTATTGGCTTCAGTAGCATTAATTAATGATTCGTTTATTGTGCAAAAAGCCAAGCTCGAAACTTGCGGAGGTCGTATTGAAGTAGCCGGAAAGTTGAGTCGCGAGAATAAGAATTTTAAAGTAGCTTCCAACCTAAAATTAAGTCGCATCAACGTAACTCAGTTTTTAACAGCTATGGATAATTTCGGAATCAAATCTTTTCAACCTGCTAATATCGAGGGAACGCTTAATGCCACTGCTGATGTCAATGGTATGTTGATGGCTGGTGGCGCACTAAAAACCCAATCACTCGCTGGTAATGTTAATTTCAAATTGTCTGACGGGGCTTTGATCAATTTTAAACCTATAACGGCGGTAGCCAAATTTGCTTTTCCGTTTCGAAATGTCAACAATATTGTTTTGAGTGATTTGGTTGGCGATTTTAAAATTAATGATGGTAGGGTGGGAATCAAAAAATTTAAAGTGAGTTCAAACGTTTTAAATTTTGATGTAAATGGCGTATATTCGTTTCAACGGGGGACGAATTTGGCCATGACCATTCCGCTCCGAAATCCTAGAAAAGACACACTAATTTCCGATGAGGAAAAACGTTTGGCCAAGCGATACAAAGGTTTGGTATTGCATCTTTTGGCGCAAGATGTCGATGGGAAAATTAAGATTAAATGGAATAAAAATCACGAATAAACAACAATCAGATGCGCTTTAAATTACTATTACCCTTCATGTTCTTGATGGTTTTGGGATGTAAAACCAATATTTCATCTTCAACAAATGTAACGACTGAGGTCAATCAAGTTTTAGACAATTGGCATCAAGCAGCAGCAAAGGCTAACTTTACGGATTATTTTGATGCTCTAGCCGAGGATGCGGTTTTTATTGGCACTGATGCGACTGAAAATTGGAACAAAAAAGATTTTCAAGCCTATGCCAAACCACATTTTGACAAAGGAAAGGCGTGGAGTTTTACCGCTGTTGAGCGTCATGTTTTTTTTGATGCGAGAGGAAATCTAGCTTGGTTTGACGAATTATTAAACACGCAAATGAAAATTTGCAGAGGCTCAGGAGTTTTGATTAAAGTGGATGGGAAATGGAAAATAAAACAATACGTTTTGTCAATGACGGTGCCTAATGAACATTCTAACGTGGT
Organism: Flavobacterium sp. GNP001; assembly: GCF_054343775.1. Lineage (NCBI taxonomy): Bacteria > Pseudomonadati > Bacteroidota > Flavobacteriia > Flavobacteriales > Flavobacteriaceae > Flavobacterium > Flavobacterium sp. GNP001. Next base: position 95,403 of record NZ_JBTGUX010000001.1, read on the forward strand.
GATTCAAGCCAAATCAGCTACCGAAGATGCCCTTTTGAAAACATTGCAATCCAAAAAAGACAAATAGTTCAGTTATATTTCCTTAATTTTGCCAGCTGAGACCGTCAAGTCGAACGGTACGAAGCATAAATATTTTAAGAAAAGTGGGAAGCAAAAATAAATTAAAGAGATTTAAGGAAAACGAAACATTCAACAATGTTTTTCAACCAACTAGAGAAGAAGTGGTAGGCGATTTATTTCCGTTGAAAGGAAAATGGAATACCGACTTTTTCAAAAACGATAATCCTTTGGTACTCGAGTTAGGTTGCGGAAAAGGGGAATACTCTGTTGGCTTGGCTGAACGTTACCCAAACAAAAATTTCATCGGAATTGATATCAAAGGCGCGCGTTTTTGGCGTGGTGCGAAAACAGCTGTTGAAACAGGTTTGTACAATGTAGCCTTCATCCGAACTCAAATTGAGTTGATCAATCATATTTTTGCCGAAAACGAAGTTGATGAAATTTGGATTACTTTTCCAGATCCACAAATCAAATACAAGCGTACGAAACACAGAATGACAAATTCACAGTTCTTACAATTGTATAAAAAAATCCTCAAAAAAGACGGAGTTGTAAACTTAAAAACGGATAGTGAATTCATGCACGGATACACCTTAGGATTGCTACATGGCGAAGGTCACGAGGTTTTGTATGCTAATCACAATGTGTACAGAAATGAAGGAAGTCCGGAAGAAGTTACCGCTTTTCAGACCTTCTACGAGAAACAATACTTAGAAATTAATAAAGCAATTACCTATATTCGATTCAGAATCAAAGAATAGTCTTATATTTGACTTCGATTTTGAATCTCTTTTTGTGCCTATGAATTTAATCACTTCCTTATTTTTGGGTTTTATAACCGCTTTCGTAGGTATTACTCCTCCCGGTTTAATCAACATGACGGCGGCAAAAGTGAACCTGAAAGAAGGAAAAAGCAGTGCTTATTGGTTTGTTCTTGGCGCGGTGATCATCATTTTTTTTCAGGCATCTTTAGCTATTTTTTTTGCACGATTTATTAAAGAACGCCCAGATGTGGTTGTGCTATTGCGCGAAGTAGGGTTTGGGATTTTTGCTGTGCTTACGGTTTATTTTTTGTTCATTGCCAAAAAGCCAGTCAAAAAGGTGGGAAGCATCAAAAAACGAAGTACTTCCACTCGTTTTTTTCTCGGTATGTTACTTTCGGTGCTCAATTTCTTCCCCATTCCGTACTACGTTTTTGTTAGTATTACCCTGGCATCTTACAATCTTTTTTACTTTGAGGCGACTCATGTTTTTACTTTTGTGGCGGGTGTAGTTTCGGGTTCTTTTTTGGTGTTTTATTTTTACATTACTTTTTTTCAAAAAATCCAAAACAAGACTGATTTCTTGATGCGCAACATGAACGGAATCATCGGTACAATCACTGGTTTAATAGCGCTTTTTACACTCGTAAATATTGTTCGGTATTACTTTGGTTAAACTATTTTTTTAGCAATCAAAAGCATGGCAAACGAAAATTTTTTTGAAAGAGTTTACGACGTAGTTCGGCAAATTCCATACGGAAAAGTCACTTCCTACGGCGCCATTGCCAGAGCCTTAGGTTCAGCACAATCATCTCGAATGGTAGGTTGGGCCATGAATGCTTCGCATACTTTGGAAGATGTGCCTGCGCATCGCGTCGTGAACAGAAACGGTTTGCTTACAGGCAAAATGCATTTTGATGGTTCTAACTTAATGCAACAATTGTTAGAAAACGAAGGTATTGAAGTACGCGACAACCAAATCGTTGATTTTGAAGCTCATTTCTGGACGCCAACAATCCGAACAGAAGAATAATTTCTGGCATAACTCCCTCATAGCACGCACTAATGTACGCATCAATAAATGCGATACAAATCCTTTAAAATAAGAACTTTTCATGCTATATTTGCAATCTGAAATCAGTTTAAATAAAGATAATGTTCTGGTATGCAAATGCCAATAGAAAACAGCGAATTAGAAATGAAATTAGATAGAAAAGAAATTCTTAAAGCGTTAGAGACCATTACCATTGCCGGCGAAGGTAAAAACATGGTTGAAAGTGGTGCTATTACCAATGTTATCACTTTTGGAGATGAGGTTGTTGTTGATTTAGTATTGCACACGCCTGCAATGCACATTAAAAAACGAGCCGAAGACGATATTAAAAAAACAATCCTAGAAAAAGTTTCGGCCCAAGCCAAAGTTAAAATCAACACCAAAGTTGAGGTAGCGGATAAGCCTGAAATTAAAGGAAAATCAATTCCTGGAATCAAAAATATTATTGCAGTAGCTTCAGGAAAAGGTGGAGTAGGAAAATCTACTGTAACCGCAAACCTGGCTGTAACGCTTGCTAAAATGGGCTTTTCGGTAGGTGTTCTTGATGCTGATATCTACGGACCTTCGATGCCAATTATGTTTGATGTCGAAAGTGAAAAACCAGTTTCAGTAACGGTTGATGGTAAATCAAAAATGAAACCAATCGAAAGTTATGAAGTAAAAATACTTTCTATTGGATTCTTTACTTCTCCAAGTCAAGCCGTAATTTGGAGAGGACCAATGGCTTCAAAAGCATTAAACCAAATGATTTTTGATGCTGATTGGGGAGAATTAGACTTTATGTTACTTGATTTACCTCCAGGAACAGGTGATATCCACCTTTCTATCGTACAATCTTTGCCAATTACAGGAGCAGTAGTCGTGAGTACGCCGCAAGCAGTAGCTTTGGCCGATGCTAAAAAAGGAGTTTCTATGTTCATGTCAGAAGCGATCAATGTTCCGGTTTTAGGAATTATCGAAAACATGGCGTATTTCACACCAGCTGAATTGCCAGATAACAAATACTATATTTTTGGTCAAGAAGGAGCTAAAAACCTTGCTGACGATTTAGGAGTGCCATTTTTAGGTGAAATCCCAATCGTACAATCTATTCGTGAAGCAGGTGATTACGGACGCCCAGCGGCCATGCAAATCGCTTCACCGGTTGAAAATATTTTTGACGAAGTGACTCGTAACGTAGTGCGCGAAGTAGTAGCAAGAAACGAAAGTTTACCACCAACTGAGGCAGTAAAAATTACAACAATGGCAGGTTGTTCTGCTGTAAAAAAATAAAATTAGAAACTTTTGAAAATGATTTTCAATCTTTCAATTTTCTAATCTTACAATCTTTAAATAAAGAAAATGACAACAGAAGAATTAACAATTGAAGTTCAAAAAGCGCTCGAGGAAATTAGACCTTTTTTAAATTCCGATGGTGGCGATATTACACTTATTTCTATCGAAGATGACAAGCATGTAAAAGTCCGTCTTGAAGGTGCTTGTACCGCATGCAGTGTCAATCAAATGACTTTGCGCGCCGGCGTTGAAACTACAATCAAAAAATTTGCACCGCAAATAGAAACAGTTGTCAATATTTTATAGAGGCATTTGGGCGTAACCCTTTTATAAAAATAGGCCAACGGTAATTGTACTGAAAGGCCTATTTTTATAAAAAGGTCAGGCTGTTCGCTGTATCTTTTATTGCGCAGGCTCCATAAAAGGATGCCGCTGCCATCCTTTACGCGAACCCCAATACCAATCAAAATTTGTAAAACACACACAAAACCAATAACATGGACGTATTAATCAAAATCAAAGATAGAGAAGGAGTTGTTCACGAACTACAAGCACCAACAGATATGGCAATGAATATCATGGAGCTTTGTAAAGCCTACGAATTGCCAGTTGAAGGAACTTGCGGTGGTATGGCCATGTGTGCTTCTTGCCAATGCTACGTTTTGAACGAAGTGCCTTTGCCAGAAATGGGCGATGATGAAGAAGCCATGTTATCCGAAGCGTTTTACGTAAAATCAAACAGCCGTTTGGGTTGTCAAATTCCAATTACAGAGGACTTAGAGGGATTAGAACTCGAATTGGCACCAGAATATTAAGAGAAAGCAAAATTTAAGGTATAGCCTCAAAATATGTAAAAATATTTTGAGGCTTTTTTTATTCAATTGAAAGAGATATATTCGTACAATATTTTTTGATTTTCAATTTCTAATAACCGCTATGGAGCTTCCCAGTTATTCGCCAGGATTGCATAAACTAGTAACATTAAGCGTTCCTGACGCATCTAAGCTCACTAATAGCGCCGGTTTCATGGCTTTTACTGATGCTGTTTTGCAACATCACGCCCTTGAAAAAGTAGGAGCTGTGGTGCATAATTTCGAGAACGATAGTTTTACCATAGCCGTTTGTCTCAAAGAATCTCACATTTGTATTCATACTTGGCCCGAATTCAATCAACTTACTCTTGATGTGTATTTGTGTAATTATCTGCAGGATAATACCCAAAAAGTCAAAGCAGTAATGGCGCAGTATGTGGAATATTTTCAAGGAATTGTTTTAAAAGACTTCGAAATTAATAGATAATAGTATGGAGGTTACTTGTAGCAATTGCAACCATACCACTAAGTTGGATTTGAATTTTGATGTCAACATATACGCATGTACCAATTGCGTTTACGTGTATCAAGACCGAGATGGTTTGCGATTTAGAGACCAACTAAGACCTTTTGTTTTTGATGAACATTTGGAGGTAGGTCAAATAGGTGTTTTTAATGATAAGGAGTACACTGTTACGGGTTTACTGATTAAAGAATACGATGGTTTTGCTTGGGGAGAGTACCAGTTGCAAAGCAAAGATGATTTTGCTTATTTATCTGAAGCTGCAGGTCATTGGATTTGGCTTGAAGAAATTCAGTTGGATACCAAGGTTGGCAACCATCCAAGAACAGTCGACTTTGAAGATTTAAGCTATAGCTGTTATTCGTATTCGTATCCAAAACTGAGAGCCGCTCGTGGTTTTTTTGATTTTGATATCTTCGAAAAGGCCGAGTTGATCGAGTATATCAATCCACCTTTTCTTTTGTCCTTTGAACGAAAATCAAATGTACAAACTGCCTACAAAGGCGAGCACATCAAAAAATCAGTAGTCAAAAAAGCTTTTGATAACCCGACATTACCTAGTAAAGTAGGAGTAGGTTTGGTGCAACCGTTCCTAATTGATTTGCGTCAATTGGCGATCACTTTTTGTGTCGTGGCGCTTTTAATTATCATCTCCAATTGGTATTTCAATAAAGACCGAGTGGCAGCCAATGTCCTCGATACACAGTTGCCTTTGGCTAGCGCTATAACTAAAGATTTTGTTAGTCCAAGTTTTACCCTTCAAGGTAGTGCGGCGCCGCTTTCGGTCGAATTGTATGCACCCGTAAGTAATTCGTGGGTGAATGTACAAGTAGCTTTGGTCAACGAAAAAACAGGCGATGAGGTTTACGCCAGCAAAGACATTGAATACTATTCTGGCTATACCGAAGGTGAGTCCTGGTCCGAAGGTTCAAATAGCGAGAGTTTTAATTTATGTGGTGTGCCTGCTGGAAAATACCATTTAACAATCAGCTCCATGAAGGCTCCTGAAGATGTAACTAGCGATTTTATTAAAGTGAAAGCAGTTTGGAGCGAACCTTCATCACGCAACATCTGGATTGTGTTAATTTGCATGATTGTGGTTTTGGTTGGCTTATTTTACTTAGAACGCAATTTCGAAGAACGCCGCTGGGCAGAAAGTAGTTACTCTGATTACAACTCATAAAGCATGGAAAATATACTAAACTACATTAAAAATAACTACCTGTCATTGGGTATTGGTTTGTTTTTTTACCTCTTGTTTGTGTACTACAATACCTCAGGAAGTCAGTTGTGTGATTGCGAAACAACCGAAAAATACAAACCCGAGTCAAATGCACGCGGGAGCATTAACCGTTTTTATCATAAATAACTTTTAAAATTTCAACCTATGGACTTTCTTACATCAAAACCTATTTTAAACTCTTTGGTATTCTCGCTTTTAGGAATTGTAATTCTTTTGATTGCTTATTTCATCATCGAGAAACTAACTCCTGAAAATACTTGGAAAGAAATTACCGAAAAGAATAATACAGCCGTTGCCATTGTATTTGGTGCGCTTATTATTGGTTTCTCTATGATTATTAGTGCCGCAATTCATGGGTAAAAAAATTTTAAAATTTGAATATTTACTTCTTTTTGCTGTTTTTACTATCGCAACCTGCGGACTGGTTTATGAACTTGTGGCCGGTACTTTGGCGAGTTATTTGCTTGGCGATTCGGTAAAACAATTTTCGTTCATAATTGGGGTGTACTTATTTGCAATGGGAGTGGGTTCTTATTTTGCGAAGTTTTTAACCAAAAACATGCTCAATACCTTCGTTGAAATCGAAATTCTCGTGGGTCTTATTGGCGGTTTGAGTTCGGTAGCGCTTTTTTTATTGTTCGAAAGTGTATATTCTTTTCAGCTCATTTTGTACTTGTTGGTTTTTATCACGGGTTGTTTGGTTGGACTCGAAATTCCGCTTTTAATGAATATCCTCAAAGATAAAGTGGCATTTAGAGATTTAGTATCCAATGTTTTTACTTTTGATTACATCGGAGCGCTTTTGGCTTCTATTTTATTTCCGCTGGTATTGGTTCCTAAATTGGGAATTATGGGCACGTCTTTGTTCTTCGGAATGATCAATATCAGTATTGCTATTGTATTGTGTTTTAGTTTAAAGAAAGATCTTAAAAATGTGTATTTATTGCGATTTAAAGCTATTGGTGCTTTTGTAACTTTGGTTGTAGTCGCTTTTTTTTCTGATTCGATTTTGTCTTACACAGAAGGCAATTTGTACGGCGAAAATATCATTTACTCCAACACAACGCCTTACCAACGCATTGTGCTAACGCATAATAAAAGTGATTACCGCTTGTATTTGAACAACAATTTGCAATTCAGTTCTAAAGATGAGTACCGCTATCATGAAGCCTTAGTGCATCCTGCAATGGCTATGGCTAAAAATGCCAAAAAAATTTTAGTTCTGGGTGGTGGCGATGGACTTGCGGTACGCGAAATTTTAAAATACCCTGAAGTTCAAAAAATTACGCTGGTAGATTTAGATGAGGGCATGACTAAATTATTTAAAACCAATACTATTTTGACTGGTTTTAATGAAAATGCACTAAACAACCAAAAGGTACAGGTCTTGAATCAAGACGCTTTTGTCTGGGCTAAAAGTACGCAATCAAAGTTTGATGTCGTGGTGATTGATTTCCCGGATCCGTCTAATTACAGCTTGGGTAAATTATATTCTTTGAACTTTTACAATACCATAAAATCGATTTTGGCTAAAGATGCGGTATTTGTGGTGCAAACTACTTCTCCGTTTTTTGCCCCAAAGTCTTTTTGGTGTATCAATAAAACCTTGGCCGAAACTTTTCCGCAGGTTGATGCTTACCATGCGTATGTCCCTTCGTTTGGCGAATGGGGATTCTCTATTGCAATTAACAGTTTCGAAACTACTTTTAATACCGTGAACAGACGAGCTGAAAAGCTGCGTTTTTACAATTACCAGTTCGACCAATTCAATTATTTTGCGAAAGATATGATTTCAAATGAAGTCGAGATTAATCGTTTAGACAACCAAATCTTAGTACGCTATTTTGATGAAGAGTGGGGAAAATTATAAGTTCTCGAGGCGATTTTTTTTAAAATCAGCTGCGGCAGCAGTATTGATTACTCCCTTTTTGCAAGCGTGTAAAGAGAAGGCATTGTCAGTTATATTTCGAATCACAGGCACCAATCATATTTTAGGGCACCGCTTACGCACCAAGAATTTCCCTAAGGTAAGCGAACAATTAAAAGTAAAATACCTTATTGTTGGAGGAGGGATTTCTGGTTTGAGTGCCGCGCGAGAATTCACCAAACGAGGCGAAACTGATTTTTTACTCGTTGAACTTGAAAAAGAAGTAGGAGGCAATTCATCAAACGGCGAAAATCAATATTCAAAATTTCCTTTGGGAGCGCATTATTTGCCTTTGCCTAATAAATCAGATACTAAATTGCTGCAGTTTTTGCAGGAAGAAAATATTATTCAGGGTTACGACTCTCAAGGTTTCCCTGTTTTTGATGAGGCTCAGTTGACATTTGCCCCGAGCGAACGTTTGTTTTACCGCAACAGTTGGCAAGAAGGATTGCTGCCGCGAATTGGGAATACGTCAAAGGATGAAGCGCAAATGCAGCGTTTTTTTGAGCAAATGGAAAAGTTTCGACTTACTAAAGGTGCAGATGGAAAATATCTTTTTGATATCCCTTTAGTGAAGTCCTCGACTGATGGTAAGACACGCGCGCTTGATCTAATTACTATGGCTGAGTGGTGCAATCAACAGGAATTTACTTCGCCTTTACTTTTAGAATATATTAATTATTGTTGTCGAGACGATTTTGGTTTGGGTACCGAATTTGTATCTGCTTGGGCTGGAATTCATTACTTCGCAGGGCGAAAACACGACAGTACTCCCAATGGCGCTGATACTGTTTTGACTTGGCCCGAAGGCAATGCCCGATTGGCGCAACACTTGAAAAAATATGTTAAGGGGAAAAGTTTACAATCGCATTTGGTATACGAAATAACTCCAGATGATAATGACGTTCGAGTTGCGGTTTTTGATGCTGTAAACAATAAATCGATTCAAATTACAGCCGAAAAAGTCATTATGGCTTGTCCGCAATTTGTCAATCAATACTTGCTTCCTGAACGTAAAAAATTGGCTCAAGATTTTCATTATGCACCGTGGTTGTTGGCTACTTTGGTAGTGACTGATTTGGGTGATAATGGCAGTTATCCTTTGTGTTGGGATAATGTTATTCAGGGTGCCAAAGGCTTGGGCTATATTTACGACCAACAACAATCTGTTCAGCAAGTGCATGCTAAAAAAGTGATTACTTATTACTATAGTTTTTCAAGTGATAGTTGCTCCAAAAGCCGAAAGGAGTTGTATTATAAAAACAAGGAACATTGGAAAAAATTAGTTTTTGATGATTTGCGTCTGGCTCATCCTGATATCGAATCGAAAACAGAGGAAATTAATGTGCACTTGTTAGGTCACGGAATGATTAGTCCGGTTCCGGGATTTATTTTTGGCAAAGCCAAAGCAGAAGCGGCGATAGCTATAGATAATCGTATTTTCTTTGCTCATTCTGATCTGGCCGGAATTTCTATTTTTGAAGAAGCGTTTCACCAAGGCATTCATGCCGTAAATAAAGTACTCGATGCGTCAACCTTGGATACATAAGCCACTTACGGATGGCGTTTTTATATTGGCTCCAGCTTTTTTTGTATCGTTGTTGGTCATTATTTTTCATGATTCCTTCCGAGTTGTTGAGGATCAATATTCTTTTTACACCTGGCTTTTTTTGATTGTTTTTATAGATGTGGCGCACGTTTATGCCACACTTTTTAAAACGTATTTTGTTCCTGATGCTTTCAAGGCGCAACGTACGTTGTTGCTGGTTTTACCTTTAGTGTGTTTTTTGATTGGGATGCTGCTTTTTAGTTTTGGTAGTACTGTTTTTTGGTCGTGTTTGGCCTACATCGCGGTGTTTCATTTTATCAGACAACAGTATGGTTTCATGCGGCTGTATTCACGATTAGAAGTTAAAACAAAGTGGACTGTGTTTTTTGATAATTTGTTTATTTACACGGCAACGGTGTACCCGATGTTGTATTGGTTTTTATCAAGTCCGCGTGCTTTTACATGGTTTACAGAATATGATTTTTTTAGAGTAGAAAACAGTTTCGCTCTCGAAGTTTTGGGATGGATTTATGGCTTTGTGCTTATGTTATATGGCCTTCGAACGGTTTACCAGGCCTACAAACAAAAGTTTTTTAATCTTCCAAAAAATGCCATTATTGTAGGTACATTTTTATCTTGGTATTTAGGAATTGTGTATTACAACAATGATCTCATTTTTACTTTACTTAATGTAGTAGCACACGGAATTCCCTACATGGCGCTTATTTATCTTAACGAAATACATCTTAAGAAAAGCCGAGGGTCTGGAATTGTAGCTTTTGTCAAAGGTGGTAAAGGTTGGCTAGTTTTTATTGGAGTACTATTGTTGATAGCCTTTTCAGAAGAATATTTATGGGAAGTTTTAGTTTGGCAGGAACATTTTTCGAGTCCTAGTTTAGATATGGCGCAATGGCAAATTTTAATCGTTCCTTTGTTAACGGTACCGCAATTTACCCATTATCTGTTAGACGGGTTCATTTGGAAATCCAATAAATAAATTCCAAAAAAAAGTCCTGATATTTCAGGACTTTTTGCATTATTTTATGTTGTCATCAAGTGTTCGACTTGTAGTTGCTCTTCGATGGCATCCCAAAGCCCGATGCGTTTTTCTAATGCTTGCTTTGAAACTTCTTCAACATCTGACCATTTTTGCGCATCATTACCACACAATTCTGTGATCATTGTCATAGCCATTGGTCCGTGTTCGTCAGCATCAAGTTCAATATGTCTTTCAAAATAATAAATGAGTTTGCTTAAGTCTGTTTCAGGGAAGTTAGCTTGAAAATTTCTCAAGATTTCAGTAAACATACTCGGAATCAAATCTTCTCTTCCGAAAGTAAAAGCTGCTGCAATTTCGTGCGCTTTTCCTTCTTCGATTACTCTGAAAGTAAAATCTAAAAATGCTTTTATGTTGGAGTGAAGATTACTTGTTTTAATCGCAACAAAAATGTTTTTTAACGAATCTACTTCTTGTAAAAAGGCTTTGATGCCATCTGTGTCTGCTTGGCATGCTTGCATTGCTTCAATGTACATTTCGTAATGGCTAGAACGTTTTCCGTCTAATGTCAAATCAGACTCTTCCGCCAAAACGATTTCATTGATTAAATATCTTGTCTCCGGATTTGGTGTAGCAAACCAAGGTGTGGTGGTACAAGTTAGTTTAGATTGTAATGCCTTTAAAAGCGACATAAAGTCCCAAACTGCGTAAACATGGTTTTCTAGAAAACATTGTAAATCGGCAATTGTTTTTACTTTATTATAGAGCGAATGTTGTAACAATAGTTCTCTTTGGGGCTGAATACTATTGTTGATGGTAGCAATATTCATGTGCAGGATTTTTTCTGTAAAGATAAAAAAGCTTCTTGTTTCCAAGAAGCTTCTATTATCATTTTTAAGTATACTTTAATAAACGTTTACTACTATTTAAATGCTGGAATATCGGTGATATCCATACCGGTAATAAGTAAGTGAATATCGTGTGTTCCTTCGTATGTAATTACAGATTCTAAGTTCATCATGTGGCGCATGATAGAGTATTCACCAGTAATTCCCATTCCTCCTAAAATTTGTCTGGCTTCACGAGCTATATTGATAGCCATTTCAACGTTGTTTCTTTTGGCCATTGAAATTTGTGCTGTAGTAGCTCTTCCTTCGTTTCTTAAAACACCAAGTCTCCAAGTTAGTAATTGTGCTTTGGTGATTTCTGTAATCATTTCGGCCAATTTCTTTTGTTGCAATTGTGTTCCTGCAATCGGTTTGTCAAACTGAATTCTTTCTTTAGCATAACGCAAAGCAGTATCGTAGCAATCCATAGCGGCACCAATGGCACCCCAAGCAATTCCGTAACGAGCCGAGTCTAAGCAACCAAGTGGTGCGCCCAAACCAGATTTATTTGGTAAAAGGTTTTCTTTTGGAACCTTTACGTTGTCAAAAATTAGTTCTCCTGTAGATGACGCGCGAAGTGACCATTTGTTGTGCGTTTCTGGAGTGGTGAATCCTTCCATACCGCGCTCTACAATTAAACCGTGAATTCTGCCTTCTTCATTTTTAGCCCAAACTACAGCAATATCTGCAAACGGAGCATTAGAAATCCACATTTTGGCACCATTTAAAAGGTAATGGTCACCCATGTCCTTGAAGTTGGTTGTCATTCCACCCGGATTAGATCCATGATCAGGTTCGGTCAAGCCAAAACAACCCATGTATTCTCCCGTAGCTAGTTTTGGTAAATACCTCATACGTTGCTCCTCGTTACCGTATTTCCAAATAGGATACATCACTAACGATGATTGTACGGATGAAGTAGAACGAACACCAGAATCTCCGCGCTCAATTTCTTGCATTATCAAACCGTATGAGATTTGGTCTAAACCAGCACCGCCATATTCAACAGGGATGTACGGACCAAAACCACCAATTTCACCCAAACCTTTTATAATTTGTTTCGGGAATTCAGCACGTTGTGCAAAGTCTTCAATAATAGGCGATACTTCTTTTTTAACCCAAGCACGTGCAGAATCGCGCACTAGTTTGTGTTCTTCGGTTAGTAAATCGTCTAAGTTATAATAATCTGGTGATTGAAATAAGTCTGGTTTCATGGTTTAGTACTTTTTATAGCGACAAATTTACATAAAGAAATATAACAAAACCATTAACAATTGTTATATTTTTATAATTTGATACTAATTCGAGATCTAAAAGTACAAACAATGAGTCAAAAGTGTAGAGAAATTTTAAAATTTGGGATTTGTTTAAACGAAGCTTTTTACATCTTTAAATAAAAATCCTTAGTCAAGGCAATGTATTCTGGAGTGTAAATGTGTCTTGCAATTTCGATAATTAATTCGTCAACTGTATAATCAATAGTTTCTTTTCGGCTAAAAGCTAATAAACTACGTTTGATTTCCGTAGTTGGTGTTCCTTTCACATGAGTAATTTTTAAAGGATATAACTCGTATTCATTGGCCAAAGCAATAAAGTTTTCTTCTTCTTTGTAAGGAATGATTACGGAGAATATTCCGTTTTCCGAAAGTAATAAATCGGCGGCCTCAATTAATTCGTCAAAAGGCATCGCATCAGCAAAACGGGCCAAATCACGCTGCTCATTTTCTGTTTTGTAGTCTTCGGTATAAAAGGGAGGATTGGAAACAATTAAATCATACTCATCCTCAGGCTCTTCTACAAATTCATCTAAACCGGCATGATAACAAAATAAGCGATCGCTCCAAGGTGAATTTTCAAAATTATCTGTTGCTTGCTCATAGGCATCTTCATCAATTTCTAAAGCGTCAATTTGCTCTGCGTTGCTTCGTTGCGCAAGCATCAGGGCAATGATTCCAGTTCCAGCACCAATATCTAAAATACTAAAAGGATTATTGATTATAGGAGTCCAAGCGCCAAGAAGAACTCCATCAGTGCCAATTTTCATAGCACAACGGTCTTGCTCAACAGCAAATTGTTTGAATTGGAAATTAGACATGAAAATAAGATAAATTAAACCATTAAGAAATTAAGGGAATTGAGAGAAATACTTAATGAACCTTAATTTCTTAATGGTTCAAAAAATAAATTATAGGTACATTTCAATTAACCCTTCTGGTAAATCCATGATCACTTTTTTGTTTTCACGATCTATTTTAACCAAGAAATGGTCAATCATAGGGATTAAGATTTCAGTTCCTTTATTGAGTACTTCAAAAAGAGGTTGTGCAGTAGTGTCGTTGATTGATTCGATTTTTCCAACAACGCCAAGTCGTTTGTCTTCAACTTCAAAACCAATTACTTCGTGAAAATAGAATTTGTTACCGCTAAGTTTTGGTAACATTTTTAGAGGTAAGTACAAATCGTTACCAACAATAGCATCGGCATCATCCTCAGTATTGACATCTTCGAAACGAATGCGAAGAAAGTCGTTTTTGTGCAGCGAACTGCTTTCAATAAAAAAAGGAACCAAGTGTTTGTTGCATTCAACAAACACTGATTCCAGATTTTCGTATAACTCGGGTTCGTCCGTGTCTAAATAGGCAAGAACTTCTCCTTTGAAACTAAATTTTTTAGCGATTTTACCTAAGTAGAAACAATCTTCTTTACGCATCGTCGCTAGCTAAAATTATGCTTCAGTAGTTTCGTTGTTTTCTTCAGTTGCTGGAGCTTCTTCAGCTTCAACTTCTTCAGTTGCAGGAGTTGCAGCAGCAATTGCGTCAGCCTCTGCTTGAGCAGCAGCAGCTAAACGTTTAGCGTTAACTTCTTGTTCTGCTTTTAATGCTTTTGCTTTAACATCAGCTTGAGCTTTTGTTAAACCTTCTTTTTTAGCATCAACTTTACCAGCTTTTGCCTCTAACCAAGCAGCTAATTTAGCATCAGCTTGTTCTTGAGTTAAAGCTCCTTTACGAATACCTCCATCAAGGTGGTGCTTCAATAAAGCTCCTTTGTAAGAAAGGATTGCTCTAGCAGTATCAGTTGGCTGTGCACCATTGTGCAACCATTTTACAGCGCTATCCAAGTTTAATTCGATAGTTGCAGGGTTTGTGTTTGGATTGTAAGTACCAATTTTTTCAAGGTATTTACCATCTCTTTTTGAGCGTGCATCTGCAGCTACAACCCAGTAAAAAGGTTTTTGTTTTTTACCGTGTCTTTGTAATCTAATTTTTACTGACATAATCGTGTGATTAAATTTTGAGGTACTCGACCTCGATTAATTAAGGGTGCAAAGATACATTTTTTCTAGATAAATACTACTGTTGCTAATAATTTTATGAAGTTGAGTTGGTTAGCGCAGCGATTTTGTAAAAAGACCAATTGTTTTTATACTTTTTAATGCAGTATTGTTTTATTTTTGTTTTTCAAAAGCATTTAAAAATGAAAAAATTTTCGATTCTACTGTTTCTTCTATTAGCTTTATCTAGTTGTGACGAGGATATTCGTTTTAATAATCCTTCAATGCAGGCTTTAAAAGACAATGTTTTTTGGCGAGCGTTGAATACAACAGCCAGTGTACAAGCCGATGGTACCTTATTAATTGAGGGACAAACAAGAGACGAAATCTTTCAATTAAGAACTGCTGAAACTGCCATAAAACGTTATGTTTTGGGGGAGGGAAATGCAAGTAATGTGACTTACAAAATTATAGCTCCTGAAGGTCAATTTGAATATGAAACAGGAACGAATGCTGCAAGTGGTCAAATTGTAATTACCGAGTATGACACAGCTGCTAAAACTGTTTCTGGAACATTTCGTTGCAGCGTTGAAAGTGCTAGCGGAAGTCCTCTGGTAGGAAACACCGTGGTTTTCAGAGAAGGTGTTTTTTATAAAATACCAATTAAATAAGTAACGTTATAAAGCTAAAAGGTAAAGTGTTTTTTAAGTACTTTGATTGAGCTTTATGGGAACGGTTTTGTTGAACGTATTAAAATAAAATCACAAATAAGCTAATATGTAGTAGATTAGAGAAAATTAGCACTACATTTGTTGTATTATTTAAATAAGTACATATGAACATTTTTGTTGGAAGCCTTCCATTCAGTATTGAGGAAGCAGATTTAAGAGAGTCTTTCGAGGCTTACGGAGCAGTAGATTCAGTTAAAATTATCTCAGATAAATTTACAGGAAGAAGTAAAGGATTCGGTTTTGTTGAGATGCCAAATGATGACGATGCTCAAAAAGCTATTGACGAATTGAACGGAGCGACTGTTCAAGGACGTGCAATTGTTGTTAACAAATCTGAGCCTAAACCAGAAGGTGAAAGAAGAAGTTTTAACAACAACCGCGGTGGTGATTCACGCGGTGGTTACGGAAACAACCGTGGTGGAGATAGCCGTGGTGGAGACAGAGGAAGATATTAATATTTTTTTCAATCATATAAAAAAAGGTGTTCATGAAAATGAGCACCTTTTTTGTTGCATTTAATTTGTTGAAAAAAAGAAATAAGTGCTAGCTGAATAAGTGTTGTTTTTAAGTTTAGTATCGCTAGCACTCTCTTTTTTAGTTGTTATAAATTGGCTACTAGCCAATCGCCAACTTCGCTAGTTTTATATGTTTTAGTTCCTTTTGCAGCCAAATCTTCTGTTACAATTCCTTTCTCAAGTGATTTGTTCACTACAGCACGTATGGCTTCTGCTTCTTCGGTTAAACCAAAAGCATCTTCAAACATCATTGCGGCAGATAGTATGGTAGCTAACGGATTAGCAATGTTCAAACCTGTAGCTTGCGGGTACGATCCGTGAATTGGCTCGTACAACGAAGTATGTTCTCCTACTGATGCGGATGGCATTAATCCCATTGATCCAGAAATAACAGATGCTTCATCGGTTAAAATGTCTCCAAATAAATTTTCGGTAATCAAGACATCGTACGAGTTGGGCCATTGCACCAATCGCATAGCAACGGCATCTACAAATTCATACGAAACTTCCACTTCTGGATAGTCTTTCTCCATGGCTTGAACGGTTTCTCTCCACAAACGCGAAGTTTCTAAAACATTGGCTTTGTCAACACAGCATAGTTTTTTTGATCGGGTCATCGCCAACTCAAACCCTTTTTTTGCCAAACGTTTTACTTCGGCTCTGGTATAGGTACAAGTATCGTAAGCAGTTTCTCCATTATCTTTGCGACCTTTTTCTCCAAAGTAAATTCCGCCTGTTAATTCTCTTAAAAAAACCAAGTCAGTTCCTTCGATACGTTCTCTTTTTAATGGCGAATTGTCAATGAGCGAAGGAAAAGTAAAGGTAGGTCGTACATTAGCGAACAATCCTAATTTTTTACGCATCAAAAGTAAACCTTGCTCTGGTCGTACTTTTGCTGTGGGATCGTTGTCGTATTTGGGATGTCCAATTGCGCCAAACAAAACGGCATCGGCTGCCATACAAATTTCATGAGTTTCGTCAGGGTAAGGCACACCTACAGCGTCAATAGCGCAGGCGCCTGTGAGAGCGGGTGTCCAGGTGATCTCGTGATTGAATTGTTTAGCAATCGCGTCGGATACTTTTACGGCTTCGTTTATTACTTCGGGACCAATTCCGTCTCCGGCTAAAAGGGCTATATTTAATTTCATTTTTTAAGCATTTATTGTTTTAAGGTTCAAAGGCTCAAAGGTTCAAAGGTTCAGAGTCAAAGCAATAAAGAAAAAACTTTGATCCTTTGCCACTCTGAGCCTTTGTGTCTTTATTCAGATATTACATTCAACATTTTTTGGGTGGCAATGATTGCGGCTACGGTTTGATCAGAATCTAATCCTCGTGTTTTAAATTCTTTCCCGTTATTTACCCAAGTGATAATTGTTTCACAAAGAGCATCAGAGCTACTTCCGGGTGGAATACGCACTGCGTAATCAATTAAGGTAGGCAAAGTCCAGTTTTTGCTTTTGTAAATTTTTGCCAAAGCATTCATAAAAGCATCAAATTGCCCGTCGCCTTGCGAATGTTCTTCAATGATTTCGCCATTTATTTTTAGTGATAGGGTAGTGGAAGGGCGTAATCCTTTGGCGTGGGATAAAATATACGATTCGACTACTATACGTTCTTGGTACGAATGACTATCAAGAACGTCTGAAATAATATAGGGCAAGTCTTCCTTCGTGACCGTTTCTTTTTTGTCGCCTAATTCAATGATGCGTTGCGTGACTAGTTTTAAATCTTCTGGATTCAACTGTAGGCCAAGTTCTTGCAAGTTTTTTTCAATATTGGCTTTGCCTGAAGTTTTTCCTAAGGCATATTTGCGTTGGCGCCCAAAGCGTTCCGGAAGTAAATCGTTAAAATATAAATTGTTTTTATTGTCACCATCAGCATGAATTCCGGCCGTTTGGGTAAAAACATTATCGCCAACAATTGGTTTATTGGCAGGAATACGGTAGCCGGTAAAAGTTTCGACTAGTTTGCTAACAGAATACAAGGAAGATTCCTTAACTCCTATTTCAATTTCGGGTAAAAAATCATTTATAACCGCAACCGTGCTTTCTAAAGGCGCATTGCCAGCGCGTTCTCCCATTCCGTTTACGGTAACATGTAAGCCGTGAATCCCTGCTTTGACAGCTTCGAGTACGTTGGCTACACTTAAATCGTAGTCGTTGTGAGCATGAAAATCAAAATGAGTATTTGGATATTTTTGTATGATTTGTGCAATAAAAGTCGCAGTTTCAGACGGAATTAAAACACCCAACGTGTCTGGTAACAAAATGCGTTTTACGTTTTGTTGAGTTAAAAAATCTAAAAATTCAAATACATATTCTGGCGAGTTTCGCATGCCGTTTGACCAATCTTCGAGATATACATTGGTTTCGATGCCTTCTTTGTGGGCTAAATTGATGGTTTGCGCAATTTCTTCAAAATGTTGTTCAGGTGTTTTTTTTAATTGATGAACCAAATGATTTAATGAACCTTTGGTTAATAAATTTTGAACTTTTGCGCCAGCTTTTAGCATCCAATCAATAGAAAGACCGCCGTCAACAAAGGTCAACACTTCGATGCGGTGGGTATAGTTTTTTTCATTGGCCCAAGCCATAATTCCTTTTACTCCTTGAAATTCGCCTTCGCTTACACGTGCAGAAGCAATTTCGATGCGATCGATATGGAGTTCTTCTAGTAAAAGTTGTGCTATTGTAAGTTTTTCTGCGGCCGAAAACGACACTCCCGATGTTTGTTCTCCATCGCGAAGTGTGGTGTCCATGATTTCAATTTTCCTTTTTTTCATTTTTTAGATTATACTCAACTGTCTGGATTTCGATTGTTCCAAAAACGTTTCATTATTGTAAAGGGCGACTAGATTTTTATATAATCATCTAGCCGTAAAGATTTGTTTATTTAGTAAGGAAGTGCGCTAGCAAAACCCACAATTTCTTGTTTGATGTTTTGGAGGTAATCAATGTCATCAAACCCGTTTAGCATGTTGTTCTTTTTATAGCCGTTGATGTCAAAGGATTCTTTTTCGCCAGTAGCAACTAAAGTGATGGTTTGTTCAGGAAGATTGATTTCTAAAGTTGTTTTAGGATCGGCTTCGATTGCTTTGAAAATTTTATCTGAAAATTCAGGGCTTACCTGTACCGGCAATACACCTATGTTCAAGCAATTTCCTTTGAAAATATCTGCAAAAAAAGAGGAAACTACCGCACGAAACCCGTAATCATAGACAGCCCAAGCGGCATGCTCACGAGAAGATCCTGAACCAAAGTTTTTACCACCAACTAATATTTTGCCACTAAAAACGGGATTGTTTAACACAAAATCGGTTTTGGGTGAGTCGTCGTTGTTGTAGCGCCAATCTCTAAAAAGGTTATCGCCAAAGCCCACTCGCTCTGTCGCTTTTAGGAAACGTGCAGGAATTATTTGGTCTGTGTCAACGTTTTCTATCGGTAGTGGTACCGCACTGCTCGTTAGTATATTGAATTTATCGTATGCCATTGTGATTTATGATTTTAGATTTATGATTTTAGATTTCAGACTTTCCCTTTGAAAAATTGACTTTTTAAAAACTAAAACCTTTTTATTTTTAATTCTCTTTTGATGTTGTTATTGCCATTGAAATTAACACTCAACTAGAACAAATTTCTTGGGTCTGTCAAAACTCCGGTAACTGCTGCCGCTGCTGCCATAATCGGACTTGCTAATAGCGTTCTAGAACCCGGTCCTTGACGGCCTTCAAAATTTCTATTGGATGTACTTACTGCATATTTGCCTGCGGGAACTTTATCATCATTCATCGCTAAACAAGCCGAGCAACCCGGTTGACGCAGTACAAATCCAGCTTCGGTTAAAACATCTAAAATTCCTTCTTCTTTAATTTGAGCTTCAACTACATGCGATCCAGGAACCAACCAAGCAGTAACGTTGTCTGCTTTTTTACGTCCTTTTACAATTTCGGCGAAAGCCCTAAAATCTTCAATACGGCCATTGGTACAACTGCCCAAGAAAACAAAGTCAATTGGTTTTCCAATCATCACATCTGCTTCGTCAAAGCCCATGTACGCAAGCGATTTTTTGTAAGTTTCCGCACCGCCTTCTACTTGATTTGCAGTCGGAATTTTTGATGAAATACTAATACCCATGCCAGGATTAGTTCCGTAAGTAATCATAGGTTCGATAGCTGCTGCGTCGATATTTAGTTCCGCATCAAAAACGGCATCGGCATCTGTTTTTAAGGTTTTCCAGTAAGCCACGGCTTTTGTCCATGCTTCCCCTTTTGGGGCGTATAATCTTCCTTCAAGGAAATCAAATGTCTTTTGGTCGGGCGCAATCATTCCGCCGCGAGCCCCCATTTCAATACTTAAATTACAAACTGTCATTCGGCCTTCCATAGACATTTCTTCGAATACATTTCCAGCATATTCTACAAAATAGCCCGTTCCTCCGGAAGTAGTTAATTGCGAAATAATGTATAATGCCACATCTTTCGGGCCTACGCCTTTGCCAAGAGTGCCGTTGACATTGATGCGCATTTTTTTAGGTTTGGGTTGCATGATGCATTGGGTTGCCAAAACCATTTCAACCTCCGAAGTTCCAATTCCAAAAGCAATAGCGCCAAAAGCACCATGAGTTGAGGTATGCGAGTCGCCACAAACAATAGTTGCTCCCGGCAAAGTGATTCCGTTTTCAGGTCCAACTACGTGCACAATTCCGTTTTGTGCGTGTCCTAAACCCCAATGTGAAATTCCGTACTCGGCAGCATTATCCGCTAAGGCTTTTAGTTGATTGGCAGAAAGAGCATCTTGTACGGGTAAGTGCTGATTAATTGTTGGAGTATTGTGATCAGCGGTTGCAAAGGTGCGTTCAGGATATAAAACAGGAATGTTTCTTGATTTTAAACCCAAAAAGGCAACCGGGCTCGTTACTTCGTGAATGAAATGACGGTCAATAAAAAACACATCTGGTCCATCTTCAATTTTACGTATCACATGGGCGTCCCATACTTTGTCAAATAATGTAGTACTCATTTTATAATTTTTATTTTGCAGCAACACTGTGCTAGGATGATCATTAAAAGGGCAAAACTAAAAAAAGGAGTTAATGTTCATTTTTGATTTTTCAAATTTATACGATGCCCAACAAGACTTTGGGTATAGGAATGAAAAGGAAATTGCAATTTTTATTTTGAGAATTTATTTAGTAATCGCTTTAATTCTCTTTTTTTGGAAGTTTGTGTTTTGAAAAGTAGTCGCTTTTTATAATTTGTACTTTTATGGTTGTTAGGTTGTCGAAACGGTCTTTTAGCTTTAAAAAACGTCACTTTTTAAATTAATACAGTTGTAATTAGTAGGTTTTATGTTTTGTTGTTACAGTAAGCTTATTTACTGATCTTAAAACTTACTTCCTGTAAAGTAGGGAATTTTACGTTTATTTTAGAGATCAATTTTACGACATCCAAAAGGAAAACATTACTATTTTTTTTTAAAAAATTACTAATAGATTTTAGTCTCAATTAAAAAAGTGAGTAGCTCTGACAACTCAAAATGGAGAAGTAATAGACCATTAAGCAACTAGTGACTTATGTGAAATAATCATGTTGTATTTCTGGCATTAAATAAATTTTGTTAATTTGCTTAAAATTTATTCTTGTATGATATGGTTTTTAATTTTTTTAAGAATTGTATTCTTAGAAATCTTATTGAAAAGGTTCTGTTACTAGGATATGTAAATCAAAAATATGAATTTATCAAAATGGTTCCAATTTATCAAGCCTAATTTCAAGTTCTATCAGGATGGTTTTTTTGAATTTCCTTTTGTAGCAAATACCCCCGAATTATTCATAGAATCTACAATAAAAAGTCCTGGCAGCAAACATTTTGCTAGTGAACAATTGGTTGTTAGAAATAATCCTTTTATTAAAGGTACCATGCGTTATCGCAAAATAGATGATGGCTTGTGGCTTACCATTACTGATATAGAGTTTAAGCATGATAGCGTAATAAAATCAGTCTATGCTCCTGATGTACCTAGTGATCATTATTCCATAACATTTTCGGTTTTTGAAAGTGAAGTGAAGTTGAATAATATGTTTATCAATAAAATGCCTTTCCAAAATAAATTTTGGGCTTTCAAAAAACCTGGTGTTGATGTGGGTGCTTGTTTTTACAAAGGATCTAAATGCCTCTTTTATATCTATTATGTTAGTCCAAGTTGGATCCAAGATCATATTCCGCTGGATCAATTAGATCGTAATATTCCTTTCAAAAAGTTTTTAGATTCTGATAAAGGATTTATATCCTATCAAGATATTGTGCCCAATGCGGAGGAATTATCTCAAGATATTTTAGAAACATTCAAAATATTTAATTCAGATGCTTTAAATAAAACAATTTTGAAATCACAATCGCTGAGTTTGTTAACTTCCTTTTTTAAGCATGTTTTTTTAGACAATCGCAGTGATGATTACCAAGGAAAAGGGTCTGTGGATTATAAAAAAATAGCAAAATGTGAGTTGCTAATTACTACAAATTTATCCAAACCTTTTATTGGAATAGATGCATTGTCCGAGAAACTCCGGATTTCTAAATCAAAATTAAAAACAGACTTTAAATCGGTTTATGGTTCTTCTATACTACAATATAATATCGATAAGAGAATGGAACTAGCTTTGCAGATGCTTCAAAACACAAACATGCAAATTAAACAAATTGCGCTCGCAGTAGGCTACGACAGTCCCAGTAAATTTAGTGCGGCCTTCAGACGAAAGCATGAAAAACTCCCTTCAGAGTTGCGTCCAGAAAGTATGGTCAATTAAAGTAACTTTTTAGATTCAAAATTATTGTCACCCATTAAAAGGATTCATGCAACTTATTATTTTGCATGAATCCTTTTTTTTGGTGGTTTATTTTTTTGTGTTTTGAGTGTCTTTTTTTGAAATCAGTCGCTTATAATTTTACATTCTTAAAAAAAATATAAAAAATGTCCGAATGGGCTATCGATTTGTCCGAATGGGCTACTCTAATGTTTTTGGAGTTAATAACTTTGTACGTTATATGGTTTTTGCATGCACAATGAACTTAAATAAAATATTTATGAAAAAACAATTACTCTTTTTTATGGCACTTTTTTGGAGTGCATGGTCCTTTGGACAGACTTTTACCGCTGGCGGTATAAGGTATAATGTAACCAGTGCAACTGCTCCTCTAACAGTTCAAGTGGGAAGTCATGGCAATTTTACTGGAATAGCTACTATTCCTGCTACTGTTACAAATAATGGTATTACGTATTCCGTAACTGCTATTGGAGATGGTGCTTTTCGTAGGTGTATTTCTTTAACATCTGTAACTATACCCAATTCGGTAACATCTATTGGTTTAGAAGCTTTTAAGGAGTGTATTTCTTTAACATCTGTAACTATACCAGATTCGGTTACAAGTATTGGATTTGGCGCTTTTGTTGACTGTTGGAAATTAACATCTGTAACTATTCCTAATTCGGTGACATCTATTGGAGAATTTGCTTTTACTAATTGTACTAGTTTAACATCTGTAACTATTCCTAATTCGGTGACATCTATTGGTAGTGGTGTTTTTCTATTTTGTACTAGTTTAACATCTGTAACTATTCCTAATTCGGTGACATCTATTGGAAGTAGTGCTTTTCTTGCTTGTACTAGTTTAACATCTGTAACTATTCCTAATTCGGTGATATCTATTGGTAGTCGTGCTTTTGAACGTTGTACTAGTTTAACATCTGTAACTATTCCTAATTCGGTGACATTTATTGGTAGTAGTGCTTTTCAAGGTTGTAGAAGTTTAACATCTGTAACTATTCCTAATTCGGTGACATCTATTGGTAGTAGTGCTTTTCAAGCTTGTACTAGTTTAACATCTGCAACTATTCCTAATTCGGTGACATCTATTGGTAGTAGTGTTTTTCAAGGTTGTACTAGTTTAACATCTGTATCTATTCCTAATTCGGTGACATCTATTAGCAGTAGTGTTTTTCAAGGTTGTACTAGTTTAACATCTGTAACTATTCCAAATTCGGTGACATCTATTGGAGAATTTGCTTTTCAAGATTGTACTAGTTTAGCATCTATAACTATTCCTAATTCGGTGACATCTATTGGAAATTATGCTTTTAGGCGTTGTAAAAGTTTAACATCTGTAACTATTGGTAATTCGGTGGCATCTATTGGATCGGGTGCTTTTTCTGATTGTGAAGGTTTACCATCTGTAACTATTCCTAATTCGGTGACATCAATTAGATCTGAGGCTTTTGGCTTTTGTACAGGTTTAACATCTGTAACTATTGGTAATTCGGTGACTGCTATTGAAGGAGGTGCTTTTCTTTTTTGTATTAATTTAAAAACAGTAAATTGTTATGTACTAAACCCTATAGCTATAGATTTTCAAGTTTTTCAAGAAGTAAATCTGCCAGCGTGCGCTTTAAATGTACCTACTGGTAGTGCAGCAGCTTATGAGGCAGCAGAAGTTTGGACAGAGTTTAACCCAATAAATGGAAATTTAAACAATGCTCCAACAGATATGTCACTTTCTGTATCAGCTATTAATGAAAACGTAGCTGCCAATTCAACCGTTGGAACTTTTAGTTCTATAGATGCAGATACAGCAAATACATTCACATATACTTTAGTTTCAGGAACAGGCGATACCGACAATGCTTCTTTTAATATCTCAGGAAATAATTTGACAATCAATGCTAGTCCAGATTTTGAAACCAAGTCGTCTTACTTAATTCGTGTAAGAACTACTGATCAAGACGATTTAAGTTTTGAGAAAGAGTTTACCATTACTGTTAATGATAGAAACGAAGTGCCAACGGACATTGCGCTTTCTAATTCAGTTATTAACGAGAATATTCCTCCTGAATCGATTGTGGCAACTTTAACGACTACAGATGCTGATATTTCTGATAGATTTATTTACACTCTAGTTTCAGGAACAGGCGATACAGATAATGCATCATTCAGTATATCAGGAATCTATTTAGTAAACAATGCAAGTCCAGATTTTGAAACAAAATCGTCTTATACGGTTCGTGTAAGAACCACCGATCAAGGCGATTTAAGTTTTGAGAAAGAGTTTACCATTACTGTAAATGATAGAAACGAAGCGCCGACGGACATTGCGCTTTCTAATTCAGTTATTAATGAGAATATTCCTGCTGAATCGATTGTGGCAACTTTAACGACTACAGATGCTGATATTTCTGATAAATTTATTTACACTCTAGTTTCAGGAACAGGCGATACAGATAATGCATCATTCAGTATATCAGGAATCTATTTAGTAAACAATGCAAGTCCAGATTTTGAAACAAAATCGTCTTATACGGTTCGTGTAAGAACCACCGATCAAGACGATTTAAGTTTTGAGAAAGAGTTTACCATTACTGTAAATGATTTAAGTTATGCTCCATTGCTTACTTTTGAAAATATCAATAAAACCTATGGGGATGCTAATTTTGATTTAGGTGCTACTTCAAATGCTACGGGTACAATTAGTTATTCTGTTGTTGAAGGAACTGGAAAAGTGATTTTATCTGGAACAACTAATGAAACGGTAGAATTAAAGACGGTTGGTACTGTAATAATAAGAGCTACTCAAGATGCTGCTGGAGATTATAGTTCAGCAACAAAAGATATCACGCTTACAATTACCGCAAAACCAATCACAGTAACAGCTGATGCTAAAACAAAAGTGTATGGAGTAGTAGATCCTAGTTTAACGTATTCAGTTTCACCAAGTCTAGTAGGAACAGATGCTTTCACAGGAACTTTGACAAGAGTTTCAGGTGATAATGTGGGTACTTATGCGATTGAACAAGGAACATTAAGTGCTGGATCTAATTATGCAATTACTTATGAAGCTGAAGATTTTGCTATTACCGCAAAACCAATCACAGTAACAGCTGATGCTAAAACAAAAGTGTATGGAGCAGTAGATCCTAGTTTAACGTATTCAGTTTCGCCAAGTTTAGTGGGAACAGATGCTTTCACAGGAACTTTGACAAGAGTTGAAGGTGAGAATGTGGGTACTTATGCAATTGAACAAAATAATTTAAGTGCAGGTTCTAATTATGCAATTACTTATGAAGCTGAAGATTTTGCTATTACCGCAAAACCAATCACAGTAACAGCAGATGCTAAAACAAAAGTGTATGGAACAGCAGATCCTAGTTTAACGTATTCAGTTTCGCCAAGTCTGGTAGGAACAGATGCTTTCACAGGAACTTTGGCAAGAGTTGAAGGTGAGAATGTGAATACTTATGCAATAACACAAGGAGATTTGAGCGCAGGTTCGAATTATACAATTGCTTATGTAGCTACAGATTTTTCTATTACCGCTAAACCAATCACAGTAACAGCTGATGCTAAAACAAAAGTGTATGGAACAGTAGATAGTAGTTTAACGTATTCAGTTTCGCCAAGTCTGGTAGGAACAGATGGTTTTACAGGAACTTTGACAAGAGTTACAGGAGAGAATGTGGGTACTTATGCGATTGCACAAGGAACATTAAGTGCAGGATCTAATTATGCAATTACTTATGAAGCTGAAGATTTTGCTATTACCGCAAAACCAATCACAGTAACAGCTGATGCTAAAACAAAAGTGTATGGAACAGCAGATCCTAGTTTAACGTATTCAGTTTCGCCAAGTCTGGTAGGAACAGATGCTTTCACAGGAACTTTGACAAGAGTTTCAGGTGAGAATGTGGGTACTTATGCAATTGGACAAAATAATTTAAGTGCGGGTTCTAATTATACAATTACTTATGTAGCTGAAGATTTTGCTATTACTGCAAAAGCAATCACAGTAACAGCTGATGCATCCCAAACTAAAATGTATGGAACAACAGATCCTAGTTTAACGTATTCAGTTTCGCCAAGTGTAGTGGGAACAGATGTTTTCACAGGAACTTTAAAAAGAGTTTCAGGTGAGAATGTGGGTACTTATGCAATAACACAAGGAGATTTGAGCGCAGGTTCGAATTATACAATTACTTATGTAGCTAAAGATTTTGCTATTACCGCAAAACCAATCACAGTAACAGCTGATGCTAAAACAAAAGTGTATGGAACAGTAGATTCTAGTTTAACGTATTCAGTTTCGCCAAGTCTGGTAGGAGCAGATGGTTTTACAGGAACTTTGGCAAGAGTTTCAGGTGAGAATGTGGGTACTTATGTGATTGGACAAAATGACTTAAGTGCAGGTTCGAATTATACAATTACTTATGTAGCTAAAGATTTTGCTATTACTGCAAAAGCAATCACAGTAATAGCTGATGCTAAAACAAAAGTGTATGGAACATTAGATCCTATCTTGACCTATTCGGTTTCGCCAAGTTTAGTGGGAACAGATGTTTTCACAGGAACTTTAAAAAGAGTCTCAGGTGAGAATGTTGGTACTTATGCAATTGGACAAAATAATTTAAGTGCAGGTTCGAATTATACAATTACTTATGTAGCTAAAGATTTTGCTATTACTGCAAAACCAATCACAGTAACAGCCGATGCTAAAACAAAAGTGTATGGAACAATAGATAGTAGTTTAACGTATTCAGTTTCGCCAAGTCTGGTAGGAACAGATGGTTTTACAGGAACTTTGACAAGAGTTACAGGAGAGAATGTGGGTACTTATGCGATTGCACAAGGAACATTAAGTGCTGGAGCTAATTATTCGGTTACTTTTGTGCCTGCAAACTATTCTATCACTAAAGCGGATCAAGTAATTACTTGGAATCAAACCTTAGTTTCAGATTGTGGTGGCTCAGCTTCAATTGTTCTGACAGCAACATCTACTAGTGGTCTGCCAATAAGCTATACTTCATCTAATAATAATGTTGCCACTTTTTCAAATGGTGTGCTAAACTTTGGTAATTATGGTTTTGCAACTATAACTGCTAATCAACAAGGGAATAGTAATTACAATGCAGCATCAAGTATTGCACTACCAACAGTAAATAGCCAGCCAAATTTGATTAGAAAACAATTTGAGGATGTCATCTTTTTTGACAATAGTTCAAATGAATTTGTGGCTTATACATGGTATAAAAACGGCGTAATAGTTGCAGGTCAAACAGCGCAATACTTCAAAGAAACAGGCGCTTTAAATGGTTCTTACTATGCAGTTGCAACTAAAAGAAATGGAACACTAATAAGAACTTGTCCGTTAGTTTTAACATCTAATGGAGTAATAGAAACCTTGAATATTGCTCCTAATCCAGTACGCAGTAATTCAAACTACCAATTAATTACAAATATAGAGGCTGCTAAAATGCAAAATGCTCGCGTTACGGTATTCAACATACTTGGGTCATTAATAACAGAAAAAGTGGTTAATGAAAGCACAATTGAGATGGTTGCACCAAGTGTAGATGGTATTTATATTGTGAAACTAGTTTTGTCTAATGGTAAGACGTTCACAAAAAATCTTTTGGTAAGAAATTAAATAATTTAAGAATATAAAATCCTCTTTTTTAAATAAAGAGAGGATGAATTATTCAAATGAAAATAACATACATATGAAATTTAATAATAAACAGATACTAGGAATTGTTGCCTTACTTTTCTCTACTGTAGCAAGTGCCCAGTTTTACGTTGGTGTACAGTCAGGAATCGCTAATATTCAAAGCGATGTCAAAGGGGTTAGAGCGAGTCATGAAATAGGAGGCGCTGTTAAAGCAGGATACATTTATAACATAACAAAACATATTGGTATTGGATCTGGTGTCGAATTTGCACAATACAAACAAAAAGTATTTCTGACTCAGGGCGATGCAATACAATCAAATTTTGAAGTTGATGAGACTACATCTGCATTTATTTATAACGTAACAAGTACTAATTATCAGGAGCAGCAAACATTGCAAGCTATTCAAATTCCGTTATTTGTGCAGTATAAAAGAAATATTAATGTTGGTGTTGATTTCAACTTTAGAGCTGGAGTTAAGTATTTTTTACCTATCAATTATAAGATCAAAGCTTCTGCAAATACTGTTACTGGAGTTGGTTATTATCCAGATGTTAATTTAACTATTAATGATTTGCCAGAATATGGTTTTGGAACAGAATCACCTTATTCTCAATCAGGAGAATACCAAACAAAAGGTATATTGATGAGTAGTTTTGAACTGGGCTTTACTTTTCAAATGGGAGACAAGAACGCCTTGTATGCTGCTATGTTTTTAGATAGTGGTTACGGTACCATATTAAATCAAAAACAAAATGAGTCTTACATTGGATATAATCAAAAATCGGTTTCCAATAGAAAAGCAAATGGTTTGTATAGCACAGATAAAGAGGCAACAATCAAGCCTGTAGCATTTGGGTTAACATTAGGGTGGAATTTTAAATAAGTAGTTTGGTTTCCATAATTGCCAAGGTCTTGAGAAATCAAGGCCTTTTTTTGTTCATAACTTCCCTTTTCTTTAGATTAAAAAAAGCCTAAATTTGAAATTCATTTTTTGAGATTTTCTTAAATCACAAACACTTCAACTCCAGATATGTACTTAATATTCGATACCGAAACTACAGGATTGCCGAAACGCTGGGATGCGCCTATTACTGATTCGGACAACTGGCCTCGTTGCATTCAAATTGCGTGGCAGTTGCATGATGATATGGGAAAATTGATCGAGCATCAAGATTATTTGGTACAGCCCGATGGTTTTAATATTCCGTATGATGCTGAGCGTATTCACGGAATATCGACTGAATTGGCGCAGCAAAACGGAATCCCGCTGACTGAGGTACTCGAAAAATTCAATACAGCCTTGGGTAAAACCAAGTTCATTGTAGGTCAAAATTTAGGTTTTGATGTCAATATTATGGGGGCAGAGTTTCATCGATTAGGTGTGGAGTCTACTATGGCAAGTCTACCCGTTTTAGATACCTGTACTGAGGTGACCGCAAGTTTACTCAAATTGCCCGGAGGACGTGGTGGTAAATTCAAATTGCCAACTTTGACGGAGTTGCACAGTTATTTATTCAACGTGCCTTTTTCTGAAGCGCACAACGCAACTGCCGATGTGGAGGCAACTACGCGTTGCTTTCTTGAGCTAGTTAGAAAGGAAATTTTCACCAAAGAAGAATTAGATGTTCCGGCGTCATATTTTAAAGATTTTCAGGCTAAAAATCCAAAAGAAATTCAGCTCATTGGACTCAAGCACATTAATCTAAAGCAAGCTTCGGACGTAATTCGTCAACAATTTGGCTATAAGCAAGGAGCGGGAATATCCAAAGGTGAACTTTTAGAAAACAAAAAAGTACTTGCTGAGGCTAAATTTGCGCATTTACACAATCATACACAGTTTTCGGTACTGCAATCTACTATTGGGATTGGTCCGTTGGTTGCTGCAACCGCCAAAAATGGTTTTCCAGCAGTTGCCATGACTGATACAGCAAACATGATGGGAGCGTTTCATTTTGTGAGCGCTGTAATGAATCATAATAAATCGGCTTCCGCCAAAAATAAAACGTTGGTGGAGAGCGGTGAGGAACCAACCGAAACCGAAATGAAGCCTATCGTGGGTTGCGAATTTAATATTTGCGATAACCATTTAGATAAAACAAAAAAAGACAATGGCTATCAAGTAGTGCTATTGGCCAAAAATAAAAAAGGGTATCATAATTTAGCTAAGATGGCGTCTATAGCCAACATCAACGGATTTTATTATGTACCTCGTATTGACCGCAGTATTGTGGAGCAGTACAAGGAAGATATCATGGTTTTATCTGGAAATTTATATGGTGAAATTCCGAGTAAAATTTTAAATGTTGGTGAAAATCAAGCCGAAGAAGCCTTGTTATGGTGGAAAGCGCAGTTTGGTGACGATTTCTATCTTGAGATTATGCGCCACAATCAAGAGGATGAAAACAGGGTCAATAAAAGCTTGATAGAATTTGCGCAAAAACACCAAGTAAAACTCATTGCTACCAACAATACCTATTATTTAAACAAGCAAGATGCCAATGCACACGATATTTTGTTGTGTGTAAAGGATGGTGAAAAGCAGGCTACACCAATTGGTCGTGGTCGTGGTTACCGCTATGGTTTGCCAAATCAAGAGTACTATTATAAGTCTGGCGATGAGATGAAGCAACTTTTTGCTGATTTGCCAGATGCTATTATCAACATCCAAGAAATTGTTGATAAGGTCGAAATTTACTCACTCTATCGAGACGTATTATTGCCTAAGTATGATATTCCGCAAGAATTTGTTGATCCATTAGATGAACAAGATAATGGCGTACGAGGCGAAAATGCCTATTTGCGTTATCTCACAATGGAGGGTGCGAAAAAACGTTATAGCGAAATTACGCCTGCCATTCAAGAGCGATTGGATTTTGAGTTGCTCACCATATCCAATTCAGGTTATCCAGGTTACTTTTTGATTGTGCAGGATTTTATTGCCAAAGCACGCGATATGGATGTTTCGGTTGGTCCAGGTCGTGGATCGGCAGCAGGGTCAGCGGTAGCTTATTGTTTGAAAATTACCAATATTGACCCCATTAAGTACGATTTGCTTTTTGAGCGTTTCTTGAATCCTGACCGTGTATCCATGCCCGATATTGATATCGACTTTGATGACGAAGGTCGTGGTCGAGTTATGGATTATGTAATTAAAAAATACGGTTCCAATCAGGTAGCTCAAATCATCACTTATGGTAAAATGGCAACCAAATCGGCCATTCGTGATACGGCACGTGTGCTTGATTTACCACTGTTTGAAGCGGATAGAATAGCCAAGTTGATTCCGGGTATGATGCCTTCAAAATGGAATTTGGCTCGATTTATTTCAGAGAAGGAAGAGGATGTTAAAAAAGCCTTACGCTCTGATGAATTTGATAATGTAAAAGAGTTAATCGCGATTGCCAATTCAAATGAATTAGCGGGTGAGACAATTCAGCAAGCTAAGATTCTCGAGGGTTCGATGCGAAATACCGGTATTCATGCTTGTGGTGTGATTATTACCCCGTCAGACATTACCAATTTTGTGCCGGTAACAACCGCAAAAGACTCTGATTTGTACGTAACCCAGTTTGATAACTCGGTTGCAGAAAGTGCAGGTTTGTTGAAGATGGACTTCTTGGGTTTGAAGACCCTTACACTTATAAAAGATACGGTAAAGCTGGTGAAATACCGCAATAACATCGATCTTAATCCAGATGAGTTTCCTATTGATGATGTCAAGACCTACGAGTTGTTCCAGCGCGGAGAAACAGTGGGGATTTTTCAATACGAATCGCCTGGAATGCAAAAATACATGAAGGATTTGAAGCCAACTGTATTTGGGGATTTGATTGCCATGAACGCCTTGTACCGTCCAGGACCGTTAGAGTATATTCCTTCTTTCGTTCGTCGTAAAAACGGTGAGGAAGAAATTAAATACGATTTGGATGCTTGCGAGGAGTACCTTGGAGAAACCTATGGAATTACCGTTTACCAAGAGCAGGTGATGCTTTTGTCACAGTCATTAGCTGATTTTACAAAAGGTGAGGCCGACGTACTGCGTAAAGCTATGGGTAAGAAACAAAAGGACGTTTTGGATAAAATGAAACCGAAATTTGTTGAGCAAGCTGCTGCGAAAGGACATGATGCTAAAATATTAGAGAAAATCTGGAAAGACTGGGAGGCGTTTGCGAGTTATGCCTTTAACAAGTCGCACTCTACTTGTTACGCCTGGATTGCCTACCAAACCGCTTATTTAAAAGCGCATTACCCTGCCGAATATATGGCGGCGGTACTTTCAAACAACATGAGCGATATCAAACAAGTGTCGTTTTTTATGGAAGAATGTAAGCGTATGGGATTGCGTGTACTAGGTCCGGATGTTAACGAATCTTTCTATAAATTCACGGTTAACGATGACTATGCTGTACGTTTTGGAATGGGAGCTATTAAAGGTGTGGGTTCTGGAGCTGTGGCTACCATTGTCGAAAACAGAAAAGATGGTAAATACAAGTCGATTTTTGATTTGACCAAACGTATTGATTTGCGCGCTGCTAATAAAAAAGCGCTCGAAAATTTAGCTTTAGCTGGCGGATTTGATTCTTTTGAAGGAACAAGCCGTGCGCAATATTTTCACGATGATGGCGACGGAATCACATTTTACGAAAAAGCCATTCGTTACGGAGCCAAGTTTCAAGAGAATGAAAACAGCTCGCAAGTGAGTTTGTTTGGCGATACCAGCGAAGTGCAAATTGCTGAACCTGTGGTGCCGCCTTGCGAGGATTGGAGTACGATGGAAAAACTATCTCGCGAAAAGGAAGTAGTTGGAATTTATATTTCAGGACATCCGCTAGACGATTTTAGGTATGAGATGAAATATTTCTGCAACGCCAAGTTAGAGGCATTGCGCAATATGGAACAATATGTGGGTAAAAATTTAACTTTTGCCGGAATTGTAACTAATTTTCAGAGGCGTACAGCTAAAAACGGTAAAGACTGGGCTATTTTTACTTTAGAAGGTTTCGATGAAAGTTTCGAATTTAAAATTTTTGGCGAGGAGTATCTCAAGTTTTATCATTTCTTATACAACAACCAATTTGTGTTTTTGAAAATCTTAATTAAAGAAGGTTGGGTGAATCAAGATACAGGTAAAAAGAGTGAGCCTCGAATGCAATTTGTTGAGGTAAAACAACTGCAAGATGTTCTGGCCACATTTGCTAAAAAACTAATCTTGTACCTGAATATTAAAGACATACAAACAGAAGTGATTCATAATTTGAGTCGACTTTTTCTAGAAAATAAAGGAGATAATACCGTAAGCTTTGAGGTAATGGAAATAGAAAAAACCAAACGTTTGGTTGCTGTAGCGCCAATTACTATCGAGGCGGATGATGAGTTGTTTGTTGACGAACAAGAAGATAGTGACGACTCTAGTCCAGATGGATTAGCCTCAACTGCTGCTGCAAAAATGGAAGAGATTGAAGAGGTTAAGGTGGTGACTAAACTGAGCATGCCAAGTAGGAAATTAAAAATCAAGATTTCTCATGAGTTGTTAGTTGAATTAGAAAAAATGCAGATAAATTTCAAACTGAATTAGTCAATCGTTGTTCAAATTGGCATTCTTGTTCTTAGTAATTTATTGGTTTGTACAATTCAAAATTATTGAAAAAAATCTCATTTTTAGTTATGTGCTAATGCCTTGATTGTTAGATATTATGTAATTTGAATGTCGTTTTGAGGTATTTTTATGTATTATTTTTATCTTTTATGGCGTATTTTTGCTTTTACGTAAATAAGAGATGTTATGAAAAAGAAGTTATTTTTAGTTGGTTTTATGTTGAGTTCGATGCTAATTATCGGGCAATCAAAACAAAATGGAAGTTGGTATGTAAAAGCAGGCGGTTCGTATTTTATGCAAACTGCGGCAACAGAATTTCCAACTGTGGGTGGTAATGCAGCCTTAAATAAAACCTACGTAGGAGGTAAGTTAGTAGCAGAAGAAAGTATCACCGGTTCTTTTGGTGAGGGTTTTAGATCAGGTGTTACATTAGGGCGTCGTTTTAATGCTCGTGTTGGTTTTGAACTTGGTTTGAATTATTATTCAAGTACCGATAAAACGATGGCTCAAACTACTACCGATCAAATTTTTATGTCTGGAGGTAGACCGATATTCAATTTTAAATCGGTGGGACAAATTTCTGCATTTGATTTGGCGCCAGCTTTGGTGTTATTTCTAGGAGAATCGAAAGGTTTTGAACCCTATTCAAAAGTGGGATTGTTACTTCCTATTCACGGAGATTTAGAGATTACGACCAATGCAATTGCTCCAACAGGCGTTGCAAGTCCGGCTACCGTGGCAGTAAAAAGCGTTGATCGTATCAAGCCAAATCCTACAGTTGGTTTTATGGCTAGTTTAGGAACTACTTACGCTTTGGGAAATAAACTTGCTGTTTTTGCGGAGTTAGAATACCGTAACTTTACAGTACATGGTAAATCAAAAGAAACTATTGTGTATGAGAGAAATGGTCAAAACGCTTTGTCTACAAGAACGAACGCTCAAATTAATACCAATTATGTAGATCGTTTGGATGTAAATTCAAACAATGCGGCAACAAACCCTAATGGTTTAGACTCAAGCAAGCCAATGGATGAGTTGAGCTCTTATGTAGGGATTAGCGGTTTAGGTTTGACTTTAGGTTTGAAATACAGTTTGTAGTTTAAGCATAATTAAAATATTAAGGGATGTCATTGTTTGGCATCCCTTTTTTTATGCAGTAGAAGTGCTACTGAAACCGACACACCTAGCCCTGATGGCAGCGGCATCTCCCGAATTAGAAAAACAAGGCTTTTTTGCCGTAGTTTTTATTAACCGGGAATACGGCGTTCAGCTGTACATCGAAGATTCAGCGGAGCTAAATAGCTTCAAAAAATCAAGCTAAAAAGAAATACTTTTGGCATATAGGCGTTGATAATGGATTAATAGGGAAAACTAATTTGCGAATAGTGGTTGATTTGTTTTTAATTTCTAAATTTGTAATCTAGTTTGAATGATAAAATTTCAAATGATAACTTAAAATATATATTATGGCATTAGCAATAACAGATGCTACTTTTGAAGAGGTAGTTTTGAAGTCAGACAAACCAGTAATGGTTGATTTTTGGGCAGCATGGTGCGGACCTTGTAGAATGGTAGGTCCAATCATTGATGAGCTTAGTAATGAATATGAAGGAAAAGTAGTAGTAGGAAAAGTGGATGTTGATGCAAATCAAGAATTTGCTGCAAAATACGGAGTAAGAAACATTCCAACTGTTCTTGTTTTTCATAAAGGAGAAGTAGTAGGGAAACAAGTAGGAGTAGCTCCTAAGCAAACTTACGCTGATAGTTTAGATGCTTTGTTGTAATCAATAGATTATATTTAAAATAGAACCAATTACGGTTCATTGAAAAGGTTTGACGCAAGTCAAGCCTTTTTTTTGTTTAAGCTGAATTGATTTTAGTCATTTGATTAAGTTATGCTTCGGTACTTTTTTAATTTTTTAATCTTTCAATCTTTTAATATATTTGGTAGATGAAGATGGAATCACAAATAGAACAAATAGCTCGTTTTCAGCATTTGGAATTGTTAGCGAATCAAGTCGTAGAAGGTTTTATATCCGGAATGCACAAAAGTCCGTTTCATGGCTTTTCGGCTGAATTTGCTGAGCATAAAGTGTATAATGCTGGCGAGAGTACCAAACATATCGATTGGAAGTTGTACGCCAAAACCGATCGTTTGTACACCAAAAGGTATGAAGAGGAGACTAACTTGCGGTGTCATATTGTTATTGATAATTCGTCGTCAATGCATTATCCTAATTTGCGTAGCGATCAAAATTTTTACGAGAATAAGATTGGTTTTTCAGTCTTGGCATCGGCTGTATTGATGAATTTGCTCAAAAAACAGCGTGATGCTGTGGGTTTAAGTGTTTTCTCAGATACTTATGAGTATTATGCACCTGAAAAAGGAAGCGATCGCCACCACAGAATGATTTTGAGTACACTCGAAGGTTTGTTGACGAAGCCAATGACTCAAAAGAAAACCGATACAGTGACCTACTTGCATCAAATAGCCGAAAAGATGCACCGCCGCTCGATGATTGTTTTGTTTACTGATATGTTTCAGTCAGGACCAAATTCAGTAGATGAGGAGGCTTTGTTTAATGCGTTGCAACATTTAAAACACAACAAGCATAAAGTGGTAGTTTTTCATGTGGTAGATGCTAAAACGGAGTTGAATTTTGATTTTGATAACGGACCACGACAATTTATTGATGTAGAAACA
This sequence comes from Flavobacterium sp. GNP001, assembly GCF_054343775.1. NCBI lineage: Bacteria > Pseudomonadati > Bacteroidota > Flavobacteriia > Flavobacteriales > Flavobacteriaceae > Flavobacterium > Flavobacterium sp. GNP001. The sequence continues at coordinate 131,799 of NZ_JBTGUX010000001.1, forward strand.
GGTGAAGAAGTAGTGCTTTTTGCAGATAATGTGAAAGAAGAGTACGAAAAACAAATGCAATTGTACTTTAAAAAGATAGCATTGACCTGCTCGCAGAACAGAATTAAGTATGTTCCGGTACGAGTAGATGAAAATTTTGAAAAAATAATGACTACTTATTTAGTTGAAAAACAAAACTTTGGCTAAAAGCGTGTATTTTTTTTGATTTTTTTTACCAAAAACGCTTGTGTAAACGGAAATCTGTTGTATCTTTGCCACCGCAATAACGCAGAGGTTTGGTAGTTCAGTTGGTTAGAATACATGCCTGTCACGCATGGGGTCGCGGGTTCGAGTCCCGTCCAGACCGCAATATTGGGGAAAGCCTTTCGTAACAGAAAGGCTTTTTTGCCCCATTACGGTTTTTAACGTTAGTTGTGTTGTTTGCTACGAATTTGTAACTCGTAGCGGGTTTAGTAGTTAGACCAATGAAAAGCTTTTCGCCTCGGCGAATAGCTTTTTTGATTAAAATGAGGGTACTCTTGATATAAAACTTCGGCGTACAGTTCTATTTGTAGAACAAGAAGTTACAGCTTACAATACTGGTTTGGTAGTTCAGTTGGTTAGAATACATGCCTGTCACGCATGGGGTCGCGGGTTCGAGTCCCGTCCAGACCGCCAGTACAAAAAGTCTTTCGAAAGAAAGACTTTTTTTGTTTTACAGCATTTTGTGTTTTATCTAATTTTAAAAAAGTGCCACGCTGTTTTCCCAAACCAACCACAGGTACATGCCCAAGCACATACAGCCAAAAACAAATTGAATGAAACTAGAGGCCAAGAAACCCACCAATGATCCCACTGCAGCTTTTACGGCTCTTTGTTGGTTTTTGGAATCGTAAAGTAATTCGCCCACCAGCGCACCGATAAATGGGCCGATGATAAATCCGAACGGAATTGGTGCTAGTAAGCCAACAATCAATCCAATATTGGTGCCCCAAATACCGTAAGGGCTACCGCCAAATTTTTTGGTACCTTGAGCAGGAATCACATACGCTAAAACAGAGAGTATAATAGTGAATAGTAAAGCAATGCTCAAAATCCAGTAGTTCATGGGAACAGCACCGGTGAGATACAGCAGTAAAAGGCCTAACCAACTTAGTATTGGACCTGGTAACACAGGCAAAAAACTTCCAGCAATGCCCAAAAGAATGCTTAGTAATCCCAAAAGTAAAAGCAATACATCCATAATAAATTTTTTAGTAAATTTGATTTTCAATAAAAGCAACTTCCTCTGGTTATGAAACAAATTCAAACACTTGCGTCTTTTTCTATTTTATTTCTTTTTTTACTGTGCGGTTTAGGTGCTCATGCTCAAAATAATACAGTATCCGCTTCAGATCAGTTGCTCAAAGAATCTATTTATAGTAAGAACAGAGTAAAAGTATTAAATTTTTCGTTGAAACAATTTGATGCGCTTTTCTTTGAATTCTCTGATAAAAAATCAGACCCAAAACTCATTTTAACCAAAGAAGAGTTCTACAATTACACCATGCAAATTGCGGTTTTCTCTGAACGTTTGGCTACTTTATACCCGGATCAAAAAGAAGTTGCCGCTCAGAACAAACAAAAATGGTTTAACGAAAACTACGAAGATTATTTGCTTTCAAAAGCCTCTCCAAAAAAATAATTGTATTTTTATGGCGTATTCGTGTAATTCAAAAACAAAACCTTGAAGCAGTATTTTCTCTTTTTTGCCTTTCTCTTCCTTAATTCTTGTCAATATGTTGATAAGCAGGTCCCTTCGGAAAAGGAATTATTGCAAAAAGAACTCAAAGCAATCAACTGGAAAGAAGTTGATGAATATCCGTCGGTTATTGATTGTGAGCAAATCAATGACAAAAAACAACGCCAACAATGTTTTTTTGAAGTTTTAACGCAACTTATTCAAGAAAAATTAAGCGTTGATACGCTTTCAATTCTTTATCCTGAACTCGATACCATCGAGGTAAAGGTTACCGTTTTTCCTAATAGCACGATGCTATTTGAACCACAGTTTCCGAAAGACTCCGTGGCGTATGACAAAATTAAAATCGATAGTATTTTAAAAGCACGCTTGGTGAATTTCCCCAAGATAAATCCAGCTATTAAACGCGGAATCCCTGTAAAAACCCAGTTTATTCTTCCTGTGATTTTAAAAGTAGAGTAGTTTTAAGGAGCTATTTAGTTCCGCTGAATCTTCGATGTCTAACTTTACGCTATATTTCCGATCGAAAAAACTACGGACGAAAGAGCTTTGTTTTTTAAAATCGGGAGATGCCACTTCAATCTAGGCTAGGAAAATGGTGCTATTTAAAATTTCGGCCTTTCCATTCGTATGTCCCAATCATAGAATAGAGAGCCACAACCGTGCTAAAAAAAGGATAAAGGAAACTACTAGCTAGTAAGTAACGCATTTTAGTTTTGGTCAAAAAATTGTTAGTTTGGTAAATCAAAACGGTATCAACAATAAATTTTGCTGTACATAGAATCAATAAATGTGCTATTGAAAAGTTGCTGAAAACAGCTAGAAACAAAACGAAAATCCAATTTAAATTTCCTAGAAAAACAATTACGGCAAGTGCTTTCCCAAAACTACTTTGGTACGAACTCGTTTTACTAGCCCATCGTACTCTTTGGTAAAACAAAGCTTTCCAGCTATTCACAGCTTGAGTTTGAACAATATTGTTTGATGACTTGAGGTAGTGTACTTTCTCTGGATAACGTGCGATGGCTTTTTGAAGTAAAAAAACATCATCGCCACTAGCAATTGAATTATTGCCTTCAAAGCCATTAAGTTCCTCAAAAATAGCTTTGGTGTAGGCCAAGTTAGCACCGTTGCACATAAAACCTTTTCCAATACCAAAACTTCCTATTGTAGCGCCTTGTAAACTTGTTAAATCTAACTGTTGAAAATGATATAAAAACGAATAGTTACCGGTATAAGTGACAGCTCCCGCAATCATGGCCACATTATGATTTTGTATGTATTGATCTAAACTTGAAAGCCATTTTTTTGGTATAGTACAATCAGCATCAGTGGTGATTACCCAATTTGTAGATACCCTTTTCATGGCAGCAGTTATTGCATCTTTTTTAGGGGAATTCGAAGCTCTATGATTCTGAAGTATTGTTGCTTTAAAAGGCAAATCGGGTAATTGAAATCCATCCGTTGAGTTATCATCAATTAAAAGGACTTCAAATAAATGTGCTGGATATTCTAATTTTGCAAAACTATCCAACAATATCTGGAGATTATGCGCTTCATTTCTAAATGGGACAACAATTGTAAATGAAGTATTGCCTGATGTTGAAAAGTTCTCGGTAGTTTTAATTTTGGTAAAACCATAAATCAGTACCATGATGGCTAGTGCATAAATCAGCAGAATCAAATAGAGTAATAGTGCTGTGATCATCTGGATTTAGTTTAGATGGTTTTCGTTTGTTGGTACGGGAGCAATAACTTTAAAATTCAACACAAAATAACTTCCAATCACAACAGGAATCACGACATTAAGAAACCACATCAATGTTGAAATAAAGATAACAATCCATTCATTTACACCCAAAATCCCAAAGAAATAAACCGCCACACTGCCTTTTACGGCAAAGTCTAAAAACTGAAAAGTAGGCAATGAGGAAGCTAAAAAGTACACACTTGTGACAGCAGTCATCAGAATTCCGTAAGGCAAATCGACATCAAAGGCTAGAAACAAAAAGTAATATTGGTGCGAGAAAACGAGGTAACGACACAAACCCAGGAAAATATTTTTTTGATGAATGTCTTTTGGAATCTCATTGATTTTTTGGAGTAATTTATCAAGAGAGTAACCTTTGATTGTTATTCTTTTTGCTAAGAACAAAACGATTCCGAGCAATAGTAAAACGCCTAAAACTAGCAACATTGTTTGATTATTGAGAATGTGGTATTGCCTGTTAAAATACAAAAAACCTGCAATCCCGAAAAGCACGGTCAATAGCATCTGGATTCCGTTGCAAATCAAGTTTAAAAAAACTACTTTTTTTGCTTCCGTTTTAGGAAAAAACAACGCTTTTCCAGCATATTCGCCTACGCCGTTTGGTGTAAAAAGTCCTGCGGTTAGTGCGCCAAGAACTTGCTTTGCAGCATCGCTGAGGGAAATGGGATGGATACATCGTACTAAGTTTTGCCATTTCAATATCTCGAAAAATCGATTTAAAACACTCAACAATAAAATAAATGCAATTCCACCAACAGATTGGTTTTTTTTAAACAAAACAAGGAACTTTTGCCAGTCTAGTTTATCATTATTTGCCAGTTGATTGTAAATAAAATAAAACGCACCACCAACAATGAATAGTTTGATAAGAAGTACAAGGAATTGCTTAGTTTTGTGTGGTATTGAAATCATTTTGCAAAGTAAAGGAAAACTATTGTGAAAAAGCTATTTCACAGAGATTCACCAAGAATTCGCGAAGATTTACAAAAATAGTAGAAGCATGGCAGGCTTAGTGAACCTCTGTAGTTCCTTAGCGCATCTTCGTGTAATAACAAAAATGTATAAATTAAAAAGAATTGTCAAACGAACGCATCATATTAGGAATTGACCCTGGAACCACGATTATGGGTTTTGGGTTGATCAAAATTGTCAATAAAAAAATGCATTTTTTGCAATTAAACGAATTGCAATTGTCAAAATACGACAATCATTATCAAAAACTGAAAATCATTTTTGAACGAACGATTGAGTTAATCGATACGCACCATCCTGACGAAATTGCAATTGAAGCTCCTTTTTTTGGTAAAAATGTACAATCGATGTTGAAGTTGGGTCGTGCGCAAGGTGTGGCGATGGCTGCGGGACTTTCTAGAGATATCCCGATTACCGAATACGAACCCAAGAAAATAAAAATGGCGATTACTGGAAACGGAAATGCTTCAAAAGAGCAGGTTGCTAAAATGTTACAGCAACTTTTAGGATTGAAAGAATTGCCTAAAAATCTCGATTCTACAGACGGTTTGGCGGCCGCAGTGTGCCATTTTTTTAATTCTGGGAAAACCGTTGGCGAAAAAAGTTATACCGGTTGGGACGCTTTTGTGAAACAAAATGAAGAAAGAGTTAAGAAATAGTTTTCAGTCGCAGCAACTGTAAACTGCGACTGTGACTGAATACTATATAAATGAGCGGAATTTACATACATATCCCTTTTTGCAAGCAAGCGTGTCATTATTGCGATTTTCATTTTTCGACTTCCATGAAAAAGAAAGACGCAATGGTTTTGGCTTTAGCCAAAGAAATTCAAATGCGCAAAACGGAGTTTCAAAATGATAGTGTGGAAACGATTTATTTTGGGGGAGGAACGCCAAGTGTGCTAACTTCGGATGAAATTAACTTCTTAATAAACGAGGTATGCGCTAATTTTAAAGTAGTTGAAAATCCCGAGATAACGTTGGAGGCCAATCCAGACGATTTGTCTGAAGAACGAATTGTTGAATTATCAAAAAGTAAAATTAACCGCTTGAGTATTGGGATTCAGTCTTTTTTTGAAGAGGATTTACTTCTTATGAATCGAGCTCATAATTCGGCGGAAGCCAAAAAATGTTTGCAAATAGCCACTCAGTATTTTGATAACATTTCATTGGATTTGATATACGGAATTCCTGCCATGAGCAATGAAAAATGGGAGCAAAATATCGATACAGCCTTGAGTTTTGGTATTCCTCATATTTCCAGTTATGCTTTGACGGTCGAGCCAAAAACAGCTTTGAAAAAACTAATACAAACCGGCGCCATTGCTTCTCCAAAAGATGAAGTTGCCGAAGCGCATTTTATGATTTTGGTTGACAAGCTCGAGGCCAATGGTTTCGTACACTATGAATTGTCAAACTTTGGGAAGCCGGACTATTTTTCTAAAAATAATTCGGCGTATTGGTTGGGTAAAAAATACATCGGAATTGGTCCTTCGGCACACAGTTATGATGGTGTTTCTCGTAGTTGGAACATAGCCAATAATGCCTTGTATTTGAAAGGGATTCAACAGGATAAATTGGCGAATGAAGTTGAAATTTTATCTGTAGCCGATCGTTTTAATGAATATATTATGACGGGTTTGCGAACTATTTGGGGCGTTTCATTAACCAGAATTGAAAATGAATTTGGAATCGAATATTTAAGTTATTTGAAAAAACAAACCCAAAAATTCCTCGATGATGATTTGGTTTTTATCGAAAATAACATTTTGAAACCAACAGTTAAAGGAAAGTTTTTAGCGGATGGCATAGCGTCAGACTTATTTTACTTAAATTTGGAATAACTATTAAACCGCAAGGTTCGCAAAGTTCACTAATCTTTTGTGTGCTTAGCGCCTTCTTTGTGAACTTAGTGTTTAAAAAACTATGAAAGCAAAAATCAACAACTTTGAAATCGACTTATCAAAACCCATTGATATTTCGATTCCGCTGACGAATACCGATGAAAATCCTATTGCGTGGTACATTGAAAAACCTGTCATTGAACCAGTAATTTTTGGCGATTGGATCGGAAAAGTTTCGGAGGGGAAATCATCGACGAACTTTAATAATATTTTTTTCAATCCGCACGGACACGGTACACATACGGAATGTTTGGGGCATATCACGCGTCACTTTTACAGCATTAATCAATGTTTGAAACAGTTTTTCTTTATGGCTGAGCTGATTTCGGTGCAACCAGAAACAATTGGTGGTGATTTGGTGATTACCAAAAATCAAATTGAAAAAGCTTTGATGGGGAAAACTCCTGAGGCAATTGTAATTCGAACAATACCCAATTTAGAAACCAAAAAACATTTGAAGTATTCGAATACTAATCCGCCTTATCTTGCTGAAGATGCTGCGAGTTTCATTTGCGAGCGCGGAATTCAACATTTATTGATTGATTTGCCAAGTGTTGATAAAGAAAAAGATGAGGGCAAATTGCTTGCTCACAAAGCCTTTTGGAATGTAACTGATGTCCATAATCTTAATTTTGATGCGCGATTGAATTGTACTATTACCGAGATGATTTATATGGCTGATGAAGTTAAAGATGGTAGTTATTTGCTGAATTTACAAATTGCTTCTTTTGAGAATGATGCCAGTCCGAGTAAACCTGTTTTATACCAAATTCAATAGCTATGAATTTAGAAAGCTACTACGAATATTGCCTTTCGAAAAAAGGTGTGACAGAACATTTTCCTTTTGACGAAGATACTTTGGTTTTTAAAGTAGGAGGTAAAATGTTCGCGCTGTCATCTCTAAGCCAATGGGAGAAAGGTCAACCATCTGTTAACCTAAAGTGTGATCCAGAGCGCGCACTTGAACTGCGTGCAGAATATGATGATATTCAGCCTGGTTTTCATATGAGTAAAACGCATTGGAATACGGTTTCAATAAATAAAACACTGTCAACTGATATGATTAAAGAGCTAATTGATCATTCTTATGAATTGATTTTCAATAGTTTGTCCAAAGCAAAGCGATTGGAATTGTAGCGCTATTTCCATTCGTCTAATATAATATACCATTCATCGAAGGAAATTGATTTTTGAACGAAATAAAATCTTAACTTATGAAAGAGAAAGGTATATTTAAATAAATTATAAGGCCATGGAAATGAAAGTGTTAAATATTTTGTTGATCGAAGACGACGCTATTGAAATTATGAAATTCAATAGAGTTGTAAATGAGATAAATGCGCCAAAAAAAATTGTTGAGGCCCACAATGGTGAGGAAGCTTTGAGTATTATTGCCAAATCGGCATTCATCCCTAATATCATAATTTTAGATTTGAATATGCCAAAAATTAATGGCATTGAATTTTTGCGGGAGCTAAAAAGCACGGAGGCCTACAAATATATTCCTGCCATAATATTAACAACTTCAAACAGTCGAAAAGATATTTTAGAGTGTTACAAAATTGGTATTGCTGGTTATTTATTAAAGCCTTTAAAATATGAAGATTACAAAGAACGTGTTCATAAGTTAATTGAGTACTGGAGTTGTAATGAACTAATATCTCAATAGCTATGTACGGAATTGTTAATAAAGCCATTGAGGACCTAGTCCTTGCTAATTTTGGCGAGGATTGCTGGGAACGCGTGAAATCCAGAAGTGGAGTTGATGTTGATTACTTTATAAGTAATGAGCCTTATGACGATAACTTGACATATGCATTGGCTCGAGCTATTGCGGAGGAGACCAATATTTCTTTGCCCAATGTTTTAACAAGTTTTGGTGAATGGTGGGTGGTGCACACCACAAAAGTTAAATACGGGGGTTTAATGGAAGCTGGTGGAAACGATTTACGCGAATTTTTAATTAATTTACCACAGTTTCACAATCGGGTGATGTTAATTTACCCTAAACTCACGCCACCAGAATTCAAAGTTTCTCATATCACTGAAAATAGTTTACAACTTCATTATTTTTCAAAGCGTGAGGGCCTTCAAGATTTTGTTCGTGGACTTATTCAAGGCCTAGGAATTATTTACAAAAAAGAGGTAATCATTACGTTGCTTCAAACTCGCGACCAAGGGAGTACTCACGAAATTTTTAACATCTCATGGTAAGTCAAAATGGAACAGATCAATTTTAAGTTTGATGAAAATAGCTTCAATAAACTTTTCCCTTTTTATATCCTAATTGATGATAACCTTTTAATAAGAGGAATAGGTAAGAGCTTAATGAAAACTTTTCCGAATATCAATTTAAATGAAAATTTTTTGCAAAAGTTTAGTGTCAAAAGACCCTTTTTGACTGAGCAAAACTTTGAGAATTTAAAGAATATTGCAAACCAGTTGATTGTAATTGAGACGCACTTCAGCGGAGTTCAACTTCGCGGTCAACTTCAACCTTATGAAAATTATTTGCTTTTTGTGGGTACGCCATGGTTTGTTTCAATGGAAGAGGTAGTTCAAAATAATTTAACTCTTCATGACTTCGCTTTTCACGATCCTTCATTAGACCTGTTACATGTTTTAAAAGTACAAGAGATTACTAACGAGGATTTAAAAGTTTTGTTGGCAAAAATAAATGATCAAAAAAAGAAATTAAAAAAAGACCAAGAAGAGTTAAATAGATTGGCATTAGTAGCGAGTACTAATGAAAATGGAGTGTTTTTTACAGATCTTCAAGGAGTAATATTTTGGTGTAATGCCGCCTATTTGCAATTAACAGGTCGTACTAAAGAGGAAATTATTGGTAAAACAGCAGCACAAATTGGTTCGTGTGAACAAATGACTATTGCTGATTTAAAAAAGCTGGTGGATTCTTTCTTTAAAAAAGAAAAGTTTGAAGTTGAGGTGCCTTATGCGCGCAAAAACCACAACCCATTTTGGGCCAAAATTAAAGCACAACCTGTTTGCGATCAAAATGGTCAGTTATCCCAATATTTTGCAGTAATTGAAGATATTACAGAAAAAAATGCATCTGATTTAAAACTTATTGAGTCTGAAAACAGATTGGCTTTTTTAATCAAAAATTTACAAACAGGAATCATTGTTGAAAACGAAAACAGACAAATTTTATTAGCTAACAAAAAATTTTCAACCCTGTTTGGTTTTGATCCTAATTCTGATTCTTTGATAGGAAAGAATGCAGCACAAATTATGGAGCAAACCAAGCATTATTTTGCAGAACCAACATCTTATCTTGAAAGATTACGAGATGTTTTACAAAGTAAACAACCAGTTTTAAATGAAGAATTAGAACTTTCTGATGGAAGAATAATAGAACGCAGCTACGTACCCATCATTCAAGGTGGTCGTTATTCTGGTAATTTAACCTCGTATGTTGATGTCACTTTTAAAAAGAAATTTGAAAATAGTTTAAAAAATGAAAAGGAAAAATACAGTAATATTATAGCTAATATGAATCTCGGGTTGATTGAAGTTGATATGCAAGATAAAATTACGTTTGCAAATCATAGTTTTAGTCAAATGAGTGGCTACAAGACAGATGAATTAGTAGGAACCGAGGTGAAAGGGCTTTTTCTAACGGATGAAAACCAATCAGTTGTGGCTGCTAAGATGAAATTGCGTACAGAAGGAATAAGTGATTTGTATGAAATTGTAGTTAAAAATAAGCAGCAGCAAGAACGTTCTTGGCTTATTAGTGCTGCGCCTAATTATGATGTGAGTGGTAAAATGATTGGATCGATTGGGATTCATTTAGACATAACAGCACAAAAAGCGCAAGAAGAAGAGTTGTATCTTTTATCGTTAATTGCCGAGAAAAACATTAACTCGGTAGTAATTTGCGACAATCACGGTAATATAGAATGGGTTAATTCTAGCTTTGAGATGATGTCAGGCTATACCAAGAAAGAGTTAATTGGCCTTACGCCTGGAAAAGTATTGCAAGGCCCTGAGTCAAAACCAGAAACTATAAATTATATTCGAAACCAAATTAAGAGAGGTCATCCTTTTAATTGTGAAATTTTAAATTACACCAAATCCAAACAAAAATATTGGGTCAGAGTACAAGGTCAAGCACTCTACAATAAAAAAAATGAAATTGTGAGGTATTTTGCTATCCAAGAAAATATTACTAATCAAAAAAAACTGGAGAATCAGCAGGAGCAATTGGTTGAAAGTTTGGCCAAAACAAATCAAGAATTAGAACAATATGCGCAAATGGTTTCGCATGATTTGAAATCACCATTGCACAGTATTCACTCCCTTTTAACATGGATAAAAGAAGATAATGATGTAGCATTTACAGCTCAAACTTTACAATATTTTGAATTAATTGAAAATAAGGTAGAGAAAATGGATCATCTCATCGATGGTATTTTGACGTATTCACGCATTGGCAAAGATGATTGCGTAGTAGAGGAAGTGAGCATACAAGAATTAATTCAATTCATTATAGAGATAATTCATGTTCCAAAACATATAACAATTCATATTAAAAATCAATTACCCAAATTAACGACTAACCGTTACCGAATCCAGCAATTATTTCAAAATGTTATTGTCAACGCGGTTAATTATATTGATAAGGAAGTCGGAGAAATAGAAATTGAAGCTAAAGAATATCAAGATAGTTTTGTTTTTTCGATCAAGGATAACGGAATAGGAATCGACAAAGAAAATTATGACAAAGTATTTAATACTTTTCAATCATTTACACAAAATAAAAATTCAACAGGACTTGGATTGGCAATCGTAAAAAAAATAATCGAAGCGGAGAAGGGTAAAATATGGATAGAAAGTGAAGTAGGAGTTGGATCGACTTTTTTCATCAAAATAATAAAACAATAGTATGAATGTTATACAAGCAAGCAAGATAGGAAATCAGGATTGGACTTATTTTCAAGAAAAAAAACAACTCAAAAACCCGTTAGTTTTAGTTTTTGGTAATCGCTTTTTATTAGAAGATGAACAAGTAATTGAGGCTATTCGTGCGGAATTTCCGTACGAAAATTTGGTGTTTGGGTCAACCGCAGGCGAAATTTTAAGTTGTAATGTTTTTGATAATTCAATCGTTGTAACAGCCATTGAATTTGAAAACAGTTCTTTTGCAGTAGAACGAGCCAATATTTTAGATCATCAAAAAAACGGACAAGAATTAGGTGAAGTACTATATCAAAAAATCCCCAAACAAAACTTAAAGCACCTTTTCGTGCTCTCTGAAGGGAGTTTTGTAAACGGCAGTTCACTTATCAAAGGTCTTGAAAGTACTTTAGAATCCCAAGTCAGAATTACAGGCGGAATGTTTGGTGACGATGCGCGTTTTGAAAAAACAATTGCATCTTACAAAGAGAATCCAAAAGAAGGAGAAGTTATATTAATTGGGCTTTATGGTTCATCATTAGAGATTAGCTTTGCTAGTTTTGGAGGGTGGATACCTTTTGGTCCAGAGCGCATTGTAACTCATTCCGTAGATAATGTATTGTATGAAATTGATAGCCAGCCAGCACTCGATCTCTATAGGAATTACTTAGGTGAGAGAGCTAACGAGTTACCCAAAGCCTCTTTGTTTTATCCTTTAAATGTTACGCCACAGGACCGAAAAGAGCCAGTAGTGCGAACCATTTTGAATATTGATAATACGAACTCGTCAATGATTTTGGCAGGAGATGTTCCTACAGATGCAAAAGTACAACTCATGATGGCCTCAGTAGATAACATTGCGGATGGAGCACTGCAGGCTGCTCAATTCGGAATGAAAAACCGAAAAACAAAACCAGAGTTCGTACTTGCTATTAGCTGTATAGGTCGTAAAATGGTGATGAATCAGAGAGTAGAAGAGGAGTTAGACCAAGTGCGAGAAATAGTAGGTGAAGGAGTACCTATAGCAGGTTTTTACTCTTACGGAGAATTAGCACCTTTTAATGGTAGCACTACTTGTGAACTACACAATCAAACCATGACTTTAACCTTAATAAGTGAGTAATGAATTCTTTATTGAAAAGACAAATAGATAAAAAACTGCGGGGAGGGTTAAATGATTTAGATATTTTTCTGGAGGCTATAAATGATTCTTATGAAAATTTTGAGAGTCAAATAAGCTTGCTTCAACGTGCAATGAAAATCAGTTCTGATGAACTTTTTAAAGCCAACCAAAAACTTCGTAACGAGGCCGAAAGTTTGAAGGAAATTAATAAAAACTTAGAGTTTATTTTACAGTCTATGAGCCTGGATGTAGCTCAAATTGATACTGCAGAATCATTCAATTCTACAGATTACATCAAAAAACAATCAATAGAAATCTTAAAAATTAACAAACAAAGGGAAGAATTATTGATGCATCTCGAAAATCAAAACACTATCTTAAACGATTATGCGCACATGGTTTCGCATGATTTGAAAGCTCCTTTACGCAATATTGATACTCTTATAAATTGGTTTATTGAAGACAATAAGGACATGATGAATGAGTCGAATTTAAAATCGATGCAATTAATGCTGTCCAATGTTGAAAAAATGGATTTGTTGATTAAAGGAATTCTCAATTATTCCGAAGTACAAAATAAGGACAGTCTGACGCGATGGATTGATTTGAATTTGATTTTAGAAGATATCACTCGGTTATACAGCGAAGGACACATTACTTTTAAGTTTGATACTATTTTGCCAGTGGTGTGGGGTAATGACGTACGGTTTACGCAATTATTTCAAAATCTTATCCAAAATGCTATCAAGTACAATAATAAACAACACATAGATATTACAATTGGCCATACAGAAGAGGCTAATTTTTACCACTTTTACGTAAAAGATAATGGAGTTGGCATACCAGATAAATACCAATCAAAAGTATTTGATATTTTTTTTAAATTAGAAAACACTAATGCTTCTTCCGGAATTGGATTATCAATTGTGAAAAAAATTGTAGAATTTTATGACGGGACAATTTGGTTGGAAAGCCAGCTCGAAGGCGGCACAACGTTTTATTTTACAATAGCTAAACACAATGGAAAAGCCTAATACAAGTTACATAGACCAATTATCGGGTGCTAATTACGAGTTTCGAGATAAACTAATAGCTATCTTAAAAAGAGAATTGCCTGAAGAGATTAGTGCTTATCAAATGAAAATAGAATCTGGTAATTTTGAAAGTGCGGCACAAATCGTCCATAAATTAAAGCATAAAATTTCAATTTTAGGATTGGAGAAAAGTTACTATCTTGCTGAAAATTATGAAGATAATTTAGTGCAAAATAGCAAAATTTTGCAACCTGAGTTTGAAGGTATTCTGAAATCCATGCAAGAGTTTGTATCTTGCTTGTAATAAATTTTGTTATGAATTGTATTATTATTGATGACGAAGAAACAGCTAGAGCGATCCTAACACAAATGATCGCTGTGTCTCCAGGAGTAAAACTTATTCAGGATTTCCCGAATGCAATTGGTGCAATTAAATTTCTAAATAGTATTGAGGTAGATTTAATATTTTTAGATATTCACATGCCAGATTTTACTGGTTTTGATTTTATTCAAACTTTAAAAAATCCACCTAAGGTAATCTTGGTTACAGCTGATAAAAATTTCGCAATCGAAGCTTTCGAATATGATTGTATTGTTGATTATCTCGTAAAACCAATAACGGAAGAACGCTTTAAAAAAGCCATTCAAAAAGCAGAATCTCATCCAAAAACACCACTAGTTTCCGATTTAAAAAAGGTGGTAGAAAACGATGCAAAGGTTTTTTACATCAATATTGATCGAAGGTTGGTCAAAATCGATACTGATTCGATAGTAATTGTTGAAGCAAAGGGAGACTATATTCATATCAAAACAGAAACAAAAAACTACATTGTACACTCGACCTTAAAAAAAATTGAGGATAAATTACCGTCACAGTTTTTTTTGAAAGTCCATCGTTCGTATGTCATTAATACTAGCAAAATAATAGATATTGAGGATAACAGCATTTTAATAGGCAAAGAGGTAATCCCTGTCAGTAGAGCAAATAAACCAGAACTAATGAAAAGATTAAACCTTCTTTAGTAAGTATACGTTAATTAAATGTGCTTTTATCTTTTCATGGTTAACTCTTAAGTAAAAAAAAACCAATGAAGCCAACCATTTGTCGCAACTTTTCAACCTTCCAACGAAAAATTCAGGAGGTCTTGGTTGTATGTGTTTAATTTTACAGTATTAAATTGAACATTATGAAAGTGCTTCTTATAGATGATCAGGAATTAGTTTTATTGACCATCGAAAAGCTATTAATAGATTTAGGTTATTTAGTGCAATCTGTCAATAACATGGCCGAGGGTATTCAAATATATGATTCCTACGAACCGGATTTAGTAATTACTGATATTGATATGCCGGTAATTCCTAACTCAACTTTCGAATTTAAAACATTAGATTTCATTAAAAAGAAATCGGGTTTGGAGGTCATAAAGTATATCCGGTTGATAAAAAAAAGTCCTACACCTATCATGGTTCTGTCGGGCAATAAACATCCCGATATGATTGCAAGTGCATTTTCTTTAGGTGCTAATGAATACATGGTTAAGCCACTTAGTTTAAATGAAATTGGGTCACGTGTTGAAAGATTAATAGGAAGTGCAAATAAGCATAAACCTGTCAAAACCGCAGTAGGAATGATTCAAAAGTCATGTGTGGGGATAGTAATACCTTTTAATTACAAACCAGGTGATGTGGTGGTTCAGGAGTGGAGCCAATTGGTAAAGCAAAATTTAAATTATCATATTTGTTTGGTCAATTACAATTTAGAACACGACTTTGAATGCGATCAGTTGGAAGAACTTAAAGGCACAAATAAAAGGATTACAGTTTTAAATTTTAAGGAAGCGGTTACAAAGGCTGAAGCCATTCGTTTGGGTGTACTGTATTTAGAAGAGAAACATCAATTTGATTTTATTGTTTTGCGAAACGCCCCTTTCTTTAACAGTCTGGGAGGCATCAAAGATGCCATTGATATAGCATTACAAATAGATCGTAAATACAGCTGTATTACTACTGCGGCAGAAAGTAACACTTATTTTTTTTCTAAAATCCTTCAAAAATTATTAAACGGAATAGCCCGTAGTTTGAATAAACAACTTAATTATTTTAAGCAAGGCGAAATTGAAACCACAGTTTTTTCTATCGAAATTGTTAAAGAGGTATTTGAAAATCCTTTTAAAGCTGATTCAAATTTTCAAAAAGAAATTAAGCAAAGAGCACAAGCTTATAGTAATTAGAATTTTACATTTTAACGGGTTTTAACGAAGTTTTGAAATAGGAAAGAAAGATTTAATGAACTTTAAAGCAAGAAACATGTAGAAAGTTACATTTAATTTACGGTAGTGTAGCAATCTATAAACTCAGGAATTAGCGCAGTTTTGGTTTGTTGTTCAAGCAGTAATTTTTTTCTTTCCATAATAGTAGTAACTTAGGCATTACTTTTGTTGTTGAAAAGTAAAATAAAAATTACAAATTAGCACTGAAAAATAATCTGCCCAATTTATGAAAGAACAATTTAAAAAATTTTTAAACGAGGAACAAGATCCAAAAGCCATAGAAAAAATCGCTTCTAAGTTGAGTGATCTATTAATGAAGAACGAAGAGATTGGCTATATCGCTGTTCAAAAAAAACCAGCTTTGACTGTTTTACCAGATAGTATCGTAATGACTAACAAACGAATTATCATTTGCCAGCCGAAAAACTTGGGACTTTCTATGAATTTTATCGATTATACGTGGGATGAAATTGTGGGCACCTTCGTGAAAGAAAACATTTTGGGATCAGAGTTTTCCTTTACAACAAAAACTAACATGGAAGTCTCGATTGATTATATTCCGAAAATACAGGCTCGTAAAATTTTCACCTACGCAAAAGAACAGCTCGATATTTTAAAAGCGGGTAATACCGCAGCTAATAGTGATTCATACCCAATTGCTGCTACCCCAGAAGTTGAATTTATAGAAGAAATGGAAGCGGAAGAAGTAACCAGTTTCGCAGAGATTATGCCTGTTGCGGCAACGCAATCATTTAACTTCGATACTGAACTAGTACAAGCCGAATCAGAACCAAGTAAGGAAGCAGGACTTGCCGGTTTATCTCAAGACGAATTGTTTGAGAAATTACAGAATTACAAAAAACTACTCGATAACGGCCTGATTTTACAAGGCGAATATGACGCCTTCAAGAAAGAAATTTTGAGTCATATGTGATTCAGTCGAAAGGTCTAAAGTCAAAGTCCTAAAGTGAGAAGGTTATTCTTGACTTTAGGACTTTTGACTTTTAAACTTAAAATCTACAGTGTTTTTTTCTGTTTTTCTACAAAATTATTTGACTGTAATTCTAATAAATCAATAGCGTTTTTGCGTTGCAATTCATATAGTTTTTTATCTTCTGCGATATCAGCGTACACTTTATCATGCATGGATTCACTTGTTTTTACCAATAGAGAGCGCTGGTATTTGTCTTGCTCAATGGTAGCTTTTAAGGCAGTGTCTAAATCTTCTAATTTAAAATCGTATTCGCCTTTTGGAGCCAATAGTTTTGCAATAATTGGCGAGGTTTCAATGGCTAAAAATAGCAACATTATAAAAAACGATGGCAACCAAGGCAACTTGTTCAAGGCATTAATTCGGGCCATTAATCCATCAAAGCCGTCAATAATAGGTTGCGTTTCGGTTACTTTTTTGTCTAAATCAGCTTGTAACGTTTTTGTGTTTTTTTCCATCTCGGCAATTTTAGCCAAGTTGGTTTTTTGTAGGGTATCTAATTCTTGTTTAGCCAAATCATGTTTGGCAATTTTTTCTTTAAAAACAGGACCTTTGCCCAGCTTTTTAGTTCCTGCGGTTCCTTCGGCTTCTTTGATGTAGGTTTCGTACAAGGTGTTAACCTCTTTTTCTTTGGTTGTTATTTCTAATTTCAGCTTGTCGATTTCGGCTTTGTTTTTGTCTAAATCACTTTTGAAATAGGTAGCTACTTCTTTTTTATTGGCCAAAGCCATAGCATTTTTTTCTTTCAACAAAACAGTATTGATTTCCTTCTCGAAAATTTTAATTTCTAAAGGTTTTGAGATTACAATAGCAATAATTATGGCTAGAATAATCCTTGGAGTAGCTTGTAAAAATTCGGCACCAAACTGATCTCTTTTTCGGATAGTAGAAACAATAAAGCGATCTAAATTAAAAATAAGCAAGGCCCAGACAACGCCAAAAGCAATGGCGGGATAAATGCTGTCAAATACGGTAAATAGGGCATAGGCACTGGCCAGAAAAGCCATAACAGCAGTAAAAAAAACAGTAGCGCCAATGCCTACATATTTGGTTTGCTCGCCTTGGGAACAACCGTCTAGGAGCTCGCTATCGGCACCTGAACATAAGATAAAAAAGGGTTTGAACATGATTGGTGATTTTTGATTGTGATTGATATGGCAAATTTAAGGCCAAATTTTTAATTCTGTTGTAAATAGTTGATTTCTTTTTACTTAGGCTCGGGACAAAAAAAAGAGCCGTTCAAAATGAACGGCTCCGGAGAATTGTTGAATTAAAACTAACTTATGCGATTGGTGCGCCAGCTAAGATCTCTGGATTAGCGAACTCTTCGAATTTGGCAAAATTTTCTTTGAATTTTTGCGCCAACTCTACTGCTTTTTGATCGTATAAATCTTTGTCTTCCCAAGTGTTTCTGGGATTTAAAATTTCACTAGGAACGTTAGGACAAGATTGCGGTTTAGCAATACCAAAAACTTTATGATCTTCGTAAGCTACATTATCTAGTTCGCCATTAAGCGCAGCAGTAATCATAGCTCTTGTGTATTTTAATTTCATGCGGCTTCCTACACCGTAAGCGCCACCGGTCCAACCTGTGTTGATTAACCAAACGGTTACGTTAGCATCTTTCATTTTTTTGCTCAACATTTCAGCGTACTTTGTTGGGTGCAATGGCATAAACGGTGCTCCAAAACAAGCTGAAAAGTTAGGTTGAGGTTCTGTTACTCCCGCTTCGGTACCCGCAACTTTAGCCGTGTAACCTGAAATAAAGTGGTACGCTGCTTGACCTGGAGTTAATTTTGCAATTGGAGGCAAAATTCCAAATGAGTCAGCTGTTAAAAAGAATATATTTTTAGGGTTGTTACCAATTGATCCCGGTTGAATATTGTCAATGTGCGAGATTGGGTAACTTACACGTGTGTTTTGAGTAATCGAAACATCTTCAAAATCAACTTCATTGGTTCCTTCTTTAAAAACAACGTTTTCAAGAATAGCTCCTTTTTTAATTGCTCTAAAAATGTCTGGTTCGTTCTCTTCGGTTAGGTTAATTACTTTTGCATAACATCCGCCTTCAAAGTTAAAAACAGTATTTTCATTGGTCCAACCATGCTCGTCGTCACCAATTAACTTACGCTCTGGATCAGCTGATAAAGTCGTTTTACCTGTTCCTGACAAACCAAAAAAGATAGCAGTATCACCGTTTTTACCAACATTGGCACTACAGTGCATTGGCAAAGTGTTTTTGTCAACTGGTAAAATGAAATTTAATGCAGAGAAAATTCCCTTTTTCATTTCGCCAGTATAGCCTGTGCCACCAATTAAAGCTACTTTTTTAGTAAAATCTAAAATAGCAAAGTTGCTTTGGCGTGTTCCATCTACAGCAGGATCAGCCATAAAACTTGGCACACACAAAACAGTCCATTCTGGTGTAAAGTTTTCTAGTTCTGATGCTTCAGGACGCAAGAACATGTTGTAGCAAAATAAGTTTGCCCAAGGCGTTTCGGTCACTACGCGAACATTTAATCTGTAGTTTGGGTCAGAACAAACGTAAGCATCACGAACGAAAACTTCTTTATTTGATAAGTAAGCAGTTACTTTATTGTAAAGCTTTTCGAAAGCAGCAGGCTCAAACGGAATGTTAACTTTACCCCACCATACTTTATCTTCGGTGATAGCGTCGCGTACGATGAAACGGTCTTGTGGCGAACGTCCGGTATATTCACCTGTATTCACAGCTAGTGCGCCAGTTGAACTTTCTATTCCTTGGCCTGTTTTTATTGTAATATCGTGTAATTCTTCAGGAGATAACTGGTACTGAATTTTTGCATTTTCAATTCCTAGGTCTTTTAACGAAATCGATTGCGAGAAAAGCGTGTTGTGGTCCATAAATTTTGTGTTTATAGTTTCTTTTTATAGACTGCAAAAATAGAAATATTATTTCAGTTAGTTCTTAATTCTGACGATTTTGTGATTTTTTATCAAAAATTGATGCCAATAATACGAACCAAGCAATAATTAACAAGAGACCGCCTATTGGTGTTACGAATCCGATAATTCTAAAATCGAATGAGGTGAGTGAATTGGTTGCCAAAAGGTAAATTGATCCCGAAAACAGAACAACTCCACTTAATACTAAGTAATAAATGACTTTGCTTGCTTTTTGCGAAAGCATATCCAGTTGCCCAACTAGTAATAAAAACAGGGCGTGGTACATTTGGTAACGCACTCCCGTTTCAAAAGTAGCCAATTGGTCTACCGATAAAACTTTCTTTAAGGCATGTGCGCCAAAAGCGCCTAAAATAATAGCAATCATCCCTAAAACGGCTGCGGCTTTGATGTATGTTGTTTTCATGTGTTGCATGGTGTTTTGTACAAAAGTATTTCATCTAGGGTTTATTTACAAACCATTATCACTTTAGTTTCCCGTGTATTATCGACTGCTAATTTTGCAAATAGTTGGCGTAACTATTTAAAATAAATCAGTTTTATTTGTTATAAATACAACAATTATGTATGTTTGTGTTATAAATATATAAAATGAGAACAATTTTAATCATCGGTGCAGGAAGGTCAGCTTCGTCTTTAATTCGGTATTTACTTGAAAAATCCGATGAAGAACAGTTGCATCTCGTTATTGGTGATTTGTCATTGGCTTTGGCCCAAAAAAAAACCAACAATCATCCCAATGCTACAGCCATTGCGCTAGATATATTTGATGCGCAACAGCGTCAGCAGGCCATTCAGAATGCCACCATTGTAATCTCAATGTTGCCCGCACACTTGCACATACAAGTAGCCAAAGATTGTATCACCTACAAAAAACATTTGGTAACGGCCTCGTATGTGAGCGATGCCATGCAAGAATTAGATGCTGAGGCAAAAGCAAACAACCTTATTTTCATGAACGAAATTGGACTCGATCCGGGAATTGATCACATGAGCGCCATGAAAGTAATTGATGAAGTGAAAGAGAAAGGCGGCGAAATGATTTTGTTTGAGTCCTTTTGTGGCGGATTAGTCGCTCCTGAATCAGATACGAATTTGTGGAATTATAAATTTACTTGGGCACCGCGCAATGTGGTTTTGGCAGGTCAAGGAGGCGCTGCTAAATTCATTCAAGAAGGCACCTACAAATACATACCCTATTGCAATTTGTTTCGTAGAACCGAGTTTTTACAAGTAGAAGGTTACGGTCGTTTTGAAGCCTATTCAAACAGAGATTCTCTCAAATACCGCTCTGTCTATGGCCTTGATGATGTGCTCACCTTGTACCGTGGCACCATCCGTAGAGTCGGTTTTTCTAAAGCTTGGAACATGTTTGTGCAACTCGGTATGACCGATGACAGTTACATCATGGAAAACTCAGAGAACATGAGCTACCGTGAATTTGTCAACTCTTTTCTGCCTTATCATCCTACTGATTCGGTTGAAATCAAGACACGTTTGATTCTCAAGATTGACCAAGACGACATCATGTG
Organism: Flavobacterium sp. GNP001; assembly: GCF_054343775.1. Taxonomy (NCBI): domain Bacteria; kingdom Pseudomonadati; phylum Bacteroidota; class Flavobacteriia; order Flavobacteriales; family Flavobacteriaceae; genus Flavobacterium; species Flavobacterium sp. GNP001. The sequence goes on from NZ_JBTGUX010000001.1 coordinate 152,978, forward strand.
GGACAAATTATTAGAACTCGATTTGTTCAATCCTAACAAAAAAGTCGGACTCAAAAACGCCACACCAGCCCAAATTTTAGAAAAAATTTTAACCGATAGCTGGACTTTGCAGCCCGATGATAAAGACATGATTGTCATGTACCATAAATTTGGATACATTTTAAACGGCAAAAAAGAACAAATCGATTCCAAAATGGTGTGCCTCGGCGATGATCAAACCCATACCGCTATGGCCAAAACCGTTGGTTTACCGGTAGCAATGGCTACTTTACTAATATTAAACGGAAAAATTACCACTCCCGGTGTACAATTGCCCATCCGTAAAGAGGTGTACCAACCCATCCTAAAAGAGTTAGAATCCTACGGCGTACTGTTTCACGAAACCGCCATGCCGTATTTGGGTTACAACCCCGATAAAGAGTTCAGTTAGTTTTTTTTTAGATTTTTAGTTTGATGAATCCGCTCCTTGTACTAGGTAGCGGATTTGTTTTTTAAAATCCTTTATTCATGCGGAGCGTGGCCAAAGTTTGGGCGTGCCCCTCCGTGAAAAACTTCGGGTCAGGCTGTACGCTGCAATCTTTGTGTTTTTAAAGAAAAAACACAAAGGATTTTCGCTGCCATCCTTCACGCAAGCCCGGTTTTCAGTTGCTGATTTTTAATAAATAGTAAGAAAATTTGTTTATATTTGGGAAACGCAAAGCGGAACAAACTTTAGATTATTTACACGTGTTTGGTTGTGGATATGAAGTGTTTTTTCGCTTATTTACAAGTTGGCGGTAATGCCAGAAAAAAAATAAAAAATGAAAAAAATAATTACAATATCGTTTCTATTATTATTCGCTTTTCAAGTCCAAAGTCAAGATAGAAAAACTCCCAAAAAGCTAAAAGTTAATGGAGAATATGTACATCCAAAAACAGACACAAAATTTCCAGCAGAATTCGAAAATTATAAAAGAATTGATGTTTATTCATTTGATAAAAAAGATGAAAACATTGGTGTTACATATGAAAATGAAGTTAATGATAAAAAAACAACAATCTCAATATATTTATATCCATCAAACGAAGCGTCAGAAGATAGATTAAGAATTGAATATTCCAATTCAATGCAATCAATAGCAAATTATTCAAAAGAGGGAATAAATGCAACTCAAAAACTAATACGCAAAATTGGAGATAAATATATCTGTAATGGAATTAAAGCGGAGATGAAAAATGATAAAAAAGATTTTACTAGATTATCTTTGTATGAATGTGGTACTTGGTTCTATAAAATCAGATTAACGACAAATCATTTGGATTCAATTCAATCTGAAGATATTGAAAATAAGATTTTAGAAAAATTTGAACCAACAAGATTGTGTGGAATTAAAAAATTAAATACAAAAGCAGATGTTTATTTTGCCAAAGCAGCATTTAGAGATTCAATTATGTTAGGTTCAGTTATGGGAGGTGCCTTTAAAAAAATTAATTGGGCAATTGAAAATGTAAAAGAAAATGAACGTGCTTCTGGATTTCCTGGATTATATATAGATTTACAAATAGAAAGTATAAAAGAGTTTCTTAAATTTCAGGAAAGATACAAATACAAAAAAACAGAAGCAACCGAGGAATATTTAAAAGAATTAAATTCAATTATTGAGTCGGGATTTATAAATGAATTTTTGATGGAACAATACCAAATGCTGTTAATTGTTCCCGAAAATAGAAATTTAAATTTTGAAGCATTTCAGAGATGGAAAGAAAATAAAAAATTAAAAATTGATCTAAATCAAAAATACTGTGTTTTGTCCTACACAACTGAATAAATATAGGCACTAACCGCCAACAGCGGTTTGGAAATATGGCGGGTTTTGGGCTTAATTTGAAGTTGATTTTGTACTTGCAAAGTCAGTGTTTAATCGAAAGTTTAGGCTTCCTTAATCCGATACATCGCCAAGCTATAGGACGTTAGTGGTCAGTTTAGCCGAACGAAACGAAAAACCAAAAATAGAAAAACAAATCCACGAAAATCGATAGGCCATTTAACGAACTAAATTTTGAAGAGATTAAGTTCTTCATTGAGAATCATAAAAATTATACAGATTTTAATACATTGGGGCTTTATCGTTCTATTTGTGAAAATAATAATATCAACATCGAAGAACAAATTTTTATTCGGGATTACGCAAATAAAATATTTCAGAAAACATTTGATTTCCTTCAATTAAAAGATCCTTGGACTTATCTTAAAGTACAAACTTTAGGAATGGAATTGACAAATGGTGATAAAGAAGAATTTTGGAGAAAAATACGTGAAAATCAACAGAGAATATTGAAGCAAAAACGAATAAGACATCAAAATTTCGGAGAATATTCAAAACATAATTGTGGATATGAAACTTGTCCTATGAATGGTATAATGATTAAACAAGGTTCGTTTATGGCTGAACACGAAATGTCTCTTGGAAACGTATGTAAGTATGTACAAAAGCAAAAGTCTGAAAGGAGAAAATCAGAAAGAAAAAGTGAAAATAAGATAATAAATGAACAACTAAATCTAGAATAAGGTTTTGACGAAATGATAAAAATTGTGATAAATTCAAATGTATTTTCCGCAAGAAACATTTTCATAAAGGGCAAATACTTGATCAGGAAATTTGCCGCTGTTTTGAGCTAAAAAAGTTGAACGTCTGGAATCTTCACTTTGTGCGAACGCACATATTGCTAGTAATTGAGGTTGCTTCGAAAGAAACAATGTTCATTTAGACAATTTTAAAATTATGGAAAAAAATGCTTTGATCTCAGCATACACTGCTGGTGAGAATTTGTTTGAAAGTTTTATTATCAAAAATTTAAATTCATTCGAAGAGCTGATAGATATTTATCAGACTTACAAGAACAATAATCCCCAAAAAACCATCATAGTCACACTAGATGATTTAGGTCAGGCAGAATATACCAGCACACATGCAGTGAATTCTAATGATCTCGAGGATACAGAAGGATATGATTTGTCTGGTCTTGACGCCGCTTGTTTTGAAAACGGGGAACATTTAAGTTATCTTTCTACGCCGGAAGAATTTTTTATAATTAAAAAGAATTTCTTAAAACAGACAGAAGGTGTCGATTTTGCGGAAGCTTGCGATAAAGGTCTGACGGTTGATGATCAAGAAATGGAGATCCTAAAAAGGATTAATCAATCGCCTTTTGAGTTTTTAGATAAAGAAATTATTCTTAAAATTATTCCTGTAACGCGATCCTGCGAGGGAATTTGTGGTTTTCCTAACGGTTATTTTCACAGTGATTTAGATCCTTTTGAAAATTACGCCTTGGCAAAACATTTGTTTGAAAAATACGGTTACGAACTCTTTGGTATTGGTGCTTCCTTTTTAGGATTTATCAGAAATGAAAATCTAGAACCAATTGCAGTTCAAGATTTGAGTGCCGACTTAGCTCAATTATACGATGCAGCCGAAAACACCTTTGATCCATTAGTAGCGCTGGTACAAAGCACAAACCACTTGTTCTTAAAATACACCGAATCCTTAGTGGGTTAGCAGCAAAAAGTATCTGGTTTTATCAATAAAAAATCCGCTTCAAGGAAAGTCTTGAAGCGGATTTCTATTCAATTACCGTTTCGCTGATTGTATCGTTAGTGGTAAGCTGTACAGTACTCGCACGGCTTCACCTTTTACTTTTCCAGGAGTCCATTTTGGGCAAATGTTCATTACGCGTATTGCCTCTTCACCAGTGCCATAACCAATATCACGAACGCTCTTTACTTCGTTAACACTACCGTCTTTTTCAATTATAAAAGTGATGTAAACTCTTCCTTTTAAATTGGGTTGATCCGGAGTTTTGTAATTCTGACCTACGAATTTGTAAAATTCCATCATACCGCCAGGAAAGTCTGGTTTTTCGCTGATTTCTGCGGTATTATAAATGTCGTTTTCTCCTTTTTTCACGATTTTTTTCTCCGCGCTAAATGGATCTATTTCTATGGTCTCAGGAGCGCCTTTGCTTATTTTGGCCAACAATTCCTCGTTGGTTGGGAGTTTTTCTTCTTTTGAAATTATCGAAGGAATCGCCTTTTTTTCAGCAGGAGTTAAGTCGTCGTACTTTTTTTCGGTGGCAATTTTTCCCTTTTCATCTTTTACCTTAAAAGTCGTTTTTTTGTAATAGTTTTGAAACAAACCTGCTGATTTATTAGTTTGCGCATTTTGTTTAGTAGCGGTTTGCTGCGCTACAACCTTGGTGCATAATGAAAATAGTAGCGCTGTTATCGCAGGCAAGAGCAATGCTTGCTTGGTAATAGCTTTTCTTTTGGATGTGGTTTTAGTCATCATAAGTAATCGTTTTTTAGTTATTAAATAGTTCAAATTACTGGCCAAGTAAAAAGTTGGGTTCGCGTTTGCTTTTGAGAGCAACAAAGATTGGTAAAACGGAACATTGTTATAAGAGCGCACTACTTTCTCATCGGCGAGAAATTCGTGGTTGAGTTGAATGGCTTTTTTGTAAAAAATAAAAACGGGGTTGAACCAAAATACGGTTTTCAATACTTCGATAAACAAAATGTCCAAAGTGTGTTTTTGAGTCACATGCGTAAGCTCGTGCGTGTACAATTCGGCTTCAACTTCACGGTTATTGTATTCCGTTTCGTTGATGAAAATGGTATTCAAGAACGTATGCGGTAGCGTTTTTTCGGTAACCAAGACCAATTGGGCATTCTGATATGCAATGGGAGTATTGGATTTCATTTTTTGTGAAATCTGCACCACATTACGCATAAATCTAAACCCCAAAACAAGAGTGACCAACCCATACAAACCCCAAAGCGCTATTGCTAAGTAGTTTGTCTCTTCTACTACAACGGCGGTAACTGGTAAGATTTGTATATTTCCGGTTGTAACAGTAGGTTGCGCAATTTCCTGAACAACTTCAATAGTTATAAACGGAATCACCATCGAAAAAACCAAAGCAAACAACAAGTAAAACCTATTGAAACGATGCATTTTTTCCTTTTCTAACAGCAAGTGATACACTCCTAAAAGCACCACAAGGCTGAGGGTCGATTTGATTAGAAAGTCGGTCATTTTTTCTTTTTTAGAATTTCACTGTCAATTATTTTCTTGAGTTCTTCCAGTTCCGTTTGCGACAAATTGGTTTCTTTGGTAAAGAAAGAAGCAAATTGTGATGCCGAATTGTTGAAAAAATTACTAATCAATCCGTTAACGTGTTTCGAGAAATAGTCGGTTTTTTTGACCAAAGGATAATATTCTCTTGAGTTTCCAAATTCGCGGTAGGCTACAAATTGCTTGTCAATCATGCGTTTGAGCAAAGTGGCAACTGTTGTGGTAGCGGGTTTTGGCTCTGGATAGGCTTCGAGTAAATCTTTCATGAAGGCTTTTTCGAGTTGCCAAAGGTGTTCCATGAGTTGTTCTTCTGAGTTTGTTAATTGCATCGTATCTTAATTTTGTGGTATGTCTGATTGTAATTCTCCCTTATCGTAAGTTCTAATGGTGGTTAATTTTCCATTTTCGTCATAATACAGCCATTTGCCGCTGTAGTACCAATGTGCATATTTTTCGGTTATGTCAATTTTGGATATTCCTTTTGATTGTATTTGACCGTTTTGATGATAGATAATGGTTTTGCAAATTGCGCCTTTGTATTTTTCACGTTTTATAATTTTACCATCAAGGTAATAGCGCCATTTTTTTACAGGATCACCTTTGCGATAGGTACCAATTGATTTGTATTTGGCGCTGTCTTGCGCATAATGCTCTACCCAACGGCCTTCGCGCAACTTGTTTTTGGTTTGGTTGGTTTTGCAACTTACAACAGCAAGTGCAACAACTAGTAAAATATAAATATGTCGCATGGCCTAGAGTTTTGTTCTACAAATTAAAACATTACTCTACAAATGTAGAGTATAAAATGAAATAAACAAGTTTTTAGAGAAAAAATAATTATAGGTTAGTTAATTTACTTGTAATGAGTTAATATTGTTTACGGTGGAAGGTTAGTCACGCATTCGGAGATTTTTTATTGGGTTGGTTGTTGTTTAAAAATAACCGCAAATTCGCAGATTTTCTTGATTGGATGGATTAGAAAATCACCGAGGGTTTGCGTTAAGGATGGAAGTGGAAATCCTTTTTAGACACCTTTTTTGGCGGCTAAAAAGATTGAGAACGTACAGCCTGACCTTGTTGCTTGACTAATGGTGTTTTTCAAGAAGGATTTTGTGCAACAAGGGAACGCCCAAAAAAAAATCCGCCCTATGGAGAGCGGATTTATATTATTATTTACGTCACTTCGAGTAGCGCAGCGTATCGAGAAGTTTGTTCTGATTCTGTTCACAAAAAAAACTCGAACTGACGGAATCGATAACTATTATTTTGACAATTCTACAAAATACTTGTAAAACAACGGTATGGTTTCGATTCCTTTGAGGTAATTGAAGATCCCGAAGTGTTCGTTTGGCGAGTGAATGGCATCGCTGTCGAGACCAAATCCCATGAGGATGGTTTTTGATTTCAGTTCTTTTTCGAATAAAGCTACAATGGGAATACTGCCTCCGGAACGCACGGGAATGGCTGGTAAACCAAAGGTTTCGGTATAGGCCATGTTTGCGGCTTTGTAGCCAATGCTGTCTATTGGGGTTACGTAACCTTGCCCGCCGTGATGCGGTTTTACCAAAACGGTTACGCCTGCAGGGGCAATGCTGTTGAAATGTTTGGTGAATAATTCCGTGATTTCTTCCCAGTCTTGATTAGGGACTAAACGCATTGAGATTTTGGCGTATGCTTTACTGGCAATTACCGTTTTGGCTCCTTCGCCGGTGTAGCCGCCCCAGATTCCGTTTACGTCTAGCGTTGGTCGGATGGAGTTTCTTTCGTTGGTTACATAGCCTTTTTCGCCGTACACATCGTTAAGTTGCAAGGCGTTTTTGTATTTTTCTAAGCTAAAGGGCGCTTTTGCCATTTCGGCTCTTTCTTCAAGAGATAATTCTTCCACATTGTCATAAAAACCTGGAATGGTGATGTGGTTGTTCTCATCGTGAAGTGAAGCAATCATTTTAGCCAACACGTTGATTGGGTTTGCTACGGCACCACCGTACAAGCCAGAATGCAAGTCGCGGTTAGGACCTGTAACTTCCACTTCTACATAACTCAAGCCGCGCAAACCTGTTGTGATAGACGGTTGCTGGTTAGAGATCATTCCCGTATCAGAAATTAAGATGACGTCATTTTTAAGTTTTTCTTGGTTGCGTTCTACAAACCAGCTCAAACTTTTGGAACCAATTTCTTCTTCGCCTTCAATCATGAACTTTACGTTGCAAGGCAAAGTGTTTGATTGTACCATGTATTCCAGCGCTTTTACGTGCATGTACATCTGGCCTTTGTCATCACAGGCTCCACGCGCAAAAATGGCACCTTCGGGATGAATGTCGGTTTTTTTAATTACGGGTTCAAATGGGGGAGACGTCCACAACTCCATTGGGTCTGGCGGTTGTACATCATAGTGACCATAGACTAAAACGGTAGGTAAATTAGGGTCGATGATTTTCTCGCCATATACGATTGGGTATCCTGGTGTGTCGCAAATTTCGACAAAATCACAGCCGGCTTTCTCTAAACTGGCTTTCACGGCATCGGCAGTTTCAAAAACATCGTGCGAATAGGCGGTATCAGCGCTTACGGACGGAATTTTTAATAATTCGATTAACTCATTGATAAAGCGTTCTTTGTGTTCTTGAACGTATGCTTTTATGTTTTCCATTAGTTGAATGTTGTTTATATTTTCAAAAGTACAAAAAAGAGTATGAATATTTTTTGTCAAAATTGTTTTGAATATTCGAAGTTAAGTGTATCTTTGCACCCACAATTGCACGCGGATATGGTGAAATTGGTAGACATGCCAGACTTAGGATCTGGTGCCGCAAGGCGTGTAGGTTCGAGTCCTATTATCCGCACGAAAAGCCCAAACGAAAGTTTGGGCTTTTTTTATGCTTTTGATTCTATTTTATTCAATCCAATAAAAAAAGCTTCTCGTTTGAGAAGCTTTTTTAGTATAATTATTTTATTTTCCTTCAACCCACTCATTAATTTTTTGTTCCAATAAAGCGAGCGGCATTACACCTGACTCTAATACTTTTTCATGGAATTTTTTAATGTCAAATTTACTGCCCATTTTAGTTTCGGCTTTTTTACGGAGCTCCATTATTTTTAACTGTCCAATTTTATACGACAAAGCTTGACCTGGAATAGCCATGTAGCGCTCTATTTCTGGAATAATACTCGCTTCACTTTCGGCTTCGTTGGCTAAGGAATATTTAATGGCTTGTTCTCTCGTCCAGCCTTTTGAATGTAAACCAGTATCAACTACCAAACGTACCGCACGGTGCATTTCGTTGCCCAACATTCCAAAATATTGATAAGGATCTTGGTATAATCCTAGCTCTTTACCTAAACTTTCAGTGTACAAAGCCCAGCCTTCGCCATAAGCGCCAAACCAATTGAATTTTCTAAAATCAGGGAGACTTTGATTTTCTTGCTGTAATGAAATTTGAAAGTGATGTCCCGGAATGGCTTCGTGCAAAAACAAATCTTCGTCTCCGTACATGTTGTATTCTTTTACATTCGGAATCGGAACATAAAAAATCCCCGGACGCGTTCCATCAGCCGTACCTTGATTGTACTCGGCACTAGCGGTTTGCTCTCTAAAAGCTTCGGTACGTCTTACCTCGAATTTAGTTTTTGGCTGCAAAGCAAATAGCTTGTCAACATTAGGTTTAATGCGGGTGTAAATACTGTTAAAGTTAGCAATGACCTCTTCTGGTTGGGTATAAGGTTTCAACTCTTTCTTGTTACGTACTTCTTCAAAAAACTCAATCAAAGTCCCTTTGAAACCTACTTGAGCTTTTACTTTTTCCATTTCAGCAGTCAGTCGCGCTACTTCTTTCAATCCCAGCTCATGAATTTCCTCAGGAGTTTTATTGGTAGTCGTCCATTGTTTTACGTAAGCGGCGTATAGTTTTTTTCCAAAAGGTAAACTGCCAATTCCGCTTGTGGCTCTTGATGCTGGCAAGTATTCTTTGTTCAGAAAATCAGCCATTTTCTTGTACTGCGGAATCAATTTAGTGTTGATTGTAGCGGTGTATTTTGCCGTTAAGTCTTTCTTGATGCTTTCAGGAAACGATGCTGGCATTAATTTTATCGACGAATAAAATAAATTGTCTTCGATATTTGGAGTTTCCATCTCAGCAAATTGCGGAATCAATTTTACCGTCAATGCTTTTGGTAAAACCACTCCTTTGTCTAATCCTTTTTTCATGTAGACCATTGCCGAATCAATCCAAACGGCATATTTGTCCATTCTTTTCAAAAAGTTGGTATAATCTTGTTCTGTTTTAAAAGGCTGTGCACCAGTTCCACCTGCAAATTGCCCCATAGTCAAGTGTGTTCCCCAAAATTGATGTACCGGAATTAAATTAGTTGGCTGTTCTAACACTTCTTTTCCAACTTCAATTTCCCATTTGATGATTTCGTAACTGTTTTTTTCTTCTTCAGATAAATCAGCTACGTCAACATTTTGCAACTCTGTTTGGTATTTGTCAAAAAAAGCAGCTTGCGTTTTTCTGTAACTATCCGTCATTTCAAATTGCAGCTGATCGTTGTACTGGTTTTGGCCACTCTGGGTTGCGCCCAATGGATCTAGGGCATTTTTATCGTCAAAATAGCTTTTGGTTAAGCTGGTAAAATCTTGCTTTTTATCTTCAGATTTACAGTTTACCAATAGCAAAGCAGTTGTTACTGTAAAAAGTAGAACGGTTATTTTTTTCATAATTTCGGTTTGTGATTTAAATAGCTAATGTATTGATTTTATTTCAATACTTAAATTATGAACGTAAAATCCTTTCTATTAAGTCCTAATTTACTAATCATAAAATTAAGTTAAGGCAAAGCGTCGATTGGTTTATGAAAAGGATTTGGGTTAAATTTACGTTACTAATTAACAAATTTAAATGAGAAAGAAATCTCTTTTTCTGATGCTGGTCATCGGAAATATGCTCACCATCCAAGCACAAGAAAAACAAGAAAATACAACTATGAATCCATTTTTTCAGGCTTATAACACGCCTTTCAATGTTCCGCCGTTTGACAAAATCAAGAACGAACATTTTAAACCTGCCATTTTAGAAGGTATCGCAAAACATCAAGCGGAAATTGATGCTATTGCAAATAATACGCAACCTGCTACTTTTGAGAATACCATTTTAGCAATGGAAAACGCAGGCGAATTGTTAGCCAATGTGAATACGGTTTTTTCTAATTTGAATTCTGCGAATACCAACAAGGAAATTCAAAATATCGCTAAAGAAACAGCACCCAATTTATCGGCACACCGCGATAACATTTATTTGAACGAAAAGTTATTTGCAAGAGTAAAGTCGCTTTGGAGCCAAAAAGAAAGTTTGGGTTTGAATTTAGAGCAAGCTAAAATTTTAGACAATGCCTATAAAGATTTTGTTAGAAGTGGCGCTAATTTGTCTCCGGCAGATAAAGAAACCTTGCGAAAAATCAACGGAACTTTGTCGCTTACGAGTTTAAAGTACGGACAAAATATCCTTTCTGAAACCAACGGTTATGAATTGGTTATTGCAGATAAAAAAGATTTAGCAGGTTTACCAAAAGGAATTGTTGATGCCGCTGCTGCAGATGCGAAAGCAAAAGGCAAAGAAGGTAAATGGGTTTTTACACTTTCTAATTCAAGTGTGATGCCGTTTTTGCAATACAGTTCAAATAGAGAATTGCGCAAACAGATTTGGAATGCTTACCAAACTAGAGCGAATCATGATGACGCAGCCGATAACAAAAAAAATGCGGTAGAATTGGCTAATTTAAGAGGTCAAAAAGCGCGATTGTTGGGTTATACTTCACACGCAACTTATGTGTTAGAAGAATCGATGGCTAAAAAACCTGAAAACGTAAACAAATTATTGAATGATTTGTGGAAACCAGCTATTGAAATGGCTAAAAATGAAGCGGCCGACATTCAAAAAATGATGGTGAAGGATGGTATTAAAGGTGCGGTTCAACCATACGACTGGCGTTATTACACCGAAAAAATTAGAAAAGAACGTTTTGATCTTGACGAAGAAGAATTGAAACCTTATTTCAGTTTGGATAATGTGCGCAAAGGTGTTTTTCAAGTAACCGAAAAGTTATATGGGATTCAGTTTAAAGCCTTAACAGATGTACCAAAATACCATGAAGATGTAACGGCTTGGGAAGTTTTAGAAAAGGACGGAAATCACTTAGGTGTTTTGTACATGGATTTTCACCCGCGTGAGTCGAAACGTGGTGGCGCTTGGATGACATCCTACCGCAGTCAAAAAACGGTTGATGGCAAGCGTGTTGCTCCTGTAGTTTCTATCGTTTGTAATTTTACAAAACCTACTGCTACCACTCCTGCGTTGTTAACTTTTGATGAAGTTTCTACCTTTTTTCATGAATTCGGTCATGCTTTACACGGTTTGTTGTCTAATGTAACGTACAGAAGTTTGGCAGGCACGAGCGTTCCAAGAGATTTTGTCGAACTTCCATCACAAATTATGGAGAATTGGGCAGCAGAGCCTGAGGTTTTGAAAATTTACGCTAAGCACTACAAAACGGGCGAAGTGATTCCAGAAACGCTAGTTAATAAATTGAAAAAAGCAGGAACTTTTGACCAAGGTTTTACTACGACTGAATATTTGGCAGCCTCTTTGTTGGATTTAGAATATCACTCGCAAACTAAAGACATTACAGTTGATGCCAACGCTTTCGAAAAAGCAGCCATGACAAAAATTGGTTTAATTCCATCGATTATTCCAAGATACCGCAGTACGTATTTTAGTCATATTTTTTCTGGTGGCTATTCCTCTGGTTATTACAGTTATATTTGGTCGGGAGTACTAGATACAGATGCTTTCGAAGCGTTTAAGTCGACTTCATTATTCAATCCAGAAAAAGCTAAATTATTCCGTACTCATGTACTTGAAAAAGGCGGAACTGAAGATCCGATGGTCTTATACAAACGTTTCCGTGGAGCTGAGCCTAGTATTGAACCACTTTTAAGAAAACGTGGTCTGGACAAAAAAACAGAGCCCGTTAAAAAAATAAGAGGATAGTTTAAAAACATCCTCCAAATAAAAAGCCCTCCAGAATTAATTTTGGAGGGCTTTGTATTTTTAAGAGCTTTAAAAAACTAAACGTTTTTCAAGTTGATGATTTCTTGTTCAGTAAGTAATCTCCAGTTTCCTCTTGGTAAATTCTTTTTAGTCAATCCAGCAAAAGCCACACGGTCAATACGTAATACATCATAATCAAAATGTTCGAAAATTGAACGAACTACTTTTACATTTGAAGAACGTAATTTCAATCCGATTTCACTTTTTGCTTCACCTTCAATGTAGCTTACTTCTTCAACAAAAACACGGTGACCATCTAGTGTTAATCCTTTTTGGATTTTTTCTAAATCTTCAAACTTTAAATTTTTATCTAAAGAAACCTGATAAATTTTAGATGATTTTTGACTTGGTAAGGTAAACTTACGAATCATATCAGTATCATTCGTAAACAACAACAAACCGGTTGTGTTTTTATCCATTCTTCCTACCGGACCAATTTTGGCGGTAGTTGAACCTTTTACTAACTCTAAAACATTACGAAATTCTTGTCCTTCGTCTAATGCTGTCGTAAAGTTTTTCGGTTTGTTCAACAAGATGTACACTTTTTTCTCTGGAGTCAAAGTAGCTCCATCAAAATTAACAACATCACCTGGTTTTACCATGTATCCCATTTCGGTTACAGGAATTCCGTTTACTTTTACCGTCCCAGATTGGATGTAAATATCTGCATCACGTCTAGAACAAGCTCCAGAGTTTGCAATGTATTTGTTCAAACGAATTTCGTCTTTAACTTTCGGTCTTTTAGGCGCTTGATTTGGTTTTTTCTCTACTTTTTCAGCAGCAATATCAGCAACTTTAGTGGTTACTTTTACTTTTTTAGGCCCTTGAGCGCGCTTCTGCATGGCAGGTTTTGGCTTATTTGAATTGGGTCTTGAGCTGTTTGCTCTTCCACCACTTTTCTTATTATTGCCTTCCTTGTTATTCATAATATTCCAATAATTTACTTCTTTAGTCCCATCTTTGCGACCTAGTGCGTGCAAAGATACTATTTATATACTTGACAATCAATAACCGATAATTATAAAAACGCTAAGTGGTTTGTTGCTATCGTTCTTGCTATTAGTAGGTTGTTTTTTTAGAAGCTGTTTCGCTGTGCTGAATTGTCGATATCCTGCTATCGGTTATATCTTTTAATTTTTGATAGAAAAAAATCCAATACAAACGAAGTTCGCCGAATTCCGCTGAAAGTAGAAGCTTAGTTAGGTAATTACGGTTATATCTATTTAGACAATTGGAAGTCTGCTTGCCTATTTAATTAACTTTTGAAATATTGAAACAAGAAAAAAACTAAATCGTCATTAATAGCTTTTTTCCATGCCACAAAACGGCAGGATTAATTAAGACAATACAGAATACGCCTGCAACAATCAAAAATTTCAAGACATTGTGCAAGGCCAAATAGTCTTTTTTTACTGCTGATTTCCATAAGTACAAAACAAAAAAGATGAGGACAATATAGCTACTGTAAAAGTATATCGCCATGTAGCCCACATCATAAACATCAACTAAAATGTAAACTGGCAGAATAGATAAAATTGTCAAAAAACTAATTACTTTTTTGGCCGCTTTTTCACCGTAAACTACAGGAATAGTAGGGTAGTCGTTGGCTAAATCTCCTTGTAGGTTTTCTAAATCTTTGATCATTTCGCGAACCAATAAAAGCAAAAACAAAAAGGAAGCATGCGCAAAAACAACTCCCAATTGTTGTTTGTAATTTTCGATATCTTCAAAAGGGATTCGTGTGTAAAAATATAGAAGGATAGCAAAAAACGGCATCACCGCCAAAACAGCTGCGGTTAAATTGCCAATAACGGTCTGTTTTTTTAGTTTGTGAGAGTACAACCAAATGAAAAAAATATAACCTGAAAAGAATAAAAAAACGCGCCACGAAACAAAAAGTGCCATCAAGGCTACAATAAAGTTTAGTGTAAAATAGACTTGTAATTTGGTTTTTTGACTGACCAATCGATCCAACATTGACTTGGTAGGTCTGTTGATTAAATCTTTTTGACTGTCGTAAAAATTATTGATGATGTAACCCGAAGCAATGGTTAAGGCTGAGGCAAAAACTAAAATAAAAAGATTGAAGTTTAGAATTATATCTAAAGATCTTTTCTCTGGTGCCAATATAAAAATCGCCGATAAGTATTGCGCAATTATGATAATGGGAATGTTATATCCTCGCACTACAGAGAACAAACTTGCAATTTTCATTATAAGAAGTTTGTTTGGTCTGCTTAACATTTTAATTTGGTTAAAGAGTATTGGAGTACGCGGTACAAATGAGTGTATTAAGAAACTCCCTGACGAATGGGTCAGGGAGTTTATATTTTTTAAAACTGATAAACTACTTCTAGTTTATAATCTTTAAGAGAAGCTTTAGCTTTTTCTAAATCTTCGGTAAAACCAAGAATGTAGCCACCTCCGCCTGATCCGCATAATTTTAAGTAGTAATCGTTGCTGTCAATACCTTGCTGCCAAATGCCGTGAAATTGCTCAGGAATCATTGGTTTAAAGTTATTCAAAACTACTTTTGAAAGTTTCTTTGTGTTCATGAAAAGTGATTTCATGTCTCCGCCAAGGAAATTTTCAACGCAAGCATCGGTGTATTTTACAAATTGATTTTTCAACATGGTTCTAAAACCTTTGTCTTTCAAGTTTTCCATAAAGATGTTTACCATCGGTGCGGTTTCGCCCACAATACCTGAATCTAATAAAAATACAGCGCCTTTGCCATCAAAACTTTGTGTTGGAATTCCGGTAGCTTCTATATTATCTTTCGAATTAATCAAAATCGGAATACTCAAGTAACTATTCAAAGGGTCTAAACCCGAACTTTTCCCGTGGAAAAAACTCTCCATTTGAGAAAAGATGTTTTTTAACTGCAATAATTTTTCACGAGTTAGATTCTCTAAAACTGTGATTTTATGATGAGCATATTTATCGTAAATAGCTGCAACTAAAGCGCCACTACTACCTACGCCATATCCTTGTGGAATGCTAGAGTCAAAATACATTCCCGTATTAACATCTTCTTTTAATAAGTCAAGGTCAAACGTAACCAAATCCGGCTGCTCTGTTTGCAAAGTTTCTAGATAACTTACAAATCGTTTTAAATGACCGTTTGATTTAATAGCCTCAGCAGATGGATTTTCGTCTCTTTTTAAAGCGCCGTTGTAAAAGTTATAAGGAATAGAAAGCCCTTTTGAGTCACGAATGATTCCGTATTCTCCAAAGAGTAATATTTTTGAATAAAATAATGGTCCTTTCATATGTATTTTTAAATTAACAATTTGGGGTTGGTAATTATATTGTATTTATTTTTATATTTCCAATTGATCGCCTCGATTATCTTCTTGGATTTTAATTTCAATTTGTTCTTGCTCTTCAGGTGATAATTCCGTCCAAACAGTTTGTTGTTGTTTTTCAAAAATGTTTCTAACTGCTACTAATAAAGATGCATCATTAGTTGCGAGTAACATTTTGATCAATTCTATTTTTTCTGATTGAATATCCATCACGTTCTTTTTAAGAATGTTTAAAGATACACAAAAAAAGATTAAACAAGCGCTGCTCCGTTTCCTATTTGATCACAAATGTACTGCCCATTTTGACAATAGCCAACTAATTCGTCTTTAATAAATTGCAAAACTTTTTCGCTAACGTTTTCGGGATACAAAACATGTACATTGGCACCAGCATCTAGCGTGAAACAAACAGGTATTTTGGTCTCATTTCTGAATTTCCAAATGGCATTAATGATTTGTAATGTGTTTGGTTTCATCAAGATAAAATACGGCATAGAAGTCATCATCATGGCGTGTAATGTCAAGGCTTCGCTTTCTACAATTTTTATAAACGCGTCTAAATCGCCACTTTCAAAAATAGTAATCAATGCATCTAAATTTTCATGCGCTTGTGCAAATCGCCTTTCGGCAAAAGGATGGTTGTGCATCAAGTCATGACCAACGGTGCTCGAGACTTGTTTTTCGCCTTTGTCAACCAGTAAAATGGTATCTTGGAAATTCTTAAAATTAGGATGGATCGCATGCGGAAATTCCACGCCAAATAAGTCTGAACTTCCAGGAATGTTGGCTTGGTTGCCCCAAACCACGACTTGTCCTTTAACACTTCGGCAAGCACTTCCTGAACCCAAACGGGCAAGTAAAGACGCTTTTTGATAAAAATAATCTTCAGACATGGCTGGGTTTAACCCTTTTTCTAAACTCATCAAGTTCATGGCCAAAGCTGCCATTCCTGATGCGGATGATGCAATTCCGGAACTGTGCGGGAACGTATTTTCGGTATCAATTGTAAAATGATAATCTTTTAAAAACGGCAAATAGATTTCTATTCGCTCCAAAAATTTTTGAATTTTCGGTTTGAAATCTTCTTTAGACTGCCCTTCAAAAAGCAAATCAAAAGAGAAAGAACCGTCGTTTTCTTTTTTGGCGAAAGCCAATTTGGTAATCGTTTTGCAATTATTTAACGTAAAACTCACCGATGGATTAGCTGGAATTTGATTTTCTTTTTTTCCCCAGTATTTTACAAGTGCAATATTACTGGGTGCGCTCCATTGAAAATTACCGCTTTCAACAGTATTGGAATATGATGATGGAATAAAATCGTTTGCTGCAATCATAAAATCAAAAATTTACGCAAAGATACTTTTTTTTCGCCATCACTGATTCGTAGTTTTTTGAAATCGTCACCCTTTTTTGAGTTAAAAGTAATGATTAACCCTTACAATCTGTTTTGTTCGTCATTCAGGTCGGCGTCTTTTACTTCTTTCTTTTTTGCTGTTCCAAAATTGTACGTAAGGGATAACGTTATTTTGCGAGTTTCCCAACGATTGACCCAATTAGTAGTTACGTTATCTTGTTTGGTGCTTTGTATCCACTGGCTCTTTCTTAATACATTTTGAGCGCTCAAATTCAAACGAATTTTTTTGTCAAAAAAGTCTTTTCTCATGGTAAATGACATGTCGTAGTTTGGTTTGAAGGTCGTGTTTCCGTAAGCGCCGTTTTGACTATAAAAACTATTCCAGGTGGCACTCCAATCCTTAGCCAAAGTAAATGATTGATTTAACGCTCCCGAGAAAGAGACACCACTATCGTTAAATTTATAGTTTTCTAAATCAGAAGTTGCTTGACCATACGTAAGCTCGCTGCTGAACTGTGCTTCCCACCATTTTTTAACGGTAATACTTGTATTGAGTGACAATCCAATAGTTTTTGATTTACCGATATTGTCATAGGATAGAGTAGTTATTTTAGTATCAGTATCATAATCAATGATTTGGTACATTTCATCTTTCGAGAAATTAGCAAAAAGAGAAACTGACGTTTTTTGTTTTTTAATCCATACCACTTCAAACGCATCTGTAAATTGAGGAGTTAAATTTGGATTTCCTACAGATACATTGTAGGTGTCAATATATTCAAAATAAGGATTTAAGTACAAGTAACGCGGTCTTTGAATACGGCGGCTGTATGAAAATTTGAATTGATCGTTTTTGAAATTCCCGTTAATACTGAAGGAAGGGAAAAGTGATAAATAGTTGTCTTTATTAGTATTATTTGAGGTTAATGAGGTGGCATTGTAATTGATATATTCTGCTCTTAGTCCGGCTTGAATGTCAAAATTCCCTTTGGTGAAATTGGTAATGCCATAGCCCGATAGAATGGATTCTTTGTAAATTAATTGATTACTTCTGTTAGTGTTGGTAATGTATTCTCCTTGATCATTTCTATCTTGTAAAATAATGGTGTAGTCATTGTTTACGTAACTCAGTTTGCTACCGGTTTCAAAATTGAATTTGTCATTGATCTTTTTTTCGAAGTCTACTCTTGCACTGATAATATTGAAATTTGTAGGGTTTTGATATTTAACATCCTCGGTGTCACGGTACATTTCATTCGTATCCGATGTGAAGTAGGAATTGGTTGTAATGCGGTCGCTGTCATTTTTATAATTGGCATAATTTATTTGAGCATCTATTTTAGTATCTAAACTATCAGATGCGAAATTGTAAAATACAGTTCCCGTTAGTGTTTTGTTTACCAAGTCGTTTTGAGTGTTTAAGATCGTGTATCTTTTGTAAACCATATCCTCAAATTCGTTGGTGCGCCCTTTTGTAAATTCATCGCTTTTGTACAAGGAATAATTAGCTGACGCACCCATGTTCGCATTTTTATTTATTTTATATCCTGCTCCAAAATTTCCTGAATAATTGTTTGAAATTGGTAGCCAATCATTCTTTTGTTGCAAAGTAGTTGTAATTGTTGGCGTTACTACGGTTTGATCTATCGTTCTGCGATTTACACTTTCAACGTAGCCGTAATTCATACCAAATTTTAGATTCCATTTTTCGGTGTTGTTGTAAAGGTTTAACCCGTTACTGTTTTTGATAAATTCAGCATATCCTACTGAGGTTCGTGCATTTCCAGTTAAACCAGTAGCGGCTGATTTTTTTAGAACGATATTAAAAATTCCGGCACTTCCTGAAGCATCATATTTTGCCGAAGGATTTGCAATTATTTCAACCGATTTAATGTTGGCACCATCAACTGATTTAAGATACTGTTTCAACTCCTCACCTGATAAAAGCGATGGTTTCCCGTCAATCATTATCTGAAGATTGGCGTTGCCTCTAAACACTACATTGTCATCTTTATCCAATTGTACACCTGGCAATTTGCTTAGGGTTTCCAGTCCGTCATTGCCATTACCAAAACCGGCTTTGTCGATATCTACGATCATCTTGTCTCTGCTGAGTTTTATAATACTCTTCTTTTGGAGAACAACTACTTCGTTAAGCGCTACCGAATCTTCCTCTAAGTCAAAATTTTGAGTTACATTTTTAGTAGTAGATGCGAAGATTTTTGACTGTAAGGTTTTATAACCTAACAACTCGATTTTGATGTAGAATGCTGTAGCAGTAAGAGGAATTTCATATTTTCCATTTTCATCAGTTGTCGTGAATGAAATAAAAGAATTTTTATTGGCATCAAAAAGGGAAACAGTTGCAAAAGCTACTTTTTCGGTGCTTTTTTTTGTAGTAACTACTCCTGTAATTTTTGGGCTTTGTGCAAACAGTAGGCTAATGTTGAAAAATAATAAAAAGGCGATTGTAGTTTTCATGTTGTTTGGTTTTGTTGTCAGCAAATGTATAGGAGATACCCAAGGCAAAAAGTCGTTTTACACCAGATTGCTTTTCTACTACATGAAACCTGAAAAAAGAATTTTTTTATTGTTTTGGTCAAAAAAAACCTGTTCGTACAGAGAAATCAGGCGTTCATCCAAAAAAAAATAATAAGTAAAACGAGAATGCGTAAATTCGATTCATGGATATAAATAAAAAACAATGGTACTTTCATATTGGGCTCGTGCTCATTATTGTATTGATGGACCTTTTTTCGGATTATGTGTATGGAGGTAGCAAGGGCTTTTTGAGGAATTTTCAACTCCCTCTAAACTACAATCAAATTATCATGTACACGGCAACATTTACAACGTATGCGGTTAATTATTACTTTGTAAGTCCGTACACTTTAGGAAAAAAACACTATTGGAGGTTTGCTATTGGTGTGCTACTCCTTATCGTGCTTTTTGGACGTGTTCGATACTTGCTTGAGGAAGTGATACTGTATCATTTTACTGGGAAACACAATTATTTTGAAGAATCCCGCAAGTTTTTGTTCTACACTTTTGACAATTCGATTTTTGCTATAAAATCAATTTTGTACAGTACCGTAGTGTATTATTTTTTTGAATTTGCGGCCAATCAAAGTCGACTGCACAAGTTAGAACTCGACTACAACAAAGCAGAATTAAATTTGCTCAAATCACAAATCGAACCGCACTTTTTGTTTAATACCTTAAATACTTTTTACACTGATTTAATTGATGTGCAACCCAAGGTGGCCAAAGATATTTATCGGTTATCTCAACTCCTGCGGTATGTAACTTATGAAGCTGGAAATGAATTTATGCCCCTCAGTAAAGAGATTAAATTCATAGAGGATTATATTTATTTGCACCGAAAACGATTTGAAGATACTTTATTTTTAGAATACACCGTTGAGGGAATTGTTGGTGAACAAAGAGTTCCTTCGCTTGTTTTTATACATTTTGTCGAAAACATTTTTAAACATGGGATGATTAATAATGCGGCCTTTCCAGCCAAGATTAAAATACAAATTACAGAGCGTGAAGTGATTATTGAAACGTCAAATAGGATTTCTTCATCAGAAAAGTATACCAACACAGGCATTGGAAAAGATAATTTAGAACGTAGATTGAGTGCGATTTATAAAGAGGATTTTGTTTTACTTTACACCAATTCAAATGATGTATTTACAACCTTGCTGAAGTTGCCCTTTAAAATATAAATTATGAAAGTAATAAAATGCCTTATTGTTGATGATGAACCGCCAGCTATCCGATTGATAGAAAAATATTTGAGTAGAGTTCCTTTCTTAGAATTGGTTTCCTCAACTACCAATGCACTTACGGCGCTGTCTGTAATTGAAGAGGGCGGAATCGACCTCGTTTTTATGGATATTCAAATGCCCGATTTAACAGGCTTGCAATTGTCTAAACTCGTGAAAGGCAAAACAAAAATTATTTTCACGACTGCTTATCCGC
This sequence comes from Flavobacterium sp. GNP001, assembly GCF_054343775.1. Taxonomy (NCBI): domain Bacteria; kingdom Pseudomonadati; phylum Bacteroidota; class Flavobacteriia; order Flavobacteriales; family Flavobacteriaceae; genus Flavobacterium; species Flavobacterium sp. GNP001. The sequence continues at coordinate 173,844 of NZ_JBTGUX010000001.1, forward strand.
AGTTTGCCATTCAAAGCTATGAAGTAGATGCCGTTGATTATTTATTAAAACCATTTGAATTAGAACGTTTTTACGAAGCGGTTTTAAAAGTAAAAAATAGTTTTAAAGTTGAGGTAAAAGAGGTTTCAAAAGAGGTAGATGATTTTATTTTTATCAAAACAGATGGTAAAAATAATTTTGAAAAAGTGCAAATTAATGAGATTTGCTTTATTGAAGGGCTTAAAAATTATGTTGCCATTCATTTAAAGGACAGACAAGTGATCACCAATAATACTCTAAAAAGTATCGAGGATTTTTTACCAACAAATGACTTTGTTAAAACGCACAAATCATTTATTGTTTCGTTGCGTCATATCACGAAAACAGATTCTTTAAATGTTTTTATAAACGGGAAAAGTATTCCTATTGGCGATACCTACAAGAAAGAATTATTTGAAATCATTCAACAAAAAAAACTGTAGTATCTTCATACTCTCTTGATATTAAAAGCGATTTTTTTTCAATTAATACCCTAGCAAATTTCTGGAATTGATTTTTAACTGTAATGTTTTGCTTAGAAATCGTTACAATTGTACTCCGATTGCTAGTGTAACGAAAGCTTTTATTGTTTTATGGAATTCTAGTTAATAATTGAGTAATTTTGACTTTCATTAGAAAAGGTAAACATGAATAAAATCACCCGAATACTAGTCGCAGTTGTTATTTGTCTTGCTATAGGATATACATCAGGAATGGTGACTCGCTCATCTATTACAACTTGGTATCCTACTTTGATCAAACCTAGTTTTAATCCACCCAATTGGATTTTCGCACCAGTTTGGAGTACTTTGTATGCTATGATGGGTGTAGCTGCAGGATTGGTGTGGAACGAAATTAAAAGCAATGAAGAGGTCGTGAAAAAAGCCTTAATTTTCTTTTTGATACAACTCGGACTAAATGCTTTGTGGTCGTATTTGTTTTTTGGTTTGCATAACCCAATGCTCGCAGGATTAGAAATTATTGTGCTGTGGTTAATGATTTATGAAACCTACGTTCAGTTTTCAAAAATTAACAAGATTGCTGGGTATTTGTTTATTCCTTATTTGGCTTGGGTGAGTTTTGCTGCGGTTTTGAACGGAAGTATTTGGTGGTTGAATAGATAGTTGATAGTCTTCAGTCTCAGTTAGCAGTGTTTTTAATAACTTAAAGTTTATAAGCTTTTAAAATGTAATATTTTACTACTCATGAATTCTTGCAGTGAAAGTGTATTTTGCAGTGCAGCAATTATTTTCGACTTGGGGTCTTTGTTGCAAAAGTCTAGAAAAGCAGCTATTTCTTCTTGACGAAGTTGTAAGTTCTCAGTATAAAATTCTGTTTCGATTTGGGTTTTTGCTGCTTCCGCGAAAGGTAATACAGGACCTTTTGTATCGATTTCGGTATTTTTCTTTTTGAATAATTTAGCAATCATTCCGCCAATTCGCATTATATCCATGCCGTTTTCAATACTTCCAGTGTAAACACCCGGATTCTTTAATTTTTTTGCATTTTTCTCTAATGTGTATTGATCCAATTTAGCTTGTTCCCATTTGGCATCTTTACTTAATTTGATTGAAGGAGTATTTTGTACCACTACTTCTTTTAGTTCTTCCGCTTTGGCTGCCAAAGTCATGTTGATGAAACCTTGTTTTATAATTGCAGCTGTAACTTTCAATTCTTTTATTTCATGATTTTTGGCTACAAAAACCAATTGATCGTTGGCTTCAACTGTAATGGTAAATTTACCTTCAGTATCTGTTAAGGCGACATTTTTACTTGTAGCATTGATAACCTCGACCTTGTTTGCTACAGTTTTATCAAAAACAACTTTCCCTTGAATGCGCTCTGTAACTTGTGAAAATCCACTTTGATAGACTACAAAAAGAAGTAAAGCGAGTAATTTTGTTTTCATAAAGTTCTGATAATAGACTGGTAAAGGTATCAGAATCATCTTAAATAAAACTTACTGAAGGTTTAAACTCTTGTTAATTAAAATCAAATGGAGTTCGCCACAATAAACCCACTTGTCCACGCATTTTGAAAATTGAAACCGTCTGTAATAGCATTTACATCTAATTTATTGAGGAAAAAAGATAATTTATCTTTGGAGATTAAGAGGAGATCATTTGGTTAGATCTTACTGAACTGACTTTTATAATTATGAGTAATGACCCATTGCTGAAACAACATAAACAGTAACCGTACTGTCATGAACTTCATATATCAAGCGGTCTTTTTTATTAATTCTTCTTGACCAAAAACCTTTTAATTCATGTTTTAATTCTTCTGGTTTTCCGATCCCAGTGTATGGATGGTATTGTAATTCGGTCAGTATTTTTAATATTTTTTTTATTGAAGCAACATCGCCCGATTTCTTATGTTTTACTAAATCTCTTTCAGCTGTTTGTTTGATAATTACTTGATATTGTCCCATAATTCCTCTGCACTATTCATAACTCTTCCTTTTTCCTTGCTTGCTTTTTTAATTTTTTTTACAAACTCTGGATTATAGGGGCTTTTATTATCTTCTTCAATGAGTACAATTTCTTTTGAGTTTTCAAAAAAGACACGAGCCATTTCTAAAAAAGCTTTGCCTTTTTTAGTATTTTCATTGATTTTCAAGGTTATCGTTGTCATAAATTACTTTTTTACAAATTTACAAAAAAATGTCGTTTCGTAGATTTTGCTTGGTGTTGATTTTTAATGTGTTATGGGTTTAACTGATTGCATTCGCCACAATAAACCCACTTGTCCACGCATTTTGAAAATTGAAACCGCCTGTAATAGCATCAATATTCACAATTTCACCAGCAAAATATAGGTTTTCATGTAACTTACTTTCCATCGTTTTAAAATTAATTTCTTTTAAATCAATTCCGCCAGCTGTCACAAACTCCTCTTTAAAAGTACTTTTTCCATTCACTTGAAAAGTTGCTTTCGTCAATTGATTGGCTAGATTTTGCAACTGAGTTTTCGATAAATTAGCCCATTTTGTTTCCTCTTCAATTCCAGAAGCGAGTACCAAACTTTCCCATAACCTGTTGGTCAGTTCGAAAGGTGATTTTTTTGAAACTGATTTTTTTGCGTGTTCTTGTTTTAAGTCTTTTAGCTTTTTCTCAACATCTTCTGTGTCTTCATCATTCAACCAATTCACGAAAATGGTAAACTGATAATTTTTGTCATGCAAAATACGTGCTCCCCAAGCAGATAGCTTCAAAATTGCTGGGCCACTCATTCCCCAATGGGTAATTAATAACGGTCCTGTTGATGTGAGTTTAGTGCCTTTTACGGTTACGGTTACATGTGCGGCAACGCCTGGTAATTCTTTTATTCTGGTATCTTTAATGTTGAAAGTGAATAGGGAAGGAACTGGGCTGACAACTGCATGACCAAAATTTTGTAGCATTTCCCAAACTTTAGGATTGCTGCCTGTAGCCAAAATTAACTTTTCGACAAGGTAATTCTCGGTTTGTGTTTCAATCTTCCAAACGTTTTCTTTTTTGAAAATAGATTGTACACTTTGTCCTGTAATAACTGCGATTCCGAGTTTTTGAGTTGCTTTCAAGAAACAATCAATGATTGTTTGTGAGGAATTCGAAACTGGAAACATGCGTCCGTCGGCTTCGATTTTTAATTCTACGCCATGTTTCTCGAACCATTCGATCGTGTCGCCAGAGCAAAATTGATGAAAAGGTCCGCGTAGTTCTTTTTCTCCACGAGGGTAAAATTTTACCAATTCATTTGGTTCAAAGCAAGCGTGCGTTACGTTACAACGTCCGCCGCCGGAAATACGAACTTTTTGTAAAACTTCTGCACCGCGTTCTAAAATTGCAACTTTCAGTTTTGGGTTTTTTTCTACAATATTAATGGCTGTAAAAAATCCTGCTGCGCCACCACCTACAATTATTATATCGAAATTTTGATTCATATTCTGTCGGGGAAATCGGTTATGATTCCGTTTACGTTGTATGTTTTTATTTTTTGAATGTCTTCTAATTCATTGATTGTCCAAGGGAACACCTGAAATCCTTTTACTTGTATGTGTGCCGTGTTTTCTTTTGTCAATAAATGAAAATAGGGATGAATGGATTTTGCTTGTATCGTATCAGCGAAAGCCAAAGCCAAGTCTAAATCGGTTTCTGTTAAAACCCCAATTCCAATTTTATCATTTAACGACGACACTCGTTGCAACGCATTCCAATCAAAACTAGAAACTAAAAAATGGTCGTATTTCCAGCCTTTTTTGTTTACGTATTTTTCAATTAGCGCCACCACTTTATCAGTTGCATCATGACTTTTGAGTTCGATATTGATGAAACACTTTTGGTTCACCAAATCAAAAACTTCTTCTAGCGTGGGGATTTCGTGTTTACCATCTATTTGAAAAGTCTTCAATTGCTGCAAAGATAATCCGTTTACAAAACCTTTTCCGTTAGTTGTTCTATCAATAGTTTCGTCGTGAATTACGATTATTTCACCATCAGCGCTCAAATGTACATCGAGTTCAATGCCATCTACGTGCATATCTAATGCTTTTTGAAAGGAAACCAAAGTATTTTCGGGTTCGTATCCTTTTGTGCCGCGATGTCCAATTTTGAGCATTGTTTTCGGTTTTAAGGCAAAGGTAAACATAAAAAAAACGCCTTCATTTCTAAAGACGTTCTAGTGTAATTATTTTAGACTTATTTTTTCAGTTCTAATAAAACAATGTCAAATTCAGTATCGATTGTCACTTTTCCATTAACCACTACCGATTCTTTTCCAGAATAAGCATCAATCAATTTGGTTCCGTCAGCGAAAATAGTTCCAACTGAAAGTTCTTTAGTTCCACTTTTTAAATCTAATGCAACAACTACTTTATCTGTATAATTTTCTTTTGAGAAAGTTCTAGAAAAAGTATAGGGTTGAGCTGAAATTTGTTTGTGAATTCCCGCTCCAACTGATGGATGATTTTTTCTGAATTGACCCAATTTTTGCCAATGCAACAGTGTTTTTTGAGTTTCAAGATTCGATTTTATGGCATCCCAATTCATTAAAGAACGTAAGGTAGCATCACCTTGTGTTCCTTCAATTGCTAACGAGCGAGCACTTTCGTCACCGTAATACACTTGCGATATACCCGGCGAAAGCAATAATTTGGTTCCCGTTTCCTTATTTTTAGTACGTTTTGCATCAAACGGTGCACCGTCGTCGTGCGAAGACATATAATTCAAAACACTAAAGCCTTTCAAGTCATTGTTCAGTTTAGTCGAATATTTAGAGAATATAAATTCATAGTCTTTCTGTGCATCCCATTTGAATTCAAAATTGATCATGTTGTTGAAACCATTTTTAAAATAGTTGATTTTTTTGTCTCCAAAATCAAAATCTTGACCGCCACTGATGCCATAATTGTAAACTTCAGCAATGGTGTAAAAGGAGTTGTTATCTAATACTTTTGTTGGATTGTTTTTTTTCCAAGTTTCAAAAGCATAGTCACATTGGATTTTAAAATCGGCCCAAACGGTTTCATCAGTATGTTTTACGGTATCGCCTCGGTATCCGTCAATTCCGTATTCCGTAATATAATCCGTTAACCATTTGATGATGTAATATTTTGGTGCTCTTGGATAACCGGTACGCGTAAAAAACGCATTGAGTTCTTTCATTTCTTGTTCGTAACGACCTTCTTTTTTCCATTTTTCGATTAAAGAAGGAGGCAAAGCCACTGCTTGACTGCTTTCTGTTTTAACATCAGGTAAGTTGGCTACAAGAGTACAAGCGGTTGTGTTTTCAAATGATTTATAATCGCAAGTTGGTCCTGTTCGAACCCAATCTTGCGGCCAAACCGTATCAATAGGAGTAACTGGCCCGGTGTGATTGATAACACCGTCAAGAATGATTCGGATGCCATGTGCATGAGCCTTTTGAACTAATGTTGCTAAATCTTCTTTCGTTCCAAAGTTCGGGTCTAAAGCCGTCCAATCTTTGGCCCAGTAGCCGTGAAAGCCATAACTCAAACCAGTGCCCTCGTCAACGCCATCGTGAATTTGTTCTACCACTGGCGTAAACCAAATGGCATTAATGCCGAGTTTGTCAAAATAGCCTTCGTCAATTTTTTGAGAAATCCCTTTGATATCACCACCTTCAAAACCGCGCAGTTTCCCCGTGGTTTTATTTCTGTCAAAGTTTAGGTCGTTGGATTTATCGCCATTATTAAAACGATCCGTCAGCAAAAAGTACACATTAGCTCCTTCCCAAACAAAAGGAGTTTGGTTGTTTTGTACTACAGATTTAGCACTGTTGCAACTACTCAACAGGCTCAAGCCTAAAAGTAGTATTGGGATAGAATATTTTTTCATTTTTTTACTTTTAAATGATTGTTTTTTTGAAACATAGAAGTCGTTTAAGTTACTATGTAGTTTCTTAAATGACTTATATGGTTAAAATTATTTCAGGTCCAGAATAAAAACTGATTTTGGTTCAAGCGTTACCTCTTTGGTGATATCAAAAGTTTGTTCTGAAATAACTTCTTTTCCTGATTTAAAATTCTTGATATTTTCTTTAAAGCGATCGGTTGCAACTGTTTTTTTGTCATTGCTGTTGTTCATGATCACCATCACTGCGTCGTCTGCATTATATCTGAAGTATACGTATATGTTATTTTCTGGAATGTAATGCGTCATTTTTCCGGTATGAACGGCTGTTTGTGTTTTCCTCCAGTTGAATAATTTAGAAGTAAAATCGAAATACTGCTTTTGTTCGACAGTTCGTCCTGCATCTGTAAAAGCATTGTTGGTGTCGCCTTCCCATCCGCCGGGGAAATCTTGACGAATAGCTGCATCGCCTCTATCTTTGTTACCTGCCATACCAATTTCGCTACCGTAGTAAATTTGCGGAATACCACGTACAGTTGCCAAAATACTCATGGCCATTTTGTATTTGCGAAGGTCGTTTTTGTAAGTTTCGTTGATGCGATTGGTATCGTGATTCTCGGCAAAAATTAAAATATTGTTTGGGTTTGGATACAAGAAGTCATTTGCGAAATTGTCGTAAAACCGCATCAAGCCTTTGTCCCATCCTGCATCGTCTTCATTGAATGCCTTGGTTGTAGCTTCGTAAAATGTAAAATCCATTACACTTGGCAAGTTTGAATTGTAATTTTGAATCGCTGCAATTTTACTGTCTTTTTGCCAAAAGGCCATTTGAGCTTGACTCTGCATCCAAACTTCGCCAACGATATTAAAATTTGGGTATTCGTTGGTGATTGCTTTTGTCCAAGTGGCAATTCCTGCTGGGTCAGAATAGTTATAAGTATCTATGCGAAATCCATCTAAATCAGCAAATTCAATCCACCAAATAGCATTTTGAATCAAGTAATTTAAAGTCAAAGGATTCTTCAAATTCAAATCAGGCATCGATGGAACGAACCATCCGTCAATAGCTACTTTTTTATCTATTTCAGAAGCATTTATGTCATGAATAACGGTGCGTTTGTGATTGGTTTGGGTGTATTTTTCAAATTGGTTAATCCAATCTTTTGTGGGTAAATCTTTGATCATCCAATGTTCGATTCCCCAATGGTTGGTGACATAATCCATTACCAATTTCATTTTGCGTTTGTGCAGTTCCGCTGCTAGGTCCGCATAATCTTGATTTGTGCCATAACGAGGATCAATTTTATATACATCAGATTGTCCGTAAGTGTGGTACGAGAATTTAGCATCGTTGTCTTCGCAAAGTGGCGTGCTCCAAAGGGTTGTAGCGCCTGTTGCAGCAATGTAATCTAGGTTTTTAATAATTCCTTCGATATCGCCACCGTGTCTTCCTCCAGGTAAATCCCGGTTGTACTTTTCTTTGGTATCTGCAGTACTGTCATTGTTTTTATTCCCATTAGCAAAACGGTCTGGCATCAATAAATACATCACATCCGAAGAGTCGAAACCTTTACGCTCTGCTGATTGTGCTTTTCTGTTTTTTAAACTGTAGGGTTGTTGAAATGTTTTTTTGCCCTTTTGTTTGAATGTAAAAATAAAATCAGTGGCAGCTACTTGTTTGGTGTCGATAGTGACAAATAAGTAGTTTGGATTTTCAGTTTTTTTAATATCCGTTATCGCAATATTGTTCGAGGCTGAAACTTGATATTGGCTGATTTCTTTTCCGTAAAATAAAATTTGTACCGCACTGTGTTGCATACCGGCATACCAAAATGGCGGTTCAACTTTTTCAATTTGTGCATTTGCGATACTAGTCATAAATAGAAGGAATACGATTAATTTTTTCATTAAGCTTTTATTTTGAAAATGTACTTGAAACCTAGTTATTCAATGAAACGAGTAGTTAGTAAGCGTTAGTTTTGAAATTTATTCACTTTTCAAAACTGTTTTAAGTAAACAATCCCAATAAAAATTGGGATTGTAAGTATAGCATTTTGACTTTTGCAGCTGTAAAATAGAACAATTCTATTACACAGTGGCCAAGTTTGAATTTTGTACGGTAACAGGATTACCATTTACCATAATCTCCAGAGTCGTGTCGCCATCTACTGAGAAAGTGGTTTGATCGTGGTTGATGTTTACCGTTAAAATTTGATTTCTGAAATTTATTTTAAAAGAGTAAGCCGTCCATTCTTTTGGAATTTTTGGAGAAAAATGAAGCACATTTTCTTTCACGCGCATTCCTCCAAAACCTTCTACAATACTCATCCAAGTTCCAGCCATAGAGGTGATATGACAACCTTCCTCAACTTCTTTATTGTAATCATCAAGATCCAAACGAGATGTTCTTAAATAGAAGGTGTAAGCCATGTCCATTTTATCCAAAACTGCTGCTTGAATAGAGTGTACGCATGGTGAAAGTGAACTTTCATGAACGGTAAACGATTCGTAAAACTCGAAATTATTCTTTAATTGCTCGGTTGTAAAATGATCCTCGAAGAAATAAAAACATTGTAAAACATCGGCTTGCTTGATGTAAGGCGAGCGCAAAATACGATCCCAAGACCATTTTTGATTGATCGGTCTTTGACTTTTATCTAAATCAGCTACGCGCACCAATTCCTTATCTAAGAAACCATCTTGCTGCAAGTAAACATTATGCTCTTCTGAAAATGGGAAGTACATATTGTCAGCCACTTTTTTCCAAGCTTGTAATTCGGTATCGGTGATATTTACTTTTTCAGTGACACGTTTGTGGTCTGCAGGATATTCAAGTGATACTTTTTGAATTTGTTCGTAGGTATAATCCAAACACCATTTAGCAATATAATTGGTGTAGAAATTATTGTTTACGTTGTTTTCATATTCATTAGGACCGGTAACGCCAAGAATTACGTATTGGTTTAATTTGGTAGAGAAATTAGCTCTTTGGTGCCAAAAACGTGCAATTCCGATCAAGACTTCCAATCCTTTCTCAGGAATGTAACTGTAATCGCCAGTGTAGCGGTAAAAATTATAAATAGCAAAAGCGATGGCTCCATTTCTATGAATTTCTTCAAAAGTAATTTCCCATTCGTTGTGGCACTCTTCACCGTTCATAGTTACCATCGGGTACAAAGCAGCACCGTTTGTAAATCCTAGTTTAGCAGCGTTTTCAATGGCTTTATCTAGCTGATTGTAGCGGTACGTTAACAAGTTGCGAGCTACTTCTTGATCTTTGGTTGCCATGTAAAACGGAATGCAATACGCCTCAGTATCCCAATAAGTTGATCCACCGTATTTTTCGCCAGTGAAACCTTTTGGTCCAATGTTCAAACGAGAATCTTTACCAAGGTACGTTTGGTTCAACTGAAAAATATTGAAACGAATTCCCTGTTGTGCCTTTACATCACCATCAATTGTGATGTCTGACATTTCCCAAATTTTTGCCCAAGCAGTAATTTGGTCTTGTAACAACTGCTCGTAGCCCAATGCTAAGGCAGCTTGAATAGCTTTTTCGGCAGCAGTAATAGTGTTTTCATGGTTTAAAGAAACCGTGTAACCACCAATTTTTTGAATAGATGATTTTTGACCTTGACCAACAATAACATCGTAGCTGAACTGAATTTTTTCGGCAGTAGCATCAATGTGCGAAGGTGAAATAGCTGTTTTTTCACCATTGGTTAAAATGGTGTTGTGCATAAACGTGGTAGCTTTAAAGTGCGTTTTAAAGGTTTGAGCCGTTACAAAGGCGTCATTAGCAGATTTTTTCACATCTAAAACTTCCCAGAATTTCTCTTCCCAGTTGGCATCTTCATTGGTTACGCCAGCATCTACATAAGGTTTGTAAATGATTTTAGCATCTTTATTTAAGGGAGTAATTTGGTAATTAATAACTCCAACTTCGTCTAATGTTAAGGATAAAAAACGACGAACTTCAACTGCAATTTGAGTTCCATTTTTCAGTGTAGCTTCAAAAGAGCGGTGGTACCAACCTTCTTTCATGTTCAATTCACGACGAAAGTTGCTCACTGACGTACAGGTGTTCAAGTCCAGTTTCTCGTCATTGATTTCAATATCAATTCCAATCCAGTTGGGAGCGTTTAATACTTTTGCAAAATATTCTGGGTAGCCATTTTTCCACCAACCCACTTTAGTTTTATCAGGATAATAAATTCCGGCAATATAGCTTCCTTGAAAACTGTGGCCTGAATACTGTTCTTCAAAGTTAGCTCTTTGTCCCATCGCGCCATTACCGATGCTAAATAAGCTCTCGGATGACTTTACGCGCTCTACATCAAATCCTTCTTCAATGATGGACCAATTGTCTGCTTTTATATAATCTTGATTCATTGTAATTGTTGTTTAAAGTTTTATTCCGCTGCGTTCCTTACAATTTGGTTTCGCTTCGGCTAAGGTTTCAAGTAGTCTCGAAAACTTTAAAAATATTTTTTCTATTTATTGTATTAATTGCGCAAGGAAATTTTCATCCATGGCTGTAAAATCGGTAAAAATGTATTTTGCCTCGTGCAAGGTTGCAGCATCACCAATTCCAACGCTAATCATGTTGGCATTGTTTGCGGCTTGAATTCCTGCTACCGAGTCTTCAAAAACAATAGCGTTTTCAGGCGCTGCGTTTACGAGTCGTGCTGCGGTTAAAAACACTTCGGGATCTGGTTTGGCATTGCTCACATCATTTCCGTCAACGATGGCATCAAAAAAAGAGGCAATTCCAGTTTTTTCTAGAATAGGTCTTGCATTTTTACTGGCAGATCCTAAAGCAATCTTTTGACCTCTTTCTTTTAAAAATTCTAAAACAGGAACTACTCCCGGTAAAATTTCGCTGGCATCCATGTCAACTAAATAGGAGAGGTAGTCTTCGTTTTTTTGAAAGAGCCATTGGTCTTTTTGTTCTTGCGAGGCATCAACTTTTCCTAAATCTAAAATAATATCCAAAGAGCGCACGCGGCTGACTCCTTTCAATAATTCATTGTGCTCGTGTGTAAAATCGATGTCAAGTGAATTGGCAATTTTTTTCCAAGCCAAATAATGGTATTTAGCCGTATCTACAATTACGCCGTCAAGGTCGAATATAAATGCTTTAATGTTATTCATTTAAATTAATTTTCGATTTGTCATTAATGGTTAAAGCTATTAGTCCGGCAAGAATCATAGATGCTCCACCAATTAGTAAAGCATAAATAGGTTCACTGTTAAAAAATTTAGATACTAGAAAACCTAAAATAGAAGCTGCTACTAATTGAGGAATTACGATAAAAAAGTTAAAAACTCCCATGTAATATCCCATTTTGCTTGATGGTAATGAACCTGAAAGCATTGCATAAGGGATTGATAAAATACTCGCCCATGCAATTCCAACTCCAATCATCGGAAGCCATTCCATTGTGAAAACCGTTGGTTCAGAAATAAAATAAACAGAAATTAAACCTAATCCTCCACAGACTAACGCCACGAAATGAGTAAATTTTCTGCTCGTGTATTTAGCCAATATCGGTAAAAGGAATGCGGCTATAGCTGCAATTAAATTGTAGTTGGCAAACATTTCACCCACTTGATTTGCGCCAATATTGTAAGCTTCGGAAGTTGTATCTGTTGTTTTGTAAATGTGTTGTGTTACCGCAAGTGTTGTGTAAATCCACATTGAAAAAAGTGCAAACCAAGAGAAGAATTGTACCCAAGCCAATTGTTTCATTATTTTGGGCATGAACTGAAAATCATTCATTATGGTTACAAAACCATTTTCTGTATTATTTGCTTTTTGCAGTAAACCAGAAGTCAGCATTGCTATTCCCCCAAGACCAATTAATCCGATAGAAAGAACGTATAAATCTTTTTTCAATTCATAATTGTAAATTGCAAATGAGAATACAGCACTTACAACTAAAAATAATAATCCTTTACTTAAATGAGATTTACCATTTGCTAAAAACCATTCTTTCGAATGTGTTTCTTTTTTATAAGTTTCTTTGCTATGGTTTTCAAAAGCTTCTAATTCTGCTGGTGAATATTCTTTAGAAGTTAAAACTGTCCACAATACTGTTAGCAGGAAAGCTATTCCGCCAAAATAAAATGAATATTTAACAGAATCTGGAATAACACCTAGTGGAGCGGTATTGCTTACTCCAAAATGCGTAAAAATTAACGGAAGTTTAGAGGCAAAGTAAGCTCCGATTCCAATAAAAAAGCTTTGCATGGCAAAACCTGTGGTTCTTTGTGAATCAGGTAGATTGTCACCTACAAATGCACGAAAAGGTTCCATTGAAACATTTATGGAAGCATCCATAATCCATAGCATACCTGCAGCAAACCACAACAGAGGAGAATTTGGCATTATGAATAAAGCGCCCGAGGCTAAAATGGCACCAGCAAGAAAATAAGGTTTTCTTCTTCCCAATTTAGTCCAAGTTTTATCAGAAAAATATCCGATAATTGGCTGAATTATTAACCCAGTCATTGGAGCGGCAACCCATAAAATAGGAATGTCATCAATGTTAGCGCCGAGAGTTTGAAATATCCTGCTAACATTTGAATTTTGCAGAGCAAAACCCATTTGAATTCCCAGAAATCCGAAACTCATGTTCCAAATTTGCCAGAAACTTAATCTACGCTTTTCCATTATCGTAATTTAAATATTAATACGATAAGCGCTATGCTTATCAAAACTTATCTTAATTTTCGAAGTAAAAGTTAAAGTTTTGAGGTGTAAATATAGAAAGATAATTGAAACTTTTATTTTTCAGAATCCAATACCAGCGAACTTTTTTAACTACAAGGTTGTAGTTGCGTAAAATTTAACATTTAAAAGCTAATTAGTTGATTCTCTTTCTATCAAATGAGTCTCAATTACCTCGGTTTTGTAGTTTTCGTCTTCTTCATCTTCATCCGCTTCAAGGCGATCAATTAACATTTTTGCAGCTTTGTTTCCCATTTTTATACCACTCTGACTTACAGTTGTTATCGTAGGAGTGGAGTACTTTGATATGATTCCATCAGTAAAGGCAATCACAGCTAAATCACGAGGTACATTCAGTCCGATTTTACTTGCTGTTTTGATAATGGTAACCGCAAATAATTCATTAACAGCAAAAACGGCGTCAATAGCTTTGTCTTCTAGTAGTTTGCCAATAGTGATTTCGCAGGTATCTACATCTTCAATTTTGATAATTAGATTTTCATCAAAAGGGATGTCGTTGTCAAGTAAAGCTTTAACGTATCCGTCGGTACGGAGTTTACCCACACTTACATAGTCTACGGTGGTAACGAGAGCTATTTTTTTTCGGCCTTTGTCAATTAAACTTTGAACGGCTTCGTAGGCTGCTGATTGGTCGTCAATAATTACTTTGTCGCATAAAATGTCGTTAGTTACGCGGTCAAACATGACGACTGGCATTCCTTGATTTATTACTTCGGTAATATGGTGAAAATCGCCTCTAAATTGTGTTTCTTTTGATAATGACATGATAAAACCGTCAATGCTACCATTGGCAAGCATCTCCATATTAAGAACCTCTTTATCAAACGAATCGTCCGAAAGACAAATGATAACACTGTAACCGTGCTCATTGGCAACTTGCTCGATACCATTAATTACGGTAGAGAAAAAATAGTGTACTATTTCAGGAATAATAATTCCAATTGCCTTGGTTTTCCTGTTCTTCAGGCTTAGCGCGATATTGTTTGGTTTGTAATTGTAAAATTTAGCGAAAGCTTGCACTTTAAGTCGGGTTTCTTCGCCAATTTCGAGACTGTTTCTTAATGACTTAGAAACAGTCGAGATAGATACGTCTAATTCTTTTGCGATTTGTTTAAGCGTTATCTTTCTTTTCATGCTTTTGGGTGTGTCATAATTTAATTCGTAATAAAGGTAAAATTTAATTTTACAAATGGTAAATAAAGCGTTGAAAATTTCAATAAATCAGAAAGTTTTCAACACTATTACGTTTTCGTAACTGTATTAACTAGGAGCCGTATTGTGAATCATAAATTTTACATAGATTTAACATTCGAAGTAATAGTTAAGGGTGAAAACTCAACCAAAAAATTAAATTAAATTAAACAAAAAGTATGAAAACAATTTATAAAAAGTTGTTAATTTTAGTACTGCTACTCCCTTTTAGTGTTCTTGCACAGAGTACTGTAAGTGGGACTGTTTTGGATAAAGCTTCCGGACAGCCTATCCCAGGAGTAAACGTAAATGTGCAGGGTGCTGCCAATGGTGTTTCGACCGATTTTGATGGTAAATATCAAATCGGGAATGTGAAAAAAGGCGATAAACTTGTCTTTTCATACATCGGATATGCCAACACAGTAATTGATTATGTTGCTCAAAAAGTGGTTAACGTAACTTTACAAGAGGATGCTAATCAGTTAAAAGAAGTAGTTATTCAAGTAGGTTACGGTACTGTAAAGAAAAAAGATGCAACAGGAGCTGTTACAGTAATTACGAGCAAAGATTTTAATAAAGGGCCAGTAACCTCTGCAGATCAAATGATTCAGGGTAAAGTAGCTGGTTTGCAAATCATTAACGGTGGAGGTTCACCCGGTGAAGGAGCAAGTATTCGTATCCGAAGCGGGTCTTCATTATCTGCCTCTAATGATCCTTTATTCGTAATTGATGGAGTTCCAGTTTCTAATGGAGGTGTCGAAGGAAGCAGGAATCCATTAGCAACAATCAACCAAAATAATATTGAGTCGGTTACGGTTTTAAAAGATGCTTCTGCAACTGCCATTTATGGATCACGTGCTTCTAATGGTGTAATCATTATCACAACCAAAAAAGGAAAAGCAGGTGATTTGCAAGTAAATTACAGTGCTAATTTACAAGTGTCTGAAGTAACAAATCAAGTTGATGCTTTGTCAGCAACTCAATTTAGAGATTATGTAAATGCAAACGGATCAGCAGCTCAAATCGCTTTGATGGGTACAGCCGATACTGACTGGCAGAAAGAAATTTACAGAACGGCAGTTGGTACTGATCATAACGTGGCTGTAAGTGGTGGAACAGATAATATCGTATATAGAGCGTCATTAGGATATGCTAACTTAAATGGTATTTTAAAGAGAGATAATTTACAACGTACTACTTTGTCTGCGGGAATAACTGGTAACTTTTTTGATAATCATTTAAAGGTAGAGCTAAACAACAACACTTCTGCTACAGAGAGTGACTACAGTAACCGTGGTGCAATTGGTGCGGCTATTCGCTTTGACCCAACTCAATCAGTTAGAAATGCTGACGGAAGCTTTTTTCAGTGGTATACAAATCCAACTACAATTAACCAATTAGCTGGTAGAAATCCACTTTCATTAATTGAGCAGCAAAATAATTTTGGAAGATCATACAGAAGCATTGGTAACATCCAAGCAGAATATAAATTGCATTTTTTACCTGAATTGAAAGCGGTAGCGAACTTTGGATACGATCAATTATCAGGAAGATCATTTGGGAATACTGATGCTAATTATTTAAACGGACTTCCAGGATCAGGTTATAATAACACCTACTTAAGAACACAATCTCGTTTTAATAAAGTAATGGATTTGTACTTGAACTACAATAAAAAATTCGAATCAATCAATACGCAAGTAGATGTTACGGGTGGTTATAATTACCAAGAATTTAGAGAGAATTATTTTTCAACAAACTTTAATTTTCAAAGTAACAACACTACAAATCCTCCAAATTTCCCTTCAACGCTTAATTTGCAGTCTTTATTTGCTAGAACGAACATATCTATAGCAGATAAATACCTTGTTACTTTATCAATTAGAAGCGATCGCTCTTCAAGATTTAGAGAAAATTTCCGTACTGCAAATTTCCCTGCTGTAGCAGTAGCATGGAAATTAAATGATGAAAACTTCTTGAAAAATGTAGAGACAATTTCAACATTAAAACTTCGTGGAGGTTGGGGAATAACAGGTCAACAAGAAATTGGTGGAGTTTATCCATCTATTCCATTATACTTGGCTTCGAATACTGCTGCTCAGTACCAATTTGGTAGCGATTTTTATACTACCTATAGACCTCAGCCTTATAACAGTAATTTAAAGTGGGAGGAGACGACTACATTAAATGCAGGTATTGATTTTGGTTTATTCAATAATAGAATCACGGGTAGCGTAGATGCATATCAAAGAACAACAAATGATTTACTTTTGTATACTCAAAACCCATCTTTCTTCGGGTTTTCTAATTTCGACAACTACAATGTTGGATCTATAGACAACAAAGGGTTAGAGGTTATGGCAGAAGTTATTCCTGTACGTAATGACAATTGGGAGTGGAGAGTTGGAGGAAACATAACCTTCCAAAACTCAAAAATAACTAAATTAAGCACTACATTGCCAAACACTCCCGGTATCAATACGGGCGGATATGAAGGAGCTACAGGAAATACCATTCAAAACCACCAAGTGGGCTTTGCGCCAAGTTCTTTCTTCGTATACGAGCAAGCTTATGGTGCTGATGGTAAACCTTTAGACGGTGTATTTATTGATCGCAATGAAGATGGAATTGTAAACGAGCAAGATAAATACCGTTTTCAAAAACCAGCAGCTGATGTGTTTTATGGTGTCAATACTAGCTTGACCTACAAAAACATTGATTTTGGTATGACTTGGAGAGGATCATGGGGTAACTACAATTACAACAACGTAGACTCAAGTAAAGGAGTTTCAAGTAATATTTTGATTCGTAATACAGATTTATCGAACGGAGTAGAAAACTTGTTAGAAACAGATTTTAGATCAAATGATACCAAACGTTTCGAATCAGATTACTATATTCAGGATGCGTCCTTCATTCGTTTGGATAACGTGAGCGTTGGTTACACTTTTAATCAAAACAAAAGATCAACCTCTTTGGTAAAAATGACTTTATCCGCTCAGAATGTTTTAGTACTTACTAAATACGAAGGTTTAGATCCAGAGATTGGCGGAGGAATTGATAGTAATCTTTATCCAAGACCAATTACTTTTACGTTAGGTTTAAACGTTAATTTCTAATACAAAAAATAAGAACAATGAAAAAGATACAAATCAAATTATTGGGTGTTTCTTTGTTACTGATGGTGATGTTATTCCCATCATGTACCAATGATCTTGAACAGTCTCCGGAAGGTAATACAGCCATTCCTGGTAATGAGTTTTTTAATACGCCACAATCCTACAAGCAATTTTTAGCAAAATTGTATGCCGGATTTGCTACATCTGGTCAAACTGCTGCGGGATCTCCAGATATTTCTGGAATTGACGAGGGAGAAAGCCAATATATTAGAGGCTTTTGGTTAATGCAAGAATTAACTACGGATGAAGCAGTTATTGCTTGGAATGATGGTACTATTAAAGACTTACATTCACAAACTTGGACTTCATTAGACCGTTTTATTACTGCTACTTTCGCGCGATTCTCTTTTCAAGTAGTGAACTGCAATGAGTTTTTAAGACAAACAACTAATGAAAAACTTGCTGCTAGAGGTGTTACTGATCCTGCTTTATTAGCTGAGATTAAAACTTACAGAGCTGAGGCCCGTTTTTTAAGAGCAATCACTTACTGGCACCTAATTGATATGTTTGGTGGTGGATCATTAGTAACTGAGAATTCTCCAAGTACTTTCTTTTACCCTGAGTACGCTACTAGAGCTGAATTGTACAAATTTGTTGACGAAGAGTTAACAGCAATTACACCAGAATTAAAAGCTCCAAAATCAAACGAGGCATATCGCGTTGACCAAGCAGCAGCTTGGATGTTACAAGCTAAATTGTACATGAATGCAAAAGTGTATGTTGGTACAGATAATTATGCAGGAGCTTTGCCATTAATCAATAAAGTTATCGCTTCAGGATACAGATTACACAACAATTACAACCAATTGTTTTATGCTGATAATGACAAAAACGGAGCTCAAAACGAATTCATTTTCACAATTGCTTTTGATGGTTTAAAAACGCAAACTTATGGCGGAACAACTTTCCTAACTCATGCACCAGTTGGTGGCTCGATGAAGGCATCAGAGTTTGGCATCAACGGTGGATGGGCTGGTATCAGAACAACTTCAGCATTTGTTAATAAGTTTGATGCTAATACTACAGATGCAAGAGGTCAATTTTATACTGACGGTCAAACCAAAGAGATTGCTGATATTGGTAATTTCACAGAGGGTTATGCGATTCAGAAATTTAGAAATATCGATGTAAATGGTGTTCAAGGTTCCGATAAGTCAGGTGATTTTTCTGATTCTGATTTCCCAATGTTTCGTTTAGCTGATGCTTATTTAATGTATGCAGAATGTGCTGTTGTTGGTAGAGTAGGTGATTTAGCAACTGCAAGAGGATATGTAAATGCTCTACGTACCAGAGCTAATGCTGGAGCTGTTGCTTCTTTAAACGCTGATGCTACTGGTGCTAACTTGATTTTAGATGAAAGAGCAAGAGAATTACACTGGGAAGGTCACAGAAGAACCGATTTAATTCGTTTCGGAAGATTTACAGGAGGAACTTACGTATGGCCTTGGAAAGGAAATGTAGCTGGTGGTGCACCTACTCAAGCTTTTAGAAACTTATTTCCTATTCCTGCAACTGCGTTGGCATCTAACCCAAAATTAAAACAAAACCAAGGATATTAATAATCAACTAATTATAACAAAATGAAAAATATAACTAAATCAGTAATTGCTTTATTTGCGGTACTTGCTTTGTCATGTAACGTAGAAGATGTAGAGGATAGACCAGTAATTGCGGGAATAGATACCCCAGAAATGGTTGCCCCAGAAAATGATAAATCATACGTATTACAAGAAAATAATGCGAACAACGTTGCAGAGCGTTTCGTGTGGACAAAAGCAAACTATGACGGAGCAGTTGAAATTGGATACAAACTTTTAATTGACGTAAAAGGTGGCGATTTTACTAAAGCTGTTGAATTAGGCGGTACTTCAGGTACAACTCAAGCTGAGGTAAGTGTAAAAACTTTAAATCAAGCGGTAATCCAATTAGGAGGTATGCCTGAAAAATTTGGTTCTTACGATGTGAAAGTGGTTTCTAGTATTGCTGGTATCCAAAAAATGATTTCTGAAAAGCCACTTACTATCGTTGTAAATGCATATACAGGTTTAGTACCCTACGCTTTCACTGATTGGTATTTGGTTGGTGATGCAACTACTTCGGGATGGAACAACAACAACAAAAACCAACCTCTTTTTAGAAGTGGAACAAATGCAAACGTATACCAATTTACTGGTTTCTTTAAAGCAGGTGCTTTTAAATTGATTTCAACGCCAGGACAATGGGCTCCAATGTATGGTAGAGGTGATAATGGTTCAATTGTAGCTAGACCAACTGAGGCTGATGCAGATCCATCAACATTTAATATTGACGCTGATGGTTACTATACTTTCGCTATTAATATTGGAACTCTAAAATATACTTTAGTTGCTTATAATGCAGCTACTGCTGCAACTTTCCCAACAGTTGGTATTATTGGAAACAGTACACCATTAGGATGGGACGCTTCAACTCCAATGACTAAATCTACATTTGATCCTCATGTTTGGACTATAGATGTATTGGCACTAGTTGATGGAAAAGCTAAATTTAGAGCTAACAATGCTTGGGATGTAAACTGGGGTGGTAATACTGCTTTTTCAGCTTTCCCCAACAATGGTACTGGTAACGGAGATATTCCAGTTGCCAAGTCTAAATACAAAATTTTCTTCAATGATTTAGACGGTAGTTACTTGATGATTCCAAATCAAAAATAAATTGTTATTAAGAAAGGGCTGTCAATTGATAGCCCTTTTCTTTCTTACACAAATATTTATAACTATGAAAAAAATATTACTCTTTTTGTTTTTGTGCTTAGGAGTTACTGTTTCAGCACAACAACAAAACATACCTTATTCAATTAGTCCACCTACTTTTGAGGCGACTACTTCTATAACCATTACCATAAACGGTTCTTCTGTAAATGAGGCTTTATGGGGTGTTACGGGTAATGCCTTGTATCTTTGGTCTTGGTCTTTCGATATCAATAGAGCCAATTTGCAAGATTGTCCTACCAATGGTTCTTGGACCGCATCTAACGAAGCCAACCGATTTACCTACAACTCAGCAACTGATACCTACACTAAAACTTTTACGCCAACCGTTTTTTATAATAGAGCGTCTATTGGTAGAATTGGGTTTTTGGTAAAGGCCAAAGACGGAACTGGCGACAAAAAATCGCAAGATCACTTAGTTGATGTAGGTGTTTTTCAGGTAAACTTAACTAGTCCTGCTGAAAATAGTGCGACTATAATAGCCTCTGCTGGGAGTCTAAATATTGCAGCCAACAATAGTGGAGGCACTGCGAGTTATGTGCTTAAAGCAAATGGAGTAACACTTAATACTAATGCTGCTACTGCTAATTATAGTTTTAGTCATAGCAACATCACAGCTAATCAAAATTACGAACTTCAAGTAACGCAAGGAAATACTGTAATCATTAAAAAATTCAGTGCTATTGTAAATCCTAATGCAGTTAGTCAAGCAATTCCCGCTGGTTTAATTGATGGTATTAATTACAATTCAAGTGATGCAACTAAAGCGACATTAGTCTTGGATGCGCCTTTCAAAGACTTTGTTTACGTAGCTGGAAGTTTTAATAATTGGCAACCTACCGCAGCGTATGCCATGATAAAAGATCCAAATTCTACTAAATTTTGGTTGGAGTTAACTGGCTTAACATCGGGAGTAAATTATACCTATCAGTATTGGGTAGTTGATCAAACGCCTATTGCAGGAACACCGTCGTTAGTAAAAACGGCTGATCCCTATTCTACTTTAGTTTTATCTCCTTTTGATGATGGTGGTATTCCTGCTGCAAAATATCCAAATATGCCGGTTTATCCTGCGGGTCAGGAGCGTGAGGTAACAGTGTTGCAAACTGGTAAAACGCCTTATGCTTGGAGCGCTGCAACAACCAATTTTGTTAAACCTGCCAAAGAAAAATTGGTGGTTTATGAATTGTTAGTTCGTGATTTTGATGCCAATCGCAGTTACCAAGATTTGATTAATAAAATTGATTATTTTAAGAATTTAAAAATTAATGCGATCGAATTAATGCCTGTAATGGAGTATGAAGGTAACGAAAGTTGGGGATACAATACTTCCTTCCATATGGCATTGGATAAATTTTATGGTACATCAGATAAGTTGAAAGAATTCATCGACCTGTGCCATCAAAACGGAATCGCTGTTATTTTAGATGTGGCTTTGAATCACGCTTTTGGTAGAAATCCGATGCTTCGTATGTGGATGAATGATCCTGATGGTGATGGCTGGGGTTCTCCATCTGCAGAGAATCCATATTTTAATACCATGGCAATGCATAGTTATAATGTAGGGGAAGATTTTAATCACCAACAGCCAAGAACTCAAAATTATGTGCAACGCGTTATTAAACAATGGGTAGAAGAATATAAAATTGATGGTTTCCGTTGGGATTTAACCAAAGGTTTTACACAAAATTGTCCTGCAAATGTTCCGGGCGGTCAAGAAAATTGTACAGGAAACAGACAACAAGATCGCGTAGATGTATTGCGTAAGTATGCTGATTATTCTTGGAATCTAGATCCAACACATTACGTTATTTTCGAACATTTAGGTGGCAATGATGAAGAGCAGCAATGGGCTAATTATCGTTTGAACGAAACTCCTAGCAAAGGTGTTATGATGTGGGGAATTATGACTTTTGATTACAACAATCTTTCAAAAGGTAACTCTGGAAACATCTTTAGAATGAATGCTTCTAGCCGTGGTTTTAACGCACACCGTTTGATGGGTTATGCGGAGAGTCACGATGAGGAACGCTTGATGTACAACAATCTGCAATCAGGTAACTCAAGTAATGCAAACCATGATGTAAAGAATTTGAATGTGGCCTTGTCAAGAATGTCGGCGCTAGGTGCGGTTTCTCTTTTGGTTCCAGGACCAAAAATGATTTGGCAGTTTGGCGAATTAGGATGGGAAAAATCGATCTTTTCATGTAACAATGGTACTGTAAACTCTCCGTCAGATGCTACTTCTGGTGATTGTAAACTAGACACTAAACCACAACCGCAATGGACGGGTAATTGGTTAGGTGATACCAACAGAAGTAAAATTTACGACGATTGGGCTAAAATGATTACTTTGAAAACCATGGAGCCTGTGTTTTTAGGAACGGCGACTATTAATAACAGTAGTTCATTATTCCCAAATATTAAAATCACCAATAGTGAGTTAGCAACAAGTCAGTTGAAAGATGTGTTGATTGTGGCAAACTTCAATGTTATTGCTCAAAATGTACCTTCTGGTTTTCCCTATACTGGTACTTGGTATAATTTAATGGACAATACGCCACTTACAGTAATTAGTACCACGCAAACCATTACTTTGCAACCTGGCGAATTCAAAATTTTTGGTAATAAAACGGCTACTTTAGCTATTGCTGACTATGAAAAAGCAGAAACTTTGGTTTTGTATCCTAATCCAGCAGCTTCGTTTTTTACGTTGAATGAACCAATTGTAAAAGTAGAGGTTTACTCAATTACGGGTCAATTAGTTAAAAGCTTCAAAGGAACTGGAACTGTGGGACAATCTTTCTCAGTAAACGATTTGAATCAAGGGCTATATATCGTAAAGGCTACAAATGAAAATAATGCAGAAAAAGTGTTGAAGTTACTTAAAAACTAAACCTATTTGCAATAATTTAAAAAGGCTGCTTTAATTGTAAAGCAGCCTTTTTTTTGGTTTTCTGTTATAGTTTTCCTTGCCTAATTTCGTCTACGATTTCAGGATTTAGCAAAGTGGTAATGTCACCAAAATTGGTATCATCTCCTTCGGCAATTTTGCGCAAAATTCGACGCATGATTTTTCCAGAACGGGTTTTTGGTAACCCAGATACAAACTGAATTTTATCTAATTTGGCAATAGGTCCGATATGATCTGAGATGTGTTGGTTAATTTCTTTGCTTAGATTATCTCTATCGCGATATTCTCCGGTTTCTTTTAAAATCACAAAACCATACAAAGCATTTCCTTTAATATCGTGAGGGAAACCAACGATAGCTGATTCAGCAACTGCTGGATGTTCATTAATAGCATCTTCTATTGGAGCGGTACCTAAATTATGGCCTGAAACAATGACAACATCATCAACACGGCCAGTGATTCTGTAATACCCAACTTCGTCTCGCAAAGCGCCATCACCAGTAAAATATTTCCCCGGAAAGGTTGAAAAATAGGTTTCTTTATACCTTTGATGATCACCCCAAATGGTGCGTGCAATTCCCGGCCACGGAAATTTAATACACAAGCTACCTGTTACTTGGTTGCCTTCGATTTCATTTCGCTTTGGATCCATTAATACGGGTTGAATTCCAGGTAATGGTAAGGAGGCGTATGTTGGTTTTGTTGGAGTCACAAAGGCAATTGGCGAAATCATAATACCGCCAGTTTCGGTTTGCCACCACGTATCAACAACAGGGCATTTTTTATCACCCACGTGGTTGTTGTACCAGTGCCAAGCCTCTTCATTGATTGGCTCACCTACAGATCCTATTACTTTTAAGGAGGTCAATTGGTATCTTTGAACATACTCGATACTCTCTTTTGCCAAAGCTCTAATCGCTGTTGGAGCGGTGTAAAACTGCGTTACTTTATGTTTTTCGATCGTTTGCCAAAAACGACTAAAATCAGGATAGGAGGGAACGCCTTCGAAAATCACTGTGGTTGCTCCGTTTAACAATGGCCCGTACAAAATATAAGAATGACCTGTGATCCATCCGATATCAGCGGTACACCAAAATATATCATTGTCTTGGTAGTTAAAAACATTTTTGAATGTGTAGGCAGAGTAGACCATATAGCCGGCTGTGGTATGTACCATTCCTTTTGGTTTTCCGGTAGAGCCAGATGTGTACAAAATAAACAAGGGATCTTCAGCGTCCATAATTTCAGCTACATTATTATCAATAGCTTCATCTAATAAAGGTTGTAGCCATTGGTCGCGGCCTTCTTTCATATCAATTTTGCTGTGAATTCTCTTAGCAACCAAAACTTTTTCAACACTTGGGCAAGTTGTCAAAGCTTCGTCAACAATGCCTTTTAAGTCTATTGTTTTATTACCGCGGTAACCACCATCTGAAGTGATGACCATTTTACAAGCACTATCATTAATTCGAGCTGCCACTGCCGAGGCCGAAAAACCTGCAAAGACAACAGAGTGAATTGCTCCGATACGGGCACATGCTAAAGTTGCAATGGCTAATTCCGGAATCATTGGCAAATATATACACACACGATCTCCTTTTTCGATGCCTTGATCACGAAGCACGTTGGCCATTTTGCTTACACGCTCATACAATTCGTTATACGAAATATGCAAAGCTTCTTCATTAGGGTCGTTCGGTTCAAAAATAATAGCTGTTTTGTCACCTTTTTTAGCAAGATGCCTGTCGATACAGTTTTTGGTAATGTTTACTTTGGCACCGGTAAACCATTTTATTTCGGCTTCAGCCATATTAAAGTCGACTACTTTGTCCCATTGCTGGTACCAATTAAAATTTTCGGCAGCAATTTTGTCCCAGAATTTTTTGGGTTCACGAATAGATTTTTTGTAATGCTTAAAGTATTCTTCTAAATTGTTTATTTGATAGTAACTCATGATTAGTAAGGTATTTTATGTGTTGTATATTCCTATTTTATATTGTTGCAATGCGTTTTTTATTTCGTCAATTATGGCCTCGTCATCTATGGTAGATGGAGTACTAAACTCGGCGCCATCAGCAATACTGCGCATCATCTTGCGTAAAATTTTACCAGATCTTGTTTTGGGCAATCGATCTACAAGTACTACTCTTCGCAAAGAAGCAACAGCACCAATTTGCTTGCGAACCAGATTTACAATTTCATATTCTAACTGAAATTGCTCAATAGTACTTCCCGATTTAGCTACAATTAGTGCTAGTGGTACTTGCCCTTTTAAGTCGTCATGAATACCAATTACAGCGCACTCGGCTACATTGTTATGTGAGGCGACAACTTCTTCCATTTCAGCGGTTGATAAGCGATGGCCAGCCACGTTAATCACGTCATCGGTGCGACCTGTAATAAAGAGATAACCATCTTCATCTTTGTAACCACCGTCACCAGATAAATAATAACCGTCGAACTTGCTGAAGTAACTGGCTTGAAAGCGGGTCTCATTTTCCCAAATTCCTAATAAATTGCCGGGAGGCAAAGGCAATTTAATCACTACAAGTCCTTCTTCGTTGGCACTTAATTCTTTTCCGTTTTCATCAAAAATTCTAATATCATACCCACAAACTGCTTTGGTTGCTGAGCCCGGTTTAACAGGAAGTGCTTCAATACCTATTGAATTTGCAATCATTGGCCAACCAGATTCTGTTTGCCACCAATGATCAATCACAGGAATTGGGATGTGTTTTTGGTACCATTCAATCGTAGCTTGGTCGCAACGCTCTCCTGCTAAAAATTGATTTTTGAGGCAGCTTAAATCGTATTGTTTTATAAATATTCCATCAGGATCTTCTTTTTTAATGGCTCTAATAGCAGTTGGAGCCGTAAACATGGTGCCTACTTTATGCTCTGAAATAATGCGCCAAAAGGTACTGGCATCGGGGGTTTTTATTGGTTTTCCTTCAAAAATGATTGTCGTATTGCGGTTCAAGAGAGGTCCGTACAAAATATAACTGTGTCCTACTGCCCAACCCATATCAGATGCTGCCCAAAATGTTTCATCCTGTTCCACATTGTAAATGTGTTTCATTGAAAAAGTCAAAGCCACGGCATAACCTCCTGTGTCGCGAACAATTCCTTTAGGTTTACCAGTTGTTCCTGAAGTATACAAAATGTACAACGGATGGTTAGAAGGCAAAACCACGCAAGGTGTTTCGTCAGACCCATACACTAAGGCATCATAATCAACATCGTACTTTTTGAAGGGAATTCTTGCTCCAAGTTTTCGATTAAAAACAATTACCTTTTTAGGGCGGTGGTTGGCGAGTTCGATGGCTTCGTCCACCAATGGTTTGTAGGCGATTAATCGGTCGATTTCAATTCCCGATGAGGCTGTAATGATGGCTCTAGGTTTGCAGTCGTCTATTCTGATGGCCAATTCATGAGGTGCAAAACCGCCAAATACAACAGAATGTATCACGCCAATACGAGCACAAGCTAGCATGGCAAAGGCCGTTTGTGGAATCATGGGCATGTAAATAATGGCTGTGTCTCCTTTTTTTAATCCCAAAGACAATAATCCTCCTGCTAGACGGGCTACTTCAGAATGAACTTCTAAATAAGTGAATTTTTGTATGGTTTGTGTTACTGGCGAGTCATAGATGAAAGCTGTTTGATCACCAAATCCATCGGCAATATGCTTGTCTAGTGCGAGATAGCAAATATTTAATTCGCCATCTGGATACCATTGTGGATAACCATTTTTGTCCTCGGATAAAATAGTTTGTGGTTTTTTGAACCAATCAATTTTTTCGGCCTGTGCAGCCCAAAATGCTTCTGGTTCGGTTATGCTGTGGTTATAAATTTCGTTGTATTTCATGGTTTATAAGGAGTAATTAATCTACTAATTCATGAACTTGTTCTACTAGTTTTTTGACGGAGAAAGGCTTTACTACATATAGATTTGCTCCAAGAGCAAGACCTTTCTCGATATCTTTATCTTTGTTTTTTGCCGACAGAAATATGACTTTGCAATTCTGGAGACGCTCGTCTTTTTTAATTTGTTCCAGCGTAGCAAAACCATCTACCATGGGCATCATTACGTCTAAAATAATCACATCCGGCAATTGAATGCTTAAAATATCCAATGCTTCTTGGCCATCTCGGGCAATAAAAACTTCAAAATTATTTTTCTTGAAAGTATATTCGAGTGCCATTACAATATTGGGTTCGTCGTCTACAATTAAAATCTTCTTCATCTTTTAATTTTTTTCGGTGGTGTGGTAATTGGGTAGGGTAAAAACGAAAGTAGCTCCTTCTTGCTGCTCCTTTTCGGCCCAAATAGTTCCTTTATGGTGTTCTATAATTTGTTTGCAAATGGCCAATCCTAATCCGCTACCAATTGGTTTTTTAATATTCTGATTTCGGGATTGATAAAATTTATCAAATATTGCATCGGCATCTTCAGCAGCAATCGATTTGCCATTGTTGTGCATTTTTACTTCAACATGTTCCTCTTTTTCTTTTATCGAAATGGTTATTTTACCATTTGTGGTAGCACAAAATTTAATGGCATTCGATAATAAATTATGAACCACTTGCACGATGCGTTCTTCATCGTAAAAAGCTTTTATCTCAGTGTTTGCTTCGGCAAAATCTAATTTTATGTTTTTGTTTTTAAGTAACTGATTGACCGAGTTAATGGTTTTTGAAATAGTTTTGGATAGGTTGTTTTTTGACAAATAGATTTTTTGCTTGCCGGTTTCGAACTTTTCTAAATCTAATATTTTGTCAATCAAACGGTTCAATCTATCCGACTCCGAGATGATATTTTGTAAAAATTGCTTGCGTAATTCTTCTGGAAGTTCGTCATCGTCATGCAAAATTTCGCTTGCAGCACGAATGGCAGTAATTGGCGTGCGCAATTCGTGTGTTACAGTATCTAAAAATTCATCTTTTTGAATGTCTTTGTTTACGAGTTCTTGATTGGCCGTTTTTAGTTGTTCTGAAATGATTTTCAGTTCATTGGATGTGTCAGTTAGTTTTTTATTGATAATGATGTTTTCTTTTGACTCTTCGAGGATGCGTAAAACTTCGGGTAAGCTAATTTTATCTTCTTTAACCACACTCGAGATGAGTATTTTGGCAGATGCTGTACCGATGTGTCCGGTAAGTAAATTTTCGGCAAATTTGATAAAACGGGCATCGGCAGTGGTTACATCTTTATCGATATTGTACTTTAAGTTAAAAATGGTTAAGGCACGTTTGGTTCGGTCTTCGCCAAGGAATCGTTGTAGCACTTTTTGAATATCGGTGATGTATGCGGTTCCTTTCCATACAAATGCATTTTCGTGATTGGTAATATATTTGTCAATATCTACAAACATTTCGGCATAATTGCGCTCACGGTAATTGCCTTTAAAACTTACAGATACTGCGGCGTAACTCAAAATGTTAACTAGTAAGCTCCAAAAAAAAGCATGCGGAATCGGGTCTAAATAATCCAATCCAAAAAGTTGAAATGGTTTTAAAAGCGTGATTCCCCACGGACCTGCTTGAATAAAAAGACTAGTCGATTTTGTAATTCCAATTGCGTATGGAATAAGTAAGGTGTAAAAACAAGTCAGAAAACCCAATACAATACCTGTTACAGCACCATTTTTAGATCCTCTTTTCCAGAAAATAGCTCCAAAAAAGGAGGGTGCTAACTGCGCAATCACTACGAAAGCAACAAGACCGATAGAAACCAATGAATAATCTAGGATGAAGATGCGATAAATGGCATACGCCAAAATGATCAGCATAAAGATTCCTATTTTCCGACTGTTTACGATGCGTTTGTTGTTTTTTTGCTGCGAAGCATTTTCTAGTGAGCCGATAAATCCGTATGGAATTAATAAATTGTTACTTAACATGGTTGCTAAAGCAATTGACGAAACAATAATCATGGATATTGCAGCTGAGAAACCTCCTAAAAAAACCATAACGGTTAAAGTGGTGTTGTCAAAAAATTGTGGAATCAATAAGGAATACGTATCAGAGTTCAGGCCTTGTCCTTCAAAAAGTATGTTGCCTCCCCAAGCAATCGGGAATACAAAAATATTAAAAAGTAACAAATACAGCGGAAAAAGCCACACGGCCGTGCGAACATGACTTTCTTTGTTGTTTTCAACAATGGCACTATGAAATTGACGCGGCAATAAAAAGATAGCAAACATGGATAAAGTACACAGAAAAAACCAGTTGATTCCATTGCCAATACCGCCGATGGTATTTTTTTTATCAAAGTCTTTGAGTACAGCGGCTTTGGTATAAATATCGTCAAAGCCATCAAACACGAAATAAGTTACATACAAACCAACGATTAAGAAAAAAACGAGTTTCAAAATTGATTCCATCGCAACGGCAGTAATCATACCGCGTCTTTTTTCAGATGCATCGACATATTTTGTTCCATAATACGAAGCAAATAAGGCTAAGGCAAGGCACACGTAGGTCGTTGTGTCTGTAAAAATATTGTCAGTTGCAGCGGTTTGGGTAACAATATGAAAAGTATCCGAAATAGATTTTAACTGTAAAGAGATGTAAGGCAAAATGCCTACGATACAAATTAGAGTTACTAACGCGCCTAAAAAGCGACTGTTGCCATAGCGCAATGAGATAAAATCGGCAATACTCGATATTTTATTGACTCTGGATATGCGGATAATTTTTCTTAGGATGATAATCCAAGTTGGAATCACGAGTATCGGTCCTACATAAATGGGTAAATAACCTAATCCTGATTCGGCTGCTACACCAATGCTGCCGTAGTAGGTCCATGCGGTACAATAAACAGCTAATGAAAAAGAGTAAACGTAAGGATTATTGGTCCATTTAGAATGGTTCCTTTTTTCAGACCAATAGGCAATAAAAAAAAGAATTGACAAATAGAGCGCTAGTATCAGTAAAAGTCCAATGCTATTCATAATACCTTTTGATAATTAAAAATGAAATAGCAATTGAAAATAGCCAAACCGAAAAAATATAAATGTAGATAATAGGAAATCCAAATAAGGCTTTGGAGCTATCAAACAATAACAACAAAGGAATATTCAATGCTGCTAATATCAGCATAGAAAGGATAACCAATTTTTGTTCATGTCTTTTTTTCATTTTTACTTAGTGTTATAGCTTTGGTTTTGAAAGGTTTGTTGATAGACTTGGTAGTGTAACTTGACCGTTCAAAGTATAAAACAAGCAATCTCCACATGAAGATGTAGAGACTGCAAGTTTTTGCAAAAATTTTATTTAATTTTTTTGTTCGTCATAATCACCCATAATCGAGTAATAGCCAAATGTAACTAATCCGGCAACGATAAGAGGCAATAAGATGAAGAAGATAATAATTCCAAAAACTAAATCGTCTTGCTTACCCGATGATAGTTTTCCACCAAAGATATCAACACAATAATATGCCGTAGCCAACGCTAATAATATCCAAACGAAACCTAATATTTTTTTAATTGAATTCATAGTTCTCTATTTTAGTCGTGAAGTGTATTATTTTTTCTGTCGATATAAATCATTCCAATTACGAAACAAACTGCTGCAATGCCTATTGGATACCATAAACCTTCTAAATAAAATTCAGGATTACCACCATCTTTAGCAGAAGTTACAAAATAAGTAGAAATGGCTGGTAATAGTCCACCGAAAATACCGTTCCCAACATGGTAAGGCAATGACATTGAAGTGTATCGAATTTTAACTGGGAACATTTCAACAAGGAAAGCTGCAATAGGTCCGTAAACCATCGTAACAAAGATAACTTGAATAAAAACTAGAAAAACTAACATCCATTTGTCACCTTCATTAATTGTTTTGGTGATTTTGGTTTCGATTTTATCTTTTCCTTTATCGTCTACCATTAGTTTTCCAGCTTCGAAGTGCTTGGTTTGAATTTCTTCTACCGCTGTACCATCAGTATAAGTTTTGGTTGTGGTATAAATTGAATCCATTTTAGTAGCATCTACTTCTTTAATCGTTGGAACTACTTTTGTATTAGCAACAACTTCTGTTTTTAAAGTTAAGTCTGTTGTGGTATACATTTGTTTGTAAATCGGTCTGTAAGCTAAAAGGGCAATTAACATTCCTCCCATCATAATGTATTTTCGACCTACTTTATCACTCAACCAACCAAAAAACACGAAGAATGGCGTTCCTAAAATTAACGCAATTCCCAACAACATATCTACTTGAGAAGAATCGATAAATTGTACTGTTTTCAAGAAGTTCATGGCATAAAACTGACCGGTATACCAAACAACCCCTTGTCCCATAGTGGCTCCAAATAAAGCAAGAAGTACAAATTTCAAATTATAACGGTTACCAAAACTTTCTTTTAATGGATTTGTTGATGTTTTTCCTTCCGCTTTTGTTTTAGCAAAAACAGGTGATTCGTCCATGTTTTTACGAATTAAGTACGATACGAAAACCATTAAAATAGAAACCCAAAATGGTACTCTCCAACCCCAATCATCAAATGCTTCTTTCGAAAGTGCACTTTTTGTAATTAAAATTACCATCAACGAAATGAATAAACCTACAGTTGCAGTAGTTTGAATCCAAGAGGTCCAATAGCCTTTTTCGCCAGCAGGAGCATGTTCTGCTACATAAGTTGCAGCTCCACCATATTCACCACCCAAGGCTAAACCTTGTAATAAACGTAATATTAATACTAAAATTGGTGCGGCATAACCAATAGTTTCATAACTCGGAATACAACCAATGACAAAAGTAGCGCCACCCATTAACATTAGCGTTACCATGAAGGTATATTTCCTTCCGATTAAATCTCCTAATCTACCGAAGAATAAAGCTCCGAAGGGACGCACCACAAAACCAGCAGCAAAAGTGGCTAAAGTGGATAAGAAAGCTGCAGTTGGATTATCCGATGGAAAGAATTTTGTAGACAAGACTACAGCTAAACTCCCAAAAATATAAAAGTCGTACCATTCGATCATGGTTCCCATTGAAGAAGCGGAAATGACTTTCCAAATTCCTTTTGTTGATTTTGTACTCATATGATGTGTATTAAAGATGGTTTTATAAATAAATTTGAAGTTGCACTACAAAGTCTCCCAAAGATCCTGATCGATTGGTAAGTGAAGTATATACAGGTCTAGTAGAATATTGAGCGGTAATTTTGGCGTGGTGTCCGTCTAAGAAAAAGTTAGACCCAAGGTCAAATTGTGTACTTGACTGCGCTAAGGCGTCAAAATCTTTGTACGTTACCGCTCCAAATGGTTGAATTCTTACTTTAGGTTTCACTTCTTTGTTTGGTAATAAAAAACCAGCTTGTGTGTACCAAATGGTTCCCGATCCAATTGTAGGTTGCGCGGTTCCAGCTCCAGCAATAGCTCTATTTCCTGTAAAATTAGGATCAACACTTCCAATGTTCATGATTCCTACGTTACGAAGGTAATTTGGTCCAAAATCATAGTCGTATAAAACGCTGTAGGCTGTAACTGCCATTTTCTTTTCTTTTTTACCAACGGGTAAATCCATAAACGCATCCGCAGATAATAAAGTAATATCGTGCTTGTTGATGGTATTGTTTACAGAAGTTCTTGTAGCATCAGGAGCGGTATAAAAACCAGCACCCAAGTTAAATACTTTTTTGGTGCCCAAATAGCTTCCTACTTTGAATGGTAATACATTAGCTTCTTGATCTAAAAATTGATACTCTAAGTATCCTGCTTTAGACCATTTGGTTATGCCGCTATTGTCTACCGCAACCGCATTTGCGGCATTAGTGGTATTTACAGGAGCAAGGTTGGTTGCATAAGGTTTGTTGTAACTAAGGCGATACTCTAGTTTTCCGTACTTACCTTTAGCAAATAAACCTACTTGTCGTGCAAATTGATCTGAATTTTCAATCAAAGGCCAGTTGAAAATAGGAGCATCGATGGTAAGAAAGTTGAGTGTAGAACCCATCGTCATTCTAGAAAGACCCATGTAATAATGAAGTCCGGCACCTAATGACATACTGAATTTTTTATCTTTTTCAGGAAGTACAACTGCGTATTCATTCCAAGCATCGTGAAAAAACAAGCCCGGCTTTTTACCAGCGCCATAAGCTCCAGTACCAGTGCTACCTGCTGCGCCGCCATTGGTAAAAGTTTGATTGTTAATACCAAAATGAGTTAAAATCATGTAGCGCTTTGAGATTTGTGCGTAAGCCAAAAAACGAAGTCTTCGATTTCCGATATCGGTAGAAGTGGAGGTTGGTTCGCCATTGATCATGGTTCCCGGATTCATTTCAGAAGAGCGCATCCAAATTTGATTCCAGGCAATCACTCGCATGAATTTAGAACCGTCTTCGTTCAGGTTGAATTTCAGACCGCCTCCGTATTCTGTTGAGCCTTGAGAAAAACCTTTTAGCGATAGTAAGAGTACTGCGGCTGAAAAAAATATTTTTTTCATAATGAGAAGGTTGGTTAGTAAATGGTTTGTTAACTGAGTACCAAATTCTAATTTTTTCTCATTAAAAAAAATTTTAATATATATACGTGTAAAGTAGTATAGTTAATCTTTAAAACGTTCCCATTTTATGAGCATGAACTTATCTCCTAATTCAGTAATAATCATTCCTGCGCCTGATAATAGTTCCTTGTTTTTTAGGTATTCAATTAGTTCTAAGTGGCTTAAAATTTTATAAGTAGGGTGATAATTAGCGTGTGACGGTTTTTTGATATTAAATGATTTGACCCAATTGCTTATCGTAACGTGTGATACACCAATAATTCGTTCTATTTCACGGTAGCTCAATCCTTCCAAGTAAAGTTGTAGTGCCTTGGTAACATAATAGTCGTCAATCTTCTTACCTAGTTTGTTAACGGTAAAAAAATAAGCGCATTTTTTACATAAATAACGTTGCTTTTGGTTTACAATTCCACTCTTTGTTATCTGATTTCCTTGACATTTTGGACAGGCTAGTAATTCCATGTATATAAAATTTGCATAAATATAGCAAATTAGCATGATTGTAAATTCGAATTATCTAAAAAATATTCTAAAAATTTACACAGACTGTATTTTTATTGGTTTTTTCTTGTGTAATGAGTAAAAGTGGGGTTGAAATATACACTCCGCATTAAGTAGTGGTTAATCCAGATAAGAGGAGTATTTCATTTCAAATGAAATCTAATCTTTCGGTTTGCGATAAAAAATGGAATGCTCTGAGGTGGAAAGTTTCTAAAAAGTGTTTTTCAAAAAAAGTATTAAAAACAAAAAACCCGAATATTTCTATTCGGGTTTTGTGGTACCTCCAGGGATCGAACCAGGGACACATGGATTTTCAGTCCATTGCTCTACCATCTGAGCTAAGGTACCTCGCTGTTGCGGGTGCAAATATAGAAGCTTTTTTAGTTTCTCCAAAACATTTTTTAAAAAAAATCTATTCGTACCTTTGGCATTCTAAATTTCACAAAATGATACTAGTGGTTGATGTGGGGAATTCTAGAATCAAAGCGGCTGTTTTTGAGGGAGCTACGATTTTAGAGTTTTTTGTCTTTTCGAAAAATGAAGCAAAAATAAATTTTGAAAAAATTTTAAATAGTTTCAAAAAACTTCAAGATTTGGTGGTTTCTTCGGTTGCAGATCTCGAAAAAGAATTTTTTTTGACCTTTCAAGATCGAATAAATGTGCACTACATTTCACGCGAGGACGGTTTTCCTTTTCAAAACAATTATGAAACTCCTCAAACTTTAGGTTTAGACAGAATGGTGTTGGCAACAGGTGCGGTGTTAATGTATCCTTCGCAAAACAGATTAGTTATTGATGCGGGTACTTGTATTACCTATGATTTTATTGATGCAGCTGATTGTTATTTAGGAGGCGCTATTGCTCCCGGATTGCGTTTGCGTTATGAGTCTTTACATCATTACACAGCCAAATTGCCTTTGTTGCCCACCCACGTGCCTAAAGATTTAATTGGTGGTTCAACGCAGGAAGCTATTCACTCGGGTGTGGTTAATGGTATGATTGCCGAAATTGATGGTACAATTGATGCCTATAAAAAACGATATTCCAATTTTATAATAATTTTAACGGGTGGCGATACAGATTTTTTGGCTAAACGATTAAAAAATACCATATTTGCCAATTCATATTTCCTGCTGGAAAGTCTGAACCTACAATTTCATTATAAAATCAAAAAATGATCAAAAAATTTTTAGTTAGTTTCTGTTTGCTAGTGTCTCTAGTTTCATTGGCTCAAGAGGGAACTTCTTCTCCATACTCGTTTTACGGAATAGGGGATGTTCGATTTAGAGGAACTTTGGAATATCGTTCTATGGGAGAAATTGCTGTCGAGCAGGACAGTATTCATATGAATTTGCAAAATCCAGCAAGTTATGCACACTTAAAATTAACCACTTTTACATTAGGTGGTACACAATACACAACCAAGCTAAAATCGGATAGCAACTCAGCAAGCGCCCGAAGAACGGCACTAGATTATTTAGCAGTAGGTTTGCCTTTGGGTAAATTTGGTGTAGGTTTTGGTTTGATTCCGTACTCTTCTGTGGGTTATAAAATTAATTCTGAGTCATCAGATCCAGCTGTAAATAGCCGTCGTTTTGATGGAAAAGGAGGAATGAATAAAGTTTTTTTTGGTTTAGCATACAAAATTACGCCAACATTTAGCATTGGTGCTGATGTGAATTATAATTTCGGAAAAATTGAATCCAACAATTTTGAGTACGTAAATGATGTCGCTATTGGGACTCGAGAGTTGAATACTGTTGATTTTTCAGGCGTTAATTTTAATGCAGGGCTTATGTATCAACGTAAGTTAAACAAGAAATTGTCTCTTTTTAGCAGTGTAACCTACAGTTTAGAGAGCACATTAACAGCTCAAAATACACGTAACATTGCAACTGCCTTATACAATTCTAACTTTGACATAGCGATCGTTGATCTTTTAGAGGAACAAGTTTCAGAACGGAAACTAAAAATACCAAGCAAGTACGTCGCACAAGTTGGTATTGGTCAAGCTAGAAAATGGCTTTTTGGAGTTGGATACACTATGCAAGATGCGGGATCGTTAGCAAATAGTTACAATGCGCTTGCCAATGTATCTTACGAAAAAGCTTCAAAATATACTGTGGGTGGTTACTATATTCCTAATTATAATTCGTTTTCAAGTTACGCAAAACGTATTGTATACAGAGGTGGTTTTAGATACGAAAATACAGGTTTGGTAATCAATTCTCAAGCGGTGAATAATGCTGCTTTAACATTAGGGGTAGGAATGCCTTTAAGCGGAACGCTTTCTAATATTAATATTGGCTTAGAGTTTGGTCAGCGTGGTACAACCAAATCAAACTTGGTACAAGAAAATTATGCTAACGTTAGCATTGGTTTTTCATTAAACGACCGTTGGTTCCAAAGACGTAAATTCGACTAATAAACTACTGTGCCCAATGGTGCAGCATATCTTATGAACTTATTTTTTAAAAATAGTAGCAAATGGGTGTTGATGAGTGCTGCTATGCTCGTTATTTTTAGTTGTGAAAGCAATTTTAAAGAAGTTCAAAAAATCAACTTTTCGGAATTTGTTCCCAATAGCGATGCCGACGCGGTAGATTTAAAATACACTGACTCGGGCAGAATAACGGCTGTTTTGCTAAGTAAAAAAATGTTAGATTACTCTAGTGTTGATTTTCCTTTTACCGAATTCCCAAAAGGCATTGATGTAACTTTGTTTGATAAAAACCAAAAGAAAACCTTCATTAAGGCAGATTATGCGGTTTCGTATAAACGAACTAATATCATTGATTTACAAGGTAAAGTGAAAATTTATACCGAGCTAGGACAAATGCTTGAAACAGAGCAGTTGTATTATGATCAAAAAAACGAATGGTTTTTTACCGAACGCAAATTTAAATTATCAGATCCTAAAGGCGTTTCTAACGGACAAGGAATTGATTTCAGTAAGGATTTTAAAGTGATCAACTCTCAAAAAATCACAGGCGAATTAGAGTCTAACGAATAAAACCAATTATCATGAAATATTTACAATTTACTCAATACGTTTATCTTTTTTTTGCAGCTTATTTAATATATGATGGTATTACTAAAGTACTTGATCCTACTTTGGGTACACCTTGGTTGAGTTTTATGATTGCAGCTCTTGCAGTTTTCATGTTTTTCTTCCGCAGGAAATTTGCTCGTAAATTCGAGGACAGAAATAAAAAAGTCTAAATAAGTGGAGTTTGGTATTATCATATCGTGTTTAATACTAAGCGCTTTTTTTACCGGAATGGAGGCTGCTTTTGTTTCCTCAAATAAAATTTATCTTGAAATCGAAAAAAAGCAAGATAATTTCTTCTCTACCATACTAAACAAACTTACCGAAAAACCATCGCGTTTTCTTGTTGCAATGCTAACAGGTAATTCCATTGCAATTATTGTTTTTGGTATTCAGTTTAGTCACGCAATTCGATTGTATTGTGCAGAGCAACAATTTAATTTGCCAGCGGTTGTTCTTTATGGGCTTCAAATTGTTTTAGCTGTTTTGGTTTACGGTTGCACCGCTGGTTGGTTGCCTAAAGTCTTTTTTCAAATTTATGCCAATTCGCTGATTAAGTTTTTTGCGGTTCCGGCTTATTTTTTCTACCTCATTTTTTCGCCATTAGCAGGTCTATTAATTTATTTTTCTGATCGCATTTCTAAATTCATTTTTAGGAATTCTGATGACGGAGTTCCTTTGTTTTTTACCAAAATAGAATTAGGAGATTATATCACAGAGCAAATGAACTCTATTGATGAAGCTACAGAAATTGATACTGAAATCGTTATTTTTCAAAATGCTTTAGAGTTTTCGGGGGTCAAAGCGCGAGAAGTCATGACGCCAAGAACAGAAATTGTTGCGGTAGAAGTCACTGATGATGTGTTCAAATTACTGGATACTTTTATAAAAACTGGTTATTCTAAAATCATGGTTTTTGATGATTCTTTGGATAATTGCTTAGGTTACGTACACTCCTTTGAAATGTTTAAAAAACCGGAGTCGGTTGAATCAGTAATGATCAAAGCGGAGTTTGTTCCCGAAACGATGTTGATTAAAGATGTGCTGAGCTTATTGACAAAAAAACGTAAGAGCATGGCAGTTGTGCTTGACGAATACGGCGGTACCGCTGGTGTGCTTACTATTGAGGATATTGTTGAAGAACTTTTTGGAGAAATTGAAGATGAACACGATCTCGATGAACTCCTTATTGAGCAAGATTTAGGAAAAGGCAAATATGTCTTCTCTGCAAGATTAGATGTGAGTTATTTGAATCAAACGTATAAATTACAAATTCCAGAGTCGGACGCATACGAAACACTTGGTGGATATCTGGTCGATTTTGTAAAGGAAATACCCTTAAAAAACACTGTTATTGCCATCGATAAGTTTCAATATACCATTGTTGCAGCATCAAATAAGAAAATAGAAATCGTTAAAATGAATGCCCAAGACTGATTTTTATTAGGAAAACAAAAATTCTTGTAAAATAAAACGCTACTAGTATAATTATTAATTAGATAATTGTATTTTCGCAAACTGAATATAAAAATTAACAACAATAAAATGGCA
Source organism: Flavobacterium sp. GNP001 (assembly GCF_054343775.1). NCBI lineage: Bacteria > Pseudomonadati > Bacteroidota > Flavobacteriia > Flavobacteriales > Flavobacteriaceae > Flavobacterium > Flavobacterium sp. GNP001. The sequence goes on from NZ_JBTGUX010000001.1 coordinate 212,619, forward strand.
GTTTTACAAAAAATTAGACAACGTTCACTTCTCTTGATACTTGTTATCGGGTTTTGTTTATTAGCATTTATCATAGGTGATATATTCAATAGTGGTGGTTTCAGTAGTACATCAAAAGATGTAGGAAGCATTGATGGAAAAGATATTTCATTCGAAGATTTTAGAGTAAAAGTAAGCAATGTAGAAAAAAGCGGCCAAGGTATTACATCTACTCAAGCAGCTAATCAAGTGTGGGAGCAAGAAGTATCTATTGCTTTATTGACTTCTGAATTCGAAAAGTTAGGTTTAAGAGTAGGTGAAAAACATTTATTAGAGGTTTTAAAGTCAGATCAAAACATCGGTGGAAACCCTTTGTTTTTGAACGCAGCAGGAGCTTTCGATGTTACTAAATTCAAACAATATTTCAAGTCAAACCCAGAACAAGCTCAATTCTTAAAAGATAGAGAAAAAGATGCTGATTTGAATGCAAAGTTTCAAATGTACAACACAATGATCAAAGCTGCTGTGTACACTACTGAAAGCGAAGCGAAGATGAAATACGAAATGGAGTCAAATAAAGTAAACTTTGCATACGTTGCAGGTTTGTACTCTACCATTAAAGATAGTGATGTAAAAATCACCGACGCTGAAATTCAAGATTTCATGGCGAAAAACAAAAAGAAATACAAAGCGGATGAGTCTCGCGAAGTGGATTATGTTTTAATAGAAGACAAGCCATCTGCAGCTGATGAAGCAGAAGTAAAATCTAAAATTAATGCGTTGTTATCGGGAAGCGTAGTGTACAACCAAACTACTGGTAAAAATGATACTGTTGCAGGTTTCAGAAATACTAAAAATGTAGTTGATTTTGTAAACTCAAATTCTGATGTTCCTTACGACTCAACTTATATCGCTAAGAAAGATTTACCTGCAGTAGATGCTGATAAATTATTCAACCTTGCTCCAGGTGCAGTTTATGGACCTTATACATTTGGTAAATACTACTGTATTTCTAAATCATTAGGGATGAAAGCAGGAGTAAATGCAAAAGCAAGTCATATCTTAATTGGTTACGAAGGATCTCAAACTCCTAGCCAAAAAGAAAAAAGAACAAAAGAGGATGCAAAAGAAAAAGCAGAAGCCCTTTTGGCTCAAGTACAAGCAAATCCTGAAAGTTTCATGATGTTGGCTTTTACAAACTCAGATGATTCTTCAGCACAACAAGGTGGTGATTTAGGAACTTTTGGTCCTGGCCAAATGGTAAAACCATTCAATGATTTTGTTTTCGCAAATCCAATTGGAAAAATAGGTTTGGTAGAAACGCAGTTTGGTTTTCATATCATCAAAGTAACTGACAAGCAAGACGGAATTCGTTTGGCAACAGTAGCTCAAAAAATTGAGCCATCTGAAGCTACTTCTGATAAAATTTTCACACAAGCTACTAAGTTAGAAATGGATGCTGCAGGACAAGATTTGGCTAAAGTAGCTAAAGGATTAGGCCTTACAGTTGCACCTGCTGCAAGTGTAAAAGCAATGGATGAAAACTTTGGACCGTTAGGAAACCAAAGATCTATTGTAAGATGGGCTTTTGAAAAAGGAGTAAAAGTTGGTGATGTAAAACGTTTTGAAGTTCCAAATGTTGGTCACGTAATTGCTAAATTGAAAAATATTGACAACTCTGGTTTGATAGCTGTTTCAGTAGCTAGACCATACGTTGAGACAATCTTGAAAAACAAAAAGAAAGCCGAGTTAATCAAAGCTAAAATGACAGGTTCGTCACTTGAAGCTATTGCAAAAGCAGTTGGTGGAACGGTACAACAAGCTACAGGTATTACAATGGAAAATGCGATGTTACCAAACGTAGGGCCAGAACCAAAAGTAGTAGGTAATGCATTTGCTCTAGCTACAAATAAAGTATCTGCTCCTATTGAAGCGAATACAGGTGTTTACGTTGTTAAAAATACAAGTACTGTTAAAGCGCCAGCTCTTAAAAACTATGCTGCTTACGTTACTAAGTTAAAAGCACAAAGTGCTGCAGACGCAAATAGAGTAGTACCTGCTTTAAAAGCTAACGCTAAAATTGAAGATAACAGATTAGACTTTAATTACTAGTTCAATCTTACCAAATATAAAAAACCCGATACTTTTTGAGTATCGGGTTTTTTGTTTAAGCCAGTTTGTATTGATGTTTCTTATTTCAAAGGATGTTTTTATCAGACACAATAACGCAGCGTAGCCTATTGCTGGTCTAAAATCATTTCTTCAAAGGGAATTGCCGTTTCAAATCCTTTGGCATTAAAATAAGCTGTCGGGTTTGTTGTAGATGCCGCTAAAAGAAAATCGCCGCCCCAAGCGCCTAAACTTTTTATTGTCCCGTCAAAGTCGGGAAATAATTGTTTTTGAACAGTTGGAGTTTCTAACATCGCACTCAAATTGTTTTCGTGTTCTCTTAAAACAGTTTCAAAGTCAGCCAACGTTTTCGCTTGATAAGCTGCTTTTGTCAAATTGTTTGTGGCAATTATTATTTCGGCTAAGTTCGTTTTTTTATTTCTTTGATAAGCTTCAATAGCGGCTTTGCTATTCTGCTTTTTATTCAGGTATACAAAATAAAGGTCTTTGGTGAATTCTGGATGAAATTCAATTGGCTCTACTGTTGGTTGTCCTGCTTTTATTTCAAATACAATTGGAGAATTGTTTTGAGCGCAAGCAATATCATAACCGCTGCCGCCAAAGCTATTTTTTAAGAGTGTGAAGGCATCAATTTGCAACCACTGCCCAATGTTGTTGATTAAGGTAGAAGAAGTGCCTAAGCCCCAGTTTCTAGGAAATGTAAGCTCGGTGCGAACGCTGTATCCTTTTTCAGTATTTAAAAAATTGGGATTCATTTTATAACCTTCATGCAATATCTCAATCAATGTGTTTTTTACGGAAGATGTATTCTCGGTTTTTCCTGTTTTGATTTCCTCAAATGACAAGCTGTCTTCAAACCAAATCGTTCCATCAAAGTCAAGGCTTTTCCAATAAATTTGCTCTTTTTTGCCTTCTTCAACAATTAAATTTTGTCCTTTTTTGGTGGGTAGTGCAAAAGCTTGAGCGCCATCAAGAACAAGGTATTCGCCTGTAATTAATAGTTTGCCATTGCTATAAAATGTCTTTTTCATGTAATTAATATTACCGCTATTTTTATTTGCAGAATAGTGTGTTTATTGGCGCAAACTTTCGGTGAAAGCTACTACGGCGTTATGTGATACGGCGTTGTTTTCAAAATGTTTTTGAATAGCAATACGCTCTTCTTTCGTGGCTTCTAGCTGATTCAAGATATTATTCAAATGCATTTTCATGTGTCCTTCTTGAATCCCTGTTGTGGTTAAAGAGCGCAAGGCAGCAAAATTTTGTGCCAAGCCTGCCACGGCCACAATTTGCATCAGTTCAGGAGCTGATGGTTTTTCGAGCATTTCTAATGATAATTTTACCACAGGATGCAAAGAGGTAAGTCCGCCCACAGTGCCTAATGCTAAAGGTACATCAAGCCAAAAAGTGAATATACCGTTCTCTATTTTTGCATGCGACAAACTACTATATTGACCTTTGCGTGAAGCATAGGCATGCACACCTGCTTCTATGGCGCGAAAATCGTTTCCTGTTGCAAGCACGACTGCATCAATACCATTCATAATTCCTTTGTTGTGCGTAACTGCGCGGTAAGGTTCAACTTCGGCAATTTGAACGGCTTGTACAAACTTAGTAGCAAATTCTTCCGGATTTGGTATTTCTTTATCCTTCAAATCTTCAATCGGGCACGATACTTCGGCACGCACTAAACAATTAGGTACATAATTCGATAAAATACTCATTACAACCTCAATTTCACTCTCAGTTTCATTAAAAAGGCTGTAATTCTTAGCTTCTGCTTGTAAAGTTTTTGCAAATTGTTCCAGACACGAATTGATAAAATTGGCGCCCATGCTGTCTTTGGTATCAAAGGTGGCATGCAATTGAAAATAATTGGGTAGTAAATTGGTTTTGTCTCTTAGTTCAATGCCGGTTATTCCACCACCACGTTTTTGCATGTTGGCGGTGATTGAAGCTGTGGCAGTATAAAATTGTTCTTTGATTTGCGCGAAAAACAAATTGAGTTTAGATACTTCGCCTTGGTACAAAAAGTGAACTTGACCAATTTTTTCGGTATCGATAATAGTGGTTTTAAAGCCGCCTCGAGTTGCCCAAAATTTGGCTGCTTTTGAGGCTGCTGCAACTACTGAACTTTCTTCAATAGCCATTGGAATAGTGGTGTATTTATCGTTTATGAGGAAATTTGGCGCCACACCAAGCGGAATATAAAAATTGGTAATGGTGTTTTCTATAAATTCATCATGCAGTTGTTGTACTTTTTCGTCTGTGTTCCAGTAATTTTTCAACAAGGCGGTGGCCTCGTTTGGCGTTGAAAAATAGGTATTGGCAATCCATTTTATTTTTTCTTCTTTGGATAATTTCGAAAATCCACTTATGGCCTTGTTCATTCTCAATTGATTATAATATGCTGTCTACAAAGATACATTTTTGACAGTTTTAAAAAGCATCTAAATGAATCCTAATCGCGGTTTATTTTTGAGATTGTTTTTTACATTTAACATATAAAATGGCTCATATTTGTAATTTTTTCACTAAAATTGACGGTTTTTATCTTTAAATATATATTATGTATTCTAAAAAAATTATGGTGTTGTTTTTGTTCGTGTGTTTGAACCTTGTTGCACAGCAAAAAATTACCATCGATGAAATTTACAACGGAACTTTTCGAACGCAAGGAATGGACGAATTGCAGTCCTTAAAAAATACCAATCAATACACCGTTTTGAATGCAGATAGGGCTAGCCGAAGCATGCAAATTGATTTATATGATTTTGCAACACTCAAAAAAGTATCTACACTAATTGATACCAAAGGTTACAAAGAATTAGCAAATGGTATTGACAGTTATACTTTTGACGCAAGTGAAAAATTGATTCTTTTGGCTTGTAACAGCAATCCTATTTTTCGTCATTCCTTCACAGCAGATTATTTCTTATACGATACAACTACGAAAAAGTTAACTACTCTTTTTGATTTTCAGGTACAAGAGCCTACTTTTTCACCTGATGGAAAAAAAATAGCCTATGCTCGTGAAAATAATTTGTTTGTTTACGATGTAGCAACAGCTACAAGCACTGCAATAACTACCGATGGTTTAAAAAATAGTGTTATCAATGGTATTACTGACTGGGTTTACGAAGAAGAGTTTGCTTTTGTAAGAGCTTTTGATTGGAGCGCCGATAGTAAAAAAGTAGCTTTTATTCGTTTTGATGAAAGCGCTGTTCCTGAATTTTCAATGTCAATGTTCGGCAAAGAGTTATATCCGTTCATGCAAACTTTCAAATACCCAAAAGCTGGAGAGAAAAATGCAACTGTATCTTTGCACGTGTATGATGTTGCCACAAAAGCTAAAAAAGATATCGACTTAAAAAATTACAACGATTTTTATATTGCCCGTTTAAAATGGTCAACAGATGCAAATGTTTTATCAGCGCAAGTTTTAAACCGTCATCAAGATAATTTAGATTTACTTTTTATTGACGGAAACACAGGTGCCGTAAAAGTAGCTTTAAACGAAAAAGATAAAGCGTATGTTGATGTAACTGATAATTTGACCTTCTTAAAAGACAACAGTTTTATTTGGACTTCAGAGAAAGACGGTTTCAATCATATTTACTGGTACGATAAAAACGGAAAATTAAAAAATCAAGTAACTAAAGGCAATTGGGAAGTAACAAGCTACTATGGCCTTGATGAAAAAACAAAAACTATTTTTTACCAATCGGTAGAGAACGGTTCTATTAACAGAGATGTGTACCGCATAGGTTTAGATGGTAAAAATAAAGTACGTTTATCACAAGCAACAGGTACTACAAGAGCTACTTTTAGCCCTAACTTTCAGTATTTCATCAGTACTTTTTCAAGCGCAACGGTACCAACTAAATACACTTTGAACGAGTCAAAAGTGGGTAAAGAAATTCAAGTGATTCAAAGCAACGAAGGACTTTCAAAACGTTTAGAAGCATATAACTTACCTACTAAAGAATTTTTTGTTCTAAAAACAGCTAAAGGTAATGAGTTGAATGCTTGGATGATCAAGCCAAAAGATTTTGATCCTGCAAAAAAATATCCAGTATTTATGTATCAGTACTCTGGTCCAGGTTCACAACAAGTAAACAATGATTGGAATGGCACAGATGATTATTGGTTCATGATGTTATCGCAGCAAGGTTATATTGTAGCTTGTGTTGACGGACGTGGAACTGGTTATAAAGGTGCTGATTTCAAAAAAGTGACGCAATTGCAGTTAGGGAAGTACGAAGTAGAGGATCAAATTGATGCTGCCAAAGTAATAGGCGACTATACATTTGTGGATAAAAACAGAATTGGTATATTTGGCTGGTCGTTTGGTGGATTTATGGCTTCTAATTGTATTTTGAAAGGGAATGACGTGTTTAAAATGGCTATTGCGGTTGCTCCAGTAACCAACTGGCGTTTTTACGATAGCGTGTACACAGAGCGCTACATGCAAACCCCACAAGAAAATGCGAGTGGCTACGATGATAATTCGCCGATAAACCACGTGAATAAATTGAAAGGAAAGTATTTGTTGATTCACGGTTCAGGAGATGATAATGTGCATGTGCAAAATACGATGCAAATGATGGAAGCTTTAATTCAAGCGAACAAACAATTTGACTCTCAAATTTATCCAGACAACAATCACGGGATTTATGGAGGTAAAACACGAGTACAATTGTATACAAAAATGACCAATTTTATTAAAGAGAATTTATAATAACATTAATTAAAACAAACCAATTTAAATAACATGAGTGAATCAGTAGCAAAATCAGGACATCCAAAAGGACTTTGGGTATTATTTGGAACCGAAATGTGGGAACGATTCAATTTTTATGGCATGCGTGCTATTTTAACTTTGTTCATGGTTAACGCCTTAATGCTTGGGGAATCAAATGCATCAATTATCTACGGTGGGTTTTTAGCTCTTTGTTATTTAACGCCTCTTTTAGGAGGTTTTATTTCTGACAAATATCTTGGAAATAGAAGTTGTATCTTGCTGGGAGGAACATTAATGGCAATAGGCCAATTTTCATTGTTCTATAGTGCAACGATTTATGACAGTAGTCTAGATTTATCGAAAGGTATGTTTTGGTTAGGTCTTTTTGTAATAATTTTTGGTAACGGATTTTTTAAACCGAATATTTCGTCGATGGTGGGCAGTTTATATCCACCTCAAGAAAAAAGTAAATTAGATTCGGCATTTACCATTTTCTACATGGGAATCAATGTTGGAGCTTTGTTAAGCCAATATTTTGTTCCTCTTTTTGCAGATGTAAAAGTAAATGGAGTTCAAGATCCAACTGTTTTTAAGTGGGGTTATTTGATGGCTGGTATTGCAATGGTTCTTGGTACCTTAGTTTTCTACTTTTTAAAAGATAAGTATGTTATTTCGCCAGAAGGATTACCAATAGGAGCAAAGCCAAACAAAGATGTTTCTGTTGGAGAGGTTGAAGAGCAAGCTAAATTTTCAAGTAAATCAATTGGTATCGCAGCGGTTTTATTTGTGGTTCTGTTTTTTGCTTTTAGATATTTCTTGGTGGCTGAGATTGGATTTTCAAATTTCGAAATAGGTACTTTGGTTAAAGGAATTATTTATCCAATTATTTATGGAGCTGGTATATCGTTGGCATTTTTAATTATGAGTTCTGCCGAGAGTAAAATTGAGAGAGAAAGAATTTGGGTGATTTACATTGTTTCATTTTTTATTATCTTCTTTTGGGCTGCATTTGAACAAGCGGGATCATCCTTAACTTTTATAGCATCAAATCAGACAGACAGAACATTCTTGTTTGGTTGGGATATGCCGGCTTCGATGGTTCAAATTTTCAACGGACTTTTTGTTGTTATTCTTGCTGTTCCATTCAGTCTTATGTGGGATAAGTTGCGTGCGCAAGGAAAAGAGCCTGTATCACCAATGAAACAAGCCATAGGTTTAGGATTGATTGCTTTGAGTTACTTAATCATTGCATATAATGTGAAAGATTTAGGAAACTCAGGATTATTAGCAATTAAATGGTTGATATTATTGTATTTTATTCAAACTATGGGTGAATTATGTTTGTCTCCTATTGGATTGTCGCTAGTAGGTAAATTGGCCCCTAAACGATTTGCTTCTTTGTTGTACGGTGTATTTTTTATATCGAATGCTGCAGGTTACGCTCTTGCGGGTTCATTAGGCGCAATTATCCCAGCTACGGGTGATAAATTCCAAAAGGCAGAAAAATTAGGTATCAATTTACAGGATGTTCTTGATAAAAAAATCACTTTAACTCCAGAGCAAGTAGCCTTGTTTAATAAAGAACAATTACCTCTGGCAAATAACACATTCGCTGGATTTGAAATTCATAATTTATATGAGTTCTTTATGGTTTTTGTGATTTTGTGCGGAATCGCTGCTGTAATCCTTGCAGTAATTTCTCCTAGATTAAAGAAAATGATGAACGGCTTGGGCTAGTTTGTCAAATGAAAATAGTTGTACACTTTTCAAACCTGCAATTCGCCACTGTGAACTTGTAGGTTTGTTTTTTTAAATTGAATTATTATGTGGAAAAGTCATCCTAAAGCCTTGCCTTATTTGTTTTTGTCCGAAATGTGGGAGCGTTTTGGTTATTATTTAATGATCGGAATTTTTACGTTGTACCTCAAAGATGTTGAGTCGGGGTTTTCAATGACCGAAAAAGAATCGTCTGATTTGTACGGAACTTTCATTGCCTTGGTGTTTTTAACACCTTTTATAGGTGGTTTGATTGCCGATCGTTATTTGGGCTATAAAAAATCAATCGTTATTGGTGGTTTGATGATGGCTGTGGGTTATATGATGATGGGAATTCCGAATCTGACAATGCTGTATGTTGCTATGACTTTGGTAATTATTGGTAACGGATTTTTCAAACCGAACATTTCAACTTTGTTGGGTAATTTCTATAACGATGAGGAATACAAAGACAAAAAAGATGAGGGTTACAACATTTTTTACATGGGTATCAATGTAGGTGCGTTTATCTGTAACTTTTTTGGAGCTGCGCTAAAAATTCTTTTCGGATGGCAAGAAGCTTTCATGGCTGCCGGTGTAGGGATGTTTATAGGTGTGCTAGTGTTTATGCTAGGTACCAAACATTATGGTGATAAAACAGATAAGAAAGGAATTCAAGAAGGCGATATGCCGTTCTCTAAAATTGTGCTTTATATTTTGGTGCCATCGGTGATTTTTGGTGTTATTGGTTGGTTTATCAAAGGAGTGACAACAGCAACTAATACCGATAGTTCTATATTTGGATCAGATAGTACCGATGCCTTTATTTTTGCATGTATCCCGATTGTATGGTTTTATAGCAGTTTGTATTTTAAAGCCAAGCCAGCTGAAAAGCGTCCGATTGGTGCGCTGTTATCTATTTTTGCAGTAGTTATTTTGTTTTGGGCTGTGTTCAAATTGAATGGTTCGGCATTAAACAATTGGGGTGATAAATACACGGATCGCGAGTTGGTAGGCGTTCCGCAAAAAGTAGGTTCGCAACTTTTCTTAATAGATACTTTAACTTATAAAAAAGACTCGGTTGCGCTTTACGATGCTGCGTTTCGAATTCAAAAAGAAGACGGCAAGGTGGTAAAAGTGGTTGATTATCCGCTTTATTTTAGAAATGTAGCCAAAGAAAAATTACCGGAAGAAGAAAGTAAAATTTATACCTGGTCAGCCAATTTGAGTCAATCTATAAATCCGGGTTGGGTTATTTTGTTAACTCCTTTGGTAGTGGCCTTTTTTACTTTTTTACGAAGCAGAAAAAAAGAACCTTCTACACCAACCAAAATTGCTTTCGGATTATTATTATCTGCCTTGTCAGTTTTGGTAATGGTTGCTGCTGTGCATATAGGTAATAATGGTAGCGAGAAAGTATCAGTTTGGTGGTTGGTTGCTAACTATGGTGTCATCACGATTGGAGAATTATTTTTAAGTCCGATGGGATTGTCAATTGTATCTAAGTTATCACCAAAAAACATTACCGCTTTAATGATGGGTGGCTGGTTTTTGGCTACTTCAATTGGAAATAAACTATCAGGCGTTTTGGCCAGTATGTGGGATACTTACGAGGATAAGGCTAATTTCTTCTGGCTCAATTTTGGCTTGCTTATGTTTGCAACAGCGCTTATGTTTGCTTTGGTCAAAAACCTCAATAAAGTGATGAAAGACCACGGAATAAATTAAGTATGGCTCAGATGCAAAGTTTAGAACAAATTCAAAATTTTAAAGGCAAATACCCAAAACAATTGTGGTATTTGTTTTTTAGTGAAATGTGGGAACGGTTTTGTTTCTATGGAATGCGCGGTATGCTCGTAGTTTTTATGGTGAATCATTTGGCGATGAATGAAACGGTAGCCAACTTACAGTACGGTGCTACACAAGCTTGGGTATATGCTTTTACTTTTATCGGAGGTTTGTTTGCTGATAAAATTTTAGGCTTGCGCAAATCACTCTTTTGGGGTGGAATACTAATGATTATTGGAAGTACAATTCTGGCATTTGATCCTAAAAATTTCTTCTTTATCGGGTTGGGATTCACAATTGTGGGTACGGGTTTTTTTAAGCCTAATATTTCCTCAATGGTAGGGCAGTTGTACGCCAACAATGATCCGAGACGCGATGCTGGATTTTCATTTTTTTATATGGGTGTGAATTTGGGTGCGTTAATTGGTGGTTATATTTGTATTGCTGTCGCCGAAGGTTCTATGTGGCAATCACTTGTTCCGGAACATTTGCGTTGGAATGTCGGTTTTGGTTTTGCAGCCGTTGTTATGATTGTTAGTCTGCTCACTTTTACGCAAACTCAAAAAACTTTAGGTCCAATTGGTCTTTCGCCCCTTAATCACTTCACAGGAACAAGGAAAAGGAATTTAGAAATACTTACTTATCTAGCTTCTCTAGCTGTAGTGCCGCTAATTATTGTAATGGTAGCTAATACGCGCTACACAGATTATTTTATGCTGTTTATTGGGCCGGCTTCAGTTTTGTATTTGTTTTACGAGATGAAGAATTTTACTCTTGTCGAAAACAAAAAGCTAGTTGCGGCATTGGTTTTTATAATCTTCTCTATTTTTTTCTGGGCATTTTTTGAGCAGAGTGGCGGATCGTTAAGTTTGTATGCTGCCAATAATTTAAATAACGAAATAGCAGGAGTAACATTGAGTCCAAATGGAGTTAACAATTCAGCCAATTCCTTTTTTGTAATAGGTTTTGCAGCATTGATAGGTTTAGCTTGGTTATGGATGGCAAAGCGCGAAATGGAGCCCAACACGGTTATCAAGTTTGGTTTGGCATTTTTGTTTCTGGCTGGTGGGTTCTGGATTTTTTATTACACAAAATTCTTTGCTGATTTTAATGGAAAAACTTCTTTGGGAATTTTTACAATGGGATGGCTGGTGATTACTTTTGGAGAGTTGTGTTTGTCCCCAATTGGTATGTCGGCCATGACAAAGCTTTCGCCTCAAAAAACGCAAGCCGTTATTATGGGAATGTGGTTTTTAGCTAGTGCTTATGGTCAGTATTTTGCAGGAATTCTTGGTGCAAATATTGCCGAAGCGTCATCCAATGAAACCAACTTGGTCAAATTAAACGTATATGCTGATGGATACTTGCAGCTGAGTTATTACGCGTTGGCTGCAGGTTTAATATTAATCGTTATTTCGCCTTTAGTAAAAAAATTAATGCAAGATGTGAAATAAGTGATCATTAGGTATTATTTTTGATTCACTAATAAAAAAATCAAATATGAAAAAAATATTTTTAGCGCTGATGTTGGTTATGGGTTCTTTTGCTATTCAAGCACAAGAATTAGTTTGGGAAACAAATGTGAATAAAGCTATTGAAGTTTCTAAAACAACTAAAAAACCATTACTAATGTTTTTTACAGGAAGTGATTGGTGTGGTTGGTGCATTCGTTTGCAAAAAGAGGTGCTAAAAACGCCAGAATTTGCTACATGGGCTAAAGATAATGTCGTTTTGGTAGAGTTGGATTATCCAAGAAGAGCACCGCAAACAGAAGAGATAAAAAAACAAAATGGCGAGTTGCAAATGGCTTTCCAAATTCAAGGTTTTCCAACGGTTGTATTTGCGAACGTAAAGGATGTTGATGGTAAAATTAATTTTGAAGGAATTGGAAGTACAGGTTACGTTCCAGGAGGACCAACAGCTTGGTTAGCTGTGGCAGATGGTTTTCTGAAAAAATAATACAATCAATTTAGTTTGAAATATCCCTTTTCGGCAGTAGCATGAAAAGGGATATTTTGTTTTTGGCAACTTTGGTCCCATTTCCATCTTGCTTTTTTATAATTGCTGCCATCTGCAATTACTATTTTTGGATGCAATTGCATTAAAACGCGATCAAGATTTACCTTAGTAGATTGCGTTAAAAGCAAAATGTCTGGCTTTACTTTAGGTGACCAAACTGCTGAACTATCCAAGATTAATATCTTTTTGCCTTTGTAAAAAAGTACATTTTTAAGCGGTTGTACTGAATTGATTTTACTAAAATTAGCTAGTTCGTATGTTTTTAAAGTGTTTAATGAAGAGTTGTTTTTTACGTCGCTTTTTGAATAAGCAAAGATGATATTTCCATTCCGCTTGCTGATTAAAGTATTTTTTTGAGTATTAAATACGATCATCTCAGCTTGCTGTCCAAACTGGTTTTTCAATACTAAATACGTAGTTTGTGTGACAATTATACTCACTAATACTGCCAGCAATTTGTAAAAACTTGGTTTTTTACACCATAAAACTATTGTTACAATGATGCAATAGCTGCACAACAAAAGATAAAAATGCAGCGGTATATCTTTCAAAATAAATTGCTCAACCGATGCAATTTTACTTATTATCCAATTGATACTCCAAATGCCCCATTCTAAAATTTGAGATAATGCACGTGGTACCTCAGTGAAAGCAGCCCAACTCATGACTATAATTCCTATCGCCATAATGAATATTAGTAATGGAATAATTATCAAATTGGTGATAAAAAACAATCCAGGAAACTGATGAAAATAGTAAATGCTGAGCGGTAATGTACCGATTTGTGCAGCAAATGATACTGTAAGGATGTCCCAAAAATAGCGCACAACTTTGTATTTAGGACTCCATAAAGTTCCTAGCAGCGGTTGCAGCCACACAATGAAAAATAAGGCAACATAACTTAATTGAAAACCTACATCAAATAAAAATGAAGGTTCAAAAAGTAATATTATAAAGATGGACGCTATTAAAGTGTGATAAATTGACGTATTTCGGCCCAGATGATTACCAATTGCAACAAATGAAAACATAGTTACAGAACGAACTACAGATGGCGCTAATCCTGCTAATATTCCAAACAACCATAAGCTCAACAGAATTATTACCAGCTTTAAAGCAGAACCTCTTTTGTTGTTTGGGATCGGGCGTAATAAAAAAGTCATGAAAAGCATTATAAACCCAATGTGTAAACCTGAAACGGATAGAATATGTACGGCGCCTGCATATTGATAATCTCTAATTATAGCTGGATCAATTTCTTGTTGTTGACCTAAAATTAATGCTATCGCCACCTGTAGTTCTCGATTGGAGAACTGGTTGGCTTTTAAATTTGAAATTATATTTTCCCGAAAGCGTGCCGTGTAATACCAAATGTCTTTCTCGTAGGAAGCACTAATCCATATGTCCCCCGGAATGCTGTATAATTGCGCATAAATTTGCTTGTTTAAAAGGTATTTGCCATAATCAAATTGGTTTGGATTGCTAGCAGTTTTATTAGCAATCAATATTCCGTTGATCTTTAATTTACTTCCAATAGGCACTGTAATAGGTAGGCTATCTGTTGCGATATTTAAAATGATAGAACCGTTTTGGCGTTGGTTTTGTATCTCCGTAATTTGGGCCACATACCTGCTTGCAAATGAGGAATTCTTTAATTTTTCTCGAACAGTTAGAGTAATTAAAGTTGGTTTCGCAAATGCTGATTTGTAATGGCTGTAATGTTTGGTGTCAAAGGAATCGTTGTTGATAATTGTTGTAAAAATTCCAATCAAAATCATAATCAGTAAACTAACCAGTCCGAAAAAAGTGGGCTGCTGTTTTGCTTTAAAAAATTTGTTTATGCTGCATAAGAGTAACAACAAAACGGTCAAACTAATCCCAATAATAGTTGGCGAAAAGACATAAAAATGCGCTAGCAATAAGCCAAAAATAAATCCTACGGTTAGTTTTGTAAGTGGGAAATGTAGCACTTTCATAAATCTAAAGTACACATTTTAAGTAACAAACGAATCTAATTGTGAGCGAAATTACTGTTTTATAAAGATTTACTCACCATCGATTGTATCTATTTAAAAAATACGATTGACTTGAATCAAGGTTCGTTTGTAATAGGCTTCTTTTGTAGATGATATTATTACACCTTTAGATGTAGAGGAGTGTATAAAAGAGATTCCTTGATCAGAAACCTCAGTAACCAAACCCACATGATTGATTTGCCTGCTAGAGTTGGTAGTAAAAAATATGAGGTCGCCCTTTTGTGCCTGATCTTTTTTGAGATTTATTGCTTGCCCTACTTTTGATTGTTCGTAAGAGTTGCGTGGTAATACAATATCTTGCGATTTAAAAACGGTATAAATCAAGCCAGAGCAATCATATCCGGCTTTAGAAGTTCCTGCATATTTGTATTTTACTCCAATATTTTCTTCAGCAATAGTAATCAATTCGTCAATAAGTTGGGCCGTTTTTCGTTTTTCGTTCTTTGAAAACTTGCTTTTGTTTGCTTCGTTTTTTGAAGTGATTACTGGCGAAGTACTTTTACAAGAGGCAATCAATAGTGCCAAGGCGATAGGTAACAAAAACGATTTTAGGCGCATACAAATAAAAAATAGATTACAGAATTAATGAGCGGATGTGTTGCACAATCTGTGCTGCTGTTTTAGAGCTAGCGCCTATTCCGCCAAGACGTTGTTCTAATAACGTATATTTCTCAAGTATCGTATTTCGATTTTTAGGATCTAACAAGGCTTCTAATTCTCTTGTGATCGTTTCAGTGGTGCAGTTATCCTGAATCAGTTCTGTAACTACTTCTTCATCCATAATTAAATTTACAAGCGAAATATATTTTAAGGTAATGATTCTTTTGGCAATTTGGTAGGATGCCCAACTGCCTTTGTAGCAAACCACTTCGGGTACTTTAAACAAAGCTGTTTCAAGTGTTGCAGTGCCGGAAGTTACCAATGCGGCAGTTGCATTTTGCAAAAGCTCGTAGGTTTTATTAGAAATAAATTTAACGTTTTCCTGCGTAATGAAGGGTTGATAAAAAGAATAGTCTTGGCTGGGTGCTCCTGCTATGACAAATTGATATTCAGGAAATTTTGGCACCACACTAAGCATGACCTCGAGCATTTTAGTAATTTCCTGTTTGCGACTTCCAGGAAGTAAAGCTATAATGGGTTTCTCATTCAATTGGTTGTTGGTGCGAAACAATTGTTTATCAGTGTGAGATTGCTGTTGAATGGCATCAATGAGCGGGTGCCCAACAAAGCTAACCGGATAATGGTGCTTGTCCTCATAAAATGTTTTTTCAAAAGGCAAAATAACATACATGTGGTCAATGTCGCGTTTAATATCTTTAATTCGACTCTCTTTCCACGCCCATATTTGAGGTGAAATATAATAATGTGTTGCAATACCTATTTTTTTTGCCCATTTAGCAATACGCAAATTAAAACCAGGATAATCGATAAAGATGATCCCGTCAGGCTGAAACGCAAGAATGTCTTTTTTGCAAATAGTAATATTTTTTAATATCGTTTTCAAATTAAAAAGTACTTCAACAAAACCCATGAAAGCTAGTTCCCTGTAGTGTTTTACCAAAGTTCCGCCAACGGCTTGCATCAAATCGCCACCCCAAAAACGGATTTCAGCTTGTGGATCTTTTTGTATCAACTCTTTCATTAAGTTAGCACCGTGCAAATCACCTGATGCCTCTCCTGCAATGATGTAATATTTCATTTTTTGTAGAATTCGATTTTTAATTTGAAGTACAAGATGTTTGCAAAGATAGCTTTATATAAACAAGGTTAACAAAGCAATAACCATTACAGCGAGTACCATACCTCTGGCCATTAGTTCTTTGTTAAATTTTAATGCGAGTCCAAAAGCGGCTAATGTCGCAATGCAGCCAAGAGTAATTATCTTTCCGAGATTGCCTTGTGATTTTATGATTTGTATTCCTGATATAAAATCATATTCTGTCATGATAATTACAAATAGATAACTACCGAACAGAGTGGTTGCAAACCCAATTAGAAACCCAATTAGCAAGTCTTTTTTATTCATTCCAATTCCAAGTGTTAAGTTGTTGTATGGCATGATGTGCAGTTAAATCAAATTGTACCGGAACTACTGAGATGTATCCGTTAGCTAATGCCCATTCATCTGTATCTTGCCCGTGGTCTTGATTGACAAATTCTCCGGTCAGCCAATAATAATCTTTACCGTGCGGTGTTTGGCGTTTGTCAAAACGCTCCTGCCACATTGCTTTGGCTTGACGCGCTATTTTTATACCTTTTATTTCGTCCTGTTTTAATTTAGGAAAATTAACATTCAAGAGCACGCCATCAGGTAAGCCTTGCTCTAAGACTTGAGCAGCAATTTGTTTTATGAATGGTTTAGTCGGTTCAAAATCCGCATCCCAATTGTAATCACTTAATGAAAAACCAATTGCAGGAATACCTTCAATACCAGCTTCCATGGCAGCACTCATTGTTCCTGAATAAATAACATTAATAGAGGAGTTAGAGCCATGATTGATTCCAGATACGCAAAGATCGGGTTTGCGTTTCAAAATTTCGTTTACGGCAAGTTTTACACAATCTACCGGTGTTCCAGAACAACTGTATTCGGTAACAGCGTCACCGTTTTTTGATATTTTGTTTAGATATAAGGTACTATTAATGGTAATTGCATGACCCATTGCGCTCTGTGGTTTGTCTGGTGCCACTACCACAACATCGCCTAATTGTGTCATAACCGAAATTAGTGTTCTGATACCAGGAGCACTTATACCATCATCGTTTGTAATTAAAATTAAGGGTGTTTTTTTATCCATTGCAAATAGTTCAAAAAAAGGAAATATATTTAAAAATACAACAAATGTACTCACTCCAAATGGGATAAAATGAACAAAAGATAAAAATTTGTTATTGAAATTTATTTTGAAGTTTTAAAAAAAACAATTTTATATCTTTAACAAAAATTTATGGGAGCCGCGCCATCGTTGGCATAGTTTTTACCGTAACTTAGAATAAAAAATTCATGAATACTATTCTTCACTTTATGAAAAGAAATTATAAAATTATTCTTGTTGTCGCATGTATTTCGATAACATTGTTTGCCTTTAAAATGAATAACTCCAAGGCGAATGATCCTGAGAAGGATAAGTTGCTTTTAGAGTTACTCACTTTCGTGATTGAAAAAGGGCATTACAGTCCTGCAACCATAGACGACAACTTTTCTAAAGGAGTGTATAAAGATTATATTGAGGCTTTAGATCCCTCAAAACGTTTCTTTTTACAATCAGATATTGATGAGTTTGCAAAATACGAGTTGCAGCTAGACGATCAAATTATGAACAAAGACTTAACGTTTTTCGATCTTACTTACAATAGATTGATGAAGCGTATGGAAGAAAGCACCAAAATTTATAAAGAAGTTCTAAAAAAACCATTTGATTTTAATGTTGACGAAACTTTCAATATTGATTATGAAAAAGCGCCTTACTGTGCTTCGGTTAAAGAACTTAATGATAAATGGCGTAAGCAAATTAAACTTTCAACGCTGTCTTCATTGGTTGACAAACAAAAATTAGAGGAAGACAAGAAAAAGAATGATGCTTCGTATACAATTAAATCGTTTGCAGATTTAGAGAAAGAAACGAGAGCTACTTCAGAAAAATCGCTTGATGAATATTTCGGTTTTATTAAAGAATTGAATAGAAACGATTGGTTTTCAGTGTACATTAATTCAATTACAGCACGTTTTGATCCACACACAAATTATTTTGCTCCTGAAGAAAAGGAACGTTTTGATGTGAGTATGAGTGGTAAGTTAGAAGGAATTGGCGCTCGTTTGCAAAAGAAAAATGATTTGACTGAAATTTCAGAATTGATTTCTGGAGGTCCAGCATGGAGAGGAAAGCAAATAGAGGCTGGTGATGTTGTTATGAAAGTGGCTCAAGGAGACGGTGAAGCTGTTGATGTAGTTGGAATGCGTTTAGATGATGTGGTTAAAAAAATCAAAGGACCAAAAGGTTCAGAGGTTCGATTGACAGTGAAAAAAGTAGATGGAACTATCAAAATAGTATCAATTATTCGTGATATTGTAGAAATTGAAGAAACTTACGCAAAGTCAAGTATCGTACAAAAGGGCGATTCTAAATACGGCGTAATTTATTTACCAAAGTTTTATATTGATTTCGAAAATCCTCAAGGACGTGATGCCGGAAAAGATATTGCTTTAGAAGTAGATCGATTAAAAAAAGAAGGTGTAAACGGTATCGTTTTAGATGTTCGTGATGATGGTGGTGGATCTTTGTCAACAGTAGTTGATATCGCCGGTCTTTTCATTGAACAAGGACCAATTGTACAAATTAAATCAGCAGGCAGAAAAAAAGAAGTTCTGTACGATCGTGACAAAAAAATAGAGTGGGATGGTCCGCTTGTAATCATGGTCAATAGTTTTTCAGCATCAGCATCTGAAATTTTAGCAGCCGCAATTCAAGATTACAAACGAGGTGTGATTATTGGTAGTAAACAAACCTACGGGAAAGGAACGGTACAAAATGTAATCGATTTGAATCAATTTGTACGTAGTAATTCAGTAGGTGATTTAGGAGCTATAAAAACCACAACTCAAAAGTTTTATAGAATTAATGGGGGTTCTACTCAGTTGGAGGGTGTGTCGAGTGATATCGTTATGCCGGACCGTTATGCTTATTTAAAAATGGGTGAGCGTGATGTTGACAATGCCATGCCATGGGATAAAATTGATCAAGCTGATTATCAAGTTTGGAACAAAAATGCCAATTTTAACCAAGCAATTGCCAATAGTAAATCTAGAATCAGTAACAATGCACAGTTCCAATTAATCGAGGAAAATGCTAAATGGATTGATAGCCGAAGCGAGGAAAATGTATACAGCTTAAACATCGATAAATTTAAGGTAGCACAATCTGAAATTGAGGAAAAAGCTAAAAAATACAAGCCAATTACTGATTATAAAAACGACTTGTTGTTTACTTCTCTTCCTTATGAGAAAGATGCTATGAGTAAAGATTTGACTCTTAAAGAAAAAAGAGAACGTTGGCATGAAGCTTTAGCAAAAGATATTTATGTTGAAGAAGCTTTGAATGTTTTAGATGATTTGCAAGGTAAATCAGTTGCGAAAAAGACAATGCCTGTTAAAATTAAAAAAGACAAACTAGCAAAGTCATAATCTGATATTAGATAAATTTAATAAAGCGCGCAGGATACGATATGTACCTTGCGCGTTTTTTTATACGTTCTATTTGAGTAGCGATTAAGGTGTAATTAATAGCTGTATTTTTAGCTATATTTGGATTAAGATACCAAATCATACTTCTATGTTTACTTTTCTTCGAAATAGCACTCCAAAAGCGTCTTTTTTAATGGCTTTATTGACTGTTTGCTTGTTTATGTCTTGCAAGCAAGAACAAACACCTATTGAGATGAATACCTCTCAGGAGCAAGTGCAAAACAGAGCTAATGATTCCGTACAAACGGATACTTACGCAATAGATGAAACTGACAATTGGAAAACGCTTCTTCCAACAGCAACAACTGCTGCAGTTATTGAACATCAATATTATATACTAAGTTATTTAGAAGAATTTGAGCAAGCAGAATGGGTTGCCTATGAGTTAAAGAAGGAAAACGTAGTGAACAGAAATTACAAACGTCCTTTTTTTATCGAAGATGACAAAGTAGAAACCAACTCAGCTGATTGGAGAAATTATAAAAATACAAATTACGACAAAGGACATTTGTGCCCGGCTGCCGATATGGAATTTGACTACGACGCTTACACTAGTACTTTTTTGACAAGTAATATTTCACCTCAAGAGAAAGATTTTAATGCAGGGATATGGAATTCTTTAGAGCAAAATGTACGCTTGTGGGCAAAAGAATACGATAATGTTATGGTGGTTACAGCAGGTGTTTTAAACTCAAATTTAAAAACAATTGGTCGCGAAAAAGTTGCTGTACCGGACTATTTTTATAAAATTGTATTCGTCAGAAATGCCAGCAAGCCAAAGATGATAGCTTTTATGATTCCTAATCGAGCGAGCGATTTACCTCTTGAAGATTATGCAGTGACTGTTGATGCTATCGAAAAAATAACGGGTATCGATTTTTTTCCTAAGTTAACAGATTCACTAGAAAACCAACTCGAAAGCGAATCAAATACACTATCTTGGCGTTTTTTAGAGGATAAAAGATACTAGTTATTAGTTGATGCTAACTACCACTCATTTACTTTGTTAGCGTCCATTTTGATAAAAATAAAAAGCAAAATGGTAAAACCCCATAGTCCTGAACCTCCGTATGAGAAAAATGGTAACGGAACACCAATAGTAGGGAAGATACCAGATACCATCGCGATATTTACAAAAAAGTGGGTAAACAAAATTCCAGCTACACAATAACCATAAACTCTACTGAACTTTGTTTTTTGTCTCTCAGCTAAGTAAATAATTCTTAATAGTAAACCAGCAAATAAACCAAGTACCAGCAATGATCCAGCAAATCCCCATTCTTCACCTACTGTAGTAAAGATGTAATCGGTGTGTTGTTCGGGTACAAATCCACCTTTAGTTTGAGTTCCTTCTAGAAAACCTTTTCCTAGCCATCCTCCTGATCCAATTGCAATTTCAGATTGATTGGTATTGTAGCCTGTTCCGTTCATATCTACAGATTTCCCTAGTAAAATATTAAAACGGTCACGGTGGTGTTGTTTAAAAACATTATCAAAGATGTAATCTACAGAAAATACAAAGCCAGTAATTAAAACGAGAAGAATCGTGCTCATAATGGCATTTCGATCGGCTAAGCGTGATTTAAAATGTACAAACAATAAAACAGCTAATGCGGCTAAAATGATGTATTGTGGTTCAAAAACTAACGTCAAAACAAACAGTAAAATTGTAATGAAACCTGTCCAAACGTACCATGCAGGAAGTCCTTCTCGGTACAAAACGATTATAAAAATACTGTAAATTAAAGCACTTCCAGGATCGGGTTGTGGCAATATGAGTAACACCGGCAAAAAGATTATCGCAAGGGCTTGGATTTGCCTGTTTGTTTCCTTTAAATTAATTTGTGTATCACTCAAAAATTTAGCTAATGCCAATGATGTCGCTGCTTTTGCAAATTCAGATGGTTGTAAAGTAAAACTACCTATGGCGTACCAACAACGTTGTCCAGCAATAGTTTTCCCGAATAAGAATAACCCCATTAATGACAACAAAGAAACTCCAAAAATAATACTGGCATATTTTTCATAAAATTTGCCGTCAATTGAGATTACCGTAAAAATTAAAGGTATAGTCAATACAATAAAAATTAGCTGCTTATCAGATGTTCCTTCCATCGATGATAGTGAGGAAGAGTAGATGTTTAGCCACCCTAAAATAACTAATGCCGCATAAATAATAATGCTTATCCAGTCGATATTATTGGTGATGCTTTGGTTTTTCATTTTGCTGCGATAACTTGTTTCTTTGCTTTTGTAGTGTCTACTTTTACTTTTTGTGCAGGTTGCGATTTCAATTTTTTAATAGAATCGGCAGCACGCAATTGGGCTTTAACAATATCTGAAAGTCCTCCTAATTTAGCATAACGCGATTGCAAACTAGTTTCTAAAATTCGTTTTTCTAAATCAGTTCTTGTTATTTTTTTACGAAGGTACTTTTCGATCATCAAACTAGCGATAGGCCCCGCGATAGTTGCTCCATATCCTCCGTTTTCGACCATAACAGCAATTGCTATTTTTGGGTTTTCCATCGGGGCAAAGGCTACAAATATCGAATGGTCTTCCATCTTTACCCTTACGCCTCCAATTTTTGCAAAATTTTCGGCAGTTCCAGTTTTCCCGCAAATATTAATTCCTTCTACTCGTAAACCTTTTGCCGTTCCTAAATTGTATACATCAAATAAACCGTTAATTATGGGTTTAAAGAATTGTTTGTCAATAGTTGTAACGTGTTTGGTTGTAAATTTTTTATCAATCTTATGTCCTTCAATTCGTTTGATGATATGAGGGGTGTAGTAATAGCCTTCATTGGCTACTGTTGCCATCATATTAGCTAATTGAATAGGTGTCATTAAAACCTCTCCTTGACCTATTGAATTTGAAACAATGGTAGTGCTTCTCCAGCCGCCGTTTGGATAAATACGTTTGTATGTTTTTGATGTTGGAATGTTTCCTCTTCTTCCAATGGGCAAATCGTAGCCCATGAATTGACCTAGCCCAAAGCTCTTGATGTGGTTGCTCCAAACGTCAACTGCATAAGAAGGTTTAGCATATTTGTTAATCGTTTTCATGTAGGCAGTTGCAAAGTAGGAGTTACAGGATTCAAATATTCCACGATGCAACTGTAAGGCGCCTCCATGGCAGTGACATCCCATAAAACGGCCGCGAGCATAACTAAAACCGTGACGGCAGGATACAGTAGTATTTTCGTCAATTACGCCTTCTTGTAAAGCAACTAGTCCAGTTAAAATTTTAAAAGGTGATCCTGGTGGATATTCTGCTAACAAACCACGATCATATAAAGGCTTTGCAATAGAATCTCGGTATAAAGCGGTGTAGTTTTTAGAGCGTTGTCGACCAACTAAAATCCCGGGGTCATAAGATGGAGCGCTTACTAATGCTAATATTTCACCAGTTTTAGGTTCAATGGCTACAATTCCGCCACGTTTATTAATCATCAATTCTTCACCATATTTTTGGATTTCGGCATCCAGTGTAAGGTTGATGTCTTCTCCTTGTACGGCGATCGTGTCGTATTTCCCATTTTTGTAGGAGCCTATTTCTCTGTTGAATTTATCTTTTTGGATATATTTCACACCCTTAACTCCACGAAGTAAATTTTCGTAGCTTTCCTCAACTCCTTGGCGACCAATCAAATCGCCACTATTGTAATAGGGATTTTTTTCAACCAATTTTTCGTTCACTTGGGTAATGAAACCAAAAATATTCGCGCCAAAGTTTACTTCATAATCACGTAATGAACGCTTTTGGAAATAGAATCCTTTGTATTTTCGTAATTTTTCTTGAAATGCTGCAAACTCAGCTTTATTCAATTGTGATAAGAAAACCGATGGAAGTCTAGGGCTGTACACCTTAGCTTTTTCGATTTTTTTGATAAAATCATCTTTGGTGATATTCAAAAGTTGACAAAACTCGGTAGTATCCGTTTCTTTTACTTCTCTTGGAATAACCATGATATCATACGATGCTTGGTTGGCTACAAGCAATTTACCATGACGATCAAAAATATAGCCACGTTCCGGATATTCGTATTGTTTTTTGATGGCGTTGTTTTCGGACTCTAATTTTGAAGTTTCGTCTACAATTTGTAAATAAAAAATACGGGTTACCAGCAGTAAAGTAGCGATTATGATCAAAGAGGGCAACAAGGCTTTTCTCATCGTTTGTTTGGCTTAATAAGATAGATGATTATGATGCAAATTAATATCGTAAATAAAGTGCTTAAAAGTGTGGTAATTAAGGTGTCAAGTAGAAAACTCAATTGAAACGCTTCTAATAAAAATAAGGTGAAATGATGGATAATAACGGACAGCAAAATAAATGTAAACCGTTGAGGTGTCAAAACATCATTTAATTTAATCGTTTGGTATTCGTAACTGAGTCCAAAAGCAAACTTGAATAAGTAAGGCCTTAAATAAGCAAGCATTAACGAGGCTGTTGCATGTGTTCCTCCAGAGTTACTAAAAAGATCCATAATAATACCCATTGCAAAACTCGCAGCAATAAGTCCTGCTTTATTACCATTTACAGGGTATAAAATGATGAATAGAATATAAGGAAACGGACTGATGTAGCCCAAGAAATTCATATTGTTGAAAACAATAATTTGGAGTGCCAACAACAGAATGAAACGGAGAATATTGACTAACAATGTGCTATTCATCTTTTTCTCTTTTTTCTAAATTAATGATTTCTTGTCGGTCTTTTCTCTTAATGATGTATACATGACCTAAGTTAGTCATGTCATTAAAAAGCTTTACGTCCAATGTGTAAAAATTGGTTTGCTTGTCTCTATAAATTTTGGAGATAGTTCCAATGTTGATGTTTTCTGGAAAAATTACAGATTGTCCACCAGTTACAATTGTGTCTCCAATTTTAATCATGGCCAGCCTTGGTAAATCAGTTAACTGAACAAAACCGGTGCTTTTACCATTCCAGTTCAAAGAACCAAAATGATTTGATTTTTTAATTTTAGCATTGATTTGAGAACGTTTGTTCAATATGCTAATTACAGTAGAGTAATTGGTTGATGTATTTTCAATGATCCCTACAATACCTAAGCTATTAACTACACCCATGTCTGGTTTTACACCATCTACAGCACCTGAGTTTAGTGTAAGGTAGTTTTCATACACATTATAAGAGTTTCTGATTACTTTTGAAACAATGATGTCAGATGGTTTTACCCCTTTAACACTGTCAATTTGTTTAACAGTCGCAGTATCTTCAATTTTGAATAAAGCATTACGAAGTAGAGCGTTTTCTTGTGCTAGCGCTTCATTCTCTGTCTTTAAATTCAAATACTCATCAAAGTTGTTCAGTTTTTCGTAAACGCCACCACTTAAGAAATTGGCAGAGCTAATAATCTTGCTGCGGTGAAAAGAGTGAGATTGAACTGTAAGCGCTAAGGAAATGCTTAAAAGCAGCAAAAACAGTATTCTGTTACTGTTTTTAAAAATAAAATTAAATATTTGCTGCATTGTATTCGGTTATAGAGGTCAAATAAGTTAATGTAAAAGAGGTAAACTCCAATACTGTTTGAAAGGTATTGGAGTTGTAAATCTCTATTATTTAATTAATATGCTTTTAAATTTCACGATGTTTTTTAGTGCCATTCCAGTTCCACGTACAACCGCACGTAAAGGATCTTCAGCAATGTAAACAGGTAAGTCTGTCTTTTGAGAAATTCTTTTGTCTAGACCTCTCAACATAGATCCACCACCTGCTAAGTAAATACCAGTATTGTAAATATCTGCTGCTAATTCAGGCGGAGTTTGAGAAAGCGTTTCCATAACAGCATCTTCAATTCGTTGAATTGATTTGTCAAGCGCTTTTGCAATTTCACGGTATGAAACTTCTACTTGTTTTGGTTTACCAGTTAACAAATCTCTACCTTGTACAGACATATCCTCTGGAGGAGTTTCAAGATCTTCGATAGCAGCTCCAATTTGGATTTTTATTTTTTCAGCAGTACTTTCTCCCACAAATAAATTGTGTTGTGTACGCATGTAGTATACAATATCGTTGGTAAAAACGTCACCTGCAATTTTAACCGATTTGTCACATACAATTCCACCCAAAGCAATAACCGCAATTTCAGTAGTACCCCCACCAATATCTACAATCATGTTTCCTTTTGGTTGCATGATATCAATACCAATACCAATTGCCGCTGCCATTGGTTCGTGAATTAAGTATACTTCTTTACCGTTTACGCGCTCACATGATTCTTTTACGGCACGCATTTCAACTTCGGTAATTCCAGATGGAATACAAACTACCATGCGTAATGCAGGCGTAAACATTCGTTTTTTTAATGCTGGTATGCTTTTGATAAACATACTAATCATCTTTTCAGAAGCATCAAAATCTGCAATTACACCATCTTTCAAAGGTCTTATTGTCTTTATGTTTTCATGTGTCTTTCCTTGCATCATGTTGGCTTCTTTACCAACAGCAATGATTTTGCCAGAAATCCTATCGCGTGCAACTATCGAAGGGCTGTCTATTACGACTTTATCATTGTGTATGATTAAAGTATTAGCGGTACCAAGGTCTATCGCAATATCCTCGGTCATGAAATCAAAAAATCCCATAAGTTTTTTAAGGGTTAAAAGTTAAAAATTTGTGACGGACAAAGTTAAACAAATTAATGTTTAAAATGACGCGTTCCTGTAAATACCATTGCAAGATTATTTTCGTTACAGTAATTGATGCTCAATTCATCTTTGATCGATCCTCCCGGCTGAATTACAGCTGTAATTCCTGCTTTTTTGGCAAGTTCTACACAATCAGGAAATGGGAAAAAAGCATCACTAGCCATTGAAGCTCCTTGTAAATCAAATCCGAAATTTTTCGCTTTTTCTACCGCTTGCATTAACGCGTCAACTCTTGAAGTTTGTCCCGTACCTGAAGCAATAAGCGTTCCGTTTTTTGCAAAAACAATCGTATTTGATTTTGTGTTTTTGCAAATTTTAGATGCAAAAATTAAATCTTCTACTTCTTGAGCAGTTGGTGCAGTAAGAGTAACGGTTTTGAGGTCCTCTTTAGTATCGGTACTATTATTTCTGTCTTGAACTAAAAGTCCGTTTAAGCATGTGCGTACTTGTTTTTGAGGTAATTCAACTTCATTTTGAACAAGAATGATTCTGTTTTTCTTTTCTTGTAAAATGATAAGTGCCTCTGCATCAAAAGCTGGAGCAATTACTACTTCGCAAAACAAAGCGTTGATTTCTTGCGCTGTAGCTACATCAATGTTTGTGTTAGCAATTAACACTCCTCCAAAAGCAGAAGTAGGATCGCAAGCCAAAGCTGCTATATAAGCTTCACTAATTGTTGGCCTTGTTGCTAAACCGCAAGCGTTGTTGTGTTTAAGTATTGCAAATGTAGGTCCGTCGTTTTTAAATTCTTGAATTAAATTAACGGCTGCATCTACGTCTAGTAAATTATTATATGAAAGTTCTTTTCCGTGAACTTTGTTGAACATAGCATCAAAATCTCCAAAGAAAAATCCTTTTTGGTGTGGGTTTTCTCCATAGCGAAGTACTTGACCATTCGCAATACTTTCTTTGTAAATAGTTTCGTCAGTGTTGAAATAGTTAAAAATAGCTCCATCATAGTGTGATGACACATGAAATGCTTTTGTAGCAAACAATTTTCTGTCCTCTAAAGTAGTTGCTCCGTTTTGTTTAATGATGGTTTCTAAAAATAAACCGTATTGCTCCATTGATGAAACGATTACCGTATCTTTAAAATTCTTTGCTGCTGCACGAATTAGAGAAATGCCACCAATATCAATTTTTTCAATAATATCAGCTTCGCTTGCGCCAGATGCAACGGTTTTTTCAAATGGGTATAAGTCAACAATTACCAAATCAATTTGAGGAATATCAAACTCCTTCATTTGCTGTACATCGCTTTCGTTATCTTGACGGTTTAAGATTCCGCCGAAAACTTTTGGGTGCAAAGTTTTTACTCTTCCGCCTAAAATTGAAGGATATGAAGTAACATCTTCAACGGGTACAACTGGAATTCCTAAATTTTTAATAAAATCTTCTGTACCACCAGTAGAATAAATTGTAACATTTTGACTGTTTAGTTGTCTTACTATCGGTTCGAGTCCTTCTTTAGAGAAGACAGAGATTAATGCCGATTGGATTGTTTTAGTTGTGTTCATTATGTAGTTAGTGTTTTTAAGGTGCAAAAATAGTTTTTAATGTCGAAATTAAAGCATTCGAAATTGAGATATTTGCAAATATAATGCTTCTATTTTAAGACAATTTTAAATCCAAAGTGTGTCAATACTTAATAGTCTTTTTTGGGCTTTTTCATTAAATCATTTTTAAATACAAAACAAGATATATGTTAGTTTACCTTCGATTATTAAAAGAAAGTTTTGGTTTTGCTATGAATGCCTTAAGCAATAATAAATTGAGAACTTTACTCTCGTTGTTAGGCGTGACCATCGGTATTTTTTCTATCATTGCGGTACTTGCTGCTGTTGATTCTTTAGATCGAAAAATCACTAAAGATCTTAGTAGTTTGGATAAAAATACAATTTACTTAATCAAGTTTTCATTTGGTCCCTCTGACATTCCACAATGGAAACGCGAGCAATTTCCAAACATCAAATACGATGAGTATACGTACTTGAAAAATTCACTAAATAATGCTGACGCTATTGCTTTTCAAATTTTCACACGTCGTGAATCGTTAAAATACGATGCGAAAACAGTGAGTGATGTAAATATTGTTCCTTCTTCGCAAGAGTTTATAGATATTCAAGGTTTAGAGTTTGACAAAGGCCGTTTTTATAACGATTCCGAAGCCAATTCAGGAGCTTCTGTTATTGTAATCGGAAATGAAATTGCTAATTCGTTGTTTGAGGGTGTTGATCCTATTGGGAAAAATATCCGCTTGTACGGCAAACGTTTTACGGTTATTGGAGTTTTAAAGAAGGAAGGTGCTGGACTTTTTGGAGACAGTAACGATACAACAGCATACATTCCAGTTAATTTTATACGCCAATTGTATGGTGATAACAATGATTCGCTAACCAATGCTATTTTAATTAAGCCAGAAAGTGGTGTAGATATGGATGCTTTTAAAGGCGAGTTAACGCAAAAATTACGCAATTATAGAGGCTTGAAAGCTGGAGAAATTGATAACTTTTTTATCAATGTTTTTAGTGGTTTTACCGATTTAATTGATGGTATCATTGGCCAAATGAACGTCGTGGGTTGGATTATTAGTGGCTTTTCATTACTTGTTGGTGGTTTTGGTATTGCGAATATCATGTTCGTATCTGTAAAGGAAAGAACTAATTTAATTGGTATTCAAAAATCGCTTGGCGCAAAAAATAGGTTTATCTTGTTTCAGTTTTTATTTGAAGCAATCATCCTCTCTGTCTTTGGAGGGTTAATTGGTTTGTTTTTAGTTTGGATTATTTCTTTTATAGTTACCCAAGCTTTCGATTTTGAATTTGTTCTTGGTATGGGTAATGTGATTTTAGGAACTTCTTTGGCGGCAATTATCGGGCTTATATCTGGAATTTTGCCTGCTATTTCGGCATCTAAACTTGATCCTGTTGAAGCTATTCGTACTGGAATGTAAAAACAAATTGAAGTTGATGACTTCCAAATTAATTACCAGCTTAGTTGTTTTTTGATGAAAAATTTTTTCTCCCTTGTAGTGTTACTGTGCACTTTTGCTGGCTTGGCGCAAATGAAAAAAGACACTACAAAATTGGACGATGTAGTGCTTATTCAAAAGATACCGAAGCAAATCTTGAAGTCGCCCTATCAGATTGATTTTATCACTGCTGCTGATATTGATTTTCAAAATTTCCAAACCACGGCAGAGATGCTTTCTAATTCAGGTGCAGTATTTGTACAAAAATCACAGCAAGGCGGCGGTAGTCCTTCTATTCGCGGTTTTGAGGCAAGCAGAGTATTACTAGTTGTTGATGGCGTTCGAATGAATAATTTAATTTTTCGTTCAGGGCATTTGCAAAACTTAATTACCGTTGATGAAAGTTTTTTAGACAATACGGCCATTGTTTACGGGCCAACTTCTACCTTATTTGGTAGTGATGCTTTAGGCGGAACTGTAGCCATGAATACTAAAAATGCTAAGTTTAAATCAGAAGTTGCTGATGCTTTTTCTGGAAATATAGCCTCACGATACAGCAGTGCTAACCAAGAAAAATCGGTTGCTATGCAAATTAATTATGCAGCCAATAATTGGGCTTCCTTAACTGCTTTTTCTTTCAACGACTTCGGAGATTTAAAAATGGGAAAACGAAAAAATCATAATGCTGATTTTTTTGGCGAAAGACCTTTTTTTGTTTCAACTATCAATGGAGTTGATGTGATTCAGCCTAATGATAACAAGTTTGTACAAAGAAATTCTGGTTACAAGCAATACAATTTGATGCAAAAAATAGCATATAAAACCGAAAATGGTTTCATGCATGATGCTAATTTTCAATGGTCCACAAGCTCTAATATTCCGCGCTATGATCGATTAACGGAACCAAGTGGAAAAGCAGGTTTGCGCCATGCAGAATGGTATTACGGACCACAAGAGCGTTTGTTGGCAGTTTATTCTTTAAGCAAAAAGAAGTTCTTTTGGAATAGTGATATGCATACTAGTTTTTCTTATCAAAATGCTAAAGAGAGCAGGCACAACCGACGTTTTGGAGATTATGTTCTGCAAAACCGTTTGGAGAATGTTAATGTAAATGGTCTATCGGTTGATTTAACTAAAAAATGGACAGCAGCAACTTTGTTGTACGGGTTGGAGTCCTATTATGAAACCCTCAAGTCGACCGCTTATAGTTCCGATTTAAATACTAAGGAGCGAAAAAATATTAGTACTCGTTATCCGAATGGAGCAAATGCAATGTGGCGCTACGATGCTTATGCTTCATACAATCAAGAGTGGAATTCGAAAACTTTTTTGAATGCAGGTTTGCGCCTTGGATATAGTGGTTTGAATAGTTCTATTGCCGATAATTCCTTCTTTCCATTACCCTTTTCAAAAATTAAGCAGCAAAATTTTACTTATAGTGCTAATGTTGGAGTGGTGCGAAATGTGTCGAGTAATGTCTCACTTAAATCGAATTTATCAACAGGATATCGGGTTCCAAATATCGATGATTTAGCAAAGATTTTTGAGACAGTGCGTGGTGTTTTGATCGTTCCTAATGAAGATTTAAAACCTGAAAAAACAGTTACTGCTGATTTGGGTTTTGTATTCCAATCCTCTTCGAAAAGATGGAAACTAGAACAAACCTATTTTTATACCAAAATGTTTGATGCCATTGTAACGAGTCCGTTTTTATTTAATGGCCAATCGTCGTTGATTTATGATGGTGTATTGAGCCAAGTATTTGCGAATCAAAACCGCGGGAAAGCATTTGTTACAGGAATTTCAACTTCGCTTCAAGCGGAACTTATTACTGCTGTGCAAATGAATGCATCGTTCAATTACAACGTGGGCCGAATTGTATCTGAACAAAAGTTACTGCCACTTGATCATATTTCGCCTTATTTTGGAAAAGTTGGAATTACTTACACCTTCAAAAAAGCTATGATTGAAGGTTACATGTTGTATAATGGTAAAAAGGCTTTAAAAGATTATTCTAACAGCGGTGAAGACAACTTGCAATACGCACCTTCTAATGGTATGCCTGCTTGGGAATCGTACTCACTCAAATCAAGCTATAAATTGTTTGAAGGGGCGATTGTTTATACCGGTGCCGAAAATATTTTAGACACGCAATACCGTACTTTTTCATCAGGAATTAATGCTCCCGGTCGCAATTTTTACGGAGGCTTGCAATATACTTTCTAATATACAGCAATAAAAAAGCCTGTTCGTGATGAACAGGCTTTTCAGTTTTTAGACACTTAATTAATGTCTAATTTCATTATTTTGGATCAAATCAATGTATAAGTTGATTTTATCTTTCAATTCTTTTCTTGGAGTAATAAAATCTAAGAAACCGTGCTCTAACAAAAATTCCGCTGTTTGAAAACCTTCTGGCAAATCTTTACCGGTAGTATCTCTTACTACACGTGGTCCAGCAAATCCGATCAAGGCTCCTGGCTCAGAAATATTAATGTCTCCTAACATGGCGTAAG
This sequence comes from Flavobacterium sp. GNP001, assembly GCF_054343775.1. Classification (NCBI taxonomy): domain Bacteria; kingdom Pseudomonadati; phylum Bacteroidota; class Flavobacteriia; order Flavobacteriales; family Flavobacteriaceae; genus Flavobacterium; species Flavobacterium sp. GNP001. Next base: position 244,476 of record NZ_JBTGUX010000001.1, read on the forward strand.
AAGCAGTAGTTCCTCCTGTAGTTGGGTCAGTACATAATGAAATGTATGGTAATTTAGCTTCAGCAAGCTGCGCTAATTTCACAGATGTTTTTGCTAATTGCATCAAAGAGTAAGCCGCTTCCATCATGCGCGCACCACCTGATTTTGAAATCATTACAAATGGCATCTTGTTTTTGATAGCGTGGTCAATACCTCTTGCAATTTTTTCACCCACAACTGCTCCCATAGATCCACCAATAAAGGCAAAATCCATACAGCAAATTACCAAGTCTTTTCCTTTAGACTTTCCTACACCAGTACGCACGGCATCTTTCAGTTTGGTTTTGTCCATTACATCTTTCAAACGATCTGCATATTTTTTTGTATCCACAAAATGCAAAGGGTCTTTTGATGTCATGTTTTTGTCTAACTCCACAAATTCGTTGTTGTCAAACAAAATTTGAAAATATTCAGCGCTTCCTATTCTAACATGAAAACCATCTTCTGGACTTACAAATAAGTTGCGAGCCAATTCATCAGCATCAATAATTTTTCCTGTTGGAGATTTGTACCAAAGCCCTTTTGGAATATCCATTTTGTCTTCGGTAGCAGTAGTAATCCCTTTTTCTTTTCTTTTAAACCAAGCCATATTTATTGTTTTTGTTGTTTCAGGTTTAAAGTTTTAATATCCTAAACCTGAAACTATAAACTTTTAATTATAATGTATTCACGTTGTTTAAGTCAGCAAAAGCTTGCTCTAACCTTGCGTTAAAAGTGATTTCACTTTCACGTACCCATTTTCTTGGGTCATAATATTTTTTGTTTGGTACATCAGCGCCTTCAGGGTTTCCAATTTGAGATTTTAAATACTCTAAATTATTAACCATATAGTCACGAATTCCTTCTGTGTAGGCAAATTGTAAATCAGTATCAATGTTCATTTTTACAACACCATAGCTAATTCCTTCTCTGATTTCTTCTAGAGTAGATCCTGATCCTCCGTGGAAAACGAAATCAACTGGATTGTGTCCAGTGTTGAATTTATTTTGTACAAAATCTTGTGAGTTTTTCAAGATTTTTGGAGTTAACTTCACGTTTCCTGGTTTGTAAACTCCGTGTACGTTTCCAAAAGCTGCTGCGATTGTAAACTTCGGGCTCACTTTTGATAACTCTTCGTAAGCGTAAGCTACCTCCTCAGGTTGTGTGTATAATTTTGAACTGTCAACATCAAAGTTGTCAACACCGTCTTCTTCACCACCAGTAATTCCTAATTCGATTTCAAGTGTCATTCCCATTTTGCTCATACGCTCTAAGTACGTTTTGCAAATTTCGATGTTTTCTTCAATTGGTTCTTCAGATAAGTCAATCATGTGCGAAGAGAACAATGGTTTTCCTGTTTTAGCAAAATGTGCTTCAGAGGCATCTAATAAACCGTCAATCCAAGGCAATAATTTTTTCGCGCAGTGGTCGGTATGCAAAATTACAGTTGCTCCGTAAGCCTCTGCAAGCGTGTGTATGTGTAATGCTCCGGCAACTCCACCAGCAATAGCTGCTTTTTCGCCTGCATTTGACAATCCTTTTCCAGCATTAAATTGCGCTCCTCCATTTGAGAATTGTATGATAACTGGTGCGTTTAGTTTTGCTGCTGTTTCCAGAACACCATTAATTGTGCTAGAACCAGTAACGTTTACTGCCGGAAGTGCAAATCCTTTTTCCTTAGCATAGTTAAAAATTTCTTGGACTTGATCTCCTGTAGCTACGCCCGGTTTTATGTTGTGTGCCATGGTACTTTTTTTAGTTATTTTTTTAGTTTTTAGTTTTGCAAAAATAAGAATTAATTAGCATTAGAACGGATAATTTATTCCAAAATTTAAAACTGAGTTGGCAAAGTTGTATTCATTGAACCATCTTTTGCTGCTTTCATTCGCTGGATTATAGGTTTTGAATCCCAAATCAAATCGGATTACAAAGAAACTCAAATCGTATCGCAAGCCAAAGCCTGTGCCTAATGCAATGTCTTTTAAATCGCTAATGCTTGTAAAAGTGGACTTTTCATCTGTGACATTATCTAGCACGTTCCATATATTCCCTGCATCTGCAAATAAAGCACCTTTTAGACTTCCTAATACTTTAAAACGGTATTCTCCGCTTATCGCAATTTTCATGTTGGCTTCGTTAAAATCATCTAATGCGCCGCTACTTCCTGGCCCTAGGGCGTAAGGTTGCCAAGCTCGGTTATCATTTGATCCACCCGAAAAATAACTTCGTGAAAACGGAATATAATCGGAGTTTCCAAAAGGTATGGCTATTCCAAAAAACGATCGGAATGCAAAAATTTTCTCCTTAGATAAATCCCAATGTTTAATGTAATCGAATTCGGTTTTAACGTACTCTGAATATTCTAAATTAAAAATCTCATAGTTGCCAGTAGCATTTTTTCGTTGTCCTGATGCTGATGCAAATGCTGATAAAAGTGTTCCCGCCGACTCTAGTTTGGTTTTAAAAAGATAGAAATTGTTATCTGTTAAATCCTTTTTGTTTGTCTTTGAAAAAGTAAAATTAGTAGCTAAAATAAAGTCATTTTCCGTTAGTCGTAAACGGCGTTCTTCAATACTTCGTACAGCCTCAAGATCAGCTTGGTCAAGTGGGCGCAAAAAAGTAGCATTACCTGTTAATACATCATTTGTGAAGCCTTTTGTACCTCGTTCTACCAATAAGTTTTGGTCTGTGGGATTGTTGTAATAAGTCGTGTTGGTATTGTACTTTTTGCTAATTGCGTTTAAAGCATTGTAGGATGATCCGTAAACATTAAAATAGTTTTGAGGATTTAAGTTTCGTACATATTGTGTATTGATCAGGTCAAATCGCGCGGTATAGTTTTTTTTAGGAGTCCAATTATAGGTAAGTCCGGTGGTGAAATTTTCTTTGTCCAGACCAATATTTTGTTGCTTGGCAAAACCAAGTGTGATTAAAGTAGAAGGAATCATACTTTTAGGAATGATTCTTTCTGTTTTAAAAGGCATGAAAATACGTGGAATGTTGAGTTTTAAATCCACACCATATTCAGACACGTTGAAGAAATTATTTCGGGGATTGGCCAAATCACGTGACGATCCTATGTTTCCTCGTGCTGCAATTTCAAATGTTTCTGCTCCATTAAAAATGTTTCTGATGGTTTCAGAGATACTCAAGCCAATACCAAAATCTTGTATGTTAGAATGGGTGAGGTCTAAGGTAGTGCCAAAACTGTATTTTTTTCGAGGAGTGAGATATACTTTTGCTATTAGCGATTGTGCCGTGCTGTCGCGTGGGTCAAGTTCGTACTGAATAGATGGATAGTTGAAAATTTTTAAATTATTCAAATACCTTGTAGTTAGGACTGTTTTATTATCGGCATAAAGCCCGCCTTTGTTGATAAAGATGGCATTTGTAATGGCTTTGGGTTTATACTTTAACTTGTCTTGACTAAATAGTTTGAAATTATTAAAGGTGATGCTGTCTTGAAATATTTGTTTGTTACTATTCCCTTTGTAATCAGTGTATATGTTGACATCGCTGATGGTATACAATTTAAAAGGTTCCGTTTTGGTAGAGTCTCCGTCCTGATACGAATAATTATTAATTAATAAGTTAATGTTGGCCTTGTTGACTTTTTTGATTGTATCGACTGCGAAAGTGACGTAATTTGGCTGAAAATAATAAGCACCATTGTTGCGGAAATTAGTAGTTATTCGATTTTTTTCATTTTCAAAATCTTCTGTTGCGTATTGGTTTCCGGATTTGATAAAACTATTGTTGACTGTTAGATTGTACAGTGAATCAAGTTTTGGGGTCGAAATCGTTTTGCTCAAAGTATCTAAGTAATATCCTTTTCCAGTATTAATTTGGTAGGCAACTCGTGCTTTTTTCGAGGGTAAAGTATCAATTGAATAACTGGCGTTTACATTAAAAAAACCTTTGTTAAAGTAATAATATTTCAATCGAATAAGCGATTTATCAGCTCGTTCTTTGTCTAAAATTACTGGTGGTTCCCCAGTTTTTTTTAAAAAATCATGAATGCCATGGTACCAAAAAGATTTTCCTAATCGATTGACTTGTTTTTCAGATAGCCATTTTGATTTACGCTCCAATTTACCTGGATTAGCAGTAAACTTGGCCTGATAGGTAGAGTCAGGATTTAAATTGGCTAAATTGTATAGGTTGAGTCTTAAACGGTAACCCAAGAAAGTGCTGTTCGGTTTTTGATAAAGTTGATTGGATACGTTTTCATCACGAATAAGTGAATTATTCACCGTGATTTCGTTTTTAGTCAACAGTAAATTTCCGTCTGGAACTCTTTTTACGGCGTTACATGCGCAAATTAGTATTGCAATTAGAATAAATGCAGTTATTTTTGTAGAAATTTTTTTCAAGAGTTTCCAATATTTAATTCAAAAGTACATTTTTTTATGGTTAGTAAAAACCAATTAAAGCTTATAACGAGTTTGCAGCAAAAAAAATATAGAGTAGTGCACCAATTATTTTTTGCCGAAGGCGTAAAAGGCATTCAAGAACTTCTGGATTCAAACTTTGAATTGGAGCATTTGTACACTACACAAGATGATTTTGAAAAAATTTCTGCTGACAAAAGAACTCAAATAAGTGGTGCCGACTTAAAAAAAATGACCGCTTTAGCAACACCTAACTCTTGTTTGGCTTTGTTTAAAATACCAAAACCAAAACCGATTTTAGAGCACGGTCTAATTGTAGCGCTAGATGCCATCAGAGATCCCGGTAATTTGGGTACAATTATACGCTTATGTGATTGGTTTGGAATCAAGCAATTAATTTGTTCTACTGAAACTGTGGATAGCTACAATCCAAAGGTAGTACAGGCTACAATGGGTTCATTAGGCAGGGTGAATTGTAGTTACTTAGATTTGAATGAATTTATTAAAGGAACTGATTTGCTGGTTTTTGGTACTTTTATGGATGGTGATTCTATCTATAAAACCTCTTTACCTCAAAGTGGTATTATCGTTATGGGTAACGAAGCTAATGGAATTTCTTCGACTATAGAAAATAGCGTAACGCAACGTTTGGCAATTCCTAGATTTGGTGACCTTCAAAAAACAGAAAGCCTTAACGTAGCAACTGCAACTGCAATTATTTTAAGCGAATTCAGAAGAAGTTAAGAGTTTAAACAGAAAAGTATATGTTTTAGTTTGCCTTAATGGAAACTAAAGTTGATTAAAACAGCTCTAGATTTTAAAGAATCAATATTTCCTGTCCAAGGACTATTGGGGTCGTTGTCACGGATGAGTTCATCGCCAATGCCAAATACGCCACGAATTGAAGGAGAGAAAATAAAATACTCCGAAAAAATATCGATACCAAAGCCAAGCTCATAATTAGTTGTCCAAGATTTTACCCTAAAACGTTGCTGGAAGTTATCATCAGATAGTTTGGCATTACTTGATAAATTTAAAGTAGCAGATAATCCTCCTAAAGCATAAGGTCTCACATTACCAGTGCGTAGCGATGAGAATTTAAGTAAGAGAGGAAAATGAATATAGGTACTATTCACTTCACGAAGCGCATCGCTTGGTGAGTCAAAAGCACTATTGGGCGGATAATATAAGTCTCTTTTGGTGTAATACAATCCTGGCTCAAAGCGTAAGTTGATATACTCTTGTAATCGAAGATCACCAATTATACCAACATTAAACCCAGTTGTTTTTTTTACTAGAATGTCTTGAGTGAGGCTTTTGTAATCAATTTTGAAATCGTAATTATTAAACCCCAAATAAAATCCGTAGTAGATTTTTTTTTGTTGAAAATTTTCAAGGTTTATTATAGGATCCTTGCCAAAAATACCTTGAGATTTCTGACTATAGCTCAGTGAACTGATACCAATAAAAAACAGAATAGCAAATACTTTTTTCATATTACTTTTTAGAAGCAGAATAAATGGTAGCTACACCAAAAGTTTGTGGCATGGCTTTAACATCTATAAACCCTGTTTTTCGTAAAATATTGTTTAAAGCTTCTCCATAAGGAAATGCCGCTGCCGATTCAGAGAGATATCCGTATGCTGCATTGTCTTTAGAAAACAGTTTGCCGACTAAAGGCAGGATGTTTTTACTGTAAAATTGATAACCTTGTTTGTAAGGCGTTTTGTCTGGCACTGAAGTCTCTAATATTACAAAAACACCGTTTGGTTTTAAAACACGTAAAATTTCAGCCAAACCTTTTTCTAAATTTTCAAAATTACGAACGCCAAACGCTACAGTTATGGCATCAAAGTAATTGTCTTCAAAAGGCATTTTCTCAGAGTCACCCAAGACCATCTCTATAGTACTAGATAGTTTTTTTTCAGCGATTTTTTTTACGCCTACCTCAAGCATACCAGCTGAGATATCAAGACCAATGATTTTTTTTGCACTTGTTTGTGCCATCAATATTGCAAGATCGCCTGTACCAGTAGCAATGTCTAAAATGATTTCAGGATTGGATTGCGCTACCAATTGCAATACTTTTTTGCGCCATTTAATATCGATTCCAAATGAAATAACGCGGTTTAAATTATCGTAATTTCCAGAAATGGTATCGAACATTTGAGCTACTTGCTCTTTCTTGCCTAAAGCAGAGTCTTTATAGGGAGTGATCTTTTGTGACATGTTTTTAATTTGTACAAAGATATGATAAACCAGCAGATTTACAGTGTGCTTTGCTTATTTGAAATGGATTTTATTTATGAAATGTTAGTTTTTGGAACTACAAACTAGCAGTAAAAATTTTTGAAATATCACTAAAAGTGGGTATTGTATCTCTTGTTTATTATGTACAAATTTGTAATTCAAGAAAGAATCTATATTACATGATTACAAAAGAGTGGGTGGGCCAAATCAAATGGATAATTATTGCGTTTCTTATTTCGTTTGTTCTTGTTAGTGGTTTTGAGCATGCGACTTTAAAAAACAGTTTGCATGTACAAACGCAACATACGTTCTTAGGATTAAATTTGTTTTTGGAAATTTTAATTTTTTTCGTCTTTAGTGCCTTCGTGGTATTTGGTATTAAGGGCTTCTTTGAGATGTATTCTCGAAGATCTTCAAACATGATACTGACCATTTCTGGTGGTTTGTTAGTGCTTGTAATTTTTATTTTATGTTATCAAATACTCTTTCAAGAGTAGCTCCCCTCTCTTTCTTCTAAAAAAAAACATCCTCATTGGGATGTTTTTTTTTACTCTATTCTTTCGTAGCTCTCAAAACTATAATCATATTGGTGCTTTTCATCTTTGCTGTAATGTTCACTGTTCGTAAGTTTCCATTGTTTTGGGTCTATCTCTGGGAAATAGGCATCAGCTTCAAAGGTGTGATGTACTTTAGTCAGGTCCAGTTTATCGGCTATTGGCAATGCCAAATTATAAATTTCGCCACCACCAATGATGAACACATCTTCATTAGCAGGACATACTGATAGGGCTTCTTCAAGACTTGAAACTACAATGCAACCGGCTGCTGTATAATCTTTTTGGCGAGTAATAATTACATGTGTTCTGTTAGGAAGTGGTTTGGGGAAACTTTCAAATGTTTTTCGTCCCATGATAATGTGGTGCCCAGTAGTTACGGCTTTAAAACGTTTAAAATCATTGGGTAAATGCCATAATAGATCATTGTTCTTGCCTAGTGCATTGTTTTCGGCAACAGCCGCTATCATTATAATCATGTCAGGTGTGGGCTTATATTATTTCGTCGTTTGCTACTTTTGTTTCGAGTTCTTTGATTTTCTTTTGCTGCAAGGCAACAAGTCTTTCAATTTGGTCTCGTTCCCAGTTTTTATTCATGAAACGATCGGTTATGAAGACTTTAATAAAATGCAAAATGAATAAAAATAGCCATAGCGTTATAACGTATAGATACGAATTTTGAATTAGAAGATTTTCAGATAAGAGGCTGGTTATAAAAAAGAGCAAACTCCCTAAAACAAAAACTACAAAATGAAAATAGAGACGTTTTTTTTGTTTTATTCTGCGTCTTGCATATTCGTATTGTTCGTGTATTTCTTTTTCCATTGCGCTACTTTTAGATTATAAAGGTAAAATTTATTTTGCAAAGTCACTATTCTTGAGATAGGATTCTTGGTAATGAAAACGATTTCTGATTTTGATTTAAAAATTTAAAGCAATTAAAATTACATAATTGATTAAAAAGCGGGAGTGTTTTGTTTAAGTTGCTAAATCGATGGTCTTGCTGTAATTTGCTCACTTTGTTTTGCTTACTTTGTGATAGTAAATTATAAATGAAATAGTTATGGCCATTAAAAAACAATTTGTAAAAACAAAACCCGTTTGCAAAGTTACTTTTTCGATTGAGGCTAAGCAAGCTGATCAAGTTGCAGTTGTAGGGGACTTTAATAATTGGGATCCTAAACAAGGTACAATGAATAAGTTAAAAAACGGAACCTTCAAAACGGTTCTTGATTTGAATAAAGATGCTACATACGAGTTTAAATATATAATCGATGGAGAATATATTAATGAACCCGAAGCAGATTCTTTTCAGTGGAATACTTTTGCAGGAAATGAAAATGGTGTTTTAGTAGTTTAATCTAAAACACCATTTTTTATTTGGTTAAACCGCTACACTACCTTTTATGGTTGGGTGTGGGTCGTAGCCTTCCAAAGTAAAATCGTCATAACTGAAATCAAAAATATTTTTGATGGCAGGGTTTAGAATCATTTTTGGTAGCGGTCTCGGCTCGCGAGACAACTGTAACTCGAGTTGTTCGAAATGATTATTGTAAATATGCGCATCGCCAAAAGTGTGAATGAATTCACCTGGTTCTAAATCACAAACTTGAGCAATCATCATGGTTAGTAGGGCGTAGGATGCAATGTTAAACGGTACTCCTAAGAAAATATCGGCACTGCGCTGGTACAGTTGGCAGGATAATTTGCCATCGGCAACGTAAAACTGAAAAAAGGCGTGGCAAGGAGGCAATGCAGCTTTGTTATTGGCTACATTTTCTTCAAAAGATGTTTTTGTATCTGGTAAAACCGATGGGTTCCAGGCCGATACCAACATTCTTCGGCTATTTGGATTTGTTTTTAGCTCCTGAATTAGATCAGCAATTTGGTCAATTTCTTCACTATTCCAATTGCGCCATTGGTGTCCGTACACAGGACCAAGATTTCCGTTGCTATCCGCCCAAGCATCCCAAATTTTAACACCGTGTTCTTGTAGGTACTTAATATTGGTGTCGCCTTTTAAAAACCACAACAATTCATGAATAATTGATTTTAGATGCAGTTTTTTGGTGGTCACCATTGGGAATCCTTCGTTTAAATCAAATCGCATTTGGTATCCAAAAACACTTTTGGTTCCTGTTCCTGTTCGATCTCCTTTTTGACAACCGTTTTCCATTACGTGTCGCACTAGGTCTGTATACTGTTTCATTGGTGAATGCTCTGAGGATAATTATTTTTTATAAATTTTACCGTCTTTCATAACAAAGACTACTTTTTCTAGAGTTTTGATATTCGTTAGCGGACTTTCATCAACTGCAATAATATCGGCTAAAAATGATTCTTTAATTTGACCAAGTTCGGTATCCATGCCCAATAATAATGCGTTGGTAATTGTGGCCGACTGAATTGAAGCTAGCGCTGGCATTCCTGCATCGACCATGTATCCAAATTCTTTTGCATTGTTGCCGTGTGCAAAAACACCAGCATCGGTTCCGAAGGCAATTTTTACGCCTTTTTTATACGCTTTTGAAAAAGTAGTTTTTAGTTGAGGTCCTACTTCTTTGGCTTTTGGAACCACTACTTCAGGATAATAACCGCTAATTTCAGCATTTTTTTCTACTTCTCTTCCAGCGCTTAAAGTTGGAACAAGGTAACTGTCGTATTTTTTCATGAGTTCCATAGTCTCTTCACTCATAAAAGTGCCGTGTTCAATGGTTTTAATTCCGCCCAAAATAGCGCGTTGCATTCCTTCGTCACCGTGAGCATGAGCTGCGGTTAGCATGCCGTAATCTTTTGCGGTTGCCGTTATGGCTTTTACTTCTTCTAGAGTGAATTGTGGGTTTTTACCATTTTTTGCAACGCTCAATACACCACCCGTTGCAGTAATTTTAATCACATCGGCACCTTCTTTGTAACGTTCACGTACAGCTTTTACTGCTTCTTCAGGTGAGTTGATTACGCCCTCGTGTGGACCAGGATCGCCTACTAGTTTGCGGTTGCTGCCATTTGTAGGATCGGCGTGGCCACCAGTGGTTGCTATGGCTTTTCCTGCTGTGAAAATACGAGGACCTTTTACCACTCCTTTGTTAATTGCGTTTCGAACAGAGATATTTACCCCTGTTCCGCCTAAATCGCGAACAGTAGTAAAACCTGCTAATAGAGTTACTTCGGCACAACTAACGGCTTGAAAAGCGACGTCGGCTTCGTTTTCTAGATATTTTGATAGGTAGCTTTTGGTGTTGTTTTCTCCTTCAATATGAACGTGCAGGTCGATTAATCCCGGTAAGATATATTTGTTTTTTAAGTCAACTTCAACGTCAGTAGCTTTTGCTTTGGGTTGAAAACCATCTTGAATTTTGACGATCTTATTTTTAGATACGACAATGGTTTGGTTGCTCGATTCTTTGCCAGTTTGGGTGTTCAGGATTTTGCCGCAATGCAGGTAATAATCTTGCGCAAATACTGAGGCACTCAAAAGCAGCGCAGCAATATAAAAGGGTATTTTGATTTTCATGGTTTTCTGGTTTGGTTCATGCTTAAAACCAAAGATATAAAAAAATGAAGAACCTAGACTTACTTATCAGTATAGGTGTCTTCATTTAAGGTATTGTAAAACGTTGGTAAATTTAACGTTTGGATATTTCGTCTCTTATTTTGGCAGCTTTTTCATAATTTTCATCCGAAACAGCTTGATCTAAAAGTTCATTCAGTTCTTGAATACTGTGTTTTGAGTACGTTTCGCCTGCAGTATTACTTTCTTCAGTATGTCCAAATGTTTCAGGGTTTGATAATACTTCGTCTAAATCCTGTGGGTCTTTAGTCCCGTCATTTGGATTCGTTTTTAAGTGGATACCTGCTTTATCTAAAATGTTTTTGTACGTAAAAATTGGCGCTTTAAATCGGAGAGCCAATGCGATGGCATCTGAAGTGCGCGCATCAATAATTTCTTCGATTTTATCTCTTTCGCAAATAATACTAGAGTAAAAAACACCGTCAACCAATTTGTGAATGATGACTTGTTTTACCACTATATCAAATCGCTCTGCAAAATTTTTAAACAAATCATGTGTCAAAGGGCGCGGTGGTTTGATCTCTTTTTCTAAAGCAATGGCGATAGATTGGGCTTCGAAAGCACCGATAACAATAGGCAATTTTCGTTCTCCATCAACCTCATTTAAGATCAATGCGTACGCTCCGTTTTGGGTTTGGCTGTATGAAATTCCTTTAATCGATAATTTAACTAAACTCATATTTGTGGGTCTGGAAAAGTACGAGTACTTCTTTTTAATAAATTTCCGAGTTCATTTCTGTAAAAATAAAAATGCTACTCAAAAGCAAAGATACAAATATCTTGTTTTAAGTAGCATTAAAATGAATGTATGATTGTGGAATCTTTTTAATTCTGCGCTTTGAAAGCTTTGAATTTTTCAATCAATTGTGGTACAATTTCGAAAGCATCACCTACGATTCCGTAGTCTGCCACTTTAAAGAAAGGAGCTTCTGGATCGCTATTGATTACTACTTTTACTTTGGAAGAGTTGATTCCTGCAATGTGCTGAATAGCTCCTGAAATCCCGATAGCAATATATAAATTGGTTGCAACTGGTTTTCCTGTTTGTCCTACGTGTTCTCCGTGAGGTCTCCATCCTAAGTCAGAAACTGGTTTAGAACAAGCAGTTGCTGCTCCTAGAGTTGTAGCTAATTCTTCTACCATGCCCCAGTTTTCTGGACCTTTTAATCCTCGACCAGCCGAAACTACGATGTCAGCATCGGCAATTGAAACTTTTCCAGATGCTTTTTCAACTGATTCTACTTTTACACCAAAGTCATTATCTCCTATTGTAGGATTGAAGTCTTCTTGAGTTAAAGCAACAGCTGATTCGTAAATTCCGTATGAGTTTTTAGCTAAACCAATCACTTTAACATCTGTACTGATTTCTGTAATGTTGAAAGCTTTGTTTGAAAAAGCAGTTCTTTTTACTTGAAATGGAGCTGTTGATATTGGTAAGCCAACCACGTTTGAAGCATAACCTGCCTCCAATGCTACTGCTACTAATGATGATAAGTAAATACTATCTGTTGTAGATGATAAAACTACCAATTTTGCATTTTCTTGTGCAGCAGCTTGTTTGATCACATCAGCATAAGCTTTAGCAGTAAAGCCTGCAAGTTTATCATTGGTTACTTTTAATACTTTGTCTACTCCGTATTGCGCTAATTCTGAAACGTCACCAGCATTGATGGTAACAGCAGTAACGGTTGTACCAAGAGTCTCAGCTACTTTTTTTGCGTATGAAGCGAGCTCAAAAGCTACTTTTTTAAATTTTCCTTCTGCGTATTCCGCGTATATTAATATTGACATATTATTTTTTGTTTAAAGTTTAAAGTTTGAAGTTTAAAGTTGAGCAACTGTAAACTGTGACTGTAAACTGATTACTAGATTACTTTTGCTTCGTTGTGTAATAAATTGATTAACTCATCTAAATTATCTGCAGATACTAATTTTACTGCTGATTTTGGAGCTGGTTTTTCAAATTTAACAGCCGTAGTATTTACGTTAGCGTCAACTGGCTCAAGGATAGTTAAAGCTTTAGTACGAGCTGTCATAATTCCTCTCATGTTAGGAATACGAAGGTCTTTTTCTTCAACCAAACCTTTTTGTCCACCAATAATTAATGGTAGGCTAGTAGCTACTGTTTCTTTACCTCCGTCAATTTCACGAACAGCTTTTACACTTGTTCCTTCAACGGTAAGGCTAACGCAAGAGTTCAAGAAGTTGAATCCTAAAATTCCAGCGATCATTCCCGGCACCATTCCGCCGTTGTAGTCTAGTGATTCTTTTCCGGCAATTACTAGGTCGTATGCTCCGTTTTTAATTACTTCGGCTAATTGTTTTGCTACAAAAAATCCGTCAGTGGGAGTAGCGTTTACACGAATTGCTTCGTTTGCTCCTATTGCAAGGGCTTTACGTAAAGTAGGCTCAGTATCTGGACCACCTACGTTTACCACAGTTACATTTGCTCCTTGTTGTTCTTGAAACCAAATAGCACGTGTTAAACCAAATTCGTCATTTGGGTTAATTACATATTGAACACCGTTTGTGTCAAACTCTGAATCGCCATTGACAAAGTTAATTTTTGATGTAGTATCAGGCACGTGACTGATGCAAACTAATATTTTCATAAGTATGTATTTAAGTATTCTTAATTTCTTTTACAAATTTAAAATATAAATTCGAATAATATACTATGCGTGCATAATATTTTTTCAAATTTACATCGATTTCGTAGCCCGGATAGAAGCGGCATCCTTCCTGTGCTGCCTTTAGGCACAGGAAGATACAGCGGATAGCCGGAAAAAGCTCCTGGAAATTACCCCACAAATCTTGAATTAATTTAGTTTATTTTATGCTTTTAAGTGATATAAAATATTTATTTTTGCTTTCGAAAATTAGACACATACAACATATAATATGAGAACGATACAATTTAGAGAGGCGATTTGCGAAGCGATGAGTGAAGAAATGCGTCACGACGAGTCGATTTACTTGATGGGCGAGGAAGTTGCTGAATATAATGGTGCTTACAAGGCGTCTAAAGGAATGCTTGCTGAGTTTGGTGAAAAAAGAGTAATTGACACTCCTATTGCTGAGTTAGGATTTTCAGGAATTGCAGTTGGATCAGCAATGAACGGCTGTAGACCAATTGTAGAATACATGACGTTTAACTTTTGTTTGGTAGGTATTGATCAAATTATCAATAACGCGGCAAAAATGCGTCAAATGAGTGGTGGTCAATTTAATGTGCCAATCGTTTTTCGTGGACCAACAGCTTCGGCAGGTCAACTAGGAGCGACACACTCTCAAGCTTTAGAAAATTGGTTTGCTAATACACCTGGATTAAAAGTAGTAGTTCCATCTACTGTTTATGATGCAAAAGGTTTGTTGAAAGCGGCTATTCGTGACAATGACCCAGTTATTTTTATGGAGTCAGAGCAAATGTATGGTGACAAAGGTGAAGTACCAGACGGTGAATATGTTATTCCGTTGGGAGTTGCTGATATCAAACGTGAAGGTACTGATGTAACGATTGTTTCTTTTGGAAAAATTATCAAAGAAGCTCATATTGCTGCTGATGAATTGGCTAAAGAAGGTATCTCTTGTGAAATTATAGATTTAAGAACAGTACGTCCGATGGATTACGAGACGATTTTAACTTCGGTTAAAAAAACAAATCGTTTAGTAGTACTTGAAGAGGCTTGGCCTTTTGCAAGTGTTGCTTCTGAAATTACTTATATCGTTCAAGAGCGTGCATTTGATTTCTTAGATGCTCCAATTCAGCGTATCACAACGGCAGATACTCCTGCGCCTTATTCTCCAGTTTTATTGAAAGAGTGGTTGCCTAATGCTGCAGATGTTGTGAAAGTAGTTAAAAAAGTTATGTACAAGAAATAAGCTATTGCTAACGGGATTTGCCTAGAAACTTTAACATGGCTTTGGGTAATGTCCACGCTGCTAAAGGCTTAAATTAACTATATTTGAAACTTCATCAATTGTTTAAGTTGGTGAAGTTTTTTTTTGATTGAGTATGAAAAAGATTTTTTTGTTGGTATTGGTTTTTATGGCTTTTACAGCCGTGTCTTGGTCGCAAACCAAAGTGAGTGGTGTGGTAGTTGATAAACAAAATCAACCTATTCCGTTTGCTAATGTAGTTTTCAAAGGCTCTAGTGAAGGTATTGTAACAAATGAAGACGGGAAGTTTTACTTAGAGTCGGCATCGAATTATTCTGTAATTGTGATTTCGTCGGTGGGATTTTCTGAGAAAGAAATAACACTAGAGAAAGCGGTTACTTATAATTTCGTTATTCAACTTAAAGAAGCCGAAAGTTTAAATGAAGTGGTTGTTTTTACTGGTAAAACCTCGAAAAAGAACAATCCAGCGCTCGATATTTTACGCAAAATTTGGGAACGCAAGCGCAAGAACGGTTTGTATCAATTTGATCAGTACCAAATGGAGAAGTATGAAAAAGTAGAATTTGACATGAATTCTATTGATAGTGCTTTCATGAAAAGTAAAATATTCAAAGGCATGGAGTTTATCTTCAACCAAGTAGATACTTCGCGCGTTACCGGAAAAACCTATCTTCCTATTTTTATCAACGAATCATTGGCTGATGTGTACGGTGACAACACTATCAAAAAAGTCAAAGAAAAAATGAAGGCTAATAAAACTTCTGGTTTTAATGGCAATCAGCAAATTTTGTCCTTCGTTAAGGATTTGTATTCTGATTATAATATTTACAACAACTACCTCACTTTTTTTGATAAGAGTTTTACCAGCCCGCTCTCACGCACGGGTATTGATGTATACAACTATGTCCTAAAAGACAGTGCGTACATTGACAAAAAATGGTGTTTTAATATTGTATTTTACCCGCGTCGTAAAAACGAACTTACCTTTAAAGGCGATTTTTGGGTAAATGATTCTACTTACGCCATTAAAAAAATCAATATGGCAGTGACAAAGAGTGCCAACATCAACTGGGTAAAAGATATCTATTTAGAGCAAGAGTTTGAAGTAGTGAGCGACTCGGTTTTTCTGCTAACGAAGGATTATTTGATGTCGGACTTTGCACTCAATAAAAAAGAAAATTCCAAAGGGGTTTATGGCAAACGAACTACCTATTTCAGGAACCATCAATTCAATAAACAATTGCCCCAAACTTTTTATAAAGACGAGGTCAATTATCGGGATGACGAAGTTTACAACAAACCCGATGAATATTGGGATGAAAACCGCTTCGAGAATTTAAGTAAAGACGAGCTGGGTGTTTACAAAATGCTCGATACTTTGCAAACCGTCAAGAAATTCAAACGACTCTATAGCCTGGTCTCCATTTTAGGTAGCGGCTATGTCGAATTCAAGAACTTCGATTTTGGTCCCGTATTTTCTAGTTTCGGGTACAATGAAGTCGAAGGTGTGCGCTTGCGTGCTGGTGGTAGAACTTATTTTGGTGCTAACGACCCATGGCGCTTGCAGGCGTATACTGCCTACGGTTTTGATGATAACAAAGTAAAATACGGTTTATCTGGAAAATGGATGGTCGACAAAAAAAATCGTTTAATTATATCGGGTGGCAATCGTCGTGATATTGAACAAATAGGCGCTAGTTTAACTACAACTAATGATGTTTTGGGTAGAAGTTTTGCGTCATCGGCCGTTTTCTCCTCGGGAAGTAATGGTAAGTTGACCAATATTAACTTAACGAACCTCGCTGTCGAGATGGAGCCGGTCAAGAATTTAGTTTTTCAAGCAGGTGTTTCGTATCGCACATTGGAGTCGGCTTCGCCAACTTTTAGTTTGGATTATTTTACAGATGCTAGCAACCAAATTACCAAAAGTGATGTCAAACAATCTGAAGCCAATCTTCAAATTGAGTTTTCACCAAAACGTAAGACAATTGGTTTTGGGGTAGAACGCGATGTAGTTGATAGTCCGTACAGTCGTTTCTTTGTTAATTACAGCCATGGTTTCAAAGGTTTGTTGGATAGCGATTTTCAATACGATAAATTGCAATTGTACTTCAAGCAGCCTATTGTGATCGGGCCATTGGGGCGCACCAATTTAATCATGGAAGTCGGTAAAACTTTTGGTAAAGTGCCACTCGGCTTACTCAGTGTAATTCCAGGAAACCAAACGTATTTCACCATCGAAAATACTTTTAGCAACCTTAATTTTTACGAGTTTGTTTCAGATGAGTATATGACTTTGCAATGGAATCATAACTTTAACGGACGTATTTTTGCTAGAATTCCGTTCATGCGAAAACTCAATTGGAGAGAAATCATCGCCGTTCGCGGAGTTTACGGTTCGGTTTCTGATCAAAACAGAGCCATGAATGCTTCGGGCTTGGTCTACAACGCTCCAGAACGAGGCTATTGGGAATACAGTGCTGGAATTGGAAATATCTTCAAGGTATTCCGCATCGATTTCGCATGGCGAGGCAATTATCTCAATACGCCAGATACCAACCGATTTACAATTAAAGGCGCTTTTGGTTTTAACTTTTAGGAGCTAATCCGGCTGTGCATTATATCTTTTTTGTGAGCAAAAAAAGCCCACAAAAAAAGATGCCATTTCCATCCGGGCTAGAACGCGAGTACAATGAAAACAGCATTTGAATTTTTAACACAAAAAGATCCTATTTTTCAATCCATAATTGATAAATACGGTTTGCCTGAACGGCCATCAAGACCTCAAGGTTTTGAGACTTTGGTATTATTGTTATTAGAACAACAAGTTTCAATTGCATCTGCCAAAGCTACTTTTTTGCGCCTACGCGAACATGTGGGGCAATTTTATCCTAGTATTTTAATTGCCATTTCTGAAGAGCAATACCGCGCTTTGGGTGTAAGCCGACAAAAAGCCAGTTACATCAAGGCATTGGCAACAGCCATTGAAAGCCAAGAGTTACAACTCGAAACCTTACCTCACAAAAGTGCGGAGCAAGTACGCCACGAATTAGTTAAAATTAAGGGAATTGGTAATTGGACCATTGATATTTACCTGATGTTTTGCCTGCAAGCCCCAGATTTATTACCCTTAGGTGATGTTGCCGTAGTGCGAACCATTCAAGAATTATGGCAATTGGAGAGCAAGGAACAAATGACAGAATTGGCTATGCAATGGAGTCCGTATCGCTCTTTTGCTACCTATTTGCTTTGGCATTATTACTTAAACAAGCGCAACCGAACAATTACCTATCAGTATTAAATTTTTTATGCGTTTAATTTACAGTTAGCTAGGTTTTTTTATTGCAAAAACGCAGCGTTTGATTACTTTTGCACCATAATTTATAGATAAGAAAAATAAAATGACTGCAGACAAAGTAACGACTTTCGATGTTTTAATCGAAATACCAAGAGGAAGTAGAAATAAATACGAATATGATTTCGAAATAAAAAGAATGCGTTTTGATAGAATGTTGTTCTCTTCAATGATGTATCCTGCTGATTACGGATTTATTCCTGAAACTTTAGCATTAGATGGTGACCCATTAGATGTATTGGTTTTGGTAAACGAGCCTACTTTTCCTGGTTGCGTAATGGAAGTAAAGCCAATTGGAGTTTTTCACATGGCGGATGACAAAGGACCAGACGAAAAAGTAATCTGTGTACCGGTTTCTGATCCAATCTGGAATTCATTAGAAAACCTTTCTGATATCAATCCTCACTTATTAAAAGAGATCGAGCACTTCTTTCAAGTGTACAAAGATCTTGAAAACAAAAAAGTAGATGTTGAAGGTTGGGGAGATGTAAATGAAGCCTACGCTATCATCAAAGAATGTACAGAACGCTTTAATGCTATCGAAAACAAACCAGAAGGTTTATTTAGCATTAAGTAATAATTTAGCATAATAAATGTAAAAAAAGCAATATTCCGTCTGGAGTATTGCTTTTTTTGCTTAAATTCGTTTGGTTACACAATAATTATTAACTAAAACCAAACCAGAATTATGAATACAATTATGATTTACTTGCCAATTGCCATGGCATTTATTGGACTGGCGTTTATGATTACAAAAAGAGCATGGGTTTTAAAACAAGACCCAGGCGACGGTAAGATGAAGGAGATTTCAGATTACATTTACGAAGGTGCTTTGGCCTTTCTCAAAGCAGAATATCGCTTACTTAGTTTTTTTGTTCTTGGAGCCAGTATTGTTTTGGCAGGTATTTCGTTTATTGTACCTACTACGCACATCTTAATTGTGGTAGCTTTTATTTTTGGTGCTTTTTTCTCAGCCCTTGCGGGAAATATGGGAATGAAAATAGCCACTAAAACCAATGTTAGAACAACGCAGGCCGCTCGTACGAGTTTGCCGCAAGCTTTAAAAGTTTCTTTTGGTGGTGGGACTGTAATGGGACTTGGTGTTGCAGGTCTTGCAGTTTTAGGTTTGACTACCTTTTTTATATTTTTCTTTCACTTTTTTATGAATGGCGTTTGGACTACGACCGAAGACATGACTATTGTTTTAGAAACTTTAGCAGGTTTTTCTCTTGGAGCCGAATCGATTGCGTTGTTTGCCCGTGTTGGTGGCGGAATTTACACTAAAGCGGCTGATGTAGGTGCTGATTTAGTAGGGAAGGTAGAAGCTGGAATCCCAGAAGATGATCCTCGAAATCCAGCTACAATTGCTGATAACGTAGGAGACAATGTAGGTGATGTTGCGGGTATGGGAGCTGATTTATTTGGCTCTTATGTTGCCACCGTTTTGGCAGCAATGGTGCTAGGGAATTATGTAATTAAAGATATGGGCGGAAGTATTCAAGATGCTTTTGGCGGAATTGGACCCATTTTATTACCAATGGCAATTGCCGGTTTTGGAATTTTATTTTCGATCATCGGAACTATGCTGGTTAAAATAACGGATGATAATGCAAAAGAAGCACAAGTACAAAAGGCTTTAAATATTGGTAATTGGGTTTCGATAGGTTTGACTTTAGTAGCTTGTTACTTTTTAGTGCAATACATGTTACCTGAAACGATGAAAATGGATTTCTTTGGAGAAGGAACTAAAGAGATTTCATCGATGCGTGTTTTTTACGCCACAATTGTAGGTCTGGTTGTAGGTGCGGTTATCTCATCGGTTACTGAATATTACACGGGTTTAGGTACAAAACCGGTAATGGCAATTGTACAAAAATCAAGTACGGGAGCGGGTACCAACGTAATTGCGGGATTAGCAACGGGAATGATTTCGACTTTCCCAACGGTTTTATTATTTGCGGCAGCGATTTGGACTTCTTATGCTTTAGCAGGATTTTATGGAGTGGCTTTGGCGGCATCAGCAATGATGGCAACCACAGCGATGCAATTAGCAATCGATGCTTTCGGACCTATATCTGATAATGCGGGTGGAATTGCAGAAATGAGCGAATTACCTAAAGAGGTACGCACTAGAACCGATATTTTAGATTCGGTAGGAAACACAACAGCAGCAACTGGGAAAGGATTTGCTATTGCTTCGGCAGCATTGACTTCACTAGCCTTATTTGCAGCTTATGTCACTTTTACAGGAATCGACGGAATCAATATTTTTAAAGCGCCTGTTTTGGCCATGTTATTTGTAGGCGGAATGATTCCAGTAGTGTTCTCTGCGCTAGCTATGAATTCTGTTGGAAAAGCTGCCATGGATATGGTGTTTGAAGTACGTCGTCAGTTTAGAGAAATTCCTGGAATTATGGAAGGAACTGCAAAACCGGAATATGCGAAATGTGTTGATATTTCAACCAAAGCCGCTTTACGCGAAATGATGTTGCCAGGAATTTTAACGATTGGTTTCCCAATTGCGATTGTTTTACTTGGTAAGTTAGTTTATGCAGATAACAACCAACTCATTGCTGAAATGCTAGGAGGATACATGGCTGGAGTTACCGTTTCGGGTGTGTTGTGGGCTGTTTTTCAAAATAATGCTGGAGGTGCTTGGGATAATGCCAAAAAGTCATTTGAAGCTGGAGTTATGATCAATGGTGAAATGACCTATAAAGGCTCTGATGCGCACAAAGCAGCGGTTACCGGAGATACTGTTGGTGATCCTTTCAAAGATACTTCAGGCCCATCTATGAATATTTTGATCAAATTGACTTGTTTAATAGGTTTGGTTATAGCTCCTATTTTAGGAAATGGTCATTCCGATAGTGCAGCGGCTTCTTGTTGTGCTAAAATGGAGACTACAGAAATGGTTTGCAAGATGGGCAAATGCGATCCCGAAAAAATGGCGAATATGACCAAAGACGAATGTGCAGCCATGTGTAAAAAGAATGGTTGCTCAGAAGAATGTACTCAAAAATGCTTATCAATGTATGATGCGGCTGGAAAGTACATCGGCGGTGCCACAAAAACAGTTTCCATGACGTCATCAAAAGACTTACGCATAGAGCTATCTAATGAAAACGGAAAAACTAAAGCTACGGTCACAATGACCGAGAATGGTAAAACGACAAAACAAACTTTTGAAGGCACCGATGCCGAGGTGCAAGCCAAAATCGATTCTTTAAAATAAAAGAAATACCCTTAAATAAAGAAATGCCTTTCCATCGAAAGGCATTTTTGCGTAATAGAAGTACTGTTTTTAAGCCCTAATTGCTAAATCCTTTAATTGTGTAACAATCCTAAAAAATGGTGTAATGCATTTTTTGAAGTACCGCTCTATCTTTGTAAAAGACTTGTAGGTCAACTAAAAAAAACGTGTATTATGGAACCAAAAATCGGAATTACAAAAAAAGAATTAGACGAAAGCATCTCTTATCTAACTACTATATTGGCCAATCAGATGGTGCTTTATACCAAAACAAGACAATTTCATTGGAACGTTTCTGGAAACAGTTTCATGGAATTACACAAACTTTTTGAAGCGCAATATACTGCTCTCGAGCAAGAAATTGATGCAACTGCAGAACGTATCAGTAAACTAGGCGGCAGAGCAATAGGAACGATGAAAGAGTTTATTGAGCAATCTGTTCTTAAAGAAAATAGTACTGATTTACAGCAAAAAGACATGCTTAAAGAATTGCTTATTGATCATGAAACAGTATTGAAACAATTGCGAAAATTCATCAAATGTCTTGACGAAACGGATGATTTTGGTACTGCTGATTTTGTAACAGGTCTTTTGCAAAAGCACGAAGATAAATCTTGGATGTTACGCAAGTACATTAACTAGAACACTATTATTAATTCAAAACTATAAAACTATGAACACTACAGAGCTAAAAGGAACTTGGAACGAGTTAAAAGGAAAATTAAAACAAAAATACGCTGATCTTACAGATGATGATTTGTTGTATGAAGAAGGTAAGGAAGATGAATTGTTTGGACGTTTGCAACAAAAAATTGGGCAAACCAAAGAGCAAATTACCAAATGGTACAATGAAGAACTAAAGTAAAATAAAAAATTGGTTTGGTTTGGTTGACAAAGCGCCGCTTCTTGAATTAGAAGCGGCGCTTTTATTTTTTAAAGACACTATTCCAAAAAGTGTGTAAGTTGAAAAGTCAAGGCTTCGGGATTTTCTATCGATAAATCATTTTTCGGTTTCTACTTTTGATAATGTGCTATTTTCTTTTAGACCATTTATAATTTCTTTTTTTACTTGGTTTAGTTCTTTTAATAATTCGATTTGTTCTCTGAGAGATTCTATTAATTCTTCAGAATGATTATGATGTACAGCAATATTCGTTTCGATTTTCGAGTTATCGTTATTGTTTATTGCAATTTTGTTTTCCCCTGTCAATTTAGCTATATCTATTTCTAGTACAGTAGCAATTTTTTTAAGGGTTGCAACATCTATTTTGCGCTTATTGTTTTCTATTTTAGAATATGAAGATTGACTTACACCTATAGCTTCATAAATTTCCTGTTGCTTCTTATCTTTTTCAAGACGGTATTTTCTAATGTTTTCGCCTATTTTCATGTTTATTATGTTTATTACTATAAAAGTATAATAAAATTCCTTAAAATAAAACTAAATTCTCACAGTGAATTTTTTATTTTTTTTTAGACTAGCATATTCCTGTTTTAATTTCGTCATTTGTATTTGTTGATATCATTCTTATATTTTATTAAAAACAACCAAAGTGCACGTTGTTTGTATTTTTAATTAATGTATGGAGTGTTAAACTAAATATTTAACTAATCAAAAATTTAAGAAATTATGAAAAAATTAATGTTTACATTTATGGCTATTGTTGGTTTTTCTTTTTCGTCATCAGCGCAATGTGGTGAACAAGCTACTCAAGTTTGTGGTACATGTTATAGTGTTCAAGTTCCATTGACCGGGTATCTTTCTGTTGATGTTGCTAATATAGGTGCTACGGGAGGTACTATGTTGAGAAAACCTAACCTTGAAGAACTTTTAGCAATTGCAGAAATAGTTTGTTAATATTCCATGAAAAAAATAATCACAATAATAGTATTTGCAATGAGTTGTTTTGTCTTTGCACAAGTAAAGACAGGTAATAGTTCAGATCTTTGGGTGTCGTATCAATTTAATTACAAAAAATTTGCTACTGAAGAACCCTCTCAAAGTACGAATGCTATGTTAATTGTTACCAATCAAGGTTCATTGTTTACTTTAGAGGCGATGATGAACTTTGATAAAATACAACAAGAGAGAGAGCTCACTGAGGCTGATGTACTTCTCAATAAATCACCTTTTTATTTGGTGATAAAAACAAATGGTGAATCTACAGAACATTATGAAACTATTGGAAGTGATGCATACAAGGTTAAAGAAAATCTTAATCACAATTGGAAACTAATCAAACAAGATACTATTATGAATGGTTATGTTTGTAAAAAAGCAACCTTAAACTATGCTGGTAGAGATTGGAGTGCATGGTACAACCCCGATATACCAATTACAGTTGGTCCTTATAAATTTCATGGACTACCCGGATTGGTAATGATGCTTAAGGATAATGAAAATGTTTTTAGTTTTATTGTAAATGAGGTAAAAAAAGGGGATTATTCTTTTAATTCAAAAACTGAAAACTTTTTTATAAAAAAGAATGATAGAAAATTTGAATATATCGATAAAGATGAGTTTTACAAAATCAGAAAAAAATTTAGTGAAATGTCTCTTAATGATAAAATTAGATTTATGAATCGAGCTGAAATCGCTGTGCCAACTTTGATTACCGTAGGAGAAAATGGTGATAAATCGAGATTAAATGCAAAACCCAAAAGTAAAAATTTCATTGAGCGTTTCGAATGATTGTAAAAAAACATAACAATCTTTATATTTTTATTTTTTTGGCATTCCTAATCGGAATGCCTTTTTTTGGTTGTTCACAAGTGATCGAATTTAAAGGAACTACCTTCGATGGTAATAATAAACCCATATCGAATTGTACTATCGTTGCTAGCGATTCTGAAAATGGTAGCAATATTTTAGCCTTTAAAACTTCAGATGCAAGTGGGAATTATAAATTAATTTTAAGTCAGGAAATTAAATTAGATAGTATTTGGTTAACAGTAAGGCATATATCATACGAAACCATTCGTTTAAAAATTGCTCTTAAAAGTACTAAGCAAAATTTTCAAATGAATTTAAAAATGCAAGAACTTGCTGAAGTTCTCATTAAGAAAGATAGGATTGTAACGATAAAAGGAGATACAATTACTTATAACGTAAATGGATTAAAAGCTAAAAAAGATTATAGTATTGAAGAGGTTATTAACAGAATACCAGGGGTAAGTATAAGTGAAAATGGGCAAATAAAATATCTTGACAAACCTATCAGTCATTTATATATTAATGGTGTAGATTTACTAGAAGGAGGCTACTCTATTGCAACACAAGGAATTCCTGCTGATGCGGTACTAGAAATTGATGTAATGAAAAAACATCATCATGAGCGCATTGATATTGGTAGAACCGAAACAGATAACGTGTCATTTAACCTAAAAATTAAAGATGATGTTGGTTTATTATTTGGTAGTTTAAAAGGTGATGCTGGTGCGCCATTTTTAACGGGAAAATTAGAAGCAACACCAATTTATTTTAAAGAAAAATTTCAAAATATCAGTAGTGGTAAATTAAATAATACGGGCAAAACGCTTCGTGGTATTGGTAATGATTTAGTCTCTGGTAACGTAAATGTTGGAGGGCAAATGTTAGAAGAAACGCACGTTATAAAAGTGCCCAATATTAATGGAGTTGCAATTTCTGAAAAGTATTGGCTCAATAATGAATCTTATGCAATTACTAATAATGCTTTGCATAAAGTTAACGATTCAACTATTGTAAAATGGAATTTTGACTATGTTAACGAACTTAGCAAAATAGAAAATAATTTGTCAAGTACATTTTTGTCAAATAATGAAGCGAGTAGTGTTATAAATACAAGCCGTAATCAATTAAAAACGGAACGTTTTAATGCTGGCGTTAATCAAGAAATTAATAAACGTAATTTCTATTTAAAGAACAACACTAGTTATAGATTTGCAAATGATGCAGGGATAGAAAGAGTTTTAGTAAATACAAACAATCTTGAATCAAATTATTTACAAAATAACTTTCAACTTAGCAATGGTACCAGTTTCAAAACTTTAATTGGTAAAAAAAACATATTGCAAAGTGGACTACTTGCACAATATGAACAAAATATTGAAGAGCTCAGAGTGACACCACCAGTTTTTGAAAACTCAATAGGAAATAGTATGGGTAATGATGCTACCTTGCAGCACGTGTCAGTAAAAAAAATTAATCTAGCTGGTTTTACCCAATATGATTTTAAATTATTTAAATTAGAATGGAATCTAAGTCAAAATTTAAAGTACAATAGTTTTAGATTTGATAGTGATCTAAAACAAATTTCAAATTTTACTAATCAAAGCTTTCCTTTAGCAAGTAACTATGATTATCAAAAAATTGCCACAACGACCAGACTCAAATCGAAAATAAATGTAGGTAAAGCAATGTTTTCATGGGGTTTATCAGCTGACTACATTAATCTAAATTCTATTGAGAATAATAATACTAGCTTAAGTATAAGAGACTCTTTTTTATTCATCCAGCCTAATGTAAGCGTTAAGTATAATTTTAATTCAAAATGGAATTTAGGTATTAGTTATGATTTATATAATAACATATCCGATTTTTCACAGCTTTATACACCTGTAATTTTAACTAGTTTTAATGCTTTAGTTCAAAATCCAAATTTTGTTAACACTATTAGAACAAATTCATTTACCTCGCATTTAAATTATAACAATATTCTAAAAAGTTTTTTTTTAAGTTTAAAAGGTAATTTGAACCAAAACAAATCCGACGCTACATTTTCAAATGAGTTAAATAGTAATGGTTTTATGATTACAGAAGTTATAAAACAGCCTAATTCTTTAAACAATTATGGTTTTACTTTGTATTTAACAAAAGGGTTTTTAGGTTCTTTTAAAACAGAGTTGACCTATGCATATAATATTAGTAAAAACCAATTGTTTTTTAATAATCAATTTCTTGATACAAGTAACAACAGGCAAGGTATAGATTTTGGTTTAAGTTGGGATAAAGGTAGTTGGTTTACGCTTGAGTATAAAGCTAAATTAAACTTTGGAACGTCTACAACGACAACTAATGAAATTAACAACTCAATTCTTTTTCAGAATTTGAATTTGGATATATATACCTCTAGTTCTACACGAATCAATTTTGGTTTAGATTCGTCTAGAACAGCAACTTCACAAAGCAGTACTATTGATAAAAATTCACTTTTTAATATGTCCTTTTATTACAAACCTTCAAAAAAAATAAATATAAATGCCTCTTTGATTAATGTTTTTGACACACAATTTTTTACAACGACAAACAGTTATTTTAATTTTGTGAATGTTTATCAATTTTCATTGAGACCAAGACAATTTACTTTAGGATTCAATTATTCATTGTAGCAATTGTTCTTGCTAAAACAACCCATTTAATTCTGCATCAATGCGGTTGAAGATGTTTCCTAAATCTTCGGGATTGTCCACAAAGTTGATGTTGTCTACATCAATAATTAATAATTTTCCTTTATCATACGTTTGAATCCAGCCTTCGTAGCGTTCGTTCAAGCGACTCAAATATTCTATAGAAATTGAATTTTCGTATTCACGACCTCGTTTGTGTATTTGACCCACTAAATTTGGAATGGAACTACGCAAATAGATCAATAAATCAGGCGCCTTTACAGTTGATTCCATCAATTCAAACAAAGAAGTGTAGTTTTGAAAATCACGATTGGTCATCAAACCCATAGCATATAAATTGGGCGCAAAAATGTGCGCATCCTCATAAATGGTTCTGTCCTGGATGATTTTTTTACCGCTTTCGCGAATTTGCATTACTTGACGAAAACGACTGTTCAAGAAATAGATTTGTAAATTAAACGACCAACGTTCCATTTGATGGTAAAAATCATCTAAGTACGGATTGTCAACTACATCTTCAAAATGCGGTTCCCACTTAAATTGTTTGGCCAGTAAGCGCGTTAAGGTTGTTTTTCCTGAGCCTATATTTCCTGCTATTGCTATGTGCATTACGGTATTATGATTTTATAATTGCTAATTCCTGATGGTGTAAAAATAGATAAAATTTGGTCCTTGTAATATATTTTTACAAACGTTTTTTCAGAAATTTCAAGGGTTGTATTTTGCTGTTTTTTTAAATCAGTAAATATTACTTTGCCATCTTTGGCATAAATATATTGGTATGAATTTATTAGCGCGAGATAATCAAAATCAGGTATAATTCCTATTGATGTAACGGCTCCAAACAAATCACAACTGAACCAATTATTTTTAGTGTCCAGCCAATAAAAAGTATTGAAGTCCGAGCTATAAAATTTTATACGATCCACAAATGGCACCGCGAGTGTTTTAGACGTGTTTTTTAAATAATCAAACAAACCCAATTGCTGCGTATTGCTATCAAAAACCCAAAGCTGATTTTGTGCAGCAAGACCTGTAGCAGTTACCACAATAGGGAAGACGTTTTCGGAGAAGTTGATTTTTTGAGTTTCATTCAACTGATTGTCTACCGTAACAATCGTATTGAAGTCTTCGTAAAACAGCACCAATTTTAAAGGATTTTGCAAGTCAACAGCGCTAATTTTTCCCAGCGCAATATTGCTATAATTGTAATATTCTGAAGCCTTTTTTTTAGAAAGTACATTGTTTTTTATGTAATAGAGGTATCCCAACGAATCGTATCCTAGAAATTCATCAGCATCTAATTCAACAGTGTTCAATTTGGTGATTGTTGGATTTTGATTTTGACAAAAACCAATTGTTGCCCAGCAAAATAGGATAAAAAAAACTAATTTTTTCATAAAGGTAAAAGTACGGTTAAACCAAAGTCCCTATTAATTGTCTTAGTATTTATTTAACAGTATCATTGTAACAAAAATAGTATTTTTCACTCTTATCTATTAAAAACCATCAAAATGCAAAAATTAATTTACACTGTAGTAATCGCTATCGCCTCTTTCCTGGGGTTGCAAGCGCAGGAGTTTCAAGGAATGGCTGTATACGAGAGTAAAACCAGCACTTCTGAAATGAAAACTCGTTTGGAAGGCAACAAAAATATGACGCCTGATATGCAAAAAATGATTGAGGAACGCATGAAAAAAATGTTCGAGAAAACATTTATTCTCAACTTTAACAAGACGGCTTCTATCTATAAAGAAGAAGAAAAACTAGAGGCTTCGGCTCAAGGTGGTGGTTTTCGTATGATGTCAAGTTTTGCCGGTGGTGGCGGAACGTATTACAAAAACGTAAAAGACAAACAATACAGCAACGACAAAGAGTTTATGGGAAAAGAATTTATGGTAAAAGATTCCTTAACTAGTTTGAATTGGAAAATGGAGGCAGAAACTCGTGTAATTGGTGGCTATACTTGTTACAAAGCAACCGCTATCAAAAAACCAAGTGCTACTGATTTTAGAAACATGCGTCCACGAAAAGAACAAAATGAAATAAAAGATAGTACAAAACCTGCTGAGGAGAAAAAAACCAATTTCTTGGATGCTGTTGAGGTACCAAAAGAAATCGTGATCACGGCATGGTATACGCCCGAAATCCCAGTGAGCCAAGGACCTGAAGGTTATTGGGGTTTGCCAGGATTAATTTTGGAAGTTAATGACGGACGCACCACTATTTTGTGTTCAAAAGTAGTTTTAAACCCAAAAGATAAGGTTGAAATTAAACCTATCACCAAAGGAAAAGTAGTTTCTCAAAAGGATTATGACGATGCTGTGATGAAAAAAATGGAAGAGTGGAGAGAGATGAATCAAGGTCGCGGAGGAAATGGCGGCATGCAAATACGTTTCGGAAATTAATACCAACTACAGTAGCTATACAATCAAATATAATGAGAAAAATTTTAGTATTTATCGCCTTGGTAGCGGTCTCTATTTCTTATGCCCAAAACATAAAATTAGAAGGTCTCGTAACTGATTCTAAATCGGGTCCTCTAGAAATGGCCAACGTAATGGCAGTGAACCAAACGACTAAAGCAATGGATGCCTACGCCATTACAACTGATAAAGGCAAGTTTATTTTAAACCTAAAACCGAACACAACTTATGTTTTAAAACTAAGTTATTTGGGCATGCAAAATAAGGAAGTGACTGTTGCTACACTTACTCAAAATATGGTGCAAAACATCACCATGGAAGCGGGTGGAATCGAACTTGATGGTGTAGAAATTGTGCGCGAGATGCCAGTTTCTATAAAAGGAGATACCATTGTGTACAATACGGATTCATTTAAAACCGGAGAAGAACGCAAGTTAGAAGACGTTTTTAAAAAACTACCAGGTTTTGAAGTTACAGGAGACGGTCAAGTGCAAGTAGAGGGAAAAAAAGTGACTAAACTTTTTGTAGACGGAAAACCGTTTATGGAGGGCGATACGAAATTGGGTTCAAAAAATATTCCATCTGATGCAGTTGATAAAGTGCAAGTACTTCGTAATTTTAACGAGGTGTCGCAAATGAAAGGCCTCGAAAACAATAATGACGATATTGCAATTAATATCAAACTTAAAAAAGGTAAAGATAAATTTTGGTTTGGTGATGTAAGTGGTGGTTTGGCAAATGATAAAGGGTATATTTTTAACCCAAAATTGTTTTATTATTCGCCAAAAACAAGCATCAACTCTATTGTAAACCTTAATAACATTGGCGAAGTTTCATTGACTTCGGCTGATTTTTTCAGAATAAATGGAGGAGCACGAAACACGATTGGGCGCAACGGTACTTCATTATCTCTTAATCGAAACTTTTTTGGTTTATCCGGTGGCGATAATGTGGCCAAAGCGAGCGATAAATTTGGAACGATCAACATCAATCATTCGGTTTCTAAAAAATGGACTTTATCAGGATTTGCGGCGTATTCAGCAACATTCAATCAGTCCATTACCAATTCAGAACGCGGAATTTTTGAACCGAATACCACCAATATTGCGACTTTAGAAA
Source organism: Flavobacterium sp. GNP001 (assembly GCF_054343775.1). Classification (NCBI taxonomy): domain Bacteria; kingdom Pseudomonadati; phylum Bacteroidota; class Flavobacteriia; order Flavobacteriales; family Flavobacteriaceae; genus Flavobacterium; species Flavobacterium sp. GNP001. The sequence goes on from NZ_JBTGUX010000001.1 coordinate 274,701, forward strand.
ACAGAAAAAACAATACCGAATCTCGCAACAATGCCTTCATCTCTAAGTTTGGTTCAAAATACAAAGCCAATGAGAATTTTCAACTGGATTACGATGCTTTTTTTAGAAAAAATGACCAACAAGATGTAGATAATAGTCAAACTAATTTCACCTCTACTTCTAACGGGAATACGGTAACTAATAATAATACCGTAATTGCTTTTCAAAAGCAAGCGCCAGCATCGTTCAATCAGAGTTTGAATATGTTTTATACGCAAAATCCAAAGTCAACTTGGGTGTTAGAAATGCAACATCAATATGAGGATGAAGATCCTTTTTACAATCCACAACTTTCGGTAAATCCATACCAAAATGCAAATTCAACAAACCCGAACGATCCAAGTGCGGTTTTTGTAAATGAAAATGCCCTAAACATACAGCAATCTCGTTTCGTAAAAACGAATAAGTTAGATGCAAAAGTTGACTATTTTTATCAAATTTCTAACAAAAGTATCTTGAATGTAACTGCTGGAAATACGAATGCTTACCAATCGTACAATTCGAGTATTTTGCAAATTCTTCAAGATAATTCAGTAAATCCAGTGGAGCAAGCAGCTTATAATAATGATGTGCGTTACCTATTTAATGATGCTTTTATAGGTTTGCATTATAAGTTTATCAAAGGCAGGTTTACTTTTAATCCTGGTTTTTCTTTACACCAATACAACACTTCAAACGAGCAATTTGCATCGCCATTCAAACTTAATTTCACTAGATTATTGCCTGATATGTTTGCACGTTGGGATTTGAAGAAATCAGAAAATGTAACCTACAATTTTAACATGCGTAACGGCTTTAATGATGTAAATGCTTTGGTTGAAGGATTTATTTTTACCAATTTTAACAGCTTGTCACGAGGAAATGCGCAATTAGAAAATTCATTAGTTACGAGTCACCGTTTGAATTATTCGAAGTACAACTTGTATAATTTTACTACGATTTTTGCAAACATCAGTTATACAACTACCAAAGATCCAGTGGTTAATGGAGTTTCTTTCCAAAGTATTTATTCTACTTCGGACCGTTTGAATTTAGATGCTGAGAATGAAAATTTAAACGGAAATTTGTTTTACTCTAAAAGCTTCAAAAAGTATTATAAAGTTACTGCTGGAGCCAATGCAGGATGGAATCGCAATTTTGTATTAAATAGAAGAGTCCAAGGCGGAGTGACTCAAGAATTTATTCAAGGAATCGAGAATGTAAATCATGCGTACAACCTGGCTTTTGCAACGCAATTCAAAAAATATCCAAACGTAGATTTGGGTTACCGCGTGAATTTTTCAGAGCAAGCAGCTAATAAATTCACCACACAAACTCCAACAGTAAAGTTGAATTATTATTTCTTGAATGGATTGAATGTTAATTGGGACTACGCCTTTAACCGATTTAAAAATGAAACTAATGGTGTATCAAACGATTTTGAAATCATGACTGCTAGTTTGAACTACATCAAGAAAGATGCAAAGTTTGAATACCGCATTCAGGCGAATAACCTTTTGAACACCCGTTCAAGATTGAACAACTCATTTAGTGTAAATGGTTTTAATGCCAATGAAAATATCATCTTACCTCGATTTGTAACTTTCATAGTGAAGTACAATTTGTAAACTTCATTTAGCTTAAAAAGCAAAGGGGATTTAGCAACAACTAAATCCCCTTTTTTTATTAACTATGCTTTGAATTTTTTACAATCCAAAAGCAGTTTTTACTTGATCTACAAAATCTAATTTTTCCCAAGTAAACAATTCTACTTCAACGGTTTTTGTTAATCCACCAGGAGCAGAGAAAGTCTTAGTTACGGTTTCAGGAGTACGTCCCATGTGCCCGTATGCAGCAGTTTCACTATAAATTGGGTTTCTTAATTTCAATCGTTGTTCGATGAAGTACGGACGCATGTCAAAAATAGCTTCTACTTTTTTAGCGATTTCACCGTTAGTCAAATTCACTTTTGCAGTTCCATAAGTTTCGATGAAAATCCCCATCGGTTTAGCCACACCAATTGCGTATGAAACTTGTACCAAAATCTCATCAGCAACACCCGCTGCAACTAAGTTTTTGGCAATATGACGAGTAGCATAAGCAGCAGAACGGTCTACTTTACTTGGGTCTTTTCCAGAGAAAGCACCACCACCGTGAGCTCCTTTTCCTCCGTAAGTATCTACAATGATTTTTCTTCCTGTAAGTCCAGTATCTCCGTGAGGTCCTCCAATTACGAATTTCCCTGTTGGGTTGATGTGGTACTGAATGGCATCGTTAAATAAATGAGCATGTTCAGGATTTTTAGCAATAATTCTAGGAATCAATATTTCGATAATGTCTTTTTTGATTTTAGCAAGCATAGCAGCTTCTTCATCAAAATCATCGTGTTGCGTAGAGATAACAATCGCATCAATACGAGTTGGTTTGTTATCGTCGCTGTATTCTAAAGTTACTTGTGATTTAGCATCAGGACGTAAATAGGTGATTTCGTTATTCTCACGACGTAAAACAGCTAATTCTTGCAATAATTTGTGTGACAAATCAAGTGCCAATGGCATGTAATTTTCAGTCTCGTTAGTTGCATAACCAAACATCATTCCTTGGTCACCAGCGCCTTGCTCTTCTTTGCTTGCTCTGTCAACACCTTGATTAATATCAGCAGATTGTTCGTGAATAGCCGAAAGAATACCGCATGAATTAGCTTCAAACATGTACTCACTTTTTGTATAACCAATTTTTCGAATGACTTCGCGTGCGATATTTTGCACATCTAAGTATGTATTTGATTTAACTTCTCCGGCCAAAATAACTTGACCAGTAGTTACTAAAGTTTCACAAGCTACTTTTGATTCAGCATCAAATGCTAGAAAGTTATCAATTAATGCGTCTGAAATTTGATCTGCAATTTTGTCTGGATGTCCTTCGCTCACAGATTCTGACGTAAATAAATAGGCCATAAGTTTTATTATTTTATAAAATTAAGCGAGAAAAAATAATTGCTGAAAAGGTCTAAAGGAGAGTTCCTGCTTTAGCATTTTTTTACTGAAAATTATTCAGTATTCACAATGAATTTATTTCATTATGAAGAGGTTGCAATCAGTTCAAATTTTTCCTCTTGTATTTGGGTGCAAAGGTATGAAACCATTTTGAATTGCAAATTAAACTTAACTTTTTTTTGCCGATAAAAAATCGGCCCTTTTAATATGTTTTTTGAAAATAATTTGAATTAATTCCTTGACGCTCTTGTTTTTGTCATAATTAAGTTGCATATTTGACTTTCAAATCAAAACAAAATGAAAATTTCAATCTGCTTTTCGCATAAAGTCGCACAGGAAAATTCCTGAGGGATGCTTATAGCATAATTTTAATTTAAAATTATATACTAAAGCTTCCTGAACAAGGAAGCTTTTTTTTTGAGAAATTCGAATATCACACAAACAATAGATGAATCAATACGTTTTAAATAATTACATAAAACAGTCAGTCCAAATTTCGATGCATTGCGTTGCAAAAGCCGCATTTGGCACTCCCTATTCGTGAATCCCAAGGATAATAATAAGTACAAACTACTTAAAACCCTTTTGGATTTACATCTAAAAGGGTTTTTTGCTTTAAGAAATTTATGAACAGAAAAACAAGAGTAACATTTTAACAACCAATAGTATGAAAACAAAAAGAAGTTTATCAGATCCGTTTCGTTTTTTACGAAAGTTCAATTTTCGAAACAAGAAAATCAAAGCAGTTGAAGCTGTAAATGTTTTAATTCACCCACGATTTGAGTTCGTAACTAATGATGCAATTGCTCAAAAGTTAGTCCCAAATTCATTACTTTTTTTAATGTATTCTCAAGAGAATGAAGAGTTATTTATTTAAGGCAATAGCTTTTCAGGTTAAAAATATTTGTAACCCAGTAATTAAAAAGGTTGTTTTGGCAAGGTAAAAAAATGGTTTTGTTCTAAGTTACCTTGTCAGGACTTCCTATGTTTTTAATGTTTGTACCAAAGTAATTTACTTTGCGACGTACAAAAATCGATTGCGTATTTAAATTTGGTGGTTACCGAAATTAATCTTTAATTTGCACTCACAAAGTTCACAACAGTATTGAAATGTTATAAAGAAAGGCAGAGGGATTAGACCCGATGAAGCCTTAGCAACCCTTCGATTTATCGAAGAAGGTGCTGCATTCTACCACGCCCATCGTGGAAAGATAACACTAAGAATTTGTCTAGATAACACCTAGCTTTCTTTCTAATATTTCCAAACACAAGTCCTAATTATAACAGATTTGAAATTGGAAAATAAACCAACAACTATTACTTTACACAATTTCACCACGGAGTCAGGTGCAATTTATGTTGCTCTAAACTTAAGTTATCAAGCTTTTGGATTGCCTTTGCATACAGCTCCCCTTGTTTTGGTCAATCATGCGCTAACCGGAAATTCACAGGTGGTGGGCGATAACGGTTGGTGGAATGACCTAATTGGCGCTAACAAAACTATCGATACTACCAAATATACCGTACTTGCTTTTAACGTTCCTGGAAATGGATTTGATGGCGCTATAATTGAAAATCATCTTGATTTTACAGCAAGAGACATCGCTAGAATTTTTATTGAAGGGATTCGTTTTCTTAAAATAGAACGACTTTATGCTATTATTGGAGGTTCTGTAGGTGGTGGAATTGCCTGGGAAATGGCCGCATTAGAACCAACAATAACCCAAAAATTAATTCCTATTGCAACCGATTGGAAAGCGACAGACTGGCTTATTGCCAATTGTTTTTTGCAAGAACAAATTCTGAATAATTCGTCTAAACCCATTCAAGATGCCCGCGCACACGCGATGTTGTGTTACCGAACTCCAGAATCATTTACGGCAAAATTTCAGCGAACCACTAATGAGGAGTTAGCCATTTTTAATGTTGAAAGTTGGTTGTTGCATCACGGCGAAAAATTGCAACAGCGTTTTCAATTGGCATCCTATAAAATGATGAATCAATTACTGAAAACTATTGATGTCACTCGCAATCGGTCATCATTTGAAGATACAATCGAAGCTGTAACGGCAGAAATTCATATCATCGCAATCAATTCGGATTTGTTTTTTACAGCCAATGAAAACAAAATCACTTTTGAGCAACTACAAAAATTAAATAAAAACGTCAGTTATCAAGAAATAGTTTCCATTCACGGACACGATGCTTTTTTGATAGAATACAAACAATTACACAATTTGCTTCAAGATTTATTCTAAGCTACAAACACACAACACAATGAAAATATTAAAATTTGGAGGTAAATCGTTATCAAATGGTGACGGATTAAATAAGGTGGTTGCCATAATAACAGACAAAGTAAAGCAAGGCGAAGAAATTGCAGTTGTGGTTTCGGCACGTGGTAACGCAACAGATGAATTGGAACAAATTTTAACCATTGCTTCTCAAAACGGAGATTACAAGCCACTTTTTGAAGATTTTAAAAAATACCAGCAAGATGTTTATCATGCTGTTGATTTGTCTGAGGAGTTTACTATTTTAGAAAAATTGTTTGAAGGTGTAAGTCTGATTGGCGATTACAGTAAAAAAATTAAAGACCAAATTTTGTCTAAAGGCGAATTGCTTTCGGCAAAATTACTTACGGCAATCTTGATAGAAAAAGGAATCCATGCTCGTTTTACCGATACGCGTGAATTGATAAAAACCGATGCTAAATTTGGTGATGCACAACCCTTAGAACAACTTTCGAAGAAAAATGTAGTTGCTTTTTTTAAGCAAAACACGGAAAATACGGTTAATATAATCACGGGTTTTATAGGTTCTACGACCAATAATGATACTACAACTTTAGGTAGAAACGGGAGTAATTACACCGCTTCGTTGATTGCCAATTATTTAAATGCCGAAGAATTACAAAATTACACACACGTTGACGGAATTTATACTGCCAATCCTGATTTAGTTGTCGATGCTAAGAAAATTGATCATCTATCGTTTAATGAGGCGAATGAGATTGCTAATTTTGGAGCTACTATTTTGCACGCCAAAACCATCATTCCGTTATTAGAAAAAAACATTCCGCTACGTATTTTAAATACTTTCAATCATGAAAATAAAGGCACTTTAATTACTTCGAATTCTAACAAGGAGGGAATTAAAACGCTTTCGGTTCTTGAAAATGTGGCTTTGGTCAATCTGGAAGGAAGAGGTTTGCTTGGTAAAACAGGTGTCGATGCTCGAATTTTTAGAGTAATGGGCGACAATAATATCAGTGTAAGTATCATTTCGCAAGGTTCATCAGAGCGTGGAATAGGTTTGGTTGTGGCTGCTGACAAAGCTACTACTGCCATGATTGAATTGGAAAAGGAATTCGAAAATGATTTCTATTCGAAAGATGTCAATAAAATAACTGTGGCTGATGATGTTGCTGTCATCTCTATTATCGGGCAGGATTTAAGTACGTTTCACAAGCCTTACACCGCATTAATCAAGAATAAAATTGTTCCGATTCTCTTCAATAATACGGTGACTGGTAAGAATGTGAGTTTGGTTGTTAAAAAATCACAATTGCACAAAGCCTTAAATGTGATTCACGGAGAGATTTTTGGCGTAGCCAAGAAAATAAATATTGCTGTTTTTGGTCACGGTTTGGTGGGCGGTACCTTGATTAATCAAATTTTAGAATCGGCAGCAGCCATCGAAAAAAGAAAAGATATCAAATTGAATGTATTTGCCATTGCCAATTCTAAGAATGTGCTTTTGAATAAAAACGGCGTGACACCTAACTGGAAAAACGAAATTCAAACCAACGGATTCTCGTATAAAATTGATGATGTGATTGCCTACGCAAATGAGCATCATTTAGAGAATTTGATAGCGATCGATAACACGGCAAGTGCTGATTTTGTTTCGAATTATATTTCGTTAGTAGAAAATAGTTTCGATTTGATTTCGTCAAACAAAGTAGCCAATACTTTAAGTTATAGTTTTTATAAAAAATTACGAAAAGTTCTGGCGGAAAACCAAAAGACCTACCTTTATGAAACCAATGTTGGAGCAGGATTGCCGTTGATTGATACTATTAAATTGTTGCACCTTTCTGGTGAAAACATCACAAAGATTAAAGGAGTTTTCTCGGGAACATTGAGTTATTTGTTCAATAATTTTTCGGCCAAAGACGTGCCGTTTAGCGAAATTTTAAAAGAAGCCATCGATAATGGATATACCGAGCCAGATCCAAGAGAGGATTTATGCGGAAATGATGTAGGACGAAAATTATTGATTTTGGCTAGAGAATTAGACTTGCAAAATGAGTTTGAAGAAATTGCGATTCAAAATTTAATTCCAGAACATTTGCGTAGCGGAGATGTAGGAGAGTTTTTGAATAAATTGACGGAGTTCGATCCTATTTATGCAAAAATAAAAGTCGATCAAAAGCCCAATCACGTGTTGCGTTATATAGGAGAATTATCGGGAGATTTGCAAAATGACAAAGGAAATCTAGAAGTGAAATTAGTTTCGGTGCCATCAGATACGGCTTTGGGCGGATTGAAAGGTTCAGATTCTTTCTTCGAAATTTACACTGAATCGTACGGAGACAGACCAATTGTAATTCAAGGAGCTGGCGCAGGATCAGCAGTAACGGCAAGAGGTGTTTTTGGTGATATTCTAAGGTTGTCTGATAAGGGGTAATTGAAGTGAAAAGTGAAAAGTGAAAAGTGAAAAGTGAACAGTTTTCAGGAATCATAATTTAAATATAAAAATAGTTGTATCCGCGTGAGAGAATCCGCGTTATCAGCGTTCAAAAAATATAGCAATGAAAATAACATTAAACAGAGTAAACGACAATTTCCATTTCGAATTAAAGAACGAAAGAGGGCATATAGTAAACGTAGACAGCCGACCTGAATACGGAGGAAATGATATGGGTGCCAGTCCGATGGAATTAGTATTGATGGGAGTTGCGGGGTGTAGCGCCATTGATATGATTTCGATTTTGAAAAAACAACGTCAAGAAATCACGTCTTTCAAAGCTGAGGTTGAAGGCGAACGCGTACAAGTTGGAGAAGCAAAACCTTTTAAAAACATCCATGTGGTGTTTTATTTAGAAGGTGATATCAAGGAAGACAAAGCAGCAAAAGCCGCGCAACTTTCTTTTGAAAAATACTGTTCAGTTTCTAAAACATTAGAACCAACAGCGACCATACATTACAAAGTAGTTTTGAACGGAGTCGAATTGACGTAAAGTTAAATTTATAGAGTTTTAAAACTTTAATTTTAAATAATAAAGAGTTTTTAGAAATAAAAATTAATCTTAGTGAATCTTGGTGATTCCTTCGTGAATCTTTGTGAAACAACTCTTTGAAATATAAAAACAATGAACGAACAAGAATTTGGTTTCGAAACCCAAGCCATACGCAATCAGTTAGAAAGAACACAATATTTAGAGCATTCTGTGCCGTTGTACCTCACGTCTAGTTTTGTATTTGAAGATGCCGAAGACATGCGTGCTTCATTTGCAGAGGAAAAAGACAGGAATATTTACAGCCGTTACAGCAATCCAAATAATAACGAATTTATTAGCAAAGTGTGCGCTATGGAAGGTGCCGCTGCTGGTTTTGCCTTTTCATCAGGTATGGCCGCGGTGTATTCTACTATGGCTGCTCTATTAAGTTCAGGGGATCATATTGTCTCTTCGAGCAGTGTTTTTGGTGCCACGCATTCGTTGTTTATTAATTATTTTCCAAAATGGAATATACAAACCTCGTATTTTGACATCAATCAACCCGAGACTATTGAAGGTTTGATTACGCCTGATACAAAAATTCTTTTTGCAGAGTCACCAACAAATCCCGCTGTTGATATCATTGATTTGGAATTGCTTGGAAATATTGCCAAAAAGCATAATTTAATTTTAATTATTGACAACTGTTTTGCAACGCCTTATTTGCAGCAACCAATCAAATGGGGAGCGAATTTAGTGGTGCATTCCGCTACCAAATTAATGGATGGTCAAGGTCGCGTTTTGGGCGGAATAACCGTTGGGGATGCTGATCTGATTCAGAAAATCTATTTGTTTTCCCGACTTACAGGACCTTCTTTATCGCCTTTTAATGCGTGGGTATTGTCTAAAAGTTTAGAAACATTAGCCATTCGATTGGATAGACATTGCGAAAATGCCTTGAAAGTAGCAGAGTTTTTGGAGAACCATCCGCAGGTGAATAAAGTGAAATATCCTTTTTTGAAATCGCATCCTCAATATGAAATTGCGCAAAAGCAAATGAAGTTAGGCGGAAATATTGTTGCTTTTGAAATCAAAGGAGGATTAGAAGCCGGAAGAGCTTTCTTAGACAAAATAAAATTGTGTTCGCTTTCACCAAATTTAGGAGACACCAGAACTATTGTTACGCATCCAGCCTCTACAACGCACAGTAAATTATCTGTCGAAGAACGTTTGGCGGTGAGTATTACCGATGGATTAGTACGTGTTTCTGTTGGTTTAGAAACCGTAAAGGATCTAATTGCCGATTTGGAGCAGGCGCTTTCGTAACGGATAGATTTGGGATTAACGATTTTAGATTGTAGTTTTGGTTCAAACAATGCAATGTTTCATGCTTGCGAATCTTTTTTATACAATTCTAAAACAGTAAAATGCTCTCAAAAAAAACAAAATACGGTATAAAAGCTTTGACCTTTTTGGCGCGCCGAGAAGACCAAACTCCTGTTGCGATTGCGGATATTGCCAAATCTGAAAATATCTCACTCAAATTTTTAGAGAGTATTTTATTGTTGTTGCGCCATTCTGGTTTTCTGGGAGCCAAAAAAGGAAAGGGCGGCGGTTATTATTTGATAAAAGAACCGAAGGACATCAGCATGGCCAAAGTATATCGCATTCTGGAAGGGCCAATCGCCTTATTGCCGTGTGCCAGTCATAATTTTTATGAGCCTTGTGACGATTGTACCGATGAAGCCACTTGTGCAGTTCGTAAATTAATGACAGAGGTGCGTGATAATACGCTTATGGTTTTGGAAAATAATAGTTTAGCAGATATTGCATTTTAAGTTTTAATTAGAAATAATGTTTTGTAATTAAAGTAAATATATTATTTTTGCACAATAATCTAGTAACCCGATGGGGTAATAGTTTTAAATTAAATTTTGTTGAATTGAAAGGAATGGATAAAGAATTAGAAGTGAATAATAATACTGAAAGCCCTACGATAAGTTTTGTAGAACGATTATGGGTACTTGTTCCTGCAATTCTGTTGATAGGATTATTGGTGACATTAGCGTACAACCACCATGATGAATTTTCAGTGAACGGTTTGATAGCCGGCTTTGATCAAGAGTTTTTAATTTTTTTCTGCATTGGAGTATTTGCACAATTAGTTGATGGAACGTTAGGAATGGGTTATGGAGCAACTTCAACTTCATTCTTATTAGCGTACGGAATTCCGCCTGCCATCAGTAGTACAGGTGTTCACGTGGCAGAAATGTTCACTACAGGAGCTTCGGCAATTTCACACCATCGTTTTGGAAATATCAACAAAAAACTAGTAAGACATTTGTTAATTCCAGGTGTTTTGGGTTCTGTTACTGGAGCCTATTTGTTGTCGGATGTAATTGATGGTGAAGTAATAAAACCATTTATTGCTTTGTACATGATTGGGTTGGCAGTGATCATTATTAGGAAAGCATTAAAAAAGAATCTAGTAAAAAAGAAAACTAAGAAATTAGGTGTATTGGCAACTTTTGGAGGTTTTATGGATGCTGTAGGAGGCGGAGGATGGGGACCGATAGTGACTTCTACTTTATTAGGAAATGGAAGAAATCCAAGATACACAATTGGCTCGGTGAACGCAGCAGAGTTTGCAGTAGCTTTTTCAAGTGGATTAACATTTATGTTTTTTGGAGGTATTCAAGGATGGCAAGTAATTATTGGATTGATTTTAGGAGGCGTAATGGCAGCTCCATTAGCCGCATTTTTAGTGAATAAGATTCCAAGGAAATCAATGATGATATTAGTAGGTGTTTTAATTATTCTTTTGAGTTTAAAAACCTTATCAAAACTGCTGTAAAACGAAATAAGATTATGAGTAAAGAATTAGTAGCGGCATTATTAGAGCATACAGAAGACCTTAGTTTAGAGGAAACGTTTGTTTATTTAGCGGCCGAATATAAAGATAAAGTAGTTTTTTCGACCTCTTTTGGTCAAGAAGACCAAGTAGTTACAGCAATGATTGCCAATAGTGGTGCTGAAATTCAAATTTTCACATTGGATACAGGTCGATTGTTTCAAGAAACGTATGATGTTTTTCATAAAACCCAAAAAAAGTACAATCAAAACATTAAAGTATTTTTTCCCGAGGCAGCTGCAGTAGAAAATTTATTGGAGACTAAAGGGCCTAATAGTTTCTACGAATCGGTCGAGAATAGAAAAGAATGTTGCTCTATCCGTAAAGTAGTGCCTTTGCGCAAAGCTTTAAAAGGAAATTCAATCTGGATCACGGGTTTAAGAGCAGAGCAATCCGAAAACAGAAATGATTTGGCATTATTTGAATACGATGCACATTTTGAGATTATCAAATTCAATCCACTCTTAAAATGGACTTTGCAGGAAGTCGAAGAGTATTTAGAAAAAAATAATGTGCCACAAAATGCATTACACAAAAAAGGGTTTGTAAGCATTGGTTGTGCGCCCTGTACAAGAGCCATCACTCCAGATGAAGACATCAGAGCCGGACGATGGTGGTGGGAATCCAGTCACAAAGAATGCGGGTTGCATCAAAAATAGAATAAAGAGAATAGAATAAAGAGAATAGAAAAACAATAATAGTAGTAAGATTTTAGTCGAGGTCACAACAACCTTAAACTTTAAACTTTAAACTCTTAAACTAAAAATAATGAGTTCAGTATTAAAAACAAACGCTTTAGAAAGCGAAGCAATATATATTTTCAGAGAGGTTATTTCTCAGTTTGACAAACCGGTTTTGCTTTTTTCGGGTGGAAAAGATTCGATTACATTAGTTCGCTTGGCGCAAAAAGCTTTTTTTCCTGCTAAAATTCCGTTCCCATTGTTGCACGTAGATACAGGTCATAATTTTCCGGAAACCATTGAGTTCAGAGATAAATTGGTTGCTGAACTAGGATTAGAACTAATTGTGCGCAATGTACAAGACGCCATTGATCAAGGAAAAGTGGTTGAAGAAACCGGAAAATATTCTAGCAGAAACAGCTTGCAAACCACAACACTTTTAGATGCTATCGAAGAATTCAAATTTGATGCGTGTATTGGTGGAGCGCGTCGTGACGAGGAAAAAGCTAGAGCCAAAGAACGAATTTTTTCGGTGCGTGATGATTTTGGTCAATGGGACGAAAAAAATCAGCGTCCGGAGTTATTCGATTTGTTGAACGGAAAAATAGAGAACGGTCAAAACGTACGCGTTTTTCCAATTTCGAACTGGACTGAGCTAGACGTGTGGAGTTACATCGAACAAGAGCAAATTGAAATTCCATCAATTTATTTTTCGCACAAGCGTAAAGTATTCTTACGAGATGGAATGATTTGGTCGCATTCTCCATTTGTGTACCAAGAAGAAAACGAAGAAATCGTGGAGCGCATTGTTCGTTTCAGAACCGTAGGTGACATGAGTTGTACGGCAGCAGTTGATTCCTACGCTGCAACAATTTCTGAAGTAGTGGGCGAAATTAGATCTTCAACAATTTCAGAAAGAGGCGCTAGAATTGACGACAAACGTTCAGAAGCAGCGATGGAAAAAAGAAAACAACAAGGATACTTTTAAAAGAATTATAAATTATGAATTATGAATTTTTCAAAAGTTCTCAGAATTTATGATTCAACATTTAAAATAAAAAAATCAAATTTAAAAGTGTAGGAAGAGTAATTTGAGGAAACTTGAAACCTTAAACTTTTAAACTTTAAACAAAATTCAGATGGAAGTTTTAAAAATAGCAACAGCAGGAAGTGTAGATGACGGCAAGAGTACCTTGATTGGGAGGTTATTGTATGATACGCAATCGTTGACAACAGATAAATTAGAAGCAATAGAAAAAAGCAGCAAGCAAAAAGGATATGATTATTTGGATTTTTCTTTGGCTACGGATGGTTTAGTGGCCGAAAGAGAACAAGGAATTACCATTGATGTGGCGCATATTTATTTTTCGACAGCCAAAAAAAGTTACATCATTGCCGATACTCCTGGTCACGTAGAGTATACGCGAAATATGGTTACAGGAGCTTCAACTTCGCAAGTGTCAATCATTTTAATTGATGCTCGTAAAGGTGTAATTGAGCAAACTTACCGCCATTTTTTCATCAATAATTTATTGAGAGTAAAAGAAGTTATTGTGGCGATCAACAAAATGGATTTGGTGGATTATTCGGAAGAAGTTTTTAATAAAATCAAAGCGGATTTTGAAGCCTTAAATGCTAAAAGTACGTTCAAGGAACAAAACGTGAGTTACATTCCGTTAAGTGCTTTGACAGGTGATAATGTAGTAGATTCATTAGGAGGAATGCCTTGGTACCAAGGACAAACCATTCTAGAGCATCTAGAAGCGTTAGAACCAGCCGATGTTTATGAAAAAGGTAAAGCGCGTTTCCCTGTTCAAACCGTTATCCGACCTAAAACAGAAGAATACCACGATTTTAGAGGCTATGCCGGAAAATTGTATGGGAATAATATAAAAGTGGGTGATGCAGTAACGGTGCTGCCTTCTTTAACAGAATCAGTGGTGACAAATATTCACTTTTTTGACAAGCAATTTGAGGAAGCAGCTGTGGGCTCTTCGATTACCATCGAATTAGGAAATGATATCAACGTAACTAGAGGCGACATGATTGTAAAATCATCTGAATTGCCAAAAGTAGAGAAAGACATCAACACCACCGTATGCTGGATGGACAGTAAAAAGTTAGTTCCTGGTGCCAAATATTATGTTCAACACAATACAAACAGAGTTTTGGCCAAGATTGACAGTGTGAAAAATGTGATTGCAACTGATTTCTCAGGTACTACAGAAGCCTCTCAACTAGCCATCAACGAAATTGGCGAAGTGAATATTAAGTTAAGCAAAGCCATTTATTTTGATGCATACAACGATAACAAATCAAACGGGGCTTTCATCTTAATTGATGCAACAACCAACACAACAGCAGGAGTAGGATTTATAAAATAACCTTTAGCTATTGGCTTTAAGCCTTCAGCAAAAATGTAAAATGAATTTCATAAACAGCTAAAAGCCCAAAGCTAATAGCGAATAGCTTATAACAAATGGAAAGTTTTAGAACCGAAATTGAAGATCCGATTGTTCAAAAAGACATAATCGATTTAGAAAGAAAAATTGCTTTATTCCGTGACGGAAAAATTGACGACGAGCGTTTTCGTAGTCTGCGTTTAGCACGTGGCGTTTACGGGCAGCGTCAGGAAGGTGTGCAAATGATTCGCATCAAATTGCCTTTTGGTAAAGTAACTAGCGAGCAACTCGTGCGCATCACAAAAGTTTCTGATGAGTATTCAACAGGGCGTTTGCACATTACCACGCGTCAAGATATCCAAATTCATTACGTGAGTTTAGATCGCACGCCACAACTTTGGGCCGAATTAGAAAAAGACGATGTTACCCTAAGAGAAGCTTGTGGAAACACAGTTCGAAATATTACCGCAAGCGAAACAGCAGGAATTGATCCAGAGGAACCTTTTGATGTGTCTCCGTATGCGCATGCGATGTTTCAGTTTTTCTTGAGAAATCCGGTTTGTCAAGAAATGGGACGTAAATTCAAAATGTCGTTTTCGTCATCAGATAAAGATACCGGTTTGAGTTATTTACACGATTTGGGTTTTATTCCAAAAATTGTAGACGGTGTAAAAGGTTTCAAAGTAATGTTAGGTGGAGGTTTAGGTTCGCAACCGAGTCATGCCGAATTGCTGACAGAGTTTATTCCTGCCAATCAAATCATTCCAAGTACCGAAGGGATTTTAAGAATTTTTGACCGCTACGGCGAAAGAGCCAAACGTTTAAAAGCACGTTTGAAATTTTTGTTGAAAGAAATAGGGAAAGACGAATTTTTACGATTGGTAGACGAAGAGAAAAAAGCCTTATCTCACCAAACTGTTGAAATCGACACTACTGCTTTTGAGGGACCTATTGCAGCGCCATTATTAGAAGTGCCAAAAGTCGAAATTGAAGATGTAGCAGCTTTTGAAGCTTGGAAAAAAACAAATGTAATTCCGCAAAAACAAGCGGGTTATGTAGCTATAGGAATAAAAGTTCAATTAGGTGATTTTTATACCGATAAAGCCAGAGCACTAGCGCACTTAATCAAAAATTATGCAGCAAACGAATTGCGTTTTACGTTGCGTCAAGATATTTTAATTCGTCACGTAAAAGAGGAAAACCTTCCTTTCTTTTACCAAGAATTAGCCAAATTAGATTTTGTAACCACAGGCTACAACACGATTGCTGATATTACAGCTTGTCCAGGTACCGATACGTGTAACTTAGGAATTGCGAGCAGCACCGGAATTGCGGTAGAGTTAGAACGTGTTTTAACTGCTGAATATCCGCAATACAGCAACAACCGTGAAATTACTATTAAAATTAGTGGTTGTATGAATGCTTGCGGGCAACACAATATGGCCGAAATTGGTTTTCAAGGAATGTCAATCAATGCGGGTAAATTGGTAGCTCCAGCCTTGCAAGTTTTATTAGGTGGTGGAAACTTAGGAAATGGATCTGGAAGATTCTCTGATAAAGTAATCAAAATCCCGAGTCGAAGAGGACCCGATGCTTTGCGTTTGATTTTAAATGATTTTGAAGCCAATGCCAACGGACAATCGTTCTTAAATTATTATGATGCTCAAGGCGAAAAATATTTCTACGAATTTTTGAAACCATTGGCTGATGTAACCAATCTTACCGAAGCTGATTTCGTTGACTGGGGAAATGCAGATAATTATGTAAAAGCAGTTGGAGTAGGAGAATGTGCCGGAGTTGTAATTGACTTGGTTGCTACTTTATTATTTGAAGCGAAAGAAAAATTGACTTTTGCTCAAGAAGCTTTTGAAGATGCAAAATGGTCGGATGCTATTTATTTGGCGTACGCCGGATTTGTCAACGGAGCCAAAGCATTATTACTAGCCGAAAATCAAAAAACAAACCACCAAGCGGGAATTATCGATTTGTTTGATACCGTTTTTGTGGCTACCAATACAATTCAATTGCAATCTTCTTTACGAGAATTGGTGTATCAAATTAACCAAAATGAACCTTCTGCTGAATTTGCTAAAAAGTACATTCAAGATGCCATTGTGTTTTTTGATGCCATCGAAGCGTATAGAAATAAAGACTTAGCTGATGCTTAAAAAGAAACAACCCATCGTAACACTTGTTGGTGCGGGTCCTGGCGATCCTGATTTACTGACGATCAAAGGAGCCAAAGCATTAGCAGAAGCGGATGTGGTATTGTACGACGCCCTAGCCAACGAGGAGATTTTGACGTATGCTCCCAAAAAATCCATTAAGATTTTTGTAGGCAAACGCAAAGGCTGTCATGAGTATTCACAAGATCAAATCAACCAATTGATTGTAGACAATGCCTTGACCTATGGGCATGTAGTTCGATTAAAAGGAGGTGATCCATTTATTTTTGGCCGTGGAAGTGAAGAAATTGATTTTATAGAAAGTTTTGGCATACCTACATCGGTGGTTCCTGGAATTTCATCCTCGATTGCTGTTCCGGCTTACCAAGGGATTTCATTGACCAAAAGAGGCGTTTCTGAAAGTTTTTGGGTAATTACGGGTACAACTTCTGATAGGAAATTGTCAAATGATGTGGCTTTGGCTGCACAATCATCAGCAACGGTGGTTATTTTAATGGGAATGAGCAAACTCACTCAGATTATTGATTTGTTCCAAAAGGAATCTAAAGGTGAAACACCGGTTGCCATTATTCAAAACGGAACGACCGCTCAGGAAAAAATTGGGGTTGGAACCATCAACACCATTGAGCTTGTTGTGGCGCAACAACAATTAAGTTCGCCTGCCATTATCGTCATTGGCGAGGTGGTTAAAGAGAGCAATAAATTAA
Organism: Flavobacterium sp. GNP001; assembly: GCF_054343775.1. Taxonomy (NCBI): domain Bacteria; kingdom Pseudomonadati; phylum Bacteroidota; class Flavobacteriia; order Flavobacteriales; family Flavobacteriaceae; genus Flavobacterium; species Flavobacterium sp. GNP001. The sequence goes on from NZ_JBTGUX010000001.1 coordinate 291,825, forward strand.
AAGGCTTTTACGAAGAATTCATAGCCAAAGAATTGAAATAACTGTGGAAAGAAACGAATTATATCCTATTTTTTTAAAATTACACAACCTCAATGTGCTCATTGTGGGCGGCGGAAATGTGGGTTTAGAAAAACTATCGTTTCTGTTGAAATCCAGTCCCAATGCCAATGTTGAGGTAGTGGCGCCTTGGTTTTTGCAAGAGTTAGAAACCTTGGCGGGAAGTCACCCAACAGTGAAGTTGACCTATAAAAAATTCAATCGATGGATGCTGCGCAAACGCCACATGGTGATTGCCTGCACCGATGATTTAAAGGTGAACAAGAGGATTTATGATTTGTCTCGAAAAAGATATTTGATTTGCAATATTGCTGATACACCGCCATTGTGTGATTATTATTTGGGTGGAATTGTAACCAAAGGGAATGTGAAAATTGCTATTTCAACCAACGGAAAATCACCCACTACAGCCAAACGATTGCGAGAGTTTTTTGAAGAAATTATTCCAGACGATATTAATAAAATGGTCGAAAACTTGAATGAATATCGCAAAACATTGAAAGGGAATTTTGAGGAAAAAGTTCAAAAAATGAATGAAATCACCGAGACGCTCAAAGCAAAGTAAGCACAAGACGCCATCTCAAGCTCATAGAAAAAAGCTAAGATGTAATAGTTCTTAATAATCAGTTTCTGTTTTTTTAACTAAACAGAATAGTGATATTTGTACTCAATTAAAATTAAAAGGATTGAGCGCCTAGGTTCAATACAATAACATAGATAAACACAATTAACAATTTCCATAACAGTCTACAAGTATAATTGGAGGCACAACAAAGGATACTAAATTAAATCAAAATGATTAAAACAGACATACTCATTATTGGCGCGGGGCCAACAGGTTTATTTGCAGTTTTTGAAGCAGGATTATTAAAATTAAAATGCCATATATTAGATGCTTTGCCACAAGCAGGTGGGCAGTTATCAGAGTTATATCCTAAAAAACCTATTTATGATATTCCTGGATTTCCAGAAGTATTAGCTGGTGATTTAGTAGATAACTTAATGGAGCAAATCAAGCAGTTCGAACCAGGTTTTACCTTAGGTGAACGTGCTGAAACCATCGAAAAACAAGAAGACGGAACTTTTATTGTGACTTCAAACAAAGGCAAGAAATTCCATGCACCAGTTATTGCTATTGCTGGTGGATTAGGTAGTTTTGAACCAAGAAAACCATTGATTGAGGACATCGAATTCTACGAAGACAAAGGAATTAAATACTTTATCAAAAACCCAGAGAAATTCCGTGACAAGCGCGTAGTTATCGCTGGAGGTGGTGATTCGGCTCTAGATTGGAGTATCTTTTTGTCAAATGTAGCTTCAGAAGTGACTTTGATTCACCGTCGCAACGAGTTTCGTGGTGCTTTAGACTCTGTAGAAAAAGTTCAAGAGCTTAAATCAGCCGGAAAAATTAAAATGATTACGCCAGGTGAAGTAGTAGGTTTAAAAGGAGCTGAGCATCTTGAGGCAGTTGTAGTCGAGGAAAATGGCGCACAACGCACCATCGAAACCGATTACTTTATTCCGCTTTTTGGTCTTACGCCAAAGTTAGGTCCAATTGGTGATTGGGGATTAGAAATCGAAAAGAACGCAATCAAAGTTAACAACGCTTTAGATTACCAAACCAATATTCCTGGAATTTTCGCTATTGGCGACGTAAATACCTATCCAGGAAAATTAAAATTGATTTTATGCGGATTCCACGAAGCCACTTTAATGTGTCAAGCGGCTTACCAAATCATTAATCCAGGAAAGCGTTATGTGTTAAAATACACTACCGTTTCAGGTGTAGATGGTTTTGACGGAACTCGTAAAGAAGCTCCAAAAGCGGTTGTAAAAGCAATCGTGTAAAAAAGTTGCAGAGTTACAAAGGTTCTGAGTTGCTAAGATTGGTTAAAATCTTAGTAATTCAGAACTTTCCATTTAAAAGTTTTGCAACAAACTACCTAAGAATCTTTAAAAAAAATACTTGCAATTGTTAGCGCTATGTCGTTCCTTTGCACTGTTCCTATATTTATTGAAAGTTATCACGAAAGGCGGAGGGAAAGACCCAATGAAACCTTAGCAACCCTTTATTTTTAAAGAAGGTGCTACATTCTACTTTATACAACCAGTATCAAAGATAGATAACACAAGAATACTTCTACAGTATTTCTCAAACCTTTTCTTGACAACTTATCGAATTTTTTAGAGCAGATTAATGGCGCTTTTCAGTCATAATCGTTCCCGCTTTCCGTTACAAACGAAGTTCACTGAACTCCGTTTAAAATGAAAGTTTAGTGAAGTAATCTTTTATTTTTTAAAGAAAAAAATAAAAGGATTTTCACTGCAATCGGGGCTATAAAGAAAAATTGGGGAACTTTTGGAAATACTAATCAAAAGTAAAAATCACAATTTCAAATTGTGTTTTGCAAGCAATAAAAAGTTATGTCAAGCATTCACGAAGCCATTAAAAAAAACATCCTCATCCTTGATGGAGCTATGGGAACCATGTTGCAACGTTACAATTTCTCCGAAGAAGATTTTAGAGGAGAGCGTTTCAAGGATTTTCCGCATTCGCTAAAAGGAAACAACGATTTATTGTCGCTCACGCAGCCACAAGCTATAAAAGACGTTCATGCCGCTTATTTTGAAGCTGGAGCTGATATTGTTGAAACCAATACTTTCTCAGGAACCACCATCGGTATGGCCGATTACTATCTGGAAGAATATGTGTATGAATTGAACTATGAGTCGGCAAAAATAGCCCGCGAAGTAGCCGATGAATACACCGCCAAAAATCCAGACAAACCTCGTTTTGTTGCGGGTTCCATTGGACCCACGAACAGAACAGCAAGCATGTCGCCAGATGTAAACGATCCCGGTTACAGAGCCGTAACTTTTGATGATTTGCGCATCGCGTACAAGCAACAGGTAGAAGCACTTATGGATGGCGGTTGCGATTTACTTTTGGTAGAAACTATTTTTGATACCCTAAATGCCAAAGCAGCGCTTTTTGCTATTGAAGAAGTAAAAGACGAACGTAATCTTGATATTCCAATTATGGTTTCAGGAACCATTACCGATGCGTCTGGAAGAACACTTTCGGGACAAACGGTTGAGGCTTTCTTGATTTCTGTTTCGCATATTCCGTTGTTGAGCGTAGGATTCAATTGCGCACTTGGTGCTGATTTATTGAAACCTTATTTGCAAACTTTGTCACAAAACACATCGTTCAATGTGTCGGCGCATCCTAACGCAGGTTTACCTAATGCCTTTGGAGAATACGATGAAACACCAGAACAGATGCAAGCTTTTATCAAAGAATATTTAGACGATAATTTAGTAAATATAATAGGAGGTTGTTGCGGAACAACACCAGCACACATCAAATTAATTGCCGATATCGCTAAGGAATATAAACCGAGAGTTTCGACTGCGGTGATGTAGTTTTTGGTTGGGTATTGTTTTTTTCAATGTCAAGCAAAAGAAATGCAATTTCGTGGTTAGTTTGTCTTTCTGAGGAACGAAGACCCAAGCGATAACGAACTGGCGAAGCAATCTTTATTATGTGAGCAACTTGTTTAGATTCTTCGTTCCTCAGAATGACAAAATTGAAGAATAAAGAAACGAAAGAATCAATAAAAAAAAATGTGTTGTTAGCACAATGCCCGCTTGAGGGATAGTAGTGGAAAGCCCGCATATCAATGGAGTGCTAACGGAATTGATTGAGTACTTGAAACGAATAGCCCGACCCGACTTTTTTTGGAGGGACACGCCCAAAAAAGAATTGAAATAAAATGGTAAGGTTTTGAAAACTTTGCAGCAAATGATATCATAAAAACAACTCAGAACCTATGCTACTTAGGGTCTTAGTAACTTAAATTAAAATGGCAGAAAAAAGAAGAAACCTAGTATTATCAGGATTGGAGCCCTTAATTATTACGCCGGAAAGTGTATTTGTGAATGTGGGGGAACGAACCAATGTGACGGGTTCGAGAAAATTTCTTCGATTGATTAAGGAAGAAAAATACGATGAGGCGCTTGATATTGCGCGCCAGCAAGTAGAAGGCGGTGCACAAATCATTGATATTAACATGGATGAGGGAATGCTTGATGGCGCATATGCGATGACCAAATTTCTGAATTTGATTGCGGCTGAGCCGGATATTTCCCGTGTGCCGATTATGATTGATAGCTCAAAATGGGAAATCATTGAGGCCGGTTTGAAAGTCGTACAAGGGAAATGTGTTGTGAATTCGATTTCGTTGAAAGAAGGCGAAGCAGCTTTTATTCACCATGCTAAATTGATAAAGCGTTACGGAGCGGCGGTAATTGTGATGGCTTTTGACGAAGTGGGTCAAGCGGATAATTACGAAAGGCGTGTTGAAATTTGTCAGCGTTCGTATGATATTTTGGTGGGAATTGGATTTCCGCCACAAGATATCATTTTCGATTTGAATATTTTCCCAGTAGCAACAGGTATGGAAGAGCACCGCTTGAATGCGTTGGATTTCTTTAGAGGAACCAAGTGGGTTCGCGAAAATTTACCGCATGCACACATCAGTGGTGGAGTGAGTAACGTTTCGTTTTCGTTCAGAGGAAACGATACGGTTCGTGAGGCGATGCACTCGGTTTTCTTGTACCACGCCATTCAAAACGGAATGACGATGGGGATTGTAAATCCTGAAATGTTGTCGATTTATGATGAGATTCCGAAAGATTTATTAGAGCATGTTGAAGATGTGATTCTGGACAGACGCGACGATGCGACAGAACGTTTGCTCGATTTTGCTGAGAATGTTAAAGGCGACGGATCCAAAACAAATGAAAAGGCAGTTTTAGAATGGCGTTCTGGAACCGTTCAAGAAAGAATTACACACTCATTAGTAAAAGGAGTGGATGCGTTTATTGAAGAAGATGTTGAAGAAGCGAGACAAGCTGCTACAAAACCTATTGAGGTGATTGAAATTAACCTGATGACGGGAATGAATGTAGTGGGTGATTTGTTTGGTTCGGGTAAAATGTTTTTGCCACAAGTGGTAAAGTCGGCACGTGTGATGAAAAAAGCAGTGGCGTATTTATTGCCATTTATTGAAGCGGCAAAGCAAGTTGGGGACAAATCTGGGAACGGAAAAATCTTGATGGCTACCGTAAAAGGTGATGTTCATGACATTGGAAAAAATATAGTTTCGGTGGTATTGGCTTGTAACAATTATGAGATCGTAGATCTAGGTGTAATGGTGCCTCCAGAAAAAATTATTGCAGCAGCTATAGAACATGAAGTAGATATTATTGGATTAAGCGGATTGATCACGCCGTCTTTGGACGAAATGGTGTATCTCGCTAAAGAATTGGATAAAAGAGGACTGAATATTCCCGTAATGATTGGTGGTGCTACAACTTCGCGTGCGCATACGGCCGTGAAAATTGCGCCACAATATAATTCGACTGTCATTCACGTCAACGATGCTTCGAGAGCGGTAACGGTTGCAGGTAATTTATTGGATCACAACCGAAAAATATATGCCAGTGATATTCGTGCAGAATACGATGCGTTTAGAGAAACGTTTTTGAATCGTTCCCGCGATAAGAATTTCTTGACCATTGAGCAAGCCCGTAAAAATAAATTACAATTGGATTGGGATAATTTCACTCCCGTGAAACCTAAAGTGATTGGCAAGCAAATCGTAGAAGTAGATTTAGAAACTTTGGTGCCTTATATCGATTGGACGCCGTTTTTTAGAACTTGGCAATTGTTTGGAAAATATCCAGCTATTTTAACCGATGAGGTAGTGGGCGAACAAGCGACTTCGGTTTTTGCTGATGCACAAGCGATGCTGAAAGTTATTTTAGAGGAGAAAAAATTGACTGCCAAAGGTATTTACGGCATTTTTCCAGCGAATCAAATCAACGATGATGATATTGAACTGACGGATGAAAACGGAAAACAATTACAGACCTTTTTGACTTTGCGTCAGCAGTCTCAAAAAACCAAAGGAGCGTCAAACATCGCTTTGTCTGATTTTATTGCGCCAAAAGAAAGTGGGAAAGTCGATTATATGGGAGCATTTTGTGTGACTACTGGTTTTGGTGTGGACGAATGGGCGGCTGAATTCGAAAAGGATTTAGATGATTATAATTCGATTATGGTGAAAGCGCTGGCTGATCGTTTTGCAGAAGCTTTTGCTGAATATCTACACGAAAAAATCCGTAAAGAATTTTGGGGTTATGCCGCAGACGAAGATTTATCTACCGAAGATATGATTGATGAGGTTTATAAAGGAATTCGACCAGCACCAGGATATCCAGCTTGTCCAGATCATTTAGAGAAACCAACAATTTGGAAATTATTAAATGTTGCGGAAGAAATTGGAGTAACCTTAACCGAAAGTATGGCTATGTGGCCGGCTTCATCAGTATCGGGTTACTACTTTGGCAATCCAGAAAGTAAGTATTTTGGACTCGGAAAAATTAAAGAAGATCAAGTAATTGACTACGCCAAAAGAAGAAATGTTTCTACTGATGTAGCCATGAAATGGTTGAACCCGAATATTGCCGATTAGGAATTTTGCTTCAAGTTTAAGGTTTCAAGTTACTTGGGAGAACTTTAAACTTTAAACTTGGAACATGAAACAAAAAATAAAATGAAAGTAACACAACATATAGAAAAAGCAAAAGGAGAAACTTTGTTTTCATTTGAAATTATTCCGCCTCAAAAAGGGAAAAGTATTCAAGAATTGTATGACAACATTGACCCTTTGATGGAGTTCAAACCGCCATTTATTGATGTGACTACCTCACGCGAGGAGTTTATTTATGTGGATAAAGGCAATGGTTTATTGGATAAAAAACTAACCAGAATGCGACCAGGAACCCTTGGAATATGCGCTTCGATAACACACAAATACAACGTAGATACGGTGCCTCATGTATTGTGCGGTGGTTTTACCAAAGAAGAAACAGAGTACTTACTAGTAGACTGTCATTATCTGGGAATCAATAATGTAATGGCGTTGCGAGGTGATGCGATGAAGGACGAACAATCCTTTGTTCCAAAAGCGGGTGGAAATCGCTTTGCTATTGATCTAGTGCAGCAAATCAAATTATTGAACGAAGGCAAGTATTTGCATGAAGTGATGCATGTGGATAATAAAGCTGATTTTTGTATTGGTGTAGCCGGATATCCTGAGAAACATTTGGAATCTCCATCGCTACTTTCTGATTTGAAAAGGTTAAAAGAGAAAGTGGATGCGGGTGCTGATTATGTGGTGACACAAATGTTTTTTGACAATGCCAAATATTTTGAATTTGTGTCCAAAGCAAGAGAAATGAGAATTACAGTGCCTATTATTCCTGGTATCAAGCCATTGGCGGTACATAGGCATTTACAAATTTTACCACAAATATTCCGAATCGATTTACCCGAAGATTTAATTGATGCAGTAGACAAATGCAAAACAAATGCAGATGTAAAACAAGTGGGTATCGAATGGGCTATTCAGCAATCTCGCGAACTAAAAGCTGCTGGAGTTCCTGTTTTGCACTATTATTCGATGGGTAAATCTGAAAATATCCGTCAAATTGCGAGTCAACTTTTTTAGCAATTTATTCTTTATATTTAAAAAGCTTCTAGTGCACTTTGGTGATTTAGAAGCTTTTTTTATTGTTTTATCATCTGCCGAAGCAGTAACTAGACTTGTTGAGATTCCTCCCTCGTCGGAATGACAAAGTCAAGTTTTGTGTTGTTGTCGAGTTCGTTTTTTGTATGTGAAAATAACTGAATACTAAAAACTGAACACTGACAACTATTTCGTTATCTCTCTAAACACCGCTTCTAAGTTTTTATTCTTTTGATTGAGTTGTAAGGTTTTTAAACCATTGTTTTGAGCAAAATCAAAGACGACAGAGCGCATGTCTTTATCTGATTTAAAAGTCAGTTCCCACATCATATCGTGAACGTTCACATACGAAACAAGATTTTCAATTTTAGAAATCAATTGTTCCTCGACCTGAAAATCAAATTCCACTTCAATGACTTGTTCTTTATCTTCAGAAATTAAATTATCTAGCTTTTTATCGGTAACAATTTTACCATTGTTGATGATGATAACGCGATCACAAATAGCCTCAACCTCCTGCATGATGTGCGTAGAAAGAAAAACAGTCTTATCTTTTCCCACGTTTTTAATTACGTTTCTAATCTCCATCAATTGGTTTGGATCTAAACCAGTGGTAGGTTCATCTAGGATTAAAACATCAGGATTGTGCAGTAGTGCATTGGCCAATCCTACACGCTGGCGGTACCCTTTAGAGAGTTGTCCTATTTTTTTGTGACTTTCGGTACTTAAACCAGTTAGTTGAATTACCTCTTCGATTCGAGATTTGGCAACTTTGTACACATCAGCGTTAAAGGCTAAATATTCACGAACATACAAATCCAAATACAACGGATTGTGCTCCGGCAAGTACCCAATAGAAAGTTGCACGGCTTTTGGATTGATGTTTACATCCTGCCCGTTTACCGTGGCAGTTCCTTCATCAGCGGAGATGTAGGTAGTTAAAATTTTCATCAAAGTCGATTTTCCAGCTCCATTTGGACCTAAAAAACCAACAATTTCTCCTTTATTAATTGAAAATGAAATGTTATCTAATGCTTTTTGAGCACCGTAGCTTTTGGAAATATTATTTACTGCTATTGACATGATGAATTATTTGTTGCAAAAGTAAACAGAAAATGAATGGATTTGTTGTTCGGTTGCCTACTAATTCAAGAATAATTTTTCAAGAATAACTGCTAGCACTTCTGTTCCTATTTTAAAAAAGTAGCATTGTGATTGCACCGCTATCATTTAGATTTATATATTTACTAAAAATAGTTCAAAAGACACATGAAAGACATAGGATCAGGAGGTTTCTTGAAAAATTACAAAAGCATTATGTTACTTCTTGGAGGTATCCTTGCAGGAAGTATGTTAGGATTGGTTTTTGGTAAAGAGGTGGAGGTTTTGAAACCTTTGGGAGACATTTTTCTAAATTTGTTGTTTACTGCCATCATTCCGTTAGTGTTTTTTACCATATCGGCATCAATTGCTACTTTAGAAAAAACCGAAAAACTAGGAAAGTTATTCTTAATCGTTATTGGAGTCTTTTTATTTACGGTCTTAGTTTCTGCAATCCTTATGGTAGTAGGTGTTTTGATTTTTCCAATCCATCAAGATATTATCATTTCTAAAATTCCACTAGAAGTTGTAGCCGAAAGTAGCACTGGCTCTCAGATTACGCAATTATTAACTGCGGGTGATTTTTATGAATTGTTGTCCCGAAAAAACATGCTGGCACTCATTCTTTTTTCCTTTTTAGTTGGTTTTGCTAGTTTGCAATCTGGTGAAAAAGGCAATGATTTCAGTAGGTTTTTACGATCTGGTAACGAAGTAATGAAACAATTGCTACACATTATTATGCAAACAGCGCCTGTAGGTTTAGGTGCCTATTTTGCTTATCAGGTGGGTATTTTTGGTCCGCAATTGTTTGGTGCCTATGTCAAGCCGCTAGGGCTCTATTATGCTGTTTGTGCTTTTTACTTTATTATATTCTTTAGTTTATATGCGTACATGGCCGGCGGTAAATTAGGATTTAAAGTGTTCTGGAAAAATAACATAACACCTTCGTTAACTGCTATTGGTACGTGCAGCAGTATTGCAACCATTCCTGCAAATCTTGAGGGTGCCGAAAAAATGAATATTCCTGCTCACATTAGGAATGTCGTTATTCCCTTGGGTGCACCTTTGCATAAAGACGGTTCGAGTATGTCCTCCATTATTAAGATAGCCGTTATTTTTGCCATGTTTGGTAAGGATTTTACGGATCCAATTACGATTCTCACCGCTTTGGGAATTACAGTTGTGGTTTCTGTTGTTGAGGGCGGAATTCCTAATGGTGGCTACATAGGCGAAATCCTAGCAATAACCGTTTATGGTTTCCCCATGGAACAAGCCTTGCCAGCGGCAATGATTATTGGAACTTTGGTTGATCCAATGGCAACTTTGTTAAATGCAAATGGAGATTTGATTTCGGCGATGCTAGTGGCAAGAATTGCTGAAGGGAAAAAGTGGCTTTCTGATAAAGTACTAATATAAATCACTTTCAATAGTGTGTGTTGCAGCATTACTAAGGCTTGTTTTTACCTTACAATGCAAGAATTACTGTTGTGTGAATGGTATTTTTAAAGCCTTTTTTTAAACATTACATAATTAATAACCAACTTTTTAGCGAATCTCTTTTTTGTGTCATAAAATCAACTTTTTTTTGGGTGCAGTTAAAAATTATGTATACATTCGCAAAGTAATAAATACAAAAAATACAAAAACATGTTGAGTAACCGATTTTATTTTAGCAACTCTTATTATTTCTTCTGGAAGGTAGAAAGGGATTGTTGCATGGTTATTTAATTCAAAAATTAAATTGATACTATAGATATACAATCCCGATGCAAATCGGGATTTTTTTTTGCTTAAAAGTGCGTAAAATGAATACAATTATAGGAATACAAGGCATTACGGGCTCGTTTCATCATCAAGTTGCTCAAGAATATTTCAATCATGAATTTACTCTTGACGAGTGTTTGTCTTTTGAGGAATTGGTAGACAGCTTGTTAGCAGGCAAGTCTGAGCAAGCTGTGATGGCTATTGAAAATTCTATTGCAGGTCCAATTATTCCGAATTACGCGCTAATTGACAAGAATAATTTACACATAATTGGAGAGCATTATTTGAGTATTCATCAAAATTTAATGGCGTTGAAAGGTCAAAAAATAGAAGATATTCAGGAAGTACATTCGCATCCGATGGCATTATTACAATGTATGGATTTCTTAAAAAAATATCCCAATATCAAATTGGTTGAAGACAAAGATACTGCTGAAACGGCGCGAAGAATTCAAGAAAAACAATTGAAAGGAATAGCGGCAATTGCAAGTAAAACAGCTTCGGAAATGTATGATTTGGAAATTATTGCTCCAGAAATACAGACGATTAAAAATAACATGACGCGCTTTGTGATTATCAAAAAAGAAAATTCATTTGTTCCCGAAAGTGAAATCAACAGAGCATCGATAAAATTTGAACTAGATCACAAACGCGGGAGTTTAGCAGCAGTTTTAAACGTGATGAGTGATTGCAAATTGAATTTAACTAAGATTCAATCGCTTCCTAAAATTGAAACTCCTTGGAAATATTCCTTTTTTGTGGATGTCACTTTTGAGAAATACGAAGATTATGCAAAAGCAAAATCATTATTGAATATTATGGCCGAATATTTTAAAGTATTGGGAGAATACAAGAATACTAAAATATAAAGAGCTTCGAGTTACCAAGTTACACAGATATAAAAATTTACACATGATTACCACAGCAAAGCGTCTCCATATCATTGAAGAATATTATTTCTCCTCCAAATTGAGAGAAGTAAGGCAACTAGCTGCCGAAGGCAAACCCATCATTAATATGGGAATTGGGAGTCCAGATTTGCAACCGGCGCCTGCAATTGTAGCTGCAATTGTAGCTGCGATGCAAGATGAAAATGCGCATCAATACCAGAGTTATCAAGGTTTACCAGAGTTGCGCGAGGGTATGGCTGATTTTTATTCCAAAAATTATGGTGTAACACTCAACCCTGTAACAGAAATTTTGCCTTTGATGGGTTCCAAGGAAGGAATTATGCATATTTCGCTGGCATTTTTGAATGAAGGCGATCACGTTTTGATTCCGAATCCGGGCTATCCTACGTATACATCAGTGACCAATTTAGTAGGAGCGGTGCCAGTATATTATGATTTGAAAGAAGGAAACCAGTGGGAGCCGGATTTTGAAGCTTTGGAGCAACTGGATTTAAGCAAAGTGAAAATCATGTGGATTGGGTATCCGCACATGCCAACGGGAGCTCGAGGGAGCTTGGAATTGTTTGAAAAATTAGTTGCTTTTGCTGCAAAACATAAAATTTTATTGGTGAACGACAATCCCTATAGTTTTGTTTTGAATGACAATCCGATGAGTTTGTTGCAGGTAGAAGGAGCAAAGGAAGTGGCTTTAGAACTGAATTCTTTGAGTAAAACTTTTAACATGGCGGGTTGGAGAGTAGGAATGGTATTAGGAAATGCCAATGCTATTGATGCGGTTTTAAAAGTAAAAAGCAATATGGATAGCGGTATGTTTTACGGCATTCAAAAAGGAGCTGTTGCAGCGCTGAAAAGTGATAAGGCTTGGTTTGATGCTATGAATGAAATCTATAAAAAAAGACGAATTGTAACAGAGGAACTCGCTGAAAAACTAGGTTGTAAAGTGTATAAAGAAGGTGTTGGTTTGTTTGTTTGGGCAAAGTTACCCGATGGAGTTACATCAGCAGAAGCGTTTATTGATAGAATTTTGCATGAGAAATCAATTTTTATTACACCGGGAACTATTTTTGGGAGTAATGGAGAAGGTTACATTCGGTTTGCTTTGTGTGTTGAAGAAGAAAAAATTAGGGAAGCTATCAGTCGATTTTAGTAAGGACTTGATAAATCTTTCTCGTCGTAGAGTTGAAAAATAAAGATCATTGTAAGAAAATAAATGTTCTCGATAATGAAATTCCCTAGCCCTGATAGTAGTGGAAATCCTTTGCTGCCGGCGTTCGGCAGGAAAGATTGCAACGGATAGCAGGATAAGCTTCGGATAAAAAACAAAAAAATGAAAGTATTTGTAATAGGCATAGGTTTGATTGGTGGTTCGATGGTATTGGATATTAAAGATTTGTATCCGCACGCCACGATTTATGGGATTGACACCAATGAAAAGCATCTAGATCAGGCAATTGAATTGGGTGTTATTGATGAAATGGCAACATTTACAGATTTAATGCATGCTGATTTTGTGATTGTTTCGGTTCCTGTAGATGTAGCGCTCAAGGTTGTACCCCAAGTTTTGGAGGCGATAGGAGATCAAACGATTGTTTTTGAGGTGGGTTCGACAAAATTGCCTATTTGTGAAAGTATTGCTAACCATGCCAAAAGGAGAAATTTTATAGCCACGCATCCTATTGCTGGAACCGAATTTTCGGGACCATCAGCAGCGATAAAAGGGTTGTTTCAAGGCAAAACAAACATTATTTGTGAGGTAGAGAAAACAACTTTTAAATTGCAAGAACGCGCCTTGGCATTGTTTCAAGAAATGGGAATGCGGATTAGGTATATGGATCCGAAATCACACGATAAGCACATTGCGTATGTGTCGCATTTGTCCCATATCAGTGCTTTTATGTTAGGAAAAACAGTCATTGACAAGGAAAAACACGAGCAGGATATTTTTGATATGGCAGGTTCTGGTTTTGAAAGTACCGTGCGTCTTGCTAAAAGTTCACCCGCAATGTGGACACCCATTTTTAAGCAAAATAGAAAGCAAGTCGTAAAAACTTTGAATGAATATATCTTGAATTTATCTAAATTTAAGGAGCTTTTAGAGAATGAGGATTACGAGGCGATTTACAATGAAATGGAAAGTGTGAATAAGATTAAAGAGATATTAAACGGGATGAATGTTAAGAAGTAAACAGTTGACAGTTTTCAGTCACAGTTAACAGCTAGCAGTGTTCATAAGAAAACATATAGAAAAAACGAAACTTAGAAAATAAAATTTAGAAAAGATGGAAAATAAGAAAGAAATGAGAAACTGGTTGGAGGCATTTAATTTGACCCACCCATTAGTAATAGCAGGGCCATGTAGCGCTGAAACCGAAGATCAAGTATTGAAAATTGCACATGAGTTAAAGGATTCGGATGTAAGTGTTTTTAGAGCAGGAATCTGGAAACCAAGAACGCGTCCAGGAGGATTTGAAGGCGTGGGGGAAATAGGTTTGAAATGGTTGAAAAAAGCCAAAGAAGAAACAGGTTTGTTAATGGGAACTGAAGTAGCCAATGCTGCTCACGTAAAATTAGCTTTAGAATATGACATTGATGTGTTGTGGATAGGTGCTAGAACAACGGTAAATCCTTTTGCGGTTCAGGAAATTGCAGATGCATTAGCAGGAACAGATAAAATTGTTTTGGTGAAAAACCCTGTAAACCCAGATTTATCTTTGTGGTTGGGTGGAGTAGAGCGTTTGTACAATGCCGGAATCGAAAAATTAGGAGTTATTCATAGAGGTTTCTCTACGTATGAGAAAACAAAATACCGCAACATTCCAGAGTGGCAAATTGCTATTGAATTGCAAAATAAATTCCCTGATTTGCCTTTGATTATAGATCCTTCGCACATTACTGGTGATCGCAAAATGATCTTAGAGGTAACGCAAGAAGCCTTAGATTTGAATTACGATGGGATGATTATTGAAACGCATATTGATCCAGATAATGCTTGGAGTGATGCGGCACAGCAAGTAACACCTGATGCTTTGAAGCAAATTTTCATTGATTTAAAAGTGCGTAAAATTGATGATGTATCGGATGATTTTACTCAGAAAATGAAAAAACTACGAGCTAATATTGACGTTTTAGATGCGACTTTGCTAGAGCTTTTAGGCAAACGTATGAAGGTAGCGGACGAAATTGGTTTGGTGAAAAAAGCCGCGAACGTAGCAGTATTACAAAACAACCGTTGGAACGAAATTTTAGGTAAAATGATTTTGGATGGAGAAACCAAAGGACTTTCAGAAGAGTTTGTTTTAAAATTATTCAAGGCCATTCACCAAGAAAGTATCAACCATCAAGATAAGGTTTTGAATGCTTAATTTCTTGTAAGTTTTTAATAAATCCTCCAAAACTTTTTTAAGAAGATTTTGGAGGATTTTTGTTTGAACTTGTTTCTAAAAAAACTCTACACTTTGAACTTCAAACTTCAAACAAAATTTTACCTTTGCCTTATGACAGGACTCGTTTACAAATCTACAGGAAGTTGGTACACCGTAAAATCAGAACAAGGAGATTTTATCGAATGCCGCATCAAAGGAAAATTCAGAATCAAAGGCATTAAAAGTACTAATCCCATTGCCGTAGGTGATGTAGTTGACTATGAATTAGAAGAAACTTCAGATGCTGTAACGGGAACTATTCACGGAATTCACGATCGTAAAAATTATATCGTTCGAAAGTCGGTCAATTTATCGCATCAAATGCACATTATTGCCTCTAATATTGATCGCGTTTTTTTGTTGATTACGGTTAATAATCCGCCAACTACTTTTAATTTTATCGACCGTTTTTTAGTAACAGCAGAGGCTTACGGGATTGAAACTGTGTTGGTTTTTAATAAAATAGACACTCTTGATGATGCTACTCTTGATGAGCAATTGTACATGCAGCATGTATACCAGCAAATTGGATATCAGTGTTTGCGCGTATCCTCAACCGAAATGAAAGGTGTTGAGGAATTGAAAGCAATGATGATTGGTAAAGTAAGCATGTTTTCTGGTCATTCAGGAGTTGGAAAGTCTACTTTGGTAAATGCCATGGAGCCATCATTGCATTTGCGTACCAAAACTATTTCGGAGGCAAGCAAGCAGGGGCAGCACACCACAACTTTTGCAGAAATGTTTGATTTATCTTTTGGTGCCAGTATTATTGACACACCCGGAATCAAAGGATTTGGGATGGTTGATATGGAGCCGGCTGAAATAAGCGGATATTTTCCGGAATTTTTCAAACTAAAAGATCAGTGTAAATTCAACAATTGCTTGCACAAAGAAGAACCGAAATGTGCTGTAAAAGAAGCATTGGAACGAGATGAAATTGCCTGGTCACGTTATAATAGTTATCTCAAGATTTTAGAAGGAGATGATGAACATTATCGCACAGATGTGTATGACGAAGATAGAAAAGCAAGTGATAAAACGAGGGAGTAATGTTTCAATTATGAGTTATGAATTATGTCAGGTAATGCCATAAAAATAAAATCATTTGATTTTGCTTTACGAATCGTAAAATTGTATCAATTCTTACGTACGGAAAAGAAGGAGTTTGATTTAAGTAAACAGCTACTGCGTAGCGGTACGTCAATTGGTGCGTTTGTGAGGGAATCAGAACATGCGGAAAGTAAATTAGATTTTATTCATAAACTTGCAATTGCACAAAAAGAAGCCAATGAAAGCGACTATTGGTTGGAATTATTGTTTCGATCTGAATATCTTAAAGAATCGCAATATGAATCTTTGAATCGTGATATTGTTGAACTTAAAAAAATCATAGCTTCAATTATTATTTCAACTAAAAACAATTTAAAAAAATAGCTATTATCGTTTTAGTTCAGTTTTCATAACGCATAATTCAACATTCATAATTATTTTGAAAGTAGTAATCCAAAGAGTTTCACAAGCCTCAGTCACAATAGACAATCAAATTGTAGCCAATATTCAAAAAGGATTGTTGGTCTTGGTTGGAATTGAAGATGCGGATACGCATGAAGATAGCAGCTGGCTGAGTTCTAAAATTGTCAATCTCCGTATTTTTGGAGATGAAAATGATGTCATGAATCTTCCTATAAAAGATATCAGTGGTGATATTATTGTGGTCTCTCAATTTACCCTTCATGCCTTAACCAAAAAAGGCAATCGCCCATCTTATATTAAAGCGTCGAAACCTGAAACTGCCGTTCCTTTGTATGAACAATTTGTCTCCCAAATAGAACAAGATCTCGGTAAAAAAGTACAAACCGGAGTTTTTGGTGCCGACATGAAGGTACAACTCCTAAACGATGGTCCAGTAACTATTGTAATTGATAGTAAAAATAAAGAGTAAAAATAGTTTTATATTGTGAGATTTGTGCTATTTTTGAACACCACGAATTAGGAAATCCTTAACAAGCAATCAATGCGCTTTTCTTTGAATTGCGAAATTTTCTAGAACCCACTTGGGTTCATCATTCATTATCTTTATTTTATATCAAATGAGAATTACAACTCTTGTTGTTCTTTTTGCTGCCATTTTCGCATCAAGTTTGAACGCCCAAAAAATTAATTATACTGCTGTAACCATTGCGGATAGTCTTAAAAACAATGCCAATGCAGTTATTAGACTCAATCAGTTAGACATTTCTATAGCTTCGCAAAGAAGTATGAACATCAAAACCAAAAGGGTGGTCACCGTTTTGAATGAATTGGGATTAAAAGCAGTAGATGCTGTCGAAAATTTTGACAAAAGACGCACAGTTAAAAATATCGAAGCTGTTGTCTATGATAACTTTGGAATCGAAATCAAAAAGATAAAGCGAAAAGATTTTAAAGAACAAAGTGCATCAGGCGGTAGTACTCTTTTTTCAGATGGACGCTTTATTTATCTTGAGTATACCCCTACACAATACCCTTTTACTATTGTTTACGAAAGTGAAATTGAAACCTCTAACACTGCATTTATTCCCACTTGGTCTTTGCTTTCAGAATATAATGTGAGTATTGAAAAAAGCATTGTCAACGTCAATGTGCCTCAAGCATTGGGTTTTAGAAAAAAAGAATTCAATTTCGCCAATTTTAAGATAAAAACTATTGTTGATTCGCCAACGCAATTGCAGTACGAAGCGCTCAACATTGTTGCCGAAAAATACGAGGATTATACACCAGCTGCTAAGGTGTTTCCTAAAGTAATGATGGGTTTAGAAAATTTCAATTTAGAAGGAGTCGACGGAACTGCAAAGAATTGGAAAGAATACGGGAAATGGTTTTCAGAAAACATTCTTATCGGTACCACCAGCCTTAGTGAAGAAGCAAAATCTAAAATAAAAGCTTTGGTAGGCACTGAAACAGATCCGATTAAAAAAGCTAAAATTGTTTACAAATTTGTTCAAGAAAAATCGAGATATGTCAGTGTGCAAGTCGGTATAGGCGGTTTCAAACCTATGTTGGCCTCCGATGTTGATCGATTGGGTTATGGTGATTGTAAGGCACTTTCAAACTACACTAGAGCGCTCCTTGAGGTGGTTGGGGTCCCTTCGTACTACACAGAATTGTACGGTGACCGCGATATTCGTAACATCGAAGCTGATTTTTTCTCTGTTCAAGGAAACCATGTTATTTTGTGTGTCCCAAATGCAGATGAAAGTATCTTTCTAGAATGTACGAGCCAAGATGACCCCTTTGGTTTTCAAGCCAATTTTACTGACGATCGTGATGTTGTGGTCATGAAACCTGAAGGTGGAGAAATTATTCATACTAAAAAGTACCACGATAATGCTAATGGTCAAATTTCGACAGGGAACTATAGTTTAGATGCTCAAGGAAACCTCACAGGGGCTATAAAAATTGTGTCTACTGGATCTCAGTACCAATCCAAAGCTTCCATAGAAAAAATGCAACCTGCCGATAAAGACATCCATTATAAAAGATACTGGACTAATATTAACAATTTGAAAATAGCTAAGATTGAACTTCAAAACGATAAGGATAAAATACATTTTGTTGAGAATATTAGTTTAAGCGCTGAGAATTATGCTCCAAATACTGGTGGAAAAATGATGGTAGCAATTAACACCTATAATCAATTTTTAGGAACTATAAAGCGTATTCGTAATCGTAAAAACCCGTTCGAAATACCTCGTGGTTACCTTGATACTGATGAAATAGCAGTAGCGCTACCTGCAGGATTTCAAATTGAATTTTTACCGGCGAACTTCGAATTAAAAACCAAATTTGGTGATTATAAAACCGAAATTATTAAAAAAGACAATAACAACCTGGTGTACAAAAGAACCATCCTCATCAAAAAGGGTATTTATGCCAATGCTGATTATGATGCTTATAGATTGTTTATGGAACAGATTGCTAAAAATGACAATGCCAAATTACTTTTAACCAAAATTTAATCTCTAATGACTCTAAAGAAAATTACCTGGACTCTTTTCTTATTTATCTTATGTTGCAAAATTCAAGCCCAAAACTTTGAACTCGGAAAAGTTTCAATTCTTGAATTGCAAGAAAAAGTACATCCTAAGGACTCTAGTGCAGCTGCTGCAATCCTTTTTGAAAAGGGAAAAAATACCTTTATATATTCACCTGAGAAAGGGTTTATGATGGTGACAGAAATTAAAACTCGTATTAAAATCTATAAAAAAGAAGGATATGAATGGGCGAATAAAAGTATCCGTTTCTATTCCGATAATGAAGCTAGGGAAACAGTTTCTTTTTCGGATGCGATTACCTATAATCTAGTCGATGGTAAAATTGAGAAAACAAAACTTAAAAGTGATGGTGAATTTAATGAGGTTGTAAATAAATACTGGGGAGAAAAAAAAATCACAATGCCTAATGTGAAAGAAGGTTCTGTAATTGAATTCAAATACACAATTAAATCCCCAAGAGTAAGTAGCACCAGGGAGTGGTATTTTCAAAATAGTATTCCTGTAAATTATTCTGAGTACGCCAACACTGTACCAGAGTATTTTGTCTACAATGTAAATATCAAGGGATTCATTAAGCCAAATGTTACCGTAGAGAAAAAAAGTAATTCAATAACTCTTACTTCAAAACAACGAACTACTGTAAACCGCGCTACAACAACTTCTTTTAATGATGAGAAAATAGAATATGTTGAAACAAAAAAGACTTACATAGCTGAAAATTTGCCAGCCATGAAGGAGGAGCCTTTTGTTAATAATATGGGTAATTATACAGGGACCTTAGTTCAAGAATTAGCAATGACTAAATATCCTGGAGAGTTGATACAAACTTTTGCTACAGATTGGAATTCAGTTGCAAAGACGATTTATAACTATGATGAATTTGGACCAGAACTAAATAAAACAGGTTATTTTGAACAAGATTTACAAAAAGTAATAGCAGGATTAAGCTCTACCGAGGATAAAATTACTGCCATTTTGCAGTTTGTTAAAGCTACAGTGAAATGGAACGATTATTACGGGTATTCTTGCAACGACGGTGTAAGACAAGCTTACAATAAAAAATCGGGTAATGTAGCCGAAATAAACTTAATGTTAACAGCTATGTTGCGATATGCTGGTTTAACAGCTAATCCTGTTTTAATTAGTACACGTTCAAATGGGATAGCCATATTTCCCAACAGAACCGCTTTTAATTATGTTATTGCTGCCGTCGAAGATGGTCAAAACCTAATTCTTTTAGATGCTACAGATGCTTTTTCTGCTCCAAATATTTTACCTGTTCGCGATTTAAACTGGTTTGGTAGGCTAATTCGAAAAGATGGAAGTTCAATAGAAGTAGATTTGATGCCAAAGCAAACTGCAAATGATGTTATTTCGATGAATTACAGCGTCAATGATAAAGGCGAAGTTTTAGGAAAGTTGAGACGACAAAGAACAGATCATCATGCCATGCTTTTTCGATCTGCAGTTGCGGGTACCAAAGAAGATGCTTACTTAGAAAAATTTGAAAATGACAACAATAACATTGAGGTTAGTGGATATGAAAGAATAAACGAAGTCGATTTTAAATTACCTGTTATTGAAACACTTTCGTTTAAAGGAGCTAATTTTAGTGAAAAAGTAGGGGATGCCATTTATATCAAGCCTTTGTTATCTTTTACCACAAATGCAAATCCTTTCAAACAAGAGATTAGAGAATTTCCAATTGATTTTGCTTTTCCCTTCATGGATAAATATGTCGTAAATTTTCAAGTTCCAAACGGATATAAAATAGATTCTTACCCAGAAACGGCAGTTATTTCCATGGAAGATGGGTTAGCTACCTTTAAATTTTTAACTAGTTTGACGGATAATACTGTTCAAATATCAGTTTCATGTCAAATAAATGCTCCAATAATACCAGCTGACTATTATTTAGCCCTAAAAGAGTTCTTTCAAAAGATGATTGACAAACAAAACGAGAAAATTATTCTTGTAAAATTATAAAAACTGTAATGATCAAAAATTGGTTTGTTGTATTGTTGGCTTGTATTGGTTTACAACTAAACGCACAAGATCTTGAATTGGGTAAAGTTTCTATTGACGAACTTAAGATAAAACAACATCCAAAGGATTCTAGTGCTGTGGCCGCAATAATTTTTAATAGAGCTAAAACTACTTTTAAGTATAATTTAAAGGATGGATTTTCAATAGGTACAGAGTTTCAGGTTCGCGTAAAAATTTATAAAAAAGAAGGATTGAACTGGGCTACTTTCAAGGTGCCCTTTTACATTGGTTATGAAGATAGGAACGATGAGTCAGTTCAATTTTCTGATGCAGTTACCTACAATTTAGTTAACGGTGCTATTGAAAAATCAAAACTGAAAAGTGAGGGTAGTTTTGTGACCAAAGTAAATGAGTATTGGAAGGAAGCATCTATAACACTACCTAACGTCAAAGTAGGTTCTATAATTGAGTTTAAATATTTTTTGAAGTCAGAAAACATAATCAAATTTCCTAGTTTTTATTTTCAATATGAAATTCCGGTAAATTTCGCCCAGTTTACAACAGCAATACCTGGATTTCTTGTTTATAAGGCACTTGTTAGTGGTTTTGCACCAATCAAAACGGCACAGAAAGTGTCAGGAGGTTCTTTTAGTTTTCCTAGTAGATATGACCGGACCAGAACAGACTATGTTAATTTTCAACAAGTCATAAGCACTTACTCTGCTGAAAACATTCCTGCTTTAAAGCCAGAGCCTTTTGTGGACAATTTGCAAAATTATAGAGCTTGTTTGAAACACGAATTAGAAAAAACACAGTTTTACCAAGAACCGGAAAAAGACTATGCTTCAACTTGGGAAGGGGTGAGTACCTCTATTTTTGAAGATAAAAATTTTGGTAAACAGCTAGATTTTGGTCTTTTCTTTTTAGATGATGTAAAAGAAATTATAAAAAACGATACAAACACCCCGCTCAGTTCTGAGGAAAAAATGAATAGCATTTTTACATACGTTCAACAAAGAATGAATTGGAATGGTGAAAATGGGTATTACACGGATAAAGGAGTTAAAGATGCTTACAGTAGTAGAGCTGGTAATTCAGCCGAAATAAACTTTATTCTCATCAATATGCTGCGCATAGCAGGAGTTGATGCCAACCCCGTTTTGGTAAGCACCTTAGATCATGGAGTTCCAGTATATCCAAATAGAACAGGATTCAATTACGTAATTGCATCCGCAACGATTGAAGGTAAAAATGTATTGTTGGATGCTACCAATAAATATACCAGTCCCGATATTTTACCTTTGAAGTTGCTCAACTGGCAAGGAAGATTAATTCGAAAAGACGGGTCATCCGAAGAGATAAATCTGGTACCTAAACAGCCTTCCTCGATAAATCACAATTTGTTTGCAAAAATAAATTCTACAGGGAAGATCGAAGGAAAATTTAAAATGTATCATACGGCTACCGAAGCATTTTTATTTCGCGAAAATCAAGCTAATCAGGATCAAAATACGTACCTTGAAAGATTAGAAAATAAATGGAACGGTCTCGAAATTACCGAGTACGGTACAGAAGAAAATAAAACAATTAGCAGTCAGGCAATTAGTGAGAAATTTGATTTTTCAACGGTAAATCATTGCGAAATTATTGCAGGTAAATTATATGTAAATCCAATGTTGTTTTTAACTAGTGCAATCAACCCCTTTGTTCAAGAAAACCGTGAGATGCCCATCTATTTTGCTTACCCAAAAAATAGAAAATATAATTTTAATATTGAAATCCCTGCAGGGTACGCTGTGGAGTCAAGCCCTAAGCCAATTAAAATCTCAACTCAAGGAAATGAAGTCGTATTTTCGATGAATAGCACCGTGGTTGGTAATACTATTCAAATGATAGTCAGCGAAGAGATCAAAGGAGCTTTATTTAAAGCAGAATTTTATCCGGAGTTAAAGACTTTTTATCAAAATGTAATTAATAAGCAAAACGAAAAATTCATTTTAAGCAAAATATAATAATGAACTTAAAAAACGCACAACTCGACGTAGATACTTGGATCAAAGAACACGGTGTACGCTATTTTAACGAATTAACTAATATGGCACAACTCACCGAAGAAGTAGGTGAAGTAGCTCGTATTATTGCCCGTCGTTACGGTGAACAGTCTGAAAAAGAAAGCGACAAAAACAAAGACCTTGGCGAAGAATTAGCTGATGTGGTTTTTGTAGTGTTGTGTTTGGCCAACCAAACAGGAATCGATTTGCAAGCTGCTTTCGACAAAAAGATGGATCTGAAATCGGTTAGAGACAAAGATCGTCACAAAAACAATGAAAAACTGAAATAATTTGTCAATTGTAAATTATGAATTATGAACGAGTAGTGGTAAATTGCGCAGCTAGGGTATTTAATTTATAACTCGCAATTCACAACTCACAATTATACGCATGAATTTAAGACTAAGCACTAATTCACAATTTACAATTCACAATTCGCAGCTCGATATAACAGGTTCTAAAAGTGAAACCAATAGATTACTACTGTTACAAGCGCTATTCCCAAATATTACTTTAGCTAATACCTCCAATTCAGATGATAGTGAGGTTATGGCTAAAGCTTTAAAGCAAGTTTCAGCAGCTAGTGGAGAGCCACAAATGGTAGACATTCACCATGCGGGAACCGCTATGCGTTTTCTAACAGCTTATTTTGCAGTAACGCCCGGAGCAACAGTTACACTTACCGGTTCACAACGCATGACCGAACGCCCAATACAAGTTTTAGTCGAAGCATTGGAGCAGTTGGGTGCCAAAATCACTTACGAAAAAAACGAAGGTTATCCGCCTATCAAAATAGAAGGGCAAAAAATTACAGCCTCTAAAGTCTCGATTCCCGCCAACGTGAGTAGTCAGTACATTTCAGCCTTGCTATTGGTGGCTCCTAAACTCGAAAATGGTATCGAAATCACTTTAGTGGGTGAAATTACCTCCGTTCCATACATCAAAATGACCTTGGCATTACTTAACGATTTGGGTATTACAACTCGCTTTGAAGGCAACAGCATTACAGTAACTCCTCAAAAAGAATCTGAAAGCAAAATAATGACGGTAGAGTCTGACTGGAGTTCAGCATCCTATTTTTTTAGTATTGTAGCGCTTGCTGATCAAGCCGCAATTACTTTGAATAGTTACAAACAAACCAGCCTTCAAGGCGATGCTGCTTTGGTAAGTATCTATGAACAATTAGGTGTGCGTACTGAGTTTAACGGTAACCAAATGACATTAACGAAGGATGTTAATTTTGTTCCAGCAACACAACTCACTTTCGATTTAAACAATACGCCTGATATTGCGCAAACCATTGTGGTTACCTGCTTAGGTTTAGGAATTGGCTGTCACCTCACAGGTCTTCACACTTTAAAAATTAAAGAAACAGATAGGCTAGAAGCACTCAGAGTCGAACTCACCAAATTAGGAGCAGCCATCACAGTTACCAATGATAGTCTAACCTTAGAGCCATCAGCTACTTTAAACAAAGAGGTAACTATTGCAACGTATAACGATCACCGTATGGCTATGGCTTTCGCTCCTTTGGCTATTAAAGTGCCATTACACATTGCGGATGCTGGCGTAGTTTCAAAATCTTATCCTGATTTCTGGAAAGACATGGAGTCGATTGGCTTTCAGGTAGCGCATTTATAAGGTTTAAATGCAACGTTATCAGTTGTTTTTGAAAATAAAAGCCAAAACACTTGACAACGCCTATCTCACAATCGTATATTTGCACCCGAAAGATTTTTATGTTGCTACAATGTGAGTAACTGTTGAAAATCTTAAACTTTTAAAATAAAAAAATAAATGAAGTTATCCCATTTTCAATTTGATTTACCAAAAGAACTTCTTGCGGAGTATCCAGCCGAAAATAGAGACGAGGCTCGTCTAATGGTTATTGACCGTAAAAAACAAACTATAGAGCACAAAATGTTCAAAGATATCATCGAATATTTTGACGAAGGTGATGTTTTAATTCTAAATAACACTAAAGTTTTTCCTGCTCGTTTGTACGGTAACAAAGAAAAAACGGGTGCTAGAATCGAAGTTTTTTTACTAAGAGAATTGAACGCAGAGCAAAGATTATGGGACGTGTTAGTTGATCCAGCTCGTAAAATCAGAATTGGTAATAAATTGTACTTCGGCGACGATGACTCGCTTGTTGCTGAGGTAATCGATAATACTACTTCTCGTGGTAGAACATTGCGTTTTCTATACGATGGCTCTTACGAAGAATTCCGTAATAAATTGACTGAACTTGGAGAAACTCCAATTCCAAAATACATTTCTAGAGATGTAACTCCAGAAGATGCAGAGCGTTACCAAACCATTTATGCTAAAGAAGAAGGTTCCGTAGCTGCTCCTACAGCAGGTTTGCACTTCTCTAAGCATTTGCTTAAAAGACTTGAAATCAAAGGTGTGAATTTTGCCGAAGTAACCTTGCACGTTGGTTTAGGAACATTCAATCCAGTTGAAGTAGAGGATTTGTCAAAGCACAAAATGGACTCTGAAGAGTTAAAAATCACGCAAGAAGCTTGCGATATCGTAAACGAAGCAAAAGCAAAAAGAAAACGTATTTGTTGCGTAGGAACTACTTCTATGCGTGCCGTAGAAAGTTCAGTTTCGTCGCAAAACACTTTAAATCCGTTCGATGGTTGGACCAATAAATTTATTTTTCCTCCTCACGATTTTGCAGTGCCTACGTGTATGATCACCAATTTTCATACTCCAAAATCAACTCTTTTAATGATGATTTCTGCATTTTGTGGCCACGATTTAATGAAAAAAGCCTACGCTGAAGCTATCGAAGAAAAATACAAATTCTACTCTTATGGCGATGCCATGTTGATATTGTAATTCAGTACAGAATATATTTTAAAGAATCTCGTCAGCAATGGCGAGATTTTTTTTTGCGTGTGTCCCTCCCAAAAAAAGGTCGGGTCGGGCTGTTCGCTCTATCTTTATTTTCTTTTAAAAAAAGAAAATAAAGGATGCCGCTGCCATCCCTCACACCAAATCGCGGTAAATTCTCGTGTACTTTAAAACAGTTAAATTTGTTATGAGTACGTATTTTTGAGAATTTTTTCTTCAATTCAAGTAGTGCTAATTCAAACATTCATTTGTTACACTAGCTTGATTTTTTGTACTTTTACGTTTCAAAAAATTGTATATGAAATTTCAAAATACCCTTGAATTTGCAAGGCAACTCGATGCACAAGATCCTCTTAATAAATACCAATCTGAATTTATTTTTCCAAAAGTAAACGATAAAAAAGTCATTTATTTCACCGGAAATTCGCTCGGTTTACAACCCAAACGTACCAAAACCTATGTTGATGAGGTTATGAATGATTGGGCTAATCTCGCTGTCGAAGGTCATTTTTACAGTGACAAACCTTGGTGGGATTACCACGAACGCTTTGCAGAGCCTTTAAGTAAAATCGTTGGTGCTTTGCCAACTGAAGTTACGGTAATGAACACGCTCACCGTTAATTTGCACTTGCTTATGGTTTCGTTTTATCAGCCAACTAAAACGCGTTACAAAATCATTTGTGAGGAAAAAGCATTTCCATCAGATCAATACATGTTTCAAAGCCAAGTTGATTTTCATTCCCGTGCCGTTGGTTTTGATAAACAAGATGCTTTGGTTGAAATCAAAAGACGTGAAGGCGAGCATAACATTCGCCTAGAAGATGTTTTAGCCAAAATTGAAGAGGTAGGCGATGAGTTGGCGCTTGTACTTATTGGTGGCGTTAATTATTATACAGGTCAAGTTTTTGACATGAAAACCATTACTGCAGCGGGTCATAAAGTGGGAGCCTATGTAGGTTGGGACTTGGCGCATGCCGCTGGAAATGTCAAATTAGAACTCCATGATTGGAATGTTGATTTTGCAGCATGGTGCAGCTACAAATACATGAATTCAGGACCAGGTAATGCATCTGGTTGTTTCATTCATGAAAAACACCACAACAATTCGCAGTTGCCTCGCTTTGCCGGGTGGTGGGGCCATAATAAAGAACGTCGTTTTAAAATGGAACCTAATTTTGATCCTGTTCACGGAGCTGATGGTTGGCAAATAAGCAATTTACCTATTTTGTCATTAGCACCCTATCTCGCTTCTGTTGATATGTTTGCTGAGGTTGGCATGGATGCACTTCTTGAAAAACGCGATCTCATCACCGCTTATCTAGAATTCGTTTTGCATGAAATCGATAATGAAGTAGACAGTACTTTTGAAATTATTACACCAAGTAATCCTCAAGAGCGTGCTTCACAATTATCAGTGTTCCTGCATGGTGAAGGACGCAGTTTATTTGAGTATTTAATGAAAAACGGGGTGATTACAGATTGGAGAGAACCTAACGTAATTCGGCTAGCTCCAGTTCCTTTATACACTTCGTTTGAGGATATGTTTGAATTTGGTCAGATTTTGAAAAAGGGTATTCTAGGCAAGTAAAATCGTTGAATTATATAAATCACAAAAATAATTCCATAACATTAATGTTTTAAACCCAATATATCTTTGTAAAATAGAAATTTAAAAACAAATCATTATGAAAATAGTATACTTTATGCTACTTGCCTTAGCAGTAGTTTCATGTCAGAATCAAACAAAAGCCGATGTTGCAAAAGCTAAAGCTGCAACTGTAGACTCCATGAAAGTAGCCATGGAAAAGCAAAGAGTAATCGACTCGATGCAACAAGTTATGGTTAAAATGGAGGAAGAAAAATTAGAAACTAAAAAAGAGGTTATTGTTGTTAACCAGCAAGCGCCAAACACTACTACAACGACAACAACAACTCAAAAAAAGGGTTGGAGTAGTACCGCTAAAGGAGCTGTAATTGGTGCTGGTGTAGGAGCAGCAACTGGAGCAATCATCAGCAAGAAAAAAGTTCAAGGAGCTATTATTGGTGGTGTTGCAGGAGCAGGTGTTGGTGCTGGAACAGGTGCGATAATCGACGGTAGTAAGAAAGACTAATTAGTTTTATACAGATAAAAAAAGGTTCCTTTTCAATTGAGAAGGAACCTTTGCTGTTTAATATGCATCCATGTTGCTAATGATTTCATTTGCTTTGAGCTTAATTCGGTACAGTTCTTCTGGATCGATTTTCTTCAATAAATTAAGCATCATTGCCATACGCTGATTGCCTTTGAAATATTCCTTTTTTTCATCCAAAAAGTTCCAATACAAACTATTGAAAGGACATGCTTTGTCTCCGAATTTGTCTTTTACATTGTAATGACATTTGGCACAATTATTACTCATTTTGTTGATGTAACTTCCTGAGGAGACATATGGTTTGGTAGCAATAATCCCGCCATCAGCATATTGTGACATCCCTCTAGTGTTGGGCATTTCAACCCATTCAATAGCATCAATGTATACGCCAAGATACCAAGCATCTACCTCGTCAGGATGTATTTGTGTTAACAAAGTGAAATTCCCAATCACCATCAAACGCTGTATGTGATGTGCATAAGCTTCATCTAAACTTTGTTGAATAGCATGCTGCATACAATTCATTTTGGTTTTTCCAGTCCAGAAAAAATCAGGAAGTGAGTTGCTATTATTCAAGGCATTCATATGGCTATAATTGGGCATTTCTTTCCAGTAAATCCCACGTATGTATTCGCGCCAGCCTAATATTTGGCGCACAAAACCTTCAACTTGCGATATGCTAATAGTATTTTCATTGGCCCAGTAATGTGCAACAACGGTATCGACAACTTCTTTTGGCGAAACCATTTTACTATTCATTGCAAATGACAAACGACTGTGGAAAAGAAATTTTTCGTCAGTATGCATGGCATCTTCGTAGTCGCCAAAATACGGCAGCAACTTTCTACAAAAATAATCCAGCACTTCTAAACAAGCCGCTCGTGAAGTGGGCCAGCTAAAGTCCGTCGCGTTGATCGCTCCAAATGTGGTAATACCTGCATTTTGAATTTGTTGTAAAACTGTCGTAACATCTGTATGGAAATTTTTTTCTGCAGGTACTGGAACTTCGCCTTTGTATTTTTTTCTATTATCAGCATCAAAATTCCATTGGTTTCCCACAGGCGTTGCACCTTGCATGAGTACATGATGTTTTTTACGCATGTTGCGGTAAAAATTTTCCATCAGCAACAACTTTTTACCTTCAAAAAAAGTACTTAATTCAGTTCTGCTCGTGTAAAAATGTTCCGTGTCAAAAACTTCAGTTGCTATTTGTAAGTTACTACAAATATTTTGCAACTGCTTATCCAAGCGGTATTCGTCAGGAAGTTGGTATTCGAATTTTTCAATTCCGTTTACCTGAATACAATTTTTAATTAATTGCTCTAAATTTTGAGGATTGTTTGTGGCATCAATTTCAAAGTACAATACACGATGACCTTTCGCTTGTAAGGCTGTAGAAAAATTACGCATCGACATAAAAAACGCCACAACTTTTTGAATGTGGTGTTTGACATAGTCAGTTTCTTGCCTCATTTCGGCCAAAAGATAAAACGTATCATCATTAACTTCCTCGAACCAAGAATGTGCTTCATTTAGCTGATCGCCCAATAGTAAACGTAATTTTTTCATCTATTATTTTTTGAAAAAAGAGGTAGTTGGTTGTTCCTTACGCGCATATTGGTAACGGTCAAGTAAAGTGGGTAAACAATACCCATCTAAACCATTGATGGCCACAACACCTGCTTTATCGAGTTGTAACCAATTCGCAGGATGCTCTAATTCGTCGTTATAAAACAAATGTTCAATTGACGCGATGATATGAATGGTATCATTTTCGGCAATAAAATATTCATTAAGGTATTTGCAGTACAATTGCACTGGGCTTCCTTGTACAAAAGGAATTTCTAAACCGTCTTTATACTCTTCAGTCAAATTGGTTTTTTCAAATTCAGAAATACCGTATTCATAGTTCGCTGAGGTATGGTGTGCGTCAGCAATCATTGATTCTGTGATATGGTTTACGGTGAAATAGCCCGTTTCTTTAATGTTTTTATAGGTATCTCGCGGAACTGTTGTAGGTCGCATAATAAAACCAATCATCGCTGGATGACTTCCTAAATGGGTAACGCTGCTAAAAATAGCCACGTTCGAAATTCCATCTGCTGATTTGGTTGCTATTAAGTTAGCTGATTTATATCCGGTGCATGAATTGATTAAATTCAATCGGGCTACTTTTTCCATTTGTGAGATGGTATCTTTGGTAACGTGCTTCATATTGTCTTGTTTTTAAAACAAAGATACTTTTTTGTTTAATAAAAAATAAAAAATATTAAACAAAAATAAAATAGTACTAGCTTTGCCTTTTTATTAACTAGGAGAGAAGGTAATTCTGTTTTAATATCCTTTCAAAACCTATATATTTGTTTTCCAATTTTTATTAAAAATGACTAAACTCCGTAAATTATCTATTGTTTTATTAGGCGTTGTCCTTATTCTGGTTTGCTCTCTGTTGCTTTATGGTTTTTACCTGAAACCAAAATACGAGGGCGAAGTGGCTTTGAAAAATATTCAAAATGAGACTACCGTTTATTTTGATGAGTTTGGGGTTCCTCATATTTATTCCAATAGTTCAAAAGATGCTATGACTGCTTTGGGTTATGTGCATGCACAAGACCGTCTTTGGCAAATGGAATTAATGCGACGCATTGCACCCGGCCGTTTATCTGAGATTTTTGGTTCAGTGGCACTCAAGAACGATCTGTTTTTTGCAGGTTTGGGCATCGAAGAAGCTTCTGTAAAAGCGATAGCTGATTTAGATACAAATAGTGCCAGTTACCAACTTGCGCAAGCCTATCTTGATGGAGTCAATCAGTATCTTGACGAAGGTATTACGCCAGTTGAATTTAGTTTGCTGGGTATCAAAAAACAAAAATTTACCATGAAGGATGTGTACAATATATTTGGGTACATGTCTTTTAGTTTCGCAATGGCGCAAAAATCAGATCCTTTGATGACTGATATTCGTGATAATTTAGGTGCTGCTTATTTGAAAGATTTTGGTTTAGACGGTGCTTTTAATACCACCAAAATTCGAAATGCCAAAGATAGGCCACAAGAATATGCCGCTATTTCAAAAGCGGTTGCGCAACTGTTAGAGCGCTCTCCTGTTGCTCCTTTTATCGGAAGTAATAGTTGGGTTATTGGTCCCAAAAAAACAAAAAATGGGAAGGTGATTTTTGCAAATGATCCGCATATTGGATTTTCGCAACCAGGAACGTGGTACGAAGCGCATTTGGTAACGCCTGAATTTGAGCTTTATGGTTCGTATTTAGCAGGAACTCCTTATCCTTTGCTGGGTCACAACAGAGAATACGCATACGGTTTAACTATGTTTGAAAATGATGATGTGGATTTGTACGAAGAAAAAAATCATCCCACTGATGCTAATTCTTATGCAACACCTGCAGGCTACCGCAAATATGATGTTAGAAAGAAGACGATTCTAGTAAAAGACTCTACATCGGTTACTTTAAATGTGAAAATTTCAAGACACGGCCCAGTGATAAATGACCTAATTGAAGGTCTTCCGTCAAAAAATCCTATCGCAATGTCGTGGATCTATACGCAACAACCCATTCAAATTTTAGATGCTGTGTATCTTTTGTCGCATGCAAAAAATAAAGCCGATTTTCAAAAAGGAGTTTCCTTAATTGCGGCACCAGGCTTAAATGTTATGTATGGCGATGCCAAAGGTAATGTGGCGTGGTGGGCTACCGGAAAATTGTACAAGCACCAAGCCGGAGTGAATCCTAATTTTATTTTAGATGGAGCTAGTGGTAAAAATGATATTGCTAGTTATCTTGATTTTTCTAAAAATCCGTCTGCTGTAAATCCAAGATGGAACTACGTTTATTCTGCCAATAACCAACCGGAGGCGGTAGATGGTTTTAACTATCCGGGTTATTATTTGCCCGAAGATAGAGCCAAGCGAATCACACAACTACTAGATCCAAAATCTGATTGGGACAAGGCAAGTGTAGGAAGCATGATTTTTGACAATACATCAGCGACTGCTTCAAGCTTGGTTAAAAATTTACTACCCATTTTAGAAAATGAAAAAGCAACAACTATTCAAAAAGAAGCGCTTTCAATTTTAAAAACTTGGAAAGGATCGCACAACCTAAACGATGTGGCGCCTACCATTTACAACAAGTTTTTGTTTTGCTATTTGAAAAACACTTTCGAGGATGAATTAGGTACTGATAGATTCAAATCTTTTTTAGGTACCCATATCATGAGGCAAGTAGTGGCTAGACAATTGGCAACCGAAAATTCCATTTGGTGGGACAATAGCGCTACAAAAAATAAAAAAGAATCGCGAAAGGATATTTTGAGCTTATCTTTTGCGCAAGCGATAGCTGCTTTAGAGATACAGTTTGGCTCTGATATCAAGACTTGGACTTGGAACAAAGTGCATACGGTAGAGCATCAACATCCGCTAGGGAAGGTGGCTGCTTTACGCAATATTTTCAACGTAGGTCCATTTGAAGTTTCGGGTTCTAATGAAGTAATCAACAACTTGTTTTTTGATTACACTGCCGATGGAAACTATCTCGTAAAAGGAGGTCCTTCTACGCGTAGGATTATTGATTTTTCGGATATCGAAAATAGTTGGAGCGTATTACCAACCGGACAATCAGGAAATGTGCTGAGTAGTCATTACAGCGATCAAGCTGAATTGTACAACACCGGCAAATTCAGAAGAATGATCCTTAACAAAGAGGAAATTGTTCGTACTTCTTCAAAATTAGTGTTTAAAGTCAGTAAATAATTGCTTTTTTAGAAAGGCTCACGTTTTTAATCAGTAATTTTGCTTAACTTTTGATTTAAAAATACAATGCAAACTCCTCAAAAAATTGCGGTAGTAGGTTCAGGTCTCGTAGGAACGCTCTTGGCGATATACTTAAAAAAATTAGGTCATACGGTGCACGTCTACGATAGAAGTCCTGATATTCGAAATATTCAGTTTTCGGGACGCTCCATTAATTTGGTAATGTCTGATCGAGGATGGAAAACATTGAGTGATATTGGTCTCGATGACGAAATTAGAGCTATTGGTATTCCGGTTGATAAACGTGGAATTCACATGCAGGATGGTAGCTACATTACACAAAATTACGGCAAAGAAGGTGAAGCTATTTTTTCACTTTCAAGGGGGATTCTCAATTGTAAAATGATTGATTTGGCTGAAAAGGAGGGTGTAGAGTTCTTTTTCAATCAAAAAATTTGGGATGTAACACTAACCGATGCAACACTTCATGTTGGTGAAACTGAACGTGGCGAGTGGACAGAAATAAAATTTGACAAAGTTTTTGGCGCTGATGGCGCATTTTCAAGGATTCGTCATCGCATGCAACGACAGTCTATGTTTGATTACTCGCAAGAGTTCATGAAAATTGGCTACAAAGAATTGCATATTCCTGCCAACCCAGATGGTTCCCATAAAATCGACAAAAATTCACTTCACATATGGCCTAGAGGCAATTTTATGTTGATGGGCTTGTCAAATCTTGACGGTAGTTTTACTTGTACTTTATTTATGCCTTTTGAGGGCGAAAATTCATTTGAACAACTCAAAGATGAGGCGCATTTAGTAGCGTTTTTTGCGAAGTATTTTCCAGATACCAAAGAAGTGATTCCAGATTTAGTGGTTGATTTTTTCAAAAACCCTACTAGCTATTTGGTGAAAATGAAGTGCTATCCTTGGACATTTGAAGACAAGTTAGCTCTTATTGGTGATGCAGCTCACGCTATAGTTCCGTTTTATGGTCAAGGGATGAATGCTGGTTTTGAAGATATTACAGTTTTAAATGAATTAATTCAGGAGCATGGCGATGATTGGAGCCGCATTTTTTCGGAATACCAGAAATCAAGAAAGCCAAATGCTGATGCGATCGCCGAACTAGCCGAGCGCAATTTTATAGAAATGAGTGCCAAGACAGCTGATGAAAACTTTCTACTTCAAAAGAAAATAGAAAAATGGTTCTCAGATAAACATCCTGATAAATGGATGCCATTGTACAGCAGAGTTACCTTTAGTTTGCAACCGTATGCCGAAGCCTTGGCAGTAGGAGATTACCAAAATGAAATTATGCAAGAAGTGTTGAAAATGGATAATATCCAAGAAATCTGGAACTCAGATTTAGTCGAACAGAAAATTATAGCTTTACTCCAATAAAAAAAACGGACTCCAATTTGGAGTCCGTTTTTATTTTTTTACCGCTGGTTTTAGTAAAACCCGTAAAGTACTGTCGTTGTTGAAATAGCTAAACATCCAATTGACAAATATAGAAAGCTTGTTTTTTACGCTCAAAATAAGCATTAAGTGAATAAACATCCAAGTTAACCATGCCAATCGGCCTTGAAAACTAAATTTAGGCAAGTCAACAACTGCTTTTCGTTTACCAATTGTTGCCATACTTCCTTTATCATGATATTCATAATCGATTAAAGTACGTCCTTTCAATAAATTTTTAAAATTATTTGCCAGGATTTTAGCTTGTTCAATAGCTACACTAGCCACTTGAGGATGGCCTTTTGGATATTTCGGAGTTTCCATGTACGCAACATCTCCCAATGCATAAATATTGTTTAGACCGATAATATTGCTTTTTCGGTTCACAACATAACGGTTTCCTCGCGTTATCGTATTTTCTGGTATTCCATTCAAAGTGTTCCCTATGATTCCTGCTGCCCAAATCACATTTTTTGACGGAATAATGGCGCCACTTTGTAGCTGAACATTGGTACCGTCATATTGGCTCACAATAGTATCAGTTTTTACAATTACTCCTAATTGCTCTAAGTATATGCGTGACATCTTTTGCGAGTCGGGACTCATTGGTCCTAAAATGGCCGGCGACCCTTCGAGTAAATAAATAGTCAGTTTAGAGAAGTCTTTATCTGGATAATCCTTGGGCAAAATGTTTTTTTTCATTTCCGCCAAAGCACCCGCAAGTTCCACACCCGTTGGTCCACCGCCCACTACAACAAAATTGAGTAAAGCAGGCAAGTCATCAGCTGAAGCAATTAAAGTATCTTCAAAAGTTTGCAAAATTTGATTACGAAGCTGAATTGCCTCAGGCACCGATTTCATAGGGAAAGCAAATTTCTCTATTGATGGGTTGCCAAAATAGTTGGTAGTACATCCAAAAGCAATCACTAAATGATCGTACTCAAATGCTCCAACACTAGTTTGTACAATTTGTTGCTCTGTTTCAACTTTTTGAACCTCACCAATTCGTATTCTCACATTTTTAGAGTGTTGAAAAACTTTTCTTAACGGAAAAGAAATACTGGCAGGCTCTAATCTTGCCGTTGCCACTTGGTACATTAATGGCTGAAATTGATGGTAATTATTCCTATCAATGAGCAGGACATCGTAATCCGTGTTTTCTAAATCCTGTGCCAAACGTAAACCTGCAAATCCGGCACCTATAATGATGATTCTTTTTTTAGTAGTCATAGTTGTTGTTCTTGTCGACCCCAAGTTACGAATTTAAAAAGTGTTACTCTTCTCTATTAACATTTTCTATAGAGAAGGCAGGTGTACAAATGGCAATGTATTCGCACGGAGCATCAAAAGGATTTGAATACTGCACTCGCGTATTGCGCTCAATTTTTATGGATTGTCCTGCTTCTAAAACAATGGTTTCGTCATCAATAATAAATTGTTTTTTACCACTTATAATATAGGTGTACTCATCAAATTCAGGAGTTTGAAACGGTTCGCTCCACCCGGGCGGTGCTACCATGTGCGCTATTGATATTTCTTTGTTTTGTGTGGTTGCTAAACCATGATGCTCTTCAATTAATTTTCCATCAGTAGTTGGCACAATAAAAGGGGTAGATTGGATAAAATATTTTTTCATTTTTAATTATGGTCGATTATTATTTCTTGAAAACTTT
The DNA here is from genome assembly GCF_054343775.1 of Flavobacterium sp. GNP001. NCBI lineage: Bacteria > Pseudomonadati > Bacteroidota > Flavobacteriia > Flavobacteriales > Flavobacteriaceae > Flavobacterium > Flavobacterium sp. GNP001. The sequence continues at coordinate 327,651 of NZ_JBTGUX010000001.1, forward strand.
ACTTAAAACTCCAAATACACCTCGAATGAAAGTGGCACTTGTAATAACTTTGAGAACTGATTTACCAACAACTTCGGCGGGACTTGGTCCTTGTTTTTCTGTTTTTACGGTTTCTTCGGTTTCTGAAGTTGTGTTTTCAGAAGCTTCTTTTGTTGCAGCCTCAATTTTTTGATTCAGAATTTCATAAGCGCTTTCACGGTCAATTAATTCACTATATTTTTTAACGAGCTTTGATTTTTGATTGATCTCCTGAATTTCCGTTTCGGTTAAAATATCCATTCTGCTCATTGGAGCCCGCATCATTGTAGCCACAAGTGGAGTAGGGATTCCTTTTTCATTCAATGCGGTAACAAGCGCCTCTCCAATTCCTAAGCTAGTCAAAATTTCGTCTGTTTGATAAAATTCTGATGTAGGGTAGTTGTCTGCGGTTTGTTTGATGGCTTTTCTGTCATTTGCTGTAAAGGCTCTCAAAGCATGCTGAATCTTTAAACCTAGTTGGGCGAGTACTCCACTTGGAATATCCATTGGGTTTTGCGTGATGAAATAAATACCAATACCCTTCGAACGAATTAATTTTACGATTGTCTCAATTTGTTCGAGCAAAACTTTACTAGCTTCGCTAAATATTAAATGGGCTTCATCAATAAAAATGACCAATTCCGGTTGGTCAGCATCACCTTTTTCAGGCATCTGCTGGTAAATTTCAGCAAGCATACTTAGCATGAAGGTCGAAAACAGCTTTGGTTTATCCTGAATGTCTGTTAATCGTAGGATATTGACATAGCCTTTTCCTTCCTCATTGATACGCATCAAATCGTTGATATCAAATGATAATTCGCCAAAAAACAAATCAGCACCTTGTTGTTCGAGTTCAATTATTTTTCTCAAAATAGTTCCGGTAGTCGAGGTAGAAATTTTTCCGTACAATTCCTCAATTTCTTCTTTACCTTCCTCAGTAATGTAATTGATTACCTTTTTAATGTCTTTTAGATCAAGCAATGGCATAGCATTATCGTCACAGTATTTAAAAATAACAGATACTACTCCAGCCTGAGTATCATTTAAGTTTAGAATTCTAGAAAATAATACAGGTCCAAACTCTGATATGGTAGCACGCAATCGAACGCCACTTTGCTCCGATAAGGTTAATAGTTCAACAGGGAAACTTGCGGCATTATACGGGATATTGATTTTGGAGTGACGTTCCTGGATAAAGTCTTTAACTTCCCCCTCTTTTGCAATTCCGCTAAAGTCTCCTTTTATATCCATCATCAACACTGGAACACCTGCTTGCGAGAGTTGCTCTGATAGCACTTGTATTGTTTTTGTTTTACCGGTTCCCGTTGCTCCTGCAATGAGGCCATGTCTATTCAGTGTTTTGAGCGGAACAGAAACAAAGGTATCAGGAACAGGAACACCGTTCAAAATCCCTCCACCCAAGGTGATGCTTCCGCCTTTATGACTGTAACCGGATGTAATTTGTGTCTTAAAATCTAATGTTGTACTCATAGTTAGGCTTTGTTTTTATGCTTTTGCAAGGTATTGCATTTTTATAATATTACCAATTGTCGCTTTTTCTGCAGTGTTACTGCTTAATTGTTGCTAAATCGATGAGTTTGTAGTTTTCTTCTTAATTGCTTTCTTATTGATAAATTACAATAAATAATCATAAAAAAATGATATTATTATATCTAAAATATCTTTATGCTTAATGATATTGATGAAAATGAGGTCATTAATCAATTAATTGTGTTTTTGAAATAAATTTAATGACAATTAAATAAAAAAAAGTTTTTTTATTTGAACTAAAAATATAAATTTGCCTAACTACAAGTTTAATATAACTAAGATAATTTATTTAAAACTATTAAAATTAAAAAAAAAATGGCAAACGTTAAAAAAGAAAAAGCGGCAAACGGAGGAGGAATGATCTCAGGAATCATTATTGTAGCATGTATTTTTGTTGGATGGTTGATTTGGAATTTCATAATGGGTAATGGTGCTAATTTCGAAGGTGGAGTTAATACAGGTCACCCACTACCAGGTAATATGTTAGCAATGGTTTACAAAGGAGGTCCTATTGTACCAGTATTGTTAGGATTATTGTTAATGGTAGTTGTATTCTCATTTGAGCGTTTTGCTGTAATTTCAAAAGCAGCTGGAACAGGAAATTTAGATACTTTCATGATCAACTTGCAAAAAGATATCAAATCTGGAAACATCGAAGGTGCTATTGCAGCTTGTGACAAACAAAAAGGTTCTGTTGCTAACCCAATCAAATCTGCTTTGTTGAAATACCAAGAAGTAAAAAGAGAAGGTTTAGATAGTGAAGCTGCTGCTGAAACTATTCACAAAGAAATCGAAGAGGTTACTTCATTAGAAATGCCAATGTTAGAGAAACACATGACTGTACTTTCTACAATGGTATCTTTAGGAACTCTTGCAGGATTGTTGGGAACTGTAACTGGTATGATTAAAGCATTTAGTGCGTTATCTGCAGCAGGTACTCCTGATCAAGCAGCTCTTGCAAATGGTATCTCTGAGGCCTTGATAAACACTGCAACAGGTATCTCTACTTCAGCATTAGCGATTATTGCTTACAACTTCTTTACATCTAAAATTGATACTTTGACTTACTCTATTGATGAGGCTGGTAATACAATTGTAAATACTTACAGACACTTCAGAAGTGCTCAAAAATAATTAATAATGTATTTTGCAGGAAGGTAACCCTGTAATGGTTACCTTTTTGTAAAAATTAAAATATATATTGATGGCTATAAAAATGAAGAAAAAAGCAGGGTCTACGGACATGACTGCAATGTGTGATGTAGCTTTTCTTTTGTTGTCTTTCTTCGTAATGACAGCAACTGCAAAAATACCTGAAGCATTGCCAGTTGATACTCCTGCGTCGACAGTTCAGTCTAAGTTGCCAGAAGATAATTTAGCTACTATTACAATTGGAAAAGGAAAAGTTTTCTATGATTTAAAAGGTAGAGAAGTTAGAAAAAAAGCACTTGAATTAATGGGTGAAAAGTACGGTGTACAGTTTACAGAAACTGAATCTGAAACTTTTGCTTTGATGGAGGGAATTGGTGTTCCAATTACTAGCCTAAAACAATTGATTGCGATGAAGACTGCTGACAGAAACAAACCGGGCGTTCAGCCAGGTGTGCCTAAAGATTCTTTAGATAATCAATTGAAAGATTGGATTTACACTTCACGTCAAGCAAATATTGACGTAAATGATAAGGAATTGCAAGTCGCAATCAAAGGTGACTCAAAAGAAGAGTATCCAGCAATTAAAAAGGTGATGGATATATTACAAGAGCAAAAAATCAATAGCTTTAATTTGGTTACTGGTTTAAGAGCAACTACAAAATAATTTTAAAAATACACTAAAATGGCTGAATTAAATACCGGCGACGGTGGTGGCAAAAAAGGTGGTAAAGTAAGAAGTAAAAAGTCTAACTCAAAAGTAGATTTAACCGCTATGGTGGATCTTGCTTTTTTGTTGATTACTTTCTTCATGCTTACAACTACCTTATCTAAACCTCAATCTATGCCTTTGGGTTTGCCAGATAAAAATGATGATCCTACTAAAAAAGATTTAAAAGTTGATGAAAATCGTACTTTAACTGTTTTGTTAGGAGATAATGATAAGATGGTATATTACATGGGTTTGCTTGCAACTCCAATTGCAGGTCCTAAAGATATAGCTTACGGTAAAGATGGTATTCGTGCTGAACTATTAAAAAGAAAATCTTCTGTAGTTGAATATACAGGCAATAAAGACAAAGGTTTAATCGTTATTATTAAACCTGGTAAAAAGTCAAATTACCGTAATCTTGTAGATATCCTTGATGAGATGGCTATCGTTGGTGTACCAACAAATGCAATCGTTAACGATTTTACACCAGAAGAATTAAAATTGATAGGAGAGAAGTAAGCGACTTACTTTTTTATAACCAAAAAATCAAGAAAGATGAAATTAGATATATTCACAAACCAATGGCTTGACATTGTATTCGAAGGTCGAAATAAAGCGTATGGCGCTTACGAGCTTAGAAAGTCAAATAACAAGACAACAACGAAGGCTATGATCTTTGGTGCGATTGTGTTTGCTGTTGCAATTAGTATGCCTTTAATATTAGGCTTACTTCCTGATTCTTCTGAAGATGATGCTGCTTTAGATACTAAAATTGTTAGTATTAAGTTGCCTCCTAAAAAAGAAGAAATTAAGAAAAATATTCCACCACCACCACCGCCACCACCAAAAGTGGATCAAGTGAAATTCGTGAAACCTGTTGTTGCAAAAGCGGAAGAGGTAACTGAAGAACCACCTAAGATGGTAGAGTTGAAGGATAAAAAGTTAGGTGCTGAAACTATTAAAGGCGATCCGGATGCAGTTTTAACTGTAGAACCAGTTGGTACAGGGACTGCTGCAGTAGTTGAAGAAGCGCCTGATAATACAATTTACAATACGGCAGGTATCGAGGTAAAACCAGATTTTCCTGGTGGAATCAATAAGTTTTACAAATTTATTGGTGATAACTATACAACTCCTGAAGATGCTCCAAGTGGTAAAGTGTATGTTACTTTCGTAGTTGAGAAAGATGGATCTTTAACGGATGTTAAAGTAGCTAGAGACGTAGGTTATGGTACTGGTAAAGAAGCTATTCGAGTTTTGAAAAAATCTCCAAAATGGTCTCCTGGTATTCAAAATGGTAAACCAGTTCGTGTTCTTTATTCTATTCCAATTGTGATTCAAGCACAAGAATAATGTGGAATAACATATATAATAATATTAAGAAGAAATCGCTTAGAGAGCGATTTCTTCTTGTTTTAGGAATTTTGTTTTTGGTATTGTATGTCGTTTTAGGTAGTTTTATAATATTCATGAAGAACTTTCCGCTAGACATGCCGCCGATCGCAAGAGTTGCCTTTGGTGCGATTTTAATCGCTTATGCTTCTTTCCGATTCTTCAGGATTATTAATGATAACAATACTTAAGAGATGAAAAATTTTGTTAAAATATGTGCTGTTCTTTGTGTTTCTTTGTTTTTAGTGCTATTTTCATGCAATCAAAACAAGAGTGCTGATTCGCCTGAAACAATTTTGAAAGGTCAAGCAACAGTGTTTGTTGATGAAACTATTACACCAATTGTTGAAGATCAGGTTGCTGTTTTTGAAAGTGAATACCAAGCTAAGATTAAACTACAATCACAGTCAGAAGCAGAAACTGTTGTTTCTTTAGTAAACGCAAAGGGCGGTATTGCAATTTTAGCAAGAGATTTAACAGCCGATGAACTTAAAATTTTTAAGCAAAGAAAAATTAGTCCTAAGGTTACTCCTTTCGCTACTGATGCTATTGCTTTTGTGGTGAATAGAAATAGTAAAGATACACTAGTTGCTTTGCAAGATGTAATATCTTTTATGAAAGGTCAAAAGGTTCCTGGTATTAAAGGTTTGGTTTTTGACAATCTTAATTCTAGTACTTTGCGGTATTTGCTAGAGTTGGCGGGGTTGAAAGATATTCCACAAAAAGGAATTTTTTCTTTTAAAACTAATGATGAAGTAATTAAACACGTTTCTGATAATGACGGTTTAATAGGAGTGGTAGGTGTTAATTGGTTGTCACAGCCTAAACCTGCTATGAAACAGTTTATTGATAATTTAGTTACCTTACGTGTTAAAGGTCTTAAGGGGAATGGTTATTATTTGCCTTCGCAAAATGATATAGCCGAAAAGAAATATCCTTTGGCACGCGATTTGTATATAATCAATTGTCAGGGATACTCTGGTTTAGGAATGGGCTTTGCTTCATTTGTCGGGGGAGATATTGGACAGCGAATTGTATTAAAATCGGGATTGTTACCTATTAGGATTCCTACTAGAAAGTTTACAATCACAAATAATCAAAATGATGATAAATAAATTAACTACTATTAAAATGAATAAATTAACAACATTCAGCGTTGCCTTTTTAGCTACAGCTTTATCGGCACAAGCTCAGGATTTAGCGCAAGCCAAAAAAGCTATAGATGCAGAGCAATACGAAAGTGCGAAGTCTATTTTAAAATCGATCATAAAAGCGAAGCCGTCAAATGGTAATGCTTATTTCACATTAGGTAATATCTATTTAACACAAAGCATTCAAGATTCAGCTAAGATATGTTTTGATAAAGGTCTTGCGGCATCTGAAGACGGTAGGTTAAATAATATCGGTTTAGGTCAGATGGATTTAGACAAAAAGGATATTGCTGCTGCTCAAGCAAAATTTGCCTTGGCTTTAAAAGACATGAAGAAAAAGGATGTTCAGGAATTTGTATATGTTGCAAGAGCGTATATGAATGCTGAGAAACCAGATTATAAAGCAGCCATTGCAACCTTGACAAATCCTGCTATCAAAAACAATCAAGATGCTCAATTGCAATTAGCTTTGGGTGATGCGTATTATGGAGATGGTAAACAAAACGAGGCTTATGTTGCATATAGAAATGCTTTTCAATTAGATAGTTCTTTATTGAAAGCCAAAATGCAATTAGGAGTATTGTTGAAAGGTGCTAAGTCTTATGACGAAGCTTTAAAAGCGTACAATGAAGTAATTGCTATTAATCCAAGTTATGGTCCTGTGTACAGAGAGCTAGCCGAAACGTATTACAAAATTGCGCGTAACAAACCTTCAACCGCTGCTGCAAATTATAAGATTGCTCTAGAGAATTATGATAAATACATGTCATTTACAGATTATTCTATTCAGTCTAGAATGCGTCGTGCTGACTTTTTGATTTTGATCGAAGATTATGCTGCATTAGAAGTTGAGGCAAATAAAATGATTGAGTTGGATAAAGTAAATCCAAGAATTTACCGTTACTTAGGTTATGCTGCCTACAAAAATGGTAATACTGATGTTGCAATTAAATCATTGGAGACTTTTATCAATACCCCTGGTAACAAAGTAATCACTTTAGATTATTTGAACTTAGGTTTAAGTAGAATACAAAAGGGAACTTCTGCTGATGGTGCTTCTATTGATAATGCTGCATTTACAGCTGGAGTTGCAGATATTAAAAAGGCGATTGAAATGGAGCCCTTAATCGTGCAATCTTTAAGTGAGGTTGGACGAAAGTTCTTTACTCAAAAGCTATACAGTGAAGCTGCAGCTATTTTTGAATTTGGTGCAAACACTAAAGAGTCAACTAGCTACCTTGATGATAATGTTTATTTTGGATTATCTCACTACTATGCAAACGCTAATAAATTAAAAGATGGTAAAGTAGATAAAGAAGGTATGGCTAAAGCTGATGCTGCTTTTGAGAGAATTCTTGTTGCAAGTCCAACTTACAACGAAGCTTACCTTTACAGAGCGCGCGCTAACAGATTGTTAGAAAAAGACGACGTTATGGTGCAAAACTATCAAGAGTATGTTTCAAAAATTTCTGCATTAGGTGAAGCAGAAGTTGCTAAGCCTGCCGTAAAAGCTAAGTTTATTGAAGCTTACAACAATATGGCAGCAAGTTTTGCTAATTCTGATAAAGCAAAAGCTATAGAGTTTTTCAACAAAACTTTAGCATTAGATCCTGCAAACAATTATGCTGCAGAATCAATCAAGATTTTAAAATAGTTAAATCTTTTTTAATAAAAAAACCGGTGACTTTTAGTTACCGGTTTATTTATTTTTTACAAATAGCACGATCATAGGATATCAAATCTTTTGTTCTTTCCATTATTGTGTTTGTGGTGTTTCCTTGTGTTTATACAATCATCTACTTTCAAAAAGTGTATCTTTGCACTTTAATTTACAATAATGTTATCAAAAGAAATTCAGTTAGAGGTTAATAAAGGTGCTATGCTTCCGTTGATGGAGGAGTTTTATACCATTCAAGGTGAAGGTTATCATACTGGTACTGCTGCATACTTTATCCGTATAGGTGGCTGTGACGTGGGATGCCACTGGTGTGATGTGAAAGAGAGTTGGAATGCCGAATTGCATCCGCCAACAACTGTTGATACCATTGTGCATAATGCAAGTCAATTTTCCGAAACTGTCGTGGTTACTGGCGGTGAACCTTTAATGTGGGATATGGAGCTGTTAACTACTAAGTTAAAAAGCAACAACCGTAAAGTACATATCGAGACCTCAGGGGCTTATCCGTTATCTGGTCAATGGGATTGGATTTGTCTTTCGCCAAAAAAAAACAAATTACCTACAACAACCGTTTACGATAGTGCTCACGAGTTGAAGGTAATTATTCATAATAAACATGACTTTATTTTTGCTGAAGAGCAAGCAGAACTTGTTAATGATAATGCTATTTTGTTCTTGCAACCGGAGTGGAGTAAAAAAGAAGAGATGACACCACTAATAGTTGACTATGTAATGAATAATCCTAAATGGCGCGTTTCGTTGCAAACTCACAAATATTTGAATATCCCTTAAAGACAAAACCTCGACATTAATGATGATCGAGGTTTTTTTTTAATTTGCATTCGTATTATTGTTTTACAATGATAATCGTGCGAGGTAATCATAATGATCTCCCTCTTTAATTAGTTCGCATTGCAAACCTACATCTTGTGCTGCATTTTGCAGGGTGTTGTAATCAAGATATAGCCACGCAAAATCTTCTTCTTTTTCTTTTTTATATGTGATGCTAAACTTAAGTTCTCCGTAATAGCCATCAGAAGGAATCCATTTTCCACCATCTTCATCGTTGTCGAACATGTAAATCAGGTCTGATGAATCAATTAATATTTGGCCTTTTGGCGAAAGTAAAAATTTGAGTTGTTGTAGATACTTTGGAGTCTCTGCCAAGGTTCCAAATATTCCGGTACCATTCATCAAGAGTAAAATGGTGTCATATTGATTTTCGTCTGAGTTAGTGTGTAGAATATTTTGGACCGCTGCGTTTTTTACGCCACGTAATAAACATGTTTTAACCGCATTTGCAGAAATGTCAATTGCTTGAACATTTAGTTTTTTTTCGTTTTGTAAATACAAGCTATGACTTCCTGCTCCACATCCTACATCCAAAACCTTACCTGTTGTCATTTGTAAGGCAACTTGTTCTAGTAATGGCATTTCCTGAAAAGAACGAAACAAATAAGCAACCGACATTTCATCTTCTTCTGATATTGTGGTCTCGGTAAGTATATTTTCCGGTGCATTGCTAGTTTGGTAATCGAGCATTGCTTTTCCAAAAAGATCTTTCATATAAATTGGTGTACGTTGTAATCGTTATTACTCTAGAAGTTGTTTACTTTTGTAATTCAAACTTTAAAAAGGACACTTGAAACAGATTTTAAATAACCTTCCTAAAGAGGCCAAAGATAAGCATATCGAAAATAAAAAGTATTTTGATAAGCTGAAAAAGAAGACACCTAAGAATCTCGATTACATCATGCAAGATTTGCATGATGCTGAATTCAAAAAAACGGATTGTTTACAATGTGCTAATTGTTGTAAAACAACAGGGCCTTTATTTACTTTGGCTGATATTGAAAGGATTTCAAAACATCTCAAACAAAAACCACAGCAATTTATACAACAATATTTACGTATCGATGAAGATCAAGATTATGTTTTACAATCGGTTCCTTGTACTTTTTTAGATAATGAAAATGCTTGCTTTATTTATGATGTTCGACCAAAAGCATGTAGAGAGTTTCCGCATACTGATCGTAAAAAGTTTCAGCAAATTACAGATCTTACTTTAAGTAATGTTGCAATTTGTCCCGCAGCATTTAATATTGTAGAGGCGATCAAGAAAAAGTTGCCTCTGTAAGTTACTTTTGGTAGTACTTTGTCAGATGATAAAGTTGCTAAAGTATACATTCAATAACCATCGATTAAAAAATAAGATTTTGAATTTAGAATATTTTATTGCCAAAAAGCTAATTAAAGCCAAGGAACAGAAAAGTACTATCTCGTCGCCAATTATTAAAATTGCCGTAGCTGCCATTGCAATTGGAATAATTATGATGATTGTTTCTGTGGCCACAGGCGTTGGGTTACAACAAAAAATCCGAGAAAAAGTTGCGGCTTTCAATGGTCATATTGAAATTACAAATTATGATAGCAATCAGTCTGATGTAACATTGGCTCCAATTTCTAAAAAACAAACCTTTTACCCAAAGTTTTCGTCTGTTCCTGGTGTCAATCATATTCAAGCTGTGGCTAGTAAAGCAGGAATTATTAGAACGGCAACCGCTTTTGAAGGAATAGTTTTTAAAGGAGTAGGCAACGACTACAAGTGGAATAATATTCAGGAATACCTAGTAGAAGGTCGAATTCCTAACACTGCAACCAACTTGAATGAAGAAGTGGTGATTTCGCAGTTCATTGCAAATCGCCTCAGTTTGAAATTGGGAGACAGCTTCAATACCTTTTTCATGAAGGATCAGGGCTACAACTTAAGAAATTTTAAAATTGTAGGTATTTTTAATTCTGGTTTTCAGGAATTTGATTCGTCCTACATTTTAGGTGATATCCGTCACGTGCAGCGAATGAACAAGTGGAGCTCTGACCAAGTCGGTGCTTTTGAAGTTTTTGTTCAGGACTTTACCACCATTCAAACAGTAGGAGTGCAGGTGTATGCCGAAACCGCATCGACATTAGATAGCAAAACGATAATCGAAAAATACAGTTATATCTTCGAATGGCTTCAATTATTCGATATCAACATCATTGTCATATTAATAGTAATGATCCTTGTGGCAACCATCAATATGGTCGTAGCATTGTTGGTGCTTATTCTCGAGCGAACACAAATGATTGGTATTCTCAAAGCATTAGGTGCAAATAATTGGTCAGTTCGAAAAATATTTCTTTATAATGCAGGTCATCTTATCGGTCGAGGTCTTCTTTGGGGTAATAGTATAGCAATTTCGTTGTTGCTGCTGCAGGACCAATTCGGAATTGTAAAGTTAAATCCAGAAAATTACTATGTCAATCAAGCGCCGGTATCAATTAGTATTCCTGCTATTCTATTAATAAATGTTTTAACCGTAGTGGTGTGTTTACTTGTTTTGGTAATTCCTTCGTACATTATTACAAAAATTTCACCGGTCAAAGCTATTCGGTACGATTAATACTTATGGCGTTACGCCATTCTTGCTCTTGCCTTTTGGTTTGGCAAGCGCAAGCAAGTCGTCGGGCTATCCGCTACAAGTCCTCGCCACTCCCTCAAGACGGTCGTTCCTGCGGGCTTTCCGCTGCTATCCCTAACGCGAGCTATTCTTATTAAAGACGAATTTTGCAAGAGCTACCTATTATATAGTAAAGCTTTATTGAAGACTATATATAGTGAGACGAATTATCAAATCACTGCCCAATTCCCTCATCAACCCCTCAAAACCACCCCAACTATCTTACCAACCAAAAAAACTTTATATTTAACCCCTTTGATTTTAAGACAATTAAAAAATAGTTTACAATTAAGTTTAAAAAAGGCTTGTAAAAGCGAATAAAGGTTGTAGTTTTGCACCCGCAATCAGCGCAACGTTCTACTAAAAACCTGAAACAAACGAAGAAACAATTTTTAAAAAAAGATTGCAAAAAGTTTGCCAGAGTTAAAATAGATGTTACCTTTGCACCCCGCAATAGAGCAGAGTTCTTATGACATATTGAGAGAAAAAGGAAAGAAAATCGAGAAAAACATTTTCGAAAAAAACTTTAAATTTTTCTTGCATAGTTAAAAAGAAATTTCTACTTTTGCACCCGCTTTGAGACACACGAAAAGCGCATTAAATAAAGAAGAATACGTTCCTAGACATATTGAATTGACAGCCGTTTTGAAAGAGATTTCAAAACAAAAGAATAAGAGTAATAGAATCGAGAGATTTGAAAAGAACCGATAGAGTTTATCGTCATACAACAGTCCGCCACGGCGGACAAACAATATACGATGAAGAGTTTGATCCTGGCTCAGGATGAACGCTAGCGGCAGGCTTAACACATGCAAGTCGAGGGGTATAGTTCTTCGGAACTAGAGACCGGCGCACGGGTGCGTAACGCGTATGCAATCTACCTTTTACAGGGGAATAGCCCAGAGAAATTTGGATTAATGCCCCATAGTATAGTTTTTTCGCATGAAGAGATTATTAAAGTTCCAACGGTAAAAGATGAGCATGCGTCCCATTAGCTAGATGGTAAGGTAACGGCTTACCATGGCGACGATGGGTAGGGGTCCTGAGAGGGAGATCCCCCACACTGGTACTGAGACACGGACCAGACTCCTACGGGAGGCAGCAGTGAGGAATATTGGTCAATGGACGCAAGTCTGAACCAGCCATGCCGCGTGCAGGATGACGGTCCTATGGATTGTAAACTGCTTTTGTACGAGAAGAAACACTCCGACGTGTCGGAGCTTGACGGTATCGTAAGAATAAGGATCGGCTAACTCCGTGCCAGCAGCCGCGGTAATACGGAGGATCCAAGCGTTATCCGGAATCATTGGGTTTAAAGGGTCCGTAGGCGGTTTAGTAAGTCAGTGGTGAAAGCCCATCGCTCAACGGTGGAACGGCCATTGATACTGCTAAACTTGAATTATTAGGAAGTAACTAGAATATGTAGTGTAGCGGTGAAATGCTTAGAGATTACATGGAATACCAATTGCGAAGGCAGGTTACTACTAATGGATTGACGCTGATGGACGAAAGCGTGGGTAGCGAACAGGATTAGATACCCTGGTAGTCCACGCCGTAAACGATGGATACTAGCTGTTGGGCGCAAGTTCAGTGGCTAAGCGAAAGTGATAAGTATCCCACCTGGGGAGTACGTTCGCAAGAATGAAACTCAAAGGAATTGACGGGGGCCCGCACAAGCGGTGGAGCATGTGGTTTAATTCGATGATACGCGAGGAACCTTACCAAGGCTTAAATGTAGATTGACCGGTTTGGAAACAGACTTTTCGCAAGACAATTTACAAGGTGCTGCATGGTTGTCGTCAGCTCGTGCCGTGAGGTGTCAGGTTAAGTCCTATAACGAGCGCAACCCCTGTTGTTAGTTGCCAGCGAGTCATGTCGGGAACTCTAACAAGACTGCCAGTGCAAACTGTGAGGAAGGTGGGGATGACGTCAAATCATCACGGCCCTTACGCCTTGGGCTACACACGTGCTACAATGGCCGGTACAGAGAGCAGCCACTGGGTGACCAGGAGCGAATCTATAAAACCGGTCACAGTTCGGATCGGAGTCTGCAACTCGACTCCGTGAAGCTGGAATCGCTAGTAATCGGATATCAGCCATGATCCGGTGAATACGTTCCCGGGCCTTGTACACACCGCCCGTCAAGCCATGGAAGCTGGGGGTGCCTGAAGTCGGTGACCGCAAGGAGCTGCCTAGGGTAAAACTGGTAACTAGGGCTAAGTCGTAACAAGGTAGCCGTACCGGAAGGTGCGGCTGGAACACCTCCTTTCTAGAGCCTTAGTGTTAGTAGCAATACACGCTAGGGAAAAAGATAAATGATAGAGGGACTTACTAAATAAAGAAGTTCTATTACTCTTGCTGTTAATTTAAAGAAATTGAAAAGAAGAATGAAGTAAAACAGAGTCTCGTAGCTCAGCTGGTTAGAGTACTACACTGATAATGTAGGGGTCGGCAGTTCGAGTCTGCCCGGGACTACTATTTTAGCCATTCGGAAGGAAATTCTAGAGTTGAGAGGTTATGAATCGACATTCATAATTCATAATTCACAATTCATAAATAGATTGGGGGATTAGCTCAGCTGGCTAGAGCGCCTGCCTTGCACGCAGGAGGTCAACGGTTCGACTCCGTTATTCTCCACAAATTTAGTCGAAAGACTAAAGTCTGAAAGTCAAAAGTATGACTTTATGACCTTAGGCTTTACAACTTTTGACCTAAATAAAGTTCATTGACATATTGAGATAAGAAATAATAAAAAGTAGAAAGCAGTTTTTTCTAATTTATTAGAAAAAGCGAAAAAAAACGGTCGTAATTAATTTTACGATTGGTACAATAAGCAAAATAAGGGCGTATGGGGGATGCCTAGGCTCTCAGAGGCGATGAAAGGCGTGATAAGCTGCGAAAAGCTACGGGGATGGGCACACACCAATTGATCCGTAGATACCTGAATGGGGCAACCCACTATCTTGAAGAGATAGTACACCGATAGGTGGGCAAACCCGCTGAACTGAAACATCTAAGTAGGCGGAGGAGAAGAAAACAAAAGTGATTCCGTAAGTAGTGGCGAGCGAACGCGGATTAGCCCAAACCAATGTTGTTACGGCAATGTTGGGGTTGTAGGACCACGATATTTTATGTACAAGGAACCGGAATTGACTGGAAAGTCGAACCATAGAGGGTGATAGTCCCGTATGGGTAACGAGTATAATAAATAGTGGTATCCTGAGTAGGGCGGGGCACGTGAAACCCTGTCTGAATTTGGCGGGACCATCCGCTAAGGCTAAATACTCCTGAGAGACCGATAGTGAACCAGTACCGTGAGGGAAAGGTGAAAAGAACCGTGAATAACGGAGTGAAATAGATCCTGAAACCATACGCTTACAAGCGGTCGGAGCCCTTTAGTGGGGTGACGGCGTGCCTTTTGCATAATGAGCCTACGAGTTAACGTTGCTGGCAAGGATAAGTGGTTAAGCCACGGATCCGTAGCGAAAGCGAGTCTGAATAGGGCGCTTTAGTCAGTAGTGTTAGACGCGAAACCGTGTGATCTACCCATGGGCAGGATGAAGCGCTGGTAACACAGTGTGGAGGTCCGAACCGGTTGACGTTGAAAAGTCTTCGGATGACCTGTGGGTAGGGGTGAAAGGCCAATCAAACTCGGAAATAGCTCGTACTCCCCGAAATGCATTTAGGTGCAGCGCACGGCATAAAGTTATATAGAGGTAGAGCTACTGATTGGATGCGGGGGCTTCACCGCCTACCAATTCCTGACAAACTCCGAATGCTATATAATGTTTCCGTGCAGTGAGGGCTTGGGTGCTAAGGTCCAAGTCCGAGAGGGAAAGAACCCAGACCATCAGCTAAGGTCCCCAAATATACGCTAAGTTGAAAGAACGAGGTTTGTCTGCCCAGACAGCTAGGATGTTGGCTTGGAAGCAGCCATTCATTTAAAGAGTGCGTAACAGCTCACTAGTCGAGCGGACGAGCATGGATAATAATCGGGCATAAGCGTATTACCGAAGCTATGGATTTACAATTTATTGTAAGTGGTAGGGGAGCATTCTAACAGGGTAGAAGGTGTATCGTAAGGTATGCTGGACTGGTTAGAAAAGAAAATGTAGGCATAAGTAACGATAATGCGGGCGAGAAACCCGCACACCGAAAGACTAAGGTTTCCACAGCTATGCTAATCAGCTGTGGGTTAGTCGGGACCTAAGGCGAACCCGAAAGGGACAGTCGATGGACAACGGGTTAATATTCCCGTACTAGTTATTACTGTGATGGGGTGACGGAGTGATGAAAGCGCCGCGAACTGACGGAATAGTTCGTTGAAGTACCTACCTATAAGACCCGCAGGCAAATCCACGGGTTTTGGGGAAATACGATAGTACTCGGATACTTCGGTAGAAGAGATAGTGCGCCTAAGGGCTTCCAAGAAAAACCTCTAAACTTCAGGTAATAAGTACCCGTACCGCAAACCGACACAGGTAGTCGAGGAGAGAATCCTAAGGTGCTCGAGAGATTCATGGCTAAGGAATTAGGCAAAATAGACCCGTAACTTCGGGAGAAGGGTCGCCAGCAGCAATGCTGGCCGCAGTGAAGAGGTCCAGGCGACTGTTTATCAAAAACACAGGGCTCTGCAAAATCGTAAGATGAAGTATAGGGCCTGACACCTGCCCGGTGCTGGAAGGTTAAGTGGAGATGTTATCTTCGGAGAAGCATTGAAATGAAGCCCCAGTAAACGGCGGCCGTAACTATAACGGTCCTAAGGTAGCGAAATTCCTTGTCGGGTAAGTTCCGACCTGCACGAATGGTGTAACGATCTGGACACTGTCTCAGCCATGAGCTCGGTGAAATTGTAGTAGCGGTGAAGATGCCGCTTACCCGCAGTGGGACGAAAAGACCCTGTGCACCTTTACTATAGCTTAGTATTGACCTTGGATAAATGATGTGTAGGATAGGTTGGAGACTGTGAAGTGGCGTCGCTAGGCGTTGTGGAGTCATTGTTGAAATACAACCCTTTGTTTATCTGAGGCCTAACTCCGCATTGCGGAGGACATTGCTTGGTGGGTAGTTTGACTGGGGTGGTCGCCTCCAAAAGAGTAACGGAGGCTTCTAAAGGTTCCCTCAGTACGCTTGGTAACCGTGCGTAGAGTGCAATGGCATAAGGGAGCTTGACTGAGAGACATACAGGTCGATCAGGTACGAAAGTAGAGCATAGTGATCCGGTGGTTCCGCATGGAAGGGCCATCGCTCAAAGGATAAAAGGTACGCCGGGGATAACAGGCTGATCTCCCCCAAGAGCTCATATCGACGGGGGGGTTTGGCACCTCGATGTCGGCTCGTCACATCCTGGGGCTGGAGAAGGTCCCAAGGGTTGGGCTGTTCGCCCATTAAAGTGGCACGCGAGCTGGGTTCAGAACGTCGTGAGACAGTTCGGTCTCTATCTACTGTGGGCGCAAGAAATTTGAGTGGATCTGATTCTAGTACGAGAGGACCGAATTGGACAAACCTCTAGTGTATCTGTTGTCACGCCAGTGGCACCGCAGAGTAGCTACGTTTGGAAGGGATAAGCGCTGAAAGCATATAAGCGCGAAACCCACCACAAGATGAGATTTCTTTTAAGGGTCGTGGGAGATGACCACGTTGATAGGCTATAGATGTAAAGGCAGTAATGTCATAGTCGAGTAGTACTAATAACCCGTAAGCTTATGTACACCCTTTTCCTCCCGAGTAATCGGGAGGGAGAAACTTTCTAATACTTCAATGTATACTTTTTTATATTCTTTATCTCAGTATGTTAAGATATTTGTCCGCCGCGGCGGATGTTTAAAGTTTGAAGTTTAATGTTGCAGGTTGAAAAACTTGAAACTATAAAAACTTGAAACTCCTTAAACAATAATCTTAAGGTGATTATTGCGGCGGGGCTCACCTCTTCCCATCCCGAACAGAGTAGTTAAGCCCGCCAGCGCAGATGGTACTGCAGTTATGTGGGAGAGTATGTTGTTGCCTTTCTTTGAAAGCCCATTCTAATCGGATGGGCTTTTTTTTATCATTTACTTTTTACAAGTAAGGTACCTTAGCTCAGATGGTAGAGCAATGGACTGAAAATCCATGTGTCCCTGGTTCGATCCCTGGAGGTACCACAACCAAAGCTCGCTCGGATGGTGAAATTGGTAGACACGCTGGACTTAAAATCCAGTGAACAGCAATGTTCGTGCCTCAACTCCGAAAATTCGGAGCCGCTCTGAGTACTAAATCAACATGAAAAACTCCCTATGAAGTAGGGAGTTTTTTGTTTTTATAGGGTGCTGGTGGTTGGTTTAGATTGAATCTGGAAAATATATTATCAGTTGGAGGTTGCTTTGTTTTAATTTTTTTTAGAAATATAGCTTTTCTCTGTAGTCAATGCTTTATTAAATATTTGCTTATTAATTGGTAATAATACTTTACTTTTGTTTTTAATTTTGATGTTTTTTCAAAATCTAAAAATGTTCAAATATGAAGTGTAAATTACTCTATAATTCTTTAACATCAATTGTCCTTGTTTTATTTGTTATCTGGAATAGCTTTTCGTTTGATAAGTATGATAAATCGCGGAGAAGATATTCTGATCTAGAAATCCAGAAAGATTTTGATACTGTTAAAAAAAATAAACGCTATAAAAAAGGATTGAGATTAGGCGCCGTTTTATCAGTTCCTATTGTTAGCGCTGGTAGTTCTTGTGGCGATGGTGTCAATTTTGTTCAAGTAAATTTGTCAGCTTTTGCTGTTAATACAGCTGAGACAGTGGAGTGGTTTACCACCCAAAATTCTTCAACGCCAGTTTTTACTGGCAATAATTTCAGTCCCAGTATTCGTTCCACTAGGACTTACTATGTTCGTAGTAGGTTAGGTAGTGATTTTAGTACTCGCGTTCCTGTAGTAGCCTCTGTATTTATCGTCCCTCCGTCTGTTACGCTGTCTTCTTTTCCCGTTGTTGATCCAATGAAGCCATTGTGTATTGGTGAGACGGTTATGTTCACTGCAAATGGTGGAGCTGATTTATTTGAATTCTCTGTCGATGGAAATATTGTTCAGCAAATGTCCTCAAGCAGAACTTTCATAACCAACACACTTACGGATGGTCAAGTTGTTATGGTGCGTTCCAGATTTTCATCTGTTATTGATGGAGTGTCGAACGAGAGAGCTTTTGGAACTGGACCATTGGAAGATAATGGTTTAAGCGCTCCATTATCATCATCAGCAGTTAATGCTTATGTTAATGCTGTTAAAGTTGCTTCTGAGGAGGATAACATTATATTTGCTGTACCTAGTAAGATTACAAATAATAATAGTTTACTTCTTTTTTTAGATACAAAACCAGGTGGTTTTAATATGACTAATTTTGCAGATGTTTTAGATGGTAGTGGCGCCGTTAAAGCTTTTAATTTCTTAAATGATAATGGTAATACTTTCGATTCCTATTTTCAAGCAGATTATTGTTTGGTACTATTTGCCGATTCATCATCTGGCACTTATAGTGCAAACTTAGTAGAATTAAAAAGTGATATTTCATTACTAACTTTTATTGGTAATGCGTCTTCTGGAAACCCTTCATCTGCTTTTGCTGTAAATCCAAATAGTTCGGGCATTTCTGATATTTCAAATGGATTTGAAGTTGTATTAAAGAAAGCTGCACTTGGTTATACAACTGGAGATCTTAAATTTTTCGCTTTTACGGTAGTAACGGATGGTAATGATTTGCAATCAATTACAAACTCTTTTTTAAGTCCTGAGCAATCTAGTGCGTTAGATTATGGGGGTAACGCTGTAGATTTTAATCAACGAGATCCTAATCCTGTTGTTGTGGCATCTGCTGCTCTAACTCCTTGTTACTCTGATGCATCTATTGAGATGAACTTTGTAACGAAACCTATTGCTTTTAATGTTGTTCAGCCAACATGTGCAATCCCAAATGGAAAGATTACTTTCGCTACTCAAGAAGACGTAGAATATAGTTTAGATGGTATAAATTTTCAGAACTCACCTATTTTCGATAATCTTTCAGCGGCTACTTATACATTATACACAAGAAGTACAACAAATAGTAGTTGTATTACATCGGCGGATAGTCAAGTAACAATCAATAATGCGCCAACACCACCAGCGTTACCAACTGTAGCGAGTGTTGTACAACCAACATGTGCGGTTCCAACAGGAAGTATTACAGTGAATGCACAAAATGGAGTGGAGTATAGTTTGAATGGAACCAATTACCAAGCATCAAATGTGTTTTCAGGATTAGCTCCAAATACATATACACTTTACGTTAGAAGTACAACAGATAACACTTGTATTACTTCATCGACACAAACGGTAACAATCAATAATGCACCAACACCACCAGCGGTACCAACTGCAGTGAGTGTTGTACAACCAACATGTGCGGTTCCAACAGGAAGTATTACAGTGAGTACACAAAATGGAGTGGAGTACAGTTTGAATGGAACCAATTACCAAGCATCAAATGTGTTTTCAGGATTAGCTCCAAATACATATACGCTTTACGTTAGAAGTACAACGGATAACACCTGTATTACTTCATCGACACAAACGGTAACAATCAATAATGCGCCAACACCACCAGCGGTGCCAACTGTAGCGACTGTTGTACAACCAACATGTGCGGTTCCAACAGGAAGTATTACAGTGAGTACACAGAATGGAGTGGAGTACAGTTTGAATGGAACCAATTACCAAGCATCAAATGTGTTTTCAGGATTAGCTCCAAATACATATACACTTTACGTTAGAAGTACAACGGATAATACTTGTATTACTTCATCGACACAAACGGTAACAATCAATAATGCACCAACACCACCAGCGGTACCAACTGCAGCGATTGTTGTACAACCAACATGTGCTGTTCCATCAGGAAGTATTACAGTGAGTACACAAAATGGAGTGGAGTACAGTTTGAATGGAACGAATTACCAAGCATCAAATGTGTTTTCAGGATTAGCTCCAAATACATATACGCTTTACGTTAGAAGTACAACGGATAACACTTGTATTACTTCATCGACACAAACGGTAACAATCAATAATGCGCCAACACCACCAGCGGTACCAACTGCAGTGAGTGTTGTACAACCAACATGTGCGGTTCCAACAGGAAGTATTACAGTGAGTACACAAAATGGAGTGGAGTATAGTTTGAATGGAACCAATTACCAAGCATCAAATGTGTTTTCAGGATTAGCTCCAAATACATATACGCTTTACGTTAGAAGTACAACGGATAATACTTGTATTACTTCATCGACACAAACGGTAACAATCAATAATGCGCCAACACCACCAGCGGTACCAACTGCAGCGAGTGTTGTACAACCAACATGTGCGGTTCCAACAGGAAGTATTACAGTGAGTACACAGAATGGAGTGGAGTACAGTTTGAATGGAACCAATTACCAAGCATCAAATGTGTTTTCAGGATTAGCTCCAAATACATATACACTTTACGTTAGAAGTACAACGGATAACACTTGTATTACTTCATCGACACAAACGGTAACGATCAATAATGCACCAACACCACCAGCGGTACCAACTGCAGTGAGTGTTGTACAACCAACATGTGCGGTTCCAACAGGAAGTATTACAGTGAGTACACAAAATGGAGTGGAGTATAGTTTGAATGGAACCAATTACCAAGCATCAAATGTGTTTTCAGGATTAGCTCCAAATACATATACACTTTACGTTAGAAGTACAACAGATAACACTTGTATTACTTCATCGACACAAACGGTAACAATCAATAATGCGCCAACACCACCAGCGGTGCCAACTGCAGCGAGTGTTGTGCAACCAACATGTGCGGTTCCATCAGGTAGTATTACAGTGAGTACACAAAATGGAGTGGAGTACAGTTTGAATGGAACCAATTACCAAGCATCAAATGTGTTTTCAGGATTAGCTCCAAATACATATACGCTTTACGTTAGAAGTACAACGGATAACACCTGTATTACTTCATCGACACAAACGGTAACAATCAATAATGCACCAACACCACCAGCGGTACCAACTGCAGTGAGTGTTGTACAACCAACATGTGCGGTTCCAACAGGAAGTATTACAGTGAATGCACAAAATGGAGTGGAGTATAGTTTGAATGGAACCAATTACCAAGCATCAAATGTGTTTTCAGGATTAGCTCCAAATACATATACACTTTACGTTAGAAGTACAACGGATAACACTTGTATTACTTCATCGACACAAACGGTAACAATCAATAATGCACCAACACCACCAGCGGTACCAACTGCAGTGAGTGTTGTACAACCAACATGTGCGGTTCCAACAGGAAGTATTACAGTGAGTACACAAAATGGAGTGGAGTACAGTTTGAATGGAACCAATTACCAAGCATCAAATGTGTTTTCAGGATTAGCTCCAAATACATATACGCTTTACGTTAGAAGTACAACGGATAATACTTGTATTACTTCATCGACACAAACGGTAACAATCAATAATGCGCCAACACCACCAGCGGTACCAACTGCAGCGAGTGTTGTACAACCAACATGTGCGGTTCCAACAGGAAGTATTACAGTGAGTACACAGAATGGAGTGGAGTACAGTTTGAATGGAACCAATTACCAAGCATCAAATGTGTTTTCAGGATTAGCTCCAAATACATATACACTTTACGTTAGAAGTACAACGGATAACACTTGTATTACTTCATCGACACAAACGGTAACGATCAATAATGCACCAACACCACCAGCGGTACCAACTGCAGTGAGTGTTGTACAACCAACATGTGCGGTTCCAACAGGAAGTATTACAGTGAGTACACAAAATGGAGTGGAGTACAGTTTAAATGGAACCAATTACCAAGCATCAAATGTGTTTTCAGGATTAGCTCCAAATACATATACGCTTTACATTAGAAGTACAACGGATAATACTTGTATTACTTCATCGACACAAACGGTAACAATCAATAATGCGCCAACACCACCAGCGGTACCAACTGCAGCGAGTGTTGTACAACCAACATGTGCGGTTCCAACAGGAAGTATTACAGTGAGTACACAAAATGCAGTGGAGTACAGTTTAAATGGAACCAATTACCAAGCATCAAATGTGTTTTCAGGATTAGCTCCAAATACATATACGCTTTACGTTAGAAGTACAACGGATAACACCTGTATTACTTCATCGACACAAACGGTAACAATTGATGCTTTACCACAGCTTCCAACTAATCCTACTGCAACTACAATTGTGCAACCTACTTGTGCAGTTCCTACTGGAAGCATAACTATTAGTGCACAACAAAATGTGCAATACAGCATCGGTAATGGATATCAAAATAGTCCAGTTTTTGCTAATCTAGTACCAGGAAATTATACAATTACAGTTCGTTTTACTAACAGTCCTGCTTGTATTGCGACCGGCGGAATAATTACTATCAATGCAATTCCACAGCAAATTCAATTCGAGACTGAATCCAATTGTGTAAATAATGAATTTGTGCTAACGGCTATTCCGCGTAGTTCAAGTTATGACCCTGCCCAAGTTACTTATCAATGGAAAGATCCAAATGGTATAGTAGTAGGTACATCTAGTAGCCTTAATCTATCTCAAGTAGCGTCTAATTCAAATTCAATTGTATTTCCAGCGGTCTTTTCGCTTTCAATTCGTTCTGCTGCGACTGGTTGCGAGACTACACAAACATTTACAGTAACATCTATTTTCTGCAACATTCAAAAGGGGATTTCTCCTGATGGAAATGGTTCTAATGATTCTTTTGATTTAACTTTTATGAAGGTTAAAAAATTAGAAGTCTTTAATAGATACGGTATCAAGGTGTACAGTCAATCTAATTATACAAATCAATGGACAGGGCAATCCAATTCTGGCGAAGCTTTGCCAAGTGCTACCTATTACTATGTAATTGAATTTGAATCTGGAACCCCAAAAACGGGTTGGATTTATTTAATTCGAGAAAAATAAAAGTAGTACTAAAGCAATAGTCTCAAGAAGTATTAATTGACTTTGATAAAAAACAAAAACGATATGAACAAAATACTATTAATTTCTTTGTTAGTTTGCTTTTCTCTTTGTGAGGTAAGTGCGCAACAAGATCCACACTATACGCAATACATGTACAATATGAATGTCATTAATCCAGCTTATGCGGGATCAAAAGAAAATTTATCTTTTGGACTGTTGTACCGTAAGCAATGGGTTAATATCGAAGGTGCACCATCTTCCTTTTCATTTTCGGGTCATACTCCCGTTGGAAAAAATGTGGGTATGGGTATTTCTTTTCTTTCGGATAAAATAGGTCCTGTTTCAGAACAAAACGTTTACGGAGATTTTTCATATACGCTACAATTGAATGAAACAGATAAACTTGCTTTTGGTATAAAGGCGGGAGCTTCTTTTCATAATGTAGGATTACGAGATTTACAATCTAGTTTGCCAGATCCTTCCGAGGGGATTTTTGGACAAGACATTAGTGATGCTTCCTTGAATGTTGGAGCCGGACTTTTTTATTACTCAGATAAATATTATGCAGCATTATCAATACCAAACATGTTAAAAGCTGCTCATCTTGATTTTAATGGAAGGGCATATGGCTCAGATGTTTCGCATTATTTTTTAACAGCCGGTTATGTAATGGATATAAATTATGATTTAAAATTCAAACCGTCATTCATGTTGAAATCTGCTGTAAATGTAACGCCTTCGCTAGATCTATCGGCTAATTTTTTATACCAAGAAAAATTTGAGGTTGGAGCAACATACCGATTACAAGATAGTTTTGGAGGAATGATAAATGTTGCTGTGAGTCCATCATTGCGAATTGGATATGCATATGATCATATTGTTTCTGATTTGAGAGTAAGTACGCCGTCATCACATGAGTTTATTTTGTTGTATGATCTTTTCGAATCTAAAAAAGTATCTCGTTCGCCGAGGTTTTTCTAACGTTTAATTCAACTATTTGATGAAAAAATATATACTATTAGTTCTTGTAGCAATAATTAGTTTTTCAAGCCTTGCACAAAATAAACAAACTAAAAGTGCGGATGATTTAGCGAGTGGCTATGACTATTACGGAGCTATCGAGGCATACTTAACTTTAGTAGGGCAGGGCAACAATGATTTGTACATTAAAAAGCAATTGGCTGATTGTTACTACTACATTGACAACTTTAAAGAAGCCGAAAAATGGTATGCTCAAAGTATAACATCGCAAAAAGATGCCGAAGTATTTTTTAGATACGCACAGGTTTTAAAAGCCAACTTAAAGTATAAAGAAGCAAATATTCAATTACAGCGTTTTGCTCAACTAAGTCCAAATGATAGTCGTGCTCAAAAGTTTGGTGCTAATCCTAATTATTTGGATCAGTTGGAAAGAATTGATGCTGCGTATGAAATTAATAAATTGAATATTAATTCTGCTCGCTCGGATTGGGGCGCAACCTTATACGGCGATGTATTGTATTTTGTTAGTGCGCGCAACGAAAGCAAGAAAGTCTACAGCTGGAATAATGAACCATTTTTAGATATTTATCAAGCAAAAAGATTGTCTAATGGAAACTTCGAAGTGCCAGAGGAAGTTACGGGATTAAATTCGCAATTTCATGAAGGGTCAGTTTCACTTACGAAGTCTGGATCAATTGCGTATTTTACGAGCGAAAGTTTTAAAAATGATTTATTTGAAAAAGATAAAAAAAGAAGATTAAAATTTGGCCAAGTTAGTCTTTACAGTGCAAAAAAAGAAAATGATAAATGGTCAGCAGTAACTCCTTTACCTTGGAATAATAAAAGTTACTCAAGCGGAAACCCTTCTGTAAATAAAGAGGGAACTGTTTTATATTTTGCCTCAGACATGCCTGGAAGTATTGGTGGTACAGATATTTGGAAAGTACAAATGAATACAGATGGTAGTTATGGTCAACCAGAAAATTTAGGTGCAAGTGTTAATACCGCAGCAGATGAAAATTTCCCTTTTATAGCTGATAATGGTGTATTGTACTTTGCATCAAATGGTTTGTTGGGGTATGGCGGTTTTGATGTGTTTTCTGTTGATTTAGTAGAAGTTGGAGCTACTCCAAAAAATTTAGGGAAACCTGTCAATTCTGAGAAAGACGATTTTTCTTTTACATTCAATACTGAAAAAAACATTGCTTTTCTTTCTAGTAACCGAACTGGGCAGGATGATATTTATGTACTGAATCCAATTTGCAAATCCAATTTGATGGTAGCTGTTAAAAATGCCAAAGATGGTGCTGCTCTTGCGTCTACCAGAGTTGAAATAGTTATGGATGGTCAGGAACAAATAGTAAATCAGGTGTCAGATGATAAGGGAATATTATCTTACGACATGACTTGTGGAAAATCATATAAGGTGCAAATTTTAAAAGATGGTTTTGTAACACAAAGTAAAACGGTAAATGCAGTGGCTGGTTCCAATTTAGTTGGAGTTGCTTTGGAGCCAATTGAAGTAATTGTAACTGAGACGGAGATTATCTTGAATCCTATTTATTTCTATTCAAACCGAAGTGAAATCACTGAAAGGGGAGCTGCTGAGTTGGATAAATTAGTTTATGTAATGTCTCAAAATCAAAAATTACAAATTGATGTTGTGGCTCATACTGATTACCGTGGAACTGATTCGTATAATTTGACTTTATCTGAAAAAAGAGCAAAAGCTACAGTAGCTTATATAATTGAAAAGGGTATTGCTGCTGAACGTATTTCTGGTAAAGGAATGGGAGAAGGTGCCCCAAAAATTGATTGTAAAGAAAATTGTACCGAGTTAGAAATGGCTTTAAATAGACGATCTGAGTTTTTGATTAGAAAATAATTAGAAGTCTAAGTATTAAAAAAAAAACAGCATATCTTTTGTAGGTATGCTGTTTTTTTATTTATCCGTGTACTGTTTCGTTCTTGCCGTAATTTGTAATTATCGAGGTTTCATAAGCAATCCATTCTTTCCATCTCTTATCCACATCAACATTATCGGCATATTGTCTAGCAAAGCCTAAAAAGGTTGTGTAATGTCCGGCCTCACTGATCATCAAGTCTCGGTAAAATTTAGCCAATTCAGGATCTTTTATGTTTTCAGATAAAACTTTAAATCGTTCGCAACTGCGCGCCTCAATCATTGCCGAGAAAAGTAAACGCTCGCATAAGGCATCGTTTCGACTTCCATCTTTTTTCATAAACTTAAAAAGTTCATTCACGTAACTGTCTTTTCGTTCGCGACCAAAAGTAAGTCCACGTTTTTTGATTAATTGATGCACCATTTCAAAATGCTCCAATTCTTCCTTAGCAATAATAGTAAGTTCAGTAACTAATTCCTCTTTTTCAGAATTTTGTGTGATCAAACTAATAGCATTTGATGCTGCTTTCTGCTCGCACCAAGCGTGATCGGTAAGTATTTCTTCGATGTTTGATTCTACAATAGTAACCCATCTCGGATCTGTAGCTAACTTAAGTCCCAACATAATCGTTTTCTTTTGCTGCAAAATTACTCTTTATTTCAATGATTTTGTTTGATAACAAAGCTTTATCGATAAAATTACTATTATTTTGTATCCTAAAGATGGAGAAAATATGAGCGTACAACCAATAGTACTAATTATAGGTTTTGTTTGGCCGGAGCCAAAGTCATCCGCAGCAGGTGGACGAATGATGCAATTAATTCGGTTGTATCAATCGCAAGGGTATGCTGTAACTTTTGCTAGTCCCGCGCAAGATTCTGAATTCATGGTTAATTTAAGTGAGTATGGAGTTGCTAAAAAGAATATAGTCCTGAATTGTGGGAGTTTTGATGTTTTTATTGTTGATTTAAATCCGACTATCGTTCTTTTTGATCGGTTTATGATGGAAGAACAATTTGGGTGGCGCGTGGCTGAAAATTGTCCATCAGCATTACGTGTATTGGACACCGAAGATTTACACTGTTTGCGTTTGGCAAGACAAAGCGCCTTTAAAGAAAAGCGTGATTTTAAGATTGCTGATTTGCTTGTCGAGGAAGTAGCTAAAAGAGAAATTGCTTGTATACTTCGGTGTGATATCACTTTGATGATTGCTACTTTTGAAATGGAATTGCTGCAAACAGTTTTTAAAATCGATGCGGCTTTGTTGTTTTATTTGCCTTTGTTGGTGCAAAAACAAGAAATGTTTGTAGCAGAGCAAGTTCCATCTTTTGAGGACCGAGCAAATTTTGTTTTTATTGGAAATTTTCTGCATGAACCCAATTGGAATGCAGTTCAATACTTAAAAGAAATAATTTGGCCTTTAATTAGGAAGCATTTACCTGATGCGCAATTGCATGTCTATGGTGCTTATCCGTCGCAAAAAGTAGTGCAGTTGCATCATGAAAAGTCAGGTTTTTTAATTCTAGGTCGTGCTGCTGAAGCTAAAGATGTGGTACAAAAAGCGCGAGTGGTTTTAGCGCCCTTGCGTTTTGGCGCAGGAATAAAAGGAAAGTTGTTAGAGAGTATGCAATGGGGTACACCTAATGTGACAACGAGTATTGGCGCAGAGTCGATGCATGGGAATATGCCTTGGAATGGTGCTGTAGTTGATGACCCTTTACTTTTTGCGAAAGATGCTGTGCGTTTGTATCAGGATAAAAGTTATTGGTTGAATTCGCAGGAAAACGGTTTTAGGTTAGTTGAAAGTTTATATGATGAAGTTATTTTTGCTGAGAAATTTGCAAATCAAATGACTACGGTGATTGAGAACTTAGATGCGCATCGTTTGGCTAATTTTATGGGTGCTTTGCTACAGCATCATACTTTAAAGAGTACGAAGTATATGTCGAAATGGATTGAAGCAAAAAATAGCTAAGTTGGTAAGTTTTGCATGAGGGGTAGGAGCGGCATCCTTTTTAAGGCTCGCTTTTTTTGCGAGGCTTAAAAAGATACAGCGGATGACCCGACCTTACTGTAACGAAAGAGAAAGTAAGGTCATGCCATAAAAAAACTCGCCTTAAAATACATTAAGGCGAGTTTTATATTTTGAAAATTTGATTTACAATGACATCAAACCACGTGAAATCACAATACGTTGAATCTCTGAAGTTCCTTCGTAAATTTGAGTGATTTTTGAGTCACGCATCATACGTTCTACATGATACTCGGCCACGTAACCGTTTCCTCCGTGAATTTGTACAGCTTCATTGGCAACTTCTAAAGCGATTTCTGAGGCGTATAATTTGGCCATAGCTCCAGAGTGTGCAATATCTTTTCCAGCGTCTTTTTCGCAAGCTGC
Organism: Flavobacterium sp. GNP001; assembly: GCF_054343775.1. Taxonomy (NCBI): domain Bacteria; kingdom Pseudomonadati; phylum Bacteroidota; class Flavobacteriia; order Flavobacteriales; family Flavobacteriaceae; genus Flavobacterium; species Flavobacterium sp. GNP001. Next base: position 356,103 of record NZ_JBTGUX010000001.1, read on the forward strand.
TTTCATTACTAGTAATTTGGCTGCAGTTACTTTTACATACATATCGGCCAATTTGAAAGCGATAGCTTGGTGGTTAAAGATTTCTTTACCAAATGCTTTGCGTTCGTGTGCGTATTTTAAAGCGGTTTCGTAAGCACCAGTTGCAATTCCTAATGCTTGCGAGGCAATACCAATACGACCACCGTTTAGAACGTTCATGGCAAAGGCAAAACCAAAACCATCGGCACCAATTCTGTTTTCTTTTGGAACTTTTACGTCAGTAAACATTAGAGAATGCGTATCGCTACCTCTAATTCCCATTTTCTTTTCTTTAGGTCCAATGTCAAAACCAGCCCATCCTTTTTCAACGATGAACGCATTGATTCCTTTATGTCCTTTTTCGATATCAGTTTGAGCAATAACAATGTATGTTGATGCAGTACTTCCGTTGGTGATCCAGTTTTTTGTTCCGTTTAAAAGGTAGTAATCGCCTTTGTCAATTGCAGTAGTTTTTTGTGATGTTGCATCAGATCCTGCTTCTGGCTCCGAAAGACAAAATGCTCCAATTACTTCTCCTTTTGCAAGTGGCACAAGGTATTTCATTTTTTGTTCTTCGTTGCAATATTTCTCTAAACCGGCGCAAACTAATGAGTTGTTAACAGACATGATTACCGCTGCCGAGGCATCAATTTTTGCAATTTCGGTCATAGCCAAAACATATGAAATGCTGTCAAGACCTGATCCACCGTATTTAGGATCGACCATCATTCCCATGAAGCCTAAGTCGGCCATCATTTTTACTTGTTCAGTAGGGAATTTTGAGTGTTCATCACGTTCAATAACACCTGGCAATAATTCTGCTACAGCAAAATCTTTAGCCGCTTGTTGAATCATTAAATGCTCTTCGGTTAGATTAAAATCCATATTTTTATTGTAAATTAAATGTTCTTAAATTTGACCACAAAAGTAATTATAAAATAGTAGATTTCAAACGTTTTCGTAATTTTAGCCTATGTTTAAAGAAAAGTATTTTGTAGTAGGTGTCATGTCAGGAACATCGCTAGATGGCGTCGATTTGGCACATATCGTTTTTACTAAGGTTGATAACGAATGGTCATTTGAAATTTTACAGGCTGAAACGGTTTCGTACTCTGTTTATTGGTTAAACAAACTGCAAACTGCTGTAACGCTTACAAGTCTAGAAATCATAGATCTGAATGATGAATACACCAGTCATTTGGCAACTGTCATAAATGATTTTATAGAAAACAACGCTATTAAAAATTTAGATGCTGTTTGCTCACATGGGCATACGGTGCTGCATCAACCTCAGAAGGGGATCACACTACAAATAGGGAATTTGCCACAGCTTGCTACCTTGATTCAGCAAAAAGTGGTTTGTGATTTTAGAGTTCAGGATGTAGCTTTGGGAGGACAAGGTGCGCCTTTGGTGCCAATTGGAGACCGAATTTTGTTTTCCTCTTATGATTATTGCATGAACTTGGGAGGTTTTTCAAATATTTCGTTCGAGAAAGACGGACAGCGTATTGCATTTGATATCTCGCCTGTCAATACCGTATTGAATTTTTATGCGCAACAATTGGGTTTCGAATATGATGATAAAGGAGCGATGTCGCGTTCAGGTACTTGTCACCAAGAACTATTGACCGAATTGAATGCGCTTGAATTTTACTCGCAAAAATATCCTAAATCCTTGGGCTTTGAATTTGTAAAGGGTATTGTGTTGCCTTTGATAGAAAAATATAATTTGGCAGTAGCCGATAAAATGAACACTTTTACAGAGCATGTTGCCTTTCAAATTGCTGCTGCGCTGCCTACCAAAACCGGTCAAATTTTTGTAACAGGTGGTGGTGCCTATAATGATTTCTTGATAGAACGTGCACAATCCTACTTGCCTAATATGGAAATAGTAATTCCTGATCGAGAAGTACTTGAATTTAAAGAAGCAGTAATTTTTGGATTGTTAGGCGTTTTGAAGTTAAGAGGTGAAATTAATGTGCTGTGCAGTGTAACTGGAGCCCAACAAGACCATTCTGCCGGAATGGTTTACACGCCATGATACCATCTAGAAAAAGCTATTTAGTAGTGGCAATGGCAACTATTTTGTTGGGTTTGTTCAGTCGAGTTTTTTCCGTAGTACCGCTATTTATTGGAGATTTACTTTACGCCGTTTTAATTTATTTTATTTTTCGGTTTTTCTTCACCACACAAACGGCTGTCGCCATAGCGGTAATGAGTTTATTCTTCTGTTTTGCGATCGAGTCTTTACAATTGGCGCGCTGGAATTGGTTGTTACAAATTAGAGCTACAGCAATTGGACGCTTGGTTTTGGGACAAGATTTTTTATTCGCAGATTTAATTGCGTACACATTTGGTGTACTCTTGGCGGTGGTTTTCGAGCGTGTAGTATTTAAGAGGTCTAGTAATAGAATGGTATAAACTTTTGAAATAAACTCGAAAACACATAATTCACATTATTCTATTTTTTATATTTGCCAAAATTAAACATATCGCAACAAATGAAAGATTTATTAAAGAAATTCGAAAATAAAGAACCTGAAATAGTTTTCCATTGGAAAGATGCTGAAACCGAAGCTGAAGGTTGGACAGTTATCAATTCGCTTCGTGGAGGCGCTGCTGGAGGTGGAACTCGTATGCGAAAAGGTTTGGATATGAATGAAGTTTTGTCATTGGCAAAAACCATGGAAGTTAAATTTTCGGTTTCTGGACCTGCGATAGGTGGAGCAAAGTCGGGTATCAATTTTGATCCGAATGATCCTCGCAAAAAAGGAGTTTTACAACGTTGGTACAAAGCGGTTTCTCCTTTGTTGAAAAGTTACTACGGAACTGGTGGAGATTTGAACGTTGATGAAATTCATGAGGTGATCCCGATGACTGAAGAATGTGGTGTTTGGCATCCGCAAGAAGGTGTTTTTAACGGACACTTCAAACCAACCGAAGCAGATAAAATCAACAGAATAGGTCAGTTGCGTCAAGGAGTTGTTAAGGTAATTGAAAACCCAAAATTCTCTCCTGATGTTTCAAAAAAATATACAGTTGCTGATATGATTACAGGTTACGGTGTTGCTGAGGCAGTTCGTAATTTTTATGCTATTTATGGCGGCGATGTAAAAGGTAAAAAAGCGATCGTTCAAGGATTTGGAAATGTAGGTTCAGCTGCAGCCTTTTACCTTGCGGATATGGGTGCCAAAGTAATTGGTATTATTGATAGAGATGGTGGATTGATCAATGAAGATGGTTTTTCTTTCGAAGAAATTAGAGCTTTATTTTTAGCCAAAGATGGTAACAAACTAGTGGCTGAGAACATGATTCCTTTTGAAGAAATCAACCAAAAAATTTGGACAATTGGTGCCGAGATTTTCACGCCATGTGCAGCATCTCGTTTGGTTACGCAGTCGCAAATTGATAGTTTAATTGCAAATGGTTTAGAGGTAATTTCTTGTGGAGCGAATGTTCCTTTTGCAGATAAAGAGATTTTCTTTGGTCCAATTATGGAAGATGTGGATCACAAAGTAAGTTTGATACCTGATTTTATTTCGAATTGCGGAATGGCTCGTGTTTTTGCCTATTTCATGGAGAAAAAGGTACACATGACTGATGAGGCTATTTTTTCTGATACTTCAGAAATTATTAAAAAAGCGATTGAGAAAGCACATGCACTTAATCCTAGTAAAACTAATATTAGTGCCACTGCTTTTGAGATTGCATTGAAACAGCTTACTTAATTCAAGCACTTATAATTACAATTATACAAAATGGGAATTGGTAGATATAAAAAGCTACTGATTCCCATTTTACTTTGAACTTGGTCTAATTTATAATTGAACACTAGCTTTCTACTCTTGACAATTTTTAGTACTTTTCAACGTTTTTAGTCATATCCTTTTTTCAAATACCAATACAATGAGTTCTACTAATTCAACCAATCAAAAGAAATCTTTAATCATTACCACTCTTTTGTATGCGGCAATGTTGTTGATTTTGTTTTTCATCCGTTTTTGGCCTCCGGCAAATGGAGCGGAGCTTGCTGGCGGTGGCGGTGGTGGTGGAGTTACGGTGAATTTTGGGGATAGTGATTTAGGATCGGGATCGGACTATAAAAGTGAAGTGCTAGAGGTAAAAAATCAAGCGAAAGCGGTACCAGTGAACAGTATTCCTGACGAAGCAATCCTATCGCAAGAAAACAGCACTGATGAAAGTGTGGTTATCCCGACTAAAGTTCCAGCTAAAAAAACACCGGTAGTTATAAAAGAAGAAACAAAACCAGTTGTTGTAAAACCCAAGGTATCGAATTCGACCAATGATGCGTTGTCAAGTATACTGAAAGGATCTAATAAAGGCGGTGATGGTGATGATAAAACAGCTGGAAATAAAGGAAATTCAAATGGCAATTTAAATTCAGGTGATTATTATGGTTTAGGCGGTTCAGGAGGTGGTACTGGCGGAGGAAACGGAACTGGAAATGGAACAGGAACCGGCAAAGGTTCAGGCTCTGGAAGCGGTGGCGGATCCGGAAGTGGTTCTGGTGGCGGAATCGGATATTCTCTTGGTAATAGAAGAGCAGTATCTAAACCAGTGCCAAAATACACATGCAGCGAACAAGGTCGAGTTGTTGTGGAGGTAGCCGTAGATCGAAACGGACGCACCATGAGCGCTATTGCAGGGGTGAAAGGAACAACAAATACGGCAAGATGTTTACTTGATCAAGCTAGAATTGCTGCCTTGAATACGAAATGGGATCCTAGTTCAGATGCGCCGGAAAAACAAGTGGGTAAAATTATTTATAATTTCAGCCTAATTAATAGGTAGCTTGTTAAAGAAAATAGAGAATTTAAACGTTATTTTGCGTGAGGGATAGCAGCAAGTACCGCAGTACTGCGAATAGCCCGACGGCAATAAAAAAATGGAGTCCATCAGCATACTAGTTGATTGGCTCCATTTTTTTTATTGCGGTCACGCCCAAAAGCAAGACGCATCCTTAATTAATACCGTTTTTTATTTCGGGCTAGTGGCGATTACAAATTTCAGATTGTTACGTACTCCTATTTGTAATACATCAACTAAATCTTGCACCTGAAGATTAAATGGGATTCTAACAACAACGGTTTGATCTTTTGTTGTATCCATTTTAGACATAAGCGTTGACTCGAGTTCTTCAAATGAAACGGGTTGTTTGTCAATATAGAATTTTTTATCCTCAGTGACAGATAAGCTGATGAATTGCTTGTTCGTTTTTTCGTTTGATTGCGCTTTTGGTAGCGTCATCTTGATTACATTTGGGTTGGCAAGCGTAGAAATAATCAAGAAAAACAGCAGTAAAAAAAACATGATGTCGCTTAATGAAGAAGTCGCGACCTCGGCATGAAATCTTCTTTTTCTTTTGATAGACATGTTATGATTTTTGAATAATATTTACAAATTCAAGTACTTGTTTTTGGATTTTTAATGCAAAATTATCAATTTTCCCGTTCAACAAGTGGTATCCACTGTAGGCAACAATTCCCACTATCAAACCCGCTCCACTACTAATCATTTTTTCGTACAATCCGCCAGAGATGTTCCCGATACTAATATTCTCAGTAACTGATATGCTGTAGAAAATTTTAATTACTCCGGAAATGGTACCAATAAAACCCAAAGTAGGAGCAATACCAGCTATAAGTCCCAAGTGTCCCAAGTGTTTTTCCATTTCGCCAATTTCAATATCGGCTGCACGATCCATATTCGATTCAATTTCACCGATTGGGCGGCCAATAACAAGGATACCTTCTTTGATGATATTTCCAGATGCTGTATTATTTCGTTCAGCAAGCGATCGTGCTAAATCTAAATTGCCAGAATTTAACTGATCCCTAACATCACGTAAAAGTAATGAGTCTACTTTTGAAGCTTTGCTAATGTATAAGTAGCGCTCTACGATGAGGTAAAAAGTGTAAAATAATAAAATCCCAATTGGGATTAGCCAAATACCGCCTTTTAATAAAAATCCTAAAGTAGAAATTTCGGTGTTTGGAGCAATGTTTTCAACAACTGCGCTTGATGCGGCATTAGTAAGGGTGTCCGCTTGTAATTGGATAAAACTAAACATATAATATTATTGTGTTTTAATCATTAATTCTAAAATTTGTTTCAAATTTGCAATAAAGATACTTTTCGATGTAGTATTAAACTAAAAAAATCGAAAAATATTTTAAACAATTCCTATTTACCTATAAAATGAATTATCAAGACACTATAAACTGGATGTTTAATCAGCTTCCGATGTACCAACTTCAGGGTGCACAAGCTTACAAAAAGGACTTAACAAACGCTCACAAACTTGCAGCGCACCTAAATTATCCTGAGAAAAAATTGAAATGCATACATGTGGCAGGAACCAATGGCAAAGGATCTACCTCTCATATGTTGGCATCTGTTTTACAAGAAGCCGGATATAAAGTCGGCTTGTATACATCGCCACATTTAAAAGATTTTAGGGAACGTATAAAAATAAATGGGGTCGAAATATCTGAAAAATTTGTTCAAGATTTCATAACAGAGCATCAACTATTTTTTGAAGCTAATGACATGAGTTTTTTTGAAATGACAGTTGGTTTGGCTTTTGATTATTTTGCTGCTGCAAAAGTGGATATCGCCATAATTGAGGTAGGAATGGGCGGAAGATTAGATGCCACAAATATTATCACGCCTTTGGTTTCGGTGATAACAAACATTGGCTTAGATCACACGCAATTTTTAGGAAATACATTAGAGGCTATTGCTTTTGAAAAGGCAGGAATTATAAAGCCAAATGTTCCTGTAATTATTGGAGAATATACTACTGAAACAAAACCTGTTTTTTTGTCTAGAGCTAAAGAGGGCGATTCAGAAATTTATTTTGCCTCTGATTTAATTTCAGAAAGCTTTCCTTCAGATTTAATTGGAGATTATCAAATTCATAATAAAAAGACGGTATTGCAAACCATAGAGGTTTTGAATAATCAGCATGAATTTAAAGTTACTTCTCAAAATGTACAAGCAGGTTTATTGCATGTCGTAAAAAACACAGGCCTTCAAGGCAGGTGGCAGCAAATACATACAGCCCCAAAGGTTATTTGCGATACTGCTCATAATAAAAACGGTCTAGAGATTGTATTAAAGCAAATACAAAAAGAAAAATTTGACGCTTTACACTTTGTTTTAGGAGTAGTAAATGATAAAGATTTAGAAGAAATTTTGCCTTTGTTTCCAAAAAATGCAAAATATTATTTTTGTAAGCCCAATATTCCTCGCGGATTGGATGCGCAAGTTTTACAACAAAAAGCGGCATTGTTTGCATTGCATGGCGAAGTATACAATTCTGTTTCAGAAGCTTATCAAAAAGCAAAGCAAAATGCCGCAGCGACTGACTTTGTTTACGTAGGAGGAAGTACTTTTGTAGTTGCAGAAATTTTGTAATTTTTTTGTTTTTATAGTTGCATATTCAAAAAACAGTCTTATATTTGCACTCGCAATAAGGAAATGAAAATTATCGAATTGCACTAGGGCGATTAGCTCAGCTGGTTCAGAGCACCTCGTTTACACCGAGGGGGTCGGGGGTTCGAACCCCTCATCGCCCACCAAGAAACTCCTTAAGAAATTAAGGAGTTTTTTTGTTTCTAATTTTACCAACCTTGGTTGATTCCGTTTTTAACTACAGCCTCGTATTTTTCTTTATCAAAGCGGTACAGGTTAGGGGCTTTGTGAGCAACATTGCTCTTCTTCTCGTCAAGTTTTATTAGTATCCCAATAGCTGTAATCTTTCTTAAAAAATTACGACGGTCTAATTTCTTGCCTAAAATGGTTTCGTATAATTTTTGTAATTCTGGAATTGTAAATTTTTCAGGTAACAAATTATAGCCTACAGGTGTAAGGTTTAATTCGTTTCGTAGAGTAGATAGTGCTTTATCAAGAATTTCTTTATGGTCTAAAACCAATTCCGGAACGGCATCGTGGTCAATCCATTCGACAATTTCATCAGCTGCTAATGGCTGCGGTATGGTTTGTAAAAAATCAACTAAGGCATAGTAGCCAACCGTAACAAAACGACTAGCAAACCATTTTCCATCTTCGATTGGTATGTTATAAAAGCGCAGAATGTTGTTGCTCACCTCTACATCACAGCGGTTGGCAGCACCAAAAGTTGAAAATTGTCTTAAAAAAATTCCATTTAAACCTGTTCTACGATGCAAAACTGTTACTGCGGCTTCATCAATTCCTTCATTCAAAGCCACAAAACCTCCGGGCAAAGCCCATTTATTACTGTACCTTGTTTTAATTAACAATACTTTTAGTTGGTTGTCATGAAATCCAAAAATCACGCAATCTATTGATAAACCGGGTTGGTATAATTCTTTATTTTCTAAAACGCTCTTTAACATGGGACTTTCATTCTTGAAATTAGTACACTTTTATGAGGCGCAATTTAGTATATTTTTACTCGGAAATTAAAACAGTACATTTTTTGAATACAAATAAGTTTTTTCCAAAATTATTCAAGAGCGCGTTGTACAATATGAAAAGAATGAGTTAAGAATTGCATTTTTTCATGTTTCATTTTCGAACTAGTTATGCATTCTATGTAAAAAAGCTTATCAAAAATAATGTAATGTGCTGTTTTTCAAAAATATTGTTTACATTGCGTCATTATAACACAATAATTATTTTAACCTTTGAATAAAAAAAACTAACGCAAAAGACTATGAAAAAAACTATTCTATTACTCCTTGGGTTCGCATTTACGCTACAAATGCAAGCGCAGGCTATTGATTATCGAGCAAAAGCTAAAAAATTAGTTTCGCAATTGACACTCGAGGAAAAAGCTTCTTTGTGCTCAGGTGGAACAGCTTGGTCAACTAAGGCCATTCCAAGACTGGGTATTCCGTCCATTTTTATGACTGATGGTCCTCACGGATTACGTAAGGCAGAGGGTTTTGATTTTACAAACAGTGTACCGTCAACTTGTTTTCCTACGGCATCAGCTTTGGCATCTTCTTGGAACACGGCATTGGCTCAAAAGATGGGCGAAGCTCTGGGAATTGAGGCCCAAGCCAATGATGTACAAATTTTGTTAGGACCTGGAGTAAACATGAAACGTTCTCCTCTGGGTGGAAGGAATTTTGAATATTTTTCAGAAGATCCTGTTTTGGCGGGTAAAATTGCAGTTGGATTCATAAATGGGGTGCAAAGCCAGGGCGTGGGTACCTCTATGAAGCATTTTGCGGCAAATAGTCAAGAGTTTGAACGAATGTCTAATAATTCAAATGTTGACGAACGTACTTTGAATGAAATATATTTTCCTGCATTCGAAATGGCAGTAAAAGAGGCACAACCTTGGACCGTGATGTGTTCCTACAACAAACTAAATGGAACCTATGCCTCTGAAAATCCATTTTTATTACAGCAAATGTTAAAGGACAAGTGGGGATTACAAGGTTTTGTAGTTTCTGATTGGGGTGCTGTAAATGAAAGAGCGCTTGGTGTTGACTCGGGCATGCATCTTGAAATGCCAGCAAGTGGTGGATTAAATGATAAAAAAATTGTTGATGCCGTTAAAAACGGTACTCTAAAAGAAAGCCGACTAGACGAAATTGTAACTGATTTATTAGCGATAACTCTAAAAGCAAAAGACAGTCACAAAAAAGGTATTGTGGTTGACAAGACTAAGCACAATGAACTAGCAAGACAAATTAGCAGCGAATGCATTGTGTTGTTGAAAAATGAATCTGCTATTTTACCAATAAAACCTTCAGTTAAAAAAATTGCTATCATTGGTGATTTTGCCAAAAATCCACGTTATCAAGGAGCTGGAAGTTCGCAAGTGCGTCCAACTCAAATTTTAAACGCATTTGATGAATTACAAAAACTAGCCAAAGGTACACAGTTTACATTTTCGCAAGGATACAATTCACAAGGAGAAACAGATCAGGCGAAATTAGCTGAGGCAGTGCGAATTGCTAAAGATGCTGATGTAGTTCTTGTTTTTGCAGGTTTGCCAGATAGTTATGAGTCGGAAGGTTTTGATAGGACTAATATGGATTTGCCACTAGGCCACAATCAATTAATTAGTGCAGTTGCGCAAGTAAACAAAAATAGTGTTGTGGTTTTGATGAATGGAGCTGCTGTTGCGATGCCATGGAAAAATGATGTTGCAGCTATTTTGGAAGCCTATCTTGGCGGGCAAGCTGGTGGAGGCGCAGTTGCAGATGTATTGACAGGAAAAGTGAATCCTTCGGGTAAGTTATCGGAAACATTTCCAGCACGATTGGAAGATACTCCAACCGCAATTGAATTCCCATCAAGAGACGGACAAGCTAATTATGGTGAAGGAATTTATATCGGTTACCGCTACTATGACAAAAAGAAAATTGAACCAAGTTTTCCTTTCGGATACGGATTGAGTTTTACTACTTTTTCATATTCTGATATAAAAGCCAATACTACCTCAGTTAAAGATTCAGAAGGGGTTACCATTTCTGTTAAAGTAAAAAATACTGGAAAAATGGCAGGAAAAGAAGTAGTGCAGTTGTACGTGCATGAGCAAGAAAGTGAGGTAAGTAGACCAGAAAATGAATTGAAACATTTTGAAAAAGTTGCCTTAGCTGCAGGAGAGGAAAAAACAGTTACTTTCAAATTAAGTTCTCGTGATTTCTCTTATTACAATTCAAAAACACATGAGTGGACCGTGAAATCAGGAAAGTTTGATATATTGGTTGGAGGTTCTTCTCGAGATTTGCCTTTAAAACAAACGGTTTTTATTGAATCTTCAAATCCCGCACAACTCGTTTTTACTCGTGAATCTTTATTTAAAGAATTCAAAAAGTCTCCAAAAACTTTAGCAATTTATGAAAACTTAGTGCAAGGTTTTATGGGAGCTTCAAAAAAACCAGAAACCGAAGACGAGAAAAAAGCAGCTTTGTTTTTTGAAACAATGTTATCTGATATGCCTATAAACAAATTAGTTTTATTATCTGGAGGAAAATTTACTGAAGAAAATATTGATGGAATTTTAAAAGCGGCCAATCAAAAATAAAAAGAGTTTGAAAGCAATGCAAAAAAAAGTGCCTACAAACAATGCTTTCAAAAGGAATATTTGAGTCGTATTGAAATTTAATTGTTGGTTAAATTGTAAACAAAAACGCAGTAAGCAGTATGTTGAAATACTGTTTGCTGCGTTTTTTAATTTTGAACTAATTTTTAATTTTGATAGAAAACTTTTAAAGCCACTGTTGAAAATTTATTTAGCCGCTCTTCTGAATTCTAAAAAATTTCAAGTTGAAGTTTTCTTTTTTAAAGTAAATTTTTCATTGGATTAGTTTTAAAAGCAGATATTCTAATACACCAAGGTTTGAATGCCGTGCGCGGGAATTTCGATCATCGTTTTTTCATTGGAGATGATTAGATTATAGGTTACATTTTTATCTCCTTGATTCATTACTACCGTTACCATTTTGCCGTTTTTATTTAAAAATGAAGTACTTATTAAAGTGCTTCGGCTTACCGCCGTACTAACTCTTTTAGCTTCTGGTCGAATGAATTTAGAAAAATGGCCAATGTAGTAATAGCTTGGGGTATAAATAAGTTCTCCAGAATTAGTGTTAGCATGGATTGGTGCAAAACAGAAGTTCCCCACGTGATTAGGACCTCCATTTTGGTCTAAAAGAATATTCCAGTCCGTCCATCCAACGGTGCCGTTATTAAAATCGTGAATCATGTTAGTGCCGTAACGTTCGCCATTAGCCCACAATTGGTATTTATTGGCATCAAATTTCTCCACGCAACCTTCAGTAAACAATAGGTTTTTTGTTGGGTATGCCTCATTGACTTTTTGAATATTTTCAAACATAGGTGCACCACCTGCCCAAGTTTCGTACCAATGAAATCCGATTCCCCAAGCATATTTTGATGCTTCTGGATCAGAAAAAATGACATTTGCTCTTTGATTTATTAAATCTCGGTTATGATCCCAAACAACAATTTTTTTATCGCCTAAGCCTTCTTTCTTTAAAGTTGGTCCCAGAAAGTTTTTTAAAAAATCGCGTTCAGCCTCGGCAGTGTAAATGCATGATTCCCAAGTTTGGGTTGCCATAGGCTCGTTTTGTACCGTAAGTCCCCAAATAGGCATTCCTTCTTTTTCGTAGGCTTTTATAAATTTAGCGTAGTAATTGGCCCATGCTTGATTGAATTCAGGTTTCAAAGTTCCGCCTTTCAACATATTGCCAGTACTTTTCATAAATGCAGGCGGGCTCCAAGGCGAAACATACAGTGTCAATTTTCCACCAGCCGTTTTGATTGCGTCCTTGATCATCGGGATGCGGTATTTTTGATCGTGGTCAATGTTAAACGATTTTAGTTCACTATCGCCTTCTTTCACGTAAGTATAACTTCCACTTGAAAAATCTGAACTATGAATAGTTGTTCTTAGTAGCGAATAACCAATACCGTTTTCAGTATTGTAATAGGCTTGCAGTAATTCTTGCTGTTTGCTTTTACTTAATTTCGCAAAAACTTCTGCGCTGGCATCAGTTATGGCACCACCTATGCCCATGAATGTTTGAAACGTCTTGTTTGGCTCCACAAAAACTGAAATCTCAGTTTCAAGGGGCTGTTTGGCTATACCGAAACTCAATTTGTCTGTTTGAGACAGCCGTAATTTTGTATTTTCTGCTGTGGTATAAACTGTAATAGTTTTTCCTGTGGTGCTAATTGCTGCAGGTTGATTTGTTTTTTTTGATTGTGAAAAAGCAAATAAACTAGATGCTAGTAATATTACGGTAGTTGTTTTTTTCATTTGTATTGTATAAAATGTGCTTTTACCAAATATAAGTTCCTACTGAATTTCCTTCTAATGAAGTAGTAATCCATGTTCCCTTGTATTTGATGTTGAATAAAGTAGTTGTTTCTCCGTCGTTTTCAACTAATAAAACTTTTTTTCCTGCAGGGGTTTTAAAAGCAACGGTATTTAAATTACCTGAATTGTTGCTTGAAATGCGCACAGAGCCGGTTGGAACAAATTTTGAAGCATGGGCAATAATATAGTAGCCTACATTCCTTGTAAAGCTATCGCTGCTATTAATTGTCAAAGCTCCTTTACAAGTTGTACAACCACCAGGAGTATTTGGACCGAAAGAGGCATTATTGGCTAAATTCCATTCTAAAGCTGTTTTACTCCAATTGCGCATGGATCCGATGATTACATTTTTTACATGCCATTTTAAATCTCCAGAAAAACTACCTGTTGACGAGGTGTATTGCTCTGTAAAATAAATGTTTTTGTTTAGAAAAGCATTGTGAACGGTTTCAAGTGCGCTAATATCGCCTTCGTATAAATGGAATGCCGATCCGTCTACAAAGGGATTTGCTCCTGTGTCTCCCAATACGGCTATAGGATATTCTGGTTTATTGCAATTATGGTCGTACGCTACAATTTTTGTGCTGAGGTTTGCGGCTTTAAATTCTGGCCCTAAATGATTTTTAATAAAATCAGCTTGTTGTTGCGCCAGCATTAACATACTTGGATTGTTGCCAGGATGTAAAGGTTCGTTTTGAGGTGTAATGGCGTCAATTGTTATTCCTTCGGCCTTCATGGCTTGAATGTATTTTACAAAATATTTCGCATATACATTGTAAAATTCGGGTTTTAAACTTCCTCCAACAAAACTGTTGTTGTCCTTCATCCAAACTGGCGGCGACCATGGTGTTGCCATTATTTTTATTGACGGATTTATGGCTATAATCTCTTTTAACATCGGGATTACATCCGCTTGATCAGGAGTTAAACTAAATTTAGATAAAGTAAGGTCGGTTTGTCCATTTGGAAGATCGTTGTATGTGAATGGTGCCGCATTTAAGTCTGATGCGCCAATACTTAGACGTAAATAACTAATTGCAATTCCGTTAGCATCATTACCGAATAATTCCTTTAAAAGTTCTTGTCTTTTTTGTGCAGAAAGTTGATTGATAACTTGAGCGCTTCCACCTGTTAGTGTATAACCAAAACCATCAATAGTTTGAAATGTTTTGCTTTCGTCAACTTCAATGTTAGCATAAGTATTAGTACTGTTGCCAAAAGTCAAATTGCCAGGCTGTTTTTGTAATAGTATAGTTTGATTACCTTTGGTTAACCAAAAATCCATTTGATTGGTTCCTGTTGTAGGCGGTGTAGTAGGAGCGGGTGTAACCACAACCTCAGTAGTATCGGTTGACGACGAACAGTTGCTTGTGGCCATACTAAAGCTCAAAAGCAGTGCTAGTTTTATAGAATTTTGTAGTAAAGTCATAATTATTTCATTTTTAACTCGATATATACTGGCAAGTGATCCGAAGGATATCTGAGATCTTTCGAGTCGCTTAGAATAGCGTATTTTGTCACGAGAAAAGGATTGTTTTTTGATAAAAAAATGTAATCAATTAATTTAGTTACGGGTACGTTGTGTTTAAAACCATTGAATGTGCCGTTGGGTCCAAAAGGCCTTTGAATGCTGATATCTCTTGAGTCATCCATTGACTTTTTGAGTTGTTTGATACGCTCTTCATGAGGCTCAGAGTTGAAATCACCCATTAAAATAACAGGATAGTTTTGCGTGTTTAGTTGCTTTATTTTAGTTACAATTAAAGCCAAACTTTCTGTTCGTGCTTGCTCTCCCATGTGATCAAGATGGGTATTAAAAACCCAGAGGTGTTTTTTAGTCTCTTTGTCTTTTAAAAGGGCGTAGGTACAAATGCGGTTTAATGCAGCATCCCAACCTTTTGAAATAGCATTTGGTGTTTCTGAAAGCCAAAAAGTATCACCTTGTAGCAATGTAAAACGATCTTTTTTAAAAAATAGAGAAGATGCTTCTCCTTGCTCCATTCCATCTCTGCCCATGCTGATATTTTTGTACGTTTCATGCGCTGCTGCAATATCACGAACTTGATTTGGTAGTGCCTCTTGAATACCAAAAATATCAGGATTGTAAAATTGTAATTGAGCGTTGAGGTAATCCTTTCTATTTGACCAATTGTTTATGCCATCACTAGCAATATCCAAACGGATGTTATACGTTAAGACCTTTAGACTTTGCGCCTCACAAATTGATGTCAGACATCCTAAAATGATACAAACGATTGTGTTTTTAAGTTGCTTCATATGTTTGTTGTATGATTATTTCCCTTCTAATGAGCTTTTAGCTAAAATTAGTTAAAAGCTCTTAATGAAGGGCTAACTAAACAAAAAAAATCAAATACAAATTATTAATTACCAGTATTATAAAGCGTTTTAGCCTTTTATTTTATAACCAAGTCTAGAACGAGTTACAATTGTTCTAGACTTAATTTAGCTTGAAACAAAAGCAGTGCTTAATTGTAGCCAGGATTTTGTTTTAATTTTGTTCCTTGTAATTCTCTTTCGGGAATTGGAAAAATTTCGTCTACTCCGGCATTAAAACCTCTGCTTCCTAATTTTGCAGTAGCATCACCCCAACGAACCAAGTCAAAAAAGCGGTGTCCTTCTCCTGCCAATTCCATTCTTCTTTCATTCTTGATCGCGTCAATAGTAACAGGAATTGATGGTAGACCAACTCTACTTCGAACTGCGTCAAGTAATGCTTGTGCTCTTGGTCCTGATCCTAATGCTTCTGCTTCCATCAAATACGTGTCGGCCAAACGCAAGATGTAGCTATTTTGTTTGTAATTTAGTTCGGCAGCACCACCTCCAGTTCGTACATCTTCTTTTCGTGGTAAAAATTTATTCAAAAAGTAGCCTGTGTCTTGGTATGCGCCAATATAATTTGCTTGTCCCGCTGCTTTTAAAGCTTTTAAATCATAAATCGTTGATTCAAAACGCGGGTCATTCTTTATCGCATCGTACAAATCTTGTGTGATTAGGTTGAATGCCCAGCCCGAAGGTAAATCTGCTGCCGTAGATCCCACGGTTTTGGAATAACTTCTTGGTCCAACCATAACGTTTAGTGAATTTCCTTCGTCTCTTCCTGAACCCCAGAAACCCCAATCTGAATTGCCCGCGCTAGTATGTGATACTTCAATTAATGATTCTGTGTTAAACTTGTTTCCTACTACCCATAAATCACTAAATTTAGTTAGCAATCTGTTTCCGTATTGATTGGTTGTTCCAGGAGTTCCGTTTACTTGTGCTAGTATTGCCGCTGCTTCTGTTTTTTTACCTTGAAATAAATAAACTTTACCTAACATGGCTTGTGCAGCGCCTTTGTTCAATCTTCCAGACTCAGTTTCAACATTAACTCGATTTGGTAAAAGGTTAATAGCATCTAACAAATCCTTTTCAATTTGTTCGTAAACAGCTTGTGGTGTTGCTTGCTCTACCGTGTACATATTTGTAGCGGTTAACGGATCCAGTAGTAAAGGAATATTTTTAAATAAGCGTACCAAATTGAAGTAGTAAATTGCTCGCAAAGCTTTTGACTCTCCCGTGAAACGCGCTTTAACTTCTTCTGGCATTGCTACTCCCGGAATTTTTAAAAGTAGAGTGTTGGCTCTAAAAATTCCTTGGTAGTGGTCGTTCCAGAAACTTCCCGGAACGGTAGTTGGAGTTAAGGAGTGCGATGAGAAACCTTGAATTCCAGCACCATCAGTTGGTCCTCCGCCACCTGCAAAATGATCATCAGATCCGGCATTCATCATCGCAATCATATTTTCGAAACCGCTTGAATTTTTTCTAATCGGGTCATAAACACCAACAAGAGCAGCAGTAGCTTGATCTTGATTGGCATAATAATTTTCAGATAAAAAGGAACCTTTTGGTGTAACTTCTACAAATTCTTCTGAGCATGATACCATTGAAAGTACTGCAGTTGCTACGAATAGATTTTTTAGTAAGATAGTTTTCATAATTTTTTATGTTTTAGAATTGTACATTAGCTCCAAGCATGAAGGTTCTTGCTTGCGGATAAATTCCTTTGTCGATACCAAATACACCACCTCCAATTTCTGGATCGTAACCTGTGTATTTTGTTATAGTAAATAAGTTTTCAGCATTTACATAAAATCGTAGTTTACTTGCTCCAATTTTGCTAATTGCTTTGGTTGGTAATGAGTATCCTAATTGGATCAACTTTAATCTCAAATAATCTCCTTTTTCAAGATAAAAGTCAGACATTCTTCCAAAGTTGTTGTTGCTGTCGTTGTTCGTTAAACGTGGATACGTATTAGATGTACCTTCGCCTGTCCATCTGCCCAAAGCGCTTGTTTGGTAGTTGGCATTTCCTACATCGAGACGACGTAAACCTTGGAAAATTTTATTTCCAGCTGCTCCTTGCGAAAAGATCATTAAGTCGAAGTTTTTATAATCAAAGTTTAAAGTCAAACCGTAGGTGTATTTTGGGATATTTGTTCCTAAAAATTGTCTGTCGTCATCGCCAATAGAGCCATTACCGTTGGTATCAACCCAACGGAAATCTCCTGGGCGTGCATTAGGCTGAATTAATCCGCCAGAGGTATTGGTGTAAGCATCAATTTCGGCTTGGTTTTGAAAAATACCGGCAGTTTTAAACCCAAAGAAGGAATTGTATGATTGTCCTACTTGAGTTCTAGTTACTTGTCCCATTGATTGGAATGAAGCATCTCCTCCTATAAAATTTGAGTCAGAAGCTACAAAAGTCACCCTGTTTTCTAAATAAGCAATGTTTCCATTTGCAGAAAAATTAAGATCTCCGAAGCTTTTTTTGTATCCAAGTTCAATCTCGATTCCTTTGTTGTCCATATCGGCAACGTTGCCCACAGGACTGGCTGTAACTCCAACGTAACCAGGAATATTAATTGGTCTTAAAATTCCTTTTGTAGATTTTTTGTACATGTCTACAGTTAAGGTAAAATCGTTTAATAATTTCGACTCAAATCCGATGTTGCCTTGTGAAGTTTCTTCCCATCTCAAATCAGGGTTATCTAAAGTAAGATTTGCATATCCTGTAGTAATTGCGCCTGTGTTTCCAAAAGAGTAATTGTAACCTCCTTCAACCAATGATAGGTATCTAAAATCTGGAATAGCATCATTACCAACAATTCCATAACCTCCACGGATTTTAAAAGTATTTACAAATTTGTTTTCTTTCCAGAATTCTTCCTTGGTTACAACCCATCCTAAGTTGAATGATGGGAAAACACCAAATTTATTATTGCCTCCAAAACGGCTTGATCCGTCTCTACGAATAATACCCGTAAAAAGGTATTTTTCATCATAATCATAATTCACACGTGAAAACAACGAAGTTAATTTATGCACAGTGGCATCGTAGGTGTAGCTAGTGCGGTCTGATTGTGGAATGTCAAAATTGAAGGAAGCATCTCTGTAATCAGAAATTGGTAATCCAAACAAAGTAGCTCCTAAACCGCCACCAATATTATCAACATACGAACCTTGTCCTAATAATACGGTCAGGTTGTGTTTTGCAAATTTGTTGGTGTAAGTAACAATATTCTCCACGTTCCAAGCAAAGCTTTTGTTTTCGCTTTTAGCGTAATTGTTTTTTAACACATTTGATGTGGCACTTAAATAAAATACGGGAGTAAAACCTTGCCCGCCCCAAGTTGATAATTTTGCTCCAAGCGTAGATCTAACTTTTATATGTTTTGAAATAGCTGCTTCTAAATAGGCATTTCCAACTATATCATCAGACGTTGAAAAACTACCTAATCTCGTTTTTGCGTAGGCTAATGGATTTGTCATTTCTTGACCAACCAAACTTGATATTCCATAAGGATTGCCGTTAGCATCTCTAATAACTGGATTTCCAGCGTATGGTGCTTGGTTTGCTTTTGTAGGATCTGTTTCAACTAATGGTGTAGTTGGGTCTAAGTTGATAGCAGAACTTAAAGGACCTCCAAATTCACTATTTGTATTTCCAATGCCTGTTGATTTTTGTCTAGAAAAACCAAGTGTTTGTCCAAACGTAAATATGTCAGATATTTTGTGGGTAGAATTTAGTCGGAAGTTTTTCTTTGAAAAATTCGAAATTTCGGTCATAACGATTCCTTCTTGGTCTTGAATACCAAACGAAGCATAAAAGTTTGATTTTTCGCTACCGCCACTAAGGCTTACTTCATGTGAGTAACGGAATGCTGACTTATTGAAAATTGCTTTTTGCCAATCGGTTCCCACACCTAAAGATGATGGATTGGCAAACACAGGCGAACCACCTGCTGCAGTTGACTTTTCGTTTAATATAGTCGCGTATTGTGTTGCGTTTAGCAGATTTAGCATTTTTTCAGGTGATGAAAATCCAGAAAACCCTGTATAGCTTACTGCAATTTTACCATTTTTACCTTTTTTAGTCGTAATTAAAATAACTCCTGTCGCGGCGCGAGTTCCATAAATTGCTGCCGATGCGGCATCTTTTAAGACTTCAACAGATTCAATGTCAGATTGGTTTAAAAACCCAATTCCATTTCCATCTACCACAACACCATCAACTACCCAAAGTGGGTTATTACCTCCATCTCCAAAAGTAGTAACACCTCTAACTCGGATTGTGCTGCCAGATCCTGGCTGACCTGAACTTGCTGCAATAGTAACACCAGAAACACGACCCTGAAGAGCTTGCTCGATTCTTCCGTTAGGTACTTTTTCTAAGTCTTTTGCTTTTACACTAGATATCGCGCCGGTAACAACACTTTTCTTTTGAGTGCCGTAGCCTACTACCACAACTTCCTGTAGGTTTTCGGTTGCTGGTTGTAATTTAATCGAAATGTTTTGCCTTCCATTGATAACTTGGCTTGTGGTTGTGTAGCCAACATAGCTAAACTCAAGTGTTGCTTTTGCGTTAGCTGTTATTTGATAAAGTCCATCAAAATCGGTTGTAGTACCTTTTGTAGTTCCTTTAATAAGGATACTTACTCCTGGGATAGGCATACCAGTTTCGTCAGCGACTTTTCCTTTCACGCTTGTTTCCTGCGCTTGTACAAACGCTGTGAAAAGAATAGATAAGAGACAAAAAATAAACACTTTTGTAAATTTCATATTTCTAAAAATTTTGGTTAATTAATTAGTAATTTGATGCAATACTAGCATAAAATTTTCTGTATTCTTTTTTTGTAATCCTTACAAAAACACATCAAAGTATATTTTAATACTTTACAAAAACACATCAAAAATTTTTTAAAATATTGATTTTAAACATTTTAAAATTTATTTTGCTTTCTTATTAAGATGTTAAATGATTTAAAAACCACTACATTTATCGTTTATACGGAAAAATGTCTTTTTTTTGTGTGTTTAAAATTCTTGTGAGGTTTTTTTAAAAAATTTTAGTTTAAAAAATGAAATTCCCAAATTATATTATTCTACTTCTTTTCTTTTTTTCTGCATATATATCTTGTTTTGGTCAAGTGAAAAATATAGGATTACCAGAGGTAAGAAATTATAAAAAGTTAGATTATCGAGCCGGAACTCAAAATTGGTGTATGGATCAGGATGCAAATGGAAATATGTATTTTGCAAACAACAATGGATTATTGCAGTACGATGGTGCCTCTTGGCGCAGGTATGCACTTCGAAATACGGTTGCTGTTAGATCGCTCAGAATTGATTCTTTAGGGCTGATTTATGTAGGAGGCTATGATGAGTTTGGTTATTACAAAGCCAATAGAAAGGGTAAATTGGAATATTTTTCAATTTCAAAATTACTAGAATCTAGTCGTATTAAGTCAATCGATTTTATATGGAAAATTCACTTGTATCAAGACGAAGTTATTTTTCAATCTTTTTCAAGAGCCTACATTTATAAAAGTGGAAAACTAAAAATCTTAAATCCTGTCAGCAGATTTCAATTTTCTTATGTGGTAAATAATCAATTGATTTTTCAAGATAAAGAAGCTGGTTTACTTGAATATGTCAATGGAGAATTGCGTCCGTTAAAGGGGACAACAATTTTAAATTCTACTGAAGTATGGGGTATTTTTCCTCTGTCAAACCAGCAACTACTTATTGGTACCTTGGATAAAGGAATGTTTGTATACAGTGAAGGAACCCTAAGTCCTTGGAAAACGGAGGCCAATCAATTTATGCTTCGCAATAGTTGTCTTGGTGGTGTTATGGTGGGTAAGAACACAATTGCCCTTAATTCTGTTCTTGATGGAATTATAATTTGTGATTTGAATGGTAAAATTATCCAACACATCAATTACCAACAAGGATTGCAAAATAACACAGTTCTTTCCTCATTTATTGATAACAAGAATAATTTATGGTTAGGATTAGATAACGGTATTGCATTTGTAAACGAGAATTCGCCTTTTTCATTTTTTGGTTTCAGTTATAATTTAAGTACAGTTTATGCATCGGTAATTCACCAAGGTAATTTATATGTCGCTACCAATCAGGGATTATTTTATCACTCTTGGAATTCTAGTTTTAGAGATGGAAATTTTAAAATTGTTGCTGGTACTACTGGTCAAGCGTGGAATATTCAAGTGGTAAATGGGCAACTCATTTGTGGGCACAATAGAGGTGCGTTATTAATTTCTGGAGCAAAAGTTATAAAGGTTTTGAGCGAAAAGGGTCATTTTGGTTTTAAGTCGGTGCCCAATCAACCCAATTATTTAGTTGGTTCAACCTACAGCGGGTTCACGCTTTTTGAAAATTCTGAAGCAGGATACCGTTTTAAAAATGCAATTTCAGGATTTGATTTATCTGTTAATACTTTTGAAATTGATCAGAATAATTTGTGGTTAAAAAAAGATAATTTGATGTATCAATTGGCTTTTAACTCTGATCTTACTCAATTTCATAAAGTTAAATTCTATTCTAATTTCAATGCTACAAATAAAGGTATTGGGAGTGTACAATTGCTTAATGGAATAGTTTATTTTCAAAATAAAAATCGCTTTTATCGCTTTTCTGAAGAACAATCCTTATTTTATGAGGATACCAAAATTTCTAAAATATTTCAATATTTACCTCAAATTTCGGCACTAAGCCAAGATAAATATGGAAACGTATGGTATTTCTATAAAGAGTCCTTAGGTGTTTTGCGCAAGCAAAATGGTGGTGGTTATAAGAATGAAATGGCTGCATTTAGTAATTTATCTGGTAATTTAGTGTCTAATTATATGTCTATAAATGTGTTAAACCCCTCAGATATTTTAATTGGTCTTACTGATGGTCTTGCCCATTACGATGCTACGATTGCAAATAACGCATTGCAAAAACCGCAGGCTTTTATTCGTAGTTTTTCATATCCAGAGGATACTATTTTGTTTGGTAATGGAGGTGCTACCACAGAATTAATTACGATTCCGTTTCGTTCTAATCGAGTGAGGTTTACATTCTCGTCTCCGATCTATGAAAATTTAAAAAATGTAGAATTTTCATACAAATTAGAAGAGTTTGATGAGCGCTGGAGTAATTGGTCGAATTCCTCTATTAAGGAATATACCAACTTAAAAGAAGGAAATTATACCATGAAATTAAAGGTGAGAAACA
This sequence comes from Flavobacterium sp. GNP001, assembly GCF_054343775.1. Lineage (NCBI taxonomy): Bacteria > Pseudomonadati > Bacteroidota > Flavobacteriia > Flavobacteriales > Flavobacteriaceae > Flavobacterium > Flavobacterium sp. GNP001. The sequence goes on from NZ_JBTGUX010000001.1 coordinate 378,574, forward strand.
GTAACGGAATTGAATCTGAAGAGGTAACAGTTAGTTTCGAAGTTTCTCCGCCTTGGTACCGCCATTTTTTGGCTTACCTACTTTATATGTTGCTGTTAGTGGGATGTGTTTTCTTTGTTAGAAAACGAATTCAGGTTAAAATTAGAAAGAATAAATACTATGAAACTATAGAGCAACGTAGGCTTTATTTAGAACGTGAAGCTAAAATTAGACAAGAGCAATACGATTTAGAGAAAGAGATTGAGAAATTAAAAAATGATAAATTAAAGATCAAAATTTTAGCCAAGGATAAAGAGTTGGTTAACAATTCACTGCAGGTTGTAAAGAAGAATAAGATTTTGAATGGAATTATCCATAAATTAAAAGATATTAATGCAGATGCTTTTGATGAGTCTACAAAGTTTCAGTTCTCCAAATTAAACAAAAGTATTGTAAAGGAAGTAAATGCAGATAAAAGTTGGAAGGATCTCGAAAAGCACATTAAAAATGTTCATTTTGATTTCTTGAAACGATTGAAAGAACAATATCCTACAATTAGCCCGAGAGAGTTGGATTTGTCAACCTACCTTTTGATGAATATGTCTACAAAGGAAATTGCAGAAATCATGAACATTTCTACTGGTGGAGTAGAGTTGGCCCGTTATCGACTTCGTAAAAAGCTAGGGCTAAATAAAAAAGAAAATCTCACTGGTTTTCTTATGAGTATTTAAATTAACAAAGCCCTAATTACATTATTATAAGTAGGGCTTTGTTTTTATTTGATGTAGGCTGTAGTGCGTTCGAGTGCCATGCCGCGAGATCCTTTTATCAAGATTGAATTATTATCGAATGTAATGTTGGCTAAATCTTTGGCAAAGTCATCAAAGCTTTCATAAAATAATAAATTTGATTGTGCTTTTTGCTGCGCTTTAAAATCAGCTCCAACAAAATAACAAATGATGTTTGGTTCATTTTGCAACGATTCTACTATGATTTTGTGCTCTTGTGCACTTTCTTCTCCAAGCTCAAACATATCTCCTAAGACTAATATCTTATTTAGGTCTTGCAGCTGAATGAAATTAGCAATAGCAACCTTCATACTGCTTGGATTGGCGTTGTAGGCATCTAAGATAATCTTGTTGCTTCCTATTTGCATCAATTGCGATCGGTTGTTTTCAGGAATATAGTTCTCCAGTGCATCTTTAATATCGGTTAGTGCGACCTTAAAATATGTTCCTATTGCAATGGCAGCATTAATATTGTTAGCATTGTACAACCCAATTAATTGCGATTGTATTTCAACGTTATGATAGTTTATTTTCACAAGAGGTTTTGCCTCAATTGCAGAGATATCTATATCTGCTTCTTTTTTGTTAACTCCAAAAGTGTAGCGTTCTATTGAATTTGTTTTTTCTATCTGAATTTTATCTTCTAAGTTTACAAATGCGAGCTTGGTTGCTTTTTTAAGGTAGTCATACATTTCGCTTTTACCTTTAATTACGCCTTCGACTCCCCCAAATCCCTCTAAATGTGCCTTTCCGAAATTAGTAATATATCCAAAATCTGGTTGTGCAATTTCGCACAAAAATTCGATTTCTTTTTGGTGGTTAGCACCCATTTCAACGATTCCTATTTCAGTTGTTTTGTCAAAGGAAAGAAGTGTTAAAGGCACGCCAATGTGATTGTTGAGGTTGCCCACCGTGGCCTTAATATTGAATTTTTTTGACAACACCACATTAATGAGTTCTTTCGTAGTTGTCTTTCCGTTACTGCCAGTAAGGGCCAATATAGGGATTTTCAAGTACTGTCTATGAAACTTAGCTAGCTCTTGTAGTGCGGTTAAGCTATCCGTTACAAGTATGGTTCGGTGATCAATAAAATAGTTAGCATTGTCAATAATAACGTATGATGCGCCTTTGATTAATGCCTCTTCTGCAAAAGTGTTAGCGTCAAACCGTTCTCCTTTGATAGCTACAAATAAAGATTTAGGTTCAATTTTTCGAGTGTCAATTGATATTGAGCTGCATTCAAGAAAAAGTTGGTGCAAATGATTAATGTCCATAGCAATAACGTATAAAAACAAAAGCCCTAATCAAAGGGCTTTTGTGGGTAAATGATGTTTTGTTTTTAGTTTCTAGCAGATCTTTTCTTGTCTGCTTTTGGACCTACACGTGACATAGCACATCTAAACCCAATGTAGTCTGTTGCCATATCTTGAGGGAAATATCTTCTTTGAGCTGGATCTAACCAATACGCTCTATCTCTCCAAGATCCTCCTTTGTATACTCTTGAATCATCGTTAATCAACGTTGTTCTTTTGCTAGAGCGATCGTATTTTCTAACCATTTTACCTAAACTGTCTGTTGTAACATTGTGTTTAGGAGAATTATACATTTTTTTGTCTGATTTTGCTTTGTCATCATCTGATTCTGACTCTCCAAAATTGTAATAACGGGTAGACTGCTTGTCACCATCTCTGTAATTGATGTTGTTACTTTTGTCAAAGTTTTGTCTCAAGTAAGTTTCTTGTTCATCAACAGGTACTTGTGCAATTTGACCAGGAAAGTTTCTTGCGATAATTCTACCATTACTTAGCGTATCGAATTTCATGTTCGCTTTGGTAACAATTTCAACTTTTCCGTCAGCACCAATTTTGTTTTTTGTGTACTGGTTTCCTCTGAAGTAGTTAAAATCATTAGCTTCATTGTCAACAATCGGTCTGTAAACATCTTGTACCCATTCTGCAACGTTTCCGGCCATATCATACAATCCAAAGTCGTTAGCAGGATATTTTTTTACTTCGTTCGTGATATCTGCGCCATCATCAGACCATCCTGCAATTCCGCCGTAATCACCATTTCCTTGTTTGAAGTTTGCAAGTTGATCTCCCTTGCTCATTCTTTTTCCTGAGCGAGTGTATCCTCCAGACCAAGGATATTTCTTTTGTCCTTTGTAAATATTGTACTCTCTTTGCCCTACATCAGCAGCTGCAGCATATTCCCATTCTGCTTCAGTTGGTAAACGGTATTCTGGTAATAAGATTCCAGAAGAACGTTGTGCATAAACATTTTTAGGTTCTGCGGCAGTTCCATTTCTACCAGCAGGTGCTCTTCTTGCTCCTTTTTTCAATACAATAGTTTCGTCTCCTCCGTAAGCAGAAGTTGGTGTAGCTAAATACGTTTCGGTATCAAAGTTACTATCCGCAGTTACGTCTTTAGTTTTTGCATTTTTCTTTAGGTAGCCGTTTTTCTCTAACAAAGCTTCGTTTACACGTTGTGTTCTCCAGTTGCTAAATTCAACAGCTTGAATCCAATTAACACCTACTACTGGATATTCCGCATAAGATGGGTGTCTCAAGTAGTTATTAGTCATTGTTTCATTGTATCCTAATCTATTACGCCATACTAAGGTATCTGGAGATGCTCCCTCGTAGATGTTTTTATAATTTTCTTCAGTTGGTGGATAAACACTTTTCAACCAATCTAAGTAATCTAAGTACATCGAATTGGTAACTTCTGTTTCATCCATATAAAATGATTGTACGTGTTGCTGCGTTGGTGAATTGTTCCAATCGTGCATTACGTCATCTTGTACCTTACCCATTGTAAAGGTTCCTCCTTCAACAAAAACCAAACCTGGTCCTGCTTCCTGCTTCTTTTTACTAGAGCCTTTTCTACTATCCATGTTCCAACCCGTTGCTCTCGATGTATTCTTTGAGCTGGATTTTTTACTACAACTGGAAAAACCTACTAACAACATAATTGCAAGTAAAGCCTGTAAGCCCATAATTCTGTTTGCTTTCATACTCTTTTTGGGGTAATAATTTTAATGCCGCAATATAATAATTAACAATTAATTGGCATCTAACTTTTTTTAAAAAATTTATCAATCTAATTTTAACATTAAATTGTCTAATAGAACGCAAATTTATACTATTTATTATTCAGTATGGCACGAAATGATTTATTTTTACGCATTAATAATAAGGTCTGTACAATCCCGTTAAAAATCATGATGAAAAATACGCTTTTACTTCTGCTGTTCCTTGTTTCGTGCGGGTCTATCGCACAAACTAAAGGTGAAGTTGTTTTAGATTGGGTTGCAAAAAAAGAGATGTTTTATGGCGATTTCAAACGAGTAATTCCGTCCTTTTCAAATCTTGGTTTTGGGTATAATGATACTAACAAAAGCATAGCATATACCCACCGTGTTGTTCAGCCTATTATTTTTGATGAAGGTGTTTTGCAAATTACAGGAGTCAATTTCCAGATGATGGGCATCGATGAATTAGGAGAGTTGGATTTAAAAGCAATTCCAGACAAAGTTGTCGCTGAACTTGATATTAAAAAGTCGCGTGATCGATGGGATGCTTTTATTCATATTTCACCAATTGTAAAAGATGGTTTGGGTTTAAAAAAAATTGTTTCGTTTTCGTATCAAATTAATTCCGCTGCTTCAAGATTGCGTACAGAAAATGCGCGAACCAATGTCATTACTAACTCGGTGTTAGCAAGCGGTAATTGGTACCGATTTTATATAGAAAAATCTGGAGCTTACAGAATTAGCCGCTCTTTTTTACAGCAGTTAGGCATTGATGTAGGTAGAGTGGATCCGCGTAAAATTAAAATTTATGGTAATGGAGGTCGAATGTTACCGCTCGCTAATTCAATTTTTTACCCAAATGATCTTACCGAAAATGCCATTCAGGTTGTAGGTGAAACGGATGGTATTTTTAATAATGAAGATTTTATTCTTTTTTATGGAGAAGGTGTTGCCAACTGGAATGACGAAAGTAGGACACATCAAAATTTATACGATAACAAATCTTATTATTATATCAATGTTCAAGGTGCCGATGGAAAGCGAATGAGTCCTCTTCCGCAGCCATCTGCATCGGCTACATTAAATATTAGTTCTTTTGACGATTACCAATTTCACGAACAAGATTTGGTAAATGTAGCCCGATTGGGTAGGCAGTGGTTTGGCGAAACTTTTGATGTGAAAGCAGAGCAGGAGTTTGATTTTTCTTTTCCTAATATTGATACCTCAAGCCCCATTAAATTATTGGTTACGGCGGCATCGGCGTCTTTTTCTACAACTAATTTCGAAATAAGTGGCAATGGTGCAGTTGCCGGAACATTGTCGTTTCCTGCTTTAAATGCGGCTTCGGACGTGGCTTATTTTGCGGCATCGCTTCCTGCTAACACTCAATTTGCGGCGGCAGAGACGGTTAAAATAAAATTGAAATACAACAACAATGGCGTCCCAGGTTCTCGAGGTTTTTTAGATCATATTAGGTTACAAGCCAAAAGAAAATTACAAGGTTATGGCAAACAGTTTCTTTTCCAATACGAGCAAGCCGCTTCTAGTAGTGGTGTTGCTAATTACGTTGTGGCTAATGCAGCACAGATAAGTCAAATTTGGGATGTGACTGATTTATACAATGTAACATCGCTTGCTAATTCCAATCAAAATACTATCAATTTTAAAGCAGTTCTTGGTGAGGTTCGCAAATATGTTGCAATAGATAGTGCTGATTATTTAGAGCCTTTGCGAGAAGCAAACACAAAAGTTGCAAATCAGAATTTGAAAGGGACCTTGTTGAAAAATGAGCAAGGTGGTTTTCAGGATATTGATTACGCGATTTTTGCACCTTCATTTTTGCTTTCTCAAGCAGAGCGATTGGCTGCGTTTCATCGTTCTAACTCTAATTTAAAAGTGAAGGTAATTACGTTAGAGCAAGTTTATCAGGAATTCTCATCAGGAAAACAAGATATTGCTGCAATTAGAAATTGTGTCAAATATATATATCAAAATGCCTCTTCTCCTGACAGACGCATCAAGTACATAAATCTTTTTGGAGATGCTTCCTATGATTATAAAAACAGAATCCCTAATAATTCAAATATTGTTCCTATCTATCACTCCTTAAATAGTAACACATCCGGAGAATCTTCATATGCCTCTGATGATTTCTACGGATTAATGGATGCTAATGAAGGGAATATTGTATCTCGTTTTGGTGGAATAGATATTGCGGTAGGGCGAATGTTAGTAAATGATAGCAAGCAAGCCGAAGAAATGGTAACCAAAGTTTTTGAATATCATGATTTGGCTTCTTACGGAAGTTGGCGAAACAATGTAGTTTTGGTTTCAGATGATTCTGATGTGCCGTCAGACGCAAATTTGCAAAACAAGCAAAACAATTTAGCAAATACAATCGTAACCGAAAAGCCTTTTTTTAACGTTAGTAAAATTCTGTTGGATTCATACACACAAGAGGCCTCGGCAGGAGGTTCGCGTTATCCAAAAGCGAGAACTGATTTTTTTAATGCTTTCGAAAAAGGAGCCCTTGTGTTTAATTATCTCGGTCATGGTGGCGAGGATGGATTGTCAGCGGAGCGTATTTGGGAAAAATCAGATGGACAAAACTTGAGTAATTGTTACAAATACCCTTTGTTTATAACCATCACTTGTGATTTTTCGCGCTTTGATAATCCGTTTCGTCCAACTGCTGGTGAATTTACTTATTGGAATCCCAAGGGTGGTGCTATTGCAATGATCACTACAATTAGATCTATTGGTCAATTTAGTGCCGAAACTTTCAATGATACGTTTACCAAAAATCTGCTTTCCTTTGGTTCTAATCAATACACGACCATTGCTGAGGCATTGCGCATTTCGAAAAATAGTAATCCCACATCGGCAACAAACGTGGTTTTTTACATTGGTGATCCTGCGTTGATGCTTGCTATTGCTAAACCAAAAATTAGACTAACTAGAGTGAATGACATTCCCGTTACAGCTGTGCTTCCTGATTTTAAATCGCTTTCTAAAATAAAATTAGCCGGAGAAATTACAGATGAGAACAACAATCCGCTCACGTTCTACAACGGAGAACTTAGTACTTCTGTTTTTGATAAAATGATTGCTCGCAGCACCTTTAATAATGATGGGAATAGTCCGTCAATCAATTTTAATGTTTTAGGTGAAACTATTTTTAGAGGAAACGCAAGTATTACTGCCGGTAAGTTCGAGTTTAGTTTTGTTGTACCACGTGATATTAGAGTTCCTCTTGGCGAAGGACGTATTAGTTTTTATGCTAAAAGAGCACAAGTATTACAAAATGAAGCGGGCTTTGATGCGACAATCAAGGTAGGTGGTATTAACGAAAATGCAGTGGCAGACAATATTAGTCCGAGAGTGCAGTTATATATGAACGACGAGACATTTGTTTCAGGAGGAACAACCAATGCGTCACCGTTTTTTGTGGCATATCTTGAAGATGAGAATGGTATTAATACAGCTAGCGGAATAGGTCATGATATCATTGCAGTTTTAGATGGAGATGTTAATAATCCTTTTATTCTCAATGATTATTATCAGGCGAATGTAGATGATTTTACAAAAGGTACATTGCGTTTTCCACTTCGTAATTTGGAGCCTGGTTTGCACACCATAACCTTTACGGCTTGGGATGTTTATAATAATCCGGTTACGGCAGAAATTCAATTTGTTGTGGTGGGCGATGATGTAGTGAGTTTGACTAGGGTGCTAAATTATCCTAACCCTTTTGTGAGTTACACGGAGTTTTGGTTTACACACAATAGGCCGTTTGAGCCTTTAGAAGTGCAAGTACAAGTCATGACGGTAACAGGAAAAGTGGTGTGGACCAAAAACCAAATCGTTACTACTGCAGGATTCTTGTCAAAGGACATCACTTGGGACGGTAAGGATGATTTTGGCGATCGATTGGGTAAAGGGGTTTATGTGTATAAGTTGACAGTAAAATCAACTTTAACCAACAAAAAATCCGAAAAATTTGAAAAACTTGTAATCCTTTAATAATATAGTATATTTGTTCCTTAAATTTTAGCATCATAATGAAAAAAATAATACCACTATTTATATTTATTTTTGCTTGTAAGAGCGCTGTAGCGCAAGATAGAACTCTTAATCCAGGTGTTCCGTTTCTATTAGTCGCTGCTGACGCAAGAGCTGCAGGTATGGGTGATATTGGAGTTGCTACATCTGCCGATGCGACCTCACAACAATGGAATCCCGCAAAATATGCTTTTGCAGAAGATGCAAACGGATTTTCAGTAAGTTACACTCCATATTTAACAGACTTAGTTAACGATATTTCGTTGGCTCAGTTAACCTACTACCAAAAAATCAACGAGAAAAGTGCCTTTGCTGGTAGTTTGCGTTATTTTGGATTAGGCGATATTGAATTACGTGACAATGCAATTGATCCGGCAAGAATTGTGTCTCCAAATGAGCTTGCACTTGATGCTTCGTATTCTTTAAAGTTAAGCGAAAAATTTTCGATGGCCGTTGGTGGCCGATTCATAAATTCTAATTTAAAAGTAGCATCGGATAACACAGATGCAAGTTCAGCAAGTACCTTTGCGGTTGATGTTGCTGGATTTTATCAGTCTGAAGAAATAGCGTACAGCGATTTTAATGGTCGCTGGAGAGCAGGTTTTAATATCCAAAATTTAGGTCCAAAAATTAGTTATGATAATGATGATTTTAACAGCAACTTTATTCCAGCTAATTTAAAAATAGGATCTGGTTTCGATTTTATCCTAGATGATTTTAATAAAGTAGCGCTTAATGTTGAATTTAATAAGTTACTAATTCCAAGTTTTCAAGATTCAGATTTAAATGGTGACGGAACCATTACTAATGATGAAGTCAATCAAAATAGAAACAATTACCGTTCTATAGGCTGGACTTCAGGTGTTTTTAAGTCTTTTGGAGATGCGCCAGGTGGTTTTAGCGAAGAATTGCAAGAGGTAACTTATGCTGTTGGTGCTGAATATATGTATCAAGATTCTTTCGCTTTGCGAATGGGTTACTTTCACGAAAGCCCAGAAAAAGGAGCTCGACAATTTTTAAGTCTAGGCGCAGGTTTTAAATATACAGCAATCAAAGTAGATGTTTCTTATTTGTTTTCTGCGTCAAATGTTCGAAACCCATTAGAAAACACCTTGCGATTTTCACTAACGTTTAATTTTGGTGATAAATACGAAGTGTATTAAAATTTAATTCAATAATAAATAACGATCCAAATTTCATTCCGAGTAGTCGAATGAAATTTGGATTTTTTTTCCTTACAAAAAATGAAAACAATTGCAATTACAACAGAATTTAAAGTGTTTGATGCGCTAACTGATTTACCTGTTCCGGTTCAGAAATTGATGGAGAAAGCTGTCGAAGCACGAAAAAATGCCTATGCCCCTTATTCACAATTTAGAGTTGGCGTTGCACTGCTGTTAGATAACGGCGAGGTAATTACAGGGTCGAACCAAGAAAATGCTGCTTATCCGTCAGGGCTTTGTGCAGAGAGAGTAGCTATTTTTTATGCTGGTGCAAAATATCCGCAGGCCAAAATAACGCAAATGGCCATCACTGCAGCTTCTGATACCAATCAAACTACAGCGCCAATTCCTCCATGTGGATCGTGCAGACAGTCTATTGCGGAGTACGAAATCAAACAAGAGGTTCCAATTGAAATTTATTTCATGGGCGAAATAGGAGCAGTGTATCAATCAGATTCTCTTAAAAATCTACTGCCCTTTATGTTCGATAAAAAATTCTTGTAAAAGCGCCAAAAATTGGTGTTTATATTTTAGTTCTAAGTTGGAATGTCTTATTTTTGCATTTCGCAAATTTGTGGGAGGAAACTATTTTGCGTTATAGGTACAAATTGATAACACAATAACACTTTAGCAAAAGAAAAAGTCAGATGAAAGAAGTTACAAAAGAAGTATATTTAAAGTGGTATGAAGATATGCTGCTGTGGAGAAAGTTTGAGGATAAGCTTGCCGCTTTATACATCCAACAAAAAGTTAGAGGATTTCTACATTTATACAATGGTCAAGAGGCAGTATTAGCAGGAGCTTTACATGCTATGGATTTGACAAAAGATAAAATGATTACTGCATACCGTAATCACGTTCAACCAATTGGTATGGGCGTTGATCCAAAAAGAGTAATGGCAGAACTTTTAGGAAAAGTAACCGGTACTTCAAAAGGTATGGGTGGTTCAATGCATATTTTTTCTAAAGAGCATGGTTTTTACGGAGGTCACGGAATTGTAGGTGCTCAAATTCCAGTAGGTGCTGGAATTGCTTTTGCAGATAAATATTTTAATACTGGTGGAGTAACATTAACCTATTTTGGTGATGGTGCTGCACGTCAAGGTTCTTTGCACGAGGCATTTAACATGGCTATGTTGTGGAAACTTCCTGTTGTTTTTATCGTTGAAAATAACGGATACGCAATGGGAACGTCTGTAGAGAGAACAGCTAACCATACTGATATCTGGAAGCTTGGTTTAGGATACGAAATGCCATGTGGTCCTGTTGATGGAATGAATCCTGTAAAAGTAGCAGAGGCAATGACAGAAGCAATTGAAAGAGCACGTCGCGGAGATGGTCCAACGTTTTTAGAAATGAAAACTTACCGTTACAGAGGACACTCTATGTCAGATGCGCAATTGTACCGTTCAAAAGATGAGGTAGAAGAGTACAAAAAAATAGATCCAATTACACAAGTTTTAGACATAATTAAAGATGAAAATTATGCTACTGCCGAAGAAATTGAAGCAATTGATCAACGCGTAAAAGATTTAGTAGAGGAATGTGCAACATTTGCTGAAGAGTCGGATTATCCGCCAATACAACAATTGTATGACGTAGTATACGAACAAGAAAACTATCCTTTTATTCCTCATAAACTATAAATCAATTATGGCAACAATTATTACAATGCCTCGTTTGAGCGATACTATGACGGAAGGAACCGTTGCAACTTGGCTTAAAAATGTAGGTGATCAAGTAAGCGAAGGAGATATTCTTGCTGAAATTGAAACAGATAAAGCAACAATGGAATTTGAATCTTTTAATGAAGGGGTTCTTTTGCATATAGGTATACCAGCTGGAGAAACGGCTCCAGTTGACTCTTTGCTAGCTATTATTGGTAAAGAGGGTGAAGATATTTCAGCTTTACTTGCTGGTGGTGCAGCAACTCCAGCCGCACCAGCTGTTGAGGTGACTCCGGTTGCTGAAGCAGTAAAAACTGAAGTTGTAGCTCCTACAACGTCTGCATTACCAAAAGGAGTAGTAGTTGTTACTATGCCTCGTTTGAGTGATACTATGATCGAAGGTACAGTGGCTACTTGGTTGAAAAAAGTAGGTGATGTGGTAGCTGAAGGTGATATTTTAGCCGAAATTGAAACCGATAAAGCTACAATGGAATTTGAGTCTTTCAACGCAGGTACTCTTTTGCATATCGGAATCGAAGAGGGAAGTACAGCAGCAGTGGATAGTTTGTTAGCTATTATTGGGCCAGCAGGAACAGATGTTAGCGCTTTGGCAGGAAATTATACTCCAGGTGCAGCAGCAATAACCGCTGAGACTCCAGCAGCAGAAAAAACTCCAGCAGTTGAAGCTCCCGCAGCTGTTCCAGTTGCTCAAGAGGCAGTTGCAGGTCAGCGTATTTTGGCTTCTCCGTTAGCTAAAAAAATTGCAAGCGATAAAGGCATTCAATTGAACCAAGTAAAAGGTTCTGGTGAAAATGGTCGAATCGTTAAAAGTGATGTTGAAAACTTTACTCCCGCAGCAGCGGCGCCAGTTGCTCCAGCTGCAACTACTGTTGAAGCAGTAACTGCTCCAAAAGTAGTTGTTCCAGCAGGTGAAGTGATGACAGAGGAAATCAAGAATTCACAAATGCGTAAAATTATCGCAAAACGTTTAGCGGAATCTTTATTCACAGCGCCACACTATAATTTAGTTATTGAAGTGTCTATGGATGATGCAATGGCTTCAAGAGCAGTGATTAATACTGTTCCTGATACTAAAGTTTCATTTAATGATATGGTGATTAAAGCATGTGCTTTGGCATTGAAAAAACATCCAAAAATTAACTCTCAGTGGAAAGAAGATGCAATTACTATCAACCACCATGTAAATATTGGAGTTGCAGTTGCGGTTGAAGACGGTTTGGTTGTTCCTGTATTGAAATTTACAGATACAATGAGCTTATCTCAAATTGGAGCTAGTGTAAGAGATCTTGCCGGAAGAGCTAAAAACAAAAAATTAGGTCCGCAGGAAATGGAAGGAAGTACTTTTACGGTTTCAAACCTTGGAATGTTTGGTATAACAGAATTCAATTCAATTATCAATCAGCCTAACTCTGCTATTCTATCAGTGGGAGCAATTGTAGAAAAGCCCGTGGTGAAAAATGGTCAAATTGTAGTAGGTAACACCATGATGTTATCTCTTGCATGTGATCACCGTACTATTGACGGTGCTACAGGAGCGCAGTTCTTGCAAACTTTAAAACAATATATCGAAAGCCCAGTTACCATGCTGGCGTAAGTAGTACATATTACATAATAAACCCTTTCTAATTTCGGTTAGAAAGGGTTTTGTTTTTTTAATACATTTACATAAAAGCAAACAAGTATGTCTGAACATCTAAGCTAACGGTCCTTGAAAGATTAAAAGATATTTATCTAAAAGTTGAATGGCATAACTTTCATAATTTTATTTGAACTTATCTTAAAATGGACAATAGGTATTAGCTATTATTTTAATCTTCATAATTGTAAAGTGTTTTTTTGAGCATCTTTTGGTCTTGTGATTGAGGGTAAAAATGATGGTGCGGCGCTTTTTATTTTGGTGTTAAATGCCTTTCTTTGTTGTGCTAGATTGCTGGCAAAAGAAAAGAATAAATTAAAAATTGGTTCAATTAGTAAAAATATGTTATTACCTTCTATACAAAACAGCTTAAATGAGTTGACTGACTTGCTCCAACAATTGTCTCAAACAGAGTATTCTAAAGCCTGTCCAGAGTTAAGCAATGCTACAATCGGTGAGCACACGCGTCATATAATTGAAATGTTTCAGTGTCTTGAAAATCAATACGAGTCAGGTTGTGTTAATTATGATAATAGAGCTCGCAATACACGTATTCAAACCGACACAGAGTTTGCAATAGAAAACATCGTTGCCATTCAGGAAAATTTAGATCGTGAAAATAAAGACATGGAATTGTTGCAAATAATCGATGGCGAAGAAATACGAATCAGCACCAATTATCACCGAGAATTACTTTATAATTTGGAGCATTGCATTCACCATCAAGCGTTGATAAAGGTGGCTATTTTGCAGTGTGAAACCGTGAGTATTGATCCTAATTTTGGCGTTGCCAGATCCACTATCGAATATAGAAATCAATGTGCACAGTAAGTTTTGTAAAAACGACAGATAGTATCATTATTACATCTAATCGAGACGAAAAAATAATCAGACCAAGTGCTATACCGCCACAAAGGTATAGCGTTAATAATCAAAATTTAATTTATCCAAAAGACCCAAAAGCGGGCGGAACTTGGTTTGCAACTAATGAAGCAGGTGCAGTTCTCGTTTTGCTTAACGGTGCTCAGGAAAAGCATGAGGTACAATTGCCATATCGCAAAAGTCGCGGTTTAATTGTGTTGGATGTGATTAGCGCTTCTTCACCACGAGCGTCGTGGGATGTGGTAGATTTAGATCAAATTGAACCCTTTACTTTAGTGTTGTTTCAGGAAGAACAATTATGGCAATTGCGCTGGAATGGTTCAGAAAAAGAAACAATCGAATTGGATATAAATCAACCGCACGTTTGGTCTTCTTCAACCTTGTATCCTGCAGCCGTGCGTGAGGAACGCGCGACATGGTTTCATCAATATATGAATGAAAAGCAGCAGGTTTCAGCAAACGACATGTATCAATTTCACAGGTACACGCACAATGACAATCAAGAAAATGGTTTAGTTATTAATCGCAATGATGAGATGCAAACCTTAAGTATTACGCAAGCGTTCTTACAACAGAATAAGGTGAGTGTATTGCATTATGACTTGATCACACAAGAGGATTTTACAACCTCATTTATCACCGTCTAAATTTTAAATTTTGAAACTATTTTTTCATAAACTTACCCATTGGGAATACTGGCCCTTTCTAATTGTTTACATACCAATTTATTTTTTGTGGTCGTACTATGCCATTAAAGCCAAATCTATTTTTTTCTTTAATGCTTCTAATCCGACTATAAAAAATGGCGGTTTTATGATGGAGTCCAAAAAAGAAATTTACGATATTATTCCGCAACAATACTACCCAACTACAATTTTGGTTACTGAGGGCACACCTACATCCGAAGTTCAGACTTTAATTGAAAAAAATCAAATTCAATTTCCGCTAATTGCAAAACCAGATATTGGTTTGCGTGGCGGTGGCGTAAAAAAAATCGAGTCGGTTACTGATTTGAATGAGTATGCGACAAAGGCAAACTTTGATTATTTGGTTCAAAATTTAATTCCATATTCTGAGGAAGTAGGAATTTTTTATGTGCGCTATCCGCATGAAAAGTTGGGTAGAATAACAGGAATTGTGTCTAAAGAATTTCTAATCATTACGGGCGATGGTAAATCAACAATGGAGGAATTGATCAAAAAAAATCCGCGCTATGAGTTACAATTAAAAGTTTTAAAGCAGGAGTATGGCGCACAATTGCAACAAGTAATTCCGCTAAACGAAAAGGTAAATCTAGTTCCTTACGGTAACCATGCTAGAGGTGCAAAATTTGTTGATGGCAGCCATTGGATAACGCCTCAATTAACGCAGGCCATTAACGAAATGTGCTTGCAAATTCCGGGTTTTTATTTTGGGAGGTTAGATATTATGTACAACACGATGGCCGAATTACAAGAAGGGAAAAATTTTGCTGTGGTAGAATTGAACGGTGCCGCAAGTGAGCCTACGCATATTTACGATCCAAAGCATTCCATCTTTTTTGCTTGGAAAGAACTCGCACGACACATTACCTACATGTATGAAATTAGTGTAGCCAATCACAAAAATGGTGCGCCGTACTTGTCTCACAAAGAAGGGATGAAAGAATACCGCTTACACTTGGAGCAAAGTAAAAAGATTGCTAATTTTTAAATCATGAAAATTGTAAAAAATATTCTAGTTGGGTTTTTGGTGAGTTTTGTAGGCTCGATTCCGTTGGGATATTTAAATTTAGTAGGTTTTGAAATTCACCGCAGCCAAGGATTACTATCTTTGATATGGTTCCTGTTAGGCGTTGTTTTGGTCGAAGGTTTTGTGATTTTTTATACCTTGAAATTTGCGCAGCGCTTGGTTGAAAATCTAAAGTTGATGCGGTACATTGACTATTTCGCTATTGTTTTTTTGCTGCTGATAGGATATTCATTTTACGCTGGATCTCAAGCTTCAAGTGACAATCAAAGTGTTTTAGGTCCATATTTAAAATACTCTTCATTTATTATTGGCGTGTTTTTAAGCGCCATTAATTTTTTGCAAATACCATTTTGGACGGGCTGGAATTTATACCTAATGAATGGCAAATATATTTCAGTAGGAAATAAGCTTAAACTGTTTTACATTGCAGGTACATTGCTCGGTACCTTTTCCGGCATGTTGGCTTTAATTTTGGTATTAAACCAATTATCAACGCATACTAGTGATTATTCTAGTTACATTTTTCCTGTGATAATTCCACTTTTCTTTGTGATTTTAGCCTTTTTTCAAATGTTTAAAGTGTACAAGAAGTATCACCAAAAGGAAAGTACCAAATCATAAAACAAAAAAACTAATTTTAAAAACTATGAAAAAAAACATCTTCACATTTGCGGCGGCAGCTTTTACTCTATTTGTTGCTCCAACTGTTTTGGCACAACAAAAAGCAGTCGATTCAAAGTCAACTGGAAATTATCAAGTAAAAGCAGATGAAGTTGCTGCTACTTTACAATTTTTAGCTTCGGATGAATTGGAAGGTCGCGAAACTGGTCAGATTGGCTTGGTAAAAGCAGCTGATTACTTGGAGAAAATGTTAAAAGACAATCATGTAAAACCTTATTTTACTTCGTACAAAGATACATTGAGTACTTTTAAAGGAACGGCTTTTAATGTAGTTGGGTATGTAGAAGGTACTGATGCAAAATTAAAAAATGAGTTTATCATTTTGAGCGCGCACTACGATCACATTGGTATTTCCAAAAAAGGAATTAACGGCGATTTTATTAATAATGGTGCCAATGACGATGCCTCTGGTACGACTGCAGTTGCTGAGATGGCTAAATATTTCAGTCAAGCTAAAAACAACAAGCGCAGTGTTTTGTTTGTGTTTTTTGCTGGGGAAGAAAAAGGTTTGTTAGGCTCGAAACATTTAGCTAAAAAGCTTAAAACACAAGGATTCAATTTGTACGCGCATTTTAATATTGAAATGATTGGTGTACCAATGAAGAGAGATTATTTGGCTTATATAACTGGTTTCGACAAGTCGAATATGGCGACTAAAATCAATGAGTACACGGGTAAAAACACTATCGGTTTTTTGCCAAAAGAGGCAGAATACCAATTGTTTTTCCGCTCTGATAACTACTCTTTCTATGATTTATTCAAGGTCCCATGTCATTCAGTAAGTACATTTGACTTCGAGAACTTTGAATATTACCATCACGTTGCCGATGATTTTAAAGCGATGGATATTCCGCACATGACTTCATTCATTCAGGAACTGTTGCCTGCTATTACGCAAATGGCGAACACGCCTACACAAGAAATGAAAATGTTGAAATAATCATTTTAATTCATTTTGCATGTCGTAAGCTAGAATATAATACGAATTGGTATTGTATTCAAATTCGCTAATAATGCTCCAATTTAGTTTTTCAGTATGTGCTTTTGTTGAGGGCTGATTGGCTTTGTTTATAAAAGTCAACGCCAAAGGATATTTTTGAACCATTTCGCTGCGCATTAGTTCAAACAAAGGTTTTATAATTCCGGTACCGCGGTACTTTTTATGAATACAAATAGGGCCATACTGAAAACTATTTTGAAGATCTACATTTTTATTAGCAAAATTTAACTGAGTAATCAAGCTACTCATATAGGCAAATATGGGCCATTGCTGGTAAAATTGCCAACTTCCCGCAAAAATATATCCTACAACACGTTTTCCCTCTTTTGCTAGAAATAATTCCTTTTTAGCGATTACTGTTTTCAGTTGTTCTACTGTGAATGGTGTTGTAACGAAACCTGCTGCGCGTTCTGTTTCGGATAAGTTAGTCACTAAATATAATTCTTGTAAATCAAGTACGCTATCAATGTCTGATAGTTGTGCTTGTACAAAAGTAATTGATGTGTTCATGATGGTAAATTATATTTATTGACAAGTTATAAAAATACAAATTTAACTATCAAAAGTGCGTCATTGTTGCCGAATTTTGTTTTGTAAACCGACTATGATTTTCTTGTTTTTGCTTATTTTTGTGGTATGAAAAATATAATTATTACTGGTACAAGTAGAGGCATTGGATTAGAATTAGCATTACAATTTGCGCAAGCAGGACATCAGGTTTTGGCCTTGTCACGCAATATCCCTGCTGTTTTAATGCAACATGAAAACATCACTTGTTTGTCTGTCGATTTGGCTAATGAAGGATCGCTAGTT
This sequence comes from Flavobacterium sp. GNP001, assembly GCF_054343775.1. Taxonomy (NCBI): domain Bacteria; kingdom Pseudomonadati; phylum Bacteroidota; class Flavobacteriia; order Flavobacteriales; family Flavobacteriaceae; genus Flavobacterium; species Flavobacterium sp. GNP001. The sequence continues at coordinate 396,091 of NZ_JBTGUX010000001.1, forward strand.
CAAGTGCAAGAGTTTTTGAGCACTTCTTGGCAACATATTGATGCAGTAATTCATAATGCAGGTAGTTTATTGCTTAAACCTTTCGCAGAAACGACGCAAGTTGATTTTGAGAACATCTATAAAGTAAATGTTTTTGGTGTGGCTAATTTGACTCGTATATGCGTTCCTTACTTGGTTAAGGGTAGTCATGTGGTAACTATTAGTTCAATGGGCGGTATTCAAGGAAGTTTGAAGTTTGCTGGTTTAGCGGCTTACAGTTCAAGCAAAGGCGCTGTAATTACCTTGTCAGAATTATTGGCTGAGGAGTATAAAGAAAAAGGAATTTCATTTAATGTACTAGCACTAGGTTCTGTGCAAACAGAAATGTTAGAAGAAGCTTTTCCTGGTTATCAAGCGCCAATTCAAGCCGATGAAATGGCTAATTATATTTATGATTTTACTTTAAATGGTAACAAGTATTTTAATGGTAAAGTGTTGCAAGTTTCATCTACAAATCCATAAAATAAGTTTGTTGTGATTGAAACGCTAGCTAAATTTTTACCTGATCACGCTGTCAAACCTACATTTGACTTGATTGTTGCGCATGGTGTTCATCTTAAAATTGTGAACGAACGAGCCACGCGTCATGGTGATTATAGAAAAGGGTTAAGCGGAAAACATGAAATTACCGTGAACGGTAGCTTAAACAAATTTAGATTCCTAATCACTTTAATTCATGAAATTGCCCATTTAGTAGCTTTTGAAAAGTTTGGTCGAAATATCAAACCGCATGGACAAGAATGGAAGTATACTTTTCAGAAGTTGATGGTGCCTTATATTAGACCGGAAATTTTCCCAAATCAATTGCTGCCGTTGTTGGCCAGGCATTTCAGAAATCCAAGCGCCAGTAGCGACACCGACACGACTTTGTCTTTGGCTTTAAAACAATACGATGAGCAAACGGATAAAAACTACGTTTTCGAAATTCCTTACGGTAGTGTTTTCCGAATAAAAAACGGTAAAATTTTTAAAAAGATAGCAGTCAGAACCAAACGATTTGAATGTTTAGAAATTAGTTCGGGTCGTTTGTATCTTTTTAATCCAAATGCTGAGGTGGAGCTAATTCGTTCGAACTAGCTTTTTAGATATGCGTCACGTACTTTTTTAAACAAATTCGAAGAGTATACAAAGGCTACAACTGCTTCATTATCGGTTCTAAAAATTTCTTCTTTATTGCCTTCCCAGGCTTTTAAGCCATCTTTTAAAAATAAAATTTTCTCCCCAATTTCCATCACCGAGTTCATATCATGCGTATTGATTACGGTCGTAATGTTGTATTCTTCGGTGATTTCTTTAATTAAATTATCAATCAAAATTGCTGTGTTAGGGTCTAATCCAGAGTTGGGTTCGTCGCAAAACAAATACTTCGGATTGTTAACTATGGCGCGTGCAATGGCAACACGCTTTTGCATTCCACCTGAAATTTCTGAAGGTAATTTGTTATGCGCATCTACTAAAGCAACGCGATCGAGAACAAAATCTACACGTTCTTTTATTTTTGAAGCTTTATCTTTTGTAAACATTCGCAGCGGGAAAGCAACGTTTTCTGCAACTGTCATCGAGTCAAATAAGGCACTTCCTTGAAAAACCATTCCGATTTCAGTTCGTAATTCTCTTTTTTCATCATCTTCAAGTTCAGCGTAGACACGGCCGTCAAAACAAATTTGTCCACTTTCTGGTTGGTGAATACCCAATAAACTTTTTAGTAAAACTGTTTTTCCAGATCCACTTTGGCCAATGATAAGGTTGGTTTTTCCGGGTTCAAATGTCGTTGAAATTCCTTTTAGAATTTTAACGCCACCAAATGATTTTTCGATATTTTTTACTTCAATCATGATCCAAGTAGCAATTGAGTTAATATATAGTTGATCAGAATGATACAAACAGAGGTCCAAACGAAAGATACGGTACTTGCTTTTCCTACTTCCAGTGCCCCGCCTTTCATGTAATAGCCGTGAAATGAAGGAATGGTAGCTAGTAACATTGCAAATATTAAAGTTTTGATGAATGCGTACGCAATGTGAAACGGTATAAATTCCATTTGTGTTCCAGTAATAAATTCACTACTCGATATAAAACCTCCATAAACTCCCGCAGTCCATCCACCTAAAACGCCCAGGAACATTGCAATTCCTATTAAAAACGGATACAATAAAAGTGCTATAATTTTTGGAAAAACAAGATAGTTTAATGAATTTACACCCATTACCTCGAGAGCGTCAATTTGCTCGGTTACACGCATTGTTCCAATACTTGATGTGATAAATGATCCCATTTTTCCAGCCATAATAACTGAAATGAAAGTCGGAGCGAACTCTAAAATCACCGATTGGCGAGTAGCAAAACCAATAAGGTATTTTGGAATTAAAGGATTGGTTAAATTCAAGGCTGTTTGAATGGCTACAACGCCTCCCACAAAAAAGGAGATGAAAGCGACGATGCCAAGAGAGTCGATAACCAAATCATCAATTTCTTTGAAAATTAATTTTTTCATTACAGACCATTTGGTTTGTTTGCTAAAAATTTCTTGTAGCATCAAGAAGTATCTTCCTATTTGCGATAAATATCGAATTAGCATCATGTTTTTAGGTGTTGTATTCAGTTTGAAATAATATGTAAAAATACTTCATTTTTATGTGATTGCCGTTTAATTGTTGCCAAACAATTTGTCTTTCATTTTTTGCATGCGGTATTTTTGAATAAATTGTGCTTGTTCGCTTGTTACGAGTAATGGTTTTTGTGCGGCCTTAGCTTTCCAAAAACCTTTGAGGTAATCCAAAAAGAGCAACGGCTTTTTTTTCATTACCGCCAGTTTAGCTGATGCAATTGCTGTAATCCAAAAACCATATCCCAAAGTATAAAACGCTTCGCCTTGTTTGTAGCGTGCTGTTTTATCGTAGCGAGCGCCTGTTGGTTTCAGGTGTTTTACGTGCAGTGAGTCATCAGTAACCACTTTCCAATTGTAAAACTTGCAAAGTAATTCGTCAACGGTATCCCAGCCCATAGCCGGTTTTAGGCCTCCAATATCTTTAAAAGTTTGTTTTCGATACGCTTTTAAAGCACCACGAATATGATCTTTGTCGGTTAAATTTTCAAGAACCCATTCGCCATTTTTTTCTATGTAGCAAAAACCGCCAGCCATTCCTATGCAAGCATCTGATTGAAAGTGCTGAATGATTTTTTCAAAATAGTTGGATGGAAAAATCAAATCAGAGTCGGCTTTTACTAAAATATCGTAGTTGTCATCAATGTTTTCTAAACCTTTTTGAAAGGCTTGAATCACTTTGCTACCTGGCAAATGTATGTCAGCTGATTCTTTAGTCACCATTTCAAGCCAAGGATGTTTGCTTGCAAATGCTGCAACAATTTCGGGTGTTCTATCTGTTGAGCTGTCGTTAACAATGATGACTTTGGTAGGCAAAACCGTTTGATCAGCTAACGATTGAAGTGTTAACGAAATGAATTGCTCCTCGTTGTAAGTGGGAATGATGATGTAGTACTGCATAATGCGCGTTTTGGCTGTACAATGATGTGGTTTGATTTTGCTTTTTACAACATAAAAAAGCTGTAATTCTAGCTTTTATTATTTGATTCTCTCTGCAAAAACAATGTAGTATCTCGGTGTGAAATAACGCAACAAAGGCCTGAAACCGATTTTTTTTACCGGATGTGTGAATTTTTCGCGAGCGGTAATTTTCCAACCTGTTTTTTCGAGTAGCCAATCCAGTTGCCAATCTTCGAATTCGTGGTAATGCCTATCCCACATATCAGTTTTACTGCGATAGGCGGGTGAAAACCAAAGTCGCAACGGAATTGAAATAAGTAATTTATCGCAGTTCACGTTTTCGAGTACGGTGTACGGATTTAGCAAATGCTCAAATATTTCAAACGCAGTGAATACGGTATAAGATTCCGTTTGTAACGCAGTTTGGTCTTTGTCAAGATCTTCGCCGGTGGTGTTTTTTACAGTGTATCCGTTTTGTTCCATAATTTTCGAGAACGGGTTGGGTACGCCTAGGTCAAAAATAGTTTCAGAAGTTGTGATGTGCTTTTGTAAAAATTCTAAAGTATGCTTAAATCTTTTATTTGGGAATGTTTTTTCGTACATGGTTTTTATTGATTTTGCCAGCGTGGCACCAAGCTACAAATATAGTAATAAAAGTGTTTTTGGGCGTGGTTTTTTAGCCCGGATGGGAATGAAAATCCCGCAGTGGTAAAATGTAGTTTTGCAAGGCAGTAACTGCGACCAAAGGAAGCACGTTCCTGCCTTAGAAAAACAAATTTTATAACGAGGAATTGCAATGTACAGCCGGATTGGGCTTCTTAGTTTTTAATTCCTTAGTCTTTAGTCCTTGGTTCTTAGTCCTTAGTAGTAAGTTTTGCTAGAGAAACTGACTAGGCACTAAGTACTTTGGACTAGGCACTAATATCTACTAATAGCGGTATACGAAGGCGTTGATGTTCATGCCTGCACCTACAGATGCAAATAATAATACATCACCTTTTTGAATGGATTGGTTTTTGATTTCGCCGCGAATAAGTAGGTCGAAAAGTGTCGGCACCGTTGCTACACTACTGTTTCCTAAGTCATGAATACTCATAGGCATGATGTCTTTTGGAGCAGTTTGGTTGAATAATTTATAGAAGCGGTTGATGATGGCTTCGTCCATTTTTTCGTTGGCTTGGTGGATAAGGATTTTTTTAAGATCGCCTATAGCGACACCACTTGCTTCTAGGCAGTTTTTCATTGCCAAGGGAACGTTGGTTAGAGCGAACTCGTATATTTTGCGGCCGTACATTTTGATGTAACGGGTGTCAGGGTCGAGGTCTTGGTTGTAGGATTTTCCGAAAAAGAGGTAGCCAGCCTCATCATTGGCGTAGGTGGCACTTTCGTAAGATAGCATACCGCTCTCGTCTGTAGAGGCTTCAATAATGGCTGCTCCAGCTCCATCAGAATAAATCATACTGTCCCTGTCATGGGCATCGACTACGCGAGATAGTGTTTCAGAACCAATTACTAGGCAACGTTTTGCCATGCCTGATTTGATGAAAGCATTGGCCTGCAATACGCCTTCGATCCAGCCAGGACAACCAAATAGTAAATCGTAGGAAACGCATTTTGGATTTTTAATTTGCAATTTATTTTTAACGCGGGTTGCTAAGCTAGGCACCATATCAGATTGGATAGTGCCATGGGAAACATCGCCAAAATTATGTGCAAAGATGATGTAATCAATAGTTTCAGGATCAATTGCAGCGTTGCTAATTGCTTTTTGAGCTGCAAAATAGGCTAAGTCAGATGATGTAAGATGTGGCTCGGCATAGCGGCGGTTTTGAATTCCGGTAATGCCTTTAAATTTACCGATAACAACTTCATTAGGATAGGCAAATGGGCTGCCGTCTTCATTTAAAAAAATATGTTCGCTAAAGTCTGTATTGGCTATTTGTAACTCAGGAATATAGCTTCCTATTCCAGCTATTTTTATTTTCATCGTGTTCATTTTGCAAATTTCGAGGCTAATTTAACTAATATAAAAATAGAAATATCACAAAATTTACTATGCATGCATATAATTATGAAATATGAGATAATTGGCAAAATAACTGATAATAATTTTGTCTAAATTAAATTTTACTGCGAAATTTTTTGATAATACTTGATGTTGGTATTTGTTGTTTGATTTTTAGGTTGTTGCATTTTATAGGGTTTAATTGATTTGGTTGTGGTTGGCTTCAAAAAAAATGCCCCGAAATTTTCGAGGCGTTTTTCAAAATATTTTGGTTAGACTAGCTTTCCATGTATGCTTCAATTGGAGCACAAGAGCAAACTAAATTTCTGTCACCATATGCTTCATCAGCACGGCGAACTGTTGGCCAGAATTTGTTATCTGTGATATATTCTAATGGGAAAGCTGCAGTTTCACGTGTATATGGGAAATTCCACGTATCGGCAGTAACCATCATTAAAGTATGAGGTGCATTTTTCAAAACATTGTTCGGGTTTTCAATTGTTGCTGCTTCAATTTCTTTACGAATTGAAATCATAGCATCACAAAAACGATCTAATTCTTCTAAGTTTTCACTTTCGGTAGGCTCGATCATTAAAGTTCCAGCAACTGGGAACGAAACGGTAGGAGCATGGAAACCATAATCCATCAAACGTTTTGCGATATCAGTAACTTCGATTCCTTTTTCTTTAAACGGACGACACTCTAAAATCATTTCGTGAGCAGCACGACCCATTTCACCAGAATATAATGTGTCGTAGTGACCATTAAGTTTTTCTTTGATATAGTTTGCATTCAAGATCGCATATTCAGTAGATTTTTTCAAACCTTCAGCTCCCAACATGCAAATGTATCCGTAAGAAATCAAGCAAACCAAAGCCGATCCCCATGGAGCAGCAGAAATTGCTGTAATCGCATTTTCGCCACCTGTAGGAATGATTGGGTTAGTTGGTAAAAACGGAACCAATTGTGGCGCAACGCAAATAGGACCTACACCTGGACCACCACCACCGTGAGGGATAGCAAATGTTTTGTGTAAGTTAAGGTGGCAAACATCAGCACCAATTGTTGCAGGATTTGTCAATCCTACTTGTGCATTCATGTTAGCACCATCCATATATACTTGACCACCATTATCGTGAATCAATTGCGTAATTTCTTTAATAGCGCTTTCAAAAACTCCGTGAGTTGAAGGGTAAGTTACCATTAAACAAGATAAATTATCTTTGTGAAGAATTGCTTTTTCACGTAAATCGTCAATATCAATGTTTCCGTTTTCAAGAGTTTTGGTAACCACAACTTTCATCCCTGCCATAGCTGCAGAAGCCGGGTTGGTTCCGTGAGCTGATGATGGAATTAAAGCAATATTACGGTGGTGATCACCACGAGATTGGTGGTAAGCACGAATAACCATTAAACCTGCGTATTCTCCTTGTGCACCTGAATTTGGTTGCAATGTTGTTCCTGCAAATCCTGTTACTACATTAAGTTGTTGCTCTAAAGTAGTAAGCATTTCTTGGTAACCTTGTACTTGGTCAAGTGGAGCAAATGGGTGAATGTTGTTCCATTGTGCCATACTTAACGGCAACATTTCAGAAGCTGCATTTAATTTCATGGTACAAGATCCAAGAGAAATCATAGAATGATTTAATGCTAAATCTTTGCGCTCTAACATTTTGATGTAACGCATCAAAGCTGTCTCTGAATGGTATTTATTGAAAACATCATGTTGTAAGAACGTGCTGTTTCTATCTAAATTTTCAGGGAAATGATTTGTTGTTGATAAATCTGAAATGGCTGTGGTAGTTGTTCCATTTGCTTCATCAAAAATCGCTATAATTTTATTTAAGTCGGCGATGTTTGTAGTTTCGTTTAACGAAATAGAAATACTTTCAGCATCAGGATAGTAAAAGTTAACCTCATGTTTCTCAGCAACAGCTTTGACCTTTGCAGCATCAGCTTTTATTAAGATAGTGTCAAAAAAGGCCGTGTTATTTTGTGTATAACCTGATGCAGTCAATGCATTTGCAAGAGTTGCAGCCGAAGCATGAACTTTATTAGCTATGTATTGCAATCCTTTTGGACCATGGTAAACGGCGTACATACCTGCCATAACTGATAGTAAAACTTGTGCTGTACAAATATTAGAAGTCGCTTTGTCACGCTTAATGTGTTGTTCACGTGTTTGCAAAGCCATACGTAAAGCGCGGTTGCCATCAGTATCAACAGTTACACCAATAATACGACCTGGCATAGAGCGTTTGTATTCTTCTTTAGTTGCAAAGTAAGCGGCATGTGGCCCACCGTAACCTAACGGAATTCCGAAACGTTGCGTGGTACCAAGAACAACTGCAGCGCCCATTTCACCCGGAGGAGTCAATTTAACTAAACTTAAAATATCAGCAGCAACGGCCACTTTAATTTCGTTTTCATTTGCTTTGGCGATAAAGGAAGCGTAATCATGTACTTGCCCAAATTTACCAGGATATTGAAGGATAGCTCCAAAAAACTCTGATGAGAAATCGAATGTTTCATGGTTTCCAATTACCAATTCAACGCCAATCGGTGTAGAACGCGTTTGTAAAACCGAAAGTGTTTGTGGTAGAATTTCTTCAGAAACGAAGAATTTATTAACATTATTTTTCTTTTGATCACGAGAGCGAACATCAAATAAAAGTGCCATAGCTTCGGCTGCAGCTGTACTTTCATCAAGTAAAGATGCGTTTGCAATTTCCATTCCCGTTAATTCGATAACCGTAGTTTGAAAATTCAAAATAGCCTCGAGACGGCCTTGAGCAATTTCTGCTTGGTAAGGTGTGTAAGCCGTGTACCATCCTGGGTTTTCAAAGACGTTTCTTTGAATAACTGCTGGAATGATGGCAGCATGGTATCCTAAACCAATGTAGCTTTGAAAAACTCTATTTTTATTACCTAAATTATAAATATGACTGGCAAACTCATACTCGGTCATTGCCGCTGGCAAATCTAAATCAGCTTGCAAGCGAATATCACTTGGAATAGTTTCGTCAATCAATTGTTCTAAGCTTGAAGCGCCAATTGTTCTGAGCATGTGTGCTAAATCATTTTCTCTTGGGCCAATGTGCCTTAATGCAAAAGCGTCTGTTTTCATTGTGTATAAAATGGGTTGTGTGTTTCTTGCGATTTAAAGGTGGTAAAATTAAATATTAAAATGCTATTAATTGTCTTTTTAAACGTGATTTTCTGTGAATTTTTCAACTAAATCCCTTTCTTATTAACACTTTGATTAATTTTGTCTAATGAAGTTTTTCAAACAAATATTTGATTTTTATATCAATAGCAGTATTCACGTAGGTTTGTCCTGTTTTGCCTTGCTGCGAATGACTGAACAACTCTTCCACATTTCTTATCAAGTGGCTCTTGGTTATTTTGTGTTTTTTGGAACCATAGTCGGGTATAATTTTGTTAAGTACGGGCAACTTGTTCAAAAACAACGTCAAGCTATTGGTTTTCAGCTCAAAATGATCGTTGCGTTTAGTGCTTTTTCTTCACTTATTTGTGGTTTTTTCTTTTTTACTTTGGCCTACAATACGCAAATGGTGTCGGTATTGTTTTTAGGATTGACTTTGTTATATACTTTGCCTTTTTTTCCGAATCAAAAAAATGCTCGAAATTGGGCTGGAATCAAAATCTATGTTGTGGCTTTATGTTGGGTAGGAGTGACGCTTTTTTTACCTATCCTCAACAGTGAAGGAACTTTTGCAGATGGATTGTGCGTTACGGCGATACAAAGGTTTCTACTTATTTTTGTGTTGATTTTAATTTTTGAGGTTATCGATTTAAAATTGGATGATCCACATTTAAAAACCGTTCCGCAACAAATAGGTGTGCAACGAACCAAGCAAATAGGAGTTGTGTTAATGGTTTTGTTTGTTTTATTGGAGTTTTTGACGCCCGATTTTCAAACGAAGTTTTTTCTTTTGAAACTAGCTTTGGCACTTACTACAATTTTGTTTTTAGTGAATGCTAACGAAAATCGTTCACGCTATTACGCTTCTTTTTGGGTAGAAAGTATTCCTGTTTTTTGGTGGTTATTTTTGATGGTTTTCAGCTAGTGACTTGATAAAAGAATTCCTTTCAGAAATGAATTTGGTTAAATGTTTTTTGAGGATTAAATGGTCAAAGATTTTTCCGAAAATACTATAAAGTGTTTCGTATTGAATTTTATCTTCCATGATAACAAATCCCTTTTTTTGAATAAAAGTATGCTGGTGTTTGAAGGATTTAAACTCGCCCTCGAGCATTTCATCTACAAAGTACGTTGGAATTTCCATTGCAGATATCAAGCTTTTGTGTTTTAAATAAACGCCAAAATGTTTGCCACGCCAGGTAACGGTTTCGTTTAAATTTATCAAACCCGAAGTTATTCCATCAATAGCGGTTTCATTTGATTTTGCAGTGGATTGTTGGTGAATATCAATGTTTCTGGATAAATCGAAAATGATTTCAATAGGTGCGTTTATTTTGGTTGTTAGTTGTATGGTTGTCATTTTTAAAGGTGTTTTGCGTTAAGGATTGCAGTGAAGCTCTTTTTTTATTGGCTTTTTTGCCAATGAAAAAAAGCGGGAACGTAAAGCCTGACCCGAAGTTTTTACGGAGGGTAACGCTCAAATGATTAGTAAATTTGATAATGCCCAAATATATTATGGATAAAAAGTATCGTATTTACCACTGCAAAAAGCACAAAAAGTGTATTCATAAAATAACTTCCGACTTTGAATAATGTTCTTTTCGGAATTTCATACATGGGATAATAGGCAATTTGAGTTGCTACTTTTCCAACCCAGTAGGCAGCAATCAATCCGGTCAAGGCAACTGCTAATGCAGATTGTTCTTTTAATTCATTAGTAAATAAAATGGCTATCAATCCGAAAGAAAAGTTCAAACCTTGAATGTATCTTCCGTAAGTTTTTGCTATTTCTTGATTCAAAGGTTTGAGTTGTTTCACATCATTATACCAATCAAAAACTTGATGACGGATGTAAGGATAAATCATCGCTGTAAATATTTGACCTATTCCACTTAGGATAATCAGCCAGTTTGGGATTGTTAAGTTCATGATTTTTATTTTATCGTTTTTTTACCTTCAATCGTTATTTTCGAACCAACAGCAAGAAATTCTGATGTTGGTTTTAAATCTTCTAAAAACTTAAAATCCTTGCCGTAAATACTTTCGAAATCAACATTAATTTTCGATTCAATTACTTTTAGTTGTTCCCATCTTGGGTGCGAAACTGCATATTCAATTGATTTATCGTTATTGTAGTTGGTGTACCCAAAATAATGTTCAGTTATAAACTCGGCTTCTGAATTTAGTTCAATCGGAATCGGATTTTTTTCTGTCGTCATGGAAATGGAATTCCATTTTGCATCCTTGAACCATTCGTATTGAAAAGATTTTGATATCGCATTTTCGGTTCTTGAATGACGCATTTTCAAGGTTTGGTAATGCTCGTTGTATAAGGTGTTGGCGACAATGGTAATGGCATGCTTCGGAACTATTTCTTTGACGAAAACAACGCCTCGTTTCCAACTGCCATTTTCGAATCTTTTTACATAAAAGCGTAAATTGACTTCTTCAAAATTCACATGAAACGGAACTTTAATTCCTAATACTTTCACGTTTTCAAACATAAATCCAATTAAACTGATGTAACATTTGCCGTTCCATAAATCGAGTTCAGTTCCTTTTGGAACATAACTTTCTAAAATTTTTGGATCGATTTCGTAATTAAACATCGCTAAATCATTCCATTCTGCGGTTAAGAAGCTCATAATTTTAAGTTTTATTTTCAAACTTTCAGAAAAAAATGAAAGTTTTAATTAAATTTTTTTATCTGATTTGTTCTTTGTTATTGTTTTTTAGTGGTCTCATTGAATAGTTTTTTATAATGCTATTTTTAAAATGATTAAAAAACTATTTCATTATTTTAACAACCAATTTAGCTAGCCAATTGTCTTTGTATTCCGTCATTTTATCCAAAACATTATCTGCTTTTAGAACAAAATCATACAATTTAGTAGTTTGATCTACAAAATGTTTTTCTTCGGCGGTATTGTCTGATGTTATGGAAGAAACTTCTTTTAGTACTTTCAAAGCAGGTTTGATTTCGCGTTTGCTTCTTTCTCTCGCAATTTTCACAGCCAGTTCGTCTAAATCCTTTTCAGCTGTAAAAAATTCTCGGCGTTCGCCCGCTTTGTATTCTTTGTAAACAATTCCCCAATCCATCAAAGCACGTAAATTCATAGATGCATTGCCGCGCGAAATTTGCAATTCCTCCATAATGTCTTCCATCGAAACGGCTTCGTGTGAAACCATCAAAAGCGCGTGAATTTGAGCCATGGTTTTATTAATCCCCCATTGACTGCCTAATGCACCCCACGTTTGAACGAATTTATTTTTTGCTTCTTTGAATTTCATTTGTGGATTTTATTATTTTTCAAACGGTCAAATGCAAATCGCATGAATGCTCATTGTCATAGTGTAAAGATAAATAATGTTTTCGAACTTTCAATAATAAATGAAAGTTTATTTTTGTTTTGGGCGTTCCCTTTCAGGTCGGGCTTTTCGTTGCAAGTCCTCGCTGCGTCGTTCCTCCTTGCTGTGGGCTTTTCTCTGCAATCCCTAACGCAAAACCAATTAAAAAAAGTCGAGATATTGCTACCTCGACTTCCTTTTATAACTTACTATGTGTTTTAACATTGATCTATAGTAATCCAGCGCGTTTCAACAACGCATCTGCCTTTGGTTCTTGACCTCTGAATTTTTTGTACAATTCCATTGGTAATTCGGTGCCACCTTTAGAAAGTACATTGTCTTTGAATTTAGTAGCCACTTCTTTATTGAAAATTCCTTTTTCTTGGAAATAGGCAAAAGCATCGGCATCTAAAACCTCGGCCCATTTGTAACTGTAATATCCAGAAGAATATCCGCCTTGAAAGATATGAGAAAATGAAGTACTCATGCAATTCTCAGCAACATCAGGATATAAACTTGTACCTGCCATTGCTTGTTTTTCAAAAGCTTTTACATCTTCAATTACTTGCGATTTTCCGTGATAGGTCATGTCTAAAAGTCCAAAACTGATCTGTCTTAATGTTGCCATTCCTTCTAAAAAACTTGCGCTTTCTTTAATCTTTTCTACGTACTCTTGAGGGATAACTTCACCCGTTTCATAATGTTTAGCAAATAATGCCAATGCTTCTGGTTCGTAGCACCAGTTTTCCATTACTTGGCTTGGCAATTCCACAAAATCCCAATACACTGAAGTTCCAGATAAACTTGGATAAGTAGTATTGGCTAACATTCCGTGTAAGGCGTGCCCAAATTCGTGGAATAAGGTCGTGACTTCATTAAACGTTAATAACGAAGGTTTCGTTTCTGTTGGTGGTGTGAAATTACAAACGATAGAAACATGTGGTCTTTCATTGATTCCATTTTTTATAGCTTGCGATTTATATGATGTCATCCAAGCGCCATTTCGTTTGCCTTTTCTTGGGAAAAAATCAGCATAGAAAACAGCAACCAATTTGTTTTCGAAATCTAAAACTTCAAAAGTTTGAACATCTTCGTGGTATTTGTCAATATCAAAAACTTCTTTAAAAGTAATTCCGAATAGTTTCTCGGCAATAGTGAAAGCTCCATTTAAAACATTTTCTAACTTGAAATAAGGTTTTAAAATCTCATCATCAAAGTTGAATAATTTTTGTTTTAATTTTTCAGAATAATAAGCGCCATCCCATTTTTCTAACTGATCAATTCCGTCAAGTTCTTTTGCGAAAGCGGTTAATTGAGTAAATTCTTTTTGGGCGGCTGGTTTCGCTTTTTCTAATAAATCATTCAAAAACGAAAGTACTTTTTCAGGATTTTGAGCCATTCGTTCTTCTAAAACAAAGTCAGAATGTGATTTGTATCCCAGTAAATTAGCACGTTTATGACGTAATTCTACAATACGTTTTACGTTTTCTTTATTGTCGAATTCGTTGTCTTGAAATGATTTTTTTCCGGCAGCAATGGCAATTTCTTTTCGTAATTCGCGGTTTTCAACGTAAGTCACAAAAGGCAAGTAACTCGGAAAATCAAGAGTGAAAACCCAACCTTCCAATTCTTTTGATTTTGCCAAACTTGCGCCCATTTCTTTCGCGCCATCAGGTAAACCTTTCAAATCATCTTCGTTTGTAATATGCAATTGGTAGTTATTGGTTTCGGCCAAAACATTTTCGCCATACGTCAATTTAATTTTGGCAAGTTCGGTATCAATTTCTCGTAATTTTAACTTGTCTTCTTCATTCAATAAAGCTCCATTTCTAGAAAATCCTTTGAATTTTTTGTCTAATAAAGTGGCTTGTTCAGTAGTTAAATTCAAAGATTTTTTTTGATCGTAAACGGATTTAACTCGTTTGAATAAATTTTCGTTTAAAGCGATGTCATTACTAAACTCAGTCAACAATGGAGAAACTTCTTGAGCAATTTTTTGCATTTCGTCATTAGTTTCAGCCGAATTCAAATTGAAGAAAATCGATGATAATCTATCCAATTGTTCACCAGCAAAATCTAAAGCCACAATAGTGTTTTCAAATGTTGGAGCGTCGGAATTAGTAATGATAGCATCAATTTCAGCTTTTGCGGCAGCGATGTTTTCGATAAAAGCAGGTTTGTAATCTTCTAGTTTTATTGCCGAAAATGGTGCTGTATTGTGTTTGGTATTGAATGTTGAGGTAAGTGTTTTCATAATTTTATTTGAAGGGACAAGTCGGGACTTGTCCTTACGTTTTAAAGTTTTAAATTTTCTAAATCTTGGTACGTATTCCAAAATCGGAGTAATTCGATGGTATTAGAATTTATTCTGTAGTAAAGCGTTATTTGTTTCGTAATTACAACTTTGTTTACGCTTTTGTAATTTGTAGAAATAAATTCAATGTTGTTCTTTACCAATAGAGCAATTGTGTTGTCTACTTTGTCTAGGAAATTTACAACATCTTGAAATGACCATTCAGCTCCAAGGTAATCAATGTTTTGCCAATAGTCTTTTTTTGCTTGTGGCTACCAAATAACAATCACTATTTGAAATATTTTGAATAGCGATTTCTTGTTTCCTCCATGACCAAGTCGTGAGCAATCCCTTCCTTTTTTTCTAAAGAAATAATAGCTTCATCGATGGCTGTCTTTTGTTTTCGGTTAAAGTAGTTTTAGATTGAATCAGATGAATAATTTCTTCAATCAATTTTGGGTTTTCAATATCCAAAATAACTTTGGCTAACTCAATTTTTGAAGTTTGAATATTCATAGTTTTCTTTTTATTAAAGATAATTATTTTTTCAATTCAGATGCTGCTTTGTCAACAGCTTGTTTTAATCCTTCTTTATAAAAAATGATTTTGTCTAACACACATTGATCGTGACTACCGATGATTTGCGCGGCAAGGATACCGGCATTTTTGGCTCCATTAAGCGCAACTGTTGCCACGGGAACACCACCTGGCATTTGAAGTATTGACAATACCGAATCCCAACCATCAATGGAATTACTCGATTTTACAGGAACGCCAATTACAGGAAGCGGCGACATAGAAGCAACCATTCCGGGTAAATGCGCCGCGCCTCCAGCACCAGCAATAATTACTGAGATACCTCGGTTGTGAGCATTTTTACTAAAATCAAATAATTTTTCAGGTGTTCTGTGTGCCGAAACAATATCAACTTCAGTTTCGATGTCAAATCCTTTTAATATGTCGATGGCTTCTTGCATTACTGGCATATCCGAAATGCTTCCCATGATGATGGCTACTTTGCTCATTTTGTTTTTTTGTTTCAAGTTTAAGGTTTCAAGTTTTTTTGTTTTTAAAACTTCCAACTGCGACTGATTACTGTTACTGACCACTAATCACTCTAATACTATTCTTAACTTCTTCCGCAATTCTCCTTGCTTCAACCATATTCTCATTTGCAATTGTAACATGTCCCATTTTCCGGAAAGGTCTTGTTTCTCTTTTGCCGTAAATGTGAGGAGTAACGCCATCAATTGCCATTATTTTTTCGATGTTTTCATAAAGTACTGGACCCGAAAAACCTTCTTCGCCAACCAAATTTACCATTATTCCAGCAACTTTGCTATCTGTGTTTCCTAAAGGTAGGTTTAAAATGGCGCGTAAATGATTTTCAAATTGAGAGGTGTAACTTGCTTCAATGGAATAATGCCCGGAATTGTGTGGTCTTGGAGCGACTTCATTGACTAAAATTTCATCGTCTTCGGTTTGAAACATTTCAACTGCTAATAACCCGACGTGATCAAAGGCTTCAGAAACTTTTAGTGCTATTTCGATTGCTTTTTGAGCCACATTATCATCAATTCGTGCGGGACAAATCACATATTCAACTTGATTGGCTTCGGGATGGAATTCCATTTCAACCACAGGATACGTTTTCACCTCGCCAGAAGCAGAGCGCGTAACAATGACTGCTAATTCATTTTTGAATGGAACCATTTGTTCAGCGATGCATTCAACATCTGGTAATTTTAATAAATCGATGGTAGAGCGGCATACTTTTACACCGTTACCATCATACCCAAATTCGGCGCACTTCCACACAAAAGGAAAATCCAATTCGTCTTTCTCTAAAGATTTTTTCAAATCATTTAAATCTACAAAACGTTGGTGAGGCGCAGTAGGGATGTTATTTTCAACATAAAAATCTTTTTGTTTGCCTTTATTTTGAATTTGTTGCAAAGTTCTAGGTGATGGATAAATTGTAAGTCCTTCACTTTCTAATTGCAATAAGGCTTCAAGATTTACCAGTTCTATTTCAAAAGTTAATACATCAACCATTTTACCAAATTGGTATACGGTGTCGTAATCCATCAAGTTGCCTTTGTAAAACTTATTGCAAGCCATTCTGCAAGGCGCTTCATCACTTGGGTCTAATACATAAGTTTGAATGTCAAATTTACGGGTGTCGGCCAGCATCATTTTACCAAGTTGCCCTCCACCAAGAATACCAAGAGTGAAATTAGTAGAAAAATAATTCATAGTGTAGTTGTATGTTTACGCAAAGATACCGTATCTGTTTCAATTGATAAAATGCAAATTTTGGTGGTTTGTTTTTTAAAATTTTGATTCATTTTACAAAAGTATGGGGTTTTGCAGGATAACTTTTTTTGCTTTTTGCTATCAGAGTGATAGCTAGAAATACGTATTTTTTTAGAGACCATAATTCTTCTTTTTTTAATGGCTTGAGTCAAGTAAGAAATTGCTATCTTTGCCCATTATTTTAAACCTAAAAATAATGATACAACTTCACGATAAACAATTTGTTCCGTTTATTTCGGCTACAGAAATAGAGTTTGCTATTGCTAAAATGGTGTCGCAAGTAGAGGCAGATTTTGCTGATGAAACACCCGTTTTTGTTGGAGTATTAAATGGTGCTTTCATGGTAGTTGCTGATTTTATGAAGCAGTATAAAAAACCATGCGAAGTGTCGTTTATTAAAATGGCATCTTACGAAGGAACAACTTCTACCAACGAGGTGAAACAATTAATTGGAGTCAATCAAGATTTGACAGGCCGCAGTGTTATTGTTATTGAAGACATTGTTGATACTGGTAACACTCTAGTAGAATTGAAAGAATTGTTTAAAAAACAAAATGTTAAGCATTTTAAAATTGCAACACTTTTTTTTAAACCTGAAGCCTACAAAAAAGATATCAAAATTGATTACGTAGGTATTCGTATCCCAAACAAATTTATTGTAGGGTACGGTTTAGATTATGATGGATTAGGTAGGAATTTACCTGAAGTTTATAAATTAAAAGAATAACGAAACAAGAACATGACGAACATAGTTTTATTTGGAAAACCGGGTGCAGGTAAAGGAACTCAAGCTGAGTTTTTGAAAGAAAAATATAAATTAACTCATATCTCTACTGGCGATGTGTTTCGTTTTAACCTAAAAAATGATACCGAATTAGGCAAACAAGCCCGCGTATTCATGGATGCTGGTGATTTAGTACCAGACGAATTGACAACCAAAATGTTAATTGATGAGGTAAACAAGCACCCAGATACGAATGGCGTTTTGTTTGACGGTTATCCAAGAACAATTGCTCAAGCAGAAGCTTTAGACGCTTTTTTAGAATCAATTGGTTCAAAAGTAGCGGCTACAATTGCACTTGAGGCTGATGATGAAGTTTTGGTGCAACGCCTTCTAGAACGCGGAAAAACAAGCGGACGTGTAGACGATCAAGACGAGGAAAAAATCAGAAATCGTTACCAAGAATACAACGAAAAAACAGCTCCTTTAATGGACTACTACGAGGCACAAAACAAGTTTTATGCGGTAAATGGAATAGGTTCTATTGCCGAAATTACGGAGCGCGTAAGTGCCGTAATTGACCAATTGTAATTTGATTGCTTTGGCACAACACACTATATCAACGAATTTATATCTACTTTGGAAATACTCATAATATTTTTGCTAATCCTTCTTAACGGTGTTTTCTCTATGTCGGAGATCGCTTTGATTTCGGCTCGAAAAAACCGCCTTGAAACCGCTGCAAAAAAAGGGAATAAAAGCGCTAAAATCGCACTTGATTTAGCCAACTCTCCCAATAAATTTTTATCGGCAGTGCAAATTGGAATTACCCTTATCGGAATTCTTACGGGTATCTATAGTGGTGATAAAATTACACAAGATGTTGAGCTATTTGTGAGTGGATTTGATTTGCTCAAGCCGTATGCTCAACCTATTGCTGTGGGTGTTGTTGTAGTGATTTTAACCTTCTTCTCTTTGGTTTTAGGAGAGTTATTACCAAAACGAATCGGACTTAATCATCCCGAATCTATCGCAAAAGCAGTAGCCTTACCAATGAAAATTGTATCGATCGTAACCGCACCCTTTATTTGGTTGCTTACCACTTCGACTGATTTTTTATTGAATGTGTTGCAAATAAAACCAACAGCAGATGGGAAAGTAACTGAAGAAGAAATCAAAGCTATCATTAAAGAAGGAACTGAAGGTGGTGAAGTTCAAGAAATTGAACAAGATATTGTGGAGCGTGTTTTTCATATTGGTGATCGCAAAATCAATTCGTTAATGACGCATCGCAAGTCGGTTGTTTTTCTTCCACTTCATGCCGATAAAGAAAAGGTTAGAGAATTCATGTTGAAAGAATTACACTCTATCTACCCTGTTTTTAATGACAATTACGATGATATTGTTGGGGTTGTGAACTTGAAAAACATCTTTTCGAATTTCGAAAATGATAATTTTAATTTAGCAAATATCATGACCGAAGCGCCATTTATGATGGAACAAACTACAGCCTACGTAGCGCTAGAAAATTTCAAAAAATCAGGAATTCACTACGCTTTTGTTTCTGATGAATATGGTGTTTTTCAAGGAATAATTACTTTGAATGATATCTTGGAAGCGCTAGTTGGTGATGCAGCCGATTTTTATAAGGATGATTTTCAATTGATTGAAAGAGAAGACGGCAGTTGGTTAGTTGACGGCCATTATTCGCTTCACGATTTTTTAACTTATTTTGAATTGGATGAACTAATTAACGATTACGAAGTAACTACCGTAAGTGGTTTGATTATGACTGAGTTATCTCATATTCCGAAACAAGGAGAGAAATTAATTTGGCAAAAATTTGAGTTAGAAGTCATCGATATGGATGGTGTTAAGATTGATAAAGTGATGGTTAAATCCATTAATGTTTAAGAATAAATTGAGTTAAATAGCAAGGTAAATTGCTTGTAAAAAGCAAAATACTGAAGGAATATTTAACGGTAAAAAAAAAGAAAATGACAGAAGGAAATTTTGTAGACTACGTAAAAATATATGTTTCATCAGGTAAAGGTGGTAAAGGATCTACGCACTTGCACCGTGAGAAATTTATTCAATACGGTGGTCCTGATGGAGGTGATGGAGGTCGTGGAGGACATGTGTATATAGTAGGAAACAAAGGATTGTGGACTTTATTTCACCTAAAATTTGCCCGACATATTAAAGCGGGAAATGGCGGAGATGGTAGTGGCGACAGAAGTACGGGTGCTGATGGAGAAGATAAATACCTCGAAGTGCCTTTGGGGACGGTAGTAAAAGACAAAGAAACAGGTGAGATTTTATTTGAAATAACCGAAGATGGTGAAAAACGAATATTGTCTCGCGGTGGAAAAGGTGGTTTAGGAAACTGGCATTTTAGAAGTTCAACCAATCAAACGCCAAGATATGCACAGCCAGGTTTACCAGGCGTAGAGATGGATGTTATTTTAGAATTGAAAGTTTTAGCTGATGTTGGTTTAGTAGGTTTTCCTAATGCGGGTAAATCGACTTTATTATCAGTTTTGACTTCGGCTAAGCCAAAAATTGCTGATTATCCTTTTACCACTTTGAAACCCAATTTAGGTATTGTGGCTTACAGAGATTTTCAATCATTTGTAATTGCTGATATTCCCGGAATTATTGAAGGTGCTGCCGAAGGTAAAGGTCTTGGGCATTATTTTTTACGTCACATTGAACGCAACTCGACTTTATTGTTTTTGGTACCTGTAGATACCCCAGATATTAAAGGAGAATACGATATTTTGGTAAACGAATTGACCAAATACAATCCGGAAATGTTAGACAAAGAGCGTTTGTTAGTAATTTCTAAATGCGATATGCTTGATGATGAACTTAAAGCAGAATTAAAAACAGAGTTGGATGCTTCGTTTAAAGATATTCCGTATATGTTTATTTCGTCTGTGGCACAGCAAGGACTTACGGAACTAAAAGATAAATTGTGGAAAATGCTTAATGATTAAGCTATTTTTTATTTCTATTCAAAAAGGATTTCATGTATTGAAATCCTTTTTTGGTTTAACTTCGTTTTGTTCTAGGATTATTGTTAGTCGTGGTAAGTGTCAAATAAATATTGCAATGTGTCAGGAATAGAATTGGCCGGCATCGAAGGATAAATGGTCGTTGCATTCAGCCAATTTCCGATTGTGATTTCAAAATCTTTCCCTAGGTCGTAGCGCACAGGAACTCCCAATTGTTGCAAAGCCGCAGCATTGCACTCTTGCTCGTAATGGTTGCGAATGGGTATGCTGAGTATCTTTTTACCCAAATGCAAAGCTTCAGCGGGAGTTTCAAAACCACCACCAGTAATGATTCCGTGGCAATGAATAAGACTGTGGTTGAATAGTTGTTGATTGACTGGGAAATAGGTAATATTTCCGAGTGTATATGATTCCTTAATATCTCCTAGAAACCAATGAAAATGTACTGTAGGCATTTTAATAAAGGCTTTTTCTAAACATTCTTTGTCAAACGAAGGAAGGTAAACCGTAATATGTTCCTGGTCTTTGGGTTCCGCATTTACAATTTCATCTTTGATGATCGGCGGATGTATGAACGAATCGTACTTTTCAAAATGCAAACCAATATGTTTAGGCGATGGTGCATAATGCTTTAAGATCAGTTCTCCCATGACACTTTTCTTTTCAGGTCGTGGGGTTTTCTCAGAGATAAAACTAGCTTGGTGTCCAAATTGTACCGAATGAACTTTTTGAATTTTACAAGCCAAAGCAGTAACAGAATCAAAATCGTTGATGACTACATCGTAATTTTTTAAAGGTAAACTACGAGCGTCTTTATAAATTTGTAACGGTCGAAAATTTTTAGCAATGTTCCAATAATGTAGTCCTCCGCAAGTGCTATAATGCAAACTACATCCTTTACTTCTAAACGCTACAGGCAAATTAATATCGAGGCTTACATTGTTTCCGCTTAAAAAAAAATCTACTTCGCCAAACTTTTTTAAGTACGGATACAGTTGTGTTGCTCTGCTAATGTGGCCGTTTCCTGTGGCCTGTATGGCATAAAATATTTTCATAAATAAGGAATTTATTTAATCTTTTCTGGAAATGTTATGACTTGTTATGCTAAAATTTTAGAGACAATATCAGTTGTAACTTGATTTTCTTGTAAATCATCGGTCATAAAATCTGTTTTGCGATAATGGTAAATGCGCCATTTTTCTTTTCGATATTCTAATGCGGTCAAATTTTCAACCCAATCGCCACTATTCAAATACAATACTTGTCCGTTCTCATTTTTGACAATCTTTTTTTGTGGCATGTGGATGTGGCCACATACTACATAACTGTATTTTTTTTCAATAGCGATTTCTGCCGCCGTTGTCTCAAAATTGGATACAAAAGCAACTGCTTTTTTGACACTATTTTTTATCATTTTTGAGAAGCTTCGTTTCTCTTTACCCATCGATACCAAAATCCAATTGATAAAACTGTTAATTAGAATCAGCAAGTCGTAGCCTTTGCCGCCGAGTTTTGCTACTATTTTGGCATAGCCTTGCGTTGAAGAATCAAACACATCGCCGTGAAAAATCCACGCTTTTTGTCCGTCAAGGTCTAATACCAGTTTGTCAACCAATTCTAAATTCCCAAGTATAAAATCAGAATATTTTCGGAGTGCTTCGTCATGGTTTCCGGTAATGTAAATTACACGCGTTCCCATATTTGACATTTTAATGATGTAACGCAGTACTTCCATGTGAGCAGCCGGAAAGTAACTTTTGCTAAAGCTCCACATGTCAATGATGTCGCCATTCAAAACTAAAATTTTAGGCTTGATCGATTTTAAATAATGGAGTAGTTCTTTGGCGTGACAGCCGTACGTACCAAGGTGAACATCACTGATAACAACTAAAGGTATTTTTCGCTTTCTTTTCATAAAAAGTTTTTACGAATTTACTCTTACAATGTTATGTCAATGTTGGTTTAGCGTTATGATTTAGAATTGTAACTGTTTTTGAGTTTGTTAGAAGTTTTTTAATGGAGTTGCTCCTTTAAATGGGATGAAAAAAATCCGTTTCCTGCATGAGAAAACGGATTTTTGAAAAGGAAATTAATTTTGATTATTCTTTAACGGTAACTCTAATTCCTTTGGTATGGCTAGAATATTCTGGGGCGTACATGCTTTGAATAGTCGAAATTCCGTTCGAAAAATCGCCTTTATTGTTTACGCGAACTGTGTATTCCAAAACGTAAGTTCCTTTCTCAATCTTATCAAAAAAGAAATGAGTCGCCGCATCTTTTGTACTTTGATAAAATCCTAATCCACCTTTGTATTGGTAAGTTGAAAGCACATCGGTAGGCTCAAAACAAGACGCTCGCATGTCTTTTAAATGTACAAATTCCATAGGCTCTTTGGCGTTTATTACTATTCGAACGGTGACCAAATCACCAATTTGTAGCGGATTTGCAGCAGTGATTTTGTTTAATTGTTTGCCATTTGCCGTATCCTTATTGAGATATAATTCTTTTAAGATAGTCAGGTTTTGATTATCGCTGGTTTTAATTTGATCTAAATCTTCAAAATATTGCCAATAAATTCCGCCATAACCAGGAACATTTGATTTGTTTTGAATGCTAACAGTAGCCATTTCTTTTTTGATTTCAGCTGCTTTCCAAGTGAGTTTAAGGTATCCTGTTTCAGATTCTTTATCCGTTTCGGTGCGTTTTTTGGTCAGTATTTTTTCGTCTCCAATTTTAATGACTGTATTGTCTTTGACACTCAGCCAATCTGTGCCTTGCATAAGTAATGCATAGATGGCTTCAGTAGTTGATTTTGTGGTTGGCCAATTTTTTGTTTGTTTATTTTTAAGCAACCAAACTTTCATGTCATCAACGGATTTTTTATCGTTTGTCACTTCTGTGAAAGCTTCAATAAGCAAAGCTTGTGTTTCAATAGGAGCCTGATACCAATACCAACCTGATTTGTTTGCAATCCAATACATACCCCAATCTTCATTGTTCGAGGCTGTTTCCTTTAAGCTTTCGATTATTTTTTTGGCACTTTCTTGTTCGCCAAAACGATTCAATGTAAGTGCAGCCAAACCTTTTTGATACAAAGAATAAGTTAGCCAATCTTTTTTAACAGCATCAAGATATTTGTTGATGGTTTTAGTCAGCGTATCCGAAGTTGGATTTGTTTTGAGGAAAAAACTTCGGCTGTACAAATAATGCAATTCGGTGTACGGGTTGCGCCAAATCAAAGTGGAATTATTAGCAGTGCTATTATTATGACTAAGTAAAAACTGTTGGTCCAAGTACGGTACAGCTGTCTTTGTAATTGTGCTGATACTTGCAGTAGTTTTTTCGTCAGAACTTAATTTTTGTAAGTGACCTAAACCAGCTACGATATGTCTGGTAATGTATTCGTTGGCATCGCTGCCATCAAACCAAGCAAATCCACCAGATGATTTTTGTTTTTGTTTTAATTTGTCAAACGTTGCTTCTTGCGATGCTTTCATTTTCTCTAAATCAAAAAGAGTGGCTAGTCTTTGTTTTTTTTCTTCTTCGGAAGAAACATCACGGAGCCAAGGCGTTTCGGCCAAAATAATGGATTTGAGAGTTTCATTAGATTCTAATGGACTGTTTTTAGTTCCCTTTTGACGCCAATTATCAAAAACTTGCTCAATTTTTGGGTTGCTGTTGATAATGTTCGTTGCTAGTGCATTAGCATAAAAACGAGCGAAGGTTTGTTCAGTACATTCGTGTTCGTACTCCATTAAATAAGGCAATGATTGTATGGCGAGCCAAGTAGGATTTGAAGTATATTCAAAGGTGAATTGATGATTTTTTAAAGTGGATGAGCTGTTGTTTTTTAAGTTCGTAAAGGTGTACTCTTTCTTAGAATTGTCTTTTACCCAAACCGGAATGCTCTCTGTGACAAGCATGTTGTTCGTTAAAACGGGTATAATATTTTCCTCGCCATCTGAAAAATCTCCTGCTTTGGCCAAAATTTTATACTGTACGCCTTGCAAACCTTCTGGAATATAAAT
Organism: Flavobacterium sp. GNP001; assembly: GCF_054343775.1. Classification (NCBI taxonomy): domain Bacteria; kingdom Pseudomonadati; phylum Bacteroidota; class Flavobacteriia; order Flavobacteriales; family Flavobacteriaceae; genus Flavobacterium; species Flavobacterium sp. GNP001. Next base: position 420,529 of record NZ_JBTGUX010000001.1, read on the forward strand.
TTTCCAGCTTACCGTGGTATTGCCAAAGGGAGCAATTGTAAAGTTTTTGGTCGGTTTGTTATTAGCCATTTTTAAATCAATTGGCTGCATATTTGTGGCATCATACAATTGAAAAATTGCAATTCCAACTTTTGGATCTTTGGTGATGTTGGCAATTTTGGCAGTGATGGTGATACTGTCTTTTTCTCTAAAAAAACGAGGTAGGTTAGGGGTTACCATCAACTCTTTTTGAGTAACAACTGTTTTTTCTAAAAAGCCAGAAACCGCTTCTTTATTGTGCGCCATCAAACGCAGCTTCCAAGCCGTTAGTGCTTCAGGAGAGGTAAATGAAAATTGTACTTTGCCCTTGGCATCACTTTGCAAATGCGGATAAAAAAACGCAGTTTCAGACAAGTTAGTTCTTGCTTTTACTTGAGTTATTGCTTCAAGCGCTTTTTTAGTAGTGATGATGATGACTCCGTTTTTACCTTTTTCTCCGTATAATGCGGTGGCTTTAGTGCCGTTAAGGACTTCAATATTAAGGATATCAGCCGATGGGATCGCCTTAATTTGTTCCATGCTCATAGGTACACCATCAACGATACATAGCGCATTTAACGGTGCCGATGAACTGGCCGCTCCGCGAATGATGATTTTATCGGATTTTGCTATTGTCGGCTTGACAAACTGAAGTTGGTCTACTTTTGGTGAAGGTGCATATACCACTTCTTGAAGTGCTGCTGCGGTGCCCGTTACCCTTGGTTCTACAGTTAGTACTGCATCAGGGTCTCCTTTAATTATTTCACTTCCAAGTTTTTTATCTTTTATTTCATAGTAAGACGGTCCATTTCCATAAGTGGATTCATTAAAATTAAAGCCAAACCATTTTAGGCGAATGACTTCATTAAGAAGATTCAGGGGATTTGAATCTAAATTTAAATTCTGAAAATAGATATACGTGTTTTCAAATCCTAAACCTGTTTTGAAGTAGATATTATTTCTACTAAAGTCATTAAAATTTAATGCCTCCCACGAAGTTTTGCTAAACTGATCTAAAGAGCTGTCATACATGGAAGCCAAAATTTCAGCTTCTTGAAGAGTGTTTGATGATTTGATGTGAAAAGACCAATTTTCAGTAGTTCCAGGCTGAATTTTATTTCTAAAACTTTCTACTGAAAATTCTATTTTATGTTCCTCAGATTTTAATGCAACTTCTAGTTGTTCCGTAAATGCTTGGTTCTCAAACACACTTTGGAAACCAATTTTTAGAGACTTTTCGAAATCCTTTTGAAGGGGAATAGTGACTGTAGCTCGTTTGTTTTCTAAAACAATATTTTGTTCATAAAAAGTACCGTTTTTATAATTGGCACTTGTAAGAATATGTAATGAGTTTAATATGGAGCGGATCTCAACGGTTACAAAACCATCTTTCTTTGGGTCTTTGTTTATCTGCTCAATAGTAAATAATTTATTTGGGTTGTACTTGTCTTTGCTTTGTATGATTGAAAAATTAGAAACAGTTTCGATAGGGTTTTCAAAACTATCTTTTGCCGAAAATACAATCTTATAATTTCCAGATTGATAATCAGTAATGAAATCGAGTGCGATGTTTTTGTCTTTTTCAGTATCTATTTTTTTAGAAAATAGTAAGATTTCAGTTGGTTTTTTGGATGTTTCAGATTGATTAACTTCGTAAGGAAATAATTTTTCAAAATCGGTATCCGAAATAGTAGCAATTTCGGGTTTAGTGAAAACTCTAGATTTGAATTTATTTTCAAACGGACTTACGTAATACAATTTAATTACTCCTTTTGTAGCTTTAAATTCTCCATTTAAATTGGTGCTATTTACGTTGATTTCATTTTTGTTTTTCGTTTCAATCCTGTTTGCTATAAATGCATTCAATACCAAATCATGGTAACCAACTTTAATCGTGGTAACGGCAGTATGTGTTTCTCCATTAATATCAGTAACGCTTGCGTTTATTCTATAATTGAAAATAGGTTGCTGTTCCTTACTCGCATTGTAAGACGGCTTTGCAATGAAATCAATCACAAATTTGCCTGAAGCATCAGTTTTAGTTTCGCTACTAATTAAAGTTTCATCGGGCTCGTTACTATAATAATTTCTGTAAGAATTCGTAAAACGAGTTATGGTGTAGGTTACTTTGGCATCCGAAATAGTGCTCCCTGCAAATGCTTTGGCAGTTCCTTTTACTGTAACCAGTTGATTAACCTGGAAGCTTTCTTTTTTAGGTTCGAAAGTAACTTGAAACTTTGGACGTTTGTATTCTTCTACTCTAAAATAAGTAGATGAGTTTTCTAAAGTAACATTTTCTAGCATAGGTTGTTCGTCTCCTGTAATGTCAGATGACATATTTTTGGTGTAAGCTGCAGGGTGTTTTGCCTGTATTCTAAAACTTCCCGTCAAGCCTGTTTTTGGTAAAATAAATTCACCAGAAAAAGAACCAAACTCATTTGTGGAAACCTCAATATCTTTAAAGTTGTTGTAATTCGGATCTTGAATGCTTATTAGAAAAGAAGAATTGGGAACAACATTCGATTTGTTATTCTTTTTTTGAATAGCAATTCCCTTGAAATAAACCGTCTGGCCTGGCCTGTAAATAGCCCGGTCCAGGTAAAATTCAACTTTTCTAACAATTTTTTTATCTTCTATTTTTTTATAATCATAACTGTTATTTAAATATTCCTTTTGGATAAGTAGGGTATCATTTTTGGTTGAGAATTGTATATAGCTATTTGCATAATTGTCTTTTTCTTTTGGGTGAAAAGCGAGTCCATTTTTATCTGTTTTGAGGGTTTTGTTTAACAATTTGATAGTGACATTTTCTAATGGTGTTCCTGTTTTTCTATCTATAACTGTGTGATATTCAGTGTTGTCTTTTGTGTTTGCTAAGACTGAAATATTTGAAACTGTTATGGTTTCAAACCCAAATCCTTTTTTCTCTTTAGAGTTACTATCACTTTCGAAATAGACCAGATAATTACCTGTTTCTAATTGTGGTAAAAGTACCTCGGTGGTGTACTCAAAATAATCTTTTTTGTCAATTAGTTCGTAGCTTTTTGTTACAAAAGGTTTTTTATTAGCTACAATGTAGTTAGCCAAACTATCACTTTTTTGGTATTTTTGGTAAAATTCTTCCTTTTTGTTATTACTTATTTTAAAAAAAGAAACCTTTAAATTATTGGTGTTTCTATATCGAATGAATGCTCTTGTATTTTCTTTATTGTAAATGTTTTGTTGGAGTTCAACTTGAATGGTTTTTGACAGTAGTTCTTCTTTGGCTTGTTGAGCCAGTTTGAAGGTATTTGAGTTATCATTAGTTTTTAAAACGCTTTCTAATTCGGCTAACGCTTTGTTATTATAATCAGGATGTACCTCTTTTGAAGCCAGATTTGCATAAGTTTTGGCTTTTTCTAGTTGAATTTTTTGTAAAATAATATCCTCACTTGGTAGTGTTTCAAGGTTAACTAATGCAGTTAGTAAGTTTTCATCAGATTTTATAAGATAGTTAGAACAAAATAGTATACGTTCTAGTTTGTTTTCAATAGTTGGTGCATCAGCTTCTAACTTTTGAAACAAGGAAAGCACTTTTTTTAAACTTTCATCTCCGATGAAATCAATGTTTAATTTTAAAAAGGCATCAGAGTTTCCTAATAAATTATTTTTATAAGCTTCAAATTGTTTCGCATCAAACTGCCATTCATTTATTTTTGTTTGGAAAAAAGTAATGTTCTCTTTTAGCAAGTACTCAAACAGATTTTCTTTTTTTAATTTCTCTAAAGTTAAAAAATTAAAAACCTCTTCATAATTGGTTAGAGGAATTACTTTTAAAACGGACTCGTTTTCTAATGTTTTTTCGAATATTTTGACAATGTCCTCTGAAGTTTTGTAATTACTAACTGTTGCACTATCTATTATATTTTCGTTATTTTCATTTTCGAGTGAGGATGAATCCACAACAGCTACCCCAAAGTTTTCATATTCTTCGTTATAATCGCTCAAACACTTTGCATAAACTAAATTCAAAATTGCTTTTGTAGGTATGCTTGCGGTCTTAATTTCAGTTTTAAGATTATGAATGATTTGACTTTTTGCATCTTCTTCAAGAACCTGCAGGTATTTTGATTTGTAAAAAAAGCATTTGATAATTTGCTCTTCGTTCTTATTTTGGACTGCTTTCTTGTAAATTCTATCAACGAGTACAGAGGCTGATTTTATTTTACCCTGATTTTCGTTTGCAAGAACTTCTTGCCATTTTTTGTCAAATTGTTGCGATTGCATTACTGTGCAGGTAAAAAACAGGAATAAAAGAATACCTCTCATAAATGAAGTTTTGTTTTTAATTAAAAAGTTTTTCTAAAAAAGAATAGTATAAAAGTAGTGTATTTTCTTCTTTTTTTGATGTAAGCTCCTAAATAAAAAAGCGATCTCCTTCCCTGAATTAAGAAAATCGCTCTTGTGAAGTTTTGTTATTGTAGAAAAGTAACAAAAGTATAGAATTGTTCTACTTTCTAGCAAATACCGAATGAATAACCCAAGCTGGTCCAATCAACAAAAATTGTAAATCTTTTATGAATGAGGGTTTTTTGCCTTCAATTTTATGTCCGTAAAACTGACCAATCCAACCAACTGAAAATACAATTACAGAGAACAACAATAAAGAAATAAATTGACCAACTATATAATTCCCAACTAGGCAAATAGCTGCAAAAAGTAGCATTTTTAAACCCATATTAATAGATAATCTAAAGTAAAAAAGCAATACAAATACAAGAACTACAAAAGCCCAATTAGCAGTTATAGGATGTATAGCTGCTAGTGGAGCAAGTATTCTGTTAGGGAAAGTCATGAATAAACCTACCACCGAAAAGAAAATTACAGGGACACAAATGTAATGGATTTGTTTATTGGTCACATTTTGATGACTTACACTGTATTCTTCGAACCAAGTTTGTAACGATTTCATAAACTGATGTTTTGAGCTAATGTAATAAAAAGTTCTCAAAATCATAAAACCACCATTAATTTTTTAGGGCGTCAGACTTTTCAATACTGAGATTGCAGATATTTGGCAAGGACTTTGCAACCAACACTTCTAATTCCTTTTTTCAAAGAAGAGGATTTCGCAGCGTATTCAGTTTAAAAAGGGATTGCTTTTTAAATTGTTGCTCTTATTTATTTTAATTACCTATTTTTGAATTATGAAACAATTTCTTTATTTACTTTTATTGCTACCAGCGATGATATGGTCTCAGTCTAATTTTGATAAAGCAGAAAAACTCTTTAAAGAAGGCAAATACAGCCAAGCCGAAGAGGGGTTTTTATCTTGTTTAAAAAACAATCCAAACGATTTAAAAGCAATCGAGTATTTAGGAGATATTGCAGGTCAAAATAAAGATTGGGATAAAGCGATATCCTATTACAAAAAATTAAAGTTAAGCAAGCCTTCAGAAGCGAATTACTTTTATAAATACGGTGGCGCCTTAGGTATGAAAGCCAAAGATGCCAATAAATTTAGGGCGTTAGGAATGATTGATGAGGTAAAAGCTTCGTTTGAAAAAGCAATAGCACTCAACCCGAAACACATCGATTCTAGATGGGCCTTGATAGAACTGTACATCCAATTGCCCGGAATAGTAGGAGGGAGCGAGTCAAAAGCCATTAAATATTCAAATGAATTGTTGCGCTTGTCACCTGTAGATGGGTATTTATCGCGCGGGCACATTGAAGAATATTTTAAGCGCTATAAAAATGCTGAAGTACAATATAAAAAAGCCATTCAAGTTGGCGGTTCAAAAACCAGTTACCAAAAATTAGCTAGTTTGTACAAAAACAAAATGCGCGAACCAGAAAAGGCAAAAAATATTTTAGAAACCTATTCGAGCAAACAACAAGATTAAAAAATGCTTGTTTAAGCCAATAATTATAAACTCAATATCAGAATGCGTACACATTTTATAGCTATCGGAGGTAGTGCCATGCACAATCTTGCTTTAGCCTTACACAACAAAGGATATCAAGTAACTGGTAGCGACGATGCTATTTTTGAACCTTCAAAATCACGTTTAGAAAAAAAAGGAATTTTGCCTGTTGAATTAGGTTGGTTCCCTGAAAAAATCACACAAGATATTGATGCAGTAATTTTAGGAATGCACGCTAAGGCAGACAATCCTGAGTTGCTGGCAGCACAAGAGCTTGGCTTGAAAATTTACTCTTACCCAGAGTTTTTATACGAGCAGTCTAAAAATAAAACGCGTGTCGTAATTGGAGGTTCTCACGGAAAAACAACCATCACATCAATGATTTTACATGTAATGCATTACCACGATATTGCAGTCGATTATATGGTTGGTGCACAATTAGAAGGTTTTGATACGATGGTACATCTCACAGAAGAAAATGATTTCATCGTACTAGAAGGCGATGAATACTTATCGTCACCTATTGATCGCCGTCCAAAATTTCATTTATACCAGCCGAACATTGCTCTGATTTCAGGTATTGCTTGGGATCACATCAATGTGTTTCCTACGTATGAAAATTACGTCAATCAATTTGAGATTTTCATCGAAAAAATAACCAACGGAGGTATTTTAGTTTACAATGAAAATGATCCGGAGGTCAAACGAGTAGCTGAAGCGGCAACTAACCCTATCCGTAAAATGGCATACAGCACTCCTGATTATACAGTTGCTGATGGGGTAACTTTACTAGAAACCCCTGATGGCGCAATGCCTATTGCAGTTTTTGGTGCTCATAATTTGAATAATTTAGCGGGAGCCAAATGGATATGCCAAAACATGGGCGTAGATGAAGCTGATTTTTATGAAGCCATTGCTAGTTTTACAGGAGCTTCTAAACGGTTAGAAAAAATAGCCGAGGGTAAAGGCAAGGTAGCCTACAAAGATTTTGCACATTCGCCAAGTAAAGTGGCCGCAACTACAAAGGCGGTAAAAGAACAATATCCGAACCGAAAACTGGTGGCTTGCTTAGAGTTGCATACCTATAGTAGTTTGAATGCTGAATTTTTAAAAGAATATGAAGGTGCATTAAATCACGCTGATGTAGCTGTAGTTTTTTATTCGCCAGATGCGGTAAAAATTAAACAGTTAGAAGAGGTAACCTACGAGCAAATTGCCAAGGCTTTCAATCGCGAAGATTTAGTGATTTATACCAATCCACAAGATTTTAAAGACTATTTGTTTAATCTTGATTTAGACAATTCAGCTTTGCTGTTGATGAGCTCGGGTAATTATGGCGGATTGAATTTTGATGAGGTAAAACAAATTATTCAATAATTCAAAAAAGATGAATACGTTGTATCGTTTAGAAAATACCAATAGTGATAATCCTGATTTCAGAAAGTTAGTGAGCTTGTTAGACCAAAGCTTGTGGGAAACCTATCCTGAACTAAAAGCGGATTACTGGGGCAACAATATTATTGAATTCAATCCGAATGTTGTGTTGGTATTTCGAAATGATGTAGCGGTAGCCTGCGCTTGTTTTAAAAAGTACGATACCAATTCGGTCGAAATCAAACGGATGTTTGTGAGTCCTGAACATCGAGGTTTCGGTCTTGCACAGCACATGTTGCAGGAGTTAGAAAAAAATGCAGCAGCTTTAGGGTTCACGAGTTTAATTTTAGAAACTTTGGTTAAACAAACAGCAGCTATTGCTTTATATAAAAGTTTTGGCTTTGATGTAGTAGAGAATTATCCTCCGTACGAGGGCCAAGATTTAAGTGTTTGTATGCGTAAAACAATTTAAAGGATATTCAAATGGGGGAGCAATCTTTTTTTCCGATTACTAATTGGTCCGAAGACGATAAACCTCGGGAAAAATTAATGCTCAAGGGCAAAAGCGTTTTAAGTGATGCAGAGCTGATTGCCATTTTGATCGGGTCGGGTAGTCGTAACGAATCAGCTGTTGCTTTGAGTAAACGGATTTTGGCTAGCGTCGACTCTAATCTAAACGCACTCGGAAAATTATCATTAGCACAATTAACCCAGTTCAAAGGAATAGGCGAGGCCAAAGCAATTGCCATTATTGCAGCTTTAGAATTAGGTAGAAGAAGGCGTGCAGAAGCAGCCACAGAGCTCACCAAAGTAACCTCGAGTAAAATTATTTTTGAGATCATGCAACCCATCATTGGCGAATTGCCGCACGAAGAGTTCTGGGTGATTTACATGAATAATTCCAACAAAGTAATTTACAAATCGCAACTCAGTAAAGGAGGAATTACGGGAACTTTAGTAGATGTTCGATTGGTATACAAAATGGCACTCGAAATGGGAGCAACAGCTTTAATATTGTGCCACAATCATCCGTCGGGAACTTTGGTGCCGAGTGATGCCGACAAACAAATCACCAAAAAAGTAAAAACAGCAGGCGAAAGTCTCGAAATAAAAGTGTTAGACCATCTAATTGTAACTGAAAGAAGTTATTTTAGCTTTGCTGACGAAGGATTAATGTAAATTGCACCATGAAAAATAACAATATAACAGATGTTTTTTTTGACTTAGACCACACCTTGTGGGATTTTGATAAAAATTCAGAACTTACATTTGAAAAAATATTTAATAATCGCTTTCCTGAGGTACACACAGCACATTTTATTGAGCAGTATGTTCCTATTAATCAAGAATGTTGGAAATTATATCAGTTTGACAAAATTACGCACGACGAATTGCGTTATAACAGATTAAAGCAGTCTTTTGATGCAATTGGTTATACTATCACTGATGCTGAAATTGAAATCGTAGCGAATGACTATATTGCTCTTCTACCAGATAACAATCACTTATTTGAAGGAGCTTTTGAAATTTTAGATTACCTTTCCGATCGCTATCAACTTCATATTATCACCAACGGTTTTGCTAAAGTGCAAGAAAAAAAGATGGCAAATGCTAATTTAGTGAAGTATTTTAAAACCTTAACCAATAGTGAATTGGCAGGTGTAAAAAAACCAAATACTGCCATTTTTGAATACGCATTAGAGGTGGCAAACACCTCAAAAGAGCGCAGTGTTATGATTGGCGATAGTTTAGAGGCCGATGTGTACGGAGCACTTAATGCTGGTTTAGATGCTATTTTTTTTAATGAAGCAAAGCTAGAAGTTCCAAATGATATCAAACACATAACGCACTTATTAGACCTAAAAAAACATTTATAATCATGAAAAAATATTTCTTAGTTGCCCTTTTGATGATCTGCGGCTTGTCTAAAGCACAGTCTATCAACGATTACAAAGCTGTTATTGTTCCTGTTAAATACGATTGGCTAAAACAAGATAATCAATATAGACTCAATACATTAACCAAATTTAATTTAGAAAAAGCAGGATTTCAGGCTTTTTACAATAAAGAAAGTATACCAAGTAGTTTTAATGACCGTTGTAATTTGTTGTACGCTACAGTACTCAATCAAAGTAATTTTTTGATTACGAAATTAGTCGTACAATTAAAAGATTGTAATGAAAAGGTGATTTTCGAATCCGAAGTGGGAAAGAGTAAGGAGAAAGATTATAAAGTCGCTTACACGGAATCTTTAAATGAAGCCTTCGAATCAATTTTAGCGTTAGGATATCAATATAGTGGTACATCTGTAGTTGCTCAAGAAACAGTTGTCGCAAAACCGGCGGAGCAAATGAGCGCTCCAAAGTCGAGCGAGGTTGTTGTTGCTGCTCCTGCTTCCACTGCCACAGTAGCTTTGACGTCTGGAGCTGATTTGTTGTATGCGCAAGCAACAGCGACTGGTTTTCAATTGATTGATAGTACTCCAAAAGTGGTAATGAAATTAATGAAAACTTCTCAGCCGAACTCATTTATCGCAATCAAAGGAGAATTGCAAGGTTCCTTACTTTTAAAAGACGGACAATGGTATTTTGAATATTATAAAAATGATGTCCTACTATCAGAAAAAGTAAACGTTAAATTTTAAATTTCGTAATTGTCACAGAATTAAAAAGCCAGAAATTGTTCTGGCTTTTTTTATAGTTTTAATATCCGTATTTGTCTTTCCAGCGATTTTTTAAAAATTCACGAATACTGTTTTCTCTCGAGTTATTTCCAGGAACATAAATTGGAGTTTTGCTCAAGGCATCAGGTAAAAATTCTTGTTCAGCAAAATTATTGGCGTAATCATGAGAGTATTTGTATTCTTCCCCATATCCCAGTTCTTTCATCAGTTTGGTTGGTGCATTTCGTAAATGAATGGGAACGGGTAAATCTCCAGTTTGTTTCACGAGTTGCTGCGCCGTCCCTATTGCTAGGTAAGAGGCGTTACTTTTTGGCGAAGTGGCCAAGTAAACTGCACACTGACTAAGTATAATTCTACTTTCAGGATAACCAATGGTACTCACGGCCTGAAAGGTGTTATTGGCCATGATAAAAGCCGTAGGGTTAGCGTTGCCAATATCTTCACTCGATAAAATAAGCATCCGTCTGGCAATAAATTTTACATCTTCGCCACCTTCGATCATTCGTGCTAGCCAATACACGGCTCCATTGGGATCGCTCCCTCGAATAGACTTGATAAAAGCTGATACAATATCATAATGCTGTTCACCTGTTTTATCATACAAAACAGTGTTTTGTTGTACCAATGAAAAAACGAGATCATTGGTTATGATAACATTTTCAGATGCTGAGGCATTAATCACTAGCTCAAAAATGTTCAATAATTTTCGACCATCGCCACCAGAAAGTCGAAGTAAAGCTTCTGTTTCTTGTAAAACAATATTTTTGGTTGCGAGTATTTTGTCTTGTTTGATGGCGCGTTCCAACAAAGATTCTAAATCTTTTTTTGTAAAAGCATTTAAAATATAAACCTGACAACGCGACAAAAGTGCAGGAATTACTTCAAAGCTCGGGTTTTCCGTTGTAGCACCAATAAGTGTGATCCAACCTTTCTCTACAGCGGCTAATAACGAATCCTGCTGTGATTTGCTAAATCGATGAATCTCATCTATAAAAAGAATCGGATTTTTAGCTGTAAAAAGTCCGCCACTTTGCTTGGCTTTTTCAATTACATCCCTTATGTCTTTTACACCAGAATTAATGGCGCTCAAAATATAAAAAGGCCGTTTTGATTCCTGCGCTATGATTTGTGCCAAGGTTGTTTTACCAGTTCCAGGCGGTCCCCAAAATATTAAAGAGGGAATACTGCCACGGTTGATCTGCTGCGTAAGTGATCCTTCAGGTCCTACAAGATGTAATTGACTGATGTAATCCTCCAGTTTTTGAGGGCGAATGCGTTCTGCAAGTGGAGCTTCCATTGAGGTTTGTTTGCTTACAAATCGCTCACTTTTGTAAAAATGTAACGATTTAAGTTAAAATGTAAAATTACTATTTTTATTAAAAGTCTTTTGCTTTTTGTTGTTAGAACTGATTTAAGTTGATAAGATGTCAAAAAAGCATAAATTGATTTTGATGCCTTGCTGACAAAATAGCACGCTGGGTGGTTTGGATACATTTTTGAAGTTGGTTTGAAACAATTGCGCACAATATGGAAAATGAATTTAAATATAACAACAAGGTTGTTTGGTTCCCTTTCGTCTTTGTTTTTATGATTTGGTTGGTCTATTGGTTACAAATTCGATTCGATTTTGATTTTGTAGAAAACGGCATTTTACCTCGAACAGCTTCAGGGTTGCAAGGCGTGTTGTTTAGTCCATTTATTCACGCTGACTTAGAGCATCTGTATAACAATACAATTCCATTAATTGTTTTGTTGTCTTGCCTACAGTTTTTTTATGCAAGTCAAGCAAACAAGGTGATTGTACTAGGAATCTTGGGTTCAGGACTGCTGACGTGGTTAATTGGTCGATCGAGTTACCATATTGGCGCTAGCGGATTAATCTATGTATTGTTCAGTTTTATTTTTTTTAAAGGAATTCAAACTAGATATTACCGATTAGTGGCACTTTCATTAGCTATTATTGTAGTGTATGGTGGTTTGGTTTGGTACGTTTTTCCTTTGCCTGACGGTACAGAAGGGCAATCTATTTCCTGGGAAGGGCATTTGTCTGGATTGCTAACAGGCTGTTTCTTGGCGGTTAGTTTTGCTACGCCAAAGTTCAAAAAAACACCAAAATACGAATGGGAAAAACCAGACTACGACCCGTCCGAAGATAAGTTTATGCAACGGTTTGATGCTGATGGAAATTTTGTGAACTTACCACCTGTTGAAGAGCCAGAAGTAATTGAGGAGCAAACTATAAGTTTATCTTATTTTACTTCAAATGCTATGGTTGTATATCATGTAAAACAAAAAAATGAACTAGAGCCGGGGCAATAGTTCATTTTTTATATTGTGATTTTGTTCTTTATTGACGTTGTCTCACCGCTTCGTACAAAAATGCACCACAAGCTACAGACACATTTAATGATCCTATGGTTCCAAACATTGGTAGTTTAGCTTTTTCATCAACCAATTTCAAAACAGATGGATTTACACCTCTATCCTCAGAACCCATAATGATAGCCACTGGCTCGTTCAATGCTATATCGTAGATGTTTTGATCTGTTTTCTCAGTTGCGGCTACTGTCTTGATTCCGCTAGCTTGCAACAAGAAAAGCGCGTCTTTAATGTGTTCTACTTTACAAATTGGAATGTTAAAAACTGCTCCTGCTGAGGTTTTAACGGTGTCACCATTTACAGGTGCTGAACCTGCTTTTTGAACAATTATTCCATTAACACCAGTACATTCTGCAGTTCTGATGATGGCACCAAAATTACGTGCGTCAGATATTTGATCTAATATTAAAAACAAAGGCTTTTTGCCGTTTTCAATAACAGTTTCAATTAGTGTTTCTAAGTCAAAGAATGAAATAGGAGAGATGGTTGCTACCGCACCTTGGTGATTGTTTGGTGTTAAGCGGTTGAGTTTTTCGACAGGAACGTAAGAGAAGTTAATATTGCCTCGCTTCATGACTTTCATTAAGTCTTTCATGAGTTCGCTACTAGCCTCTTTTTGAATGTATACTTTGTCAACCGTTGCGCCAGATTGTATGGCTTCGATTATTGCTCTTATTCCAAATATTTGATGTTCTTTTTCCATGTGGCAAAGATATAAAAAAAAACCACCCCGAAAAAGGGGTGGTTTTGTTGTTAAGTTGATACTTTTTTAGCGTGCAAAGATTGCTGGCCAATTGGCTCCACCTTGTCTTGAAATGGTAGTTGTACCTGAATCGTTGTAAGTACTTCTCCAATTTAAAGTAATCGTATTGCCTGATGCAGCTGTAATGGTGTAAGTGTATGAATCACCATATTGGTCTGTACCACCGGCAACTAAATTATTACAAAACCATGTAACTTTTGAGCTAGCACTGAATGCTGGATTGTCACCATAACATGAAGATCCGAACATTCCAAATGATAAATCACTTATAGCGTATACTCCAGGTGTTGCTGTTTCAGTAAATTTAACTGTTCCAGTTACTGTTGTTCCGCAAGCTGCGCCGGCAGCCTTCATATTTGTAGTTACATATGTGTGCGTACCCGCTAGACTTTCAGTTATAGGACAAACCACATTGGCACTGTATTGGAATGGAGATGAAAAATAAGCACCTCCAACTACGTTTGCGTTTGAATTAGATCTTGTAAATACGCGTCCGTCTTTTAGAACTTGTGCCAAACGGATTATAAATTGATCTCCACCAGTGTACTGTGAATCAGTTAAGCCAAGTTTAGTTTTCAATTCTGCAATTGTTACACTGATAACAGCTTGAGGTAATTCCCTTGTTCCAGCTGTAAAGTTTGCAGCTGCAATTGATTTAAGTAGTCCCTCAGCTTTTGGATTTGTACCATTTCCAGTAGAGTTGTCCACAAATGAAACGTAAACATCCACTCTTTCAGTATCCTTGCCTTCGTTTTTGTCTTGAACTTCTAAGGTTACTTGAAACTTAGCATTTGCATCTCCAAGGGCGATACTTGGGTTATCTACTTTGATTGTACGAAGTGCTCCACCACCATTTACAGTGTTATCTAAAACAAAGTCTACAGGATTATCTCCCTCACTACATGAGAACAAATAAGTAGATAGAACTACAACGCTAAGGTATTTTATTAATTTTTTCATGATTTATTTTTTTTAGTTACCAAATGGGAAACCTGTTTCAGGATTAGTATCCCAGAAAACACGTTGCGTTACTTTAGCTTTCTGTTTTATGTTTGGATTAGTACCAGTTACATCTGCAGGATATAAGAAAGAACGAATGAAACCATCTGCTTTTTCGTCTATGTTTGGTTGAATTCTTCTAGGAAATCCCGTTCTGCGGTAAGCATTGTAAGCATCTGTACCATTTCCAAAAAGTGATATAAAGAACTCTGTAATTACAACATCTAGTCTTTCGGCGTTACTTGTTGCAGCATCATATTTGTCTGTTACAGCAGTTATATAATTCGTATCGGCACTGAGAGCAGGTGCAAAAGAGGCAATTGCAGTTTTATCTCTTGTAATAAATCCTCGTACTTTAGTCAAGGATTTTTGGATACCTGCGGTCATAAATGCTCGAGCATCACCAGTTCCTCCTGTAGATAGCGCTGCTTCAGCTCTCCAAAAATCAACTGTAGATGCTAAAACTATCGGCGTTATTCCACCTCCAGCAGCACCAAACGTAAGGCCGTTTATCGCTCTAAAAGTATTGTCATCAAATTTACCTCCAGCAGGATAAACACCAACAGCAGTACGTTTTTGTCTGTCATTTGGAATTCCTTCGTCATTTCCATGGTCTCTTCCCCAATATCCTTGGTCAGAGTCAATACGGCAGTACACATATCCGCCAGCTGCATAGTGAGCAGGTGCAGGTTCTACGCTACATCTTAAGTCTTGCTCACTCACAGGAACTGTATTTACTTGTCTGTAGAAGTAATATCTCATTCTTGGATCCTGAACTGGTTTTCCGTTTTTCATTTCATTCATCAACCAGTTAGCTTGGTAACCATCTTCTATTCCTGAAGGTGTGTAATTAGCAATGTAAAGTGGATGTCTAGAATCAGGATTTGAATTGCTAACCCCCCAGTTGAATTCAAAATCTTCCCCTGTACCTATGAAAGAACCTGATGAAATGATGGTATTGAACTTAGTTATTGCAGTTGGATCAACTAGCTTAGTTTGCAGATAAATTTTTAGTTTTATTGTGTTTGCTAATTTAATCCATTTTGCCCAGTTTTTATTGTAATAAAAATCGATTGCTGGATTAGCTGTTGAAGCTGCATTGAAGTTAACAATTGCTTTATCTAATAATGATAAGGCTGCTGCATATACATCTTTACCCGCGTCTAGTTTTGGTGTAAGGTTTGTCGTGCTTACTGCTTCAGAATAAGGAATATCTCCAAAATAATCCACAAGAGTCACAATGGTGTATGCCTCGATTACCTGACCTATCGCGATGTGCTTGGTTAAACCTTTTTCTTCAGCAATAGGAGCTATTAAACGATTGTTTTTCAAGATTACCGCATAAGCACTTGCCCAAGTACCGTTAAATGTGCTTGCAGAGTAGGCATCATCTTGGTAACTTCTACCAAACATGTATTTTAATCGGCTCACTTCAGCTCCAACTGTACCGAAACTTTGCATCGCTCCGGCAAACTCTGTTTGTACTTTGTTTAATAATAAATCGGGATTAGCTGCAGTTTCCGGTAATGCGTTCGGATCTTCTGTTAATTCTAGGTTTGTGGTTTCGCACGAGGAGAAAGTCACGATACTTATTAATGCAATAAGTAAACCTGCTGTTTTTAATATTTTTTTCATAATGTTCATGTGTGTTTTTTAGAAAGAAGCTTTTATACTAAAACCATATCTTTTACCGCTCGGTCCGTTTAAGAAATCGAAACCTCTTCCGTTTCCTACACCGGTACCAACAACGTTTGGATCAAAATTTACGCCTTTTGGAGTGTTGAATGCGTTATAGTACAAGTTGTAACCTGCTACGCTAAAACTAAGTGACCCGAAAGGTGTTTTTTCTAAAAATTTAGTTGGTAATGTGTAACCCAAAGATACTTCGTTCAAACGTACTACGGATCCGTCATAAACGCTAAGTTCGTCTGGTCCGAAAGCAATATTGTTAAAGTAGTATGTTGAGTTGTTGATTTGAATATCGTTTGGTGTTCCGTTTTCTTTTACTCCAGGTAAGATAAACGTTTGTAGTCTGTCTACAGTATCAGTAGTTAAACCTCTACCAAGTAATGCAGCAGTAGTTTGTGAGTATACATCACCACCACTTACATAGCTTATTAAGAAGTTTAAATTAAAGTTTTTGAAAGTGAATGTGTTAGTGGTATTCAAAGTAAAGTCAGGATTTGGGTTTCCAATGATAAATGGACCTGCTTCAATAGCGTAATCACCCACGCTGTTTACTACAAAATTACCGTTTGCATCTCTTTTAACTCTAGACCCAACCATAACACCAACTTGTTGGCCTTCGATAGCTTGGTTACCTAAGTTGGTGAAACCTGCCGTTGTAATTCTTTCTAATTCACCAAGATCCTTTACAATCATTTCTCCCTTGAAAAAGTTTGTAGATAAATCCCAATTGAATCCTTTATCGTCATTTTTCACTAGGTGAAGATCAAGTTCAATCTCTAAACCATTACCTTTTAATAGTCCTATATTAGTAAAAGTAGTTAAGAAACCACTTGATGGGTCAATAGGTGTTTCAGTAATTAAATTTTTTGTTTCTCTTAAAAAATAGGAAGCATTTAAGCCAATTCTGTTATCGAAAAATTTCGAATCAAATCCAAATTCGTATTCACTAAGTAATTCAGGCCTTAGGTTGCTATTTCCTAAGCGTGAACTTGCTTGTTGTGAAGCGCTAATGACACCGTTTATATCTGAAAACGCTCTAGGATTTCCTTCAATAGTATTAGCAACTGGGTATGAATCTGCAAATCCGGCAGAAGTTCCGTAACTAGCACGTAATTTTAAGAAGTTTAATCCTTTATTACTAGTCATTGAAGAAAAGGCTTCTGTTGGAATAAAAGAGATGCTTCCTGCTGGGTAAATTATACTATTGATAAACGTGTTAGAAACCCAGTCTTTTCTAGCTGACAAATTTACATACAAGTATTTTTGATAGTTTAACTCAGCCAAACCATAAAGACCAACGATGTTTTTGTTTTCGGTATATTGAATAGGTGATTGTGTACTAAAGTTGTAATGTCTTTGAATTCCAAAAACTTGCTGACCTTCGCTAAATACACCCTGTCTGTCATAAGATTGATATCTTGAGGTAGCACCTGCAGTAAAGTTAAACCCTATTTCGTCTGTTAAATCATAGTTTCCATTTAGCATCAAGTTGTGATCCCAGATCAAATTGTTGTTGTCAACTGTTCTATAGTTTCCTAAAACCGGTCCTCTAGGAGCACCAACATTTGTATAAGAGCTATTTCTTTCGTTATAGAAATCAAATCCTAAACGGTAGTTTAATTTTAAGTGGCTGTTTATTTCATACTCCAATGCAGTGTTTCCAAATGTTCTGTGCGTTAATTGGTTTATTGATGAGTTGTTAAGAGTCCAATATGGATTCACGATATCGTTTCCAGAACGATAGCTTAAGTTTGCTCCAGTTATAGGATGCTGTGATGGCCAGTTTTGCAAATCAACATTTCGAGGTGTGTAGAAAATATCAGCAAAAATAGACAAACCTGAACCGGCAACACCTGAACCGTTACTTCTTGCTACTGGTGGAGTTGTGAAATCAGTTCTTGAGAAATTCATGGTACCGCTAATGGTAAATTTGTTACTCAATTTAGATCTTCCTCCTGCACTAAATGAAGTTCTTTGCAAAACATTTCCAGGAGTAAACCCTTCGTCATTTAAGTTTCCAAAGTTGAAATTGTAAGAAGTGTTTCCGTTTTCAGATGCACCTGCTAAATTTACACTTGTATTTACAACAGCTCCAGTTCTGAAAAAATCTTTAACGTTATTCGGTACTGGTTTGTAAGGAATACGTAGGCCTTGGTATTCTGGAAAAACGCTCGCTAAGGCTGGTTTGCTATATGGGTGCAGAATTGTTCCATCAGCGGCGATTCCTGATCCTGTTGCTGCATAACCACCTAGGCCATCTTTATAAAATCCTGGTCCCCAGTTTGAAAAGAAGTTTCCATAGGTTTGATCGAATCCGTTACCAAATGTGTTTTGATAGTCTGGTAAAGAAGCTATTTCATTAAAAAATAGTGATTGGTTTACCGTTATTTCATTTTTCTTACTTCCTTTTTTAGTTGATCCTCCTTTGGTAGTGATTAAAATTACTCCATTTCGTCCTGCTGTACCGTATAGGGTAGTAGCTGCATAGCCTTTAAGGATGTTAACGTTGGCAATGTTATTAGGATCTAAGTCAAGAAAACGGCTTGATCCAGAGTTTCCATCGGCAAAGTTTCCAGAGGCATTAGTGTCGCTGGAGAATGGCACTCCATCTACAATGAATAGCGGCTGTGTGTTTCCAGAGATTGAATTTAGACCTCTAATGTTAATACTTGTACCAGAACCAGAAATACCACTGGTTTGGTTGATGATAACACCTGAGGCTTTTCCAGTTAAAACTCTGGCTACATCCCCCTCAGCTCTTTGTTCAATTGCTGCTGATTTGATTTCACTAACGGCATAACCAAGAGATTTTTTCTCTCTTTTAATACCTTGTGCAGTTACTACTACACTTTCAAGTTCTGTAGTTTCGTTCTGCATTTTGACATTTAGGTTTGTTGATTTCGCAACAACCTCCTGATTTTTCATCCCAATAAAACTAAACAAAATGATGCTAGTTGGGCTTGCTTTGATAGAAAATTTTCCGTCAAAATCAGTCTGAGTTCCAGTTGTAGTTCCTTTGACTAATACACTTACGCCTGGTATTGGCATGCCTGCATTGTCCGTCACAGTTCCCGAAACTGCTCTCTCTTGCGCAAAGGTTAATTGCGCTAGTAGTACTGCTAGTAGTACTAAAAATCCATTGAACTTTAGTTTCATTATTTAATTGTTTTGATTAGTAAGGCAAAACTCTTAATTATTTGTTAACTTTCCTAATTAAATTGTTATAAATTATCTTTTAACAAAAAATGTTGTGAATAATATGTGTTTGTTGTTAATTATTGTGGGTATAGTGTAAGATTAATTGTATCTATACAATGTTGAATATTCCCGTTTATTACTGATTTTGGTATAAGATCGATGCTATAAATGGGCTTTTTGGATGTTGAATTTTCAACTAATAAGTAGCGCTTATCTTAAGTGGATATTGGTTTCATGGTATCAGCAATAATTAAATTTATCTCTTATCCCGAGGCAGAATTTACTCTTTGCCTAAGAGTTAATTTTAGATTTGTCTTCAAATGTTTTTTTTTTTTTTTGGGTTACAAAGTGGTGCAGTTTGGGTTAGAAGTATTTTTAACTTTTGTTTTCGAGGATTATGGTCAAAAAAAAGCCACCCCGAGAAGGGGTGGCTTATTAATCAAAATCAAGAGGTGATTACTCTAATCTACGAATTACTTCATAGAATTCTCTTGGTGCAGCTGGATTGTATCCAACAGTAAGTTTAATGACGTCTTTTCTGTTGTTTGTTCTTTCGACAACATTAGAAGTTCCACATTTAGAAAGTGTCAAACTTGATGGATTTGTTTCACAAGAAATTGCTGCAACACCATTTAATAATGTTGGTGCTCCTGTGAATGGGTCCTTTGTTAAAACAGTTACTTTGTTATTGGCGTCAACTGTAAAATACCAGTTGTTTCCAGAGAAATTACCAACATATTCAGTATGCTTGTATAAAGTTTCGCTTAACGCTTCAATTACACGTGTCGCTCCAACTGGTGAAGCACTCCCTGGAGTATTTACTCCAATTCTGAAGTAAGTTCCTTCTAACACTTCATATCTACCTGCTAAACTATTTGCTCCAAGTGCTTTCACTGTGATAGTAATCGTATTGTTTTCTGCAACTGACTCTGATGAGTCAACGATTTCTAAAACAATATCTTTAAAATCAAACGGTACCAAACCACCAGTTAGAATTTTTACAGATGCTTGAGCGCTTGTTTGCCCTGCAGGAATTGTAAATGTTTTCACAGGTAGTTCAAATTCTACTCCTTCTTTCGCTTCTGAAGTAGATTTCGTAGCAATAGTTACTGTCACATCTCTGTCTAAAGCAACGTTTTTACCGCCTGCGTAAGAGATATCAAAACTAAACGTTTTTGGAGTGTTTGCTGCATCTTTAATGATGTTCACTTCTGTTGCCGTTTGTGCAAATGTTGTCAAAACTGGACCTTTTCCAAAGTCTGTTTCGTCTTGGTCTAAAATAGCATCACATGAAGTAAAAGATACTGCAAGTACGATCGCTGCTATGGTTTTAGATAATAAATACTTTTTCATAATTATATATTTTATTTCCAGAATGGATTATCATTGAATGCTGATGCAGCTGTTTGTGCAGGTACATTTTGAGAGTTTCTTGAAATCTCTGAAGAAGGATATAAAAGTCTTACTGGTCTCTTTCCTCCACCTTCAGCAGGTTGTGGTAAGTTTGCAGGGAAACCTGTTCTTGTTTTCTCAATCCACAATTCAATAGATGATGTACCGTTTAATGCAACCCATTTTTGGGTAATAATCGCTTGAACTTTGTTTGGCGATGAATCCCATGAAACGTTAGGGATATCTTGTGCTAAATAAGTTGTTGCAGCAGTAGCAGCATTAGGAACAGCTAATCTTGTAAATGAAGCACGTACTGCTTGTTCGTATTTCGCTTTTGCAGCAGCATCACCACCTGCTATGTAGCCTCTAGAAATGGCCTCAGCTTGAAGTAATAAACTTTCTGGTAACGACATAATCGTTTGGTTTTGAGTAGCACTCACCAATAATCCAGGACCAACTTTTGCTAAGTCTCTAGATGTGAATCCAGTACCTGGCAGCGTTGTTGTTTGAGGAGCACCTTTGAAAGCGCCTCCAGTTGTAGCTCCAGCATAAAGTCTAGATAATCTTGGGTCATTTGTTGTAGTTAAGTATCCAACTGTATAGTCAGATGCTACAGTAAAATCTCCTCTGTCAGTTTCTAAACCAGTTGATGGTCTTCTGAAGTATCCGAAAAATGGGCTTTGTTTGTTAGTATCATCTACATAACCAGGGTTAGCAGCAATGTCACTTGTAATGTATCCTGCTCCGTTTGCATCAATTAATGCTATTTGTGCACGAATGTAAGCATCTTGGTTGGTGTTGCTTAAACGTACTAGCATTCTCAGTTTTACAGTGTTTGCGAATTGAGCCCATTTTGTCATGTCACCACCATTGATGATGTCTTTTTCATGTGGGTTCTCCGCATTAGCAGGTACACTAAGTGCTGTAGTAGCAGCCGTTGTTAATTCAGCAATAACTGCTTTGTATACAGTTTGTGCATCATCATACTTAGGAGTGATGTTTCCTGCTCTTAAATTAGCTTCTGTGTAAGGTACATTTCCGTAAAGGTCAACAAGGTATTGGTATTGAAAACCTTTTAAGATTGTAGCGATTGATTTGTAAGCGCTATAATCGTTTGCTCCAGCTGGATCGGTGTAATTTTGAACGTATGTTAAATCCCTAAAGATTGTACCATAAGACGTTTCAAAAATTCCAGCATAAAATCCTGAATTTACTGTATAACGAGCGAACTCTTGGTTAGCTGACCAGTTAGATGGGGTAGCCCAGTTGTATGCAATGTATTGACCTAAGTAGGTCATTTGCGTTGCGTTCAAACTCGCTAAATCTCTCTGTGCTACAGGTAGTGTTAAGCCAGGAGTTGAAATACCAGGGTTATTTGGATTGGTGTCTACATCTAAATAATCACTGCAACTTGCAGTCATCACGGCTGCTAATGTTAGCAGTGTACATGATTTTATGATTTTTACTATGTTCATGTTTTTAGGTATTAAAAAGTTAAGTTTAGGTTTACCCCAAATTGTCTTGTTGGTGGAGTTTGTGCTTGAGTACCAACTCCTACTGCATTTCCTGTAGTGAAGTTAAATTCAGGATCTGTTGTTGTGTTTTCTTTTGGTCTTAAGGTAAGTAAGTTTCTACCAAAGAAACCAATGCTCAATGCATCGATACCTGCTTTTTTGATGAAGTCAGAATTGAAATCATAGTTCAAGGATACCTCTCTTAGTTTTAGTGTAGTTGCATCAACAACATAATTTTCTTTCACCGTGTTGTATTCATCCCAGAAAGCATTTCCACCGCTTGCAGTCAAACGGTTGTTGTTTGCTACAAATCCGCCATTTCCATCAGAGTAAGATGAGTTAGGGAATACGAAAGGTTGTCTTCCTGCTGAGGCGCTGTGTTGTGTTAATCCTGTAAACTCAAGCGCATCATTCAGGTTATTATAGAATACATGTCCTGTTCTGTAATCAGCAACAGCATACAAGGTCCAGTTTTTATAGGTAAGCGTAGTGTTTAAACCTAGAATGTACTTAGGTGCAGTTTGCCCTTGTGTTCTGTTTTGGGAATCTTTAATAGGGTTACCATTATCACCAACAATTACTCTTCCTTCAGAATCTCTTAAATATGAACTAGTTTTGATTAATGGGTAAGATTCGCCAACTTTTGCAACGATTTCAGCATCAGCAAATCCACCAATACTTACTTCTTCAACACCGTCAAACAAAGATTTTACTTCAGATTTAATTCCAGAGTAGTTTACTCCCATTTTCCAACCAAAATCAGCTGTTTTAATGATTGTTCCTTTTAAATCAAGTTCCAAACCTCTGTTTTCAATTTCACCAATGTTAGTCAAAATGCTTGAAGCTCCCGACGCCAATGATGTGTTGATAGGTACAATTTGGTCAGTAGAATTTGTTTGGTAGATATTTCCATTGAAAATCAATCTGTTTTTAAACAAGCCAAGTTCTATACCAAATTCTTTTGATAATGTAAATTCCGGACTTAAATTTTGATCAGGATCTCTTGGGCCTTGAGATAAACCTGTAGTAGCTCCATAAGGGAATCCTACTGGGGTAGAGAAAATGGCTTTCGTAACATATGGTGCGCCACCATCGTTACCAACTCTTGCAACGTTGAACGTAAATTTTAAATTGTCAATTCCGTTATCGCTTTTGATGCTTGGGAAGGCATCACTTGCAAGAAATGATAAACCTGCGCTAGGGTAAAAGAACGATCTGTTTTGAATTGGTAATGAAGATGACCAATCATTTCTAGCTGTAGCAGTAAGGAATAAATAATCTTTATACCCTAAAGTTAATTCCCCATAAACACCTTGTCTTCTGAATAAAAATTTATCTTCACCTCCAAGTAACTCACCAGTTCTAGTTCCAACATTGTAAAAATCTGGAATAGTTAGGTTGTTACCACTAACGTTGACACTTGATGACGATGTTAAGCGTGTGTTTGCTCCAGCACTAATTTTTAAGTTAAAGTCATCACTTAAGTTTTTGTCGAATTTCAAGATGATATCATTGTTTAAACGCTGACCAACTCCTATTCTTGATGCAGTACTTGCTCCGTAAGGATCCATCGAAGAGTAAGTATTAGCTAATTCGAAAGCGTATGTAAATGCTCCGAACTCTCTTTTGAAATCTTCTGAAAATGAAGTGTATCCGGTATTCACAGATAATGTTAAATAGTCTGTAAATTTGTAATCAATGTTCGAAAGCACATTGAACTCAGTATAATCGTTTTTCTCTCTTTGAGTGTCAAGAATGAAGTAAGGGTTTTCATAGAATCTGTAAAAAGATACCTCGTTTCTAGTAAATTGTCCTGTTCTCCAGTTTTTCATTTGGTCCAAAGGAATGTGTAATGGCGTATTTAATACGTTCCAGTATACTGGTCTTCCTTGTCTACCTGCTGTTTCACTTACTTGGTTTGAGTGAGCTCTAAAGAAACTTACGTTTCCACCAACAGTTAATTTATTGTATTTTCTACTACCTTTTAAACGTACGTTTGTTCTGTTGTACGTATCGTTTGGTACAGTTCCTGTTGTATTTGTTTGGTCAATAGAGAATAAAAAGTCGCTATTTTCGTCACCACCTTTAAATGTGATACCGTGTCTAGCAGATACTCCTGTATCAAAAAAGTTACGGATGTTGTTTTTTACAGGTGTAAAAGGAACTTGCCAAACTGATCCGTCATCTAATGTTTCACTTGCGTCAACTAGTCTTCCGTCAAAACGTGGTCCCCAGTTTACGTTTTCCAATGGGTAAAGTGTTCCGTCAGGGAAGCCACCAACTCCAAATTCGCTTTGTACCTTAGGCAAGTAAGCTACTTGCTCTAATTGTAAAGAGCTGTTGTAGTTGATAGAAAGTTTACCATTTCCTTTTTTAGTTGTAATGATCATGACACCATTTGAAGCTTCTGAACCATACAATGCAGATGCGTTGGCACCTTTAAGGATGGTTACGTTGTCAATGTCATTTGGGTTAATTCTATCAAGGACTCCTCTTGCAGATGGGAATCCGTCAATAACGATCAATGCTTCGTTGTTACCTAACAAAGATCTGCTACCTCTAAGTACAACCCTTGTACTTGGGTTAACACCGTTATTTACAACGTTAACTTGCAAACCAGAAACTTTACCAGATAAAGCTGTAGCAACGTTTACGGCTCTTGTTTTGGTTAAATCTTCACTTTTGATGTTTTCTACCGCATAAGAAAGTTCTTTCGGTTTTCTTTTGATACCCATTGCGGTAACAATTACACCTTCAAGTTCAACTGAGTCGTCTTTCAGTGTAATTTTTAAACTTGTTGAACTAGCAGCTAGCTCTTGGGTTTTCATCCCAACATAGCTAAATACTAATACTTGACTTGCACTTGCTTTGATGGTAAATTTTCCATCAAAATCAGTTTGTGTTCCAGATTTTGTTCCTTTAACCAATACGCTTACTCCTGGTATAGGTAAGCCTGCATTGTCAGAGACAACTCCTGAAACCGCTCTCTCTTGCGCAAAAGTTATCTGCGCCATTAGTGCTAATAAAAGCACTAAGATTCCATTGAACTTTAGTTTCATTTTTTAATATTTTGAATTAGTCTCGCAAAACTCTTAATAATTTCTTAACATTCCTAATAATAGTAAAACCATTTAGTGTTAAAATTTAAAATTTAACATTGTAGCTCAAGTGAATTATGCTGTTTTGAAAATTGAATTTTTCTTCTAACGTTGCTCCGTTTGCAAACGCTAGTCTTAAAAGTCCGTTTGATGTTTGAAGTCCGATCCCGAAACCAGTGCCTAGTCTTGATCTAGTGCTGTTGCTTGACAATGAGGAGGATTTGTCTTTTGCGAGGCTATAGTCTAAAATACTGTGAAAGTACAATTGAGTGTTTAGTGTGGTTCTGAATTCAGTTTTTAGTACAGTTGCCATTGATGCTTGTAGGCTATTTTCGTTAAACCCTCTTAAACTGTTAAATCCGCCAAAACGGTATAATTCATTTTGTAAAATATTTTTGCTTCGTAACAAATAGCTATTTGATTGTATAATGATATTATTTTTTTGAGATAGTGTTATGTTGTAGGTCCAGTTAATACTTGTTGAAAATTGTTTTTGTGTTTCTGGGTTTGCTGTGTTATTTAAGTCTCTCTTTCCTAGGTCGAAATTTACTGATAGTTGATTCGGTTCTGTATTGTTTAGTCGTTTAGTAGTGTCTTCGTATTTATATCCGATAGTTAAAAAGGAGTTTGAATAGTCTTGTATAGTTACGCTGTTTATGTTTTGGATGTCATTTGATGTTGTGGTTTGATATCCAACTGTTATTATTTGTCGTGATTTTATTTCATAGGTTGCAGCGATCATTGTTTTGGTATTTTGAAACGTGCTGTCTTGTCTAAATAAGTTTAACTCTGTTTTCAGTCCGATTGGGGAGTTGAAAATAAATGGTAATACAACGCTTGCGTCAAATGTTTTTTGATCTTGACCGTCGCTTTTCCAATTGATCTGAATTTTTTCGCCTCTTTTAAGTATGTTTTGTAGTTCGATGTTAGCATATCCATTTAGTTGAATTTTTTGAGCATCGTTATTGCGAAATCCGATAAAGCCATCGAAAGTGTTTGCGTTTTGTTTTTCTAGGTAGACATACACTGCAGTTGAATCGGTTGTAAGTAGGGCCTCTGGGTATTTACTATTTTTTGCAAATCCTAATTTTTCAAATTGATTGTATATATTCGATAATGTTTCTTTGTTGTATGTTTTGGTTAAGTATTTCTTTTTGATTTGGCTCAAGAGACTTTTTGGTAGTTGCAGATTGTTTGCTTGTTCTACGATGATATTGGTTAATTTTCTACTCGAGCTTTTATAAATTTCAAGTTCGGCTTGCAGTAGATTTTTTTGTCTTTCGATGTTTTTTAGTCTGATATTAGCAAGAGCGTTGCCTTGTTGCTCATAAATGGAAAGTATGTTGCTTAAAAATTGGTCCAAATCTTCGTAATCGATTGTGTGTGTTTTTTTAGTTTTGCTAAAAGGAGGTATTTCAAAATTATTCGGTGCGTTAATAACTACTGATTTTATCCTATCGCCGAAATAAATAGTGCTACTGTACACGCTGTCATTTATTTTTACCGCTGTTTGAATGTTGCTGTCTAAAAATCCTTTTTTTATTAATTGCTGACTGATTGTGGAAATTCTTTTTTCTATGGACTGTAAGTTTGTGTGTTTCTTTAGGCTGAGTAAAGTGTCTGGTAGTGTTTGATTTTCGGTTGTTGCTGTTTTGAATTTTATATAGAATGATTGTGCACTCATTGTGATTGTACAAAGTAGAAAAAGCAGCAGTGCTAAATTATTTTTCAATTGAGTTTGTATTTTATGATGAGCTGGAAATCTTTTTTTCTCCCTTTTCGAAGTCAAATTTATGACATTTTTGGGCTCGCTTAGTCTGTTTTAAAATATTAAATTAAGGAAATCATTGTCGTTGTTGGTTAAAGATCTTTGACTTACAATTATTTGCTCTTAAAAATAAATTCAAATGATGTTGTAATCTCAAAAAAAATAAATACATTTGCAACCCCGTAAAAAGCGGGAATTTAATATAATAAGAAATTTTTAGTATTAATTATGCCAACAATTCAACAATTAGTAAGAACAGGAAGAACTCAGATAACTAAGAAGAGTAAATCGGTTGCTTTAGATTCTTGTCCTCAAAGAAGAGGGGTTTGTACGCGTGTTTACACTACAACACCAAAAAAACCAAACTCTGCAATGCGTAAAGTTGCGCGTGTACGTTTGACAAATGGTAATGAAGTGAATGCTTACATCCCAGGTGAAGGACACAATCTACAAGAGCACTCGATAGTATTAGTTAGGGGTGGAAGGGTAAAAGATTTACCAGGAGTTAGATATCACATCGTTCGTGGTGCACTTGATACGTCAGGAGTAGCAGGAAGAACGCAAAGAAGATCTAAGTACGGAGCAAAACGCCCAAAAGAAGCAAAAAAGTAATTTAAAGTTTGTATGTAGCAAGGCCTAATGGTTTTGCATTCGTATCTATTTTATTAAAAAAAAGACATGAGAAAAAGAGCGGCAAAGAAAAGACCACTTTTACCAGATCCAAGATTCAATGATCAACTGGTAACACGTTTCGTAAACAACTTAATGTGGGATGGAAAAAAATCGACAGCGTTTAAAGTATTTTATGATGCAATTGACATCATTGAGTCTAAAAAACAAGATGCTGAAAAATCATCACTAGAAATCTGGAAAGATGCATTAACAAACGTTATGCCTCACGTAGAGGTTCGTTCACGTAGAGTGGGTGGAGCTACATTCCAAATTCCAATGCAAATTCGTCCTGATAGAAAAATATCTATGGCGATGAAATGGTTGATTCTTTATTCAAGAAGAAGAAACGAAAAGTCAATGGCTCAAAGATTAGCTTCAGAGTGTTTAGCTGCTGCTAAAGAAGAAGGAGCTGCTGTTAAGAAAAGAATGGATACTCACAAAATGGCAGAAGCTAACAAAGCTTTCTCTCACTTTAGATTTTAATTCGTAAGAAATGGCTAGAGACTTAAAATATACAAGAAATATTGGAATTGCTGCTCACATTGATGCTGGTAAAACAACAACAACTGAGCGTATCCTTTTTTATACTGGTAAATCACACAAAATAGGTGAAGTACACGATGGTGCTGCAACTATGGACTGGATGGCTCAGGAGCAAGAAAGAGGTATTACTATTACTTCTGCTGCTACTACTTGTGAGTGGAATTTTCCAACTGAGCAAGGTAAAGCATTGCCAGAATCTAAACCGTACCACTTTAACATTATTGATACTCCTGGTCACGTTGACTTTACTGTAGAGGTAAACCGTTCATTACGTGTATTAGATGGTTTAGTGTTTTTATTTAGTGCTGTAGATGGTGTTGAGCCACAATCAGAAACTAACTGGAGATTAGCTGATCAATATAGAGTTCCACGTATGGGATTCGTTAATAAAATGGACCGTCAAGGATCTAACTTTTTGGCAGTTTGTCAGCAAGTTAGAGACATGTTAAAATCAAACGCTGTAGCGATCACTTTGCCAATTGGTGAAGAGAATGATTTTAAAGGTGTTGTTGATTTGGTTAAAAACCAAGCTATCGTTTGGCATGATGCTACTCAAGGGGCAACTTTTGATATCATCGATATCCCAGCTGATATGGTTGACGAAGTGAAAGAGTACAGAGATATTCTTATCGAAGCAGTAGCTGATTACGATGAGAATTTACTTGACAAGTACATGGAAGATCCAGATTCTATTACAGAAGAAGAGATTAATAATGCACTTAGAGCTGCTACTATGGACATGGCTATCATTCCTATGATTGCAGGTTCTTCTTTCAAAAACAAAGGAGTTCAGTTCATGTTAGATGCTGTTTGTAAATATTTGCCATCTCCAATGGATAAAGAAGGTATTTCAGGAATTCATCCTGATGATGCTGAATTATTAGAAGAAGATCAAACGCAAATCTTGCGTAAGCCAGATGTTAAGGAGCCATTTGCTGCTTTGGCATTTAAAATTGCTACTGACCCATTCGTAGGTCGTTTAGCTTTCTTCCGTGCTTACTCAGGTCGTTTAGATGCTGGTTCTTACGTATTGAATACACGTTCTGGTAACAAGGAGAGAATTTCTCGTATCTACCAAATGCACGCGAACAAACAAAACCCAATCGATTATATCGAAGCAGGTGATATTGGAGCAGCAGTTGGATTTAAAGATATCAAAACTGGAGATACATTGTGTGATGAAAAACATCCAATCATTCTTGAGTCAATGAAATTCCCCGCACCGGTAATTGGTATCGCTATTGAGCCAAAAACTAAAGCAGATGTTGATAAAATGGGTATGGCTTTGGCTAAATTAGCTGAAGAAGATCCGACATTTACAGTAAGAACTGATGAAGCTTCAGGACAAACTATTATCTCAGGTATGGGTGAGCTTCACTTAGATATCTTAGTTGATAGAATGAAGCGTGAATTCAAAGTTGAAGTAAACCAAGGTGAGCCTCAAGTTGAATACAAAGAAGCTTTTACAAGATCAGCGCAACACAGAGAAACATACAAGAAACAATCTGGAGGTCGTGGTAAATTCGGTGATATTGTATTTTTATTGGAGCCAGCCGACGAAGTTGATGGTAAAGTTCCTGTAGGTTTGCAATTCGTTAATGCTGTTAAAGGTGGTAACGTTCCTAAAGAATATATTCCTTCTGTAGAAAAAGGTTTCCGTGAAGCTATGAAACAAGGTCCTTTAGCAGGATACCAAGTAGATAGTTTGAAAGTTACTTTATTAGATGGATCTTTCCACCCTGTGGATTCTGATGCACTTTCTTTTGAATTAGCGGCAAGAATGGGTTATAGAGAAGTAGCTAAAGCTGCTGGAGCTGTAATCTTAGAGCCAATCATGAAAATGGAGGTTATTACACCAGAAGAAAACATGGGAGATATCGTAGGTGATATTAACCGTCGTAGAGGTCAAGTTAATGATATGGGTGACAGAAATGGAGCTAAAACTATCAAAGCTGATGTGCCATTATCTGAAATGTTTGGATATGTAACAACATTAAGGACATTGTCTTCAGGTCGTGCGACTTCAACAATGGAATTTTCTCACTATTCAGAAACGCCTTCTAATATTTCAGAGGCAGTAATCAAAAAAGCAAAAGGAAACGCTTAATCTTTAAGAAAATGAGTCAAAAAATCAGAATAAAATTAAAATCTTACGATCACATGTTGGTAGACAAGTCTGCTGAGAAGATTGTAAAAACAGTAAAAACTACTGGTGCTGTTGTAACTGGTCCTATTCCGTTGCCAACTCACAAAAAATTGTTTACAGTATTGCGTTCACCGCACGTAAACAAAAAAGCAAGAGAGCAGTTTGAAGTAATGTCATACAAGAGATTGATTGATATTTACTCATCTTCATCAAAAACTATTGATGCTTTAATGAAGCTTGAATTGCCAAGTGGAGTAGAAGTAGAAATAAAAGTATAATTTTTTTATATTTTAATAGAAAAAGCGAAACAGAAATGTTTCGCTTTTTTTTTTATGTTCTTTTATTTACTTTTTTATTATGTTTTTTTCATAAAAAATCTTGTAATCCCTTGTTTTTCGGGCGTTTTAGTGGTTTTTCTCAAAATTGTTTTTTGCTTTTTTTGATTGGCAAATACTGCTTTTGTGACCTGATTTTCTATCCCAATTTTTTTTGTTTTCTGTTTTTTGTTTTCTTTAATTGTGATAATGAGGGATTTAATTTTTGTAACTGTTTGGTATATTCGATTTTAATATATACTTTTGCACTCCCTGTTTGAAAGCTTCTGTTGTTTTCAAATTGAAGGGAGTTTTAGTAATTAATAATTAATATTTATGTCTGGGTTAATTGGTAGAAAAATCGGCATGACTAGTATTTTCGACGAAAACGGGAAAAACATTCCTTGTACAGTAATCGAAGCAGGTCCATGCGTTGTTACCCAAGTCAGAACCAAAGGTGTTGACGGGTATGAAGCGTTGCAACTAGGTTTCGATGACAAAAACGAGAAACATTCCACAAAAGCGGCTTTAGGTCACTTTAAAAAAGCGGGAACTGTTGCTAAGAAAAAAGTCGTTGAATTCCAAGATTTTGCAACTGAACAAAAATTAGGAGATCTTATTGATGTTTCTATTTTTGCTGAAGGAGAATTTGTAGATGTACAAGGTGTATCTAAAGGTAAAGGTTTTCAAGGGGTTGTAAAACGTCACGGTTTTGGTGGTGTTGGTCAAGCAACTCACGGTCAACACAACCGTTTAAGAGCGCCAGGTTCTGTGGGAGCTTCTTCTTATCCATCTAGAGTATTCAAAGGAATGCGTATGGCTGGTAGAATGGGAGGAGACAATGTAAAAGTTCAAAACCTTAGAGTTTTAAAAGTAGTTGCTGAGAAGAACCTACTTGTTATTAAAGGATGTGTTCCTGGTCATAACAACTCTTATGTAATCATTCAGAAGTAATGGAAGCAAAAGTATTAGATTTCAACGGAAAAGATACTGGAAGAAAAGTGCAACTTTCTGATTCAGTATTTGGTATCGAACCAAACAAACACGCTGTATACCTTGATGTGAAGCAATATCTTGCTAATCAAAGACAAGGGACGCACAAAGCTAAAGAAAGAGCTGAAGTAGCGGGAAGTACACGTAAAATTAAAAAACAAAAAGGAACTGGTACTGCTCGTGCGGGTAGTGCAAAGAATCCATTGTTTAAAGGTGGTGGAACTGTTTTTGGACCAAGACCAAGAAGTTATTCATTCAAATTGAATAAAAGCTTGAAGCGTTTGGCAAGAAAATCAGCTTTCTCGCTTAAAGCTAAAGAGTCAAATATTATCGTTCTTGAAGACTTTAATTTTGAAACTCCAAACACTAAAAATTTCATTAACGTTTTGAAAGCTTTAGAGTTAGAAAATAAAAAATCATTATTTGTATTGGGTGATACCAATAAAAATGTATATTTGTCCTCACGTAATTTGAAGGGTTCAAATGTTGTAAGTAGCTTAGAATTAAGTACTTATGATATTTTAAATGCTAATAATTTAGTTCTTTTAGAGAGTTCTTTGGAGGTAATTGAAGAAAATTTAAGTAAATAATAGGATATGAGCATCATAATTAAGCCTATAGTAACGGAAAAAGTAACCAAAGAAAGTGAAGTTTTAAACCGCTTCGGATTCGTTGTGAACAGAAAAGCAAACAAAGTTGAGATTAAGAAAGCTGTTGAAGCTGCTTATGGAGTAACTGTTTTGAGTGTGAACACAATGAACGTAAGACCGGATAGAACTACAAAATACACTAAAAGTGGTTTGATCAGTGGAAAGACAAATGCAATCAAAAAAGCAATTGTTCAAGTACAAGAAGGAGAAACAATTGATTTTTACAACAATATCTAAGATAAAATGTCAGTAAGAAAATTAAAACCTATTACCCCAGGTCAGCGATTTAGAGTTGTGAATGGTTATGACGCCATTACAACTGATAAGCCGGAACGCTCTTTGATAGCGCCGATAAAAAACTCTGGAGGTAGAAATAGTCAAGGAAAGATGACCATGCGTTATACGGGTGGTGGTCACAAGCAGAGATATCGTATTATTGATTTTAAACGTGCTAAGGATGGTATTCCTGCTACGGTAAAATCAATTGAGTACGATCCAAATCGTACTGCTTTTATCGCATTATTAGCTTACGCTGATGGTGAAAAAACATATATTATTGCACAAAACGGTTTGAAAGTTGGTCAGAAATTAGTTTCTGGTCCAGAATCACAACCTGAAATTGGTAATACTTTGCCTTTAAGTAGAGTTCCACTAGGAACTGTTATTTCTTGCATCGAGTTACGTCCAGGTCAAGGAGCAGTAATTGCTCGTTCAGCTGGTACTTTTGCTCAGTTAATGGCAAGAGATGGAAAATATGCAACAATTAAAATGCCATCTGGAGAAACAAGATTGATCTTGTTGACTTGTTCGGCTACAATTGGAGCTGTATCGAATTCAGATCATCAATTAGTAGTATCAGGAAAAGCTGGTAGAACTAGATGGTTAGGAAGAAGACCTAGAACAAGACCTGTTGCAATGAACCCTGTCGATCACCCAATGGGTGGTGGTGAAGGACGTTCTTCTGGTGGACATCCACGTTCAAGAAATGGAATACCAGCTAAAGGTTATAGAACTCGTTCTAAGAAAAACCCGAGTAATAAGTATATCGTAGAACGTAGAAAGAAATAATAAGATATGGCACGTTCATTAAAAAAAGGACCTTTCGTTCATTATAAGTTAGATAAGAAAGTTCAGGAAAACATAGCAGGTGGAAATAAAGGAGTGGTTAAGACTTGGTCTAGAGCTTCTATGATTACTCCAGATTTTGTTGGTCAAACTATCGCAGTTCACAACGGTCGTCAATTTGTACCGGTATACGTAACTGAAAACATGGTAGGTCACAAATTAGGAGAGTTTTCACCAACTAGATCTTTTAGAGGTCATGCTGGAGCAAAAAATAAAGGTAAAAAATAAGAAGCAATGGGAGTTCGTAAAAGAGAAACAGCAGATGCGAGAAAAGAGGCTAATAAGTCTATTGCTTTCGCAAAATTGAATAACTGCCCTACTTCACCTAGAAAAATGCGCTTAGTAGCGGACTTGGTAAGAGGTCAGAAGGTAGAAAGAGCACTTAACATTTTGAGATTTAGTTCTAAAGAAGCTTCAAGAAAATTAGAAAAACTATTATTATCTGCAATCAACAACTGGGAGCAAAAAAATAGTGAAGCTAGTTTAGAAGAAGCGGGATTATTTGTTAAGGAAATCCGTGTAGATGGTGGTATGATGTTGAAAAGACTTCGTCCAGCACCACAAGGAAGAGCACACAGAATAAGAAAACGTTCTAACCACGTAACAATCGTGTTAGGAGCTATCAATAACACACAAAGCAATTCTTAAGCAGCATGGGACAAAAGACAAATCCAATTGGAAATAGACTTGGTATCATCAGAGGATGGGACTCAAACTGGTATGGTGGAAATGATTACGGTGATAAATTAGCCGAAGATCACAAAATCAGAAAGTATATCCACGCTCGTTTATCAAAAGCTAGTGTATCTAAAGTAATCATCGAGAGAACTTTGAAACTTGTAACCGTTACTATCACTACTGCAAGACCTGGTATCATTATCGGAAAAGGCGGACAAGAGGTAGACAAGTTGAAAGAAGAACTTAAGAAAGTTACTGACAAAGAGGTTCAAATCAATATTTTTGAAATCAAAAGACCTGAGCTTGACGCGTATCTAGTTGCTACAAGCATCTGTCGTCAAATCGAAAGCAGAATTTCTTACAGACGTGCAATTAAAATGGCTATTGCTG
This sequence comes from Flavobacterium sp. GNP001, assembly GCF_054343775.1. Taxonomy (NCBI): domain Bacteria; kingdom Pseudomonadati; phylum Bacteroidota; class Flavobacteriia; order Flavobacteriales; family Flavobacteriaceae; genus Flavobacterium; species Flavobacterium sp. GNP001. The sequence goes on from NZ_JBTGUX010000001.1 coordinate 454,821, forward strand.
CTTCTATGCGTATGAACGCTGAAGGTATCAAAGTTTTAATTTCTGGTCGTTTGAATGGTGCTGAGATGGCTCGTTCAGAAGGTTTCAAAGAAGGTAGAATTCCTCTATCAACTTTCAGAGCTGATATTGATTATGCTTTGGCAGAAGCTCATACTACTTATGGTAGAATGGGAATCAAAGTATGGATCATGAAAGGTGAAGTTTATGGAAAGAGAGATCTTTCTCCACTAGCCGGAATGGACAAAAAACAATCTGGTGCCGGTGGTAAAGGTGGTGATTCTCCAAGAGGAGATAGAAAGCCTTTCAACAAAGGTGGAAAGCCAGACGCTCGTAAACGAAAGTAATTTTTAAAGTAAAGAAAAATGTTACAGCCTAAAAGAACAAAATACCGTAAGGTACAAAAGGGTAAAATGAAAGGGAATTCTCAAAGAGGGCATGAACTTTCAAATGGAATGTTTGGAATTAAATCTGTACATGAAGATGGAATGTTCTTAACCTCTCGTCAAATCGAAGCTGCACGTATTGCTGCAACTCGTTACATGAAAAGAGAAGGACAATTATGGATTAAAATATTTCCAGACAAACCTATCACTAAGAAGCCTTTAGAGGTACGTATGGGTAAAGGTAAAGGAGCAGTTGAGTATTGGGCTGCTGTTGTTAAACCCGGAAGAATTATGTTTGAAGTTGGAGGAGTACCTTTGTCAGTTGCAAAAGAGGCGTTACGTCTTGCGGCTCAAAAGCTTCCAGTAAAAACTAAGTTTGTCGTAGCTAGAGATTTCGAAGCATAATCTATATTATTATGAAACAATCAGAAATAAAAAATCTTTCTGCAGCAGAGTTGCAAGAGAAGCTTAGCCAGACTAAGAAAACCTATGCTGATCTAAAAATGGCTCACGCTATTTCACCAATTGAGAATCCACTTCAAATTAGAATTGTGAGAAGAACAGTTGCAAGATTAGCTACCGAACTTACTAAAAGACAATAACTGTAGTCTGCTGAAAGATGGAAGAAAAAAGAAATTTAAGAAAAGAGAGAATTGGTGTTGTAACTTCTGACAAAATGGACAAGTCTATTGTTGTTGCTGAAGTACGTAGAGTAAAACACCCATTATACGGTAAGTTCGTGTTGAAAACTAAAAAGTATCACGCACACGACGAAATGAACGACTGCAATGTTGGAGATACAGTAAGGATTAGTGAAACACGTCCTTTGAGTAAAACAAAATGTTGGAGGTTAGTTGAAATCTTAGAAAGAGCTAAATAATTATGGTACAACAAGAATCAAGACTAAAAGTAGCAGATAACACTGGAGCAAAGGAAGTTTTAACTATCCGTGTTTTAGGAGGTACTAAAAGAAGATATGCCTCTGTTGGTGACAAAATTGTAGTTTCTATCAAAGATACTGCTCCTAACGGAAGCGTTAAAAAAGGAGCTGTTTCAACTGCAGTTGTTGTACGTACCAAAAAAGAAGTAAGAAGAGCCGATGGTTCATACATCAGATTTGATGATAACGCTTGCGTTTTATTAAATGCTGCTGGTGAAATGAGAGGTACTCGTGTTTTTGGTCCAGTAGCAAGAGAACTTCGTGAAAAACAATTCATGAAAATTGTATCATTAGCACCAGAAGTGCTTTAATTCGTTTTAAGATGATAAAGCTAAAAATTAAATCAGGTGACATCGTAAGAGTAATTGCTGGAGATCACAAAGGTGCTGAAGGTAAGGTTTTACGTGTTGACCGCGAGAAAAACAAAGCAATTGTTGAAGGTGTAAATATGGTTTCTAAACATACGAAACCAAGTGCAAAAAGCCCTCAAGGTGGTATTGTAAAGAAAGAGGCTCCAATTCAAATTTCTAACATTTCTCTTATAGATCCTAAAACTAAGGAAACAACAAGAGTAGGTGTAAGAGTTGAAGGAGATAAGAAAGTAAGATTTTCAAAAAAATCTAATCAAGTACTATAGTAATGGCGTATATACCTAGACTAAAAGAAGAATATAAGAGCAGAGTAATTGCTGCTCTTAAAGAGGAATTCGGATACGTAAACGTAATGCAGGTTCCAAAATTGGACAAAATCGTTTTAAGTAAAGGAGTTGGTGCAGCTGTATCTGATAAAAAACTTATCGACTATGCAGTTGAAGAGTTAACAAAGATCACTGGACAGAAAGCAGTTTCTACAATTTCAAAGAAAGACGTTGCGTCATTTAAATTGAGAAAAGGAATGCCGATTGGAGCAAAAGTAACTTTACGTGGTGAAAGAATGTATGAGTTTTTAGATAGACTTATCACTTCAGCTTTACCACGAGTAAGAGACTTTAGCGGAATTAAAGCTACTGGTTTTGATGGAAGAGGTAATTATAACCTTGGAGTTTTAGAGCAAATCATTTTCCCTGAAATTGATATTGACAAAGTTAACAAGATTTCAGGAATGGATATCACTTTTGTAACTACTGCTAAAACAGATAAAGAAGCAAAGTCTCTATTAACAGAATTAGGATTACCTTTTAAAAAGAATTAAGACATGGCTAAAGAATCAATGAAAGCCCGTGAGGTGAAGAGAGAAAAAACAGTAGCAAAGTATGCTGAGAAAAGAAAAGCTTTGTTAGAAGCTGGAGATTTCGTAGGTTTGCAAAAGTTACCAAAAAATGCTTCCCCAGTTCGTTTGCACAATCGTTGTAAATTGACAGGTAGACCAAGAGGATATATGCGTCAATTCGGTATTTCACGTGTTACTTTCCGTGAAATGGCAAACAACGGATTGATTCCAGGTGTTAAAAAAGCATCTTGGTAATACGCAAGAGATTGCGTTCTGATACAGACTTGACTTTGTGTTAAGTCTGTATTATTGATATTTATAAATTGGTTTAAGGTTCAATAAATAGTTTATTGAAAACCAAGACCGCAAATTAATACATATGTATACAGATCCGATTGCTGATTATTTGACAAGAGTTCGTAATGCTGTGGCTGCAAACCACAAAGTTGTAGAAATTCCTGCATCTAATCTAAAAAAAGAAATAACTAAGATCCTTTTCGATCAAGGTTACATCTTAAGTTACAAGTTTGAAGACAACGCTGTTCAGGGGTCTATCAAAATTGCTTTGAAGTATGATAAAGATACTAAAGAGTCAGTAATTAAAGATATCCAGAGAATTAGTAAACCAGGTTTACGTAAATACTCAAGTTCTGCTAATATCCCAAGAATCCTTAACGGATTAGGAATTGCGATTGTTTCAACTTCTAAAGGGTTGATGACAGGTAAGCAAGCGAAGCAGTTAAATGTGGGTGGTGAAGTAATTTGTTACGTATACTAATTTAAAGACTATAATAAGATGTCAAGAATAGGTAAAAATCCAATTGTAGTTCCTGCGGGTGTAACTGTTGAAGTTGCTAACGGTGTTATTACAGTTAAAGGAAAAAATGGTCAACTAACTCAGGAGTTTTCGGACGTTACTGTTACAGTTGAAGATGGTACGGTTCAAGTGAGCAGATCATCTGATCACAAAGATCAAAGAGCAAAGCACGGTTTATACAGATCATTAATCAACAATATGATTGTTGGTGTTACTGATGGTTTTACTAAATCATTAGAATTGGTTGGAGTAGGTTACAGAGCTTCTAACCAAGGACAAAAATTAGATTTAGCATTAGGTTTTTCGCACAATATTATTTTAGAGATTGCTCCAGAGGTAACTTTAGAAACTATATCTGAAAAAGGTAAAAACCCAATTGTTAAGTTAACATCATTTGACAAACAACTTTTAGGTCAAGTAGCTGCGAAAATCAGAGGTTTCCGTAAGCCAGAGCCATATAAAGGAAAAGGTGTTAAATTTGTGGGTGAAGTATTAAGAAGAAAAGCAGGTAAATCAGCTTAAAAAATAAGATTATGTCATTAACAAAACCTGAAAGAAGACAACGTATTAGATTCAGAATTAGAAAGACAATTAGTGGTACTGCTACTAATCCAAGACTATCTGTTTTTAGAAGTAACAAAGAAATTTACGCTCAATTAATTGATGATGTGAATGGAGTTACTTTATTGGCAGCTTCTTCAAGAGAAAAAGAAATAGGTAACGGTACGAACATTGAAGTGGCTACTGCAGTTGGAAAACTAGTTGCAGAAAAAGCTTTAAAGGCTGGTATAGAAGTAGTAACTTTCGATAGAGGAGGATACTTATACCACGGTCGTATTAAATCATTAGCAGAAGGCGCAAGAGCGGCTGGACTTAAATTCTAATATAGTATGTCTAATAGTAAATACAAGAATGTAGAGTTAGTAAAACCAACTGGTCTTGAATTAAAAGATCGTTTGGTAAGTGTAAATCGTGTTACTAAAGTTACAAAAGGTGGTAGAGCATTTGGTTTTTCTGCGATTGTAGTGGTAGGTGATGAAAACGGAGTAGTTGGACACGGATTAGGAAAATCTAAAGATGTTTCTGAAGCAATTGCGAAAGCAGTAGAAGATGCAAAGAAAAACTTAGTGAAAATTCCTTTGAACGGTCAATCTGTTCCTCACGAACAAAAAGGTAAATTTGGTGGTGCACGTGTATTTTTAATTCCTGCCTCTCATGGTACTGGAGTTATTGCTGGTGGAGCTGTTCGTTCAGTTTTAGAGTCAGTAGGAATTCATGATGTATTATCAAAATCTCAAGGATCTTCAAATCCTCACAACGTAGTTAAGGCGACTTTTGATGCTTTATTACAAATGAGAAGTGCTTACACTGTTGCAAAACAAAGAGGCGTTTCTTTAGAAAAAGTTTTTAAAGGTTAATTCAAGGAAATTATGGCTAAATTATTAGTAAAACAAGTTAGAAGCAAAATCAACTGTCCGCTTTCTCAAAAAAGAGGATTAGAAGCTTTAGGTCTACGTAAGATGGGACAAGTTGTAGAGCATGATTCAAACCCTACAATCCTTGGGATGATAAATAAAGTTAAACACTTAGTTTCTGTTGAAGAAGCTAAATAACAAATACTGTTATGAATTTAAGTAACTTACAACCTGCTGAAGGTTCTACACACAATCAAAATAAGAGATTAGGTAGAGGAGAAGGTTCTGGAAAAGGTGGTACTTCTGCAAGAGGTCACAAAGGAGCAAAATCTCGTTCTGGTTATTCTAAAAAGATTGGTTTTGAAGGAGGTCAAATGCCACTTCAAAGACGTGTACCTAAGTTTGGTTTTACAAACATCAATCGTAAGAACTACGAAGGTGTAAATCTTGATACACTACAACTTTTAGTTGATAATGGTGTTATTACAGATACTGTTGATATGACAGTTTACGTTGCTAACCGTTTGGCTACTAAAAATGAAATCGTTAAGATTTTAGGTAGAGGTGAATTGAAAGCAAAATTAAAAGTAACCGCTCACAAATTTACTGCTACTGCAAAAGCTGCTATTGAAGCTGCTGGTGGAGAAGCTGTAACAATGTAATTTTTCAATTAGTATGAAGAAATTTATTGAATCAATAAGTAATGTTTGGAAGATTGAAGAACTAAAGAATAGAATCTTGATGACAATCGGGTTACTCTTAGTTTATCGTTTTGGAGCACAAGTTACCCTACCAGGTATTGATGCTTCAGAGTTAGCTAATTTAGCTGGGCAAACTAAAGAAGGAATTGGTTCAATTCTTGATATGTTTACAGGAGGCGCATTTTCCCAAGCATCAGTTTTTGCTTTGGGAATTATGCCTTATATTTCTGCATCTATTGTGGTTCAGCTGATGGGAATTGCTATTCCTTATTTACAAAAACTTCAAAGTGATGGAGAGAGCGGTAGAAAAAAGATCAATCAAATCACACGTTGGTTAACTATTGGTATTACGCTTGTTCAAGGTCCTACTTACATTTATAATTTGTATAGAACTTTGCCGGCTAAAGCCTTCTTATTAGGGTTCAACTCTTTTGAGTTTTTATTCTCTTCAGTTGTAATTTTAGTTACAGGTACCATTTTTGCAATGTGGTTAGGAGAAAAAATTACTGATAAAGGTATTGGTAACGGGATCTCGCTATTGATTATGGTTGGTATTTTGGCTCGTTTGCCACAGGCATTCATTCAAGAGTTTACTACAAGGGTAACTAATAATAATGGTGGTCCAATGCTTTTAGTAATCGAAATAATTGTTTGGTTGTTAGTTATCATATCATGTGTCCTTTTAGTTATGGCTGTGAGAAAGATTCCAGTTCAGTACGCTCGTCGTACAACTTCTGGTGATTTTGAACAAGACATGCTTAACGGAAATAGACAATGGATTCCATTAAAGCTTAATGCATCTGGTGTAATGCCAATTATATTTGCACAAGCTATTATGTTCATTCCTGCTGCACTCGCAGGTTTGTCTAAATCTGATGCGTCACAATCTATTGTTGGTGCTTTTAGTAACATGTTTGGATTTTGGTATAATTTAGTTTTTGCAACATTAATTATTGTATTCACTTTCTTTTATACTGCCATTACGGTTCCTACAAACAAGATGTCAGATGATTTGAAGCGTAGCGGTGGTTTCATTCCAGGTGTAAGACCAGGTGTTGAGACTTCTGATTACCTAGACAAGGTGATGTCCTTAATAACTTTTCCAGGTTCTTTATTTCTTGCCTTAATCGCTGTGTTCCCGGCAATTGTTGTAAGTGTTATGGATGTTCAGCAATCTTGGGCAATGTTTTTTGGAGGTACTTCATTAATAATTATGGTTGGAGTAGCTATTGACACAATGCAGCAAATCAATTCATATTTGTTGAATAAGCATTATGATGGTTTAATGAAAAGTGGTAAAAATAGAAAAGCGGTAGCTTAATCTTATGGCAAAACAATCAGCAATAGAACAAGACGGATCAATCATCGAAGCATTATCAAATGCGATGTTCCGTGTAGAATTAGAGAATGGGCATATTGTAATTGCGCACATTTCAGGAAAAATGCGAATGCATTATATTAAATTGCTTCCGGGTGATAAAGTAAAACTAGAAATGAGCCCTTATGATTTGTCTAAAGCAAGAATTACTTATAGATATTAAAGGATATTCAAAATGAAAGTTAGAGCTTCAGTAAAAAAGAGAAGTCCCGAGTGCAAAATTGTGCGAAGAAAAGGGAGATTGTACGTAATAAACAAAAAGAATCCTAGATTTAAACAAAGACAAGGATAATTATGGCAAGAATAGCAGGGGTAGATATCCCAAAAAATAAGAGAGGTGTTATTGCACTAACCTACATCTTTGGATTAGGTAGAAGTAGAGCTGTTGAGATTTTAGAAAAAGCTCAAGTAAGCCAAGATAAAAAAGTTCAAGATTGGAATGATGACGAGATCGGAGCGATTCGTGAGGCGGTATCAGCTTTTAAAATTGAAGGAGAATTACGTTCTGAGGTTTCTTTAAACATCAAACGTTTAATGGATATTGGATGTTACAGAGGTATTCGTCATAGAACTGGTCTTCCTTTAAGAGGGCAAAGAACTAAAAACAACTCTAGAACAAGAAAAGGTAAAAGAAAAACTGTTGCTAACAAGAAAAAAGCAACTAAATAATAAGTAATATGGCTAAAGCAACTGCAAAAAAACGTAAAGTTATCGTTGAATCAACGGGAGAAGCTCATATTTCTGCTACCTTCAATAACATCATCATTTCTTTGACTAACAAAAAAGGTGAAGTTATTTCTTGGTCATCGGCTGGTAAAATGGGCTTTAGAGGTTCTAAAAAGAACACTCCATATGCAGCTCAAATGGCAGCAGAAGACTGTAGTAAAGTAGCTCTTGAAGCTGGACTTAAAAAAGTGAAAGTATATGTTAAAGGACCAGGAAACGGACGTGAGTCTGCTATTCGTTCTTTGCATAATGGTGGAATTGAAGTGACTGAAATCATTGACGTTACTCCAATGCCTCACAACGGATGTCGTCCTCCAAAAAGACGTAGAGTATAATACTCAAAATTTAAGTAAATAGTATAACCTAGATTGATTATAGATTATCGAAGGATCCGACCTGAATTCATAATCTCAATCTTAAACAATTTAAAATGGCAAGATATACTGGTCCTAGTACAAGAATCGCTCGTAAATTTGGCGAGGCAATTTTCGGAGACGATAAAGCTTTCGAAAAAAGAAATTATCCACCTGGACAACACGGGATGGCTAAAAAAAGAGGTAAAAAATCTGAATATGCTGTTCAATTAATGGAAAAGCAAAAAGCTAAATATTCTTACGGAATTTTAGAAAAACAATTCAGAAATTTATTCGAAAAAGCGTCAGCTACTAAAGGTGTTACTGGTGAAGTTCTTTTACAATTATGTGAGTCTAGACTAGACAATGTTGTATATAGAATGGGTATCGCTCCATCTAGAAGAGGTGCACGTCAAATCGTTTCTCACCGTCACATCACGGTAAATGGTGAAAATGTAAATATTCCTTCTTACCACTTGAAACCAGGTGACGTAGTTGGTGTTCGTGAAAAATCTAAATCTATAGAGGCTATCGAACGTTCTTTATCTAATTCAAGTCATGTTTATGAGTGGATTACTTGGAACAATGAAACTAAATCTGGAACTTTTGTTGCTGTACCAGCTAGACTTCAAATTCCAGAAAACATTAAAGAACAATTAATCGTAGAGTTGTACAACAAATAATAATTGACTTAGTCGAAATTTATGGCAATATTTAATTTTCAGAAGCCCGATAAAGTTATCATGATCGATTCAACCGATTTTGAAGGTAAATTTGAATTTAGACCTTTAGAACCTGGTTACGGATTGACTGTTGGTAATGCACTTAGAAGAGTTTTGCTTTCTGCATTAGAAGGTTATGCAATTACATCTGTCCGCATAGAAGGTGTAGATCATGAGTTTTCTACTATTTCAGGAGTTGTTGAAGATGTTACCGAAATTATCTTAAATCTAAAGCAAGTACGTTTTAAACGTCAAATTGAGGATATAGATAATGAATCAGTTACAATTTCTGTTTCAGGTAAAGATCAGTTAACAGCTGGTGATTTTCAAAAATTTATTTCAGGTTTCCAGGTTCTTAATCCAGAGCTTGTAATCTGTAATTTAGATAGCAAGATCAAACTTAATTTCGATTTAACTATTGAAAAAGGTAGAGGATACGTTCCTGCCGAAGAGAATAAAAAACAAAATGCTGCAATTGGAACGATTTTTACTGATTCTATCTTTACACCAGTAAAGAATGTAAAATACGCTATTGAAAACTTCCGTGTAGAGCAAAAAACAGATTATGAAAAATTAGTTTTTGAAATTAAGACTGATGGTTCAATCAATCCAAAAGATGCTTTAACTGAGGCTGCAAAAGTTTTAATTCACCATTTCATGTTATTCTCGGATGAAAGAATTACACTCGAGGCCGACGAAATTGCACAAACAGAATCGTATGATGAAGAGTCATTACACATGAGACAATTGCTTAAAACTAAGCTTGTTGATATGGATCTTTCTGTAAGAGCATTAAATTGCTTGAAAGCGGCTGAAGTTGATACACTTGGTGATTTAGTATCGTTCAATAAAAATGATCTAATGAAATTCCGTAATTTTGGTAAGAAATCTTTAACGGAACTAGATGAACTAGTTGCAATTAAGAATTTGAACTTCGGTATGGATTTAGCTAAATACAAACTAGATAAAGAATAAATTACTTCATATTTTGATCTCCAAAGCGGATAGTATCAAGATGAAAGTATAAAAAAACACGTCATGAGACACGGAAAAAAATTCAATCACTTAAGCAGACAGACGGCGCATAGAAAATCTATGTTAGCAAATATGGCTTGTTCTCTTATCGAGCACAAACGTATTAATACTACTGTTGCTAAGGCAAAAGCGCTTAAACAATTTGTTGAGCCTTTAATAACAAAGTCAAAATCTGATACTACACACAACCGTCGTATTGTTTTTGCTTACTTACGTAGCAAGTATGCTGTAACTGATTTGTTCAGAGATGTAGCTGCTAAAGTAGGAGACCGTCCAGGTGGATACACTCGTATCATTAAAGTTGGAAATCGTTTAGGGGATAATGCTGATATGGCAATGATCGAACTAGTTGACTTCAATGAGCTTTACAATGGTGGTAAAAAAGAAGTTAAAAAAGCTAAAAGCCGTCGTGGTGGTAAAGCTAAAAAAGCGGATGAGACTACAGAAGCTCCAGTTGCTGAGACTGAAACAACTACTGATTCTGCTGAGTAATTATGAGAATAATTGTTCAATAAAAATCAAGGATAAGCTACTCGTAGTTTATCCTTTTTTTTTACCATTTTGTGAACAAAACTTTATCCTTTTAAAATCAAAGGTTTATTAGTTAGGCTCTAAAACTTGTTAGGAGTCGCGCTAAAATTTATCATATTTAAATTCATAAACTACTAATGAAATACACAACACAACAAAAAGCTATACTTTTACTAAGTGACGGAACTATTTTTCATGGAAAATCTATCGGAATTTCTGGAAAAACCTTCGGAGAGGTTTGTTTTAATACAGGAATGACTGGTTATCAAGAAATTTTTACTGATCCTTCGTATTTTGGGCAAATAATGGTAGCTACTAATGCACATATCGGTAACTATGGGGTTAATGAATCAGAAGTTGAGTCTGATGGAATCAAAATTGCTGGGCTGGTATGTAAAAACTTCAGCTTTAATTACTCAAGAGCAGATGCTGAAGGTAGTTTAGAGGACTATTTTATCAAGCACAATTTGATTTCGATTTCTGATGTGGATACTAGAGCGCTTGTAAGTTACATCCGTGATAACGGTGCTATGAATGCTGTTATCTGTACTGACGGTACTTCTGTGGAAGAGTTGAAAGCTGAATTAGCAGCTGTTCCCGACATGAAAGGATTAGAATTGGCATCGAAGGTATCAACTAAGAAACCTTATTTTTATGGAGATGAAAATGCTACGTATAAAGTTTCAGCTTTAGATTTAGGAATCAAAACCAACATATTGCGCAACTTAGCGAAAAGAGATTGTTACATTAAAGTTTTTCCTTTTGATTCCTCCTACGAAGATCTAGCAGCTTTTGAGCCAAACGGGTATTTCTTATCTAATGGTCCAGGCGATCCAGAGCCTTTGGATGGTGCTATTGCTGTTGCAAAAGCTATCATCGCGGATAACAAACCATTGTTTGGTATTTGTTTGGGGCATCAAATTATAGGTTTAGCAAATGGAGTTTCTACTTATAAAATGTTTAACGGTCATCGTGGTATCAATCATCCGGTACAAAATTTGGTTACTGGAAAAGGTGAGATTACTTCACAGAATCATGGTTTTGCTGTTAGTAAGGAGGAATTGGATGCCAATGAGGCTCTCGAAATTACACATTTACACTTAAATGATGGTACCGTTGCGGGAATGCGTATGAAAGATAAAAACTGTTTTTCTGTTCAATACCATCCTGAAGCGAGTCCAGGGCCGCATGATTCATCGTATCTTTTTGATCAATTTATCCAGAATATGCAATAAAAGTCGTTTTTTATGATTTTAGGAATGGGTCTAACATTTAGTTAGGCCTTTTTTTTGCTTTCGTGAATTATTTCATTTTCAAAAAAAAATACTTCTTATAAATTAGTAAATGCATTATTTCTCAAATATTTATATCGTTTTCGTTAATAACATTCATTTTTTTCATTCCATGGTTTCGAAAGATAGAATATATTTGTATTTTAAATTTTAAAAATTTTAGTATATGAGTATTATAATCAAAATTCACGCAAGACAAATTTTTGACTCAAGAGGAAATCCTACTATTGAAGTAGATGTAATTACAGATAATGGTGTTTTAGGTAGAGCTGCAGTTCCATCTGGAGCTTCGACTGGAGAGCATGAAGCTGTAGAATTACGTGATGGTGGAAAAGCATTTTTAGGAAAAGGAGTTTTGAATGCTGTGAAAAATGTAAATACCGTAATTGCTGAAGAATTGGTTGGTGTTTCTGTTTTTGAACAAAATCACATTGATCAATTAATGATTGATTTAGATGGTACTCCAAACAAATCTAATTTAGGTGCAAATGCTATTTTAGGAGTTTCTTTAGCTGTTGCAAAAGCGGCTGCTAATGAATTGGGATTGCCTTTGTATAGATACGTAGGTGGTGTTTCTGCAAACACATTGCCTGTTCCAATGATGAATATTATCAATGGTGGTTCGCACTCTGATGCTCCGATTGCTTTTCAAGAATTTATGATTTTCCCTGTTAAGGCAACTTCATTTTCGCAATCTATGCAAATGGGTACTGAGATTTTTCACAGTTTGAAAAAAGTACTTCACGACAGAGGATTGTCTACAGCTGTAGGTGATGAAGGTGGTTTTGCTCCCAACTTAGCTGGTGGTACTGAAGATGCTTTAGATACTATTAAATTAGCAGTTGAAAAAGCAGGATATTCTTTTGGAGACGAAATTATGATTGCATTAGATTGCGCTGCTGCGGAGTTTTATGTAGATGGAAAATACGATTACTCTAAATTTGAAGGAGAAACTGGAAAAGTTAGAACTTCTGCTGAGCAAGTAGATTATTTGGCTGATTTAACAGCAAAATATCCAATCATATCTATTGAAGATGGAATGGATGAAAATGACTGGGAAGGCTGGAAATTGTTAACAGACAAAATTGGTGATAAAGTTCAATTAGTTGGTGATGATTTATTTGTTACTAACGTAGAGCGCTTGTCAACTGGAATTGAAAAAGGTATTGCTAATTCAATTTTAATTAAAGTAAATCAAATTGGTACTTTAACAGAGACAATTGCAGCAGTAAATATGGCAAAAAATGCAGGTTATACATCTGTTATGTCACATCGTTCTGGTGAAACAGAGGATAATACTATTGCGGATCTTGCAGTAGCATTGAATTGCGGGCAAATTAAAACAGGTTCCGCTTCTCGTTCTGATCGTATGGCAAAATATAATCAATTATTGCGGATCGAGGAAGAATTAGGAAATACTGCCTATTTTCCTGGAAAAAACGCTTTCAAAATAAAGTAATTCTTACCTATTTCTTTTAAAAAGCCACTCGCTCCTAGTGAATGGCTTTTTTTTATTTTATTTAACAATTTCATTGTGGGATTCTCTTTTTATTTAGTGTGTAATTCCCTAAATTTGAGAAATTATTATTTAAAAAAGTTTATTTTCAATTATATTATGTCAAAGATAGCAACATTAGAGATTGATGGACAAAAAATTGAGTTACCTGTAATTGAAGGTAGTGAAAATGAAGTGGCCATCGATGTGAACAAATTACGTGATTTAACAGGTGTAATCACACTTGATCCAGGTTATAAAAACTCAGGCTCTTGCAAGAGTGATATTACCTTTTTGGATGGTGAATTAGGAATTCTTCGTTATAGAGGATATGCTATTGAAGATTTGGCTGAAAAAGCAGATTTCTTAGAAGTTTCTTACTTATTGATTTTTGGTGAACTTCCAACTGCAGATCAGTTAGCGCAATTTGAAAATGATATTCGCAAATACACGCTTGTAAATGAGGAAATGAAAAACATTATTGATGGGTTTCCTAAAACGGCTCATCCAATGGGTGTTTTAGCTGCTCTAACGAGTGCGTTAACAGCGTTCAATCCTAAATCGGTTAATGTTGAAAACGAAAAAGAAATGTACGAGGCAGTGTGCAAAACAATGGGTAAATTCCTTGTTATTGCTACGTGGACTTACAGAAAAAGTATGGGTTATCCGTTGAATTATTACGATAATACAAAAGGATACGTTGAAAACTTTATGCGTTTGATGTTTGAATTACCAACAGGTCCTTACTCTGCAAATCCTGTAGTGATTGATGCATTAGATAAATTATTTATCTTGCACGGTGATCACGAGCAAAACTGTTCTACATCTACAGTACGTATGGTAGGTTCGTCACACGCTGGTTTGTTTGCTTCTATCTCTGCGGGTGTTTCGGCACTTTGGGGACCATTACACGGAGGAGCCAATCAAGCTGTATTAGAAATGCTTGAAGAAATTCACAAAAACGGTGGCGATGCTGATAAGTACATGGCTAAAGCCAAAGATAAAAACGATCCTTTCCGTTTAATGGGCTTTGGACATAGAGTGTACAAAAATTTCGACCCACGTGCCAAAATCATCAAAAAAGCAGCTAATGAAGTATTAGCAACTCTTGGAGTAGAAGATCCAATTTTAGCAATTGCTAAAAAATTAGAAGAAGCAGCTCTTGAAGATGAATACTTCAAATCAAGAAACTTATATCCAAACGTTGATTTCTATTCAGGAATAATATACAGAGCATTAGGTATTCCTACTGACATGTTTACTGTTATGTTTGCTATTGGTCGTTTACCAGGTTGGATTGCACAATGGAAAGAAATGCGCGAAAATAAAGAACCAATTGGGCGTCCAAGACAAGTGTATACTGGTCATCCATTGAGAGAATTTGTTGCAACAGATAAAAGATAAAATCAGTTTAAAAAGCTTCACTAATTGGTGAGGCTTTTTTTATATTTGCCAAAAGCTAAAAATACATGTTAAAGTTAAATATCAAAACTGAAACTTCGCGGCTTCGAGCGGTAGTTTTAGGAACTGCAGTGAGTAACGGCCCAACTCCAAAAGCAGCCGACGCTTATGATCCTAAGTCATTAGAACATATTTTAGCTGGAACCTATCCTATTGAAGCAGATATGGTTCAAGAAATGAATGCATTTGATGCGGTTTTAAAGAAATATGATGTTCAAATTTACAGGCCAGAATGTATTGAAAACTACAATCAAATTTTTACCAGAGACATCGGATTTGTAATTGATGATGTTTTTATAAAGTCGAATATACTACCCGATCGCGAACGCGAATTAGACGCCATAAATTATATCATTGACCAAATGGATCCGCTAAAAGTGGTGCGTCCTCCTGAGGAAGTACACATCGAGGGTGGTGATGTAATGCTTTGGAATGATTACATTTTTATCGGGACCTATAAAGGAAGTGATTATGCAGATTATATTACTGCTCGCACCAATGGACTGGGTGTTCAATTTATTAAGGATTTGTTTCCTCATAAAAAAGTGAAAGATTTTGATTTAGTTAAATCAAAAATAGAAGCTAGAGATAATGCACTGCATCTGGATTGCTGTTTTCAACCTGTCGGGAAAGACAAAGGGATTATCTACAAAAATGGTTTTAGAGAAGAAGCAGACTATGTTTTTTTGGTTGATCTTTTTGGAAAGGAAAATCTTTTTCACATTAAAAGAGACGAAATGTACCACATGAATTCAAATATTTTTTCGATTGATGAAAAAGTGGTAGTTTCTGAACGTAATTTTACACGATTAAACAATTGGCTGCGTTCACATGATTTTATCGTTGAAGAAATTTCATATGCTGAAATTGCCAAACAAGAAGGATTATTACGTTGTTCAACCTTGCCTTTAATTAGAGAATAAATAATGGTTTTACTGTTCAATGTTTTAAAAATAACACTTTGAACTGACGAACTTTAAAATAAGATATATGAAACAAACTACCAATTCAATAGTAATGATTCGTCCGGTGGCATTCCGAATGAACGAACAAACAGCTGTTAATAATTATTATCAAAAAGTAATCGATGGCTTGTTGCCAGCAACGGTTAATGCAAAAGCGCAACAAGAGTTTGATGCTTTCGTAGAAAAGTTACAAGCCGAAGGAATTGACGTTACTGTAATTGAGGATACGCTTAGCCCTGATACACCAGACAGTATTTTCCCCAACAACTGGATTTCTTTTCATGAAAATGGCGATGTGGTTATGTATCCCATGTTTGCTGAAAATCGTCGTTTAGAGCGCCGTGAGGATTTATTTGATGTGTTGGAAGAGAAAGGATTTGTAATTCAAGACGTCATGGATTACACATCCGCAGAAGAAGATGGCTTTTTCTTAGAAGGAACCGGAAGCATTGTGTTAGATAGAGCAAACGGAAAAGCGTATTGTGCACTGTCTCCTAGAGCTGATGAGGAATTGTTTATCGAGTTTTGCGAGGATTATGATTTTGCTCCTGTTATTTTTGAAGCCTATCAAACAGTTGGTGAAGAGCGAAAGTTAATCTATCATACTAATGTTATGATGTGTATTGGTGAAACTTTTGCAGTCATTTGTGCTGATTGTATCGATGATAAGAAAGAGCGCAAAATGGTTTTAGATAACCTAAAAGAAAGTGGCAAAGATGTTATTTTGATTACAGAAGATCAAATGAATAATTTTGCAGGAAACATGTTAGAGTTACGTGGTACCGATGATAAATGTTTTGTTATCATGAGTGCTGCTGCGCACCAAGCCTTGAATGCAAAGCAAATTGCTCAATTAGAAAAACATGCAGATATTTTGAGTTCTAGTTTAGATACGATCGAAGCTTGTGGTGGTGGAAGCGCCCGATGCATGATGGCAGAGGTCTTTTTGCCAAAAGAGTAACTATATAAAATCATATAAAAAAGGGATTGGCTGTTCAAAAAGCGAATCCCTTTTTTATTACACTAAATTGCTTTTTATAATATTAATAATCGCACTAACGATGTATTGTATTCCGATAGCGATTACAATAAAGCCAATAATTCTTGAGATGGCTACAATACCTGATGCTCCAAGAAAATTTGCTAAGTAATGCGCGCTTCTAAGAATTATAAAAATGACCACTGCAATCGCTAAAATTGCAAAGCAAGAGATGATAATTTCAAGGGTTGAATTGTGTTCTTGATAAAATGCAATTAGTAAGGAAATAGACCCAGGACCAGCAAGCATTGGTATGGCAAGCGGAGTCAAAGCAATATCATTTCTTTTTTGGGCTTCATTTTCTACTTTTTTGTTGATCCCTCGTTTTTTGGTGAATTTGCCCGATAGTAACGAAAAGCCGGAACTTACAATGATTATTCCACCCGCAATTCGAAGTGCGTCAATGCTGATTCCAAAAAATAGTAAAACGTATTGACCAATAAAAAATGAGACCATTAAAATGATAAAAACATTAATTGCAGTCCAAAGCGAAATTCTGGAGCGTTCTTTTTTGGTGTCGTTTTGTGTGAGACCAACAAAAATTGGTACCGTTCCGATAGGGTTCAATACTGAAAATAGGGCAACAAATAAGTAGATGAATAGATCCATAATTTTGGTTTTATAAAGTAAAAGTACTGTTTTTTTGTTTTTTAGTGTTAATGGAATGTTTTTAATTGCCGGGCAAACTTAAATTTAAAAGCAGACTGTCTACAGCCTCTTTTTTGCGTACTTTTGTGGCTTATACCATTTGAAAATGACAAAAAATAAAAAAACTTTAGTTCTAGGAGCGAGTACAAAGCCAGATCGTTATGCTTTTAAAGCAGTAACAATGTTAACAGATAAAGGACACTCCGTATTGGCGGTAGGGCAAAGTGCAGGCGAAGTAGCAGGAATAAAAATTCAAACTAAGGCAATTCCTTTAAAAAATATTGATACGGTAAGTTTATATTTAAATCCTGCTCGTCAAAGAGACTATTACAATTACATAGTCGAGGCTAAACCCAAACGTGTTATTTTTAATCCAGGAACTGAAAATCCAGAGTTTTATCAGTTGCTACAATTAAACGGAATAAAAGTAGAGGTAGCTTGCACATTAGTTTTATTAGCAACAAATCAATTTTAATGATACCTGGCCTTATTTGTATTGTATAAATTGTAAAATACTTGTCTTTTGGTTGTTGGCGCTAGGCTAATGCTTGGGCTGTAATTCAGATAAAAAGCAAACAAATTGCTATCTTTGTAGCTATGGAATTCTCTTCAAAATTAATAGAAAAAGCAGTTAACGAAATTTCACAATTGCCTGGTATTGGTAAGCGAACGGCACTACGATTGGCTTTGCATTTGCTAAAACAACCCAAAGATCAAACCGTTTTTTTGTCGCAGGCATTATTGTCTATGCGTGAGGATATTCAATACTGTGAGAGTTGTCATAATATTTCAGATCAATCGGTCTGTGAAATTTGTTCCAATAGTAATAGAAATCATCAACTCATTTGTATTGTCGAAGACATACGTGATGTTATGGCTATTGAAAATACAGGACAATTCAAAGGTATTTATCACGTTTTAGGAGGTAAAATATCTCCAATTGATGGAGTGGGGCCTAGTCAGTTGAATATTACTTCGCTTGTAAATAAAGTAAAAGAAGGTTTGGTTAGCGAAATTATCTTTGCCTTGAGTTCCACGATGGAGGGTGATACCACTAATTTTTTTATTTACAAACAAATAGCTCACTGTAATATCATTGTTTCAACAATTGCAAGAGGGATATCGGTAGGTGATGAATTAGAGTACGCTGATGAAGTTACCTTAGGGCGAAGCATATTACATAGAGTCCCTTTTGAAAAATCCTTAAAAAATAATTAGATTCCTAAATACCAAAACAGACTTTTTATATCCTAAATGAAAAGCTATATTTGTGTTAAAAAATAAAATATAATGAGCAAATCTGCACTTTACTTGTTCTTTGTTGTGAGTATCATGCTTACTTCGTGCATCTCAACCCAAGATTTAATTTACTTACAGCAAAAAGATAAAACAACCCCTACATCTCAAATTACTGCCGTAGAGGGAAAACCTTATCGCTTGCAGGTTAATGATGTTATTCGATTAAATATAAAAACTATTGATCCTAAATTAGCCCAGCTATTTAGTACAAACAACGATGGTGCGGCGGCAAGTCAATCTGAAGCGGGCTTGTATTTTGATGGTTTTACAGTAGATGATCATGGCAATATTCGTATTCCTGTTTTAGGAGAGATGAATGTGATTGGTTATACGCTCGAGGAAATCAGAGTGCGTATCGAAAAACAGTTGTTAGCAGAATATTTTAATAAAGAAGCCAATTTATTTGTTACCGTGAAGTTGGCAGGACTGCGTTTTACCATTAATGGCGAAATTGGTGGTCCTGGTACAAAAACTATTTATCAAGAACAGGTTAATATCATGGAGGCTATTGCAAATTCTGGTGATATAACTATAACCGGCGATAGAAAAGCTGTGACTATAATTCGTAAAACCCCGACGGGCGTGCAAATAGGTGATATAGATTTGACGGATATCAATGTCATGAATTCTCCGTATTACTATTTACAACCAAATGATTTTATCTATATTAAGCCATTGAAACAAAAAGTTTGGGGAACCGGGAAAACAGCTTTAGAGTCTTTCGGAACTGTCATGACTCTTTTTTCTGTGATTTCTACTGTTTTTTTACTACTTAAAAATTAATACCACAACAACAGCATGCTAGATATAAAGGATTTTGCGGTTTTTGAAAATCAAGTTAGTTTTGATTTCAAAGGTTTTTTAATAAAAATTGGAAGCTATTGGAAGTGGTTTTTAATCAGTTTGCTAATTACTTTTACTGTGGCCCATCAAGTAAATATTCGAAAAGAAAAAATTTACGGGATGGAAACCATGATTTCAATTAAAGAAGAAAATAATCCTTTATTCACCTCAAATACTAGTTTAACCTTCAATTGGGGAGGCACATCAGATCAAGTTCAAACTATTGCTACGACTTTACAGTCAAGATCTCATAATGAACTTGTAGTTGATAAATTGCAGTTTTACATTAGTTACTTAACACAAGGCGAATACAATTTAATAGACGCTTACGGTGCAACGCCTTTTTATGTTAATATCGACAAGTCAAAAGGTCAATTGGCTGGAGCAAACATTGCCATAAAATTTATTTCTGAAAGCGTTTATGAAATTCGCATTCCTTTTGAGGGTACTAATGCTTCAATGATTACTTATGCAAATAACACGTATAGCAATACAGCTGTACAAGAGGGAGAATTTGTCAAAAGATACAAAGTAGGACAACAAGTCAATTTACCATTCTTAAATTGGAAATTAGAAATCAAAGAAAATCCAGGTCTGTACAAAGGCAATGAGTATTTTGTGCGATTTAATGATTTTGACGGCACTGTGTCTGGATACAAAGGAATCAATGTGCAGTCTAGTGAAAAAAGTAGTTCGATCATTACATTAGGTATGCAAGGTACCAATAAAGCTCGAATGGTAGAATATCTCAATGCTACTGTTAAAATGTTGATTAGTAGGCAGCTTGAGGATAAAAATCGTTTTGCTACCAATACGATCGCTTTTATTGATAGTACTTTGATTGCAATGGAAGCACAGCTTAAAGAAACCGGAAATGAACTCAAATCGTTCCGAAAAGGCAAAAACATGTTCGATGTAGAAGATGGTGGTGCCAAGTTTTCAGAAAAAATTTCAGAATTCGATCTAAAAAGAGATGAAGTAAACCGAAAGTTAGCCTATTATAACTCTTTGAAATCCTACCTTAAAAGCAGTGTCAATTACGCCAAACTTCCTGCGCCATCTGTGGCAGGTATTGATGATCCCAACATTGTGGCAAATGTCTCGCGATTAATTGCATTATCTACCCAACGCTCAGAAATGGCGTATGCTGTTAAAAGCGAAAAAATATTTCAGGATTTTGACAATCAAATGGAGGCCATAAAAAATGTTTTGTTAGAGAATATTGCTACTGCAAAATCAGCGCTGCAATATGATTTATCCATTGTTAATAGCCAAATAAGTGAGACAGAAAGTACAATAAAAGCACTTCCGGAGGATCAGCAAGAACTCATAAAAATCAAGAGAAAATATGACTTAAGCGACAATATCTACAATACTTTTTTACAAAAAAGAAGTGAAGCCGATATCGTTAAGGCAGCTAATTTATCTGATGTGCATTTTATAGATCCCGCCAAGGATATAGGTGGAGGATTAATTGGTCCTAAAACTTCGGTGAATTATGTTTTAGCACTCTTTTTAGGCTTATTGATTCCGTTGATATTTGTATTCATCATTTTCTTTATCAATAATTCGGTACAAAACAGTGAAGATATTAATAAGTTAACTAAAATTCCGTTGATCGGAATCATTGGTGTTAATAAAGAAAGTAGCAATTTAGCTGTATTTGATAGGCCTAAATCAGCTTTGTCCGAGTCGTTTAGAGCTATCCGTTCTTCTTTACAATTTTTATACAAGCAACAAAATCTCAATGGAGCCAAAACCTTGATGATTACCTCTTCTGTCAGTGGGGAAGGAAAAACGTTTTGTTCGATAAATATTGCCACTGTATTTGCGCTAAGCGAGAAAAAAACGGTTGTTATTGGTTTGGATTTACGAAAGCCAAAACTGGCAAGTGAATTTAATTTAACTAACGAAGTAGGTGTAGTAAACTACTTAATTGGTCAAAAAACTATACCCGAAATCATTAATAAAACTCATATTCCGTACCTCGATGTTATTTTGTCAGGTCCAGTACCACCTAACCCAAGTGAGATGATTATGAGTCAGGGTATGAAGGATTTAATTGAATCGTTAAAAAAAGAGTACGATTATATAATACTTGATACTCCACCTGTCGGATTGGTGTCAGATGCTCTTGAATTAGCACAATTTTGCGATGTTACGTTGTATATTGTTCGTCAAAATTATACCAAAAAAGAAATGATCTCATTGTTGAATAACCGAGTAAAACGCGGTGAGTTGACAAATGCTAGTATTGTTCTTAACGGTCTCGAAAACAAAGCTAAATATGGTACGGGTTATGGCTATGGCTACGGTTACGGCTATGGCAACTATGGCAACGGATATTATGAAGAGGAGAAAAAGAAAAGTGTTTACCAAAAGGTAGCACAAAGAATATTGAAAAAAGGCAAAAAATAAATCCGCTAATTATGAATCAGCAACAACAAGAAAGCATACTGATCACTGGCGGTGCAGGATTTATAGGATCCAACCTTTGTGAGTATTTTTTGAGCAAGGATTACAAGGTTGTCTGCTTAGATAATTTTGCAACAGGACACAGGCATAATTTAATAGCCTGTTTAGATAATCCTAATTTTACGTTATTAGAGGGAGATATTCGAAACCCTGATGATTGTAATGCTGCAGTTCAAGGAGTAAATTATGTATTGCATCAAGCAGCTTTGGGATCGGTACCAAGATCAATTAATGATCCTGTTACAACCAATGAGGTTAATGTTAGTGGTTTTTTAAACATGTTGGTTGCGGCGCGTGATGCAAAAGTAAAACGTTTTGTTTATGCAGCTAGTTCTTCTACTTATGGAGATTCGTCTGCTTTGCCAAAAGTTGAAGAAACGATTGGACAGCCATTATCGCCTTATGCAATTACAAAATATGTGAATGAATTGTATGCTACTATTTTTAGTCGTACTTACGGTTTAGAAACTATCGGATTACGATATTTTAATGTTTTTGGACGAAAGCAAGATCCTAATGGTGCTTATGCGGCTGTTATTCCAAAATTCGTACAGCAATTAATTCGATACGAGAGCCCGATAATTAACGGTGATGGAACATATTCTAGGGATTTTACCTATATCGATAATGTAATTCAAATGAATGAACTGGCTATGCTTAGCCAAAACCCTGAAGCAATAAATACGGTTTACAATACTGCTTTTGGTGACCGCAATACGTTAAATGATTTGGTAGAATATTTAAAAAGATATTTAAGTACGTACGATCCCGAAATAGCCAATGTACAAATAAAGTACGGTCCTGAAAGATTGGGTGATATTCCACATTCATTAGCAAGTATTGATAAAGCTAAGGAGTTCCTTGGTTATGACCCTCAATTTAATTTAGAAAAAGGCTTAAAAGAAGCAGTAGATTGGTATTGGAAAAATCTACAAAAATAAAAAAGTTATTCAAGTAATCCCATCAAAAGAAAGATTCGAGTAAATGAGGGATTTAAATGTTACAAAATAAAGAAAATGAAAGTTACTAAAATATGTTGTATTGGAGCTGGATATGTAGGAGGGCCTACTATGGCAGTTATAGCCCAAAAATGTCCCCACATTCAGGTTACGGTTGTTGATTTAAATCAGGAGCGCATTGCTGCCTGGAATGATCCCGATACTAAAAACATACCAATTTATGAGCCTGGATTAGATGCAATTGTTGCTGAGGCAAGAGGTAGAAATTTATTTTTTTCTACTGATGTGGATAAAGCTATCGAAGAGGCACAACTGATTTTTATTTCTGTAAATACGCCAACCAAAACTTACGGAAAAGGCAAAGGTATGGCAGCTGATTTGAAATATATTGAGCTTTGCGCCAGACAAATTGCTAGGGTAGCAAAGGATAATAAAATAGTAGTTGAAAAATCAACACTGCCAGTTCGCACTGCCGAAGCTATTAAGAGTATTTTGGACCACACTGGTAATGGTGTTCAGTTTCAAATTTTATCTAATCCTGAGTTTTTGGCAGAGGGTACAGCGGTTCAAGATTTATTGCAACCAGATCGTATTTTGATTGGTGGCGACACCACTTCTGAAGGGCAAAAAGCTATTGATGCGCTCGTAGAAGTATATGCAAATTGGGTTCCTACAGAGCAAATTCTAATTACAAATGTTTGGTCATCAGAACTTTCGAAACTTACTGCAAATGCTTTTTTAGCACAACGTATTTCTTCTGTTAATGCCATGTCTGAACTATGTGAAAAAACAGGCGCTTCAATTAATGAAGTAGCAAAGGCTATTGGGATGGACAGTCGAATTGGTCCAAAATTCTTGAAAGCTTCAGTTGGTTTTGGAGGATCTTGTTTTCAAAAAGACATTCTTAATTTGGTGTACATTGCCAAGTCGTATGGTTTACACGAAGTGGCAGACTATTGGGAGCAAGTGATTATCATGAACGATCATCAAAAAAGACGCTTTTCAAGCCGAATTGTTCAAACCTTGTATAATACAGTTTCAGATAAAAAAATTGCATTTTTAGGTTGGGCTTTCAAAAAAGATACAAACGATACTAGAGAATCAGCTGCAATTTACGTGGCAGATGATTTAATAAATGAGCATGCTCAAATCGCGGTTTTTGACCCAAAGGTATCAGCTAAAAAGGTTTTAAACGATTTGAATTATTTAGAAACTAGAACTGCAGATCAAAATGCAGCCTATGTGAGGTCCTTTGAAAATCCTTATGAAGCGTGTAAAGATGCACATGCTATTGCAGTTTTAACCGAGTGGGATGAGTTTATTCACTACGATTGGCAACAAATTTATGATAACATGCAAAAACCGGCTTTTATCTTTGATGGTAGAAATTTACTAAACGAAGAGCAATTGCGTAATATTGGGTTTGTTTATCAATCGATTGGTTCATAAGTAAAAAGCTAACTAGCCGCACAAAGCTTCATTGGCATAAATTATATTTACACATGAATTGGTATGTAGTGTATACAAAACCGAAAGGAGAAAAGAAAGTATCTTTGCAATTGCAAAATAGAGGTATAAATTGCTACTGTCCTGTCGTTGTTCAGAGCAGGCAATGGTCTGACCGAAAAAAGAAGGTAGATATTCCTCTTTTTAATTCGTACGTTTTCGTACAATTGTCAGAAGAAAATCGTCACTTAGTGTTTGATGTGCCTGGCGTGGTAAGATATTTATTTTGGTTGGGCAAGCCAGCGATTGTTCGAAATGAAGAAATAGAAACGATCCAAAATTGGTTGCAAGTTGCACAAGAAAATGAAGTAACGCTGACACAGCATCAAATTGGAGATTGTATTCAAGTGCCAACAGGGCCATTTACGGCGCAAAGTGCGGTGGTACAGGACATTAAAAAAACACACTATGTTCTAGTGCTCGAAGGTATGGGGTGTGTTTTAAAAATGAAAATTCACAATCAATAATGCTCTAGCGTCAGAAGGAGTTTTAGCAAAAATCAAGTTAAATGTGGTCCCTAAAAAGTCCTATTCAAAACATAAGAATTAAGAAGAAATGAAGAAAATTTTAATAACAGGAGGAGCTGGTTTTATTGGGTCGCATGTGGTGCGCTTGTTCGTTAACCAATATCCACAATATGATATTTATAATTTAGATGCTTTGACCTATGCCGGAAATTTAGAAAATTTGTCTGATATTGAAAAAGCACCGAATTACAATTTTGTAAAAGGAGATATTGCCGATGAAACTTTTGTAAACTCTTTATTCGAGGAACATCAATTTGATGGAGTGATACATCTAGCTGCTGAATCGCATGTAGATCGTTCTATTACTGATCCGCTTTCTTTTGTAAAAACGAATGTCTTTGGTACTGTTCACTTATTAAACGCTGCTCGTAAGCAATGGGCGAATAACCAAGAGGGCAAGCGTTTTTACCACATTAGTACCGATGAGGTTTACGGATCATTAGGAGCAGAAGGATTGTTTACTGAAAGTACAGCGTATGATCCAAACTCACCTTATAGTGCCAGTAAAGCAAGTTCAGACCATTTTGTTCGTGCCTATGGCGAAACCTATCAATTACCTTATGTATTAACCAATTGTTCTAATAACTACGGCCCTAATCATTTTCCTGAAAAGTTAATTCCGTTGTTTATTAATAACATCATTAATAACAAACCTTTACCTGTATATGGTGATGGTAATTATACTCGTGATTGGTTATTTGTGGTCGATCATGCTCGAGCAATTGATCTTGTTTTTCACCAAGGTAAAAATCACGAAACATATAATATAGGTGGTTTTAATGAGTGGAAAAATATTGATTTAGTACGCTTGTTGTGTACCATTATGGATCGAAAATTAGACAGATCAGAAGGTACTTCTGCAGGCTTGATTACTTATGTAAAAGACAGACCTGGACATGATTTACGCTATGCAATTGATGCCTCTAAAATTAATAAAGAATTAGGTTGGGAGCCGTCAGTGACTTTTGAACAAGGTTTAGAGCAAACGGTAAATTGGTACTTAGAAAATGAAAAATGGTTGCAAAGTGTCACTTCGGGTGATTATGCTTCTTATTACGAAAAACAATATAAATAGGTAAGTAGTTCTTTTTAAATTACGTAGAAGGGTTGATTTTTTTAAGGTTAGAAAACTTTAAAAAAATCAACCCTTTTTTAGTTGTTTGAGATGAGGCAAATGAGTTTTGCTTTTTTAAAGTGCAGTCTTTTTTTTACCATCAAATATGAAGAAGTCTATCTATAAATGCGCTATTCTAGCTATATTTGCTCTCTGAAACAAGCAATTCTTATTCCTTTTAATGGGAGTAAGGATTGCGAAGCGGTGCTTTTTTGTGAGCGAAATGCGGTCTAAGTTGGAGTAATAGTGTTGAAAAACAGTGTGTTTGATTTTTTTTTAGATGCATTCAATTTGGTTTTTTAATAACGACAACTGTTTTAAGAAATATCTCATAGATAATGAATCCGCTGTTTTAGAAACAATATAGCGACAGATTTCATCAAAAGTATTTTTCTTTTTTATAAATACATTTTAATAACATGGGTTTACCAATAAAAATTGCAGTAATCGGATTGGGTTACGTAGGCTTACCGCTCGCCAGACTATTTGCTACAAAATACAGTGTGGTTGGTTTTGATATCAATCAGAGTCGAGTAGGCGCTTTGCAATCTGGTATAGATACTACTTTAGAAGTTTCGAACAGTGCGCTTCAAGAAGTATTGTTGACAAATGTGTCAGATCAAGTGGGATTGTATTGTACCACAGATAATTCCTTTTTGGAAGCTTGTAATTATTATGTGATTACTGTACCAACACCAGTAGATAAAAACAACAGACCCGATTTACGACCTTTATACGCATCGAGTGCAACAGTTGGTAAAATGCTCAAAAAAGGAGATATTGTAGTGTATGAATCTACAGTTTTTCCGGGAGCTACTGAGGAAGAGTGTGTACCAGTTTTAGAAAAACATTCTGGATTAAAATTTAATGTCGATTTTTTTGTGGGGTATTCACCTGAACGCATTAATCCAGGAGACAAAGAACATACAGTTGATAAGATCCTTAAAATAACTTCGGGATCCACGCCAGAAATAGGTCTTAAGGTAGATGCTTTGTACAAAAGTGTCATTACCGCAGGAACGCATTTGGCACCAACCATTAAAGTAGCCGAAGCAGCCAAAGTAATAGAAAACTCTCAACGAGACATCAATATTGCTTTTGTAAATGAGCTGGCTAAAATTTTTAATTTAATGCAAATTGATACGCAGGCCGTGTTAGAGGCAGCGGGAACAAAGTGGAATTTTTTACCCTTTAAACCTGGTTTAGTCGGAGGTCACTGTATTGGTGTTGATCCGTATTACTTAGCTCAAAGAGCACAAGAATTTGGTTATCATCCTGAAATCATTTTAGCGGGTCGTAGACTTAACGATAGTATGGGCGATTACGTAGCCTCACAAATTGTTAAATTGATGATTAAGAAAGAAATAACAGTTCATGGCTCCCAATTATTGCTATTAGGTATTACCTTTAAAGAAAACTGTCCCGATGTACGCAATACTAAAATTGTAGATGTTGTCAAGGCTCTTGCTGATTATGGCATTGCAATCACCATTTATGATCCGCTAGCAGATCCAATTGAAGTGCAACACGAATACAAGCTAACAACTACTAGAACACTGCCTGAGAATAAATTTGATGCCGTTGTTTTGGGAGTGGCACATCGTGAATTTCTTCCTATTGAGTATGCACAGTTGCAAAAAGAAAATAGCGTGTTGTATGATGTGAAAGGCGTTTTAGGAACTGCAGCTGACGGAAAATTATAAAACAATTCGTTTTTTTTAAAAGCGATTATACAAATAATAGTTACATAACTATGGAAAATAAATCAACTGTCACACATGTGATTTTAACTGGAGGAGTAGGAAGCAGGTTATGGCCTTTATCCCGAAAAAGCCAGCCCAAACAATATTTAGAGTTATTTGAAGGCAAGTCGTTATTCGAAATGACGGTCGAGCGCAACCGCAATTTGGCAAATCAAATTATGGTGGTTGGTAATATAGATAACTGCCATCTCAGTAAAAATGTTTTAGATAAAGTAGGAACTTCTTATATTGATATTGTAGAAGCTACACCACGAAATACTGCAGCAGCAATTGCTTTTGCTGCTTTTGCATCAGATCCTGAGGCTATTTTAATTGTGACACCTTCGGATCATATTATAGCAAACTCTGAAGCTTATGAAGCTGCCATTACTGAAGCAGTTGAAAAAGCTTCTAATGGGCACATTGTAACCTTCGGAATATTACCTACTAAGCCAGAAACGGGTTATGGTTATATTGAGCGCAAAGGAGACACAGTACTTTCTTTTCGAGAAAAACCGAATCAAGTGACGGCACGCGAGTTTATTGCACGTGGTAATTTTCTCTGGAACAGCGGTATGTTTTGTTTTAAAGCGAGTGTTTTTTTAGCAGAATTACAAGCATTCACTCCTGAGGTTTACGAAAAATCAAAAATAGCATGGGAGGCCAACAAAGCTGGACAACTTGACTTAGAACTTTCTTTGGAGATTCCTTCTATCAGTATCGATTATGCGGTGATGGAACGAAGTAAAAAAATCAAAGTGGTAACATCGGAGTTTTTATGGTCTGATTTAGGTTCGTTTGAATCGGTTTATGACTATTTGCACAGTAACGGTCATCCAGTAGATGCTAATGGGAATATGGTTATTGGAACTACTAATTTCACCGCTTTTGTAGGTTTAAAAAACACTATTTTTGTACATACTGATTCGGCTACTTTAATCCTTCAAAAGGACTGTTCGCAGGATGTGAAAAATATTTACAACGCGTTGGAACGTGAAAACCCAGCACTTTTGCAGTAATGGAAAAAAATAGCAAAATTTATATTGCTGGTCACAAAGGAATGGTTGGGAGTGCCATTTGGCGCGCTTTAACAGCTAAAGGCTATACCAATTTAATAGGCGCTGCAAGTGCTGATTTAGATTTGCGCGATCAAATTGCAGTTCAAACATTTTTTTCGAAAGAACAACCCGAAATCGTAATTGATGCAGCGGCTCGCGTAGGTGGAATTTTAGCCAATATGACAGCGCCTTATGAGTTTTTAATGCAGAATCTGCAAATTCAAAATAATTTAATCGACACTGCCTTGCGTACTAATGTGAGTCAGTTTGTTTTTTTAGGGAGTTCTTGTATTTATCCAAAAATGGCGGCACAACCCTTGAAGGAAGAATACTTACTTACCGATTATCTAGAGTCTACTAACGAATGGTATGCGATTGCAAAAATAGCAGGAGTAAAAGCCTGTGAAGCCATTCAAAAACAATACGGCAAAGCTTTTTTTAGTTTGATGCCAACAAATTTGTATGGGAGTTATGATAATTTCGATTTGAATAGCTCGCATGTATTACCCGCGATGATTCGTAAATTTCACGAAGCCAAAATCAATAGCAGTCCATCGGTTGGTTTGTGGGGAAGTGGTAAGCCTTTGCGTGAATTTTTATATGTAGACGATTTGGCTGCTGCTGTTGTTTTTGCATTAGAAAACAACATGACAGAATCATTTTATAATGTAGGGACTGGTACTGATCTTTCTATTAAAGATTTGGCAGAGACCATTAAAAGAATTGTTGGTTATACGGGAACTATTACCTGGGATGCTAGCAAACCAGATGGTACGCCTAGAAAATTGATGGACGTATCGAAAATGAAGGAGATGGGCTGGAAAGCGCAAGTTGACCTCGAAACAGGTATTCAAAAAACATACGAATGGTATCTTGACAATCAGGAAACCGTTCAACAAAGAAGTAATTAGAAACAATTACGATAGGGTAGACACAATAAAATCTGCTAAAAAATAGCAATAATGAAAGTAGCATTAGTAACAGGTATTACAGGTCAAGATGGCGCATATCTAGCCGAACTTTTATTAGATAAAGGATACATGGTTCACGGTATCAAGCGCAGAGCTTCGTCGTTTAATACTACGCGAATCGATCATTTGTATCAAGATCCACACGAAAAAAACCAGCGCTTTAAATTGCATTATGGTGATTTGACTGATTCTATGAATCTTACGCGAATCATTCAGGAAACGCAACCTGATGAGATTTATAATTTGGGTGCTATGAGTCATGTAAAAGTGAGTTTTGATATCCCAGAATATACTGCTAATGCAGATGGAATAGGAACGCTACGTATGTTAGAAGCGGTGCGATTATTAGGTTTAGAGAAAAAAACCCGAATTTATCAAGCCAGTACTTCTGAATTGTACGGATTGGTACAAGCGGTACCACAGTCTGAAACGACACCTTTTTATCCACGTTCGCCTTATGCGGTTGCTAAAATATATGCCTATTGGATTACTGTAAATTACAGAGAGGCTTACGGAATGTTTGCTTGCAATGGTATTTTATTCAATCACGAATCACCTTTGCGCGGAGAGACTTTCGTTACCCGTAAAATTACACGTGCCGTGGCACAAATTGCTTTAGGTCAGCAAGATATTTTATACATGGGTAATTTAGAAGCACAGCGCGATTGGGGTCATGCCAAAGATTATGTAGAGGCCATGTGGCGCATTTTACAACAAGAAAAACCAGAAGATTTTGTGATCGCTACCGGAATTACAACCAAGGTGCGTGACTTTGTACAAATGGCTTTTGCTGAGGTAGGTTATCACCTGCGTTTTGAAGGCGAAGGAGTTGACGAGATTGGAGTTGTGGCTGCTATTGATACTGAACGTTTGCAAGCAATTCAAATAAAAAATCAAAATAAATTAGTAATAGGAACAGTCGTGGTGCGTGTAGATCCCACTTATTTTAGACCAACCGAGGTTGATTTACTTTTGGGCGATCCCACAAAAGCGCAACAACAATTAGGGTGGAAACCTAAATATACACTTGCCAGTTTGGTTCAAGAAATGGTGGCTGCTGATGTACTTTTGTTTCAACAAGAGTTGCAGCTGAACGCTAATCGTGCTGACACAGACTTCGATTAATCCTGACTATTTACAAATAATTGAAAAGAACATTTTAGTTGTTTTTCGAATTTTACGCATTCACAAATTGTTTTAAACCGCAGCGCATTGTCAAATACAGTGCTTCAATGGATTTATTTGTCCAATTCATTCTAGTATATTAAAAAGAGATAAATTTATATGTCAAGTTCCAAAACTATTGCCAAAAACACGCTAATACTCTACATTAGGATGTTTTTCACTATGGCAGTTTCTTTATACACATCACGTATAGTCTTAACTACTTTGGGCGTTTCTGATTTTGGAGTATATAGTATTGTGGGCGGTATTGTTTCTTCTTTTGGATTTATTAATGCATCTATGGCTAATGCTACGCAGCGTTTTTTATCATTTGCGCTCGGAGAAAATGACTTTGTTAAGTTAAAAAATACTTTTAGCGCCAGTCTTACCTTGCATCTTTTTATGGCCATAGTGTTTCTTATTTTGGCAGAAACTGTTGGATTGTGGTTTTTGAATACTAAGCTAGTAATCCAACAAGATCGTTTGTTTGCTGCGAATGTCGTGTTTCATTTGTCAGTTCTTACTTTTGTCGTAGGAATTATTCAGGTGCCTTACAATGCTTTATTGATTGCCAAAGAGAAAATGGATGTGTTTGCCTACATGAGTATTTTTGAAGTGTTTTTAAAATTAGTTATTGTTTTTCTTTTGCCAATCATTGTATACGATCATTTGATTGTTTACGCTGGTTTGTATTTGCTCGTTTCTGTTATTATTAGAATTTCTTATAAAATGTATTGCACTCGAAACTTTGAAGAGAGTCGATATGTTTTTTATTATGACAAACCGCTGTTCAAAAAGTTGTTATCCTTTTCTGGATGGACAATGTTTGGTAGTATGTCGGTAATCGCAAAAAATCAAGGAATTAATGTCTTATTGAATATCTTTTTCGGCACAGTGCTAAATGCTGCTTACGGAATTACAATGCAGGTTTTATCGGCAGTTAGTATCTTTTTAATCAATTTGCAAGTTGCTTTTCGTCCTCAAATTATAATGAATTATGCCAATGGTAATATTTCAAACTTTCAAGATATTGTTTATAAAAGTTCTAAGTTTTCGTATTTTTTAATGCTTGTTATTATTTGTCCACTTCTATTAAATTTAGAATTTGTCTTGAAATTGTGGCTTACTATCGTACCCGATTATGTGGTGCTGTTTGTAACCTTATCGTTAATTAGTCTTTTGATAGATTCGGTTTCCGAGCCGTTAATTATTGCCAATCAAGCTACAGGAAATGTAAAATGGTTTCAAATTATTGAAGGAACCTTGATTATATTGAATGTTCCGATATCGTATGTGCTATTAAAAATCAATGCCAATCCATTAACCGTATTTTATGTTTCTATGGTGCTTAATTCTATTGCCTTATTTGCTAGAATTGCCTTGGTTAGAAAAGTCATTGACGTGAAACAGTTTTTTGTTGTTACACTATTCAGAGTTTTTTTAGTTTCGGCGCTAGTCTTTAGTGTAGTTTATTTTGTTAGAATTTATTTGGGCAAGTCGAGTACTATTTTTGCATTTATCACACAAAGCAGCATTGTTTTTTTTAGTAGTATTGTCTTTATTTTACTTTTGGGAATTGAATCTTCTGAACGCAATATGCTGATTAATTTTGTGAAAGGAAAGATAGCCACGTTTAAAAAATAAAGCCAACTAACTAGCTGTATTATTTGATTGTAAAATGAAAGAAATCAATATTCAATATTACCACTCCTTTACTCAGATAGCTCCTATTTGGAAGCAATTGAATAAAGTTGTTCCGCCTTCTTATTTTTGTACCCTTGCATGGCATAAAATTGTAAGACGTTTTTTAAAAGCCACTTTTTTAACTCAGAAAACAAATCGAATAGTTTATTTTACGGTGCGCGAATCTAGTTCAGATAACGCCATATTAATGCTGGGTTTTTTCTTTATTAAACAAACCAAAGGAACTAAATCGATACAATTTACTCAATTACTTGGGCCATCGGATTATTATGATTTTGTTTATGCAAAGCCTGTTTCTGCTTCTTTTTTAAAAGATTGTATTTCTAAAATAGCTCACGATCAAAGATGTACTACTTTTAGTTTTTCGCATATCAAAGAAAGTTCTGCTTTGTATGAGGCTTTACAGCTCTTTGGAACTCTTCAAATGGATTCTTTAGATTGCGTAGCGCTAGAACTAAATTCTAGTTATGAGGAACATTATCAGTCGCTCAGCAAAAATGCCCGACAGAATTTACGAACAGCTCATAATCGGATTTTAAAAAATGGTGTTCGCAACGAACTTTTATTTTTGAACCAACAAGATGCCGACGCTATTGATTTTAATTTACTCAAAGCCATTTACAAAGAGCGTAGTGCTTCTAAAAATCAAGCAGTACATTGGAAGTCAAAACTGTATAGGTTTTTAGATGATCCTTTAAGCAAAAAGTTAGACTTGTTTGACTTAGAAGAAGTAAAAAATACCGACTTCGTAGTAGGTATTTTAAAACTAGATGATGTGATTGGAGCTTATTTTTTTGGGCTTAAAAATGGTGCAGTAGTAGAAATAAATAGAGTCGCCATAAACCACAACTTAAAATTTTATTCGCCAGGTATGATCTTGTTAGATGCTTTTGTTAAATTGGCCTACGAGACAGGCATTCAAACTATTGATTTGACTGTTGGAGATGAGAAATACAAGTACGATTTAGGAGGTAAAACACATAAAATCTTTAATATAAACGGCACATTTTGATTGCACTACTTCATAAAATAAAAGGTAAGATTGATTATCTAACCAGAAAACTTACTTTGTTTGTTTGGGATGGATTTAGTATAGATGCTTCTTCAATTAATATTGAAACCGATTTGCAATATTCTGAGTATAGTAATATTACTAGTTTAGCATCAATAAATTTTAAATATGACACGTTAGTTCTTGAGGAACGATTTTTAGAACATCATATTTTGTGTGTGTTACAAGATTCCAAAGGCCTGGTGGCGAGTTACGGTTGGTACAATCATTCAGGATCTCATTATTTAGGTGAGTTGGACTTAACGATGAATTTGCCACAAAAATTTAGTGTTTTATATGATTTTCAGACTTATGAGCGATACAGAGGTAAAGGACTTTATCCTTATTTATTGCACAAAATTTGTAGTCGCGATGCTACCAAAAAAATTATTTATGCATTTCCAGATAATAAATCAAGTTGTAAGGGGATTCTAAAGGCTAATTTTAAAGTCGTAGGTACCTTATCAGGAATGAACAAACAAATGTATAGTAAAATGATAACAAGATAATGGCTAGAATATACTTTAACGCAGATGATTTAGGATTGACACATGGCGTTAATCTTGGTATAGTGGAATGTTATAAAAATGGCGTGGTGAATAGTGCTTCGCTAATGACCACCACACCTTATTTTGAAGAGGCTGTTTCTTTAATTCAAGAGCATGGATTGCAAAACATTGGTTTGCATTTTAATTTAACTGAATTCCCTCCATTATTACCTGGCCACAAAACAATAGTAGATGAAAAGGGTGTTTTTATTAGATCTATTTGCGATAAAGAAAATGTCGATTTAAAAGAAGTAGAAGCCGAATTGGAGGCGCAATACCAACGTGCACTTGCCGCTGGTGTGCTCATTACGCATTTTGACAGTCACCATCACGTACACATGAGTGAATTGTTGAAAGGGGTATTCTTAAAATTAGCTACTAAGTATCGAATGCCTTTACGAAAAGTAGCAAATGGATACCGAAACCCCATAAAATGGTTGAAACATGATTTGTTGTTTAAGAAGCATCAATTTTACACGGATTCGTTTACTTCTCAGTTTTATGACGAAGCAGTTTCAGAAACAGTTTTAAAGGATATTATAGAAAAAGCAAAGGGCAGTATCGAAATCATGTGTCATCCTGGTTATGTAGATGCAGAAAATGGCGTATACAATGCGCAACGAAAAATTGAAGTGGATGTTTTGACCAGCGAAAAAATCATTAATTTAATAAAAATTGTGAATAAAAGATAATGAATTTACGGTTAGATATTCAAGGACTTAGAGCTGTAGCAGTGGTGTCCGTAATTATTTTTCATATTCAAAACAAGTGGTTACCGGGCGGTTTTGTTGGTGTAGATATGTTTTTTGTTATCAGTGGTTATTTAATTTCTAAAGCACTAATTAAACAAACAGATGCGCATACTTTTAGCTATTTTGATTTTATCATCAATAGAATAAAACGAATTGTACCTGCTTATTTTATAATGTGCTTAGTCAGCGCTTTTATTGCAATACAATTATTTATTCCCAATGATCTTGAAGCTTTCTTATATAATTTAAGGCGAGGACTTCTCTTTACTTCTAATCAAGTGTATGCAACTGCTACGGATTATTTTGGAGCAAAAAGTTTTGAAAATCCATTATTGCATACTTGGTCATTAAGTATAGAAATGCAATTTTATATTTTCTTGCCAATTCTATTTATGATTTTACCAAGAAGGTTTTATAAATGGATTTTGGTAATCGGCACTGTACTTTTATTATTTTACACACAATACCAATTGCAATTTGATGTAAACAAGCAAGGTGTTTATTTCTCTACCATTGCTCGAATTTCAGAATTTGTTATCGGCATACTTTTAAATTTCATTCCAACATCACATCGTGTTTCTAGAGGTATTAAATCTATTTTATCAATTCTAGGTGTTTTAGTATTACTTCTAAGTTTTACTTTTATTGATGAGCATTCAATTTTTCCGGGTATGTTGGCTGTCCCTGCTTGTTTTGGAACGGCGCTTCTTATTTGGTTGGAGGATACTAAAATTAACCAAGTATTAGGTACTAGATTGGTTGTTTTTATTGGAACAATTTCTTACTCATTATATTTATGGCATTGGCCGATTCTTGCTTTTTACAGGTATTACTTTGCTAAATACGACTTGACTTTGTTGGAAGTTTTTTATTTGGGAGTTATTATAGTGGTAATCTCAATATGTTCGTACTATTATATTGAAGAGTTTTTTAGAACAACGAAAAAAAATAAACTCAATATAGGATTAGCATTTCTTAGCTCTTTATTAATTGGTACTTGGTATTTTTCAAAAATTCATAATCAGGATATTCAAGATTTTCAAAGACCTTACACAAGTGCAAGTGGTTTTGATATTGATAAAATTGCCAAAAGAGACTATTTTTTGTTGGGTAATTCAAAGAAATCAGATGATAAGATCTTACTAATTGGTGATAGCCATGCAATGGTAATGAGTGGTTTTTTAGATGCAGTTGGACAAAAAAATGATTTTAATTTTTCAACGTTAGCAATAAATAATGTAGTACCCTTAGAAGGGATCGAAGCACGGTTTGTTCCATCTTCGTATAAAAAAGAGTATTTAGAAGCCATACCTATTGCAAACGAATTGATTTCAAAATCACGCATCATTGTTTTGGTAAAAAATTGGAGCGGCGAAACTGCATATTTTAGGTCAGTTCTACAAAAATTGATTGCTAAATTAAGAACTAATCAACACCTAATATTAGTATCTGATTTTCCTAAATTAAATGAAAATCCTGTTAGAAAGTATCGTTCGGTGGTTAAGAAAACAGGTTTTAAATTAGAAAAAATAAAATTTCCTACAATGCCTTATGGCGTACAAGAAATTATTGACAAAAATCCTAATGTGCATTATTTGGATATTAAAAACAAAAAATTTTTTAAGAATGCACCTTATTTTAATGATACTTTGATGTATTATGATGAGGGGCATTTAAATCATTATGGTAGTGTTCAATACGCGAAATTTGAAGGAAACAAAACAGCTGAATTAATCAATAAAATAAAAAAGTAACCATTGCTTACAGAAAAAAGTAATTTAAGGGAAAGTGAGAGTCATATCTTAATTTCGATAATTATTCCTTGTTATAATATTGCGCCCCATATTGCACAATGTATTGACAGTGTTCTTACACAAACATATTCCAATTTTGAATTGTTATTGTTAGATGATGGCTCGATCGACGGTACTTTAGATATTTGTAAACAGTATGCTGGGCAAGATACTAGAATACAAGTTTATGCACACGATAATAAAGGAGTAAGTTACACCAGAAACAGAGGTATTGAGTTGGCCCAAGGCGACTACATTATGTTTATTGATGGCGATGATTATGTGAAACCTGACATACTTGAACAGTTTGTTTTGAAAAACAAGAAAGATTCTTGGCCAATGTGTGGAATGTTTTTGGTAGATGGATCTCACATTGTAGAGCGCGAAAATTATCAAGAATTATTATCTAGAAATCCCCAAAAACGAATTGAATATTCTAATTTATTTACAATTATCACGCATCATAATTTTAGTACGCCATGTTGTAGGTTGTATGATAAAAATATTTTGATTGAAAATAAAATAAGATTTTTTGAGAACATTTCTTACCAAGAGGATTTAATATTTAATTTAGAATACTGTCAACACATTACATCAGTTCTCTTGCTTGATTATTATGGTTACTACTATGTTAAACATCCGACGTCATCAACTGCAAGATTCCATAATAAATTTGACCATGTAGAATTGCTGTTTGACTTATTAGAAAAAATGCCGCAAAATGAAGAGTCTGCAACTACAATAAAAAAAATCATTTTGGATACGATCTTAAAAAAATTGGCAAATATTTTTCATAAGACCTCTCAAAAAACATTTACTGAAAAACGAAAGGAAATTCAAGAGATATTTAATTCCAATTACTTTCAAAACATAATTGATTTTATACCAAAATCGTCAATTAGTTCAAGTTATAAATTTTTGTTGGGTACCAAAAATAGTAGTGTTGTGTTTTTATTCCTTTACCTAAAATTTAGATTATTATGATAGTCATCCACTGTTGCCAATATGCAGCACCATATAAAGGAGCATTTATTAATTCTTTACAAAGACTCGAGGAATTAAATCAAGGCAAAATGGATTTTGTTTATGTTTTTCCAGAAGATACCAAAGCAACGCCTTGGGTTAATAAATTTATGGATGATCATAAAGTTTTTTTTACGAAAAAAGATGTAAGAAAATCGTCTGAAGTGTTATTGGAAATCTTTAAAAATGTGAGGCCTACAATTGTGCATACACATTTTGATGGATATGATATTCCAGTAACTCAAGCTAAAAATAAATACTTGAGAGCAACAAAAGTTGATGTTAAATTGATTTGGCATTTACATAATACTATTGAATACCAATCCAATTTTGTAAAACGTTGTTACCAATTTTTTGTCTTTAAATACCATTATGGTTTATTGGCAAAGAAAGTTAATATTGTCTCTGTGAGTAAAGGTATGGTTACATTCCTTAATAAATTTAGTAATAGAAATCGACTTAGCCTTAGCACTGACGTTATTCCTAATGGGGTAAAGTTACCTGAAAATGTATCTTTTAAGTTTCATAATGATAGTCTGGTTTTTGGAGCATTTGGAGGTAGAAATGTGCAAAAAAGAATTGATTTACTGTTAGAAGCATCTGCTAATTTAATCATGAAAGGCTTAAACTTTCGCGTAGTGATTACAAAAGGTGTCGATACAAATGAAATCGTAAATAAATTTTTTGCGGGGGAACAACCTGAATGGTTAACTTTAATTGATCAAACGGATGATATCGGTAATTTTTTCAATATGATTAATTGTTTTGTTTCAACATCCGCACATGAAACATTTTCCTTCGCTATTTTAGAGGCTACATTTTATAATGTACCAGTACTGCAGTCAGATATCCCTGGTACGATATGGAATGCTGATAGACCTTCAACATTTTTGTTTGAATCACTAAATAGTAATAATTTGAGTGAAAAAATGGAGGAAGTTTTATTACTTAAGCAGGAAAAACTATCGGAATTATGTTTAAAGACCAAAGAAATCAATAGGATGCAGTATGATGTTGATATTTGGTGTGCTAAAATAGGAAGTTATTACAAAAAAATTTCTAGTAAATAATTTAGTCTATGAAAAAAATTTTATTTCTCTATGGTCCATTAAATGCTGGTGGAGCAGAAAGAGTATTAATTGATATATTAAGAAATTTAGATTATAAACGTTATGATGTGACGCTTTGTCTGATGGTAAATCAAGGAGTATTGCTGCACGAGATCCCTAAAGAAGTCACCTTAATTTCTTTATGGAATGATTATTCTCTTTATTATAAAATAGCTTTTCGGATGTCAGTTTGGTTTTCGAATAGTTTTATGTTTACGCGTATCTTAAAGAAAAAGATAATTGAAGAATATGATGTAGAAGTTAGTTTTTTAGAAGGAATGCCGTTAAAACTTCATGGATTACTCAACACCAAAGCAAAAAAAATAAGTTGGGTGCATTGTGACTTATACAATTTCCATTATACTAACAAACAATTTGAAAAGAATGAGGAGTTGGCTACTTATAATAAGATGGACAAAGTTGTTTGCGTTTCTAATGATGCTAAACTAGCATTCGAAAAACGTTTCCCTACTTGCAGTTCTGAAATAACTGTAATTTATAATCCTATTGATCGAAAAAAAATTGAGTTGATGGCGCAAGACTCTAGTACAAAAAGTCCTGTTTTTACCATTGTTTGTGTTGGTCGTTTGACATTGCCAAAAAAAATGGATCGTGTTATTCGTTTAGCATCCCGTTTGAAAGAGGAGCATTATCAAGTTCATTTTCAAATTATCGGAGAAGGCGAGTTGAGAGCCGATTTATTAGCGCAAATAGCCGATTTTAACGTTTCAGATTATGTTACTTTGCTTGGATATGTTGCTAACCCTTTTCCTCATATGAAAAATGCGGACCTACTTTTGCTTAGTTCTGGTTTTGAAGGTTTTGGATTGGTTGTTTGTGAAGCAATGGTATTGGGAGTACCTGTAGTATCTACCAAAACCGCTGGTCCAATAGAAATAATAGATGAAAATCGCTACGGATTGCTGTGTGATCACGATGACGAATCGATTTATGAAGCTGTTAAAAAAATGATAAATGACGAGGCTCTTCGTAATCATTTCCAAAAAGTAGGGTACACTCGTGCACAAGATTTTAGTGTAGAAAATACTATAAAACAATTCGAAGCCTTACTTTAATAAACGCTAATGAAAAAGAAAATTTTATTTATTGTCAGTAACTTAGAAAGTGGAGGCGTTTCGAAAAGTATGTCAACTTTACTTACGGTTATTGATAAAAGTAGGTTTGATGTATCTGTATTGATTATCAATCCAACAGGTGTTTTTATGAGTTTGTTGCCTTCAGATGTTACAGTATTAAAAGATGCTAAAACAGCTTTGTTTTTTTCGAAATTTCCCAATAATCTATTAAGCTTAATTGCGAAAGGGCATTTATTTGCCGCACTTTTACGATTTGTTGCTGCTTTTGTAATGATTTTTAATAAAGGAATTGGTGCTAAATTGTTGTCTAAAGGCATTCTTACCTTGCATGATCATTATGATTTAGCAGTTGATTTTAATGGGCAACAGCAATTGTATTATTTGGTAGACCGAGTGCAAGCAACAGTAAAAGTAAGTTTCTTTCATAGTGATTATTCTAAATGGGATTATTACTATGAAATGGATCGAGAATATTTTTCGAAAGTAGATAAAATTTTTACTATTTCTGATATTTGTGTTGCATCTCTACAAAAGTATTTTCCGAACGAAGCTTCAAAAATTGAATTGTTTGAGAATATTTCATCTCTTGAACTAATAAATGAGCTTGGTTCCATTCCTATTGATATGGGCATTAATTCGATTGTAACGGTGGGGCATTTAACAAAATTAAAAGGTACCCTTTTAGCATTGGAAGTAGCTGAAATTTTAAAGAACAAGGGAATTAAGTTTCAATGGTACTTTGTGGGACAAGACAGCAAAGACTTTGACTATGTACAAATCGTGAAGTCAAAAGGTTTGAAAGAGTACATCCATTTTGTTGGTGTTACGCCGAATCCTTATCCATATATAAAAAATGCCACGATTATGGTTCATTTGTCTTCTTTCGAAGGAAAATCCATTGCGCTGGACGAAGCTAAATTATTAGCTAAGCCAATTGTGGTTACTAATTTTAGTACTGTCAACGATCAATTTATGCATCGTTACAATGCCACCATTACTAGTTTTGAACCCACGACGGTTGCTCAAGATGTATCGGACTTATTGAACGATGCTAATTTGAGGACAAAATACAGTAAAAATCTAGAACAAGATCGCAAGAGCAATCAATGTGAATTGGAAAAACTGTATCAGTTGCTCCATTGATTGCATAAATCATGTAAGAATGTCACAATTGCATATTATCGAATATAAATTCAATTCTTTATTAATGCACTAACTTTAACGAAGATTGTTCTAACTTCGCAGGCTTTCAGAATATCGTTTAAAATTTGTTAGTCCCATTTTAACCATACCTATTAAAATAATTTACCTCGATTGGAAGACGTTACTTTTTATAAAAATATATATCTGTTGTTAGTTAGCTTTAGCATACTGATAGCGTTACATATACTTCCCAACTCACAAAACAGACTTGTTTTTAAACATTTAAATGGACTCACTATTTTTACTGTTTTATTTGTGACATTTTTAATGGGTACCTTGCCAGTATTTGGCGAAGGTGATCGCGCTAATTATCAAGAAGGTTTTTTAAATGCTAAATATGTATCCTTAGAAACGGTAGTGCAAGAACGATTTTTTTTTCTGTATAACAAGTTCTGTTCTTTTTTCATGGATGACCAAATTTGGTTTGTACTTACGGCTTTTATATATACTTTTAATTATTATTATTTTTCAAAGAAAGTTACTGCTAATTATTTCATATTATTTTTAGGTTTAATAACTAATTTTATATTTTTCGGCTATGGTACAAATACTATTCGAGCTGGTTTGGCTTGCTCCATTTTGTTATTAGCCTTAGCTAAAATTGAAAACAGAACTTTTTTCTATGCATTGTTGATTACTGCTGTTGGATTTCATAACTCTATGTTACTTCCTGTGATCGCGATACTTATTTCCAAACGATTTAACGCTACTCGTTACTACTACTACTTTTGGTTGCTTTG
Organism: Flavobacterium sp. GNP001; assembly: GCF_054343775.1. Lineage (NCBI taxonomy): Bacteria > Pseudomonadati > Bacteroidota > Flavobacteriia > Flavobacteriales > Flavobacteriaceae > Flavobacterium > Flavobacterium sp. GNP001. The sequence continues at coordinate 496,609 of NZ_JBTGUX010000001.1, forward strand.
TGTGCCACTTAGTTTGGTTTTAGGTGGTCAAATCCAGTTGCTTATGTCTGGTTTGGTAGAAGAAAAACGATTGGTAGATTATTTAGCTGCGGAAGAAACATTTTATAATGTTGGTTTTCGAATTGATTTTGTGATTTACAGTTTCATGCCAATTGCCGTTGGCTATTATTACATATATAAAAAGCAGTATCAAGACCGTTTTTATGCTATTGTGTACAATACTTATGTTTTGTGTAATGCTTTTTGGATTTTGGTAATTCGTGCTAATTTCTCTGACCGTTTTGCTTATTTGTCTTGGTTTCTCTATATGGTTGTGTTATTGTATCCGCTGTTAAACAAGCATTTGATAGCTTTTCAATCGCGAATAATTGCCTTGACTTTAATTCTAAATGCTTTATTCACTTTTTATATGTTACGTTAATATGATAACCGTTTTTACACCTACTTATAATAGAGCTTACATACTTTCAAATTTGTATGAAAGTTTATTGCGTCAAGATAACAAGAATTTTGAATGGGTTATTGTTGATGATGGAAGTTCTGACACTACCGATGAGCTAGTTTCTCGATGGATTGAAGAAAATACACTATCAATTGTTTATTGTAAAAAAGAGAATGAAGGAAAACATATAGCAATTAACAAAGGTGTTGAGTTGGCTAAAGGGGATTTATTCTTTATTGTTGATAGTGATGATTATTTAGTTGATAATGCAATTCAAATAATTGAAAATCAATTTAAAAACATTCAAAATAGAGGTGACCTAGCAGGTTTTTCTTTTCGTCGAGGTCTAGACAAAGATACTTATATCGGGTCAAAAAAAACTTTTAAAGATATTGAAGCCACAGCTCTAGAACTTCGATTTAAATATCGTATCGAGGGTGATATGGCAGAAGTTTTCAGAACTGATGTCTTGAAAAAGTTTCCATTTCCTAAAATAGATGGAGAAAAATTTTGTACCGAAGGATTACTTTTTATCCGCTTGTCGGTTAATTATAAAATATTATGGACTTCAAAAATTATTTATATAGGAGGTTATTTACAAGATGGGTTGACTAATAGCATCTTTCAGATTCGGAAAAAATCACCCGTAGGTACAACTAATTTCTATAAAGAATTGTCTAAAATGCCCATTGATTCCTACAATAAACTGCGTGCTATTATTAATTATTGGCGATTTGCAAGATATTTAAATATTTCTTTTAAAAGTAAATGGAGACAAGTTGACCCAGCTTTCTCTCTAGTAGCTTATCCTCTTAGTCTTGTTTTTTATTTAAAAGACCGATAATAATTAAGCCGAGTTTTTAAGAAGTGAAATCAGAAGCTGTTTCCTTCAAAAATATTTAATCAAAAGCGAACAATAAAAAGATATATATATATTAAAGCGATCCGTTAAACAAATAAATAAGTTAAACATGAATAATTTGTCTTATTGTGTTGCCATTAGAACTTTAGGTAAGGCAGGTGTTAAATACCAGCAAGAATTAACTTCGTTGGTAAATCAAACAATTCCTCCCAAAAAGATTTTAGTTTATCTTGCTGAGGGATACGACAGGCCAACGGAAACGGTTGGTATTGAGCAATATATACTTACTCCAAAAGGTATGATTGCTCAGCGCGCATTATCTTACGATGAAGTTGATACTGATTATGTTCTTTTTCTTGATGATGACGTATACTTACCAAATGATGCTGTAGAAAAACTTTTTGAAGGTTTACAGTTACACAATGCAGATTGCATAGCTGCAGATACATTTAAAAACCAGGATATGTCTTTTAAAAATAAATTAGCTGCTTTTGCTACTAATTTTGTAACCTCAAGAAAAGATGATGATTGGGCATTTAAAATTAAACGAGACGGTTCTTTTTCTTTTAACAAAGCACCTTCACAATCGGTTTGCTTCTCTCAAAGTGCTGCAGGTCCGGCATCTTTATGGAAATTAGAATCTTATAAAAGAATAAAATTTCAAGATGAGAAATGGTTGGATGATTTTGAATTTGCCTATGGAGATGATTTATTATTTTTTTATAAACTATATATCAATAATTACGTGCTACTTGTTCATTATAATAGTGGAATAGTTCATTTAGACGCAGGAAGCTCAAGCGATAAATATAAATCCAGCGCAAAAAAGTTATTGAAAAGGGCTAAGATTCAATTTATTTTATGGTGGCGCATTTGTTATAATTTAAAGACAAATTCTTTTTCTAAATGTTTTTTTACAGTTTTAGCTTTTACTGTAAAACTGTTTTGGAGTTTTGGTATACATGTTATTTACAGTTTAATAAAGTTGAATTTTTACCCAATAATATATTTTATCCAAGGAAGTATTCAAGGATATAAATTTGTTAAATCAAAAGAATTTAAAGAAGTTCCTAATTTTATTATTACTAATTAGATAAATGAAAATCCTACACGTTATAAACTCCTTAAGCACAGGTGGTGCAGAAAAATTGTTGTTAGACACGCTTCCGCTCTATTATCAAAAAGGTATTTTGGTAGATTTATTGGTTTTAAATGGTAGCGAAACTCCTTTTCTAAAAAAACTAAAAGAGCAGTCGTGTTGCCGGATTTTTTCTTTGGGTACGGGTTCGGTATATAATCCGATACTTATTTTTAAAATGATCCCGTATTTAAGGCAGTATGATTTAGTTCATGTGCATTTGTTTCCAGCGCAATATTGGACTGTCTTTGCCAAATTACTTTCTTTTTCGAAAGTTAAGCTCCTTTTTACAGAGCATAACACGCATAATAGACGCATGGAATCGAAATTATTTGGTTTGATTGATCGCTTTATTTATTCTTTTTATACTAGAATAGTATGTATCACTGAAGAAGTTCAAACGTTATTACAAAAGCATCTTCACTCCAAAGAATCAAAATTTCTAGTTATTCACAATGGGGTTGATTTGGATGCAATCATCGCAACGCCTCAATATAGGTCGGATTTTGCAGAATCTTGGAATATTACGGATGCCAAATTGTTGTTGCAAGTTGCTGGTTTTCGGGAGCAAAAAGACCAGCTTACCTTGATTCGAGCTTTGGCTCTTTTACCTTCCCATGTACACTTACTGCTTGTTGGAGATGGTGTAACCAAACCTATTTGTGAGGCCCTAGTTGTTTCGTTGCAATTACAAAATAGAGTTCATTTTTTGGGCTTACGTATGGACGTAGCTGCTTTATTGAAAACGGCTGATGTGGTGGTTTTATCTTCACATTATGAAGGCTTATCATTGTCAAGTATTGAAGGAATGGCTGCAGGAAAACCCTTTATAGCCTCTAATGTGCCTGGTTTGTCTGATGTTGTAGGTGGTGCAGGTATTTTGTTTGAGCAAGGTAATGCAGTGCAATTGGCAGAGCTAGTGACAACCTTACTTAATGATAGCGCTTTTTCAGATGCTGTTGCTGACTTGTGTATGCAGCGTGCCTTGCAATACGATATAAAAATAATGGTTCAAAAACATATCGATTTGTATGAAGAACTACTCCAAACCTAAACTCATTCGTACCGCTACGGTTGCTATTTCGTTGGATATATTGCTAAAAGGTCAACTTTCCTTTTTGAATTCCCACTATGAAGTTGTCGCGGTGTCTGGAGCCGATGGTCATTTAGAAACTGTTGCAGAACGTGAAGGTGTTCGTGTTGTTTCAGTACCTATGAGTCGAAGTATAGCTCCTATCAAAGATTTGGTCTCTTTGGTTAAAATGTATTTTTTGTTTAAAAAAGAAAAACCACAAATCGTACATTCAATTACGCCTAAAGCTGGCTTGTTGAGTATGACTGCGGCTTATTTTGCTGGAGTTCCAGTTCGCATGCATACTTTTACCGGTTTGATTTTTCCGTATAAAAAAGGATTAATGCAAACCTTGTTACTGTTTATGGACAAAGTTTTGTGCCGTTTTGCCACACATATTTTTCCAGAAGGTGAAGGAGTAAAGAGCGATTTGCAGCGTTATAAAGTTACTACTAAGCCGTTGCACGTTCTTGCCAATGGGAATGTGAACGGCATTGATACAGCCTTTTTTGATCAAAGTCAAGTTTCGGAGTCGGAACAATTAACTTTGAGAAAGGAACTGCAATTAAACTTGTCTGATTTTGTTTTTGTTTTTGTAGGTCGTTTGGTTGCAGATAAAGGCGTCAATGAGTTGGTATCGGCTTTTTCTGAATTGTCTAAAAACAATACGCATTGTAAATTACTTTTGGTGGGGCCTTTGGAATCTGAATTGGACCCGTTATCTGCTGCCACGCTGCAGGCTATTTCTACTAATCGAGCCATTATTTCAGTTGGATTTCAAGCAGATATTCGATCGTATTTAAGTATTTCGAATGTATTTGTGTTTCCAAGTTACCGAGAAGGGTTTCCCAACGTGGTTTTGCAAGCGGGCGCTATGGGATTACCTAGTATAGTTACTAACATTAGTGGTAGTAATGAGATTATTCAAGATAATAGCAACGGTATTGTAATTCCAGTTCGCGATACCCAAAGCCTATTGACGCAAATGGACTTGTTGTTGCAGGATAATGTTTTAACTAATAATTTAGCGCATAGCGCTCGAGAAATAATTGTAACAAGATACAAGCAACAAATGGTTTGGGAAGCTGTACTTGATACTTACAAAAAATATAATACATGAAAGAACAAAGTAATTTTAGATATGATATTGGTTTGTTACGCGCACTATCAGTATTGGTGGTTGTGTTTTATCACTTTAAGGTCCCTTTTTTCTCTGGAGGTTTTATTGGGGTAGATGTTTTTTTTGTTATTTCTGGTTTTTTGATGACAAAAATAATTTTGACGGGATTTGACAATCAGAATTTTAATTTAAAGATATTTTACATTAATAGGGTTAAACGCATCATTCCCGCACTACTGGTTTTGCTACTGTTCGTATTATTAATTTCGAATATTCTTTTTTTTGCTAACGACGTAAAGATTAATTCAATCTACATATTTTTAAGTAATTTTTTTGTTTCGAATGTTTATTATTGGCTTTACAGTGGTTATTTCGATCCCGCTTCTCATGAAAATATTTTACTTCATACTTGGTCATTATCTGTAGAATGGCAGTTTTATATCTTGTACCCGATTATATTGTTGCTTTTTAGAAAAAAATATTTAAAGAAAAGAAATCTTATTGCTAAAGTATTAATTCTCATTACTGTATTCTCATTTTTAGCTGCTGCTTTTTTAACCAAAGAGTTTAATAGCTTTACTTTTTATATGTTTCCGACACGGGCCTGGGAAATGACTTTTGGGGGTCTTGCCTTTCTTTACTCAAATTCAATAAAGGATTTTATTTCTGGAAACTGGAAAAAGATCATTGTCTTGTTTTCCTTGGTGACAATTTTATTGTGTAGTATGCTAATCAATGAGAGTTTTTTATGGCCATCTTATTTTACCATTATACCTGTCATAAGCACTTTTTTGATCTTGACATTATCGGATTATAACAATAAATTTTTTAAAAATAAACTAATACAATTTTTTGGAAAGATATCTTATTCTCTCTATTTATGGCATTGGCCAATTTTTATAATATTTAAATACTTTGGAATTATCAATTTCGTAACTACTGTTATGATGTTGATTATATCAATGGTGATGGCAATACTTTCTTATTACTTTGTAGAACAAAATGAAAAATTTCTAAATTATAAAAGGGTACTATTGTTTTCCATTATAATTTCTTTTTTATCATGTTTGTTTTCTTTTTTCCAATAAATAGCTTTTCTAAAATTGTATCTGTCTACAATAATTCAACATATGAAATTGTAAATTATTTTGATTTACATAAAAAAGAAATGAAAGATCAATACAATCCTTGTGGATGTTACATCGATGGAGGGACTAGTATTAAGTCTTACAAGAAAGAAGAATGTTTAAAAATAAGTACTACAAAAAGAAATATTCTTTTAATAGGGGATAGTCATTCTGCTCAATACTCAAAATCATTTAGAGAAAATTTAAAAGATGAAAATATAATTGAGGTAAGTGCAGGTTTTACATTTCCATTTATTGATGCTATAGGAAAAGATGATTCAAAAAGATTAATGAATTTTTTATACAGCGATTTTCTTCCTGAACAATATAAAAATATCGACATTGTGGTTTTTTCGGTGCATTGGCCTATGTATCAATATAATTTGATTGATTACAGTAAAGAAGAATTGAAAATTAAAATGTTGCAGTTAATAAAATATTATGAGGACAAGAGAATTAAATTTATAGTTTTAGGGCAAACAGAATCATATCTATTGCCATTTCCAAGAATAATTGCTATTACAAAAGCTAATGAAAAAGCTAATTATGATCGCTACATAAACAAAGAAACATCTGATTTAAATAATTACTTGAAGTCATTTAAACCTAAAAAAAATTACATTGACATTTATAACCTAAAGGGTATTAAAAAATTTGATTCAAAAAACAAAATACCTTATATGTTTGATGACAGTCACTTAACTAAATTTGGTGCTGATCAAATTGTAGATTATTTGATAAAAAGTAATTTTTTGGATAAAAAAAATAAATGATAATTCCGATCAGATGTATAAAAATATAATAAAACCTGTCTTTGATTTTTTAACCGCATTAAGTTTACTACTGCTATTGAGTCCATTGTTTTTAGTTGCTTTTATTGGGTTGTTTTTTGCCAATTCGGGAAAGCCATTTTTTGTGCAGGTTCGCCCGGGTTTGAACGGTAGATTGTTTAAGATTATCAAATTCAAAACTATGAATGATCGTAAATCTGCCGACGGTAATTTGTTGCCCGATGCCGAGCGATTGACAAAAATTGGTAGCTTTGTACGTAAGACCTCTTTGGATGAACTTCCACAATTGCTAAATGTTTTGAAAGGTGATATGAGCATTGTAGGACCACGTCCGTTGTTGCCAGAATATTTGCATTTATACAATGAGCTGCAGCAGCGAAGACATGAGGTAAAGCCAGGAATAACAGGATGGGCTCAGGTCAATGGTCGCAATGCCATCAGTTGGGAACAGAAATTTGACTATGATGTTTGGTATGTGATGAATTGTAGCTTGATCTTGGATATTAGAATTTTATTACTAACAGTAAAAAAAGTATTTGTTAGAGAAGGAATTTCCCAAGATGGTGAAGTTACTATGAAAGCATTTACAGGTACAACAAAATAAGGAGCTATGAAAAAAATTGCGATAATAGGAGCAGGTGGTTTTGGAAGAGAAGTTAAAACATTAATTGACAGTATCAATATGATAAATCCAACCTATCAATTTGTTGGATTTTATGATGATGGTTTTGAAAAAGGAAGTCTAGTTAACGGATACCCAGTTTTAGGAGGGGTAGAAGACGTTAATTTAATAGAGAGTGCTTTAGCCATTGCTATTGCTATTGGAGATCCCAAAACTAAGTTTACTTTATTTTCAAAAATAAAAAATGAACAAATTTCCTTTCCATCACTTATACATCCCAACGTATTAATCTCTAATGATTTTGTTGAAATTGGTGACGGTTGTATAGTTTGTGCCAGTTGTATCATTACTTGTAATATTAAAATTGAAGATTTTGTTATTCTTAATCTAATGTGTACCGTAGGACACGATACAACTCTTTCTTCTTTTTCGTCATTTATGCCTTCTGTCAATATTTCTGGCGAAGTAATAATTCATGAAAAAGTTTACGTTGGTACAGGTGTTAAAATTATCAATCAATTGGAGATAGGTTCTAATACTATTGTTGGTGCTGGTGCAGTAGTTTCTAAAACACTTCCAGAAAATTGTACTGCGGTAGGAATACCAGCTAAGCCAATAAAGTTTCATGAAGTGTAAAATGATTTTCTTAGTGCCAATTTTAAGATGCTATAGTTAAATGTTAGCTTATTAAAATAATAATGATTAAACGTTTTTTTGATTTACTTGGTTCCTTTTCTTCCTTATTGTTGTTTGGGTGGATTATTGTATTGAGTTACTTTGTCGCTACTTTAGATACCCGCAGTTCAGGTTTTTTCTTGCAAAAGCGTATAGGCCAATACGGCCGTCCTTTTACCATTATAAAAATAAAAACAATGAAGGTAGGATCTGATGGCGAGACAAGAATTTCAAGAACGGGTTCTTTTTTTCGCCGAACTAAAATTGATGAATTACCTCAGTTGATTAATATTTTTATCGGTGAGATGAGTTTTGTTGGGCCTCGCCCAGATATCGAAGGATATTACAATACACTTAAGGGTGAAGATTTGCATGTCTTGGAACTAAAACCAGGATTAACTAGTGAAGCGTCAATTAAATATTTTAATGAAGAAAATCTTTTGAAACAAAAGCAAAATCCCAAACACTATAATGACGCTATCATTTTTCCTGATAAAGTCAAACTTAATTTACAATACTATTATCACAATTCAATTTTGGGTGATCTTAAAATTATTTGGAAAACAATACTTAGATATATAAAATGAATAATTCAAAAATTTGGTTGTCCTCTCCACACATGGGAGGCAATGAACAAAAATACGTACAAGAAGCTTTTGATACCAATTGGGTTGCTCCGCTAGGACCAAATGTTACTGGCTTTGAAAAAGATTTAGAATCGTACTTAGGGAACAACGCACATGTTGGAGCTTTAAGTTCAGGTACAGCAGCATTGCATTTAGGGTTGGTGCTCCTTGGGGTACAAGCTGGTGACGTAGTTTTATGCCAAAGTATGACTTTTTCTGCATCAGCAAATCCAATTTTGTATCAAGGTGCAATACCAGTATTCATTGATAGCGAGATCGCTACATGGAACCTTTGCCCAGTAGCACTAGAGCAAGCAATTGTACAAGAAATAGCGAAAGGAAAAAAGCCTAAGGCTATTATTGCAGTGCATCTATACGGAGTTCCTTATCAAATTGAAGCTATCAGAGCGATAGCAGATCAATACGAGATTCCAATTTTAGAAGACAGCGCAGAAGCATTGGGCAGTACTTACAAGGGCCAAAAATGTGGCACCTTTGGTGATATTGCAGCATTATCTTTCAATGGTAACAAAATCATTACTACTTCTGGAGGTGGTGCTTTGGTAGCACAATCTGAGGCAATAAAGGAGCGAGCGATTTATTATGCTACTCAAGCTAGAGATGCAGCACCGCATTACCAACACAGTGAAATTGGCTATAATTACAGAATGAGTAACATTTGTGCTGGAATTGGTCGTGGACAAATGGAAGTACTGGATGATCATGTAGCTAAACGTCGCGAAATGCATGATTTTTACGAAGAATTATTTCAAGATGAAGAGGGTATCACTGTTTTCTCTTCGCCTGACTCGGATTATTTTGCAAATTATTGGCTAAGCGCTATCGTGATTGATCCTACAAAAACAAATGGCTTAACAAGCGAACAGTTGCGCTTGGCACTCGACGCAGAACAAATTGAGTCAAGACCATTATGGAAACCCATGCACTTACAACCAATTTTTGAACAATATGCCTATTATGGCACAACGGTTTCTCAGGACTTATTTGAAAATGGCTTGTGTTTGCCTTCAGGGTCTAATTTGACTGACACTGATAAAACGCGTATTAAACAAGCGATATTGAAGGTACTGCTTAATTACAAATAATTAGGTGTGTTTTTCAAAAGGTCAGTTCGAGTGTTTTTAACTACGGAATTGAAACGTAGACTATATTTAAATACACTTTAATTGGCAGGGAATTATTATCGATAATTAATGCAATCAAAAGGTCATAATTTAAAAGTACCTCATTGAAAGTACTTCTGAAATACTCCATACATATCCCGTACATACCCTATACATAGCCTGAAGGAACCCGTATGTTATTTGAAGGTGAACAAGGTAGCTTACTTCAAAAATATTTATCGAAATAATGGTGTACAATGGCCTACTTTAATTATTATATTTGTACTGTAAGTAATATTAAATAAATCAAAAATTTTGCATAATTCTTCTAAGAAAAAATCGATTAAATTTATTGCTTCATTGGCAGAAAAGCTGAATGTTAGACTTAATATGAAAAATTTAGGCTATCTACCTAGGTGGATCATTGTAAGTATTGACATGATGGTGTTAATGGTTAGTTTTGTATCTACTTTTTTGATTTTCCAAGGGATGCGAATGAGTTATATTGTAACTCATCACAACGTAGCATTTATCTTTTCTTTTTTTGGGACAAACTTATTTTTCTTTTGGCTATTTCGAACTTATTCTGGAATTATAAGACATTCATCTTACATCGATGCAGTTAAATTATTCTTCTCTCAGGCTTCAGTATTGATTGTCTTTGTACTGCTGAATTTTATCTGCTTGGTTTCTCTTGGTTTCAAGCCTTTACTAAACACCGCTTTGTTTTTTAATACCACTTTGTCTTTTTGTGGATTATTTTTATACCGCGTTTTGGTAAAACAAGCTTTCGAATTGTATTTCTCAGATAAAAAGAGCGCAAATCTAATTCGAACGGTAATTTACGGCACTGATGCAAATGCAATTTCTGTTGCCAATGCGCTTAATTTTGAAACGCCTTCTCGTTTCAAAATTGTAGGGTTTGTGGATAAAAACAATCAAAATGCATCCAAAAGGATGTTAGACTTACCAATCCTAGTACTCAAAAAGAAATTGCCAACATTGATGCGATCTGTAAATGCTCAAAGTGTCATTATTGCAGATAAGTCGTTGTCTAAAGAGGATCAAATTGCATTTGTAGATCAATGTTTGGAATACAATTTAAAAGTTTATACCGTACCATTAATTTCGGATTGGGAAAATCAAAAGGAGATTTCTCAAAAAGTGAAGACAATTGAAATTGAGGACTTGTTAGAGCGTAAGCCTATCGTTTTAGATAACAAAGGGATTTCTAAACAATTGAAAGATAAAGTTATTCTAATCACGGGAGCGGCCGGTTCAATAGGTAGTGAAATAGTAAGACAAGTAATCACTTTTAATCCAAAATTGGTCATCATGCTGGATCAGGCTGAAACGCCTTTGCATCATTTACAATTAGAAACAGCAGTTTTAGGGATTGATGTAGAGATTCGCACAATTATTGGTGATATTCGCAACCTTGAAGCAATGGATATGGTTTTTAAAACCTACGCTCCTCAAGTTGTTTTTCATGCTGCAGCATACAAACATGTACCTTTAATGGAGGATAATCCTTGTCAAGCCGTTTTTACGAATGTAGTAGGTACAAAGATACTAGCAGATTTATCTTGCTTGTACAAGGTCAAAAAATTTGTAATGGTTTCTACCGATAAGGCGGTAAACCCAAGTAATGTAATGGGTGCTAGTAAAAGAATTGCAGAGAAATACGTGCAATCGCTACAGTTAAAAAATCGACAAGAGAACGAAAAGGCAGCCACAAAATTTATCACCACACGATTTGGTAATGTTTTAGGATCTAATGGATCTGTAGTGCCGCTTTTTACAAAACAAATTGCCCAAGGCGGTCCAGTGACCATAACTCACAAAGATATTATCCGTTATTTCATGACCATTCCCGAGGCTTGCCAATTGGTACTTGAAGCGGGCGCAATGGGTAAAGGAGGTGAAATTTACATTTTTGATATGGGTAAACCTGTTAGGATTATAGATTTGGCTCGTAAAATGATAAAATTGGCGGGATTTCTGCCTGAAAAAGACATAAAGATTGAAGTAGTGGGTTTACGACCAGGAGAAAAACTGTACGAAGAACTACTCAATGATACCTCAAAGTCTATTCCAACGCATCATGCCAAAATTATGATTGCACAAGAAATTCAAGAAGAATATGAGAATCTTCACCAAGAGATTTATGAATTGATCTCCATTTCTAAAAACTTTGCAGGTGATGCCATCGTTGGGCAAATGAAAAAAATTGTACCCGAATTCAAAAGCATGAACTCTAGTTTCGAAACACTAGATAAGTAACATAAATAAATACACATTAATTTAATTAAACGAAACAGGCATCCAATCGCCTGTTTTTTTATGCTCTTGATTTTAAGATCCTGTAGAGTGCTATTAATGTCAATTTTAAAGTAGATCATGACAATTTGATCACAAGTGAAGTGCGAGCAGACCACAATCAAAAGCTATTGATTTTTGCGACAATTTGTGTCGAAATTGAGTAGGATTAGTCAGATAAAAATCCTAGATACGCCTCTTTTCAAGTTTTATTGGCTGTTGAAAATTTTCCGCTATTTTCCGACACAATAAATATTAGAATTGATTTTTTTGGACAATTATCCAAAAAGTTTAGTACGAGATAAAGCCTAGGATAGTCTGTCGCAAGTTGGAGCATCGCCGCATAGGTTAATGCTAGAATTTAAAAGCTTCTTAGCATAAATCTGGCAAGTTTGTATGATTATAATTACTATCTTTGGTGTCTTTTAAACTAAGAAATATGAAACACATTCTTTTACAAAAAACAGCACTCTTTGTGGTTTTTGTAGTATTGTTGTGCTCTTGCGCTTCGCGTAAGGATATGATTTATTATCAAGATGTTGATAATCAATCAAGTCAAAAAGGCTTAAATAGCTATGAAATTAAAATACAACCTGATGACTTATTGTTACTCACTGTTTACGCAGACGATGCCGAAGCTGTAAAGTCATTCAATTTAAATATGTCAACAGAGTTGACATCAGGAAGCTCGGCTGGATCCTCTTATTTAGTAGATGCTTATGGGTACATTGACCTCCCAACAGTTGGTAAATTCAAAATAAGTGGTTTATCTCGTAGTGAGGCTTTACAATCACTAGAGCAGGAGTTATCCAAATACATAAAAAAGCCTATCGTTAGTCTTCGAATTAGTAATTTTAAAGTCTCAGTACAAGGAGAAGTTGCTGCACCAGGAAGTTATCCAATAGCATCTGAAAGGGTGACTCTGATTGAAGCCCTAACTATGGCGGGAGATTTAACGGTGTATGGTAAAAGAAATAATATTTTGGTGATTCGCGAGGTGGAAGGGGTTCGCTCCTATAATAGAATTGATATCACAAAGGCTGAATTTATGAATTCACCTTTTTACTATTTGTCACAAAATGATGTGGTATACGTAGAGCCAAATCAAAATAGAATTGACGGATCTGCTACTGGGCCAAGTACAAACTTGATATTCTCCGTTACGGGTATATTAATATCATTGGCAACTTTCATAATCACCACTTTAAAATAAGCTATGACCATGGAAAACAATTCTATGCTAAATGATACACCAGAACAGGATTTTCAAATTAGGGCTATTGTAGATCAGTACCTTTCCTATTGGAGGTGGTTTGTTTTAGGAGTGGCAATAACGATGAGTGTGGCGTACATTTATTTGCGCTATTCAATTCCGCAGTACAAAGCGGCGACAACAATTTTAGTTAAGGATGACAAAAAAGGAGGCTTGTCCTCAGAGCTGTCTGCTTTTGCAGATATGGGTATTAGTGGCGGTAAAAGTAATTTAGACAACGAAATTGAAATTCTCAAATCTCGCAGTTTGGTTGAGAATACCGTTCGTAAAATGAACTTGAATATTGCGTTTATTGTTGAAGGTAAGGTGCTTAGTACTAATTTGTACAATAAAGCACCAATTCTACTAACTTATCTTGAAAAAAAATCTGATTTCTACAACGAAGGTCGATCCTATCAATTTTGGGCATTGTCCAATGATACTTTTCAATTTATTGATTTGTTAGGTCAAGGAAATGTCTTAGAAGGAGGGAAAAAAGTGTTTCGTTATGGGCAACCTATACGCACTAAGTATGGAACTTTGGTGATTAACAAATCCTTGGTCAACACGCAACCTTACAATGATGAGGTGCGTCCAATCAAAATCATAATCAACCCTCTAGAAAGTGTAGCAACTAGTTTTAGGTCACGCTTAAGTGTAGCTTTGTTGAGCAAAACGAGTAGTGTAGTAGAGTTGTCCCTTGTAGATCCTGTAGTAGAACAAGCTGAAGATTTTTTGAATAATTTGGTGCAAAATTACAATGAAGAAGCTGCTGCCGATAAAAACTTCATTTCTGAAAACACTTCCAAATTCATAGCAAATCGTTTGGCTCTGATCACTGAAGAGTTAGATGGTGTTGAAAAAAATGTAGAAAGTTTTAAAACAGGAAATCAGCTAACCAACATCGAGGCAGAGGCACAACTTTTTATAGAAGGTTCAAGCGAGTATGACAAAAAAGGGATCGAGACAGATATTCAATTGAATGTGATTGCATCGTTGACTGATTTTTTAAAGAAAAGTACACCTTCTGATTTATTACCAACTAATATTGCAAGTGGAGAAGCGCAAGAACTTATCCAAGATTACAATCAGTTAGTTTTGACTCGCAATCGCATTCTTAAAACGGCAACAGAGGTCAATCCAACGGTAGTTAAAATTAGTGAACAAATCAATGCTTTGAAATCAAATGTTGCAGCTAGTTTGAGTCGTCAAAAAAATAATTTGATGATTCAAAAAAGAGATTTAGGGAGTCAAGAAGGTGTTTTCAACAGTAAAATAAAAAAAATCCCGTCGCAAGAACGTCAATTTAGAGTAATTGCACGCCAACAAAAAGTAAAAGAAGAATTGTACTTGTATCTTTTGCAAAAACGCGAAGAGACTGCTATAGCGCTTGCTGCAACTGAGTCAATTGCACGTGTTGTAGACTCTGCAAAAGGATCGTACGCTCCAATTTCACCTAAAAAAAGCATTATTTATTTAGGTGCTCTTTTCCTAGGTTTATTGATTCCTTTCGCTATCATTTATTTGCTGGATCTTTTAGATACTAAAATTAAAAGCCGTTTGGATTTGGAGGGTAAATCGCCAATTCCCTTTATTGGTGACGTGCCTTCATCCGATTCTCCTTCTGAAATTATAAAATCAGAGAGCAGAACCAGTTCAGCCGAAGCATTACGAATCATCCGAACGAACTTAGAGTTTATGTTGACCAAGGTACCAGAAGGTATTGCAAAAACAATTTTTCTGACGTCAACCTTTCCTAAAGAAGGTAAAACCTTTGTATCGGTAAATTTAGCGGCAACTTTTGCATTGTCAGGAAAAAAAGTTTTATTAATCGGAATGGATATTCGTAATCCTAGACTAGATGAGTACTTGTCAATTCCAGATCGTGGTGTAACTAATTATTTGTCTAGCAAAACCCTAGTTTTAGAAGATTTAATTGTGAAGTATGATGGTTTCGAAGATTTCCATATTCTACCAGCGGGAATTATCCCTCCCAACCCAGCGGAGTTGTTAATGAATAAAAAAGTAGATGGACTCTTTGAATCACTCAAAAAACAATACGATTACATCATAGTCGATACGGCTCCCGTAAGTTTAGTGACAGATACATTATTAATTGCCAAGCATGCGGATTGTTTTATCTACGTAGCTCGTGCTAATTTTTTAGAAAAACGAATGCTTAATATACCAAACACTTTGTACAAAGAACAAAAGTTGCCTAACATGTGTTTGCTTCTTAATGATACAGATTCAACAAAAGGTTATGGGTACGGTTATGGTTATGGAGTACAAGTAGAGAAAAAAGTTTGGTACAAACGACTACTTGGAATTAAATAGAGAATATCTTCATGAAAAACGGGTACTGTAGCGTAAGGCTATAGTGCCCGTTTTTTTTATGTTAAGTGATCAAGCTTTTTGAGCCAGTCTTAAAGACCTGTACTTTTAAAAAATTGATTGTTAGCAAAGGCTTCTTCAAGTGGTTTTAGGTCTTTCAAAAGTACTTTGTTTTCAAAAGCTGCAATATGTTTTAAATGATGTACATCCGTTCCTACATAAGTATACATGCCTTTCTGTAGTAATTGATTTGCGATTTTTGAAATTGCTTCACCATAATACCCTACTACCGAAAGTAGGTTCAATTGAAAGACACAGCCTGCTCGCAAAAGTTTATCATACTCACTGCTGTTCTTGTGATAAAAGAGGTATCGCTCAGGATGTGCTAACACAGGAATATATCCTGCCACTTGCAAGTCAAACAAAATACTGTACAGCTGTATTGGTGCATTAATGTATGACATTTCTACTAACACATAATTATCCTTTAGAGTTAAAAGAGTGCCTTCTTGAAAAAGTGTGACAAACTGGTCGTCCATCAAGTATTCAGCTGCAGCTTTAAACGGCAATACAAATCCGTTTGCATTTAAGTCCAATAAAGTAGATTGTTCCTTATTAATGATACCCTCCTTGGTGTTGTTCCATACATGTTGAATAATATGAGGAGTAGTAATAATCTCAGAAATCCCAAAACTTTGCAACGCCTTTACAAGAGCATGGGTTTCGTTCACAGTTTGAGCTCCATCATCAATACCTGGAAGCAAGTGAGAGTGTATGTCAATATGATGATCAGGGATCAAGTCCCTCAAGATCGGTTTGGGTTTTAAGAATGTAAACATGCTGCAAATATAAATAAAGTCTCCTATTATTGTATGGCTTTTTGTATATTCAATTTTGATGCATCACTCTATGTTTATTGCAGCTCACATTGTTTATGAATAGTGTCTCCCTTTTGGCGTTGCGCTTTTCTTGCTCTTGCCTTTTGTTAGGGCAAGATCAAGAAAGTCGTCGAGCTATTTGCTGCAAGTCCTCGGCACTCCCTCAAGACGGTCGTGCCTGTGGGCTTTCCGCTGCTATCCCTAACGCGAGCTCCACTTATTAGTGACAAATTTTGTAAGAGCTACATATTATATAGAGTAAAACACGTAGACTGCAATTCTTAAAAACGTCAGTTCGAGTGTTTTTTGCGCAGTAAAACGCAGCAAAACTTCTCGATACGCTCCGCTACTCGAAGTGACGCTTATCGAGAACCGTGTCAACCGCGCAAAAACGACCTAATCCTCATAATGAACAAAAAACTTCTTGTCTAATCTTATTGATTTTAAGTTACTTAAAAAATAGTTTACAATTAAGTTTAAAAAAGGCTTGTAAAAGCGAATAAAGGTTGTAGTTTTGCACCCGCAATCAGCGCAACGTTCTACTAAAAACCTGAAACAAACGAAGAAACAATTTTTAAAAAAAGATTGCAAAAAGTTTGCCAGAGTTAAAATAGATGTTACCTTTGCACCCCGCAATAGAGCAGAGTTCTTATGACATATTGAGAGAAAAAGGAAAGAAAATCGAGAAAAACATTTTCGAAAAAAACTTTAAATTTTTCTTGCATAGTTAAAAAGAAATTTCTACTTTTGCACCCGCTTTGAGACACACGAAAAGCGCATTAAATAAAGAAGAATACGTTCCTAGACATATTGAATTGACAGCCGTTTTGAAAGAGATTTCAAAACAAAAGAATAAGAGTAATAGAATCGAGAGATTTGAAAAGAACCGATAGAGTTTATCGTCATACAACAGTCCGCCACGGCGGACAAACAATATACGATGAAGAGTTTGATCCTGGCTCAGGATGAACGCTAGCGGCAGGCTTAACACATGCAAGTCGAGGGGTATAGTTCTTCGGAACTAGAGACCGGCGCACGGGTGCGTAACGCGTATGCAATCTACCTTTTACAGGGGAATAGCCCAGAGAAATTTGGATTAATGCCCCATAGTATAGTTTTTTCGCATGAAGAGATTATTAAAGTTCCAACGGTAAAAGATGAGCATGCGTCCCATTAGCTAGATGGTAAGGTAACGGCTTACCATGGCGACGATGGGTAGGGGTCCTGAGAGGGAGATCCCCCACACTGGTACTGAGACACGGACCAGACTCCTACGGGAGGCAGCAGTGAGGAATATTGGTCAATGGACGCAAGTCTGAACCAGCCATGCCGCGTGCAGGATGACGGTCCTATGGATTGTAAACTGCTTTTGTACGAGAAGAAACACTCCTACGTGTAGGAGCTTGACGGTATCGTAAGAATAAGGATCGGCTAACTCCGTGCCAGCAGCCGCGGTAATACGGAGGATCCAAGCGTTATCCGGAATCATTGGGTTTAAAGGGTCCGTAGGCGGTTTAGTAAGTCAGTGGTGAAAGCCCATCGCTCAACGGTGGAACGGCCATTGATACTGCTAAACTTGAATTATTAGGAAGTAACTAGAATATGTAGTGTAGCGGTGAAATGCTTAGAGATTACATGGAATACCAATTGCGAAGGCAGGTTACTACTAATGGATTGACGCTGATGGACGAAAGCGTGGGTAGCGAACAGGATTAGATACCCTGGTAGTCCACGCCGTAAACGATGGATACTAGCTGTTGGGAGCAATCTCAGTGGCTAAGCGAAAGTGATAAGTATCCCACCTGGGGAGTACGTTCGCAAGAATGAAACTCAAAGGAATTGACGGGGGCCCGCACAAGCGGTGGAGCATGTGGTTTAATTCGATGATACGCGAGGAACCTTACCAAGGCTTAAATGTAGATTGACCGGTTTGGAAACAGACTTTTCGCAAGACAATTTACAAGGTGCTGCATGGTTGTCGTCAGCTCGTGCCGTGAGGTGTCAGGTTAAGTCCTATAACGAGCGCAACCCCTGTTGTTAGTTGCCAGCGAGTCATGTCGGGAACTCTAACAAGACTGCCAGTGCAAACTGTGAGGAAGGTGGGGATGACGTCAAATCATCACGGCCCTTACGCCTTGGGCTACACACGTGCTACAATGGCCGGTACAGAGAGCAGCCACTGGGTGACCAGGAGCGAATCTATAAAACCGGTCACAGTTCGGATCGGAGTCTGCAACTCGACTCCGTGAAGCTGGAATCGCTAGTAATCGGATATCAGCCATGATCCGGTGAATACGTTCCCGGGCCTTGTACACACCGCCCGTCAAGCCATGGAAGCTGGGGGTGCCTGAAGTCGGTGACCGCAAGGAGCTGCCTAGGGTAAAACTGGTAACTAGGGCTAAGTCGTAACAAGGTAGCCGTACCGGAAGGTGCGGCTGGAACACCTCCTTTCTAGAGCCTTAGTGTTAGTAGCAATACACGCTAGGGAAAAAGATAAATGATAGAGGGACTTACTAAATAAAGAAGTTCTATTACTCTTGCTGTTAATTTAAAGAAATTGAAAAGAAGGATGAAGTAAAACAGAGTCTCGTAGCTCAGCTGGTTAGAGTACTACACTGATAATGTAGGGGTCGGCAGTTCGAGTCTGCCCGGGACTACTATTTTAGCCATTCGGAAGGAAATTCTAGAGTTGAGAGGTTATGAATCGACATTCATAATTCATAATTCACAATTCATAAATAGATTGGGGGATTAGCTCAGCTGGCTAGAGCGCCTGCCTTGCACGCAGGAGGTCAACGGTTCGACTCCGTTATTCTCCACAAATTTAGTCGAAAGACTAAAGTCTGAAAGTCAAAAGTATGACTTTATGACCTTAGGCTTTACAACTTTTGACCTAAATAAAGTTCATTGACATATTGAGATAAGAAATAATAAAAAGTAGAAAGCAGTTTTTTCTAATTTATTAGAAAAAGCGAAAAAAAACGGTCGTAATTAATTTTACGATTGGTACAATAAGCAAAATAAGGGCGTATGGGGGATGCCTAGGCTCTCAGAGGCGATGAAAGGCGTGATAAGCTGCGAAAAGCTACGGGGATGGGCACACACCAATTGATCCGTAGATACCTGAATGGGGCAACCCACTATCTTGAAGAGATAGTACACCGATAGGTGGGCAAACCCGCTGAACTGAAACATCTAAGTAGGCGGAGGAGAAGAAAACAAAAGTGATTCCGTAAGTAGTGGCGAGCGAACGCGGATTAGCCCAAACCAATGTTGTTACGGCAATGTTGGGGTTGTAGGACCACGATATTTTATGTACAAGGAACCGGAATTGACTGGAAAGTCGAACCATAGAGGGTGATAGTCCCGTATGGGTAACGAGTATAATAAATAGTGGTATCCTGAGTAGGGCGGGGCACGTGAAACCCTGTCTGAATTTGGCGGGACCATCCGCTAAGGCTAAATACTCCTGAGAGACCGATAGTGAACCAGTACCGTGAGGGAAAGGTGAAAAGAACCGTGAATAACGGAGTGAAATAGATCCTGAAACCATACGCTTACAAGCGGTCGGAGCCCTTTAGTGGGGTGACGGCGTGCCTTTTGCATAATGAGCCTACGAGTTAACGTTGCTGGCAAGGATAAGTGGTTAAGCCACGGATCCGTAGCGAAAGCGAGTCTGAATAGGGCGCTTTAGTCAGTAGTGTTAGACGCGAAACCGTGTGATCTACCCATGGGCAGGATGAAGCGCTGGTAACACAGTGTGGAGGTCCGAACCGGTTGACGTTGAAAAGTCTTCGGATGACCTGTGGGTAGGGGTGAAAGGCCAATCAAACTCGGAAATAGCTCGTACTCCCCGAAATGCATTTAGGTGCAGCGCACGGCATAAAGTTATATAGAGGTAGAGCTACTGATTGGATGCGGGGGCTTCACCGCCTACCAATTCCTGACAAACTCCGAATGCTATATAATGTTTCCGTGCAGTGAGGGCTTGGGTGCTAAGGTCCAAGTCCGAGAGGGAAAGAACCCAGACCATCAGCTAAGGTCCCCAAATATACGCTAAGTTGAAAGAACGAGGTTTGTCTGCCCAGACAGCTAGGATGTTGGCTTGGAAGCAGCCATTCATTTAAAGAGTGCGTAACAGCTCACTAGTCGAGCGGACGAGCATGGATAATAATCGGGCATAAGCGTATTACCGAAGCTATGGATTTACAATTTATTGTAAGTGGTAGGGGAGCATTCTAACAGGGTAGAAGGTGTATCGTAAGGTATGCTGGACTGGTTAGAAAAGAAAATGTAGGCATAAGTAACGATAATGCGGGCGAGAAACCCGCACACCGAAAGACTAAGGTTTCCACAGCTATGCTAATCAGCTGTGGGTTAGTCGGGACCTAAGGCGAACCCGAAAGGGACAGTCGATGGACAACGGGTTAATATTCCCGTACTAGTTATTACTGTGATGGGGTGACGGAGTGATGAAAGCGCCGCGAACTGACGGAATAGTTCGTTGAAGTACCTACCTATAAGACCCGCAGGCAAATCCACGGGTTTTGGGGAAATACGATAGTACTCGGATACTTCGGTAGAAGAGATAGTGCGCCTAAGGGCTTCCAAGAAAAACCTCTAAACTTCAGGTAATAAGTACCCGTACCGCAAACCGACACAGGTAGTCGAGGAGAGAATCCTAAGGTGCTCGAGAGATTCATGGCTAAGGAATTAGGCAAAATAGACCCGTAACTTCGGGAGAAGGGTCGCCAGCAGCAATGCTGGCCGCAGTGAAGAGGTCCAGGCGACTGTTTATCAAAAACACAGGGCTCTGCAAAATCGTAAGATGAAGTATAGGGCCTGACACCTGCCCGGTGCTGGAAGGTTAAGTGGAGATGTTATCTTCGGAGAAGCATTGAAATGAAGCCCCAGTAAACGGCGGCCGTAACTATAACGGTCCTAAGGTAGCGAAATTCCTTGTCGGGTAAGTTCCGACCTGCACGAATGGTGTAACGATCTGGACACTGTCTCAGCCATGAGCTCGGTGAAATTGTAGTAGCGGTGAAGATGCCGCTTACCCGCAGTGGGACGAAAAGACCCTGTGCACCTTTACTATAGCTTAGTATTGACCTTGGATAAATGATGTGTAGGATAGGTTGGAGACTGTGAAGTGGCGTCGCTAGGCGTTGTGGAGTCATTGTTGAAATACAACCCTTTGTTTATCTGAGGCCTAACTCCGCATTGCGGAGGACATTGCTTGGTGGGTAGTTTGACTGGGGTGGTCGCCTCCAAAAGAGTAACGGAGGCTTCTAAAGGTTCCCTCAGTACGCTTGGTAACCGTGCGTAGAGTGCAATGGCATAAGGGAGCTTGACTGAGAGACATACAGGTCGATCAGGTACGAAAGTAGAGCATAGTGATCCGGTGGTTCCGCATGGAAGGGCCATCGCTCAAAGGATAAAAGGTACGCCGGGGATAACAGGCTGATCTCCCCCAAGAGCTCATATCGACGGGGGGGTTTGGCACCTCGATGTCGGCTCGTCACATCCTGGGGCTGGAGAAGGTCCCAAGGGTTGGGCTGTTCGCCCATTAAAGTGGCACGCGAGCTGGGTTCAGAACGTCGTGAGACAGTTCGGTCTCTATCTACTGTGGGCGCAAGAAATTTGAGTGGATCTGATTCTAGTACGAGAGGACCGAATTGGACAAACCTCTAGTGTATCTGTTGTCACGCCAGTGGCACCGCAGAGTAGCTACGTTTGGAAGGGATAAGCGCTGAAAGCATATAAGCGCGAAACCCACCACAAGATGAGATTTCTTTTAAGGGTCGTGGGAGATGACCACGTTGATAGGCTATAGATGTAAAGGCAGTAATGTCATAGTCGAGTAGTACTAATAACCCGTAAGCTTATGTACACCCTTTTCCTCCCGAGTAATCGGGAGGGAGAAACTTTCTAATACTTCAATGTATACTTTTTTATATTCTTTATCTCAGTATGTTAAGATATTTGTCCGCCGCGGCGGATGTTTAAAGTTTGAAGTTTAATGTTGCAGGTTGAAAAACTTGAAACTATAAAAACTTGAAACTCCTTAAACAATAATCTTAAGGTGATTATTGCGGCGGGGCTCACCTCTTCCCATCCCGAACAGAGTAGTTAAGCCCGCCAGCGCAGATGGTACTGCAGTTATGTGGGAGAGTATGTCGTTGCCTTTCTTTGAAAGCCCATTCTAATCGGATGGGCTTTTTTTTATCATTTACTTTTTACAAGTAAGGTACCTTAGCTCAGATGGTAGAGCAATGGACTGAAAATCCATGTGTCCCTGGTTCGATCCCTGGAGGTACCACAACCAAAGCTCGCTCGGATGGTGAAATTGGTAGACACGCTGGACTTAAAATCCAGTGAACAGCAATGTTCGTGCGGGTTCAAGTCCCGCTCTGAGTACAATAATAAACCCTCCTACACTAATGTGTGGAAGGGTTTTTTATTTACCGAGGTTAGTGTGATATTTATCTCCTTGTATATGGTAATTAGCATTTAAATATTGTCTTTGTTTTATTTGATGATTTTTTAAATTTTATTTTATTTGTTTGGAACGCAAAAGAAAATATTTTCTTAGTATCTTACGTTATTCTATTCTATTTAACCATCAATCTTTTATCAAAATGAAAACAAAAATAAATTTATTTCTTATTACAGCTTCTATTTTAGCCATCACATCCTGCCAAGACAAGAAACAAAATATTGAAGGAACTTCAAAGAAACAAAATGCTGAAAAGCTATTGACTGTGCAATGTTACAAAGCTATATATGAACGTGATACAATAAATTTACAAATTGAGAAATTCAATGGTGGTAAGATCGGAGGCAATATGCAAATGCAATTTGATAAAATGCCGATAAAAAAAGGTGCAATTGCAGGTGAATTTAGTGGTGATACCTTATTTGTTAGTTATACCTTTATTGAAGGTAGTAATGAAAAACTAACTTTCAAAAATCCTATGGCTTTTTTAAAACGTGGAGAGCAGCTGATTTTAGGGAATGGTAAAATGCAGACTACTATGGGTGCTACTTATTTCATAAAAGGGGAACCTATTGATTTTGATTCTGTTAAGTTTAAATTCGACAAGGTTACATGTGAATGAATTTAAAATCACATAAAAACGGTTTTCTAGTTTTTTAAATAAATGCTATTCTAAGGTCAAGAGTTTATTTAATTTGTTCTATTCTCAAGACGATTGCTTTTTTGTAGCGTAGCAAAGTTAAAATGCTTCCATCACTTCGAGTGCTTTTGTGCAGCGAAGCGTAACAAAAGTGTATCGAGAAGTCGTCATGTTTGTAGTACTGTTCTCGATACACTTTTTACAATAAAGCTATTGCATTATTGTAAGAAGCACTTGAACT
The DNA here is from genome assembly GCF_054343775.1 of Flavobacterium sp. GNP001. NCBI lineage: Bacteria > Pseudomonadati > Bacteroidota > Flavobacteriia > Flavobacteriales > Flavobacteriaceae > Flavobacterium > Flavobacterium sp. GNP001. The sequence continues at coordinate 520,371 of NZ_JBTGUX010000001.1, forward strand.
GACGGCCTAGCTATCGGTATTGTGAATGCTTTTGTGCAGCACAGCAAAGCAAAAGTGTCTCGAGAATTTGAACTGTACGTTGTTCAAGACTTACTTAACGTCACTTCGAGTGCTTTTGTGTATCGAAGCGTAGCAAAAGTTTATTTCACCGTCACTTCGAGTGCTTTTGTGCAGCGAAGCGTAACAAAAGTGTATCGAGAAGTCGTCATGTTTGTAGTACTGTTCTCGATACACTTCTTACAATAAAGCTATTGCATTATTGTAAGAAGCACTCGAACTGACGGCCTAGCTATCGGTATTGTGAATGCTTTTGTGCAGCACGGCAAAGCAAAAGTGTCTCGAGAATTTGAACTGCACGTTGTTCAAGACTAACTTAACGTCACTTCGAGTGCCTTTGTGTATCGAAGCGTAGCAAAAGTTTATTTCACCGTCACATCGAGTGCTTTTGTGCAGCGAAGCGTAACAAAAGTGTATCGAGAAGTCTTCATGTTTGTAGTACTGTTCTCGATACGCTTCGTACAATTAAGCTATTGCATTATTGCACAAAGCACTCGAACTGACGGCGTAGCTTTCGTTAATTGGCTAGCTTTTGAGTAGCGCAGCGTAGCAAAAGTATATCGAGAATTAGTATTGATTAAATAAATTTATTTTATTCTACTGCTTGACCAAAGGTGAGTAAGTTGTGATCCGGATCAAGTAACGCAAATTCCTTCTGTCCCCATGGTTTGATGTTTAATGGTGCATTTGGGTGTATAGCTGTGCCTTTGTCAATCAATTCTTTGTGAAAATTTTCTATTTCGTTGGTCCTGATATAGGTGCCTGAATAGTTTTCTAACGAGTCTAATTCTTTAAATTCAAAAAAGTGAATTTCTACTTGGTCTCGTTTTACTATTAAATAGCCTTCATAATCATGGGCGCTCACATCGTCAAATCCGAGCTGTTGTGTGTAATAAGCTTTGGTTATAGCTTTATTGCGCATAGGGAGTTTAGGATGAATTTGTGTCAACATTTTGGTTTGTTTTTGAGTTGATTATTTTTTTGTTTTTATTGTCTGATGTAGTGGTTTTTAGTGCATCAAATGCTAAGGTAATTATTTTAAACTTCGCTTTTTACTGCATTTTAACTTATTCATAGTGATATTGTTGTGGCGGTTTGGATAATTGATAAACGGCTACCTAAGTATCTATTATATTTCATTACAGTTGCCATTTCAGCGGGTATTTTTGTCAAAAAATCAATAAGTGGTTGTTTTTGTATTTGTTAAAACCATCCTAAAATTGTTATATTTGTTTACTTTATTTGCCCAAGCATCTTTGTTGGTTAGGCTTACAAAGTTCAATCCAAAAACTATGACCCCAAACGAACAAACCAATACCACGTGGCTGTTTGAAATAACACCTAAGAATAAATTTTTCTCCCTCAATTTAAAGGAAGTATGGCAATACCGTGACTTATTATTTTTGTTTGTAAAACGTGACATTGTAACGGTTTACAAACAAACTGTTCTCGGACCACTGTGGTTTTTCATTCAACCTTTATTTACCAGTATCACTTTTACCATCATTTTTAATAATGTAGCAGGGATTAGTACAGGCACAGTACCTCCTTTTTTATTTAATTTGGCTAGTATTACGGTTTGGAATTATTTCACTTCTTGTTTGAACGGTACTTCCAATACGTTTGCAAACAATGCTGGTATTTTCGGAAAAGTATATTTTCCTCGAATTATCGCTCCCTTAACAGTGGTGATTTCAAATTTGGCTAAGTTTTTAATTCAGGTCTTTATATTTCTTTGTTTCTTTATCTATTACTATAGTCAGAATGCTGCAATTTCTTTTAACAGCGCTACTGTTTTTTTTCCTTTAATTGTTATTTTATTGGGAGTGCTTGGACTTGGGTTGGGTATGATGATTTCGGCATTAGTAACCAAATACCGTGATCTAACGTATCTTATTGGTTTTGGTGTTCAATTGCTCATGTATATTTCGGCAGTCTTTTTTCCTTTAGAGTTAATTGCCATTAAAATGCCCAATTATGCTTGGCTTGTAAAATACAACCCCTTAGCGTATTGCATAGAAGCTACTCGTTATATGTTATTGAGTTCGGGAGAATTTCCAATTTGGGGTATGATCTATACGGTGATCATTACAGCTAGTGTTTTTTTAATAGGGTTACTTTTGTTTAATCATACTGAAAAGAAATTTATTGATACGGTTTAAAGTGAGAAGTTTAAAGTGAGAAGTTAAAAGTGAGAGGAGAGAAGTGAAAAGCTGATTTTAGATGCTCATCATTCAATATTCACCATTGACTATTCACGACTCACCATTCACAATTCATCACTCACAATTCGCCACTCACGACTCACTAAAAAAGAATGAAAGACATAATATTAAAAGCAGAAAACATCTCTAAACAATACCGACTTGGAGTTGTAGGTACTGGCTCATTGATGCATGACCTTAACCGTTGGTGGCATCAAATACGTGGCAAAGAGGATCCGTACTTGAAAATTGGTGAAACTAACGATCGTTCTACTAAAGGGGAGAGTGATTATGTGTGGGCGCTTCAGGACATCAATTTTGAAATTGGTCGTGGCGAAGTTATTGGAATTATCGGGAAGAATGGAGCTGGTAAATCAACCTTACTTAAAATTTTATCACGTGTTACTGCACCTACAACAGGTAGCATTAAGTTTGGTGGGCGTGTGGCCTCGTTACTTGAAGTAGGCACTGGTTTTAATGGCGAAATGACCGGACGCGAAAATATTTACCTGAATGGTGCTATTTTGGGTATGACCAAAAAAGAAATAACCTCAAAGCTCGATGAAATAATCGAATTTTCAGGCTGCCAGCGCTACATTGATACTCCTGTAAAACGATACAGTAGCGGGATGTACGTGCGTTTGGCTTTTGCCGTAGCCGCATTTTTAGAACCTGAAATTTTAATTATTGACGAAGTTTTAGCAGTAGGCGATGCTGAGTTCCAAAAAAAAGCAATTGGCAAAATGCAGGATATCTCTAAAACTGGTGGCCGAACGGTTTTGTTTGTGAGTCACAATATGGCAGCTGTCAAACAATTGTGCACAAGAGGTATTGTTTTGGAACATGGAAAAATTGCTTTTGATGGAAAAATTGATGATGCTTTGAATATCTATCAAAAATCAGATCAGCAGGAGGTTAAAGAGTATTTTATTGGGGATGAAATTATAAAGAAAGCAACACTTAATGCTTCGACTATAAAATATAATTCTCGTTTATATTTGGAAGTCGAATTTGAAGCGAAATTTTTAATAACGAATCCTATTTTAGGAGTTGTAATAAAAGACCTTGACGAAGTTCCACTAATGGGGATTAACAATAGGCATTATGTGGCATCTAAATTAAATATGAAAAGTATTTTTGGAGGAGTAATTTCACTCGAAATAGAGCGGCTAAAATTACTGCCAGGAAAATATAAAGTAGATCTGTTCTTTGGTGATTCCACAATAGATTTAGAAGTTCAGAATGATGCGATCAGTTTTCAAGTGACTGAAGATTTTAATGAACAAGTCCTAAATGGACTTAATTTGAGAATTAATAAAGTGTTTCACGAGAATGTTAATTGGAAATGTTTAGATTTATAAAAAAAGCCAAAATGAAGAAGATTATTGTTAACGCAATTAAGAGTTTAAAATTTAAATTTTCAAAAGAAAAAAGCTTTGATGATGTATATTATGAACATTTATTTATTGAAAATCCGTTATGGAATAAGCCTTTTCCAAATAAGGAGGAGCTCTTAAGATGGCATATAATTAAAGATTTTATAGAAACTGTTGAATCCGATCAAAAAAAAATCAAGATTTTAGATTTAGGGTGTGGCAGAGGATGGTTAACTCATTTGATGTCAAATCATGGCGAAGTATTAGGAGTAGAGCCAGTTAAAGAAGTTTTTTTTCATGCAAAAAAATTATTTCCAGATATCAAATTTAAATGTGGCACTACCAAAGATTTGATTAAGAAGTACAAGGATAATTTTGACTTAATTGTATCTTCAGAGGTAATAGAGCACATACCTGATAGTGAAAAAGTAACCTTTATCAAAGATATTTATAAGCTTCTTAATAAAAAAGGCTATCTCATACTTACAACACCTAGAAAAGAGGTTCAGAAAGAATGGTGTTCATTCACAAGTCCTGACCAACCGGTTGAAGATTGGTTAACTGAAAAAGAAGTTGAGGGGTTGATGTTTGGAGAAAATTTTATTGTTAAAAAATTAGAAAGATATGGAATTCCACCTATTTCAGGTGCTTCCGAAATACTTGTATATCAGCTATGGTTATTTCAAAAAAAATAAATAAAAACAAGGTTTCAATTATTATACCTTGTTTTAATCAATCTCAATTTTTAGATGAATGCTTGACTTCTGTATACAAACAAACGTATCAAAATTGGGAATGTATAATTGTTAATGATGGCTCAACAGATAATACTCATATAATAGCTCGACAGTGGCTTGAAATTGATAAGCGATTTAAGTATGTTAGAAAGGAAAATGGTGGGTTAAGTAGTGCTAGGAATTTAGGATTAAGTGAGGCCAACGGAGATTTTATTCAATTTTTAGATTCAGATGATTTACTTAATGAAAAAAAACTGGAATTTCAACTTTCTTTTTTTTCTGAAAAAATTGATATCGTAATTTGTGATTATTTTCCATTTGATAATGAACTAAAAGGTTTTAAGAGAAACAGATATATAAATCCTTTTCCAGATGTTGAAAATTATAAATATCAAGTAATTGAAAGGTGGGAGCAGACACTGTCGATACCATGTCATTCTGTTCTTTTTAAATCTAAATTATTAGTTCAGAATAGTGAAATTCTTGAGTTTGATGAATCATTACCAAATCATGAAGATTGGGTTTTTTGGACAAAATTATTTTATTTTTCCTCAGGCATTTATAATTTGGAATACTGTTTAGTAAGCTATAGAATTCATAATAATTCGATGTGTCATGATTTAGGGAAAATGAGCGAAGGATTTATAAAAGCGGCGCAGAAAATAAAAATATTTTTGGAATCTCAGAATGAATTGAAAGGGCTTCAAATTTGTACAGAGAAAATAAATAGTATTAATGGAGTACCACCAATTAAAAAAAGAATTAAAACTAAACAATTTGTATTACTTTTTGTTCCGCCAATTTTGAAAATAATAGTAAAAAAGATATTGCTTTTATTAAAAAAAAAATGATTCGAATTCTATCCAAATAATCATAATTAACAAGTATTAAGGTTGTTTTTATTTTTTGATTGTGGTCCTACCTACTGAATATTTATTTTTAAAAATTAATTCATGAACATAGCTTTTACCATTTGCTCAAATAATTATCTTGCTCAAGCTAAAACGCTTTTAGACTCTTTTTTAGAATTTCATCCTGATTGGAAATTTATTGTTGGTTTGTGTGATGAATTTGATTCATCGTTTGATTATAATGTTTTCAATAAATGTGAAATAATTAAAGTAAAAGATATAGGTGTTCCAGATTTTGAAAATTTAGTCAACAAATACAATATTGTTGAATTGAATACGTGTGTAAAACCAACATTTATAAAACATATTTTCACAAATTATGAAGTCGAAAAGTTAATTTACATTGATCCTGATATATTAGTGACGAGCCGATTAGATGAAGTAATAACCATCTTAGATACAAAAAATATAGTAATCACGCCGCATATTTGTACTCCTATTGAAGATGAATATGCGCCAACAGATTACCACACTTTACGCGGTGGTGTTTTTAATCTGGGTTTCATTGCATTAGCTCGTTATAATCAAATAGCTGATTTTATAGCTTGGTGGCACGATAGAGTTGCAAAATATGGCTATTGTAATTTTAGTAAATCAATGTTTTATGATCAGCTTTGGATTAATTATGTCCCAGCCATGAGGGACGATTATCACATACTAAAACATCCTGGCTATAATATGGCAAATTGGAATTTACACGAACGAATCCTATCGCAAAATAAACAAGAACAATTTGTAGTAAATAATAAATACGAATTACGTTTTTTTCACTTTAGCGGTTACAGTTACAAAAACCCTAATTGTATTGCCTCTTATTTAACCCGTTTTGATTTTAATGCAAGAGCTGATTTGCGTTTACTTTTTCAAAGCTATCAAAATAAACTACTTGCTAATAATATTGAAACTATTTATAATCTAAAAGTGTTTTATATCCACAGTAAAAATAAATCAATGTTAGCACCTCAAAAAAAATCTTTACTATCAAAAATTGAAAGCCGTTTAAAAAAAACAGTCAATGTTTTATTAACAGGCAAACTTTAATTGATGGACTACAAAATTATTTAAACCGTGGCCAGAAAAAAAAACTTAAAATTGTGTGTTGTAGTCATTCCTATTCATAGCCATTGCCCAACTGCTTATGAATTGATTTCTTTTGAACAGTGCTTTAAAATATTACATCAGCATGAAATAAAAATTATTGCTCCTTTAGGTATTAATCTCGAAAAGTATAGAGCAATAATACCAGTTTTTGACGTAATTTTTATTGACCCAAATTGGCAATCATCTATTGAAAATTATAACAAGTTGAAGCTGAGTTCTTATTTTTATCATTTATTCAATGATTTTGATTTTTTACTTACTTATGAATTAGATGCTTTTATATTTAAAGATGAAGTCGATTATTGGTGTAAAAAAAATTATGACTACATCGGAGCGCCTTGGTTTTTGGGATTCGATCAGGCAAACACTAATGAGATTATAGGGGTAGGTAATTCTGGCTTTTCATTGCGTAAAATAAAGACAATGCGCAAAGCAATTCGGGCACTTTATTATGTAGAAACCAATAATTCCAAATTATCAACAAAAAAAAGATTTAAAGATGTATTTAAAAAAATATTGTTTTTTATAAAGTTTAATAGAAAAGAGAATAGTACAATTCAAAATGCGGAGTATTTTAATGAAGATTGGTTTATTGCAAATGTCATTTCCCTTCAAATAAAAAATTTTAATATTGCTCCAATTAAAGAAGCAATACAATTTAGTTTTGAGGTACAGCCATCTTATTTATTTACATTAAATGATTTTAGACTTCCTATGGGATGTCATGCATGGGTAAAATATGATTTTGAGTTTTGGAAACCTCATATCCGTCGCTTTGGTTACTCAGTTTAAAAATTCAATCATAGTTTAAATAATGTATAAACTCTATATCATCAATATTAATTGAAACAATACAGCTGGTTAACAAAAAAACATCGGAAGCGTGTTTGGTCAAACTTGACGCAACTTTGAGTATATTATAATTAATTAGTTGTTCAAAAGATGGTTTTGCAACCCATTTGACCTTGTAAAATACGGAAGTAATATACTACTAGATTAGTAAGCTGATCAAACTATTTACGATTTCGTTATCATAGGTATTGCTAAAGAAACAGCGGAGTATTTTTTTAAAAAATCGTGACGATCATTTTAATCGTGAAGATACTTTTGCTCAAATCATTAAAGAATTGTAGCAAAATACCTTAATCTATTTTGATTTAGTAGACGTTTTACAAAAAACAAAACATAATTCATCATGGCCGTTTGACATGATTTGTATTAAGAAGAACGGAAAAGAATGTACCTTTACCACTTATGATTTATAACACTATTTACCCAAAAATTTCTATAGTTACTCCAAATTTTAATGGGGGAAGGTATCTTGAGCACACAATACAATCTGTTTTGTCTCAAGATTATCCTAATTTGGAATATATTGTAATTGATGGAGGAAGTACTGATAATTCAGTTGCTATCATAAAAAAATATGAAAGTCATCTAGCATATTGGGTTAGTGAACCAGATAAAGGATTGTATGATGCTGTTCAAAAAGGATTTGATTGTTCAACGGGCGAAATTATGGCATGGATCAATTCAGATGATTTGTACCACCCTAAAGCATTTTTTACAGTAGCAGAAATCTTTACTAATATTAAAAATGTTAATTGGTTGATGGGTATACCATCAACTTTTGATGAGTTGGGAAGAACGGTCTCAGTTAGTCCATTAAAAAGATGGAATAAATTAGATTACTATCTTAGGAATTTTGAATGGATTCAACAGGAATCTGTTTTTTGGAGGCGCTCTTTATGGACAAAATCAGGAAGTAAAGTTGATTCCAATATGAAATATGCAGCTGATTTAGAATTATGGCTTCGTTTTTTTAGAAGTGAAAAATTATATGTTACACAAGCCCTATTAGGAGGATTTCGACAGCGAAGTGAAGGGCAATTGTCTATAAATTTTCTTGATGAATATATGGAGGAAGCAAGAATGAAGATAAAAGAAGAAATAGAGAATCATATTCCGAAAAAAGAAAAAGATTTGTTGATAAGTATAAAAAAGTACAATATTATCATGAATAAAATGCCTTATACTTTTTTGAAAAGAATTTTGACCAAGGTCTTTTATTCGGATATGATCAAAAAGAAACAATTAGATTTTAGTTATCCACCTTTGATTTGTTTTGATAGAGTCAAACAAGAATTTAAAATTAATAGGTAATGCCAAAACTTTCAATTATCACCATCAACTATAACAATTTTGAAGGGCTGAAAAAAACCGTCGAAAGCGTTGTCAATCAAACTTGGCAAGAGTTTGAGTATATTATTATTGACGGTGGTTCTAATGATGGTAGTGCTGCATATATCGAAAGTCAAAGTGAGTATATTGACTTTTGGGTAAGTGAGCCAGACCAAGGTGTTTATTACGCCATGAATAAAGGTATTGAAGTAGCAAAAGGAGAATATTTACTTTTTTTGAACAGCGGTGATATCTTGAACAATGACAATGTATTGTTTGCTCTAAAAAAGTCATTTTTGTTAGACATGGATATTGTATATGGTGATTTGTGGATTGTAGATGAAAAAGGGAAAGAGTTTAGAAATCGATATCCTGATTTTATTGATTTTTCTTTTTTAAAGCAAACCGCCTTAGGCCATCCGTCTACTGTTATCAAAAAAGAGTTATTTCAGACTTATGGGTTATATAGGACAGATTTAAAAATAGTTTCAGATTGGGCCTTTTTTGTTAAAGTATTAGGTAGACATAAAGTTTCTCACTGCAAGGTAGATTCTATTATAGCTACTTTTTATGAGGGAGGTTTGTCAACTGCTACGATTTATCAGCAACAGCATCTTGAAGAACGTAAAAAAGTACTTATAGAAAATTTTGATTTTTACGATGCGTATTTTGAGAAATTTATAATGAAATTTGAACAACAAAAGGAACTTGTTAATCAACTAGATGAAGGCATAGAAATACTAGTAACCAATAAGCAACTATTGAAAATTATAAATAGTATTATTAGACTATTTGCGATTATTTTGAAGAAAAAGAGATCTTAAATTATTTTTTTAGTGTTAAATTTTCCTAGTTAATTTGATATTTATGACTGTATCTGCAATAATTCCATGTTTTAACGCTGAAACCACAATAGAAAGAGCCATATTGAGTGTGGTGTCCCAAACTAGTCCAGTGTCTGAAATTATTGTAGTTAATGATGGATCTACAGATAATTCGGGAAGACTTTTAGAGCATTTAAAATCAAATTATGCGCAACTAAAAGTAATACACCAAGAAAATAAAGGCGTCTCTTATGCTAGAAACATTGCCATACAAGAGGCAATGGGAGACTATATACTAACATTAGATGCCGATGATTATTTTGATCCTTCTTTTGTGGAAAAGGCATTAATTAAATTTTCTGAAGACTCATCCTATGGTGGTATCATGTGTGGTTATGTTCGGATTGTTAAAGATAGGAAAGTAAAACCTTATATCCCACCAATGGTATCGCTCTCGTCTTGTTTGTTGAACAATGGTGTACTTTCTTGTTTATTGTTTAAAAAAGAAGTTGTGATAAGAGCGCGAGCATACGATACTGCTATGAGTAAAGGGTACGAGGACTGGGATCTTAACATACGAATATTAAAATTGGGTTACACTTTTGGAGTAGTAAAGGAGATTTTGTTTAATTATTCAGATATAAAAGGGTCAAGAACAACTACTGCTACAAAGAATGACTTGGAGTTAAAATTGCAGATTTATGATAAATACAAAGATGACTATACAGATAATGCAAGATATATTTACAAAGAATTAGTACAACAAAACAATAAACTTAAGGAAGAAAAACAAATAGTATTAGAGAGTACTTCTTATCAACTTGGACATCGAATTGTGGTCTGGTTTAGCTTTATTAAAAAAACACTTAAATTCAATTCTAAATAATGAGTAAATTAGTTTCAATTATTATAGCTACCTATAACAGAGCAACCCTCATAGAAAATACACTCAATTCTATTGCATCCCAGACCTATCAAAATTTTGAATGTATTATTATCGACGATGGTTCGACAGATAATACTGCAGCTATAGTTAATCAGATAGTTAGGTCCGATCGTAGATTTAATTATATAGTTCGTCCTGATACTGTAAAAAAGGGGGCAAACTATTCAAGAAATTATGGTTTTTCCCTTTCAAAAGGAGAATACATTAAATTTTTTGATAGTGATGATATCATGTTGCCAGATCATGTAGCAGATTGTGTTACTGCTCTAGAGCAAGGTAATTATGATTTTGTTGTGGCGGATTGTATCAATTTTGATGGGAAAAATTTTTTAGAGCGCCCATATGAGATAGATAGATTAAACTCCCCAATAAGTGCAATCAATTTTGCGCAATGGAAAACAGCTTGGATTACTAATGATTTGTTGGTGAAACGCTATTTTGCAAATCAATTAGAATTTAGAGGTGGTATTCGAGATAAAGCTACTGAGTATCAGTATAATATAAAATTGTTGCTACTTACAGAGAATGGCTTTTTGATTCCTAAAATACTAACTTACAGACTTATACATGATGATGGACTTGTGGTAAAAGCAAAAAAGGATAAATTGTATTTCGATACGATGAATGCAGAAACATACTATACAACCGCATTGTATATTAAAGATTTGGCTTCAAAACCTTTGTTGAAATGGTTGCTTTCAAGCTATATAATACTAACCTTTAAGATAGCTATTCAACAAAAATGGCCCGATAATATTTTAGGAGCTACCTATTTACTTTTAAGAGTAAATGGATTAAAGGGGCTTCTCTATCCACTAATTATACTTTTGGGAGTATTAACAAAAAGAGGGTACAAATTTGCTAAGTACGTAAGAGATTGATTAGATATAATGTTGTGTAGTATGTTTTAGTACTTGTACTACATTACTTTATGAAAGCCTATGAGTTTAAAAATAACTAGATAAATTTACCTATTTGGCGAGTGTGTATTAAATTTAATAAAATGTATAATGTCTAAATTATTAGCGAGCAATATAACTGTTATTATTCCCTGTTATAATGATGGGCAGTACATCATGGAAGCATTGCAATCCCTTTACCATCAAACACTATTACCAGAAAAAATTATTATTGTAGATGATGGTTCAGATGTACCTACCAAAAAAATACTGAACAAAATTAATAATCCTCTAGTTCAAATTATTTATCAAGAAAATAAAGGGGTTAGTGCTGCTCGAAATCGAGGCATTGCGATGGCCCAGACAGATTACATAGTTAATTTAGATGCCGATGATTATTATGAGTCTACTTTTTTTGAAAAAGCAGTGGCTGTTTTGCACAAAGATCAAAAGGTTGTAGCTGTAAGTAGTTATCACCGCATATTTCAAAAAACTAAAACAATTGAGATTACAAAACCTTTAGGAGGGAAACTAAAAGATTTTATTGTTATCAATAATTGTAGTGCAAATACTCTTTTTCGAAAATTAGATTGGAAGGCAGTGGGAGGGTTTGATGAAAAAATGCGGGACGGTTATGAAGATTGGGAATTTTGGATTGCAAATTTAAAAATAGGAGGTAGTATAACAATTATTCCAGAAGTTTTGTCGAATTACAGGGTAAAAGAAGTTTCTAGGGATCAAAATGCCTTAAAAACACATGATTTTGAATTAAGAAATTATATTTTTCTAAAACACAAAGAAGTGTATCTCGAGCATTTTGATTTTTATATTGGTGCTTTATTACGTCAAAATTCACTTTTGAGGAATAGTGTTCATAAAGCAAAGAATTCCATAGATTATACAATTGGGGTAAATATTTTGAAACCTTTGCGAGCAATAAAAAAAATATTTTACAGAAGATGAGTCCAATAGTTTCCATAATAGTACCTTGCTTCAAGCAAGCGAATTTTTTAAAAGATTCGCTGCAATCGGTGCTGCACCAAACCTATCCCTATTGGGAATGTATTATTGTGAATGATGGCAGCCCCGATAATACCGAGGAAATAGCTAGACGATGGCTTGAAAAAGACAGTCGCTTTAAATATTTAAAGAAAGAAAACGGGGGGTTATCAAGTGCGAGAAACGAAGGTATTGCGTTAAGTTTAGGGAAATTTATATTACCATTGGATGCTGATGATATTTTGGATGCTGATTATTTGACAAAAGCAGTTCCCGTGTTAGAGCAAAATCCAGAGTTGGGAATTGTGTCCTGTTACACTCGTTTTTTCAAAAAAAGTATAGCAGATTTTTTTTATGAATTGAAACCGCAAGGAGACCGAACGATTTATTTGCATTATGTGAATCAGTTAGTAGCTACTTCATTGTATAGGAAAGAATGTTGGTCAGAAGCTGAGGGATATGATGAAACAATGAAAAAGGGATTTGAAGATTGGGAGTTTTGGCTCAATGTAACAAAGAGAGGTTGGTCCTATAAAATTATTCCTGAATTTTTATTCTATTATCGCAAAGCAAAGCAATCAATGTTAATGCAAACAATTGATTCACATGCGGAGGATATAAAACGATATATTTTCACCAAGCACAAAGAACTTTATATTGAAGATTTTAATAATTGCATGGAGGTTCTTTTTTTTGAATTAAAAGTTCAGAAAAAGGGACACGATCGTTCTAAAAATTCGTTAGAATACAAAATTGGGAAGTTAATTACAAAACCATTTCGATTAATGGAAGCATTGTTTTCAAAATAAAAGAATATGATTTCAGTAGTCATCAGAAATAAAAATCAAGCTTCGGCTTTGTCTTTTTTGTTAAAAAATCTAACAGAGCGCTACAGTGCGGACATTTCTGAAATTGTTGTAGTAGATCATTTGTCTACTGACGAAAGTCACGCTGTTGCAAAACAATTTGGGGCGCGCTTGGTATCGATCTCTAATTTTAGTTTTGGCGGCAGTGCCAATGTGTGTGCCAATGCAGCGCAGCATCCTATAGTAGTTATGTTTAGTGCACATTCGTACCCGGTTAGTCCAGATTTTTTTAAGGTCATTCAAGCAAAATTTAATAGTAATCCCAATTTGGCAGGCTTGCGTTGTTTGCATAGCGTCAACGATTACCGCAATTATATCAATAACATCTCGGCTATTATAGACCCTAACAAATCGGGCTTGATATTTTCAGGTTCAGCTTTTAGTAAAACAGTTTGGGCTAGACATCCTTTTCGAGAAGACGTCGCTACTTTTGAAGATAAAGAATGGACTGTACGGGTACTAAGTCATGGGTACGACATTGAATTTGCTCCTGTTATTTTTAGTTATGAAATCAAGCGAACTCCCAAACAATTGTTTTTTAGATTCAAAAATGATGTGGTAGGCAATTACCAATTGTGGCATCAAGAGGTTACCTCAGCTATGGCTTGGAAAGGATTTGTTGGCGGAATATGGAACAGTGGTAAGCAGTTTTTCATAGATTGTTACTACCATAGCAAGCGGTTTTACTTTTTACTGCATTTTATAAGTAATAAATCCAAGAAATTTTGAAAGTAGATCGAGTTTTTAAAGCCAATAATTTTGATTTTTTACGCTTTTTATTTGCCATTTTTGTCGTAGTGTCGCACTCGTACGCCTTAACAGGTTTAGGTGAAACTTCACAATGGCTAAGTAAAATAACGAACCATCAAATAAATTGGGCGAGTATTGGACTTAATGGTTTTTTTGTAATCAGTGGGTATTTTATTTTTCAAAGTTTAGAACGCAGTCGTTCGTTGCATGACTATTTTAAAAAACGAATTTTACGAGTATTTCCAGGATTATTAGTTGTTCTAATTATTACAGTTTGTCTTTTACCTTTGTTACATCGAGCTGGGAATACAATTTTTAAACAAGTAGATTTTTATACCTATTTGCCACGAAATCTTAGTTTATTTGGTTTTCAATCGACTGTTGCTGGCGTGTTTAATACCAATTATTACCATGCCATAAATGGTTCCTTGTGGACTATTCGCTATGAATTTAGTTTATACATTGCTCTTGGACTTTTGTTTTTCATAAAAGAAAAAATAAATAAAGTGCGCATATTCTTGTGGATAGTTTTCTTTTGTATGTATCTGTTTTATGTTTTTGCGATGGATCGATTTGGTGCCTCAAAATTGGCAACCCTTCAAGGATATGAATTCTTTAATTTGGGTACTTTTTTCGCAGCAGGAAGTGCATTAGCAAGCATAAAATTTGAAAAGTTGGTTTCAGTTACTCTTTTGGTCTTAAGTTTTATTATCCTGATCCTCGCCCTTTATTTTGGAAATTATAGTTTGATCAAACATTTATTTTTTCCTGTTTTAGTATTATGCATTGGCTTTACTGCAATACCTTTTTTTAGTACATTTGGCAAGTATGGCGACTCGTCTTATGGTATTTATATTTATAGTTTTCCGGTACAGCAAATTCTAATTTTTTGTTATTATATAGACGTCTATTGTCTGATTATAGTTTCTGCTTTTATTTCAATAGTTTGTGGATTTTGCTCGTGGCACTTAATTGAAAAGAAAGCGTTACGCTTTAAAAAAAATTAAGAGATTAAGATTATCTAAGTATTTAGTTAAGTATAATCTATTAGAGTAGACAGTTAGTATTATAAAGTTGAATAAAAATTCACTTAAGGGGTTTATAAATGAAAATTACGGTGTTTTAAAATAATTAAAAATGAAATATTTATTAAATATATTGCTAATATTTGTATCGAAAATTTTAGGTAAGTTCAAACGTGGGAGACAATTAAATAGAAATATTTTTTCAAGTCAAAGGGTGTTAGAAAATAACTTTCAAAGGGATGAAGAATTTAATTTTGTTCAAGTTGGTGCTAATGATGGTGTCAGTTTTGATTTTTTATATGATTTTATTACAGTTCGTAATTCGAAGGGAGTGGTGATAGAACCAGTTACAGAATATTTTAACGAATTGGTAAATAATTATCAAAATTTTCCAGAAATTATTAAGATTAATAAAGCTGTACATCCTTGTGAAAAAGAAATATTAATTAATAGGATAGACCCAATTGCTGTTGATAATTATCCAGATTGGGTTAAAGGTATAGCGTCATTGGACTTTGAACATCATAAAAAAACAGGTATTAAAAGTGATGATATTATTAAAGAAATAGTAAAAGCAGATTCTTTGATGAATATTATAAATCAAAATTTCAAACATAGCAAAATAGATTATTTACAAGTTGATACTGAGGGTTTTGATTTCGAAGTTATAAAGATGATCGATTTTAAAAAACTGCATCCCAGTATTTTAAAGTATGAATATGTAAATCTAAATACAATAGAGCAAAATAGTCTACTAAACTTATTGCAAAATGAAGGTTATTATACTTTCAATGAATCTGGAGATACAATTGCTATGAATCTAAGTAAAATAAAGCTGTACTAATGATTCCAAAGGTCATTCATTATTGCTGGTTTGGAAAAAAACCAAAGTCAAAGCTTATATTAGACTGTATTCAGTCATGGAGGCAACATTTACCTGATTATGAAATAAAAGAATGGAATGAAACAAATTCCGATTTGAGTCATCCTTTCGTAAAAGAAGCTTATGCATTAAAAAAATGGGCTTTTGTTGCTGATTTTATAAGATTAAAAGTTTTGCTTGTTAATGGTGGGATTTATTTAGATACTGATATGATGATAATCAAATCTCTAAATAGTTTGCTTCTAGACGATTGTTTTTTTGGAGTTGAAGACAAATATTTAATTAGTGCTGGTATTATTGGAGCGCAAAAAAATAATGATTTTATTAAGAGATGCCTTTCTAAATATGAATTTATCAAAATTAATGCTGGTACCGATTTTAATCAGATTGCAATACCTATAATATTAACTCAAGTATATCGTGATTTGTTTAATTTTCAGCTTTTATTTGACAAAAATCAAAATAGCGGAGGTTTATCTATTTATTCTTTTTCTTACTTTTATCCTTTGCCGAATAAAAAAAAATATGATATAAAAAACTATAAAAGATATATTGATTCATCTACATATGCAGTTCATTTATGGAATGCTTCTTGGGTGGAATATGATGAATTCGATTATTTAAAAAATAAACAATATTTAAAAGCCGTATTTAAAGTTTTAAAGTCAATTTTTTATAAAAATAAGATGAATATAGAGTATTTTAAAAAGGTACTACGTCATATTTTATACTCATTTAAAAATGATAAGAAATTGTAAAAATTAAATAATGTAATGTTTTAATGAGGAAGCTAAATAATTGTTTTTTAAAAATAACAGTTGTGGGTTTTGAGAGTCAAAAAAAAATTCAATTTTTAAATATTGTTTTGTATTGAAATCAAAAATAAAAAGTCTGATTTATTTTTTTCATGGATTATGGAATTTATTGAAGTTCCTTATTTTTGACTTAAAAAAAATTAGACAAGCGAACATCGTATGTTTTTTTCCGTACTTTCATACAGGAGGTGCGGAAAAAGTACATCTAAATATAGTTAAAGCTTTGGCTTCTAAAAAAGTCTGTGTAATTTTTACATTAAATTCAGCAACTAAAAACTTTCAAGAACAGTTCAAAGCTAATGCCCAATGTATTGAGATAAATCCGATATTAAATAAGCGTAATTCGTTTGTAAATAGTTTGTTAAATAAAACTATTTATAACACTATTAACAAAGCAAACAATTGTAAAACAGTATTTGGTTGCAACTCAGTTTATTTTTACAATCTACTTCCGTTTATCTCTGATAAAATAGCAAGAATCGATTTGTTCCACAATTTTTTTGAAAATGACAGTCGTGAAAACCAAATCATTAATTCAATCCCATATATAAATCATAGAATAGTGATCAATGATGCAGCTAAACAAGATATTTTAAAATACTATCATAAAAATAAAGTGGATTATAACTATCATAACACCATAAAAATTATTGGCAACGGAATAGAACTTGATAATGATACGTATTGCCAAAAGCAAGAATCCGTATTTAAAATAGGTTTTATAGGACGGTGGTGTTTTGAGAAACGTCCTTTACTTTTTTTAGAAATAGCCAAAAGAGTAAAAAGCAAATACCCTTTTATTTCTTTTGTAATGGCGGGAACGGGAATGAGAAGTAATTTAGATATTATTTTAGAAGCAGGTGTTGAGTTTTTGGGAGAAATAACAGATAAATCCATTTTAAACCAATTATACAAAGAACTAAATGTAGTTCTCTTACCTTCGATATATGAAGGATTTCCTTTAGTGATAATGGAGGCAATGTCTCATGGTGTTATAGCCATTTCAACTCAATTGGAAGGGATTAGTGAACATATTACAAATAATGAGAATGGTATCTTGATTAATGAATTTGATGAAAAAAAAATTGTGGCAGAATTTTGTACTAAAATTTATCAAATAGTTGAGAACATAAAATACAGAAATGATTTATCGTATAATTCGTTTTTATATGCTCAGGAACATTTTGGTATAGAAAAATTTAATGAATCATATCAAAAAATTTTAAGCTCCTAATGAAAATCCTTATGGTGTCTATCCCGAATCATCATTTTTTTCAATGGGTAAACCAATTGGGAAAAAGCGGGCATGAAGTAATGTGGCTTGATGCTTCAGATGGTGGAGCTTTGGTGCAGCGTATTCAATGGGTACATCAAATTAAAGGTTGGAAATTGAGATGGGATTTTCCATTTCGGCAAACCATCAAAATGCATTACCCAAAAATTTCTCAATGGCTCGCCAGATTCAATGAAAAAGACATAGCAGTAGTTTTTGAAAAATTGATCGATCAGTTTAAGCCTGATGTAATTCATTGTTTTGAAATGCGCTTAACGGGCTTACCCTTGATTAAGGTATTGCAAAAATATGGTTCAATTACTTTAGTGTATTCTTCTTGGGGCAGTGATTTGTATTACTTCAAAGCATTAGGCGTTTCGCAAGAACGTGTATGTCAATTTTTACAAAGAGTAAATTATTTAATCACTGATTGCCATCGAGATCATGAAATTGCAAAAGCTTTAGGTTTCTCAAATACTTTTCTTGGGGTGTATCCTGGTAATGGAGGAATAGCCATTAAGCACGATTATATAAAAACGAGAGAATACCGCAATCAAATTATTGTTAAAGGTTATGATGATGGGGTAGGAAAAGCGCATGTTGTTCTACAAGCATTGAAAATGGTAAACAAAGAACTTTTATCTCCCTATGAGTTGTTCGTATACAGCGCTGATGAAACAATTGTTCAGACTATAAAAATTGACTTAATTTTTCAATCATTGCCTTGTAAAGTTATCCCTCGAGGTCAGTTTTTGGCCAATGAAAAGCTTTTACAAATAATGGGAAAAGCAGTGCTACACATTGGCAACAGTGTATCAGATGGAATGCCAAATGCTTTACTTGAAGCAATGGGCATGGGTGCTTTCCCTATTCAATCTAATCCAGGAGGTGTTTCCGAAGAGGTGATTTCTGAGGGTAAAAATGGATTTTTAATTCAAGATCCATTGGATACAGCCGCAATTGCAAATCAAATTGAAAGTGCTTTGCTTGATGTCGATTTAATTAGTAGTGCAATGGATTACAATATTGAATTGATTAAGCAACGATACGATCGTGCGATGCTTAAAAACAATATTATTAAAATGTATAATGATATCTTTGATTCAAAAAGACAATAAATAATTAATGGTCACACTTGTATTAACCAATCGCAATCGCGATTTTCGAATTGTAAAAAAATGTTTGGATTCGCTCTTGAATCAAACCAATGATGCTTTCGAGTTGTTTTTTGTAGACTATGGTAGTGACTCAGAATATGTAGTGGCTTTAAAAGAAGCAATGCAAGCGTATCCAAAAATTAAACTGATTCTATGCCCGGTAAACGGACAGCTGTGGAATAAAAGTCGAGCCATTAATATTGCATTGAAACAAACAACTACACCCTATTTTTTAGTAGGTGATGTCGATTTAATTTTTGCACCACATTTTATTAATACAGTTCATACTTTAATGAATGACCAACAAGTTTGGTATTTTCAATACGGCTTTTTAGCCCAACAAGAATCTCTTTTAAATAAATCTTTTGAAGACTATACCGTTGATTTTAAAGGTAGTCCAGAGGTTACAGGTACTACATTATTTCCTACTTCTGCTATACAAAGTATAAACGGTTTTGATGAGTTTTATCATGGTTGGGGTGCCGAAGATACAGATATGCATGTTAGGATGCAGTTGCTCGGCTATGCAATCAAATTTTATGATTCAGATTGTATCATTAAGCACCAGTGGCACGCCAAACAATATCGCAATAAGAAAAGTAAACATCCATTTCACATCGGTTTAGAACAAATTAATCACGAATATTTGCAGCTTACCAAGACCACAAAGCGATTAATTGTAAATCAAAAACAACCTTGGGGTTTATTAGCTGAAGAGTTTTTGTATCAAAAATTGAACAACGCCACATTTGATAATTCGCTTCAAATAACAAATTCAGTTAAAAAAGTGAATGCAGTTTTGTCACAGTTGCATAATTTTAAAGATGAAAGCCTTCATTTAAAAATTGTTTTACTTGGGGTTAAGGAAAAATGGAAAAACAAAATTAAGAACCGACTAGTAAACAGAACTTGTGATGAACTAGAATTAGAGTTAATAAATTCGTTGATTCTAGGACAGATTGTGCAATTTCATCGAAATAATCCGTATAATTACACTTATGATCGAAAAGCTAAATTTATAGAATTGAAAATGATATTCTAAAAATTTGGAATTCTCGTTGAGTTGATTGATAATCAAAAGAAAAGATACTTAGCTAAAATGAAAAAAATAGGACTTATTCCACTTCGAAAAAATTCGAAGGGAATCCCAGGAAAAAATAAAAAGAAAATGGTCGGTCGCCCGTTGTTTACATGGGTGATTACGGCTGCTATTTTTTCGGAGCTTGATGAGGTGTATGTATTCACAGATGATCAAGAAGTAATTGATTTTGTGGAGCGCGAATACCGTTGGACTCCTAAAGTAAAAGTACTATTACGAGTGGATGAAAATGCTACTGATACCGCATCGACTGAAAGCGCTATGTTGGAGTTTTCAGAAAAAATCAATCACGATTACGATATCATATGTTTATTGCAAGCAACTTCGCCTTTTACAGAGGCTCACGATATCAATGCAGTTTTGCAACAGCTTGTTGAACAACAAAAAGACAGTGCCTTGACGGTGGTAAAAACGCATCGTTTTATTTGGAATACTGATGGAACACCTCAAAATTACGATTTCAATCACCGTCCAAGAAGACAAGACTTCAATGGTTTGTTAGTCGAGAATGGCGCCGTTTATGCTAGCACGAAATTGGCATTCATAGAATCAAAAAGCCGTTTGAGTGGGGCAGTAGGTCTGGTAACAATGGAGGAAAACAGTTATACTGAAATAGACAGTCCTACTGATTGGCTTATAGTTGAAGATTTGTTGATAGAACGCCAAAAAAGGAGAAAACAAAACCAAAGGATTGACCATCTCGTATTAGATGTAGATGGCGTGTTTACCGATGGTTCCGTTTATTATGATAAAAGTGGAGAGCTAGCCAAACAATTTGACATGCGCGATGGTATGGGACTCGAAATACTACGTCAGCATGCGGTTGAGGTACTCGTATTAACCTCTGAAAATTCAGAGTTGGTGGCGCAACGAATGAAAAAATTACAAATTGAAGCTACTTTTTTGGGTGTTAAGGATAAATATTCTTTTTTGAAACAAGTTCTTGCAAGTAAAAATAGTAGTTTTGGAGCTGTGGCTTACATGGGCGATGATGTAAACGATTTAACGAATATGTGTTCAGTCGGACTCTCTTTTGCTCCAGCTAATGCAACATCAACAATAAAACAGCATGCCGATTTTGTTCTCGGATCAGCCTCAGGTGCTGGTGCAATAAGAGAGGTATGTGAAACGATTATAAAGTACAACAAGAGATATGAGTAATTATAAAAAGCCATATGTGATTGCCGAAATTGGTTGCAACCACAAAGGCGATATGGAAATAGCCAAGGAACTAATCAAGATTGCTAAAATTTTCTGCAATGTAGATGCGGTGAAGTTTCAAAAAAGAAATAACAAAGAATTATTGACCGAGGAGCAATACAATGCGCCGCACCCCAATGCCTCTAACTCTTACGGAGATACTTATGGCGCACACCGCGAGTTTCTAGAATTCGATGTTGAGCAGCATCGTGAGTTGAAAGAGTACTGCGAA
Source organism: Flavobacterium sp. GNP001 (assembly GCF_054343775.1). Taxonomy (NCBI): domain Bacteria; kingdom Pseudomonadati; phylum Bacteroidota; class Flavobacteriia; order Flavobacteriales; family Flavobacteriaceae; genus Flavobacterium; species Flavobacterium sp. GNP001. The sequence continues at coordinate 541,906 of NZ_JBTGUX010000001.1, forward strand.
TCGATTGGGATTACCTATTCTACTTCAGTTTGGGACACTACTTCTGCTACAGAAATTGCTTCTTTAAACCCAGAATTTATTAAAATTCCATCAGCTTGTAATAACAATTACGACATGTTAGCCTGGTTGTGTGATCATTATCAGGGAGAAATTCACATCTCCACAGGAATGACTACAAAAGATGAAGCGGACACTTTAGTAAACTACTTTATCGAGAAAGGTCGTAATAAAGATTTGGTGTTGTACAACTGTACTTCAGGCTATCCAGTACCTTTTCAAGATGTATGCTTGTTGGATATCAACTTGCTTCAGCAAAAGTACGGTGACAAAGTAAAGCACATTGGTTTTTCAGGTCATCATTTAGGTATTGCAGTTGATGTAGCAGCATATACACTTGGGGCGAATATCATAGAACGTCACTACACTATTGACCGAACTTGGAAAGGTACCGATCATGCAGCCTCTTTAGAGCCTATGGGCTTGCGTAAACTTGCACGAGATTTGCATGCAGTGCACAGCGCATTGGCATTCAAATCAACCGATATATTGCCAATAGAGCAAGTACAGCGCGATAAATTAAAAAACAGAAAGTCGTAAACGGCTAAAATATATTCTCGTCACTTCGAGTGTTTTTACGTCGTGCAACAAAACAAAAATGTCTTTTAACCGTCACTTCGAGTGCTTTTGAGTAGCGCAGCGAAACAAAAGTGTATCGAGAAGTCACCTTGTTTGTAGTACTGTTCTCGATACATTTAAAACAAAAAAACTATCGTATTTTTGTTTAAAACACTCGAACTGACGATCAAGATGGGAAAAGCAGTTCCAGATACTTCGAGTAGCGCAGTGTAACAAAAGCGTATCCAGAAGTCGTCTTGCTTGCAGTACTGTTCTCGATACATTTTAAATAAAAAAGCTATCGCATTTTTTTTTAAAACACTTGAACTGACGCTCAAGTTCTAAGTTGTAGTTCCCGTCACCTCGAGTAGCGCAGCGAAACAAAAGTGTCTTTTTACCGTCACTTCGAGTTCTTTTGAGTAGCGCAGCGAAGCAAAAGTGTATCTAGAAGTCGTCTTTTTTGCAATACTGTTCTCGATATACTTTTTAAAATACAGCTAGCGCACTATTTTAAAAAGCACTCGAACTGACGACGTATTGTAACGTCACTTCGAGTGCTTTTGGGTAGCGCAGCGAAACAAAAGTGTATCGAGAAGTCGCACTTACGATCAAAAATGAAAAAGTAGTTCCAGTCGCTTCGAGTAGCGCGGCGTATCAAGAGGTAGAAATAACTTTTAAAAATAAAGCTAGGGATGAAAGTATCTTATGTCTATATCTTAAAATGTTCAGATGAAACTTATTACACAGGAGTAACTAGTAATTTGGATGCTAGGATGATGAAACATGAATCTGGTTTTTATCCTGACTGCTATACCGCTAAGCGCATCCCACTAGAACTCGTTTTTTATGCTGAATTTACAGATATAAATATAGCCATTGAAAAAGAAAAACAAATCAAAAAGTGGTCTCGTGCGAAAAAAGAAGCACTCATAAATGGTGATTTTGATGCCTTGCCCAATTTGGCTAAAAAGAAGTTTTAAGATTTTATTTAATGAGTGTTTTTTCCACTACTGTTCTCGATACATTTTAAACAAAAAAGCTATCGCGTTTTTGTTTAAAACACTCGAACTGACGATGTATTAACGTCACTTCGAGTGCTTTTGTGTAGAGAAACGGAGCAAAAATGTATCGAGAAGTTGTCTTGTTAGTAGTACTGTTCTCGATAAATTTCAAACAAAAAAGCTGACAAATTTTTGTTTAAAGCGCTCGTAATGAATATCATGGTCGCAGAAGCAGTTCCCGTCACTTCGAGTATCGCAGCAAAATAAAAGTGTCTTTTAGCCGTCACTTCGAGTGGTTTTGAGTAGCGCAGCGAAGCAAAAATGTATCGAGAAGTCGTCTTGTTTGCAATACTATTCTCGGTACATTTTAAACAAAAAAGCTATCGCGTTTTTGTTTAAAACACTCGAACTGACGACGTATTTTAACGTCACTTCGAGTGCTTTTGAGTAGCGCAGCTAAACAAAAGTGAATCGAGAAGTCGTCTTGCCTGCAGTTCTGTTCTCGATACATTTTAAACAAAAAAGCTATCGCGCTTCTATTTAAAACACTCGAACTGACGATGCATTGTAACGTCATTTAGATTGCTTTGACGAAGTGTAGCGGCATGTAAATTTAGTTCCACCGTCACTTCGAGTGCTTTTGCGTAGCGCAGCGAAGCAAAAGTGTATCGAGAAGCGGTATTTTCATGCACTAACAACTACCGTAGCCAATAAACAACCCATGCTCTTCGATTGGCTTTACATTTTTTGTACCCAAACTAAATGGCATCAGCAGAAAAAGCTGTAGGTTTGTAGCATTCAAAAAAAGTAGTACACTTGGTCGTGTACGAATATAAACCAAGCATGCATGAGTAAAAAAATATTTGTATTTTTTCCGGATGGAGTAGGATTACGAAACTTTGCTTTTACCCAATTCAAAACTTTGGGTGAGCAAAAAGGTTTTGATATTGTATATTGGAACAACACTGTTTTTTCTTTAGAAAAAGAATTAGGCTTCAAGGAAGTAAAAATCGAAAACCATCGCATCAGCAGGTTAACTCCCATTTATGCCCGAATACGAAAGCATATTGAGTTGAATGTATCTCGTAAAAAATTCAACGATGACGTGTATCCTACCTATAAATTTCCTTTTAGCTACAACGGAATCAAAAATACTTTGATCACGGTTTTTACGAAAGTGATGATTGGATTAAATTCCTCAGAAAAAGGAATCGTTCGTATTCGCAAACGCATCAATAGTTTAGAGCGTGCTACCGAAAAATACAAGTATTGCAATGCGCAATTGCAAGCGCACCAACCTGATTTGGTTTTTTGTACCACACAACGTGCGACACAATCCATCAGTGCCTTATTAGCTGCACAAGATTTAGGGATACCAACGGTCTCTTTTGTGTATTCGTGGGACAATGTACCCAAAGCTATGCAAGTGGTAGAAACTGACTATTATTTCGTTTGGAGTAAGTTAATGAAAAATGAGGTTTTAAAATACTATCCTTTTATTAGTGAGCGACAAGTTATCGTAACGGGCACCCCACAATTTGAACCGCACTATGATGTGGAATTAATGCAAACCAAAGAAGAATTTTTTGCTACTTACAATTTAGATCTTTCCAAAAAATACATTTGTTATTCTGGTGATGACGAAACTACTTCTCCATTAGACCAGTATTATTTAGAAGATTTGGCTAATGCCGTTCGAAGCTTAAATGCTAAAGGGCACAATTTAGGTATAATTTATCGGAAATGTCCCGTAGACACCACTACGCGATACGATGCAGTATTGGCAGAAAATAATGATTTGATTATGGCAATTGACCCGTTGTGGAAACCAATGGGAACCAATTGGAATGAAATTTTACCCACAAAGGAAGATCTGGCGCTATTGCACAATATTTGTGCACACACCGAACTGGTAACCAACGTTTGTTCATCAACTGTTTTTGATTTTGTTGCCCATCAAAAGCCATGTATCTATTTTAATTACGAACAACCACAGCTTAAAAAAGGGATTCGTGACATTGGTCAAAATTACAAATACGTCCATTTCCGCAACATGCCAAGTTTAGAAGCCGCCGTTTTCTGCACCAATAAAGCGGATTTAGAAGGTTTGGTAGAAAAAATAATAACAGATAAGCTTTCCAATGTAAGCGAATGTGAAAAATGGTATGCCATTGTTGCAGGAACAACACCTACACAAGCTTCTCAAAAAATATGGGAAGGCATTTCTGGAATACTACTAGAACAAGAAGGCAAACTCGCAAAAGTATAAATCCTGTGGTATGAGGAAATTTGGTGTTTTTATTGGTGTTTTCCTATTATTGGGTTTAGTACTAGCAGCAGTGCTAGATGTTGGTTTTACCACTATTTATAAGCAAGCAGGACCGCGCACTAAATTTCAATATTTACGAAGTTTAGCCAATACCAAAGTCAATTATATTTTTTTGGGTTCTTCTAGAGTTGATAACGGAATTGACCCGGCAATAATAGAAAAAATGACTAAAAAGTCAGTTGTGAATGCAGGTTTTCAAGCGGCTAAACTTGCAGATATTTATAGTTTGTTAGCAGTTATTCACGAATATGATATTAAAGCGGATACTGTATTTATTCAAATAGATTATAGCTTTGAAATGTCAGGTAACTCAATTAATTTACCTTATGAAATGGCTCCCTTTATAAACGAAACAACTGCAGCTAAAAACTATTACTTGGATTATTTGGGTAAACCTGATGCTTATTATTATGTCCCTTTTTACAGGTATCTTGACCAAGATCAAAAAATAGGATTTCGTGAATTGGTAGCCAACGCGATAGGCAAAAAAACGCAAGTAATGAATAATCGAGGATTTAATCCTTTACAGTCTTTACCAGACAATAATATTCATCTAGATCATCGTTCGCTTCCCTTGAGAATAAAAAAGAGAAACGAATATTTCGAAAAAATAAAACAATTCGCCCGCGCCTATAATATCAAAATTGTTTTCTTTTGTGCTCCATTTTGTAGGCACACCAAAAACTTGGATTATATTCGAAAATTAAAAATGAAAATTCCAGAACTATATGATTTTTCAAATGCCATGAAAGAGGATTCTCATTTTGTAAACTGTTTTCATTTAAATCCTAGCGGTGCAGCACTATTTACTGAAATTTTCACTCAAACAGTTCTAAAAAACCAAAAATAATTCCCTGTTCTATGTTTTTTAATTCCTTGTCCTTTGCGCTTTTTCTTCCCATAGTTTTTGTATTGTATTGGTTTGTTTTCAATAAGAATAAAACCAATCAAAACACTTTACTTATTATAGCAAGCTATTATTTTTATTCTTGTTGGGATTGGCGATTTTTATTTCTGTTGGTTTTCTCTACATTTTTAGATTATTACACCGGTATTCAAATTGAAAAAGCCAAAAAAGAGTCGGCCAGAAAGTTTTGGTTTTGGTTGAGTGTGGGAGTTAATTTGGGTTTTCTCGGAGTTTTCAAATATTATAATTTTTTTGCCAATTCTTTTGCCACTTTGTTAAATGGTTGGGGCATACAAAGCAGTCCGTTGTTGTTAGAAGTGGTGCTTCCGGTTGGAATTTCCTTTTATACTTTTCATGGGCTATCGTATGTGATTGATATTTATTTAAAACGCATTAAAGCCGAACGTAATTTTGTAGATTATTCGTTGTTTGTGAGTTACTTTCCTTTGCTTGTGGCCGGACCTATTGAGCGCGCCACACATTTACTGCCTCAAGTAAAGGTGAAGCGAAATTTTGATTTTGAAAGAGCCAAGCAAGGAGTCTATCAGTTCATTTGGGGTTTGGTAAAAAAAGTAGTTATTGCAGATACCTGCGCTACTTATGCTAATGCTATTTTTGACAATCATGATAGCATGAATTCAGGATCACTAATTTTAGGTGCTGTTTATTTTGCCTTCCAAATTTACGGTGATTTTTCAGGATACTCAGATATGGCTTTGGGTATGTCAAAGTTATTTGGAATCGACTTACTTCGAAATTTTAACTATCCTTATTTTTCAAGAGACATAGCCGAGTTTTGGCGCAGATGGCATATTTCGTTATCATCTTGGTTTCGAGATTATGTGTACATTCCGCTTGGTGGTAGTAGTGGAGGCATGGGAATGAAAGTTCGAAATACCTTTATTATTTTTCTAATTAGTGGATTTTGGCATGGTGCCAATTGGACATTTATTGCTTGGGGCGCGATTAATGCGGTTTATTTTTTACCCTTATTACTTTTGAACCGCAACAGATCGAATATGGGTACTGTCGCTCTACCGTGGGAATGGCAATCGGTTAGCGTGTTTTTTCAAATGCTACTCACATTCGCCTTAAGTTGTTTGGCTTGGATTTTTTTCAGGGCACCAAGTATTGAAGCAGCAGTAAGTTACATCGTTCGCCTTTTTACTGAGAGCACTTTCGCTTCGCAATATCTAGAAAACGAACGATACAATTACGAAATTTTGCTTTTGGTAGGTGTTTTTGTAATCGTAGAATGGTACAATCGTACAAAAGTAGAGCCTATTTCTGGGAGATATTCTTGGCTCAAATTAGCGGCTTGCTTGCTTGCCATTATCGCGTTAGGAACGTATTCGGATTATAAAGAGTTTATCTATTTTCAGTTTTAAGAGTTGCTTTACTCTTTGTTTTCCAAATCTCAAACAGATTCCTTCAGTAGAGTTTGGTAAAATCCCGTCAAGATTGATGAAAAAAACAAATCAAAATTGCGGTTGATCCTATAATTTTTAAAACACAATTAACAGCAAAATTGTAAATGAAGCATTTTTTAATTTTTATCATAAAAATAGTTGTAGTAACATTTTTGTTACTTGTTATCTTGGATGTAGCTTATACTAAAGTGTATTTGCAATCTGCTAATCGTGGGAAAATTGGGCATGTAATCAATTCAAAAGTCAAGCAGTTTGATGTGGTTGTATTGGGATCGTCGCGTGCAAACAATCATTTTGTGACCCCAATGTTTGAGGCTCAAGGATTGAAAGCGTTTAATTACGGTATGAGTGGTGGTCATTTATTTGAAGCCTCTTTGATGCTGAAACTAATGATGGAGCGAAACCATAAAATCAAGAATATCATACTTGAAGCCGACTTGAATTTGTCTAACGAAAAAGAGTCCGAAACAGTGGTGGCCCGTTTTATGCCTTACCTACATGAATCTACTGTTATTGCAAATCATTTCGAAGAGCATCAAGATTTTAATGCTAAATATTATCTGCCTTTTTATAGGTATATTGTTGCAGATTCTCAAATAGGATTTAGAGAGATGTATCAAACGGCATTAAAAAAGCCAACCAATGCTTTAAATAATCTAGGTTATTATCCATTAGGCAAAAAGCCAAATGCCAATATGAAAAACAATATTACTAATCTGAAACCCTTACGCAATAAATACTACGAAGAAATTAAGCATCTTTGTAAATTGAATAATATCAATTTAATTGTTTTGATGACGCCGATGTGTGAAAATACAAAAGGCCTAAATTATTTTAATAAAGTTAAAAAGTTGTATCCTGAGATTTACAATTACGAAAATGCTGTTATCGAAGATCGTTACTTTTCTTCTTGTGGCCATTTGAATGATGCGGGAGCGCGAAAGTTCACTCAAGTAGTGATAAAAGATTTTTTTAATAAATAAACTATGCACATAGCCTTTCTAACTCCTGAATTCCCTCACGAAAGAGTAACTCACGCAGCTGGAATAGGTACCAGCATCAAAAATTTAGTAGTTGCTTTGGCATATAAAAAAGTCCAAGTAACGGTATTTGTGTATGGTCAGCAAGAGGATGCGGTGCTTATCGAGGATAGATATACTATTCACATGATCAAAAACAGAAAGTATAAATTCATGGGTTGGTATTGGCATCGAAAGTACATCCAAAAATATTTAAATAAACACATTATTTCTGAACAAATTGATGCTGTAGAAGTACCGGATTGGACTGGAATTACTGCTTTTATGCGTCTGAAAGCACAAGTGGTTATTCGATTTCACGGAAGTGATACCTATTTTTGCCATCTTGAAAAGCGTCAACAGAAATTAAAAAACTATTGGTTTGAAAAGCTCGCTATTCGAAATGCCAAAGCTTTTATTGCACCTACTACTTTTGCGGGAAATGTATCTAAAGAATTATTTTTCATAAAAAATAAACGAATAGAAACCATTCATTATGGACTTGAATTGAGCCGTTTTGAAAATCTAAATCCTGTACTTTTTGAAAAGGGAATGCTACTGTATATCGGCACTATAATACGTAAGAAAGGTGTGTTTGAATTGCCTGAAATTTTTAAAAAAGTGCGAGTGCAATTTCCAGAAGCACAGCTTATCTTAATTGGTGGAGATTCTTCGGATGTACAAACTGGCAGTCATTCTACATGGCAACTACTTCAAACAGAATTTGAGGCAAGTGATTTAGAAAAAGTAAGTTATCTTGGAAAAATACCTTACAAAGAGGTTCAAAACTATATTAAACAAGCACATGTTTGTGTCTTCCCTAGCTTTGCAGAAACTTTGGGAATGGTGACTATTGAATCGATGGCGCTTCAGAAGCCAGTGGTTAATACCAATATAGGTTGGGCACAAGAGTTAATTGCAGATGGGGTAAGTGGTTTTCTGGTCCATCCACAAGATCATTCGCTGTACGCTAATAGAATACTGCAGTTATTATCGGATACTAATCTTTGTCAGACTATAGGAGGTAACGCCAGAAAACGTGTTGAGGCCATTTTTGATATTGAAAAAATTGCACAACAAAACATCATTTTTTATCAATCTATAATTGGGAAGTCGTGATTATCGTTTACCATCTAAATAACCTCGTAACCAAAGTTGTATCACCTAATAATGAATTGGTTGCTGTTGCTGTCCATTCGAGCGTTGCTTCGGTTTTAGTGAGATTGTCTTATCAATTCCCTCATGAACCTATCGTATGGTGTCATGAACTACTGGGAAATAGTTTGAATATTGAAGGTATTGCAACACTTTTTCATCACAATAAAATGATGCTATCATTCCGACCGAATTCCGATTGTTTTTTTGATCATTCCATCGGATATGCAGAGGAATCTTTATTTATAAATGTGAATAAAAAGGTATCTTATCCTACCTGGCAGATGAGCGGTTATGTAGGGGTTATTCATGCGTCAGTTTTAAATGCGATTAGTGATAAAATAGCTTTCGATATCGATTTGGATTATTATCTGAGTTCACTTGCTAAATTATGCATGCCGTTAGGTTTGTTGTGTTATTCCGAACCACAGCTTTTGAAGTCGGTAGAAAAAATTGATTCACTAGCAAAAGCGTCACACTTTACACTTTTTCGTTTTGTAAAGCAACATTATAAAATGCGATGGATATTTTTATTAGCATTGAATTTGCTTATTTATGAGCGTAAAATTGTTTTCTATCCTTTTGTAGCTGCATTTTTCTATAAAAGAAGATTTAATAATGAAATAAACCTAGATGAAATTGTCGTTCAATCATCAAGAGTTACTATCGACACAGGAACTTTAGATGTTGTAATTCCTACAATTGGTAGGAAAGCCTATTTGTATGATGTGCTAAGAGATTTTGCAAAGCAAAGTGTTTTACCTCAAAATATAATTATCGTAGAACAAAATCCAGAGCCACTTAGTACAAGCGAACTAGATTACTTAAAAAATGAAAAGTGGCCTTTTCAAATAAAACATATTTTTACCCATCAAGCAGGAGCTTGTAATGCGAGAAATGTGGCTTTGAGTCAAACTACAAGTGAATGGGTTTTTTTAGCGGATGATGATAATAGATTTGAAGCTAATCTAATAAAAGAGATTTTTCAAAAAATCCAAGAGTACGGTTCTTTAATAGCTACGACTTGTTATCTTCAAAATGGCGAAAGCAACTCACACCATAGGATAATACAGTGGCCGACTTTTGGTGCAGGTAACAGTTTTTTAAAAAATATTGTTTTGAAGGATGTAAAGTTTAGAATGGCATTTGAATTTGGTTATGGTGAAGACAGTGATTTTGGTATGCAATTGCGGAATCAAGGGCATGATGTATTATATCTGCCCGAGCCTTCAATTGCACACCTAAAAGCACCAGTTGGTGGCTTTAGAACCAAACCAATATTACAGTGGCATCATGATGTCATTCAACCTAAGCCATCGCCGACAGTGATGCTTTATTTAATTACACATAACACCAAACAACAAATTTTAGGGTATAAAACCGTTTTGTTTTTTAAGTTTTACAAGCATCAAAAGATTAAGAATCCTTTTCGATATTTGATAGTTTTTAGGAAGCAATGGAAAAAAAGTGTTTATTGGGCTAATCAAATAAAAATGAAGTAATGAAATTTGCACTTATCATTTGCACATATATGCGACCTAAAGCTCTTATGCAATTGCTTCAATCAGTAGCAGAACAAACCATAGCACCTACTGAAATTATTATTGTTGATGGATCGGTCAACGACCAAACAAAGCAAGTATTGCAGCAAAACGAGCTAAAACAATTGCGTTACTTTATGGTTTCGGATCAAAATCGCGGCTTAACCAAACAGCGCAATTATGGTATTGGGAAAGTAAGTCAAGAGATGGAAGTAGTTTGCTTTTTAGACGATGATATTGTCTTAAAAAAGGACTATTTTGAACAATTACTTAAGACATACGATCAATTTCCTGATGCTTTGGGTGTGGGTGGAGCCATTTGTAATGAAGACAAATTTGAATTTGTAGGCTACGATTACCAAGCCAAACAATCTGAGTTTTATTTTGACGGGTACAAACAAATGGATGGCAGTAGGTTCGTGCTACGTAAAAAATTAGGTTTGGATAGCGATTGTTCTCCGGGTTATTCCTCATTATATTCGCATGGACGTAGTGTGGGTTTTTTGCCACTGAGCGGAAAAACTTATCTTGTTGAAATGCTCATGGGTGGTGTAGCCTCCTTTAAAAAAGAAGTTTTTGAGCAGCTGCAATTTTCGACCTATTTTGAAGGCTATGGTTTATATGAAGATGCCGATTTTAGTTTACGCGTTTCAAAATTAGGAAAACTGTATCTGAACACTTCGGCACAGTTGTTTCATTATCATGATGCAGCAGGCAGGCCCAATCAGTATCATTACGGGAAAATGGTAGTGCGCAACGGCTGGTACGTATGGCGTGTAAAAAATCCAAATCCTACTTTTCAGCACCGGTATAAATGGAATGCTATAACTTTGTTGCTTACTTTAATTCGGTATACTAATGTAGTGACCACATCAAAAAGAAAAGAAGCTTTAACCGAAGCAATTGGAAGAACAGTGGGATGGTGGAGTTTGTTGTTTAATAAACCAAATTAACAAAAATTTAATTATGAACAGATTGCAAATTCATCATTGGACTCCTCATCAAAATATGTTAATTTACTCATGGTTTTATTATTGTAAATCAAATAGTTGTGATTTTTATTTGGAAATTAATGAAAAATTACCATGGGATGCAGCTATATTGTTTTTAAATGAGAAAACAATATACTTTGATTATTCCGACAGTCCATCCTTTAATTTAGATCCTGAGCAGTTTGATTTTTATCTTAAAAGAGCATTATTGCCTGGTGTAAATATTAAAAATGTTTATCCTCTAAATTTACAAGTCAATATGTCATATAAAGCACTACAATTACTTGTTAAATTTCCTTTTAAACAATTTTTCAATAAAAATAATAGAATAGAATTAATCAGAGCATTAGACTTTTTCAATACCTTCACTAATTCTTCACACAATGCAATAGATATAAGAAAAATACCAATGACTAAAAGTGATTTTGGCGGTAGGGTTATTTTTCATACTCGATTATGGAATCCAGCTAATCATGTAGATAATGAAGAAAAGGAAAGAAGAGTCATTCAAAATGAATTTAGAATTGAAGCTTGTCGCATAATAAACAAACATTTTAGGAACGTATCTGTTGGTTTGTTTCCTGATGCTTTATCTAGTCAGTTAGCACCTGATGTTTTATTGGATTTAAAAAAAACATCCTTAAAGCATTATTTGCACTATATGAAAGAAAGTGATATTGGCATTGCTGATGATGGACTAAAAGATACTCCTGGATGGAAAATTGGCGAATATGTATTATACGGAAAGGCAGTAATTACTACACCAATAAATATTGTTGTAGAAAATTTTAAACCACAGATAAATTTTGAAGTTTTAAGTTCGCGTTCAGCATATCATGAATTACCAGATAAAATCGCTAATTTGCTTAAAAACAAATCGTATTTAGATATGGGTCTTGCTAATATAGATTGGAGCGATCGTTATATACACCCTAAAAATTACATTGATAGAATTGTATCAAATCTAAAAATATAATGATTATGAAAAGAGTTTTGGTACGAGCACAGCAAGGAATACGATATTTTTTCATCAATTTTTTATTGGCATTGGGTTTTGAAAAAATAAAATTGAATGAATTGAAATTCCCCATTCAGTTAAGAAAGAAATCATCAGACATTTTAACTTTTCATCAAATATTTACTTTTAAAGAATATGGAATGAATTTAGGTTTTGTTCCAAAATTTATAGTTGATGCTGGGGCAAACATTGGACTTTCCGCTGTCTTTTTTGCAAATAAATTTCCAGATGCGACAATTTTTGCTGTTGAGCCAGAAAAGTCAAATTTTGACATGCTTTTAAAGAATAGTACTCAATACAAAAATATTTTTTGTGTAAAGAAAGCGATTTCCAATCAGTCGGATTTAAGTTTCGATGTTGTGGACAAAGGATTCGGTAATTGGGGGTTTGTAACTCAAGTCAAAAAGGATATTCAATCAGAAAAAGTAGTTGATCAAGTTGAGTCATTAACTATTGATGATATTTTAGTTTATAATAAATTGGAATGTTTGGATTTACTTAAAATTGATATCGAAGGAGCAGAAAAAAACTTATTTGAAAGTAATTATGAGAATTGGTTACCAAAGACAAAATGTATAATAATCGAATTGCATGATGGTATTACAAAGGGCAGTTCAAAAAGTTTTTTTGCAGCCATTAGCAGATACAACTTTTCATATTTTAACAGGGGTGAAAATTTATTGTTTATAAATGAAGATTTAAAATAACGATATCAGAACTGTTGTCACTTCGAGTGTTTTTGCTTAGATAAACGGAGCAAAAATGTATCGAGAAGTCGTCTTGCTTGCAATACTGTTCTCGATACATTTTTTAAAATAAAGCTATCGCATTATTTTAAAAAACACTCGAACTGACGGCTAACATCCAGCAACTGAGTGCCCGTCACTTCGAGTGCTTTTGTGCAGCACAGCGAAACAAAAGTGTATCGAGAAGTCGAACTGACGACTAATATCTAGCAACTGTATTCTAGTCACTACGAGTGCTTTTTATTTATTGTTTTGCAATTACTATGACAACTGCCACGTCACTTCGAGCGCTTTTGTGCAGCTTAGCGGAGTAAAAATGTATAGAGAAGTCACCTTGTTTACAGTACTGTTCTAGATACATTTTAATCAAAAAAGCTATCGCATTTTTGATTAAAATACTCGAACTGACGGCTAACATCCAGCAACTGAGTGCCCGTCACTTCGAGTGCTTTTGTGCGGCACAGCGAAACAAAAGTGTATCGAGAAGTCGAACTGAAGTAACCCCATTCCCGTCACTTCGAGTGTTTTTGCGTAGAGAAACGGGGCAAAAATGTATCGAGAAGCACTGCTTTGCTTAGCTTTTTTTATAAGATAATTGGCTGTTCATTTAATGTTCAAAAACAAAAAAACACCCGTCTATTGGGTGTTTTTCTAAATTGGAATCGAAAATTTTAAAGCACTTCTACGATATTCAACGTATTGTAAGAGCCACTTTTTAAAGAGTATGACACGCCGTTTACTTCCTGAAAAAATTCGATCAAAAGTAGATACAAATGAATGCCTGATCCAGTAGGTACCGCTTCAGGAATCATGTCAAAGGTTACCTCAGTGGATTGAATGGGGTAGCTGTTGCGTGGACTGTAGCTTTTTGTAAATTGGCCAGTTGCCAAATCAACTACTACAAATGCAGTTCGCATACTAAAATGCGTCGTAGTTGCTGGTTTACTCAATTGTTCTTCGGGAACAAAATCACTCATAGTTACCGTCCCTGTTGCTGGATCAAGCGAGTAGTTAGCATGCAAAACGGAAGCCATTGGAGCTTGTATGTTAAAGTCAAATCCCTTAAGCAATTGTTTTCCCTCGATACTGCTCAGGCCTACTTGCACTTTGCGCTTGCCTCGCTCGGAGGTGGAATCTAAGTTTTTGATGCTGTTCATGAGTTGTAACATACGGCTCGATAATTTTGAATCTTTGGAGTTGTTCAGCATCAAACCAACCGCGTCGCGAATGAGTTTGCCCGCTTTTGCATTCTGACCAAACTCGCTCAAATTTTCACGAGTACGCGCAAAGGCAGGATCGGTCATAATTCTTTTCTTGTTGACACCTCCTTTGGTTCGAACCAAATGACCGTCTTTACTTTTGTAGAACGTTAGTCCGTCTAATGTTCCTTCCAACTTAATAATTCCTGATAATTTGCCCATTGTTGTTTGTTTAAGGGTTAATAATGATCAAAACTACAGCGGTTTTGTTTGATAGCCAACAACTTGGTGCTGGGTTTGGCGTTTGTTGTAATTGTTGGCGCAATAGTGTAAAAAGCTTGTTTTGTCTCAGAAATAGCATAAAGAACAGAAACGAATACAGTAGACTAAAAACGATAAAAAAAGTACATAAATACCGTTTTGTTCACTTTTTACAGAAAACATAGCTTAAAAAAGGGCTTTTAATAGCTAAAGAGTGTTATTTCTATACAGCTAATAATTCAATTGTAACTTGGGACATACTCGGTACATACCCTATACATAATGCATACATGATGGCAACTTTAAAAGAATTGTTATGACGTAAATAAAGATGTCATTTTTAGATAGATATTTTGCTTGCCGAAAAATTTAAAAAGCTGTCTTTTTTGTCTCGAGTACAAATGTTGAAGTGGGAAGCAACAATTTCATTTTGCCTTGTTTATTGAAATTTTATATAGAAAATCTATGTCAAAATCTAAGTAATGGTATAAAAGTAAAGTTTTGAAAACTTTTTTATTAACAATAAAATAAGATATAAATAGTGTTAAAGTGTTTTTTTTCAGTAGAACAACTGATAAATAACTTGCTTAGTCGATTATTTATGCTTTTGACTTAATTGCTTTTGTACATTAGATTAATCTCGGAGGAAACCTGTCAATAAGTTCATGAGGACCTATAAAAAATGTTTCTTATGTTTGTAGTTGTAATAACTGTAGATAGCTCAAAACCATATGAATAGAATTGTATTATACCCAAGCGATATTGTCTTACTCCCTGATAAGAGTGAGAGCTATGCGCGTAAAGAAATACAAAATTTGAAGAAGGTTTTACAAAAAGAACAACATCAAAAAGTGACTATTAAAGAATATTGCACCTACTATGGTTTTGATTATCAAGAAGTGGTTGCTGTCTTGTCCCGATCCAAAGTACAACATGCCTCTTAGTGACCTAAAGCGTAGTAATTCCGTCGCCGGTATTTGATAGATTCGTTGCCAATCCCTCTTTATTAATTATATTTACAACTTGTATTCATCCGGCACCACTTTAAAGGTGTATTGATTCTTTTACAGGTGTTGGTGGTATTTTAATTAAATGAGGGTTATGGAATTGCTTATTATAACACAAGTCCCGCATGTACAAAAAAACGGGCACTATTATTCTTACGCACCCTATATTGATGAAATGAATATTTGGGGTCAATTTGTATCCCAAATTACCATCGTTGCCCCTTGTTCAAAAGCAGAACCTACTGCCATAGACAAAGAGTACGAACACCCCGATGTTAAGTTTATAGCCGTTCCTGCAATCAATTTATTATCCACACTGTCCTTTTTTAAAGTAATTGTAATGCTGCCGTTATTGCTTTGGCGCATTTCAAAATCGATGAATCAAGCAGATCACATTCACTTACGCTGCCCCGGAAATATGGGCTTGTTGGGAAGTATTGTTCAAATAGCTTTTCCTTCAAAATCCAAAACAGCCAAATATGCGGGCAATTGGGATCCGATGGCAAAACAACCTTGGTCCTCTCGACTGCAAAAATGGATTTTATCAAATACTTTTCTTACGCGTAACATGCAGGTGCTGGTTTATGGGGAATGGCCCGGTAGTTCTACCAATATCAAACCTTTTTTTACCGCATCTTATTCGGCTGCTGACGCAGTTAATGTGGAACCGAAGTCACCCAAAGATTGTATTTCCTTTATTTTTGTCGGAGCCTCAGTCAAAGGTAAAAATCCGCTTTATGCTATAAAGTTGGTTCAAGAGTTAGCGCGTTTGGGATTTGCGGTGCAATTAAAATTCTATGGCGAAGGTCCAGAACGATCTAATTTGGAACATTACATTAATAAAAATGATTTAAAAGGGAGCGTTGTTCTATTCGGTAATCAAAACAAAGCGACTGTACAACAGGCTTATCAGAATAGTCATTTTGTAATTTTGCCATCACAATCCGAAGGTTGGCCCAAAGCGCTTGCTGAAGGGATGTTTTGGGGTTGTGTGCCAATAGGAACTGCGGTTTCCTGCGTGCCTACAATGTTAGATCATGGCAATAGAGGGGTGTTGTTGGAACTAGATACTGATGCCGATAGTAGAAAAATTGCCAGCCTACTTAAAAATGAAAAACAATATCTTGAGCTACAAATGAGTGCCATGGCATGGTCTAGAAATTTCACCACCGATTCTTTTGCAAAAGCCATACAGGAACTACTTTCAAATCCAAACGATCAGCGCATAAATCATTTTAGTAAAGCTTTAAATGATGATGAAAAAGTGCCAATTCGAATCATGCAACTAATCGATTCGTTAGAAGCAGGTGGAGCAGAGCGAATGGCCGTAAGCTATGCGAATGCTTTATCAAAACTAACCGACTATTCGGCATTGGTAGTAACTCGGAAAGAAGGCCCATTACAAGATCAATTGGAAGCAGCAGTGCCGTATTTCTTTTTAAGAAAAAAAAGGAGTATCGATTTAAAGGCACTTTGGCGCTTGAGAAGATTTGTTAAAAAGAACCGAATTCAAGTGCTGCAGGCGCACAGCACCTCATTTTTTACAGCGGTTTTGCTTAAATGTTGCTTGCCATCCCTTCAAATAGTTTGGCACGATCATTATGGCGATAGTGAATTTTTGAAACAAAGACCGGCAACTGTATTAAAATGCACTGCATCGTTTTTTAGTGGCGTCATCACTGTCAATCAGAAACTCAAAAATTGGTGCGAGACGGTTTTAAAAGTACCTCATGTACTGTATTTGCCCAATTTTACTGCACTAGAGAAAAATACTGCACTTAAAACTAACTTGCTGGGGCTGCCAGGAAAACGGATCTTGTGCTTGGCTAATTTAAGACCTCAAAAAGACCAGCACCTTTTACTTGAAGTGGCCAATAAATTACAATATTCTCATCCAGATTGGACTTTTCACCTTGTAGGAAAAGATTTTGAAGATGAATATGCTGCAACAATTAAGAAGCGGCATTCCGATTTAAAACTAGAAAAAAATGTGTTTCTTTACGGCAGTAAAACCGATGTGGCCGCAATTATCCAGCAGGTAGATATTGCAATTCTAACTTCTAAATCAGAGGGTTTACCGGTAGCTTTATTAGAGTATGGTGCACATAAAAAAGCAGTGGTAGTAACAAACGTTGGCGAAGTGCAGGCTGTTGTACAAAATGGTTTAAATGGTTTAGTAGTGCCTGCCCAAGAGGTTCAATTATTTTATGACGCGATAGTACAATTGATTGAAAATAGTACGCTGCGAGATAATTTAGGACAAGCCCTTTATGATACTGTGCAAGAGCACTACTCTGAAAAATCGGTAATGACCAACTATTTGAACTGGTTGAAAAATATATTAAAATGAGAAAAGAGGATCAATCCTACTTGATGATTATACTGTTTCATGTCCTAATTGGTTTTATGGGGTATGCAATCCCGTTTACTGCAAAAATATATGGCTATGGAATATTTTTATATGGAATTTATTACGTAATTAAAAATCAGAATAGAAATAATGAGGCTCTTTTAGCTGCAGCTTATATTGTGGGCAGTGAGGTTTTTTTACGAATGACTGATGGCAATCCTTTGTATGAAATCTCAAAATATGCCGTAATGGTATTTTTATTAATCGGAATGTATTATAGTGGTTTCTCAAAAGGTGCAGCACCCTATTGGATTTTCCTATTATTATTAGTGCCCGGAATTATTTTGGCAACAGTTAATTTGAATTTTGATACGGATATGCGGAAAGCAATTGCTTTTAATATTTCTGGTCCCGTATGTTTGGGGGTTGCATCCTTGTATACCTTTCGCAGAAAAATAAGTATCTCTGAAATGAATCGAATTCTACTGTGGTTGGGTTTGCCAATTATTTCATGTATGGTATATTTGGCCTTTTATACCCCAAATATTAAAGATGTAATTACAAGTACAGAATCTAATTTTCAAACCTCTGGAGGCTATGGGCCTAATCAGGTGGCAACTATTTTAGGTTTAGGCATGTTCGTGTTTGTATCAAGAATTATTTTAGAGAGTAAAACTACATTACAAATAATAATTAATACAATTTTAGTTTTAAATATAACCTATCGAGGTATGGTGACTTTCTCGAGAGGGGGAATGATAACTGGTTTTTTAATGATCATACTACTGTTAGTGTTCTTGTATTTTAAATCGAACACAAAAGGAAAAGTTAAACTGAGTTATATTCTAATCATTTTGGCTTTAGCTGGATCCGCCACTTGGAGCTATACTTCGTTGCAAACAGGTGGATTGATAGAAAAAAGATATGCCAATCAAGATGCTGCAGGGCGAACTAAAGGAAGTCAGTTTACTGGTAGGGAAGATGTAGCTCAAAGTGAGATAACTATATTTTTTAAAAATCCAATTTTGGGTGTTGGCGTAGGTAAGGGTGCAGAAATTCGAGCACAAGATACGGGAATATTTGTTGTATCTCATGACGAAATTACTCGTATGTTAGCAGAGCATGGCTCTTTAGGTGTACTAAGTTTATTGCTGTTATTTTTCACACCATTAGTGTTGTATATTGAGAATAAGTTCAACATGTACTTATTGTGTTTTGTTGCTTTTTGGTTTTTGACTATTAATCATGCCGCTATGCGTACTGCCGCTCCGGCATTTGTTTATTCACTTTCGTTATTAAATGTGCAATTAGGATTACCTCAAAAAAAGCGATTAGAAAATGATTGATCTTTGATTGATTGTACTAGTTCGTCAAGTTCTTCAACAATAAATGTTAAATCGACCGATAACAATGTAAGCTAGCTTTATTAAAAATTTGTTAAAAAAAAACAACTTTGAAGCAAATTGAATTCAGCCAAAATATACTAAATTGCATGCTCAATCAAAATACCACACATGTTTGCAGTTGATAAAATGCATTTTGAAATCTCAGAGCGAAAGATGTTACTTCGGCTTTTTGATGTGTTTTTTGTTTTAGCTGCTTTATATTTATTGACTTACGTTGAAGCTTTTAATTATTTTGCAGTTGAGGCTGGAACCTACCACCGAGCGATTTTATTGGCTGTTTATCTTAATTTATTCGGAACTATATTCGAAATGTACAATTTACAAGTGGCAAGTAATCAGTTTCAGGTGCTTAAAAGCACTTTAATTACAGCCTCTACCACGGTACTAATCTATTTGTTAACTCCCTATTTTTCGCCTACCTTACCTAGCAATCGACTTCAAATCGCCTTGTTTTTTATAGTTGTATTTCTGAGTTTATTTGCGTGGAGAATGATTTACGTAAGTTTTTTAGCTTCTAATCGGTTTTTTCAAAAAGCAGTATTGCTCTGCGATCGGGTACAAGTAAAAGAATTGATTAAAGGTCTGGAAAATATTGATCCGCACTACAAAATTATTGGATTTGTTCCTTTGGATTTCGAATCGCAGCAAGAGGGTTATCCCTATGTAAAGGAACTTAATGGAGATGCAATGCTATCGTTTGTGAAAAAAAATGGCGTTTCGGAGTTAGTAATCGCTTCGCAAATAACTACGGGAATGACTACTAGTTTGTATCAGCAATTACTCAAAGCATTAGAATCGGGTATAATTATTAGAGAATATACGCAAGTGTATGAAAGTAAAACGCAGCGTATACCACTACAACACATGTCTCGTGATTTTTATCGTTTTTTTCCTTTTAGCCGTTCCAATCAAAATAAATTATATTTAGTTACCCTACGTGGTTTTGACGTTTTAGTTGCCGTTGCGGGTATATTAGTAGGTTTGGCTTTATTGCCATTGATTCTGTTGGGGAATGCTTTAGCTAACCGCGGTTCTTTGTTTTATACACAAGAACGTGTGGGCAAGGATGGGGCTGTTTTTTCTATTTTTAAATTTAGAACGATGGTCAAAAATGCGGAGGAAAATGGTGCTGTTTTTACAAAGGCTAACGATTGCCGAGTTACTACTTTTGGTAAGTTCATGCGAAAAACGAGAATTGATGAGTTTCCGCAGTTTATAAATATTTTAAAAGGAGATATGGCTGTAATCGGTCCAAGACCAGAGCGTCCCGTTTTTGTTAAAGAAATAGCCGCTAGTATGCCATTTTATGAAACGCGACACATTATCAAACCGGGATTGACGGGTTGGGCGCAAGTCAATTATTCGTATGGAGAAACACTACAAGATAGCCTGATCAAATTGCAATACGACTTGTATTACATCAAACACCGTTCTATTTATTTAGATCTAAACATTGCTTTTAAGACCATTACTACTGTTCTTTTTTATAGAGGGCAATAATAGGTATGATTTTATTTTTTTAGTAGTCTTTAGTTCATTGTCCCTAGTCTTTAGTCATTGGTTCTTAGTACTTTCCCACAATTCACAATTCACCACTCACAATCTAAATAATAATAGGAATTGGTTTTTTGTTTTGAATTAACATTCTAACTGATAGTGCTGCACTTGTGAGTACAATAGGTAGCACTAAAATTAAATGTGGTTTGTTGAGGCAATAAGCGGTATAAACTCCCAAAGCAATTAAATTCATAGTAGCCAAGTAGCAAATTATTTTTTTGTTTTTCATAACATAAGCCAACAATAACAAAAGTAATATTGGATTAAAAACTAGTAGGTTATAATTATTGGCTAATTCTGCGTGTAATGAAAAATTCCACGCTGTTGCAAATAATACTCCAATCAGTCCTAAAATCGTCATGAAAAATATAGAAAGTCCTTTTCTGTTTAAACCTACGATAGTAAACAAAATTAAAATATAGCTATACGGATTATTCCACCACGAAAAAGGAGTGGGCTGGTTATAAGGCAATACCGTTACTGTTTCTTTGGCTAGCGGTGATTTATTAAACTGAACTTTCTTTAGGCTTTCTAACAAATCAAAAGGTAAAAAAATGCGGTTGGCTGCTTGGTCTACTTTAGATCCGAAGATGATGCTTGTGCCGAGTTTTTCGTAAAAATGACCATCAAAATAAGGTAGTAATACATCGCGATAACTGTTATCAGTAGCCTCTTTTTTTGTAATTAAGTTGATGCCAACTGCTTTATTGATGGCATCAACAACCATCGTCGTGCAGTTTTTATCAATGAATTTGTACGTATAATGACTATCTGCTGAGGTGATATCGTGCTGTAGTTGTTCAAATAGTCGTTGTTTGGCATCAAGTGGGAGTACTAATTCTTGCTCATAAACCGCTCTTTGTTCGTATTGGTATTGAGCGATAAAATCTGTATACGAATGGGCAACGGCAAAATACTGTAAATCGCCTTTAGCAAATTTCATGACAAAGTTGGGCGTTTTAAAGTCGAAAGCACCATAGTTGTACACTGCATCAAAGCCAGTAGTTGCGTCTTGAACTCGAACCGCTGTATGGCCAAACAAAGAGTACGATTCGTTACCGGTGCCACATGTAAGCACACTAACTTTACTTTGTGGTGATAACGATAGCGGTTGGGCATAAAACGCACTACTAAATATTCCGATTAAAAAGAAAATAATGGATTTGTAAATTGAAAATTTCTGCATGAAATTCATTTTTATAATGTTATTCAATAGCTGCGATACTGTTTCTTTTTCATTTGCGAAAACAAAAAAAGCGTTGCAACTAAATGTTATTTGGTTACCTTCTAAAAAGACCCAAATCGACTTTAACTGAAAAAATATTCGAGTACAAGGCGGTGCTTTGATCCCCAATATCAGTTAGTGCATAATCAATTTGAATGCCTTTGTATTTGAATCCGAGACCAATATTGGGTTGGAAACCTACTTTTTCGGTGCCGTCTAATTGTTGTACGTTCTGGAAATTTCCCATTCCTGCACGAAGAAAAACCAGATCGGTATAACCAAACTCAAAACCCACTGCAGGATCAATACTAACAAAATCAGTAGCAATGAGGTCATTGGTTTTTGTGAAGCGCATATTTAAGTTGGCAGCTGCTTCAATGCTGTAATCGTATCTGATGATAAATTTTTTTGCCAATCCCAATTGTGCCTTTGGAGCTGTAATTTCAGTGCTTTCTGGTAATTCTTGATTTTGTCCGGGTATGGCATTGGCAATTTTTTGGTATTCCTCTTCGTTGATATTCCAAACGTTATAAGTTGTTGTGATGTCTCGTACCATCAATCCAAAAGACCAACTGTTGCGTTCAAATTGTATTCCTGCATCAAAACCAAATCCCCAAGCATCGGCAAACTTTCCGATTACCCTGCGGATTACCTTTGCATTCACTCCATATTGAAAACCAGGAACGGGCAATTTTCGTGCGTATGAAAAAGTAAAACCATAGTCCGCAGTTGAGAATAAACTTATCCTGTTGTAATCAATGTTGCCTTCGCTGTCAATTAATTCAGTGGTATTTAAAATGTCATCTACTCCAAAGCGAATGAGTGATATTCCGTACGCACTACGCTCGTCAATAGGGCTAGCGTAGGCCAAATAATCGTACTGCGCAATATTTGCAAAATAATTGGCATGCATGAATGAGACTTCGTGGTCCTCTAATTGAACCAATCCTGCTGGATTCCAGTAGCCTGAGTTGACATTCTTTGTGGAGGCTACTGCCGTATTGGAGCGCCCTAGAGCAGCCGCATCAACACCGATGTTCATAAACTCATTAG
Organism: Flavobacterium sp. GNP001; assembly: GCF_054343775.1. Lineage (NCBI taxonomy): Bacteria > Pseudomonadati > Bacteroidota > Flavobacteriia > Flavobacteriales > Flavobacteriaceae > Flavobacterium > Flavobacterium sp. GNP001. Next base: position 564,717 of record NZ_JBTGUX010000001.1, read on the forward strand.
AATATTTTCTAACTGTTTGTGCAAAGGTGCTCATTGAAAGCAATGCGAATACAAGGAGAAGGCGTTTGTGCAAGGATGTCATTTTTACAAACAAGGGGGATTGTTTAATTTTTATCAAAAATAGAATTTTTTATTTAGCTGACTTTCATTTCCTGCTGAATTCTTTTGGGATGATATGGTCTAGTAAGGTTGCTAGATAACGTTTTTAAGACAATTACGACTAAGCTTTCAATACATGCATTAATGAGTATAAACTTAAAAACAACCACTGCTCCTAAAAACTATCTTAAAAACGTATTTTTCATTGGCATATTGTACTAAATTTGCGCACTTATACTTTAAATCACAAGTCCATGTCGTTTGTAAAACACCTTCCTAATTCTATTACCTTACTTAATCTTTTTTCAGGATGTATCGCTCTTGTTTTTGCATTTCAGCAAGATTTTGAAATGGCTTTTTATTTTGTGTGTTTGGGTATTTTTCTAGACTTTTTTGACGGTTTTTTTGCGCGTATGTTTCAAGTTTCTAGTCCGCTTGGTTTACAATTAGATTCATTGGCTGATATGGTAACTAGTGGCGTCGTGCCTGGCGTGGTGATGTACCACATGCTGGTTAGCCATTCCTCAACTGCTGCTGCACCTCATTTGCAAATTCTCCCGTATTTGGGTTTTATAATTACTTTAGGATCGTGTTACCGTTTGGCTAATTTTAATATTGATACGCGTCAAACGGATTCATTTATTGGTTTGCCAACTCCTGCCAATGCATTATTTATCTTGAGTTTGCCTTTGGTTTTAAAATACACCGACTCATTAATTGCAATTGAATTGCTTACAACAAATTACTTTTTATTGCTCATTACTTTATTGAGCGCCTATATGTTGAATGCTGAAATTCCGTTGTTTTCTTTGAAAATTAAAAAATTAAGTTGGGCAGGTAACCGATTGCAAATCGTCTTTCTTTTGATTTCTGTATTGTTATTAGTGTTTTTCCAATACCTAGGAATTCCGTTAGTGATTTTATTTTATGTTTTACTTTCTGTAGTAAACAACAAAATGTTACAAAAGTAAATTTGTCGGTATGGCTAGGCAAAAAATAGTTAGAAAAACGCGTACTGTACGAAAACCAAAAAAAAACAGCAATTGGCGTCGCTTTTTGTTTTCAAAATATGTAATCGGTTTTTTAGTTGTTTTTTTACTGGTGGCTCTGGCGTATCATTACCGTAATGGATTAGCTTATTATTTTAGTTTTAAAAGTGATAAATCAAACACTGAAAGTGCATTATCTAAAAAACTTTCGGATGTTAGAAACATACAAGTACTTGCAAAACATGAAGGCAAAAGCATTGGGATCGATGTTTCTGAATACCAAGGTGCAGTTAGTTGGTCTTACGTAGATACTTTAGAACAAAAATATCCTATTGACTTTGTATTTATCAGAGCTACTGTAGGAAAGGATCGAAAGGATCGCAAATTTGATCAAAACTGGCTTGGTGCCAAAAAAAATAAAATGATCAGAGGTGCGTATCATTATTACCGTCCTAACGAAAATTCTTTGGAACAAGCAAAGCTTTTTATTGAAACAGTGCGTTTGCAAAAAGGTGATTTGCCTCCGGTTTTAGATATTGAAAAATTGCCTAAAAATCAGTCAATTACAAATTTGAAAATAGGTTTGCGACGCTGGTTGCAAGCGGTTGAAAAGCATTATGGAGTGCGTCCCATTATCTATTCAGGAGAGCGGTATTATGATGATTTTTTGAAGGACGAATTTAGTGACTACCTTTTTTGGATTGCCAATTATAATTTTTACCGTGAATCGATCGACTCTGATTGGTTGTTTTGGCAGTTTACTGAAAAAGCTACCGTGCCAGGTATTGATGAAAATGTCGACGTAAATATTTACAATGGCGATCTGCAACAATTACGTTTTATTACGATTGAATAGTTGGTTGATAGTCCTGTTCAAACAGTTTTTGAGAACGGAACTGCTTTAGCAAAAAAAAAATGAGTTCTCAATTAGAACTCAATTTTCTTTTTACGCAATTCAAAGTTTTGACCCAAGTATACTCTTCGTACCATTTCATCTTCTACTAATTCCTCAGGAATTCCCGCTTTTAAAATACCACCTTCAAACATCAAATAGGTCTTGTCAGTAATGGCAAGGGTCTCTTGAACGTTATGGTCGGTTATCAAAATACCAATGTTTTTATTTTTAAGTTGCGCCACGATACGTTGAATATCTTCAACAGCAACAGGGTCAACACCCGCAAAAGGTTCGTCTAATAAAATAAACTTCGGGTCGGTAGCTAAGCAGCGCGCAATCTCGGTACGACGACGCTCTCCACCCGACAATAAATCACCACGATTGGTACGAATGTGCTCTAAGCTGAATTCGGCAATCAAACTTTCCATTTTGGCAACTTGTTCTGCTTTTGTTAAGTTGGTCAATTGCAGCACGCTCAAAATGTTATCTTCGATACTTAATTTTCTAAAAACAGAAGCTTCTTGCGCTAAGTAGCCAATACCTTGCTGCGCTCTTTTGTACATTGGATAATCAGTAATATTCAAATCATCCAAAAAAATGTTGCCAGAATTGGGTTTAACCAAACCAACAATCATGTAAAAAGAGGTAGTTTTACCAGCACCGTTTGGTCCCAATAAACCTACGATTTCGCCTTGGTTTACTTCTACTGAAATGCCTTTTACAACACTACGACCTTTATAGGTTTTGATCAAATTCTCGGCTCTTAATTGCATTACTTCTTGTTTTTATTTTAATGATATAGTGGTTTTAGAAACTATAGTTTTTAGTTTCAGGGTTCAAAAGAACAACTAAAACTAAAAACTAGAACTTCTTTTAACAATTTATTTGGTTGCGTTTTCTTCTAGCGCTTCCCAAAATTCGTACGCACGACGCAAATGTGGCACCACAATAGTACCGCCAACTAGGGTTGCAATTCCCATAGCCTCCATCATTTCCTCTTTAGTTACACCTTCTTTATGGCTTGTTTCTAAGTGGTATTTTACACAGTCGTCACAACGTAAAACAGCCGATGCTACTAATCCAAGGAGCTCCTTAGTTTTTACATCTAAAGCACCTTCAGCGTAAGCGTTTGTGTCTAAATTAAAAATACGTTTTACAATTTTATTATTGTCTGCCAATAATTTTTCGTTCATTTTAGAACGGTAGTCGTTGAATTCTTGAATGATATCAGCCATTGATTTTTTGTTGATTTTTTACTACTATTTTTGATATTAAGATACTTGCTTCATAGATGATTAGCATCGGAATGGTAACAATAATTTGACTAACCACATCTGGCGGAGTTACAATTGCTGCTACAATTAAGATTATAATCACGGCGTATTTCCAATACTTTCGCAAAAATACGGGGGTTACTAAACCAAGCTTGGTTAGGAAATATATAATTATTGGTAATTCAAAGAATAACCCACATGCGATGACACTGGTTTTGATTAAACTGATGTAGGAGTCGATACTAAATTGATTTTTTACCACATCACTTATTGTAAAAGTGGCAAAGAAATTCACAGACATCGGTACGATTACAAAGTAGCCAAACAATACGCCCAAGAAAAACAACATGGACGAAGAAAAAATGAAAAGCTTGGCGTGTTTTTTTTCAGAATCATATAAAGCAGGGCTGATAAATTTCCATAATTCCCACAAAATAAAAGGGAAACCAAGAATGAATCCCGCCGTGATACACGTCCAAATCAAAACATTAATTTGGCCTTCCATATTGGTGTTTTGGATGATAAATGGCATCTCTGTAACGCAAATAGTTTCAGCAAAACCCAATTGATTGGACAAATCACAGAAAAAGCGATAGGTTACAAAACTAGGTTTTGTAGGACCAAAAATAACATCGTTAAAAATATAATCACTAATAAAAAAAGTGATGGTAGCCAATACTAAAATAGCAATGGTACTGCGCACTAACAACCATCTTAATTCTTCAAGATGATCCAAAAACGACATTTCGTTTAGATTCTTTTTTGCCATTATACGATTCCTTCTTTTAATATGTCATGCAAATGCAATACACCTTTGTACTTTCCTTCATCGACAACAATTAGCTGCGTAATCGAAAAATCCTCCATAAGATTAAGTGCGTCTTCAAGGCGATTTGCTGAGCTAGTAACTTTTGGGTTTTTGGTCATGATATCTTTTGCGGTAAGCGCAGCAAAGGTATCGGTTTCGTTAAGCATTCTACGGATATCGCCATCAGTAATAATTCCAATTACTTGCTCGTTTTCAACTACAGCAGTCACCCCAAGTCTTTTTTCTGAAATTTCGAATATCACTTTTTTGATTGGAGCGTCTGGGCTAACCAATGGCTTCAAACTATGCTCTAATAGGTCTTGTACGCGCATGAGTAGCTTTTTTCCCAAAGCGCCACCCGGATGGTATACGGCAAAATCTTCGGCTTTGAAACCGCGCATTTCCATAAGGCAAACCGCTAGCGCATCGCCCATTACCAATTGTGCAGTAGTGCTGTTGGTTGGAGCCAAATTATTAGGACAAGCTTCGGCATCAACTGTTGTGTTCAAAACGTAGTCGGATCCTTTTGCTAAAAACGAAGTCATGTTTCCAGTAATTGCAATTAAGGTGTTTCCAAATCGCTTCAATAACGGAACCAAAACTTTAATTTCAGGACTGTTGCCGCTTTTAGATATACAAATAATTATATCTTCATTTTGAATCATTCCTAAGTCACCATGAATGGCCTCTGAAGCGTGCAAAAATAAGGATGGAGTCCCTGTTGAGTTAAACGAGGCCACCATTTTTTGGGCTATTATGGCGCTCTTGCCAATACCTGTAACAACCAACCGTCCTTTAGATTGGTAAATGGCAGTAACGGCTTTGCTGAAGTTTTCGTCCAGATAATCAGTGAGTTTAGCAATTGATTGGCTTTCGGAAAGAATAGTTTTTTTGGCGCTGGCCAGTATATTTTCTTTAGTGATCAAAACAGAATGATTAAAATTTGTATGTGTAAAAGAAATTTGTACCTTTAGATATTGCAAATTTATACAAAATACCACGTAATAAAGAATGAATTCAAACGAAATTGACATACACAAAGAATTAAAGAAGTATTTTGGCTTTAGCCAATTTAAGGGATTGCAGGAACAAGTCATTAAAAGTATTTTGAGTCAAAAAAATACTTTTGTGATTATGCCTACAGGTGGAGGAAAGTCACTTTGTTATCAATTACCCGCTTTGATTCAAGAGGGGACTGCAATTGTAGTTTCGCCTTTAATTGCCTTGATGAAAAATCAGGTAGATGCTATTCGTAGCTTATCTTCAGAAAATGGAATTGCTCATGTTTTAAACTCTTCGTTGACCAAAACTGAAATTACACAGGTGAAAGCCGATATCAGTTCGGGTTTGACTAAACTGTTGTATGTAGCGCCAGAATCGTTAACTAAAGAAGAGTATGTTACTTTTTTAAGAAGCGTGCCCATTTCATTTGTAGCGATTGATGAAGCGCATTGTATTTCAGAATGGGGTCATGATTTTAGACCGGAATACCGTAATTTAAAACATATTATCAAACAATTGGGCGATGTGCCAATTATTGGTCTTACCGCAACGGCAACGCCAAAGGTGCAGGAAGATATCTTGAAAAATCTAGATATGTCTGATGCTACCACATTCAAGGCATCGTTTAACAGACCTAATTTGTACTACGAAGTACGCACCAAAACAAAAAATATTGAGTCGGATATCATTCGATTTATCAAACAAAATAAAGGCAAATCAGGAATTATTTACTGTTTGAGCCGCAAAAAAGTGGAAGCTATTGCCGAAGTTTTACAAGTAAACGGAATTTCTGCAGTGCCGTACCACGCTGGTTTAGATGCCAAAACTAGAGCGAAACATCAAGATATGTTTTTGATGGAAGATGTTGAGGTAGTAGTAGCTACCATTGCCTTTGGTATGGGGATTGACAAGCCCGATGTACGTTTTGTAATTCACCATGACATTCCTAAATCACTTGAAAGTTATTACCAAGAAACAGGTAGAGCAGGTCGAGATGGTGGCGAGGGACATTGTTTGGCCTACTATTCCTATAAAGATGTTGAGAAATTAGAAAAGTTCATGTCTGGCAAACCTGTAGCTGAACAAGAAATAGGATTTGCATTGCTGCAAGAAGTAGTGGCTTATGCTGAAACATCAATGTCTCGTCGAAAATTCATCTTGCATTATTTTGGTGAGGAATTTGACTCAGCTACCGGAGAAGGTGCGGATATGGATGATAACGTTCGCAACCCAAAAGTAAAAGTAGAAGCACAAAAAGAAGTGGTGCAATTGCTAGAAGTAGTGCGTGACACCAAACACTTATACAAATCAAAAGAAATTGTTTTTACACTAATTGGACGTGTAAATGCGGTAATCAAAGCGCATCGTACTGATTCGCAATCTTTTTTTGGATGTGGAGCAGCTCATGATGAAAAATATTGGATGGCTTTATTGCGTCAAGTGTTAGTTGCAGGCTATTTGTCAAAAGATATTGAAACGTATGGAATTGTAAAATTGACTTCAAAAGGAGCTGATTTTATTGCTAATCCAGAATCATTTCTGATGTCAGAAGATCATGAATACAATGAATCAGTAGATGAGGCTATTGTTACTGCAGCCAAATCAACAGGTGTTGCTGATGAGGTTTTGATGGGAATGCTTCGTGATTTGCGTAAAAAAGTAGCTAAAAAAATTGGTGTTCCTCCATTTGTGGTTTTTCAAGATCCTTCGCTAGAAGATATGGCGCTTAAATATCCTATTTCCGCAGCTGAATTAATCAATATTCATGGTGTTGGAGAAGGTAAAGCCAAGAAATACGGTAACGAATTTGTAGCGTTAATTAGTAGGTACGTGCAAGACAACGATATTATTCGACCGGATGATTTAGTGGTAAAATCTACTGGAGTAAATTCTGCCAACAAATTATACATCATTCAAAACATAGACAGAAAACTTTCGCTTGACGATATTGCTTCAGCCAAAGGTTTGACCATGGATGCTTTGATTAAAGAAATGGAGCAAATTGTTTATTCAGGTACCAAACTTAATATCAAATATTGGATTGACGAAATGCTCGATGATGATCAGCAAGAAGAAATTCATGAGTATTTCATGGAATCAGAAACAGATAGTATCGAAAAAGCTTTGAAAGAATTTGATGGTGATTACGATTTAGATGAGTTGCGGTTGATGCGAATCAAATTTATTAGCGAAGTTGCAAATTAATTACTATTTCAAGAATTTTTTTCTACCCCAAATGTATGGTCATCAGCATAATTATTCCAACTTACAATGAAGCGCTCATAATAGAAAACACAATCTTGCATTTGCAAAAAATTATACCGCCTTCGAATTGTGAAATAATTATTTCTGATGGCGGTAGCACGGATGGTACGTTACAAATTGCTGAAAAATTAGGTGTAGTAGCAGTCCTTTCGCCTGTAAAAGGACGCGCCGGGCAAATGAATTTTGGCGTGCAAAAGGCATCAGGAGAAGTGTATTTTTTCTTGCATGCCGATAGTTTACCTCCTGCAGATTGTTATCTATCACTACAAAAAGCTTTTGTTAAAGGGTATAATTGTGGAAGTTTCCGAACGAAATTTGATTCCGATAGTTTTCTATTAAAAGTTAATGCCTTTTTTACACGCTTCAATTATTTGTTTTTTAGAGGAGGTGACCAAGGAATTTTTGTAACCAAAGCATTGTGGGAGCGCGTGGGTTCGTACAAAGAGCAGATGTTTATCATGGAGGATTATGATTTTATTGCTCGAATTTGGGAACAAGGAAAATTCAAATTAATTCCTAAAGCGACCATGGTTTCTGCTCGAAAATATACTGATAATACATGGTTAACCGTGCAGTTGGCTAATTTAAAAATTGTACGTATGTATAAAAAAGGAGCCTCTCAAACTGATATGGTGACCACCTACAAACATCTTTTAAACTATCGTAAAAATGCATTTTAAAGACAAAGTAGTCTGGATTACCGGCGCATCTTCAGGGATAGGAAAGGAGCTTGCTTTGCAATTTGATGCGTTAGGAGCAATTTTGATTTTAACGTCTTCCAATAAAAGTTTGTTAAGTGAATTGCAGCTACAGTTGCAAAAATCAAAAATACTAGTTTATAATTTATTAGATTTAAAAGGAATTCCTGCATTGGTTGACGAGGCTTTGTCTTGTTACGGGCGTATTGATTACGTGATTCAAAGTGCTGGTATTAGTCAGCGTGCTCAAGCTACCGAAACTGATATGGCAGTTTATGAAAAATTAATGGCCATAAATTATTTTGCTCCAGTTGCAATCAATCAGGCTTTGCTGCCTCATTTTGTTGCTAAAAACTCGGGCCATAGCGTTATAATTAGCAGCGTAGCTGGATTAATGGGTTTTCCATTGCGTTCTGGTTACGCAGCCTCTAAACACGCTATCAAAGGTTATGTCGAAACGTTACAATGTGAATTATTGGAAACCAAAGTACGGCATTCTATCGTATATCCAGGAAGGATTGATACTCCGATCTCGAAAAATGCCCTTCAAGGCAACGGACAACAGTACGGTACTACTGATGCCAACAATGAAGTGGGAATGAACGTAAAAATTTGCGCCCGAAAAATTATTAAAGGAATTCAAAAAGGTAAAAAAGCAATCGTAATTGTCAAAGCTGAACGTATTTTGCTGTGGCTATGGTGGTTTTGTCCCGCTTTGTATTATAAAATTGCTCATAAAAAAGGTTTACAAAATTAAAATATAAACAGTCTATGCATCAGTATTTATCAGGAATTCAACAAGTAGGAATTGGAGTTAGTCAAGCGACAAAAGCCATGCATACTTATAAACATCTTTTTGGAATGGATGTTTTAATTTTTGATGATGAAGCTCAGGCAAGTTTAATGACACAATATACTGGTGGAGTTGTATACAGCCGACGTGCTATTTTGACTATGAATTTGCAAGGCGGTGGAGGTTTAGAAATTTGGCAATTTAAAGATAGAACTCCAACTCAAGGTGCTCAAGTTGCATTGGGTCATTTAGGGATTAATGCGGCCATTTTAAAATCTCGAAATTTAAAACAGTCGTACCAACGACTCTCTGTAATAGATGGTTTGGTAGTGAGTGCAATTGCATTAGGACCTGATAGTCAACCTTATTTTTATGTAACTGATACAGACTCAAATCATTTTAAAATAATTTCCTCTACCGATTGGTTTCAAAATAATGATTTTGATTTGGGTGGCGTTGTAGGAGCGGTTATTGGTGTAAGCGATATGGAAAAATCAATTGCTTTTTACCAAACTATTTTAGGACTTGATACTATCACATACGATAATTTGTGCACTGAAAACGGTCATAATTTTAGAAAAGTAGGACTTTCTAAAGCAGCAACAGGTAAAGGAGCATTCAATACCTTGCTCGGAAATGTAACTGTTGAATTGCTGCAAAATTTAGATCAAAAACAACCTAAAATTTACGAAAACAGGTTTTGGGGCGATTGTGGGTTTATCCATCTTTGTTTTGATGTTATTGCCATGGATGCCTTGAAAAATCATGCAGCTACTCACGAATTAGAGTTTACAGTAGATAGCAACAATACCTTCGCGATGGATAATGCCTCAGGTAGATTTTGTTATATCGAAGATCCAGATGGTACTTTAATTGAATTGGTAGAAACGCACAAAGTTCCCATTCTAAAAAAAATAGGTTGGTATTTAGACCTTCGCAAAAGAAATCAAGAAAAGCCATTACCGCGATGGATGATTAAAATGCTAGCTTTAAGTAAGGTAAAGTAATTACAAACTTTTATAGGTTTTGTAAAACCAAGCGCTTAGGGGCATGCCTATAAAAAGCATCAACGCTGCATTCCAATTAAAAATTACTCCCGTAAATATAGCCAGAAAAGAAACCAAAATTGGATATAATACTAACAGTAGACCAAACAACACGGAGTCGTAAAAAACGGTATTCTCAGTTTTTCGCAAGGCTATTTTTTTAAGGGTGTAATAAATTCCATAGTTAGCCAAAAAACCGATAAAGGCTGGTATTGCAACAATGTACCTTATAAATTTTGCTTGTAAGATTGCTTGCTTTGGAAATAATTCAATATCCTTTGTATTACTTTTTACCAACAAATTAGTGGTCATACCTGTTTTTAATTGTTGGTTGAAATCATTGAAAAAAACTGCTTCGTTTTCTCGTATTTTTTTATCAATCGAAAAGGTTGGATTAAAATGTATTTCAACTTCTTTCGGGTTTTTGTTGAATGATGAATAATTGATGGCAGCAGGTTGAACACGTAAGTTTTTTAATCCTGCCTCAGCTGCCATTAGCGCTAATCGAGCAGTTCCTTTTTTCAATGGACGTAACTGCCATTCGTTTTTGCAAATTCCTTCTGAGAAAATTAAAATAGTTTGATTCTGCTGGAGTAAATCGATACAAGTTTGAAACGTGTCAGTGTTTTTACTCAAGTTCTCTTTCCCTTCGCTCAAGCGGTAAATAGGAATTAGATGCAAGGCATTTAAAAATTGTGCCACCAAAGGCTTTTTAAACGCATCGCCTCGCGCCAAAAAATAAATGGGTTGCGGGTAGTGTACAGCAATCGCGATAGCATCAAAAAAAGAATTTGGATGATTACTTGCTAAAATGGTAGGTTGATTTGCTACAAAAGGCTCATGAAAACGCGCTATCGTTTTTTTGGTGTACAATGGCAAGGCCACAGAAGCTGCTAGTTTAAAAAAATAATACATAGGCAATTATTTCCAAATATGCGGTAAGTCTTTCTCTTCGTCAATATCTGTTAATTTTGGAAGGTCAAAATAAGTTAGATTATTTTCTTTCACATCAGTAATTGTGTCAGAGTAAACTGTTTCAGTACTCCAAGTTTTATTTAAAAAAACGAATTCATGTCGTTTTTTCATACCCAATAAATAATATCCACCGTCAAAAGTAGGGCCTATCACTGTATCGTATTTTTCAAGTTGAGTAAAAGCATCTTCAATAATTGTAGAGGTCAGTTCAAAGCAATCGCTACCAATGATACAAACTGAGGTATAACCCAAGCTAAAAATTTCTTGAAAAGCAGCATTCATTCGCTCTCCTAAACCCGAACCGTGTTGCACTTTTTTGTGAAATTCGGTTTCCGGCCATTGGTCGCTTTGTACAATTGCATCAGAATAAAAAAGGAATTTATCAGCAGTAATTGGGGTAACAATTGCCTGAGTATGGTGCAATAGTTTTTTATAAATTGCTAAAGCTTTCTCATTTCCAATCGTTTTAGCCAAGCGAGTTTTTACTTTGCCTAATTCTGGATTCTTAGTAAATAAAATAATTGCATTTTTTTGCTGCATAATTTAAAATTAAAAAGCTGCAGTTGGACTAAAACTGCAGCTCGTTAGGGTTAACAACAACCGCCTCCGTTATAATGAAACGTCGACTCGCTGATGTAAATATCACTTCTGTTTAGGTCTGCCAGCGCTTGAGCTGTTTTATCGCATACTGCAAGAGGCTGATTTTTTAATAAAGTATGTCCTTTTTTATCATCAAAGTAAGCCTCTGTACCATAATAAATTGCCGCTTTCCCAGTAAAAACGCACGGTCCATCACTTGGCATTTGGTCTTTGATGGCGCAAACTTCGATACTTTCAATAAAAATTAGTTCGTCTGTCGCATAATTTGCAGGATCTAAAATTCGGTACGGTCTTCTTCCTCTAATTTCGATAGTTCCAAAACCTACATCAGTTAACATTTTGATATACTCTTTAATTGGGATACTTCCGCTAAGGCACAAAGCTCTTAAGTGGTCATCATTACGTAGGGTTTCGTTCATTTCTTGCTCACAAGTAGGATCACTCATAACCAATCGGCCACCAGGCTTTAGCACACGATACATTTCTTCTAATGCTTTCTTCAAATCATCTGTTTTGAAAATATTAAACAAGCAGTTTTGGGCTGCAATATCTATACTTTCATCTTCGATAGGCAAGTTTAAAGCATCTCCTTTTTTTAGTTCAACAAACTCGCTTTTAAACCAATCATTTTCTTGTTCGGCAACAATAAAATTCTGGCGAGAAGCTTCAAGCATTTCATCGACTACATCTACACCAATTACACCAGCTTTTTGGCGAGAAAAATAAGCAAATTGTAGTAATTCCATTCCACCACCAACTCCAACATAAAGAATTTTTGGATTGTTAATTAAGTCTTGGGCAGAGATAGTACTTCCGCAGCCATAGTTCATTTCTTGCATGATTTTTGGAATCTCCAAACCAGGGAATTTCCAAATAGGTGTAGTCGTGCAGCACAATCCTACGTCAGGTGTTAAGGCGGCATCGCGGTAAAGGTTGACGGTAGCGTCTAAATAATTTTCCATTCGATTGTATTTCTTCTTATTATTAATTTTAAGTTTTAAATTTCGTTTCAAAGAATCCTTTTAAGAAACGTTGCGCTATGCAACAGCTCCTCCGCAACTACTTCCAGAACCAGCTGTACAACCGTAACAGTGGTTGTTTACAATTATAGAGCGATCTTGCAACGCATTTGCATTAAAAGTACTGATGTGTTGTGTTGTTGGGTTACTCACTTTTAGTTCTAACATTTGATTAAAATCACAGTCGTAAATAAAGCCGTCCCAACCTATTGAAATTGTGTTTCTACACATTACATTTTCTGCGGCCGTTGGATTAAAGGCATCGATTAATTTGGTCATATAATCTTCGTAATTTTCAGATGTGATCAAATAATCAAGATAGCGACTTACAGGCAAATTGGTAATGGCAAATAGGTTGTTAAAACTAATTCCAAAATCATTAGCAAGTGCCGTTTTGTATTCTTTTTCTAGAGCATTTTGATCTGGCGGTAAAAAGGCTCCCGCAGGATTGTAAACCAAATTTAATTTTAATTCGGAGTCTTCTTTACCATAGCCTACCTCGTTTAGCATTTGCAAAGCTTTGATAGAACTTTCAAAAACACCATCACCGCGTTGTTTGTCAGTTCTATTTTTCGAATAAAACGGCAAAGATGAAATGACTTCAATTTTGTGTTTTTTGAAAAACTCAGGTAAGTCGTTGTATTTTTTGTTGGCCGTAATGATAGTCAAATTGCAGCGCACGTACATTTGAATTCCAAGTTTACTTACTTCTTCGACAAACCATCTAAATTGTGGATTCATTTCAGGAGCGCCACCAGTCATGTCTACAATTTTAAAAGTAGGATTGGCTTTGAGCACTTCAATGATCGTTTCCATTGTTTCCTTGGTCATAATTTCCTTTCGATCCGGACCTGCATCGACATGGCAATGCGTACAAACTTGATTGCACATTTTGCCCAAATTGATTTGAAAAACTTCAAGAGCAGTAGGACGAAGAGGACGCAAACCAATTGTATTTAGTTGGGTATGAAATGGTGTAAATCGTGTTGGATTTTGTTCCAAAACTGCCAGTTGATGCTCTGCTTTTGATAAGGAATTAGCTGTAGCTTTAAGTGATTTTAATTTAATTTTTACAAATTCGCTCATAAACTTATTTTCTTGACTTTATTCATCATTTGAACACCATGAACCAAACTAGCTCCGCCACGAATGGCTGCGGCAACATGTACGGCTTCCATCATTTGGCTTTCGCTGTATCCTTTTTCATAGGCATCAGAGCTGTAAGCATCAATGCAATATGGGCATTGCACGGCATGCGCAACTGCAAGCGCAATTAATGATTTTTCTCGTGCTGTAAGAGCACCTTCTTTAAACACTTCTCCGTAATAACCAAAGAATTTTTCGCCCATTTCTTTTTGAAATTCAACGATATTGCCAAATTTTTTGAGGTCATCTGCGTTGTAATAATTTTTATCCATCTCAGTTTTTAGTATTTAAAATTTTCTAGAAATAAACTCCAATCGTAATCGTTGTATTTTAATTTTGGTTTTGTGCCTTTGGGAATGATTTTTAAATCTTCACAAATTTTTAAAATGCCTTTTTTGTTTCCAAAATCTCCCCGAAACCAACTCATCAATATAGGTAGATGCAACGTATTTTTATCCTTGTCAAAACGCGCATCGTTACTCAAATAACTTTTAGTAGCTACGTCAAGTTGCTCGTTTATTTTGGCAGGATCGTAGGAGAAAATTGGTGGACAACTTTTTGCGCCACAATTTAGGCTGAAATGAATTCTATAATCCACCTTTTCTACACGGTATTTTTTCTCTAATTGGGTCGGAAACAACTTCGAAAGTTTTCCATAACTCAATTTGATACTTGATTTTCTTAAAAAACCGTGTTCAATCATGTCTAAACTCAATTTGTTTCCAGCAACTACAAATTGCTTCGATTTAAAAAAGGAGTTGCGACTTTTATATTTTTCAGGATCTTTTTTTAAAGCATAATTAGTAAACCCGTTATAAAGGTTGATGAAGAAGGCTTTCTTAAGATCATCTGTACTCAATTGAGCAAGTAATTCTTTTTCATCTGCTTTTGCAATAGACTCGATCAAAGCAACTGTAGTAGTGTCGCCATATTTAGCAGCTTCAATAAAATCTTGCGAAATTTTCACATAATTTTTCGGCTGCGCCAATGCGACTTGAACAAAACAAAGGACAAATATTATATTTTTCATAGCATTGTTTTCGTAAATTTATTATTATTTACGAGATTTACCAATAATAGTTTTATAATATGACATATTTACAAAAGATTTTAGAATCAACAGAATTTTTAGTTTCAAAAGGAATTACAAGTCCTTCAATAGCAGTGGTTTTAGGAACAGGTTTAGGAAAATTTTTAGACCATCTGGTAGTTGAGCAGACCATTGATTATGCTGATATTCCGCATTTTCCTGTTTCGACCGTTGAATTTCACAAAGGCAAACTAGTAATTGGAACAATTGGCGAAAAAAAAGTAATTGCCATGCAAGGCCGTTTTCATCTTTACGAGGGGTATTCTTTGCAGCAAGTGACTTTTCCTATCCGAGTATTGCATCAATTGGGAGTAAAGCATTTGTTATTGAGCAATGCTGCCGGCGGAATAAATAGTGCTTTTAAAAAAGGCGATTTAATTTTACTAGACGACCATATCAATTTGCAAGGAGGTAGCCCCCTTTCGGGATTAAATAGTTTTGAATACGGAGGGATTTTTCCAGATATGAGTGCGCCTTATGATAGCTTTTTGAATGAGAGGTTTCAACAAATAGCTGAAAAATCATCTCTTGAATTAAAAAAGGGAGTATATGCTTCTGTCTACGGACCGCAACTTGAAACCCGTGCGGAATACCGCTATTTAGGTCGCATTGGTGCTGACATGGTAGGGATGAGCACAACGCCAGAGGTAATAGTAGCTAATCAGTTAAAACTGCCTTGCGCTGCCGTAAGTGTAATAACTGATGAATGCGATCCAGATAATTTAAAACCTGTTGATATAGCTGAAATCATTGCAATAGCTGGCAAAGCCGATGAAAAATTAAGCCAATTATTTGTAGAAGTGATCAACAGTTTGTCCTAATTTATTCTTGGTACAACTCGCCACGATGAGGTTTTAGTGCATCGCGAACGGCAATCATGTGTTCATCGGTAACAACCATAAAAGCAATGGCTTGCATTTCGCCTTGTACCGTGAATCCGGTTATAGATAAGGGTAGTTTTTCGATTTGAATGTATTCTTTTAAATGGATTTCGTGGTGTTCAGCTGTTTTGGCTGCTGCCGGTCCGCGGAAATCCCAAATTAATTTTATTTTTCTTGACATTTTGGATCGTTTTGGTGCTTGATATTTTTCGAGTGCCAAAGGTACAAAGACTATTTTAAAAAGGGAGTCTTTCCCTATTTTCAAAAGCCTTTATTGGAGCGCTACTAGATGTCGGTTCAAAATAGTACTTTTGCACATTAATTCTGTGTTGAAAAATACTATTTAGGAATTTAAAGAATCCAATACGTTAAAAAAAATGCCGCAAGAACTCTTATTACAAGTCTCTCCCGAAACCGCAGCAAGTGAGTCGCTCTTAAAAACTCATTTGTCTAAACAAATCAAAGTTGCTATTCAAGATATTGATCATGTTATAGTTTTAAAGAGGTCAATTGATGCGCGCCAAAAGGCCATCAAAATAAACCTTAAACTGTCAATTTTTTTAAAAGGTGAGCTGTTTCAAGAGCAAAAGGTGCAACTTCCAGACTATCCCAATGTAACTTCTGCTCAAGAGGTTATTGTGGTTGGTGCAGGTCCAGCAGGCCTTTTTGCTGCTTTGCAATTGATTGAATTGGGTTTAAAGCCAATTGTAATTGAAAGAGGCAAGGACGTTCGCGGACGACGCAGAGATTTAAAAGCGATAAATCGAGACCATATTGTTGATGAAGATTCTAATTATTGCTTTGGAGAAGGTGGGGCAGGGACATACTCTGACGGTAAATTATATACTCGCTCTAAAAAACGAGGCGATGTTACCCGAGTTTTAGAATTGTTTGTGGCATTTGGGGCATCGCCAGATATTTTGGTCAATGCGCATCCGCATATTGGTACCAATAAGTTGCCACAGATTATTCAAGATATGCGCGAAAAAATTATCGAATGTGGCGGTCAGGTTTTATTTGAAACTCGGGTGACAGATATTTTAGTGAAAAACAATGAGGTTGAAGGAATTGTAACCCAAAATGGCGATACCATTTTAGCTCAAAAAATTATTTTAGCAACCGGTCATTCTGCTCGAGATATTTTTGAATTATTAGATAGAAAAAAGATTTTTATAGAAGCTAAGCCTTTTGCTTTAGGCGTACGTGCTGAGCATCCGCAAACATTGATTGATAGTATTCAGTACAGTTGTGATTATAGAGGCGAACATTTGCCGCCAGCGCCTTACAGCATCGTAAAGCAAGTAGGAGGTAGAGGAATGTACTCTTTTTGCATGTGTCCAGGAGGTGTTATTGCTCCTTGTGCAACAAGTCTTGGCGAGGTGGTAACCAACGGTTGGTCGCCTTCAAAGAGAGATCAAGCTACCGCCAATTCTGGAATTGTAATTGAGTTGCAATTGGCAGATTTTAAGCCATTTGAAAAAAATGGTGCGCTAGCTGGAATGGAATTTCAAAAAAGTATTGAGCAACGTGCTTGGCATCTTGCGGGAGAAACCCAAAAGGCTCCTGCACAGCGAATGATTGATTTTACACAAAGTAAAGTTTCATCTGATATTCCAAAAACATCTTATGTGCCTGGAACAACCTCGGTAGAGATGGGACAAGTTTTTCCTGGTTTCTTAACACAAATTTTAAGAGAAGGTTTTAAAGAATTTGGAAAATCAATGCGCGGATACCTCACTAATGATGCAATTCTTCACGCGCCAGAATCTAGAACTTCATCACCGGTTCGTATACCTAGAGACGTGTATACTTATGAGCATGTTCAAATTAAAGGTTTGTATCCTTGTGGAGAAGGTGCAGGTTATGCTGGCGGAATCATTTCGGCTGCAATTGATGGTGAGAAATGTGCTCAGATGATTGCAACCCTATTAAAAAAATAACTAGTTTTTATCTCAACCAAAATCAAGAATGTCGTAAGGTTTTAAATTACGGTCAAGTTTTAAAATAAAATGCCGTTGTTTTTTGCTTTTTGAAGCACGAACAACGGCATTACTTTTTATTTTTTGGAGTTCATTTCCATATAATCAATGGTTAAATTTGATAATGCTTTCATGCCCAATACAAATCCACTTTCGTCGATATAAAAATCTGGGGTGTGATGCGGTGCTGTTTCAGCAATTGGTTTTCCTTTTGGCGCACCACCAAGAAAGAAATACAAACCAGGAACTTTTTCTTGAAAATACGAGAAATCTTCGGCGCCTGTTACAGCAGGAGTTATTGAAACTTTATTTTTCCCAGCTGTGGCTTCAAGTGTGGGAACCATTTTTTCAGTTAGTTCAGGATCGTTGTATGTAATTAGCGTTTGATTGGTGATTTTTACATCAGCTGTTACACCTGCGCTTTCTGCGATTCCTTTTACTACTTGATTTAATCGATTGTGTAGCAGTTTTTGTACCTCTTTGTCAAGTGATCTGATGGTTCCTGTCATGACTAATTCTTCTGGAATGACATTAGAGCGAACACCTGCATTGATTTGGCCTACGCTAATTACTGCAGCCGATTCTGAAAGGTTAACATTACGGCTCACAATAGTTTGAATGCCCATAATCATCTGCGCTGCTGTAGCTATAGGATCTACGCCCAACCAAGGATAGGCTCCGTGCGTTTGTTTGCCCTTTAACTTTATGGTGAACCAGTCTGAAGCTGCCATTGTACCTTTCGAACGGTATTTAATTTGTCCTACTTCAGTTTGCGCATTAATGTGAAGTCCAAAAATAACATCAACCTTCGGATTTTGTAAAACGCCTTCTTGTACCATTAATTTGGCACCACCTTCTTCACCTTCTGGTGGACCTTCTTCAGCGGGTTGAAAAATGAATTTCACGGTTCCTTTTAAATCATTTTTCATTGAGGCAAGGATTTCAGCAGTTCCCATCAATATAGCTATGTGTGTATCGTGTCCGCAAGCGTGCATTACTGAAACTGCTTTCCCGTTGTATTCGCCTTCTGCTTTAGATGCAAACGGGATAGCAACTCTTTCTTTTACGGGCAGTGCATCAATATCCGCTCTCAATGCAACTACAGGCCCTGGTTTACCTCCTTTTAAAATACCTACAACGCCTGTTTTTGCTACGCCCGTTTGTACTTCTAATCCTAAACTTCGTAAATGAGTCGCTATTTTTTCGGCTGTTTTAAATTCTCGGTTGCCTAATTCAGGATTTTGATGAAAATCCCTTCTCCAAGAAATAACTTGAGATTCTAAAGCAATGGCTTTTTGGTCGATTTTTGTTTTTAAGGATCCAGTTTGCCCAGAGCTTATGCTGCTCACGGCGAGCAATCCTAATAAAGGAAAATATTTTTTCATGGTTTTTGGTTATTTGGTACAAGTTAAAATTTCCTGTGATTTTAGTTTTAGTTTTTCAAAGGAAAGGTAATCAAACAAATATATGGAATTTATAATTGTTCAGAAGCTAGTACTCGAACTTCAACCATTGCATAAAAAAAAACGCCTTGTTCTCAGGGACAAGGCGTTGTTGTGGTATTACTTTTTTTTCAATCTATTTTTGAATAATTTTTCAAATTTTTCTAGTTTCGGTTGAATGACCATCTTACAATACGGCTGTGAACTGTTGTTTTTGTAATAATTTTGATGGTACGACTCGGCTTTGTAAAATGCAGTCAAAGGCTCTAACGTTGTCACTATTGGACTATCATATACCTTGGCTTTGCTTAAATCTTTGATCAAAGCTTGTGCAATTTTTTTCTCATTCTCGTTCTTGTAAAAGATAGCGGAGCGGTATTGCGTACCAACATCAGCACCTTGTCTGTTGAGTGTGGTTGGATCGTGAACGGTAAAAAACACTTTAAAAATCTCATCTAAATTAGTGACATTTTTATCGTAAGTAAGCTGCACTACTTCTGCATAGCCCGACTGACCTGTAGAAACATCCTCGTAAGTAGGGTTGCTCGTTTTTCCGCCTGCATATCCAGATACGGCACTTTGAACACCAACCAAATTTTCATAAACTGCCTCAACACACCAGTAACAACCGCCAGCTAATGTGATGGTTTCTAAATTTGGTTTTGATTTGTTTTGAGCAAATAATCCCGTTGTTAAAAGTAGGAGGGTAAAAAGTATTTTTTTCATATTATTTGGTATCAGGTATAAAATCTAAAGCAATGGAGTTCATACAGTATCTTTTTCCAGTAGGCTCCGGACCGTCATCAAATAAGTGGCCAAGATGTCCGTCACATCTTCCGCAAAGGGCTTCGATGCGCTCCATTCCTAAAGAGTTATCATTTTTATAAAAAACACTGTTTTTATTGTCTTGTTCAAAAAAGCTTGGCCATCCGCAATTACTTGCAAACTTGGCGCCTGATCGGAAAAGTTTGTTTCCACAAGCAGCACAATAATAGGTTCCTTTTTCGTCGGTATTCCAATATTTACCTGTAAAGGGTCTTTCAGTATCGGCATTTCGAGATACTTCGTAAACATCTTCGGGTAAAACTTTTTTCCATTCTGCATCGCTAACCTTTAACTTGGTTTGGTCAGTATTAGAGTAATATGGATTTCCTGGTTTCGAGATGGTGTTTGCAGCGCTTACAACGACAGGCGCGGCTTGTTTTTTTGAAGTTTGTGCACACGCAGTAAGCATGAATAGCGGTGCAATAAACAATTGACAGAGAATTCGTTGAGCTGTTTTCATGATTTTATTTTTTTAATTTCAGTACAAATGTAAATCGCTTTTTACAATTAAAGTGTCGCCTAAAGGACAAATTAATACTTGTTTAAGCGAGTTTTACAATAACATTTACGGTTAAAAATTGTCTTTGGATTGATGCTGATTCAACGATTCAAATAATGGAGCTTGAATTTTCAGATTTTTTTTAATTTTAAGAGAGATTTTATCTTGTGAGTCAGTTTTGTGTCGTGTAAAATTCTTTCTGTGATGTTTGAGAGGTATAAAAAAACACAATTTTAGTTTTTTAAAAGATTTTCTCTCAGATTTACAGCTGATAATTTTTGTAAAAACAATACTATTTTGCAATAGAAATAGTTGATTTTTGCTTGAGGTATAAAGTATAATTTTGAATCATCATAAACGATTCAAAACGGAATGTTAAAGACTCATGAGCAAATTATTTTTTTGTACTTTTGGAAGCATAATAAAGTAAAATGGTAGAAGAAAATGTAATTTTAGTAAATGAAAACGATGAGCAAATAGGCTTAATGCCCAAATTAGAAGCACATCAAAAAGCAGTATTGCATCGTGCTTTTTCCGTTTTTGTTTTAAACAGCAACAACGAAATTATGTTGCAGCAACGGGCACATCATAAATACCATTCTCCTTTGTTATGGACCAATACGTGTTGCAGCCACCAACGGGAGGGCGAGACTAACATTGAGGCAGGAAGTCGCCGACTTTTTGAGGAAATGGGTTTCAAGACACCGTTAAAAGAACTTTTTCATTTTATTTACAAAGCCCCTTTTGATAATGGATTAACAGAGCATGAGCTTGATCATGTGATGATTGGTTACTCTAATGACGAACCGAATATTAATCCCGAAGAAGTTGAAGCGTGGAAATGGATGAAAATTGAAGATGTTAAGACCGATATGCTTCAACATCCTGATTTATATACGGTGTGGTTTAAAATTATCTTTGATGAGTTTTACCATTATTTAGAAGAACATAAAAGTCCATTAGCGCCATAAGCGCTTACCTTAATACTATCAATATGAGAGTTACTATTTCGAGAAAAGCCCACTTTAATGCGGCGCACCGTCTGTACCGAAAGGATTGGACCTTTGAACAAAACGATGCTGTTTTTGGCAAATGCAATAATCCTAATTTTCACGGTCATAATTACGACATGACTGTTAGCGTAACGGGAGCTATTGATCCTGAGACAGGTTATGTTATGGATGTAAAATTTTTGAGCGACATTATAAAAGAGGAGGTTGAAAATCAATTTGATCACAAAAACTTGAATTTGGATGTGCCAGAGTTTAAAGATTTGAATCCTACTGCCGAAAATATTGTGGTTGTTATTTGGGATAAAATTAGAAAAAGAATCAAGCCTGAGTTTGATTTAGAAGTAGTTTTATACGAAACGCCGCGTAACTTTGTAACCTATCGAGGAGAATGAAAGAGCTAAAATTAGGTGATGTAATTCCGCATTTCACCGCAACCGATACCGAAGGAAATTTGTTTGACAGTAAGACTGTTTTGGGGCAAAAGCCACTGGTGATTTATTTTTATCCAAAAGATAATACACCGGGTTGTACAGCACAGGCATGTAGTTTCAGAGATCAATACGAGGATTTTAAGGAATTGGGTGCTGAAGTAATTGGAATAAGTGGCGATAGCACAAGTTCACATCAAAAGTTTGCAAAGCAATTTAAGTTGCCTTTTATTTTGTTATCAGATAGTAACAAAGCCATTCGAAAACTTTTTGGAGTACCAACCGGTTTGTTTGGATTAATGCCGGGAAGAGTGACCTATGTGACTGATAAAAATGGAGTGGTTCAAATGATTTTTGATAGTATGATGGCGACTAAACACATTCCAAAAGCTTTACAAGCCATTCAAAAGTTAACCTCTAAATAGATTGCGTTTTCATTTACACGAACCATTTTGCAGCGAACATAAAAAAATAGAGAAGCGGTTGCGAAGATTATTTTTAAGCAAGCAACAGTTTTAGGTCCTAAAGTAGTTCATACTTAACGGAAAAGCTTCTATTTTAGAAATTTACAAATCATAGCAGCTAATAGAAAGATTATGTGTACTTTTGCAAACGCAAATTAAAATTCAAATTTTAAATAAATAGAAATGGCAAACGTTAAAAATTTAAAGAAAGACATCAACTACGTTTTAGGAGATATTATTGAGGCAGTTTACTTGTTCGAGATTTCAACTACAGGAAAACCAACTACTGAAACTAACAACTTAATTGACGAGGCTATTGCTGCTTTTGATGTTTTGATTACAAAAGTAAACGCTAAAAACGTTGAAAATAAAAAAGCACACTTCAAGCAAATCAATGTTGAGTTGGAACAAACTGCAAATCAATTGATTGCTAAAATCAACGAATTGTAGTCGAAAAAACCGATAAAAAAGTGTAAAATTATTTTGGAGAAGTCAAATTCATCCTTATATTTGCACCGGAAATGAGACGCCAGCGTAGCTCAGTTGGCTAGAGCAGCTGATTTGTAATCAGCAGGTCGTGGGTTCGAGTCCCTCCGCCGGCTCATTGTAAAAACCACCTTTTTAGGTGGTTTTTTTTTGTTTTATATTTAAGTCGTTCAGTTGCAATGGCTTTGAATATTAATGAAAATTTATTTAAAAAAACATTTGTATTATTCAAAAACCGCTGTATATTTGCACCTGTAATGAGTCGCCAGCGTAGCTCAGTTGGCTAGAGCAGCTGATTTGTAATCAGCAGGTCGTGGGTTCGAGTCCCTCCGCCGGCTCTTCGATAAACCATCTAACTTTTGTTAGGTGGTTTTTTTTTGAACTATATCCAAGGAACTATGTGCGCTTTCAATTGTACTAGTTTATTGTTTGATTAGCTTTATAGTTCATTAAGTGTAATTCCTTTTAATTATGTCTAAATATTACGTAGTTGTTTGTAATGACTGCTGAGCGATTAAAATATTTTTTAAACTACAGTTGTGTTTTTTAATTTTAGTTGCGCAGCAAGCAAAAAAAAACCACTTCCTTTGAAGGAAATGGTTTTTTGATGATGGGGCAAATTTTTGCAATTGATTACTGTTTTGCGGCAGTTACAAATTTGGTTAGTTTTTTACCATACAGCGATTGTGCTACTTTTGGAGACATCGCTTTTTGAATGGTGTCTAAATATTTTATGTTGATGTCGTAAATCTCAGATAATGCAATATAGGGTGCTACTTCAAGATCTCTGTTGTTCAAAGCAAAATTAGTTGCGAACAAATATCTGCGTTTAAGGTTAGAGTCTTGTTTGGCTGATAAACTATCAACTACAGCATTGTTTTGTCTTTTGATCGCTTTGAATTTTTTTTCAACCAAGGTTAAATTCTCATCTGTGAAACGGCTTTTTATTTTTTTATACTCTTCAAATACATCATTGTTTTTTGATCCTGTTACAACAGCATCCGCTAAGTAATTATCTAATGAGGTTTCGATGGTTAGATTTCCTGGTTCTGCAAAAAACGATAAGTTATTATCTAATGAATTGGTTACTCCACGGTCTAATGACAGATACAACATTTCAGGTGATTCAAGTGTGAAGTGACTTTCAAAAGTAGATTTACCATCAATTTTAATAGAATCAAGAATTACTAATGAAGTGTCAACGATGCGCTGTAGGTATAAAGTTCCGTTTTTTAATCCTTTGATGTTTCCGGTGATATGTACATTGCCTTTTGATTCGGTTTTAGAACAAGCTGCTAAAACAAGCACGCTAAGCACTGCCAAAATTGATTTTTTCATTTGAGTTTGATTGTTTTTGATAATTCATTTTTGCGTAATTACTGGAATTTTTGCCTAGAAATGACCACAAGTTTGAATTTGTTATTTTCGCGCAAAATAAAGAAAATTGTTGGAATGAACGGATGCTAGTTTCATATTTTGACAAAAAAAATCCTAATTCATTTCTAAATTAGGATTTTTTATACTTCGCACTCATTTATTAGCCTTTCAACCAAGCATCTTTGAGTGTTTTTTTAGTCGAATCTGAAGCGTTAAGGCTTTCTACTTCTTCGTAAGGTAGTTTTACTTTACCTGTAATCACTTGTTCCTTGCCATTGCGTTTTATTATTATAGCAATTGTTTCGTCTTCTTTCCATTTTTGACTATCGGTAATCAAGTCGTAAATGTTTTCCAAGCTGTAAGCTTTGTTATTAAAAGAAAGTAGTACATCATCACCTTTCAAACCTAATGAAGTATAAAAGATGTTCAATTCATTTTTAGGTAAAACCAAAATTTCTTTTGTAGCTTGGTTCACTGTGATGTAAGGTGTTTGTCCTTTTAAAAATACATTTCCAGGAGATTTTGTAGTTGTTTTAGAAACGCCCACTTTTGCTAATAAATCAGCATAAGGTATTGGAGTAGGTCCTGCAACATAGGTGTTCAAGAAATCACCAACTTCTGGATAAGTAAATGAAGTAATTTTGGCAAACAACTCTTCGTCATTAAATGGTTTTGAAGCGCCGTATTCAACAGATAATTTTTGCATTAAGTCTAAAATACCTCTTTCGCCATTACTTTTTTCGCGAATAATTATATCCAAACACATTCCTATCAGAGCTCCTTTTTCGTAAACGTTTAGGTATTGTGCTTTGTACGGCTCTGTCAGAACATTGGCGCTCATGGTTGTAAATGGCATAGTGTCATTCATTTTAGATGCGTGTTCGATCTTTTGAGCCATTCGCGTGTAAAAATCTTCTTCGGTGATTAGGCCTTGATTAATTTGAAATAAATTTGCAAAATACTCAGTTACCCCTTCGTACATCCATAAGTGTTTTGACATTTTTGGTGTATTGTAATCAAAGTAATGAATCTCTTTCGAGTGAATGGTTAATGGAGTTACAATATGAAAAAACTCATGCGAAACAACATCTTTCATATTTTTTACTAATTCGTCTTTTGGCAGTACTTCAGGCATTACAACCGTTGTGGCTGTAGGGTGTTCTAAAGCGCCAAAACCCTTAGCATCATTTGGTTTCATGCTTGATAAATACAATAATACGGTGTATTTTTTAGTTGCATTGATTTTGCCCAAAAATGTTTTTTGAGCAATCATC
Source organism: Flavobacterium sp. GNP001 (assembly GCF_054343775.1). Classification (NCBI taxonomy): domain Bacteria; kingdom Pseudomonadati; phylum Bacteroidota; class Flavobacteriia; order Flavobacteriales; family Flavobacteriaceae; genus Flavobacterium; species Flavobacterium sp. GNP001. The sequence goes on from NZ_JBTGUX010000001.1 coordinate 590,084, forward strand.
ATTGTTTTCATTTCAGGAGTGATGCTCTCTGCAGTTATTTTACCTCCGGGTGAAAATACTCCAATCAAAATCTCCATTCCATCAACCGTAAAGGTAGTATAGTCAGGTTTGGCATACATCACTGGATTTTCGATCAATTCAGCATAACGAGGCATGCTAAATACGTCATTGGTTTGACTTGCATCTTGATCAGTCATTGAGGTAGCTCCCCATAAGTTTGCAGGATGGGCAATGTTTACGGTGTATGGTAAGTCGTTTTTGTCTTTAAAAAAACCTACAAAACCATGCATGTTCAACATGAAATTAGTTCCTGCATCAATATTAGTTCCTGCTGGTGAAAACACATCGTTATTGCCAAAACCATTACCTTTTTCGGTGTCAAAAGTATCATTTACCAAATAAGTAATTTTCGCTAATGTTTTTGCATTTTTGATCACCCAAGTATTTTCATCTGCTTTGCTAGTGCTTAGTAAATTTCCCTTACTGTCAAATGCTTTAAAGTCTTCGATGTATTTGCCATAATCATCGATGGAATATGTTCCTGGAATTATTTTTGGAACACTGTATGTAGTTTCATCAGCATTTATTTTTGGCGCAGCAACAGTAACCCTAACCTTGTCATCTTTTACATCGGTTAGGTTAATGTTTACATTAATTTGTTCTTTGGCTTTTGCCAATGTTACTGCATTTGTTGTTTTACAACTCCATAGTACGCTTGCAAGTGCTAAGGAATAAAGTATTCTTTTCATTGTATAGATTTTATTTTGCTAATTGGTCGGTGTAAAGCCCCATTTGTTACAATTGTAGTTTTTAAAAAAGTAAAAGAGTTTGGCTTTTATCGTTTTGCAATTGGAATATTATGTTTGATAGTGGAACTCTTGGAGTAAAGCCAATGTTTCTTCAAGATTTGGGACTTCAATGAATAATTTTTTGAAAGTATGATTTTGTAATTCTACAATAATACTATTCGATTTGTTGCACACATCCCAAAAGTTTTTACCGTTTTGGTAATAGGTTCCTGCTGCAATAATTCCGGGAATTTCGGTACCAGGACATCTAAAACCTTTCCAGAATTTAATTGCAGTTTCATCCTGATAAGCTTTGGTAATTTGATCTTTACTAACCTTAATTTGATTTTGAAAAGCCCATAGTTTGTGCCATCCTTTAATTTCAAAAAGTAAATAATCATCTTTTTTAGTAACGTGAACCATGTTTTTTGGTGGTTTAAAACAAAAAAACTCCTGATAATTTCAGGAGTTTTCTGTATTAGTCTAATTTATTTTTTATGTAATATTTACCGTCTAAGTCTTCATCAAAATCATCAATTTTGACAGGTTTTGGTTTCGGTTTATTTGCAATTGCTTTCTTTTTCCACATCTCGAATTTTTCAACCGGCATTTTCTTTTTCATGATTTCGAGAATCTCTTTTTCTGCCAGACCAAATTCTTTTTTTATGATTTCAAAAGGATTTTTTTCTTCTAAAGCCATAGCAACAAGTTTTTCTGTTTGCTCCCAGTTTAATTCTTTTCGGTTACTCTTTTTCATCACGTGAAAATTAATTCAAATAAGTTGTTAATGATTAATAAATTACAATTGTATTTGATATCAATATTAATAAAAAAAGTAATTAGTTTTCATCAAATACTGTTTTTTTTTACGCTCTTTCCAATTTTTTCTTTTTAGAGCACTTCTATGAGTGGTGTTTTTTAAAATTGGAATATAGGATATCGTTTTTGGAAGAGTTATTTTATGATTCTAAATGTTAAATTGATTCGGTTGCCAACTGGTTTTGCGGTTTTCGGAATTTGATGTTTCCAGCAATGTTGCGTGGTTCCTTGCATGAGTAAAAAACTCCCGTGCTCCAGGGTTATGCTTTTCTTTAAATCGGTAATCTCGTTGTGCTTGAGTTGAAATTGTCTTTCAGCGCCAAAACTAAGTGATGCAATTACCGGATTAATACCTAATTCTTTTTCGTTATCGGCATGCCAACCGTTGCTGTCTCTTCCGTCGCGGTATTGATTGAGTAGCACAGTGCTAAAATGCGTTTGGGCTACAGCTTCTACTTTCTCTTTTAGCTGAACTAAAAGTGGCGACCAAGGGTGCGGTTGCATTGTGATATTAGAATACGAATAGGATTTGCCCTCGTTGCCAAACAAAGCGGTAAGGCGTGGCTGCGGATATATTTTGCCAAAAACACGAATATCGTCTTGTTGCCACGGGATATTTTGTAGCAAATCATTAAAAATACGGTCGGCTTCTTCTTTTGAAAAAAACTGAGGAAAGTATTGAATGTCTGCATCAGGAAGCTGAAGTAAAAACGATTCCGCAGAATTGTCAAATAAAGTGTTCATGGCTCTTAGGTGTATTGGTACGCCCAAAACATTAAAGCGAACTGCAAGGGCATTCGCAAAAGCAATAACCATTTAGGCAAACCCATATGTGCTTTTGGGTCAAAATACATGTACAAATGCGTTGGAAAAATAGCGATCAACAAAGCAATCACGCCCCAAGCAGCATAGGCGGAGAGTACAGGTACACACAATGCGATTCCTAGAATAGTTTCGGCAGCACCACTTGCATAATTCATGAGCTTGTGGTTTGGGATGTAAGGCGGAATGATTTTTAAATACAATCTAGGATTTCGAAAATGATTGATTCCCGCAATGAAATAAATAAAAGCCATTCCGTACAAATGCCAAGGTAAATTCATGATAAATAGATTTGTCACGAATTTATAAAAATTTAAATGAAATTAGCATAAATGTTTTAAATAGAAATTAAGCTTTTTTCTTAAAATTCACATTCATAATCACAATTGCCAAGATGATTAAAACAATTCCAATCCATTGAAGCAGAATTACTTTTTCGTTCAAAAGAAAATACGCCATCAATACTGATACGGGAAGTTCCAGAGCCGAAACAATACTCCCCAAACCAATTCCTGTTAAAGGAAATCCTGCGTTTAAAAGCATTGGCGGGATAATTGTTCCAAATAGAGAAAGTATAATTCCCCATTTGAAGAAAATACTAAAATTAAAATCTTTTGCCGTAGAAAAAACTCCTAATGCATCAGCTATTGCTGGAAATTGATTTGGAATTATTTGTGTAATTAGTGCGAAAATTAAAACCATTATTCCGCCACCAAAAAGCATGTAAAGACTTCTTTGCGCCGATGAAATTTCGGTTGCAATTCTGTTTGCAGTAAACATGGTTGTGGTAAATGAAGTTGCTGCTAATAATCCAAAAAAGATTCCTAATGGATTTAATTTTACATCTGAATTTAGTAAGTTAGTTGCTAAAACAGTACCAATTAAAACAATAATTACAGATATAATTTTAACTTTAGAAGGTGCTTTTTTCTCTAAAAACCATTCTAAAAGAACGCCAATCCAAACTGTTTGCATTAAAAGAACAATAGCAATTGAAACAGGAATATCGAATTTTACCGCTAAATAATAAAAAACACTCGTTAGCCCAGTTGAAGTTCCAGCAAGCATTAATTGTGTTTTGTTTTTTTTAGATGCTTTAACCGCTGTATTGTTGTTACGGTTTCTTTGAAATGCATTGATTAATAAAATTCCAATAATTCCAAAAACAAATTGTGAAACAGTTACTTCTGCAGTTGTATAATTTTCATCATAAGCCATTCTTACAAAAGTTGCCAGCATTCCGTAGCTTGTAGCGCCTAATCCAACTAAAAAAACTCCTTTAAGTACACTATTATTTATCATCTTTGTTTCAAATTTTAAAAGCGGGCAAAGATAGTTTTTTAAAGTGATTAAAAAAGCCCTTTCACGGGATCATTCATAAGTCCGATTTTTTTAGGGTCAAATTGCAGTTTGTTTTGTAGCAAGGACGCGTACACACTCCTAAAATCCAATTGGTGTTTTAAATCGCCTTGATCCAAATCTGCTAAATTCGGATTGGATCCAATTACTTTTCCTTTGTTGCTTCCGCCAATGATAAACATCGGAGCTGCAGTGCCATGATCGGTACCGCTACCATTGTCTTTCACACGGCGGCCAAATTCAGAAAAAACGACGATTGTTACCTTCGACAGTTGTTGTGATTTTTTTAAATCCTGGTAAAAACTATAGACAGCATCATTCAATTCAGTAAGTTTGTTTTTATGAATGGCCAGTTGATTGTCATGGGTATCAAAACCGTTTAGCGATGTGTAATATACTTTTGAGTTCAAGTTTCCTTTGATAAGTTTGGCAATCCACTCTAAATTTTTGGCTAATCCTGTTTTTGGATAAGTAATCTCTGAGACTGCTGCTTTACTAATGGCATTTTGGATATCGTCTGCGCCTTCCACTACTGAGCTGGCAATTTTTCGAACAAAATCCAATTGCGGATTGGTTGAAAGCTGAACGGGAGTTTCGGAATTTCTTTTCACCACAAATCTACTCGGATCTTTTACTGTAATAGAGTTGGGTGATTCGCCTTTCAATGCCAAATTATCAATGCTGTCAATATTTACTCCGGCAGTTGGTTGGTGTTCTTTGCATTGTAAATCTAAATAACGACCAAGCCAACCATCATTCAAATACTCTAGTTCTTTGGGAGCTGTTTGCCAAATTTCTTGACTGCGAAAATGGGAGCGAACCGGATTTGGGTAACCTACATTTTGCAAAACACTTAAATCACCGTTTTGTTGCATTTGCGCAAAGCCACTCAAAGCCGGATGAAAGGCCATACCATTTGAAGCCGAAGCAACATCACTTTTGTTGATTGCGATTTTTGGACGCAGTTGGTAATACAAAGGATCTGAAACCGGAATAAAAGTATTCAAACCATCATTGCCGCCGTTGAGTTGTACAAATACAACACATTGTTCACCAACTACCAAATTACTTTGTGAACCATAGGAATAAAGAAAGTCAGGAAGCAGTAATGCGCCACCAGTTAGCGTTCCTGTTAGTGTTAAAAAGTGTCTTCTGTTCATAACTGTAGGATTTAAATGAGTTGAAACTCTGGCGATTTTACCATATAATTAAACAATCGCAAAACGGCATAATCAGCGCCAATGGCATGACTGTCAAAATCGTATTTTATTATTTTTTCAAAATCGGCTTGTGTGCTAGCTTCTACTTGAAACAGCAAACGGTCAGCCAATTGGGCAATTATTTTTTTGTGGGATGCGTTTTTATCCCAATTAAGTTGTACCGAAATTTGGCGCATTGGTTTGTCGTTCATCATTTTGTTCGCATTTTGGTTCCTGAAATTTCCTCTTCCGTTACAAAGCAAATCGGCTACATTGTTGCGTTGCAAGTACATTTGAGAACTCAGCCACGAGTTGCCGCCATCCCAACCTTTTACATTGGGTTGATTGAATAAATCCATGCCTTGTTCTCTCATAAAAAGTACCAAACCGCGCGTATTTGGGTTTTTTATTTGCAATTCATCTAATAGTTGTAGACTGAATTCAAGTGGATTTTTAATCTTCGAACCAGCCGTTTTTTTATCATATTCTTCGGTGATCATTTTTACCAAAAGCGGTTGTATTTCAAAGTTTACCTTTCGGAAATAATCACCGTAGTATCGCACCAAATCTTCGGAAGGATTATCATAAATAAACCATTGAAGTATTTTTCGAGTAATCAAATAAGGTATAGCCTTTTGTTCAAAAATAGCGTCAATGAGTTGATCGGCTTTTAAATTCCCTTTTTTGCCCAAATAAGTAAAAGGTTCATTATCTTCAAGAAACTTTCTGTACTGCGCTTTCTCCTCGCCAATACCCAAACCCGCGAGTCCTTTTGCTCCGTTTTTGATATCCATTTCGGTGTAATTCCCAATGCCTAAAGTAAAAAGTTCTAACAGTTCTCGACTTAGGTTTTCGTTCCATTTTCCTTTTCGATTGTCAACATTATCGAGATAGCGCACCATGGCATTACTTTGAACGATTAATTTGGTAAGCGTTTTGAAATTCCCAAATGCGTGTGTTCTTAAAATTTGGTTGTGTTGGTAAACCCAATAATTAACTTTTACTTTTTGAATGGTCGACACAAAATGGTTGTGCCAAAAGCAGGTCATTTTTTCACGAAGCGGAAAAGCATCTTGCTGCATTTTTTTAATCCAAGCCATTTTCATTTCCAATGCCGTTTGCGCTTCTTGCTTTCGGATGGCTTTGGCTTGATTTGAGTTTGTATCTTTGAGTGTTTGTCTCAGCTCTTTAAATTCAGCTAATGTTTTTGGGCTTGTAGCCAAATAATCGGGCAATTGGTCATCAATTGTTGTAGCAAAAGATTTTTCTAGAAAATCATTCACGCCATTTTTTTCAATAAAATCGGCTTGCTTGGCCGAAAATCCGAGTCGTAACGACCATAATACAGATGATTTCATATCGGTAATTGCTTTATTATTTGACGACTTGATTTGTGAAAGGTTTATGTGTGAGAATAATTCTTAACATTTACCATCAAAAAATCAATTTCATGAACCGTGCCACTGTAACATATTCTCTACAATTGCTACTTATGGGCATCAATCACATCAATCATGAAAAAAATCATTGGCCTAGCAGTAGTAAGTATGTTTCATTTTTACCCAGCCTCTGCACAAACGGCCCCAGAACAAAAAACAGAAGTCGAGACTGAAAAAACGAACGAATTAAAAGAAGTAACAATCGTTAAAAACAAAAAGGCCATCGAGCAAAAAGCCGATCGTACTATTTTTAACTTTTCGGAACAGGCTAATCTCAATACCGGTTCTGTTTTAGAAGGAATCAAAAAATTACCCGGTTTAATCGCTTCAGATATTGCCGGAATGATGTTTCAAGGCAAGCAATTGGATGTTTTTATGGACGGCCGTCCGTTGAATATTTCTACCAATGAATTGAATGCTTTTCTGGAAGGAATGCCGGCTAACGCTATCGAAAAAATCGAAATTATTACCCAACCAGGAGCCGAGTTTCCTGCTACTTCCGGAGGTGCAATCCTTAACATTATCACCAACAGGAATGCGAAAAACTATTTGAGTGCAACGTATACCAACAGTACCAGCATTACAGATTATGATGATGTTCGTTTGCGAATGAACAATAGTTTGTTATTGAGTGCTAAAAACAAATATTTTGGATGGCAGCTTAATTTCGGTCAAAACTACCGCGAGTCTGCAGTTTGGACGGCTTTGGAGCGCAAAGAAAATGGAATGACGACGGTATTGTCACAAACCGATGCGGACAGATTAGGGCGTACTAATTTTGTGAAATCGGCTTTGACATTCGATATCGGTAAGGATCGATTGCTGTTGAATTATGACTTTACAAAAAACGATAACAACAGTAATACCTTGGGTTCAGGTCCCGGATTTAATACTGATGATACTTCGGTAAGTGATGGTTTGCGTCAGGATGCTGTTGTTACGTACCAGAAGAAATTTGATAATGCCGCTAAGAAATTAGAATTCAAATTCAATTATAATTCTAATACCAACGATTTCCTATTGCGTCCAACTGCCAATACAACACCAACATTGGATAACACTTCGCATCAGAAAGTCTACAACGGAAAAGTAGATTTTTCGCAGCCTTTTGATTTTTCTGACGAAGGTAAATTGAGTATTGGAGCTTTGTACGAAGAATTACTTTTTGATACTTCCAACAGAGGTATTACCAATTTAGAGTACAAACGAAGAACAGCCGCCAGTTACTTTGAAGTGCAAACAAAATTTGACAAACTGAATTTCATTGTTGGAGGTCGTGCCGAAGATTACAATATCACGGGTAATACGGATGTGGCCGCTTTGAGCACTTTTAAACAATTTAGATTTTTTCCTAATGCAAGTGCGCAGTACAATTTTACCAACGCCATCAACTTTAATGTGAATTACAACAAGAAAATTACCTTGCCGAGTACATCAGCATTAAACCCAAACAATACTAATTATCAAAACCCAAATATCGAATACTCAGGAAACCCGAACCTACAGCCTACAATTTTTGATAATTACGAAGTAAAACTGAGTGCTTTTGATTATGCTTTTATCAGTTATAATTTGAGTTCGGCTAAAAATCAAGTCATTCAAAGAGTAATGGTTGATGGTACTGTTGTTGCCAATACCAACGAAAATATTCCAGAAGTAAAAATTCACAACTTCAATATCGGGATGCCAATTCCGTACATGCTTTTTACGAAAGGATTAGCCGAGACTATGAAAATGAACGTAAATCCAGATACGATGAATTTTTTATATGTGTACGCTGGATACCAATTGCACGATATTCCTAGAGTTGACACCAAAGGTTTTTGGGTTTTAAACTTCATGTCGCAGTTGGTGTTGCCACAAAAAATAAAGTTTGTTGCCAATTACAATTATATCGTACCAAAGGGGAATTATTTCTATTTTATCGCGGTGGCTCCCATCCGCAATTCGCTTGATTTGACTTTTTCGAAAAAGTTTTTAAAAGATCAATTGACATTGTCAGTGTACGTAGATGATGTTTTAGATAAAAACCGAAATGCGTTCAATGCTTTCGAAACACCTATTTTCATCAGCAACAAGCAAGATACTAGACGTTTTGGTTTTAGTTTGAATTATAAAATTCCAACTCGTAACAAATTGGCTAAAGAAAGTCCGAGTTTGTTAAACACCGATAAAAAAGAAGAAGGTGGTTTGCTAAACCAATAATTGTCATCAACTGCTAAACTAAAAATGCTCCTAACAAATCTGTTTAGGAGCATTTTTATTTATTTTTCATTTTGTACCAAATCGCTTAGGTGCAAGCGCAAAGCATTAACAGATATCGATATTTCCCAAAACGATAATCCTAGGGAGAGCAACAGGAAAAACAAACTTCCTCCAAACAAATAGATGCCTGCCGTTACTTGTTCTAAAAAAAGTAATAACATAGCAAAAACACTCAAAAACAAGCTCAAAACACCTGCCATTTGCATATTGCGAATGAGTGTAAGACGTAAATTAATATTTTTAATTTCTAGTAATATGAGCGCGCTTTCTTTTTCCTTGTATGTTTTTTTTAAGCCACGAACAATGGTAGCAATGGTCAAAAATCGATTGGTGTACGCCAATAAAATTAACGAAGTAGCGCCAAAAAGTAGGGCAGGAGTTTCAATTTGTAAATTCATGTTTGCTGTTTTATAAAGTAGGTTCAATCTTTATGGTTTGGCTGTAGCCGATGTAAATTGTAGCTGCTCATCGGCGTCAAGCAAAGGTACTAAAACAAAATTGCGCTTTCGCGAATGCGGCTCGCTCACTTAAAATTAAAATGCTGCATTTGCAACTTTCATCTTTCAATTTGATTATTTTTGAATTGCCAATCTTGTTACAAAAAGATTTTTTCGATTTACGAAGTTTCATAAGTTCAATGGTAATAAAGACTTGGCATTGAACAAAGACTGTTGTTACAAAACAAAGTTGTACCAATGCGAATCCCATTTTTTACAAAACAAGACTAAATAACAGTATTTAAATACCAAAACCGAAATGATGTACCACAGTATGAAATACCGCTTAAAGAACATTTTTATTCATCAGTTAAAAGATGTAGGTACCTTTTTGGGTGTTTTATACGTTGTAGTGATTGGCTCGGCGGTGATGTTGCTCGAAAAAAATGTTGATTTTGGACAAATCCTTCATTTAGATATTCGCGCTACTTATGAGAGTTTACTTTCGGTAACCAATATTTTAGTTTCTATTTTGATAGGTATTTCGTTGACTACTTTTTCGGTTATTTTTGTGGTGATGCAGTTGGCTTCGTCACAGTTTTCTCCGCGAATTTTGAGGCATTTTTTGATAACCGACTTTAAAATGCAGAAATTCATCGGTCTTATTGTAGGCAGTATTTCATTATGCATATTGCCGCAATTAGTAACGGTCTTCTTTCCTGAAACTCCCTTTTTAGTTACTTTATCTTTAGGCACATTGTTAGCTTTTTACGGTTTATCGTGGTCGTATCCCAACATGATTACCTATTTGAGCATCAATATGAATGTGTCAAGTATTACCAACAGTATCAAGGTAGATATGATGGCTGAGATTAACTTACTCTACCAAGAAAATTGGAAAAAGGGGAGTAGTTTGTTGTACAAAAGGGCTTGGATCAATTCTAATAAATACAAAATACAAATTTTAAGTCCGTTTGATTCCGGTTATTTAGATAGCGTCAATTATGTAAAACTCAAGACTATTGTTGATGTACTCAAGGATTCCGATCTTGGAGAATGTTTTGAAAATGCCTACCAAAAACCCATTATTGGCGAGTTCATCATGAAAGAAACTACTACTTTGGTGACTTTGGTTTTTAATCAACCTTTAACGGAAACCCAAGCGCAAGCAGTGCAACGTAAGGTTAGCGCTGTGGTTAAAAGTGCCTTTAAAGTCGAGCAGTTTAGGAGTCATACACAAGACATCAATTTTGGGGTACGTAAACTAGTTGATATTGCCATCAAAGCGATATCTCCAGCGGTAAATGATCCTACAACTTGCTTGAATTGTATTGATCAAATAGGAGAAATTGCTAAGGAATTGGCTTTGAAATCTTTTCCTTCAACGGATGCAAGAGCTTTGAGTACAGCTAAAATTCAGGTCAATGAGTTTGACTTTGAAGAATTCATCGACTTTTGTTTTGATCAAATTTTTCAATGGGGAAAAGAAGATCCAACGGTTGTAAAAAGAATTCTGAGAGCTATTCGATCCATAATTCCTTTGGTTGAAAATCCTTTTCATTTAAAGGTTTTAATACAACAAGTAGAGGAAATGGAATTGAGTACTCTTTATAATTTAGAAAATTACCAAACGGGAGCTTTAAAAATTTCTAAAGAAAAATTAGTCACCATTGAAAATGAGTTACTTCATTTTAAGAATAAAGCAAAACGACAAATTGCTTCAATCGATCGTGCAGGAATACTATCTTTTTACGAAAATGAGTTTATTCCTCAAAATGAGGTAATTGCTATGGCGCAGCAGCAAGCCTTGCACTATTTGCGTCAGTATACAAGCTAATAAAATGCACGAAAAAATAAAATTAAAATGAGAACTGATAAAGCAAAAAACAGTAATAAACCCGGGCTTATTATTGTTTAAAAATTGTACTTTTATTTTTATTAATCCTGTATCACTTTTCAGGAATGGACAGATTATTACTAAAAAAAAGAGGTAGCTCAAAAAAGCTACCTCTTTTCAATGAAAATTAATCTTCTAAGAATAGAATAATTATTTAATCGTTTTCAGCATTTCTTCAACAGCTCTTTCTAATTGCTTGTCTTGTCCGTTCAGATAATCTTCGTATTTCATCGCAACGGGAATATCTGGATTGACCTGCAAGTTTTCAGTAGGTCTGTTTTCTTTTCCGATAGTAGCTACCATTGGAATTCCGAAAACTAAAGTAGGATCAATTTGAGTTTCCCACCAAACAGCTGTTCCTGTTCCTGGAACGCCCATTCCTATTAATTTTCCGATTCCGTTTTGCTTGTACACGTACGGAAAAATGAATGCATCTGAATAATTACCTTCGCTCATTAAAACACAACTAGGTTTGGTCCATCTTCCTAATGGTTCTGCATCTTTCAAGCGATTGCCTTGCGGTGCAAATTCAAGGTAGCGTTTGCCACTCAATAAAGTATTCAAATCATCATGTAACCAACCACCGCCATTAAAACGTGTGTCGACAATCAAAGCTTCTTTTTCGAAATTTTTACCCATTACTTGGTCAAAAACTTCTCTAAAACTGCCGTCATTCATACCTTGTACGTGAACGTAGCCTACTTTACCATTACTCAATTTTTCAGTAATTTGATTCATCTTGCGAATCCAACGGTTGTACATTAAACCCGATTCTTCACCAAATGAAATTGGTTTTACAGATTCTTGAAACGCTACACCATTAGCATCTACACCTGAAATTAGGATTAATTTTCCTGTTTTTCTGTTCAAAAATTTAGCCCAATCTGTATTGGCAGTAATTGCTTCGTTGTCAATTTTATTGATAGTAGCGCCTGCTTTCAGCTTTGAATTCGTTTTGTCAAAAGGTCCTCCTACAATAACTTCAGTCACTTTTAAACCGTCTGCGGCATTTTTTTCATCGTACAATAAACCTAGGCAAGCTGTAGCATCCATGTTTGGAGGTGTAAAACTATAGCGACCTCCTGTGTGTGAAGCGTTGAGTTCTCCTAAAATTTCGCTCAATAATTCTTGGAAATCATAGTTGTTATTGATGTGTGGTAAAAATTTAGCATAAGTATTTTTATACATTTTCCAATCTACGCCATGTAATTTTGGGTCGTAAAACTTCTTAGCGGTTTGTCTCCACATGTGATTGAAAATGTAGTTGCGCTCTGCTTCGGTATTTAAAACCATTTCTGCTGAAACGTTAACGCCTGTGATTTTTCCGCTTTCGGTATCAATTTTAGACAAACTTCCGTCGTTTCGAACAAACAATGTTTTATTGTCTTTGCTCAAAAATAAAGTACTTGGCGATGATCCTAGTTTGGCTAAAATCTTAGTTTCTTTGGTTTTGGTATCGGTTACCCAAAGGTCGAATCCTTTTTCAAAAGAAGCTAAATAGAACAATTTACTTCCTTCGTCATTAAATACAAAATCAGCGATAGATGAGCTGTTGATTGTAACACGAACTTTTCTAGTTTCTAGATCAGTCAAATCAGGATTCCAAACTACAACTTCCTCTTTTTTAGGAGTCTCTTTCTTGTTTTTATCAGTACTAGCAGCAGTTTTTTTGTCTTCGGCTTCTTTTTCTTTATCTTTTATTTCTTTTGCAAGAGCAGCTTCTTCTTTGGATAATTTAAAATTTTCAAAGTCTTTTTTATCGAAAAATACGGCATACACGTCAAGCTCTCTGCTTCCTTGATTGGCCAATGATTTCCGACCTTCTTTGCTGCTTAGCCACGCTAATGCCTTGCCTTTCATTTGTTGTTTGGCGGCGTCTTCGCCAAAACCACTCATAATTGGGTATTTAGTTTCGGAACCATCGGCTTTGATCATCGCGGTATGCGTTGCATTAAAATTACCCATGCTATCATCTACAAAAAGCCATTTGCTATCATCGCTCCAGTTGAAACCAAAATCGCCATCAGAATAACTGTGATTTCTACCTTCTGGTAAAATGGTTCTTGTAGTTTTGCTGGCTAAATTATTCACACGAACAATGTTGCGTTCTTCAGCAAAAGCAATTTCTTTTCCGTCTGGGCTAAATTTAGGTAAGAACTCTTCTTTGTCAGACGTAATCAATTTTTCTTCCTTGATTAAAGTGGCAGCGTAAAAATAAGCTTCTTCTTTTCGTTCTACTTTTGCCGTAAATAAATCCCAACTGTCACCACGCTCTGAGGCGTAAATAAGCGTTTTGCTGTCTGGTGACCATTGCACATGGCGCTCTTGCTCCGGTGTGTTGGTAATTCTTTTGGTACTTCCACCGTCGGCATTGGTCACAAAAATTTCACCTCTAGAAACAATTGCAATTTCTTTTCCGTTCGGGCTTGGTACAAACTCTGAAATAGAACCTGCAATAGGCACGTTTTTCTCCACATTGCCTTTACCATCATTTTGGATTGTAATTTTTACTTTTTGCGGGCTTTGACCTTCTTTCAAAGTATAAATCTCACCGTCTTGCGAAAAGCACAAAGTATTGTCTTGTGCTACGCTTAAATGACGTACCGGATTGTTTTTGAAAGTAGTTAAGGCCGTTGCTGTTTTAGCAGATAGGTTTTGTTTGAAAATATTTTGATTGCTGCCGTCTGCTTCGCTCAAAAAGAAAATATTTTGATTGTCGTTGCTGTATACCGGCTCGCGGTCTTCGCCTTCGTAAGTGCTTAGCTGAGTGTACGTTTTTTTGTTGATATCAAATACCCAAATATCACGGGTGACAGAGCTAGTGTGGTGTTTGCGTAATGGGTCTTCATATCCTTTGCGGTCTTGAAAAACAATTTGATTTCCTGCTGCATTGTAGCGAGCATATTCTATTCCGCCCTCAGTAACCAACACAGGTTTTCCGCCAGTTGCTGCAACTGTGTATAGGTTTTGAAACAAACGAGGCGAATAAAAATGGATGTTATTGCTGCTTGTTTGACGGCTAGAACCAAATAAAACCTTTTTATTATCAGGTGAAAAATCATATGGATAATCAGCCGCTGAGTTAAAGGTTAGTCGGGTAGGAGTTCCTCCAGTTACGGGTAGCGTAAACACATCAAAATTTCCGTAGCGGTCACTAGCAAAAGCAATTTGCTTTCCGTCTTTGCTCCAAACAGGCATCATATCGTGTCCTTCATGAATGGTAATAGGAACTGCAGTACCACCTTGGGCATTTACTACATAAATATCGCCTTTGTAGCCAAAAGCAATGTTTTTGCCATCAGGAGAAAGCGAGGGGTGTCGTAACCATAGTGCATCTTGTGCGAATGATACTGAGGTTGCTACCAACAACAAGCCACAGTATAATGAAGATTTTAAGTTCATAGTTTATTAGAGTTTAGTTCTTTATTTAGTAGCTTAAAATACTGTTTTGTTACAGATTTGCTTTATTTTTTGAGATTTGAAAAGCTAAAATGAAGAAGACCTTTTTTATGTTCAAGTCTTATTTATTGGTCAGTTTTGTAAAGGAGGATATGCTTAAAAGAGAAGGTTTACCGTGTAGTTCTTTAATATTTTTTTAAAATAATACCATTTTGAGGTAGGGTAAATTACTTTCTAGTTGTCTTACTATTGAAATTAGAAATAAAATAAATAGTAACTGTAACAAAAAATTATAATCATGAGAACAATTAAATCTTTACTGATCCTACTTTTTTTGGGAACAATAGCAACAACACTTGCACAAGAAGCTAATGTAAAAAGTGAAACAAACATAAATTTCAATGCGGATAAAATTACTTATTATCAGCAAAGGGGCAGAGAAGATGCCAATTATGAGTTGACATTTACTGCTAAAACCAAAGCCGAAGAAAAGGCTTTTTGGAAAGAGCAAAAAGAGTATGAAAAGGAGTTAAAGAAAAAAAACAGAAAAGCCTACAAGGCCTATATTGCTAGCAAGCAAGATGTTTATACAACGCATCATTCGCATTGTGATTCGCATTGCCATCATAGCGATGCCTTTTATGGACACGCAGGATTTTATTATTATGAATACGATCAAAGGAATTATCATAGACCAAGTAATACTTCGGTACGAACACAAATAGGAGTGCGTGCTCCTAGCGTACGATTAGGCCTTTTTTAATATATTGAACTAAATAAAAAGCCGTTTTTTCTCAACTAGAAAAAACGGCTTTATTTTTTTACAGTAGGGTTTTGTTGCCTATTGGGGTGGGTGCGAAGTCGGAGACATTCGCACAGCAGCTCCAAGTTTTAAGAATGTTTTTTTTAATATTACTTCGAGCAGTTGGAGTCGATGAAATGTTCTTATATTATTTCAAATATGGTATTAAATTTTATTCGTAATCTTTTTTTTTGTCTTTGTAAGAGCCATGCTGAAAGTATTGCAATCAAAACAATGATTATGTTGAAGGTAATGTGTACTTCTCTAGGTGGAATAACGACATGATAAAAAAAGTAATTACACATAATTAACATCATTAGCGGGAAATATTTTACCCATGCAATTCTAAATTTCCCAACAGGTTCCACACTGTAATTAACAAGTAATTTGTTTTCAGTAGATTTATAATTTCCTTTTAAAAAATATAAAACTGGTGCGAAATTAGAATTGGTTGTAAGTTCGAAATTAGAGTTGTCGAAATTGCCATAAAAGCATTTCTGATTAGTATTAAAAATTGCTAAAAACCCCATCGGAATCTTGATTTTAGGCGAGCCAATTTTTGTATTCGCCTTTAACCGATTCCTAAATTCATCTATATTTATTTTTGATACCATCAAGTTCAGATTTTAGATTTATCCTTTAGCGCTAGATTTTACAAATTAAGTTGATATCTCATGCCTAAATTGGCTTAAAAAGAGTTCTGTTTTCAAATTTTAAGATCCTTTATCTGTTGTGGTTATTCCCAAAACATTTTTTGATTGTGAATTGAAAGAAATAATACTTCTTGCCCGTTTTCGTTAAGTGTTTTTTTTATGTCAAATGAATGGGTACCGCTTGATTTAGTATTGTGGTCGATGCCACAAAAGCTCCAATAATAATTGTCTAATTTTTTTAACTTGATTAGCCCCGTAACTTCCTCAATAGGTAAACTGCCATCAAATTGAAAGGTGTCAAATTCAATAAACGTTGTTGCACTATCTTTTTTTAATGTTTCTAGTGAATTTTGTCCAATTTTTAAAGATTCAATATCGCTACCAGTTTTGTTATAAAACTTTGCCTGAAATTTTCTCTGGTTATTCACAAACACGAAGCAGCAAAAAGCTATTAAAACAAGGATTACGGCTGTGGTTGTTTTAGTTTTATTGGTCATTTGGGCTACTTTTCTTTACGAAACTGATTTTTTTCGTTGCTGCATCATTGAATGAATTTTTTGTCGAAACCAATTTTTAAGTAGTATTGATACGTTGTATGCTAAACAAATTTAGCAAATTTTTCTTTCATTTTAAAATAATGCATAAAAGGATTCCGTTTTTAGATCAAGGTTGAAAAAACTTTGATAGAAAATTTTTATTCAGAACATAAATAAATCGTTTAGACAAGATATTTTATCCAGCTTGCACAGCTTTAAAACTGCACTATTGTACTTTTATATCAATTACAGGCATGGTTTCGAATAGCATTTTTATTCACTTTTCACTCTAGTTGAATGCAACATATCAAACTTCCAGCCTTTATAGGTTAAAATGGCCGTAGCGCTTTCTAGCCAGTGGGCTTTTCTAATAATTTTATCATCAACAGAAAAGGTTGCATAGTTGTGGTAGGCCACCCAAGCCGTTTTGTTGGTAACTTTAATGCCAATAATTTCAATTGTGTTTACTCGTTTTGGGATGGGTAAATTGAGTTTGGCTTTGTTCAAATGTGTTGCAATGGTATCGTTATTCCATACTTCGCCGTGTTCCAAAAGCAGGAAATCTTTGGTGTAGTATTTCTCAATGTTTTTAGGATCTAATTTGGACCAAATTTCATCAAATGATTCGAGTACTAGTTTTTCAATCTGTTTTTTGTTTGTTTCATTAGAAACTTGACCGAAAGCTATCGAATTAAAAAACAGCATCAATATTATGGTGTTATGTGTTTTCATTGTTGTTGAAAGTAAATTAAGTGCTGGATAAGCAAATAAATGTAGCTATTTTTTCGGGTTTCTGCAATTTTTATAGTTTATCGAGATTACCCTGATGTGTGAATGTCTCTGACTTCGCATCGAAATTTATAGTTTACAGCCAGAAACATTCGCACAATGGCCAAAATTTTAAGAGTGTTTTTTTAATACTTCAAATAGCGAAAGCACGAGCAAAGTGTTTACTGTATTGGAGAGATTTCCCAAATAAAATCATACGAAACAAAACAAGCAACTGTATTTGTTCAAGCCAAACACCATAAATTTTATTTACGGTAATAACAAATGTGCTTATTTTTTTAGTTCATCTAATAAATCAATAACCTCTTGCTTACCGTACTCACCAAAATAAGAAATAAAATGACCGTCGAAATTTACAACTACAAAACTCCCGTGTAAAAAATCATATGGAAAAAAAAGATTCTCAATAAACTTTGTTTTATCCACGATCCAATTAACTTTATTTCCTTGGTAATATACTAGGTTTTTCTGATCAGGGTGGTTTATCCAAACTTGGAATATATTATTTTTTTTCTTTATTTTTTTAAGATAATGTCTATGAAATATATTCCATTCGGTGATATTAACTGTATCCTTTATCTTTGGATTTTTAGAAAGATAGTTTATTAAAATTATGGCATTTTCGTCGATTTTGGTTGCTGTAATATTCTGTAAATATTCCTTTAAATCATTTAATTTTTCTTTAGATAGTTTATTTGATGTTTTCCTTTTAAATATTACGTTGAAGTAAGTCGAGTCAGCATCATATCTTAAAGAAATATATTTGGGATTTTTATCCATTACGGAAAAAGAATCTTTATCTATAATATTCATATTAAAATCTAAATAAGTGTTTGTTTTCTTCTGCCCGTAACAAGAAAGAGCTGTTGTTAATAGAAAACTTAAAAAAAATTTTTTAGTCATAGTTTTTAGATTTACGCTTTTTTATCGGTTTGTGCCCGCTCCTTGAAGTCTTCATTTTTAGAAAAAGACATATTTAGAACTTGCTGTGCGAATGTCTCTAACTTCGCATTGCAGGGCGTTGCATTAAGCACATTTTTTGTTAAAACGTTTTTTTTTAATAATACTTCTAGCAGCTGAGCTGTTAAAATGTCCTTGACTTCGCATTTTAATTCATAGCATAAAGCTGAAAAGATTCACACATCACCTTTTTTAGTCATTTTCTAGGAACATTTGCCAATAATTGACTTCCATATATTTATTGTCAATTTTAGTTTTATCTAAAAATAAATCTATTTCAGTTTTAGAAATTCCTTCTTTATTGTTTATTTTTAATTTCCTCAGATCATTTAAAATTATACAAAAATTGTCCAGGGAAATTGAGATAAATGATTCAATCCATCCGTTCTCTCCGTGTTCAGCAGTAAAAACTGGTAGATTTGGGTTTTCAAAATCTATGCATATCGGGTCTCCAAGTTCATCATTACCAATTACTACCCAACTTTTTTTCCAATCACCTTTTTTAGTTCCAATTAATGATTTTCCACTTTGATTAAATCTATAACCTATTTGTTCTTCTTTAATATTATGTAATTTAAAAAAATCTATTGAACTGAATTCAATTGCTATGTTTTCAACCTTAATTATAAATTTTTTAATTTTTTCATTTTTTAAAAACAAACTAAAATCTTTATCAATGTATTTATGAAGATTAAATAATTTGAATACTAATTTCATGAGTTTTTTTGTTTTAGTTAAGCAAACGCTCTTGTAAACGTGGATAACAACCCAAAAGCTTTTATGAACTTTTTTATTAAATAATACTTCGAGGAGCTGTGCTTACTGGCCTTACAGTAATTTTAGAAATTAAATCTCCTAACTTTTGATTGTTTTTTGTGCAAACTATGAATAAAATATAAATTAAAGGACAAACTAACTCTACCAAATCAAAAAGCCTTGTTAACACTATTTTTAAATACTTGCGATACCCATTTAAATCGGATGGTTTTTCAAAGTTTAATTCTAGTTTTAGTAAATACTTACCAATTGTTTTTTTGAAAAAAATATCTTGAATGAAGTAAAAAGAATAAAATAAAATAAGTACCAAACCACTGTTAAAAGAATAGGTGCCATCTAAATTCTTTTCTCCGAAAATTGGCTCTAAAAGTTTGCAGCAAATAGCAAATACAAGCAAATCCACTGCAGCCGCACTAGCTCGACGTACTAAATAATTAATTTTTGTCATTTTAAAATATTATACTTCGTTTATCTGTTTTGCAGATGTTTTATCATTATGGTCTTATATCTAAGTGCATTCGCAAAGCAGCAAAAAAAAATTTAAGAACGTTTTCTTAAACATTTCGAGCAGCTGGGGCTAATAATAACTTATTTCTCTTTTGTAAACGCTGTAAAGTTTTCCATTTGAGTTATAACTTTTTAACTCAATCCAGTTTTTTCTATTATCATAAACATATTCAAAAAATCTACTGAGTTTTGACTCTTCATCAAAAACTCTTATCATATTTCCATTATCATCGTATTCATACGATTGTTTGTTTTTGAATTTATACTTTTTGTCTTGCGTGCTCTCATCACTAAAATTTCTGGATTTATCTTTATAATTTAGAACTCTTAAGTTTACTATTGAGTCCGTATCCTCATAGTTTTCGTATTGAATTAATCTGTTATCATCATCATAAATAAACTTCATTTTTCTTTGATATGAACTATCAGAATTTGCGGTTGTAAGTAATTCAACATTGTTTTCTTGAGCATATTTGTAATACAAAACATGATACGTTTTATCATACTGCTTAATCAATGTGGTGTTTTTTTGTGGGTATGTATAATTCCAAGAAATAGTATCACTATTTTCTTTAGACTCTCGAAACTCTCTAATGATTTTATTTTCCTTATCATAATTATAAGTCCAAATTGCAGAAGTAGATAGTGAGTCACCAAAATCAGCTCTTAATTCGATTTTCTTTTCTAAATATCCAAGTTTATTAAAAGTTGAAATATAATTGGTCATACCCAAGAAATCATCTATTTTGAGGATGTAGGTTGAATCATTAAAGTAATAAGGCTCATATTCGACATACTTTAAGTCTTTTACGTTTCCTTTTAACTTGTATTTTTTTAAATCATTCATGTTTTGTCTTTCACGCATTTGACCGTAGCAAATCGAAATGAAAAATGTGAAAATTAGAATGAATATTTTTCGTAAAGTCATAATTTATTTATTGTCGCAACGAAATCCTCCCAAACCGCTGTGCGAATGTCTCTGACTTCGCACCCAGATAATTGAAGATTCACTCCTCAAATATATTAAAATTATCTTACAAATTGTGTTTTCAAAAACGTCTTTGTAAATATTATCCGTCTCAAATAGCCCCGATAGCAGCGAAAATCCTTTGCGGTGGCGACAGCCAAAAGCAAAGATTACAGCGTATAGCGGGAGTACACGGCTGCTGAAAACGGTTGATCTGCTCCAAAAAAAAGCCGCCCCAATTGGGACAGCTTTTATCTGGTAAGATTCCGAAGTAAGTTCGGACTAAGCGATTCACGTCATTTTAGGATATAAAATGGGTTGGCTGCTTATTTAATCAACTCGAAACTTCTTTTTACGAATGCGGTTAAGGCTTCGCCTTTTAACAAGTTTTGAGATAGTTTGGCTAAGTCTAGCGCTTGTTTTACTAGGTTTTCTTGAGCGTCTTTGTCTTTGTTGTTTAGGATGCTGGTGGCCAATTCAGAGTTGGTGTTTACTACTAAATTGTACATTTCTGGCATGTTGCCCATACCAAACATTCCGCCGCCACCGGTTTGGCTCATTTCTTTCATACGGCGCATGAATTCTGGCTGTGTGATGATAAATGGTGCCGAGTTGCTGTCTAGCGCTTCTAGTTGTACGCTGTACGTTTGTTTTGGCACAATGGTTTCTAGAATGGTTTTTAGGCTGGTTTGTTCTTCATCTGAAAGTTTTGAAATGGTAGTTTCGTCTTTCTTGATCAAATTGTCAATATGATCCGAGTCTACACGTACAAAAGTCAGGTTGCTGTTGTCGCCTTCAATTTTCTGGATTAAGTGCGAGATAATTGGAGAGTCTAGCAACAATACTTCGTATCCTTTGTCTTTGGCTGTTGCAATGTAAGAGTGCTGCGCATCCTTGTTTCCTGCGTACAAGATTACTAGTTTACCATCTTTATCGGTTTGTGTGGCAGCTAGTTTTTCTTTTAATTCTTCGAGCGTGTGGAATTTGCCATCTACGGTTGGGTAAAGTACAAAGGCACCTGCTTTTTCATAAAACTTGTCTTCGGATAACATTCCGTATTCCAAGACAATTTTAATGTCGTTCCATTTTTGCTCAAAATCTTCACGGTTTTCTGTGAACAATGATTTTAATTTATCGGCAACTTTACGCGTGATGTAATTAGAGATTTTTTTAACGGCAGCATCAGCTTGCAATCCTGAACGAGACACGTTCAACGGAATGTCTGGCGAGTCTACCACACCTTTTAACATCATTAAAAATTCAGGTACAATTCCTTCTACGTTATCGGTAACATACACTTGGTTTTGGTACAACTGAATTTTGTCTTTTTGGATTTGCAAATCAGATCCTAATTTTGGGAAATACAAAATACCAGTTAAGTTGAACGGATAATCTACATTTAAATGAATGTGGAATAACGGTTCGTCAAACTGCATTGGGTACAACTCGTGGTAGAAAGTTTTGTAATCCTCAGCAGCCAATTCTGTTGGTTGTTTGGTCCAAGCTGGATTTGGGTTGTTGATGATGTTGTCTACAGTGATGGTTTCGGCAACGGCATCTTCTGGAGCGTCTTCTGCTTTTGGAAGAGTTTGTGTTTTGGTTCCAAATTTAATTGGAATAGGCATGAATTTGTTGTATTTATTCAACAATTCTCTTATTTTGGCGTCTTCTAAAAATTCTAAAGAATCCTCAGCAACGTGCAAAATAATTTCAGTACCACGTGTAGTTTTATCAGCTGGTTCCAAAGTAAATTCTGGGCTACCATCACAAGTCCAATGTGCAGCTGGCTCGTCTTTGAATGATTTGGTAATGATTTCTACTTTCTCAGCTACCATAAAAGCAGAGTAAAAACCAAGACCAAAATGTCCTATAATTCCAGAATCTTTAGCAGAATCTTTGTATTTGTCTAAGAACTCTTCGGCTCCTGAAAAAGCCACTTGATTGATGTATTTTTCAACCTCATCAGCAGTCATTCCTAAACCTTGATCGATGATGTGTATTTTCTTTCCTTCTTTGTCAATTTTTACCTCGATCATTGGGTTGCCATATTCTACTTTGGCCTCGCCAATACTGATCAGATGCTTTAATTTTAAAGTGGCATCGGTACCGTTCGAAATTAATTCTCTCAAGAAAATCTCGTGGTCGCTGTATAAAAATTTCTTGATTAAGGGAAAGATGTTTTCTACTGAAACATTAATTTTACCTGTTGTCATATTTTTTAAAGTTTAAAATTAAATTGGTATCAACGTAGCTTTCAAATAGAATACCAATTGTAAAGAGAGTGACAAAATGTCGGACTTGGGAATTATGATATAAAAAATTGAAATTCTGAAACAAATTTGTCACATTTCGCAATATCTTTGTGTAAGTATTAATTCATTAAAACTTTTGAATATGAAAAAAATTATTTTAGTGTGCGCATTGGCTGTTTTGATGTTTGCTTGCAAATCATCATCAGCTACAAGTACCAAGACCGATAGAAAATCACAAGTAGCCATTAAGGGTGACTGGGTAATCAGTGCAGTAACATATCCAGGATCTCAATATGTAAAAGTAAATAGTTTTCAGTTAGCTGACTCAGATTGTTTTGTAGGCAGTACTTGGAAATTTGTTTCAAATAATAACAAAGGATCTATGGCGTTGACTAAAGCGAATTGTGTTTCGTTTAGCTCCCCAATTACTTGGTTTGTAAATAACGAAGGTCAGTTTGTTTTAAAAGTTTTAGACGCAGGTATTAAAGCAAAAAAAGTTAGAGACGGTTATGTTTTAAAGCTTGCTAACCAAACAGAAACTTCATTTCAATTGGTAGACCGAATTGATGTAGCCGGAAAAATGACCGATGTTGTGTACCAATTTCAAAAAGCGAACTAAAAAAATAAAAATATGAAAAAGATTTCAGTAGTTGCAATGGCAACAATAATGGTTATAGGTTCAATATTTACAAGCTGTGAGGCTGTAAAAAACACTAATCAAAAACAACGTGGAGCTGGTATTGGTGCCGTAGCAGGAGCCGTTCTAGGTGGTGTTCTTGGGAACAATCTTGGTAAAGGTGGTAAAGGTGCAATGGGTGCTGTTTTAGGTGGTGTTATTGGTGGAGTTGCCGGTGGTGCTATTGGTAACAAAATGGACAAACAAGCCCGCGAAATTGATGCTGTGCTTCCGGGTGCTGAGGTTGTGCGTGTAGGAGAAGGAATCAAATTAGTATTGAATGAAAATGCAGTACGTTTTGATACCAACAAATCTACTTTGACTGCTGCTGCAAAAGCAAACCTTAACAAATTAGTTCCTGTTTTTGGAGAATATCCAGACACTAACATTACAATTTATGGTTACACAGACAGTACAGGTCCAGCAGATTATAACTTGAAACTTTCAGGGGATAGAGCAGCGGCTGTGCGTAATTATTTGGTAAGCAAAGGAGTATCTTCTTCTCGTTTTCAAGTAACTGGTTTGGGTATTGCTGATCCAATTGCTTCTAACGAAACAGCAGAGGGCAGAAGCCAAAACCGTCGTGTTGAGTTTGCAATCACAGCCAACGAAAAAATGATTAAAGACGCTGAAGCTGAAGTTAAGCAATAAGCTAAAACTACGGTAATAACAAGAGCTGTTTCTTTTTAGAAGCAGCTTTTTTTGTGTTTAAAATTGTTTTAAAGATTGTAAATTTGCGCTTTAATTTTTGATGATGCTAGAAATAAAAAACATACACTTTTCCTATAGTGACACTCCGGTGATTAAGGACATCAGTTTCACGGTAGAGAAGGGACAAAATATAGCCATTATTGGCGAAAGCGGTTGCGGAAAAAGTACGTTGCTAAAACTCATTTACGGCTTACTTGACCTCAACGAAGGAAGTATTAGCAATGATGAAAAACCTATTCTTGGCCCCAAATACAACCTCATTCCGGGAGTCGATTACATTAAATACTTGGCGCAAGATTTCGATTTAATGCCGTACACCACCGTTGAGGAAAATGTGGGTAAGTTTTTGTCGAGCGCTTTTTTGCCCCTAAAAAGACTTCGTATTCAAGAACTACTCGAAATGGTCGAAATGACCGAATTTGCCAAAGTAAAAGCCAAAGACCTAAGTGGTGGTCAGCAACAACGTGTGGCATTAGCCAAAGCGTTGGCCCTCGAGCCTGAAATTTTATTGCTTGACGAACCCTTCAGTCACATTGATAATTTTAGGAAAAATGCACTACGCCGTAACTTGTTTGCCTACTTAAAGAAAAAAAAGATCACCTGTATCATTGCCACGCACGATAGCGTAGATGCTTTGTCATTTGCTGATGAAACCATCGTGTTGCAAAAAGGCGAAGTAGTGGTAAAAGGACCTTCAAGAGCAGTTTATGAAGTGCCGCCAACCAAATATGTAGCTTCGCTTTTTGGTGAAGTCAATGAGTTCATGCTCTCGCAAATTATCGATATTGACCCCGCTGACGACGAGTACTTACTGCTCTATCCGCACCAATTAAAAGTGGTTGATAATTCAAAAATGACAGCCATCGTCAAACAATGTTATTACCGAGGCGGCCATTTTTTAGTAAAAGCAGCCTTTGATCGAAGAGCTATTTTCTTTGAGCACGACACCGAGTTAGACTTTAATCAAGAAGTCCGCTTGATGTTAGCCTAAAAAATTAAAATAGAAATAAAAAAATATGCCCCAAAAAGTCAAGTGCTATTTGGGGCATTTTTTATGTAGAAAAGCCAGACGGATTCTTTGAAGGAAAGAAATATGTTCGTTACTGCTTTTTTTAGGGAGCAGTAGTTTATTGCCTCGCACACGACTGGTCCCGCTGTCCGTTATATCTTGCTGGCAATCCCGAGGTGTCGGGATTAGCCAGCAAGGATGCCACTTCCATCGGGGCTCGAGAGCGCGTTTTGTTTTCAGAACTTGACAACCAAAAACTTCTCGATACAATTTTGAAACGTAAAGCTATCGCATTACAATTCAAAATCATTCGAAGTGACGTTTGCAACACCAAGCAAATAAACGGTTCAGTTCGAATCGTCAAGTTATGATATTCAT
Organism: Flavobacterium sp. GNP001; assembly: GCF_054343775.1. NCBI lineage: Bacteria > Pseudomonadati > Bacteroidota > Flavobacteriia > Flavobacteriales > Flavobacteriaceae > Flavobacterium > Flavobacterium sp. GNP001. The sequence continues at coordinate 615,525 of NZ_JBTGUX010000001.1, forward strand.
CTGTTCGTGTTGAGTAGCAATTTGCATTAGAAAATTGCTGCGAAGTATCGAGAACACTTTTAAACCAAAACTTCTCGATACAATTTTTAATCGTAAAGCTATCGCATTACGATTAAAAATCACTCGACGTGACGTTTGCATCACAATTCTAACAAAGTGTTCACTAGATTAATAATATGTTTTAATTCAACACATTAATTAAATAATAAATAGTATCTAGGCATTTCTTAAATTAGTAAAAATCTTATTTTTATTTTTTATTTTGTAAAAAAAATAGATACTTTTATAAAAAATGAATTATATACTCATTTATCAAAGCTCTTATAATCAATTTGAGTTATTGTGTAGCAGAAGGACTTTGCAGTTCAATGTTCTTAGATGAATTATTTAATAATTGGCAAGATTAAATCGCAAAATGATGAAAAAACTTATATCAATTCTCATCCTTCTAGTAATATACGGATGTACTGAGGACGGAAAAACTTACTACTATACGATCACAAATAATTCAGGTGTAACTGTCGAAATTATACCTTACTCTCAACAAGGAGTACTACTTTTAGGTAAAAAAGTTATTTTGTTAAATGGTGAAAGCTTAAGTAAAAAAGATTTTGATGCAACTCCAGGTGGAGGTACTCCAAACATTGCTAGAGCAATACCAACAGACGAATATTTGACCAAAGTTGAGTTTGTTTTTGCAAATTCAAAAAAATATATTTTCGGAAGATGTGGTTTTAAAATTAATGGAGAATTAGCTACTTGTGACGATGTGAGAAATATTTTCAGAAAAGAATACAACGACGAACAAACTGAAGTTTATACCATTACTCCTGAAGATTTTCAAAATGCAACAGATTGTGGCGGTCCTTGTTATTGATAGTTTTTTGTTTTTGAAGTACCCAATAATATTACTTTTGTGAAATTATTTGTAAATCCTTGATTAGATTTTCGCTATAAAATTGCGGCGAAGTATCGAGAACTCTTTAAAACCAAATATTTCTCGACACAATTTTAAATCGTAAAGCTGTCGCATTACGATTTAAAATCACTCGAAGTGACGTTACTTGTGTCTTCATAAAAAAAACCAGCCCGAAATCAGAGTGATTCCGGGCTGGTTTATTGTTGTTAGCTCTACAACAGAAAAGCTTTTAGTTTTTCAAATGTTTCTCTAAAAACTGATCTTGTTCCCAAAGCAAGTGCAAAATATTCTCTTTGGCTGCATAACCATGACTTTCTTTTGGTAAAATCACCATACGAGCTGGGCCACCTAATCCTTTTAAGGCTTGAAAGTAACGCTCTGTTTGTAAGGTAAACGTTCCCGGATTGTTATCTGCTTCACCGTGTACCAATAACATAGGCGTTTTCATTTTTCCTGCATTCATAAACGGAGACATCGCTGTGTACACTTCTGGACTTTCCCAGTAATTGCGTTGCTCACTTTGGAATCCAAACGGAGTTAAAGTTCTGTTGTAAGCACCACTGCGGGCAATTCCACACGCAAATAAATTAGAATGTGTAAGTAAATTGGCTGTCATAAACGCTCCGTACGAGTGTCCGCCAACGCCTACTTTTTTACGGTCAATGTATCCTAAAGCATCAACAGCATTGATAGCTGCCTCAGCATTGTCAACCAATTGGGTGATAAAATTATCGTTTGGTTCTGTAGTTCCTTCACCAATAATAGGGAAGGCCGCATCATCAAGTACCACATAACCTTTGGTTACCCAATACACAAACGAACCATAACTTGGGAAAGTGAATTCATTTGGGTTTTGGGTGCTTTGTCCGGCTGAATTTTTGTCTTTGTATTCTGCTGGATATGCCCAAATCAACAATGGCATTTTTTCTTTTTTAGACTTGTCATAACCTACTGGCAAGTACAAAGTTCCTGATAATTCAACACCATCTTTGCGTTTGTATTTAATCACTTCTTTACTCACGTTTTTGATACTTTCAAACGGATTTTTGAATGATGTAATCGGTGTCAGTTTGTTTTTTTGGTAAATGTTTCGCAAGTAATAGTTTGGATACTCGTTTTTAGACTGAATTTGAACCAAAACGGTTCCTTTCTTGAAATCTTCAATTTCGATAACATCTTCTTTTTTATCCGTGTAAGTCGATGTGTACAAGCGCTTGCTTTGCAATGTTTTTAAATCGAACTCACTGATAAAAGGAAATTGTCCGTTCTTCGTAAAACCAGCACCAATTAAGAACGCTTTGTTGTTTTCTAAAGCAAGTACATACCTGTTGAATTCATTCTTGCGCGTTTCAAAATTTCCTGGATCAGCATAAACGTCTTGCGAATTACGGTCGAAAATTACTTTTGGCGCTTGTTCTGGTTGCGATGGATTAAAAAGATAGGTCTTTGTATTACGCGTATCGTACCATTCGTCCATCAAAACAGCAACATTTTCATTACCCCACATGATGCCGCTAAAACGTTGAGGTGTTTTCACAAGTGATTTTGCAGGAGCTGTAAAAGGTGCACTCCACGTAAATACCTCATCTCTAAATTCCACTTTGTTGGCAGGATCACCAGCGTCAAGGGCTTCAACATACATCAATGTAGCAGGTTGATCGGCTCTCCAAGTCATGTTGCGTTTGCCTTTGCGCACGGCCATAAAACCTTTCGGAATAATTTCGGTCAACGGAACTTCGTTTACTGTTTTTACCTCGTTACCGTCTTTATCATACACCACCGATTTAGATGGGAAACGACTTAACGGAACAATATAGGAAAACGGTTTTTGAATGGTGGTAAGCATTAAGTAATTGCCATCAGGCGAAAAGCTTTCTCCGGCGTACATAGCTGCTTTTTTGAACAAAGTTGCTGTTCCATCTAAACTAACTTTGTATAATTCAGAGGTCATGATGTTCTCAAAATTGATCTCATCATTGGCGTTTTTCAACATGTCAGGATACGTTCTGTTTTGCGATTTCGATCCATCGGCATTCGAAATAATTGGTCCAGCAGGCAAGTCTTTCTTTGCATCCAAAAGTGCCGGTCTGTTTTGAGGTAACATTTTAACCAAAATAGTGGCATTGTCTTTCAACCAGCTAAACGGATTGCCTAAATTGGCATTAACACGAGCTTCAGTTAGTCGCGTCGCTTTTGCCGTAGCAACATCAATAACCCAAAGTTCAACACCCGTTGCGGTAGTATTTGAAAACGAAATTTTACTGTCGTTTGGCGACCAAGCAATGTTGCTGATTTTAGCATTTGCAGGTAGACCGGTTACTTGCATTTCATTGCTGTCTTTTACTTTTCGTAGTTTTAGGTTGTTCACGTAAGTTACCGAGCTCGAAATATTCGTCACCGGATTGATACGCAAACCACCCAAACGCAGTTCATCTTGATTCAAATCATCTAGCGTTTTGTAGGTGCTGCGGTACGAAAGAAGTAGGTATTCTTTTTTGGTATCCATCGATACGGATGGAGCGCGTTCGTAATCGGCCAATTCGAGTATCGATGCCGATGGTTTTTGATAGCTAAGATTTTCTTGCGCAAAAGCCGAAATGCTCAGTCCAAGCGCAATAAATAGCGAAATTTTAAATTTCATACTTGATAATCATTTTAAATTAGAGTTAGTCTTGTTGTAATACAAGTCTAAAATACCGCAAACTTGTTACATTTGAAAAAAATAAAATACTTTTAACTTTTGCCAACCTACTCAGGATACCCATTTTAGCTCCAAATTGGATTACAGCACCCTTTTTTTTATTTAATTTGGACTTGTAAAGCCCCGTAAATAGCTAGAAACTGGTAATTTGGTAAAAAAGTAGTAATTTAGTAGCCCTAATTTTAAGGTATGTTTTAAATTTGCAAACTGATTTTAATAAAATAACAATTATATGTATCATTCAAAAATAGCAGGATTGGGTTATTACGTTCCTGAAAATGTAGTAACAAATGACGATTTATCCAAGATCATGGATACCAATGATGAGTGGATTCAAGAGCGAACTGGAATTCAAGAACGCCGCCATATCATCAGAGGAGAAGATACAACAACCTCAATGGGTGTAAAAGCAGCCGAAATTGCAATTGAACGCGCGGGTGTTGCCAAAGAAGATATTGACTTCGTAGTATTTGCTACGCTAAGCCCTGATTACTATTTTCCAGGACCTGGAGTTTTGGTACAAAGAGATTTAGGTTTAAAAACAGTTGGTGCATTAGATGTGCGCAACCAATGTTCTGGTTTTGTTTACGCTTTGTCAGTAGCTGACCAATACATCAAAACGGGTATGTACAAAAACATTCTGGTTATTGGTTCAGAGGTACATTCTACAGGTTTAGACATGACTACGCGTGGACGTGGCGTTTCGGTAATTTTTGGTGATGGAGCAGGAGCTGCTGTTTTGAGCAGAGAGGAAGATGTTACCAAAGGAATTTTATCAACCCACTTACACTCAGAAGGGCAACACGCCGAAGAATTAATTGTAAAAGCGCCAGGTATGGGTGGCCGTTGGGTAACTGATATTCTAGCCGATAGTGATGCAGATGACGAAAGTTATTTCCCATACATGAACGGACAATTTGTATTTAAAAATGCTGTAGTTCGTTTTAGCGAAGTGATTAATGAAGGATTGCAAGCAAATAATTTGCAAGTTTCTGATATTGATATGTTGATTCCACACCAAGCTAATTTGAGAATTAGTCAATTTATCCAAAAGAAATTTAACTTAACGGATGATCAAGTGTACAACAACATTCAAAAATACGGAAATACTACTGCAGCTTCTATTCCGATTGCTTTAACCGAAGCATGGGAAAAAGGAAAAATAAAATCAGGTGATACGGTAGTTTTAGCAGCATTTGGCAGTGGTTTTACTTGGGCAAGTGCTATTATTAAATGGTAATATTTTGATTTTCAATAGCTTTTTGGTCTTACCGATAAAAGCAAAATAATAAGGAACCTACACTTTTATTGTGTAGGTTTTTTTATATCCATCCGATACTATATCTTTACTTTTAGATCTAACATCAAAAAAGCATTTTATGGCTAATCGTCGAGACTTTTTGAAAACGGCTGCTATGGCCACTGCCGCAGCTGCATTACCTTCTCTGGCAGATGAAATTGTATCTCAAAAAGAGTCGTTTTCAACAAAAGGAACAAAACCTATTGTACTTTCTACCTGGAATTTCGGTTTGCAAGCCAATGTTGCTGCTTGGGAAGTGCTAAAAAATAATGGCAAAGCGCTTGATGCGGTTGAAGCAGGTGTAAAAATCCCAGAGGGCGATCCTACCGAACGTAGTGTAGGTTATGGTGGAAGACCCGATCGTGATGGTCGTGTGACGCTTGATGCTTGTATTATGGATGAGAATTCGAATATTGGTGCTGTTGGTTGCCTCGAACACATCAAGCATCCAATTTCTGTAGCACGTGCCGTAATGGAAAAATCACCTCATGTGATGCTCGTTGGCGAAGGCGCACTTCAATTTGCCTTATCGCAAGGATTCAAAAAAGAAAATTTATTGGTTGCCGATTCAGAGCGAGAATGGAAAGAATGGCTTAAAACAAGCGAGTACAAACCTATTGCCAATATTGAAAATCACGATACGATTGGGATGATAGCGCTTGACGCAAATGGCGATTTGTCCGGTGCTTGCACAACTAGCGGAATGGCTTTTAAAATGCACGGTCGTTTGGGAGATTCGCCAATTATTGGAGCTGGTTTATATGTTGACAATGAAATTGGAGCGGCTACAGCTACAGGTCATGGGGAAGAGGTGATTCGTATAACAGGTTCTCACTTGGTGGTTGAGTTGATGCGTCAAGGGAAATCTCCGCAAAAAGCTTGTGAAGAGGCAGTAGCTCGCATTGTAAATTTGAGTAAAAAGCGCAACAAGGATTTAAAAGATATTCAAGTAGGTTTTATTGCTCTAAATAAAAAAGGAGAATTTGGTAGTTATTGTTTGCAAGGCGGTTTTAATTACGCAGTGCATGACGCTACTGGAAACCGTTTGATCGATCCGCCTTATTTTTTAAAGTAATCAAAAAAGGTACAACGAGAGTTAGCTCGAAATTCGTTTGATTCTTATGATAATATTACAAAAATCAAAAACCCGAAGTTGGCAAACTCCGGGTTTTCTTTTGATAATTAACTACTAAAATCAATGCTAATTTGTTATGAAACTGCATTTATTATAATTGTAAAGCCAGTTTATTTAATAATGTAGACGTAACTTTATAATTACATATGATAAATAAGACTACTTGTTGATGGGTTTGTTACACAGAATTTCATTTTTTTTCAATTTTTATTTTTCGCTTCTTTAAAATTAGAATCTACCTTTTCAGTGAAAAATGAGATTTGTATTCTTTCTGGACGTTATCTTCGATATAAGAAATTGTAAACCAATAGTCATCCGCTGGCATTGGATTTCCGTGGTAAGTACCGTCCCAACCGTTGCCATTAGGGTCGAGTGTTTTTAAAAGTTTTCCGTAGCGATCAAAAATATAAAGATTTAGAGTTCCTTCCCGCGGTATTCCGCTGATGTTCCAAGTGTCATTGTAACCGTCGTTATTCGGCGTAAAAAACTTTGGACTAGAAATTAATCGGATAAAAATAGGAGCAGTGACCAATCCACAATTGTTTTCTAAAATGGTAACTTCATGTCGGCCACTTGGTACATTTGTAAAAACAGGGCTATCTTGATAAGGTCCGCCGTCAAGCGAATATGAAAAAACACTTTCACTTCCAACAAATAAGCTTGCGATAATTGTTATTGTTTGATTATCATTAAACCAACCACTAGTTGTGTAGGTGATAGCCGTTGGTAGTGCAGAGGTAACAACTTCAAAAGGTACAGGTCCTGACGAACACCCAAAAATAGCAAGATTGAATACATTTAAAGTGTAATTTCCTGGGCGGTTTGTGCTAAAGCTGGAAGCTGTACCTACTAGGGTTCCAGTTTCGTCGCGCCATTCAAAGCCGTATTGAGGTGCCGAAAAGCCACTTTCTATTACGGCATTGGTAGTGGTTCCGTTTGCAGTATCGATGCATATTGATGGTACTGTTAAATTAGGTCGCGGGCTATCGGTTATTGTAATTGCAAATGGTTGTTCAGCAGGGCAGAGTACAGTGGCTAAGGTGCCTGATTCGCCATAGGTATAAATTGTTGTTGAGTTAGTAATTACATCTCCTGGAAAAAATTCAGTATTGGTTGTATTTGGTCCACCTGGATTGCGAAAATATCGCGTCACCTGAGCAGGATACGCGGGTAATGCATACGATTCGCAGCGGGTAACTGGAGAAATCGGGGCAATTGCCGGTGTGTTGTAAATTGTAACTGTAAAAGCATCTTCGTCTGTACAATTTACTCGATTGTTATTTTCAACAAAAACATAAAATGTACTTGTGGTGGTGACAGGATTGTAAGGAGGTGTCAGTAGAACGCCTGTACCATTCGGACCGTTGGGTGCTGTGTAATAACTTCCCATACCTACTATTGGTGGCAAATTATAACTGTTACATGCAAATTGATCGTCAATTTCGTTAACAAAAGTCACTAAAATATCAATGGTGTATTCAGAAACGCAAGTATTAGGACTGATTGCTGATGCATAAACATAAATTTTACGAGAAGAATCGATAACTGTACCAGCTGGCAACACGGGATTAGTGCTTGATGGTCCGCCAGAAAAGGCATAGTATTCCCCGTTTGTTAGATCGTCTAGAATGTAAGGTTGTCCACATCGAATTACTTCAGTTGGTTTAGCATCAACAAGAGGCGACCTGTTTATTGTAACAAAAAAATCCTCTTCTACAAAACAAGTTCCACTTGGAGCTCTATCGTAAAAATAAATTCGTTGTGATGATGTAATTGGTGTTCCAAAAGCGAGTCTGCGACCAGTCCCTTGTGTTCCAGTGAAATAATTTCCTGCATGTGGCACGGCAGGTAAAAAATAGACATCGCATTGTGGAGCGGTATCAGGGAAATTTGGTAATGGTTCGATATTAACTGTGATAGTGAAATTTAAGTTATCGGTACAATTTTGTCCAGGAACATAGAACCATAAAGTAGTTGTTGTATTAATTAGAGTTCCTGCAGGGATTACAGATCCATTTCCTGCGGCGGCTGTTCTGTATTCGCCTACCGTTAATGCTGGAAGAGGGTAGGAAGAACACGAGTCAACATCTGCAGGAGGGTTAATACTCGGAAGGCCAATAAAAATTTCAAACGATTCTTCTGAGACGCAGTTTACAGGTAGGGTTAGACTTTCTTTGTATGCGTATATCTGAGTAGTACCTGTGATAATTGTACCCGGCAAAACTACCAAACCTGTTTTGTTGCTTCCGGTATAATAAGTGGCTCCATTAGTATCAATAGGCATGGTATAGCTTGAGCAGGCAAATTGATTGGCATAAGTTGGCAGTGGTGTAAAAGGAATAATTGTTATTGTGAATTGTCGTTCAACAGTGCAATTAGGGGTACTGATCGTATCTTCGAACCAAACGTAAATTGTATTGTTTCCTCCGGTATTGATTATAGTTCCTCCAGGTAAATTTACGTTTCCAGCGGTGGTTGGTCCTCCACTTTGCGTGTAATAACTAGCATAAGGTAATTCAGGCAATTGGTATTGTGTGCAATAAGTGCCTGAAGGAGGAGTAATATCATCCAAATTGGCTATTGTAACATTAAAAGGGTCTTGATTTGTGCAAAGTGCTGACTGATTGTAAACGTATAAATTTCTCGTTGTGGTGGTAATAGTGTTTCCTGGAAAAAGTTGAGTACCGGTTCCGTTGGGTCCTGTCCAATATTGTGCGCCTAAACTATTCAAGTTGGGTAAAATGTACGAAGTACAAACAAAAACATCAGGAAAAATGTCAATTGGTGGCAAAGGATCTACAACAAGTTGAAAGCTGGTTGTCACGAAGCAATTATTTTCGGAAATGTTTTGTAATCTAACCCAAATAGTAGTTGATGCACTCAAAAGTTGATTACCTGGGCCAATTGTAATTCTATTTGAATTGTTGTTGGCTCCTACTGATGAGGAATGAAAACTGATTCGATTATACGTTGTGTTTTGCGTACCTATAATTTCAGCAATGGCAGTTGAAAGATTAAAGTTGGCTCTCAAAGGAGTTTCAGTGCTATTTCGTGCACATAAAGTCATAGTACTAGGTTGAGTAGCAATTTGAGGTGAATCTACAATTTGAAGTTGAAATGATCGCACTTCAGAACACAAAGTTGTTGGGTTTTGCACACGAACATAAAGTGTTATTCCATTTTGTGAGGTTGAAATAGTTTGACTGGTAGTAAGTCCTCCTGTGTTGGCCTCCGCTTCAGTTTGTGAAGAATGATAAGAGATTATGGTTGAAGCTGGTAAGTCATCTAAAGTGCCAGCTGCGCTACTCTGTTGATTAATTCCTGCTAGGATTATGTTAGTCATTTGTGTCAAGTCAAAGATATAATTGCTTACAGCAGTATCACAGCGATATAGATTTGGCAAAACAGACAAAATTCCAATTTGTGGATAGATTTCTACTAGAATATCATCGGTGACAGCCACGCAGCCCGGCTCTTGGTAGGTTACAGTATACCGATGTATTCCTGGCCCGATAAGCGGATTTAAATTGTTGAGGTCTAGTGTCTCTCCCGTTTGCGCAGGTGAAATTGTTATACCTTCTTTGCTCCACGAAAATGTGGTGCCAACTGCCAAACCTGCTGCAGACAAAATAGGCAAAGTACTCCCTGGACAAAATGCCCTATTGTTGGCAACTGTGTAATCTAACCCTAAAACATCTTGACCAATATTAAAACTATTGGCTTGTAAAAAGATAGCCGAGTCGTAACCCGTATTGGCCCCGCCATCTGCAATGACAATTTTAATACGGTAAACGTGATTAATATCCAGTGCTGTTGCAGAGGCAAGCATAGGGATGGTTTGACCGTTAAAGTTTATTGCAGTTCCAAAACCGCTACCGTTAAATGCACCAAAATAGCTAGCGTTTTCTGAAGAACAATTGGAGTTATATGTCATGTCTCTGATAGTTTCTACAGATACAGGAATACTGGTATTTGGAATTACGGCCAAGTTTTGCGCAGCGCCACCAGCAGTTATATCCTCAAGCAAAAATGCAAATGCATCCGAGAAGTTGCATTGCGAGGTTCCATATTCTTCAGAGGCAAATAAAAATGAAAAGTTGAAATTACTGGTTTTTGGTTGAAAATCGAATTGAATAAAACTCGCATTGATTGAATTAATGGTTACTCCTGATTGTGAAAGCAGAACTGCTTCAAGGCTATTATCACCGGTCCATGCGGTCGTACCATCACTCAAAATAGTGTTATTAGGACCGGGAATTCTGTTGACATCTCCAGTTGATAAAACCATGCCTCTAGCAAATGGGAAATTTGGATTGCTGTTTTCGAAATAACCAATACCATTGCTCGATCCAAATGAAGTTCCCGTTCGAAATTGTATATTGGTACCAAAAACACAAGGAGAGTTAATAAGCACTTGGTTGACCAGTTGTTCAGTATTATAGGTCGTGGTGTTAATGCTAACAGATTGACAATAAAATTGGTAGGTTGATAGGAGCGAAATGAAAATAAGTAATTTTTTCATATCCGAGTTTGTTATATTTGTTACTCAAAAATAATCAAATTAGCTGACTTAACCTTTTCTGAAGGGGTTTTATTCTAATAATGATTTTCATAAATTACTTTTTAGACTTATAATCCCTATAAATATCTCATTAAGCAATTTCGAGTTTCCGGCATTATACCTATCTTTGCACACTTAAATAAATACTTAAAATGTCATTACAACAAATTCTTACGCCATCTATACAAAAAGCTGTCCAAGCTTTATTTGAAGTTACAATCGAAAAAGTTGAATTTCAAAGTACTCGGAAAGAATTTGAAGGCGATATTACAATGGTTATTTTTCCGTTGCTAAAAGTTTTAAAAGGTGCTCCAGGCGCTTCTAATCCGGTAGAACTAGGAACCAAAATAGGTGATTATCTTGTAGAAAATTTGCCAGAAGTAAGTCGTTTTAATGTAGTGTCGGGCTTCTTAAATATTGTAATTTCAGATAAATACTACCTCGATTTTTTCAGTAGTATCAAAGATAATTCATCTTATGGTTTTGTAACTCCAGCTGCTGATGATACTGCGGTAATGGTTGAATATTCATCGCCAAACACAAACAAGCCATTGCATTTAGGTCATGTTCGTAACAATTTGTTAGGATATTCTGTTGCCGAAATTATCAAAGCTTCTGGTAAAAAAGTTTATAAAACTCAAATCATTAACGATCGAGGAATTCATATCTGTAAGTCGATGATTGCTTGGCAAAAATTTGGTAATGATCAAACTCCTGAATCAACTGGTTTAAAAGGAGATAAATTAGTTGGAAATTATTACGTAGCTTTTGATAAAGCGTACAAAGAAGAAATTACACAACTAATGAATGCGGGTAAAACCGAAGAAGAAGCTAAAAAGCAAGCGACAATTATGCTCGAAGCTCAAGAAATGCTTCAAAAATGGGAAGCTGGTGATGCTGAGGTGAAAGCATTATGGGCTAAAATGAATCAATGGGTTTATGATGGTTTTGCTATTACATACAAAAATCTTGGTGTTGATTTTGATCGTTATTACTATGAGAGTGATACCTATTTATTAGGGAAAGATGTAGTTCAAATTGGACTTGAAAAAGGAATTTTCGAAAAAGATCCTGACGGCTCTGTTTGGATTGACTTAACTGATGAAGGTCTTGATCGTAAAATTGTATTGCGTTCAGACGGTACAGCAGTGTACATGACACAAGATATTGGAACGGCAATTCAACGTGTGAAAGACATGCCGGATGTTGGCGGAATGGTTTACACAGTGGGAAATGAGCAAGATTACCATTTTAAAGTGCTGTTCCTGATTTTGAAAAAATTAGGCTTTGAATGGGCTAAAAATTTATATCATTTGTCATACGGAATGGTAGATTTACCATCAGGAAAGATGAAATCTCGTGAGGGAACTGTAGTTGATGCTGATGATTTGATGCAAGAAATGACAAACACCGCTCAAAAAATTGCTGAAGATTTAGGAAAATTAGAAGCGTATTCTGACGAGGAAAAAGCTAAACTATATAGCACCATTGGTTTAGGTGCCTTGAAATACTATATTTTAAAAGTAGATCCTAAGAAACGAATTCTTTTTAATCCAGAAGAGTCTGTTGATTTTGCTGGAAACACAGGACCGTTTATTCAATATACTTATGCTCGTATTCAATCAATCATTCGTAAAGCCACTTTTGATTATAGTTTGACATCGAGCGTAGTCGAGATGCATGAAAAAGAAAAAGAATTGGTAAAACAATTGGAGTTATTTCCAGAAGTGATACAAAATGCAGCTCAGCATCACAGTCCGGCATTGTTAGCTAATTATACTTATGACTTAGTTCGCGAGTACAATTCATTCTACCAAGCAGTACCTATTTTAGGTGAAGAGGATCTAGAAAAGAAAAAATTTAGAGTACAACTCTCTAAAAAAGTGGCCGATACTATTGCGGCATCCTTTAAATTACTCGGGATTAATGTGCCTGAGAGAATGTAAAATAAAAATCCAAAACGACTGCTTTTTGCGGTCGTTTTTTTGTTTTCAAAAAGCGTAAAAAGCCTTACCAATTATGTAAAGTTCTAATTGTCTAATTTCCTAATTAGTTTATCTTTGCATTTCAAAATAAATCAATACTATGTTCGATAATTTAAGCGATAAACTAGATAAAGCCTTTCATATACTTAAAGGTCACGGAAAAATTACCGAGGTAAACGTAGCCGACACTTTGAAAGAAGTGCGCCGTGCGTTACTTGATGCCGATGTCAATTTTAAAATTGCAAAGGATTTTACCACCAAAGTAAAAGAAAAAGCTATTGGTCAAGATGTATTAACTACGCTTCAGCCAGGTCAATTATTGGTGAAATTGGTTAAAGATGAATTAACCGAATTAATGGGTGGCGATGTAGCCGGTATTAATTTATCAGGTAATCCGTCTGTTATTTTGATGTCAGGTTTGCAAGGATCTGGAAAAACTACTTTTTCTGGAAAATTAGCCAATTATCTTTTAACCAAAAAGAACAAAAAACCTCTTTTGGTTGCCTGTGATATTTACCGTCCTGCGGCGATTCAGCAATTGTACGTTGTTGGAGATTCTATTGGCGTTGAGGTATATTCAGAACCAGAAAATAAAAATCCAGTTGAAATTGCTCAAAACGCAATTAAACATGCTAAAGCAAATGGGTTTAATGTTGTCATTGTCGATACCGCTGGTCGTTTGGCTGTGGATGAAGAAATGATGAACGAAATTGAGCGTGTGCACAAAGCCATTCAACCACAAGAAACTTTGTTTGTTGTTGATGCGATGACGGGTCAAGATGCCGTAAATACTGCGAAAGCCTTCAACGACAGATTGAATTTTGATGGTGTTATTTTAACAAAATTAGATGGTGATACTCGTGGTGGAGCAGCGCTTTCTATCAAGACAATTGTAAACAAGCCAATCAAATTTGTAGGTACAGGTGAAAAAATGGAAGCAATTGATGTTTTCTATCCTGTGCGTATGGCCGAGAGAATCTTGGGTATGGGTGACGTAGTTTCCCTTGTTGAGCGTGCACAAGAGCAGTTTGACGAAGAAGAAGCGCGTAAAATCCAAAAGAAAATTGCCAAAAATGAATTTGGTTTTGATGATTTCTTATCTCAAATTCAGCAAGTAAAGAAAATGGGTAATATGAAGGATTTGGTAGGAATGATACCAGGTGCCTCAAAAGCCATGAAAGATGTTCAAATTGAAGACGATGCCTTCAAACATATTGAGGCCATCATCCACTCGATGACTCCATTAGAAAGAAGTAAGCCGGCTGTAATTGACGTAAAAAGAAAAGCGCGAATTGCAAAAGGATCTGGGACTAAAATCGAGCAAGTCAATCAGTTGATGAAACAGTTCGACCAAATGAGCAAAATGATGAAAATGATGCAAGGTCCGGGCGGAAAAAACCTAATGAAAATGATGGGCGGAATGAAAGGCGGAATGCCAGGAATGCCGGGAATGAAATAAAATTTAGAAAGTCTTAAAGTCGCAATGATTTTAAGACTTTTGTCTTTACTATATTAAACAACACAACAATGCAACTACTAGACGGAAAAAAAACAGCAGAGGATATCAAAAGCGAAATTGCTGTTGAAGTACAAAAAATGAGAGCCAATGGCGAGAAAGTACCTCATTTGGCAGCACTTATCGTAGGGAACGATGGCGCAAGCTTAACCTACGTAGGAAGTAAGGTAAAAGCCTGCGAAAGAGTAGGATTTGAGTCTACTTTGGTAAAAATGCCCAACACCACTACAGAAATTGAATTGCTTAAAAAGATTAAGGAATTAAATGAGAATGAGCAAATTGACGGTTTTATTGTGCAATTGCCACTTCCTAAACAAATTGACGAGCAAAAAGTTTTAATGGCGGTTGATCCAAGTAAAGATGTTGATGGTTTTCATCCGGAGAATTTTGGGAAAATGGCATTGGATATGACCACTTTTATTCCTGCCACTCCATTTGGTATTCTTGAATTACTAGATCGCTACGGAGTTGAAACAAAAGGAAAACACACGGTAGTGATTGGGCGTAGCCATATTGTAGGCAGACCAATGAGTATTTTGATGGGACGCAAAGGTTTTCCAGGTAACTCAACAGTGACACTTACACATAGTTACACCAAAAACATAGAGGAAATTACCATTCAGGCAGATATCATAATCACAGCCTTGGGGGTTCCTAATTATTTAAAAGCGGATATGGTAAAACCGGGCGCTGTAGTTATTGATGTAGGTATTACGCGTGTTCCTGATGAAAGCCACGAAAAAGGTTATGTTATTACTGGTGATGTCGATTTTGATCAAGTAAGTAAAAAAGCCTCATTCATCACCCCAGTTCCTGGTGGAGTAGGACCTATGACTATTGCCATGTTGTTAAAAAACACGCTTTTGGCGAGAGAGATGAAAAGAAATAAATAAATATTTTTTAATTATTAGAAGCCTCAAATTTATTTTTGAGGCTTTTTTTTGTCTTAAGCAAAGCTAAAATCGGATTTATCAAAGTTACGTCTGCTAATAACTCTCCTTCAGAACTTCATTGGTTAATATGATATTTGTTTTCATCTTCAAGGTTGAAAAAAGTAACGTAGAAATTATTTTTTATAAAATGTTTAATTAGTCATTTTTATTTTTAACTTTGTAATTCAAAGTACTTTTATCATGAGTCAAAAAATACAAGAAGATTTAGTTCATATTCGTTCCATGATGGAGCGTTCGTCAAGGTTTATTTCCCTTAGCGGATTATCAGGTGTTTTTGCAGGAATTTTTGCGCTACTTGGTGCGGGTTATGCTGCTTTTTTATTTGAGTCAAATGGGATGTCTTATTTTGATAGTTTAGAGAAAGTGTATAATGATGAGTTTATTTACAAACTTATTGTATTGGCGATTGTAGTTTTAGTACTAGCTCTTTTTTCAGGATTTCTATTCACTTATAAAAAGAGTAAGAAAAACAATTTACCAATTTGGACTTCTACCACAAAAATGATGCTTTTGCAATTAGCAATTCCTTTAGTAGTGGGTGGCGTGTTTTGTTTGGCATTAGTCTATCATGATCTTTTTGTCTTTTTAGCGCCAGCTACATTACTTTTTTACGGATTAGCATTGGTCAATGCGGGTAAGTATACGTACTCAGATATTCAGTATTTAGGTTACTTTCAACTTTTTCTGGGCAGTGTTTCTTTATTTTTTCTAGGATATGGATTGATTTTTTGGACTCTTGGTTTTGGAATTTTGCATATAGTTTACGGTACGATTATGTTTAAAAAGTACGACTAATCATGGGTATAATCGATCAATTGAATAAAAATTTCGAAAGTAGAATCCGATTAGGGTTAATGTCTGTATTGATGGTAAACGATTGGATCGATTTTACTGAGATGAAAGCATTACTAAACACTACTGATGGCAATCTAGCCAGCCATTCGGCTGCACTAGAAAAAGTAGGTTATATCGAAATCAAGAAAGAATTTGTGGGCAAAAAACCAAAAACCTCATACCGAGTGACCAACATTGGGCGTTCAGCTTTTGCGGCGCACCTGAGTAGTTTAGAAAAATTATGGAATCCTAAATAAACTTTTTTTTAACCAATTACTTTGAAATACAAAGTACTTTATAATTTAATACTATGAAAAAACACCATTTAATTTTTGCGAGTGCTACTATTTTTACAATCCTTTTTTATGACCAAAATTTGGGTCTTAATTTGGCACTTTTTGGGCTTTTGCTTATCTCTTTATTAGTGTATAATTATCGGGAGTCTCTGAATTCATTGACTACTAAGGCTTTACTAATTACGTCAATATTATCGTGTTTGGCATTTGCTTGGTACGGTGATTTTCCTTCTTTTTTGGCACTTTCACTTTCATTATTGTCTTTGCAGTATAAAACGCAACATGCAAAACTTAAAATCATTCAAGTTTTTGTAGTTATTATTATCAATAGTTTTGCATCGCTAGGACGTATTTTGATGTTTAGTCAATGGCTTCCTAAACAGGAGGTACAAGGTGATTCTGCAAAGAAATTGGTTGCATTTGTTTTAATTCCACTTCTTTTTATAGGATTGTTTTTTGGAGTATATGCTTTTGGTAGTGATTTATTTTCTTCTGTGTTTAGTGACTATACACTTGATGTGAATGTATTTCAATTGATTGTTATTGCTGTGCTCGGGCTTTATGTGTCGTTTAGTTTTTGGAATTTTTGGGTGCCTGATTTTTGCATCAGTTTTAATTCGCAGTTAGAAAATGAATTTGAAAGCAACTCGTACGGTGAAAATGAGAGTAAGCTATCATGGCTTGATTTTGACTTTCAAAGGAAAAGCGGTGAAATTACTTTTGTGTTGTTGAATACTTTATTGCTGTTTTTTATAGTAACCTACAATTACGAACAGTTTTTTGAAATTCAAAATCGTGCACAATTAAGTGCTGCAACTCACGAGCGTGTTAACGCCGTTATTGTTTCAGTTTTAATGGCTGTGGGACTTATTCTACTGTACTTTCGAGCTAGGTTTACTTTTGATGAAACAACGAATAGACTGAAAATTCTAGCTAAAATTTGGATAGTATTGAATGCGGTACTTGTTTTGTCTGCCGCTTTAAAAAATATGGAATATGTACATCAGTTTGGCTTAACCTATAAGCGATTGGGCGTTTTTGCCTTTCTTATTTTAGTATTCATAAGTTTGTTATATACGTGGTTGAAAATTAACTTGCAAAAAACCAATGCGTACTTATTTAACCACATGGTGTGGTATATGTATGGAGTACTTTTATTGTGCAGTTTTGTGAACTGGGGACAATTGATAACTAGCTATAATTTAGCCGTAAATAAAGGAGTAGATCCCGTTTTTATAAGTAGTTTGGAGTTTAATGACTGTAGTAGGAGAGACTATTTGTTAGAAAATCAACTAGATGGTCAGCATCCTGAAATGTACCGTGAAGATGTAATTAAAGAATATCAAGGGCAGTCATTTCTGTCGAAAGTGTTGTATTACGAAACATTGCAGTCTAAGTAACAAAAAAAGCCAAATCTTGTTCAAACAGGATTTGGCTTTTTGGTTTTAAAAAATGATATGTTTAAAATCAATTTTTTGTTACGGGTAATCAATTGAGGTTTTTTGAAAAAAAGTTTTTTAATAATCCCCACGTTTCTTAAACCTAGGATCATCTCTTTTTATAAATTCTGTACGTTTTCTCGGCGTTTCTACTTTTGGTAAACTAGCTTCTTCTGTTTTGCTGGATGGTTCGATAAGGGCGTTGAGTTCTTTTATTTCTGCATCAGTCAAATCACGGTAGCGCCCCACAGGAACATCGAGCGAAATATTGATAATTCGGATTCGTTTTAAGGCGGTCACGTCATAACCAAGATATTCGGTCATTCTTCGGATTTGGCGGTTTAAGCCCTGGGTTAGAATAATTTTGAAAGTAAATTTACTTATTTGTTCTACCTTACATTTTCTGGTAACAGTGTCTAAAATTGGGACTCCATTTCCCATTCTTTCAATAAAACGATCGGTAATGGGTTTGTTTACGGTTACGGTGTACTCTTTTTCGTGATTGTTACGCGCACGCAATATTTTATTGACAATGTCGCCATCGTTTGTCATGAAAATCAATCCTTCACTGGCTTTGTCTAAACGCCCAATTGGGAAGATGCGCTTTGGATAATTAATATAATCTACAATGTTATTGCGCACATCAAGATTTGTGGTACACTCGATTCCTACTGGTTTGTTGAAGGCTAGATAAACAGGTTTTTCTGTTTTTTCACGAATTAATTTTCCGTCAATACGTACTTCGTCATGAGGGCCTACTTTGGTCCCTAATTCAGGTACAACTCCATTAATGGTTACGCGACCTTCTTCGATGATTTTATCTGCTTCGCGACGGCTGCAATAACCAGTTTCTCCTATGAATTTATTGAGGCGTTTTAATTGATCTTCCATGCTGCAAAAGTAATGAATTTGCAATTTATAATAGCTATTGATTTTGAGATTGGTTGTAGAACGAACTTATCAATTTAGCGACGGATTTGCGTGAAGGATAGCAGCGGAAATCCTTTTTTAGGGCTTTTTCGCCCAAAAAAGATTGCAGCGAATAGCCTGGTCGCCGCGGCGGCACGCCCTAATTTTGAATGAAGTGACTAATTTTTTCGTATAAATTGTGATCGTGCATGCTGTGGCCGAGGCCAGTTGTGGTGATAAAAGTAGCGTTTTTCCAAGAGGTTGCTATTTTTTTTCCTTCGTGAATGAGCACTACTTGATCTTGCTCATCATGGGCAAGAAATCCTTGAGTAAGTATATTTTTTGCAAAATGTTGTCCTGCAAACTCATCTGTATTGAGTTGAAAAACATCTTGGTAATATTTTTTTAGGCCTGTAAAAACTCTAGAATTGAGACTTAACAGTGCGATGTAATTGTTTAAAATTATCTTGAAATCACTTGGAGCGCCAAGTATAACCATTTTTTTCAAGTTGTCGCTTTGGTAAACGGACTGGTAGTACAAGCAGGTTTTGCCACCTAGCGAGTGTCCGATTAAAGTTTGTGGCTGAAAATGTTGTACCACTTGGTGTAAAAATTCGGCGTAATGCGGAATATTAAAGGTTGTTCCGCTGGAGAGTCCGTGCGCAGGACCGTCAAGTGCTACGATGGTGCTGCCGGTTTTAGTGAGGTAAGGCAAGAGTTTTTCCCAGCGCGAGGCGTTGCTCTCCCAACCGTGTACCAATAAAATGACATTACTGTTGCCTGGCCAGGTGTAGGTTTGTATTTTTTGATCTTGAAACGAGAGTGTTTGGGTTTGGGCTTGTTGCAGTACTGTGGGTAATTGGTCAAGTTGTAGCTTTCCGTCGCGCGGTTTACTGAACAAGTTGTAGGCGAGTTGCACCGCTTTTGTAGGGGCAAGGTAGCTGAGTAGGTTAATGTAGGTACCCACTGACTTGGTAAATGTTTTATAGACTATCTGCTTGATCATAAAAAAAAAGTCCCGATGACATCGGGACTTTAAAGGTATTATATTTTAGCGAACATTTGTTCCATTTTCTCTTTTTCTTCTTCAGCCAGAACGCTGTCAACAAGAATTCTTCCAGAATGTTCATCAGTGATGATTTTTTTTCTTGAAGCAATTTCTACTTGAGTTTGCGGTGGAATGGTGAAAAAAGATCCTGCAGAAGCACCTCTTTCAATTGAAACTACTGCTAGACCGTTACGAACGCTACTTCTGATTCTTTTGTAAGCATTTAATAAACGCTCTTCAATTTGACCTTGGAACTCAATTGATTTCTGAGATAAAAATTCTTCTTCCTTTGCAGTTTCAGCCATAATAGCGTCTAACTCTGATTTTTTATGCTTTAAGTGGTTGCTTTTTGCTTCTAATTTTTCTTTAGAATTAGCAATTACTTCTTTTTTGTGCTCGATAGAAGCTTTCATTTCTTTAATTTGCTTTTCAGCCAATTGAATTTCAAGTTCTTGAAACTCTATTTCTTTAGTTAAAGAGTTGAATTCTCTATTGTTACGAACAGTTTCCTGTTGTTTTGTATATTTTTTGATGGACTCTTTGTGCTCCTCAATTGCAATTTTTTTAGCTTTAATAAGGTCTTCAATTACTTCAAGTTCCCCTTTTAATTTTTCTGAACGTGTGCTTAAACCGGCCACTTCATCTTCTAAATCTTCAACTTCTAAAGGCAATTCACCTCTTACGTTTCTGATTTCGTCAATTCTCGAGTCAATTAGCTGTAAATCGTAAATTGCTCTTAACTTGTCCTCAACACTTAATTCTTTCGTATTCGCCATATTCTATAAGTACTTAACTGGATTTGAATTTTCTTCTGATAAAATAACTGCAAAATTAAGGATTTTTTTTCGAAGATACTCTACAATATAATTTTTTGTATAGCGTTCGCTTTCAAAATGTCCAATATCGGCTAAAAGAAGTTGGTTTTCGGCCTCATAAAACTGATGGTACTTTAAATCAGCGGTTAAATACGCATCAGCTCCTGCTCGAATCGCGTTTGCAATCGCGAAACTTCCTGCGCCTCCTAAAACTGCTACTTTTTTGATCGGTTTTCCTGTAAAGGCGGAATGCCTGATGCCACCGCATTGCATTTTATCTTTTACGAAAAGTAAAAAGTCGGTTTCGCTCATCGGTTCAGGTAATTCACCTAATTGACCCAAACCTATGTTTTGATGCTTGTTTTGCAGTGTGTATATTTCGTGAGCAACTTCTTCGTACGGATGACTTTCTAGTAAAGCTTTTAAAATTTTTCCTTCAAGATGTTTTTCGTAGGTTACTTCAATTTTAATTTCGTTGGCTTTTACCAATTCAAAACGCTCGCCAAGAACCGGATTGCTTTTTGCATTGCCTCTAAATGTTCCGATGCCATTGGAACTAAAACTACAATTTTCATAATTGCCAATAGTTCCTGCGCCTGCTGCAAATAGTGCTTCGAGCACTTTATTCGCATTTTCAGTTGGTACAAAACTCGTAAGTTTACGAATGTATTGCTCTTTCGGAATCAGTATTTTGGTATTGATTAGTTGTAAAGCATCACAAAATATTTTGTTTACTCCGTCTTGGTGGTTGTCTAAAGCGGTGTGTACTGCATAAATAGCAATATCATTTTTTATTGCTTTGATGATGGCGCGCTCAACATATGTTTTTCCAGTTATTTTTTTCAATCCCGCGAATAATATAGGATGAAAGCACACAATCATGTTACATTTTTTAGTGATGGCTTCCCCAATAATATGTTCTAGCGCATCATGACACACTAGTATGCCTGTAGCCTCAACATTTTGGTCGCCCACAAGTAAACCTACGTTGTCAAAATCTTCGGCATAGGCTAGTGGAGCCATCTCTTCGAGAACACTTATAATATCTTTGATTTTCATAACTGAATTAATTGAGAGGTATAGGGTTTTGCGAAGAACAAAATAACGAATAAAGAAAAGAACATTAAAATAAAATATTCTACTTTCGTAAAATGAATTTACTTCGAAAACTACTTTTTCCGTTTGCTGTTTTGTACGGCGCTGTTACGGGTATTCGGAATTTTCTTTTTGACAAAGGAATTTTACAATCGCATTCATTTGATTTGCCAGTGATTGCTGTGGGTAACTTAAGCGTAGGCGGAACCGGTAAATCTCCGCAGATTGAATATTTAATTCGGTTACTATCTTCAAAATATAAAGTGGCAACGTTGAGTCGTGGTTACAAACGAGAGTCTGAAGGATTTGTTTTGGCAAATGTAAATGCGACAGCGGGTTTGTTGGGAGATGAACCGTATCAGTTTTTTAGAAAATTTAAAAACATACAAGTTGCAGTAGATAGTGATCGAAATAATGGAATAAATCAATTACTTTCGCAAGCCGAAATTCCGGAGGTCATTTTGTTAGACGATGCCTACCAGCACCGTAAAGTAAAAGCAGGCATGTATGTGCTGCTCACAGCTTATGGCGATTTGTACGTGACAGATTGGATGTTACCAACTGGAAACTTACGAGAAAGTAGGAGCGGAGCGGACCGAGCTGCCGTGGTGGTGGTGACCAAATGTCCTCCAGATTTGAGTTCTCAGGAACAAAAGGAGATCGAAAAGAAATTAAAATTAAGAGATAATCAACAATTGTATTTTACTGCAATTGGTTACGATGATCAAGTCTATGGTGAAGCAAGTACTTATACGGTTGCTGAAGTTTTGAAAACTGAAAAGGTATTGATAGCTGGGATTGCCAAGCCTGAACCTTTTTTTAATCATTTAAAAAACACCAATGATATTTGTTTGTCGTTTCCGGATCATCATAATTTTAGTGAAAAAGAAATAGAAGAAATTAAAAAAATAGCTCAAAACAAAATCATTATTACTACTGAAAAAGATTATGTGCGCTTGCTAGGTAGGTTGTCAGTTGAGCAATTGTTTTATCTGCCTATTCAAACTGTATTTTTGCCAAATGCAACTTTATCAGGAAATGATTTTGATCAAACAATTTTAAATTATGTGGGAACAAGTACAAGAAACAGTTAGTTACATTCAAGATAAAATCAATTTTACGCCAGAATACGGTGTTATTTTAGGTTCCGGTTTGGGCAGTTTTACAACTGACATGGAGGTTTTGCATACTATGCCTTACCATGAAATACCTAATTTTCCCGTTTCTACCGTTGAAGGGCATCAAGGAGCTTTGGTTTTTGGTACAATTGGTACTAAAAAAGTGGTAGCCATGCAAGGTCGTTTTCATTATTATGAAGGCTACTCTATGACTGAGGTTACGTTTCCGGTACGTGTGATGAAGTTTTTAGGAATTGAGAAATTAGTCGTATCTAACGCGTCAGGCGGAGTAAATCCGAATTATCAAGTCGGGTCTATTGTGATGATTACAGATCATATTAACATGACACCAGAGCATCCGCTACGAGGGAAAAATGATGAACGGTTCGGACCTCGATTTGTAAATATGAGCGAGCCGTATTCTCGAAAAATGATTGCAAAAGCTACGGAAATTGCTGAAAATTTAAATATTGAAGTTCAAAGAGGAATTTATCTTGGTTTGCAAGGTCCTACATTTGAAACCTTGGCAGAATATAAAATGGTTCAGATTCTTGGAGCCGATTGTGTTGGGATGTCAACTGTTCCAGAGGTGATAGTGGCCCGCCATATGGATGTAGAAACTTTTGGAATTTCAGTAATTACAGATATGGGAAATGCAGAAAGTATTGATACCATTTCTCATGACGAAGTATTAGAAGCAGCAAAAGCAGCTGAACCAAAGGTGCGTAGCTTGATAAAAGAGTTGATATTGAATTATTAATACATACTGGATTACAATAAATATTGTGATTTTGAGTAAAGTAAGGATGGTCAAAAAACAATTTGAATACGTTGTAGTTACAGTTGCTCGCCAATTGTTTAGATGTGGTGAGCGATTATTTTGTAAAATTCATCAGGGATAAATGGTTTTGTGATTACATCATTCATACCAAACGAAAGCAGCATATCACGGTTTTCGTGAAGTGAGATGGCAGTTAAGGCAATTATCGGCGTGGTGTTGTCAAAAGTTCTAATAGTTTGAGTCGCAATAGTGCCGTTTATTCCAGGTAAGTGCACATCCATTAAAACCATATCAAAGCTTGATTTGCGCATCCTTTCGATAGCTTCTTCACCATTATCGATAACCTCGCAAATAATTTTCTTGTTGTGGAGCATCTTTTTGGTAATCATTTGATTGATTTTATTGTCTTCAACCAATAAGATTTTTTTGTTAGCCAAGAATTTATTTTCAGCAGCATTGTCTGAGAGTACTATAGTAGCAGGTTTTTCACCAATTTGAAATCCTAGAGTAAAAGAAAAAGTAGATCCTTTGTTTACAATACTGCTTAATTTAATTTCTCCTCCAAGAATTTTGATCAATTTTTTTACAATGGTTAATCCCAATCCAGTACCGCCATATTTGCGATTTACCTCAATTGAACCTTGAGAAAAACTATCAAAAACACTTTCTAGTTTATCAGCGGGAATACCAATTCCGGTATCCGTGATTTCAAAGTAAACGAAAGCTGTTTCATTTTCGTTTTTTTCTAATTTTGCGCGCACGTACACCACCCCGTTTTTGGTGAATTTCAATGCATTATTGATTAAATTCAAAACAATTTGAGACAACTTTGTAGGGTCTCCCACAAGGTAATCCGGAATAGTATCGTCAATTTCGAGGCTGAATTCGTTATTGTTTACGATGGCTAATTCCTTCAAGGAATGTTTGATATTGATTAAGAGTTGCTTGAGGTGAAAAGGGATTTGCTCAATTTCTAGTTTGTGCGATTCGATTTTGTTGATTTCTAAGATTTCGTTAATAAATTTAGTTAAATAATCTCCCGAAAATTTTAGCGAACTCAAGTAGTCAATTTGTGATTTTTTTGGATTTTCTTGTAGAAGTAAATGCGTGATTCCATTGATGGCATTGAGAGGAGTACGAAGCTCATGACTAACAGTTGATAAAAACTCGGCTCTTGCTTGCGACGCTTTTTCCGCTTTGTTTTTGGCGAGCTCTAATTCGTTGTTTTTTTCTTTTAACAATAAATTAGATTGGTTTCTAATAATGTTGTTTTTGTAAAGAGAAAGACTTAATAGAGATAAAATCGAGATTAAGGCAATTGCCAAAATGCTAATTAGTTTTGAAAATTTATTAGCTTTTTGTTGCTCTCGAGTCTCGTTGCTGAGCGCCTTAATTTCTTTGAGTTTTTCAGATTCTTTGAATTGAGTATAATCGTCAATACCCAACCTTTCATTTGTAATTATGGCTAATCTCTCTTTAAGATTGAGGTGTAACTTTAAATAGGTGTAGGCATTATTCTTGTCTAATATTTTATCATGAGCAATACTTAAAGCAAGCAATATAGCTGTTTTGAGTTCTAAATCATCTCTTTTTTGAGTTAGTTCTAAAGCTTTCTTTAAATAGTTAATTGCCAAATTGTAGTGCTTTTGCTCAATTTCAAAACGTCCAATTTGGTACAATGCGGTGGCTTTTGCTGGTATTAGTTCAGTTGCATCTTTTTGCGCTATGATTGTACCAAAAACTCTAACTGCTTCTGCGTTTTTCTTTTCTGCAGTCAAGAGTAATCCTTTTTGAAGTAGTATTTTTTCGCTTTTATCAGTGTGATTTAATTTTCGATGTAGCGTACTAGCTTTATCTAAATGAGCAGCGGCATTTTTATAGTCTGATAATTCTTGGTAGGTAGCAGCTAGATAAAAATGCATATTAGCAGTTACCAAAGTAGGTGGGAGTGCATTATAGAAACGAGAACTTCTTTCTAGCGATTCTTGCGCGTCTTTATATTTTTTTAGATCAAAAAAAAGCTTTCCTAAATTGAAATGTTGAAAAGCTAAGGAGGATACGTCATTTGTGTTGTGGGCCAATTGGATGGCTTTTTCTGTTAGATTTAATGCGTCCTTGTAGTTGTTTTTTTGAACTGCCGCTTGAGATTGCTGAGTGTAAAAGGATATGCTGTCTTTAGGCTCTTTCTTTTGCGAAAAAAGCAATTGCGTTAGCATTAAAATAAACAAACAAGAGTATTTCATGCGCAGTTAATAAGGTTAATTTTTTTGTTGAGATGTTAGTAAAATCAAATCAATTAATCGGGATGAATAACCAATTTCATTGTCGTACCAACCCACTACTTTTACCATTTTATCAATAACTGAAGTAAGTTGAGCATCAAATATACATGAATTTTTGTTTCCTATAACATCTACAGATACAATTGGGTCTTCAGTGTAATCTAAAATCCCTTTTAAGCTGGTTGCAGCTGCATTTTTAAATGCGGTGTTTATCTCCTCAATACTCACTGCTTTTTTAACATTAAAAGTAATGTCTGTAAGTGATCCGTCAGGGACAGGAACGCGAATTCCGCACCCTCCAATTTTTCCTTCAAATTCAGGGAAAATTTTAGTTAGTGCCTTTGCAGCTCCCGTGGTAGTAGGAACTATTGATTGGCTTGCACCACGCGCTCTTCGTAAATCTTTGTGTGGTTGATCATGTAAACTTTGATCTGTTGTGTAAGAGTGTATGGTGGTAATATACGCTTGCTCTATACCACAAAGCTCATTGATGACTTGTATCATTGGAGCTGCATTATTGGTAGTGCAACTCGCATTTGAAATTATGATTTCAGAACCATCTAAAATATGCTCGTTTACTCCAAGTACTACGGTTTTGATACTATCCACTTCTGATGGAGCAGAAAGAATCACCTTTTTTGCACCAGCTTCAATGTGTTGGAATAATTCTTCATAGGTTTTGAACTTACCAGTTGATTCAATAACGTAATCTATGTTGCAATCTTTCCAGTTCAAGTTTGCGATGTTTTTTTCGTGAAAAAAAAGTACTTTTTTACCTCCAACAGATATACCTGTGTCATCATGGCTAACAGTTTCTGATAAAACACCGTGTATACTGTCGTACTTGACAAGGTGTGCCATTGTTTTTTTGTCAGCAATATCGTTGATAGCCACAACTTCAATGGTTGGGTGATTAAGGAGTAATCGGAATAAATTTCTGCCGATTCTTCCAAAACCGTTTATAGCAATTCTAATCATAAGTTTTAAAGTCTTAAAGTATCAACGTCTAAAAGTCTAAAAGTCAAGATATCTAGCCTTTCGACTTTCTGACTTTATAACGTTTGACTACAATATATGTTTTTGTGCTTTGTATGATGAACGAACCAATGGGCCGCTCTCTACATGACGAAAACCAAGTTCCAATCCGTATTGCTCATATTTTGCAAATTGTTCTGGCGTGATGAACTCTTTTACCGGAAGGTGTTTTTTACTAGGTTGTAAATATTGACCAATTGTTACTACGTCTACATTGGCAGCTCTAAGGTCTCGCAAGGTTTGAAAAACCTCTTCTTCTTGCTCTCCAAGTCCAAGCATTATACCTGACTTGGTACGATTGATACCTTTTTCTTTTAGGTAGCGTAATACTTCAAGGGTACGATCGTATTTTGCTTGAATTCGAACTTCTCGCGTAAGGCGACGAACTGTTTCAACATTGTGCGAAACTACTTCTGGGTTAGCTTCTACAATTCTATCGATATTTCTCTCAATTCCTTGAAAATCTGGAATCAAAGTTTCAAGTGTTGTATTAGGATTCATTCTACGGATTGCTTTTACCGTTTCAATCCAAATAATAGAACCTCCATCTTTTAAATCATCTCTATCTACACTTGTGATTACCGCGTGTTTTATATTCATGATTTTGATAGAACGAGCTACTTTTTCTGGTTCATCCCAGTCTACAGTTTCTGGTCGACCGGTTTTAACACCGCAAAATCCGCAAGAACGTGTGCATACATTGCCCAATATCATAAAAGTAGCGGTGCCTTCGCCCCAACATTCACCCATATTTGGGCAACTTCCTGACGTGCAAATCGTGTTTAAGCTATATTTATCAACCAAACCTCTTAGTTCAGTATATTTTTGACCTATAGGTAGTTTTACTTTCAACCATTTCGGTTTTCCAGTTGGCAAAGCAGTATCTAAAACAGTTTCCATATTTTATTTTTTCAAAGCACAAAGATAGCGAAACTTGTTTGAAGATATCCTAATGTAAAATGCCTTTTAGCAGTTGTTTTACCTTGAATCAAACTTCCTAAAGATAGTTTTAACAATTGTTCGTTTCCTCATTAATCGAAACATTCTTTTGCTCAGCAGAAAAGGTTTGAAAAAGCTACTTATTGCCGACCATTTTGTTTGTGATTTGTATAAAAATGTATCTTTGAAGTCACAATCAACAATAAATCTATTAGATGAAAAATAAATTGAAAACTAGTTTGGTTTTAGGAACTTTTATGATGTGTCTATCGTCTCAGGCGCAAATTAATTTAAAAGAAGGAGCCTTGGGAGCCTTGAGTAAAGGTGTAGCTGGTCTTACTTTTAGCGATGCTGATGCGGCACAACTATCAAAGGCAGCAGTTACAAAATTAGATGCTGAAAATACTGTGGCTGGACCTACGGATCCCTACACTGTTCGCTTGAACAGGGTTTTTGGCAAGCACACAAAAAGTGAAGGTTATACTTTGAATTACAAGGTGTACAAGTTAAATGAAGTAAATGCATTTGCAACAGCGGATGGAAGTGTTCGTGTATATTCAGGTTTAATGGATATCATGGATGATAATGAACTATTAGCTGTAATTGGTCATGAAATTGGTCACGTTGCCAATAGTGACACCAAAGATGCAATTAAGGCATCATACAAAAAGGAAGCTTTAATAGGTTTGGCCGCTTCACAATCAGAAAAGGTAGCTGCTATTACAGATAGTCAATTGGCTAAAATTGGAAGTAGCATGATTGATAGTAAACACAGCCGTAAGCAAGAGTCTGAGGCGGATGAGTTTTCATATAACTTCATGAAAAGCAACGGCTACAATGTGAATGCAGTAGCTTCTGCTTTTTCGATTTTAGCTAAAATGAGCGAAGGATCGCAAGCATCATTTCTAGATAAAATGATGAGTTCGCATCCAGATCCCGAAGAGCGTGCTGAAAATGCTAGACTTAGAGCTGAGAAAGATGGTTTGTTCAAGCCTTACGTGCAGAAAAAACCAATTGTTAAAAAGCCCGTGGCGAAAAAGCCGGTAGCAAAAAAGAAAAAATAGTTTTAGGCATAGCATCATAAAAAAAGCAGAACGTTCGTTCTGCTTTTTTTATACTAAGGCTTAAGATCTATTAATTCAATTGAACTACAATTGGCAAGCTATAGGCAGTTCGTACCGGTTTGCCATCAATCATTCCTGGCGCCCATTTGGTACGCAATGATTTAAGTACTCGTATAGCCTCGCGTCCTAAACCGTGTCCAGGATCTTTTTTAACTGCAATGTCGGTCATGCTTCCATCTCGCTCAATAACAAATGCTACATAAATTTTAATGATACCGCTACCGTCAATTTCTTGTTTTTCGAAATTGTTTCCTACATAGGTGTAAAATTTGTTAATTCCTCCCGGAAATTCTGGTAGTTTATCTAATGCAGCGCTTACTACTGCCGTGTTTCCTGGGTCAGTACTTGGAGCTGTTCCTGTTGTTGAACCAGCGCTTGTGCTAGAATTTATTCCAATTGTTCCTGAACCCTCGGGTGCTGTTGGACTGCTTGCAATGATAGCAGCAGTTGTTGGAACATCTTGAGTAGCTTGATCTGTAGCTACTACCACAGGGTTTACAAATGGAACATTCTCTACCGGATTTGCTACTTTATTTTTGATAGGCGGCAAGGCACGTTGTAACGGTTCTTCAATTTTAACAATATCTGTTAGTTTGACAGTAGTTTGAATAATTGGAGGCAACACGGGTTCAATAATTTCACTAGGGTTTATCGCTCGAAGAACAGCAGGGACACTTATTGCGGTTACCAAAACACTAACTCCAAAAAATAATGCTTTTAATGTTGTTTTTGTGCTTTCTTGGCGCAATTGATAAGCGCCATAATCCTTGTTTCTGTCTTGAAAAACAAAATCAATCCAACCGGTTTCGTAAATGCTTAGTTTTGACATGATAATTAGATTTAGTGGTTAGGTACAATTAAATCATAAGCCAAGTGTTTTTATTATCAATAACGTAGTGATAGGAATTTTATTATCTAAATTTACTAATTTATTTTTAAATTGTGTAAGAAAATCTTAAGTATTTAACTTTTTTATTGTTCATAATTTTAAATAAAAAAAACGCATCTCAGTAAAAAGATACGTTGCTAGATTTTGATTAATTACCTACTCGGAATTATTTAATTTGTGGCTTTACCTTGAATAATCGCTGCAAGTAGTTTTTTGGCTCGCAAAAGTCTAATTTTTACATTAGGCAAAGGATCACCAGTTTTATCGGCAATTTCTTGGTAGCTCAATTCTTGAAAGTAGCGCAATTGAATTACTTCTTGATAAATTGGTTTTAACTCTTTGATGAATTGCAATAATTGCGATAGGTTTTGCTCGGTGATTAACTCGTCCTCGGCTGATGGTGTAGTATCGGCAATATTGTATGCTTGTTGGTCTTCCTCGTCAGTAATTTCAATAAAAAGATTGGTTCTTTTTTTTCGTAGCAAATCAATATGCACGTTTTTGGCAATAGCAATTAACCAGGTGTTAAACTGAAATTCAGGATTATAACTACTTAATTTGTCAAATGCTTTTGAGAAGGTTTCGATGGTGATATCCTCAGCATTGGTCTCGTTTTCGGTACGCTTGAGCATAAAGCCATAGACCTCATTCCAGTAATAATCCAATAGAAAGGTAAAGGCAATTTGGTCGCCTAATTTTGCTTTTTCAATTTGTTGAATTATTTCCACGAGGCTGGTTTTGAGAATAGGTTAACTATGAAAATATTGAGTTGGGTGAATATCAACACTAATTCAACAATAGGAAACCATAATTTAAGACCCTTTTCTTGAAGTTTTCCTGCTGAATAACCAATCATAATCCATGCCACAAGATAACGAACTCCAATTAAACTTACTACTGCAATCCATTGAAATTGGAATATTAAAAGCGGAATAGGAAGAATAAAAAACAATAATTGTGAACCGTAAAAGGTTCCTAGTTGTAATTGATCTGCAAATTTATAATGACTTGCAGTGGCTACATGGCGGCGTTTTTGGGTTAACCAATCCGAAAATGTTGTTTTTGCAGTTGATTGCGTGAAACTTTCAGGGGCAAAAACAATTGTTGTATTTTTTTTGGTAGCTACTTGATTAACGAACAAATCATCATCTCCTGAACGTACTTTCATATGTTCGATAAATCCATTTGCGTTAAAAAACTCTTCTCGTTTGTAGGCTAAATTGCGACCTACGCCCATGTACGGACGCCCTATTTTTGCCCATGAAAAATATTGGACTGCAGTCAATAAAGTTTCAAATCGAATCAGTTTGTTTAAAAAAGATCCTGAAATTCGTTCGTATTTACCGTATCCCAAAACAATTGTTTTTTGCATGGTAAATTGCGAGCTCATTGCGGTAATCCAATCTTTTGAAGTTGGGAAACAATCAGCATCAGTGAATAAGAGATATTCTTTTTTAGCAGCTTTAATACCCAACGTGAGAGCGTATTTTTTGTTTCCCCAAAAGGCTTCATTATTAGCTACTTTTACTAATCGAATGTTGGAGTATTGTTTTTCATATTCCTCAAAAATATCTAGTGTACCATCGCTTGAAGCATCATCGATCAATACAATTTCAAAATCAGGATAATCCTGAGCGGCCAATATCGGAATGAATTTGGATACATTTTCCTCTTCATTTTTCGCACAAACAATTACCGAAATCGGGATGCGTTTAGATGTGATTTTTTGTGCTTTTGCAAAAGCAAAGCTTCTAAAAACACCTAAATAGTAAGCAATTTGAACAAAAACAATAAAAATAAAAAAGTAAAATAGGATAATAAGCATTTGAATTTAATGAGTTTTAAAACCGATGTTTTGTGGGCTGCAAAGGTATGAATACAATTGCTAAATGTTTAACTACTATTTTAAAATTTCAAAAGATTTTAAATCGGACATTTTTTCATTTCCTGTGCTGTATCAATTGACTGGTGAGAATTGATTTTTTCTAGTTCTGCAATGATATTTTGATAGTTTTTTTGATCTCTGTTTTGCGACATTTTTCGAGTAGCATTTAGTTCAGTGACTTCAATTTCAAAAGCTATAATTCCGTTAGCTTGCTGCATGGTTTCATCTGATAAATCCTCGATACGAACTGGATTTTGCTGGTCTTTTTCGTATTTGTTAACTAATTTTTTTAATGAATCAATCACAGCGTCGCCCGTCACTATTTTTATCTTACCATGAATTTGTACCGCGATATAGTTCCAAGTAGGTACGTTTTCATGATCGTACCAGGATGAGGAGATATAGCTATGCGGACCTGAAAACACAGCCAAAACTTGATCGTTCTCTAAAAATCCTTTCCATTGCGGGTTGGCTTTTGATAGGTGCCCATATAAAATTTCGGTGCCATCTAGCCTTGTTTCTAATTCTAACGGAATGTGAGTGGCACACAAACGACCTTGCGTTTGATTGATTAAAATACCGAAACTATTTTCTTGCAGAAATTTTTGGATTTCGGCTTTATTCTCGTTTTTGTAAATTTCAGGTATGTACATGGTTGGTAGTTTTTAAAGCGCCACTTTTACGAATTACAATTTTAAATGATATTGACTTCGGCCTCTATTTTAATGCCAAAGGTTCTGAAAACGGTGTCTTGGACAATTTGGGAAACTTCTAGAATTTCTTTTCCAGTAGCTGAGCCGTAGTTTACTAAAACCAACGCTTGATTTTTGTGAATTCCAGCATCGCCAAAGCGTTTTCCTTTTAAACCAGCTTGCTCAATAAGCCATCCTGCAGGAACTTTTATCTCGGTCGCTGAAATGTCAAAATATTTCATTTCTGGAAACTTTTGATGAATGGGTTCAAAATCAGTTTTCTTTAAAATCGGATTTTTAAAAAAGCTGCCACTGTTTCCTAACTCTTTAGGGTCAGGTAATTTACTTTGGCGGATGGCAATTACAGCCTCGCTTACTTCTTGTAGTGAAGGAGTTTCAATATTTTTTTTGGCCAATTCGGCTTTTATATCTCCGTATGAAATGTTGATATTGTGGTTGTTTTTGGTCAATTTAAAAACTACCGATGTAATGATGTATTGGTTTTTGACCTCATTTTTAAATATGCTTTCACGGTAACCAAACTGGCATTCTTCTTTGGTGAATGTTCTCATTTCTTGGGTAGTGATTGCCATTGCAGTACAAGACTCAAAAGTATCTTTGATCTCAGTACCGTAAGCACCAATATTTTGCACGGGTGTTGTTCCTACATTTCCTGGTATGAGCGACATGTTTTCTAAACCTCCAAAATCTTGCGCGATAGTCCAAAGCACAAATTCGTGCCAGTTTTCGCCAGCTTGGCTTTCAACCCAAACAAAATCGTCGTTTTCCTGAATGATTTTTTTTCCTTTTAAATCAATATGAAGTACAAGTGCATCGATATCTTTTGTAAGTAGCATATTGCTGCCGCCTCCTAAAATAAATTTCGGTTTATTGGCATATGATTGTAAAACCTGCTGTAAAGCACTGATGTTATGAATAGCAATAAACTCTTTTGCTAGAGCGTCAATACCAAAGGTATTGTGTTTTTTTAATGAAAAATTAGACTGTATTTCCATGAATGGGACTGCGTTTTTTGTATCCTTCAAAAGTAAGAATTAAAATTTACTTGCATAGGTTTTCATCCAGATATGCATCATGAACAATGGCATAATGTATGGCGTCATGTTAGTGTTGCCATTTTCAAGCTGTTGAATCAATTTTTCGATTTTAATATTCTCAAAATAGGGCATTTGAAATAAATCACTTTTTGAAAATGCCTGTAATTCCTCTTTAAAAGCGGGACTTTTGGTAATGTAATCACCCCAAGGAGCGCTCAGGCCTACTTTTTTAAAATTAAGAATAGCACTTGGTAATCGCTGTTGCATTGATTTTTTTAGAATGTACTTCCATTTTTTACCTGTAAAAAGCCATTTATCGTCTAAGGTGCCAAGCCCTACAATTAATCGTGGGTCTAAGAATGGTTCTCTACATTCTATTGAAGCGCCCATTGTACAGCGATCGTTGCGGTCTAGCAAACTACATAAATAAGTGTGTTGGTCAAAATACAAGGCTTGACGGCGCAGGTTGCCTGGATAAAGTGCCTTTGCTTCTTTGTAAATAAGGTTACGGTATTCATTTTTGGGTTGATTGTTGATTCCGTACTTATCTGCAATATCGTCTGGATAAATATTCGATCCGTTAAATAGAATCAAATCCGACTTTTTTTCGATTTTAGAGTAGCGTACCAGTTTGTCGTAGCGTGGATTTTTCGAAAAAACATCAATTGAACTAATGGCGTTAATTGATTGTAAAACAGAAGGGTATTGCAAGGCTTTGTATCGCACATAACCTCCCATTAGTTCGTCTGCTCCTTCACCTGATAATAATACTTTTACTTTTGGTTTTGCCATTTGGGATACTGCCAAGAGGTGAGGTTCGCTCAAGTGCATCAATGGTTCGTCTTGGTAATAGGTGGCCTGAATCATTTGATCGTATAAGTTTTGATCTTCGAGTTGCCTGCTATGAAAACCATATTCTAACTGGGCCGCAAATGCTTTGGCAAGGTGTGATTCATTGTGTTCTTTTTCTTTGAATCCGATGTTAAAGGTTTGAATGTCTTTAAACCCTTGGTGGTGTAACGAGGCTAAAATGGAGGACGAATCTAATCCGCCACTAAGCATAACACCCACGGGTACATCACTGACCATGCGTAATTTCACGGCATCATCAAAAGTGTTTCTAAACCACTCTTCAGGGTTTTTAATAGGCGATTGATTTTCGATTTCCGATTTTAAATTCCACCAGCGATTTACTGTTGTTTTGCCGCCCTCTTCAAAAGTCAAAACATGACCAGGTAGCACTTTGTGTACATTTTGATACAAAGTGTTTTCGCCTGCCACAAAGCGATTGAAAACATATTCTTCTAAACCATCTTGTGCCAATTTTAAGGGTACACCAGCTACAAAAAGTGCTTTTTGCTCTGAGGCAAAATAAATAGTATCATTAAATTGACTGTAATACAAAGGTTTTACGCCCATTCGGTCACGAATAAGTGTTAGTTTTTTTAAATGACTATCCCAAATGGCAATAGCAAACATCCCGTTCAGTTTAGGTAACATTTGTAAACCATACAGTTCGAATAATTTCAATAAAACTTCGGTATCAGAACTGGTTTTTATCGAGAATCCGTTGGCTTTTAAGTCTGGATAAAAACTTTTAAAATTATAAATTTCACCGTTATAAACCATGATATAACGGCCGTCATCAGATCGAAAAGGTTGATGGCCAGCGGTAGAAGTGTCAAGAATTGAGAGACGTCTGTGTCCCAATCCTATATTTTGATTGATAAAGAGCCCTTTGTCGTCAGGGCCTCTGTGTTCGAGAGCGTCTCGCATTTTTGTAAGAACATGTTCATCTACTTTTTTTTGTGGATGTAAATGATAAATTCCGTTAATTCCGCACATTTTACTTGGGGCTATTTGTGTTTATTAGTTCGAGGTATTTTTTTGCAATAATTTTCATGTTCGTGGTATAATTTGCATTTTGTTCCACAAAGAATCTATTTTGCAAAACCGCTTGCTTACGATATTCAGGCTGTTCAAAGGCCCAAATAAGTTCGTTGGCGAGACTTATATAATCATCAACAGGTATTAATTGCCCGTTTTTTCGATGTGTAATCCAACTTTGATTGCCTGGTAAATCAGTCACGATTGGATAACAGTGGCTTGCCATCGCTTCAAATAAAGAAGCCGATACACCCTCTGTAATGGGCATGCTAATATAAAAATTTGACTGTTGCAACAGTTCTGGCAATTGTGAATTGTGAATTCGTCCTTTAAAATGAACTTTAGTATCTATTTTTAAATGTTTTGCTAGATTCGTTAATTTTTCGAGTTGGGTACCATCTCCTATAATGGAAAGTACGAAATCGAAACCCTTTTGGTTGATAATAGCAAAAGCTTTTAAGATAATATCATGGCGGTATTCTGGTAACAGTGAGCGCGTAACAATGGCTTGTATTTTTTGTGGATTGGCGGTGTTGTTATTGCTGAAATTTTGTAAATCGATTCCTTTAGGTAGTACCAGCACCTTGTTCATATCAACCTTTGCAGTAATCATAGAATGTGTCATTATGGGACCCCACGCATGAATTAAATCTGCTTTTTTAAACGCATAGTTTTGGATCACTTTTTTTAAGGGCAAGAGGATTGAGTTTTCTGGCCACAAATCAGTTCTGCCTTGTTGCGCAATAGCTATTGGTTTTAAGTTGGATAGCGCAGCTAGAAATCCATAACTTGTAGTGCGTTCGGCAATGATCATATCAGGCTGCACTGCTTTAATTAGTTTTTTGATTTTAAAAATGGCTAATTTGTATTCCAGAATTCGTAACACTCTATTGTAAAAAGAATTGCTCGGGGTTTTTAGCTCCCAAGTTATCACTTCAAAATCTCCAAATTCTTGTAAACCTTTGATCCAAGTTATAGCATCGGCTCGGTAAGATTCTCCAAGAAAAAGTATTTTTCTTTTAGCCATTTCGCACTATTCGGAGGTTAAAGCTCTATTTATAAAATCGTTCAACGGTTTTAAGAGAATTAATTTGTGAGCCACAGTAGTTACAAAATCAGGTTTTGAGGCTGCTTGAAAATCTATTTTTTGTGAAGTTTCAAAACTTTTTAATTTTAAAAATTCAATGGCAGGATGCTCTTTTTCGTAACCGCGAGGTGGATTTTTCAAGGTGTTTTTTTCGTCGCGATCAAAATCTCCAAATTCTTTTTTGAAGTTTTTTTCTTGCAATATAGCTTCAAGATCGTCATAGAAAAAGGCGATTTCCTTGCGCATTTTTTTTAAATCTTCGGCTTCAGGACAATACAAGCCGCCAGCAATAAAACTAGCACCGTTTTCTAAGTGAATGTAATATCCGGAACGCGTGATGCCTTTTCCTCCTGAAGAAATCCAAATGCCTAAATGTGATTTGTATGGTGTTTTATCTTTTGAAAATCGGATGTCACGATTAATGCGGAACGTACAGTTTTTAACCTCAAGCATTTCTAAAGTAGGATCCAGAGGTTTCATGACATCAAGCAAAGCGGCTACCATGTTTTGATAATCTTTTTTGAAAGCTTCGTATTGTTTTTTATGTTCTAAAAACCAATCTCTGTTGTTGTTGGCTTTTAAATCATCTAAAAAAGCGAGTGTGTTTTTTGAAAGCATTGTGCTACTGTATTTGTTTTCTTAAATCTTCCTCACTCACAAAACCTGATTGTCTCCAA
Source organism: Flavobacterium sp. GNP001 (assembly GCF_054343775.1). Taxonomy (NCBI): domain Bacteria; kingdom Pseudomonadati; phylum Bacteroidota; class Flavobacteriia; order Flavobacteriales; family Flavobacteriaceae; genus Flavobacterium; species Flavobacterium sp. GNP001. The sequence goes on from NZ_JBTGUX010000001.1 coordinate 652,485, forward strand.
ACTAAAGCTTGGTTGTCATACAATAATAAAGTAGGTAATTCGCTAATTTTAAGTTCGGTCATAAGTGTTTTGTTTGCATCGGCATCAAGTCTTATGATTGTTGTGGCTCCTTTTTCTTTTTGCATGGCCGTAACATAGGGTGCCATTTTTTTGCATGGCGCGCACCACTCTGCGTAAAAATTGATTAACACTTTTTGGTTAGATTGCAAAAGTTGCTTGTATTGCTCTTGGGTCATCCCCATTATTTTACCAGAAGGTTTTGATAATCCTGCGGCATCCCATTTTAAGATACCTCCTTGTAGTTCGTAAATAGTGGTAAATCCTAATTGCTCAAGTTTTTCAGCGGCACTTTCACTGCGGCCTCCGCTTTTGCAATACACAAAAACAGGTTTTGACTTGTCAAGTGTTGCTACTTTAGATGTAAAATCGGTTCCCATCCAGTTGATGTTTTTGGCATTGTCAAGGTGTTCTGTAGCGAATTCAGACGGTGTACGAACATCTATTAGCTGTGCATTTGGTGTTGTAGCTAATTTTTCTGAAAATTCTGTAGCGGCTAACTTTTTAGCGTTTTTAGAAGTTTGACCCGAACAAGAAATAAATGTGAAAACTAAAAGTAAAAGGAATGACTTGTAATTCATGGTTGCTATTTATTTAGGCTAAAATACGGATTTTCTCGATTATCTTACTGTGTGTAAGATTAAATCTAACGTTATAAATTAAAAATCGAATACGATTGCAAGGTCGATTTCACAATAGCCTCCGTGCGTTCCGGATGTGTATCTGAAATAAATAATTGGCCAAATGTATCGCTGTTGACCATTTCAATTATTTTTCCAACGCGAGTTTCATCTAACTTATCAAAAATATCATCAAATAGAAGCAGTGGTTTTACGCCACTTTGCTTTTTTAAAAATTCAAATTGAGCCAACTTTAAAGCAATCAAGTAGGATTTTTGCTGACCCTGTGATCCAAATTTTTTAATTGGATGCTCGTCAATACAAAATGATAAATCGTCTTTATGAATACCAACTGAGGTATACTGTAACGCGCGGTCTTTGCCAAGGTTTTCAGCTAAAAGTTGCAACAAATTTTTAGTTTCTAAATGGCTCTCGTATTTTAGTTGAACGGTTTCTTGTGATCCTGTTATGGCTTGATGGTGTTTGTTAAAAATAGGAACAAACTGTTCTATGAAAGCTTTCCTTTTTTCGAAAATGGAACTGCCGTACTGATCTAGCTGCTCATTATATATAGATAAGGTATCCGCATCAAAAACATGATTCAAAGCAAAATATTTCAACAAAGCATTGCGCTGACTGATTACTTTTTGATAATGAATTAATTGTTGCAAGTACTGCGCATCCAATTGAGAGATTACACTATCCATAAACTTGCGTCGGGTTTCACTGCCCTCAACAATTAAATCACGGTCTGCTGGAGAAATAATCACAAGCGGAATAAAACCGATATGATCCGAAAATTTGTCATAAGCCTTGCCATTGCGTTTTAAAACTTTTTTTTGACCTTTTTTTAAACTGCAAACAATTTGCTCGGTGCGATCGTTCTTCTCAAATTCGGCATCAATCACAAAAAAATCTTCACCATGCTTGATATTTTGCACCGCGAGCGGATTAAAATAACTCTTGCCATAAGCCAAATGGTAAATAGCATCTAATACATTGGTTTTGCCAATTCCGTTTTTACCCACAAAACAATTGATTTTATGGTCGAAACTAAAACTGACTTCAGAGAAATTTTTATAATTGAATAACGAAATCTTTTTTAAATACATGAGTGGTGCTTGTGCTGGTATTTTTTGCTTTCAAGAGTATTTTTGTGGCTTTGAAAACGGGTGCAAATTATCGAAAATTATCGATATAACTTTCTTTTTGTTGGTCTTTGAAGCGGAAATAATGCAAGGTTTTGAGGCTGTTTCAGTACATTCTAAATTTTTTTAATATAAAACCTATTTTTTTGTGTGGGTTTGAATAAAAATTTTATTTTTGCCACTCACTAAATTAAATTGAAATGGCAACTTACAATAAGAGAGGATATAAAGTACCAAAAGAAAAAGAAGTTAAGGAAGAAGCAGTAGAAGCAGTGGTTATTGATGATAAAGATAGTACAACTGCCGAAGTATTTTCTAAATTAGATGAGACTGCATCCAAAACGGAAGATTTTGTTGCTAAAAATCAGAAAGTTATTCTAGGATTTGTTGCTGCCGCAGCTATCGTAACTATTGGTTACTTGGCTTACCAACGATTTATTGCTGCTCCAAAAGAGGACGAAGCTGCTAACGAAATGTTTGTTGCACAACAAAATTTTCAAAAAGCTACCGATGGTGTAGCGAGCGACTCATTATACAAACTAGCTTTGAACGGATCTGAAGGAAAATTTGGATTTGTAAAATTAGCGGATGAGTATTCTGGTACAGCTGCCGGAAATTTAGCGAACTACTACGCTGGTATCGCTTACTTGAACACAGGAAAGTACACAGAGGCTATTGATTATTTAAACAAATTTTCATCAGATGATATCGTACTTTCAGCTTTGGCTAAAGGAGCAATTGGAGATGCTTATTCACAAAAGAACCAACAAAAAGAGGCTTTAGAGTATTATATCAAAGCAGCTGAAATGAATAAAAACGACTTTACAACACCACGCTTTTTGCTAAAAGCTGGTAAAGTAGCATTAGCTCTTGGTAACAAAGCGGATGCCTTGAAGTATTTTACAGATATTAAAGAGAACTACGAAGCAACTCCAGAAGCAGCATCTGTTGATGTATTGATCGGATTGTCTCAGTAAGTTTAACTTACTTTATATAGCGAAGGTTAGTGGTTACATTGGCTTTAAGATTTTTTTCTTAATCCTTGTAACTTCTAACCTTCTCTCGTATCTTTAACTTTTAAAATCATACAATAAAATTAACCTTTATGGCTACTGAAAATAAAAATTTATCTGATTACGACAAAAGTGCAATTCCTGATGCAAGTAATTTTCGATTCGGAATTGTGGTTGCAGAATGGAACGAAGTAATTACCGAAGGCCTGTTCAATGGCGCTTATCAGGCATTGATCGAAAATGAAGTTCCTCAGGCGAATATTGTGCGTTGGAATGTTCCTGGAAGTTTTGAACTTATTTATGGTTCGAAAAAAATGTTGCAAACTCAAAATGTTGATGCTGTTATCGCTATTGGTTGCGTAATTCAAGGTCAAACAAAACACTTTGATTTTGTTTGCGAAGGCGTTACTCAAGGTATCAAAGATTTGAATATTCAAACGGATATTCCGGTTATATTTTGTGTTTTAACCGACAATACTATGCAACAGTCTCTTGATAGAAGCGGTGGTGTACACGGAAACAAAGGTACCGAAGCAGCTATTGCAGCGATTAAAATGGCGTACATTCGTCAGCAAGCTAGTTTACAACACCAATTCAATCATCAGCCAAAATTAGGCGCTGCCGCTTTGCAACTTGAAGATGGAACGCTAAAACTAGAAGAATAAAATTATTTTATAAGTTCCCAGAAACCCATATTGTTGCAAAAACAGTATGGGTTTTTTGTTTTATTTAAGAGTGTAAAGTAGTCCTTTGCAGCTATAATTTCCTTAAATTTGTGCCTCTTGGTTTAAAAAAATAAACCACCAACTTTTAAATCTATTTTTTTAATGTCGAGTATTATTCAATTGCTTCCTGATCATGTTGCTAACCAGATTGCTGCCGGTGAAGTTGTTCAAAGACCAGCATCAGTAGTAAAGGAATTGCTGGAAAATGCGGTTGATGCGAAAGCCACTGATATCAAATTAATTATAAAAGATGCCGGTAAAGCGCTTGTGCAAGTTATTGATAACGGGCAAGGAATGAGTGTAACAGATGCGCGCTTATGTTTTGAGCGTCATGCTACTTCAAAAATCCGTTTGGCCGAAGATTTATTTTCGCTGCATACCAAAGGATTTCGCGGTGAGGCTTTAGCTTCAATTGCTGCAATTGCACACGTAGAGCTGAAAACCAAACAAGATCAAGAGGAGTTAGGACATCATATTATAATTGAAGGCAGTAAATTTGTTTCGCAAGAAATGGCGGTGCTTCCAAAAGGGACCTCGTTTGCTATCAAAAACTTATTTTTTAATATTCCGGCGCGCCGAAATTTCTTAAAATCGGATGTGGTCGAATTTCGTCATGTTGTTGATGAATTTCAGCGCGTAGCATTGGCACACCCATCTATTTATTTTACTTTTTACCACAACGGTAGCGAGATGTTTAATTTGCCTCCAGCGAGTTTTAGGCAACGTATTGTTGGTATTTTTTCCGGAAAAACAAACGAGAAATTGGTTCCGGTACAGGAAGAAACAGATATCGTTACCATTCAAGGTTTTGTGAGCAAACCCGAATTTGCAAAAAAAAGCAGAGGAGAACAATTTTTCTTCGTGAACGATCGCTACATCAAAAGCGGTTATTTGCATCATGCAGTCATGTCTGCGTACGACGGAATTTTAAAAGACGGTGCTCAACCTAGTTATTTTTTATACTTACAAGTGCCACCGAATACAATAGATATCAATATTCATCCTACCAAAACCGAAATCAAGTTTGATGATGAACATGCTTTGTATGCTATTTTGAGAGCTGCTATTAAACACAGTTTGGGTCAGTTTAATGTTGCTCCAGTTTTAGATTTTGATAGAGATGCCAATTTAGATACGCCTTATCATTACAAGGATTTGACTGGCGAAACACCAACCATTCAGGTGGATGGAAATTTTAATCCTTTTGCAGAACAAAAACCAAAAGCGTCTTTTTCTTCGTATAAAAAAACAGAACCTACCGCTAGTTGGGAAAGCTTGTATGTAGGTCTTAAGCAAGATACTTTTGAAGTTGGGCAGATGAATTTTGAAAATGAAGAGGTAACATCGTCCTTGTTTGGCGATGATGAGGTGGAGCAAGCCGTTCATAAAACGTATCAAATTCATAAAAAATACATTGTCTCGTCCATAAAATCCGGAATGGTGATTGTAGATCAGCAGCGTGCGCACCAAAGAGTTCTATACGAACAATTTTTGGTTAACATGACAGTAAATCAAGCGGCTAGTCAGCAATTGCTTTTTCCTCTCAATTTATTTTATTCGACAACTGAGATGGAGTTAATCAAAGAGTTGCAACAAGCATTGGTTCATACAGGTTTTGTATTTGATGACAATGCTACTGATCATATTGTCATTTCAGGGATTCCTGTTAATGTGACTGAGAGTGAGGTTTCGTTGGTTTTAGAGCAATTGTTAAGTGATTTACAAGACGGAATTCCAGATAGTAGTTTCAGTCAAAATGATACTATTGCCAAGTCTATGGCCAAAAGTCTAGCCGTTAAAACAGGCACGCATCTCTCTGAAAAAGAGCAAGAAAATTTAGTAAACGGCTTGTTTGCTTGTAAGGAGCCTAATGTTTCACCATTTCAAAAACCGACCTTTATCACCATGCGTGTTGAGGATCTTGATAAAAAATTTGCAGTATGAGAAATATGACCGAAACCGTAAAGCAACTAATTATTATTAATTTTTTATTTTTTGCAGGAACGTATCTACTTGGCGAGCCTGTGTATAAAATATTGTCTTTATATTTTCCTGAAAACACCCATTTTAAAGCGTGGCAACCACTTTCTCACATGTTTATGCATGGTGGTTTTATGCATATTTTTTTCAATATGTTTGCGTTGTATTCTTTTGGATGCACACTTGAACAACGATGGGGCAGTGGCAAGTTTTTATTTTTTTACATTTCTTGTGGTTTAGGTGCTGCTTTGTTGCATACAGGAGTGAATTATTATTTCTTCCAATCGGGGATTGATGCTTTGGCTTCGAATGGTTTTACAAAAGCAGAGGTGCTGCAATTGTTGCAGCAAGGTCAGGTTAATTCAAAATGGGAAGAGGTAATGTCACCAACTGCTTTCTATAATTTTGTTTCGGCTTATGGCGGTACTGCCGTTGGTGCATCGGGTGCTATTTATGGGGTTATGGTGGCTTTTGCTTTTATGTTTCCAAATGTAGAAATGTTTATGATGTTTGTGCCAATTCCTGTTAAAGCCAAGTATTTTGTTCCCGCAGTTTTACTTTTGGATTTGTATTCAGGAATAGTTGGCAAATCAGTGCTTGGCGGCGGAAGTGGCATCGGACATTTTGCACATTTAGGCGGAGCGCTTGTTGGTTTTTTTATGATGTGGTATTGGAAAAAAAATCAATTCAATAAAAATCGTTGGAACTAACTTTTCATTTTGCTTGAAATTAATTATTTTTAAATGCCGATTTATTTAATAGCTGAAATCGTATGGGGATTATTGATGATTTAAAATTACAATACAAAATGGGTGGCATCGTGATCCGACTCATTTTTTGGAATATCGCTTGTTTTGTTTTGCCTTGGCTTTTGTTCTCAATACTTTCTTTGGCTGGAGTACAAATTGATTATTTGCATTATGTAAGCTTGTCTTCGGATGCTTCTGATTTGCTTTGGAAGCCGTGGTCATTGCTTACCTATGCTTTCTTCCATAATGATTTTATGCACATTTTGTTTAATTTATTGGTGCTTAACTTTTCAGGACGATTATTTTTAACCTATTTCACAGGCAAACAATTATTTGGTTTGTACGTTCTCAGTGCCATTTTTGCTGGTTTGGTGTACTGCTTGGTGTTTTATTTATTGGGTGTGAGTATGCCTATCATTGGCGCTTCAGCCGCTATCATGGCTATTTTAGTAGCAGTAACTACTTATAATCCTTTGATGGATTTGCGATTATTAATCATTGGTAACGTAAAATTATGGCATATTACTGCTGTAATTTTAATTATGGATTTGATGCAATTGCGCTCTGCCAACATGGGCGGCCATTTGTCGCATTTAGGCGGAGCATTGTTTGGTTATATCTTTATAAAGTGCTTACAAAATGGTACTGATTTATCAAAAGGTGTTACTCAATTAATAAACTTTTTTGTAAATGGATTGAAGAGAAAACAAGGAACACCATTCAAGGCGGTTCATAAAACATATCAAAAACCTGTGGCAAACACAAGTTCACGAATTGTAATAAAAGATGAATCTCAGCAACAAATTGATGCTATTTTAGACAAAATTAGTCAATCAGGTTATGATAGTTTATCTAAAGAAGAAAAAGAATTTTTGTTTAAAGTAGGGAAGTAGTTCATTAATGTGCAAAGCACAAATAATGGTTTAAATTAGTTGGCATGAAAAATCTTTCTTGGTTTAATAAAGGAATGTTCTTGTTGAATATCCTGTTAACTCTAGTTACATTTATCGCGTATTTGTTGCCTTTTTTGGCTCCAAAATCGTTCCCGATACTTTCGGTACTCACGCTTTTTATGCCCTTATTTTTTATTTTTAATGCTTTGTTTTTTGTTTATTGGACGCTTCAATTTAAAAAACAATTGGTGGTATCGGGTTTGGTTTTGTTAATCGGAATCACTTTTATCAATAAATTTTACAAGTTTTCGCATCCAAATTTTCCAGTTGAAGAGAAAGATTTTACAGTAATGAGTTACAATGTGCGCTTGCTCAACGTTTTCAAGTGGATTGATCGCGATGATGTGCCAGCAGATATTCTTTCATTTGTCAACGAAAAAAATCCAGATATTCTGTGTATTCAAGAATATTCTGCTAGTGCCGGAATCGATTTAAAAGTGTATCCGCACCGCTACATTCATACCTCAGGTGACCAAATCAAATCTGGTCAAGCTATTTTTTCTAAATTCCCTATTATTGATCGCGGTCATATCGTTTTTCCAAACTCTAGTAATAATGTAATCTATGCTGATATCAAGCGAGGAAAAGATATTATTAGAGTATATAACATGCACTTACAATCGATCAAAATTTCGCCTGACGTAAATGAAATTGATGAAAATATTGATGCCATCAACCAAAGCAAATCGCAAAAGCTGTTCTTTAGAATAAGCAAAGCTTTTAAACAACAACAGCAACAAGCGGCTTTATTTAGCGAGCATAAAGCGCAATGCACCTATCCAATCATCATTTGTGGTGATATGAATAATAGTGCATTTTCGTACGTGTATCGCAATATTAAGGGTAAAATGAAAGACAGTTTTGAAGAAGCAGGTAAAGGTTTCGGCGAAACTTATAAATTCAGATACTATCCAGCGCGTATTGATTATATTTTTGCCGATGAAAAAATGAAAGTGAAAGACTTCGAGAGTTTTCCAAAATTCATCAATTCTGACCATTTTCCAATTATGGCACGCCTTTCCTACGAATAAAATTTTTTACAAATGCAGTAGCGGTTGTTTTTTAAGATAATCCAACGCAAATTTCCCTTCGTTAAAAAGTAAATCTAAAGTACTTAAGTTGTTTAAGAATCCAAACTTATCATCAAATACTTGTGTGTAAGGTTCAAAAATGGATGTGTCTTTTTTTCCGTTTGCCAAATGTCTAAAATCAATAGTTTGACCGTCAGTAATTTCAGGTGAATACACTGTTGTTTTGGTATAATCGAGCTTCAATCGCAGGCATTTCAAAACGATTTCTAGCGCTTCAAAATTTAAGTCTAATAAAAACTCGTGCTGTTTTTCAAACAAAGGTCTGATATCGTCTTCAAAAAATTCAAAGAACGGTGAGCTTCTATAGGCCGCTTCTAGTGATTTAAAGTGCTGTTTTTGCCATCCAAATTCAGTTTCAATGCGAATGTCTTTTGTTTTTTGACGATTCTCTTTCGAATGTTTAATAGGGATATTTAAAAGCTGAATTCCGTTTGGACTGTAAATATAGGTACGGTTACGGCTGGTTTGTTTTTGGAAATTATCTTCTACTTCAAAGCTTACTTGATCCGCTTGTGCAATAGCAGCAAATTGACTGATGGATGGGAAGTAGGTAGGGTGTAAAATAATATTCATGATCGTTTGAAATAAAATGAGTAATAAAAAACAAAAATTCATAAAGGAAATCTACTGCTTTCCTTTATGAATTTTATTAGAGTATTTGAGTTTTAAACTTTTGAAGCTTTTCTCTTTTTCCAGAAATAATCTCCAACGAAAAATACGACTAATCCAATCAAAAATAATTGTAGGTACGATTGTGGTTGTCCTTCACCACTTACGGTGGTAAACACGCGTTCCCAACGAATTTTATTCAAGCCTTTTCCGTTTGGATCAATGCTCAACCAAATAAAAATTGGTTTCCCTACAATGTGATTTTCAGGTACAAAACCCCAATAACGGCTATCTTCAGAGTTGTGGCGGTTGTCACCCATCATCCAATAGTAATTTTGTTTAAAAGTGTAAGTAGTAGCTACTTTTCCGTTGATGCGGATTTCATCTCCTGTAACTTTTAAGTCATTTTGTTCGTAATCGCTAATGATAGTTTTGTAAAAAGGCAAAGTAGTGCTGTTCAAAGCTACCGTTTTACCTGCTTCAGGAATGTAAATTGGACCGTAGTTATCACTATTCCACTTTTGTACATGAGGGAAAACACCTTTTCCAAAGTTAGCCTGATCAACATCTCTAGCAATTTGTCTAACTACTGCTGTTACGCCAGGAGTATTTTTTAAAACCTCTGCTGATGCTTCGGTCAGAGCGCTCATGAAAATAGTATCTTTCGTTGTTTCATTGGTATAAAAAGCGCGATCAGTAATATCAAGCTCTTTAAAAAGATATTCTAAATCAATAGGCGTTTTACCATCAAGAGCAACTTTGTATGAAAATTGCGGTTTTGCGCGTTCTGGCAACGTTAATAATTTGCCATCAATATAAACGTAACCGTCTTCAATCGACAACGAATCACCAGGAATACCAACACATCTTTTTACATAATTCGATTTTTTGTCAATAGGTTTGTCGGCTCTTCTTTTTGACGTATCAAAAAATCGATAAACCGTATCAACAGGCCAGTTGAAAACCACAATGTCAGTACGATCTATTTTTTGAGTGCCAGGCATGCGCATATAAGGCAACTGAGGCCATTTCAAATACGATTTTTTGTGCGTTAAGGGGATAGAATCATGTACCATAGGCAAAGCAACAGTGGTCATAGGCACTCTTGCGCCATAATTTACCTTACTAACAAACAAAAAGTCACCAACCAATAATGATTTTTCAAGTGATGATGTCGGAATTGTGTAAGGTTGAATAAAATACGTATGTACGATTGTTGCAACCACAATAGCGAATAATAAAGAACTAATTGTATCAGCAGCTTTCGTTTGCGGTGTCAAATTTCTATCCGCTATGTACGTCAATTTTTGAGTGTAATTGATGTAGTAGATGTACAATCCTAAAGTTACAATTCCTAAAAAGGTATCTAAAGAACTTCTTTTTCCAAAACTGCGCAAGGTTTCAACCCAAATTACGGGAAACAAAATTAAATTGATAATTGGGATAAAAAGCAATACGGTCCACCAAGTTGGTCGACCAATTATTTTCATTAAAACAATGGCATTGTACACAGGAATTGCTGCTTCCCAGCTTTTGCGCCCAGCAGCAACATACAATTTCCAGGTCCCTAAAAAGTGGATCAGTTGTACTATCAAGAAAAAAACGAACCATTGATATGCTGTCATGATATAATTATTTTAGTAAAAGAGCTGTATTTTATAATGCTACTCTAATTAAAGTTATTTGATTGATTATAGTTCTAGAACATCGCGCATGGTAAATATTCCTGTTTTACCTACGATCCATTCAGCGGCAATAACTGCGCCTAAAGCAAAACCTTCACGATTGTGTGCCGTATGTTTTATTTCGATAGCGTCAACAGTCGAGTCGTAGGTTACCGTGTGTGTCCCAGGAACTGTTCCTATTCGTTTGGCCTCAATGTGGATTTCATTTGCCGTAGCATTTTCCAATGTCCAATTGTTGTAATTACTGTTTTCAATGATGCCTTTGGCTAATGAAATGGCAGTACCACTCGGGGCATCTAATTTTTGAGTATGGTGAATTTCTTCCATGCTCACATCATAGCTATTAAATTTGGACATCATTTTAGCTAGGTATTCATTTAACTCAAAAAAGATATTTACTCCTAAACTGAAATTAGAGCTCGATATAAAAGCACCTTTTTTCTCTGAACAAAGTGCAGCAACAGTTTCGTATTGGTCTAACCAGCCTGTTGTACCTGAGATAACAGGTACATTAGCATGAAAACAACTACTGATATTGTTGGCTGCAGCGCTTGGTACACTAAAATCAATTGCTACATCAGCTTGTTCTAGTCCATCAAAGCTATTATTTTGATCTTTTTTTAAAACGATTTCATGACCCCTTTCAAGAGCAATTCGCTCAATTACTTGACCCATTTTTCCGTATCCTAAAAGCGCAATTTTCATTTTTTATTTTTTAAATTTTTTATAGTAGAATCCAATTAGTACCAAGCTAATCAACGCTCCCAAGAAAAACCCTGAGAAAAAATCATTCATTTTCATCGGTTCAAAAAAACTGATTTGAGAATAATTTGCTATTGTTATCAATAGCAAAGCGGTTAGTATCAGTAGGTATTGGTTGTGACTTATTTTTTCGAGCAATGCCATAGCGATGTATGTTAAGTTCTTTACTTTTAAAAACGGTAATTGAACGTTAGTCCTACATTGGTGCGCATTGTTACATCATTTGGATAAAGAACTGGTTTTAACGATAAGTTTTCATCAACATTAAATTGTAATAAAGCCGCGTCAACATTGGCATCAATTATATTTAAGGCATAAAAAGCTGCAATAAATAAAGCAGATAAATCGCGGTTACGTTGGTAAAATTTCTGACCAGTAATTAAACGGTTGTTATCTAAAAATGCTAAATCTTCGGTTACTACGCCTTCCAATCGTGCTTTGTAAGCAGTGCGATACTGACGGTACCTTTTGTTGCTGTCAACATAAAAGTAAACACTAGTTCCAATAGCCCCATAGACTAGCGGAATTTTCCAGTATTTTTTGTTGTAGGCTTGCCCTAAACCAGGCAAAACAGCCGAATAAAAGGCTGCTTTGGCGGGGGTTAACGGGTCGATATTGTTGGATTGTACTGAATCTTTTGCAACTAAAATGGTAGCGTTTTCATCTTGGGCAAAAATAGAAACGCTCGTTAGCAAAAACAGAAACAATACAAGGATTGACGATTTAAACACTAGGTTTTAATTAGTTTAATAATTCTATTAAAATCTTCCTCAGAGTGAAAAGGAATGGTAATTTTTCCTTTACCGTTACCAGCTACTTTAACGTCTACTTTCGTTCCAAAATAGGAGGCAAAATCATTTTTATGATCTTCGGCAATTTCAAATGAAGCTGCTTTTGGTTTACCTACTGCTTTTGGTTTCAAACTTTCTTGGTAGTTTTTTACCAAAGTTTCCGTTTCACGTACCGATAAATTTTGACTAACGATTTTTTGGTAAATATCAGCTTGTGCATCTTGGTCCTCAATATTAATGATCGCACGACCATGTCCCATGCTTATAAAACCATCACGTATTCCGGTTTGAATAATCGGATCTAATTTTAACAAGCGCAAATAGTTGGCAATTGTAGATCTTTTTTTACCCACACGCTCGCTCATTTGCTCTTGTGTCAACTGAATTTCATCCATCAAACGTTGGTACGAAAGTGCAATTTCAATAGGGTCAAGGTCATGGCGTTGAATGTTTTCTACCAATGCCATTACCAGCGACTCGTTATCGTTAGCAATTCGAATGTAAGCAGGTACGGTAGTTAAGCCTACAAGGGTAGAGGCACGCAAACGACGTTCCCCTGATATTAATTGAAATTTATTGAAATCTAATTTGCGTACAGTAATAGGTTGAATAACGCCGAGTTCCTTGATCGAAGTAGCTAATTCGCGTAATGATTCCTCATTAAAATTACTTCTAGGCTGGAACGGGTTAATTTCAATTGCTGCAATTTCAAGCTCAATAATATTACCTACAACCTTATCGGCATTTTTATCATCAACGGATTTGATATCGTTTTCAGGATCTTTTAACAATGCTGATAATCCTCTTCCTAAGGCTTGTTTTTTAATTGCTTGTGCCATAAAATTATTTACTGTTTTTCTTTATTATCTCTTGTGCAAGGTGCAAGTAATTTACAGCTCCTTTACTTGTAGCATCATAGTTGATAATGCTTTCACCAAAACTTGGTGCTTCGCTTAGTTTTACATTTCGTTGAATGATGGTTTCAAAAACCATATCGTTAAAGTGTTTTTGAACTTCTTCAACAACTTGGTTAGACAAACGCAAGCGCGAGTCAAACATGGTCAATAATAATCCTTCAATGTCTAAGTTCGGATTGTGAATTTTTTGGATACTTTTAATAGTATTCAATAATTTTCCCAAACCTTCTAAGGCAAAGTATTCACACTGAATAGGAATAACTACTGAATCTGCCGCTGTCAAAGCATTCAAAGTTAATAACCCTAACGATGGTGCGCAGTCTATAATAATATAATCGTACTCTTCACGCACACTTTCGAGCGCTTTTTTAAGCATGTATTCGCGATTTTCCTTGTCAACCAACTCAATTTCTATCGCAACAAGGTCAATATGTGCAGGAATAACATCCACATTGGGAGCCGAACAGGTAACAACAGCCTCTTTGGGAGTGTGACTGTGCTCCAATATTTGATACGTACCGATCTCAACTGATTCTACATCAATACCCAATCCTGACGAAGCATTGGCCTGCGGATCAGCATCTATTAGTAATACTTTTTTTTCTAAAACGCCTAATGAAGCAGCAAGATTGACCGATGTAGTAGTCTTTCCAACGCCTCCTTTTTGATTAGCAATCGCGATGATTTTGCCCATTTATTTTTCTGAATTTTGAACCGTAAAAATACAATTTTTTATGGTTCATGAAAATCTATTTTGTTAACAATCGATTAACCACGATTTCAAAGTAGCACAGCAACTGTTATATTTTGTCTTTACTTTTTTTATTTTAAAGCCATTCCAGCTGTGCACTTCAAGGTTTTGCAGTCGTATTTACTTTTTTTAAGTCCCAAAAGGAGCTTCCTTTGGTCGCTCTTTTAGGTCTAAAAAAGTAGCATACAACCTGCGCAACGCTTTTCGCTGTCATCTGGGCTAGGGAAGGCCTGCCCGATTCAGAAGTAATCAGGCTTAGCTAAAATATTATTAAAAAATATTTCTAGTCGATATTAAATAAAATACTTGCGCAAGCCAAAAAGAGTTGTATATTTGCACCCGCTTTCGGGGTGTAGCGTAGCTCGGTTATCGCGCCTGCTTTGGGAGCAGGAGGCCGCAGGTTCGAATCCTGCCACCCCGACTTAATCCTTCTTGTTCATTCAAGAAGGATTTTTTTATTGCCAAATAATTAAAACTGATGTAGTACATTATCGCGCACTACAATAAAAGCTTATTTTTGTACCAGAAAATTTTAATAATCAAATCATGTCAGATACAATCGAAAAAATAAAATGCCTTATTATAGGATCAGGACCAGCAGGTTACACAGCAGCTATTTATGCTGCTAGAGCTAATATGAATCCGGTATTGTACCAAGGAATGCAGCCTGGTGGACAATTGACCACTACAAACGAAGTAGAAAACTGGCCAGGAAATCCAGAAGGAATTACAGGACCAGAGATGATGGTGGGTTTGCAAGCGCAAGCGCAACGTTTTGGTACAGACGTGAGAGATGGTTGGGCAACCAAAGTTGATTTTTCAGGACCAATACATAAAGTTTGGATCAACGATACTAAAGAATTACACTGTGAAACCGTAATCATTTCAACAGGAGCATCTGCTAAATATTTAGGTTTGCCTTCAGAGCAACATTACTTACAAATGGGTGGTGGTGTTTCTGCATGTGCTGTTTGTGATGGTTTTTTCTATCGAAATCAGGAGGTTGTAATTGTGGGTGCAGGAGATTCTGCTTGCGAAGAAGCGCATTATTTATCTAAACTTTGTAAAAAAGTAACCATGCTAGTTCGTAGCGAAAAATTTAGAGCCTCTAAAATTATGGAAGCTCGCGTTCGCAAAACGGAAAATATTGAAATTTTACTAAACCATGATACTGTTGAAGTATTAGGTGATGGTCAAGTGGTAGAGGCTATCAAGGTTTTAAATAAATCTACTAACGAAACCTACGATATTCCAGCAACTGGATTTTTTGTAGCCATTGGTCACAAGCCAAATACAGATATCTTTAAGGAATATATCACTTTAGACGAAACGGGCTACATTGTGAACACTCCAGGAAGTTCTAAAACTAATGTGGAAGGTGTTTTTGTGGCTGGTGACGCTGCTGATCATGTTTACCGTCAGGCAATTACTGCTGCTGGAACAGGATGTATGGCTGCGCTAGACGCAGAGAGATATTTGGCTGCACAAGAGTAAGAGATTTAAATTAAAATATAAAAGTCCCATTTGCTAAAGCGAATGGGACTTTTTTGTAAAACTGCGATTTAGTGCCGAATTTATTTTAGTTTTTTAATTAATCTGGCTTCATCACTAAATTGATTTAATTCAATTTTTGGATTACCAATAAGTTGTACTTCAGCTTTTGTTGAAGCAGAAATTGTTATTGTGCTGCTAGCATTTACGGCACTTGTTGTGTAACCCTCAGCAACTAAAGTTACATTTTTCATCGTAAGTTTATTGGCTGTCAATGTAGCATTGTTGTCCAATCGAATAGTTGCTGTAGTTGCGTCTCCTTCAATTTTTGCTTCTGATTTTTGGTACTGATCAATTTGTAAATCTGTTGCATTTATTAATGCTTTGACAGTTGCATTTTTACTTAATTCCAAACGACATTTTTCGGTTTTAATATTTAGTTCAGCCTTAACCTTGTCATTGGCTTTGTATTCAAAATTAGTAGCATTAATGTTCATGAAGAGCGCAGCATTATCTGTAGCTTCCAAGTTCATGGAAGGCAACAATAATTCTTGTATGGCAGTAACTTTTGTTTCGCCTTTAGCCATAATTTGTCTCAAGGCCGCAGTGTAGGTTATTCGGACCAATAGTTTTTTATACGAAGTAGCATTTTTGGTGGAATAAATGCGCAAGGTCCCGTCGCGTTCTTCTACTTTAATTCCATCTTGTAAATTTTCATCAGCTTCAATTTTTAAATCTGCTTTTTCGCCACGTTCTAAGTTGATTTCTAAGTTGTCCTCAATTTCTAAACGTTCAAAATCAGCGATAGATCTGTTTTCGACAGTGACTATTTTATTGCCTTTTATTTTTTCTTTTTTTTGAGCAGTTGCAATTGTAAAGCAAAGCAGTAAAAGTAGGGCGGCATATTTTTTCATAGCATAAACGAATTAGGTATTTAACAAATATAAAAAAATCATCCACTTGTGATGGATGATTTAATTTCTTTTTGTGATTTGTTATTCCTGACGGTTAATGCTTCCGCCTGAGCTTGTATTTTTTTGAACGCGTTTGGGTGTGTTGTAATACGTTATCGAACCGCCACTTGAGGCTTCTGCTACTAAGGATACTATTGGATGTACGCTGGTACTTGCCCCGCTCGACACATCTGCTATTACCTCATTAGCGAGTAATTCATTGGCCTTAATTTCGCTTCCACTAGAGGCGCTAGTTTTTACTTTTAATGCTTTGCCTTGCACGTTTATGTCACTTCCGCTACTACTATCACAGGATAACATATCCGATTCAATTTCGATGTTAATGCTACCGCCACTTGAGGTATTCAATCGAACATTTTCGCCTATTATTAAATTAACACTTTCTATAGATGCTGTACTTGTAGCTTCTAATTCGTCAATAGTTGGCATTTTAACAGTAACCTTTAACTCGCTAGCATCACTAATTGAAATTTCATCTAATGTTATGACTAAGGTTCCGTTTTCAACAGTTGTAGTCAAGTGCTTTTGCAAATTGTCATCCGTTTCAACCACAACTTCTGTTTTATCCCCTTGTTCTAATATAACTTCAATGGAATTGTTTACCTCAATACTAGTAAAACTACCGCTGATGTTGCGTTTTTGTGTAGTAATATTTCCGCTGCCTTCAATCGAGTTGAAGTTGATGTTGTGATTGCAGGAGCCTAGTAACAATGCGGTTAATACTACTGCAATAAATTTGGTTATTATGGTGATTAGTTTTAACATGATTAGTTTCTTTTTTCGATTATACCATCTTTATTTATTGTCAATCCTTTTCCAGTTGTTTTTTGATTTCCTTTTTCAGTAACATTAATAACTTCGCCATTTACTCGAACGGTGGTAGTGGTGATGCTATCGTTTTCAGTAACATTACTAGAAACATCAATTGAAAGATCTTCATCAACTACATCATTATATTCGTTTTCATCAGCTGGGCAATTCAAACATTTGGCTTGATTTTCTCCAATTTTGTAGATATAATTGTCTGAGCTGTAGTGCAGGTTGAAAAATTCATCATCAGAGCGATCGTAGTTTTGCATGCTTTCATCTGGCTTGATCAGTGTGCCTTGAGGAACGAATAATGTGATCTCTACTTCCTGATCGCGGTATTTATTTTTCAATTCTGTCAATAAGTAGTTGTTAAACACCAAGCGATTACCATTAATAGTATAGTTGTACTTAATTGCCTCAGCTCTGTTTTTTGCTTCTGATAACGATTTACCTCTGGCTTCTTTTTCAATTTGTACGTAAGCCACTTTCTCGTTTGTTTTTTCAATTCGAATGCTCACCTCTGTTGAGTAAATGATATCTGTACCTGTAGAGTCTTGCGTTACAATAAAATCATTGCGATCGTCTACATTTTTAGCAAAGTAATCATTGTGTTTGAATTGAATGAAAAGCGTATCGTTTGGTTGTAAAGCTAAATTTTCTTTTTTAACCACACGTCCGTCAACTGCAAAGGCACTTGCTTGTTTAATACCTATCGAAATGGCCAATGAAACTGCAATAATCCATAAGGCTAGTAAGGTGTATTTGGCGATAGATCCAATCGATTTCATGTTTGGAGCTAACAATTTGAAACCTAATAACGATAAGAAAAAGAACGGAATTCCTACTGCAAAAAACATCAATAATCCGAAAGACCAAACAGGATAATCTGTATAATTGCCCGCCTCTATAAAGTCTTGCCACGGAAAATCTATAAATGCTCCTGAACCAATGGTGAATATTCCAATAAGTAAAAAGATCAAGGTTGAAACTCCAGTCATGATTAAAATAATACCTAAAAACTTAGCAAATATTTTAAAAATAGTCATTACAAATTCGCTAAAAGAGTTCCCTAATTTTCCAGCACCATTTTTAATTTGATTGCCATATTTGTCGTAATCTACATTTTTAAATTTACCAGAAACGTTCTCAAACTCTTCTCTTACTTTTTTTTCAATGTTTGATATATTAACTGGTTCACCTGTCATTTCAAGTTTTTCAGAAGTGGTAACAGCTTCTGGTGTCACAATCCAAAGAATAAGGTAAGCCAAAATTCCCGTTCCAAAACCAGCAAAAACCAATAGGATAAGTACAATTCTAATCCAAACCGCATCAATTCCAAAATAATGACCAAGTCCAGCAGCTACACCACCAATCATACCTTTGTCTCTATCACGATACAATTTTTTACTTTTACGATAGTCTCCAGCGCTAAAAGCAGCTCCAGTATTTGTTTCGTCCTCAATAACATAGTCTTCCGGCTGACCCATTACAGCAATCACGGCATCTACATCTTTTAAACCAACCACGTGTTTGTCACTCACTTGTTTTTCATTCAACAACTCAGAAATACGCATTTCAATGTCTTTAATAATTTCATCATGTCCTGACGAATTAGATAAAGAGCGCTTAATTGCATCAAAATATCGAGTTAATTTTTGGTATGCATCTTCATCAATATGAAAAAACATTCCGCCTAAGTTAATATTTACTGTTTTGTTCATGACTATTGTTTTTGGTTGGTTATTAAGGTTACGGCATCTGAAAGTTCAGTCCAAGTGCCACTTAGTTCTTTTAAAAATGTGTGTCCTATTTCGGTTAAACCGTAATATTTTCGGGGTGGTCCTGAGGTTGATTCCTCCCAACGATAGTTCAGTAAACCATCGTTTTTCAAGCGGGTCAATAGCGGATAAATGGTTCCTTCTACTACCAGTAATTTTGCGTTTTTCAAAGTGTCTAATATTTCCGACGTGTAGGCATCTTTCTCTTTTAAAACAGATAGGATGCAAAACTCGAGAACACCTTTACGCATCTGTGCTTTTGTGTTTTCAATGTTCATAAGTACTTTTTTTTGATTTTTTGTTGATTAAACGATTCATTTTTTGATTGATGATTGATGATTTATTTTTGATGTTTTTTATTAGGAGCTGTTTCCCGCTTTTCATTACAATCTTTTTTAAGTAGCTCGCTGCTTCGCGCTTCGTACTTTAAAAAAGGATTTCCATTGCAATCGGGGCTAGGGGCCAATCCTTATTTTCTAGAATCCCATTCTAAAACTTATTTTATAAACGGAATAGTAATTGGGTATTTATATTGTTCTCCAGCAGACGCTTTTATAGAGGCGTAGATAATTAAGAAAAACTCAGAAATTTTTAAAACTGCCAGTAAAGCAATACAGACAAATCCTGTTGTTAAGGCTACAATGTGATTTTCAAAATTGAAATTCTCAATTGTAAAATGATGATCATGTACCAAAGTGTTCAATGGCATGTCTTGAAACACCGAAATGATAAAAGCAGGTACCGCGATTACAAGCAATAGCAAGGAGTACAATAATAAACTCAATTGAAAATTAAGTACTTGTTTTCCGTGGTGATCTACAAAAGTCGATTCCTCTTTTTTAGTGCTCCACAAAACGATCGGGAAAATATAATTTCCAAATGGAATAAAGTACTGTGTTAAACTACTTAAGTGAGTAAATGTGGCAATGTTTTTTTCTGATGATGTTTCCATGTTTTGATTTTTTTGATGATGATTGAAACTCGGCTTTCGTTTTTAAATTAGGTTACCTAGTAATTTCTTATGCAAATATATGTTCAAAAGACAGTATCTTGTTTCGCATAGTACCTAAAATTAACATAAAATTAACAAAATAAAATAGTAGGCACGCATAGTAAATTGTTGTATATTAGCCAAAAAACCAAGTAATACGCATCTTGCAGCGAATGAGAGTTCACTTTTTAAGGAACGTTAAATGACTGCAATATTTTCGATACAAATTTTTAAAAAATAGTTACTATGACTCTAACTGCCTCAAAACTGAATAAATTTTTGTTTTTTAAATTGCCTTCGGCTTTTATATGCGGAGTGCGAGTACAAAGTATAAACGAATCCGCTTGTGTGGTATCTGTAAAACACCGTTGGATCAATCAAAATCCTTTTAATTCGATGTATTTTGCTGTTCAGGCCATGGCTGCCGAGCTTGCCACGGGTGCTTTGGTCATGTTTCAAATTCAAAAAAGCGGACGCAAAATTTCCATGTTGGTAGCCAACAATAAGGGGAATTTTACCAAAAAAGCAACTGGTCGCATTACTTTTACTTGCCAAGATGGTCATTTAATTGCCAAAGCTATTTCAGAAACAATTGCAACAGGCGAGGGGCAAACCTTCTGGATGAAATCAATAGGCATTGACGAAAAAGGTGTTCAAGTATCCGAAATGGATTTTGAATGGAGTGTACGTGTAAAATAAAATAAACCACTG
Organism: Flavobacterium sp. GNP001; assembly: GCF_054343775.1. NCBI lineage: Bacteria > Pseudomonadati > Bacteroidota > Flavobacteriia > Flavobacteriales > Flavobacteriaceae > Flavobacterium > Flavobacterium sp. GNP001. The sequence goes on from NZ_JBTGUX010000001.1 coordinate 673,091, forward strand.
CGCTTTATATTAAATCTTCAAAATATAGATTTAATACGAAGCGAAGTGGTTTCAATTGGTCTTTATTTTTTCCTTTTACGGGATAATAATTTTTTTGTTAAGTTGCCCTTTAGTGGTTATTACTGTCACAACATAAACGCCAGGCGTTACCGATTTTATTGGTAAAATTCCCTGCTGTACTCCCTTGTCTTTAGCATCCCATTCTGCTATTAATTGCCCCAAGATGGAATACATTTTTACATTTTCTACACCATTATCTATTGTGGTATTCGTAATTTCAAGCTGACTTTTGCTTCGAGAATGGATCACTATAATTTGATTGTCTTGAATTTCAGGGTCGTTAGTCCCTAAAGTTTTATCAGCGAATGTCAATGCAAAACGGTTTTCGATTTTTCCTTGAGGTAAATTAACCGTATAACTTCCATTTTGTATATTGTGATAGGTATTGTTGCTCATGTCATGAATAAATATCATTTGCTGATTGTCAAAATTTTCCTTTCCGTCAAGTAGAAAGGTTACCGGACCTTCACGATCTGTTTTTATACCCAAAGGATAACTAGCAGCGGTATCAAAACGTCCTACTCCTTGAATTACTAAAGGATTTGTTCCTTGTAAAAAATACATGTCTGCAGGGAAGTTATCCAATATCATACCATCATAACCGTAATCAAATCCATCTGTTGCCTTGTCTTCCATGAAAGCCAATAGCAATTGTCTATGGTAGCCACTAGCTGTATTGAGACCCAAGCGTACTCTTTTAAAAGTGTCTATGGGTACAGTATCATTGTCATTTTTTGGTGTTGCAGTAGCGTTCTTTGAGTTGCTTTTAGTCTTAAACAATGTAGTTGACACTGCAGCAGTTTCTTTTTGAAAAGCGCGTTGCCCATTATTAAAATTGACAGTTCCGCCGCCGCCATTTTTGCCATAAACAAAAAATCCTTGACCTACTGGAATAAACTGCTTCGGTATTTTATTGCTCAACCCAACGCCAGCAATTAAAGTGGGAACTACTGGTGGTAAACCTCCGGATAAATTGAGCACAGCATAGCCACCCAAGTAATCTTTAAGGTAATGAGAGTTGTTATTTGACGCATGTTCCCATAAGTATAAAGTACCGTTGATTCCTGTGTTTTCAAAATTGTCTATTGTAGTTATATTATCTGTTATAAATTGATAAGCATTTAAGGCAGAAGGGTAAGGGTTGCCGGTGAGCAAAAGTTGATTGGCACTTACAGTATTGGTTATGATAGTTCCGTTGTTGGGTTTACCCACAAAAGTATAATTTTGTAAAGCGGTGCCTGCTCCAGAACCTTTCAGGGTAAAACCTTGTCCCACGCGTAGCGGACTGTTTTCAGTAATTTTAATCCAATTGGCATAGGCGCTGGCATTGTTTTCATATTTGTAAAGCCAGTAGCGGGTTACACTTAGTGGGGCAGTAGGCGAACTATTTAATCCGTCGATCCAATTAATGTTAACCGGGTTTGCGGGGTTGGTGCCATCTTTAAAAACATTATTCACAGTGTAATCCATATTGTTAGTGGTGGCATTGATCGGGCTTACTGGTGAACTCCAATAATTGTAGTTGTACAAATTGGTTTGGCCTTGTTGGTCACGCTCAATAAATCCAGAACTAGTGGGAGCAAGGTCGCTTTCGGCTGTTTGTACTAATTGCGACATTCCTACTAAATCAATTTTGCCGTTTAGTACCAGGTACCAATCGTTTTGCAATTTTGAGTCGTTGGTTACAGTTACAACTTTACCGGCATCAACAATCATCCCGAGGTCAATTGTATTGGCTGATTCTGTTACATCGTGTCTTACATGCACAATAGACCAGTCTTGGTCCATAATATCTTGACCACGGATTTCTTTGGTTGGACTGTTGGCCGCGATAGAAAAATCGCCATTACGCTCTGTAAGAAAAGGCATTGGAGCTTCTTGCACATTCATGTTTTTAAAGTTGAATAATTTAGCGCCTATCAAATCGACACCAACTGTGGTTAAGTCATCAACAACATCGTCTTTGTAGGTATCCATTCTGAAATAATGAAGCATGTCAGTGATCGATAACAACTCTGATCCACTTGCAATATTTTTCGGAATCACAGTTCCTTGAATTTGTGATCCAACAGACTGAATTTCTTGATAAACCATTCTTTGCAATTGCACATCTGTTAGCGCCTTGCCAAAAACGCGTATTTCATCTATTTTACCTCTGAAGAACTGCGTGTTTAACAAAGGATTTTTACCCACCGTAAAAATGGATAAATCAGGAGCAATACTTCCACTGATGGCTAGTACACCAACTACATTTCCGTTTAGAAACAGTTTTAACGAATTGCCATTAAAAACAGCTCCTACATGATACCATTGTGCGGTATTCAAGCTAACGCTTGTTTGAATGCTTTGACCGTTTAGTGTCACGACAAGTTTACGACTCGCATCAATTTTGAGATGAAATTTATCTTGACCTAAAAGTATTCCTTCAGCTGAAAACGAAGGGTTGATGTCAATCCAACACATGAGCGTCGCACCACCCAATCCGCCAAGAAGCGAGCTACTTTGAATAAAATCATTTCGACCATCAAAGTTTAAAAATAGTTTGGTGTTGATGTCCCTTGGAGAACCAAAAACAGCGGTATTAGTATCAAATGCATCTAAAATACCATCCTTGTCAATATCTGCACCACCATCAATAATTCCGTCATTATTAGCATCTAATATTTTATTTGGATACAAAATTGCTGTGTGCGAAATATCGAAAGTAATTCCATTTGATTTTACATCCAAATAATTGGGTATACTGTTTCCATCTGAATCTAGTAAAAAGTCTAAAAATGGTGCCAGTAGACTGCCTTGACCTAAATTTCCATATTGGTTAATTCCGGTTCCATAATCATAAATATCTAAAATTCCGTCACCAAATCCTTCGGTTGTTCCATCGCCGTTCATGTCTTTGTTACGAAATGTTTCTGTCTCTAGACCGTCACCCACACCATCTCCGTTGATATCTCCGTCTCCATTTTCAAAACCTAAAACCGCATTGACATTGCCAGCACCTGATTCATCTACATCAAATATGCTATCGTTGTCGCTGTCTAAATCCAAATAATTTGGTACGCCATCACCATCACTGTCTAAGGTTGGCAATGCTGCTATAGGCTCAGCCAAGTCATGTAAGCCATTGGCGTTGATATCAATCCAAGCGGCATCAATTTTACCTTTACCGTTGCTTAAGCTACCCAATCCTATTTCAATTACATCTTCTAGTCCGTCGTTGTCGGAGTCCAAATCAAACAAATCTGCAACGCTATCGCCATCACGATCGCATAAAGTTTGCGATATTAGGATGTCATCCAAAGCCAAGTCATTACCTCCGCCGCCTCGTGCATTATTTTTGAACCGAATGGTAAAAGCATTGACATTGCCGAGATTGACACTAGTAGAAAACTGCATCCATTGACCTTGTGTACAAGTATTGTCAAGTACATTACTGGAACAACGACCGATATCTCCTGTATTAAACGTATTCAATAAATTGTTAGATAGGTCATAAAATTCAACCGTAATATTGGGTAAAATAGAACCAGGATAGGTATTAGCTGCCATGATATTGAGCGCCCAAAAACTATAAGTTATGGGTAAGTTGGATAATATACCGGTTATGGTAGTTTCATAAAAAGTGCCAGGTGTAAAACTCGCATTAAACACGGCCATTCTTCCGTTTGTATCTCCCGGAGTATGATCTTCGCCATTGTACCAAGCTAAATCGCCATGAATGTTTTCAGGGTCGCTAGCAACTGTACCAGTTATTTTTGAAACAACAGTATACTCACCATCATCTAAAATTTTTGAAGATTGAAACGGGCAAGCAGTTGTATTAGTTCCTACAATACCATCCTCATAACAATAAGTAGTGGTTGCATTGTATGTGGCTGTAAAGTTAGAGGTGCGCCCCCCAGTTCCAAATGTTTCGTTTAAAAATTTGTAGTCAACCTTGCTACCATTTGAACTGTTGCAATTATTTTCTTCGGTAATATCGGTAATGCCATCGTTATCATCATCAATATCAAAATTGTCAAAAACACCATCGCCATCACTATCAAAAAAACTCTGAATACCTGTTCCCTGTATCGCAAAATCGAAAGGGTTTTCGTTGCTATCATTGTTGGCGATAGATAAAGTGGCATTTTTAATTCCAAGAGTACTTGGATTAAAACTTATAGAGAATGTGCTTGATGCACCAATAGCAATTATTAAACTAGGAGACGTATTTACACTAAAATCAGCAGCATTGGGTCCGCTAAAACTAATGGCTCCTAAAAGTAGTGGTGCGTTTCCCGTATTTGAAATTGTAAACGTTTTTGTGATAATTCCTGTGCTGATTTCCATAGATCCAAAGCTGGTCCAATCGGCTGTTGTAGGGGTGAGGTCACCATCACTTATTGCTACGGAATTACCTGTTATTGCAATTTCGGGTTCAGCTACTGTAGCAGTCACGGCCACGCGAGTGGGTGAGGTACAAGATAAGGTGCTTGTTTCAACGTAATAGGTGGTTGTGGTATTGATAAGAGGTGTAATAAAAGTTGGGCCCACACCTAGGGCTGAACCGCCGTTTGGCGCACCAAACCACGAGATAGTGCCTGCGGATGCAGTTGCTGAAAGCGTTACTAAGCCGGGTCCTATTGTGCTGCCAGCAGTTGTGCCGGTAATAGTTGGTACCGCATTTACAGTAATGATTGCAACATTGTTTAATGATAGAGTTGCACTGCAAATAGTTGGTGACACCCCGCTAGAAAGGTTTGTAATGGTTAAAGTGGTAGCTCCCGCATTGTTCAGTGCCGTAGTAGAAAAAGTTCCGCTACCTAGTAGGTTAACTGCCATAGTGGCTGTAAGTCCTGTAGCGGTGTTGGCTCCTGATAAATTATAAGTCACTGTGTAATTACCTGAAGGTAAGTTTAATGCGAGACCGAGTACGTTAATTGTGCTGCTTGCTCCTGCACAAATTGGAGCTCCTGCTGTGGTAGAAAGTAATAAATAGGAAGGGCAAAGCCATGTTAAAGTTACTTTTCCTGAAGCGCCAAAAGCGCCGTTATCATTGCCTTTTCCTCCGCCACCTCCGCCTCCGGGATTGACTCCCGCAGTAGCGTTTCCGGTTGTGGCACCGTTGCCACCATTGCCACCTCCACTTGGGGCGATTGCTCCAGATTGTAAAAGCGCGGTTGTGCCCGCAAGTAAGGTTCCTGCTGATGAACCTCCACCGCCACCGTTAGTGCCTCCGTTGGCTCCATTTCCGCCCGAAAGAGTAAAGTCACCAATACTGGAAGCACTGCTGCCTCCGGTTGCTCCGGTCGTTCCATTATTAGGAACTGTATTTCCTCCTTTGGCTAAAAGTGTGCTGTTGTCAATCACCCACGAATCTCCTCCCGGTGACGTTGCAATGCTGCTTCCAGCTCCAACCGATAAATTGTAAACAGTACCATTTGAAACGGCTATGGCTTTGCGGGCATAAGCTCCTCCGCCACCGCCTCCGTAAGTGCTGTTGCCTGAGGATTTACTACCGCCTTTACCGCCGCCGCCCCAGGCTTCTGCCTGTATAGTGGTGACTCCTGATGGGACAGAAAAAGTATGAAGTCCTGCTGTAGTATAGGAATACGTTTGTGCTAAAGCAGTATATTGTAAGGTTATAAAAAGACAAATAGTACTTATAAACGTGAATAGAGGTAGAGTTTTATTCATAATTTAATACGGTTTAATTATTAATTTATGGTATTTGGTTTCTTTCTCTTGTTCTAGTGTTTTTTTAGAGAAGTGTTATACTAGATAAAAATACTTGATTTTTTAAAAAAAACGTTGAAAAGTATAAAATAATCGATGAATGACACTTTAATTTATTTTAAGTAAGATTAATAGTATTGTTAGGAAATATCCTTGTTTCTTTTTTATTGTTCTTAATGGCTTGATTTTGAATATTATAGTAAAATTATAAAAAAAAGAGACTTCTCTTGTGGAGAAGTCTCTTTTTTTAAGTTCGAGAAATTAAAGTTATTTGACAATAATTTTTTGTGTCATGATGCCTTTTGAAGTTTTAATTTTTACAATGTAAAACTCAGAGCTATTTTCTGTAATTGGCAACTTATGATAAAATTGCGTTTTATCTTTGATATCCCAAGTTTTGATACATGCTCCTTGAATATTGTATAATTGTACTGTTTCAATCGTGGCATCTTTTACACCGTTTGTTATGTTTAAGGTGTTGTTGTACCTCGTGAATATTGCTTCAATTTTATTATTGGTAGCATTAGGATCCTCAATAACAGTTGCTGCTTTTTTATCTGTAAAGTGCAAAGCAAAACGAGTTTTGTGTTCCCCTTTGGCAACTAGTACTTCAAACGGTCCTTTTTTGATACTGTTGTAGGTATCGGTTTGAGCATCGTAGATAAAGTAATTTTGATCAGCATCAAAGTTTTCTAAGTTATCAATTACAAACGATACTTTACCTTCTTCTTCCATTTTTACGGCAATAGGATAGGAGGCTTCTTTATTAAAGTAGCCTTCACCTTGAATGCTCAACATTTGATCTTTGTTCAATAAATACATATCACTTGGTGATCCATCAATATTGGGTGCATCATAACCAGGATTAATTTCGCTATCGGCTTTTTCATCCATAAATCCTAAAAGCACTTGACGATGGAAATTATTACTTAATAAATTAAAGCCGATGTAAATCTTTTTATTATTACCAACTGGTACAACCGCATTGCTATTGTCCGTCCAATGATCTTTGACTTTTTCTTTTGAAGTTGATCTATACATAGTTTGAGAAAGTGGGTTTGAAGAGCCATCAACCGCATCTTCCTTAACAAATTCTCTCTGACTGTTGTTAAATTTTAAGTTGGTACTTGCACCACTAGCGTTACCAATTACAAAGAAACCTTGTCCTACTGGTATAAATCGTCTAGGTGCTGCTTTATTTGTTAGTCCTTGACCAGATATCAGATCTACTGTTATACTTCCAGGAGGGCTGCTACCACCTGTTTTATTGAAAACTCCGTAACCCCCCTTATATCGTGGCAGAATGTGACTGTCATTGGTTTCATAATGTTCCCAGAAATACAAGCTTCCTGTTATTACGTCATTGCTTCCGCCCATATTATCATCAATAAATTTAACTGCATCCAAGGCTGATGGGTACGGATTTCCTACTAATAACAACTGATTTTTATTTACTGTATTAATAATCTCTCCGTTGTTTGGTTTACCAATAAAAACTAGGTTTTGTGTGCCAGTTACTGCACCACTTCCTTTTAGTGTAAACCCTTGTCCAGCACGAAGGTTGCCTTTTTCACCAATTTTGCTCCAGTTTGCGTAAGCATTTGCTTGGTTATCAAATTTATTAATCCAATATCTTGATAAGGTTTTAGGAGTTGTACTCGGATTTGCGTTTAATGCATCAGTCCACTTTAGTATACCGGGTGCGGAAGCAGTAGTACCATCGCGAAGTACGCCCTCCACTGTATAAGCGTTATTATTACTTGTTGTATTCGAAATTCCAACAGGCGATCCCCAATAATTGTAATTGTACAAGTTAGCTTGTCCTTGTTGGTCTCTTTCTAAAGTACCACTACTATTAATATCCAAATCACTACCCGTTTTTTGTATCAACTGTGAACGACCTACCAAATCAATAGTTCCATCTAACTTTAAATAATGGGTAACCTCAATTTTTGAATTATTTGAAGCGCTCAATTTGTTACTATTAACGAATAACCCTAATACTGTTTTATTACCATTTGATGTTACAGCGTGGTTGGTACGTACAATATTCCAATCAATGGGAGTTGTTCCATTTATTATTGAATTGCTATTTGGTAAATCTTGCGTAGTTCCATTTTTCCACTTTATGGTCTCTTCCCATAGCGTACCAGGAGAATCGCTTTCATAAGGCAAAGGTGCTGTTTGAACATTGATAGATATTTTGTCAGGAATTACTAAACTTCCTCTATTTACATTTTTTGAATCATCGTCAAGGTGTGTTCCTATGTAAGAGTTCATTGAGTAGTATGCAAATAAATTATTCCATAATAAAGAATTAATATCATTTTTAGAAAGTGGTAATGGAATTACTGTTCCTATTGTGCCCGTACCGCTCTGCAGTATTTCTTGATTCATGATGAACTGAATTTCGGTTGGTGTAAGCACACGGTCCCACATTCTAAGTTCGTCTATATCTCCTTTGAACAAGTTAGTTATAGAAGTTTTACTCAGGTATTGAGCACCAATGCTAAAGATTCCTGAAGATGCTAATGGAGTACCACTCAATGTAACTGTCTTATCTAAAACACCATCAATGTACATTCTTAATGTATTACTTGCATAAGTAAATGCTATGTTGTGCCATTTAGCATCAGGAAGCGCTGTATTTGTACTAGCAGTTTGCATTGCAGATCCATTAAAAAAGTCAAAGCGAACTAAATTGTTAGTTTGTAAAACTATTTGATAGCCATTTCCTGCTGCAGATTTTTTAGATAAAATAGTTCTATCGGTACCTGAGTTATTAGTGCCATTTGGTCGTATCCATGTCATGACCGTAAATGATGCAGGTAAATTATTTGTATCATCTACTCGAACATAATCATCAACGCCGTCTAAGGTAATGTGTAACGGGTTTGTAGCTCTATGTGCAACACCAAAGGTGATGTATTTAGTTCCATCAAAATCATACAGACAGGTTTGATTGCCTCCTGTTGTTGACATAAATACGGTCTCTAAACCGGTTGTAAATGCTGCATTAGTAGCTACTACCATCACATAAGCATCGGTAGGTCCTAAAGCAGGTAAACTAGCAAAAGATGCAGTTGGAACAGCAATTCTAGTTGTAGGTACATCACCGTTTACTTCATTTATCTTCCATTTTCTGTTTACAACCTCTGTAATTGTTGTTATGGTCGTTGGTCCTAGAGAGATATTTAAATTAACTCCAGAATTTGCCATGTTACCATTGTTAGAGCCCCACATTAAAAAATTTCTATTGGTAGGGAAAGTGTTTGTATTGGCACTATTGGTTGCGAGTACATCTCCAAGGCCAATAGTTAAAACGGTACCTGCATTTTCACTTTTTGATTGTTTTTGGTTTAATGCACTACTATCATCTCTACCGATCCCTGCGATGTCATAATTAAAGCCATTATTGGCTATGGAATTCCAAATTACATTTCCATTTGAATCTAAGTAATCCGTATCACCTAAATTTGTTGCCGTTGTGCTATTAGTAGCGTGCAGTGTTACTCCATTTTTGATAGCTAAGTAAGATTCTATTTTCTTTTTATCCACAGCTGATTTTGGGCTAGAGTAGGAAATAATTTCGGATATTTTTCCGTCCAAATAAGAGGCCGAATTACCATTTAGTGAAAATCTACCCACACCAAGATTGTATTGAAGGTTGTTGAATTCCGAAAAATTTAAAGTACCGGTAACTGTTATCTGATCTGTTGCAACAGATTCTCCTGTGTAATTGTCGATACGAACGCCATTTTTATAAATTTCTGTAGCTGTACCTGCTACATTTGTTTTTACGTTATAAATAGTTGTTTCTTGAACGTAAGTATCTGTTGTCGATGCGTAGGCTCTACCATATGAGTTAGTTGAAGGAGTTCCAGGGACTGATCCGATACTGTGTGAGACAATTTCGTTTTTGTACCTGGCAGTAAAGGGACCTACTGCAAATGCTGTACCATCAAGATGAAAAGAGCTTACAGAGGTTCTACCAGATATCGGTGCCTGACTTAACACTGACGTGCTACTTACGGTATTATTTGTCTTAACAACTATAAAATAATCTTGAGAGTAAAAACCACCTTTACCTCGCATCGATGTAGCTCCTGCGTCAGTAAAATCGACTATTGGGTTGTAATTAATGTTTCGTGTACCGTCTCTAAAAATAGGTCTAGATGCCCCAATACCTACTGCATTATTGTCAATTGCTTGGTCGCTCCAGCTATTTAATGCAGTTCCATCGGCAGTGGTACTTGTGCCGGCGTTGGCTTTTAACCATAATTGTAAATTATCTGGGGAATTCCCTGGCGTTAAAGTTTTGTTTGCCAATGGCGTAATTGGGTCTCCTTTTACAAAGAAATTATCAATTGCAACACCAACATCATTTGTATTGTTATCTGAGTTAAAAACTACTCTAAATCTTAAATTAGCTGCATTGTCTAAAACATTGCTTGTGGTAGATCTTTCTATGAATTCATTAAACGGTGCGGGAGTTATAACGTTATTCATAGCATCTCTGTTACTGTTAGCATTAAATCCTAATGTGCTTCCTATCGATGCATTTAATGCATTAACGTTATTAGCATTGTACCATGTTGTTCCATCTGTATATGCTCCAAGAATAAACCAAGTTGTTCCACCATCTACGCTATATTGTATTTGCATACCATCGTCTGAATCATTACTAGTATCAAATCTTACATCTAATGAAACTCTAATGTTTGTGAATCCAGCGGAGCTAATTATGGGTGATGTTAATGTAGCTTGAGTATTGTTGTTATAATTATTTCCCAGTCTCCAATAATTACCTTCACCTCTAAAAGGAGTATTAGTATTTACCCAATTACTAGCAGTATTACTAACTGGGCTCCATCCTCCATCGTTTGCGTCAAAATTTTCATAGTATAGTGTGTAACTTTGAGTAGGAAAGCTAGTTCCGGTACCACTAATATTAAAGTTGTAAGGGTTTTTTCCAATAACGTTAGTGTTGAAAGATACCGTTGCATTTCTTGTCCCTAAAGCTGAGGGCTTGAAAGCTATTTCAAAAGTTGTTCTCCCGCCGGTATTAACGCTCCCTGCTGGCTGCCTTATAACTGTAAAGTCAGTAGCATTTGCACCGCCAATAGTTATAGTGCTAAGATTTAAAGGCTGTAGTGCAAATACCACGTTATTTTCAATCGTAAAAACTTTTGTAATTACTCCAGAACTTACGTTTGTTGAGCCAAAATTTGTTTGGTTAGCAACGTTCGGAGAATTGGTTCCGTTGTCATTAATTAAATTGCCACTTCCATAAACATCAATTTGCTGAGCAAACAAAACGGAACAATTTAAAATAAGAAACACATTGAAAATGTTTTTCAATTTTTTAAGTAAAACTTTATTCATAAGCTTAGTTTTTGACAATTTATATTTGTGGTATTTACGTAAAGTTTGCTTTTGTGGTTTTAAGACCTTTGTTGTGTGCTAAATTTAAAAGAAATTACATTGCAAAAGTAAAGTATTTATTTTTAATTGCAAGGTCTTTTTCTCGATAAAAAGCATTTTATACCGTTTAAATTCAGTATTTTAAGACTTGTATTACTCTTGTCAATAAATATTAAAATTTTTAAAATCCAAAAAAGCTACCGGTTTAGGGTAGCTTTTGGTTTTGTATGACAAGTCTTTGTTTTAGTTTTTAACAAATTTTTTACTGCTGACTTGGCCCTCGTATTCCATCTCTAAAATATAGGTTCCTTGGCTTAAGTTAGAAACGTCAATCTTAGGTTGGTCTAATTTGCCTTTGGCAATTACTTGCCCCAAAATAGAATAAATGACATATTGTGCTTTCTCAGGCGTAGCGCTCAAATAAATTACATCATTCACCGGGTTGGGATACAAAACAAGATAGCTTGCTGCTGTTGTCTCGGAGTTGATCAGTCGAGCGGTACTTGAACTGATATTTACGGTGTAATCTTCTACTTGACCGTACGTAAATACTTCGCATGATGTTGGTGTAGCGTTAAATTTCATAGACACTCGCATACGAGTGGCGCCTAATAGTGCGGTTGTTGGTATTTTGATTGTAGCACTAACTGGCGAGGTGGTGCTGGCAGCTCTCGTAAAAACTTGCTCACCCGCATCAATAAAATCTCCATCGCCGTTATAATCAATCCAGACTGAATAACCTTCGCTGTATCTAGTACTCGCCCATACTGGTGTAATGGTCAAAGTGTAAGATGAATTTCTGAGTATTGTAGTGCTTAAGTTGGTATAGTTTTCATAACCTGCGCTGCTCGTGCTTGGGTTGTTAATGGTATTGAAAACAACACGGCTAATGCGTTCGCGAGTGGTATTGTTTCCTTGTGAATTGCAATAAGTAACCGCTACCGCTGTTGTAGTTACAATTAAGTTGTTGCTGGTTGCAGACAGGTTTCCTGCGGCATCTTTGGCACGCACCGTAAAAGTATAGTTTGTAGCAGCCGCTAGTCCAGTTGCGGTGAAGGTTGTTCCTGTGACAGTAGCACGTAGCACTCCGTTTTGATACACTTCGTAGGCGGTGACTTGGTTGTTATCTGTTGCAGCAGTCCAAGACAAATTGGTGTTTGTACTTGTAGTGCCACTAGCCAACAAGTTTTGTGGTGCAGTAGGAGCAGTACTGTCAATAATTACATTTTGAGTAGTGGTGCTGCTATTGCCTTGTGCATCTGTAAAAGTCCAAGTAACTACTGTTGTGCCTTGGGTTGTGATAGGAAAACTAGTTGTAGTGGTTCCTGTTACTGTATTGCTACAATTGTCTGTTGTTGTTGGTGCTGTTGGTGTCACAGCTTGATTGCTTGTTATGCTAGCAATGGTTGGTGCTGCTGGAGCGGTGGTGTCTTTTATTGTTACAACTGCCACGCAAGTTGCTGTTTGACCTTGCCCATCGGTTACGGTTAAGGTTACATTTTGGTTGGTATTCACTTGAGCGCACGTAAAAGTATTTGGAGCTACGCTCATACTGGTTATGGCTACATCATCGGTTGAACCATTATTAATGTCAGCAGCTGTGACGGTTACGGTGCCATTACTGTTTAATGACAAGGTTGCATTTTTGCAATTAGCTACTGGCGGCGCTGAAGGTTCTACAATTTTAATAACTTTAAAGTCATCTATATAAAAACCGTCAAAAGTAGTGGTATAGCCATCGGTGTTGTTTGAGCCATCAGATCGCATGTAAAAACGGAAACGTGCAGCAGTAGCGCCAACCAAAAAACTATTATTGTTGGCATCAATTACTATTTCTTCCATTACCCATTTACCCATTTGATCCCCATCATAGACTACTCCGCCTGCTCCTGCTGTATTTTGAAAATTGTTGGTAGATGCTTTTGTAGCATGTCCGTTGGTCTCTGTGGTTGAAGTTGGTTTGGTGTAATTTCCGCAGAGCGGTGTCCAGTTGGTACCGTTGGTAGAACCTTGTATTTGTACCAAATCAAAATTTCTTTCAATGTCCCATTTGGCATAGTATTGTACTAAAACTCTAGTTGCGCCTGCTAAATTAGAGGTTGTAGCCGTTGTTAATGTTTTATTAATATTGTTGGCATAGGCTACTGTAGAGGCATCTGTGATTGATCTAGTGCCCGTAAAACCTGAGGATGCGTTGACCCATGTTCCTCCTGCTTGTGTCCAATTAGCCAATAAGTTTGTGTCAGGATTGTCATTAAAAACAACAGCAGGTTGGTAGTATTTTACAAAATTAGCATCGTATAGCACGTAATCTCCATTACTAAGTTTTACGTTGTATTCTATTTTGCTGTTTGCAGCGATGTTTGGTGATAGTTGTAATGCTGCGGTAACATTGCGTTGTTCCAAGATAGCCATGTTGCTTAGTGTAGCAGGCGATGTTATTGAAGTAATTTTTGATGAAATAGGAGTGATAGTTAGAGTATAATTGCCCGCTGTTTGTCCTAATCTTTCCACACCTAAAGTAATGTTGCTATTTAGTGCAGTAATGTTGCTTTGTGTTAGATCATGTAGTTTTGCATATTTTCCGGCATAATAAGCTGCAATTAAATTCATGCGTAGCGCTCTTTTTGCAATCGCAGTAATGTTTAGTGGGCTAGGCCAAAAACCACCTTCAGCAAGGCTACCATTTTCAGGAGATAAAGAAAGAGTGTTTTTGCCGGATCCAATTGATCCCGTGCCATCGTTCGCACCACCTGTCATCCAATCACTGGCATCTCCACTTGCAGCATATAAAATACCGGGTGCAGGTCCATACACGTAGCGGTTATACTGTGTCATATCGTGGCTCAGTTTAGCAAATTCACGCTCTCGACCAGTTAATACTGCAGACTTTCCATTTACAGGGTGTGGTACCAAGTTGCTGTAGGCATGGTGGTTCAAAGCAGTTTTAAAATTTTTGGTAAGTACAAAGTCACGCATCATTTGTGTTTCAGGTTCAGAGAAGGCAGCTGTGCCACGGTATGTATTGTCGCATGCCACTGCTGATGAACCAACAAGACCGTAGTAATAGCCATAGTTTCGGTTCAAGTCAACACCTCTAGTATTGTTAGTACTTGCAGTGGTTCCTGCATCACATATTGAAGGTCTTAAGTTTTTGCGTTGCATACCACCACCATTTGGCGCTATGGTTTGGTTCCAAGCTAGTCCGTCAGGATTTGCTACAGGAACAAAAAACAGTTCTGTATTGTCAACAATACTTTTTATAAAAGGATCAGTGTTGTAATTTTCAAGTAAATACCACATGTAGTAAATGGTATTCATCATACTACTAACCTCTCTAGAGTGAGTCATTCCTGTGTATAAAACTTGTGGTTCAGTCTCATTTGAAGAAGGGTTATCGGATATTTTTACATAATAAATAGGTCGTCCTTGATGTGTGAGTTGATTACTAGGTGATATGTTGGTTTTTACTGAAATTAAGTTGGGATACAACTGGCGCATTTTATCCAATTCAGCATTCACACCACTATTAGTCAAGCTGCCGCCAAATGTAGTTGGAATAGTAAAATTGGTTGGCGTAACAAAGTCAATTTCGCTGCAATCATTCTGTTGCCCAATATTGCCAATGATTACATTTTGAACGCTAAAGGATTTGTTGGTTTGACCTTGTCTTTTTTCACGCAATAAATTGAGCTGTGCTTGTGGCATGTCTTTTTGAGCGCGCTCCGCATAATGTTTGGTTAGATTGTTAATAACAACTTTATACTGTAGCCCTGCGTCCTTTAGTTTTTGTAGTTCATAAGCTGAAAGTTCCAATTGTAAATATGCTTTTGTATTTACAATACCACAGTCCAAATCAATACCTAAGTCTGCTACTTTTTGTTCTACATTGCTTTGTGTTTTAAGAATTTGAACTCTTTTGTATGCGTCTTGGTCTTGCGAATCGTGAGTAGTTATCGCTTTGGGTTTTGTTGTTTGTCCATACTCAGTTGTAATTGCGCCTAATAACAGTAAAAAAAGAAGAGTAGTTTTTTTCATAGTGATTTTGTTTGGTACGTAAATATCTAATAAAAAAATGTGAATCTCAAATTTTTTTACCGATAAAATGCATTTAAATTCGATAAAGTGCATTTTTCCACAAGGCCTTTTCTTTAAGTATTTGTTATACAGGTATTTTGTAATGTAGGCGCTTTTAAATCATTTTTAGAAAATTTAAATAGAGGTACAAAAAAAAGGATGTTATAATCAAATCGATTAAACATCCTTTCATAAAATTTTTATTCTCTAATTTCTAAAAATAATCTATCCTTATGATAGGAAAGAAGTCAAGAATACAACTATTGAAGCGCTTTTTTAGTTTTTGTAATATGATAAAAAGCAAAGAGTATTCCTGCCACTGCTAGCGCTAGTAGTAAATTGTCGATTGGTACACTTGAAGGCGGATCAGTTCCTTCTAAGTTTCCGGTGTCATTCTCATCTCCCGGAATTTGAGCTAGTACAGAACAGCAACTTAGTAATACAAAGTAAAATGTGTATATTAATTTGAATGTATATTTTTTCATTTTTTTATCTTTTAAACAAGCTGTTCCTATTAAACAGCTTGTAGTTGCTATTTAATAGATTAACTTCTTGCTTACGGTTTGGTTGTCTTCAGCAGTGATTTGAATGATTAAAGTTTGGTTGGCAGCGGTAAACTTTGTTAAGCTAGATGATGTGCTATTAACCCCATTTTTTTCAAATAACAGTCTTCCTCTGATATCAAAAATTTTGATGTCTTTAATTGCAGTTTTACTTGATTTAACGTTGATAACTCCGTTTTCGTTATATACGATAATGTCGTTTGCTGTTAGGTTTTCAGGCAATCCTAGTGTAGCGTCTGTTTTATAAACAACATTAAAGCGATCATTAAATACACCTGCTGTAGCAGAGAAATTGTAAGCACTTTTCTTTAAATCGTGGGTTACTCCAGTCACTTTGTCGCTGATGTATATGGCTTGGTTACCTAAAAATAATCCATCTACGTGGTCGATTGTAATCGAAAAATCTCCGGCAGCACTTGTTTTAAAGCTCAATGGTACGGTATCTGTATTTTCGAATGGAATGCCTCTTCCTTGAATTACAAACTCTTCATTGTTAATTAACGAGTTTAATGCAGTAGAATTATCATTAATATATCTTCCGTCGATAGTGGCGTCGATGCCGGTAGTTGCTTTTGGTAAATAAGCAATCATCATTTGATTTATGGCAGTGTTTCCTTTTGTCAAATTCAACCAGATACGGTGTGTTGACGAATTATTTGTTCTTACAAATTGATCATCATTGTTCAATAAACGCATTCCATTATTGAAAGTAATAGCGTTTGAAGGAGATTTTACAATAAATCCTTGTCCAACTTGAATAATTCCATTTGGAATGATGCTACTAGCTCCTCCAGCATTAGCCGTTCCTCCTGCGGTTGTATAAGTAGCATATGAAGTGGTTGCTGAATTATTGGTTTTTCTCCAAAAATATAGAGGTTCAGTTAAATCATTGGTACTGATAAAAGTGTTAGCATTAACAGTAGATGGATACGGGTTACCTACTGCGTTGAATGCATTTGCGCTAACTGATATTGTATAAGTACCGTTATTAGGTACACCTCTAAACTGTCCTTCCCAGATGGTTGGGGTAGTAGGATGTGTGTTTGGCATTCGAATGAGATATCCTACTCCGTTGTTGAAAAGGTTTGTTGGTGTAATGGCATTATACAAATTTGTAGCAGGGTTATAGGTATAAAAACGATTACTTAAAGTTGCTGGTGAAAAAGCTTGTAATTGTTGGCTAGCAACTGGTGAAGACCATAAAACATAATCTAAAAGCATCAAAGGACTTGTTTTTCTGTTTACAACGATATTACCAGTGTTTCCATTTGTGTTTTTACTTTGAATTAAGTTAGCATTATTTTCAAATGTAAGCGTTGCGCCGCTTGCTACAGTCACATTACCAAAAATATTAAGGTTGAATCCGCTTTTAACTAATACCACAGCTGTGTTATTAACCGTTAAATTACAAGCGGTAATATTTTCTGAAATCGTTAAGTTGCCATTTATGATTGCATTAGTTCCGCCTACTGGTACTCCAGCAGACCAGTTTGTGCCATTCCATGTTGTAGAACCAATAGTTACGGTTTGATTGGCAGTTACTTGCTGGCCATTTCCGTCATTAAAAGTCCAAGTAATTACAGTAGTTTCTGTAATAGGGAAGCTAGTAGTAGTTGTTCCTGTGATGGTTCCAGCGCAATTATCAGTTGTAGTAGGTGCAGTTGGTGTAACTGAACATTGACCGCTAATAGACGCTAAGGTTGGAACTGCAGGTGCGATGGTATCGTCAATAGTCACGTTTTGAGTTTGATTGCTACTGTTACCATTTGCGTCTGTATAAGTCCAAGTTACTTCTGTGGTCCCTTGGTTTGTTATTGGGAAGCTAGTCGTGGTAGTACCAGTTATTGTTCCAGAGCAGTTGTCAAGAGCAGTAGGAGTAGTTGGCGTTACTGAGCATTGAGCATTTAATGCAGTTAAGTTAGTCACACTTGCAACAGGGCTTAAGTTGTCAATGATGTTTACAGTTGTTGTACAAGTCCTTGTTTGACCGTCAGCATCAGTAACTGAAAGTGTAACTGTTTGTGGAGTGCCAATATGTGTACAGTTGAAGGTGTTGGGTGATACAGTAATTGTTGTAATAGCTACATCATCCGTTGAGTTATTATTTACTGCTGCTGGTAATAAGGTTGCATTTCCATTAGCATCTAAAGCTATAGTCGCCGTTTTGCAAATTGCAACTGGTGGTGCAGATGGAATTTTAACAATTTTAAAATCGTCAAAAACAAAGCCGTCAAAAGTTGTAGAATAACCGTCTGCACGATTAGAAGCGTCAGAGTCTAATAAAAATCTAAAACGTGCGGTACCACTATTGTGTAGAAAACTATTTTCGGTTGGACTGATGTAAATTTCTTCCATCACCCATTTATCCATCGTATCTGCCTCGTAAACTGGTTGACCATCAGGCTGATTATCTCTGTCAGTAGCTGTTTTGCCAGTTGAAGTGTTTGTGCTTGCGGCACTATTGTAAGGAGTTGTACTCGGTGAAGCACCTGGTTTAGTGTATTTACCATTTAGTGCTGTCCAATTGATACCATCTGTGGAACCTTGTAATTGAACATAATCGAAATTACGTTCTAAATCCCATTTTGCGTAAAACTGAACCACGGTAGCAGCTGCACCAGATAAGCTTACAGAGTTCGTTAAACGTAACGTTTTTGCGGAATTATTGGCGTACGCTCCCGATGGAGAATCTGTCAATGCAGTTGTTCCTAAAAACCCATCGGTGGTAGTTCCCCATGACGAAGCTGGTGAGCTTGTCCATCCTGTAATGCCAGTTACGTCTGGGTTGTTGGAAAAAATAACGGTTGGGTTGTAATTTTTTATAATTGTTGTTTCATACATAACATAGCCATCATCATTGCGTAATGAAATTTTAAATTCGATAACTTCTTTGTCTTTGATGTTTGTATCTAATTCAAAAGCTGCGGTAACAGTTCTTTGTTCTAGTTTGCTCCAGCCTGTTTGAACAGGAGGAGATGTAATAGAAGTAATGTTGGCAGAAACCGGTGTAACGGTTAAAGTTAAGTTTCCTAGTGTTTGACCCAAATATTCTAACCCAAATTTTAAGTTACCGCTTTTGGTTGTGACGTCAGAGGTATTTAAATCGTGTAATTGGGCGAATTTGCCGCTATAGTATGCATTTACAAAATTCATACGCATAGCTCTCTTGGCAATAGTTGTAATCAAGGATGAGGATGGCCAAAAATCACCTTCGCCTGTTGCGGCTCCATTTTCAGGTGCTAGTGCTAATACTTGTTTGCCTGAACCTGTAGAACCGTTTACGTCTGCGGCACCGCCAAGCAGCCAGTCACTTAGATCGCCGTTTGCAATAGTCAAAACATCTGGCGCTTCGCCATAGATGTATCTATTGAAACGTGTTAAATCTTGGCAAAATTTAGCAAACTCGTTCTCTCTACCTGATGGTGGTGCTGCCGGATAGCCGTTGTAAGCATGAGGTAATAAATTTTGAAAAGCATGATGATTTAGAGCTGTCTTAAAGTTTCTACTCAAAGCAAAAGCAGTAATAATTTGTGTTTCAGGTTCCGATGTTGCAGCTGTACCTCGAAATACCTGAGTAGTTGCATCACCTGATGACCCGCCAGCATACCTAAAATTGTCTCCCCAAAAATAGTTAAAGTTTCTATTGATATCTACTCCACGAGCGTTATTATTTCCTGTATTTGCAGTAGGATTAAGATTTTTTCTTTGTAGTCCCCCTCCACTTGGTGCAATTTGTTCATTCCATTTCAACCCGTCAGGATTTACAACAGGTATAAAATACATTTGATGGTTGTCCACAAGGTTTTTTATACCAGGGTCAGTACTGTAATTCTCTAAAACGTACCACATGTAATACATTAAATTCATTAAACTACTCACTTCACGAGAGTGGGTCATTCCAGAATACATTGATTCTGGTTCATTGGCTTCTACCACATCTGGGTTATCTGAAATCCTTACAAAATAGATGGTCTGTCCAGGCCATTTTTGGTAAACTCCCCCGTTGTCAAATTCATTACCATGAGTCACTTGATTGGTAGGTGATGCATTTGCTTTTGCAGAAATTAAATTAGGGTATTTGGTACGCATAAGATCCAATTGCTCTAATACTTGCGCATAGGTTAGGCAGCCTCCCATACTTCCTAATTGGAAATTTTGTGGTGTTGCCCAATTGACTTCTGTTTTTTCTTCATATTGGATAATGTTATTCACAATGGTAGTCTTTGTACTCAATGACTTTTGTGAGTTTCTCGCAATGGTTTTGAGATTCTCAAGTTCCATTTTTGCTTTTGGAAGTTCTGTTTGTGTTAATTTTTCGTAATGTGCCTTTAAATCATTGATAATGACCTTATACTTTATGCTATTTGCATCTAGAGCAGTTAATTCTTGTGCATCTAGTTCAAGAGTTAAATTGTTGTCAATATAAACAGCACCACAACTCAAGTCAATTCCAAGCTCTTTGATTTTAAGTAATTGTTGGTTTGATGGTTTGAGAATTGTTATTCTTTTTGCAACGGGAGTGCCTTGAGCAAATGACATTTGATGCAATAGCGATACTAATAATATTAGTAGGAAGTAATTTTTCTTCATAAAAATTGGATTTGGAACTTCAAAAATATGTTAAAATATCAGTAATTACAATGGTTTTCGTTGAATTGTTAATTTTTATTTAAAAATTAATCTTTTTTGTTAATAATAGTTATCAACAGCTTTTAGTGAAACGAAAATAAGAGTTAATTTACCTACGTATTTTTTGATGCATTGGTTTGCATTAAGTTGCGAATCATTTTATTTATAGTTACTTTTTAAGTATCTTTAGCTAATAAATTATTCTTATGAAAACGAAAATTTGCTATGTTGTTGTTTTTTTACTTGCTTGCTTTTTTGGACAGGCCCAAAAAAAGTTAACGGGTAAGGTTACGGATTTTAAAAATAGACCCATTGTTGAGGCTCGAATTTATGTTGATTCGCTTGATGTGAATTGCGCGACAAACAGCGAAGGCGAGTTTGAATTGCTGCTGCCGCAAAAAGTTGGTTTTATCAATGTTTACAGTCGAACATACGGTTTGTTGTCATCAAAATACAACAACGAGGATCGCATGAGTTTTAAATATTTAGAGTCGCAAAAAAATAATAAAATTCGGTTACAAAAAGGGGAGCAGTTGCCTTTGACTTATTCTGCTGTTGATAATGAATACAAAATAAACGCTACTAAAAACGTGAATGAGCAAAATCAAAAATACCAAGGTGTATTTACTAATATTTATGACTTGTTACGAGGTCGTGTTTCGTCAGTTGTAGTGTCTAGGAATAATAAAATTTCTATTCGCGGCGTTAGCTCCATTCGTAATACGGCAGAGCCCCTATTTGTGGTAGATGGAATGATTATTACAAGTTTAGATTATTTATCTCCAAATAATGTAAAAGAAATAACTGTCCTTAAAGATGCTGCTGCGGCTGCTTACGGAGCGCAAGGGTCAAATGGAGTTATTGTAATTAAAACCAAATAAAATTTTCATTTTAGATTTGGTAAAAAGGCGTGTCTAGTTTTAGTAGTACATCCTAAAATCAAGAAATTTACACATTTCGTACTGCTTTTGATGCAATTCTTCAACGACATTAAAAATAGAGTCATCGGCCTCAAACAAACTAAAAAACAGTTGATCCAATCCAGTGCTGCTTACTGCTGCCTGTGGTGATCCATAACCGGAAATGGCTTTGGCACACGTAATGTCTAAAAAGTATTGCGATTCATCAGGAGTTAAATCTAATGCTTTGGTGCTAGCAAAATGAATGATTTTACCCCTCATTTTCCCTTCGAATAATTCTGCAATTTCTTCTAGGGTATAAAAATAATTGTTCAAACAAATGGTGTTGGCTTCGCCTTGCATGACCAAGTAAATGATTTCATAATTGGTGAAGTTATGATCGTCATACAGTAAACTATGTAAACGCTCTTCTAACCCTTCTATCGAGTCGCAAGTGGTGTGAATACTGCTGATACCTTTATCAAAAGCAAGTTTTTCGAGGTGTTGTACTACTTCGGTTTTGGTAACTTCTTCAATGTCAGCAACTGCTTCAAGGCAAAAAATAAAGGTGTCGTTCTCCATAAATTGTAAGGTTCTGTGGCAGAAACTCTCCTTTATTTTTCAAGGGATATGAATTTCTAATTGAAAATTTTTTCTTTAACAAAGATACTAAAGCCTTTCAAAACCCGAAAAAAACAACTGTGAAGGAATCCTTAATTTATACTACTCGTATCCTAATTTTGCTACTTACAAACGGACAAAATCCTTATTAAAGAGTAATGAAACGTTAATTTTTAAATGTAGTTTCAAGTATTTGAGCAACAGTAAAGGATCAATAGTTCGCAGCGCTATTTGCATTTCAAAATGTATCATTTGTAATACTGCTCGGTTTTCTTCCTTTGTGGTGTTGATCTGCAATGCATTACGCACAATTTGGTATGTGCTGCGGTTGTACAATCTTGTTTTTTTGTTCAAACGTTTAAAGCGGCGCGAGCTAAGGGAATTACGGAGTTCTCTCTTTTTGACCAAAATACTGTCAATAAAATCAAATTGATAGAAACGCGCTGTTTTAATCCAAAAATCATAATCTTCAAATTGTAAATTTTCATTAAATCCTTGAAAGCGATCGTAAACTTCTCTCCGTGCCATGGCCGAAACCGAACATACATTATTTTCAAGTCGCAACAGACTCAAATAGATGTCGCCCACAGCTTGCGGTTTTATTCTTTTTTTGTTTTCATCGACTTCAAAAAAGTAACAAAAATGAGTGTCATCTTCAAAAACTAATTCTGCATTGCCATAAACAATTCCAACATTTGAAAACTGACTTTTTGCAAAAGCTTCTAATTGAAGTTCTACACAGTTGTGGGCCAAAACATCGTCAGCGGCCAAGTCAATGATATAACTTCCGTTGCTTTGTGCAAATGCTTTGTTGAATGATTTGGTGTTTCCGAAATTGTGTTCATTTTTTATAAAAACAATTTCGGGATTATTTTTTAACCAACTGGTAATCGCTTCCACAGAGTCATCGGTACTACAATCATCTACCACAATAAGTTCAATGTTGCTGTAGCCTTGATTTTTTACCGACTGCAATGCTTCTTGCACGTATTGGCCGTGATTGTAGCAAAGACATATTATGGAAACTAGCGGTTTGTCATTCATTTGTACAGCAAAGTGTTTATATTTGGTGCTAAAATAGTAATTTATTGCATGACTACTGACAAAACTAAAATAGCATTGGTGGGCGATTCCCTTGGCGGAGGCGGTGCTGAAAAAGTGCAGGCACTTTTGTCTATTTTTTTTGAAAGTAAAGGCATAAATGTACACCACATTATTTTTGTTGATGACACCACTTATGAATATGCCGGAGAGTTGTACAATCTTGGCAAGCAAAAAGTCGAATCAACCTTTGATAAACTTAAGCGTTTAAAAAAGTTAAAAATCTATTTAGCCGAGAATAATTTTGATTTCATAATCGATTTTAGGTATCGAGTAAATATTTATAACGAATGGTTGATGGCTCATTGGGTATATAAAAAACCTGCTGTTTATACCATTCACAGTAGTTTGTACACGAATTATATTCCTAAAAGTCGTTTTTTAGCGCGACTTATCTATGGAAGGCACCAATGGGTTACAGTTAGTAAAGCGGTTGCAGCGGCAGTGGCAAAGCGTTACAAGAAAGAGGTAACTTCTATTTACAATCCAATTCCTATTCAGAACATTCAGGAATTGGCAAAAGTCGAAGTTGAATTCGAAAATCCATACATCATAGCAGTGGGCCGAATGAACGAACGAGTGAAACAATTTGATGTTTTAATTCAGGCTTTCGCTGAATCGATATTGCCACAGCAAGGCGTACAATTAATGTTAATCGGATCTGGAGCTTTAGAAGAGGAGTGGAAAAAAGTCGCACTAAATAGCGGTGTACAAGACTCGGTCGTTTTTGCAGGACAGCAGCAAAATCCTTTTAAATACCTTAAAAAGGCACTTTTTACAGTAATTAGTAGTCAGTATGAAGGGCTTTCAAATGTATTGATTGAAAGTCTTGCAGTTGGTACTCCCGTAGTTTCTTTCGATTGTTTTGCTGGTCCGAACGAAATTATCGACCATGAAAAAAATGGTTTACTAGTGCCCAATCAAAATCAAAAAGCGCTGACAAAAGCCATAAATAGAATGATCGAGGATACTGATTTGTATCAAAAATGCAGACGTAACGCAGCAGGCAGCATAACTCATTTTGAGTTGGAACACATTGGTCAGCAATGGCTCCATTTTTTAAATTTAAATTCCCATTCATGCAAATAGAAATTATAGAGATCCCTAAGATTGAAAATGTTCTGGGTAATATTGCTGTTATCGAAAATGAGGTCATTCCTTTTGAAATCAAGCGTGTGTATTACCTATATGATATTCCAAGTTCATCCAAGCGTGGCGGTCATTCACATAAAAAATTACAGCAGGTTTTAATTGCTATTTCAGGAAGTTTTGATGTGGTTCTTAATGATGGGAAAAGCCAAAAAACAATAACATTAAACAAGCCTGATAAAGGTTTGCTGTTGCGAAATAATACTTGGCGTGAATTAGAAAATTTTTCATCAGGTGCCGTTTGTATCGTCTTGGCTTCTGAAGTTTTTGATGAAGCCGATTACATTCGAGATTTTGATGTCTTTTTACAATCGGTACAATGAAAATCTTGTATGTAGTTCCCAGCATTAATAATGACGGAGGCGTAGCGCGTGTTTTGGCACTAAAAGCCAATTATCTGATTCGAAATTGGCAATATGACGTGCATATTGTGACGCAGAACCAAGGTCACACGTCGCTTTTTTATGAGTTTGATGCTGCTATTGCGATGCATGATATTGCTCTGAAAAAAAACTCAGTAGGCTTTGTTTTCGATTATATTACTAAACTAAAAAAAATCATCATTACCGTTCAGCCCGATGTGGTTTTGGTTTGTGATAATGGTTTGAAAGCTTTTTTATTGCCTTTTTTTCTTGGTGTAAAAATGCCATTAATTTTAGAAATTCATAGTTCTAAATTTATTGAAGAGCGCCCTGCTCGACATTTTTTAGATCAAGGATTTCGATGGATGAAATACATATACAAAAACTTTTGCGCCAAGCGCTTTTCGCAAATAGTGTATTTGTCTGAAAATAGTATGCAGGAGTGGAACAATATAAATGGCGTCATTTTACCCAACCCGGTTTGGATCGAAAATTTTCAAGTTGATAAGGAGAGACAAAAAATAGTTTTGGCAATAGCACGCAACTGTTACGAAAAAGGCCTTGATCGACTTTTGCCTATTTGGTCAGCGGTCACAAATGAACATCCGGATTGGAAACTCCATATAATCGGAGATCAAGTAGCTCAATTGCAATCGCAAGTTGATCTTTTGGACATCTCTCATCGTGTAAGTTTGAAGCAATCAGTCACCGCAATTGATGTTGTATATGCTAATGCATCAGTCTTCGCTTTAAGTTCCCGTTTTGATTGTTACCCAATGGTTTTGTTAGAAGCTATGGCAAGTGGATTGCCATGTATTGCTTATGATTGTCCCTGCGGTCCTGCAGCTATAATTGAATCTGAAGAGACTGGATTTTTGATTCCAAATGGCAACCAAGAATTGTTTGTTTCTCATTTAAAACAATTGCTAGCTGATGAAGATTTACGTCTCAAAATGGGAAAAAAGGGTAAAGAGAAAGTGGCTGACCAAAGTATTGAACTAATTATGAAGCAGTGGCACGCTTTTTTGAGTGCTATCTAAAAGCTTTGCTTTTTTGTGCCAAAGTACACAAATAACCAAGTTTAAAACATTTGAAAATCCACAATCGGGGATTTCCCCCGGTTAAATTCTTTTCAACCCATTTTTCATTTCGAAGGTAAAAAAATGATGTAAAACGAACTAGTTTGAACTTTTGCAACAACAGTAAAACTTGAATAATTTTAATAAAAGAAGCGGCTATTTTTTGATCCGTGTATAAACTTAAAGCGCTGTCTAAAGCCTCTTTGGTTTTTAAAAGGTAGGCTGAATTCGAGTCAATATCAGCATGTGCAATGGGGTTGTCAATATGCTGAATGCTAGTTTTTATTAGACTTAATTGATAAGCAAGTTGCGTATCTTCGTGGCCGTATTGTTTTTTGTAAGGTTCAAATTTTATTTGATCAAAACAGGATTTTTTAATCACCGTATTATTAAACAATAAGGCTTGGTATTTTCTTTCTTGTCGTTGCGTTGCCGTTTGGTCTTCTGTAAATTTGCCGTATTTCCACCTTAGATTTTGATTGTCTGATGGACAAAATTCTGGGTGCTTACGCCCACCATAAACCACATCGTATTTTTCAAGATAGCTTAAGTAGGTTGCTATAAAATTATTGCTTACACACTCCGAATCACCATCAATAAATAACAAATACTGATGTTGGGCTTGCGCAGCAAGTGAATTCCGGTTTTCTCGATGGCCTAAATTTTCCGTCAAGGCCGTAAATCGGCAATGGGAAAATGTGTTAATTTTTTCGTTTTCGGTATTGAAAACAGATCCTGATGCATCATCTTGACACAAAATTTCAAAATCAATACCGCAAGTTATGCATTGTTCGTGTAAGGCCTCCACCAACGGAAGTACGTTGTAGTTGTATACAGGAACAAGGATCGAGAGCATTATGCCGTACGTTGTTGAATAACTTCAAATATTTTAGAATCTTCGCACTTTAAAGTTTTTGATGGGAATTTCATTAGCAAAGCATAATCGTGCGTAGCCATAATTATCGTTTTTCCGTTAGCGTTGATTTTTTTTAATAACTCTAAAACTTCAGCACTAGTTTGCGGATCTAAATTTCCAGTAGGTTCATCGGCCAAAATTAATTCAGGGTCGTTCAATAAAGCACGAGCAATCGCTACACGTTGTTGCTCACCACCAGAAAGCTGATGTGGCATTTTTTTACCAAAATCTCTCATGCCTACTTTGTGCAATACTTCGTCAATTTTCGCATCCATTTCGCTAGGATTTGTCCAGCCCGTAGCTTTCAAAACAAACAACATATTGTCATTAATAGAACGGTCCGGAAGCAATTTGAAGTCTTGAAAAACAATACCAATTTTACGTCTCAAAAACGGAATATTATCCTCTTTTAATGTAGCCAAGTTAAATTCTACCACGTGACCTTCTCCTTCTGTCAAAGGTAAATCAGCGTATAAGGTTTTCATTAAACTACTTTTTCCAGAACCAGTTTTACCTATTATGTATAGAAATTCTCCGTGGTTAACTTCTAAATTTACTTCACTTAAAATAGATTTTCCTTCTTGATATATGGATACGTTTTTTAAAGACAGTACGGTTTGTGACATAATTTGTATTTGTTTGTGCGGTAAAAGTAGTAAGATAACGCTGGTATTACAAATAAATTATTGGCTTGGAACTCAAATTTTGTAATTTGGTCACGTTTAAAGATGCAAATCGAAAAGGGTTAGGCTTTATGGTACGAAAGTTGTTGCCGGAGCAGTAGCTTTCATAAAAAAGCATAATAAAAACGGTAACGGATTCGTTATCCATTGCAGAATACAATACATTTGAATTATAAAAATAAAATCACAATGCATAAACTTTCTTGGAGTACGCTCTGCATCCTTTTTGGAATGTCAACCAGTATTTGGGCACAAAAATCTACTATTTATACCCATGATTCAAAGGATTTTAATACTGCTGTAGCCATGTTCAAGGACGGGCAATATACCTCTGCACAACATTTGTTCAACCGAGTAAAAGCCACTGCATCAACAGAAGAATTACAATCGGATTGCGCGTATTTCGCAGCTTTTTGTGCAATTAAAACCAATCAGTCGAATGCTGATGAGTTGATGGAACAGTTTGTCGATACCTATCCTACAAGTGTAAAACAAAATCAGGCTTACGCCGAAGTAGCTCAGTTTCATTTTGCACAAGGGAATTATCCGCAAGCTTTGCAGTGGTTTGAAAAAGTAGAAGAAAACGCAGGCACCCGAGCAGATCAAGAAAAATATAACTTTCAAAAAGGGTACAGTTATTTTGCTGCAAAAAATAAAAAGCAAGCTACTGCTTATTTGAATAAAGTAGTTAACTCAGCAGAGTACGGTTCTCAAGCCAAATATTATCTTGGTTTTATGGCTTATGAAGGGAATGATTATAAAGAAGCTACCAAATATTTTGATGCGGTTTCAGGCGAAGAGAAATACAAAGAAAAACTGTCATACTACCAAGCAGACATGAATTTTAAGCTAGGTAATTTTCAAAAAGCAATTGATTTGGGTAAAAAAGCCATGCCTAATTCTTCGGCATCAGAAAAATCAGAGCTCAATAAAATTATTGGCGAAAGTTATTTTAATTTAAAGCAATACGATCAGGCT
Organism: Flavobacterium sp. GNP001; assembly: GCF_054343775.1. NCBI lineage: Bacteria > Pseudomonadati > Bacteroidota > Flavobacteriia > Flavobacteriales > Flavobacteriaceae > Flavobacterium > Flavobacterium sp. GNP001. The sequence continues at coordinate 701,350 of NZ_JBTGUX010000001.1, forward strand.
ATTCCATACTTGGTGGCATACAAAGGCACAAAGGGTAAATGGAATAATACTGATTTTTACCAATTGGGTTACGCATATTACAAACAAAAAGATTTTGAAAACGCGATCTCACAATTCAACAAAATTATTGGTGGAAAAGATTTTGTAGCTCAAAATGCTTATTATCATTTAGGCGAAAGCTATTTGAATACCGACAAAAAGCAACAAGCGCTCAATGCTTTTAAAAATGCTTCTGAAATGGATTTTGATCTTGCCATTCAAGAAGATGCTGCTTTGAATTATGCCAAACTAAGTTATGAATTAGGAAATTCTTACGAGAGTGTTCCCGCCGTATTGCAAGCTTTTTTGAAAAAGTATCCAAAAAATGCCAATAAAGTTGAGGTTGAAAAATTATTAATCGACTCCTATATTTCATCTAAAAACTATAAAGAGGCTTTGGTCTTGTTAGAGCGCAACAAATCGCCTGAAAATAAATTGGCTTATCAAAAAGTTTTATTTTACAGAGGATTGGAATTGTACACCGATACAAAATACACCGAGGCGTTATCAATGCTGACTAAATCTTTGAGTGAAGCTAAAGATCCTTACATTACCGCACGTGCTACTTTTTGGAAAGCTGAAACGGAATATGTTTTAGAGGATTACAAAGAAGCTGTTTTGAGTTTTAAACAGTTTAGTGCTGTGGCAAAAGCGAGTACAACACCTGAATATAAAAATCACAATTACAATATTGCCTACACTTATTTTAAACTAAAAGAGTACGATCAGGCAGCTACTTTTTTTCAGAATCAAATAGAACAAGCGCCATCAGATAAGCTTCGTTTGTACGATTCGTATTTGCGCATGGCCGATTGTCGTTTTGTGACGTCAAAATACAGTCAAGCCATTGAAGGCTACACCAAAGCCATCGATGCTAAAAGTGCTGATGCGGATTATGCTTATTTCCAACGTGCCATTTCACAAGGTTTTTTAAATAAAAATGACAAAAAAATTGCAGAACTGAACTCCTTTTTGCAACTGTATTTAAAGTCGGACTGGCGAGATGATGCACTTTTTGAATTGGCAAATACCTATGCAGCTGACAATAAAAACGATTTGGCTGTTAAAACATACGACCGATTGATAAGCGAATTTAAAAAAGGTTCTTTTGGGGCAAAAGCTATTTTACGTCAAGGCTTGGTGTACTACAATACTGATAAAGACGACTTGGCTTTGCAGAAATTCAAAAAAGTTGCTGCTGAATTCCCAAGAAGCCCCGAGGCACTTGAGGCCGTGGCAACAGCTCGTTTGATTTATGTTGATAATGGTAGGGTAGATGAGTATGCAACTTGGGTGCGTACTTTAGATTTTGTAGCGGTTACTGATGCCGAACTTGATAACGATTCATACGAAGCAGCAGAGCGTCAGTACCAGCAAAACAATACCAAACAAGCCATTGCCGGATTTAGCAGTTACGTGAGTCAATTTCCAAAAGGGATTCACGCACTAAAAGCCAATTACTTTTTAGCACAATTATATTTTGCACAAGAGTCTTTCGACCAAGCTGTGCCTTCGTATAAATATGTAATTGCACAAGCTAATAACGAATATACAGAGCAATCTTTGTCTCGCTTGGCTCAAATTTTCATCAAAAAGGATAATAATGAGCAAGCTATTTTGGTATTACTTCGATTAGAAAACGAAGCCGAAGTGGCACAAAACAAAATTTTTGCACAAGCAAATTTAATGCGACTATACCAGCTTATAAAAGACAATGATAACGCTGTTCGTTTTGCTGAGAAGGTATTGCAAAACCCAAAAGCCGATGATGCTTTAAAAAGTGATGCACAAATTACCATTGCTCGCGCGGCAATAGCACTAGGTGACGAGGCTAAAGCCAAAACGGCGTACGCAAATGTGCAGCTGATTGCCAAAGGGGAACTTGCAGCCGAGGCTTTATACTATGACGCTTATTTTAAAACAAAAGAAGGAAAGTTTGAAGCTTCGAATGTGGCTGTGCAAAAACTAGCCAAAAATTATGCGGGCTACAAATATTACGGAGCCAAAGGTTTGGTGCTTATGGCGACTAATTTTTACAATTTGAAAGATAGTTTTCAGGCGACTTATATTCTTGAAAATGTAATTCAGAATTTTACAGATTATAAAGATATTGTTGAAGATGCTAAGAAAGAATTGGATCGAATAAAAACTGAAGAGGCAAAAACCAATTCTTCGATAACAAAATAAATTGAATTAATAAATCAGTAAAGGCGTTGCGACTTTTTGTAGCACTCTTTTAGATATTTAAAAATATGACTTTACCTTTTTATATTGTAGATGTTTTTGCAGAACAAAAATATGCCGGCAATCAGTTGGCTGTTTTTACTGATGCGCAATCACTCTCTACTGAGCAAATGCAGCAAATAGCAAGAGAAACTAATTTTGCCGAAAGCACTTTTATCACTGCCTTAAATCAGGATACAGGCACTGCTTCGGTACGTATTTTTACACCTGATCAGGAAATGAAATTTGCAGGTCATCCTATTATTGGAACATCGTGGATTTTGATGCATAAAATTTTTCAGAAAAACTTCGATGCTATTACGCTTGAGGTTCCTGTTGGAGCAATTCCTGTGCAACAAAAAGGCGATTTAGTTTGGCTTCAAGCTGCGCAGCCTTCTTTTTTAAGTACTTATTTGGCAGCTGATTTTGAGAATTTCAGTAACTTAAATGCAGCTGATTTTGATGCAAATTTTGCCATTCAAGAGGTTACAACAGGCAGCGCTTTTGTAATAATTCCTTTAAAATCAGCAGAAGCATTGCAACGTTTGCAACTCGATAAGCAAAGGGCGCATGATTGGTTAGTAGCAAATTGTGGTACGGCACATCGTGCTTTTTACTTTTTTACTTTAGAAGGGAATAAATTGGAATCGCGCATGCTTTGTATAGAAGACAATCAATTGAAAGAAGATGCCGCCACTGGAAGTGCAAGTACTTGTTTGCAAGCTTTTTTGCTAAAGTATTACCAGCAAGAAATTCAAATAACCAATCACCAAGGCGATTATATGAACCGTCCTTCGCGCATTTATTTTGACGGAAAAAAAGAGGCTGAACATTTTGAAATAAAAATTGGAGGCAAAACACAATATGTAGCAAAAGGCGAATGGGAAGTGTAAAATTCTCTTTTTATTCAAAAACAAATACACGTATAAAACAATACAAAATGGTAGTTATAAAATCGATCATACATACAATAAAAGCCTCTCAGACGAAGCAATATGCTTTTTTGAACACAAAAACCACTGCGGTTAGTTTGCTGGTTTTGTTGGTTTCTCATATTTCGTTAGCACAAAAGAAAGAGCAAATAGGCAATGAAACAGTTAATGTCGTAAAGGCCTATACTCCCAAAATTTCGGATGCATCCAAACCTAAAGAAAATCCAGATTTAGATGATGAAGGCAACGAGAAAAAGGAACGTATCAAGTATGCTATTTTCTCTTTCCCGGTAGCTTCAACTTTTACACCATCAAAAGGAAAAGCAGAAGGTGTGACTAAAGAAAAACAAGCACACGTTTTTCAGAATTATGCCACTTTGGGTGTGGGAAATTATGGTACGTTGATCGGGGAATTATTTGTAAACCATGAACTAAATAACACGGATTATGTAGGAGGAATGTTTCGTCATCATTCTTCGCAAGGAGGAATAAATGAGGTAGTTTTAGATGATAATTTTTACGATACTGCTCTTGATGTAATGTACGGTTCTAATCAAAAAGGATTGTCGTATAATCTAAATGCAGGATATCAAAATCAAGTGTATAATTGGTACGGTTTACCAGCTAGTTTTGGAGCTGGAAACACACCGCAAGCTAATGCACAGCTAATTAGTGGAATTGACCCACTGCAAGCTTACACTACGCTTTCTTTAGGTGGAAATATTGTAGTTTCTGAAAGTTTTTTACAAGACGCAACGGTTAAATTCACTCACTTTTTCGATAAGTATGATTCTGCAGAAAATCACTTTTCAGTAAAACCAATCTTTGTGTTTAACGCAAATGATACAGCCATTAAAACCGAATTGACGGTGGATTATCTGTCTGGAAGTTTGAAAAATAATTTTAGCAATACAAATGTCGAAGCTTTAAAATATGGTTTTACAAATTTAGGTTTGGCACCAAGTTTTGAGATGCAAAGAGATGATTGGACATTGAATCTTGGAGCGGCATTCTTTTATAGTATGGATAATCAAAATAGTAAAAACTCGTTTTTTATCTATCCGAAAGTAACCGCATCATACAAAGTTGTAGGCGATTTAATGCTGTTTTATGCTGGTGCTCAAGGCGATTTAAAACAAAACAGTTACGAAAGCTTGGTAGGACAAAATCCGTTTTTGTCGCCAACTAATTTGATGCGTCCTACAGACCAACAATATGATATTTATGCAGGTTTAAAAGGGAAATTGTCGAATTCAGTTAGCTATAATGTACGTGGATCGTACTTAAACGAGCGCAATAAATTTTTGTTTCGTGCGAACTATTACAGCGAAAACAGTACGAATCCAGATTATGGTTTTGGTAATTCTTTTCAGGTGGTTTACGATGATGTGAAGACTGCTAGTTTATATGGAGAATTAAAAGCTGATTTTTCAAAAGCATTTAGTTTTGGTGTAAATGGAACGGTTAGTACTTACAAAACGGCTTTCCAACAAGAAGCTTGGAACCTTCCAACGCTGCAAGTAAATGCCAATTTAGATGTTACTTTTTCTCCAAAATGGTTTGCTGCTGCACACGTTTATTATGTTGGAGAACGAAAAGACTTTCAAGAAAATACCTCAATTGTTACCAATAGTTCTCCAATAACTTTGGATGGCTATTTTGATGTAAATGCAAAAATTGGATACAAATACAGTGACCGTTTGACTGCATTTTTAAACGGAAATAACTTGGCTAACAATTCTTATCAAAAGTGGTTGAATTTACCAGTGCAAGGTTTGCAGCTTGTTATAGGAGCCAATTACAAATTCGATTTTTAATTAAGAAAAATAAAATTCAGAAGAATCAACAAGAGGCAGCTTATTGAATTCGCTACATGCAATTCTGAGCTGCTTTATTGATTTTAGCATTATTTCACAAATATGACTTTCAAACAAAAAATACACAGGCACTACGCACAATTGGTGCAAGACCGAATTGATGTATTCAAAGACATGATTGTAGCTTTGACAGAAGATTCAAAGAACGATGCCAAAGGCTCTGCTGGAGACAAGCATGAAACAGCACTTTCGATGATGCATTTGGAGCAAGAAAAACTCAATCATAAACTCAAGGAAGTTCTTGCTCAAAAGGCCATTCTTGATAAAATTGATCCTTCAACTGTGGCGTCTACAATTATTTTGGGTAGTTTGGTCAAAGCCAATGGTATTCTTTTGTACATGTGTGCTGCACTTCCAAAAATTGCAGTCGATGAGGTTAATGTAATTGCGCTTTCGCCTCAATCGCCCCTTGGCTCAAAACTGATGGGCCAGCAAGTAGGCTTTTCGTTTGAGATAAATACCACCAAATATTTGATCGAAGAAATCAATTAATTCTTTCCATCTGAATAACATTGCAACAACAATTTTACAGTTTGTAATTAGAAGTACTAATTTTTTTAGTCTATAATTACATATTTAATGTTATTATTGTTTTTTGATTTATTATTTAAACTAAAAAAGGCTTTTGTGTTTTTAAATTAGAAGCATAATCACATCTTTGCCTTATCAAAATAAATAATAATATCAAAAATATAGCAATATGTGCGGAATTGTATGTGCCTTCGATTTGAAACAAAAAGCTGAGGTTTTAAGACCACAAGTTCTAGAAATGTCTAAAATAATTCGTCACCGTGGTCCAGACTGGAGCGGAATTTTTAGCAATGATAAAGCCATTTTATCACACGAACGTTTGGCAATTGTTGATCCTGCATCAGGAAAACAACCTTTGTTGAGTGGCGATAAACAATTGGTTTTGGCAGCCAATGGTGAAATTTACAATCACAGAGTTTTACGCAAACAATTCGAAGGGAAATACCAATTTCAAACAGAAAGTGATTGCGAAGTTATTTTGGCTTTGTACCAAGAAAAAGGGCCACGCTTTATTGATGAAATGAATGGTATTTTCGGATTTGCTATTTATGATGTCGAAAAAGATGAATATTTTGTGGCACGCGATCACATGGGAATTATTCCTTTGTACATCGGTTGGGACCAGCACGGTACTTTTTACGTAGCTTCAGAATTAAAAGCGTTGGAAGGATTTTGCACCAAAATTCAGTTGTTTCCTCCGGGGCATTATATGACAAGTACAGATGGTGAATTTGTTCAATGGTACAAAAGAGATTGGACAGAATTTGATGCTGTAAAAGACAATGAAACAGACATCAGTGCTATAAAAACTGCTTTAGAAGCCGCCGTACACAGGCAATTAATGAGTGACGTACCTTACGGAGTGCTACTTTCAGGAGGTTTAGATTCTTCTATCACTTCGGCTATAGCCAAAAAATATGCTCAAAAACGTATCGAATCAGGCGATGTTGCCGATGCTTGGTACCCACAATTGCACTCTTTTTCAGTAGGATTGGAAGGTTCACCAGATTTAGCAGCAGCTCAAATTGTAGCCGATCATATTGGTACCATTCATCACGAAATTAAATTTACGATTCAAGAAGGTCTTGACGCAGTACGTGATGTAATTTATAATTTAGAAACTTATGATGTTACTACCATTAGAGCATCAACGCCAATGTGGCTTATGGCACGTGTGATTAAGTCAATGGGCATTAAAATGGTATTGTCTGGCGAAGGTGCCGATGAACTTTTTGGTGGCTATCTGTACTTTCACAAAGCGCCAAATGCAAGAGAATTTCACGAAGAGAACGTTCGTAAATTAGGTAAATTACATATGTACGATTGTTTACGTGCAAACAAAAGTTTAGCGGCTTGGGGTATTGAGGGTCGTGTTCCGTTTTTAGATAAAGAATTTATGGATGTGGCCATGCGCATCAATCCACAAGATAAAATGATCAACAAAGAGCATCCTATGGAGAAATGGGTCGTTCGTAAGGCTTTTGAAGATATGCTGCCACAGAGTGTAGCGTGGAGACAAAAAGAGCAATTCAGTGATGGCGTAGGATATGGCTGGATTGATACGCTGAAAGCTACTGTTGCAGTTGAAATCACCGATGAACAATTGGTTAATGCCAAATATAAATTTCCATTACAAACTCCAACTTCTAAAGAAGAATATTACTATCGTTCTATTTTTCACGAGCATTTTCCGAGTGATGCGGCGGCGCTTTGTGTACCACAAGAAGCTAGCGTGGCTTGTAGTACCAAAATTGCATTGGAGTGGGATGAGGCCTTTAAAAACATGAACGATCCATCCGGTAGAGCGGTGGCGAGTGTGCATGATGATGCTTATGAAAAAGTATAATATTTTGATATCAAATCCATTTTTGCCATTTTGGATTTCTTTAAAAGCGTTTCCTTTGGGGACGCTTTTTTTGTGAAATATTTTCAAGTTTAGTTAGACAAAAAATATAATCGTTCAAGCGGTCAGTTATTTAGGGAGAGTTTTTTATATTAGCATTCCTAAAAAAACAACTATGAAATTTTATACTTTCTTTTTCGCATCGTTATTATTAATGTCCTGCTCCAATAAAAGCAAAATTGAGGTAGATACCATTGTAACCGATGCTACTATTTATACCGTAAACGAAGCTTTTGCTACCGCCACAGCCATGGCCATTGACAATGGAAAAATTGTTGCCATTGGCTCAGATAGTGAAATTACAGGCAAATACGAATCTAAAAACACTGTTGAAGCTGACGGGAAATTCATTTATCCGGGCTTGTATGATGCACATTGCCATTTTTATAATTTTGGGTTGACTTTGCAAGAAGTTGATTTACGAGGAACCAAAAGTATGGATGAAATAGTGAGTCGTTTGCAAGCTTTTCAAAAGAAAAAAAATCCTGCTTTTATTGTGGGTAACGGCTGGGATCAAAATGATTGGGCTGTGAAAAAATATCCAACAAAAGCCGATTTAGATAAAGCATTTCCAGATATTCCGGTAGTGTTAAATCGCGTTGATGGGCATGCTATAATTGTAAATAGTAAAGCCCTGCAATTAGCAGGAATTACAAAAGATACCAACGCAGATGGCGGTCAAATTGAACTTGCAAATGGCGAACCAACAGGTGTTTTAGTTGATAATCCGATGGAATTGGTTTTTAAAATTATTCCAAAACCAACGCGTAAAATTCAAATAGCAGCTTTGTTAGACGCCGAAAAAGTAATGTTCGAACACGGTTTAACAACAGTTAATGATGCAGGTTTAGATCCCGATGTGATTCATTTAATTGATAGTTTGCAAAAAGCCAAATTATTAAAATTGAACGTATACGCTATGATAACTGCCAATCAAAAAAATATTGATTTATACCTAAAAAAAGGAGTGTATAAAACGGATCAAATCAATGTGCGTTCTTTTAAAATGTATGGCGATGGAGCTCTAGGTTCTCGCGGTGCTTGCATGCACAAAGCCTATTCGGATAAGCCAGGACAATTTGGGGCTTTGCTAGCACCAATAGTGGGGTTAAAAGATGTTGCAAAACAACTAGCGCCTTCAGATTTTCAACTTAATACACATGCCATTGGTGATAGTGCAAACACGGTGATTTTAAAAATTTATAAAGAAGTTTTAGCAGGTACCAAAGATCGTCGTTGGAAAATTGAACACGCTCAAGTGCTTCGCGAAGCTGATTTTGATTATTTTAGATTCGGAATCATTCCATCGGTTCAACCAACGCATGCTACTTCTGACATGTATTGGGCAGGTGAACGCATTGGTAAGGAACGTTTAAAAAATGCTTATGCGTACAAAAAATTATTGCAAAAAGCGGGAACTATTGCTTTAGGAACTGATTTTCCAGTTGAAGAAGTAAATCCGATGTTGACGTTTCACGCTGCCGTTGCGCGAAAAGACAGCAAAGAATATCCTAAAGGCGGATTTCAGATTGAAAATGCATTGTCGCGTGCTGAGACTTTGCGAGGTATGACTTTGTGGGCGGCATTTTCTAATTTTGAAGAAAAAGAAAAAGGTAGTTTAGAAGTTGGTAAATGGGCTGATTTTGTGCTTTATGATCAAGATTTGATGAAAGTGCCAGAAAATCAAATTGTAAAAATTAAACCTGCAGGAACTTACCTGAAAGGGCAAAAGGTGAAGTAATTTCATTTGATACTCTCAGATTAATGTCATTTTAATTTGAAATGTTTCGGTATATTCTGATTACATTTTGAATTCAAATCTCATTTTTCACTTCAAAAACGAAAGTAGAAAGCAAAGTTGTGTGTGCACTTATAAGCGAGTAGCTCATATTTGCCAACTTGCTCAACAGTTAAATTATATGCTATGTGCGGATTATTAGCCATTATTGGAAAAGGAAAAGACGAACAGTTAGTACGAGACCTTTCGGCGCGTATGGCGCATCGTGGTCCTGACGAAAATGATTTATTTCAAACCGAGAAAGGACATTTCTTAGCTCACGAACGTCTCGCTGTCATCGATTTGCATTCGGGTAAGCAACCTATTCAAGGTTCTGAGTCAGTGTATATGGTTCATAACGGCGAAATCTATAACCATGAAGAATTGCGCAACGGGATTCTTGCTGGGCGAACTTTTCGAACCAAGAGTGATTCAGAGGTAATTGTGCACTTGTATGAACTTTTGGGTTACGATTTTTGTACACAATTAGACGGTGATTTTGCTTTTGTCATTATTGATGGCGATGATTATATGGCAGCCCGCGATCCGTTGGGAGTAAAGCCATTGTATTATGGTTTGGATGAGCGCGGTAGAATGTTTTTTGCCTCCGAAATGAAAGCGATAATTGACCAATGCAAAACATGTTCTACTTTTCCGCCAGGGCATTACTATACTCCAAAAACAGGTTTTGTGAAATACTTTAGACCAGAATTTGAGGATTATCAAACGGCTACTCAGGAGTCTGATTTGGTTCTAATACGAGAAACCTTGACAAAAGCGACTCAAAAAAGAATGATAGCTGATGTTCCTGTTGGTGTCTTGTTGTCTGGTGGGTTGGATTCGTCACTTATTACGGCTATCGCCAGCAGATTTTTCAAAGAAAAAGGGCAAAAACTAAAGTCATTTGCTATTGGTTTAGATAGTGAAGCGCCAGATGTTGTAGCTGCTCGAAAAGTTGCTCAATTTTTAGATACAGCGCATACAGAGGTATTTTTTACTGTTGAGCAAGGACTTGAAATTTTAGATACACTAATCAAACAAATAGAAACTTATGATGTGATCACCGTGCGAGCCAGTGTTCCGATGTATTTTGTAGCAAAGGCAATTCAGCAAGCGGGAATCAAAGTAATTCTTTCTGGCGAAGGTGCCGATGAAATTTTTGGTGGCTATTTGTATTTTGCGAATGCGCCATCTGCCGAAGATTTTCAAAAAGAAACAATCGAAAGAGTACAAAAATTATTTACAGCTGATTTATTGCGTACGGACAAAGCCACAATGGCGCACGGCGTAGAGGCAAGAGTTCCCTTTTTAGATTCGGAATTTTTAAACGTGGCTTTCGGTATTCAACCGGATGAAAAAATGCCTCGAAATCACGATGGGAAAGAGAAATTCATTTTGCGTAAAGCATTTGATACGCCTGAAAATCCGTATTTGCCAGAAGAAGTTTTATGGAGACAAAAAGAACAATTTTCGGATGGTGTTGGTTATTCGTGGGTGGACCAACTGATTGATTTTTGCGCCAAGCAAATTTCGGATGAGCAATTGTCTGGAGCGGCTCAAGAATACCCATACAATTCGCCTACAACAAAAGAAGCGTATTTGTATCGTCAAATTTTTCATAAACATTATCCGCAGTTGAGTGCAGCGCAAACGGTTCGCAAATGGATTCCAAAGTGGCAAGAAAACCAAGATCCGAGCGGAAGGGCCAACGCGGCCCATGTCAAATCAGCAATGTCGGGAAAGACAAAATGATAAAAGAATTATTTTAGTGGCTTGCTACGCCACTGAAATCAGATATAAATTTTGAATTGAAAAACAGATTTTTAGGGTAAAACGGATGAGTTTGCTACTAAAAATCTGTTTTTTATTTTGGATGATTTTTGTATTTCGATACAAGCTTGCTTTTTATTGGTTTTAGCAATTCAAATAGCTTAATTTTTAAACAAATGTTAATAACTTAAGGCCTTTAAAAGTGATTTTAACGGTTATATAATTTGCGTTTTTATATATTTGCGTGTTATACAAAAAATTACATTTTTTAGATTAAAACAATATGAGCGAAGAAATCAATAAAGGGAATTATTCAGCCGATAGTATTCAGGCATTAGAGGGAATGGAGCACGTAAGAATGCGTCCTTCGATGTATATAGGCGATGTTGGAGTTCGAGGACTGCACCATTTGGTTTATGAAGTTGTCGACAACTCTATTGATGAAGCAATGGGAGGACACTGTGATACGATTTCGGTTGCAATTAATGAAGATGGTTCGATTACAGTTGAGGATAACGGTCGTGGTATTCCAGTTGGAATTCATAAAAAAGAAGGTGTTTCTGCACTGGAGGTTGTAATGACCAAAATTGGTGCCGGAGGAAAATTTGATAAAGATTCGTATAAAGTTTCTGGAGGTTTACACGGTGTAGGTGTTTCGTGTGTGAATGCATTGTCAAACCATTTGATTGCTACAGTTCATAGTAGTGATGGTAAAGTATACCAACAAGAATACGAGAAAGGAAAAGCTTTGTATCCAGTAAAACAAATTGGAGATACTACCAAAAGAGGTACCATCGTAACTTTTTACCCAGATCCAACCATTTTTACACAAACAACAGAGTATTCATACGACACACTTTCAGCACGTATGCGTGAACTTTCGTTCTTAAACAAAGGAATCACAATTACGTTTACTGACAAAAGAGAAGTTGATAAAGATGGTAATTTCTTGTCAGAAGTATTTCATTCTACTGAAGGATTGAAAGAATATATTCGTTATTTGGATGGGAACCGTGAGCCAATTATTGGACACGTAATTTCTATGGATCACGAAAAAGGTGATATTCCAGTTGAGGTCGCTTTGATTTACAACACTAGTTATTCAGAGAACATTTTCTCTTATGTAAACAACATCAACACGCATGAAGGAGGAACACATTTGCAAGGATTTAGAACGGGTTTAACTCGTTCCTTGAAAAAGTATGCAGATGCTTCTGGAATGTTAGATAAATTAAAATTTGATATTTCTGGAGATGATTTCCGTGAAGGTTTAACGGCTATTATTTCGGTAAAAGTTGCTGAGCCTCAATTTGAAGGTCAAACGAAAACTAAGTTGGGTAACAGAGAAGTAGTTTCTCCTGTTAGTCAAGCAGTGAGTGAGATGGTAGAAAATTATTTGGAGGAAAATCCAAATGATGCTCGAATCATTGTTCAAAAAGTAATTTTGGCTGCACAAGCACGTCACGCTGCAAAAAAAGCACGTGAAATGGTACAACGCAAAACCGTTATGGGTGGCGGTGGATTACCGGGAAAACTGTCTGATTGTTCTGAACAAGATCCAGCAAAATGTGAAGTATATCTTGTCGAGGGTGACTCGGCGGGTGGTACAGCAAAACAAGGTCGTGATCGTGCGTTTCAAGCAATTTTGCCATTGCGTGGTAAAATCTTAAACGTAGAAAAAGCCATGCATCACAAGGTTTTTGAAAACGAAGAGATTCGAAATATTTTTACTGCATTGGGTGTAACTATTGGTACTGCCGAAGATAGTAAAGCTTTAAATATTGAAAAATTACGTTACCACAAGGTAATTATTATGTGTGATGCCGATGTCGATGGTAGCCACATCTCTACTTTAATTTTGACGTTCTTTTTCCGTTTCATGAAAGAACTAATCGAAGAAGGACACGTGTATATTGCAGCTCCACCATTGTACCTTGTGAAAAAAGGAAACAAAAAAGAGTATGCATGGAATGATGTGCAACGCGATCAAGCCAATGAGCGCATGGGTGGAAGTGCAGCAATTCAACGTTACAAAGGTCTTGGAGAGATGAATGCGGAGCAATTGTGGGAAACTACAATGGATCCGAACTTTAGAACCTTACGTCAAGTAACTATTGATAGTTTAGCAGAAGCTGATAGAGTGTTCTCTATGTTAATGGGTGACGAAGTACCACCACGTAGAGAATTTATCGAGAAAAATGCAGTTTACGCAAACATCGATGCTTAATCAAATTTTTTGAAAAGCTCAATAAAAATAAACCAAATAAACAATTAACCGAATAAACTATAAAAGATGAAAGTGACCATCGTAGGAGCAGGAAATGTGGGCGCGACTTGTGCAGATGTGATTTCATATAGAGGAATTGCAAGCGAAGTGGTTTTGCTAGATATAAAAGAGGGTTTTGCTGAAGGGAAAGCGCTTGACATCATGCAATGCGCTACCAACACTGGTTTTAATACCAAAGTGACAGGAGTAACTAATGATTATTCTAAAACAGCAGGAAGTGATGTGGTAGTTATTACATCAGGAATTCCAAGAAAACCAGGAATGACTCGCGAAGAACTTATTGGCATCAACGCAGGAATTGTGAAGACAGTTACTGAAAATGTGTTACAGTATTCGCCTGAAACTATCATAGTAGTAGTTTCGAACCCAATGGATACAATGACTTATTTGGCATTGAAATCTACTGGTTTACCAAAAAACAGAATCATTGGGATGGGTGGTGCTTTGGATAGTTCTCGCTTTAGAACGTATTTATCTTTAGCTTTAAACAAACCTGCTAATGATATTTCGGCAATGGTAATTGGTGGGCATGGTGATACAACTATGATTCCGCTTACTCGTTTAGCGTCTTATAATGGTATTCCAGTTTCTCAATTTTTATCTGAAGAGCAATTGCAAAAAGTAGCTGCTGATACAATGGTAGGTGGTGCTACACTTACAGGGCTTTTGGGTACATCAGCTTGGTATGCGCCGGGTGCTTCAGTGGCGTTTTTAGTAGATAGTATTTTAAACGATCAAAAGAAAATGATTGCTTGTTCTGTATTTGTAGAAGGAGAATATGGTCAAGATGATATTTGCATAGGTGTGCCTTGTATAATAGGTAAAAACGGTGTCGAGGAAATTGTAGATATTCAATTAAACGAAACTGAAAAAGGCTTGTTTGAAAAGAGCGCAGCTGCTGTCAGACAGATGAACGACGCCTTAAAATCGATTTTAGCCTAAGAAAATCACAAATAATTAAGGAAGACTGCTTAAGGGCAGTCTTTTTCTTGAGATTAATTAATAAATAAATTGGTTAATCTTAACCTTAATTATATATTTGCTCGGTTTAAAAAAAATAGCCCAACGCAATTGTTTCTTTTTTATTGTTCGTAAAATAGAAAAAGTGCAGCAGGAGTCGAAGCAGATCATCAATAAACAAATTTAAAATAATTAATTTTTAGTAATAATGCAGAATAAAGGACTGATTAAATTTTTTGCAATTCTATTTGCACTGGTAAGTATTTACCAACTTTCTTTCACTTTTGTGGCCAATAACATCAAAGGTGATGCTAAAGTTTTTGCAGGAGACAATCCTGATAAAGAGTTGAAATATTTAGATTCTATTGGTAAAGAGAAAATATTGGATCTTGGTTTTACTGATTTCACTTATGATGAAATTAAAAACAAGCAAATCAACAAAGGTCTAGACTTAGAAGGAGGAATTAACGTAATTCTTCAAATTTCTATTAAAGACGTTTTGAAAGGTTTATCTAATAACTCAAAAAACCCAGTTTTTAATAAGTCTTTGGCTGATGCTACTGCAAATAAAGAGGGAAACAAAACTTATTTGAATAAGTTTTTTGAAGCTTTCGAAGCCAACTCTAATGGAACGGTAAAATTAGCTTCTCCTGATATCTTTGCAAACAGATCATTGCAAGGTGAAGGTGGTGTTAGTTTTCAAATGTCAGATTCTGATGTTCAAAAAGTGATCAAAAGAAAAGTTGATGAGTCTATCGAAAGTGCTTTTAAAGTATTGAGAGAGCGTATTGACAAATTTGGTGTAACACAACCAAACATCCAAAAATTAGGAGAAACAGGAAGAATTCTTGTTGAACTTCCTGGTGCTAAGGATGTTGATAGAATTAAAAAATTATTAGGTGGTAAAGCACAACTTGAATTTTGGGAAACTTACAATGTTCAAGAAGTTGGAAGCTTTTTAATGGCTGCTAACGAAGCATTGAAGAAAACTGAGGTTGCTAAAACAGAAGCAAAACCAGTTGTTAAAGATTCATTAAGTGCTTTGTTGACTGATACAAAAGATTCAGCTGCAACTAAAAAAGGAAACAATCCATTATTTGACAAAATTGTTGGACAAGGTGGCGGACCAGTTTTAGGTTTATTTGCCCCAAAAGATACGGCTACAATCAATGCGTATTTCAAAAGACAAGATATTAAAATTTTATTACCAGCAGCTTTAACTTACGCTAAGTTTGTTTGGGGAAAACCAATTAAAATTACTGATGACAAACAAAAACAAGTTGAAGTAGTTGAATTATATGCTCTTAAAGGGAACAGAGACAATGCTCCAGCGATGTTAGGTGCTGTAGTTACTGACGCAAAAGATACTTTTGATCAAATGGGTAAACCAGCTGTTTCTATGCAAATGAACGCGCAAGGAGCTAAAGGTTGGGAAGAATTAACAGGAAGAGCTTTTACTCAAAAAAGCAACATTGCTATTGTTTTAGATAATGTAGTGTATTCTGCTCCGGGTGTTTCTAGTGGACCAATCGCTGGAGGAAGATCTGAAATTTCAGGTGCTTTTGATATTACGGAAACTAAAGATTTAGCTAACGTTTTAAATGCAGGTAAATTACCAGCTTCTGCTGATATCGTACAATCTACTGTGGTTGGACCTTCATTAGGACAAGCGTCTATTGATGCAGGATTAATTTCTTCTATCATCGGATTTTTATTAGTTTGTTTCTGGATGGTTTTCTATTACGGAAAAGCAGGTTGGTACGCTAATTTAGCTTTGTTATTGAACTTATTGTTCTTATTTGGAATTATGGCAAGTTTTGGTTTTGTATTGACATTGCCAGGTATTGCAGGTATCGTTTTAACATTAGGTACAGCAGTTGATGCAAATATCATTATTTACGAAAGAGCCAAGGAAGAATTGCGTGATGGTAAAACTTTATCAGAAGCAGTAGTTTCGGCTTACGGATGGCATGGTGCAATGCGCTCAATCATTGATGCAAACGTTACACACGTATTAACTGGTGCTATTTTGTTTATATTTGGAACAGGACCAATCAAAGGATTTGCTTTAACATTACTTATTGGTATTGCAACTTCATTGTTTACTTCTATTTTCATTGCAAGAATCTTTATTGATAAAAACATTGCAGGAAAAGCTGATTTAACTTTCTGTACAAATATGACTAAAGACTGGTTTACTAATTTTAATTATGATTTCATCAAAATTAAAAAGTTTACTTATATTTTCTCTTCATTAGTTGTAGTGGTGAGTTTGATCTCTATCTTCTTCGTTAACGGATTAGATCAAGGTGTGGATTTTGTTGGAGGTAGAACTTTCCAAGTGAAATTCGAAAAACCAGTTGACGCATCTGTTGTTTCTGAAGAGTTATCAGCTGCTTTTGGAACTCCGGTAGAAGCTAAAGTTTTAGGTGATGATGATCAATTGAAAATTACAACTAAATATAAAATCCAAGAGGATGGTATCGCTGTTGATAAAGAAGTGAATGAGAAATTATACAAAGCTTTAGCTAAGTATTATCCAAACACATCTTACGATAAATTTACAAATACATTTGATGGTAAAAAAGTAGGGGTGTTACAAGCTTCAAAAGTAGGTGCTTCTATCTCTGAGGATATCAAAACCAATTCGTATTGGGCTGTACTTGGTGCATTAGCAGTAATCTTTTTATACTTAATGATCTCTTTCCGTAAATGGCAATATTCATTAGGTGCGATTGCAGCAGTTGCGCATGACGTTATCTTTGTATTAGGAATTTACTCTTTATGTTACAAATTCATGCCTTTCCACATGGAAATGGATCAGCATTTCATTGCAGCGATCTTAACTGTAATTGGATACTCGATGAATGATACTGTAATTGTATTTGATAGAATTCGTGAGTTTATCTTAGGAAAACGTAAAGGTACTTTTGATAGTATTGTAAACGCTTCGATTAACACTACGCTGTCAAGAACTTTAAATACTTCATTAACGATGATCTTGGTATTGTTGACAATGTTCCTTTTTGGAGGTGAGTCAATCAGAGGATTTATCTTTGCAATGTTAGTGGGTATTATCGTAGGTACTTATTCTTCTTTGTTTATCGCAACTCCTGTGGTTGTTGATACTTTCACAAAAGAAGACAAAGATGCTATTGAAAAAGAACACGCTGCGGCATAATCTGCAACTAGTTTATAATAAAAAGGTTCAACGAAAGTTGAACCTTTTTTTATGCTTTGGTTTTAATTTTACTACATTTAAATTTTAGTATATACCATGAAAGTTTATAGATTATACAGAATTGCGCTTGCGACTTGCATTTGCTTTCTCTTTAGTTCGGTTGGTCGAAGTCAATCAGCTTTTCGTCCCACTTCAATTGGGTTTGCTGTTGGTACAGGTTCTGAGTTTAAAAATCGGAATTACAGCCATAGCGCTGAGTTTTTAAAGGTGGAGTCACTGTATCCGCTTATGAGGAAAAAATCTATCGGACTGGAGTTATTAATTCAACCCGAATTTAATAACGCTAAACATCAAATGTTGAATAGCTTTTTTGTCAAGCCTGACACAGCCAATTATGAAGATTTACGTGCGCTTTACAGTCAAAATAGGACAGTAAAAAGTTATATTTTAAATGTAGGCGGATTGCTCAGGAAACAATTTTCAACTGTGGCAAGTTGTTATATCTTGTTGAGCGTGGGCCCGATGTATACGGACACTCAAACGGAACGCCTCTCCAAAGGTTTCGCTTTCTCTGATGTTTTGGCAATAGGGTTTTCGTATAAAATAAAGTCCGTTACTGTTGATCTCCGACCAAGTGTACAACATCAGTCAAATGCTGGTCTTGGTGCTTCAAATGCGGGCTATAACATCAAAAATATAGAGGTGAGTTGTGCTTTTCAATTGTAATCAAAAAAAAGCGCTAATCCTTTTGTGAGGGATTAGCGCTTTATTTTTTTTTCGTAATTTATTTTAATTCTCTTTGAGCGGTGATTATAAAATACAAACCGATCAGTACAAAAGGAATACTTAACCACTGTCCTGTTGAAAATAAGCCTAGAGCACTTTCAAATCCACCTTGACTTTCTTTTACCGACTCCACCACGAAACGTACCGAGAACAATAATACCAAAAACATTCCGAATAAATATCCAGTGTATTTGCGTTTGTCTGTTTTCCAATACAAGAAAAATAAAATGGCAAATACAAATATGTAGCTAAATGCTTCATAAAGTTGTGTAGGGTGACTACTTGGTACTTGCTCTAATAAATTTGCAAACTTTGGGTCGGTAGCAATAGCGGTGTACGCCTCTTTAGGATTGGCTATTTGTGTGTTAGTAACCGCGTCTTGTGGACTAAAATGGTCTTTTATGAATTTTATTCCGAATGCAGAATCAGTAGCATTACCAATAATTTCAGAGTTAAAAAAGTTACCCAAACGTACAAAGATAGCACCACTAGCCACTGGAATAACAACGCGATCCAAAATCCAAAGTTGTGGTCGCTTCAAAATATTTTTGCTATAAAAATACATGGCTATTATGATGGAAATCGCCGCGCCGTGACTCGCTAATCCTTGGTAGCCCGTAAACTCAAAACTTGGACTTAAGCGGAACGGTAATATAATTTCAGGTAAATGGTTGCGGTAGTATTCCCAATCATAAAAAAACACATGACCCAAACGTGCTCCAACCAAAGTAGCAAGTACTGTCCAGATGAAAAGTGAATCTAGTTTTTCAATTGATTCTCCTTCACGAACAAAGATATGTTTCATGATGTACCAACCTAAACCAAATGCAATTACAAACATTAAGCTGTAAAAGCGTATGGTGAAAAATCCTAAATCGATTCCCTCTGAAGGATTCCAAACAATGGTTAAAGCGTGTGTCATAGTGTTTTTGTATTCTGTTAAATAGAGTTTATTTGTTAGCTATTATTCTTTTTATTTTTTTGGTTGGCTTTCAGGAACAGGATCATAGCCTGTTGGTCCCCAAGGATTGCAGCGTAAAATTCGTTTTAATCCTAAAAAACCACCAAAAAACAAACCGTGTTTTTGCAAAGATTGAATCATATACGAACTGCATGTAGGTTCAAAACGACAAGCAGCAGGTGTAAAAGGAGATATCGCGGTTTGATAAAATCGCACCAATAATACAAATGGTAAAATCAATATTTTAGATACCATAGTGATCCTTTCTTTTGATTGTAGCGCTTTAGCAAATAAAAGCAATTCCTTTAAATGCTAAACGTTGTTCCCTCTTTCCCGTCTTTCAACTGAATTCCTAAAGCCAATAATTGATCTCTAATTTGATCTGACAGCGCAAAGTTTTTATTTTCTCTGGCTTGCTTGCGCATTTCAATTAGTAGTGCAATAGTACCTTCTAACTTATCATTATTGCTATCCGAAACTTTTTCATCCTCTAAACCAAGCACATCGTATACGAAGGCATTCATAGTTTGCTTCAAAGTTTCTAAATCAGCCGTGTTTAAAGTTTCTTTACCATCTTTCAATAAATTGATAAAGCGAACCCCTTCAAACAAATGTGCGATTAAAATAGGCGTATTAAAGTCGTCATTCATTGCATCGTAGCACGATTGTTTCCATTCAGCAATAGCTAATGAACTTGTATTGCCTGCAGAAAGTGTCGCTAATGCACTCATGGCTTCCATTAATCTTTTGTATCCTTTTTCAGCCGCAACAATGGCATCATCTGAGAAATCTAAAATACTACGGTAATGCGCTTGTAACATAAAAAAGCGTGCTACCGCTGCTGAGAATGCTTTACTTAAAATTGTATTTTCGCCAGTCAAAATTTCTCTTGGCAAAATATTATTTCCAGTTGATTTGGCCATTTTTTTACCATTCAACGTAAGCATGTTGGCATGCATCCAATAATTCACGGGCGTTTGTCCAGTACAAGCTTCGTTTTGAGCAATTTCGCATTCATGATGAGGGAATTTTAAATCCATTCCACCACCGTGTATGTCAAAATGATTTCCCAAATATTTAGTACTCATAGCAGTACATTCAAGGTGCCAACCCGGAAAACCATCACTCCATGGCGAAGGCCACCTCATGATGTGTTGTGGCTCTGCTTTTTTCCAAAGTGCAAAATCTTGCGGGTTGCGTTTGTCGCTTTGTCCGTCAAGATCGCGCGTATTGGCTAGCATGTCTTCAATATTTCGACCGCTTAACTTTCCGTAATGATTGGTTTCATTGAATTTTACAACATCAAAGTAAACCGATCCGTTAGCTACATATCCAATGCCATTAGCAATAATAGTTTTGATAATTTCAATTTGCTCAATAATATGTCCAGTCGCTGTTGGCTCAATACTCGGGGGCAAAAAGTTAAAAGCGCTTAAAATATCATGAAAGTCCACGGTATAGCGTTGCACTACTTCCATCGGTTCCAATTGTTCCAGACGAGCTTTTTTGGCAATTTTATCTTCGCCTTCATCCACATCATCAACAATATGACCAACATCTGTAATATTTCGAACATAGCGCACTTTGTACTCTAAATGCTGAAAATACCTAAAAATGATATCAAACGACATAAAGGTACGCACGTTTCCTAAATGCACATTGCTGTACACCGTAGGACCGCACACATACATTCCTACATTTCCTTCGGTGATAGGTGTAAATGTTTCTTTTTCTCCTGAAAGAGAATTGTATATTTTAATAGCTTGCGTTTCGTATAAAGGCATTTTGTTTTTTTTAGGAGCTGTTTCCTGCTTTTCGTTCCAATCTTTATATTTTTAAGAAAAAATATAAAGGATTTCCACTGCAATCAGGGCTATGGTTTAGTAGTCTAATTACGACCTTACTAATTTAGAATTTTGTTTCTAATTTGATGTAATCTAAAAATTCTCTACGCGTTACCGTATCTTTAAATTTCCCACCAAATTCAGAGGTTACTGTGCTACTTTCGATATCACTAATTCCTCTTGAGTTTACACATAAGTGTTTAGCATCAATCACACAAGCAACATCTTCTGTACCTAAAGCTTGTTGCAACTCTTGTACAATTTGCATAGTTAAACGCTCTTGAACTTGTGGTCTTTTTGCGTAATATTCAACAATACGATTCATTTTAGATAATCCAATTACAGTACCATTAGATATGTATGCTACGTGAGCTCTACCGATAATTGGAAGTAAATGATGCTCACAAGTAGAGTAAACAATAATGTTTTTTTCTACCAGCATTTCACCGTATTTGTAGTTGTTGTCAAAAGTAGATGCTTTTGGTTTTTTATTTGGATTTAAACCTCCAAAAATTTCCTTTACAAACATCTTTGCTACGCGATTAGGCGTACCTTTTAAACTATCATCTGTCAAATCCATTCCTAAAGTTTGCAGAATGTTTTCGACATCTTTTTTAATCTTTTCAATTTTATCATCGTCAGAAAGTGCAAAAGCATCTTCTCTTATTGGGTTTTTAGCTGATAAGCTTACGTGATTATCGCCTATTTCGTCTTGAAATTCTTCGTTTTTTATCATTAAATGCAACTATTATAGTGGGTGTATTTATTTGAGCGGTAAAGATAAATAATAAAAATTTAAGAATTTCTATAGCGTACACTATTTAAGACTTCTTTATCGCTTTGTAACTGTAGTATTTTTTGGGTGTAAAACAAAAAAAGGCAATAGCGTGTTGCTATTGCCTTTTTGATATCATTAGTTTTTAACTATTTATCCTTTTTGTGCCAGAGCTTGGTAGGCAGGAATTGCTGCTTTTAAAATACGAACCGCACTTATTAAATCGTCCTTTTTCAAAACATAGGCAATTCGAACTTGATTCAAACCTACGCCTGGAGTTGAATAAAATCCAGCGGCAGGAGCAACCATAACAGTTTCTCCGTTTAGGTCGTAACTTTCAAGTAGCCATTGTGCAAAAGCATCTGCATTGTCAATTGGCAATTGTGCAATACAGTAAAATGCGCCTTTTGGTTTGCTGATAATTACCCCTTCAATTTGGCTTAATTCTTCAATTAATGTATCACGACGCTCTCTGTACTCGGCAATAACCTCGTCAAAATAGCTTTGTGGTGTATCTAAAGCGGCTTCGGCTGCAATTTGTTCAATTGTTGGCGGACTCAATCTTGCCTGTGCAAATTTCATGGCCGCGTTCATTACTTCTTTGTTTTTTGAAACCATGGCACCAATTCGTGCGCCACACATGCTGTATCTTTTTGACACAGAATCAATCATAATAGCGTGTTGCTCTAATCCAGGGATATTCATTACTGAGTAATGCACATCACCATCATAGGTAAATTCACGGTAAACTTCGTCAGAAATCAAAAACAAATCGTGTTTTTGAACCAACTCCGCCAATTGCATAATTTCTTCCTTTGAATACAAATAACCCGTTGGATTTCCTGGATTACAAATCAAAATTGCTTTGGTTTTAGGAGTGATCAATTTTTCAAAATCAGCTACAGCTGGCAAAGAAAATCCGGTATCTATCGTTGAAATTACGGGTACAACTTTAACTCCTGATGCCGTTGAAAATCCGTTATAATTCGCGTAAAATGGCTCTGGAATGATAATTTCATCACCTTGATCCATCGTGCTACCAATAGCAAATAACAAAGCTTCTGATCCACCAGTTGTAATGATGATGTCTTCTTTATTTACTGAAACACCTTGTTTGATATAAGAGGCGCTCAATTTAGTTCTGTAACTTTCGTTACCAGCAGAATGACTGTATTCTAAAATAGTCAAGTCGATATTTTTTACCGCTTCCATGGCAACTTCAGGAGTTTTTATGTCCGGTTGACCAATGTTTAAATGAAATACTTTGTTTCCTTTTTTCTTCGCAATTTCAGCAAAAGGAACTAATTTTCGAATAGGAGATTCAGGCATTTGCGTGCCTTTTTTTGATATTGTTGGCATAGTCTTTTTTTGTTGAATTGCAAATTTGCGATTTTTTTTCCGAATTAAATCCAATTAAATGCTCTATCAATTGTTAAATCTGTATTTCTCATCCTTTTATTTTGTAATTTTAAGGGAAAGTTAATTTATGAAAAAATGTTTTCTGGTCCTTTTATTTACGTTCTGTAACCAAATGTTGGTTGCGCAACCCGGATTTGAATTTAAAAAGGGTGAAACAAAAGTAACTGTTCCTTTTCAGTTGATTAATAATTTAGTCTTTGTACCAATCAAAGTTAATGGTGTCGAATTGAATTTTTTACTTGATACTGGGGTTTCTGAGACTATTTTGTTTAGCCTTGAGGAAAAAAAAGAAGTGCGTTTTTTTAATGCACAAAAAGTAATGCTTAAAGGTTTAGGAAGTCAAGATACTGTAGAAGGACTCAAATCGACTAATAATCTCTTAGAATTTGGCAATTTGCAATACCGCGGACATTTTCTTTATATCGTACTAGATCCTGATTTTAATTTGTCCTCACATATTGGGATTCCTGTTAATGGAATCATTGGATATCATTTTTTTAAAAATAATTTGATTCACTTGGATTACCGACGAAAAAAGATTGTTGTCTTGAAAGACACACCTCAAAACAGAAAAAAATACACTCATAAATCTTCAGTAGTACCATTACAGATAGAAGGTAACAAGCCTTATGTAATTGCTAAAGTAGATCTTGAAAAGCAAGATATTCCAGTAAAGTTATTGGTTGATATTGGTAATAGTGATGCAGTTTGGCTTTTTCATAATCGTGATCCTTTGGTAAATGTTCCTAAAAAAAACTTTAATGATTTTTTGGGTCGCGGATTTAGTGGAGATATTGAAGGTCAAAGAGCAAAGGTAAAAAAGTTTAAATTGGCCGACTTTACCTTTGATGAAGTTATTAGTGCTTTTCCCGATTCAATTTCGATCAAAAATGTGACAATGGTTCCTGATCGAATGGGGTCAGTAGGAGGTGAGATTATGAAACGCTTCAAGGTTTTATTCGATTACTCTTCGCAGCAAATGTTTTTGCGCAAAAGCAAAGCCTATTACGAGCCGTTCTCCTACAATAAAAGCGGAATTGAAATCCAGCATCACGGTTTACAATGGGTACAAGAAACAGTACAAATGGAAACTGTCCCGCAATCAGGTTTCAATGCATCGGGCGGTCAATCGGTTTATAGAAATGATTTTAAATACAAGTTCAAGTTAAAACCAGTGTACGATATTGCGCATATTCGACAAGGTTCTCCCGCAGCATTAGCTGGGTTGCAAAAAGGTGATATCTTAGTTCGAATTAACAATAGAATGCCCTATCAATATTCATTGGAGCAGATAAACCAACTTTTCAAATCAGAGGAGGATAAATGGATTACTTTAGAAATAGAAAGGAAAAGTCAATTATTAACATTCTCCTTTCAGTTGGAGAATAAGTTATAAAAAAAACTAACATTTCTTTAAATCAAAAAATGTTAGTTGACATAGTTTTAAAATTTAATTTTCTACGACTTCACCTCGAATCTTAAGAGCTACACGACCACTTTCATAATTAATCGCATTCGATTCTACAGTTAACGTTTTTCTAATTGGTCCTATTGCCATATTGTATTTTACGGTTATTTTTCCTGTTTTTCCAGGCATTATTGGCGCATCAGGTTTTGTCGGAATCGTACAGCCGCAGGTAGAAAGTACGTTGGTAATCAATAAAGGAGCGTTTCCTGTATTGGTAAAAATAAAATCTCTGCTACTGTTGTCGGTACTTTTCACGCGCCCGTAATCAATGGTGTTATTCTTTGCCGAAAATTCGATCTTTGGACCATTTTGCGCAAAACCAATTGTGCTGATTAAGGCAAATGCTAATAAGGCGATACTTTTTTTCATTATCAAAGGATTAAATTCGGTTAGTAAAGTTACTTTCTTTTAAATAACGTACAAATTTTTATTTCGCTTTTTATAGTGTACTTTATTATTTACTTTTGTTTAATATTAGATTTACAAATATCAGACCAAATCTTATTTTTGGTTTTAACAGTTGCTTTTTATGACAATTCCTGCCCAATTTGACGCGAAAACTATTGAGAATAAGTGGTATGACTACTGGATGAAAAATAATTATTTTCATTCGGAGCCAGATCACAGAACACCATATACAATTGTAATTCCACCGCCTAATGTGACTGGAGTTTTGCACATGGGACACATGTTAAACAATACCATTCAAGATGTTTTAATTCGACGTGCTCGATTAAAAGGATTTAATGCATGTTGGGTTCCGGGTACGGATCACGCCTCAATTGCTACCGAAGCAAAAGTTGTTGCTAAGCTAAAAGCCGAAGGAATTAATAAAAACGATTTAACTCGTGAAGAGTTCTTGGCGCACGCGTGGGAATGGACAGATAAATACGGTGGCGTAATTCTAGAGCAACTCAAAAAACTAGGTGCTTCTTGCGATTGGGAACGTACAAAGTTTACGATGGATCCAGATATGTCGGCATCTGTAATACGTTCATTTGTTGATTTGTACAATAAAGGGATGATTTACAGAGGGTATAGAATGGTGAATTGGGATCCAGAGGCCAAAACTACACTTTCTGACGAAGAAGTAATTTACGAAGAACAACAGGGAAAACTGTTCTTTCTAAAATACAAAATCGAAGGCACCGAAGACTTTTTAACGATTGCTACCACACGACCTGAAACAATTTTTGGAGATACTGCAATTTGTATTAATCCTAATGATGAACGTTTTGCCCATTTACGGGGCAAAAAAGCTATTGTGCCAATTTGTGGTCGAGTAATTCCAATCATTGAAGATGAGTACGTAGACATGGAGTTTGGAACAGGTTGCTTAAAAGTAACGCCTGCTCACGATATGAACGATAAAACTTTGGGTGAAAAACACAATTTAGAAATTATCGATATTCTTAATGAAGATGCCTCTCTTAATTCTTTCGGATTGCATTACCAAGGGAAAGATCGTTTTGTGGTTCGCGCCGAAATTGCAATCGAGTTAGAAAAAATGGGTGCTTTGTTAAAAACAGAGTCGCACTTAAATAAAGTAGGAACATCTGAAAGAACCAAAGCAGTTATTGAACCTCGTTTATCAGACCAATGGTTTCTTAAAATGGAGGAGTTGGTAAAACCGGCTATCAAATCTGTTCTTGAAGATGGTGATATTAAATTGCACCCAGCTCGTTTCAATAATACCTACGCACATTGGTTAAACAATATAAGAGATTGGAACATCTCCCGTCAGTTATGGTGGGGACAACAAATTCCGGCCTATTTTTATGGTGATGGAAAAGAAGATTTTGTAGTTGCTGAATCTATTGATGAAGCTTTAGTTTTAGCTAAAAAAAGAACCAACAACTCACAACTTTCAACTTCAGATTTAAAACAGGATGTGGATGCATTAGACACTTGGTTCTCTTCATGGCTGTGGCCAATGTCAGTTTTTGGAGGAATTATGGATCCTGAAAGTGCTGATTTTAAATATTACTATCCAACAAATGATTTGGTAACAGGTCCAGATATTTTGTTTTTCTGGGTGGCTCGAATGATTATTGCAGGCTATGAATATACTGATAAAAAGCCATTTACAAATGTGTATTTAACGGGATTGGTGCGTGATAAGCAACGTCGCAAAATGTCTAAATCGTTAGGGAATTCACCAGATCCGTTAGATTTAATTGATAAATTCGGGGCAGATGGAGTTCGCGTTGGCTTGCTTTTGAGTGCTTCTGCTGGAAACGATATTATGTTTGATGAGGAGTTGTGTAACCAAGGCAAGGCGTTTACCAATAAAATTTGGAATGCTTTTAAGTTGATCAAAGGCTGGGAAGTTTCAGAGGCTATTCCACAACCTGAATCTTCTAAAGTAGCAATCGAATGGTACGAAGCTAAATTGCAACAAACATTAGCAGAGATTGAAGATAACTTCGAAAAATATAGAATTTCTGATGCCTTAATGGCTATTTATAAACTAGTTTGGGATGATTTCTGTTCTTGGTTCCTTGAAATGATCAAACCGGGTTACCAACAACCAATTGACAGTGTAACTTTTGCGAAAGCAATAGAAATGCTTGAGAACAATTTGAAATTATTGCATCCGTTTATGCCATTTTTAACTGAGGAAATTTGGCAGTTTATTGCAGAACGTACAACCGATGAAGCTTTAATTGTTGCTACTTGGCCAGAAATGAAACCGTTTAATGCGAGTTTGATTGCTGATTTTGATGCAACAATAGAAGTGATTTCTGGAATTAGAACAATTCGTAAAGACAAAAATATACCGTTCAAAGATACCATCGAATTAAAGATTGTGAACAATGATAAGTCGTCAGCTTATTTTGATGCTGTTGTGTCTAAATTAGGGAACATTAGCAACTTAGAATATGTTTCTGATAAAGTAGATGGAGCACTTTCTTTTAGAGTTAAATCAAATGAATATTTTATCCCAATCACTGGTAATATTGATGTTGCTGCTGAGATTACAAAACTTACTTCCGAATTGAGTTATACGGAAGGTTTTTTAAAGTCGGTTCAAAGTAAATTAGCAAATGAGAAATTTGTTTCTGGTGCACCAGAAAAAGTTTTGGCTAACGAAAAACAAAAAGAAGCTGATGCATTAGCAAAAATCGACACGCTGAAAAATAGCTTAGCTGGTTTACAATAAATAATAGTAAAATAAATTATTGCAATCCCATTTTAGAATCTTTTCTAAAGTGGGATTTTTTTTAAAAGTAGTTTGATTATCAGTATAAAGAAAATAAATCTATTTTGGTATGCCACATTAGCAAAGGAAAGCTTAGAACAGTTGCTGTGCCAAATATGTTTTAACATTTTAAAAGTACCGATTAACGGCAAGCGCCTTGTAATTAACAGATTAAATAGCCCGTTCAACGATTATAGTTTTTTTGGAGATGCAATATAAGTAGGTTTGTATAGAATTTCAAATACCACAAATGATATTTCTATGAAAAGGATAATAAATGATGTATACAGGCAAAATTATTACAGAGGACTTGCAATTGGTTTGGATCCTTATTTAGAGTTTAATGATGCCATGAAAAATGAGGCAGTTATTGCTGGATTTATCGCAGGGCGCATGGAGTACGAACGTCTAAATGGTTGTATTAGCAAAGGTATTCCTGAAAGAATAGTTACTGATAAAATACTTGAAGATTTTTTAATAGCAGGTTTGCTCGGGTTACCAATCGATGACGAAGGCTATACAGCTCATCAATTGGGTTTAATTGCAGAGTGGTACCAAAGTGGGGTAGAAAAATACGAACCTCATGTTAATGTTTTGTTGAACGATCTATTGGAAGTTAACGGAATTGAAATGCATTAATTTATTATTATAAAAAAACAAGCCCCAAAATAAATGTATTTTGGGGCTTGTTTTTTTTGAAATAGGACTAAAACTTATATCGCAAACTTGTCATGATTTGTCTCGGAGCAATCGGGTTTACACTGTAATTTTCGTGTACGGTATAATTCAATTCATTCGTGATGTTAGATAATTTGCAAAGGATAGCAATTTTTTTCCATTCATAACCAACTGATAGGTCAATTGTAGTATAGCCCTCTAAAGGAATTTCTCTGTCAAATATACCATTAGGCAACGCAGGATCCACTTGATTGTTCCATCCACCAACTCTTTTTCCGATATAATTTCCTAAAGCTCCCAGCGAAACTCCTTTAAGTGTTCCAGATTGTAAAGTATAGAAAAAGCTTAAATTGGCCGTATTTGCTGGAGTTCTAGCCAATCGATCCCCTTCAATAAAACTCCCTTTTAAACCAGAAGTTTTTGTAAAACGCATATCATTGTAACTATATCCGGCAATAATGTTTAGTCCCACAATTGGTTTTGCAATAATATCTAGTTCTACACCTTTGCTGTTTGTTTCTCCACTTAATACTTTTATTGAGCTATCTGTATTAGGGGATCCATCAGCTTTAAATTCAGCTGTTTGTGCTAAATTACTATTTGTAATTTGGTACAAGGTAACATTTGTACTCAATACTCCTTTCCAAAAATCTTTTTTCACGCCAAATTCATATTGATCAATTATGGAAGGTTCTATTGCTTTCAAGTCCACTGTTGTTCCTGTATTTGGTGTAAAAGAGTTGGAGTAACTGGCAAATACAGACATATCCTTTGTAGGTTGATAAACTAACCCAAGTTTTGGAGTGAAGGCAAGGTCTTTTCGCTTTTTATCTTTAATGATTGTTTTTTTAGTCAAATCTGTAGTTTCTACCTGTGCTTCTTGCCAAGACCAACGAATTCCTGCCAGAACTTTAAATTTTTCAGTAAGTGAAATTAAATCTTGTGCATAGATACCAAAACGGTTCGTATTTGTTTTTACAATTCGGGTATTTGTGCCATTTGGGATTGCTCCGCCTTGATCAAAATTTTCAAAATCAAATAGGTTTCCACTACCGTAGGTTGAAGGTGTAAACGTAAAGGTATATGCTTGCGAAAAGGAATTTTCCATATCTACACCTGTAAACAATTGATGTTTAATTTGACCTGTTTTAAAATTTCCCTGCACACTCAGTTGTTCGCCTATTATTTGTTCTAAGTTTTTGTTCTGACCCAAAGGTCGTTTCCAATCGCCATTTGCAGCTGGTTGCACTCGTTCGGTACCTTTAGAAGTTCTTTCAAAATTTTGAAAAGAAGTATTAAAATTTAATTTCCAGTCTTTATTAAAATTATGTGTAACCAAACCTGAAACAGTAGCTTGATTAGTTTCACCATTAGACCAAATTGCGCCTAAATATAGGTTTCTAGGAAGGTCTAAAATTTTTTTTCCGATTATTCCCGTTCCAAAATCGGGTGTCCAATAGTCTTTTAAATAATCTCCCTGTAGAACAATCTCTGTTTTATCATTTACTTGAAACAAAAAAGAAGGATTAATGTAGTAGCGCTCTTTGGTTACATTATCTCTAAAACTTTCAGAGTTTTCATAAGAACCAGTAAAGCGGTAAGCAATAATGTCATTTAATGGCCCATAAACATCAATGGATGGTTTATAAAAAGAATAACTACCCATTTGCATTGAAATTTCACCTCCTTTTGTGAAAGATGGAGTTTTGGTAACCATGTTTAAAATTCCCCCAGGCGCCACATTTCCGTAAAGTAAAGCGGCACTTCCTTTTAAGACTTCAACTTTTTCCAAAGACGAAACTTCAGGGATAGATCCGCTATTAAAACGAAACCCATTTTTAAACATATTGTTGGCAGACATGTCATATCCTCTCGAAAAAAATGATTCCTGAGCGCCGCCTCTTGCTGAACCAACATAAACGCCATTGACGTTTTTAATAACCTCACTTAACCGAATAGCTTGTTGTTGTGTGATGATTTCAGACCCAACAACTTGAATACTTTGTGGGGTGTCCATCGGTTTTAAACCCGAACGCAACACCGATACTGGTTTCTTCTCTCTGTTGTTAGTGACGATTACTTCTTTTAATATTTCACCTTTTTTATTTTTTATGGTGTCTTGTAATGCTTGTGCAAAAGAAGTGTCTTGATGGTCGCTGTTTGCAGCACTGATGCGCTCTTGAGCGAAAATGTTTGTACTAAAAAGTAATGTTGAGGCTGCAAATAATAGGTATTTCATAACTGTTTATTTAGAATAATTAAAAATAACAGCGCAAAGATAGAGTCCTCTTTTGGATTAACAAAACTTATTTAGATTAAATATGAATAATAATTTCAAAGAAAAGCTAAGCTCTTGTTTTGATGTTATTTATAATCATTCTTATTTATTAACATGATCATCACGAAATTTTAATTTAAGTAAAATAGTGTTAAAAAAAGAAGGATTGACGAATAAAATGAAATTAACTCGTAACAGAAGGTCATTGTTATTTTAAGTCGCTACAATTAGTGGCTAATAAGGAAGTGCTATATAAGTAGGCGAAGGCATTTATAAGAAATCATGTGCCATTAACTGAGAAGAGGTGTTTACTTAACTTTATTTTTGAATTTTTTGATTCGGAAGTTTTTTGATCGAATGATTTTACCAGTATCGGTAATCATGATACAGCTGTAATCTGGGAAATGATGCAGTAATTGCAGTCCTGTTTCCGGGCCTAAAACCATCAGCGAGGTGCTCAAACCATTCGCCGTTTCGGCATCAGGACCAAAAACAGTAACGCTGCATAAGCCTGTTGCGGGGTAGCCTGTTGCGGGATTGATAATGTGCGAATAACGTTTGCCATTCAAAACTACAAATTTTTCATAACTGCCCGATGTGGTTACAGCTTCTTGTGTTAAAGGCACTACAGCCAATAATTTTTCAGGACGAAAAGGATTCGTAATGCCTATATTCCAAGCTTTGCCATTGGGTTGTTTGCCCCAAGTACTCATGTCACCAGAGCCGTTTATGATTCCGGCTTCAATGCCTTTATCGCGCATCATTTGGCGACATCTATCCGTTGCGTAGCCTTCGCCGAGAGCGCCAAAACCAATTTTCATACCTTTCAGTTTCAAAAAAATGGTTGCATTCGCGCTATCCAAAACAATGTTTTTGTAGCCTACTTTTTCAACTGATTTTTTGATAGCTTCTGCAGTAGGCATTTCAGTCATCGAACCATCAAATTTCCAAATTCTGTCCATTGCGGCAAAGCTGATATCAAAACCGCCGTTTGTAACTTCAGAAAACCGTATCGCGCGCTGCGTTAATTCAAAAACTTCCCGATCTACTTTCACAGGTTGAACACCGGCATTACGATTCACCTCTGATATTTGGGAGTCTGACTTCCAGTCTGAAATCAAATTTTCAATTCGGCTAATTTCTCCAATAACAACATCAATATTTTTTTCTGCGGTAAGCGAATCTTGCGCTACAATTGTAATGTCAAAACGGCCGCCCATCAATAAAGTGGTTCGTTTACGCAACACTTGAGCGCCAGCAGTACAATGCACAACAAGCGCTATCAAAAGGAAAAAAGTAGTAATCGATTTTGTTTTCATAATTTATCTATATCCCAGAACTATTAAGCGAGACATGCTGTTCAAAATTTTCTGACTAGACTAAGCTAAGTAAATATCCCAAAAGTGAACTTCCAACAACAACTAAGGCACTGTTTAGTTTTTTGTAAATAAACAGAATGAGTATACTCAACACTGCAATCAAAAGTGTTTTCCAATCTAGGATGCTTTCTGTTCCCATTGAAAAGCAAACCGACACAATAATAGCAACCGAAGCTACATTTACAGCATCCAGAAAAGCACCAAAAAGTATTGAGTTTCGCATTTTGTTGACCAACGGATTGAGCAATGCAACAAATACAAACGAAGGCAAAAAAATACCGACAGTAGCAACAAGTGCGCCAGACCAATCGTTTATTTGATAGCCAATAAACGTTACCGATGAGAAAACGGGTCCGGGCGTAAATTGCCCAATAGCAATAGCATCAATTAATTGTTGGCGTGTTAAAAGTCCCGTAGCAACTAACTCCGTATCCAAAAAAGCAAATAAAACATAGCCGCTACCGTACAGTATAGCGCCAATTTTTAAAAAAATCCAAAACAACTTTGCATTACTGCTAGCCAAAAGTGTTCCCGTGCTTGTGGGTAACGCAACTAAAGGTAGCATACAATTACTTTTAAAGGCTCCATTCGAGTTCCAATACTTCAAAAAAAGACCCACAAAACCTGCACCAAATAACAAGTAAATTTCATAATAATGCAACAAGGAACCTACTAAAACCAGCAAGCCAATGAGGGCTAAGGTCACCGTTTTCAATGATTTTTTGGCCAACGGAAAAACCGCTGCAATAATTATGGCAATAATCGCGGGTTTAATTCCGTACAAAAAAGGTTGTACAGCCGGAGTTTGTCCGTATTCTTTGTAACTCCAAGCCAAAAAAGCAGTAATCAAAACGGCTGGCGAAATAAAGCAAAGTCCGGCGACCAATAATCCTTTCCAGCCGCCTTTTTCATACCCAATGTGTATGGCTATTTCGGTGCTATTTGGACCGGGAATCAAGTTGGTAGCGCCTATCAAGTCTAAAAAATGTTGCTCGCTGAACCATTTTCGTTTTGCAACCACCTCGTCCTGCATCATCGCAATATGTGCTGCGGGACCGCCAAAACCAATAGTGCCCAATTTCAAAAAAAGGCCTGCAATTTCTTTTAAGGGAACACTACTTTTTTCAGTCATGCGGTTCAGTTTCAATTGTAAAAGGTAAAGGTACTATTTGCAGTCCGTTTTCAAAAAAGGAATTTTTCGAGTATAGAATTATTTGGGCGTGCCCCTCCGTAAAAACTTCGGGTCGTGCTGTACGCTCCCGCTTTTTTTAGCCTGCCCGAAAAAAGGGCAGGCTAAAAAAGAGCTCCACTGCCATCACTCACGCGGATAAAGTGCCACCAACGATATGAGTTTTAAAAACGCAGTTCAGCCTTTTAATAACAATCAGTGAGTATTTGTCCGTTTTCTTTATAAAAAGCAATATTCTTGTTTGATTGCTGTAAACAAATCGTATCAAGTACTTTTTCAACGTCTTTTTGCATCGCGAGCGACCCACAAATCAAAACAGTACCGCCATCTTGCAATAGTTTTCCAAAAAACAAGGCGTCGCGCTGAATCAAATCCATCACATATTCTTGCTTGTCTTCACGAGATAGTGCCAAATGAAAACTGTTCAATTGTTGTTTAGCTAGCATGTCGTTGGCAAATTGTTGGTAACCCATCACCGTTGCGGTTTGCTGACGAAAACCACAATACAAGTGTGTTGCAGTTTTGTTTTGATTTTGTGAAATCATACCCAGAAATGGAGCAATACCCGTTCCATTAGAAATCATGGCGACTTGAGTTGCTTTTGCGGGTAAGTGAAACGATTTGTTAGTAATGATCCTCCCTTTAAAAACACTTCCTTTCTCTAAATCATATAAGTAGTTCGACCCCAAACCTGAGGGATGTAGTTTGACAACCAATTGCATTTTCCCGTTCACTTTTCCGATAGAGTAGAGACGCTCTTGATTATCATTTGCCGGGTACACAGCGAGTAAATCGCCTGAGGTGTATTTAGAAAAAGTACCGGTTTGTAATGTCAACAGAAAAGTATGTTCGGTATCTGAAATTAACGTTTTGTCGAGTACCTTTATTTTTTCAAGGCCTTTTGGTACTTCATTGTAAAGCGATGGAGTAGTAGCGAGGTTTACGCCAGTTTGGGCGTTCCATGAGTTAATCCATGCAACAAATTCGGTAGCCGATTTGTCGTTTACAGTTTGCATTTCCAATACACGATTCGCCCATTTTTGCTGAGCCAAAGCTTGATCAACATCATTGGCAAAGGCGCAAAAATCAGGATACGCTAGCGATCCAAATCCTACTACCGAAAACTGAATGGGTTGCTGTTGGGTTGTTTTTTGTAAACGAGTTAAAAAGTTACTGGCATTCGCAGGTGCATCGCCTAAACCATGGGTTGAAGTAAAAACAATCAGTTGTTTCGCTTTTGGGTAGTTTGTGTACGAATTCAGTTCGCCCAAAAATACTTTTTTGCCTTGCGCTATTAATTGTTTCTGAATAGCATTTGCAAATGCAAGCGTACTTCCGTTTTCTGATCCTACTAGTAAAATAAATTCACTTTCGGCAGCTTTGAACGTGTTTTTGATTCGGCTCGCTCTACGTTTGAGCGTCATGGCAAAACCAGAGTAAATGAAAAATAAAATATTGATGCTTGCTAGAGCCAAAACTATTGCCCATAAAATACTCGTGCGGCCCGTATGTAAATCTAAATTCCATTCGGTTGCAATGGTTTGCAACGGAAAAAGAGTTTCGGTCATGATGGCACCCGTTTTTTGGTTCACTTCAATTTCGCGATCGTGTAGCGTGATCATGTAAAAATCTTCAGCATCGTCAGAGAATGGGAACTCAATTTTTTTGACCTCGCTTAAAAGAGTTGTCGAAAAGAAATTGGTATTCGCTCTTGCAGCAGAAACGGTTTGATTGATTGGTTCACTAGCCTTTTTTTCTAGGAAAAAATTAAATTTTTCTAAAGTCAAATATGTGCCCGAAACGGATAATAAAATTATGGGAAGCAATGACAAGCGACCTAAATACACATGATAATATTGCGCAAAATTCTCCTTTATGATTTTGGAGTACAACGCTTTGATTCCTTTTTGGCGGTTGAGTAATAAGGCAAAACCTGAAATAGCAATCAAAAGCAATAAAAACGAAACAAAACCTACAATAAATCGTCCCGTTTCTTTTAGAAAAAGCGAGCGATGCAAGGCGGTTGTCCATTGTAAGAATTCACTTTTTTGCTCTGGTGTTCCTAAAATTTTGGCTGTTTTTGCATCAACATACGCATTTACATCATTGCCTTTTTGATCGATACCTTGTAGGCTTACAAATTGATTGTGATTTACGGTGAGTTCAGTAATTTCAGGATAGGTTTTTCGTAAAACAGGCAAGGTCTGGTCAAGCCTGATGGTATCAAAATTGGCGACTTTGTATGGCGGAGTTTTTTCTTGAATGGCATCAACGGCAAGGATTACTCCCGTAACCGATGCTAATACTAAGAATGCAGCAGAAAAAATGGCTAAAGTTAAGTGTGCGTAACGCCAAAAAGAAAGTGTCATGTTGAAAAGGTATTTTTCAGGACTCCAAAATTCGGTTTGAGAAAAGGAGCGGGATATTAAAAAGTTACTGCTTGACCAAGGCAGATGTGTGCTTCAGGTGGTTTTGCGTGAGGGGTTGCAGTGGAGCTCTTTTTTATAAAGGCTTTTTTTGCCTTTATAAAAAAAGCGGGAACGGAAGACCCGACCCGACTTTTTTAAGAGAGGGTCACGCCCCAAAAAAAACGTTGTTTTGTTTTTTAAATTTTGTTCAAACGCACGTAGCGAATGTAGTTTTTACCTTCGGTTTTTGCGGCAATTCCCTCGGTTGTTAAAGGAATTTCAAGATCGGCAGTGTGGTATTTTTGATCTTCTACCGATGTTTCAAAACGCAGTTTAAAGCCTTTGTTGATTTTAGCATCTTCGATTTCGATGGTGGTAATGCTACGATCGCCTCCCGTTACCGATGCGCCCGTTTTAGCACTGATGTTCTCCGGTTTTTTTGAATAAAATTTATGCCATTCTTTGATGGTTTTGTACCATTTTTTATCGTCTCCCATTACGTATAAAGTTTTTACGTATTCGCCTTTGGCATTGACCAAAGAAACTACAATATATGCTCCCTCGCCCATGTAGTTAGACATTTGCAACATGCATTTGTATTTGCTTGTTTGGGCTGTAGCCGAGGCAGATACTAGGAATAAAAAGGCAATGGAAAGGCTGATTTTTAAGATTGATTTCATGTGTTGATGCTATTTTTTATTTTAAAAAGTCTAAAGAAATTTTGTTTTGAATTAACGACTCGTTTTCTTGTGCTAGTGCATACGGACTTTCGTCAAAGTCAGTTAAAATGTCTTTTTTGGCACCGATAGAAATAAGGTATTTTAAGATCGTATCGTCTTTGGCAATAAGAGCTGCTTTGTGTAATGCAGTTAAGCCGTCTTTGTTTTTGGCATTAGGATCGATGTTTAAAGCTGCTAATTTTTGCAACAAAGAAAGGTCATTTTTGATTACGGCAAAATGCAATAAAGTGTTGCCATCTTTTTGGGGAGTAGCTAAATTTAAACCTTTGTCTTGTAAAAGTTTAATTTTCACTTCAAAAGGATCAGCAGTAGTGGCGCCTCGAGGGGCAGGTCGGTAGGATTGTACGAGATAGAATCCCAAATTATTACTGTCCTTATCAAGTAAATTAACGTCAGCACCTTTGTTTAAAAGTGCGGTAATTGCCTCGGGAGTTCCCGATTTTACTGCCATGGTCAGCGCCGACTCGCCTTTGTTGTTTTTAGCATTGCTATTTTTGGTCACTCCTAAAAATAAGTCTAAAGCGGAGTTATCACGAGCAGTTGCGGCAATCATTAACGGTGTGGTGCCTTCAATAGTTGCTGCATTGGCATCGACTCCTTGCGAAAGAAAGTAGTTAATGATAGCAGTTTGATTGGGTTTATTGGCCAAATAATGCAACACATTTTCGCCTGATTTATTTGTAGCTGTGGCTTTTATTTTTAGAGTTTCGACTAAGTATTTAAAAGTCTCTAGCGAAGTAGTTTCGCGACGTGTACCTTGTGCGGCAAACAATAAAGCATTGTCGCTGTATTTTACGCCTTTGTCTATAAGAGATTGTAAAAGAGCAGTATTGCCTGATTTGGCAGCATAGTCAAATGCGGTGTTTCCTGCGGTATCAGTGTCTTTTAACGACAATCCTTTTGAGGTTAAATAAGTGGCAAGACTTAAGTTTTTATCAGTAGCAATCGACATGAGTAACAGTGTCACTCCGTCTTTGTATTTTTTCTTTGGGTCGGCACCGGCTTTAAAAAAAGCTTCATAAAGTGCTGGATTACTTTGTCCACCGATGGCTGCGAATGTTAAAGGTGTTTCGCTTTTGCTGTCTTCGAGATTGATGTCTGATCCTTTTTTGATGAGGTATTCAACTAATGGTACATTTCCTTTGTTGGCGGCCCAATGCAGGTAAATACGGCTGTCATGCGTAATTTTAGTCACTTCATTTCCGGGTTGGTCTATCAAGAATTGAATAGTAGCTAATGGCGCATCATTGTTGATGGCCATTACGGTTGCATCAAATGCGTTTGAAGTAGATGCTGCTGGATTATTTCCTTTTGCAATTTCAGCTTGTACAGTGGCTACATCTGGAGCGGTTTTCCAGAAAGCTTGCTCCAAAAGACTGTTTTTTTGTTGTGCGGTCATCCATGCGGTGGCGCAAAGGGTCAGTGCTAGTATGAGATTTTTTTTCATAATTAGTGGTCTGTGTTGTATAGGATAAATCTGTTATATTTTTAATTATTTAGATTAAATAAAAATAATGCAAATGTAAAAATTAAAATAATATCTCTAGCACATATTTGGGCAATTATCACATTTTTTTAACGCTTTTAATTTATTTTTAGATTTAAGAGTTCCGTAAATCAGGGTTATATTTTTGCTAATTTGATGTTCAATAATGAAAATGGTTTAATGGCATTGTGGTAATCATATAGATCTTCTATTTTCTTTTTTGGAGAAAATGATTATTACCCTTTTAATGTTAATTAGAAGAATGCTTAGAAAGTTGCTTAGAAAGTTGCTTAGAAAGTTTCAGTAGGGTAGACGGTTTTGAAAATGAAAGGATGCCAATTTGTTTGATTTTTGACATAAAAAAACCCGCTAAATAGAGCGAGTTTCATTTATGTAACTTTTTTACAAGTTTACTTGATTTTTTTTAATCCAAATTGTTCTGAGCTTGGTTTTCCTTGCAGTTCCCCCGAAATTTGAGCTACAATACTATCAGCAGTTACTTTGGTGTAGGTGATTTTTTGTGGATAATCGTTTTTTTGGTTTTCAAAAACGACTTGCTTATCGGTTTGAGAAAACAAAGTAAAAGCTACCGGCTTGTCATTGTGTTGTCCTTTGATAGTTGCAGTGTAGGTCAGTTGTTCTCCTACTTGTTGCAAACGAATAGTCTCGAAATGAACGGTATCTTTGGTATTGATAAAATAAGAGGTAGCCGAAAAGGTACTATCGTTTTCTTGCTTCCAATTTTCTTTTAAACTTCCTTCAGCTGATTTGCTTTCCCAATTTCCTAAAAGCCAAGTGGCCGCTTTTATTTTTTCTTTCTCGGTTGTTTCTTGATTTTTACAAGCAACCAAAGCAAGCAGAAGTAGTAACGAGGTTGTTTTCTGAAACATAAGCTTAAAATTAGAAGGTTATTTTTAACAAGCTAAAGTATAAAAAAAAGGTATTGGTTTGGTTTTTTTAAAGTTTGAATTCTTGAAAAATAATCAAGTTTTACATTGATTGGAATTTGACCAAAGCAGCTGGGATATTTTGAGATTGAAATTTAATTAAACTTCAAAAACTGAACCTTAATTGAACTACGAATGCATCTATCAAAAATTTCTCACTCAAGTCTTTTTTCTCTTAAACCAACTTCAATTAACTCATATTCCTTATGTGGTTTGAAATAAATTTATGCTTTTAAACACTCGATTTCAAAATAGCATACACCAATTCTTTTGTTGGTTTTTGCTCCTGCAATTGCGCTCGAACCTGTTCAAAAGTTACTTTAAAGGTACATCCGGATTTGTAATGGCTGCAACCGTAAGCTGTTTTTCCTTTTAATACGGTTCCTTTTTTGCATTTCGGACATGCTAATTTGTCAGGAACGGCTTTCGCTACTGTTTTTTTGGGTTCTAGAATAAGTTGGAAATTTTCGTCAAAACGCAGCAGTCCTTCAACTGTTCCAGTTTCGGTTTTAAAATCCTTCAAGTTCACCGTTGATCCTTTTTGAAGTAATCTTATAAATTGATTTTCGGATATTTTTTTATCACTGAAAACAAATGGCAATTTGAAATTGCAACCCGTTTTATAATTGGTACAACCGTAAGCAGCTTTTCCTTTCAGTAAGGTTCCTGTTTTACATTTCGGACAGGTTTCGGCTAAAATTCCTGCGGCTTTCTTTTTTTCTGTTTTTGCAACTACTTTTGGGCTAGCTGCAACGTGCGAAATGTTGGCGCGCCTGCTTTCGCTGCGCACTTCATCAACCAAAGTGGCCACCATCAGTTTCATGTTTTTGATGAACGAGCCAGCTGTAAAAGTTCCTTTTTCAATATCTTTCAGTTGTTTTTCCCAAGTTCCGGTTAACTCTGCTGATTTCACCAACTCGTTTTGAATCGTATCAATTAATTGAATTCCGGTCGTAGTGGGTAAAACTTGTTTTTTATTTCGAACGATGTATTGTCTCCTAAAAAGTGTTTCAATAATATTCGCTCGTGTTGACGGTCTACCAATTCCATTTTCTTTCATCAATTCGCGCAAGTCTTCATCGTCAACTTGTTTACCTGCCGTTTCCATGGCGCGTAACAAAGTAGCTTCGGTAAATTGGTTGGGTGCTTTGGTTTCTTTTTCTAAAAAGGAGGGTTGGTGTGGTCCTTTTTCGCCAACAATAAAACTGGGTAAAATATCAGCTTCTTTTTCCTTGGCATTTGAGCTGAGCGCAGTCGAAGCTTCGAAAACTACACGAAAACCTTTTTTCAAAATTTCTTTACCAGTAGCTTTAAACAACACTTTGGCAGCTTTGCCTACAACAGTGGTATTGGCGACCAAACAATCATCATAAAATACAGCAATAAAACGTTTGGTGATAATGTCATAAACCTGTTGTTGATTGTATTGCAAATTGTTTTGTACTCCAGTTGGAATTATTGCATGGTGATCGGTTACTTTTTTATCGTTGAAAACCTTAGGCGATTTTTTTATTTTTTTCTCCAAAAGCGGTTGCGTCAACGCCGCATAATTGGTTAATTTTTGCAATATCCCTTGTACTTTAGGGTAAATATCGCTCGGCAAAAAAGTGGTATCAACTCTAGGGTAGGTGACCACTTTTTGTTCGTACAATGTTTGAACAATTTTTAATGTCTCGTCTGCCGAAAAACCAAATTTTGTATTGCAATAAACCTGCAAACCCGTTAAGTCAAACAGTTTTGGAGCGTATTCATTTCCGTTTTTTTTGTCGATTGAGACAATTTCGAATTCGCTTTCTTTGACTTTATTGGCTAACAGTTCTCCATCTTCTTTATTTAAAAAGCGACCTTCTTCGTAGCTAAACAGTGTATCTCTGTACAAGGTTTGCAATTCCCAATAAGGTTGTGGTTTAAAATTTTCGATTTCCTTAAAACGGTCCACTACCATTGCTAAGGTTGGAGTTTGTACTCGACCAATTGAAAGGACTTGTTTGTATCCGCCGTGTTTTACAGTGTACAAGCGTGTAGCGTTCATACCCAAAAGCCAATCGCCAATGGCTCTTGAAAATCCGGCGTAGTATAAATTATCGTAGTTGGAAGCTGGTTTTAGATTCTGGAAACCCTCTTTTATGGCTTCGGTCGTTAAGGATGAAATCCATAGGCGTTGCACTTTGCCTTTGTAATTGGCCTCGGTCATTACCCAACGTTGAATCAATTCTCCCTCTTGCCCAGCATCGCCACAATTGATAACCAATTCTGCTTGGTCAAACAAATTCTTAATGATTTTAAATTGTTTTTGAATCCCCGAATTCGCCACTATTTTCGTCTCAAATTTCTCTGGTAACATGGGCAAATTATTCAAATCCCAGCTTTTCCAGTGCGGTTTGTAATCGTTCGGTTCTTTCAGGGTACACAAATGCCCAAAGGTGTAGGTAACCGCATAGCCATTGCCTTCAAAATAGCCATCGTGCTTGGTATTGGCACCCAAAACAGCTGCAATTTCACGGGCGACACTTGGTTTTTCGGCAATGCAAACCTTCATTTTATACTTTTTTTTGATGGCGCAAATCTAGGAATTTACAAATAGGTCTTGCAATTAAATCAACAGTAATTACGAACGACAATTTTTAGAAAAAGATTTAGGAGTAAAAGAGTTCGTTTTTTCATGACCGTGTAGTCCTGCTGTCCGCTGTATTTTTTTAGAAATTTATGCAGGAATCCTTTGAAAAGCTTCCAGCCTAAATTTCTAAAAAGGATGCCGCTTCCATCAGGGCTATTCCAGACGTATCTTTTTGAGAGGATGCTATTGCAATTCAGGTAAGTAAATGTGAAAAGTAGATCCTTCATTTATGTCAGATTCGGCAGTGATTTTTCCGCCATGATTTTCAATGATTTTGCGGGCAATGGTTAAGCCAATAACGGTTCCTTCGTATTCTTTGCGATCATGAAGGCGTTGAAAAATTTCAAAAATTTTGTCCTTGTATTGTTTTTCAAAACCAATTCCATTATCGGTGATTGTAATGTGATGGTAATTGGTGTTTAGAACCATTTAATCAGGTTGAGAAGCATCGAAAGTGACTAGTTTACAATCGGATTTTAATTTTCAGGTTCTTGATGAGGGACAAAATCGGGTTAAAACAATTAACGGAAAAAATCTTAATTTATTATGTTTTTGCACAAACAAGAAACCTTTCAAATGATTGGCATCTTACTTGATTTAAGTTAAGCACTCAATCTAAGGTGTGCCACAGGCATTAGGTTAGCAGGTTCACATTTTTCTTATGTAGAGTTCTATAAAAATGTCCATTTTTTAATTTTTCAATTTCTTTTTAGGATTGGATATTAATGTGTCAATTTTTCTTAGGTATGTAATTATAATAATTAACAGTAAAATTACGCTGGATTATCTCTTTAAAAATAAATGAATTGATAACCTTATTATCCGAACCTAAAAAATAAGATCGCATTAGCAATCCGTTAGGAAAATTTGTACGAGCTTTCCAAATTTCATATTCAGTTGACAAATCCAAGAGAGGCAAAAAATTGAATTTAGGATCAACTAAATATATTTTTTGACCTATATTTTTATTTTCCTTCAGTTTTTTATTTGTAGCAGATAAGCGGATATTTTTTAAGCGATTTCCATCAATTATGGTGTCATCATGATTTTTGAAATCATAGTCATTAATTATGTTTTTGTGTTTGTTAGTAAAAGAAGCAGCATTAAAAAGAGATATTAGTAAACTCGGTTTTTCAAATTCTTCTAATTTGAAAACTTGTTCTGCTCTAAGACCATTGTAATCTTGTAGTATAAGTTTGTATTTGTTTTTGCGAATTGGAATTTTTACGGCAAAATAGCTATTGTCCCTGGAGTTGATTAAGTAGCTTCTGATATCATTATAGTTTTTAGTTGCGTAATTGTATTGGTACGTAATTTCATAATCAAATGTGTAAATTTGTTGTGAATACAAGGTTTGTAATGCTAAAAGACAAAACAAAAAAGATAAATTTTTCATATATTAATTTGCATTTCGATAAAAACTTATAGTTTTAAATAAATCAGAATATCGAATCAACAAGTAGATATAATGAAATATACTCTTTTTCAAATATAATATTTATTTCCGAAAATACTTATAGAAATTTAGTTATTTTAATCAGCTTGAGACCTAAAATTTAGTTACCATTTCCCGCCCTAGCACTGAACATGATTTGATGTTCTACTGCAATTCCGGTAAGTAAATGTGAAAAGTAGATCCTTCATTTATGTCAGATTCGGCAGTGATTTTTCCGCCATGATTTTCAACGATTTTGCGGGCAATGGTTAAGCCAATACCTGTTCCTTCGTATTCTTTGCGATCATGAAGGCGTTGAAAAATTTCAAAAATTTTGTCCTTATATTGTTTTTCAAAACCAATTCCGTTATCAGTGATGGTTATCATATGGTAATTGGTATTCAGCATCATTTTATCAGGCTGAGTTGCATCGAAAGTGATTAGTTTACTATCGATTTTTACAATTGGTGTTCTTGATGAAGGACAAAATTTTAACGAATTACTGATGATGTTCTGTATTAGTTGACGGAATTGAAACGGTATGATAGTAATGTTCTCTGCGTTAGCAATTTCAATTACTGCTTTCTTTTCAGCTAAATCCTCCTTGAGCATGGCCATTGCTTCGTCTACAATTTCCTTGAGGTTGCAAGACACAAACTTGCGCTGTGTGGTGCTTGTTCTAGAATAGGCAAGTAGGTCATTAATTAAAGTCTGCATGTGTAGAGCCGAAAGCTTGGTTCGCTCCACATAATATTTCCCCATTGCAGATAGATTATCGTATTCTTCA
Source organism: Flavobacterium sp. GNP001 (assembly GCF_054343775.1). Classification (NCBI taxonomy): domain Bacteria; kingdom Pseudomonadati; phylum Bacteroidota; class Flavobacteriia; order Flavobacteriales; family Flavobacteriaceae; genus Flavobacterium; species Flavobacterium sp. GNP001. The sequence goes on from NZ_JBTGUX010000001.1 coordinate 745,229, forward strand.
ACAAAAATACGCCCTGAGAAGGATTGAATTTTGCGCAGTGGTTCCTGTAAATCGTGGCTGGATATGTAGGTAAAGGATTCAATTTCTTTGTTAGCCAGCAGGAGTTCATTGGCTCTTTTTTCCTTTTCTTGATTTTGAAACTCCAATTCGGTATTAGCAATAGCAAGCTCTTCAGCTCGTTTTTGCTTTTCCTCGTTTTGATATTGGAGTTCGATATTTGCAAGCGCCAATTCGTTTGCTCTGTTTTGTTTTTCTTGATTTTGATACGCCAGTTCTTTATTGGCTATGAGTAATTCTTGCGCTCTTTTTTCTTTTTCTTGATTTTGAAAAGCTAATTCTTTATTGGCTAGGAGTAATTCCTGCGCTCTTTTTTCTTTTTCAATATTTTGAATAATAAGCTCTTGGTTGGCAATTTGGAGTTGATGAGCTAATTCGGCATTCTCGGCGCTTTGCTTTTTTAGTAAGTCATTGAGTGTTTGTAATTCGCGCTTTTGCTGTTCTGTTTCCATAATTTGTTGCGCTAAATTATTGTTCGTTTCTTTTAATAGTGCTTGCTCTTCATTTGCTTTCATATCCTCTTTTTGCACCATTATCTTATTTGCTTTTATAAAATTGAAAGGCAAAGATAGACTAACTAATGATGCTAAACTACTATCGGTATTTTATAAAGTAGAACTTTAGTCTGTTAATCAATTATAGTCGGGTGAATTAAATACCAAGCATCAACTTTATCTGAAGTTTTGCCAAGGTATTTGTTGGTTTTAATATCAGATTGATAAACGATTTAACTAAAATAGGACAAATGAATTCGAAGGCGGAGAACTTCACCTAACAGGGCATTTTTAAGCGGTCCTCAATTTTTTGCTTTATTTTTTAGGTAGCAGAAGTTCGGTTTTCATTACACTCCCATTCCCGCCATCCGTTACAATCTTTACTGCCAAACCCCGGCAGCAAAGGATTTTCACTGCTATCGGGGCTAAACAGGCGTTGCGCTATTTCAGAAGGCGAGTGGCGGTTTTGATAAAGCACAAAAGCAGCTCAATAACAAGCTGCTTTTGTGTTGTTGAGGACACTTTTCCTCCTAACAAATCAGTAAATAAAAAGGCGAAGTCAGGAGACTTCGCCTAGCGGGGGAAATGGCTGTTACCGGCAGTTTTATTATTATTGTTTAATTAACTTCGGAATTTCGTCTTGTCTATATTCGCCAAATTTTCTAGTGAATTCTCCAGTTGGTTTGATAACAATGTAGTTACCGCATGACTTTGCTTTTTCGAATAACATTTTTTTTATTTCGTCATTTTTATCTTCTAATACATTTTTTCTACTGTAAACATATGATCGTTCTGTTATAAAAAACTGAACAATATTCTTGTTCTTTTTTATGAATTTTAAATATCCGTAATTATTAGTGTAATAGTCAATGCACGAACCATTTGGTTCTGTTTTTGGCATGGTATAAAAATTAACGACTACAACATTCATTTTGTCAATTTTGATTCCTGAAAGTTGAGATAACTCTTCCAATAGTTTTATTCTGTTATTCTCCTCCAAAAATCCCCTGTCGAAGTCTTGTGAGTAAAAACTAGTGCTAAATGTCAATAATGTATATAATATGAATTTTTTCATGATTTTATGGATTCAAAATTACCGCTAACGTTATCACCTTAGCACGCGCGAGCTAAGGATGTTTTTTTAAGAGTTTGATCTTTTGTATTCAGTTACTACATCACCTCTTGTAATTTTAAGGAAACCATTATTCAATTCAATTTTCCAATTTTTTTCTATTGCTGTATTTCTTTCATATATTTTTAACGACCCGTTCACGTCTTTAAAATCATATATTTCTTGTAAAAATCCTGATTGACAAGGTTGTTTGTAGCTTCCATTTTGATCTGGTTTAGGATAACTCCATATCATATTATTTAAATCATTAAAAAATATTTGATCATTCATCATTCTACAATCAGGCTGATTTGGATCTGATGGAATTTCTGGTGTAATGCTGTTTATTTTCCATAATCCTTTATATGTTTTTGTTTCTAAATCATTTGAATTAGAACAATTTGAAAAGATTAATAGATATGAAATGCTCAAAAGTAATTTTCTCATTGTTTTTGTTTTCTGTTTTCTTTGTTCGTTTTATTTTTAGTTTTGTTTGGATAAAATATCACTTAGCTCGCGCGAGCGTCTCGCTCGTGAACATAATCTATATTTTAACTTACTCTAATTTTAAACACTACCACAAACCAAAATTAAATCAATCCACAACCAGCATCACGAGTGAGACGCTCGTGCGCGAGTTTGGAATTCAAAGACTTCGCCTGCCTGGTTATAAATTTCTACGGCACACATATTCTTGCGAAGTATTGCCAGTTTTTACATAACCTATAAATCCACCATTATGAATTTTGGGGTTTAAGTTTTGATAAAACATTCCTTTCATATTAAAAGCTCTTGTTTCTTTACTTTTGTAAAGTACTTTTTCCTCTTTTAAATGGATTTCAATTGGCTTTTCAATTAATTTTTTTTGGTTGGACAATTGCACTTGTCATTGTTACAGTCTTTTCGGACTTGTTTTTTTCAATGAAATAAGTAATTGTCATTATTATCATTATAAATAAGATAAATTAGGTCATTTTTTTTTCTTTTTATAAAGTTATCGAACGGCGGTTAAGCGATGTTTATTCTTCTTCGCCACTAAAGTAACCAAACCAAGCAATTTCTTCATTAAGTGGTATTTCATCCCCAAAGCCCAGCTCTTTTCTTATCATATTTCTGAATTTATTTAGAAGTGTTGTAGGGGGGATATTAACAATATTATTATTGCCAAACATTATTAAACAAAACATTTCAATTAATTCAATATTTTCCGAAGTAAGTATTAAGTCATTATGACATCTTCTGGCTTCTTCTGTGGTTGCATGTTGTTTTTTTATTTTCTGACCTGGACCTGGAGCTAATAATTGAGAATAATGTGCGTCAATTAAAGTTAAAGAATTTAATAAAGCATTATATTTTAAATCTCTTTTTTGCTTTTCAACTAATTGTTGTTTTTGAATTTCAGATTTTACTTCTTCTACTTTTTTGGTAATATCTTCAATGTCTTCAAGGGTAGCTAGGTTCTTTCCTTTTTCTGTAAAATAGCTTTTGAATAAAGCTAAATATAGACCACAAAGTAAAATTAAAACTTCTAAAATAATTTCTGTTAATTGCATAGTTTTCTTTAAAATGTTGTCCAACTTGTTTATATCCTACTTCATTTATCCAATCTCCCTATATTCGGTTTGATAAAAGTTAGTTAGTTTCGATTTCCTAGTTAATTCAAATATATAATTTATTTCCGAAAAAGCTGATAAAAACGTACTTTTGTAGTAGGTTTCTCTTTTCTTATGATTTTTTTGAAAAACCGTAAACGTCCTTTTTTAACACAACAGCCCTAGCCCTGATGGAAGCGGCATCTCCCGATTATAAAAACAAGGCTTTTTGCCGTAGTTTTTATTTATCGGGAATACAGCGGACAGCAGGAATAGCTCCTAAAAAAAAACTTTAAATGTGCACTGTTTTACTGTTGAAAATTGCTATCGTAGGGTTGTTTGTATTACTAGGAGCTTTGTGCTGATAAAGATTTAGGTAGATTAAGAATACGCCAAAAACGAGCCTTGCAAACTGAATACTTTTTTCGTAATTTTGCACCCTAAATAAAGGACTAAGAAAATGTTAGATAGACTGCAAATAGTAAAACAGCGTTTTGATGAGATTTCGGATTTGATTATTCAACCGGATGTAATCTCGGATCAAAAGCGTTATGTGCAATTGAATCAAGAGTATAAAAGTTTAAAGGCGTTGGCCGAAAAACGCGATGAATACGTTTTGTTAATGGCTAACATTGACGAAGCCAACGAAATTATAGCTGATAATAGTGATGCTGATATGACCGAAATGGCCAAAATGCAACTAGAAGAAGCTAAAGAACGTTTGCCAGTACTTGAAGAAGAGATCAAATTCATGTTGATCCCTAAAGATCCGGAAGATGCTAAGAACGTGATGGTGGAGATTCGTGCCGGTACAGGTGGTGACGAAGCCAGCATTTTTGCAGGTGATTTGTTCCGTATGTACACTAAATACTGTGAAAATCAAGGTTGGAGAACATCAGTAGTGGATATGAACGAAGGAACTTCGGGCGGATTTAAAGAGGTGATTTTTGAAGTTACTGGTGAAGATGTTTACGGTACTTTGAAGTTTGAAGCAGGTGTACACCGTGTACAACGTGTGCCGCAAACGGAAACGCAAGGTCGTGTGCACACATCAGCAGCAACGGTTATGGTTTTGCCAGAAGCAGAGGAATTTGATGTGCATATTGATATGAACGATGTACGTGTTGATTTCTTTTGTTCGTCAGGACCTGGAGGACAATCTGTAAACACGACTAAATCGGCTGTACGTTTAACGCACATTCCTACAGGATTAGTGGCTCAGTGTCAGGATCAAAAATCACAACACAAAAATAAAGATAAAGCTTTTGGTGTATTGCGTTCTCGTTTATACGAGCAGGAATTAGCTAAAAAGCAAGCTGAAGATGCCTCTAAACGTACTTCGCAGGTAAGTTCGGGTGACCGTTCGGCTAAAATTAGAACGTATAACTATGCGCAAGGACGTGTGACAGACCACCGTGTGGGCTTGACCCTTTATGATTTGGGTAATATCATGAATGGGGATATTCAAAAAATTGTTGACGAATTGCAATTGGTGAACAATATGGAAAAATTAAAAGAAGCGAGCGAAGTTTTTTAAATTTCAATTTCTTTTTAAAAATAAAAAATACCGTGCCTTTTGGACACGGTATTTTTTTTGAATTAATAATACCTTTTTATCATTCAATGAACAAACTAGTATCAGCTTCGATAGCGAAACCAAATAGTGCTTGCTTAAAGGATTTGTATTTTTTGGTAGCAGAATCCATTTTGACGCCTAAGTTTTTAGAATCTTCTAAATTATCCATTTTAAAATTGAGTTCAATGGTCTTTTTTTCAAAAGCCGTTTCAATTTTATTCCAATTTGCTTTTGCATCTGCTTTATTTCTAGAAGTAACAGAGTCTACAAATCGTACATAATTATTAGTTACGATTTCTACCTTTTTTTCAGCCTCACTTTTACACGAAAATATAGTGAAGCATAGGGTAAGAAGTACTATAAGTTTTGCTGCATTTTTCATTTTGTATTTCTTATATGGGATCAGTATTCCTTGCACTGAACAATGTTTTGATGCTTTTGATTTACACTGTCAATCGAGTGTTTGCAATGGCTTGTGTTTTGGTTGGTTTTTTATTAGTGGTTGTTTAGCAGAAATGGTATTTTTTTTTATTTTGTGTATTTGTTTTTAAAGGACAATCAGTAAAAAAAAGCAATTATGCTACTGGTTTAAACAGCAAAATTCACACTACTTGTGATAGTGTGAATTGTACTGAATTGATCTCTTATTTTTGCTTGTTAATGGCAGCTAGATGATCAAAATTTTGAACCTCTTCTTTCATGATCTCTTTCGTATGTCCTAAAAGTTCTTGTGATTCTCTTTTGAAATCTTGCACAGTTTGTGAAATTTTATCTGAGAATTTTCCAGTTGTTTCAACAACTTTGTCTTTTAAATCGGTGCTTTTATCCACGATTTTTTTGCGTGTCTCGCTACCTTTTGCAGGTGCAAATAAAATTCCCAAAACGGTTCCTACGGCTAGTCCACCTAATATTCCTACTGCTAAATTGCTATTTTTCATGATATATAGTTTTTATGATTGTTATCCTTTAATTACTCTTAATAAAATTGCAATTAATGCAATTACTAATAGAACGTGAATGATTCCTCCTGCGCTGTAAACGAAGAATCCTAATGCCCATAGTATAACTAATACTACTGCTGCTACGTATAATAAATTTTGCATGACTTTATGTTTTTAGGTTAATTGTGCTTGTATTTGCGATACTCCTGCTAAAATGCGTTTTAAGTTTTTCATATCGTTTGTAGTTTAATGTGTTGTTTTGTTTTTACAAAGATGCGATCACTTCACTAATTGCGTGTTACATCAATTTATTGATTTGTTATAGAATTTACAGATGTTATTAGTTACATAGATTTTTATGATCTAGTTAAATACTTGTCTTGTAGTTTTTTTTGATGGGGAAATAGTTTTTAAATCCTTTATTGTTAATGTGTTATTGATAATTTTTCATTTTAATGCAATTAAAATTTTTTCATGAAAGGTGTTACATAATATCACTATTTGCAGCAGTAATGATTTTTGAAAATGTCAAGTAAGGCCACAAAAAAAACAGCAGTTAGACTTTAAAAGTCGAACTGCTGTAATTAGGTATATTTTAAATTTTGATTTATACTGCGGGTAAAAATAGGGTAAAAGTGGCTCCCACACCCAACTCACCTTTGGCAAATAAATATCCTTTGTGGTTGTCGGCAATTTTTTTACAAATAGCTAAACCTATTCCAGTACCATCGTATTCGTTTTTGTTGTGTAATCGATTAAAAAGAATGAATATCTTTTTAGCATACTCTTGTTCAAATCCGATACCATTATCAGTAAATATGATTTTATGGTAATGAGCGAGTGTATTGTGAGGTAACAATTCTTCGTCTAAGGCACTAACTAACTTAGATTTGATAGTGATAATTGGCGGTACATCCGTTTTACTATATTTCAAGGAATTATTTATCAAGTTGGTGAATAATTGCTGAATTTGAAACGGAATGACATTCAAACTAGGTAAGTTCTCGCTTTCAATTGTTCCTTTTTTATCATCAATTACTTGAACAAGTTCTTGTTTTACATGATCTAAAAGTTCATTTAAATCAGCTTGTTCAAAAACCTTCTCCGCTTTATTAGTTCGAGAGAACTGTAATAAATCTTCAATGAGCATACGCATTCTTTTTGCCGAAGCTTGTATGCTATTAACATATTGTTGCCCAGATTTAGACATGTTTTCATAGTCCTTACTTATTAATCGAGATAAGAAGGTTTCTATTTTGCGCAGAGGTTCTTGCAAGTCATGACTTGCGATATAATTAAAAGCGGTTAATTCTTTATTGTTGTTTTCAAGTTCTCTGTTTCGTTCCTCAATGTAATTTTGTGCGTATACTTGTTCCGTTACATCACTAGTAGTACCAATGTGTGTGCGTTCTCCTGAGGCAACGGTAACCACACGGCCCGAGGCTTTAAAGTATCGAATTTCTCCATCCTTGCGAATTATGCGATAAGTAAATGGATTTAAATTGGTTTTCTCCTGTACGCTTTTAGAACTTTCTATGACATATTGTAAATCTTCTGGGTGAACGAATTTGTAAAATTCCTCAGAACTCGCTTCGAAAGACTGTGGTGCACAACCTAAAAGACGGTATTCATTATCAGAAAAAGTAAATTTTCCGCTATCGATGTTATATTGCCAGCTACCAAACCCTCCCACAATTTCGGCTAAATTGCTAGCTTCATTGGCTACGGTCAAGGTATTAATGGTGTTTTTAAGTAATACTAGGTCACGATTCATTTTAACAAAAGCAATGGTAATCAAAACTAAGGTAAAAAGTAATGTAAGATATATTAACAATGGCGTATAACTCATAGTTGAATCATAATCCTGTTGTCTATTGGTTAAAAGGATTTTCTGAGTAGTAATCATTTCGTCTATTTTTTTGCGAATAGAGTCCATGGCTTGTCTACCGATGGTTAAGTTATAGCTTAAATCTGCTTCTTTATAGTTTTTTTGCTGGGTTATATAAATGTTTTTCGAAAGGTAATTTTGTTTTTTATTTATGTAAAAAAGAAGTTTTTTTAAATTGGCCTGTTGCGTTCGACTGTTTTTGGTGAGTTTTGATAATTCGTTGAATGAATTTTTAATCAGTTCTTTCGAATTATTGTAAGGTGTTAAAAATGCGGTGTCTTTAGATAATAAATATCCTCGCTGCCCAGTTTCAGCATCTTTCATGTAGGATATTAAACGTTCTAATTCAGTGTTCACCGCATGGCTATTGGTTACAAAGTGGGATGATTTTTTTAAAACAGTAATGTGTTTAAAAGTAATGCCGCCAATAAAAAATATAACTGCCACCGAGACAGTAAATATAATTTTTAAAACAGGGGTGATTTATGAATTTGAATGTATTTCATTTTATAGACGCATTAAAAAATTGTCTTTATTTAATCCAGAAGTATGATATTGCCAGTTTATGGTAACAACTTCTGATAGGATTTTTTTAAGATCTTCAAAGTCACTTGGTTTTTTGATGTAAATATTGGCTCCATTTACAAAAGTCTCTTCAATGTGCTCTTCAGAGGATGAGGTAGAGTAAATGGCAATTGCGATATCACTTAGTTTTTCGTTCTGTTTGATCTCAAGTAAACATTCTACACCATTTTTTTTTGGCATATTCAAGTCTAAAAACAGCACATTTGGCAAAATAGAATCGCCGTGATTCAAGTAGTCCATCAGCTCAACACCATCGTTAAATGTCATTACATTGGTTTTCATTTTGAGTTCTTCAAAGGCGTCAGTAAAAAACAATCTGTCGTCTTCATCATCATCAGCAAGGCATATATTTATAAAGTCAGTATTCATCGTTGTTTTGTTTAAATTGAGTTTTTCGTACTTAAAGCTCTACGTTTTTGAATAATTTTTTGAAAGGCTGAGGGTGTCATTCCCGTTGTGTGTTTGAATTGCGTACTAAGGTGAGCCACACTTGAATAATTCAGTTGAATCGAAATTTCAGTTAAATTCATAGGAGTATTAATCATCAGCTGTTTGGCCAATTCAATTTTTTGGATGATAATAAAGTTTTCAATAGAGGTATACGTAACCTCCGAAAAAACATTTGATAAATAGGCATAGCTCAAATTTAGTTTATCAGCTATGTAAACCGAACTTTTTACTTGCAAGGGTTTTTCGCTGTGCACCATCTCGATAATGGCATCTTTAATCTTTTGAACCAAAACGCTTTTTTGATTTTCTACAATATCAATACCGTATTCTCTAAAAACGCTAGTGAGTTCGTCCATTTTCGAGGTGGGTACTTTTTCTAAAAAATTAAATTCACCGAATCCGATAATATTGAATTTATATCCCAGCTCGGTCAGTCTATCTTGAACAATTTTTTTTGTCAATTGTACATAATCGAATTTTAAATATACTTTCATAAAAATTGTTGTTTAATGTAGTAAAGATATGAAAACTGTTCTTTTAACAATAATGTTGTTCGTCACAAAAAAAAGTTCTTAGTGTATACGCCATGTTAGAGGCTTGATAGTTACAAACAATTTTGTTATGATGATGTATTTTGTTTTTGATTATGAGGTGATTGCATGTGTTTTCTTAGGTAGTATAATTGATTTATCTATTTTGCTAAAGAGTGAACAAAAGTTAATTTTGTGATATTTTTAGTAGTATTATTACTAATTTTAATATTTCACTTTTAGGTAATTTGCTTTCAACTCTGGAGACTATTTGGTCTCTTGTTGTCTATGTTTTTTCACTTGTTTTGTTTTTTTATTACAGTACAATAGCAAATTTTGCTCCTTTGTTTGTAGTTTTGCAGCACAACTACAACAACATGACTACACAACAATTATTTGAACAAATTCAACTCAAAAAATCTTTTCTTTGCGTTGGTTTAGATGTCGATTTGACTAAAATTCCGCAACATTTATTAGCACTCGAAGATCCTATTTTTGAGTTTAATAAGGCTATTATTGATGCAACCCACGACTTAGCAGTATCCTACAAGCCAAACACGGCTTTTTATGAAGCTTACGGAATAAAAGGTTGGATTTCACTTCAAAAAACAATTAATTATATCAACGAGAATTATCCAGATTTGTTTACCATTGCCGATGCTAAACGTGGTGATATTGGAAATACCTCTTCAATGTACGCCAAAGCATTTTTTGAAGATTTAAATTTTGACAGTGTTACCGTGGCGCCTTACATGGGTAAAGATTCTGTCGAGCCTTTTTTGGCTTTTGAAAACAAGCACACTATACTTTTGGCTTTAACTTCAAACACAGGTGCATTTGATTTTCAAACGTTAAACTCCAAATCTGAAAAACTTCCCGAAGCAGAATTGTATCAACAAGTTTTAGAAACCTCTAAAAACTGGACCAACAGCAAAAATTTAATGTATGTGGTAGGTGCTACAAAGGCCACTTATTTTTCAGAAATTCGAAAAATTGTACCTGACAGTTTTTTATTAGTTCCAGGAGTAGGTGCGCAAGGTGGCAATCTAGCTGAAGTGTGCGCGCACGGAATGAATGATCAAGTGGGATTGCTAATAAATTCGTCTCGAGCGATTCTCTACGCATCCAACGAACTTGATTTTGCCGCAAAAGCTCGTGCAGAAGCACTTAAAATGCAGCAAGAAATGCAAGTAATTTTAGAAGGTAAATTTTCGAACTAGGCAGTACTTGGACTTTTAATTTTTTTTAATTTCCCGACTTTTAATGAAAACATACTCTGACCAACTCGGTATTTCTCATTCCTTTGAATCTGCTCCGCAGCGTATTATTTCACTTGTGCCCTCGCAAACAGAATTATTGTATGAATTGGGTTTAGAGGAAAAAATTGTTGGGATTACCAAATTTTGTGTGCATCCTTATCATTTTAAATCGACCAAAAAAATTGTTGGTGGTACAAAAAAAGTTCATTTCGAGAAAATAAAACTTTTGCAACCCGATATTATTATTTGTAACAAAGAGGAAAATACCGAAGAGATGGTGGTCGAATTACGGAAAATAGCCACCGTTTGGGTTACAGATATTTGTACTATCGAGGACAATTTACAAATGATTACTGATTTTGGGCAACTTTTCAATGCCCGTACCGAAGCTCAAAAATGGAACGATAAGTTAAAATTTGCTTTGGCAAACTTCAAAAGTTTTATTGCTGATAAACCTATTAAAAAAGTAGCTTATTTCATTTGGAAGGATCCTTATATGGTAGCCGGCGGATCTAACTTTATAAATGAACTTCTTAAACTGAATCATTTTGAAAATATATACGAAGACAGAGGCCGATATCCAGAAGTAGAAATCAATAAGATTCGTGCCGAAGGTGATCCTGCCATTATATTTTTATCATCGGAGCCTTTTCCCTTCACAGAGCAACATGCTTTTGAAATTGGTGTACATACGCACCACGCCAAAACGATATTCGTAGATGGCGAAATGTTTTCTTGGTACGGCAGCAGGTTGCTTAAAGCGTTTGATTATTTTATGAAGTTACACCAAAAATTATAGTTCACATTCTTCTAGAACGCATTCTTCTTGGTATATACTTGATTCCAATTCAATTTTGGAGAGGTCAAAATTAACAGTGGCTAAGAACTGGTATTCTTCAATGAGTTTTTCTATTTCACGCTTCTCTTTCAATAATCCTTTCATGGGTGCAATTTTTTTGCAAATTTAAGGCTTACTTTTATAAAATTCGCAATATTTTTTGTTAAGATTGAGATTTCGATTTAATGTGCTATTTTTACCAAAAAAAACACGTGATTAGTTACACCATATATAACAATGCTTCAACTGACCAATGGGTTACTTTTGTCCATGGTGCAGGAGGGAGTTCGTCTATTTGGTTCAAACAAATTAGAGATTTTAAAAAGCAGTACAATGTTTTACTTTTAGATCTTCGCGGACACGGCGAATCAAAAACAACGTTAAAAACGGCCTTCAAACAAAAGTATACCTTTTCTGCTTTGGCAAATGACATACTCGAAGTTCTAGATCATTTACAAATTAAGAAATCACATTTTGTTGGTATATCACTAGGTACTATTTTAATAAGGCAATTAGCCGAAATGTATCCGGAGCGCGTGCAAAGTATGATTTTGGGAGGCGCTATTTTAAAAATGAATTTTCGCTCGCAAGTTTTGATGCGATTAGGTAATATGTTCAAATATGTGCTTCCATATTTGGTTTTGTATCAATTTTTCGCCTTTGTGATCATGCCTAAGAAAAGTCACAAACAATCGCGACTACTTTTTATCAATGAGGCAAAAAAATTGTATCAAAAAGAATTTATCAAATGGTTTAAGCTTACGGCCGAGATAAATCCGGTACTCAAATGGTTCCGTCAAGTGGAATTGAATATCCCAACACTTTACGTAATGGGCGAGGAGGATTATATGTTTTTACCGTCAGTTCGTAAGGTGGTCGAAAGTCATTACAAGTCATCCAAGCTTTTTGTTGTTCAAAATTCAGGACACGTAGTAAACGTGGAGCAGCCCAATATTTTTAATGATGTGGTGCTTTCTTTCCTTAAAACAGCCCACTAAAAAAAAATGCCCGCACAAGTTGTGCGAGCAAATCTTTAACTAACCAAAACCAAAATAATAAATAACCAGTTTATTACTGTACAAAGGTCGGCAACAAGTTGAAATATCGTTGTTAAGATTTTGTTATTACTTTGCGAACCATTCGTTAAGATTTTGAGTCGCGGTGTGATTAAGTTTTTTTAATGATTAAAAAACTGACAATCAGTGTTTTGTTTTTTAATTATAGAAACACAACTGTCTTATTATTGTACACCATCGTCTTGTGCTCTGCATGAAGTTTTACGGCTCGCGCCAATACCATTCGTTCTACATCACGACCTTTAGTTATAAAATCTTCAATAGAATGACTATGCGATACACGCGCAATATCTTGCTCAATAATTGGTCCTTCGTCTAGCCCCTCGGTCACATAATGACTGGTGGCACCAATAATTTTCACACCGCGTTTAAAAGCAGAATGATACGGCTTGGCACCAGGAAAAGCAGGCAAAAATGAATGGTGAATATTGATAATTCTGTTTTTGTAACGCGCAATCAAGTTTGGAGTTATAATTTGCATGTAGCGCGCCAAAACAATAAAGTCAATCTCGTATTTGTGGAGTATTTCTAGCTGTTGCTGTTCGCCTTGTTCTTTTATTTCTTTTGTAAAAGGGACATGGTAAAACGGAATCCCAAATTGTTGCGCAACGGGTTCTAATTCTCTATGATTACTAATGATTACACTAATTTCAAGCGGCAACTCATTAGCTCGGTAACGCCCCAAAATATCATACAAACAATGATCGTATTTGGATACAAAAATTGCCATCTTTGGTTTTTGCTCTTGGGTAAACAATTGCCAAGTCATTTCGAAAGGCGCTGCCAATCGCTGCTCAAAATCTTTTTCTAGCGCCTTCAAATCATTATTCGGATCTTTAAACTCGCATTCAATGCGCATAAAAAAAACATCTTCGTCCTCGTCTACATGTTGGTCTAAATACACAATATTGCCGTCAATGCTGGCAATGTAATTGGTTACAGCGGCAATGATGCCTTTTTGATCTTTACAATGTATGAGTAAGGTTATTTTTTGCATTAGGAATTGTTTTCGGTGCTTTAATTCAGTTAATTGTATCAAAAATAACCCAATCAATTCGTTTAAAAAACCGCTGAGGTAACCAAATATGTTTTAAAAAAAAGTTGACTAGTTATTTTTTGTCTTGCAAGGCAAAAACACGTTGCAACAAAACAGAAGTTCGTGCGCTCAAATTGGTTCTAATGTTTTGCTCCTCAACGGCCACCATTTTAAATACGCCGTTCAAAGCTTGATTAGTCACATAGTCTGTCAAATCAGGATTCACTTTATTCACAAGCGGGATGCTGTTGTATTTGGTAATAATATTAGCCCAAACTTTATCAGCGCCTACTTTAGTAAATGAATTTTTTATCACTGGATTGAATTTTCCGTACAAAGCTGTACTCGTACTATTTTGCAAGTAAGTTGTTGCTGCGCTTTGGTTGCCCAATAAAATAGTTTTAGCATCGGCAAAACTCATATTGCGCACCGCGTCTACGAAAATTGGAGTGGCTTGTTTCACGGCATCTTCTGCAGCACGATTCAAAACTTTTAAACCCTCGTCAGCCAAGGAACTTAATCCAATTTTGCGCAAGCCCGCATCTACTTTTCTCAATTCAGTAGGAAGTAAAATTTTCACAGCCTCGTTGCGATAAAACCCGTCAGTTGCTGTTAATTTGCTTACTTGTTTCGAAATTCCGTTGTTCAACGCTTCTTTTAATCCACCCGCAATATCCACGCCGCCTATACCTTGTGTTTGCGGAAATTGACTCATCACTTGCTGCATTTCGGCACAACTCGATAACGAAAGTGCGACTGCTAAAACTATAATTTTTTTCATAAAAAGAATCGGTTACATTAATTGGCCATCTGGCATTGGTAAAAATACAACAAATGCAAAAACAAAGCCAATTATTGACAAGCAGCAGGCGTTTTTGTTTTCAAATGACGGCTTCTCCCGCTTTCCGCTGTATCCTCGCTCCCAAAAAAGCGAGGGATGCCGCTGCAATCGGGTCTAGAATAGCTATTTTTTGCTTCGATTGTGAATAACATCATGCAACTTCAAATAGTTTTTTAAAATAAAATTGTAAATTGCAGGCTTAAATTATCATATTCATAAAATGGAACAACAAATACCATATATCCCTAACAATAAAGTAAGAATTGTAACGGCAGCAGCTCTTTTTGATGGCCATGATGCAGCAATCAATATCATGCGCCGAATTATCCAATCTACCGGTGTCGAAGTGATTCACTTAGGTCACGACCGCAGTGTCGAAGAGGTTGTGAATACTGCCATTCAAGAAGATGCAAATGCTATTGCCATTACCTCTTATCAAGGTGGTCACAATGAGTATTTTAAATACATGTATGACTTACTTCAAGAAAAGGGAGCGGGTCAAATCAAAATATTTGGTGGTGGTGGTGGTGTAATCCTGCCTTCTGAAATTGCAGAATTACAAGCTTACGGAATTACCCGCATTTACGCACCTGATGATGGGCGTGCCATGGGATTACAAGGAATGATAAACGATTTAGTTCAAAAAGCTGATTTCCCAACAGGTAATCAATTGACTAATGAGTTGGAGCAATTAGAGTCTAAAAATCCAACAGCATTAGCGCGTATTATCTCTGCAGCCGAAAATTTCCCTGAAGTTGCCGCTAAAACTTTAGAAGTAATTCAAGAAAAAAACGCCAATAGTACTACTCCCGTTTTAGGAATCACAGGTACAGGTGGTGCAGGTAAATCATCTTTGGTTGATGAATTAGTGCGTCGTTTCTTGATTGATTTTCCTGAAAAAACAATCGGTTTAATTTCTGTTGACCCATCTAAACGAAAAACAGGTGGTGCACTTTTAGGCGATCGTATTCGTATGAATGCTATAAATAATCCTCGTGTTTATATGCGCTCTTTGGCTACACGTCAATCTAATTTGGCTTTGTCAAAATACGTTGCCGATGCCATTCAAGTAATCAAAGCAGCTAACTACGATATTATAATTTTAGAAACTTCAGGAATCGGCCAGTCTGATACTGAAATCATGGACCACTCTGATGTGTCTTTATATGTAATGACACCAGAATTTGGTGCCGCTACGCAATTAGAAAAAATCGACATGCTTGATTTTGCTGATTTAGTAGCAATCAATAAATTCGACAAACGAGGTTCACTTGATGCGTTACGCGATGTTAAAAAACAATACCAGCGCAACCACAATTTATGGGATGCTGATTTAGATTCGCTACCCGTTTTTGGGACTATTGCTTCGCAATTTAATGATCCAGGAATGAATACGCTCTACAAAGCCATCATGGACAAAGTAGACGAGAAAACAAATTCTGACTTAAAATCGACGTTCCAGATTACGCGCGAAATGAGCGAGAAAATTTTCGTAATTCCGCCACATCGTACGCGTTACCTTTCTGAAATTGCCGAGAATAACCGAAAATATGACGAAACTGCACTTTCTCAAGTAGAGGTAGCTCAAAAATTATACGGTATTTACAAAACGGTGGAGTCAGTTTCGAATACGACTTTAGTTTTAAACAAAGCCGGAATTGATGATGCTTTTGTGAGCGCTAGTCAGCCAGAATCACAACTCTTTTTACAGTTGTTATTGAAAGAATTTGATCGTGTGAAAATGAATTTAGATCCCTACAACTGGGAAATCATATTAACATGGAAAGAGAAAGTAGATAAATATAAAAATCCGGTGTATACCTTCAAGGTGCGTGATCGCGAAATTAAAATGGCTACGCATACAGAGTCGCTATCGCATACGCAAATACCAAAAATTGCTTTGCCAAAGTACCAAGCTTGGGGTGATATTTTACGTTGGTCGTTGCAAGAAAATGTACCAGGTGAATTCCCTTTCGCTGCTGGATTGTATCCTTTTAAACGTGAAGGCGAAGATCCATCGCGTATGTTTGCTGGAGAAGGCGGACCTGAAAGAACCAACAAACGTTTTCATTATGTGAGCGCAGGATTGCCTGCAAAACGTTTGTCTACTGCTTTTGATAGTGTGACATTGTACGGAAATGATCCTCACGTACGTCCTGATATTTACGGAAAAATTGGAAATGCAGGAGTATCAATCTGTTGTCTTGATGATGCTAAAAAATTATACTCTGGTTTTGATTTGGTTCATGCTATGACATCAGTAAGTATGACCATTAACGGCCCAGCACCTATGTTGCTTGGGTTTTTTATGAATGCAGCTATTGATCAGCAGTGCGAATTGTACATCAAAGCCCATGATTTAGAAGCTGAGGTTACCGCTAAAATTGAAGCGATCTACAAAGAAAAAGGTGTAGCAAGACCAAAATATCAAGGCGAATTGCCAGCTGGTAATGACGGTTTGGGATTAATGCTTTTGGGTGTTACTGGTGATCAGGTTTTACCACAAAATGTATATTCCGAAATTAAAGCAAGAACTTTATCACAAGTTCGTGGAACTGTTCAAGCAGATATTTTAAAAGAAGATCAAGCACAAAACACTTGTATCTTTTCTACTGAATTTGCCCTCCGATTAATGGGTGACGTTCAAGAATATTTCATTGCTAAAAACGTTCGTAATTTTTACTCGGTTTCTATCTCAGGATATCACATTGCTGAGGCGGGTGCAAATCCAATTACGCAATTGGCATTTACCTTGTCTAACGGATTCACTTACGTAGAGTACTACTTGAGTCGTGGTATGAATATCAATGATTTCGGACCAAACTTATCGTTTTTCTTCTCAAATGGTGTCGATCCAGAATATGCAGTAATTGGTCGTGTAGCACGTAAAATTTGGGCGAAAGCCATGAAAAACAAATACGGAGCGAACGAGAGAGCACAAATGTTGAAATACCACATTCAAACTTCAGGACGTTCATTGCACGCACAAGAAATTGATTTCAATGATATTCGTACGACTTTACAAGCTTTGTATGCGATTTATGATAACTGTAACTCATTGCATACCAATGCATATGACGAAGCAATTACAACGCCTACGGAAGAATCAGTACGTCGTGCGATGGCTATTCAATTAATCATCAATAAAGAGTTAGGTCTAGCCAAAAACGAAAACCCTATTCAAGGTGCTTTTATCATTGAAGAATTGACAGATCTTGTTGAGGCTGCGGTATTGTTAGAATTTGACCGAATTACAGAGCGTGGTGGCGTTCTTGGTGCTATGGAAACAATGTATCAGCGTAGTAAAATTCAAGAAGAAAGTTTGTATTACGAAACCCTAAAACATACTGGCGAATTCCCAATTGTGGGAGTAAATACGTTCTTGAGTTCAAAAGGTTCTCCAACAGTAATTCCTGCCGAAGTAATTCGTGCTACCGAAGAAGAAAAACAATATCAGATCGATATGTTGAATAACTTGCACCAATTACATCCAGAAAAAGTAAAAGAACAGTTAAACAATATTCAAGAAGCGGCCATTAAAAACCAAAATTTATTTGAACATTTGATGGAAGCAACTAAAGTATGTTCGCTTGGGCAAATAACAGCCGCTTTGTTTGAAGTAGGCGGACAGTACCGCAGAAATATGTAAGCAGAGAACCACTTTTTGCGGAGCAAAAAAGTGTGCGAGTTGCTTATCCCGCATTTGGCGGGATTTTATCAAATAAAATTTAAGTCAAGCTTAATTGCAATAATAATGCAAAGGTCTTTCTTCACAGAAAGGCCTTTGTTTGTTTTGTGAACTTCAAAATCAGTTAAAAGTAATGTGTTATATTTACATAATAAACTTTATAACTATGAAAAAATCTCATTTATTACTGGTTTTCTGCTTGTTAGTGGGGACATTGAATATGAATGCCGCGAAGGTGGATACATTGCAAATTCCAAGTATTGCAATGAGCAAAACTTATAAAGCAGCTGTTGTTTTGCCTAATTCGTACGCAAAAAGCAAAAGTAATTACCCAGTTTTGTATTTGTTACACGGTGCGTATGGACATTTTAATGATTGGCTATCTAAAACTCCCGATAAAATGTTAGTGCATAATTTAGCAGATAAATACAACATTATTATCGTCATGCCCGAAGGCGAAACTTTTAGTTTTTACTTAGATAGTCCGGTAAATAAGGGCAGTCAATTTGAAACCTATATCACCAAAGAAGTAGTTCAAAAAATTGATCAAACCTACAGAACAGTAGCTGATAAAAAAGGCAGGGTAATTTCTGGCTTATCAATGGGAGGACACGGCGCTATGTATCTTTCAACCAAACATCCTGAATTGTATAGTGCTGTAGGGAGTATGAGCGGTGCGCTTGATATGGGTAGCATTGTTACTCCTGAAAGCAAAGAGAGAATGACAAAATTGTTAGAGCCTGTATTTGGACCTAATGGTGCTCCTCAAGAAGTTTATGCTGCCAATGCGGTGATGAATATGGTTGATAAGATCAAAATAAATAAACTACCTACCATAATTGATTGCGGAGTAGATGATTTTTTAATTGAAACAAATAGGGAACTGCACCGCAGGTTGGTATATGCCAAAGTACCGCACGAATATATCGAACGCCCGGGAGCACACACTTGGGAATATTGGGAAAGTGCTTTACCAACTCATTTGTTATTTTTTCAAGGAGTATTAAAAAGTAATGGAGTTTTGGTTCCCTAAATTAGTATGATTTAGTTCTAAAAAAAGGTCTTTCAGAAATAACTGAAAGACCTTTTTTGTGGAGTTAAGCAAAAGAAAGCTTGTAAAAGTATTATTTTAAACCACTAATTTTCACATAACCAATATGTAACTGATCATCATCGACAACAGTTTCTGATTTTGTTATTTTTAAACCATAAAGTAATTTCGATGCTGCAGGAAGCATATCATCAACCCGATAGCGATCATCCACATCAACTCCATATTTTTCATCAATATGTGATTCCGCACCTTTAAAACCACAATGTTTAAAAAAGGCAGTGGTTTTCGATTTTCGTGTTGCCAATCCTAAGGATTTTGAAACAGTTAGCATTTTATAATGGTATTCTTCAAAGTCATTTTCTTTGTATCCACCCAAATTGAGAAAAAATAATTTTTCTGTGCTACTTTCATCCACATGTTCGCGCGGCACAATTTCAATATGGTAATTATTTACTTGAGTCACTTCGCGCCAAGCATCAATATGAATTTTGCCTTTAGCTTCAGGCCAAAAAGCTTTCATTTGAGGAACTAAATCTTTGAGTGAAGTTCCTATTCCAAAAAAAATATCATGCTGTTCTGTAAATCGTCCATGCGGCTTGCAGCCTAGCATGATCATGTATAATTTGAGTTTTGTGTCCATTTTTTTAAAGTGGTTTAAATGAAATAAAAAAGTTTGGCATAGTTCATGAATAGTCAATTTCAACACAAACCATAAAAACATAGAGATCATGAAAAAAATTACCTTATTGTTGGTTTTCATCGGGATGATTACACTAACAAGCTGTGAAGTTACAGAAATATATGATGAGACAGATGCACCAAGAACAGAAGTATTTGAAGTAAACACTTCATTTAACAGATTGAATAATTACGAAAGAAGAGTGATTTTTGATCCACCAATATACTCTTCTGATTCGGTTTTGGTATATCACTTGTATGACGTAGTAAATGGCCAAGATGTTTGGAAATTAATGCCGCAAACCTATTATTTCTCTGGAGGAGATGAATTAGATTTTAACTTTGACTATACTAGGTCGTATGTTGATATTTACCTTACAGCTAATTTTGATTTGAATACTTTGCCGCCAGATTGGACGCAAAATCAAACTTTTAAAATTGTGATTATCCCTGACGGTTTTGCAAAAGCTGTAGATAAAAATAATATGAATTCCGTATTATCCGCTTTAAAGGTGTCACAAGCCGATGTTAAAAAGATCAATTTGTAATTTAAATTATAGTTATAAGAAAAAAGGAAATCTCTCGATTTCCTTTTTTTATTTTTACTCTGATTGTTTCGCTTTTTGTAGCGAAACAATTATCCCTACGCCTAAAGCAACGGCTATAAAAGCTAACGAAACCCATTCAGGCAATTTTATATAATCATGAGCAATCATTTTAACACCTACAAAACTCAATATTGCAATCAAGCTGTATTCTAAGTAGCTAAATTTAGCCAGCATATTGGCAAGGAAAAAATACATAGAACGCAATCCTAAAATAGCAAAGATATTGGAACTAAAAACTAGAAAAGGATCATTGGTAATAGCTAAAATAGCTGGTACACTATCTATTGCAAAGACAACATCCATCACCTCTATAACAACTAGTGCTACAAAAAGTGGGGTTGCAGCAGTAATATGTCTTCTTTTTACAAAAAAATGTTCCTCATCAATATGATTCGAGATTGGCATTATTTTTTTTAGACTCTTGTAAACGAATGATTTTTTGGGTTGAAATTGCTCGTCATCGCCACTAAACAACATTTTCATTGCGGTGTAAATCAAGAATGCACCAAAAATGTAGGTCATCCATGAAAACTTATTGATCAACATTACACCAAAAAAGATCATTAAACCTCTAAAAATAATAGCTCCAAGTATGCCCCAAAATAAAACACGGTGTTGGTATTTTTGTGGGATTTTGAAAGCTGCAAAAATAATAGCTATCACAAAAATGTTGTCAATACTTAACGAAAGTTCGATTAGATAGCCTGTTATAAATTTCATTGCAGCTGCACTAGGTTTAAGTGCATCTGGGTTGGGAATATAATTGGTGGTATAAAGCCAGTAAACAACTCCGGAGAAAAGAAACGATAAAGTAACCCATATTGCAGTCCATTTCCCAGCTTCTTTTGAGCTAATGATATGTGGGTTTTTATTAAATACTCCCAAGTCTAATGCTAGAAAAACGAGAACTGCAGCTAAAAAAGTGATCCAAACAATCATAAGTTTTATTTTAAAATGTAGCACAAAGATAGTTCGAGAATCTTGAAACAAGAATAGTATTGCAGATAAAGTTGAGGACTAAATATTAAAAGATAGTTAAAAAAAATGCCCTCAAGAGTGAAGGCATTTTAATTCAAAAAATATAGTGTTAAAATTATAAAGCAGAGTTTACTGTTTTGATAATTCTAGCTGCAATTTTGTACGGGTCACCGTTTGAAGCTGGTCTACGATCTTCAAGCCATCCTTTCCATCCATTTTGAACAGTCATTAAAGGAATACGGATTGAACATCCTCTGTCAGATACTCCGTAAGAGAAATCGTTGATTGAAGCTGTTTCGTGCTTTCCAGTCAAACGCTGGTCATTGTAGGCTCCATAAACCGCAATGTGTTCAGCAGTTACAGGTCTAAATGCTTCACAAATTTTTTCGTAAGTTTCTTGAGAACCACATGTTCTTAATACTTCGTTAGAGAAGTTGGCGTGCATACCAGAACCATTCCAATCAGTATCTCCAAGTGGTTTTGGGTGGTATTCAATATAATATCCGTATTTTTCAGTCAAGCGATCTAGTAAATAGCGCGCTACCCAAATTTCGTCACCTGCTTTTTTAGCTCCTTTTGCAAATAATTGAAATTCCCATTGTCCACAAGCAACTTCTTGGTTGATTCCTTCAAAGTTAATTCCTGCAGCAATACAAAGATCAGCATGCTCTTCAACTAATTTTCTTCCATGAGTATTTTTTCCACCTACTGAACAGTAGTACATTCCTTGTGGTGCTGGATAACCTCCAATTGGGAAACCAAGAGGCAATAGCGTTTTGGTATCCATAATAAAATACTCTTGCTCAAATCCGAACCAAAAATCACCATCATCATCAATAGTAGCTCTTCCGTTTGAAGGATGTGGTGTGCCATCTGCATTCATAACCTCAGTCATTACTAAATAACCATTGATACGAGTAGGATCTGGATAAATTGCAACTGGAACTAATAAACAATCAGACGAACCACCTTCGGCTTGTCTAGTAGATGAACCATCAAAAGACCAATTTCCAAGTTCTTCTAAAGTTCCTTGAAAGTTTTCATGCTCTTCAACTTTTGTTTTGCTTCTAAGATTTTGTGTTGGTTCATAACCGTCTAACCAAATGTACTCTAATTTTATTTTCGCCATGACAATTTAAATTACTTCGTGATTATTAATGGTACAAAAGTAAAATAATTTTTTTAACCATAAAATTTAGGGGGTTGTTTTTATAATTTAATGTGTATTTTTTGAATATGCTTATTTTTGATAGGGGTAAAGTTGTCTATCGGTAATTTTATAGGGGTTAAAAATAGAATTCTATAAATGCTGAATTCGATTTTCAAACCAAATTGCTTATATTTGACCTTTATCAAAATCAGGAATACTAACTTAAATAAGAACAACATGCCAACATTACGTTTTCAAGCTTTAAGAGAAGCAGCAACTAGAAAGCCCGTTCAATTTGATGAAACAGGAAAAAAATCAGTCATTTTTGGTTCAAATGTATTTAATGACAAAGCCATGAGACAATTTTTGACCTCTGATGCGTTAAAAGGAATACAAAATGCAGTGCAACATGGTACTAAAATTGATCGCAAACTAGCAGATTATATTGCCATGGGAATGAAAGAATGGGCACTTTCAAAAGGAGTGACACATTACACGCATTGGTTTCAGCCTTTGACAGGAACAACTGCTGAGAAGCACGATGCTTTTTTTGAAACTTCGTTTGATGGTAGTGATCCGGTAGAAAAATTTGGTGGTGCGCAATTGGTTCAACAAGAGCCTGATGCCTCAAGCTTTCCTAATGGTGGTATTCGAAATACTTTTGAAGCTCGAGGATATACTGCTTGGGATCCTACTTCTCCGGCCTTTATTTTTGGAACAACCTTATGTATTCCTACCGTTTTTATTTCTTATACGGGAGAGGCTTTAGATTATAAAACACCTTTGCTTCGTGCCTTAATGGTTATGGACGAGGCCGCTACTGAAGTTTGTAAATATTTTGATAAAAATGTAAAAAAAGTTACTGCCACATTAGGTTGGGAACAAGAATATTTTCTGATTGACCGCGCATTAGCCAATTCACGTCCGGATTTGATTATGACCGGACGAACACTTTTAGGACATACATCTGCCAAAGGACAGCAGTTAGACGATCATTATTTTGGATCGATTCCAACGCGAGCTCTTACGTATATGAGAGATTTGGAGCAAGAATGCATGTTACTTGGCATTCCAGTTAAAACCAGACATAACGAAGTAGCGCCAAATCAATTTGAATTGGCTCCTATTTTTGAAGAAACCAATCTTGCCGTAGACCACAATTGTTTGTTAATGGATGTGATGCAAAAAGTTGCGGAGCGTCATGATTTGATGGTGTTGTTTCACGAAAAGCCATTCAAAGGAGTAAACGGTTCAGGTAAGCATAACAATTGGTCTTTGGCTACTGATACAGGAGTTAATTTATTGAGTCCGAGCAAAACACCAATGAGTAACCTGCAATTTTTAACCTTTTTCATCAATACGATAAAAGCAGTTAATGATAACGAATCCTTGCTAAGAGCCGCTATTGCATCAGCTAGTAATGATCATAGGCTTGGCGCTAATGAAGCTCCACCAGCCATAATTTCGGTTTTTATAGGCGAACAATTGACCAAAGTTTTGGCCGAGTTAGAAGGTGTTACCGCTGGTAAATTATCACCAGAAGAAAAAACAGAATTAAAACTGAATGTGGTAGGTAAAATTCCAGACGTACTTTTAGATAACACAGATAGAAACAGAACTTCTCCGTTTGCTTTTACAGGAAATAAATTTGAATTTAGAGCGGTAGGATCAACAGCCAATTGCTCTAACGCGATGACTACCTTAAATGCTATTGTTGCCAAGCAATTGCGTGACTTTAAAGTTGAGGTTGATGCGCTCATTGATTCAAAGGATATGAAAAAGGATGATGCGATTTTTAATGTGTTGAGAGAATACATCAAGCAATCTAAAAAAATCCTTTTTGAAGGCGATGGTTATAGTGAAGAGTGGGAAGTTGAAGCTAAAAAACGTGGCTTGAGTAATTTTAAAACTACGCCCGAGGCTTTAAAAGCTAGAATTTCAAATCAATCTCTAGACTTGTTCTCAGAGTTAAACATCATGAATCATGTTGAAGTTGAAGCACGCTACGAGATCGAATTAGAAGAATACACTAAGAAAATTCAAATTGAAGGACGTGTACTAGGTGATATTTCTAAAAATCATGTAATACCAACTGCCATTCGTTACCAAAATACATTAATAGCGAATGTAAAAGGATTGAAAGATATTTTTGGGGCAGAATTTGAAACTATCGCCAAAGAGCAAATTATCTTGATCAAGGAAATATCTGGACATATTGAAGGAATCAATTCTAAAGTGGAAGAGATGACAAATGAACGAAGAGCGGCTAACACATTAACTGATGCTCAAGAAATGGCAGAGGCGTACTGCAACAATGTGAAACCTTACTTTGAAATTATCCGCAATCATTGTGATAAATTGGAGTTACTTGTTGATAATGAAATTTGGACGCTGACCAAATACCGTGAACTGCTGTTTACAAAATAATTTGAGAATACGTTTTACCAAAAAGCTCCTCTACCAAGAGGAGCTTTTTTTAGTTTCGCAATTTATGGAGTTGTGCTCTACAAAGTTTTTTATGTAGAAATCATCATTTTATATTAAGAAATGTTTAAGTATATATTGTTAAATAAATACTTGTATCCATGATAAATTGGCAATGTAAAAGCTAACATTTAATGGTATTTACAATTTAGTACAAAAAATTCTGTTATTTTATTTCGCTAAAGTGTAGTTCGTCGATGTAGGATTACTTTTCATCGAAAAACAATTTACTAAATTGAAAAACAGGTATTTATACCTGCTTTTTTTGATTCGTCTTTTCTACCTTTGATATGTTGAAAGACAAAAAAGATATTTTTTTTTTGTAATAAAATATGAAGAAGGATTCCCCAAATCACTTTTTTGAACCTACATAATAACTTGTATTAACAACCAATTAAATATATTTATTATGAAAAAAGTAGTTTTAAGCATCTCCGCGATGCTGATGTCCGTTATCGGATTTGCACAAGCCAATACAAGTACCGTTAGTTCTGTTGGAACAGGCAACAATGCAGCTGTAAACCAAACTGGTAATCTAAACGATTCTAAAGTTAATCAATTAGGGTCTAATTTCGTTGATGGAGGGCATTATAATAATGCTCAAGTAATGCAAAACGGTAAGAAAAACAAATCTGATGTTAAACAAGCAGGGGATCAAAATTTTGGCTCAGTTTCTCAATTAGGAGACAAAAATAAAGCAAAAATTGATCAAGGAGTTGGAAATGCAGAAACCAATTCGGCTTATACAACTCAGGATGGTGACATGAATACCTCTAGTCAAACTCAAAGATTTGACAATAACATGGCAACTGTATTGCAAAATGGTGATAGAAATAAAGCGACCCAAAATCAAAACTCAGGTCCAAATCAATCTCCTGGAAATACTGCACTTGCTACACAAAATGGTGATGACAATACTTCATGGCAAAACCAAGATGGAAGTAGTAATTCTGCTACCGTCAATCAATCAGGAACTAATCATAATGCCATTCAAGATCAAATGGGTCTAAGTAATGTTGCTTTATCTTATCAAAGTGGAGATAACAATACATCAAATCAAATGCAATCTGGTAGTGGTAATAATGCCTATGTATCTCAATCCAATCTTAATAATATTGCCGGTCAATCACAAGTTGGAGATAGTAACAGCGCTGTAATATGGCAAGACCAACCAGGATCATTAGGAAGCGATCAAGCTTATCAAATACAAGAAGGAAATGGTAATTATGCAGCTGTAGATCAAGGTACTTCTGGAAACGATTTGCCTTTGGCAGCTGATTTTGGAACAATCGACATAACCGCTGTTGGTGGAGTTGCAGTTCCTTTTGCACCACACGGATCAAATTTGGCAGTTCAAGTACAAATGGGAGACAGTAATGTTGCCTATGCTAGTCAAGGCGGACAATTAAATCAATCGTACAGTTGGCAAGATGGTATTGGAAACAACACCAAAAGTTTTCAATATGGTAGTGGAAATATTGCTGGATCAGGACAATTAGGTGATGGCAATTTCTCAAGATCGTTGCAAATTGGAACATCAAACATGTCAGGTACTGGGCAATCAGGAACAGGTAATGTTAGTGCCACTTTCCAAAATGGAACTGCAAATACTGCTTTAGTATTGCAGTCTAACTAAAAATAATCTTAACTGGATGAATTGTTTAATGCAATTCATCCAGTTTTTTTAAATTTTCTCAAAATGAAAAAATTTATTGCATTTACCGGATTGTTTTTTCTTTTCCAGTATAATAACTATGCTCAGACGCAGTTTGCATTAGCTGAAAATTATACTAAAGCTGAAACACAAATATTATTGTCAAATCAATATGAAAAAGCAATTGGCAATATTGGTAATAATAATGGGGTGTATATACAGCAAATTGGGGATTTTAATTCAGTAAGCACTAATGTACTTGCAAATAGTGCTGAAATAAAGCTTTACCAACAAGGTGATGGCAATAGTATAGCCGTTTCAAAAGAAGCTGTTTCGGTACAGCAAAGAATAATACAAAAAGGTGATAATAACACCGTTTTTGATTATGGTGGTTATTCTAATCATGTTGTTTCTTTAGATTTTATTCAAAAAGGGAACAATCAAAGTATTCATTCTTTTGGAAGCAATTCACTTTCAAAAGACATGAAAATAACACAAAGTGGTAATGGGTCAACAGTTATAGTAGTCAATTTGAAATAGTACAATGTTTAGACTTAACTTTTATTTATTCTTTTTTATTTTTCTCAATGGGATTAATGCTCAAGTAGTTCAAGATGAGATTAAAGCCAAAATTGAAATTAAAGATGTTGAAGGGAATGCTATTATTACAGGTACTGCTGAAAATACTTCAGATATTTTAAAAAGTGCTAGCTATAAATTAACTGTGATAAAAAAAAATAATATCAATAATAATCAAACAAATAATGCTCAAGAAGGTATGTTTACTTTAAATCGTGGTGAGTTTAAAAAACTTTCTTCTACTGAAATAAACATCGATAATGGTGATGAAGTAATTGTTATGTTGCTTTTTTATGATGAAAAAAAACAAATTATCAGCAAAGACAGAGTAGTGCTTGGCGAGCAAAAAAAAAGATGAAATAAAAATACCTATTGATGGTTTTGAGTTGCGAGGGGTTGTACTCAACGAAACTAAGACACGAATTGGACAGGATTTTTATGATCGATATTATTACAAGTATAATGAAATTGGGGTAAATGCTAAGAAAATTGTAGTTATAAGTGAAGAGTTCACATTTGCACGAAACACAAAAATTTTGATAAGTATAGACAATTCAGTAGTGTATGAGTTTCTAGCTCGTCCAGATGATGAATACTTAGAGTCGGTTGCACAAGAATCGGTTGAGGGTACTTATCAGTTTTTTAAAGAACTAGAAAAACAAAGCAAATATTTCATTCAATATTAATTTTTTTTAACCATGAAACCAATTTTAACCCTACTTTTTATTTGCCTTTTTAGTCCTGCTTTATTTGCACAGAGTTTGGTCTATAAACCAAGAAACCCTGCATTTGGTGGTGACACTTTTAATTATCAGTGGTTAATGAGCTCTGCTGAAAATCAAAATAAATTCAAAGATAAATCTCTGGAAAAAGTTGAAAAAACGGAACTTGAAAGGTTTACGGAGAGCTTGAATTCTCAATTGTTAAATCAAATCACTAGATCTCTTTTTACGCAACAATTTGGTACTTCAGGTGTAACTGAAGGTTCTTATACATTTGGAAGTTTGTCTGTAGATATTTATCCCTCAGAGGGAGGACTTAGTGTAACTATTTTGGATACCAATACAGGGGAGCAAACTACTGTGATAATACCAAAAAAATAGTATGAGAAATCAAAAGTATCTACTAATGACTTTGGTCATTATGCTTACGAGTTGTGGGGCTTATTTTAATCAACCCAAAGGAGTGCAGAAAGCCGTAATAGGAGAGAGTACGCCAGCTACTTCATTATTGAAAAATCTGCCTAAACCTCAAGAACCCGTGGTTGTGGGGATATACAAATTTAGAGATCAAACCGGACAATACAAAGAAGCCGAAACCGGAACTACTTTTAGTACCGCAGTTACGCAAGGTGCGACCTCAATATTGATTAAGGCACTAGAGGATTCCAAATGGTTTGTTCCAATTGAAAGAGAAAATATTGGAAATTTATTGCAAGAGCGTAATCTTATTCGTTCAACTCGTCAGGAGTATTCAAAAAGTACTAATCCAAATGAAGTTCAAATTACACCTTTGTTATATGCTGGAGTATTATTAGAAGGAGGAATAATTTCATACGATTCTAATATTTTAACAGGAGGTTTTGGGGCACGTTACTTTGGTGCAGGAGGATCTGTCAAGTACAGACAAGACCGAGTGAGTATTTATTTGAGGATGATTTCTACAGCTAATGGTAAAATCTTAAAGTCAGTTTACGTTTCAAAAACCATCCTTTCACAAGCAATTGACCAAAGCTTGTTTCGCTATGTCAATTTTAAAAGATTATTAGAGGTTGAAACAGGTTTTACTACAAATGAACCTGTGCATATGGCTGTTACAGAAGCTATTGAAAAAGCGGTTCAGTCTTTAGTATTAGAGGGTTTAAAAGATGGAATTTGGAAATCATCGGAACCTCAAAAAGCCGTGGATGATTATATAGCAAGTTATTCTAACGAGAAAGAAGAAGCTGAAGTTACTATGCTACATGGAAGAGATAAAACGGAAAAAAGAGGTCGTTTTGGTATTGAAGCAGCTGCAGGGGTAACTTTGATGGACGGGGATTATAGCAGTCCCATATTTCGTCCAATGGGTAGAGTAGGATTTAAATATTTTTTTACTCCAAGTTTTAATATAAGTACTTCGGCTTCAGTTTTCAAATTAGCAAACAAAGGTTTACTTGATGTAGGCTATGGTACTTTTGATTGTAATGCAGAACTAATTCTTTTGCCTAAAGATAAATTTACTCCCTTTTTATATGGTGGTTTTGGTGTTGGAGCCAATAAAGTTTTTGATAATGTACATGCAAAGGTACAATATGGAGCAGGACTAGAATATCTCGTTAGCAATACGGTTGGAATTAAGATTTTTGCTGAACAAAACGTTAATTTTAGTGATACAATTGATTACCTAGAACGAGGAATTCGAGATGATTATTATTTCCGTTTTGGCCTAGGACTGAACTATTATTTTCCAAATAAAAAAGTAAATCCAAAATCTGGTGGGATTTCAAATTTAAAAAAATGATGAAAAAAGAACATATCTTCAATTCGGCATTCGCAAAGACTGAAAAGCTAAGTTTTAAAATAGCCTTTGTGGCTTTACTTTTGTTTTTCGTTTCCTGTGCCGAAGAAAAATTTGCAGGCGAAGAATTCGGTACAATTGAAGGTAAAGTCGTAAGTGCAGTCGATTTCAAGCCCCTTGCTAATGCAAAAGTGTTTTCTAACCCTAGCAGCAGTATTGTATTTACTGATGATCAAGGTAGGTTTGTGATAAAAGATGTAAAAGTTGGCGATTATTCTTTTGAGGCACAAAAAGACGGGTATATTGCTAAATTTGAACCAGCTACAGTAAACGCAAATAAAGCAACAAATTTAGTTTTTGAACTGAAATTATCAACCTCAAATAATAAACCACCTACAACCCCAACTTTGATAACGCCTTCTGACAATGCCACTAATCAAGCTATCGAATTGAATTTATCTTGGACTGCCACAGATATTGAAAAAGACAGTTTAAAGTTTGATATTACTTTAAGAAAGGAGAATAGTACAGAGGTAGTTACGTATCAAAATGGAAGTAAGAAAAGTTTATTGCTAAAAAACCTATCCTACAATACCAAGTATTACTGGCAAGTTTCGGTGAGTGATGGGATTAATCCAGCAGTTTTAAGTCCAATAAGAGCGTTTACAACTACTTCTTTTCCAAATGGGCGCTTTTCATTTGTCAAAAAAGAAAGCAACAACTATGTGATTTACTCTGGCGATGATACTGGCAATCTAGTGCAATTAACAAGTGCAACAGTAAACAGTTGGCGTCCTCGAAAAAATAATCAAAGCAAGAAAATTGCATTTATTAGATCCAATGGTGGGCAAAATCATATTTACACGATGGATTTTGATGGGTCAAATGTTTTAAAAGTGACAAATTCTGTGCCTATTTCGGGATTTAATTCGGATTATCTCACTTTTTCTTGGAACACTTCAGGCAGCCAGATAATCTATCCTTACTTTGACAAATTGTATCGCATTAATGCTGACGGAAGTGGCTTGACAAGATTGTATCAAACTCCAAACGGAAAATTCATTTCAGAATGTGACTGGAGTAATGACAGTTCCAAAATTGCTCTAAAAGTAAATGATGCTGGGGGTTATAATACTGAGGTATATGTTATAAATAATTCTGGAGATGTTTTAAATCAAGTTGTGTCTGGTTTTGATGGAGCGATTGGAAGTTTGAATTTTTCTATAAATGGGCAACGTTTGCTATTTACACGTGACGTCTCCGGATTTGAAGATGCTACCTACAGACAATTAGATAGCAGGGTTTTTCAAGCGGTGCTAAGTTCAGGTGTAGTTACAGAAATGAGTATTGAAAAACCTTCAGGGACTATAGATATTGATGTAAGATACTCACCAAACGAAGCAGAATATATAATGATGAACACCTCAAATGATGGTCTATCGATAAAAAATATTGTCAAGTTTACTCCAGCGCTAAATAATACAGGTGCTTCACGAACCATTTTATTCGGTAATGCAAGTATGCCCGATTGGGAATAAAAATAGCAATACATATTAAACTTCAAAAAAAGCATCCTTTTATAAGAAATGGATGCTTTTTTCGTTCTAGTAGCTAAGCATTGCTTCTGGTTTTTTAAAATGGTTCGATTTAGTTCAGATACAAGCCAAAAGTTTATAATTTTATACTAATGGAAATTATAAAAGATGATTAAATATTTATTCTTTGTTTGCCTGCTATGGAGCGGAACAATATTTTCTCAACACCAAGCTACTTTTTATTTTGATGTTGATCAAGATTATCTCAACCGTACTTCTGAAGTAAAATTTAACAAATGGTTACAAGATAATCAGCAAATTAAAATTTCCCGAATTGAAGCCTACTGCGATAGTACAGCTAGTTTTTTATATAATAAACGACTCGCATATAAAAGAGCAGAGCATATCAAAAAGTGGTTAGAGGAAAATACAATTCTTGTTGATTCTGCCACAATTATTGTTGCATTTGGTGAAGATTTCAAAGGAGCAACACATCATGGCATTCATCGAAAAGTTGTTATTTTTTATCAAAAAATAGTTCCAAAGTCTGATTTGATAATTCCGTCATTGGTACAAAATAAAAAACCGGTAAATCCTATAGAAGCGCCAGTAACATTGACTTCAATTGACTTAACCACACAACTTCAAAAAGCTAAGGCGGGAGAATTTATAATTTTACAAAATGTAAATTTTAAATTCAATTCTGAAGTGATGGTTGATCCCGCAACTGAAATTTTAAAAGAATTATTACACTTTATGCAATTGGAACCAATTTTAAAAATTGAAATTCAAGGGCATATCTGTTGCAACAGTGATCCAAATGATATTAAATTATCTACAAGACGCGCTAAAGCGGTTCGGGATTATCTTATTTCGAACGGTATTTCGCAGCAAAGACTTTCTTACAAGGGATTTGGCAGTAATAAACCGCTATTTATACTTCCTGAAAAAAACGAAAAAGAACGAGCTGCCAATCGCAGAGTAGAGATTCTCATTGTCCAAAAATAGTGCAACAAATCCTAAAATGGGTTTCTTTATTCCTAAATCAAATTAGTATCTTTGCCCGACAACTAGCTGCTTAAAAGCAGACTTCACAACTAAATTACATGAGTTCAGATACTTCAAAAAGGTATGCACTTCGCGGTGTTTCGGCATCAAAAGAAGATGTGCACAATGCAATCAAAAATATTGACAAGGGTTTGTTTCCGCAGGCTTTTTGCAAAATTGTACCCGATTATTTAACTAACGATCCAGAGCATTGCTTGATCATGCACGCTGATGGCGCAGGAACAAAATCGTCTTTAGCGTATTTGTATTGGAAAGAAACGGGTGATATCTCGGTGTGGAAAGGCATTGCACAAGATGCTTTGATCATGAATATTGATGACCTGCTTTGTGTGGGTGCAACCGATAATATTTTGCTGTCATCGACTATTGGTCGCAATAAAAATTTAATTCCTGCCGAAGTTATTTCAGCTATTATCAATGGAACCGAAGAACTTATTCAAGAACTCAAAACCTTTGGCGTAACCATTCATTCTACAGGTGGAGAAACTGCCGATGTAGGTGATATTGTGCGTACCATTATCGTCGATTCGACCGTGACAGCTCGCATGAAACGTAAAGATGTTATTGACAACGCCAATATTCAGGCGGGAGATGTAATTGTAGGTATGGCCTCATTTGGTCAAGCTACTTACGAAAAAAGTTATAATGGCGGTATGGGTAGCAACGGTCTAACCTCTGCCCGTCACGATGTTTTTGCTAAATATTTAGCGGATAAATATCCAGAAAGTTATGACGCAGCGGTGCCTAATGAACTTATTTATAGTGGTCAGGTGCAACTTACAGATGCTGTAGCTAATTCACCTATCGATGCCGGGCAATTGGTGTTATCGCCAACTAGGACTTATGCACCAATTATCAAGAAAATTTTAGACCAATATTCATCCAATGAAATTCACGGAATGGTGCATTGCAGCGGTGGTGCGCAAACTAAAATTTTACACTTTGTAGAAAACCTACACATCATCAAGGATAATTTGTTTCCGGTGCCGCCTTTATTTCAATTGATTCAGGAGCAGTCTAAAACCGATTGGAAAGAGATGTACCAAGTGTTCAATTGCGGTCACCGTATGGAATTATACGTGCCCGAAGCTGTTGCGCAAGACATTATTGCCATTGCTCAATCTTTTAATGTTGAGGCGCAAATTGTTGGTAGAGTGGAGGAAGCAACTACCAAAAAACTCACTATTACTAGTGAATACGGCACTTTCGAATATTAATTATAAAATCAAGAGGCACAGTGAAAGCTGCTTTTTGCGATAAAAAATAAATTGTTACCCATGTACGAACTAGTTTTTTGGAAATACGAGGATGAAGTGTACCTTAATCACCAGCTTGTTTACGAGGCGCTGCTGGAGGAACAAACCGTTGAAGGTCTAGAGGAATTGCCAGTGCAAGTGATTTTAAATCGCTTGGCGACTGTTTTTTCTAGTTGGGAAAAAGTAGACGAAAATAGTTGGAAAAACACCAAAGGTAAAGGCGCTTTTCAAGTAAAAACCACTCCGAAAAGCATCCAAATTGACTGTTACGGCACCGAGGGTAAAACCATGAATTTACTGGCTGACACACTCGAAGAGTTCAAATGCCCGTTGTACGATCCGCAAGTGCCACAGCGCTACGACGAAATGAACGACTAGTTGTTTTAGGAGCTATTTCCAGCCCTTTCTTACAATCCGCTTTCAAAAAAAATATTTTTCTACATCCTGCAAGGAGCTTCCGTTGGTCGCTCTTTCAGGACTAGAAAAATTTATTTTTTTTTAAAATCGGGATTTTCAGTTCGGTCTGGGCTACTAGCGTTTGTTGCTGAAATGACGTTTGAGTTCTTCAATTTGAGTTTATCGTAAGCAGTTCTATTATCAAATAAAAAAACAGAAGCAATCTTTTAAAATAAGATTGCTTCTGTTTTTTTTGTGCTGAAAATTAAACGCCTTGTTTAGCCGCGATGGAAGCGACATCCTTGCTGGCAAATCCCGAAACTTCGGGATGGCCAGCAAGATATAGCGTACAGCGGGAGTACTCGTTTGCTAAGCAAAACGCTTGTGCTACTAAAAATGCTAATCGCTTTATTTTGTCGTTGCAGAATTCAATAAAACGGGTTTGCCAAAGCCTAATTGCTCCAATTTAGTCAATTGTGTGGCCGCATCACCTACAATGAGGTAAATCATTTTGTTGGCATTTAAATACAAGTCTGAAAATTGTTTCAACTCGTCCATGCTAATATTTTTCACGATGTTTTCTTGTTGTTTGGCATAATCATCAGCGTAGTTGTAATTGCTGATATCGTAAAGCATTTCAAGTTTTGAAGACAAGGTTTCAAAAGCTCTGGCGTTACTTTTGATGAGGTATCCTTTAGTTACTTCCAAATCATTTTCATTAAAGTTTTTGCCATAGTTGCTCACGATATCTTTGATAAGTTGCACGGCCTCAAAAGTTACGTTGGAGCGCACACCACTTGCAATTGTAAACGGACCTTTGTTAGCGCTGCCACTAAACGAGGAGCTGATGCCGTACGTATATCCTTTGCCTTCGCGCAATTCTTGCGTAAGTTGCGATGCAAATCCGCCGCCACCTAAGCGGTAATTTAAAATTTGAGCTGGGTAAAAATCAGCATCTGTAGCCGCTAAAGCGGGATACCCAATACGAATAACCGATTGTTTTGCACCGGGTACATCATAAAAATAGATTTTCGAAGCGGTAATTTCTTTAGGTGTTGCTACCGCAGGAAAACTAACATTTTTTGGCTCCCATTTTTTGTTTAAATCATTAAGTGCAGCTATCGCATCGTTCGTAGCAATCGCGCCAACAATGTGTAATTGCGCCAATGTTGGGCTGCTATTTTGGTAGTAATAATTTTTTACGTCCTCTAGCGTGATACTTTTTATACTGCTTTCAGTTCCCACACGATTGTTGGCCAAAACCGAATTGGCACCATAAATTAATTTTTTATACTCATTTCTGGCAATGCTGTTTGGGTCGGCTTTTTGTTGTAAAATTTGACTCAAAGTACTTTGTTTGATAAGCTCAAATTCGGCTGCATCCCATCTTGGTTGCAAAATAATTTCAGATACCAAGGCCATTGTCGCGTTGTAGTTTTTGGCCAAACTCGTTCCTGAAATCAGTATCGATTCGTCAGTGGCAGTAGCACGAATGGTAGCTCCGAGACTTTCGATAGCATTTTCGAGTTGTTCTGGAGTTTTATTTTTGGTTCCTTTGGTCATTAAATCGGCCAGAATACTAGCTACGCCGGTTTTATTTTTAGGTTCTAATAACATGCCGCCTTTTAACTGCAATTGAAATTGTACCAGTGGCACTTCTTCATTGGCGATACCAAATACTTTTAAACCAGATGATAGTTGGTTTTTCCAAACGCTTGGCAAAATCACATCAGGACTTGCGCCGTAAGGTGGCTCAATGCTGCGATCAAATTTCGAAGGTGTTTTTTTATAGGTAGCGGCTATGCTCGCATCAAATGCTTCTTCTTTTCCTTCAATAATTTTTTCTTCGACCACATCTGCCAAAATAGAGCCGTCAAGAATCAGGTTTTTTTGTCCTTTCGGAACAAAGCTGGTGGCCACAAAATTTTTGCCTTTTACATATTTTTGGTACACGCGCATCACATCTTCTCGCGTTACGGCTAAAATATTTTTTACATCTTGGTTGATGTATTCTGGTGTTCCTGCAAATATTTCATATTGCGCAAGCTGAAAACCTTTTCCTAAAACACTCGATAAGGTGGTGTAAAATGCGGTTTCTTGGCCTGCTTTGATACGGTCTAGGTTTTGTTGTGAAATGCCTTCGGCTTCAAAATTTTTGAAAGCTTCTTCAATTCCTGCCTGTACCAAGTTGAGGTTGGTTTGGTCAAAAGCAGTTACGGTAAGCATGTATTGACCCGCTATTTCTGAATTGTATTGAAAAACATCAACGCCATCAGTTAGCTTTTTTTGCTCGACTAACGTTTTATACAAAGGTGCTTTTTTACCTTTTGATAAATAACTAGCCAAAACTTCTAGCGCATAACTGTCAGGATGGTATTCGTAAACAGAAGGCCAAGTTAAGGTAAGTTGCGGTAGTTTGGCAAAATTATCTTCGTAAAATAGTTTTTTAGTAGTAGCTAGTGCAACGGCTTGTTTTTCCATTTTTGGGATCGCTTCACCGCGCTTGATTTCGCCGAAATATTTTTCGACCCAAATTTTAGTTTGTGCCACATCAAAGTCGCCCGAAATAGTCAAGGTTACATTGTTGGGAACGTACCAACGGTTGTAGAATGCTTTTACATCCTCAAGTGTCGCGTTTTGCAAATCTTCAAGAGAACCAATAACTTCCCAGCTATACGGATGAGATGCTGGATAAAGATTGTTTGATATCACTGAAAAATTGTGGCCATAAGGGCGGTTGTCGTAGCTTTGGCGTTTCTCGTTTTTTACGACCTGTTTTTCTTTTGCCAAAACGGGTTCAGTAACGGTATTGATAAAAAAACCGAGTTTATCTGCCTCGGCCCAAATCATTTTTTCGAGAGCGTCTTTCGGAACGGTTTGAAAATAATTAGTTCGATCGCGACTGGTTGAGCCATTAGCGCCTTCGCCACCAATGCGAGCACTCATTTTATCCAATCCTCCTTTTCCTAAATTTTCAGATTCTAAAAAAAGCAAATGTTCAAACAAATGGGCAAAGCCGGTACGGCCTGCTTTTTCTCTTGCTGATCCTACGTGGCTCGTGAGCGCAACGGCTACAACAGGATCGGAGCGGTCAACATGTAGAATAACTTGTAAACCGTTAGGAAGTGTAAATTTTTCAAACTCGACTTTAAATTCGGAGGATTTTTGATTTTGAGCAAAACTGCTACCGCTACCAAAGATTAGGCAAGCTGCAAGCAAGAAGTAAAATGATCTCATGGAGTTGATTTTGGTTGTTTTTTGAGCAGTTAAAAGTACGTATAAATCCATAATTTTAAGACAATACTCTAATGAAAAACTAAAGGTTAGAATTTATTTAGTGGTAGAGGCAATTAATTTTTTAAGTAAAACAATTTGTCCCAAATGGTAATAGCTGTGCTCGATAACTCCTTCAATATTTCGCAAATAGCTTCCGTATCTTGCATCGATAAAATCTTCATCTAATACAGCATCATTGAATTGAGCGACTGTTGTTGCAAAATCTTCGACATTGTTCAGGAACTGAGTGAATCTTTGGTTCCAATCTTCGGCAGAAGTTACTGGCGTATCGTCATAACTAAATTGATCTCTGATGGTGAGTTGGCCCGTCTTGAAAGTACTCAAAAGCCCTTCTAGATAATAATTAATGTGAAAAGTCAGGTTGCCGATGGTATTCAAATTTCCTATTTTGAAATTGGCTTCTTCCCAGTTTGTTTGTTTCAATTGCTCTTGATAATTGGTGTTTGCAATCCAAGTTCCAGTTAGAAAAACTTCGCGAAGGCGGTTTGATAGGTATTGGTTTCGTTCCATGTCAAATATATTTTAATGATGCTAAAATGAAAACAGTCGTTGGCTTTATAAAATTGCTTTTCGCCATTTATACAAAACCAAACGCCTGCGATCGTCAATGTCATTTACTCGAATTTCAGTGACATCTTCGATTTTGAATAAAGAAGTTCCCAAATCTTCACCGTTTTTGGCAATGCAACGTTAGATAAAATCTTCTTCAGAATAGGAGTGAACAAAGCCGGTGAAATAATCATTTCCGTTGATTTCGAAACTAGCAATTTGATCTGTTGCGGCAAATAATTGCGTAATGGCTTGGTGCTGCCAATAATCCGACAGTTGTAAATTGAGGTTAAACTGCGAGGGTTGATCAATGATATTGGAGTATTCGATCAAACATTCCATTACCTTGGTGTAATCATCGTTAAAATCGACACTTTTGATATTTCCCACTTTGATAAAAATAATACCATCTGCTTTTCCAAATCTTGTAAAATGACGAAACCCGATATATTCTTCGCTAATTTCAGTAATGTAGCCTACTAGCGAACCTTTGTCGCTGTTGTATTGCCAAATAGAAATTATTTCTTTCGTATCTCTTGATCTTTCGAATATGGATTGCATGATGGTTCCGCTCATAGTTTTAGTTTTTTAGTTTTTATTTTTGCAAATTTTTTGAGTTTGATAGGTGTTTTTTAGAGCATCAATTAGCGACAAAAGCATTGCTATACAAGCTTTGACTTAAAATTTGCTCTTGTTCTAAATTATGAGTTACGAGCCATTTCAAGAAGGATTCAACACGTTCTGATTTCATGAAACCCATTTTGTTTTCTTCTCCAAAATAGGGTATCGTTGCTTCAAGCGCTTGCGTTAGATCAATTGCGGCTCTGTCTTCTTCAGTGACGAATTGACTCAAAATTGCAACTGCTTTTTCTTTATTCTGCGAAGCAAATAAATAACCACGTTGGGTTGCTCTTACAAATGTTTCGCAAAGTTCGGCTTGGTCGTCAATGGTTTTTTGTGTAGTAATTACTACCGGCGAATATCCATAAGGAATACCATAGTCTTTCATCGACCAACACTCGAGAGCAATGTTTTGGTTCTTGGCCTCAATACCTTCCCAGTTATTGAAAATCCAAGTTGCATCTGCTTGTTTGGATAATAAGGTATTCCAAATTCCTAATTTGGCGGGATAAGAAATCTCAAAATCACCTGTTCCGCCGTCGTTTTTTACGAGTTCTTGCACAATTTTGTCTTCGTATCGGGCTTGGTAGGATGCGTAAATTTTTCCATCTAATTGACGTGGACTTGTCATTTTTGAACTGGATAAAGAGGCTATGCTGCTCAAATCTTCCTGTAGCAAAGCATAAATAGCGCGTGCTTCTACTTTGTTGGCTTTGTTGTTTAAACTAATAACGGTTTCAAATGGCGCTAGTACAAAAGTAGCGAGCTGCAATTCGAGTTTCTTGCCCGGTGTGCGTTGGTAATTGTCGGTTAGCGGACTTACTATTTCTAAATCTATTCCTAATTCTGTGTAATATCCTAATTCTTTTGCGATTAAAATTCCTATGTGGTTTACGTTGGGAGTCCAATCTAAGGCAAGTGTGATCGTTTTCATGGAGTAAAAAATGGTGTCAGTTTATTTTATTTTATCTGTAAAATGAGAACTTGTAAATATAATAATTTACTTTCAAATAATTGTGGTTGGAGTTTGTTTCGTCAATTGTTTTAGTAGACTTTTAAAGGTGAAAATTTAAATTCTGTTGTTACAATTTGTATTTTCATCAAAAAGCTTAACCACAAGATTTAGATTGCTTTTTAAAAGTAATTTGTGACAGAATTGAAAAAGAAGTCCTAAATTCGTTATTCAAAATTTAAAATTATACCCGTAATGGATACTATCGATAGCTTAGAAGAAGCCTTGCAGTTTTCACCCAACAATATTCCCTTGAGGTTGTTGCTTGCCAACACTTTAGCAAAAAAAATCCGTTTTCCAGAGGCAGAGGCTCATTATTTGGCCATCTTAAACTTAGATTCCAATCACATTGAGGCCAAATTAGGTTTGTCGTCTGTCTATTTTCAGCAAGCGGCTTACTCCAAAAGTATCGTTATTTTAGAAGACGTTTTGCGCATGCAGCCTTCAAATGTGAGTGCCTTGCTTTTGTACACACGCGTTTTGGTTCAAGAAAACTCTATTGCTGAAGCTATTGAAAGCTATCAAAAAATACTAGCTATACAACCTCAATTTCAAGATGAAGAGTTAGATGCTATTTTAAAAAGAAGTACTTTGACAGATGCAAAACCATTCGGCAACAATGATGAAGATGCTAATGAAGCGATCGAAAAAGCTTTCATAACTACCAAACCTTCTGTCAATTTTGAACATGTGGGCGGCATGGAAGAAGTGAAAAAGGAAATTGAAATGAAAATTATCCATCCTTTGAATTTTGCTGATTTGTACAAATCGTATGGTAAAAAAACGGGTGGAGGAATTTTATTATACGGTCCTCCGGGTTGCGGAAAAACTTTTATCGCAAAAGCTACAGCTGGTCAAATCAATGCCAATTTTATTACGGTAGGGTTGAATGACATTTTGGATATGTGGGTAGGTAATAGTGAGAAAAATTTGCATGAAGTTTTTGAATATGCCCGTCGCAACACG
Source organism: Flavobacterium sp. GNP001 (assembly GCF_054343775.1). Lineage (NCBI taxonomy): Bacteria > Pseudomonadati > Bacteroidota > Flavobacteriia > Flavobacteriales > Flavobacteriaceae > Flavobacterium > Flavobacterium sp. GNP001. The sequence goes on from NZ_JBTGUX010000001.1 coordinate 785,575, forward strand.
CCTTGTGTTTTGTTTTTTGATGAGATTGATGCTCTTGGCGCCAGCCGAAATGATATGAAACATTCGAGTAGCAAAGTATTAATCAATCAGTTTTTACAAGAGTTAGATGGGGTTGATACCTCTAATGATGGCGTGCTAATTTTGGGAGCAACCAACGCGCCTTGGCATTTGGATAATGCATTTAGACGTCCAGGCCGATTTGATCGTATTATTTTTGTACCACCACCAGATGATGCTGCCAAAGAATCAATTTTGGAAATTAAATTGAAAGACAAACCACTGCAGCAAATCGATTACAAAAAAGTAGTGAAGTCGCTCACTGATTTTTCAGGGGCTGACATTGGTGCTGTAATTGATATTGCCATCGAAAAAAAGTTGGAAGTTGCCTTTAAAACAGGAATTCCGGAACCATTAGGGAATCAGGATTTAATTGAGGCATCAAAAAAACACAAACCAAGTACCAAAGAGTGGTTTCAAACGGCGAAGAATTTTGCTTTGTATGCCAACGAGTCGGGATTGTATGATCCTATTTTACAGTTTTTAAAAATAAAAAAATAGTACCGATGACGGATGTAATCATGGAAAGGGCCTACGTTCTTTTTCAACAAAAGCGATATGCCGAAGCAGAGAAAAGCATACTTGAAGTTTTGGCAATGGAGCCGGGCAATATACAATGTTTGCTGATGTTGGCAGAAATAAAAATTGACAGTGATCGCATTGAAGAGGCGCTTACAATAGTAAATGATGCCATTGGTTTGGATCCTGATTTTGACCCGTTATACCATACCAAAGCACGCATTTTACTGGAAAAAGGTCAGCCAGATGCTGCGTTGCAAGTATTGAACGAAGCCTTGATTTTAGATCCTTATGAGTCGGATTATTACGCGCTTCAGGGTTTTATTTTGAATACAAAGAAAGATTTTACAGCTGCACTAGAAGCAGCAAATCAAGCACTAGCAATTGATGCCTCGCATATTTTAGGACTCAATGTTCGCAGTACGGCCTTACTAAAACTCAATCGAAAAGAAGATTCATTTGCAACTATAGAAGAAGCTTTGGAACAAGATCCAAACAATGCCAACACACACGCCAATTATGGCTGGGGTTTGCTTGAAAAAGGTCAAAATGACAAGGCTCTGGTTCATTTTAGAGAATCACTTAAAAATAATCCTAACTCCGAGTACGCACAAGCGGGAATGGCAGAGGCGCTTAAAGCCAAATACATTTTGTATCGATGGTTTTTACGTTATAGTTTTTGGATGCAAAACATGACCTCTAAAAATCAATGGGTTTTTATCATAGGTTTCTACTTATCTACAAAAGGGTTGCGCGCTTTGGCAAACACGAACGAAGTTTTAGATACTTATTTGTCTCCAATAATCGTATTGTTAGCCATCTTTGCTTTCTCCACATGGGTGATCGCACCTTTGAGTAATTTGTTATTTCGCTTGAATCCGTATGGCAAACATTTACTAACTAGCACAGAAATAAAATGTGCCAACTGGGTAGGGGGTAGTTTGCTCTTGCTACTTACTGGTTTAGGAGTCTTGTTTGTAAACATGAATTTGGGTGCCGTTTTGGTCGCATTTGGGTTTTCAATGATGCTGCCGTTGGGCAAGTTGTATGCAAAACCAAGACTGTTTTTTACAAGTTATGCCATTGGTTTAGCCCTTTTAGGATTTGCCTCAATTGCAGTCGTAGTTGCTACTAATGAGTTGTATTCTATTTTTAGTACTATTTACATCTTGGCTTTTATTGCTTTTCAATGGTTGTCTAATTTTTTTATTATGAGAAACAACTAATTTGCTTGGGATAAAATTGATAAAGTAAATAGTGAAAGTTGCTTAAATCTTTACGAACTTTGCGGTCTTACATTGGTGATTTTTCGAATGAAGAAGCCAATTGATAATTTTAATTAAATCAAAAACATGAAAATAAATCCAAAAATCGGAATTGATAAGCTCATTTTCGGAATGAAACAAACTGATGTAACGGCAGTCTACGGAAAACCAGATCGCAATTACAAAGACGAAGACAATAATGTTATTTTTGCTTACAACAAACTAAAAATGCGTTTGACATTTTACGTTGAAGAGGATTTAAAATTAGGATATATCGTGGCTTCAAGTCCGGAATTGCTTCTTTTTGGAAATAAAATAATCAACAAGAAGATTAGTGATGTAAAAAAAGATCTTACTGCAAAAGCAATTACAAAATTTACTCAGGAAGAATTTGATACTTTCGAAAATTATTTCAATGAAGAAAATTGGATGATTTTCCAGACTGAATTTGATGAGGTGGTTAAGTTTGAAATTGGTGCCATTATCAATCAAAAAGATGAATTTGACTGGAAGTTTGGTAAAAAGTAATCTTTTTAAAATAGTTTAAAAAAGAGAAACCCGCTTTAGCAATGTTAAAGCGGGTTTTTTATGATTTTGATTAGAGATTTACTCTTGTTTTTCGCGCATTTCTAATTCGAAAATAAGCATTGTATTTGGTGGAATTACGCCACCTGCTCCACGCTCGCCGTAAGCAAGGTTTGATGGTATGAAAACAACTGCTTTGTCACCAAAGCCCATATTTTCAAGTCCTTCAATAAAGCCAGGAATCATTCCGTCTTTCTTACCTGCTTCGAATGGAAAAGGGCGGTAGCCGTTTTGAGCAGCGCGATTGGCATCAAATTTTCCGAAGGTTTTGTTCACTTCTTCCATGCTGCTATCAAATAAATTTCCATCTTCAAAAAAGCCTGCGTAATGAAAGTAAAAGGTTGTTCCAGCTGCCGGTTTTACTCCAGTTCCTTTTTGAGTTATGGCATACATCAAGCCAGATGGAGTTGTGGTAGCAGTGGTTTTTAAATTGGCAAAATAGGATTTTTTATTTCCAATTACAGCACCATATTTTTCGTTGTATGCTTTTTTAGATTGTTCTAAAAAGGCTATTTGCTTAGCTTTTGCCTCAGCATTTGCTGCGTCTTGCTTTTTTTGATCTTCCGCTTTGTTTTTAAAGTAATCAGAGAAAACTTTTGGTGCGTCGAATTTTTCTGCCAAAGGTCCTTTGCGAGTGATGGTAACTTTTGTGATTACGTCGTTTCCAACAATAGCGTTAACAATTGGCATTCCTTCAGTAACATAACCAAAAACGGTGTGTTTTCCATCTAGCCAAGGCGTATCTTTGTGAGTAATAAAGAATTGACTTCCATTAGTAGCTGGACCTGAGTTGGCCATAGACAAGGTTCCTGCTTTATTGTGTTTTAAATCGGTAATTTCATCTTTGAAAGAATACCCTGGGCCACCCGATCCGTTTCCAGAAGGGTCTCCACCTTGAATCATAAAATCATTTATTACGCGGTGAAATTTTAAACCATCGTAAAACGGTTTTCCTTTTAAACTTTCAACAGTAACATAAGGATGTTTACCTTCAGCAAGTGCTATAAAATTCGCAACAGTAACCGGTGCTTTTTTAAAAGCGAGTTCCAATACAATATCTCCTTTGTTAGTTGCAATGGTAGCATAAATAGCATCTGTTGTTGCAGGTTTAACGGCTGCTTTTGCAACAGGTTTAGCAGCTGCTTTTGGTGTAACTTTTGCTTTTGCGGCAGCAGTGGTTACAGGTTTTTTGGCAGGAACAGGTTTTTTAACTGATTGTGCTTGAAGGCTTACGATTCCAAAAAGAAATACAAGAAGCATTTTAATTTTCATAGTGTTCATGGTTCGTGTTAATATTATTGTGGCATTTTTTCTAAAAGTTCAATTTCGAAGATGATGTTCGCATTTGGCGGAATAACGCCACCAGCGCCAGCAGCTCCATATCCTAAACGAGAAGGGATAAAAATTATAGCTTTATCGCCAAATGATAACTGTTCAATTCCTTCGATAAAACCAGCAATCAATCCTTCTTTTTGTCCAGCAGTAAACGGAATCGGTTGGTATCCGTTTTGAGCAGCTCTATTTTCGTCGTATTTTCCAAAAGTTTTAGCTACGTTGTCAATGCTTGTATCAAACAATTCACCATCTTCAAGGAAGCCTGCATAGTGAATAAAAACGCTTGCACCATTGGCAGGTTTTTTTCCTCCGCTTTTACGTGTAATATTATATTTTAAGCCGCTTGGTGTTATGGTCGCTTTGCTTTTTAGTGCTGCAAATTCCGCTAATTTAGCTTCGCGAACAACTTTGTATTTCTCGTTATAAATACGTTTGCTCTCTGCGTCGAGCGCTGCTTTTTTCTTCTGGTTTTCAGATTCTACAGCAAAATAATCTGTAAAAACTTTCTCTGCATTGAATTTTTTAGCTTTTTCGCCGTTGCGAATTATAGTAACCGTTTTAATGTAGTCGTCTTGCTGGATGGTATTGACTATGTCCATTCCTTTTTCTACAACATGGCCAAAAATAGTATGTTTACCATCTAACCAAGGCGTTGCCAAATGGGTGATGAAAAACTGACTGCTGTTAGTTGCCGGACCGTTATTGGCCATTGCTAAAACACCACCTTTGTCAAAACGTAAATCTGAAAATTCATCTTTGAATTTATATCCAGTATCTCCTGAACCCGTTCCTAAAGGATCACCGGTTTGAATCATAAAATCAGCTATCACACGGTGAAATTTTAATCCATCAAAAAAGGGCTTGTTCTTTAAATTTTCATTGGTTACAAAGTCATTTTTCCCTTCGGCAAGAGCCACATAATTGGCTACAGTGATTGGTGCTTTTTCAAAATCTAATTGAACAATTATTTCGCCTTTGTTGGTTTCAATTTTGGCGTATAATCCGTCTGGTAAATTGTTGTGATCTTCTTTACACGAGTATAAACTCGCAATAGCTACTAGGGCAATTAAAATCTTTTTTTTCATTGTTGTAATTCTGTTTTAGTTTAAAGTGTCGGTAGCAAGTTTAGTACCAACTTTGATCTTTTTTGTTTTTTTAGGTTTGACAATACTATCAATAGTTGCAGTTGTGGGGCTTGATATTGCCATTTTGTATTTGTTTTCAGACATGAAATCACGCAAAAATACGGAACAAATCAATGGTTGATTCGTGCCGATTTTTTTGCTGTCACCTCGGTAGCCATAACCCATATTTGATGGAAAAAGGAAGTTGACTTTTTCGTTTTTACGCATGAGTTTGATGCCATCACGTAATCCCATCAAGATATTTTGTTTGTCTACGTAATAGGTTTGTGGAGCTAATTCGCTCTGACTATAAATTACTGTTCCGGCTAAATCTTTTATTTCGTAATCAAATAAAGCAACATCTCCCTTTTTTGGGGTGAGAGTATCCGTTGTATTGCGAGTCTCGTAACTGTACCAATAGCCTTTTTTGGATGCGAGATAAACAATGTTGGGATTGTTTTTGATTACGTTTTGGATTTGTAATTCTTCTGTAGCCACCAATTTTTTATTTCTAAGAATTGATTTTTTCATAAAACTACCTGATGAATGCGATATTGGTCTACGTGCATCTTGCGACTGCTTGCAGCTGCTTATGAGTAATAACATAATAATCACGAGGGCAATAGGTTTGCTATTTTTCATAGAATTAGATGCTTATTTGTGTTAGTAAGGCTTCAAATTTTTGTTGCGTTTCTTGTAACGATAGGTCTGATTTTCCGCCTGCCGCATTGCGATGTCCGCCGCCATTAAAGTGGTCGCGAGCAAATTGATTCACATCAAAATCACCTTGGGAACGAAACGATATTTTGATAATGTTTTCGTCTTTATTTTCAATAAAAATGGCCGCGAAGTCAATGCCTTTGATACTTAATCCGTAATTTACAATGCCTTCGGTATCACCTTTTATATAATTAAACTCGTCTAATTCTTGCTGGCTCAAAGTGATGTAAGCTGTTTTGTATTGCGGATGAATGATCATATTTTGCAATGCTCTACCCAAGAGTTGTAATCTATTGTATGAACTGTTATCAAATAGTAAACTAGGAATGGCTGTATTGTCAACCCCTAAATCGATTAAATCAGCAACAATTCGGTGTGTAGTTCCTGTGGTTTTTGGAAAACGAAATGAACCAGAATCAGTTAAAATACCAGTATAGATGCAGGTTCCAATTGTAGTATCAATGTCGGCTTTTTTTCCTAAATAGGATATAAAATGATACAGCATTTCGCAAGTTGATCCATAGGCGGTATCGCTAAAAGTTACCGTTGCATAATCATCCGGTTTTTGGTGATGATCAATCATTACAAAAGGAGCGGTAAGTGTTTGTAACACTTGTTCCATTTCGCCCGTGCGATGAAAAGCGTTAAAATCGAGTGTGAAAATCAAGTCTGCATCTTGTAAGATCGCCGTACAATTGATTTTATCTTTTTCGTAGATTTTGATAGTATCTGAACCCGGCATCCATGCTAAAAAATCAGGGAATTCATTAGGTGAAATAACAGTGGGTTGGTGATTGTTTTTGAGTAAAAAATGATACAATCCTAAGGTTGAACCCATAGCATCACCGTCAGGGCCACGGTGCGGAATGATTGCAATTTTTTTTGGACTAGCCAATAGCGACTCTGTCGCTTGTATATCTTGTGTATTCATAGTTTGCGAAATTACATTTTTTTGCGCTACTATTGAAATGATTTATACAATTAACAAAGTTTTTGAAAGTAATTAATCAGCCTAAAATTTGAGTTTTAGCCATTGGTAAAGTTTCATTTTTGGTCCTCCTAAAATTTGCGATTTATAGATTCCAACGGGACCCGAAAACAGGTAAGCAACTATGCAAGCCAGCGCAATATAGATGCCGCTTTCTATCCCAAAAAGTTCAATGCCCATAACGGAGCATGCAATAGGAGTATGTGTAGCGCCTGAAAATACAGCAACAAAACCCAATCCTGCCAATAACGCAATTGGTAAAGGCACAAATACAGATAAGGCACTTCCTAAAGTAGCTCCTACAATAAATAAAGGAGTTACTTCGCCACCTTTAAATCCAGCGCCTAGAGTAAAACTTGTAAATAAAATCTTTATAGCAAAATCTTGCATGGCATTTGCTTGTACGAATGCTCCCGTAAGCATTGGTATTCCTAAGCCAATGTACTTTGTAGTGTCAATTGCATAAACTACGCTTGCAATTATTATTCCTCCAATAAAAGGGCGTAATGGCGGATAAGTAACTAAACTGAATATACGCGACCAAAATTGTGTACTTCGAGAGAATAGCATTGATGCAAATCCAAATAAAATACTGCATCCTACTACCCAAAAAATTACGCTCATGCTCAATTCAGGAATTTCGGGAATGTGATAATGCGTATGTGAAACTGACCAAAGCAAAACGGTATAGTGCGCCACATATGCAGTGACAAAACTCCAAACAATACTTCTAGGTTTTAAACCACTAAAATAAACAACTTCTACAGCAAACAATGCACCTGCAAGCGGAGTACCAAAAACCGCTGCAAAACCACCACTGATACCCATAATCAAGATGGTTTTACGATCAATTGCCTCTAATTTAAAAATGCGTGTAAATTGATCAGCTATTGCTGCTCCCATTTGCACTGCGGTACCTTCTCGACCGGCTGAACCTCCAAATAGATGTGTGATTAAGGTTCCGATTAAAACGAATGGCGCCATTTTTAAAGGAATCGTTCTTTTTGGCTGCTTGTATTCTTGTAAGATTAAATTATTTCCGGCAACTACACTTTGCCCGTAATAGTGGTAGACTAAACCTATGAATAAGCCGCCGATTGGTAACAGCCATATAATTTCAGGTTGTTGCTCTCTAAATTTTGTAACCCAATCTAAACTCACCAAGAAAAAAGCTGATGCGGATCCTGCTGCACTACCTATAAGCAAAGCAAGTAAAAGCCATTGTGCTATTGCAATCAATTTTGGTGATAGTGGGGCACCTTTCATACGGTTACGGACATTTTATTTACAAAAGTATCACTTTCTTAATTAAGGCAAGGGTACAACGTAAGATAGGTTAATAATTTGAAAGCTCTTGTACTGTCACATTAAACTTGTTTCTAGTGGCATGCTTTTTGGTGCAAACTAAAAAAAATTAGGCAAAGCAAGACATTTTTGATTTTCTAAAGAAGTGGATTTGAAAAACCTATTTTTTGGTAAACAGGCACTAAAACTAGAAAAGCATAGTTATAAATGAAAGTTAAAGTATAGCAATTGGCCTTATTTTACACATTTCATTTTCTATTTTTAGGCCGGAAAAAAATATTAAAAACGTTTAGTAGCATATTATGAAAAGGATATTATTTTTACTCTTACTGTTAGGATTCTCGTACTCAGGGCAGGCTCAGAGTGAGTTTAGTTCTAAATTTAAAGCCATTCCGCCAAAGAACAATACGCCAAAAATTAAGAAAACAACGCCACCAAAAATTGATATTCCGCCAATTAGTTCGCCAAACACGCCAAAAGTGATAAATCCTAATCCAATAGTTACAGAGCCAAACTTGCCAGAAAAGGAAATTTCAATGACTCCAAAAAATGAATTTATCAATCCGGGAGATATACTGCGAGATAAATTCAACAAAAAGGAACCTGATCCAGAAGGAGTAGTTTACAGACGAAACCAAGATTTAGGTAGTTTTCCCACAGGGTCAGTATCCGCGAAAGTAATGTACCGCGACGCGGCCTATGTCGATGGTGATTTGATTCGCGTATATTTAAATGATAAGGTGATTCAAAATCAAGTATACCTCGATACAAACTATAAAGGTTTTGAAATTGTGCTCGAAAAAGGTTTTAATAAAATTGATTTCGAAGCGATTAATCAAGGAAGTTCAGGACCAAATACCGCCGAATTCAAAGTGTATGATGACAAAGGAGCACTAATATCAGCCAGTCAATGGAATTTGGGTACTGGTTTTAAAGCGACTATAATTTTGGTAAAAGAATAAATTGTATTTGATAGCTGATAAAAAAAAGACTCTTGATTGAGAATTCAAGAGTCTTTTTTTGTGTCTTTATATTTTAGAATGGATCAGCAGTAACCCTAAACTTCATTGCTGCATTTACGGTGATATCTTCGGTGATAGACTCTTTTATTACCGCTTGTGTTCTAATCTTATACTTTGAAGCTTTTACATATTTGTCTAATTTTGCTATGGTGCAAATTAAGTCTAATGTATTGGATGAACTATTAATGTTTTCCAATTTGGCTAGTTCAATTTCGTCATTACCATCAGTTGAAATAAATAGAACAATCGATTTTAAAAAGCTGAAATTTTTACCACTCGGATTCGTAATATTAACTCGCAATTGAGATAATTTGACATCCTTTACCAAATCAGCTCGAGTATTGTTGTTTTCAAATGTGCTGCTAGAGTTGGTAGTCACCTCGGGAGTAACAATCGACATGGCAGTACCAATCGGAAAGGCACTTTCGATTTTAAAACTAGTTTGATTTTCGATGTTAAAAGTTAATAAATCGTCTATTACATTGCATGAGGAACAACATAAAAATAGGGCTACTAGTCCTGTGAAAATAGAATTTTTCATAAAGAATTGTTTTTTGTGTTATTTGAATTGTGTTTGCATTTACGATATTTTTTGCAGTTGGGTTTAAAATATAAACGGTTAGACCAATCTTTTTATCTTTCGTACCAAAGAAATTAATTTTTTTTCAAAATTCAATTTTTCAAATCAAAATATAAAAAGTATTTTTGCGCATGCAACACAACGTACTTATTTTAGATTTCGGATCGCAATACACACAGCTTATTGCGCGTAGAGTTCGCGAATTAAATATATTCTGCGAAATTTTCCCATTCAATAATTTTCCAACAGATTTATCGCCGTATAAAGCAGTCATTTTAGGTGGTTCACCTTTCTCTGTTCGTGCCGAAGATGCGCCTCACCCTGATTTATCGCAAATCAGAGGTAAACTACCTTTGCTAGCCGTATGTTACGGAGCGCAATATTTGGCTCACTTTAGCGGAGGCGAAGTAGCAGCATCAAACACGCGTGAATACGGTCGTGCCAATTTATCCTTCATCAAACAAAATGAAGTGTTTTTTGAGGGTGTAGCCGAAAATAGTCAAGTTTGGATGAGTCATAGTGATAGTATCAAGGCGCTTCCAACCAATGGAGTGAAGCTAGCAAGTACGCACGATGTGGAGTTTGCTGCTTACAAAATTGAAGGCGAAACTACTTATGCGATTCAATATCATCCTGAGGTTTTCCACTCTACAGATGGAGCAAAAATGCTCGAAAACTTTTTGGTAAAAATAGCCGAGGTTCCACAAACCTTTACCCCAAATGCATTCGTGCAGGATATGGTTGCCGAATTAAAAGAAAAATTACAAGACGATAAAGTCGTATTAGGACTTTCAGGCGGAGTTGATTCGACTGTAGCTGCGGTACTTTTGAACCAAGCTATCGGTAAAAATTTATATTGCATTTTTGTAAACAACGGTTTGCTTCGTAAAAATGAATTTCAAAATGTTTTAGACCAGTACAAAGGTATGGGGCTAAACGTGAAAGGCGTTGATGCAGGAGATCGTTTCTTATCAGAATTGGCAGGTATCAGTGATCCTGAAACCAAAAGAAAAACAATCGGCCGCGTTTTTATTGAAGTTTTTGACGATGAATCAAAAATTATCGAAGATGTAAAATGGCTGGCTCAAGGAACTATTTATCCTGATGTTATTGAATCAGTATCTGTTAAAGGCCCATCAGCAACCATTAAATCGCACCACAACGTAGGTGGTTTGCCTGATTATATGAAATTAAAAATTGTGGAGCCTTTACGAATGCTTTTCAAAGATGAAGTTCGTAGAGTAGGAGCCTCTTTGGGTATCGATCCAGAATTGTTGGGCAGACATCCTTTTCCAGGTCCAGGTTTATCGATCAGAATTTTAGGAGATATTACACCAGAAAAAGTACAAATTCTGCAAGATGTTGATGCTGTTTTTATTGATGGCTTAAAATCATGGGGATTGTACGATAAAGTTTGGCAAGCAGGCGCCATTTTGCTTCCTGTAAATAGTGTAGGAGTAATGGGTGACGAGCGTACTTATGAGAAAGTAATTGCGTTACGTGCTGTAGAATCAACAGACGGAATGACAGCTGACTGGGTGCACTTACCTTATGAGTTTTTAATGAAAGTATCAAATGACATTATCAATAAAGTAAAAGGTGTAAATAGAGTAGTTTATGATATTAGCTCTAAGCCACCAGCAACTATAGAGTGGGAATAAGCAGTAATAAAAACGCAGTTTTCCAGATTAATTTCACGCTGAATTAAAGTAAAATTGAGTTCTCTTTGGTAAATACAACAAGTGACGGTATCAGATTTTTGGAATAAAATTTGATACCGTTGCTTCATTAATAGATTTAAATAATTTAGACAACTAATACAATGAAATATTTTTTTGCAATTTGCCTATCGGTTTTGATGTTTCACCAAAATGGTCAAGCACAAGCTAAATCAAGTACTCACAAGGTTGAAAAAGGAGAAACAATTAATCAAATTGCGCAGAAGTATCAAGTTACCCCTTTTGATATTTACCAGTTAAATCCAGATGCTCAAAGCGGTTTAAAACCAAATAGCGTTTTAATTATTCCAACAAAAGCAAGTAAAAAAGCAATCGTTTCTGCTTCCGCAAAAGCTAAGGTAACTTCTCACGAAGTGCAACCCAAAGAGACACTTTATGGTATTGAAAAAAAATACGGCATTACTGATGAAGCGCTAAAAGCAGCTAATCCGTTTTTAGAATCAGAAGGATTGCAAATTGGCCAAGTTCTTACTATTCCTGGGGCAGGAGAAATGAAATCTGTATCAAAACAAAAAGTAGAGTCAGCTATTTTTCATACCGTACTTGCTAAAGAGACTAAGTATTCGATAGCAAAAAAATACGGACTGACTGTTGAAGAATTAGAGAAAAAAAATCCTGAAATTGTTGCTAATTTGCCTGTTGGCTATGAATTAACCATCAAAGGCACTACAAATAAAACGACAAAACCTACGGCAGTTGCAGAAGTTAAAAAAGAAGTTGCTCCTACGGTACCGGCTGCGAATGTAGCTAAAGTGAAATATATAAACTATGAGATAAAACCAAAAGAAACGCTTTATAGTTTGTCAAAAATGGCAGGGATTTCACAAGAGGAGTTGTTGCAACAAAATCCAGCTTTGGCCAACGGAGTTGAGGTAGGAATGGAAATCAAAATTCCTGAAACAGCAGCAAGTACAGCTTCTGCGGAAGCGAAAAAAGATTACGCAACAATTAGCAAAAAAAGTAACGCTAAGAAAAAATTAGCATTGCTGTTACCATTCAATATTTTTAAAATTGAAAACGATACGGTCAATTCAATCAGTTCTCGTATCAAAAAAGACAAGTTTTTAAACATGACCTTAGATTTTTATGCGGGTGCCATGATGGCTATTGACTCAGCAAAAGTTTTAGGCTTGAATATGGATATTAAAATTTTAGATTCGCAAGAAACTAAAAACAGTACTGCCGTTGCAGCTTTGATCAAATCAGAAGGTTTATCAAGTTTTGATGCTGTGATAGGACCATTCTATCAAAACAATGTCGAGAAAGCTGCCGAAATTTTAGCTGTCAATCAAGTTCCTGTAGTGTCGCCTTTATCTAAAGATTTGGGAGTTTCATATCCTAATTTAGTGCAATCTATTCCGGATCCTATTGCGGTTAAAAATGCCGTTTTCGATTTTATGCGAAGCAAAGGAGGAAACATAATTGCCGTAGTGGATAAAAAGAAAGTTTCTGTGATTAAATATATAACTGATACACATCCTGATGTTCGATTTGTTCCTTTAACAGCGACCGGCGGTGTAACAGCAGAGAGTATCAAAGGCATGTTGAAAAAAGATAAAATTAATTATGTTATTATGGAAACGGCTAATACAGGAATGATCAAATCAACTGTTGCGAGCCTAATGAGCGCCATGGCGACGTATAAAGTGCAGCTAGTTATTTTAGAGCCAAATGAAACGCTAGATACGGACGAAATTAACTTCAATAATTTGGTGAAGCTAAAACTGATGTATCCTTCGGTAACGCGCGAAAGTTATTCTGATAAAGCTGCTATTTTTGAAAAAGAGTTCAAGAAAAAAAATAAAAGCAATCCGAGTGTTTTTGCCATCCGAGGATTTGATGTGACTTTTGATACAATGATGCGTTTGGCACAAGATAAAAGTTATTTAGAAACCGTTGGCAGTACCGCAACAGAGCAAATGGATAATAAATTTGAGTTTTATAAAAACAACGAGGGCGCTTTCATCAATAAAGGAATTTACATTTTGCAATACGAAAGCGATTTAAAAATAAAAGAAGCTAGATAATGACATCAAAAGTAACCTATCTCGGAGATTTAAGAACATCATCGATTCATTTACAATCGGGAACAGAAATTATATCTGATGCGCCATTAGATAACAATGGCAAAGGCGAGGCGTTCTCTCCAACAGATACCGTAGCCAATGCGTTAGCTTCTTGTATGCTTACCATTATGGGAATAAAAGCAAGAGATTTAGAAGTAGATCTTTCGGGATCAGTAGCTGAAGTAACTAAAATAATGAATGCCGAGCCAAGACGCATAGGAGCAATTGAGATTATTTTTGCACTAAAAGGAACGGATGACAGCAAGCAGAAAATAATATTAGAACGTGCGGCAATGACCTGTCCTGTTTTTTTGAGTTTGCATCCAGATATCGAAAAACGAATCACTTTCGATTGGATTTAAAAATAATTAAGAATGAAACAAAGAAGCAAGTACCCAGAGTTCTTGCTTCTTTTTTATAACACTATGGATCAAAATCAAAAACAGCTCATAAAACTGGCGCATACCAAAATGCCTTTCGGCAAATACGAAGGCTGGTTTCTTATTGATATTCCAGAGTACTACATTGTTTGGTATAGCAATAAAGGATTTCCAAAAGGCGAATTGGGAGTGCAATTACAATTGGTTTATGAATTGAAATTAAACGGCTTAGAAGATTTGATTCGCAATATTAAAAAGCAATACCCAAAGCCGTAACTGTACTTGTATACTTCAAAATCTCTGGAAAAATGGTCTAGTGCAAATTGGTTTTTTAGACAATAAAAACTGAGAAACATATCTTCCAATAGTCCAATTAAATTTGTACTTTTGCCAAGTTTTTTACACAACTACAACACTAAACACAACACAAAACACAATACAATGAATCAAACGAAATATATTTTTGTTACTGGCGGTGTGACCTCTTCTTTAGGAAAGGGAATTATTGCTGCGTCATTAGCTAAATTATTACAAGCAAGAGGTTACCGTACTACTATTCAAAAATTCGACCCGTATATTAATGTCGATCCAGGAACGCTAAATCCTTACGAACACGGAGAATGTTACGTAACGGATGATGGTGCTGAAACCGACTTAGATTTGGGACACTACGAGCGTTTTTTAAATGTTCCAACCTCTCAAGCGAACAATGTCACTACAGGTAGAATCTATTTATCTGTTATTGAAAAAGAAAGACGTGGTGAGTTTTTAGGTAAAACGGTGCAAGTTGTACCTCACATCACAAACGAAATAAAAGATAGAATGCAGTTGCTAGGCAATTCGGGCGATTATGATATCGTAATTACCGAAATTGGAGGAACTGTAGGAGATATTGAGTCTTTGCCTTACATCGAATCCGTACGTCAATTAGTATGGGAATTAGGAGAGCACAACGGAATTGTGATTCACCTAACGCTTGTGCCATATTTGGCTGCAGCCGGAGAATTAAAAACAAAACCAACACAACATTCTGTAAAAACTTTGATGGAAAGTGGTATCAAAGCCGATATCTTGGTATGCAGAACGGAGCACGAAATTACAGAGGAGTTGCGCAACAAATTAGCACTATTTTGTAATGTAAAAAGAGAAGCTGTGATTCAGTCGATTGATGCTTCGACAATCTACGAAGTACCTAATTTAATGTTGGAAGAAGGGCTTGATGTTGTGGCTTTGAAAAAATTAGATTTACCTAAAAAGGCAGCTCCAGATCTTAAAAATTGGAACATCTTTTTAAAGCGTTTAAAAAATCCAAAGCACACCGTAAATATCGGTTTGGTTGGGAAATACGTAGAAATGCAAGATTGCTATAAGTCTATTTTGGAGGCATTTATACATGCAGGTGCTGCCAATGAGACAAAAGTAAATGTAATTTCTATTCACTCTGAGCATATTGATGCGAGTACTATCAAAGAAAAATTTGCCAATTTAGATGCTATTTTAGTAGCGCCAGGTTTTGGTGAGCGCGGTATCGAAGGAAAAATTGCTGCGGTACAATATGCACGTGAAAATAAAGTTCCGTTTTTCGGAATTTGTCTTGGCATGCAAATGGCAGTTATTGAGCATGCACGTAACGTTTTGGGGTATTCCGATGCCAATTCAACCGAAATGAATGCACACACAGCACATCCTGTTGTGAATTTAATGGAAGAACAAAAAACAGTGACAGATAAAGGTGGTACAATGCGTTTAGGCGCTTGGAAATGCGACATCCAAAAAGATTCGTTAGCATATAAAATTTATGGAACAGATTCGATTTCTGAACGTCACCGTCACCGCTACGAATACAACAGCAGTTATGTAGAGCAATTGCATAATGCCGGATTATTGGCCACGGGTACAAATCCTGATACGGGATTGGTTGAAATTGTAGAGATTAAAGATCATCCGTTTTTTATTGGCGTACAATACCACCCAGAATACAAGAGTACAGTTGCTAATCCGCACCCAATTTTTGTAAATTTTGTTGCTGCTGCGGTGCAAGCAAAAAAGAAATAGTAAGTTGCTTTTGAAACAAATTTTGCAACTTGCTACTAACAGTGTAAACACTTTTAAATATTATAATGGAACAAAAGAAATTTGACCTTAATTCGATTATTGGTTTTGCCTTGATTTTTGGAATCTTGGCTTACATAACGTACACCAACCAACCCGATCCAAAGGTAGTTGCTGCTGAAAAAGCGCAAAAGGAATTGTTGATTCAAAAAGCAAAAGCAAAAGAAATTGAAATAAAAGCAGTTGAAAAAGCAGCAATGGCTGTAGCAACAACAGGCGACTCAACTCAATTGGCACAATTGCAAAAATCATTAGGAAGTTTTGCCTATTCTGCTACTTTGCCATCTGCAAAAGGAGGAGTTACAACCCTAGAAAATGAGGTTTTAAAACTTACCGTTGCGAACAAAGGAGGATACATTGTAGAAGCAACCTTGAAAGGTTTTGAAAAATACAAAAAAGGCTCTGGCGAGACTGTTCAATTAATTAAGGACAATAATGCAAGTTTGAATGTACAGTTGATGACTAACGACAATCGTACGCTTAACACAAAAGACCTTTATTTTGAGCCAAGCTTAACCAAAATTGGTGAGGATCAAATTTTGTCTATGAAATTGAAAGCAGGCGCTAATGAATTTCTAGAGTACAAATACATTTTGAAACCAAAAGATTATATGATTGGTTTTGATATTCGTTCCCAAGGATTAAATAAAGTAATCAGTACGGCAAAACCTTTAGACTTAGAATGGAGTTTAAAATCATTCAGAAATGAAAAAAGTATTTCTTACGAGAACAAATACACTGAAATCTATTTTGAACATAAAGACGGCAAAGTAGATTACGCAGGCTTAGGAGCTGAGGAAAAAGAAGAATTGGAACAACCAACTTTCATCGCTTTCAAACAGCACTTTTTCAGTTCAATTTTAGTTTCTAAAACACCATTTGAAAATGCAGTCGTAAGTTCAAAAAATTTAGTAATTAACGAGGAAGTTGATACTACTTTCACCAAATCATTCAACGCTAATTTGCCTTTGGCTTTTACCAATGGTGAAATTGATTATAAGTTAAGTTGGTACATGGGACCGTCTGACTACAAGACTTTATCAAACTATGATTTAAATCTTGAAAAAATTATTACTCTTGGATGGGGAATCATCGGTTGGATCAACAGATTTATTTTTGTGCCACTTTTTGGTTTCTTAGGATCATACATTGCATACGGAATTGCAATTATCATTTTTACAATCTTGATTAAATTAGCAATGTCGCCGATTACTTTTAAATCGTTCCTTTCACAGGCAAAAATGAAAGTATTGCGTCCTGAAATTGCTGAGTTGGGTGAAAAGTTTAAGAAAGATCCAATGAAAAAGCAGCAAGAAACGATGAAATTGTACAATAAAGCTGGCGTGAACCCAATGGCGGGATGTATTCCTGCTTTGATTCAAATGCCTTTCTTGATGGCTTCGTTTCAGTTTTTCCCATCTGCTTTTGAGTTAAGACAAAAAAGCTTTTTATGGGCTGACGATTTATCTTCTTTTGATGAAGTTGTAAAATTACCATTTAACATTCCGTTGTACGGAGACCACATTAGTTTGTTTCCAATTTTTGCAGCTATCGCGATTTTCTTCTACATGAAAATGACAAGCGGTGATCAGCAAATGGCGGCACCACAGCAAGAAGGAATGCCAGATATGGCTAAGATGATGAAAATCATGATTTATGTTTCACCAATCATGATGTTGTTATTCTTTAATAGTTATGGTGCAGGTTTGAGTTTGTATAACTTTATTTCGAACTTGATTACTATTGGAATCATGATCGTAATCAAAAAGTATTTTATCGATGGAGATAAAATTCATGCTCAAATTCAAGAGAACAAATTAAAAGAGCCTAAAAAGCAAGGTAAATTCCAGCGCAAGTTACAAGAAGTGATGGAACAAGCCGAAGCTCAAAAAGCCCTAGATAAAAAGAATAAACAATAAAGTTCATATTTAAAACCTCAATATTTTTATTGAGGTTTTTTTATTTTTTATTCATAGCAAATTAAACTCAGAATTATCTTTTTGTTTCTCTTGCTTTTTGTTTCAAAAATTGAATCAGTTCAAAGTGGTAAAAGTTTTAATTTAGAATGTGTGAAATTTCTAATTTTGCAGTACTAAATTCGGAAAATTAGAGTTGTTATACACAGCGTAAATAATAGTAAATATGATTAAGTCTGAAAGTAATATTTTTTTGTTTTTCATTTTTTTAATGATCTTTGGCATAGCGCATTCTCAAGCGGATTTTAATAAAATGGATCCGCAGGGTAAAAAGCACGGATTATGCAAAGGTTTTTACGAGCAATCTAAACGTCCTCGTTACGAGGGGACATTTGACCACGGAAAAGAGGTTGGTGTTTTTTACTTTTATGATGATACCAAAGCGAAATCAGTAATTGCTACGCGCGAGTTTAATACAAAAGACAATGGAGCGTACACCATATTTTTTGATCAAAATAAGAATAAAGTAAGCGAAGGCAATGTAGTAAATAAACTTTTTGAGGGCGTTTGGACATATTACCACAAAGACTCAAAAAACATTATGACTACCGAATTTTACAAAAAAGGCAAGCTGGAAGGTGTTCGGAAAGTGTTTTATGTCAGTGGAGCTTTGGCTGAAGAAATCACTTTTGCAAATAATTTGAAAAATGGGCTTTACAAGAAATATACTGAGCGTGGTGTTGTTTTAGAAGAATCAAATTATAAAAATGACCAGTACGAAGGAAAAGCCATCTTTAGGGATGTATTCGAAAATATAGTGTCGCAAGGTATTTTTGTTAAAGGTAAAAAAGCGGGAATTTGGCAGTTTTTTGAGAAAGGCAAATTAGTTAAAGAAACCAATATGAGTGCGGATCCTAAAATGGTAAAAGTCAAAACAAATTAACACCATTTTCAGCAATAGGACTACTAAATGTTTTTGTACCTTTGCACCCTTGTAAAATTTTAATTTTTCCAAAATGAAACGTGTAGTTGTAGGTCTTTCTGGTGGTGTCGATTCAAGTGTTGCTGCGTATTTATTACAAAAGCAAGGCTATGAGGTGATTGGGCTTTTTATGAAAAATTGGCATGACGATTCAGTTACAATTTCAAACGAATGTCCATGGCTTGAAGATAGCAATGACGCTTTGTTAGTCGCTGAAAAGCTTGGAATTCCTTTTCAAACGGTTGATTTGAGCGAACAATACCAAGAAAAAATCGTTGACTACATGTTTAATGAGTACGAAAAAGGAAGAACTCCTAATCCTGATGTGCTTTGTAATCGTGAAATCAAGTTTGATGTTTTTATGAAAATCGCATTAAGTCTTGGTGCAGATTATGTTGCAACTGGGCATTATTGTAGAAAAACAGAATTTGAACAAGACGGTCAAGTTATTTACCAATTAAAAGCTGGTGCCGACAATAACAAGGATCAGTCTTATTTTTTATGCCAATTATCGCAAGAGCAATTAGCGAAGTCTTTATTTCCTATCGGAGAATTGACCAAGCCTGAAGTGCGCGAAATTGCTGCAGAAATGGAATTGGTAACTGCCGAAAAGAAAGATTCACAAGGTTTGTGCTTTATCGGTAAAGTACGTTTGCCTGAATTTTTACAACAAAAATTACAACCTAAAGAAGGATTGATTGTTCAAGTTGACAAAAATGATCTTATCTATCAAACCGAATTACCAGCGGATAGTACAACAGAACAAGAATTACAATTTCATGCCGCTAAAAGAAACTACAATCCGCAAATGGGAAAAGTAGTAGGGAAGCACCAAGGTGCTCATTATTTTACCAACGGACAACGAAAAGGTTTGAACGTTGGAGGTACTACAGATCCTTTATTCGTAATTGCCACTGATGTCGAAACAAATACCATTTACACGGGGCTTACAAGTCAGCATCCTGGTTTGTTTAAAAAAGGTCTCCGAATTGCCACCGAAGAAATTCACTGGATTAGAGAAGATTTAGCGTTAAAAAATGACGAAAAAATGGAGGTGATGGCTAGAATTAGGTACCGTCAACCTTTGCAAAAAGCTACCCTTCATCAATTAGCAAGTGGTTTGTATCTATTATTTGACGAACCTCAATCTGCCATCACCGAAGGTCAATTTGCTGCTTGGTACCATGATGATGAATTGATAGGCTCAGGAGTTATTTCCTAATGAAATTGTAGAAATTGCCTTTTTCATTTGCTGCAAGAATAGTATCTTTATAAAAAATAAGAAAGATGAAAAAGCGCCACCTACTTTTTTTTTTCCTAATCTCTCTGTCGTGTCTTGCGCAACAAGATGCGTGGGTTTACTTTAAGGACAAGCCAAGTGCAGCAACTTTTTTTGAAACACCCACAAAGATGCTTTCTCCCCGTTCGTTGGAGAGAAGAGCAACTCAAAAAATAGAATTGGATTTGCGAGATGTGCCTTTAGAAAATGCCTATCGATTGCAAGTTCGTAACTCAAATGGAATTACTATTCTAGCACAGTCAAAGTGGTTGAATGCGCTACATGTTAGAGGTTCGCAAAGTAATATTAATGCACTTAAAAATTTAGCATTTGTTTCGAGAGTTGATTTCGCAGATAAATCTTTAAATCAAAATTCCGGTGCCAAAATACTAGCGACTTCTAAAAAAACACTGAAAATTCAAAAAACAAAAGTCGAGTATGCGTACGGTTCCTCTACGAACCAAATAAAAATGTTACAAGGCGATGTTATGCATCAACAAAATTTTACTGGTGCAGGAAAAATAATTGCCGTGATGGATTCAGGTTTTCCAGGAGTCAACACAGCATTACCTTTTAAACGTTTGCGCGATAATAATCAAATTTTAGGTGGGTACAATTACGTGCAGCGTGATCCTAACTTTTACTCAGGAGGTTCGCACGGTACATCAGTTTTATCAACTATGGGCGGTTATACAGAAAATGTACTTGTTGGTACTTCTCCCGATGCTTCATATTATCTTTTTATAACCGAAAATGAATCTTCAGAAAATCCCGTTGAGGAATCGCTTTGGGTTGAAGCTGCAGAAAAAGCAGATAGTTTGGGAGTTGATGTGATTAATACTTCGTTGGGCTATTTTGATTTTGATAATCCGGCTTATAACCATACTTATAGCGAAATGAACGGAAAAACCGCATTCATGTCGCGTGCCGCTGATATTGCTTTTGATAAAGGGATGTTGGTTGTAACTTCGGCAGGAAATTCAGGAAATTCTTCAAGTCCAACAATTGCAGTTCCAGCTGATGCTATTTCTGTACTTGCAATTGGTGCAGTAAATTCGTCAGAAGTTCGAACTTCATTTAGTTCAATCGGGCCTTCTTTTGACGGTCGGATTAAACCAGAAGTTATGGCACAAGGCCAAGCGGCAGTGGTTTCTGATGAATTTGGTAATTCGAGAACAGCTAATGGAACTTCCTTCTCCAGTCCGATTATGGCGGGTTTAGTAGCCTGCTTGTGGCAAGCGCTTCCGCAAAAAACAAACAAGGAAATTAGAGATATCATAATTCAGTCGGCTGATAGGTTTCTAGTTCCCGATAATCAATACGGTTATGGTATTCCTGATTTTGCATCTGCTCTCACTACCAATTTGGGTATAACGTTCCCAAGTCAGGAGAGTTTAGTAGTGTTCCCGAATCCTGCTGCGGACTTTGTGACGGTACAACTTCCCGGAAGTGCGGTAAACGGTTTGTTTATTGTTTATAATGTTTTGGGACAAAAAATGATTGAGCAGACTATTTCTCAATCGACCACAGATATAAATCTTCAAAGTATAACCAACGGTATTTATTTCTACCGATATCTTTCTGCAGTTTATTCTACATCAGGAAAATTAGTAAAACAATAATTTTTAATTAAAAAAATGAATAAGATTACCTCTCTTTTCAATATAAAATATCCAATCATTCAAGGTGGAATGATTTGGAACAGTGGATACAAGTTAGCAAGTGCGGTTAGTAATGCTGGTGGTTTAGGATTAATTGGTGCTGGATCAATGTATCCAGAGGTTTTGCGTGAACACATTCAAAAGTGTAAATTGGCAACGTCAAAGCCTTTTGGTGTAAACATCCCAATGCTTTATCCTAATATTGATGAGATTATGAAAATCATCATTGAGGAAAATGTCAAAATTGTATTCACTTCGGCA
Organism: Flavobacterium sp. GNP001; assembly: GCF_054343775.1. Lineage (NCBI taxonomy): Bacteria > Pseudomonadati > Bacteroidota > Flavobacteriia > Flavobacteriales > Flavobacteriaceae > Flavobacterium > Flavobacterium sp. GNP001. The sequence goes on from NZ_JBTGUX010000001.1 coordinate 807,471, forward strand.
GGTAATCCAAAAACATGGACTTCCTTTTTAAAGCAACACGGTGTAACTGTTGTACATGTTGTGAGTAGTTCCGTTTTTGCCTTAAAGGCACAAGATGCGGGCGTAGATGCTGTAGTTGCCGAAGGTTTTGAGGCGGGTGGACATAATGGTCGCGAAGAAACGACAACATTAACTTTAATTCCGATGGTGAAAGAGAAAATTACCATTCCACTCATCGCTGCCGGAGGTATCGCTACAGGTGCAGGAATGCTTGCTGCTATGACTTTGGGTGCTGATGGCGTTCAGGTAGGGAGTAGGTTCGTAGCATCAACGGAATCATCTGCGCACATTGATTTTAAAAACACTGTTGTAGATACAAAGGAGGGAGGCACGCAGTTAACTCTAAAAGAACTAGCTCCTGTCCGATTAATAAAAAATAAATTCTTTGATGATGTACAAAGTTTGTATGAAACAGCACCAACAAAAGAAGAATTGCAAACACTTCTTGGTAGGGCCCGCGCTAAAAGAGGAATGTTTGAAGGCGATTTAATTGAAGGGGAACTCGAAATTGGTCAAATTGCAGGCCTTATTCACGACATCAAACCAGCTGCAGCAATAATTGACGAGATGATTGCCGATTTTGAAAAAGCAAAACAACATGTAGCTCAGCTAAATTTTTAAATGATGACTAAATTACAATTACTAGCTCTCGTGGGAATGTTTTGCGCAGGCATAACTACCGCTTCTGCGCAAACTTATAAATTTAAAACTTCTGGTTTTAGTGTACTCGAAAAAAACGATAAAGGGAAATGGGGAAAATGGACTGATTTAAATCTTACCAATTTGCTAGTAACTTTAGACACTAACAAAAGTCGCATTGTAGTTTACTCGCAAATTATTCAACTATTTGAAATAATAGAATACCATCCTGTTGAAGAAAATGAAACTGATCTGGTGTATGGCTTTACGTGTAAAAATAACGAAGGTGAAGATTGCACCTTATCCATAATTACCAGAAAAAAACAAGACAACCGTAAGCAATTGTATATTACCTACGATAACCGCGTCATTGTTTACAATATCTTTAATATGTAACGAAGCAATTAAAGCGATTACACAATTTCAATATCCTTTATAAATTCATCGTATTCCTGAAAAAATAGTTCAAGGGCGTTCATTTTTTCAAAGTAAAATGAAAAAATAGCGTCCCAATTATTCCTGTTGCTTACGCCAACGCCAGTCAATTCAACCCAAATTCTGCTGATGGTTTTGCCGCTCTCTAAAGTGTAGTCGCGTTCATAGACCAAATCTTTTACAAACTCATCCTCTAAAATTGATTTCAAGGCTTCCAGTTTTTCAAAGTAAGCAATACGTTTTTCGTTACTTCTGGGTTCAATGTCAATTAAAACTTGGGCTTTTTTATTGTCAACGTAAAATTTAAAAGAGAAATCTTTGATTTTAGTATCGTACAAAACCCATTTTCTTGGATATTTCTCGGCAAATGCTACCCAAAATTCGCGCTTCAATCTTTGTGTTTCCTCTTTACTATACATATCAATTGTTTTTTGTTCCCTTTTATTTCTTGTGCAGTTCTAATTTGTGAACTACATTTAGGCTTATTTTTCAATCTACAAAAATAGAATTTGATTATGGATTTTCAATATTTATTACAATTTGTTCCACAATTAGCTCAAGCTGAATTGCCTGCGTTTAATGCGCACATCAAAATGGCTCCTGTTGAGCGTATTCCATCATTAAGAGAATGGTCTTCGCAACAAATAAATCCAAAACAAGCGGCGGTCATGATGCTTTTGTATCCAAAAGACGGAATCACTCATTTGGTTTTGATCCTCAGAAATTCATACAATGGAGTTCATTCTTCTCAAATTGCTTTTCCAGGAGGTAAATTTGAATTAGATGATCTAGATTTCGCATTTACTGCATTGCGCGAAACAGAAGAGGAAATTGGAGTAATCATGGATTATATTGAAATCGTTAAACCGTTTACTAGTTTGTACATTCCGCCAAGTAATTTTTTGGTGCATCCTTTTTTAGGGATTAGCAAACAAGAGTTGGTATTTGCACCCCAAGCCAGTGAAGTAGCAGGCATAATAGAATTACCGCTACAAGTATTTTTAGACGATTCTATTGTCGTGACCACAAATCTCGATACTTCTTCGGTAAAAAACAGTACCGTTCCTGCTTTTAATGTTAAGGGGCACATGGTTTGGGGAGCAACGGCTATGATGCTCAGTGAGTTAAAAGAGGTTTTGATTAAATACATCAAATAAAAGCACTTTAAATTGTAGTTAAAGGCAGTTGAAAACAGCAACAAAATATATTTTTGTAAGTTTGCTTTTTAAATCATTTAAATAAATACACGTTATGGGATTGTTGAAAAGAAATCCTTTTGGTCATATACTCTTTCTCAAAAAATGGTTAATCCGTATTTTTGGCGCTGTCACGCACCGCCGTTACAGAGGCTTTAACGAATTACAAATAGAAGGTTCCGAGATTATTCGCAACCTGCCAGACCAAAATGTACTTTTTATTTCCAATCATCAAACCTATTTTGCTGATGTCGTGGCTATGTTTCATGTTTTTAACGCTAGTTTGAGTGGTCGCGAAGATAATATTGTAAATGTCGGGTATCTATGGCAGCCAAAAATGAACATATATTATGTAGCAGCAAAAGAAACCATGAGAGCAGGACTACTACCTCGTATTATGGCGTATGCAGGTGCAATATCGGTTGAGCGTACGTGGCGAGCAAAAGGAGTCGATGTTCAAGAGAAAAAAGATATCAATCCTGATGATACCGAAAATATCAAGATTGCTCTCAAAGACGGCTGGGTAATCACCTTTCCACAAGGTACTACCAAATCATTTAAGCCAGTTCGTAAAGGAACTGCGCACATCATAAAACAACACAGACCAATCGTTGTTCCTATAGTGATCGACGGTTTCCGCCGCTCTTTCGACAAAAAAGGGCTTCGCATGAAAAAGAAGGGCATACTACAATCTTTCATTATTAAGGAGCCGTTAGAAATAGATTACGATAACGATACTATCGAAGAGATTGTAGAGAAAGTAGAGTACGCCATCGAACAACATCCCTCATTCCTTAAAGTTATTCCCGCCGAGATCATTCAAGAGCAAGAAGAACTCAATAAAACCCGCCGTTGGGATTATTAAGTCAATAATTAAATTTTTGGCGTTACGCCATTCTTGCTCTTGCCTTTTGGTTTGGCAAGCGCAAGCAAGTCGTCGGGCTATCCGCTACAAGTCCTCGCCACTCCCTCAAGACGGTCGTTCCTGCGGGCTTTCCGCTGCTATCCCTAACGCGAGCTATTCTTATTAAAGACGAATTTTGCAAGAGCTACCTATTATATAGTAAAGCTTTATTGAAGACTATATATAGTGAGACGAATTATCAAATCACTGCCCAATTCCCTCATCAACCCCTCAAAACCACCCCAACTATCTTACCAACCAAAAAAACTTTATATTTAACCCCTTTGATTTTAAGACAATTAAAAAATAGTTTACAATTAAGTTTAAAAAAGGCTTGTAAAAGCGAATAAAGGTTGTAGTTTTGCACCCGCAATCAGCGCAACGTTCTACTAAAAACCTGAAACAAACGAAGAAACAATTTTTAAAAAAAGATTGCAAAAAGTTTGCCAGAGTTAAAATAGATGTTACCTTTGCACCCCGCAATAGAGCAGAGTTCTTATGACATATTGAGAGAAAAAGGAAAGAAAATCGAGAAAAACATTTTCGAAAAAAACTTTAAATTTTTCTTGCATAGTTAAAAAGAAATTTCTACTTTTGCACCCGCTTTGAGACACACGAAAAGCGCATTAAATAAAGAAGAATACGTTCCTAGACATATTGAATTGACAGCCGTTTTGAAAGAGATTTCAAAACAAAAGAATAAGAGTAATAGAATCGAGAGATTTGAAAAGAACCGATAGAGTTTATCGTCATACAACAGTCCGCCACGGCGGACAAACAATATACGATGAAGAGTTTGATCCTGGCTCAGGATGAACGCTAGCGGCAGGCTTAACACATGCAAGTCGAGGGGTATAGTTCTTCGGAACTAGAGACCGGCGCACGGGTGCGTAACGCGTATGCAATCTACCTTTTACAGGGGAATAGCCCAGAGAAATTTGGATTAATGCCCCATAGTATAGTTTTTTCGCATGAAGAGATTATTAAAGTTCCAACGGTAAAAGATGAGCATGCGTCCCATTAGCTAGATGGTAAGGTAACGGCTTACCATGGCGACGATGGGTAGGGGTCCTGAGAGGGAGATCCCCCACACTGGTACTGAGACACGGACCAGACTCCTACGGGAGGCAGCAGTGAGGAATATTGGTCAATGGACGCAAGTCTGAACCAGCCATGCCGCGTGCAGGATGACGGTCCTATGGATTGTAAACTGCTTTTGTACGAGAAGAAACACTCCTACGTGTAGGAGCTTGACGGTATCGTAAGAATAAGGATCGGCTAACTCCGTGCCAGCAGCCGCGGTAATACGGAGGATCCAAGCGTTATCCGGAATCATTGGGTTTAAAGGGTCCGTAGGCGGTTTAGTAAGTCAGTGGTGAAAGCCCATCGCTCAACGGTGGAACGGCCATTGATACTGCTAAACTTGAATTATTAGGAAGTAACTAGAATATGTAGTGTAGCGGTGAAATGCTTAGAGATTACATGGAATACCAATTGCGAAGGCAGGTTACTACTAATGGATTGACGCTGATGGACGAAAGCGTGGGTAGCGAACAGGATTAGATACCCTGGTAGTCCACGCCGTAAACGATGGATACTAGCTGTTGGGAGCAATCTCAGTGGCTAAGCGAAAGTGATAAGTATCCCACCTGGGGAGTACGTTCGCAAGAATGAAACTCAAAGGAATTGACGGGGGCCCGCACAAGCGGTGGAGCATGTGGTTTAATTCGATGATACGCGAGGAACCTTACCAAGGCTTAAATGTAGATTGACCGGTTTGGAAACAGACTTTTCGCAAGACAATTTACAAGGTGCTGCATGGTTGTCGTCAGCTCGTGCCGTGAGGTGTCAGGTTAAGTCCTATAACGAGCGCAACCCCTGTTGTTAGTTGCCAGCGAGTCATGTCGGGAACTCTAACAAGACTGCCAGTGCAAACTGTGAGGAAGGTGGGGATGACGTCAAATCATCACGGCCCTTACGCCTTGGGCTACACACGTGCTACAATGGCCGGTACAGAGAGCAGCCACTGGGTGACCAGGAGCGAATCTATAAAACCGGTCACAGTTCGGATCGGAGTCTGCAACTCGACTCCGTGAAGCTGGAATCGCTAGTAATCGGATATCAGCCATGATCCGGTGAATACGTTCCCGGGCCTTGTACACACCGCCCGTCAAGCCATGGAAGCTGGGGGTGCCTGAAGTCGGTGACCGCAAGGAGCTGCCTAGGGTAAAACTGGTAACTAGGGCTAAGTCGTAACAAGGTAGCCGTACCGGAAGGTGCGGCTGGAACACCTCCTTTCTAGAGCCTTAGTGTTAGTAGCAATACACGCTAGGGAAAAAGATAAATGATAGAGGGACTTACTAAATAAAGAAGTTCTATTACTCTTGCTGTTAATTTAAAGAAATTGAAAAGAAGAATGAAGTAAAACAGAGTCTCGTAGCTCAGCTGGTTAGAGTACTACACTGATAATGTAGGGGTCGGCAGTTCGAGTCTGCCCGGGACTACTATTTTAGCCATTCGGAAGGAAATTCTAGAGTTGAGAGGTTATGAATCGACATTCATAATTCATAATTCACAATTCATAAATAGATTGGGGGATTAGCTCAGCTGGCTAGAGCGCCTGCCTTGCACGCAGGAGGTCAACGGTTCGACTCCGTTATTCTCCACAAATTTAGTCGAAAGACTAAAGTCTGAAAGTCAAAAGTATGACTTTATGACCTTAGGCTTTACAACTTTTGACCTAAATAAAGTTCATTGACATATTGAGATAAGAAATAATAAAAAGTAGAAAGCAGTTTTTTCTAATTTATTAGAAAAAGCGAAAAAAAACGGTCGTAATTAATTTTACGATTGGTACAATAAGCAAAATAAGGGCGTATGGGGGATGCCTAGGCTCTCAGAGGCGATGAAAGGCGTGATAAGCTGCGAAAAGCTACGGGGATGGGCACACACCAATTGATCCGTAGATACCTGAATGGGGCAACCCACTATCTTGAAGAGATAGTACACCGATAGGTGGGCAAACCCGCTGAACTGAAACATCTAAGTAGGCGGAGGAGAAGAAAACAAAAGTGATTCCGTAAGTAGTGGCGAGCGAACGCGGATTAGCCCAAACCAATGTTGTTACGGCAATGTTGGGGTTGTAGGACCACGATATTTTATGTACAAGGAACCGGAATTGACTGGAAAGTCGAACCATAGAGGGTGATAGTCCCGTATGGGTAACGAGTATAATAAATAGTGGTATCCTGAGTAGGGCGGGGCACGTGAAACCCTGTCTGAATTTGGCGGGACCATCCGCTAAGGCTAAATACTCCTGAGAGACCGATAGTGAACCAGTACCGTGAGGGAAAGGTGAAAAGAACCGTGAATAACGGAGTGAAATAGATCCTGAAACCATACGCTTACAAGCGGTCGGAGCCCTTTAGTGGGGTGACGGCGTGCCTTTTGCATAATGAGCCTACGAGTTAACGTTGCTGGCAAGGATAAGTGGTTAAGCCACGGATCCGTAGCGAAAGCGAGTCTGAATAGGGCGCTTTAGTCAGTAGTGTTAGACGCGAAACCGTGTGATCTACCCATGGGCAGGATGAAGCGCTGGTAACACAGTGTGGAGGTCCGAACCGGTTGACGTTGAAAAGTCTTCGGATGACCTGTGGGTAGGGGTGAAAGGCCAATCAAACTCGGAAATAGCTCGTACTCCCCGAAATGCATTTAGGTGCAGCGCACGGCATAAAGTTATATAGAGGTAGAGCTACTGATTGGATGCGGGGGCTTCACCGCCTACCAATTCCTGACAAACTCCGAATGCTATATAATGTTTCCGTGCAGTGAGGGCTTGGGTGCTAAGGTCCAAGTCCGAGAGGGAAAGAACCCAGACCATCAGCTAAGGTCCCCAAATATACGCTAAGTTGAAAGAACGAGGTTTGTCTGCCCAGACAGCTAGGATGTTGGCTTGGAAGCAGCCATTCATTTAAAGAGTGCGTAACAGCTCACTAGTCGAGCGGACGAGCATGGATAATAATCGGGCATAAGCGTATTACCGAAGCTATGGATTTACAATTTATTGTAAGTGGTAGGGGAGCATTCTAACAGGGTAGAAGGTGTATCGTAAGGTATGCTGGACTGGTTAGAAAAGAAAATGTAGGCATAAGTAACGATAATGCGGGCGAGAAACCCGCACACCGAAAGACTAAGGTTTCCACAGCTATGCTAATCAGCTGTGGGTTAGTCGGGACCTAAGGCGAACCCGAAAGGGACAGTCGATGGACAACGGGTTAATATTCCCGTACTAGTTATTACTGTGATGGGGTGACGGAGTGATGAAAGCGCCGCGAACTGACGGAATAGTTCGTTGAAGTACCTACCTATAAGACCCGCAGGCAAATCCACGGGTTTTGGGGAAATACGATAGTACTCGGATACTTCGGTAGAAGAGATAGTGCGCCTAAGGGCTTCCAAGAAAAACCTCTAAACTTCAGGTAATAAGTACCCGTACCGCAAACCGACACAGGTAGTCGAGGAGAGAATCCTAAGGTGCTCGAGAGATTCATGGCTAAGGAATTAGGCAAAATAGACCCGTAACTTCGGGAGAAGGGTCGCCAGCAGCAATGCTGGCCGCAGTGAAGAGGTCCAGGCGACTGTTTATCAAAAACACAGGGCTCTGCAAAATCGTAAGATGAAGTATAGGGCCTGACACCTGCCCGGTGCTGGAAGGTTAAGTGGAGATGTTATCTTCGGAGAAGCATTGAAATGAAGCCCCAGTAAACGGCGGCCGTAACTATAACGGTCCTAAGGTAGCGAAATTCCTTGTCGGGTAAGTTCCGACCTGCACGAATGGTGTAACGATCTGGACACTGTCTCAGCCATGAGCTCGGTGAAATTGTAGTAGCGGTGAAGATGCCGCTTACCCGCAGTGGGACGAAAAGACCCTGTGCACCTTTACTATAGCTTAGTATTGACCTTGGATAAATGATGTGTAGGATAGGTTGGAGACTGTGAAGTGGCGTCGCTAGGCGTTGTGGAGTCATTGTTGAAATACAACCCTTTGTTTATCTGAGGCCTAACTCCGCATTGCGGAGGACATTGCTTGGTGGGTAGTTTGACTGGGGTGGTCGCCTCCAAAAGAGTAACGGAGGCTTCTAAAGGTTCCCTCAGTACGCTTGGTAACCGTGCGTAGAGTGCAATGGCATAAGGGAGCTTGACTGAGAGACATACAGGTCGATCAGGTACGAAAGTAGAGCATAGTGATCCGGTGGTTCCGCATGGAAGGGCCATCGCTCAAAGGATAAAAGGTACGCCGGGGATAACAGGCTGATCTCCCCCAAGAGCTCATATCGACGGGGGGGTTTGGCACCTCGATGTCGGCTCGTCACATCCTGGGGCTGGAGAAGGTCCCAAGGGTTGGGCTGTTCGCCCATTAAAGTGGCACGCGAGCTGGGTTCAGAACGTCGTGAGACAGTTCGGTCTCTATCTACTGTGGGCGCAAGAAATTTGAGTGGATCTGATTCTAGTACGAGAGGACCGAATTGGACAAACCTCTAGTGTATCTGTTGTCACGCCAGTGGCACCGCAGAGTAGCTACGTTTGGAAGGGATAAGCGCTGAAAGCATATAAGCGCGAAACCCACCACAAGATGAGATTTCTTTTAAGGGTCGTGGGAGATGACCACGTTGATAGGCTATAGATGTAAAGGCAGTAATGTCATAGTCGAGTAGTACTAATAACCCGTAAGCTTATGTACACCCTTTTCCTCCCGAGTAATCGGGAGGGAGAAACTTTCTAATACTTCAATGTATACTTTTTTATATTCTTTATCTCAGTATGTTAAGATATTTGTCCGCCGCGGCGGATGTTTAAAGTTTGAAGTTTAATGTTGCAGGTTGAAAAACTTGAAACTATAAAAACTTGAAACTCCTTAAACAATAATCTTAAGGTGATTATTGCGGCGGGGCTCACCTCTTCCCATCCCGAACAGAGTAGTTAAGCCCGCCAGCGCAGATGGTACTGCAGTTATGTGGGAGAGTATGTCGTTGCCTTTCTTTGAAAGCCCATTCTAATCGGATGGGCTTTTTTTTATCATTTACTTTTTACAAGTAAGGTACCTTAGCTCAGATGGTAGAGCAATGGACTGAAAATCCATGTGTCCCTGGTTCGATCCCTGGAGGTACCACAACCAAAGCTCGCTCGGATGGTGAAATTGGTAGACACGCTGGACTTAAAATCCAGTGAACAGCAATGTTCGTGCGGGTTCAAGTCCCGCTCTGAGTACTCTTGAAACTCCAACACATACGTGTTGGAGTTTTTTGTTTAGACAATTTGTGATTATATCTGTCTTTGAAACAATGATTTTTTAAAATTTATTAATCTATTTTTTATTACTTTTTTAAAAGATTTCTAATTTTTTTATGTTGTCTATCTTAGTCTATGAATTAAAGAGGCTATCTTTTCTATTATTTTGGAGTTAACAATTTATTAATTTAGTATCATGAAGTAGTTGTGAAGAGTAGGTTTGAACATTATGTTGTATTTTTGCCTAAAATATAAATATATAAAATGAAGAGAATTATTTTGTTTTTGACAGTTATTTTGTCTTTAAACTCACAAGCTCAGCAACGTCCTAAATTGGTAGTGGGTATCGTAGTAGATCAAATGAAAATGGAATACTTATATCGTTTTTCAGATGATTTTTCTGCTAATGGATTTAAAAGATTAATGAATAATGGATATACTTTTCATAATATGCATTATAATTATGTGCCAACTTATACTGCGCCAGGTCACGCCAGTATCTATACCGGTGCCACTCCATCAACGCATGGTATTGTTGGAAATGATTGGTTCAATAAAGCTACAGGAAAAGATATATATTGTACAGATGATGCATCTGTTAAAACAGTAGGTGATGGTACGGATAAAGAGGGTGCAATGTCTCCTAGAAATCTTTTAAGTACTACTATTACAGATGAGTTGCGGATGGCTACAAATTTTAAAGGTAAAGTTATTGGATTGAGTATTAAAGATCGTGGTGCTATTTTACCAGCAGGGCACTTTGCAAATTGGGCATTTTGGTATGGATCAACAGGTTCCTTTATTTCAAGTACTTTTTATGGTGCAAATTTGCCAAATTGGGTAAAGGAATTCAACCAAGAAAAAAGGTATATGAACTATATCAATAAAGGTTGGAATTTATTGAAGCCGCTAGCTAGCTACAATGAAAGTTTAGCTGATGATAATCCTTACGAGGGGAAATTAGATAAAGCTAATGGTCCTGTTTTTCCTTATGATTTAGCTAAGATCTATAAAGAAAAAGGAGCTGATGTGTTACGAACTACCCCTTTTGGGAATGATATTTTGGCAGATTTAGCTATGAAAGCTATTGAAAAAGAGGAGTTAGGAAAAGACGATATAACTGATTTTTTAACAGTTAGTTTTTCTTCAACAGATTATGTTGGTCATACTTTTGGGCCTCGTTCAATAGAGCTCCAAGATACCTATTTACGACTTGATCAAAATATAGATCAATTTTTAAATTACTTAGACAAGACAGTTGGAAAGGACAATTATTTAGTTTTTCTAACAGCTGATCATGCTGGAGCTGAAAACCCAAACTATTTAAAGGATAATAAATACAATGTAAAAAATGTTCCTACTAAAGGTTTTGTGGAATCCATAAAGAAATTTTCAAATGAAACTTTTGGCTCAGATCTAATCCTTGACTATTCTAATTTTAATGTATTTTTTAATATGGACTTGGTAAAACAAAAAGGTTTAGAATTGACAAAAGTTAAGGAGAGCTTTAAAAGCTTTTTGATGACACAAGAGCATATCAAAAGAGTGTATACTGAGGAAGAAATTTTAGCTTCATCTGGTGATGATTATTTTTTGAGTTCCATAGCTAAAGGTTATGATCCTAAACAGAATGGTGAGTTAGTGATTCTAGATAAGACTGGGTATATGGAATATCAGGCAACAGGAACAACGCATGGATCTCCAAATAGTTATGATACTCATGTACCGCTTCTTTTTTATGGATGGCATGTACCTAAAGGAGAATTACACGCTAAAAAATATATTACTCAAATTGCACCTACGTTGTCTCAAATGTTAAAAATTCCGTTTCCGAATGGCACTGAGTCAGAGGTTTTAGAATCTTTACTTGATAAATAAAAGGTTTTTGAATTGAAAAAATCCCATTTACATCTGATTGACTGTAAATGGGATTTTCTATTTTAAACCGCTGCTATTGCTTGTGGTAACGGAATTTGATTTTTTAATAAATCTTCAAATGTTTCGTGGGCTCTGATTAAATGCCCTTCGCCATTCATCCATAAAACTTCGGCAGGTTTGTATCTGGAGTTATAGTTTGATGCCATAGAGAAACAATAGGCTCCTGCATTTCTAAAAGAGAGTATATCACCTTCTTTGATTTCTGCAATTTTTCTGTTGTTTGCAAATGTGTCTGTTTCACAAATATATCCCACTACGGAATAAAAACGCTCTTTCCCTTTTGGATTTGAGATGTTTTCTATATGGTGCTGTGAACCGTAAAACATTGGACGAATTAAGTGATTGAAACCACTATCGATTCCAGCGAATACGGTTGAAGTAGTTTGTTTAACGACATTAACTTTTGCTAAGAAATATCCAGCTTCACTTACAAGGAATTTTCCAGGTTCGAAAATTAATGTTAATTCTTTGCCGTACTCATCACAGAAAGCGTTGAATCTTTTTGATAATTTTTTACCCAATTCTTCAATGTCTGTTTCGATATCGTCTTTTTTGTAAGGTACTTTAAATCCGCTTCCGAAATCTAAGAATTCTAAGTTTTTGAAATTTCTGGCTGCATCAAATAATATTTCAGCTGCATATAAAAATACTTCAATATCTAAAATATCGGAACCAGTGTGCATATGTATACCAACAATGTTCATTTTTGTATTTTCGACAATTCGAACCAAATGTGGTAATTGGTGAACTGAAATTCCAAATTTACTATCAATATGACCTACAGATATATTAGCGTTTCCACCTGCCATCACGTGAGGATTGATTCGGATGCAAACTGGTACATTTGGATATTTTGTTCCAAATTGTTCCAAAATTGATAAATTATCAATGTTTACTTGTACTCCCAAAGCGGCAACTTCTTCGATTTCTTCAAGAGAAACACCGTTTGGAGTATAAAATATTTTTTCAGGTTCGTAGCCTGCGTGCAAGCCTAATTGTACTTCTTGAATAGAAACAGTATCTAAACCTGAACCCATTTCTCGTAACAATTGCAGTATCGCCACGTTTGATAAGGCTTTCATTGCATAATTGATGCGCAACTGTTTTACCTTAGAAAAAGCTTTGGATAATCTGTTGTATTGAGATTGTATTTTTTCGGCATCATATACATATAATGGACTACCAAATTGTTCTGCTAATTGTACTAAGTCTTTTGATTGCATAATTATTAATTTTGAGCAAATTTATTACTCTTTATTTAGTCCCGCAAGGGGAGATATGAATTCTAACAAATTGTAACAAAAAGTTATATTTTAAACAAAATTAGTGTTTTAGATAAGAATTTTCATTTTGGGTGAGGGATGGCAGCGGATAGCCCACAGACGCTGTAGTTTTTACGAAAGCGGCGAGGACTTGAAGCGAACAGCCCGACGCGACCGAAACGATAGTGGAGGTAGGGGCACCTCCTAAAAAATCAAATGACTGCCGATAAACGAATTGACAGTCATTTTTTGATTTTTAAAAACTATTTATAGGCTAGGCAAATCGCCATTTCCTTTGGTTGGTAAATTGGTATAACCCATCAAGTATTTATCTACTTCTCTGGCGGCTTCGCGACCTTCAGAAATTGCCCAAACAATTAAGGATTGCCCTCTACGCATGTCGCCTGCAGTGAAAATATGCGGAATATTGGTTTGGTAATTGGTAGCTTGATAGTTGTTACGGCTGTCAATTTTGATACCTAGCTGCTCGCTTAATGTTTTCTCGGGACCTGTAAAACCGAGTGCTAACAAAGCTAAGTCACAAGGCCAGATTTTTTCTGAACCTTCTTTTTCAATTATTTCAGGTCGCTGACCAGGAGTCATTTTCCATGACACTTCAACGGTTTTTAATCCAACCAACTCTCCGGCTTCATTGGCTATAAATTCCTTTGTATTGATGAGCCAGTTTCTATCGCAACCTTCTTCATGAGAGCTAGACGTTTTTAATTGCAAGGGCCAAAAGGGCCATGGAGTGGATTCGCTTCGGCTTACCGGAGGTTTTGGTAAAATTTCAAAATTAGTGACTGATTTGGCACCATGGCGGTTTGACGTTCCTACACAATCTGAGCCGGTATCTCCACCGCCAATAACGATAACATTTTTATCAGTTGCTTTGATTTGATCAGGAATTGATTCACCGTATAATGCTTTGGTTTGCTGTGTTAAAAAGTCCATTGCCTGCACCACACCTTTGCTTTCAATTCCTTTGGTAGGTAAACTTCGACGCTCTGTAGCACCACCGCATAATACAACTGAATCGAAGTTATTGAGTTCTGAAATTTCATAATTTACTCCTACATTGACATTGGTTTTAAAAGTAATTCCCTCCGCTTCGAGTACTTTTATACGTCTGTCAATAATTCCTTTTTCAAGTTTGAAATTTGGAATTCCATAACGCAATAATCCACCAATGGCATTGTCTCTTTCAAAGACGGTAACAGTATGTCCAGCACGATTTAATTGTTGTGCTGCTGCAAGACCAGCAGGTCCAGAGCCAATTACGGCAACTGCTTTTCCGGTTCTAACCTCTGGAGGTTGTGGTTTGATCCAACCTTCGGCAAAGCCTCTTTCAATTATATTTTTTTCAATATTTTCGATAGCAACTGGCTCGCTAATTATTCCTAATACACATGATTTTTCGCAAGGAGCTGGGCAAAGTCTTCCTGTAAATTCAGGAAAATTATTGGTAGATTGTAATATTTTCAATGCACTTTCCCATTCCTCCTGATGCACCATATCGTTAAAATCAGGAATTAAATTTCCTAACGGACACGAGCTGTGACAAAAGGGAATGCCGCAATCCATACATCTGGAACCTTGTTCTTTGATTTTATCTTTGGTTAACGGAATTGTAAATTCATTATAATTTGTTACTCTTTCTGGAACTGCAACATTACTTTCGTCGGTTCTAGAATATTCTTTAAATCCTCCTATTTTTCCCATGACTATGACGCTATAAGTTCTTTAATTTCTTTTTCTTCGGCTAGGCGTTGTAATGCTTTTTTGTAATCAGTGGGCATTACTTTTACAAAATGCTGCTGTTGATTTTCCCAATCTTCCAGAATCCTTTTTGCTAAAGGACTACTCGTATACAGCGAATGATTTTTAATCAAACGACGTAGTTTGGTAAAATCGTCTTCTTCTAAAGATTCCAAGCCAACCATTTCCATGTTGCAAACTCGTGCATCAAATTTTTTGTTGGGATCAAAAACATACGCAATTCCACCGCTCATACCAGCTGCAAAATTCCTTCCGGTTTTTCCTAAAACCACTACAGTTCCTCCAGTCATATATTCGCAACCATGATCTCCAATTCCTTCTACCACAGCTGTCGCTCCTGAATTTCGAACACAAAAACGTTCTCCCGCCATACCATTAATGTAGGCTTCGCCAGTAATAGCCCCGTATAGCGCCACGTTACCAATAATGATATTTTCTTCGGGTTTGAAAGTAGCAGTAGGAGGAACTTTAATGATTAGTTTTCCGCCAGAAAGCCCTTTGCCAAGATAATCATTACAGTTGCCGTGAATTTTAAAAGATAAACCATTTGTTGCAAAAGCGCCAAAACTTTGTCCAGCGGATCCTGTAAAATCAACTAAAATAGTGTCTTCGGGTAAACCCTGCGCACCGTATATTTTTGAAATTTCGTTACTCAGAATTGCTCCTACAGAACGATCGGTGTTTTTGATATCGAAGGTGACTCTTGTTTTTTCTTTTCTGTAAATTGATGGAATCGCAGCTTTGATAATATCAAAATCCAAAACGTGCTCTAAAGCATGATCTTGAGTAGTTGTATTGTGATTGGGAACTTCTTTTGCTTTTTCAGGCTTGTATAAAATGGAAGACAAATCTAGTCCACTTGCTTTATAATGCTTAATAGCTTTGTTTACATTCAGTTTTTGTGATTGTCCAACCATTTCTTTTAAGGTTCTAAAGCCTAATTGAGCCATAATTTCGCGCAATTCTTCGGCAATAAAATACATGAAGTTGATTATGTGCTCTGGCGTTCCTTTGAAATTTTTTCTCAATTCAGGATCTTGTGTTGCAATTCCTACCGGACATGTATTCAAGTGACAAGCTCGCATCATGATACAACCTGAAGCTACTAATGGCGCTGTTGCAAAACCAAATTCCTCCGCTCCTAGTAAGGCTGCTATAGCCACATCGCGACCCGTTTTTAATTGGCCATCACATTCTAAAACGATACGGCTTCTCAAATCGTTTAAAATCAATGTTTGTTGCGCTTCGGCAAGTCCAAGTTCCCAAGGAATTCCGGTATGTGTTAATGAAGTCAATGGAGCGGCTCCAGTTCCTCCGTCGTATCCTGAAATTAAAATCACATCTGCTTTTGCCTTTGCAACTCCAGCGGCTATTGTTCCAACACCAACTTCAGAAACTAATTTGACATTAATTCTAGCTTCGCGATTGGCATTTTTTAGGTCAAAAATCAACTGCGATAAATCTTCAATTGAATAAATATCATGGTGCGGTGGTGGCGAAATTAAGCCAACATATGGTGTTGAATTTCGTGTTTCGGCAATCCAAGGCACTACTTTTTCGCCAGGTAATTGTCCGCCTTCACCAGGTTTGGCGCCTTGTGCCATTTTGATTTGTATCTCACGAGCGTTGGTCAAATAGTTGATCGAAACCCCAAAACGGCCAGAAGCAACTTGTTTGATAGCGCTATTTCTAGAGTCTCCATTTAAGTCTTTTTGAAAACGTTTTGGATCTTCTCCTCCTTCTCCTGAATTGCTTTTACCACCAATTCTGTTCATGGCGATCGCTAGGTTTTCATGTGCTTCTTGGCTAATGGATCCATAAGACATGGCACCTGTTTTGAATTTTTTTACAATTTCAGTCCAAGGTTCTACTTCATCTAGAGGTATAGGGTCTAAGTTGTTGAATTCAAATAAACCTCTTATGGTCATCAAATTTTCACTTTGATCATTGACCATTTTTGAATACTCCTTATAACTTTCAGGACTGTTTAAGCGAACAGCTTGTTGTAATTTAGAAATCGTGGTTGGGTTGAACATGTGCTTTTCACCTGATCTTCTCCATCTGTAAACACCGCCAATTTCAAGTGGAAGTAAATTACTGACTTTAGAATTTGGAAAGGCTTTTTGATATCTTTTTTTGACTTCTTTTTCAATTTCCATCAATCCAATTCCTTCAATTCGAGATGGTGTGTATGGGAAATATTTAGAAGTAAAAGTTTTGTTCAGTCCTAGGATTTCGAAAATTTGTGCCGCTCTGTAAGAATGCAAAGTAGAAATTCCGATTTTATTCATGATTTTCAGAATCCCTTTTGCAATGGCTTTGTTGTAATTTTTGATGGCATAATCGGCTTTTACGCCAGTGATAAATCCTGCATTTACTTGATTGTGAATAATTTCATTAACCATGTACGGGTTTATAGCACTTGCGCCGTAACCGAATAAAAGCGCAAAATGATGCGGCTCACGTGGTTCAGCCGATTCGATAAGAATACCAAATTTTGATCGAACTTTGAGAATGTTTAACGAATGATGAATGTAAGAACAGGCCAATAACATTGGTATTGGAGCCATTTTTTCACTTACTCCTCTGTCCGAAAGAATCACAATGTTACAACCTTCTGAAACTGCTTTGAAAGTGGCTTGAACTGCTTTTTCTAATGCACGTTCTAATCCATTAACTCCTTTTTTGATATCGTATAATGTAGAAATAGTGACTGATTTGAAATCAGCATGATCAATATTTCTTATTTTATCTAAATCTTCGTTGGAAATAACAGGATTTTGGATTTTTAGTTTTTTGCAATGCTTAGGCTCAATATCAAAAATATTAAAATCTCCACCAATCGCTAAACTGATATCAGTAATGATTTCCTCACGAATACCATCCAATGGTGGATTAGTAACCTGAGCAAATAATTGCTTGAAATAGTTATATAAAAGCTGTGGCTGATCTGATAAAACGGCAAGCGGCGTATCGTTACCCATAGAACTTAGCGCCTCGGCTCCTTCGGCACCCATTGGGTTGATGATGGTTTTTAAATCTTCAATCGTATATCCAAAGAGACGCTGTCTAGTTTCGAAATCTATATTTTCAACAGGAATAGGATTATCAGTGTAAGGAATTTGCGCTAATGGTAGTAAATTTTCATCCAACCATTGTTTGTAAGGACGTTTGGTGACAATTGCATTTTTGATTTCGTCATCTTCTATAATTCGGCCTTCGTTCATGTCAACCAAAAACATTTTTCCTGGTTCTAATCGACCGTGCTGAATCACATCTTCTGGTTTGATGTCAAGAACTCCAATCTCTGAAGACATAATTACGAAGCCACTTTTAGTCAATGTATAACGAGATGGACGTAAACCATTTCTATCCAATAAAGCGCCAATAACGTTACCATCTGTAAAAGGAATAGAAGCTGGTCCATCCCAAGGTTCCATAATACAAGCATTGTATTCGTAAAAGGCTTTTTTATCGGCTGACATCGTTTGGTGTTTTTCCCAAGCTTCAGGAACAACCATCATCATTGCTTCCGGCAGAGAACGACCTGTCATTAATAACAGTTCAATTACCATATCCATTGAAGCAGAATCTGATTTTCCTTCCAGAATAATTGGGAAAAGCTTTTTGATGTCTTCGCCAAAAACATCACTTTTCATTAACTCCTCACGTGCACGCATGCGGCTAATGTTTCCGCGCAAAGTGTTGATTTCTCCATTGTGACACATATAGCGAAACGGTTGCGCGAGTTCCCAAGACGGAAAAGTATTGGTAGAAAAACGTTGGTGAACCAATGCCAATCGGGTTACCAAGTCATCATCAAGCAAATCGGTGTAATACCTACTGATGTCTTCTGGCATCAATAAACCTTTATATATTATTGTAGTGGTAGAAAAACTGGAGAAATAAAAACGATAGCTCTCGGATATTCTGGAATTTAATACGGTATGTTCTGCTATTTTTCTTGCAGCAAACATTTTGGCATTGAAGGCTTGTTCTGTTAAATCTTGCCCATTTTTACCCACAAAAACTTGAACTACATTAGGTTCTTTTTCGGCAGCAATTGCACCCAAGTTCGTAACATCAACTGGAACGGTACGCCAGCCTAAAATGGATAAGTTTTGATCTTGAATGGCTTTTTCAAAAGTAGTTTTACAAAATAAAAGTTGGTTCGCACTTTTAGGCATAAACAACATTCCTACTGCATATTCTCTTATTTCAGGGATTTCAAAATCACATGCTTTTTTAAAAAAAGCGTGAGGAATATCAAATAAAATTCCAGCGCCGTCTCCTGTGCGTCCGTCAGAACTTACGGCACCGCGATGTTCTAACTTGATTAAAATGTCAAGTGCTTTGTGAATAATATCGTTCGACTTAATTCCATTTAGATTACAAATAAATCCTGCTCCGCAATTATCGTGTTCAAATTCGGGCAAATACAGACCTTGTTCTTTAACTTTCATGCTTAATTTTTTTCTTCAAAATTAAATATTTAGTATGGATTATTAGTCAAATTGGTTAAATACGAGTATTTTTTATAGTAATAACAGAAAAACGTTGTGAAAAATACAAAAACGCGATTTAAAGGGAGGTGATTTGTTTTTTCGATAAAATTCGAGTCTACAAATAGACAAATTGCAAGCAGAAACATCTAAATAATGCTGATTTTCAACTTGAGATAAAAAAATATAACAAAATTATAACATAAGCTTAAATTTGTTTTGGTTGACACCGTTTCAGTAGTATTTCATGACTAATAATTCCCCAATTTTTTAGGAAAAAAAAGAGCAGTTACACATAATTTTGCTATTTTTGTGCCACTTTAAAATCTGAAAAAATTTCAGAAGCCAGACAAATTCTATATTATGAACATACACGAATATCAAGGAAAAGAGATTTTAGCTAGCTACGGAGTGCGTATTCAACGCGGAATCGTTGCTAATAGCCCAGTAGAAGCGGTAGCTGCTGCCAAACAATTAACAACTGAAACCGGTACTAGTTGGTATGTGGTAAAAGCACAAATTCACGCAGGTGGACGTGGAAAAGGTGGAGGAGTTAAGCTTGCTAAAAACTTACAGCAAGTAGAAGAAATTGCAGAACAAATCATCGGAATGCAATTGATCACGCCTCAAACTTCTGCTGAAGGTAAAAAAGTACACAAAGTATTAATTGCTGAAGATGTATACTATCCTGGTGAAAGTGAAACTTCTGAATTTTATGTTTCTGTTTTATTGAATAGAGCTACAGGTCGTAACATGATCATGTATTCTACTGAAGGTGGAATGGATATTGAAGAAGTTGCTGAGCACACACCACATTTGATTTTTACTGAAGAAATTGATCCTTCTGTAGGGTTACAAGGTTTTCAAGCAAGAAGAATTGCTTTTAACTTAGGTCTTTCTGGAAATGCTTTTAAAGAAATGGTGAAATTCATCGACTCTTTATACAATGCATACATCGGATCAGATGCTTCTATGTTCGAAATCAACCCGGTTTTGAAAACATCTGATAATAAAATTATGGCTGTTGATGCTAAAGTAAATATCGATGATAATGCTTTGTACAGACAAGCAAAATATGCTGACATGCGTGACGTTCGTGAGGAGAATCCAATCGAAGTTGAAGCAAAAGAAGTAGGATTGAACTATGTTGACCTTGACGGTACTGTAGGATGTATGGTAAACGGAGCAGGTCTTGCAATGGCAACTATGGATTTAATTAAATATGCTGGTTTTGAGCCTGCTAACTTCCTTGACGTAGGAGGAACTGCTGATGCAAAACGTGTTGAAACTGCTTTCCGTATTATCTTGAAAGATCAAAACGTTAAAGCGATTTTGATTAATATTTTTGGTGGAATTGTACGTTGTGACCGTGTGGCACAAGGTGTTGTTGATGCTTACAAAAATATGGGTGATGCTATTAAAGTACCAATCATTGTTCGTTTACAAGGTACCAATGCAGCTATTGCAAAAGAATTAATCGATAATTCAGGAATGCCAATTTTATCTGCTGTTGAATTTCAAGAAGCAGCTGATCAAGTACAAGCGGCGCTTTCTTAATTTATTTTTTGTTATATATTACAAACCTGTTTGTCTCTGGCAAACAGGTTTTTTTTTGCTTTGATTTTACTTTGTCCTAAACTATTGCTAATAAAATTATAACAGAAAGTGTTTTGTTAGCCCTTTGATTTACCTTTGTCTCATCAATAATCAGTTTATGAAACTTCACATACATAATAGCTTTATTACCGAATTACCGGCTGATAAAGATCAAAATAATACACCGCGTCAAGTGGAAAAAGCTTGTTTTTCATATGTGCAACCGGTGGTGCCATCTAATCCTGTGTTAATTCATGCTGTTGCTGAAGTTGCAGACAATATTGGATTATCACAAACTGATTTGTCCAGTACTGAGTTTTTAAAGGTCTTTTCAGGATCGACAGTTTATCCGGATACTAAACCGTATGCGATGTGTTATGCAGGACATCAGTTTGGCAATTGGGCTGGGCAGTTGGGAGATGGTCGTGCTATAAATTTGACTGAGGTTATAAATAATGATCAGCTGTATACGCTCCAATTGAAGGGTGCGGGACCTACACCTTATTCCCGCAATGCAGACGGTTTTGCGGTTTTGCGCTCGTCTATCCGTGAATATTTGTGTGCTGAGGCCATGCATCATTTAGGAGTTCCTACAACTCGCTCTTTATCGTTGATGGAAACAGGTGATCCGGTTTTACGTGATATTTTATACAATGGCAATCCTGCTTATGAAAAAGGTGCTGTGGTATGTAGAGTAGCGCCTTCTTTTATTCGTTTTGGAAGCTTCGAGATTTTTGCAGCACGCAATGACCTTGCAAATCTAAGATTATTGGCTGATTATACCATCAAACATCATTTTTCAGATATAAAGGAAGAAAGCGTATCGAAATATGTTGCCTTTTTTAGTGCTGTTGCAAAAGCGACTCGTACCATGATTATTCATTGGCAACGCGTGGGTTTTGTGCATGGTGTAATGAATACCGATAATATGTCTATTCACGGAATTACGATTGATTATGGACCTTACGGCTGGCTTGAGGATTACAACTCAGGTTGGACACCCAATACGACTGATGCTCAATATAAAAGATATCGATTTGGTAATCAAGCCGAAATTGCGTTGTGGAACTTGTATCAATTGGCAAATGCTTTATTTCCTCTTATTGAGGAAGCAGCGCCTTTAGAAGCTGTTTTAGAGTCTTTTCGATCTGATTACGAAAAGGATTATTTACAAATGATGCAGGATAAATTGGGATTAACCGGCGACGCCGAAAATGATTTGGTTTTAATTGGTACTTTGGTGCAATTATTAGAAAAGGCAGAAATGGACATGACACTCTTTTTTAGAATGCTGAGTAAAATAAAGAAAGAGAACGCTGTTGAAGCAGCTTTTGATATTATTTGCTTAGCATTTTACAATGAAGAACAATTGCCTCAAAATGTGCGAGCCGAGTGGGTGCAATGGTTGCAAAATTATTTGAATCGTTTACAAAAGGAAACTATTTCAGATGAAGAGCGAG
Source organism: Flavobacterium sp. GNP001 (assembly GCF_054343775.1). Lineage (NCBI taxonomy): Bacteria > Pseudomonadati > Bacteroidota > Flavobacteriia > Flavobacteriales > Flavobacteriaceae > Flavobacterium > Flavobacterium sp. GNP001. The sequence continues at coordinate 829,509 of NZ_JBTGUX010000001.1, forward strand.
CAAACAAAATGAATACTTGTAATCCGAAATATGTGTTACGTAATTATATGGCCCAATTAGCGATTGATGCAGCCGAAAAAGGGGACTATTCAATTGTAGAAGAATTATTTAATGTGCTTCAGAAACCATACGACGAGCAACCTGAGTTTGAAAAATGGTTTGCCAAAAGACCAGATTGGGCTCGCGAAAAAGTAGGTTGTAGCATGTTGAGTTGTAGTTCGTAAACCGCAAAGCAAAATTTTTCACTTTTCGTTTTATTCTTTTTTTGAAGCATCTTTTAAAATTTGCTCCTTTTTATCCTTGATGTTTTTTGCAGTTTTTCCAAGAACATGTATAATGTCTGATTGAATTTCTCCAGAACTTAAATTGTAAAATTCGGTGGTGTTCGTTGTATTGACCTCTAGGATATAATTGCGATTTAACTGTATCGTCTCGATGTCGTCTTTGATTATTTCGCCATTGATTGCGTATCCCACACTTTTGGTTTTGACCTTGGTATATTCATTTTTTATTTGTTCCAAAGTCATGAAGTCAAACTGTTTCGGATTTTTGGATTGAATAAAAAGTTGACTTTCAAAGCGGACATTGTTTATTACTGTATCTCTTTTTATGACATTAACGGTTGCAATAAGGTCGGGTTCGATGTAAGCAATGGTTTGTTGCGAAACCAATTTACCATCAAAAAAGAAAGCAGGATCGGCAACTTTTTTAGTTTGAGCAGATAGATTTAGTGCAAAAAATAGAAAGAGTAAACAAAAAAGACGTTCCATAGCATTTGATTTTGGTTAAAAAAAATCCTGATGACTTATCAGGATTTTGAATGAGTTTTATTTACCGAGTTCTTCAAGCACGTCCGATTCATAAATATGAAAACCTACTGTGTTTTTTTGAGCTAGTGTGTACATGGCTTTGGCAACGGTAGCGCCATGTATGGCTTTATATTTTTTTAAGTTCCCTTGAAATATAAAGGAAAATATTTTCATAAAAAATGCACCTACTTTTTCGCCAAACCTAAATTCAGCTCTTGGACCAAGTAATAGCGAAGGTTGTAAAATAGCAACGTTCTCAAAAGGTAAGGTTTTTAAAAAATCCTGAATTTCACCTTTGGTTTTTAGGTAAAAATTAGTTGATGTTGCCGATGCGTTCAATGAAGAAATCAATAAAAACTGTTTTACATTCTGTGCTACAGCAATACTTGCAAACTGTTTTGGGTATTCAAAATCTACTTTTCTAAACGCTTCTTGGCTTCCTGCATTTTTGATAGTTGTTCCAATAGTGCAAAACAAATCATCACCCACGACGTACTGTTGGAAACTTTCTGGTGCATCGAAATCAATTTGATGTTGCATGAGTTTAGGATGTTGCAAACCTGTATCTCTTTTTACGAAAGTAATGACTTTACTGTAATCAGCACTCTCTAATAAAAGTTGTACCAAGGCAGAGCCAATCAATCCGGTGCTTCCAATAACAATCGCTGTTTTCATTCGGCTTATTTTTTGTTTTTACCGAAGTTGTATTTTACTTTTTCAACCACTTGTACTTTAGGAGTTCCTTTTGCGAAAGTTTTTTTGAACGGTTTTTTTGCAGCCGGTTTTGCTTTAGCAGGAGCTTCATCTCCGCGTGCACCTTCCGGGTCTCTTGGTTTTGCTTTAAATTCAGGTCTGTTTTCAGCACCGTCTTTCACAGGAATTTGCGCTTTGTGTTTGGCTAAAACGTCTTTTGGGTTCTTCGGGTTTTCTTTCGTTCCACGCAAGTGAATTACCAATCCGTTCAAGAAATTACGCAACACTTGATCTCCGCATTCCATATAATTTTCGTGCTTTTCATCTCTAAAAAAAGCGCCTAATTCAGATTTTGTAATTCTAAAATCAACTAATTCTAGAATTTCTACTATTTGATCGTCACGTAACATCAATGCTACGCGAAGTTTTTTGAAGATATCGTTATTTGTCATGGTATGTATTTTTAGCAAAGGTACGGTTTATAAGTAATTAGCGGTTGTTTTTTTTAATAGTCGCTTTCCATTGCTAGTTTACAAAAGTTGCACACCATTTCCAGCAGTGGCAGCGTAGATTGTTCTGCCAAATTCTAATTTAATTCCTGTTGCGATGTCTTCTTGCAACAATAATGCGCCATCCATGTCTACAAAATCTAATTCAGGGAGTAAATGCGCGATAGAGGAGATGCCCACGGTTGATTCGGTCATGCAACCAACCATGGTTTTCATTCCTAGTTTCTTGGCTTCGGCTAACATGCGTCGGCCAGGAGTCAAGCCGCCACACTTGGTTAGTTTGATATTTATACCGTGAAAATGTTGGTGACATTTCGCTACATCTGTTTCAACAATGCAACTTTCATCAGCAATAATAGGTAAAACGGAGTTTTCAAATACTTTTTTATGACCTTCCCAATCGTTTGCAGGCAAAGGTTGTTCTAAAAATTCTACGCCAAGCTGTTGCAATTCCTTTGCATTTTTAAGTGTTTCGTCAACGGTCCATCCGCAGTTGGCATCAATTCTAAAAATGGCATTGGTATGTTTGCGAAGTGCTTTTACGATTGCCAAATCTTCAGCTGTACCTAATTTAATTTTATAAATCGGCCATGGCAATTCTTCCATTTTTGCAATCATTTTGTCAATAGAATCAATTCCAATCGTATAATTGCTCAGCGGATTATTTAAAGTATTGTAGTTCCATAATTCGTATAATTTCAAACCTTTAGATCGCGCATACCAATCGTTGTAAGCATTGTCTAAAGCACACAATGCAAATTTATTATGTGTTAAAAAAGGTGCTACTTGCTTCCAAAATTCTTCTGGTTTGCAAGGTTTAAGGGGGGCTAAAATGGACTCTAACTTCTTTAAATCTTCGACCATCATGGGTACCGTAATATTATAATACGGATTTGCGGTAGCTTCACCATAACCAGAGCAACCGCCACTTTGTAGCTCGACAATTAATGTAGGCTGCTTGTTGATTGATTTTCTCGAAATCGTAAAAGTATGTTTGAGTTTTAAATCGTATTGATGCAATAAAAGTTTCATAGGATTCAATCATTTTCAAAATTAATAGCCAAGCCATAATAGCGCGTCCACAAAACCATCTCTCCACAGTTTTTCATTATGTTGGCCACCTTTAACTATCTTTTTCTCGTTTCTGTTTAAGCAATAACAGCGGTTGGAGTTTAATAGGTATTCCATCTTGATCAGGTCAGAAACCATTTCTGGACTTTCATTGTCTCCACAAAGAAAATAGATTTTGGCTTTTGTTTTTTTACTGTTTTCCATGAACGTGTAAATCTCTTTCGAAAACCAAAACGAAGGTGAAAAAACACCTGCTTTGCCAAATATTTCAGGATATTTTAAAACGGCGTAAAAGGAGTTGAGTCCACCCAAAGAACTTCCCATAATCAGCGTATGATTTTTATCGGTTTTGGTTCTAAAGTTTTGATCAATATACGGTTTTAGTGTTTTGGTGATGAATTCTAAGTATTCGTCTGCTTTGCCGCCTCCATATTTTTCGTTTTTAAAAGGCGTGAGTTCGTCTAGCCTTTTTTCATTGCCATGCGCAATTCCGATAACGATAATTTGTGCTTGCAAACTATCGAGTTTTTCATCAATATTCCACTCGCCACTATAAGAAGTTGCAGCATCGAATAGATTTTGACCGTCGTGCATGTACATCACGGGATATTTCTTTTTGGAACTTTTGTAATTTTTGGGCAAGTACACCCAGATTTTTTTGGTGGTTTGAAGTTGTGGAGCTTTAATTTCAAAAGTACTTACTTGTTTGGATGCGGTACTTGATTGACCTTGAGCTATTACTGTAAATAATAACAACAAGTAAACGGATAAAAATTTCACTGTCATAAAAGTGATTTTGTGTATGTGATCTAAAAACTATAATTTAGCTAAAAATAGGAATTTGATGGCTACTTTCGAAGAAAAGAGAAGTTTACTTTTAGAATTAATTGCTTTTGCCACGGTTGATGGTAAACTACATCCAAGAGAATACGAGTTCTTGCGAATTGTGGCTGTTGAATTAGGTTTTAATACTGCTGATTTTCAAGCGCTATTTCATGAAGAATTGCCCGAGCTTCCTATTCGCTCAGAGTTTATGCGCATACAGCAATTTTATCGATTGGCATTGCTTATGCATTGCGATGGCGTTTTGCATGACAAAGAATTAGCCGCCATTCAGCAAATTGCTATTAAAATGGGGTTGAATCCGCACGCGACTAAACGCATTTTAAAATTAATGGAACAAGCACCTTTCTCTATTATTGAGAGCGAAGTTCTATTGACTATTTTTCAAGAGCAACACAATTAAGTAAGTTGCTCTTGTAATGCTTTGATTTCATCACGGAATTTGGCCGCCTGCATAAAGTCTAATTCTTTGGCTGCTTTTTCCATGTTTTTTCTTTTCTCCCGAATCAATTTTTCAATTTCAGGTTTCGATAAATAGGCATTTACTGGCTCTGCGGCTACTGGTGCGCTGTTGCCCAGTTCGTAATCTACCAAAGTATTTTTGGTAAATGCGCTTTCGATTTTTTTGTTCAGCGCTTGCGGAACTACATTGTTTGCAACGTTGTAATTGATTTGTTTGGTTCTGCGGTATGAGGTTTCATCAATTGTTTTTTGCATGCTGTCTGTAATTTTATCAGCATACATGATAGCTTTTCCGTTCAGGTTTCTTGCCGCACGACCAATAGTCTGCGTTAAAGATCGGTGGCTACGTAAAAAACCTTCTTTGTCGGCATCTAAAATCGCAACAAGAGAAACTTCAGGTAAATCAAGACCTTCACGCAATAAGTTTACACCTATTAATACATCAAAAATACCTTTTCGTAAATCTTGCATGATTTCAATTCGTTCCAAAGTGTCTACTTCTGAATGAATATAACGACAACGAATATGAACTTTAGTTAAATATTTAGCCAACTCTTCAGCCATTCTTTTGGTCAAAGTAGTCACTAAAACCCGTTCATCTTGTTCGGCTCGTTGTTGAATTTCTTCAATTAAATCGTCAATTTGATTTAAACTTGGCCTAATTTCAATAATAGGGTCTAACAATCCGGTAGGACGAATTACTTGCTCTACGACAACACCTTCTGTTTTTTGCAATTCATAATCCGCGGGAGTAGCAGATACATAAATGACTTGGTTTTGCATGGCTTCAAATTCCTCAAATTTTAATGGACGGTTGTCCATCGCAGCGGGAAGTCGGAAACCATATTCTACTAAGTTTTCTTTACGGCTGCGGTCGCCTCCATACATAGCACTTACTTGTGATAAGGTAACGTGACTTTCATCAACCACCATCAAATAATCTTTAGGAAAATAATCTAGTAAGCAAAAAGGTCTTGTGCCTGGCAAACGGCCATCTAAATAACGAGAGTAGTTTTCAATTCCGGAGCAATAACCCAATTCTCGAATCATTTCTAAGTCGAAATTAGTACGTTCTTCGAGTCGTTTTGCTTCCAGATGTTTGCCTATTTCTTTAAAATAATCAACTTGTTTGACTAAATCTTGCTGGATTTCCCAAATGGCATTTTGCAGCACATCGGGCGAGGTAACAAACATATTGGCAGGATAAATTGTTAATCGTTCGAATTTTTCTAAAACTTGGGATGTTTTGGTATCAAAACTTTCAATTTCTTCAATTTCATCACCAAAAAAATGAACTCGGTAGGCTTCGTCAGCATAACTTGGGTACACATCAACGGTATCACCTTTAATTCTAAAACTGCCTGGATTAAAGTCGGCTTCCGTTCTGGAATACAAACTTTGTACTAATTGATGTAGCAATTTAGTTCGCGAAATCATTTGACCGCGCTCAAGCGGAATTAAATTTTTCTGAAATTCAATTGGGTTTCCGATACCGTACAAACAAGATACCGATGCTACAACTAAAATATCACGACGACCAGAAAGTAGCGAAGCCGTTGTCGACATACGCATTTTCTCCAATTCCTCATTAATAGATAAATCTTTTTCTATGAAAACTCCGGTAACCGGCATAAAGGCTTCCGGTTGATAATAATCATAGTAGGATACGAAATATTCTACCGCATTATTCGGGAAAAACTGTTTGAATTCAGAGTACAACTGTGCCGCAAGGGTTTTGTTGTGTGCCAAAACCAAAGTAGGACGCTGCACTTCCTGAATTACATTGGCCACTGTAAATGTTTTTCCGGATCCTGTAACTCCCAAAAGGGTTTGAAAAGGATCGCCATCAATAATACCTTGTGCTAATTTTTGAATGGCTACAGGTTGGTCGCCTTTGGGCTGGTAATCGGATACTACTTGGAACTTCATGTGGGTACAGTGCTAGTTCACAAAGATACTAAGGAATTTGACAAACGGTTTTTAAAAACTAAAATTTCCACGCTTTTTGTTGGGCTTCGCTATGAAATGTCCAAGCTAAAATTCGACTTGTTTTTTGGCCTTGCGCCATATCAATGGTACGTACTGTTACAGCGCTTACCTTTTGTAAGGTTTTGTTTAAGCTGTAAAGATTTTCCTTTTTAGACACCAAAGTGGTATACCACAAGCATTGCATTGGGTATTTGGCACTTTCAAAAATCATTTGGGTCAAAAATCCTAGTTCGCCACCAGCACACCATAGTTCGGCATTTTGTCCACCAAAATTAAGAACAAGTTCTTTTGTTTTTGTTTTTTCGAGTGTGTTCACCTTTCGAAGACTGCTTTTGGTAGCTTCATCTGCCGAGGCATGAAAAGGCGGATTGCAAATTGTAAACGTAAAACGATCTTCAGGCGTGATGATGTTTTTAAAAATAAATCGCGACTCCGTTTGCTGTTGCAAACTGATGGCTTCACCAAGTTTTGGATTGTCACTCAAAATGCTACTACAATTTTCAATCGCTGTAAGGTCAATATCGGTACCGACAAAATTCCAACCATAAATTGCGTTTCCTAAAATAGGATAAATGCAATTGGCACCTACACCAATATCAAGGCCAAGTACGGAATCACCTTCAGGGATTACACCATTGTTACTTGAAGCCAATAGATCGGCTAGGTAATGAATGTAATCTGCGCGACCGGGAATTGGCGGACAAAGGTATTGGGCTGGTATGTCCCAATTTTTGATGTTAAAATGAAAAGCAAGCAATGCTTTATTGAGCGCCTTTACGGCTAGAGGATCGCTAAAATTGATGGTTTGTGTTTGATATTCATTCACAAATACATGTTGGCTAAGCTCAGGATTTACGGCCGACAATTGTTCAAAATTATACCCTTCACGATCAAGATTTCGAGGATGTAAATTTGTTTTAAGGATGCTTGTTGTTGCTTTCATTTTTTTAATTTCAGTGCAAAGATAGTCAATCCTAACTTGTAAATGGTTAGGCGGTTGCTTAAGAGAAAATAGCATTTTGAGTTGGTGTAAAAATTGTAGCTTCAAGGCTTTTAGTTGCCACAAAAAACGGTTACTTTTATAACAAAAACACTAATGAATTTTACGTTGAACCGATTCCGATTTAGAAAACGCTACATTGCCTATGTCTTATTTTTGAGCTATGTGGTAATGAGTCAGTCGTGTATGCGAATGCGCTACAGTGCCAAGGAAACAAAGCAGTTTTTTACTGAAAACGAAGTTCAAATTCAAGACAAGTACCTTAGTATAGACGGCCATCAAATACATTATATTCAAACTGGTGATGCGGCAAAACCTACGCTGTTTTTTATTCACGGTTCGCCAGGAAGTTGGAACGCCTACAAGGATTATTTAAAAGATAGTTTATTGCTGAAAAAATACCGAATGATTGCCATTGACCGTCCGGGTTTTGGGTATAGCGATTTTGGGATGGCCGAAAACTTAGCTGTTCAGTCGAAGTACATTGCCCAATTTATTGCGAAAATGAGTAATCAAAAAGAGGTTGTGTTGATTGGTCATTCGATGGGCGGACCCGTTATAACGCAACTTGCTGCGGATTATCCCAATCGATACAAACACTTAGTTATTTTGGCGGGCTCGCTCGATCCTGCTGCCGAAAAGCCAGAAAAATGGCGCACTGTGATCCTTTCGCCACCGTTACGGTATTTGATTCCGGGTGCGTTGCGACCATCGAACGATGAATTGTGGTGGTTGAAAGAAGATTTGATTGCTTTGAAACCAAAGTTGCCTAAGATTACGTCAGGAGTTACAATTATTCACGGGACCAAAGATGATTTGGTACCGTTTAGTAATGTTGATTTTATGAAAGAAAATTTTAGCAATGCAGCAAGTTTAAATGCCATTGTGATTGAAAATGCCAATCATTTTATTCCGTGGAGTCATTACGACATCGTGAGAGATGCTGTTTTAAAGTTGTAGTAGAGCTTCTGAAAATAAAGGTGTTCTGTTCTAAAGTAAAATCAATTTTTCGTTAACTAGTTTGAAGTTAAATACAAAACTAGTTATCCTTAAAGCTAATTGTCCAAATCCGATTTAGTAGCTGTTTTGTGCTGGTTTTTTATTAAATTTTTGTTGTAGAGTTGCAATTACTACACCAACAAAATTCTTCTATTTTATCTATTAATTTTGTTTCAGTTTTTTGATTGCATTTGAGACATTTTCTTTCATCGGTTTCATTTTCGACTGCAATATATTTACAACGTAGACAGCTCCATTTTGTCAATGTAGTTTCGCTAACATCAATATTCCAAAAAAAATTATCTGTTTTACACTTTGGACAAATTTGTACAGCCATTTTAATCTACTTTTTCAAAATAATATTCTAAATCACTGTCTAAATTAATTCTGGGTTTAGAAAAAAAACTTCTATAAATATTCATTTCATAACTAGCTTCTCCAAATTCAAATCTATAATTTAATTGAATATTAGTTCCTTTCAGTGAATATTTTAGTTTATACTTTCCATTTCCCCAAGTTTGACTTTCAAATCTATCATTACTGTAAATTTTCAAAGTATCTCCAAAATTTGGTCCGTCAATTAAACTTTGTTTGTTATTACTAACATAAGTTCCCGAAATCATATTTTTGGACAAGAAATTTTTGAATAAATAAAAGCCAAGTAGCAAAACACAAACTATCAAAATTTTATTATTTTTTACCATTTTTGTTTCTGTTTTGGATTTCTTTTTACCGTAGATTTTTTTGTAAACTTCCACACAACTAATCAAAACATTCCATTAACAATAAATCGCCTGATTGGTGCGAAATACTTACTAGTCCATCTTTGGCGACATGATTGCTACTACCGGTGCGATACCCAATAGTGAGGGTGTCATTTTGTAAAGGATAATACAAATTACTGGAATGAATTCCTGAAACTTCACCAACGGGAATGAGAGAAATAGGAGTGTTGGCCGTATACCATTTTTCGAATTGTCGTGGTAGAAGGAAAATTTTCGAATGGTCGTCAAGAACTACAATTTTAATGAGGTCTTTGTAGCGGACAATGTTGGTAATGTTGGTAATGGTATGATCGGCTCTTCGTCCGGTGGCCCAAACTACATTTACAGCGGGAATTTTGCGTTCAATTAGGTAATCAAAAGCTTTTTCTAGGTCGGTTTTGTTTTGGTCCGGCGTATGAATGATATCAATTGGGTATTGCAAGGTTTGGTATCGCTCTGTATTGAAATCTCGATCGAAATCGCCCAACAAAACATCAACTTTTATGTTCAAGTCCATCACGCGTTCCATGGCCGAGTCAAGCACAATCACAAGCGGAGACCACTCTAACAACTGCCCCAAAAGTTCAGGATTGCAAGCGGCACCATTGGCAATTATTAAAGCAGGTTCTTGATCGTCTCGAACGATATGATGTGAAGACATGGTATTGCGGTTTTGAAATAGGATTGTAAAAGTAAATAAAAGTTCTGTTATTGCCGAATGCCCTAGCCAAGATGGAAATGAAAACCAAGAACCGCTCTTGAACATTTGTTTTGTGCTTGTAGAAGAGCGACCAAAGGAAGCTCCTTATACAAGCTACAAAACAGTTCAAGAGCGGTTGTGGGTTGTAATGAACAGCTGGATAAGCTACTAATTATTGTACGGTGTAATTGGCAACTGCAATCTCGCTTAGGCTAAAAAAACCTAGCGGGAAATTTTCAGGAGCGGTGGTATTGACAATGTTGCCGCGCACGGTTGCCGGTGGTGACTGAAATGGGCCGCCGCCGCTGTTGCCTGCAATGCTCACGAGCACGCTCATGTAGTTGTAATAGGCGCGAGAAATGCCGTAATGAGTAACCTCGATTTTATCGTCTTTTTTTAGTTCATCGTTTTGCGAAATACTGAAAAACTCGTTGCCATCAAAAAATTCGTCACGGTCTACGTAAAAGTCTGACTTGCGTTGGTTTGAATACGAATATTTATACAGGTAATAATTAGGTTCGCCGGCAGGATCAAGATAAAAGGTTTTAATTTCCTTTTCGTTTCCTGTAAAACCGCCTTGGTTGTTTTGCTCGATTCGGCTAATTGGTGCGACCGCTTTCAGAGTCTCGGATGCAGTGTAGGTATTGCCGTTACTGATGATGGTTAAGGTATAAGTTTCGTTAATTACCGGTGCAAAATTGCTACAAACGTACTCGCCTGTTGTTCCTACTTCGTTGAAGACAAAAACTGTATTTTGACTGTTTTTGATAGTCACATTGGTGCCGCTTACTTTTGGTATTTGGGCACTGTAAAAGCCAGTTGTAGTAGTCAATTTTATTTTTTGGGTATTTCCTGAGGTGCCTTTTTGCCAGTTGATAGCTGCTTCGATAACTAATTTTGGAGCGGCTTCATCTAAGTCAACTGCAATTACATCTTCGCAACTACTCACCAAAAAAGAGAGTATAAGTGCAAGAAAAAGAAGGCTTTGTTTGAGGATATTTTTTGTTGATTTCATGGTGTCAAAAAGAATTTAAAACTTAAAATTATAACTCACAGCAGGAACTACTCCAAAAATTGAGGTACGAACGGCTTCATTAGCACCTGTATCCGCATTTTGCCTGAAATTAATTGATGCTGCGTTGCGCCTGTTGTATAGGTTGTAAATACTGAAAACCCATTCGCCTTTCCATTGGCGGTTAGCATTACTTTTTGGTGTTAAAGTTGCAGCAATATCTAAATGGTGGTATGCTGGCAATCTATTTTTATTGCGCAAGCCATAACTAGGAACCACAATGTCCAAGTACTCGTATTGCCCAGTTGGGAAGGTTACTGGTTGGCCACTTTGTAGTGCAAAATTAGCTCCAAAAGACCATTTGTCATTCAAGGTATAAGAAGAAGTAACTGCTAGGTTATGCAGTTTGTCATAAACAGAATTGTACCACTGCCCATTGTTGATGCCGGTTTCAAGTGGAGTTCGTCCGGGAGTTTGCTGCTCTGAACGTGATAGGGTATAAGAGATCCAACCGTTCAGTTTTCCTTCGTTTTTACGAAGTAAAAGTTCGAGTCCGTAGGAACGTAATTGCCCGTTAAGAATGATTTGCTCGATTGCATTGTTGGCAATCAAATCGGCTCCATCAATATAATCCAAACGGTTTTGTACTTTTTTATAGTAGGTTTCTACTTCAAAAGAATATTGGTCGTTGCTGAAATTTTTGAAAAATCCTAAGGCAACTTGATCGGCAATTTGTGGTTTGATGAAATTATCACTTGGTGTCCAAATATCAAGCGGAGTAGGAGATGAGGTATTTGAGATGAGTTGCAAATACTGCACCATGCGGTTGTAACTCGCTTTTATGGATTGTTCATCATTTATTTGATAAGCAGCAGAAAATCGCGGTTCAAGGTAGTTGAAGCTTTCAATTACTTGGTTACGGGAAAATGATTTTTGACCGATAGGAGTTGCTTTTTCATAAATTTTCAACTCAGGATTAAACAATACTGGGTTGTTGTCTTGGTAAAGATTAACATCCGATGCACCCAAACGGTAGAACATACTGTAGCGCAATCCGTAAGAAAGTGAAATTTTGTTGCTAATATCATGATCGGCATTTAGGTATAATGCAGGTTCGAAAGCGTATTTTTTATCTAATTGTGCAAAGTTAATTCCACTATCGGGTTTGGATGGTCTGATAGTTCCCGGATTGAACTCGTAATAAATACTGTTCATTCCGTAATTCAATTTGAATTTATCCGAAATATAGTTTTTGAAATCGTATTTGATGTTGTAGTTCTTAATACCAGAATCCCATTTGAAACCTACAAAATCAAGGTCTAAACCGTAATAATAATCACTGTATATCAAGGACAGGTTAGAGAATAATTTTTCAGAAAACAAATGATTCCAACGCAAGTTCACCGTGGTGTTTCCGTAAATGTTAGAAAAACTATCTCTTAAACTGAAAACATCACGACCAAAATAACCGGATAAATACAAACTGTTATTGGGATTTAGTTTGTAGCTTAATTTGGTGTTGAGGTCATAAAAATAAGCGGCGTTGTCCTTTTGTTCTTCGGAAAGTTTTAAAAATAAATGGGCGTACGAGCTGCGACCGCCAATTAAAAACGAACCTTTATCTTTTACTAAAGGTCCTTCGGCAAGAATGCGGCTACTGATCAAACCGATTCCTCCATTTACATGAAAATCTTTACTGTTGCCATCTTTTTGATAAATATCTAAAACAGAGGAAGCTCTTCCTCCAAAACGCGCTGGAATTCCGCCCTTATATAGTTTTAAATCTTTTATAGCATCTGGATTGAAAACGGAGAAAAAACCAAAAACATGCGAGGAGTTAAAAATGGTTGCTTCGTCTAGTAAAATTAAATTTTGATCGGCACCGCCACCACGAACGTTAAAACCCGAGGCGCCTTCGCCCGCGTTTGTAACTCCTGGCAATAATAAAATAGATTTTAAAACATCTACTTCACCTAGAACAACAGGCATTTTTTTAATGGCTGAAATCGAGAGTTTGTTAACACTCATCTCGGGTTTTTTGATATCGATCTTGGTTTTATTATCGGTAATGATGACCTCTTTCAAAGTGGTTTCGTTACCAAATAAATTGAAATTATTTTTAACGTTTTGATTTAGATTTAAAGTTTGTTCAATGGTTTTGTATCCCAAATAACTTACTTGGACGGTATAAGTCCCTTTGGGTAATGTAATCGAGTAAAAACCATATTCATTGGTAGTAACTCCCGTTTTTAACTCGGTAACCACCACATTTACTCCAATCAACGTTTCATTGCTATTGGCATCAATCACAGTACCACTCAGTGTGAATTTATCTTGGGCCAAAGCTGGCAAAGCGCCAAATAAAAGAAACAGCAATAGGTATTTTTTCATAAAATCCATAAAAAGTTGTTTAACGAAATATAAGCTACAAAGAACAAACTTTGTATTCTTAATTTTATTATAACGGATGTTAAGGTATTACTAATAAAAAAAAGACAACTCAATGAGTTGTCTTTTATAGTTATCCTTATTTGTGCATTTAATTATGCGATCTTTCCGATAATAGCATTGAACGTTGCACTCGGACGCATCGCTTTGCTAGTCAATTCCGGAATTGGATGGTAATGACCTTTAATTTCTTGCGCTTTTCCTTGTGCTGCAATTAATTCAGCGTTAATTGTAGCTTCGTTACTCAAAAGTTCTGCTGCAATTGGAGCAAAAGTCGCTTGCAATTCAGCATCTTTTGATTGTGCTGCCAAAGCTTCAGCCCAGTACATAGCTAAGTAGAATTGTGATCCTCTATTGTCAATTCCACCTACTTTACGTGCAGGAGATTTGTCATTCGCTAAAAATTTCTCAGTAGCTACATCTAAAGTTTCTGCTAAGACAATTGCTTTTGTGTTGTTTAAAGTTTGACCTAAGTGCTCTAATGAAGCTCCTAGTGCTAAAAACTCACCCAATGAATCCCAACGCAAATATCCTTCTTCTGTAAATTGCTCAACGTGTTTTGGAGCTGATCCGCCTGCACCCGTTTCAAACAATCCACCACCGTTCATTAACGGAACAATAGAAAGCATTTTAGCAGAAGTTCCAACTTCTAAAATTGGGAATAAATCAGTTAGGTAATCACGCAATACGTTTCCAGTAACTGAGATAGTATCCAAACCTTGTACAATTCTTTCTAAAGTAAATTGAGTAGCATCAACTGGATTCAAGATGCGAATGTCTAAGCCAGTTGTATCAAAATCTTTCAAGTAATGATTTACTTTTACGATCAATTCTCTATCGTGTGCTCTTTTGTCATCCAACCAGAAAACAGCTGGAGTACTTGACAAGCGCGCTCTGTTTACGGCTAGTTTTACCCAGTCTTGAATAGGAGCATCTTTTGCCTGACACATTCTAAAGATATCATTAGTTTGAACGGCTTGTTCCATTAAAACAATGCCATTTGTATCCACAACACGAACAGTTCCGTTGGTTGTAATTTGGAATGTTTTGTCGTGTGATCCGTATTCTTCTGCCTTTTGAGCCATCAAACCTACGTTAGGAACACTTCCCATGGTAGTTGGGTCAAAAGCACCGTGTTTTTTACAAAAATCAATTGTGGCAGTATATACACCAGCGTAAGAGCGGTCTGGAATAAGTGCAACAGTATCTTGTTGTTTTCCTTCTTTATTGTACATCTGTCCAGAAGTACGAATCATAGCAGGCATCGAAGCATCTACAATTACGTCAGATGGAACGTGTAAGTTGGTAATTCCTTTATCAGAGTTTACCATTGCCAATGCAGGACCATTTTCGATAGCTGCGTTTAATGCGGCTTCTACTTCAGCTTGCAATGGATTTCCAGCGATTTTAGCATAAACGTCACCAAGACCGTTGCGGGTATCAATGTTTAATTCTTGGAATAAAGTTGCGTATTTTTCGAAAACATCTGCAAAGTAAACCTCTACGATAGCACCAAAAATGATTGGGTCAGATACCTTCATCATCGTCGCTTTTAAGTGCACTGATAATAGAATGTTTTGTTTTTTAGCATCAGCAATCGTTTGCGCTACAAATGATTTTAATGCGTTTACATTCAGTACAGCAGTATCAATGATTTCACCTGCTTTTAATGGTGTACTCGCTTTTAGTGTTGTAGTCGAACCATCTTCAGCAACCAATTCAATTTTTACGTCAGTTGGAGTAGTAATGGTTACTGATTTTTCACTTCCGTAAAAATCACCACTTTCCATTGATGCTACGTATGTTTTTGAGTCTGCACTCCAAGCACCCATACTGTGTGGGTTTGCTTTTGCATAATTTTTAACTGCTTTTGGTGCTCTACGGTCAGAGTTTCCTTCACGTAAAACAGGGTTTACCGCAGATCCTAAAATTTTTGCAAATTTAGCTTTGATAGCTGTTTCTGCATCGTTTTGTGGTTCTTCTGGATAACTAGGAACAGCGTATCCGTGTGCTTGAAGCTCAGCAATAGCAGCTTTCAATTGCGGTACAGAGGCTGATACGTTTGGTAATTTTATAATGTTTGCTTCTGGCGTAGTAGCTAATTGACCTAGTTCAGCCAAAGCATCGTTGGTTTTTTGAGCATCTGTCAAAAACTCAGGGAAGTTGGCGATAATTCTACCAGCTAATGAAATGTCTCTTGTTTCAATTTCGATAGCAGCAGTACCTGTAAAGGCTTGAACGATAGGTAAAAATGAATAAGTGGCCAATAATGGCGCTTCGTCAGTAAGCGTGTAAAAAATCTTTGATTTCTGTGTCATTTTTTTATTTTTATAATCCAATAGCGTTAAAAGTAGCTTATTTAAAGGTTTATTCTTGAAATAAGGCGCACAAAGATATGAAAATCAGATGTAATTGAGGCCCGAATTACGCGAGAAAAACATCAATTTTCAGATTATAACGTGTTCGTTTTGGATTGTGATATTTACTCTTTCATTTGGTGTTTGTTTGATGGTGGATTTGATAAAATTAGAGCAAAAAAAAGTCCCAAAACGAGTTGGGACTTTTATGATTCAAAGAGATAAAACTATCTTCTTTTATCTTTAATTTTTGCTTTCTTACCAGTAAGTTCTCTGAAGTAGAAAATTCTAGCTCTACGAACTGCACCTTTTTTGTTGATTTCAATTTTTTGTAATGCAGGTAAGTTCACTGGGAAAATACGCTCTACTCCAATTGCACCAGACATTTTACGGATGGTGAAAGTTTCAGTGTTAGCTGAACCTCTTCTTTGAATAACCACACCTTTAAAGAACTGAGTTCTTGTTTTTTCACCCTCTCTAATTTCGTAGTAAACGGTGATTGTGTCTCCAGCTGCAAAAACTGGGAAATCTTTTCTTGTTACAAACTCGTCTTGAACGAATTTCAATAAATCTGCCATGATTTTATTTTATTATGGTTTAATTTAGGTCAACATTCACGGATCTCGCCAGAGGTTAACTTAATGTGGGTGCAAAAGTAGAAAAAAATGTTTAAAGTTTAAAGTTTTTCTTGTTTAAAGTTCAGCAGTTATTGAATCACAACTTTAAACCTGAATCTTGAAACTAATTTTTACTCTTCCAACAAATCCGGTCTTCTATTTTTAGTTTGCTCATAGGCCATATCTTCGCGCCATTGATCAATTTTGGCAAAGTTACCACTCGTTAAAACTTCAGGCACTTTCCATCCTTTGTAGTCTGCAGGTCGTGTATAAATAGGTCCCGAAAGTAAGCCATCTTGAAAACTATCAGTCAGAGCCGAAGTTTCATCACTCAATACTCCAGGAATCAACCGAATTAAAGCATCCGATAAAACCAAAGCTCCCAATTCACCACCCGATAAAACATAATCGCCGATAGAAATTTCTTTAGTAATAAAATGATCGCGCACACGCTGGTCTACACCTTTGTAGTGCCCACACAAAATAATAATGTTTTCATACAATGACATCGTATTTGCCATTTTCTGGTTGAGCGTTTCACCGTCGGGCGACATGTAAATCACTTCGTCGTAGGTACGTTCGCTTTTTAAGTGCGTAATGCAAGCATCAATAGGTTGCACCGTCATCACCATTCCAGCGCCGCCTCCGTACGGATAATCGTCAACGCTTTTTTGTTTGTTAGTCGTGTAATCGCGCAGGTTATGAAAATGAACCTCCACCAAACCTTTATCAATAGCACGTTTCATAATCGAAGCTTCAAAAGGGCTTCGTAACAACTCAGGCAAAACGGTAACAATATCAATGCGCATAATTTTTCTTAAAAAGGTTCTAAGCGACAAAGATACAAAGTTGCTAAGGTTTTCTAATAATCAAATAGCCAATTGAACCATTAAACTTTTCTTTAGGAGCTTGATCCAGCTATACGTTACAATCTTATACGCCATCCCGAGGTTTCGGGACTGGCGCATAAGGATTTCCACTGCTATCTGGGCTAGGGCGTACGTATTTCAAGATAGTTTTCGGTTGTACAAGTACGAAAACTATTCTTTTTCGCAAAGTGTGTTTACTGCTTTGTAACTAATTATTTATATATTTGGGGAGTTGGATATGATGGCTCTAACTGCTCGTGACTACTGAATATTACATATTTTGGGGTTCTGACTCCTTTTTTTAAAGATAGAATAAATAATGAAAATAGTTACTTGGAATTGTAATGGCGCATTGAGGAATAAATATGAACATCTTTCAGACCTTAATGCTGATCTTTACATTATACAAGAATGTGAAAATCCTGAATTAGCAAAACATCAGCATTATTCTGCTTGGGCAGGAAATTATTTATGGAAAGGTGACAATAAAAACAAAGGGCTTGGGATTTTTGCGAAAAACAATACATCAATCGAAGCGCTGAACTGGAGTGATACCTACAAAGACCATGAAGTAAAGTACTTTTTGCCTTGTCTTGTGAATAATGATTTTCAATTGTTGAGTGTATGGACAAGTCAAAATAAATCACCAAACTTTGGCTACATTGGACAATTATGGAAATATTTAGAGATAAATAAACATAAATTTAATAAAATAGTTGTAGCAGGTGATTTCAATAGCAATTCGATCTGGGATGAATGGGATAGATGGTGGAATCATTCTGATGTGGTGCAGGAATTATCAAAAATGGACGTCAACAGTTTGTATCATAGCCATTTTAATGAGCAACAAGGTAAAGAATCAAAGCCAACTTTTTATCATCAAAAAAATAGAGGAAAACCATATCACATAGACTATATTTTCGCGTCAAAAGCAATTGAAGAGTGCATGAGAAGTATTGAAGTAGCGACTATTGAAAATTGGTTAAAATATAGCGATCACCTGCCAGTAATTTGTGAACTTAATACTTATTAAATAACGAAATTCGGAAAGACAATAAAAATTTTTCTCATTGACGGAGAACCAAATGGACGAATGAGTTGCGAACTTTCCAACTGGTCAGGAAAAGCATATAAAATCCCAAGAATTAAAATTAAGGATTGTTCAGATCGTGATGACTTAAAAAGCACAGGAGTGTATTTACTCTTTGGTAAAGATGATACGGGCAGAGACCAAGTGTATATTGGTGAAGCTGAATCAATTTTAAAAAGGCTCAATCAACAATTGACTCAAAAAGATTTTTGGAACGAAGCAATCGTTTTTATTAGCAAGGATGATCAAATTCGAAATTTAAATTTTCAAAAGAAGAGTTTAGAAAAATGCAAGATGAAAATTATATGTAGAGAGAAATGGAAGGAAAAAAGCGAGCATATAACTTCCACTTCAACGGATCTGGGCAATTGGATTAATGGAGAAATAGTCCTGTATTTGGGATGATTTGCATCGACTGTTCGTAATTGCTCGAGTGGTAAATCCGAAAATAGAGCTTATTTTATGCTTAAACCCGCTGTCGTGCCACAAGATAAATCTTAATTTGGCGTTAGTAACTTCAAACGCCAATATCATCAAGAAATGGAATTATGAAAACTGATTTTCAATCTGTAGACGAATACATAAAATCATTTCCTCAAACGATGCAATTGCTTTTGGAGAATATTCGGTTGACAATTATTAAAAATACGCCAACAGCTGTTGAAAGTATTTCCTACGGAATGCCTGCTTACAAAACATTCGGCAAACCCTTGGTGTATTTTGCGGGATTTAAAAATCATATCGGCTTTTATGCCACACCAACGGGTCACGCAGCATTTGCTGAAGCGTTATCAAAATACAAGCAAGGAAAAGGATCTGTGCAGTTTCCGTTAAAGCAACCAATTCCTTATGATTTGATTGAAAAAATAGTACTCTTTAGGGTTGAGGAAAACGAACAAAAATACAAATAAGAATCGCGCTGCTAGTAATTATACTGCAAATCAAATCTAAACTAAAATTGGCAGCAATCGCGCCTTTTTTTGTTACTTTTTAATCGACAAATCCTCCAATTCCCTTTTTAAATTTATTTTCGTAAATTTGCACTTCAATAAAAATTATAAAAAATGGAAAACGGAATATATGCTAAATTCAACACCACAAAAGGTGCTATTTTAGTAAAACTCACACACGATTTAACGCCGGGAACGGTAGGTAACTTCGTAGGATTAGCAGAAGGGAATTTAGAAAATAAAATTAAACCGCAAGGAGTAAAGTTTTACGATGGTTTAAAATTTCACCGCGTTATTCCTGATTTCATGATTCAAGGTGGTTGCCCGTTAGGAACAGGTACTGGAGATCCGGGTTATAAATTTGATGATGAATTTCACCCAAGTTTAAAGCACAACCGTCCGGGAGTTTTGGCGATGGCCAATTCAGGACCTGGAACAAATGGTTCTCAGTTTTACATCACACACGTAAATACAGATTGGTTGGATAACAAACACACTGTATTTGGTCATGTTGTTGAAGGACAAGATGTTGTTGATGCTGTTGCTCAAGGTGATACACTAGAGTCAATTGAAATTATTCGCGAAGGTGACGAAGCTAAAAATTGGAATCCAATTGAGGCTTTTATTACTTTTAAAGGAGAGCGCAACAAAAGAGACGCAGCATTGAAAGCAGAAGCAGAGGCGGCAATGGAAAAATTAGCAGCTGGATTTGAAAAAACAGCAAGTGGATTACGTTACCAATTCATCCAAAAAGGTGACGGAAAGCAAGCTGAAAACGGAAAAACAGTTTCTGTTCATTACCAAGGTTCATTAGACAATGGTAAAGTTTTTGATTCATCATACCCAAGAAAAAAGCCAATCGATTTTAAATTGGGTCAAGGTCAAGTAATCGAAGGATGGGACGAAGGTATTGCATTATTGCGAGTAGGAGATAAGGCTCGTTTTGTAATTCCATCTGACTTAGGATACGGTCCAAGAGGAGCTGGAGGAGTTATTCCACCAAATGCTACTCTAATTTTTGATGTAGAATTAATGGATGTAAAATAATTGCATCTTTCTAACCTGATAAAGCAACTCCCAAGATGAAAATTTTGGGAGTTTTTTTTTATTATTGAAAGACTAAAACAGTATGAAATGGAAACAGAAAATACAGCTTTAAACTGGAGCGAATTTGAAAGAGTAGAAATGCGTGTAGGCACAATTACCGCAGTAAACGATTTTCCAGAAGCCCGAAAACCGGCTTATCAATTGACAATTGATTTTGGAAGTGATATTGGAATTAAAAAATCATCTGCGCAAATTACGCAACGATACCAAAAAGAAGATTTATTACATCGACAAATTGTTGCTGTTGTAAATTTTCCCAGGAAACAAATTGGGAAGTTTTTTAGCGAATGTTTGGTTTTAGGATCAGTAGGAGCTGAGGGCGATATTGTTTTGCTTGCGCCCGATTTTAAGGTTGAAAATGGATTGCGAATTGGTTAAGTGTTTTTATGCTATTGGTAAATCATTGTTTGAACCCCATTCTGTCCAAGAACCATCATAAACAGCATTGTTTTTTTGTTGAATAAGTTCAAAAGCGAGTAAGGTAATGCAAGCCGTGATTCCGGAGCCGCAACTAAAAATGGCAGGTTTATTAAGTTGAGGTAGCACTTGCTTCAATTCTGGAATTGTTTTGAACTTCCCATTGTTTAGTACGTTTGTGTAAGGAATATTTATTGACTCGCGAATGTGACCCGACCGAAGCCCTTTGCGAGTTTCTTGTACTTTTCCTTCAAATCGATTTGCCTCGCGAGCGTCAATGACAATTTCGGTTTTTGTGTTCAGATTTACAAGTATTTCATCTTTATTACGAACCGCATTCTCGCAGAATTGTGCAGTAAAATCACCAGTGGCAAACCTAGGATTTTTGGTTTTTGCTTGTGTAGGTAAGCCATTTTTAATCCACTCGGGCATCCCGCCGTTTAATACCGCTACTTGTTGTGCTCCCATGATCGAGAACATCCACCAAACTCTGGGACTGAAATAGATTCCTAAACGATCATAAATTACAATCTTACTCGAATTATTGATTCCAAGTGCACGCGCTTCTTTTTCAAAATCATCAGGATGAAGCAGCATGTTGGGCAAGGAGCTGTTCTTTTTACTAAAATTATTTTTGAGATCAAAAAAACGACTGCCTTCAATTTCTATGTCTGTTTGATCATGCTGTAGTTGTGCCTGATTCTCATTGGCCGTAGCATCAAGTAAGATGAGGTCAGGATCGTGCAAATGTTCTAAAAGCCATTCAGTGCTTACTAAAGGTGTTGTCATGAGTCTTTAAAATCAGATTAGTGTAGGAATAAAAAAAGTCCAAAAAAATTGAATTTCTTGGACTTTTTTTGGGTAAGTAAGTAACTGAAAATTAAATATCATCAAAATCTAAATCGGTAAAGTTTGATGTTTGTGGTAATGCATCGTCTTCAAAACGTTCGGTTGCATATTCTTTTTTGAAATCTTTTTGATGTCTTTCTGAAATTACTTCTTCACCTTTATGGTTTAAAACGTAAGAGGTCATTTCTTCTAAAATCTCTGCAAAGGCAGCAAAATCTTCTTTGTACAAGTAGATTTTGTGTTTTTTAAAATGAAAAGAACCGTCTTCTTCAGTAAATTTTTTACTTTCAGTGATGGTAATGTAGTAATCGTCTGCTTTAGTTGCTCTCACATCAAAGAAATAAGTTCTTCTTCCAGCTCTTAAAACTTTAGAAAAAATCTCCTCTTTTTCTAACATGTCATGTTCTCTCATAATCCTTTCAGTCAATTTATGGTTGTTAACTAGCTTCCAAAAATCTATAAAAAATATGGATTATCCAACATTTACAGCATTTCTTTTTCTGAAAGTTGTTTCAAATATAGGTCGGCATAATAGCCTTCTTCATTTATCAATTGATTATGAGAACCTTGTTGAATGATTTGTCCGTTGTCTACAATCAGAATTCTATCGGCATTTTTAGCAGATGAAATACGGTGACTCACAATGATTGTTGTTTTGTCTTTGCAAATTTGAAACAAGTTGTTCAAAATAGTTTCTTCCGTCTCCGTATCTACAGCAGATAAGCAGTCATCAAATAGTAAAATAGGTGGGTTTTTAATGATGGCTCTCGCAATCGATACGCGCTGTTTCTGTCCGCCTGAAAGTGTAATTCCACGCTCGCCCAAAACGGTCTCGTATTGTTTGTTAAAGCCCATAATATTGTCATGCACCACGGCGCTTTTGGCTGCATTTTGTACTTCTTCGTCAGTGGCGTTCTCCTTTCCAAACTTGATGTTGTTTTTGATACTGTCCGAAAATAGGAACGCATCTTGAGGAACTATACCAATACTGTTTCGTAAATCGAATAAGTTGACGGTACTAATTTCATTGCCATCAATAGAAATTGTACCGCTAGTTACATCGTACATTCGTGAAATGAGCGATAAAATGGTCGACTTTCCAGATCCTGTTTTTCCTAATATTGCTAAGGTTTCTCCTTTTTTAACCGTAAAAGAGATGTTATGCAATGCGGTTATATTCGTGTCTTCGTAGGTGTAGCTTACATTGTCAAAAGCAATGGCGCCTTC
The DNA here is from genome assembly GCF_054343775.1 of Flavobacterium sp. GNP001. Classification (NCBI taxonomy): domain Bacteria; kingdom Pseudomonadati; phylum Bacteroidota; class Flavobacteriia; order Flavobacteriales; family Flavobacteriaceae; genus Flavobacterium; species Flavobacterium sp. GNP001. The sequence goes on from NZ_JBTGUX010000001.1 coordinate 852,291, forward strand.
GATAATTGATTTTTGAGTAGTCTTGTTTTGAATTTCAGGTTCAATTTTTAAAAATTCATTGAGTCGCTTTTGGGATGCTTCTGCTTCTTGCACCATTGACGATACCCAACCTAATGAGGCTACAGGCCAAGTCAGCATGTTCACGTACAAGATAAATTCTGCAATAATACCAATGCTTTTTATTGTTCCATCGATATACATCATCCCGCCGAAATAAATCACGACCAAGTTACTTATGCCGATTAAGGCCAACATTAACGGACCGAATAACGATTGTACTTTGGCTAAGCTCAAACTTTTATTTTTACTTTCGGTAGCTAAATCGACCATATTGGCTTGATGTTGTTCTTCAAGTGAATAAGCTTTTATGACACGTATGCCAGAAAAAATCTCTTGCGAAAAACTAGATACTTTAGAAAGATACTGCTGGAAAATAGTACTTCGAACGTTAATTTCAGAACTTAATTTAAAAATGGCATAGGACAAAATCGGCAACGGTAACAAGGTGTACAATGTTAAAGTTGGCGAAACGTTGTACATGTACACAATCACAATGGCAAACCTAAAAACGGTATTGATGGTGTACATCACTGCTGGGCCCACGTACATACGCACTTTAGAAACGTCCTCGCTTATGCGGTTCATTAAATCGCCAGTTCGGTTTTGTTTGTAAAAATTCTGAGATAAATTTTCATACTGACGGAAAACCTCATTTTTCAAATCAAATTCGATATGCCTAGACATCACAATAAGTGTTTGGCGCATCAAAAAAGTTAAAAATCCAGCTACAATTGTAGTTGCGATGATCATCAGGATATTCGAAACTAGCTCCTCATAAATTACGTCTTTGGATACCGTTGTATCTTTGGCGAAAGCCTCAATCGCTTTAAATGATTGACTGATAAGTTTTGGGGTGTACAACATGAATATTTGGGCAATAATCGTAAAGAGAATTCCCAATAAAAAGCTGTATTTGTATTTGACGAAATATTTATTTAAATAACGTAATTCTTTCATTTTTGTTTAAAATTCTGTGTTGAAATGGATTTTATCTTGTGATAAAATGCTTATTTAGTTGATAGTGTTGCTTATTTTTTAAATCTGTAAAATTGCTGATTTGCTGTTTTTTAAATCAAAATGCATGGTTTTTGTATTATTTGTTTACATTTGAAATGTCTTTTTGACAAATTCATAATTTTATCACTATAAAAACTTACACTATGAATGCAGCTTTCACAACTGGAAAGGAACTTCAAAAAATGGATCCGGTATTTGGTCAATTGTCATTTGATGATCACGAACAAATTGTTTTTTGCAATGACAAAGATACGGGTTTAAAAGCAATTATTGGTATTCATAATTCAGTAATGGGACCAGCTTTGGGCGGTACCAGGATGTTTAATTATGCCAATGAGTGGGATGCCTTGAATGATGTTTTGCGCTTATCAAGAGGAATGACTTTTAAATCAGCAATCACTGGTTTGAATATTGGTGGAGGTAAAGCTGTTATTATCGGTGATGCCAAAACACAAAAAACACCTGAGTTGATGCGTAAATTTGGAGAGTTTGTACATTCATTAAGTGGACGTTATATAACTGCTGAAGATGTAGGAATGGAAACTGCTGATATGGATTTGGTAAGAGATGTTACGCCTTATGTAACTGGTATTTCTGAGTCACGCGGTGGTGCTGGAAATCCTTCACCAATTACAGCTTACGGTGTGTATCTTGGAATGAAAGCAGCTGCTAAGCAACAATTTGGATCTGATGTATTGAGTGGTAAAAAAGTGTTGGTACAAGGAATTGGCCACGTTGGAGAATCACTAGTAGATTATTTATCGAAAGAAGGAGCGATAGTAACTATTGCTGATATCAACGAAGAAAAATTAGCTGAGGTTAGTTCAAAATACCAAGCTCAAATTTATCGTGGCGAAGATGTTTACACTGCCGATGTTGATATTTATGCGCCATGTGCAATGGGAGCAACTATTAACAACGATACGATTTATAAAATCAATGCAAAAGTTATTGCTGGTGCAGCAAACAATCAGTTGGCAGATGAAAATGTTCACGGAGCTATTTTGCAAGAAAGAGGAATTTTATACGCACCTGATTTCTTGATTAATGCGGGCGGAATTATCAATGTTTATGCTGAGTTAGCGCACTATGGTAAAGAAGAAATCATGCGTAAAACAGAAAATATCTACAATACAACTTTAGAGATTTTTGATTTTGCAACAGCAAACAACTTGACTACGCATCATGCTGCATTGACTATTGCACAAAATAGAATCAATCAAAGAAAAATTGAAAATAGTACAAAATAGTTAGTAATTAGTGTTCAGTCTTGGTGATTAGGTTTTACTGAAAACCGAGACTGGACACCGATTACCTCTAAAATAAGCAAGGATAAATTTTATTTTAAAAAAGGAAATACTTATTTTTGCGCCCTAATTAAAAAGTTCTTATCAGGTGGTAAATAGAAGACACATTCGCGTGAAAGTTATGCAATCCATATATGCGATGCATCAAAGCGGTTCAGATAATTTGGAAAAAGAAGAAAAATTCCTTTTTTACAGTATCGATAATATTCAAGATTTATACCTCATAATGCTTTCTTCCTTGATCGAAATATGTAAAACCGAAGCGGTTTATTTGCATAAGTCAAGCTTGAAACATCTTGCAACTCCGGAGGAACGCAAACCAAACGAGAAATTTATTAAAAACAAGATTTTTCAGATTTTAGCTGACAACAATTCCTTAAGTATTGCTCTAGAAAATCGTAAAATCAACAACTGGTCACTTAACGACGATTATATTTTGTTGTTGTTGAATGAGGTAAAAGCGAGCGAGTTGTACGCCAATTACATGCGTAATTCAGTAAACACCTTTGAAGAAGATCGTCAATTTGTAGCGGACCTTTTTGCTGAAGTTATTGTTCCTAATGAAAAATTATACGACTACCTTGAAGATGATAAGTTGACATGGGTAGACGATATTCCTGTAGTGAACACGCAAATTACTAAGCAATTAAAGGCGATTAAGGACGGTGAAGATGATAATTTTAGAGTTCCTAAATTGTTTAAAGATATTGAAGACCGTGATTTTGGTCGCGATTTGTTTCGCAAAACAGTTTTGAATGAGAAAGATTTAGCCAAAGAATATTTGGATAAAACGCCAAATTGGGACAGTGAGCGTATCGCCGAAATTGATACCATCATTTTAAAAATGGCTATTTGCGAATTTTTAAAATTCCCATCAATTCCTGTTAAAGTAACATTGAACGAATATTTAGAAATTGCAAAAGAATATTCTACTCCAAAAAGTAGTATTTTTATCAACGGAATTCTAGATAATTTGGTAAAAGAATTAAATACAAACAAACGAATCGTCAAAGCTGGTCGTGGCTTGATGTAATACAAAAACACAAATACAAAAGCATTATGGAACAATTACAGCAGTTTGCACCTTTTTTATTAATGTTCGTCGTGATCTATTTTTTTATGATTAGACCACAACAAAAAAGAGCTAAAAATGAGAAAGCATTTGAAAGTAGCTTAAAAGTGGGAGATAAAATTATTACCAAAAGCGGCCTTCACGGTAAAGTTTCAGAGTTAGCAGATACTACAGTAATTATTGAAACAATGTCTGGTAAGTTAAAAATGGAGCGTTCCGCAATTTCAATGGAAATGAGCGCAGCTTTATTGAAGAAATAGTAATTACGAACACTAAAAAAAGTCCCAAATTAGAATTTTAATTTGGGACTTTTTTGCGTTTATGAGGAACTCTTATTTTTTGTTCTTTTTATTCTTTTTGTTTTTCTTGGCCTTTTTTGATTTGGCTTTTGCTTTTTTAGCTTTAATTTTTGCTTTCGCTTTGGCTTTTTTTGCTTTCTCTTTTTTTGCCTTCTTTGCTTTTTTAGCTTTGGCTTTAGCTTTTTCTTTGGCGTTCGCCTTTGCTACTTTTTTCTTTTCTTTATCTTTCATTTTTACTTTGTTTTTATCCTTTTCTTTTTTGTCCTTTTTGTCTTTCTTCTCCTTTTTATTCTCTTCGTTCTTTACTTCTTCGATAGGATAATTCGCAGCTTCGTCTTCTGATGCTGGTTTTTCAATATCAGTAGTTTCACTATCAACACTTGGGTTTTCAGCAGTGGTAGCAGTTATTGCTGAAGAAGGCGTTTTTTTTGCTACTGGAGCGCGTCTTGCTCTTGCAGGCTTTGGCGACTCAGGTGTTGGTGTCGATTCTGGTTGGAGGTTTGTTTCGTCTTGTTGTGTTGTCATAGAGTAAGTAGTTTATTACTATTTAGTGTTAATTATATTTCAATGTTAACAAATTGTTATTTTAACGTTAGTAAATATAATGATTATAATCGTTCATCAATGTTAAGTTTTCATGTTGTACGTTTCTTTTTGTCATTTTGATTGATATCAAAAAAAAAGTCTCCAATTAATTTGGAGACTTTAGTATTATGAATTGGATTATGCAGTTATAGTTTTGCTGTCAATTCGGCTATTTTAACAATTACTTCCACTGCTTTTTGCATACTTTCGGCAGGTACGTATTCGTATTTTCCGTGAAAATTATGTCCTCCAGCAAAGATATTCGGGCAAGGCAATCCTTTGTAGGATAATTGAGAGCCATCAGTTCCACCACGAATGGGCTTAATTAATGGTTTAATTTTGAGTTCTTTCATTGCTTTTTCAGCAATGTCAACAATATATTTTACAGGAAGTACTTTTTCCTTCATATTATAATATTGATCTGCGATTTCTGCGATTACAATATCTTCTCCAAATTGCTTGGCAAATTTCTTGTTGATTTTTCGAGCAATTTTTTCAATTAACTCTTTGCGTTTTTCGAATTTTTTCTTGTTGTGATCCCGAATAATAAGTTCTAAAACGGTTTCTTCAATAGTTCCGTTCAAATGATGTACATGAAAAAAACCTTCATAACCTTTGGTTTCTTCTGGTGTTTCACCTTTTGGTAGTTCATTGATAAAATCGTTAGCAATCAACATCGAATTGATCATTTTGCCTTTAGCATAACCAGGATGCACGCTTTTACCTTTGAATGTAATTTTTGCTCCAGCAGCATTAAAATTCTCATATTCAAGTTCGCCCACTTGGCTACCATCCATGGTGTAGGCCCAGTCTGCGCCAAATTTTTCAACATCAAAATGATGCGCACCACGACCAATTTCTTCATCTGGTGTAAATCCTACTTTGATGGTTCCGTGTTTGATTTCTGGATTTTGAATTAAAAACTCCATTGCAGATACAATCTCTGTAATTCCTGCTTTGTCATCAGCACCTAATAAAGTCGTTCCATCAGTGGTAATTAATGTTTGTCCTTTGTATTGCAACAAATCTTTGAAATAACTTGGCGACAAAATGATGTTTTTTTCGGCATTTAATACAATGTCTTTTCCGTCATAATTAGGTATAATTTGAGGTTTTACATTGGCGCCAGAAAAATCAGGCGAGGTATCAAAATGCGAAATAAACCCGATTGTAGGCACATGATGCGAAACGTTGCTTGGCAATGTTGCCATGATGTAAGCCTTATCATCAATGGTCACGTCTTGCATGCCAATTGATTTTAATTCTTCGACTAATTTGTTGGCTAAATCCCATTGTTTTGGGGTACTTGGTGTAGTAGGTGAGCTCGCATCAGACTCTGTATCTATAATAACGTAACTGATGAAACGGTCTATTATATGTTGCATTTTTGTTGGTTTTTGTGCAAATATAATCTTTTTTTTATGAGGATTTGTAGTCTTTCAGTAGCAAAAAAATATCTTTTATAATGTTCTCTAAGCTGTTTTTAAAAGTGAATTAAGGATATACAAATCAATATAAAACCACCCCGAAGGTGGCTTTATATTAAGATCTTAGTTTGCTAAGTTTTTCTTCGGCTTTAACAAGTTTGGCCTGCAAGTCGTTAATTTTTATTTGCTGTTTACTTATTTTAATATTTTCCTTTTCTACTTGAGTAGAATCTAAATTATTACGCGATTTCTTTTTTTCTAATTTTTCAGTTTTCGAAATTAAATCTTTTTCAGCTTTTACAATTCGAGTTTTGATTTTATTCACTGATTTCTCAGCAGCTACAATACGATTTTGTTTTCTTTCAAACTGCTTTTTTTCTTTCTCAAATCGTTTTTGCTCTTTTTCTTCTTTTTTAGCTTCGCGTAAAGCTGCTTTTTCTTCTTTAAGTTGTTTTTTTAACTCTTTAGCTTCTACTCGTATTGCTTTTTCAGTTGCTGCAGTAGCTTTTTTAATACTGTCATTCGTTGCTAGAATGGTTGCTTTTGAAGGAATACTATCCGTTTTAACTTCTTGAGCAAAAAATAATTGAATACTAAACAGTAGTACTAAAGTGGTTATGATTTTAATTTTCATGGTGTTTATTTTTAAATTTATTAAACAATTGCATCTTATTTTTAAGATACTTCCTTATAAATACCCATAACTATGCCATTTTTGGCACATGTCATGTTCTTTAACCACTAATTTAGATATTTTTTTGTTTCTATTTGTTTTTCAGAAAGTTATTACTGCAGTTAAGAAAATTACTTATGGCTAAAACAAGTTATTCTAACCATTTCCTTGTGTATTTTTTTGCATAGATGGGTAATAATCGGTCAGATAATTCTATTTTTGTGACCACACAACTACTTTATTTATGTACAAAATTATCATTCGTCCAATACTTTTTTGCTTTGATCCAGAACAAGTTCATTATTTTACTTTTTCTGCTATTCGTTTTTTATCGAAAATCCCAGCTATGCCATGGTTTTTTAAACAATTGTATGGGGTAGAGGATAAACGTCTCGAAAGAGAAGTTTTTGGTCTTAAGTTTAAAAACCCTGTTGGTCTTGCTGCAGGATTTGATAAAGATTCCAAATTGTACAAAGAGTTGTCGCATTTTGGATTTGGCTTTATCGAAATTGGAACCCTAACGCCTAAAGCGCAAGATGGTAATCCTAAAAAAAGATTGTTTCGTTTAAAAGAAGATTCAGCAATTATTAATCGAATGGGGTTTAATAATGGTGGAGTTGACGCTGCTGTGTTGCGATTGCAACGCAACAATGGAGTTTTAATTGGTGGAAACATTGGTAAAAATAAATTAACGCCCAATGAAGAGGCAACTTCAGATTATGAGTATTGTTTTGCTGCACTTTATGACCATGTAGATTATTTTGTAGTAAATGTGAGCTCACCAAATACGCCCAATCTAAGAGCCTTACAGGACAAAGAGCCTCTTACGGCGCTGTTGCAAACGCTTCAAAATCAAAATAAGGCTATGCCCAAGCAGAAACCAATTCTATTGAAAATAGCACCAGATTTAACTGATGAGCAGCTTTTAGACATTATTGATATTGTTGCCGAGACTCAAATAGCGGGAGTAATTGCAACAAATACCACTATTTCTAGAGAAGGATTACAATCTGAAAATCAATCTGAAATGGGAGGTTTGTCAGGTAAGCCATTAACCAAAAGAGCGACTGAAGTGATTCGGTTTTTAAGTGAAAAGAGTAACAAAGCATTTCCTATCATTGGAGTAGGAGGTATTCACACTGTTGAAGATGCCATAGAAAAACTGGAAGCAGGTGCCAGTTTATTGCAATTGTACACTGGCTTTATTTATGAAGGTCCTGCTTTAATCAAAGCCATAAATAAGCAGCTTCTTAAAAATAATTAAGTTTAAAAAATCGGGTAGCAGTTTCGTTTTTTAATCCTAATTGTTTTTTTTATCTTTGATTTTCTATGGAACCAATAAAAATTATAGAATGTCCGCGTGATGCCATGCAAGGCATTAAGCCCTTTATACCAACCGAAAAAAAAGTAAGTTATTTACAAGCACTACTACGTGTTGGATTTGACAGCATTGATTTTGGTAGTTTCGTTTCAGCCAAAGCGATTCCTCAAATGCAAGATACTGCCGAAGTTTTGGCTCAATTGGATTTATCACAAACCAAAAGCAAACTATTGGCTATTATTGCGAATACTCAGGGTGCAAGTATAGCAGCAACTCATTCTGAAATTCAATATTTAGGATTTCCATTTTCCATTTCTGAAAATTTTCAGATGCGCAATACCCACAAGACTATTGCTGAATCTTTGATTACTTTAAACGAAATTTTAAATATTGCTGATCAATCGAATAAAGAGGTGGTAGCTTATCTATCTATGGGGTTTGGAAATCCGTATGGTGATCCTTGGAATGTTGAAATTGTAGGCGAGTGGACTCAAAAATTAGCTTCGATGGGAGTAAAAATTTTGTCGCTTTCTGATACTGTAGGTAGTTCAACTCCTGATGTGATTTCGTATTTGTTTTCGGAACTCATACCGCAATATCCAGAAATAGAGTTTGGAGCACATTTGCACACCACTCCAGATAAATGGTTCGAAAAAATTGATGCAGCTTACAAAGCAGGATGTCGCCGTTTTGACGGTGCGATTCAAGGGTTTGGCGGCTGCCCGATGGCAACAGATCAATTGACGGGGAATATGCCAACTGAGAAACTCTTATCTTATTTCACGGCTCAAAAAGAATATTCTGGCATGAGTCCGATGAGTTTTGAGAGTGCTTACAATGAAGCATCGAAGTTATTTGGAGAGTACCATTAACACAACCATTTGTGGTTTTTACAATAAGCGTGTTGATGCTACGTTACTAAAATATATTGTACCTTTTTTATTCAGACTCGATTATGAAAATTTGTAGCTTGCAGCGTTTTGTGTTTTTGCTCTTTATCGGGATTTGTTCCTTCTCGTGTGCTAGTGATCTTGATTTTGATCAAGTTAATGATATTAAAATTGAGCCCGTTGTTGTAGCAAATTTGGCATACTTCAATATTGCTGCACCTGATTTCATTCGTAACGGACAAGAGCAAACCGTATTGTCGGATATTCCAACTGTTGATTTTTTTAACGATAAGTTTTTTAGAGAAAGACTCAAGAAAGCTGAAATTTTTATTGAGTTAGAAAATACAATTGCTCGAAATTATGTTATTGATGTTGTTTTTTTAGATGTAAATAATCAAGCAGTTTACAGTGCAAATTTTAATATTCCAGCCTACACTGGTAGTACTAATAAAGTAAGTCGCACCGAAATTTTTGAAAATGCGCAGCTAGATTTACTAAAAAGAACCCGCAGAATTGGTTTTCGAGTTCAAATGTTGGCAGGACCGGCACTTACAACCTCAAGTCCAGGGAATTTAATATTGCGTTCAAGTGCCACTACTTATTTAGTTGTCGAATGAAAAAGATAGTAACTTTCCTTTTGTTAATTTCGGTCGTTTCGTGGTCTCAAAATAAGCAAATACTATACAATTTTGCAGCAATTCCGCAGTCTGCAATGTATAATCCAGGAGCTGATGTTTCGTATAAATGGTATGCGGGGATTCCGTTTTTATCTGGAGTTTCGGCAAATTTCGGCTCCACTGGATTTTCTGCGTATGATCTTTTAGCTGATAATGGTGTCGATTTCAATACCAAATTAAGAAATGTTATCTTTTCTACTACAGCAAAAGATAGAATGGCAATCAATGAACAATTAGAAATCTTAAGCGGTGGTTTTAAATTAAAATCCTCTTTGGGAGACGAGACTGATTCCTATCTTTCATTTGGTTTGTATCAAGAATTTGATTTTTTGACTTATGTCCCAAAAGATCCACTTATTTTGGCTTTGGAGGGCAATCAAAATTACATCGGTAAAGTATTTGATTTAAGTGATATTAGCATGAAAGCAGAGTTACTTTCAGTTTTTCATGTGGGCTATCAAACCAAACTAAATTCTAATTTTATTGTTGGAGCTCGAGCAAAGATTTATTCGAGTATTTACAACGCTAGTAGTACCAATAATAGTGGATACATTTACACGATTCCTTCCTCAGACGCAGTGTATGAGCAGCAAATTTACTCGCAATTGCAATTAAACACATCCGGTTTAGCCAGTTATTTTGATTCAAATAATGAAGTTGATGTTCAAAAAGATGTTACCAAAAGAACATTGCTAGGAGGTAATTTGGGCTTAGGTTTTGATTTAGGATTCACCTATTATCCTAAAGAAAATGTTCAAATTACAGGAAGTATAATTGATGTTGGTTTTATTAAACACAGCAAAGATGTAGAAAGTTATACCTTAAATGGAACTTATGCATACAAAGGTGTTGTCCCTAATTTTAACCAGCAAAACGACCCGGGAACTGTTTTTCAAGATTTTAAAGATGCCATTCCTTTAGACACTTTAAATGTAAAATACACCACTTGGCGTCCTGCAAAATTTAATACTTCCGTTCAATATTCATTTGATGAGGAACGCTCTGATGAATGTAACTGCTCAGATGGCAATGGAAAACCAACCTACAAAAGCGCTTTTGGAGCTCAATTTTTTATGATGACTTTGCCAAAAACTCCCATGATGGCACTGACGGCTTATTACCAACGTAAAATTTTAAAAGGTTTTCACGCCAAAGCAACTTATACGTTAGACTCGTATTCTTATTCTAATTTAGGTTTAGGAATTGCAACGCAAGCAGGTCCTGTAAATTTTTATATTCTCGCGGATAACTTATTAGAATATCGGGATGTAACCAAAGCAAACAGTCTTGGTTTTCAGTTTGGTCTCAATGTTTTGGTGCGATAGTTGTCCTTATAACTACTGTTTAGATGAAATTCGACTTTATCGTTGAATAAATGTGCAGGTATTATTTTGAGCATGTTTCAGCTAAAAATCAATTCTTTTCTACCAGCGGCAAGCGCTACTCTTAATCTTAAGATGTTGTTAATTAATGGTTTTTTTATCAATTATAAGCTTTGTTCTTTATTTTTAGCGTAAGATTGTGTATATTTGCACGCAATTAAACTCCAACTACAATTGCAATGATCGCACACAACTCTAAAATTATCGGTGAAGGCTTAACTTACGATGATGTTTTATTAGTTCCTAACTACTCAAATGTGCTTCCTCGCGAAGTGAGTATTCAATCAAAATTTTCTAAAAATATTACGCTAAATGTTCCAATTGTATCTGCTGCTATGGATACAGTTACCGAAAGTGCTATGGCAATAGCTATGGCTCAAGAAGGTGGAATTGGTGTTTTACATAAAAATATGACTATTGAGCAACAAGCTGCAAAGGTTAGAAAAGTAAAGCGTGCGGAGTCAGGTATGATTATCGATCCAGTAACATTACCATTAAGTTCTACTGTTGCCGATGCTAAAAATGCCATGAAAGAATATGGTATTGGCGGTATTCCAATTGTTGATGAAAGTAAAACATTAAAAGGGATTGTTACCAATAGAGATTTACGTTTTGAAAAAAACGGTTCTCGACCAATTGTTGAGGTAATGACTAGCGAAAATCTAGTTACTGTTGCCGAAGGAACTTCATTAGAACAAGCCGAAGTAGTTTTACAAGGTTACAAAATTGAGAAATTACCTGTTGTAAATACAGATTATAAATTGGTGGGTTTAATCACTTTTAGAGACATTACTAAATTAACCCAAAAACCGATTGCCAACAAAGATGTATACGGACGTTTGCGCGTTGCCGCAGCTATTGGTGTAACTGGTGATGCAGTGTTAAGAGCCGAAGCACTTGTAAATGCAGGTGTAGATGCTATTATTATCGATACCGCTCACGGACATACACAAGGTGTGGTAAATACTTTGAAAGAAGTAAAATCAAAATTCCCGCAGATTGACGTAATTGTTGGTAATATTGCTACTGCTGAAGCTGCACGTTATTTAGTTGAAAATGGTGCTGATGGTGTAAAAGTAGGAATTGGGCCTGGTTCAATTTGTACTACTCGTATCGTTGCTGGAGTTGGTTTTCCTCAATTTTCTGCTGTGCTTGAAGTAGCTGCTGCTATCAAAGGAACAGGAGTTCCAGTTATTGCTGATGGTGGAATTCGTTACACTGGTGATATCCCAAAAGCGATTGCTGCAGGTGCTGATTGTGTGATGTTAGGGTCTTTATTAGCAGGTACCAAGGAGTCTCCAGGAGAAACAATCATATTTGAAGGACGTAAATTCAAATCCTACCGTGGTATGGGTTCAGTTGAAGCCATGCAAGAAGGATCAAAAGACAGATACTTTCAAGACGTAGAGGATGACGTAAAAAAATTAGTTCCTGAAGGAATTGTAGGTCGTGTACCATACAAAGGAGAGTTGAACGAAAGTATGCAACAATTCATTGGTGGTCTTCGTGCCGGAATGGGATATTGTGGTTCAAAAGACATTCCAACCCTGCAAGAAACAGGTAGTTTTGTGCGCATTACTGCTAGCGGAATTAATGAAAGTCACCCACATAACGTAACCATTACAAAAGAAGCTCCGAATTATTCAAGATAGTTTCTGAGATAATTTCAGATGACTATTTGAAATAGCTGACGGATTGCAATAAGTTAAAATAAAACCATTAAGAAAATTATACAAGATTTCAATTGCTGTTGAAACGTAATTTTCTTAATGGTTTTTTTATTGAAGTTAAACTAAGCTCTCAAAAAGGCGGCAATTTTTTTCTTCTCGCCTGCAATCCATAAAATATCACTTTCCTCTAATACCAAGTGAGATTCAGGATTTAACATACGTTTTCCGTTGCGCTCAATCCCAACAATAATACCATGGGTGTTTTCTCGAATTTGCGATTCTCGAATACTTTTGCCGATACAAACACGGTTTTTTAGTTCTAGTTTTTGAAGGATAATGTCAGTCTCAACCACTTTTTCGGCAACATCAATTTCATTTTTATCCAAATAGATTTTAAATTGTTTGACTTGTGCATCCGTTCCGATAATATTTATTTCATCTCCAGGAAACAATCTGTCGGTTTTCAAAGGAATATTAATTACTACCTCTCCTCTTTTAATTGAGGCGATGTTGATTTCAAACTGTTCTCTAATTTTTAATTCTTCAAGTGTTTTTCCAGCTAGATTAGATTCTTTGGCAATTTCAAACTCTGTCATGTGACCATCCCAAGGAGAGAGCGTATTTTGGCGTTTATTTTCTTTTCTAATTTCTCGATCATTATAGTTGCTCATAAAATGATCTTCAATTTTATGGTAAACTGCATGTAATTTTTTCGGGAATAAGATATAAGCACCTATCGCAATTAAAAAAGCTATTGCAGCAATTCCTGCAGAGAAAAATGTATTTAAAATAAATCCAACGTAAAATAGAGCAAGAGCAATTCTAAAAAGTACCAACATGATAATTGGTCCATAATGTTTTTTTTGCTCTAATAAAATTTGAACTTGTTTCACTGCAACTCTTCTTAACGAGAGCGCCCACAAGAATGGTGATAAAATTATCAGTGTTATCAATGCAGCAATTGCATTTCCAAATTTGGAATGTTCTACTAACGGAAGTATAAAATTTGACGAAAGTAAAATAATGGCAACTATAATGATAGAATGCAGCACAACTTGTGTGAGATAACTTCGCATCACAATTTGCCAATTGCTTAATGATTTTATTTCTTCGGTATTAGAGCTGTATAATTGAATTCTTTTTACCCATCTTTTAGGGAGTTTCTTTTCAACAAAAACCGAAAACGGTTCGGCAAACTTGACCATGAAAGGTGTGGTAAAAGTGGTAATTGCAGATACGGCGACTACAATGGGATATAAAAAATCACTTGTTACTTTTAGGGTGGTTCCCAATGTGGCAATGATAAATGAAAATTCCCCAATTTGAGATAAACTCATTCCGGATTGTATGGATTGTTTTAGCGGTTGTCCCGATAGCAAAGAGCCTATTGTAGAACTAATGGATTGCCCAAAGATTACGATTAATGTTAAAACAGCGACAGGAAAAGCATATTCTAGCAGTGTATTGGGATCAATTAACATTCCAACGGATACAAAGAACACAGCCCCAAATAAGTCTTTTACGGGTTTTACCAAATGTTCTATGTGTTCTGCTTGTGTAGTTTCGGCAATGATAGATCCCATAATAAAGGCACCAAGAGCTGGCGAAAATCCAACATTTGCTGCAAAAATCACCATTAGTAAACACAAGGCTAACGAAATGATCAACATCATTTCATCGGTTAATAAATGTTTGGCTTTTTTTAATAATGTTGGTATAAAAAAGATTCCTACTACAAACCAAATGGTTAAAAAGAAAATCAGTTTTAATACGGACTGCACTAATTCCATTCCTGAAAACTGCTGACTCACCGCAACTGTTGAGAGTAAAACCATCATCAAAATGGCAATAATATCTTGAACAATAAGGGAGCCGATTACGTTTCCAGCAAACTTTTGCGATTTTACGCCCAGTTCATCAAAGGTTTTCAAAATGATGGTAGTGGATGAAATAGATAATATCACGCCCAGAAAAATACTGTTCATTTTATTCCATCCCAAAAATTGACCGGTAAAAAAGCCTAAGGTAACGAGTGAAATAATTTGTGTAAACGCTGTGATAGTGGCAGTCCCACCTACTTTTACCAGTTTTTTAAAACTGAACTCGAGTCCTAAACTGAACAGTAAAAAAATAACGCCTATCTCGGCCCAAACTTTTACACTGTTAACATCTTTTACATTGGGGAAAAAATCAAATTCAGAACTGGCTAAAAATCCTGCAACCAAATACCCTAAAACCAAAGGCTGTTTCATAATTCGAAATAACAACACAGCTATGGCTGCAGTGATTAAGATTAAACCTAAATCAGTTATTAAATCGGGTAAATGAACTATTGAAGTGGATAAAAAGGGAAACATAAATTTTGAATTTTGACTAAAATAACAAAAAAATCTGCTTTTATCAAGTGACAAAAGCAGATTTTAGAAAAGTATAGCAATATTTAGTCTTAGATTCCCAAGAAATTGCTTGGTGTAATTTGCATTAATTCGGCTTTTATCGCTTCAGATACATCCAGTGTTGCAATAAAACCATGAATGGCATTTTTATCAATCGCTTCATTAGTTCGTGTCAACCCTTTCAAGGCTTCATACGGATTTGGATAACCTTCCCGACGTAAAATAGTCTGGATTGCCTCCGCAACAACGGCCCAATTTTTCTCTAAATCTTCGTGAAATTTAGGTTCGTTCAAGAGTAATTTATTTAATCCTTTCAAGGTAGCTTCAAATCCTATGATGGTATGACCGATTGGTACGCCTACATTTCTAAGAACGGTGCTATCTGTTAAATCACGTTGCAATCTTGAAATTGGTAATTTTGCCGAAAGGTGTTCAAAAATTGCATTGGCAATCCCTAAGTTTCCTTCTGAGTTTTCAAAATCAATTGGGTTTACTTTGTGCGGCATGGCTGATGAACCAATTTCGCCTGCTTTTATTTTTTGCTTGAAATACTCCATTGAAACATAAGTCCAAATGTCTCTATCCAAGTCAATGATAATAGTGTTTATTCTTTTTAAGGAATCAAAAAACGCTGCAAAATGATCGTAATGTTCTATTTGTGTGGTTGGGAAGGAGTGGTGTAATCCTAAAATATCTTCGACAAATTTTCCTCCAAATTGTTTCCAATCAATTTGTGGGTAGGCTACATGGTGTGCATTGTAATTTCCAGTAGCACCGCCAAATTTAGCTGCAAACGGAATATTGAATAACAAACGCATTTGCTCCTCTAGTCGTTCTACAAAAACGCCAATTTCTTTACCCAATCGAGTAGGTGAGGCAGGCTGTCCGTGTGTACGAGCTAGCATTGGTACGTCTTTCCATTCCATGCTTAATTCTTTCAACTTTGCTGTCAAAGCGATTAACGAGGGCATGTATACTTTTTCAAACGCTTCTTTTGTAGATAACGGAATCGCAGTATTATTGATGTCCTGAGAAGTCAACCCAAAATGAATGAACTCTTTGTATTGTGATAAACCTAGTTTTTCAAAAGCATCTTTGATAAAGTATTCTACCGCTTTTACATCGTGGTTGGTTACTTTTTCTGTTTCTTTAATCCAAAGGGCATCTTCTGTCGAAAAATTTTGGTAAATGTTGCGTAAACTTTCAAATAAATCCGAATTTACCCCAGCAAGTTGTGGCAAAGGCACTTCGCACAAAGCAATGAAATATTCAATTTCAACCAGTACGCGGTATTTGATCAAAGCTTCTTCAGAGAAAAATGGAGCTAAAGAAAGGGTTTTACTTCTATATCTTCCATCAATTGGAGAAATAGCATTCAATTCGTTTAAAGTAGTCATTGTTTAGTTGTTTGTTCGAAAGGCACAAAAATAGTTATAAGTTACAAGTAATGGATGATAAGTTTAGACTTTTATTGCTCCAATAATTGATTTTTTGCCATTGCTATTACCATTCTTATGGTATTTTATGTAGTAATTTATTTTTCATGATTTCAACTCCTTTCGAAGCCATTTCAGGAATTACCTGCAGTTGATTTCTCAAATTCGGAATTTTAATCGGTTTGGGGTCAATGTAAAATAGTGGTGTTGTCACTTTGGTAAAATCAATCAAACCTGCCGCTGGATACACTTGTAACGAGGTGCCTATCACTGCAAAATAATCAGCAGTTTCTGTAATTGCAACCGCTTCTTCCAGTGCAGGAACTTCTTCGCCGAACCAAACAATGTGTGGACGCAATTGATTTTGATTTTCATCAAAGTCGCCAAAATTTAAATCTTCACTCCAGTTCAAAATATAATCGGGGTTGCGCGTACTGCGCACTTTTAACAATTCTCCATGTAGGTGCAATATTTGCGTACTGCCAGCACGCTCGTGCAAATCGTCTACATTTTGAGTGATGATATGCACATTAAATTCCGACTCCAATTCTGCCAAAATATAATGAGCTGCATTAGGAGTAACCTCTTTGAGCTGTCGGCGCCTTTGGTTGTAAAAATCAAGGACCAAAGCCGAATTTTTGTGCCAACCTTCGGGCGTAGCCACATCTTGAACGTTATGCCCTTCCCAGAGTCCGTCACTATCCCGAAACGTTTTAATACCGCTTTCAGCACTAATTCCAGCGCCAGTCAAAACTACTAATTTCTTTTTCATGTTCTAATTTTTTGGGCGTGTTCGCCGAGGCGACCGGGCTTTCTGCTATATCTTTATGGGCAAAAAAAGCCCATAAAGGATGCCGCTTCAATCCCTCACGCAAATCCCGTAAGCGTACTTCGTTTAACTTTCAAAGCACAATTCGTAAGAGATCAATACTCGCTGCTCTTTAAAACATAAAACTACTCTTTTTTACTATTTTTGCCAAAAAATAATCCCACATGATCGATTTAAAATATCTCGAGTTTCTTGAAAATATCCTCACAGATAATCGCAAAGAGAAATTCTTGAAAGTATTGCAAAACAGAACCAAACATTTTACCATAGCTGTTGAAGATGTATTCCAAATGCACAACACTAGCGCCGTGATGCGTAGTTGTGAGGTTTTTGGTATTCAAGAACTGAACGTAATTGAGCAACGCTACGGAAAAAATATCGATAAAGAAATTGCCATGGGCGCCCAAAAATGGGTTGACATTAACACGTTTGACAGTGTAACCACTTGTGTTGACACTTTAAAAAATAAAGGGTATCAAATCATTGCTACCACGCCACACGACAACGATTGTTTGATGGAAGATTTTGATATATCTAAACCCAGTGCTTTATTTTTTGGCACCGAACGCGACGGTTTATCTGAGGAAATCTTGCAACGTGCCGATGGTTTTTTAAAAATCCCCATGGTGGGTTTCACTGAAAGTTTGAATATCTCCGTTTCGGCAGCAATTATTATTCAAAATTTAACCAATAGATTGCGCAATTCTAATATTGATTGGCACTTAACCGAAAACGAAATACTAGAAAAACGATTGGAGTGGGCCAAAAAATCTATAAAAGATATTAAAAGGATTGAAGCTCGTTACTACAGTGAAATTTAGATACAAATTGTTTGCTGCAATAGTTATAAACTACAATTATTATGCTTTGTAATCTTGCATTTGCTCAAGTATTACCTTTTGTAGTTCATTAAAATCAATCTCTAATGCGGTAGAAGTTATAGTGATTGGTGTGCCATAAGACTGGTAATTCATTCTGACAGCTCCTTTTTTAATCGGATTGGTGATTTGATTGATGTAATCCTCAGGGTTGCGCACCATAATCAATAAAAATTGCTGGATCATTACTTGTGCAATCTCTACCGCGGTGATATCATCCCATGGTATTAATCCAGCAGATACAGCACTTGAATTGTCTGTGATTCCGGCTTGATCTATTTGTAAACCCGGTTTTTTATCGTTGTATTTTCGGGAAATACTAATTGCTAGACCTCCAAAAAACACAATCGCAAGACCTCCTAAAATTCGCATCACGGTTTCATTTTTAAACCAATTGCTCGAACCTTGAGGCGGATTAGAGACAAACCAAATACCAATTAGTACAAATAAAATGGATCCTAAAAGTAAAAATTGCATTTTGGTTTTACTAAGTGCAATTTCAATCGGAGCTGAATTTTTCATAGCGCTACAGTTTTAAATTATTTGTTTAGGTTATCAAACAAATTTAAAAAAAAATTAAAAGAGCTGCTATATCGCTGTAATGATTACATTTTAGCTTCGTGTAAAATTGATAGATGAAAATACTACTTTTACTTTTGTCCGTTAAACTAATAACTATTCATATTTTATACTCGCATATCCCACCCAATGTTTTTGAGTGGCTATAGCTGTAGTTCCCATACCTAAATCTTCTACTTTTATAAGTTCATGATCAATACTTGATGCATAGTTTAAAAAAGTCCCTTTCAGTGGTTTGTTTGATAATGCCAGATTTAATTTATTGGCGAAACTCACTCCAAATGGCACCGAATAACGCCCACACCAAACCCATTTATATTCTTTGTAATCTGTCTTTTTGACGGTGTATTCGGTAAAGTTTTTTACTTTTTCTGTACTAATTTCGTTTACTAAACACTTCTCGATAATCTCCATATCTAAAGCTCTAGCTTTTTTGGTGCCTTCATCATCAACTCCGAAAGGGGCCAAATCACCACTCCATTCTTCATTGCCATAATGTACGGCATCGTTAGAAATGACAACTGCGACGTCTTTGCCATACTTAAGATGTTTTTCTTTTAAAATTTTTGACACCACATCAGAAAGTGCATCGCTTATGCTATCTATTGTTTCGTAATTGATGTATGGCACAAGTATCGGAATAATTTGTAGGTTCTTGTTTTTGCGATGTAAAAAAGGTACTATAGCTTCTAATGAATGTTCTAACTCTTGCATGTCGTTATGAACTAGGTAGGATGATTTTGGTAGTTGCGCCATGATTTCCGCATTTAAATCAGACACTTTTACATCACCATAAGGCGATTGCCAATGTGTGAAATCTCCAAAGATGATTTTGTCTTGAAGGGTAAAGTTTCGAGCGCGATGTGCAACACCAATTAAAATAATTGTGTTGGCATTAATTCCTTTAAGCGATTCGTAGTACAATCGTCCGGCGTATTTATAATCGTCATGCGGACTTATAGCTGCTTTCCATTGCATCTTATTTTTAGAATCCTTAATTCCTAAACGGTTATAAATAGAATCTAATTGCCAACTGTATTTTGTAAAACCAATTGTATCATGAAAAGGCCTAATTCTCTTTTCTAGTGCTAAGACTTGTGCTAGATTTTTGACATTTTTTTTACTTGTACAACTGAAACAACACAAACAAATCAAAATAAATAGTAATCGCATATCAAATTTTATTTTAAGCAATTTACGTCAAAAAATGATATCTGAGTGCGGCCGTAATTTTTAGATCCATTTTTGTTTTTAGGTTACTGTTTGGTTGAAAATAGGAGAGATAGAACTTTGTGACTTTCTCCTAAATTACTAAATTTTAGGATTTGCTTTTGAATAGGGTGTAAAAATAGCCAGCAAATCCGTGTTATTGAGCTTAAATTTTTGCAAAGTTTGTATTCTTTGTGGTCACGAGCGAGACGCTCGCGCTAGCGGGGGATATAAATTTGATATGATCACTCCTTATAAAAAAATTAGAAAGACAGTAGTTACTCTTTAATACATCGCACTCCTACACCAATATTAATGATGTTTTCTGCATAGGAGATAGTATTTTGGTCGTATACCAAGTTAATCACTATTCTGTGAAAACCATCTGAAGTTTTAGTTGTTGTAGCCCAATTAGAAATTATTTCACTGGCTTTTGGTGTACCAAGAGCATCAACATATCCATTTGCTAATCCATTAAAGCCAATGGTATCAGTGCCAAATCCTGAGCGAATCCATCCTGTTTTTGACTTTAAAGCTTTCCCTTCATTACCACTATGTCCATTTGTTTTGAGGTAATTTTCTAAAATTTCGAAATCTTTTTTACTAGGTATTCTCCATCCAGTTGGAGCGAGTTTTCCACTATCTAATACAAGATCGCTGTACATTGCTCCATAGTAATTTGAAGGTAATTCTTCGGAAAACACATTGTTTAAATCATTTGTATTGGCCCATTGGTAGTGAGCAATACTATTCCATTTATCTGAAAGAGCATATTTAGGAATTGGTGTTCCATCGTTATATTTCGTTGTTTTTAAGTTTTCTAACATCCATGTTTGATTGCCTATTTTTAAAGTTTTATAGGTGTTGCCATCACGATCAACTAATTTTCCGAATGCGTTGTTGGTATCACTTTCTTCATTTTTTGAACAAGAGATAACTATTAATAACAGAAGTGGAAGTAGTTTTTTCATTTATGAATGGTTTTGTGTTAATTTTTATATCTGTGTGTTTAAAAAAGTTTTAAAAAACTAAAGTAATTATTTTTTTTTCATCTCCAACTCAGTGGACAAAAAATAAAATATTAAAAGCATTCCAAATTATCGAAATGCTTTTAATATTTTTTTATTATAGTTAATTAGCTTCTCAAGAATATCTTTGGCGCGTTCACTACTAAGCCAATCAACAATTCTGATATTATGGCTGCCTTTTTTTATCGTAACGGACTAGTTTGAATTTGAAAATAGATAATTCAAACGAGTAAAATAACTTGTTTTCTCTATGTCAAAATTTACTATGCTAATTTTTTGAATTTTAGATTTAAGATATTCTTTTGGCTTATCGAAAAGTTTATTTTTATTCATGACCTTTATTTTTTTTGGAGAAATTTCTAAAATCACTTTACCGAAAGTATTCCATAACCAAATGTAAAGGAAGAGTATAAAGAATCCTAGGAACGGAGTTAGAGCAAAAATATAATTTATAATAGATAGTAAGTACGTATTGCTTGCCGAGAAAATTGGTAAAAAAACTAGCATTATCATTATTAAAACTAACAACACAAAAGGAAATGTTAGGGCAATAATCCAATTCGGTTTGTTTTTTATTATGATGATTTCGGACATTTTAGTTTATTCGTTTTTTTATTTTAATTGATCTCAGAACTACAAAAACAATTTGAATGATTTAACTTCCTAATTAAGGTAAATGTACTCGTTTTACATAAAAAAAAACGACTTTGAAAAAAGTCGTTTTAACTATTCTTAGAAGGAGAAAAATTAAAAATTTGTTTCGCTCTCTAGTTGGATGTCTTTGATATCGTTTGGATTCATTTTATAACGGTATACCCCTTTATCTCCAATAGCAAACAAGGTATTGTCTCGAATAATTACATCAAAGCAATTTTTGTCAATAGCATGAACCAAAATAGGTTCTACTGGATTTTCAATGTTGAATATTTTGATTACATCGTCGCAAACCAATAGGTATTTTGCAGTATAAAAACCTATACCTTTAGGTTGCATAAGGTTTCGACTGTGAATTAACTTCGGGTTTTTAAGGTCCTTAGTGTCGTAAACTTGTAAAACGTTTATGTTATTCCCACAAGTAGTGTTTGAGTTCAATGTTACAAAGGAATGCGTGCTATTGGCAATTACAGGGTCGCAAGCGGTAAAATGTTGTACACTTGATAATTTGGTTGGGTTTTCAGGATTACTTATTGAATAAATAAACATTCCGTTTCTTGAACCAATAAATAAGTTGTCTCCATAAGCGAATAGCGTTTCGATGTCAAAGCCAATAGGAATATCGTTCACTTTAACTGGTTTTTCGCCATTTATTAACGAAAACACATTTAATTTCATGTGGTCTACGCTGTAAAGATAGTTGTCTTTTAGGGCAAAAACAGCGAGTGAGCCGCCTTGTCCGGTGCTATCGTTTGATGTGCTATCACTGTCAGAGCAACCGAATGAAAGCGTTAATAGAAATATGAATATAATTTTTTTCATGATTATTTTTTTAAATTCCAGTCAATTATGATTTCATTTTCTTTCGTGTAGCCTTGAAAACCATTTGGTGCTTGCTTTTGCGGAAACACATTTTTATTTCGGTTGGTGACCTTAAAAATTCTTGTAGCGGGATCGAAGGTAGCCGTAACCAAATCTACGGCTTGATTGATGTACATGGTATTGCCTTTAACAGCTAAATCCGTGGCTCCTGGCGCCTTTATAAAAAAGAGTCGTTCAGGTTTGCTTGGGTTTGCATAATCGTATACATGAAACCCTTTGTTGACATCGTTAATAAACATTAAATCTCCTTTAATATAAATTTTTCCTGATTTAACAATGGGCTGAGCGTTTTGAAAAGCGATAGAGGTTTCGAGGGCGCTCCGAGTGATAATGACAGGTTGGTATTCTTGTCTCGGAAATTCATTAGGTTCATTTGGTAGCCAACACGAAACAAACAAAATTGAAACCAGCAAGAGAAGTACTATTTTTTTCATAGTTAAATATTTTTTTAAAGATAACTAATGGAGCTTTTGGTTGCGTTACCTTTTGGTTAAGTTTTATTTCGTAATGATTTAGCAATCAGAAATCTATTTATATAATTCAATGAGGTTTTTCAAACAAGCGATTTTTTATTTCAGCGACCACAGCTTGGTGTAATCAACTACGTTAAAAATTCAGTTTTATTTGCACCAAACAGAACAACAGCTCTAATTTCTTGTCATTATTTTTCCAAATGACATAGCCTGGAGTTGCTCTTTCTTCTATTTTCCACACCTTGCTTTTTTGTTCTTTGTAGTAATAGAAATCCTATTGATATAAAAGAGAAATCTGTTCAAATACAGTTGCGGAATTCTTGTAAATAGGGTAGGATTTCATCGGTTTTGTAACCCCATTTCAGATTTTAAAAGTTTAAAACAGATGATTGTAAGCTAAAATTAAAACGAAAAAAAATAAAAGCAGCAATGCAATCAAAAGCATTACAAACGAGAAAAACCGAATATTGGAAAGCCAATTATTGTTTTTGAAAAGAAGTAAACTGACAACTGTAAGTGCAACCGACGCCATGATAAACCAGCAAAGTTCGACAGCAGTAATTCCTGAATGAACAACCGTTTTGTAGAGCGGTATTACAAAAATCCCAGCAACAGATAAAATGAAAAAGGAAAAGCAAAGTATTACTTTTTCAGCGCGATTGTATTTTTTTTCGGGAGTATTTGATGATAAAAGTAAACCGATAATTTCGAATAATTCGGAGATCATAGTTGTGATTTAAATTGATGTTATTCGACTAATTTATCCCAATCACAAGCTGTTAGGTGTTCTACATTTCGGGTTATTCTTTCAATAGGCCAATGCCACCATTGCATTTCTAATAGTTTTGTGATCACTTCATCTGGAAATCGTTTTTTAATTTCGCGAGCGGGATTTCCTCCTACAATGGTATAGGGCGGTACATCAGTTGTCACGGTAGCATTTGCTGCAATAATAGCACCATCGCCAATGGTAACACCGGCCATTATAGTGGCGTTGTAACCAATCCAAACATCGTTGTCAATGTTGATATTGCCTTTGTTCGGATAGCTTTTATCTTGCATGGCATGTTCCCAACCGTTACCAAAAATTGCAAACGGATAGGAGCTAAGTGCGCTGGTTAAATGATTGGCGCCATTCATAATAAAAGTGGCACCTGAGGCAATCATGCAAAATTTACCAATAACGAGTTGATCGCCAATAAAATCGAAATGGTATTTTACATTTTTCTCAAAATTAGACACATCTTCAAAGTCGTCATAGTACGTGTAATCGCCCACGATGATGTTAGGATTTTTGATTGTATTTTTTAAAAAGCATAGTCGGTCGTAATTGGCTAGAGGAAAAACACTATCCTTGTCAGGTCCTGTCATTTTTCGAATTTTTATTGAATTGCTTTTGTAATAAAGTTGTATTGCCTTTTTATCTGAGTCAAATGTACTATTATTTTAGAGTCTAGAATAGTTGACAATTGTTTTTTGGATGCCGCTAAATTAAGAATTTGCTTAAGGTTGTTGCAATTTTTTGCTGCATCAGATTCAACAAAAGAGGTCTGTTTTTGTGGTCTACGGTCCATACAGTCCTCGCTGCTGTTGCATGTATTTGTCAGCTGCGCGGGCTAAAAGACGGTAATACCTTAAAATGATGCTAGAAAAGATTGATGATTTAAAGTAAAATAAAACTGAGTTTGAATTGGAGTAAAAAAATCTAAAAGTCGCTGGGCGAAATTGGGAGACTTCGCCTAGCTGAATTTTTAATTACTATTTTAAGGTTATATGGTTGTCTGATTAGAACATCCTACTTTCTCCATCATTTGGAATAAAAACCTTGTCAGAAAGTCCAATTTTGGCAACTTCTATTTGTAACTGTTCTCGTGTTGTAGGGCAATGATTGACGGCTTCTAAATGATTAGCGATAACTTGGTTTGGTGCATTTTTTACGAATTTTAAAATGTCGTCCATTCGCATTAATAAAGGTTGAAAAATATCCAGTTGTGCTGTTCCACAAGCTGCTACAGCAACTTCAGGTTTTAGTTCTGTGAGCACTCGGTGTACATCGTCAGTATAAACGGTATCTGCGCTCAGGTAGATTGATTTTTCGTTTGGTAATTTGATATAAAATCCCATTACATTCCCCATTGGTTTAGCTACAAATCCGTAACCATGAACCGCTGGAATACCTAAAATTGCTCCGCCTAAAAAAGGGCTTTCAATCCAATAGTCAACTGTTTGGGTAACGTTCAATCCTTTTTTTCTTAATGTAGCTTCGTCTTTTATGCTACAAATAACAGGAATTTGTTTGGAGCGAAGAAAATTTTCAGCCTCCTTGTCTAAATGGTCTGGGTGCAAATGTGTAAGTAAGCAATGGGTTGTTTTTTCAACAATGTCCATTGCATTGTGTGGTAAATCCACAATTGGATTGCGTTGAGGTTTAAAACGGAAAAGTGTAAATGTTGGGCCAGCGGTTCCTTTTTTTCCAAGCATTGGGTCAACTAGAATGACTTTATTTCCAGTTTCTATGACTAAAGTGGCATTTCGCAAATGATGTACCTTCATTATTTAATAGTTTTAAATTGAAAGTCCAAAGTTGCTCATTGCTAAAATAGATTCCATTGATTGAAATCAATAAATTAAATTCTTTTTCTAATTCTGCTCAATGTTTCGGGCGTAATCCCTAAATAAGAAGCAATATGATATTGAGGAATTTGTAACAACCAATCTGGTTTATTTTTCATAATATCGAGATACAATTCTTCTGCAGTATTTACAAAATGGTTAAATTCTTCGGTTTCCTTATTAACAACAATTCTTTGGAAAATAGTTTCAATAAATAGTTTGCCACATTGGTATTGATTGGTAAAAGCCAAGAATTTTTCTTTCGATAAAACTCTCAAATCGACATCAATCAAACATTCTTGATATTTTTTTGTTGGAGAAGCATGAGTAAAGGAACTGAAATCGGTTATGAAAGTCGGATTGGTATAGAAATTTATATTTTTTTCCTTCTCGTTGCTAGCATAATATTCGCGAATGATTCCTTGATCTAAAAATCGGAGTTCATTTTCGATGGTGTCACTTTGTAAAATGATTTCTCCTTTTTTATATGATTTGATGACAAAAGTATTTACAAATTCCTCTAAACCTTCTTTGTTAAAAGGAAACTCATTGCTGAATAATAAAGAGAGCTTATCTGTAGTTGTCATTTGTTTTTTAATCATTTTAAGAAACATTCTTGCGGGATTGGTCGGGTTTGGAGCTAAAGTACGCTATTTTGAGGATTTGACATTCGAGCGATAGTTAAGTAATAAAATCTAAAAGTTGGTTGGACGAAGTCGGGAAACTTCGCATAGATGAGTCTGCGGAGTACTGAACTTCTACTTTTGCCCGACTCATATTGGGTGTAGCCTTTACTCTCAAACATTTTATAGAAACGGATTTATAGTTTTATTTTTATACCACCATTAATTACGAAACCGTCTACAGGAGCATAAATGTCTCTGAATTTTGGATTGGTAATCGAACCTGTATAAATTGTATCGAACCTTGTTTGTCTCGTGTTTAAGAAGTTTTCAAAGTTTATAAAAACTGACATGTTCTCCCACAATTTTTCTATCATTAGACCACAAATCCAATATTGTTTTCCTGTTGCACCGTCATTTAGTTTTTGTGGACTAAAATAATATGCCTCTAAACCAACTTTGAGTTTTTCTTCTACTTCGTACATTAATACATTATTAAGACGATGTTGGGCAACTAAGGGAAATGTTGTTTCTTCTCCATTGTAATGTTGCTTTACATCAGCGAAAGTGTAACCAATAAAAAGTTTAAAATCACTGTAAGTTAATTTAATATTTGTTTCAGCACCCTTAGTATCTATGTAACCATTGGGTTGCTTAAATTCAAGTAAGTTTGTTGATGTTGAGACTAGGGTCAATGGATTTTTTACTTGAGTGTAAAACAACAACGTATTTACACTAAAAAACATTTTGTCGTTAATTGGTGTTTTGTAATTGATGTCAAAATTCCCACCAATTGATTGTTCGGCTTTTGTTTTTGAAATGTCAATTGGCAGTACATTCCTAAACTGCATTCGTTCCGCATCTTCTGTAAATACCGTTGGTGTTTTGTAACCTAAACCACCGCCAAGTCGCATGGATAATTTCGGGCTAGTTTTTAAAAGTCCTGAAATTCGGGGTAATGCAAAAAAACCATACTTGTTTTGATAATCGCCGCGTAAGCCTGTTTCGAGTACAAATTTTTCTGTTGCATTCCATGTGTTTTGAACAAATGCACCAAAGGTTGTATAATTGTAATCAACAACTTTTGAATTGTCAATTTTGTTTTGATTGAATTTGTCTGTCCAAAGGTTCAAACCTGTTATCCATTCTGATTTTTCATTTGTATGCTTATGGTTGGCTTCTGTAAATGATGATAATTGGATACCTGAGAATTTAAATGTAGGAATTTCGATCGTACGGTCGTAGTAACTGACACTATTTTTAAAAGACAATTTTGAATTATCATTAATTTCATGTTCAAGTTCTAATTGTGTGCTGTTACGATTTGTTCTATTTCTTTCAAAATAATTATCAGTACCATCACTTTTATTTTTAATGTACTTTATATCGCCACCAATACGGTCTTCAATAGTACTGTTAATTCCTAAATTAAGAGCTGTTTTGTCACTAAAGTAAACAAATAATTTCGGATTAAATGTGTATCTTTTGTACTTAGGAATTGCTGTAAAACCAATCTTTGCGGGGTCGTAAGGTGAGCCTAAATTGTATGAAGCAAAAATAGTTGTGCCAATCTTTTTGAATTTTTGGGAATAAAATCCGCTTGCATCTAAACATAATGCTGATGTACCATTGAGCATAAAGCTAAGTTCTCTTTTTTCCTTTGGTACTTTTGAAATGAGATTTACTAAACCTGCAATTGCACCACCACCATAAAGTGTTGAAGATGCGCCTTTAATCACCTCTACTTGCTTCAAGTCAAGCGGAGCGATTTGTAATAAACTTAAGCCACCCGAAAATCCTGAATATAGAGGAAGCCCATCCCTAAGTATTTGAGTGTATTTTCCGTCTAGGCCTTGAATTCGAATAGAAGAATTATAACTCGTTGCTGATGTCTGTTGAGTTTGTATTCCAGTACTTTCATTTAACATCATTCGTATATCTCCAGGTTTCATATTTCCTTTCTCTTCTAATTCTTCACCCGAAATAGCCTCAATTCTTGTGGGAAGATTATCAATACTTCTGCTTGAACGTGTTGATGAAACAATTACCTCTTCCATCTCTTCTCCTTCTTCACTGAGTAAAATTTCTAAAGGTTCTGTTTGCACAAAAGGAAAAGTAATTGTGTCACTTCTATCTTGATATCCAATGTAGCGGAAAATAATGATCTGTTTACCGTTAGGTATGTTTTTGATTTCAATAAAGCCGTTTGGGTCTGCACTTGAACTATTAGATGTGCCTTTCAATATTGCGGTTGCTCCAATTAGCACATCTTTGGTTTCAGCATTTTTAATTTGTGCTTTGAATGTATTTTGTCCGAAAGCCACTATGGAATATATGAATGCCAATAATGGCAAAATTATTTTTTGCATTTTGATTATTATTTTAATTAATGAAATGAAGATTAAAGGCGGTGAAAAGCAGCCCTTTTTTTGTATTGTGGCGAAGTCACAATATTCATTAACTTAATTTGGGCGGTTGCCAAATTCTTACAATAAAACTGTTTATAAATTGGGATTTGTAATTTGAAACTAACTTATTAATAATGAAAATGGCTTCTGCAAGATCAAAATTTATATTTGTTCTGACAAAACCTGAACAATCTCCGCAAGTGAAGAAGGGAGAGCACGAATTACATTCTTTTTCTTGATGATCTTCTGAATTATTGTCAATTTGTTCCGTTTTTATTTCATCATTGCAATTGTCGTCTGTACAACATGGAATTGTAGAGAGAACAGCAACATAAATTGACAGGATGAAAAAGATTGTTTTCAAGGGCATGAATGTAATAAATATCAGTTAAGTTGTTTCCAATTTCTTAAAACTGCAAAAGATAAAATTCTGAATGGTGTCAAACGGTGTCTTATGGTCAACTGTTATGCAATTTACTTTTTCAAAAAATATTTTCAGTCGGTCAGTCATTGTTTCCTCCGAATATTGCTTGATATCTATACCACTACATTTTTTTGGCCCTTGTTCTGAAAAAGTCCCGATTATTAAAACACCTGTTGGCATGATGCTTTTTTGAATTGTATCGATATAATTTGTGATTTCTTTTTCTTGTGTTAAAAAATGAAATGCAGCTCTGTCGTGCCAGAAGTCGTATTTTTCCGTAGGTTTGAAATTAGATACATCAGTAACTATCCATTTCACTTTTGTCGCTCGGTCGCCAAGGCGTAGCTTTGCTCTGTCAAGTGAAGCCGCTGAAATGTCAAGTACAGTGAGGTCTGTATAACCCAAGTCAAGCAAATGGTCTACTAAAAAACTGTCACCGCCGCCAATGTCGATGATTTTTGCAGTTGTCGAAATGTTAAACTGTTTAAAAAACTCTAGCGAAGTTGTTGGTGTTGGTTGATACCAACTCACATCCTTCAATTCTTTGGTCTGATAGATGTTTTCCCAATGTTTTTTTCGTTCTGATTGTTCCATTTTTTATTCTTGATTTGTGTTAGCACTGTTGATTTGGTGATATTACAAAAAACTTTTACAGTTTGGCTAGATTTCGAACTACGGAACCTATTATTTTCGGGGAAAGATAAAATTTCTTGTGGAATATAAACTTGAATTTACTACAAAATTCGCAATCTTACGAAACGGCTTTTGTAGGCTGGTTTTAATCTTCTTTTTTGATAAACTTTCCAGTTCCACATTGAATATGTAAATCTACTCTGCAAACAAAATAATAAACGCTTCCTTCTACTTTAATAATTTCAAAAAAAGAGTTTTGTTTGGAGATTATCCTTTGAAATTCTGTACGTTTAGATTCATCAACTTTTTCATTATTTTTTACTTGGAAACTACAATTATCTAGCAATTTAATTTCATAGTCTTTTTTTTCGTCACCTTGGTAAATGTAATAATGATTTCCGTTGATTTTAATTAAACTTGAACTTCGTTCTTTTTCGTCATAATGGATTTCGTATTTTCCATTTTTCAGCATAGAGCAATTCTGCCCGAAAGAAGTGAAACTTAAACTAATAATGATTAGAATCAAGTATTTTTCCATTTGGGGTTAGTTTTTTGTATTAAACTTACTAACAAGCAAGCAAAAGGCAATTATTTTTTTGGGTATTTGAAAGGACAATTTTTTGCTAATTCGGCGTTCGAACTAGTCATTATCCAAACATCATAATCTTTCAAAATGTAAGTTGGAACTTTTTCTATTACACAAATGTCTAATATCTTGATTACATCTTCATACTTCGTTTTTCGATTAAATTTCACATGAATTCCATTTGCGGAATCATTGTTCCTGATTAGATTTCTGACTTGCAATTGAATTTTTTCGAATAGAATATTATCCTTTTTAAAATCATTCGTCAATTTAAAAGTTGTAAATTTTCTAAAATTTAATATCTTTTCCAGAGAACATCCACAACAATCTTCATAAAAATTTTCTGAAGGAAAAGATATGTCAAACGAATATTCTTTTTCGAAATTTTTATTTTTCAATAGTATAAGAATGCAAAAATTGACGAACACTAAAGTGAACGTTAAAGTGATTGTGTATATTAATATTTTTCTTTTTGTAAACATTTATTCTCTTTGGCTTACTGCTAGCGTTTAGCAAGCTACAAGAAGTTGGCGATTTCGAAGCACAAAGCTTCATTTAACAACGGAACCCCCAATTTCTTGTAGGTGCTGTCAGTAGTTCGTTGTTATTCCGTTTTTTTTGTTCGTATAAAAATCATTGCAATTGCTGTCGTCACAATTCCCATTACCAAAGCACCTATTGCACTTTGTTTAGCATAATTCATATAGTTAAAGTTTGCTTCTGCTTCTGCTGTCGATTTGAAGTAACCAATTTCAACTGAACGTTTAATGACATTCGGGAAATACTCTGGTGAAATGATGTAGGTTATTACCCATTGTGTCAATGGACTTAATATAGCAATAATTAAAGACAACACGATTCCTGATATAAGTCCTTGTTTATAGTTCATTTGTCCATCATAGAAAACTTTCTTTTTTTCTTTTAACCCAAGAATCATAAACAAAATCGCAGGAATTGCAAAAAGGTTGGTAAGATAAAGATGATAGTCGATGTATTTGCCGTGCAGTCCACTTAACTTTTCTATTACCATCCAAAGCAATGTCATTATTGAGAATAAAATTGCCCATTTGATTTCAATTTTTATTTTTTTCATTGTTTATTTTTTTTAATTAGGTTCATTAATATTTATCTATTCTTTCGCACTCATTTTTTATTAGTTCGTCATAGCGTTTGTATGAAATGTAGCCCGGTTTAGTAAAACGAATACAACTTTTGCCCATATTAAGTTTTTGCCTAGTATTTTTTGGATATTCCATTGCGAACCATTCCAATAATTTGGGTTCGGATTGAATACCCGTATGGTAGCAATTAATAGAACTTTTCTGTGAAGCAAGTCCCGAAAATGGTAATAGATCGCTTGGTTTGCAATGATAAGCTGTTGGATAAATTGTATGAGGAACAACATATCCCAACTACCAAAACAAATGGCTGTTTTAAAACAGTTAGGTAAGTTTTTCACAATAAGAAAGTGTAGTTCATTAAAAGTTTTAGCCTTATTCATTAGCATATTTATAAGAATTTAGGTCACTGACTTACCCTTTACTGTCAAATTATAATTTTTTCTGTTGTCATTCGTCGTTAATTTTTACCGTCACTGTCTGTTTTTATTGTTGCACTGTCGTCTTTTACAATTACCGTCAACGTCCCCGCGCTACAAGCAGTTTGGGACTAAATTAAGCCCATTATTCGGATTTGCCAAATCTTACAAATACAAACCAATTTTTCCATTAAGCCTATTGCCCAAATTGCTTGTAGCGTGTGTTGTGCGTTCGTAATTTTATGCTTCTTTTTTGTAATTTAATAATCTTCCAAAATATGTATTTTCAATTGTCACATTATCATTTCTTTCGACGTCGCTATATTTAAAAGTATTACTAAAAAATAATAAATGATAAGAGTTGAATATTATAATTCTAACCCGTTTGAAAATTTTAAACTTCAGAACCACTTTAGCTTTTTTTTCTGTTTTACAATTTTTCAGAACTTCGATTTTTTTAACTAATATATTCGAAATTGATAAAACAACAAGAGGTAAAAAAAATAAATGTAAATCTATAACTGCATTTATATATTCTTCAGTATTTTCTGGAATATGTGTCGGTTTTCTTCTCCAACCATAATATGGAAAGAAAAATGAATACGCATATATTAATACTGTTGAACCATACAAAACTGAATACCAATCATTGCTTAATCTAAAAAGATTAATTTTTTTTATTTTAGAAATATCTTCTTTTGTTAGTTCTTTTCTACTCATTTTTGGTATTATGACGCACAACTAGTGGCTTTGACTGATTAATTTACTCTAAAATCTGATTTCAACTTAATCAAAGCCTTATTTGTTTCACTGTATATTGTTAAGACTTTTTTAATTCTTTCATTAAGTCTTCTAAATAATCGGTTTGTAGTTCTTGAATTTCAAGGAGTTTTTTGTTTTGATGGGCTAATAAATGGTCAATTTTTTCACTTAAAAGTTTGATTTCTAGTTCGGCTTTTAAGTTAATTTTATAATCATGTTCGCTTCGTTGACGGTCTTTTTGTTCTTGTCGGTTTTGGCTCATCATTATAATTGGTGCCTGAATGGCTGCCAAGCAAGAAAGTATTAAATTCAGTAATATAAAAGGGAAGGGGTCAAATGGTTTGGTAGTTAAAAACCAAATATTAATGATCATCCAAATTAATATAAAGGAAAAAAAAGTGATGATGAAAGCCCAACTTCCGCCAAAGGCAGCCACACCATCAGCTAGTTTTTGACCGAAGGTAAGTTCGGCTTCAATTTCGTCTTGAATGTTTTCGGAAAGAATCGAGTTGTTTTTTATGGCGTTCAGCACATCTTGGTCGATGGCTGCAATTTCACCTTTTTCTTGCTGGATTAGCGAGGTTAAATACAAGCGTCGGTACCGATTCAATTCCTCAATAGATATAGCATCGTTCAAACTAAAATTCGGGAAGTCGGTTTGTATTAGGTTGAAAATCCCTTCTCGGATATCGCGTCCGAGTATTTCCTCTCCTTTTTTTATCTCTAAATTGCTAATCATGCTGGTTTTCATAATGTTTTCTGTTTGGCTTCCCAACTTAATTAGGTTGTGAAAAAGGAATTAGCAATTACTTTTACAAACTAACGCTGCTCTTTGAAAATTAATTGTTGATGCTTGGTAAATCTAAAACAAAAAAATCAAGTACTAATGAGGTAATAGCGCCATTTTCGTCAATTCCCCAATAAGCGGGATAATAGCCATGTTTTTTTAGTGCTATTGATTTAGCCATCAACCGTAATTCCGTGCTGTGGTTCGAAGTCGATAAATTCAATTGTAACATAATGATTAATTTTAGTAGAGTATAGCGTTAGTGACCAATTAACAGAATTGCCCATTATTCTTGATAATGAAATTCCATCAATAGTGAATTCTTTATCAAAGTCAACAATTTGATTTTCATTATTCCAATCTTCCAATTCTTTATTTAAGTACGGAATAAGTATGTCCACTTTTAATGAAGCATATTTGCTCTGTAATTTATTAAAAAAATCTTTTTGGCTTTCTGTTGGTCCATTCTCATCAGCGTCAATAGTTATTCCAACTTCTTTTGAATTGAACTTTGCAGTACCGTCATAAAAATTTTTCTTGCTGTCACTAAATTTGGAATAACTTAATTCGCCAAATAAATCATCTACAAATTTTGGTTTCTTTTTAAAAATGTCAAATATTCCCATCTTGCTGTTTCAGTGATACCAACTTATTTCGAAGTATCATATTTTAATTTTATTTTGAGCACATTTTTTTGACTCGTGCTGTAAAAAAATCAAAGTTGATTTTAATCAAATATAGAAACTATTTACATAAAAATCTTATCTTTTTTTTAAAGTCTTAAAAGTTAGTTTCGATTAATTTAAGATGATTGTAATTAGAAACCTAAAAGGAACTAGTCAGGAGTAAACGCTTAGCCCTGACAGCAGCGAAAAGCCTATGCCGGTTGCCAACTACCTTTTATGGTGTCTGGCAGAGCGACCGCAGGAAGCTCCTGCAAGCGCCTATAAAAAGAGTTGGCAACCCAATAGCTTGGAGTGTATGGCAGGAATAGCTCCTGAAAAAAATAGCATAAAAAAACTCCACTACTTGCGCAGTGGAGTTTGATATATTTTGAAATAAAAGGATTAGTTTACTAAAACCCATTGTCCTGAAGCGATTAAGCTTTCGGCTTTTTTGTATTTCATTTCTTGAATTTGTCCGTTGGCCACGTTTTGAATGGTCACGTTATCATTGCGATTGATTTTTGGTTGATCGCGTGTGATGGTTTCTGTTACCTGACGGGTTTGTGTTTGCATTGCCTCTTGATTGGCGGCTTCGCTACTTACAATTTCGTCTTTTGAAACGGTGTAATCTTCAACTGGCGTTACATCAATAGCTTCTTGAACTCGCTGGTTTTCTTGTGCTGGTAAATCACCTTTGAACAAGAACGAGATTACCTCTTTGTTTACATTGTCAATCATGGCTCTAAACAAATTGAAAGCCTCTAACTTGTAAATTAGCAACGGATCTTTTTGTTCGTGCACGGCCAATTGTACAGATTGTTTCAATTCGTCCATTTTGCGTAAATGCTTTTTCCAAGCTTCATCAACAATGGCTAGAGTGATGTTTTTCTCGAAATCAGCTATCAATTGCGCGCCTGCAGTTTCGTATGCTTTTTTCAAGTCGGTTACCACATTTAGTGATTTAATACCGTCAGTAAATGGCACTACAATACGCTCGAATTGATTGTTTTGGTCTTCGTAAACGCTCTTGATAATTGGGAAAGCCTCACGTGCACTACGAGCTGTTTTCTCAGTATAGTACTCTAAAGTTACTTTATATAGTTTATTAGTAATGTCTGTTTCATTGCTTTTGGCAAAGTCACTTTCGCTAATTGGCGACGTGATAGAGAAGTAACGAATTAATTCAAACTCAAAGTTTTTGAAATCGTTTGTTCCTTTGTTTTGGCTTACAATAACTTCGCAGGTATCGTACAACATGTTGGCAATGTCAAGTTTTAAACGCTCACCAAATAAGGCGTGGCGACGACGCTTGTAAACTACCTCACGCTGTGCGTTCATAACATCATCATACTCTAACAAACGTTTACGCACTCCAAAGTTGTTTTCTTCTACTTTTTTCTGTGCACGCTCAATAGATTTGGTCATCATAGAGTGCTGAATTACTTCACCTTCTTGTAATCCCATGCGGTCCATTACTTTGGCTACTCTTTCAGAACCAAATAAACGCATTAAGTTGTCTTCAAGTGAAACGTAAAATTGAGAACTTCCTGGGTCACCTTGACGTCCGGCACGACCACGTAATTGGCGGTCAACTCGACGAGAATCATGACGCTCAGTACCAACAATGGCTAAACCTCCTGCAGCTTTAACTTCTGGAGATAATTTGATATCGGTACCACGACCGGCCATATTGGTCGCAATTGTTACTACTCCTGGTTTACCTGCCTCTTCTACAATTTGAGCTTCTTGCTTGTGCATTTTGGCGTTCAATACATTGTGAGTGATGCCACGCATTTTAAGCATTCGGCTTAACAATTCAGAAATTTCAACCGATGTTGTTCCAATAAGAACTGGTCTTCCAGCTTTTGATAATTCAGTTACATCTTCAATAACTGCATTGAATTTTTCACGTGTTGTTTTGTAGATAAAGTCTTCTTTATCTTTACGTGCAATTCCTCTGTTGGTTGGAATTTCAACTACGTCTAATTTATAGATCTGCCACAATTCACCTGCTTCAGTAACGGCTGTTCCCGTCATTCCGCCCAGTTTGTTGTACATTCTGAAATAGTTTTGCAAAGTAACTGTTGCAAATGTTTGAGTTGCAGCCTCGATTTTTACATTCTCTTTCGCTTCGATCGCTTGGTGCAATCCGTCAGAGTAACGACGTCCGTCCATGATACGACCTGTTTGCTCGTCTACAATCATGATTTTGTTGTCCATGATTACATACTCTACATCTTTTTCGAATAAAGTGTAGGCTTTCAACAGTTGCGTAAGCGTGTGGATACGCTCGCTTTTGATACCAAAATCTTGGAATAATTTTTCTTTTTCTTCTGCTTCTTGATCTTTATCTAATTTTCTGCTTTCGATAGCAGCAATTTCAGTTCCGATGTCTGGAAGTACGAAAAAGTCAGAGTCTGTATCGCCAGAAAGGTATTTGATACCGTTGTCAGATAATTCTACTTGATTGTTTTTTTCTTCGATTACAAAATACAATGCTTCATCAATTTTATGCATTTCTCTTTTGTTGTCTTGCATGTATTGATTTTCAGTTTTTTGAAGCAATTGTTTGATTCCTTCTTCACTCAAAAACTTAATCAAAGCTTTGTTTTTAGGTAATGCTCTGTAAGCTCTTAAAAGTTGGAATCCACCATCTTTGGTATTTCCTTCTTTGATAAGTTTTTTAGCTTCTGCCAAGAAACCGTTAGCCAATTGTCTTTGCAAACTCACCAAATTTTCGATTTTTGGTTTCATTTCAACAAATTCGTGACGGTCACCTTGTGGTACAGGACCTGAGATAATTAATGGCGTTCTTGCATCATCAATCAAAACCGAATCCACCTCATCGACAATAGCGTAGTTGTGTTTTCTTTGTACCAAATCTTCTGGCGAGTGCGCCATGTTGTCTCTTAGGTAGTCAAAACCAAATTCGTTGTTAGTACCATAAGTAATATCAGCATCATAAGCTTTTTTACGACCTTCAGAGCTTGGTTGGTAATTGTCAATACATTCAACTGACATACCGTGGAATTCGAATAAAGGTGCTTTCCAAGTAC
Source organism: Flavobacterium sp. GNP001 (assembly GCF_054343775.1). Classification (NCBI taxonomy): domain Bacteria; kingdom Pseudomonadati; phylum Bacteroidota; class Flavobacteriia; order Flavobacteriales; family Flavobacteriaceae; genus Flavobacterium; species Flavobacterium sp. GNP001. The sequence continues at coordinate 889,129 of NZ_JBTGUX010000001.1, forward strand.
TATCACGTTTAGCCAAGTAATCATTCACGGTTACTAAGTGTACGCCATTACCCGTAAGTGCATTTAAGTAAAGAGGTAAAGTAGCCACTAACGTTTTACCTTCACCTGTTTGCATTTCAGCTACTTTTCCTTGGTGCAAAACCATACCACCAATTAATTGTACATCGTAGTGAATCATGTCCCAGGTAATTTCTTTACCAGCTGCACTCCAAGAGTTGGCCCAAATCGCTTTGTCGCCTTCAAGAGTGATGTAAGTTTTGGTAGCAGAAAGTTCACGATCTTTTGCGGTAGCGGTAACTTCGATATGTGTGTTTTCTTTGAAACGGCTTGCTGTTTCTTTTACCACAGCAAAAGCCTCAGGTAAAATATCCATCAACACTTTTTCAGAGATTTCGTAGGCCTCTTTTTCTAAAGCGTCAATACTTACATAAATATCTTCTCTTTTATCGATGTCTTCGATGAGTTCAACATCGGCTTTCAAAGCAGCGATTTTGCTGTCTTTTTCGGCGCGTGCTTGTTTTATTTTTTCTTTAAACTCAGCCGTTTTTGCTCTCAATTCATCATGAGACAATGCTTTAAGGGCAGTTTCGAAGGTTTTTATTTTGGTAAGATACGGTTGTAAGCTTTTGACATCATTTTGAGACTTGTCGCCTACAAAGATCTTGATAATACTGTTGATGAAACTCATGATATGTTTTTATTTCTAATTGTGTTATTCTATACATTTAAACCAAAAAAAAGCCTCTTTTGAGACTTTTTATTGGTTTACCTTTTAATATTCATCCTCATTCCAAAGATAGTCTTCGTCTGTAGGATAATCCGGCCATATTTCTTCCATTGATTCATATATCTCGCCTTCATCTTCAATAGATTGAAGGTTTTCTACAACCTCTAAAGGAGCTCCTGCTCTAATGGCGTAGTCGATTAATTCGTCTTTGTTCGCAGGCCACGGTGCATCACTTAAATACGATGCTAATTCTAATGTCCAATACATCTGTTGTCGATTTAGTTTTGTGCAAAAATAAATTTTTTACTGAAAAATACAAGTAAAAAACGATTTATTTTTGGTTAAAGTTAAGAACGTTTATTTTTAGTCTTCAGTGATCAGTTTTCAATAATCAGTTTTCAGTGTTCGGTCTTAAGTGTTCGGTCTTAAGTGATCAGTTTTTCATGATCAAGATAAAACTGCAAACTGCAAACTGCAAACTGAGACTGTAGTACACTGCTCACTGACTTCTACTTTCTCGGAATCCATTTTACTTCATCCGCTTGTAGGTCATGGGACAACTTTCGTGCCAGCACAAAAAGGTAGTCAGAAAGTCGGTTTAAATACGTAATTGCAATTTCAGGAACAGGTTCATTATGACTTAAATGCACTGCTAAGCGCTCTGCTCTGCGGCAAACGCAGCGTGCGATATGACAATATGACACGGTAGTATGTCCGCCTGGTAAAACAAAGTGGGTCATTGGCGGAAGAGATTCTTCCATTTGATCGATTTCGTTTTCGAGTAATTCAATATCAGTGGGTACAATTCCTAAATTTTGCAAACGCAATTCGCCATTTTTTTTAACCTCTTTTTCAGGTGGCGTGGCTAAAATTGCACCTACTGTAAAAAGTCGGTCTTGTACCTCAATTAAAATAGCTTTGTAGCTAGTGTTTATTTCTTGGTCTCTGATGAGTCCGATGTAAGAGTTTAATTCGTCTACCGTTCCGTAGCTTTCAATACGTGCGTGATCTTTAGGAACTCTGGTACCTCCAAATAATGAAGTAGTTCCTTTGTCGCCCGTTTTAGTATATACTTTCATGTAAAATGCTATTGATATGTTGAAAAGACAAATTTAGGCTATTAATTTTACTATTGCAGCAACAAACTGACTCAATGCAGTAGTACTTAAGTTAAAATACAAATCGGGTTCAATGCATTCAACCTCCATCAACTGCAATTGGTCGTTGATGATGATGCCATCAACGCGGGCGTAAAGCAGTGGATCTGGAAAATTTGCGATGATTTTTTGAGCGCTTGCAATTAAATGTTCTGATGGGTTTACCAAATTGTATTTACCTCCAAACAGCGTTTGCACTCTGAAGTCGCCGTCAACAGGTTTTTTGTTTACGGCATGTGAAAATTGTTTGTTGAAAAAAATAAATGACGTTTCGCCTATGGTTTGAATCTCTGGGCGAAACTCTTGTAATAAAAGCTCTTTTTGTGCTGCAATTTTGCTATACTCTTCGTTGATGCTATTGGCATCTGCTGTATTAAATACCGTCGTTAAATACGATCCTGCTGAAAAAGCGGGTTTTATTACGGCTTGTTTCCAAGAGGCAGGAAGCAGAGCCGCCAAATCCAGTTTAGTAGTACGATCGATAAATACAGTGGGTAAAATAATTACTCCTTGTTGCTCCAAATCACGCAGGTAAAACTTATGAATATTTTGTTTGACCAACTCAATTGGATTTAGGGTTTTAATACCTAATTTTTCGATTTGGTCGAGCCAGGCTCTGAATTCAGTTTCTTTTTCGAAATAATCCCAAGTGTTGCGGAAGATCAGATAATCAAATACAGTCCAATCGATTGTTTTATCGCTCCAAATTGCAGGAATTGCTGTAATACCATTTTCCGCTAAAGCAGGAATTAACGGTTGGTCTTCGGGATTTAATAGGGGCAGTTTTTCGCAAGTTAGTAGTGCGATTTTCATTTTTTAGGATTTTTAATGGTAATGCTATACGTGATTAGCGGTGGGATTTCCTAGCCCGGATAGCAGCGGAAATCCTTTTGTAGAACCTTACAGCCCTCAAAAGGCTGTGAGGTTCTACAAAAGATTGTAGCGTATAGCCGGATTAGCTCCTGAAAAAATTATTTTGAGGTGTCGCTTTCAATTACACCATCTCTAAGTCTGATGACACGGTTGGCGTAGGCGGCAATTTCTTCTTCGTGTGTTACTAAAATTACGGTGTTGCCTTGGGCGTGAATGTCGCCAAATAACTTCATAATTTCAACAGATGTCTTACTATCTAAGTTTCCGGTTGGCTCATCGGCTAGGATGATTGAGGGTTTGTTAACCAGAGCTCTAGCAATGGCTACACGCTGACGCTGCCCTCCAGAAAGCTGATTGGGTTGGTGATCCATTCTGTCAGATAAATTTACCTGCTGTAAAACTTCAGTAGCTCTTTTACTGCGTTCTGATTTTGAATAGCCAGCATAAATCATTGGCAAGGCCACATTGTCAAGTGCAGTTGTTCTTGGCAATAAGTTGAATGTTTGAAAAACGAATCCGATTTCTTTGTTTCGAATTTCGGCTAATTCGTCATCACGCATTTTACTAACGTCTTTACTGTTTAGGATGTAACTTCCTGATGTTGGTGTGTCAAGACAGCCTAGTAAGTTCATCAAGGTCGATTTTCCTGATCCCGATGGTCCCATTAGGGCTACATATTCTCCTTTGTTAATTTCTAAATCGATTCCTTTAAGTACGTACACGATTTCATTGCCTAGTACAAAGTTTCTTTTAATATCACTTATTTTAATTAACGGGTTTGCCATTGCAGTGTATGATTTAAACCTTAGTCGGAACTTCGGCGGTATTTAAGTTTGCTTTTTTCAAAGTACAAAAACTTTTGATTATCGGGTTAGTAGCTCATTTTGTGATTTGTTACACGTATTAAACAAGGTTTTTGCGAAATATTGAGGATTTACACCTTTGATAGTTTCAACTTGCGAAAAGTATGCAATTTAAAATTGATTTTCAGTTTTTTAAAAGTCTTTACGGTTTGATTTGTAGAATTTTAGGATTCTATTGTATAATTATTTGATTTGTATTGCTGTGGAGATATTGTGTTCTACTTTTACCCTATCATTAACAAATAAACCAAAATAATATGAAAACTTTAAAATTAAGTTTAGGATTAGCAGTACTTGCGTTAAGCGTTTCGGCTTGTAAAAATGAAAAGCAAACTGCTGCAGAAAAAGAAGTAGAGAGTTATGTAATGTATGTAGACTCGCTTGAAAATGTGGCAGGTAACGAGGTAGAAAAAAACTGGGAAGCTATCGAGGCTGATTACCAAACTCGTATGGCAAATCTTGACCAATCTATGGCTGATTTAGGTGAAAATGGTGAGGCTAAGGCGCGAATTGAAGCTAGTAGAGCTAAATACGAAACTATAAAAACTAAGATTGCCGCTCAAAAAGCTGCTGCTTTGGTTGAACAGGCAGCAAGTCCACAGCAAAAAATAAGAAATACACTTTTTGGTGAAGGAAGAGTAGGAGAGGACATGAACTTTAGCTGGGTTAATAAAACAAACGCTTTGGCTGTTTACCAGCAGTTTGTTGATGCAGTTCAAAAAAATAAGGATAGTTATTCTCGCGAGGATTGGGATGAAATTAAATTGATGTATGAAGCATTAGATAGTCGCAAAAATACCGTTGAAAAAGAAGGTTTGTCAAGTGATGATAACCGTAAAATAGCAGGTTTGAAATTGAAGTTTGCGCCAATGTATACTTTAAATAGAATGGGAGCCAAATCAGGTGAAATGCAAAGAGCAAAACAATAAGCAACAAAAACGATTTGGTTACTAATACAAGTTGAAGATGGCAGTCCGTAAGGGCTGTCATTTTTTTTATGCTCGAATTATAAAATGCTCTTTCGGTTGTTCTCTTCTAAAAAAAACAAATCCCCATTGAAAAGTATCTATGGTGACAGATACTTTCGGATGTTTCTTGATTTGCTCCCAAGCTTGCTCCATTCCTTTAGACCAGTGGATGTCATCAAAAATCCAAACGCTGTCATTGTGTGCTGTAGGTAATAAAAGTTCAAAATATTCTAAGGTTGCTTTTTCAGAATGATTGCCATCAAAATAAATAAAATCGAAGTTTTGTGGTTGCAATTGTTTAAAATAATCGCTGAACTCTGTTGTAACAACTTCTATGTTTTTGAACTCAGATTCTTGTAATTGTGTACGAGCGTAATTAGCTGTTTCAGGGCAACCTTCGAGTGAAATTATTTTTGTGATTTCATTGTTTTTATTAGTACCAATATGCATTGCTGAGGTAGCAATTCCGAGAGAAGTTCCGAGTTCTAAAATTGTTTTTGTATCGAAATATTCGACAAGTCGGACTAATAATTTACCTCTTTTTTGACTGATTCCCGCTGTTTTGGCAATCTTGCTAATTACTCGATTATTGGAGGAAAATACACGAGATCCAGCACCAAAATCGGTGATCTGTAGCGTGTTTTTATTGCTTAATTGTTGCTGACGGTACTTTTTAAAAACATCGTAGGCAGCACGATTTTTAGTATCGTAAAAACATTTGGTGAGCAAATTAAAAACAAATGGCGAGTGTACAGCATGTTCGTTCTTTGAATGCCATAAAAAGCGCAAGTAAGCATGTATTTGAAAAAGCATAGTAGTTGTAAACAAAATTGAAATAAAATCAATGCGAAGATACATAGCCAATTTTAGTTTACTCGCATTTTGCATTAATTTTTGACAAGTTTAGTCGATTTCGTTTCTGGCTTTTAATTCTTCAAAAATGATTTGATCGACAGCAGAAATATTTTCTCGATCACAATACTGCAGCCATTTTATTTCTTCAATCTCGGAGCGTGCTTCAAGAGTGCCAGTATATGTTGCTTTGTAGCAAGTCATTTGTACTATTGTGTTAGGAGCATGTCCATGTGCTTGGGCTTTAAAAGTGCCAAAATAATTAATACTTTGTTGGTTGATTGCCACATTTAATTCTTCTTTAATTTCCCGAACCAAGGTTTGCTGATCCGTTTCGTTTCCTTCTCGTTTTCCTCCCGGCAGATAATATTTGTCTTTACCAAAGCTTTTGGTTGAAAGGATACGACGATTTTCAATGAATATCCATGCTATTTTGTCAATTAGGGTCATTTGGTTTACTTTTTTTATTCAATTGTAGTAGTTATCTAATTTCAAAAAACCCACAATAAAATCAAAATTTATTGTGGGTTTTTAAATTTTATGCTTTCGCTATTCTGTGCTAATTGTATTTAATATGAACCGTGACTGTCAACTGCGACTGCCAACTGCGACTGGCTTCTAACCCTCAATTTTAGCACTCAATTCAAACCAGCGCTCTTCTTTAAGTTCAATCTTAGCAATTATCGTTTCTAGCTCTTTGGCTTTTTTTTCAATATCCGCATCAGCTACTTTTCCGTCTGCAAAAAGCTGCTCAATTTTGGCTTTTTCTACTTCTAAATCTTTGATTTCGCGCTCTATTTTCTGAAATTCTTTTTGTTCGTTAAAGGTCAAATTTCCAGTAGGATTGTTTTGTTTCCAATCTTTCTTTTCTGCTTTGTTTTCCTCTTTTTGAGCCACATCAGCACTGTCTTCGTAAGCTCTGAAATCAGAATAGTTACCCGGAAAATCTTCAACCACACCGTCACCTCTAAAAATGAACAAGTGATCTACAATTTTATCCATGAAATACCTATCGTGCGAAACTACTAAAAGACAACCCGGATAATCAAGCAAAAAACTTTCTAAAACGTTTAGTGTTACAATATCCAAGTCATTTGTAGGCTCATCAAGAATCAAGAAGTTTGGATTCTGAATCAAAACAGTACACAAATACAAACGCTTCAATTCGCCACCACTCAATCGGTCTACAAAATCGTATTGCTTTTTAGCATCAAATAAAAATCGTTCCAATAATTGCGATGCCGAAATTAACTTTCCTTTCATCAACGGAATAAATTCTCCGTATTCCTTGATCACATCAATAACTCGCTGACCCGGTTTAGGATTGATTCCGCTTTGTGTGTAATACCCAACTTTAATGGTTTCGCCAACTACCACTTTTCCAGAATCCAGTGGCAAAGTTCCTGTCAAGAGATTTAAGAAAGTCGATTTACCTGTTCCGTTTTTACCAATGATTCCTATGCGTTCGCCACGCTGAAAATCAAAACTAAAATTATCCATGATGACATGGTCCTTGAATTTTTTTGAAATTTTGTGAAGCTCAATAATTTTGCTTCCCATGCGTTCCATGTTGATTTCAAGCTCCACTTTGTTCTCGCGGCGTCTGCTTTGTGCTTTTTCCTTAATTACATAAAAATCATCTTGTCTGGATTTTGATTTGGTGGTTCGCGCTTTTGGTTGACGGCGCATCCACTCTAATTCCTTTACAAAAAGATTTAGCGCTTTATCGACACTCGAGTTTTCAGAGGCAATACGTTCTTCTTTTTTCTCTAAGTAATAGGAGTAGTTGCCTTTATATTGGTATAATTTTCCGTTGTCTAATTCAATAATTTCATTACACACACGCTCTAAGAAAAAACGGTCGTGCGTAACCATAAACAGCGTAATATTTTCTTTTGCAAAATAGCTTTCTAACCATTCAATCATCTCTAAATCCAAATGGTTGGTAGGTTCGTCAAGAATTAATAAATCCGGACGATTGATCAAAATAATGGCAAGCGACAATCTTTTTTTCTGACCTCCCGAAAGGTTTTTTACTTTCAATTTGAAATTTTCTAACTTCAATTTGAATAAAATCTGCTTGTACTGGGTTTCAAAATCCCAAGCGTTGTGCTGGTCCATGCCGTCAAAAGCTTTTTGGTAAGCTTCTTCGTCTTCTGGATTTTCTAATGCTTTTTCGTAGGCTTCAATTACTTTTAAGGTTTCGTTATCCGATGCAAAAATGCTCTCTTCAATGGTCAATTCATCTTGTAAATTGTTGTTTTGCGACAAAAAAGCCATTTTGATTCCTTTACGAAGCACCACTTGACCCGTATCTGATTCTTCCAAACCATTAAGAATACTCATAATTGTGGTTTTTCCTGAACCGTTTTTGGCTATAAAAGCAATTTTTTGGTCTTTATTGATCCCGAACGAAATGTCTTTAAACAAGGTACGTTCTCCAAAGGATTTTGATATGTTTTCTACTGAAAGGTAATTCACGAGTCTCTATTTTTGGCAAAAGTACATTATTTCAACGAAGTAGTAGCAATCGATGGGGTGTGCTTGTAAATAGATAGTTCATTTTATTTTTTTAATGGTTTGACCAATTAGCACTTTGATGAAAGAGAAGTCATAGCTTATTTTTAGATTTGAAGAAAAGAATGTAGTTTTGAACCAAGCTATAAATAGGAGTAACAAAGTTACTTAATCAATCAAAAAAATCACCTTTGCAATTATCAGTTGTTATTCTTAATTACAATGTGCGCCATTTTTTGGAGCAGTGCGTGCTTAGCGTACAAAGTGCTTTGCTGCATCTTGATGCCGAAATTATTGTAGTTGATAATAATTCGGCAGATGATAGTGTGTCGATGATGAAAGAACGTTTTCCTGATGTAAAACTCATTCAAAATGATGAAAATTTGGGTTTTCCAAAGGGTAATAATGTAGGTGTCGCAGTTGCTCAAGGAGACTATGTTTGTATTTTGAATCCAGATACGGTGGTTGCCGAAGATACTTTTGTAAAAGTTTTGGCTTTCGCCGAAAGGCAAAATAATTGCGGAATTATAGGCGTTAAATTGATTGATGGTGCGGGTAATTTTTTACCAGAAAGCAAGCGCGGTATGCCAACGCCTTGGGTTGCGTTTACTAAAATTGCGGGTTTGTATCGCATTTTTCCACAATACAAATGGTCAAAACAGCTTTTTGGCAAATATTATGCACAGCATTTAAATGAAAATGAGTCAGGTCCAGTATCTATTTTGGTTGGAGCATTCATGGTTTTAAAAAAGGATTTGTATACTGAATTAAAAGGTTTTGATGAAAACTGTTTTATGTATTCGGATGATATTGACTTATCGTATCGAGCGCTCTTAGCTGGAAAAAGCAATTTTTATTTCCACGAAACCATTGTTATTCATTATAAGGGAGAAAGCACGATTAAAGATGCATCTTATATGAAGCGCTTTCAAGAGGCGATGACTTTTTTTTATCAAAAGCATTTTAAAGTATCGTTGTTGTTCCATTTTTTTATGCAAGTAGGGATTTCCTTTTTCTCATTTATAAAAATGCTACAAGGATCTTCTGCAGGCAAATGGCAACAGACGCAAGCTCCTGATGGATATATTTTGTTTTCAAAAAATAAATTGTTAGCCAATAAACTAGCTAGTATTTTACAAAATAATGTCGTTTTTCATGATATTACCTCAGAAAAAATGGTATTTTCGTTTGCTGAAAAAAGCGAAAAACGGGTAGAAATAATTCTTGATTCGGAACATATGACTTTTAAAGAGTGTATATCGTTTCTCGAATCTGCAAGAAATAAAGGATTTACATTTAAAATTCTACCTAAAAGCGCTAATTTCTTAATAGGAAGCAACAATAGTAATAGCAGAGGTGAGATTATAGAAATAGTATAAAAAATTACATTAAGTGTAAATTATATTTGTAAATTTTAGTAATTTCGCAAACTGAAAATCAATATCACCTTTTAGGTTAACAATATGGCAAGATTTGAATTAAAACTTCCGAAAATGGGAGAAAGCGTTGCTGAGGCAACCATTACAAACTGGTTAAAAGAAGTTGGCGACAAAATCGAAGCGGACGAGGCAGTACTTGAAATTGCTACTGATAAGGTAGATAGTGAAGTGCCAAGTGAGGTTTCGGGTGTTTTGGTAGAAAAACTTTTTGGTAAAGATGATTTAGTGCAAGTAGGGCAAACCATTGCAATCATTGAAACTGATGGTGATGCCGCGAGTGCCCCAGCACCAGAAGTAGCTGTTATTGAAAAAACAATTGCTGCGGTACAAGAGAGTGTAAGTGCTCCTGCGCCTGTTGCGGTAGATTTTTCAACATCAGAGCAATTTTTGTCTCCGTTGGTAAAAAATATAGCTAAAGAAGAAGGCGTTTCTGTCGCTGAGTTAGCAACTATTCAAGGAACAGGTAAAGAAGGTCGAGTAACCAAAAATGATATATTGGCTTATGTGAAAAACAGAACAGCTGCTCCAGTAGCGCAACCTGTGGTTGCGTCAGCTCCAACGCCGGTTGCGGCACCTGTTGCAGTAGCGCAAAAAGCAGCTCCAGTATCAGTAAACGGAGGTGATGAAATCGTAGAGATGGATCGCATGCGTAAATTGATTTCTGGATACATGGTAGCTTCTGTGCAAACATCGGCGCACGTGCAATCCTTTATCGAGGTAGATGTGACTAACATCGTTAAATGGAGAAACAAAGTAAAAGATGCTTTTGAAAAACGCGAAGGTGAAAAACTTACTTTTACTCCTATTATGATGGAGGCAGTTGCCAAAGCATTGAAAGATTTCCCTGGAATGAATATTTCGGTTGATGGCGATTACATCATCAAAAAGAAAAATATCAATTTAGGAATGGCTGCAGCTTTACCAAACGGGAATTTAATTGTTCCTGTTATCAAAAATGCAGACCAATTAAACCTAGTTGGAATGGCTAAGGCGGTAAACGATCTTGGTAATCGTGCTAAAGCTGGAAAATTGAAGCCAGATGATACGCAAGGCGGAACGTATACCGTAACCAACGTAGGAACTTTTGGCAGTGTTTTTGGTACTCCTATTATTAATCAACCACAAGTTGGGATTCTAGCTTTGGGAGCTATTCGTAAAGTGCCAGCTGTTATCGAAACGCCTGAAGGTGACTTTATTGGTATTCGTCAAAAAATGTTCTTGTCTCATTCATACGATCATCGTGTGGTAGACGGAGCACTTGGAGGTAGTTTTGTAAAACGAGTTGCTGAATATTTAGAAGCATTTGATGTGAATAGAGATTTTTAATTCACAAATTGAAATAAAATAAAAACCCGATGGCTATCAAGCTATCGGGTTTTTTGTTTGTAGCTTTTCAACATAAGTTTGATTGGTAACTTTCTGTAATTTCCATAACAAATTTCTATCTTTGCCTTCTTACACATATAAAATGGAACTTAAACTCAATAAACCAATTTGCTTTTTCGACCTAGAAACCACAGGAATTGATATCGGAAAGGATAGAATTGTAGAAATTTCAATATTTAAAGTTTTTCCTAACGGAAACAAAGAAAGCAAAACGTGGTCAGTTAATCCAACTATTCCAATTCCGCCACAAACTACAGCGGTGCATGGTATTACGGATGAAAAAGTGGCTAATGAGCCCACTTTTAAAGATTTGGCTGCGCAAGTTTACGCTATGATCAAGGATAGTGATTTGGCGGGGTTCAATTCAGATCGTTTTGATATTCCGTTATTAGCAGAAGAAATGTTGCGTGCTGGCGTTGATTTTGACATGAAAAACAGAGTTTCGGTAGATGTCCAAACGGTTTTTCACAAAATGGAGGAACGTACTTTAAGTGCTGCTTTGAAATTTTATTGTGGTAAAACACTCGAAAATGCACATTCAGCCGAAGCAGATACCATGGCTACTTACGAAATTTTGAAAGCGCAATTGGATCGTTATCCAGAATTAGAAAACGATATGAAGGCTTTGTCTGAGTTCACAACTCGTAAAAAGATCGCTGATTTTGCAGGTATGATTGCTTTTGATAAAGATGATGAGGAGATTTTCACCTTCGGGAAACACAAAGGAGTAAAAGTAGAGAAAGTACTTGAAAGTGAACCAGGTTATTTTAGTTGGATTCAAAATGCCGACTTTCCGTTATATACCAAGAAAGTTTTAACGGCGATTAAACTTCGAAAACTGAATAATAAATTAAGCTAATTTTTGAATCTTTCAACCATTAATTTTTTTAAGTAAGAAATGAAAATAATCTGTATCGGTAGAAATTATACCAATCACATCGAAGAATTGCAAAACGAACGTCCAACGGAGCCTGTTGTTTTTATGAAGCCAGATTCGGCTGTATTGCTAAAGCAACATCCATTTGTACTTCCTGAATTTTCAAATGATGTGCATCACGAAATTGAACTTATTGTAAAAATTAGTAAAGTTGGGAAGTACATCGAGCCAAAATTTGCTCATAAGTATTATAACGAAATCAGTGTAGGAATCGATTTTACCGCACGTGATCTGCAGGATAAACTAAAAGCAAAGGGTTTACCATGGGAAAAAGCCAAAGCATTTGATGGATCAGCAGTTATTGGAGAATTTTTACCTAAAAGTGAATTTTCTTCCCTAGAAAATCTTACATTTGAGTTAACCAAGAATTCGCAAACGGTACAAAAGGGAAATTCTGATCTGATGCTGTGGAAAATTGACGAACTGATTGCTTATGTTTCGCAATTCTTCACATTAAAAATTGGTGATATTATTTTTACAGGAACTCCGGAAGGTGTTGCTGCGGTGCAACCGGATGATGTTTTAGAAGGATTTTTAGAGGGAAAACAACTATTTAGAATACAAGTAAAATAATGGCTATACATTACAACCTTTCGAAAGTGTACGCGCTTTCAGATAACGATGCAGAGTTTGTTAATGAGATTTTAACGCTCTTTGTAACTGAAGTTCCTATGGATATGGTTCAGATTAAAGAAGGAATCACCAAGAAGGATCACAAGCATGCTTATGCTTATGCGCACAAAATCAAACCTACTCTGGATTTGTTGGGCATGAATGTAGCTTTTGAAGAGATTCTGCAAATTGAAGCTTGGACCAAGACCGAAGGCAAGAAGAAAGATATTAAAGAAACTTTCAAAAGTGTAAAAAATCAAGTGAATGAGGCTATTAAAGAAATTAAAAAAGATTTCGACTTGTAGTTTTTAAAACTTGAATATTAACTTTTTTTGGGAGCTTTTCGATTGAGGTTTGTTTTTTAGAAATAGATTAATGAAAATATAAAAATAAGATGTTTTTTTAAAACAAAAGCAGCTTTAAGGATTTGTCAATGCGATATTTGTTATTTTTTTAAGTAAAAAAAGCAAATGTTACACTGGCATTTTTTTTAGGAATAGAAAAAAATACATTTGATAAATGAAAGCAGCTGTAGTTACTATTGGAGATGAAATTTTGATTGGGCAAATTGTTGATACCAACTCGGGATTTATTGCAAAGGCATTGGATAGAATAGGTGTTCAAGTACAAGAAATGCTTTCGATTAGTGATGATCAAAATCATATTTTAGACACTTTCGTAGCTTTACAAAATAAAGTAGATTTTGTAATTATAACCGGAGGATTAGGCCCTACAAAAGACGATGTTACTAAAAAAACATTTTGCTCTTATTTTGATGATTATCTAGTTGTTGATAAGGCTGTAGAAGCGCATGTAATAGCCTTGATTGAGCGCGTAATGAATAGGTCTGCCTCGCAAGTCAATAAAGATCAAGCATTAGTTCCTTCCACTTGTACGGTTTTGCACAATCAAGTAGGGACTGCGCCAGGAATGTGGATGCAGAAAGAGAATACTGTTTTTATCTCGCTTCCGGGGGTTCCGTATGAAATGAAGTATTTGGTAGAGCAGGAAATTGTACCCAAAATAGTTCGTGAGTACGAACGGCCGTATATCATTCATCAAACTGTGCTTACGTATGGGCAAGGTGAAAGTTTGGTAGCGGAACGCATTGAAGCTTGGGAAGATAATTTACCAGAATTCATAAAGTTAGCCTATTTGCCAGCGCCAGGTCGAGTACGACTACGATTAACTGCAAGAGGCACAGATAAAGAGGTTTTGCAAAATGCGTTAGCCGAGAATGTAAAAACTTTACAAGGTTTAATAGGTGATATCATTGTTGGTTTTGATGAAGAGGACACTATAGAGGTTGTGGTTGGACGATTGCTAGCTCAACAAAAATATAGTGTAGGAACCGCCGAGAGTTGCACTGGTGGTAAAATTGCACAGCTTGTTTCGAGCGTTGCTGGTTCTTCGGAATATTTTAAAGGAGGCGTGGTTACCTATGCTACGGCGCTAAAAGTAGATCTTTTGGGAGTTCCTGAGGCGTTGATACGGGAACACTCTGTTGTTAGTAAAGAAGTAGCCGAAGCCATGGCACAGCAAGCAAAAGCCAAATTAAATGTAGATTTTGCAATTGCTACAACTGGCAATGCAGGACCTTCAAAAGGAGACTCTGATGCTGAAATAGGAACTGTTTTTATTGCAATTGCGGGACCAAGAGAAATAATTGTAGAAGAATACAATTTTGGCCAACCCCGTGAAAAAGTGATAGATAGAGCTGTAATAAAAAGTTTAGAATTGCTTCAGAAAGAAATTTTAAAAAATGTGCGTTAAGAATGTTGCTTTATAGGTTTATTTTTCTTTTCTTTGCACCCTGATTTTGAATAACGATAAAAGATAAGTATAATGTCAAGAGTTTGTGACCTTACAGGTAAAAGAGCGATGGTAGGAAATAACGTTTCTCACGCTATGAACAAAACTAAGAGAAAATTTTCTGTGAACTTAGTTAAAAAGCGTTTTTATCTTCCAGAAGAAGATAGATGGATTACTCTAAGAGTAGCTGCATCTACGATAAAAACAATTAATAAAAATGGAATCGCTGCTGTTTTGAAAAAAGCACAGTCAGAAGGATTTATTAAATAATCTGTTCCAAAATAAAAAAATAGCAAGATGGCAAAGAAAGGTAATAGAATCCAGGTAATTTTAGAATGTACTGAGCACAAGACTACTGGTGTTGCAGGAACTTCAAGATACATCACTACTAAGAACAAGAAAAATACTCCAGATAGATTAGAGATTAAAAAATTTAATCCAATCTTGAAGCGTGTAACTGTTCACAAAGAAATTAAATAATAACACGAGATTTTAATAATAATCTCAAGAACTGCCTTTTAAATGTAAAGCACTATACTTGAGACACTTATTCTAATTTTTAAAACATTTGAATCATGGCAAAGAAAACCGTAGCATCGTTACAAACATCTTCTAAGAGATTATCAAAAGCCATCAAAATGGTGAAATCTCCAAAAACAGGTGCATATACATTCGTAGAATCTATTATGGCTCCTGAAGCTGTTGATGAATTCTTGAAAAAGAAATAATTAACAAATACATTATATAGAAAAGCTACTTTCACTCGGAAGTAGCTTTTTTATTTTCTATATTTACGGTGCCGAAAATGAATGGGCGAAGAACTTCTAATGCGCTCATTCTTAATATTATTTATATTATGAGTTTTTTTAAAAAAATATTTTCATCTGATAAAAAAGACCCAAATTTTAGCGAACAAGCTAAAGAGGTGTTGGATAAAGGACTTGAAAAATCGAAAACTAACTTTTTCTCAAAACTTACCAAAGCTGTTGCCGGAAAATCAAAAGTTGATGATGAGGTTTTAGATAACCTTGAAGAAGTTTTGGTTGCTTCGGATGTAGGAGTAAATACTACCTTGAAAATTATATCTCGAATTGAAAAGAGAGTTGCAGCCGATAAATATCTGGGTACTGCGGAGCTTAATCATATTTTACGAGATGAAATAGCTGGGTTATTATCTGAAACAAATACAGAAGACGCAACAGGTTTTGTAAAGCCATCTAATGCCACGCCGTATGTAATTATGGTGGTGGGTGTTAATGGAGTTGGTAAAACGACTACCATTGGCAAATTGGCGCATCAGTTTAAAAATCAAGGTTACAAAGTAGTTTTAGGTGCTGCAGATACATTTAGAGCAGCTGCTATTGATCAACTGCAAATTTGGGCTGATCGCGTAGGTGTGCCTATTGTACGCCAAGAAATGGGTAGTGATCCTGCTTCTGTGGCTTTTGATACTTTGCAATCAGCAGTGGCTCAACAAGCAGATATTGTTATTATTGATACTGCAGGTCGTTTACATAATAAAATTAACTTGATGAACGAATTGTCAAAAGTGAAGCGTGTGATGCAGAAAGTTGTAGCTGATGCACCTCATGATGTACTTTTGGTACTAGATGGTTCTACTGGTCAAAATGCCTTTGAACAAGCAAAACAATTTACCGCAGCAACTGAAGTAAGTTGTTTGGCCGTTACTAAATTAGACGGTACTGCCAAAGGTGGTGTGGTGATTGGTATTTCGGATCAGTTTCAAATTCCTGTTAAATATATTGGAGTGGGTGAGGGTATAAATGATTTGCAGGTTTTTAACAAATATGAGTTTGTAGATAGTTTTTTTAAATAATAGCACTATGAATTTTTCTTCTTTAAAAAATATTTCGCCTCTGTATTTTTATTTGGTAAGTATGCTTTGTTTTGTGCTTGCTAATGTTGTTCGCGATCAAACGATTAGTTTTTACTATGCATTACTTCTTGTGGGAGTTATGTGTTGTGTTGCTGGTTTTTTGTTGCGAATCAAATCAAAACAGTAGGTTTTAATTGATTTAGAAATCGTTTCATGAAGCGGTTGATTTAAACCAACATGTTGCTAAACAATTGTTGGTTTTTTTATTCTTTGTACTCCGCATTTTGGATAGAGTACTGAAAATTAAAAATCTTAATTTGAGTAGAACGGACTAGCCCTGATGGAAGCGACATCCTTTTTTTGGCCAAAGCTGACGCAGGAAGTTGGCCAGAAAAAGATACAGCGGACAGCAGGAAATAGCTCCTAAAAAAAATAATTTGAAGATGAAAAAGTATTTGATTTTTGCCGTATTGGTTTTGGTAATTACTAGTTGCAAACAAGATATTAAAAAGGAAGATGTTGCCTTGTTGAATGGATATTGGGAGGTAGAGAAAGTAGTTTTTGACTCCATCGACGATAAGGAATACCGCATGAATGAGGTTTATGATTATTTCAAAATTGAGAATAATAAAGGGATTCGCAAAAAAGTAATGCCGCAACTTAACGGTACTTTTTTAGTGAATGATGTTTTCGAGAAAGTTTCTGTGCGTTATACGCCAGATGGTGTTTTTTTAGATTATGTAACGCCTTATATGAAATGGAGCGAGGAAATTATTGGCTTAACAAATGAGCAATTGGTTTTGTTGAACAAAGAAAGAGGAGAATATCATTATAAAAGAGCAACAGCGATAAATTTATTAGGAGATGGCAAAAAGGTTAAATAATGAAAGCACGGTTGGTGATGTGCTAAAGCAGATTATTCAAACCAATAAGTTGCAACCTGGTATGGATCAAATTGATGTGAAAGATGCTTGGAAAAACCTGATGGGTAATGGTGTAAATAGTTATACGAACAATGTAGTTTTGAAAGGAAGTACCTTGTATGTTGAGCTCACTTCATCAGTATTGAGAGAGGAGTTAAGCCACGGTAAGTCTAAAATTGTGGCGATGATTAATGAGGAATTAAGGCGAGATGTAGTGAAAGATGTGGTGTTGAGGTAGTTTTCAGTATGATTGTATATAAAAAATCCCGTTTCAATAATTTGAAACGGGATTTCTATTTTATTATAATCTGTCACTCTCAAACTGAGACTGAGATTTAACTACTAGAATTGCTCTCTTCCTGCAAAGTGGAATGCACCTTCGATAGCAGCATTTTCGTCGCTGTCAGATCCGTGTACTGCATTCTCTCCGATAGAAGTTGCGTAAGCTTTACGGATAGTTCCTTCAGCAGCTTCTGCTGGATTTGTAGCTCCAATTAAAGTTCTGAAATCTTCAACTGCATTTTCTTTCTCTAAGATAGCAGCAACGATTGGTCCTCTTGACATGAATTCAACTAATTCACCGTAAAAAGGTCTTGCAGCGTGTACTGCGTAAAATGCTTGTGCATCAGCAACAGTAAGTTGAGTTAATTTTAAAGATACGATTTTGAATCCTGCATTAGTAATCATTGCAAGAATGTTTCCGATGTGTCCGTTAGCAACAGCATCAGGCTTAATCATAGTAAATGTTCTATTTGTAGCCATTGTGTAAATTTTTAAATTTTGTGCAAAAATAGGATTTTTTTATCTATTATTTTTACAAATATAACATTCAATCCCGTAATATTTCACTAAAGTACAATGATATCAAATTTAGTATCTAATGGATCTAATTTTTGAATCAAGTTTGGGATAAGATTTTCGCCGTATTCTAGATAAAACTCTGCGAAGTTCGTTTGTCTTTCTTGCAAACTTCCGTTTGGGAATAATTCATTTTGAATGGCGCTTATACGTTCTAGAATTTCACTTAAATTACGTTTTTGAGCTTTTAACAGGCGTTTTTCTAGTTGCTGAAGTCCTTTAATTTGTTTGGTTTCTTGTGCTTTAAGAGCACCGATAAAAGATTCGTCAGTCTTCTCAGCTATGTCATACAATTGTTTGAATTGTGTTTGTAACTGCGCTTTTAAGTCTGTTAATTCGATAGAAAACTCAGATAATTCAATTGTTTTTTGATTAACTAAATCGGCTTGTTTTTTGAATAAATCTGTCCAAGATAATTGTAATTTATCCGCCTTTTTTGCTTGTTTTTCGCTTGCCAAAACTACAGAATTACGCAATAGTAGCATTGGAAAGGTAATGTTAGAAGCTTCGAAATATGATTTTAATTCCAACCAATACGCTATTTCTCCGCCGCCGCCAATGTAGCAGAGGTTAGGCAGAATTACTTCTTGATATAGCGGACGCATGATTACATTGGGACTGAATTTTTCAGTATTTGATTCTAAAAGATCCAAAATTTCAGTCTCTGAAAATGAAAGCTTAGTATGATTTACCTTATATAGGCCATTTTCAAACAGAATGCGTTCGCGTAGGTCGTTTTCAATATAAAACAAGTTTATTTCTCTCGGGTTTACTTGTACCGTATACTCTTTAAGCAAAGCAATCGAGGCTGTCACCTTTTCAAAAGCGCTTTGCTGCAGCAACTCCTGTTTTACGTATGGGATAAAAAGTCGTTTTAATTGTGCAGCATCAGCATCAATAATTACCAAACCGTAGGCTCCAAATAGTTCATTTGCCAGAAAACGCGTTGCGTCAGCTAGATTGCTGTGTTTGATGTATGCATCTTCAAATAACTTCTTTAATACAGTTGCATTGCTACTGCTGCCTAATTCTAATTGATAGACCTCTAAAAATTCATTTAATCCTTCGGTACTCAAACGGCCTACAGGTCCCGTGCTTTCTTGGTTCCATCTGAATTTTTTACCCTTGAAATTAAAGTAATTGATTTCTTCAAAATCGTGATCTTCGGTAGCCATCCAATAAACGGGAACAAAATGCTGTTCAGGGTATTTACTTTGAAGTTTTTTGGTTAAGTTAATTGTAGAAATTATTTTGTACAAAAAGTACAACGGACCTGTAAATAAATTTAGTTGGTGCCCTGTTGTAATTGTAAAAGTATTGTTTGAGGCTAATGATTTAATGTTTGCATTTGTAGCTTCAGTAGTCTCACAGTTATTGTACTGTTGTAAAAGTGCCTCTACAAGTATTGCTCGAGAGCTGTGATTAAAATTATTTTGTTTTTCAGCTATTTGTTCTTCAAAGTTTTCGAGAGCTGGAAACCTGTTGTAAAGAGCAGATAATTGTGGTTTTTGATCTAAATAATCATTCATTAAAGCAGAAAAATATCCAGAGTGCTGATAGCTGATACAGTCGGTTGGCATAATTTAATTTTATATGTTGCTAAAATACCACTTATTATTGGAATTTTTTATTTGTTACTTTCGAAAAATAGCATCACTTTTATCTAATAATATTAACGTTTTTACAAAGAATATGACCAACAAACCAACAAAAAATACCGTAAAACATGTGCTTTTTGGGAGCTTGATAGGAACTACAATAGAGTTTTTTGACTTTTATATTTTTGCTAATGCGGCCGTTTTGGTGTTTCCGCAGCTGTTTTTTCCGAGTTCGGATGCTACATTGGCCACCTTACAATCATTGGCTACTTTTTCAATTGCTTTTTTGTCGCGTCCGCTTGGTTCGGCTTTTTTTGGACATTATGGTGATAAAATTGGTCGTAAGTTTACTTTGGTCGCAGCTTTGTTAACCATGGGAATATCAACGGTAGCCATTGGTTTTTTACCAAGCTATACTAGTATTGGTATTGCTGCTCCTTTGTTGTTAATGTTATGTCGTTTTGGTCAAGGTGTAGGTTTGGGAGGCGAATGGGGTGGTGCTGTATTGCTTGCTATTGAAAATGCGCCTCCTAATAAAAGAGCTTGGTACGGAATGTTTCCGCAATTAGGCGCTCCAATTGGATTATTGCTTTCTGGAGGAACTTTTTTAATACTAACCGACACGATGAGCAACGAAGATTTTATGAGTTATGGTTGGCGAATTCCATTTATAGCAAGTTCTCTTTTGGTATTAGTAGGTTTTTATATTAGGACCAAAATTACGGAAACACCTTCGTTTGAAAATTCAAAAAAGGAGCAAGCGGCTGTGAAAATTCCGTTTTTCAGCCTTGTCAAATCCTATAAAAATCAACTTATTTTTGGAACATTAGCGGCGGTAACCACTTTTTTAGTTTTCTATTTAATGACCGTTTTTACTTTGAGTTGGGCCACATCCGACTTGGGTTACAGCAAGCGAGATGCTTTGTTACTTCAGTTGTTTTCGGTTTTGTTTTTTGCTCTCTGTATTCCTGTTTCGGCAGTGGTAGCTGATCGATTTGGACGCCGAAAAATTCTTATGCTGGCCACCGCGCTAATCGCTGTTTTTGGTTTTTTCTTTTCGTTTTTCTTAAACTCGGGACAAAATAGTTTGATAACTACTTTTGTTTGTATGGGTATGGCCTTGATGGGATTTACCTATGGGCCTTTAGGAACTTTTCTTTCGGAGCTTTTTCCAACTCAGTTGCGTTACACAGGTGCCTCGTTAACCTTTAATTTAGCTGGAATTTTAGGCGCTGCTTTTGCGCCAATGATTGCAATTTGGCTGGCCACTACTTACAATTTAACTTACGTCGGTTTTTATTTGACTGCTACAGCAACCGTTTCATTACTTGCTTTTTTGATTATTAAAAAGGACAAGCAGGAGTTTTAGTAAGGAATAAGTTAGTTGTGATTTATTATTCAAATGCGAGTAGTGTGCGTCAATTTAATATTAAAACGAAGATATCTTTGGAAAAAACAATATTTGAAACTGAAAAAATTCCATTTAAGGAAAGATGCAAAAAAGATATTAAAATTAAATTTTTTGGCATTATAATTTTTTTATCAATCCCAATATTCTCTTTTGGTGAATTTAATATTATGTCAATATTATTTATTCTCTTTTTTTTATTTGTATTCATATCTATAACATATGATGAATCAAAAGAGTTTGTATACAAAATTGAATTTGAAAATGAAAACGTAAAAATTTCTGGTAGCAATTTTGATAATGATTGGATCGAAAAATTTGAAATTAAGAAAGTAAATATCCACATTAGAAAACGTGTATCAAAAACTGGAAGTGTAATTGGATATAAGATAGTATTCAAAAGCGCTAAGAAAAAAATAACATTAAACAGATTAAATAACTGGAATAATTTTGCATTACACCAGATATTCACAGAGTTTAAAAAATTAAAAGGGGAAAAAATAACAATTGATGAGAAATCATTAATCGATGGAATTAAGAAAAAAGCAGAAAATGAAGGCGAGTGGAAATACTAACCAAAAACGATGCACAACAAGCTACAAACACTTTTGTACTAGGCTTAATTTAGTCCTAAACTGCTTTTTGCGCGGGAACGTTATGTCTGTTTTTTTCAAGTGATTTACATTTGCTTGACTCCATTTCATGCGGCTGCTGATTTTTTGATACTATTAAGCTAGTGGATTTCACTTTTAAACTCAAAAACATTTTTCATAAAACACCACAATTATCCCTTATTTTTGCACAAAATAATTCCACTTGAAAACGAAACTTTTTCTCATCACGCCACCTTTTACCCAACTGAATACCCCGTATCCGGCGACGGCATACATCAAAGGCTTTCTGAATACTTTAAATATTGAGTCTGTACAGGCTGATTTGGGTATCGAGGTGATTTTGAAATTATTTTCGAAGGAAGGATTAACAGATTTGTTTCAAGCAGGAAGTCAAAAGTTTAAAGCTGGAAAGATCTCAGATAATTCCAAAAGAATTTTTGCTTTACAAGACGAATACTTAAAAACAATCAATCCCGTAATTGCTTTTTTGCAAGGCAAAAATCCAACATTAGCGCTTCAAATTTGTCAAGAAGATTTTTTGCCAGAGGCTTCACGCTTTGCACAATTAGAAGAACTCGATTGGGCGTTCGGAACAATGGGAACTCAGGATAAAGCCAAGCACTTAGCCACTTTGTATCTCGAAGATATTTCAGATTTTATAGTTGAATGTGTTGATGCTAATTTTGGTTTCAGTCGGTATGCGGAACGATTGGGGCGAAGCGCTAATTCTTTTGACGAATTGTACGAAGCCTTGCAGCAGGAGCCTACTTACATCGATTCGGTTTTGTTTTCTCTTCTGAAAGAAAGAATTGAAAAAGTACAGCCCACATTATTTTTGATATCGGTGCCTTTTCCAGGAAATTTGTATTCGGCTTTTCGTTGTGCGCAATGGGTTAAAAAACATTTTCCTGAAATTAAAATTTCTATGGGAGGCGGTTTCCCAAATACGGAATTGCGCTCCCTTTCTGACGCACGCGTTTTTGAGTTTTTTGATTTTATTACGTTAGATGATGGCGAAACACCTATTGAAGAACTAATTAACGCTATCTCGTCTAGTGCAGTCGAGAAGCAATATAAACGAACTTTCCTTTTAGAAGACGGGGAAGTAGTTTATAAAAACAATTCCGCTAAACCAGATTACAAGCAATCCCAAGTGGGTACTCCTGATTATTCTGATTTACTTTTGGATAAATACATTTCGGTAATCGAAATTGTCAACCCGATGCACCGCATGTGGAGCGATGGCAGATGGAATAAGCTTACCATGGCGCACGGTTGCTATTGGGGCAAATGTACTTTTTGTGATATTTCATTAGATTACATCAAAATTTACGAACCCGTTTCTGCAGCATTACTCTGCGATCGAATGGAGGAAATGATTGCTCAAACAGGAGAAAATGGTTTTCACTTTGTTGACGAAGCAGCGCCGCCAGCTTTAATGCGAGCATTGGCTCTAGAAATCCTGCGTAGAAAATTGTCAGTGACGTGGTGGACGAACATTCGATTCGAAAAAAGTTTCACCAAAGATTTATGTTTATTGCTCAAAGCATCAGGTTGTATTGCGGTTTCGGGCGGACTCGAAGTCGCATCTGATCGATTGCTAAAATTGATTGATAAAGGAGTTACTGTAGAGCAAGTCGCACGAGTTACACGCCATTTTACCGAAGCAGGAGTGATGGTACATGCATATTTAATGTATGGCTATCCTACTCAAACGGTTCAAGAAACGATTGATAGTCTTGAAATGGTGCGTCAATTGTTCGAGGCGGGAATTTTACAATCAGGATTTTGGCATCAATTTGCCATGACAGCTCACAGCCCTGTTGGGATGTATCCCGAAAAATTTGGTGTAAAAAAAGAAACTGAAGCTATAGGTACTTTTGCCAACAACGATATTAATTATACGGATGCTACGGGGATTGATCATGATAAATTTAGCTTCGGATTAAAGAAATCCCTTTTCAATTTTATGCACGGTATTTGTTTTGATTATCCGTTACAGGATTGGTTTGAGTTCAAAATTCCAAAAACCAAAATCCATCCTGATTTCATCCTTAATGCCTTAAATGAAGCAGAAGATTTTTCTACTAAGCCCACGGCAAAAGTGGTTTGGTTGGGAGGAAAACCTTTTGCAGAAGCATTTACAAAGTCTAAAAAAGGGAGAACATGGAATATGATGTCTTTCACTTTTCATGATAAAAAAGATAGTTTTTCAATTCAAACCAGTGCCCAAGAAGGAGAGTGGTTGCAACAGTTGCTTGAAAGAATTTCGGTGTCTCAAACTAAAGTTTATACTTTTCATGAAATAAAATCCGATTTTGAACTAACTCTTGAAGACTTTGAACTCTTTTGGTTCTCTAAACCAATTAAAACACTGCGCGATTACGGCTTGCTTATACTTTAAAATAATCCTTGTTTACACGACCAAAAAAGTGATTTTTTGGTTTACGAAAACGTTTTCTTTTACTTATTTTTACGATTCTAAAAAAGTAAACAATGAGTACTACTTATAAAGTGAACGTAAACGATACTTTCCTTTTTGATTTGGATCAGGAAAGTACGAATCAACTTGATGCCGTGCATTTAAGTTCTAATGCATATCATGTTTTACACGATAGCAAACCTTATGAAGTAGCTATTTTAGCTGCTGATTTTCTTCAAAAAAAATACACTGTCAAAGTCAATAATTCGGTTTTCGAAGTCGATATTGCCAATCCACTTGACACTTTGATTAAGGAGATGGGCTTTGAAACAGGGCTTTCCAAACAAATTAATGCCATCAAAGCTCCAATGCCAGGATTAATTCTAGAAATTAATGTTGTTGTAGGTCAAACGGTCCAAGAAAATGACAATTTGATTATTCTTGGTGCCATGAAAATGGAAAACAGTTTTTTATCACCAAGAGATGGAGTAATTAAAACCATTGCTGTGCAAACAGGTGATGCGGTTGATAAAGGACAGCTATTAATTGAATTTGAATAAGTAACGCCTGTGAGTTTTACTAGCTTAAAATTTTGCACTGCTTAAAAGTTTGTTGCAATATATTTTAAAACTGATAACTCCGTTAAAATCTAAAAAATGAAAAAAATACTAGTTGCCAATAGAGGTGAAATTGCTATTAGAGTGATGAAAACCGCACAAAAAATGGGCATAAAAACAGTAGCCGTATATTCTACCATAGATCGTAATGCACCTCATGTTAAGTTTGCTGACGAAGCCGTTTGTATTGGCGCTGCGCCTTCAAGTGAGTCTTATTTATTGGGAAATAAAATTATTGAAGTAGCATTGTCACTTCAAGTAGATGCTATTCACCCAGGATATGGATTTTTGAGTGAAAATGCTGATTTTGCTGAAGAGTGCGAAAAAAATAATATCATATTCATTGGCCCAAAATCAAAAGCAATTCATGTAATGGGAAGTAAATTAGCAGCTAAAGAAGCTGTTAAACAATACAATATCCCCATGGTTCCAGGATATGATCAAGCTATTACTGATGTTGAAAAAGCCAAATTAGTTGCTCAAGAAATTGGTTTTCCTATTTTAATCAAAGCCTCTGCAGGTGGCGGTGGAAAAGGGATGCGTGTGGTAGAACAAGAATCAGACTTTGAATCGCAAATGGATCGTGCTATCAGTGAGGCAGTAGCGGCTTTTGGCGATGGTTCGGTTTTTATCGAAAAATACGTAGGCTCACCGCGACACATCGAAATTCAAATCATGGCAGACAGTCATGGTAATGTATTGTACTTTTTTGAAAGAGAGTGCAGCATTCAGCGCCGCCATCAAAAAGTAATTGAAGAAGCTCCTTCATCAGTATTAACGCCTGAATTGCGAAAAAGAATGGGAGAAGCGGCTGTTTTAGTAGCCAAATCTTGTGATTATTTAGGAGCAGGAACAGTTGAGTTTTTATTGGATGAAAACCTAAATTTCTATTTCCTTGAAATGAATACGCGTTTGCAAGTAGAGCATCCGGTGACAGAATTAATCACGAGGACTGATTTAGTTGAACTTCAAATAAAAGTAGCTCGTGGCGAGGCTTTGGCGATGAAACAAGAAGATTTAAAAATTTTAGGTCATGCCATGGAGTTGCGCGTATATGCTGAGGATCCTTTGAATGATTTTTTGCCAAGCGTAGGTAATTTAGAGGTATATCAATTGCCTGAAGGCGAAGGTGTACGTGTTGATAATGGTTTTGAACAAGGTATGGATATTCCTATTTATTACGATCCCATGTTGGCTAAACTAATTACTTATGGTCAAACTCGTGAAGAAGCTATTCAAATCATGATCAAAGCCATAGCCGCTTATCAAGTTAAAGGAGTCGAGACTACCTTGCCTTTTGGGAAATTTGTTTTTGAGCATGAGGCTTTCCGTTCCGGTGATTTTGATACTCATTTTGTTAAAAAATATTACAGTCCTGAAAAGTTAAAAGATCAAACTCAAAAAGAAGCTCAAATTGCAGCCTTAGTAGCTTTGAAACAGTATTTTGAAGATCAAAAAAAGGTACGATTGCCGAACTAAAGATTCGTTTGTGATTTAAGAATAAATATTAGTTCGAGCTAAAAAAGATAAAGATGAAAGACAAAATAAAAATTTTAAACGATAAAATAGCCGAAGCGCATTTGGGTGGAGGTAAAAACAGAATTGCCAAACAACACGGAAACAAAAAGCTTACAGCAAGAGAGCGCGTAGAATATTTGCTTGACGAAGGTTCATTTGAAGAAATCGGGATGCTTGTTACGCATCGTACAACCGATTTTGGAATGGAAAAAGAGCAGTATTACGGTGATGGTGTAATTACGGGCTATGGAACTATTAATGGCCGATTGGTATGCGTTTTTGCTCAAGACTTTACCGTTTTTGGAGGTTCTTTGTCCGAGACACAAGCCGAGAAAATTTGTAAAATCATGGATATGGCAGTTAAAATGAGTGTACCTATGATTGGTTTAAATGATTCTGGTGGTGCACGAATTCAAGAGGGTGTTCGTTCTTTGGGTGGTTATGCTGATATTTTTTACCGCAATGTACAAGCAAGTGGTGTGATTCCCCAAATATCTGCTATAATGGGTCCTTGCGCTGGTGGTGCTGTATATTCTCCTGCAATGACTGACTTTACGATGATGGTCGAGGATACCAGTTATATGTTTGTTACCGGTCCAAACGTAGTTAAAACGGTTACAAACGAAACAGTAACTTCAGAAGAATTAGGTGGTGCCAGTACGCATTCAACCAAATCTGGCGTAGCACACATCACCTCTACAAATGATGTGCAATGTTTGGATGATTTGAAGCGTTTGTTAAGTTATTTGCCTCAAAGTAATAAAGAAAAAGTAGCTGATTTACCGTATCAATTAGACACTGAACTGCGTGAACAATTAGAGCAAATTATTCCAGATAATCCCAACAAACCTTATGATATGCATGAGGTAATCAAAGGGGTAATCGATGCCGATTCGTTTTTTGAAATTCATAAAAATTATGCCGAAAATATTATCGTTGGCTTTGCACGATTAGGTGGAAAAAGCATTGGTATAATCGCTAATCAGCCTATGGTTTTGGCAGGTTGTTTGGATGTTAATAGTTCTAAAAAAGCAGCTCGTTTTACTCGTTTCTGTGATGCATTCAATATTCCATTACTTGTTCTTGTAGATGTACCTGGTTTTTTACCTGGAACAGATCAAGAGTGGAATGGTATCATTATTCATGGTGCCAAACTATTGTATGCCCTAAGTGAAGCTACAGTGCCCAAGGTTACTTTGATTACTAGAAAAGCTTATGGTGGCGCTTATGATGTAATGAATTCCAAACACATTGGAGCCGATATGAATTTTGCTTGGCCTACTGCCGAAATCGCAGTTATGGGGGCAAAAGGAGCATCTGAAATTATCTTTAAAAAGGAAATAAACGAAGCCGCTGATCACGAAGCAAAATTACTTGAAAAAGAAGCAGAGTACGCCAATTTATTTGCTAATCCATATACAGCAGCGCAACGCGGATTCATTGATGAGGTCATTCATCCTCAAGATACTCGACGAAAGTTGTTGAAAGCTTTTAGTATGTTAGAAACAAAAGAAGTGGTATTGCCTAACAGAAAGCACGGCAATATTCCGCTGTAAATCCGATATTGGAAGCAGTATCAATAAGATTTTCCTCATCAAAAACGAAATGTACTTGTTTAAGTATTCATGTTTTTGATGAGGATTTTTTTATTTCTACGAGATTTGAAAAAATGGACTTGTCTTGTAACACCCAACTATTGCTAGGGTTTTGCTATCGTATTGATGTGTAAGAGGTTATTTATTTGTTATTTTTTTTTAAAATCATAAGATGTTTTTTTTTAAGATAAAAAGAGCTAACTTGCACGCGCTAAAAAAAGTGATATATCTTACAAAAAAAATACGATTTTATTAATTTGATGTAATGGTTTTTCCGATTTATGAATAAATTTTGTCATTTAAATACCTACTCCAAGTTAATTTTGTTGATTGCATCAACAACACTTTTTTTTATATTTATCTACATTACACTTTATCTCTACACTGTTCAGGAAGAACGACATTTTTACGACATTACCTATCAACAATATGAAAAAGAGGTCAAATCACTCTTTCGTTTAAATTCAAAAACAGCTACTGCCACTATCATTGATGTTACGTATTGGGATGAACTTGTTCAATTTACAAAGTCTAAAGATGAACAATGGTTTCAGCAAAATATTGTCAAAGAGTTTGATGCTTACGAAGCTGATTATATTGGAATTTATGGACTAGACTCGCAGTTGATCAACAAAACAGGAACAAAAAAATTAAAAAATGGAATTAAAATTTCTCCAGAGATTTTAAAAGCAGTACGTAGATCGAGATTGAAACGCTTTTATTTGTCAGTGCCCGAGGGTATTGTTGAAGTGTTTTCTGCTACAATTCATCCTGCTTCTGATCCAAAAAAAAACAAAACAAAACCCGAAGGTTATTTCATAATTGCGAGATTGTTGGATCAAGTTTTTTTTAACTCTTTAGGACGAATTAGTAGTTCGGAGGTTGTTCCTGTGAACTCAAACCATGTACTCGAAAAAGAGGGTAATTTGATAGTGGTAAGTTTAGATTTGAAAGATTGGAAAAATCAAACTACCTGTAAGTTACTTTTTAAGCGGCCATTTACCCTTAACTATAAAAACACAAAAGAAATTCTTTTTGTGGTATTATTAGTTTCGCTTCTCAGTATTCTAATTTATGTATTTTGTACCAAAAAATGGGTGTACGATCCATTAAAACTAGTTAAAAGCATATTAGAAACTACCAATCAATCTGCAATTAGTGCCTTAAAAAAAGTACCAGGTGAATTTGGTTATATTGGTAATTTATTTGAAGAAAATAACATTCAACGAAAACAACTTGAGAAAGCAAAACGTAAAGCGGAAGAAAGTGATACGCTAAAATCATCTTTCCTTGCAAATTTGTCACACGAAATCCGCACCCCAATGAATGCCATTATGGGTTTCAGTGATTTATTGGGAGACGACAGTTTATCGGAAAACGAGAAAAAACAGTACCTAAAAATTATTAAGGATAGTGGTTCAAACTTAGTGTCTATTATTGAAGATTTAATAGAAATGTCTAAAATTGATGCTAATCAAATTGTTCCCAATTTTGCAGCTGTAGATCTTGAGGCTTGTATGAAAGAGTTGTATTCCTCTTTAAAAGTAACCATTCCACCATCAAAAGAAATTGTTTTTTACTTAAAGACTTCCTCTAAACCATTAGAACAAAAAGTACTAACAGACGAAACGAAACTCAAGCAAATATTGATCAATTTGATTACTAATGCAATTAAATTTACAGAGTCAGGGTCGATCAATTTTGGTTATTCAGTGCATAAAAAGAAAGGTTTTTTAGAATTCACTGTTGAGGATACGGGCAATGGTATTAGTAAAGATTATCTAAAAGTGATTTTTGATCGATTTCGACAAATAGAAGCTACAATATCTCCAGAATTGACAGGTCTCGGTCTAGGGCTTTCTATTACCAAAGCTTATGTTGAAATGTTAGGTGGTAAAATAGAAGTAAAATCAGCTATTGGTAAAGGCTCTATTTTTTCTTTTACCATTCCGCTAGTAATTGATGAAAATGTAGCTTTAGTAACACCCTTGAAAACTCCAGCTTTAGTGCAAGGTACTGATGATGAAGTAATTTTAGTTGCTGAGGATGATAACGTAAACTATCTATTACTGAAAAAATTAATTCAACATAAAAAGCACACTGTTCTTCGTGCCGTAAATGGTCAAGAGGCAGTTGCTATGTGCAAAGAGCATAAAGATATTAGTTTGGTTTTTATGGACTTAAAAATGCCAGTACTTAATGGCTATGAGGCTTTTGAACAAATTAGAATGAACCGCCCCGATTTGCCAATTATTGCGCATACTGCATACTCTTCTGTTGAAGATAGGGAGAGAATTATGCAGTTTGGATTTACTTCTTACATTTCTAAACCACTTCAAAAAGAAAAAGTATTTGAGATTCTTGATTCTGTTTTTGCTGATTTTACGCAATCTTCGAGGAATTAGACCAAGCTTTTACAGATAGTATTTATGTTTTTGTTGGGTTTTTGTTTTATAAATTAGACTTAAATTTACCAGAAAAAATACTTGTATGATTTTCAAATCAATCAATCCTTATACCCAAGAGATCGTTACGACACACCCTATTTTAACTTCGGTACAACTTCGTCAAAAAATAAGTCTTGCTGATAAAGGGTTTCATTATTGGAAAACAACTTCTTTCGAGGATCGCACAGTAAAAATGAAACGCTTAGCCGATTTACTTCGGTTAAATAAAACCGAATTAGCGCTACTAATTACTTCCGAAATGGGAAAGGTTTTAGCTGAAAGTGAGGCCGAAATTGATAAATCAGCCCTGAATTGCGAATATTACGCAGAAAAAGCAGAACAATTACTGAAAGAAGTAATCAACTCTACTAGATTTAATAGCAAAACCGTCTATGATCCTTTAGGTGCAGTTTTTGCAATTATGCCTTGGAACTATCCTTTTTGGCAAGTATTTAGATATGCAGCTCCTACAATAATGGCTGGAAATGTAACATTACTAAAGCATGCACCAAATGTTATGGGATGTGCTAAGGCAATTGCGCGATTGTTTCTTGAGGCTGGTTTTCCTGAAGGTGTTTTTCAAGAGCTCGCTATTGATGTGCCGCAAGTAGAGGAAGTAATTGCTTCCAATATTGTATGTGGTGTGACCTTGACAGGTAGTGAAGCAGCTGGCGCTGCTGTGGCGTCGTTGGCGGGGAAACACATTAAAAAATCAGTTTTAGAACTTGGCGGGTCTGATGCTTTTATTGTTTTTGATGATGCTAACTTAGAAGCCGCTGCTACAGTAGCTGCGCAATCTAGAATGGGTAATGCAGGGCAAGCTTGCATTTGTGCCAAGCGATTTATTGTTACTGAATCAGTTGCAAATGATTTTACTTCTCTTTTTATCGAAAAGGTTAAAGAGATACAACAAGGCGATCCATTGAATGCTCAAAATCAAATGGGACCATTGGCTCGCATCGATTTGGCTGAAAAATTAGAACTACAATTGCAAACAGCTTTAGAACAAGGTGCTCAATTACTTTTGGGAGGTAAGCGAGAACAATGTAATTTTCAGCCAACAATAATAGATCATGTTCATGTGAAAAACATTGCCTTTCAAGAAGAAACATTCGGACCTCTAGCTGCAATTGTTCGTGCCAAAAATGAAGAAGAGGCCATTACTCTCGCTAATCAACATCGATATGGTTTGGCAGCGGCTATTTGGTCAGAAGATGTAGAAAATGCGCAGCAACTGGCTAGAAAAATTGAAGCGGGATCTGTTTTTATCAATTCTTTGGTTCGTTCAGACTCACAAGTTTCGTTTGGAGGAATTAAAAAGTCAGGTTACGGAAGAGAACTTGGAGCGATAGGACTAAAAGAATTTCTCAATGTAAAATCGATAGTTGTAGGTTAACTTGTCAGTGTTTCAAATAATAAAAGCCGAAAATAGATCTTGTAGTTCTAATTTTCGGCTTTTTTATGTTTACATGGAGCTTTTAAAGCTTAGTACGTGTACAATTCTGCTTTCAGATTTTGAGGCGAACTTGATGTAATGACCATAAAAGGAGCACCTTTTTTGGCGGCTAATTGTTGTAGCCTTTTGATTGATTGGTCTTTAAAAGCTTGATTAGTATCTCCTTTGGTTTTTCCCAAAAAACTTGAAACAGATCCTGCTTTTTGTAGACCCGCAGTCTGTTTGTTAGTAAGGGCGACAACTTTGTGGTAATCAGCTGCATCTTGGAGGATTACTTTTTCACTCACTTCGACACTATTTTTTTTATTGTTTTCGTGCATTTGTGCTATTGCAAATTTGCTAATCGTTTTTTCTTCAGTACTATTAGGCAATGAGAAAAACAAAAGGTTGTCTTCCGTTTTAATATAATTTACTTCAATTTTTTGACCATTATGTTGCTCAAATTTATGAGTTTGAGCAAAGTTGGCAGTGGCACAAATTAATAATGCAAGTGTAATTAAATATTTCATTATGTTTTTTTTTAAGTTGTTTGTTTTTTTGTTAACTCAAATTTTGTCAACTCTTTTTGAGTGCAGTGTTGCTTTACTGAAAAACTATTTCTTTAGTCCAAAAGTGGAGACGGTAGCAAAGCAAAAAAATGGTGATGAAAACACCACTTTCCATCCTTGCTTTTTCACAATCTAAAGGTAAAAAAAAGGAAATTATTATTTTTTAAATTTTTCTTAAATATAGCTTGGTAAGGATTTTTTCTTTGGTTCATAATAGATAAATAGAAGACGGTTTTTCCTCCAATAAACCTAATTTATTTTTCTATTTAATTTATATATTTAAATAATTACCTCTATTTCGATAGGGGCATGTTATTTTATTTTTATTAAAATGTCTTATTTAGTATGTTTTTTAAATTATTTTTTGCAATAATCTTTATTTCGATAGGGTGTATGATAAATTTTTTATTATTGATTTTTTAAAAAATAAACTTTAAAATAGGGAATGCTTATTAATTTTTATTGATTTTCTGTAATTCATAATTCTGCTATCTCGGCTGTCAAAAAACTTCTAATTCGTAATTATTGGTAAATAAAAGTTAATAAATTCGCTTTAGGTAAAAGCATAAAAAACAAGAAGATAGCATCGAACTATTTTCTTTTTATTCTTTTTTGCTATTGGTTCGCGACAGTAATAGCAGTAATAAATCCGTAAGATTATTAATCTTAATTACTAATTAAAACCAACTAAAAATGAAAAATCAACTAGCTATTATTGCTTCGCTGCTTGTATCCGTTATTGCGTTTGCACAGGAGTCTGCAACAATTCCAACTACCACATTTGCAGGTTCTGCAGATGCGTACTACAAATATGATTTTGCAAAGGTAGACAACAGTTTGACAAGCTTTAGCAATTCACATAATTCTTTTGAACTCGGAATGGCATCAATCGAAGCTTCCCATAAAAGGGGAAAAGCTTCCGTTTTTGTTGACTTAGGTTTTGGTAACAGAGCAGCACAATTTACTTATAATGACGAGGCTACTAGCTTTATGATTAAACAATTGAATTTTACTTATGAGTTTTCAGATAAGTTTAAAGTTACTGCGGGTAGTTTTGGAACTCATTTGGGTTACGAATTGGTAGATGCAGTTGATAATAAAAATTATAGTATGTCGTATGCTTTTACCTATGGTCCCTTCTTTAATACAGGGATTAAAGCGCAATATACTTCGGGTAAATTTAGTTTTATGGCTGGAGTTTCTAATCCAACTGATTTTAAAACTGCCATTGAAGCGGGTTCTTCTCAAAAAACATTTATTGGCCAATTGGCTTTTGCAGGAGATACAGGTAGTGCCTTTTTTAACGTAACCTCCGGCAGTAGTAATCCTTCATCTACTGAAAATAAAACGCAATTTGACTTTGTGGGTACAAAAAAAGTAAGTGATTCTTTTTCGCTTGGTTTTAATGGAACGTATGCAATGACTAAAGATGATCTGGATAGCGATCTTAATGGTGAATGGTTTTCATTGGTAGGTTATGCGACTGTTTCATTGAAAGAATCACTAAGTCTTGCCTATAGATTAGAGTATTTAGATGCAAAAGAAGCTACGCCAGCATTGCGATTATTAACAGGTACAACAGTTGTTGGAAATACGTTATCGTTGAATTACAAAGTAGGTAATTTAACCATTATTCCAGAGTTTAGAGTAGATACTGCCTCAGAAGATATATTTACAAATAGTGCTGCCGCTCCAAAGGGACTCACAGCATACACATTATTAGCTACGACTTATACATTCTAATTTTTTTTTTAACTGTCAAGGAACAAGTTTTCTTGGCAGTTTTTTTTTCGAATTTAAAAATTGTGCTCCTTTCGTTCTACTGTTGCTTGTAAATGGAGTAAATAGTATTTATTGTTAGTGGATCCAATAAATTGTTGACTTCGTTTTGTATGTAATGTAATTTAAATGCTGTTACTGCAGCGGCCAAATTTTTGGTGTCATAACCGATTAATCGCAGTCCTAGTTCAGGATTGAAATCGATGGGAGCTGTCATTAAAAACTCGTCTGGCCATAATCCAAAACCTTTTTCAGCAAGAATTTTCCAAGGAAACAAAGCACTTGGATCTTTTTTTCGAGAGGGTGCTATATCAGCATGGCCAATAAAATTTTGTTGCGGTATATTGTAGTCTTTCTTTAATTTGGTCAACAGCGCTAATAAACTATTGATTTGCATTTCTGAGAAAGGTTCTGTACCGTTATTGTCTAACTCAATACCTATCGAACATGAATTTAAATCAGTGTTCTTGCCCCAAGAGCCATTTCCAGCATGCCAAGCTCTTAAGTAATCATTAAGCATTTGAACCACTTTTCCGTCGTCTCCAATTACGTAATGTGCGCTTACTTGAGTAGTTGTTTTTGTAAAAGTTTTTATCGTTTGCGGAAGCGAATCTTGAGCAGTATGATGAATAATTACAAAATTGGGTTTGCGAAGATTGAAATTTACAGAGCTAACCCATTCTGTACTAATGCCATTTTGTAAACTAGCTGCATTCATTTTGAATAAAGTATCCTTGTAGGTATGAAGTTGTTGCCTGTACAGTGTATCAATCGGAATTGGTACAAACGGAATCACAGGTAACGTCTGAGCTTCTTTATTTGAAATGGTTTCCTTTAGGGTTGTTAAATTTGTGTCATATGTTTTTTCGTTGGCTGGAAAAGGTTTCGGTGCGCAAGAAAAAAACAGCACAAGCAAAAGGAAATAATACAGGGTAATTTTCATAATTAAACGAGCTGATTTTGTACATCAGGAACTATTGCTCCTCTGCTTTCTTTTTATTTTTTACTTTTTTAGAACCCCTTGACTCACTGTTGAGAGCCTTGAATTTTTCTTTTTGATCTGGATTTAGTAAATCATTGATCTTTCGGTTAGTGGTTTCAGAAAGCACTTTTATGTTATTCGATTTTTCTTCCTGAGAGACTTCGGCTTTTAGTAAAATACCTTGCTCTTTCATACTTTCCGTTATGATATTACTTATCGCAATAGCTTGTAATTCATCCAATGAAAGATCTGGTGTCAAACGTTCCATGAGTTTTGCTACAGTTACCTCTACCGGAATTTCTTTCGGTTTGTCTGGTTGTCTGTTTTGGTCCATACCACCAGCCATTCGTCTATTCATACCATAGCCGTTTCCATACCCATTTCCGTACCCGTATTGTGCTGAAATTTCGTTCGAAAAGAATAAGGTTGTAACTAATGCGATTCCGTAAAAGACTGCTTTCATAGGTGTTGTTTTTAAAAGATAAACGTTATGCTGGTTCTCCGTATAAATCAAATTCAGTAGCTTCGGTGATTTTTATCATCGCGAATTCCCCTGTTTTTAAATAGTGCTTAGATGCATCAATCAATACTTCGTTATCTACATCAGGACTATCAAATTCAGTTCGGCCAACAAAGTGAGCACCTTCTTTTCTGTCAATAATACATTTATAGGTTTGTCCGATTTTTTCTTGATTCAAGTCCCAAGAAATTTGCGATTGCAATTCCATAATTTCGTTAGCGCGATCTTGTTTTACTTGATCCGGAACATCATCTTCAAGTAAGTAGGCGTGTGTGTTTTCTTCATGTGAATAGGCAAAACAACCCATTCTGTCAAATTTCATTTCTTGAACAAATTCTTTCAAAATATTGAAGTCTTCTTGAGTTTCACCAGGATATCCTACAATTAATGTTGTTCTGATGGCCATTCCTGGCACAGCTGCACGAAAGTCTTTTAATAGTTTAGTTGTTTTTTCTCGTGTAGTTCCTCTTCGCATTGATTTTAAAACAGAATCTGCGATGTGCTGCAAAGGAATATCAATATAGTTACAAATTTTTGGCTCTCGTTTCATGATTTCCAAAACCTCCATAGGAAATCCAGTAGGGAAGGCGTAATGCAAACGAATCCACTCAATTCCTTCTACTTTAACAAGCGCCTCAAGTAAATCGCCTAAAGCTCTTTTTTTGTATAAATCTAGTCCGTAATAAGTTAAATCTTGTGCAATTAAAATCAATTCTTTAACGCCGTCTCTCGCCAAACCTTCTGCTTCTTTAACTAGTTTTTCAATAGTTTGTGAAACATTTTTTCCACGCATTAAAGGAATAGCACAAAAACTACATGGTCTATCACATCCTTCAGAAATTTTTAGATAGGCATAGTTTTTTGGAGTAGTAGTTAATCGCTCCCCTAGTAATTCATGTTTGTAATCGGCGCCAAGTGCTTTTAGAAGTTGAGGTAGTTCTGTAGTGCCAAAAAATTGATCCACATTTGGGATTTCTTTTTCTAAATCTGGGCGGTATCTTTCTGAAAGGCATCCGGTTACAAATACTTTGTCTACTAATCCTTTTTCTTTTTTATCGGCATATTCCAAAATCATATTAACCGATTCTGCTTTTGCATTATCAATAAAACCACAAGTGTTAATCACGATAATATTGCCTTCATCAGCTGCTGCAGCTTCATGTGTTACTTCTTTTCCATTGGCGCGAAGTTGACCCATAAGGACTTCACTATCATACACATTTTTTGAACACCCAAGGGTAATTACGTTTATTTTGTTCTTTTTTAAAGATTTCGTTCTCATAACATTAGAATCCTGATATTTTAGGAATTTTGCAAAATTACACTTTTTTATTCAAACAGCTATTTTTTACTGTTTTTTTCAATTTTTAGATGTTGTCTTCAAGTAAGGATCTATAAAAGGTTGTATTGATTTTAAAAAAAAATCCGTTTCAATTACTGAAACGGATTTCATTTATATGATAGATCTTTTTATAATTCGAATAACAACGTTAGCGAAACGGTGTTGTTTATGGCGTCAATGCTAGCGCCATCTGTAAATCCTTGATTAAAAAAACCTTGCTGCGTATTTCTCTTAGCGTATGCATACGCTAAATCGACTTTAGTTGATCCGAAATTATAACCCAATCCAGCTGAAAATCCATTTAGGTCGCCAATAGTAGTATTGTCAACGTAAGGACTTTGTTCGTAACGATAACCACCTCTTAGGCTTAAACGTTCAATTTTGTACTCACCTCCAATGCGAAGTTCTCCGCTTGTGTCTAGTGTGCGACTCATTTCATTGTTTAACGAATTAAAAAAGAAATCATTAGCAGGTTTAAATTGAGTGCTACCGTAGTTTTTTAAAGCATAATCAATACTTAATAATCCTTTTTTTCCAAATACATAGGCGAAACTTCCTGTTACTCTGCTTGGTGTTTGCAATTTATAAGGTTCGTATACATTGATGACTTGCGGTGCAATTATATCAGCAGGCAATTCGCCGCTTGTATTTGCGCTTACTACCGTTAAACTTTGAGATAATTCATCCGTTAAATTATACCAAGTCGACGATTCGTACGCTAGTCCTACACGAATTTCGTTTGTCAATTTAGCTATTGCTCCTAATTGAAATGAAAATCCGGTTCCGTAGGTATTTAAGTCATTGTTGAAGCGTAATCTTGAAACTGTATAGTTACTCGATAAAGTTGCATTGTTGCGTTCTGTAAATGAAGATGATTTGGTGTAGTCAGTAAAGTGGGAATTTAGATTCAATCCGAAATAAAATTTATCTTTGTAAGAGGTAGATAAATTAAAAGATAATTTACCATTGTATCCTGTACTGTAGACTTCGTTAGTTTGGAAATAATTTCCTCCTCCCGGAACATTTGAAACATAAGCTGAATTTTCATTGTTTTCATCAACGGCATCCAATAAAAAACCTTGAAAACCAAGAAACGCTTGCTGCGCATCAAAGCCATTAAGTCCAGGAAATTGAGTGTTGGGTAAATTACGTCCTAAAAAAGAGTACAAATCACTTATTGTTTCTCCGGGTTCTCGGTTAACAAATTGCTGTGGTACTGGAGCTCCATTGTTGCCTCTGTTTGCAAATGCTAAGAAATATTGATCTATCGAATTAGTTGGATTGGTTCCAGCAGAAAAAACACCATTGTTAAAATTATTTGTGTTTTCGTAATTAACACCAATTGCAATTTTTTTCCAATCGCCATTGTTTTTTGACCCAAAAATAAAAACAGCTCCAGCTTGATTCAAGTCGAATGTATTGGTTTTCTCTGCGTTAGTTTCGCCAAAGTAAGTTGAATTGTTTTTGTTATTAAAGTTGCTTAAGGTCACAGTCATTTGATTGTTTGCAAATATGGCTGAACCAGCAGGATTCACGTTTAATGAGGATAAATCACCTCCAAGTGCTCCAAATGCTCCGCTCAGGGCTCTAAACCGCGCTGTTCCTGTTAGATTGTCCTGGGCGTAGCGCAATGCATCTCCTACCTCTTGTGCTTGCGTAGCAATTGCGGTAAGACCCAAAACTGCTACTAAAAAATATTTTTTCATCTAAATCAAAGATTTGTTTATATCTATTTTGTTTAATTACACATTTTAACCTCGACCACCTCGGCCGCCGCCTCCAGTAGATCTTCCTCCACCGCCACCGCCGTAGCTGCCACCTCCACCTCTTGAAGAGCTTGAGCTAGGAGTGTAAGATCGACTACTATTTTCGGTTCTAGACGGGGTATATGTTCTTGTTTCGCTTTGGTTTTGTGTATTGTAAGAGCCTCTGCGATTAGTTCCTATATTGTTTCGGGATTCACTTTGTGTAGCGGTCTGGTTCGTTCTGCTAAATCTTGTTGCTGACCCTCGACCAAAGGTTGTTGTATTATTTCTATTTAAAGTTTCGCCATTTCTGTTGAAAGTTTCACCGCTTCTTCTTCCATTATTGATTGTAGCGTTTCGGTTGTAAGCGTTTACACTTCGTCCAGAATTGTTTGCCGTAGTGGTGTAAGATCCTCTTCGTCCAGCATTACGTGTATATGCCTGATTGTTGTATGCTGTGGTATAGCCCCAATTGTTTCCGTACCAACTGTTCCATCCAAAACCGGCGTTCCATCCCCAGCCAGGATAGCCGCTCCAACCAAAGTTGTTGTTCCAGCCCCAATTGTTCCATCCCCAACCTGGGTATCCACCCCATCCAAAATTATTGTTCCATCCCCAATTGTTCCATCCAAAACCGCCATTCCAGCCCCAATTATTAGCGCCCCAACCATTGTTGTAGATGTTGATGTCTACAGTTTGAGGATTGCTGCCCCATCCAGGATAGCTGTTGTTGGCGATAGAATCGTTTTCTGTATCGTATGAATTGTAGGTATCTACATCTGTAAAAATGGTTACCTTTTGATCATTGTTTTGTAAAGAGCTAAAATAGTCTTTGTACGGACTACTATTATCCACTACTACTTTTGTTTCAGGTGCACGCTCGTAAGTTGCGCCATAAATACCATCTGAATCGTAGTAAGAACTGTTTTGATATGAGCCACAAGATGCAAATAAAATGCACCAAATCCCCATGGAGGATAGCAGCGCACGATTTTTTAAAGTAAGGGTACTAGTTTTCATATATATGGAGATTTTATTGTTGCACATTACAAAAATAGTTAGTTTTGCTGAACTATTTATTTTAAATTAACAGAGCAATATTTGTGCCAAACTATATCAGTATGAGTAAGAACATAACTACAAGAGCGGAAGATTATTCGAAATGGTATAATGAATTAGTTGTAAAAGCTGATTTAGCCGAAAATTCAGGGGTTAGAGGATGTATGGTTATTAAACCTTATGGCTATGCAATATGGGAAAAGATGCAAGCTGAATTAGATCGAATGTTCAAAGAAACAGGTCATCAAAACGCATATTTTCCGTTGTTTGTACCCAAAAGCATGTTCGAGGCTGAAGAGAAGAATGCCGAAGGTTTTGCAAAAGAATGTGCAGTAGTTACACATTATAGATTAAAAAACGATCCTGATAAACCTGGAAAACTAATCGTTGATCCAAATGCAAAATTAGAAGAAGAATTAATAGTTAGACCTACGAGTGAAGCTATTATTTGGTCTACTTATAAAGGTTGGGTACAATCGTATAGAGATTTGCCACTATTGATAAATCAGTGGGCAAATGTAGTACGTTGGGAAATGAGAACACGCTTGTTTTTGCGTACTGCAGAGTTTTTATGGCAAGAAGGTCATACGGCGCACGCAACGCGAACAGAAGCTGTTGAAGAGTCAGAAAAAATGATGAATGTGTATGCTGATTTTGTAGAAGGATTTATGGCTATTCCTGTAGTTAAAGGAATAAAAACAGAAACAGAGCGTTTTGCAGGTGCTGAAGAAACCTATTGTATAGAGGCATTGATGCAAGATGGAAAAGCATTACAAGCTGGTACATCGCACTTTTTAGGCCAAAACTTTGCGAAAGCTTTTGATGTTAAATTTGCTACTGCTGAAGGAAAACAAGAGTATGTTTGGGGAACATCTTGGGGTGTTTCAACGCGCTTAATGGGGGCGTTGGTGATGACGCATTCAGATGATCAAGGTTTGGTATTGCCACCAAGTTTAGCACCAATTCAAGTGGTAATTGTACCAATATACAAGAGTGATGAGCAGTTAGCTACTATCAAAGAGGCAGTGAATAGCTTAGTTCTAGCATTGCGAAAATTAAATATTACTGTCAAATTTGACGATAGAACTACTCAAAAACCTGGGTTTAAATTTGCGGAGTGGGAGTTAAAAGGGGTTCCGGTTCGTATAGCAGTAGGTCCTAAAGATCTTGAAAATGGCACTTTTGAAGTTGCGCGTCGCGATACGCTGACTAAAACAGTGGTTTCAAGTGAGGGAATTGAAGTTTATATCCAGGACTTATTGGCGCAAATTCAAGCCGATTTGTTTGGTAAAGCTTTAGAGTACAGAAATACGCATATTACAAAAGTTTCTAATTTTGATGAGTTTAAAGAGATTTTAGAGACTAAAGGAGGATTTGTATCAGCTCATTGGGATGGTACTGCAACTACCGAAGAAAAAATAAAAGATTTAACCAAAGCAACCATCCGATGTGTGCCTCTTGATCAAGAGAAAGAACAGGGAGTTTGTGTGCTTACAGGTGCGCCATCGGCGGGAAGAGTGCTCTTTGCGAAGGCGTATTAAAAAAAAATAAAAAAAAATGCAGAACCTATTGTGCGTTCTAAAAATAGTTGTATTTTTGCATCCGCATTAGAGAAGCAAGGCCCGTTCGTCTATCGGTTAGGACGCATGGTTTTCATCCATGTAAGAGCGGTTCGATTCCGCTACGGGCTACTACTTTTTTACTGTGCTAAGTTTTCTAAACTTTAATTAGAATAATGGCCCGTTCGTCTATCGGTTAGGACGCATGGTTTTCATCCATGTAAGAGCGGTT
This sequence comes from Flavobacterium sp. GNP001, assembly GCF_054343775.1. NCBI lineage: Bacteria > Pseudomonadati > Bacteroidota > Flavobacteriia > Flavobacteriales > Flavobacteriaceae > Flavobacterium > Flavobacterium sp. GNP001. Next base: position 930,331 of record NZ_JBTGUX010000001.1, read on the forward strand.
CGATTCCGCTACGGGCTACTACTTTTTCTTAGTTTAGTGTTGGAACAGAGTTTTTGAGTCTTGATGCTCTGTTTATTTAAAATAGCTTTTGAGTTATTTAACAAAGACTAATTAAAAAAAATAATAAAAAGATAAAAAAAGCAATAAAATGGCAAATCATAAATCAGCTCTAAAGAGAATTAGAAGTAACGAAAAGAAAAGAGTATTAAACAGATACCAACACAAAACAACTCGTAACGCGATAAAAGCGTTGAGATTGGCTACTGATAAATCTGATGCTAGTGCTAAATTGTCAAGTGTGATTTCAATGATTGATAAGTTGGCTAAAAAGAATATCATTCATGATAACAAAGCTTCTAACTTGAAATCTAAATTAACTAAATTAGTTTCAAAACTATAGTTTAAGATATACAATTACAATAAAGCCTCACATTTGTGAGGCTTTTTTGTTTTTTGTTATATGTGAAGTGTTTTTATTTTTTTATTGAATGGTGTTACCTTGTTGAACTAAAAACCCATTTTGTCAGATAGGTAGGTTAGCATTTGTGTGCTAATTGGTTTTGGTAAAAAATCGATAACCATTTCGTATTGCTTTGATTTTTCTAAATCTTCGGGGTCAATTGTTGATGATAATACTACCACTTTTATTGTTTTAAATTCTGAAAATTCTATTTTTTCGAAATAATTCAAGAACTCCCAACCGCCCATAATAGGCATGTTTAGGTCAAGAAAAATGAGGTCTGGACGAATTAAATCTCTATTTTTTTTCATTGCCGTGAAATGTTGCAATGCTTCCTCTCCGTTAGATGATGTTATAATTTCGTGGCAAAAGTCAGCTCGGGCTATTACTTTTTTGCATAACATAAGCGTAATGGGATCGTCATCAATAAATAGAATTTGATTTAACATTAGTTTTTGTTTTTAAATATTAATGTAAAGGTGGTTCCTTTGTTTACTTCGCTCTCAATTTCAATTGATCCTCCCATCGTTTCTATTTGCGATTTCACCAGGTATAAACCAAGTCCTTTGCTGTCTGGGTAATTATGAAATCTTTGGTATAATCCAAATACTTTATTTCTGTGCAGATCTAAATCGATACCGATTCCATTATCTTTAAATAATAATAAAATACCTTCATCAGTTTTTTGTGAAGCTATTGTGATTTTTAATTTTCTGTCTTCTGACTTGTATTTAATAGAATTTGATAGTAAATTTAGCAAAATACTTTCAATATATGCTTTGTTGGTATTTATTATAGAAACATTTGCAAAGTTTAATTTTATAATTGGCTTGTATAATTCAATTTGAAAACTGAGTTGATTGAAAACATTTTCAAAAATATCAGCAATTTGAATGTCCTCTTTTTTAATGGAAGGATTATCTTTAATAATAATAACTTTAACGAGATCGTTGATGGTTTCGTTAAGTAAATGGGTAGATTTACTGAATCCCGTTAGGATTTCTTGAAGTTCTTGATTCTCAATTGGCATGTCTTCCAGTAAATTGAGCAATCCGGTGAGGTTGGATAATGGGGCTCTTAAGTTGTGTGACGTAATATAGGAGAATTGTTTTAAGTCTTTATTGTTTTGAGTTAATTCTCTAATTAATTGTTCCTTTTCTTTTTCACGTTTTTTATCTTCGCTAATGTCCCTTTGGATGGAAATCCAATGCGAGATTTCGTTTTCAGTATTAAAAATAGGTATCATTGAAAGACGAATCCAATATTCTTCTTTATTTTTAGAAAGACTTACCGTTTCAATTAAGCATTCTTCTTTTTTGTCGATAGCATTTAAAATAGTTTGTAGTGCATCTAGGTCTGATTTTGGACTATTAAAAAAGTTAGGTGCTTTGCCAAACATTTCTTCGCTTGTGTATCCTGTCATTTGGCTAAAAGCGGGATTGGTATAAATGATGTTTGGAATTTGATTTTTATCCGAGTGTGCTTCTGTAATTAAAACAGAATCTTTTGATTGTGTAATAACAGTCTCTAAAAGTTTGAGTCTTTGTTCTTCTTCTTTTTGTTTGGTGATATCTTGTATGGCCCCAATCATTCTGGTTACTTTGCCTGATTCATCTTTGATTAAAAAACCGCGGTCTAATACATATTTGTATGTGTTATCAGCGCATTTGAATCGGTATTGATCTTGCCATTTCTCAGTTTTCTGTTCAATGAAGGAGTAAAGCCTAATTGACATTTTAATGCTGTCTTCGGGATGAATTTTGTCAAACCACCAAGTTGATGTGTTTCCGACCTCATTAATTTGGTAGCCAAATACAGATTCAATTCCTTTATTCCATGTGAAATTATCGTCTTCGAGTGTCCAATCCCAGATAGTGTCACTTGTTGCTTTAGCTACAATGTCATATTTTTCGTTTGACTCTCTTATTTCGTCATTTGTTTTTTTCAACTGTTTGAAAATAGCAATACTACGGTTGTCATTTTTGGCTAGAATGAATCGAAAAAGAATTCCTGTCAGTATTATAAAAATGCAATCTTTAGCAAAAGAGTAGAGGTAGAGGTGTTGAGGTTGGATATAATGCCAAGCAATTTTGTAGCTAACAATTGCTACAAAAAGCGAAATGATTATGTATATGAGTGTAACTTGGTTGGTTTTGCTTTTCATTACTCAAATATAAATAATAATTAATTAACTAGTAAGTTTCGTGTTCAACTTATTTTTTTAATCAATCGATTTTTGATCGTAATGAGTTAAGTATATGTAAACTATTGTATAATTATTTTTTATATGAAAATAAAGTGTACCTTTGCACCCATTAAAAATCTCAGATGGAATCTATTAGAAACATTGCAATTATTGCTCACGTCGATCACGGTAAAACTACATTGGTAGACAAAATTATGTATCACTGTCAATTATTTCGTGACAACGAAAACACAGGTGATTTAATACTTGATAACAACGACTTAGAACGCGAAAGAGGTATTACAATTACTTCTAAAAACGTATCAGTTCAGTATAAAGGAACTAAAATCAATATTATTGATACTCCTGGTCACGCCGATTTTGGTGGTGAAGTTGAACGTGTATTGAACATGGCCGATGGTGTGTGTTTGCTAGTGGATGCCTTTGAAGGTCCGATGCCTCAAACGCGTTTTGTATTACAAAAAGCGATTGACTTAGGTCTTAAACCTTGTGTAGTTATCAATAAAGTTGATAAAGAAAACTGTACTCCTGAGGAAGTACATGAAAAAGTTTTTGACTTAATGTTTGAATTAGGTGCTCAAGAATGGCAGTTAGATTTCCCAACAGTTTACGGTTCAGCGAAAAACAACTGGATGTCTGACCACTGGGAAAATGTAACTGATAATGTGGAAGCATTATTAGATATGGTTGTTGCTAATGTACCTGCTCCAAAAGTTTCTGAAGGAACTCCACAAATGTTGATTACATCTCTTGATTTCTCAGCTTTTACAGGTCGTATCGCTATTGGTCGTCTTGAAAGAGGTGTTTTAAAGGAAGGTATGCCAATCTCATTAGTAAAAAGAGACGGTACTGTATCTAAATCTCGTATCAAAGAATTGCATACTTTCGAAGGACTTGGTCGTAAAAAAGTAGAACAAGTTATCGCTGGCGATATTTGTGCAATTATTGGTGTTGAAGGTTTCGAAATTGGTGATACTATCGCTGATCATGAAAACCCAGAAGGTTTGAAAACAATCGATATTGATGAGCCTACAATGAGTATGTTGTTTACAATTAATGACTCTCCATTCTTTGGTAAAGAGGGTAAATTTGTAACTTCTAGACACATTAGAGATCGTTTGACAAAAGAATTAGAGAAAAACTTAGCTATGAAGTTAGGTGAAACTGATTCTGCTGATAAATTCATGGTTTTTGGTCGTGGAGTACTTCACTTGTCTGTTCTTATTGAAACAATGAGAAGAGAAGGATATGAATTACAAATTGGTCAACCACAAGTTATTATCAAAGAAATTGATGGTAAAAAATGTGAACCAATTGAGGAATTAACCATTGATTTACCAGAAAATCTTTCAGGTAGAGCGGTTGAGTTTGTAACTATGCGTAAAGGTGAAATGTTAAGTATGGAAACGAAAGGGGAGCGTATGATTGTAAAATTCAATATTCCATCTCGTGGAATCATTGGTTTACGTAATCAATTGCTAACTGCAACTGCTGGTGAGGCTATTATGGCACACCGTTTTATTGGATATGAGCCTTACAAAGGAGAAATTGCTGGACGTAACAAAGGTTCATTGATCTCTATGGAAAAAGGAAAAGCAATTCCTTACTCTATCGATAAATTACAAGATCGTGGTAAGTTCTTCGTAGAGCCAAATGCTGAAATTTACGAAGGTCAAGTAATTGGTGAAAACTCTCGTGGAGATGATATGTGTGTTAACGTAACAAAAGAGAAAAAACAATCTAACGTACGTTCATCTGGAAATGATGACAAAGCTAGAATCATCCCTCCAATTATTTTCTCATTAGAGGAAGCTTTAGAATATATTCAAAAAGATGAGTATGTTGAGGTTACACCAAAATCTATTCGTTTAAGAAAAATATATTTGACAGAAACAGATAGAAAAAGATTCAAAATCTAATTTATTTGAATTGTATTTAAAACCATCAGCGTAAGTTGATGGTTTTTTTTTTGAACCTAATCCTGCTGTACACTATATCTTTTATACCACCCCAAAAAAGGGGTGTTATAAAAGGATGCCGTTTCCATCAGGGGTAAAAGAAAATCTACTTTTAAGAAGGCAAATAATCAGAAGAAACTTAAATTATCTTTTGAATTTTTTATTCTTTTTTATTTTGCCATTCTGATTGTTTTGAGTTTTTATGAAGTACGCTTTCATTTTCATTTAACCCCATCGCAATTCCTAGCATTATTGAAGTAAGACTTACAATTAATTTCTTTTTTATTCCAGTAATTATTCTTTTACAAGTAGTTAGGCTATTTGTATTTTTAAGTTTACGCATTTTTATTTCGTTATATTACACACCTTTTTGTTTTTTTAAATCATAGAAAAGATTTAAAAATAAATTTCAAACTATGTTTGGAATTAAAGGGTATAATTAGTGAAATCAAATAATGCTTTTAGATATAGTTTTTGATGCAGAAGTGGTTTCAATATTTGAAATAATTCACTTTGTAATTTAAATTTGGTAATATATGTAACATCAGCTGGATTAAGATACTTGGGATTAATATCAAAGGTAATTTTAAAGCTTGATTTTACATCATGAATGGTGTCAAAAAGAAATTTTGTTCCTTTTAGATTTTCTGCTTCAGTACTTTTTTTGAAATTTAAGCCTTGATAATAGGAAGTATAGCTGATTTCAGAATTAGGGAAACACTCACTCGTCATTGATCCTAAAATCAATATCAACATTGCGAGATATTTGATATAATTCTTCATTGATATTTTATTTATAACACGATTTAAAGTAATAGTCCGTCTTTTTATACAACGCTCTCTTACTTTAAATCGTGAATAGCTTTACGTTTAAAGAGTTTTAAGGATTATCTTTTTAAACTAAAATGACCTTTTATTTCCCTTCCGTCTTGTAGTTTTACAGTGTACCAATAATCATCAGATGGCATGGGTTGTCCCGCAAAAGTTCCATCCCAGCCTTGGCCAGTTGCTAAAACTTGTTTAATTAATTTGCCATAGCGATCAAAAATGTAAATGATTGTGTTGGGATTAAATTCATTGTTTATTCCTTTCACATTCCAAAAATCATTATATCCATCACCATTTGGAGTAAAATACTTTGGTACGCCAGTTATCGCAATTATTTTTTTAACCACGCCACAGCCATTTTTGTCTCTTACATACACTTCGTGAATACCTGGCGGAATATTGGTAAACTCATTACTGTCCTGAAAAAGACTTTCGCTATCATCAATGCTGTATTGATAATCACCTGAACCGCTTACTTTAATAATTACAGTACTTATATCCGTAAGATCTTCGATTTCTATGCTGTTTATTGTTGCAATGTCTGAAGCGGTTACTTTGATAATCCTCGTTCTAGAGCATCCTTGAGCAGTACCAACTTCTACACTATAAGTTCCCGCTGTATTTACTTTTATAGTATAATTAGTCTCTAATGGTAGAAGTACGTTATCTTTAAACCATTTGTAATTATAATCAGTAGTTGATGAACCACTTTGTAATCCTGCATTAAGTTCGACCATAAATGTAGGGATGTTTGAGCATACAAGCTGATCATCTTTACCATCCAAATTTAGGTTTATTGGTGGTAGCGGATTTACAACAAAACGCAATACAGTAGTGGCTGTACAAGTGGTGTTTTGATTGTTAGTAACTACTGCTGTGATTTCTTGTGTTTTTGTAATGAAAGGATTCGGTAATGGACTAGTTAATGCTGCTCCATTTTGATCTAGATAGGTCACGGTTATATCCGTTTGATTTCCTCTAATGATTTGATCAATCCCAGTTGTGTTAAATGCAAACTGCTCGTCTTGCAATAAAGGGTCAGCTTCGTCATCACACGTTGTTGTTAATGCTAGAGGTACCGCAAAAGCTTGTGGAAGTTTGTCAACTACAAAAGAAATTGTAGTTTCATCTTCACATTTATTCGGTGTATTATTAGTGACAACTGCACGTATTGTTTGCGTTGATGTTCTAAATGTTGCCGGAAATGGACTCGGTAAAACATTTCCATTTGCATCAAAATAAGAAACTGTTACATTGGTTTGGCCTTGTAAAAGATTAGTTTCTAATGTAGAGGTGTCAAAAACAAAAGAGCCATCTTGATCGTCATCACATTGATTAGGAATTATAACAGGATTTGCAGTCGGTAGTTTTTCGACAGTTAGCGAAACGTAAGGACCTAAACCATAACAAGCATTATTTACATCACTATCTACTCGACCCCAAATTAATTGTGAATTAGGATAATCAATATTTCTGTAGTTTGAAATATCGGTAATTGCATTTGTTTCAGCTAGTGCATCCGCTTGATTTTTGTAAAAATTTACAGTGTAATTTCCAGCTGGTAACAAATTTCGAATTTCGGTTGCTGTACTACTAAAGTCAAATGCACTAATACCGTCGCGGTCATTATTTGCTGCTGTATTTGCTCCATTACTATCTAGAAAATCATCGCATACCACAAAACTTCTTTGGAAAGTACTTGGTATTTGTGTGGCTAATACTTGCAGTTTAATTTCGGCTACGCTAAAACAAGAATTGCTATTTTGAACACGAGCCCATACCGACATGTTAGCTGGAATGGTGTTTGTAAATGCAGTTGGAGTATTGATTTTAGTTGATGGATCGTCAGTGGTAGCGCCGTTAAAAGTGGTGAAGTAAGTAAAAGTTTCGTTACTGGCATTACTTGATATCTCTGTGTTTTTCACGGTTAAGTTAAAGGTTGTAATGGCATCTAAATCATCGTCGCATTGAATGATTGTAGTCGCGTTTACTACCGGAAGTGTGTAAACGGTTAAGGTAGTTTCACTAGATGTTAATCCGCATGAGTTGCCAATTTTGTTTAAAATTACACGATATTTAAAACCATTCATGGAAGTGCTTACACTTACAATTTGTAAATTACTGGTGTTAACGCCAGTGTAGGTTGCACCATTTGAAATAGTATTCCAAGTTGTTCCATTTGTGTTCACTTGCCATTGGTAAGTATTCCCACCATTGTCACTTACAGAAATCGTTGTTCCTTGCATGTCGCATGTAGGCGTAGCTACAGGTTGCGTATTAATTACAATTGGTGCTGCTATCAAATAGTTTGCATTTGGAGTTGTATATCCAGTTCCGCTTGTAACTAAACCATTTGGGTCTACCAAAATAGGTACACCACCAAGTAAACCGTCATTATTTGAATCAATAAAACCTGCTTCGATAACATCGGTACATAAATCATTATCGCTATCTAGATCTCTAAAATTGCGCAAACCGTCAGCATCTGGGTCGTTTCCGGTTTCTACAGCATCAAGAATTCCATCATTGTCACTGTCTAAATCTAAATAATCAGGAATATCATCTTGGTCGTTATCAAAAGGAGTAAAGCCTGGTTCAAAAGCATTATCTAAACCATTTTTATTGGTATCAGTATTAGCAATAGGTTTGAAAGTATTGTTTTGCGCCTCGATTAGATCTGAAATACCATCATTGTCGCTATCAACATCCAATTGATCCGCTGTACTATCGCCATCTGAATCTTTTGGAACACAACCTGCAAACAATTCAAATGTAGATTTATTGCTACTGCTTTCAGACAGATTTTTGTGGGTGAATTTGATTGAATTGGCTAAGTAAGTTAAAAACTGAAAAGTACCAGTGCCAGCTGCTAAAGGTGTATTGCTCTTTAGGCGAAATCGAATTTCGAAAGACGAAAATTCAGTGACACCACTTTCATAAATACCATCATAATTCGTGTCAATCAAAAGTTGATCTGTAGGGTTTATAACTGTAATGTTTTTATTTACTTCTGAGTTAATTATATATTCCGCATCGGCGTTAATCAAATTAGAACTATTTGCCGTTTTTACATACCTAATTCCAACCGTCATTGGTTTATTAAAGTTAGCAGTATAGGTTACAAAATTTCCTTTCCCAGCCGGTACTTCAGAGACAAAACTTCCATCATTTTTCCCTGTAAATGGCGTTAAACTTGCTGTTGATGATGTGCTAGTAGCTGCTGTAAAAGAGTTGGAGTAATTACCGATAACGATAGTTCCACTAGTTGGATTGCTAATGTCAACGCTAATGTTTCCGTAGGACTCCGTGCAATTTGTAATTCCGTCTTGGTCATTGTCAATATCAATATTGTCGTTTGTACCATCGTTGTCCATGTCAGTGGTACATGCGCTAACTGGTATTAAATCAGATAAAACAGGTGGTGTTGAACATCCTGAAATACTGCCTTTTACTTGGTAATAACCTGGTTGGGTTGGCTTATAGAAATTGAAATTTGAATTTGGAATTCGCGTATTATTGAAAAACCATTCAAATGAATCATAGGAGGACAGCGAACTCACACGGAGTGTTACGTTTGGTATACAACTGGAACCAGTCGCAGTAATTCCCTCACTAATTACTTCGGGTTTAATATCAAAGCCTGAGTAGTAACCACCGTAAGTAGCCGCACTGTTAGAACCAAAATACGAAACATATACTTGTTTTGTTGAAAAAACGCCTATGTTGCCCGTTAAACCAAATAAGGAATACGTTTCGAAGCCAGGGTTACCAATCACGTCTCGGGGTGCGACTCCAATTGGCTGACGAACTCCATTGATCGCAATTTCAATGGTTGCCCCTTTTTCAGTTACAATGTTTAAGCCACTGTTTGTGGTGAATGTTCTTGATCCAATCTCTTCAATTAATGGAATATTATCTACAATATTGGGAGTTGAACAATTTAAAGCGGGTACAAAGAAAAGCTCTTGATTGGCCTGCGTTGTACCACCAACACTTTGGTAGGCAAACACTTTTTTGGTAGCTCGTACATATAAACTACCATTGGCAGAATAGTTTGTACCATCAAGAATAACATATTGACCTGCATTTAATGGTGTAGTATTAAAAGGAGTGGTACTGTCGTTTAAATATATATCTGTGTTGTTTTCATGTATGACCAAAAGTGGGCGTTCTGTAATATCTAGCCCTGCTCCACGCACAAAAATATATTCTTGTCCTACAATTGTGGCTGGTACAATCTGGTCAAAACCTAAATCTAGATTTCCATTTACGTCACCATTAGTTCCTCCAAAAGATCCGCAATTCATTACGATGGGTTTGTCTGCCTTAACTAAGGCACCTATTAGACCATCTTTGTTGGCTAAACTAGTATCTTCGGTTGCTATAATATAACTTTGCCCTCTATTTAGAGTTACACTTGGAGGCGTATTACCCACGCCTGGGTTTCCTATTAAAGTTACCCCTTCTTTAATATCATCGAATTCTACTACCGTATTGTTTTCTGTAGCTAATACAGAGATAAAAGTATAGCGGAAAACTGCATTATTAGTTGTTCGCGTATTCACATAAGCACCAACTCTAAATTCTTGTCCAATGGCAGAAAGTCCTTTGGATACGAGTGAACCTGCTTGATTGTTTCCGCCTGCTAATACTCTTGCTGCAACATAAATCAAACTTTCGGCCTCAATAATAAAACCTCTATTTGAAATAGGTGTATTCAGAAGGCTAGGATCTGCATGCAACTGTGTATTTGTACCAAACCCCACATTATAAGCAATTGGAGCATTTTTAGATACGGTGATTTCAGTAGTACCAGCACCAATAGCGTTAATTTTTACTTTAACGGGAGTTGTACTTGGTGTTGAGATGTATAGAAATTGATCTTGAGCAGCAATTAAATCTGAGCCTGACAAGGGCGGTATGTAATGTGTTTTACTAAATTGTGCAAATGTAGCAACCGAAAGTAACAGAAAGAGAGCGAGTAATGTTTTTTTCATGCGCTAAAAATAGCAAATAAAAATTTATCTTTTCAAAGAAAAATGCCCTTTTATGATGTTGTCTTGATCTAAAACCAATCGAAACCAATAATCTGTTGCAGGTAAAAGTTGACCATCATAAATTCCGTTCCAAGCAGTATTAATTCCTGAAACTTCGCGGAGTAATTTTCCATAGCGATCAAAAATAGATAAGGTGGCTTTTGGGTATAATTCAAGGTTTTTGATGGACCACGTATCATTAAAACCATCCCCGTTTGGAGTAAAAAAATTGGGATAATCTAATACTAAAAATTGACGGGAATCGATTTTACAATTTTCTATATCTCGGACATATGCGACGTACTTACCGGCTGATAAACTTGAAAAAGTAGCGCTACTTTGAAAAGTAATTCCATCAATAGAATACTCATAATTACCCGATGGGATGGTGTTGATTTTAGCAGTGTTATTATTAGAAAAATCACTAACCATAATAGTTTCTATAAGATTACTTGATGCATTTGTGTACGGTTGAATTGCAACTGCAATTTGGTAAATGCCCGAACAATTAGCATTGTTTTCTACACGAACATAAAGAATTTGCGGATTAGTGGTTGTGGTGAAATTATTGTTGAGCTGATTACGTTTCATAGCAGCATCTTCTTGATTGTAATAATATGTTAGTTTGCTTGTCGCAACTACCGTACTAGGAGAAATTTTTGGACTCAATACTTTTTCGGGATCAAAAGTCATAATACTATCTTGATTCGCATCATTATCGCACAAGATTATGGTTGGCAAGTTTGAGTCTAGTGGTAAAACAGTGAGTTGCACTGCAGCATAGTCCTGGCAACTACCTTGTGGGCTTGCAATACTGGCGTGAATAATTGTTGTTGACGAGTAATAATTTTTTAAATTAGTTATAAGATTTCCCTTTTGTTGATAATCAGCAAAGGTTTCATAAAAGGTCATGATACTACTATCTGAAATTCTTAAATCATTTGTAGCGCTTGATAAATCAAAAAATGCTTGATTGGTACTATCTCCGCACTGCATTAATGTGGTGCGCAGGGTTGGTTTATAGGTGATTTTTGTATTGCCTGTTGCTGCACAAGCAGTAATTCCAGAGCCGTTGAGCGTTACTTTTGCAGTATATTCTCCCGCATCAGTAGCCTGGAAAGTTGGGTTGTTGGCACCTGCAATAGGTACAGTTGATCCATCTTTAAACCATTGGTATTGATAATTAGTATTGCTAAAGCCAGTGTCTAAAACTACTGATTCCCCGTTACAAACGGTTTGTTCTGGTCCTAGATTGATTTGCGGTTGAAAGCTTCCGGCTTCTATAAACACTGCCGAATCGAATAATTCATTTGAATCATCGGCTATCACAAGTTTTATGTGATAATTTCTTCCTGCAACTACGGTTGTTTTTGCGTTTAAAATAACAGTTTGCGCACTGTAATTAATTGGGCTTGCGGTAGAGTTAAAGCCTGCAAAATACTCCTGATTCATAGCATCGCAACTTGGTTTAGAGATTACCCCATTGTTAAAAGCAGGCGTAAAAGGTCTGATATTGGTTGATGAAACAGGAATGGTTGTGTTGGGAATGGTGGCAATATTTCGGTAGGGTTCCGTGCTACCTACTTCTTTAATTAAAAATGCAAAACCATCTGAAAATTCACAAGGAAAATACAATTGATATTCATTTGAAGCAAACAAATAATTAAAGCTAATGGTATTGGTCAAGGCGGTAAAATCGAATTCAAGCACTGTGGCATTGATGGTATTATTTCTGCCTAAAGCTATTTGTAAATCTCGGTCACCCAACCAACGTAAATCTCCTTCACCTTCACTATTGGTATACGGCCCAGCAGCATTTTGACTGCTAGATGTGCTTAGAATTACTCCTTCTTGGAACGGAAAATTACTCCCATTGGCATTAAAATAGGCATAACTTTTTTTGCTTCCTGAAAAATCATCTCCTGTAGCATTAGCATTTTGAGTTGCAATGCACGAACTATTTGTAAGTACATTTTGTACTAGTTGGTTGGCAGTAAAAGTGTCATCAATACGAATTGCTTGCGCTCGTGAAAACCAACTAGCGCAAGCAATTATTGTAAATAATTTAAATTTGAAAACCGGATTTTTCATCCGATAAAGGTACTACAAATCTCTTTTTTCTAACAAACGATAAGAAGAGTAAATAAAAATTAAGGTCCAAATCAATACTATTACTATTGCGCTTGGCTCAACAGCATAACTAGTTGTGTTTTCAACGCCTATTTGATTACCTAAATTTTTAACAACCGATAAACGTGTAAAGGGCATAACAATCAAATTAGACATTGATTGCAAAGGCAAAAATTGTGTAATTTTCGCAGCAGTATCGCTTTGAGGGAAAATTTTAAAGGTTAAAATACCGATGATAACACCTTCAATAATATTCCAAACAAACAAAAATCCAAGTGCAAAAGCAGAACGTTTTACTAATATTCCAAGGAATAAACAGAAGGAGAAAAATCCAATTAATTTTACAAAATAAGCCAAAAGATATTCTAGATCAGAAAATACAATTCCAAATTCTGTGTACGATGAAAAGCTAAATCCTAAAATAAGTGAAAGTATAAAAATAAAAAGAGTTGATAAAGTAGCAAATAACACGACGGTTAAAAACTTAGATTGAATGAATTCTTTTTTGCTCATTCCGTCAATTAAGTTTTGTTTCAGTGTGCCATAACTGTATTCGTTGGCCATCATTGACACGATGACAATAGCTAAGAATAATTTTAAAATTGCAGCGATGTAGGTGTTAAAATGCCAAATAAAAGGGAAATTAAAAATACCCATTTCGGCTAAATGGAATTTGAAAATACCGATGTCAAATTTGATTGAAGCAATAAGGGCTATAAAGGTGAGTAAGATAAAATAGGTAAGGGTTAAAACTCTACTGGCTTTATTTTTCCATATTTTTTGTAGTTCGATAGTAAGAAGTCTCTTCATGGATTGTAGTTTTAGAACGAAATTAATAGTTGGGCCTGGCAGATGCGCCGGCATGATTTGGTGAGGCGTTTTTATTTTTGACCAGTAAGTGTCAAAAATTGCTCTTCAAGACTGTTTTTTCTTTTTACCAAATGTTGTAACACAATTTGGCGTTCAAACAGAAATTGATTCAAATCTTTGGCTTCAAGCGGCTCTTTTAAGTACACTAAAACTTTCTCATTTTCAATAGAACACTTTTGTACTGCAGGATGCTGTACAAGTGTATTTTGTAATTCTTCATTATTTGCTGCTTGTAGTTCAAAAAAGCCTTCATTTGCAGCCATTCCATCTACTAAACCAGTATATAAAATTATACCCTTTCTTAACACCACGACATGTGTGCACACTTTTTCTACTTCGTCAAGCAAGTGTGAGGCAAGTAGAATAGTGGTTCCTTGCGCAGCAATTACTTTTATAATATCTCGAATTTGATGTATTCCTTGGGGGTCAAGGCCGTTTGTAGGTTCGTCTAAAATTAAAATTTCGGGATCGTTCAACAAAGCCGAAGCGATTGCTAATCGTTGTTTCATCCCTAGTGAAAAGGTAGTGAATTTGCTGTTTTTACGTTCAAGGAGTCCTACAAGTTCCAGTTTTTCATGAACCTTAGCGTAGTTAATGCCTTTAATTTTGCACACTAATTCTAAATTTTCTTGTGCTGTCATGTACGGATAAAAGTTAGGTCTTTCAATAATGGCACCTACTTTCTTTAGCGCATCGTGCGTAGCCATACTACCTCCAAACCAACTGTATTGGCCCGAAGTTTTGTTGACTACATTAAGTACAATACCCAATGTTGTTGATTTTCCGCTTCCGTTGGGACCAAGAATTCCGTAAACATTACCTTTTTGAATAGTAAAGGAAACATTATTTAGTGCTTGAACGGAGCCGTAACGCTTGTTGAGGTTTTCAATAGTAAGGATAGGTTTCAAAGGTTTCGTTGTTTAGTTTAAAAGTAGGACGAAATAGTGCCTATTTTGTTACTAAATTGTTGCTTTAATTTGTTCCTTCGATAATTTCCTGCATGTATTGCAGTTTTTGAATAGTGATGGGTTTGTCAATATAGTATTTTACTACGGCATATTTTTTTGCCTTTTCAATATCTACGGGGTCGATAGATGAGGTCATGATAAAAACATGAATGTCCTTCAGAAATGGCAGCAGCATAAATTCATCTAAAAATTGCCAGCCATCCATCATCGGCATGTTCAAATCTAGCAAAATGGCATCAGGTAGCTCCGCTTGATTACGCACATTTTCGCGCAGTACATCGATAGCGCTTTGCGCATTTGGAAACGATTCTATTTTTTCGCAAAAATTATTTTTGGTAATTAAAATAGTCATCAATCGAGCCGTTAACTTGTCATCGTCAATGATATAGGTCAATTTATTTTTCATTGAAATAAATTTTAAAATTAGACCCTTCTCCTTCGATACTTTCAACTTCAATTTTGCCATTCATAGCTTCTAATTGATTCTTGGTAATAAACAATCCAATACCCTTGGCATCTTCATTACCATGAAAGGTTTTGTACATACCAAAAATTTTATGACCGTTTTTATTGAGGTTTAGTCCAAGCCCATTATCTCTAAAATGAAGTACGGTATACGAATCTACTTTTTCGAATTCAATGTGCAAGGTAGCTGTATGCTTAGCTGATTTGTATTTTATAGCGTTAGTAAACAAATTTAACAGAATACTGTCTAAATAGGCGGGGATCGCTGGTACGGTTAAATCCTCCGGAATAGAGTCAGTAATAATGATTTTACTTTCGCGAATTGCGAGACGCAATGCCATTTTAGTTTTCTCTATTTGTTCTTTCAGTAAGATGTTTTTCTTTTCGATATTAGTTTTTTGTTGAATGGTAATAATTTCATTCAAATAATCAATCGATTCAGATAGTTTTTGGGTACCTTCCTTGAACAAATCAAAGTAGGATAATTTTTCGTTAATATCATCCGTATTTTCAATTACATCAACTACCATCGCTAAATTACTGGTGTGTGAACGAATGTTATGTGAAACAATATGTGTGAAGTTGAAAAGTTTATTGTTTTGATTGCTCGTAACTTCTAGTAATTTTTTTAATTCTAGTTGCTTCTCGATTCTTGAAGTTACATTGCGACCTACGCCAATAAAATTCACAAAATTATTTTGCGCATCAAAGGCGGTGGTGATATTAAGTTCGTACCAGTACTTTTCGCCTTGCTTGTTATAATTCAAGATCGTAATTTTTATACTTTCTTTGTTTTTTACTGCTAGTCGTAATAATTCACTGGTTTTAGGATCGGTCTCGGGTCCAATAGATAGGTATCCTGGTTTATGCCCGATTACTTCTTCCATAGTCAGTCCAGTTAAATCTAAATAGGCTTGATTGGCCCAAACTGCATTACCTTTTTCATTTGCAATAACGATAGTATCAGTCGTTTCAGAAGCTGCAAGCGATAGTAAATTGAGTTCTTTTTCAGATTTTTTCCGCTCGCTGATATCTCTAATGTAACATACTAAATAAGTGATATTGTCTACCATAAACTTTTTACCCGAAGCAATTTCTACAGGTATAAGTTCACCACATTTGGCTTTTAAAACGGTTTCGTTTACGGTGTACTCATTCCGTTCTAAGTTGTATTTTAAAAATAATCGCGCCTCTTTTCGTGCTTCTTCTGGAAAAAGTTGTGAGTTATGTAGTCCTTTTAATTCAGATAATTGATAACCTGTAAGTTCTTTAGATCTTGGGTTGCAATCGGTTATAAAACCGCTTGAAGTATTAATGATAAAAATGGCATCATTGGCACTAGAGAAAATGGATGAAAATTTTTCTACGTTCAGCTGCAGCTCATTAATAAGGTTTTGTTCATTGGTGATATCCTGAAAAGTACCAAGCAAATTGGTTGCTTTTCCATCCTTAAATTCAACTTGGCAAATACATTCTATGTAACGAATATTGTTTTTTGCCGTTGTAATTTGAAATTTGTCATTAAACGATTGCCCTTCCTCGACCGCCCGCCGCATATAATGGGAAATGCGTTCTCTATTATCACCTTCGGAGTAAAACTTAATACCACTTCCTTTAACAGGAATAAAATCATCAGGAAGTTCAAGAATTCTTTTGGTCACAGCATCCCAAAAAATTTCATTGGTGTCCAAATTCATTTTCCAGATGCCAATCTTAGCTGATTGTGCAGCCTTGAAATAGAGTTCAAGCTTATCCGTCATTAGTTATGTGGTATATAAATTTAATTAATTTTTGGCGTCCAAATATAAAATTTAAATTCAGGGAACCTCTTTTTTTAACATAAAAAATTAAGATTTATGATTAATAATTTAAAAATTTTACCTAATTGATTTCTTATCAATGGTTTAGGTTTTTATTTCTGAATATTGAGATAAATAGGAAACGAAAAAGTATTTTTTAACTACTTTTCTTATATCATCTGTGATTTAGTAGCTTTCGAAAAATTCTATTTTTCTAGGGAGGTATCAACTGCGAATCTTCAGTTTTATTGTAAATTTGTTATAAATCCATCCGATATGAATGAGCCAATAATGATCTTTAAAAAACCTTCGTATCCTGTAAATCCGGCGCTCTTAGAATACCTTGAACGCTTTGATCGTTTGTCTGAAGTGTCTGTTTTTTATGATGACTTGCTGCGTTTTTCTGGCTCGGTTACTGTTTACGATCGATTGGATCAGGATACTTTATGGATTAGGGTTTACTACAGTGAATTTGAGCGTAATGAAATTGATTTAAATTTAAAAAAAATATATTCTTTATTACACTCTGATGGAAATTTGAGCATCATCAAGTTTTTAAATATTGATTCTATAGATTATTGTACGTTTGGGAATTCAAAACCATTCCGAATAAAGGTTCGAAATATTCTAAACGACAATTACACGCATTTTTATGTCAAAAAAGCTGATGCATCACGTATTTATGGTTTAGAGCTAGAGCACATTTTATCGCCTGACAAAATCAATTTTTTGGTTTATAAAGATACGCTTATCGAAGAGCATATTATGGGAATTCCTGGAGATGTTTTTATCAAAACCCTTTTGCAAGAGCGTTCTGAAACTGAAAAAGCACAAATTGCTAAAGAGTTTGTAAAATTCAATGAACGCTGTATGATTCGTTTGCTGGGTGACATGCGCTCCTATAATTATGTGATTGTTCCAATACACGATTTTGACCATGTGGTGTATAAAATTCGAGCAATTGATTTTGATCAACAGTGTTACGAAGGCAATTTTAAAGTATATCGTCCGCAATTTTTCAAGGAAAATTATCCGATGGTAAAATTGGTGAAAGACAAATTGCAAGAAAGTTCGATTGAGCAATACAAAGATGAAGAACGTGCCGTTTTGGCCAAACGAATTCTGTCGGCCGAAAATCGTATTAATCGTTTGCTCGAAATTATGGGCGAAGACGAATTAGCACCTGAGGCTCATTTGCAACAGCTCAAAATGGAATTGTATCGCTACACCAATGACATGAATTTTAAAAAAGCAAAATCAATGGGAACTGTTATGTCAGCTGCTTTTGAGTTCATTATTCGGAATTTCAAAAATGCTAATTTGTTTAAAAATAAAATGTAACGGATTTCCGTTTCTTAAATATAACAACCAAAATAAAGGTTAGATAAAAAAATCGAGTATGAAAAAACATTGGATACCAATTATAGCACTTCTTGCTGGAGCCTGTCAACAAGATTCAACTGTATTGCAAGAACAATACGAGCTTCCAAAAAAGTTAAAGGAAGTTTCAGGAATCACTTTTGATACCAAAGCTGAAATGCTATGGGCGCTTGCAGACAGTGGAAACCCAAATAAGATTTATGGTTTAGATAAAAACGGGTCGATTGCCAAGACCTGCGAAATTACAAATGCAACTAATACCGATTGGGAAGATATTACTCAAGATAAAGAGGGCAATATTTACATTGGTGATTTTGGAAATAACGATAATGAACGCAAGGATTTGGTGATTTATAAAGTAGATCATTCGTCTTTAACGGATGGCGAAGTAAATGCAGCCTACGAAATAGCTTTTTATTATCCGGAGCAAAAGGAATTCCCACCTTCTAAGAAAGAACTTTTGTACGATGTAGAGGGTTTTTTTGAGCACCAAGGGTATTTTTATCTGTTTACCAAAAACCGTAGTAAAAATTTTGATGGCACAGCTCTCTTGTATCAAGTGCCTAACCAAGCCGGAACTCATGCGGCCGTATTGTTAGGTTCCTTAAAAACTTGCGACAATTACAATCATTGCGCGATAACAAGTGCCACAATAAGTCCTGACGGAACAAAAGTTGCTTTACTCACGCACGATAAACTAATTCTTTTGGAGGGTTATTCCAATGGAAATTTTTTAAACGGAACACAATCTAATTTAGAGCTAGGTCATTTTTCGCAAAAAGAGTCGGCCGTATTCATTGATGCTGACACGATTCTCATTGCTGATGAAAAAGCGGGAAGCGATGGCGGAAAACTCTATAAAACTAGTTTAAAGAACCTAAAATCCAAATCCTAAACCAAAAGCGATGCGCGCTGGCTCGCCGTTGCTTTTAAAGTAGGTGAGTCTGGCCGTGAGCGCATTGAGTCCGTTCAGCCATACACCACCTCCAATTGATTGATGCCATTTGCCTGATTCTTCTCCCTTCAGCCAAACGCGGCCGTAATCGTAGCCAGCCAAAACTCCAAAACTCATCGGGATGATACTGCGTTTAATTTTTCCGATGTTAAAACGTAAATCACTGCTTTGATAAAATGATTGGTTTCCTAAAAATCGTTCGTTTCTAAAACCACGCAAATCGTAATCTCCGCCCAAAGTAGCAGCTTGATAAAACTCAAAGTTAGAGTTTAACACGTGTTTGGCTTTTACAATCGTAGCTAGTACAACCTTTCCTTTGGCATCAATTTTATGATTAAAATTCAGTTTGCTTTCAATCGTAGGGAAATTACGCTTGCTATCTTCAAGATTTGTTTTCCAGCTTCCGCTAATGCTAAATCCCATTCCCATTGAAGGAAATGCAGGTTCATCATAGTTTTCAAAACTATATTTAACCATTGCTCCTGCAAAATGCTGATTGGTAAAAACCTCTGGTCGCACTTGAGTTGAATTCTCAATAAAACGGTTTGGAGTTTCTTCAACATTAATGCGTTCATAAACGGTTTGCAATTGAAATGTACCACCAAACAAGCCAATTTTTTTAAGTGATGGCATGACCTTTAAGATTCTAATTTTTACCCTATTGAAATCACGCCCAAAATCTTTCTCATTATTCGTTGTCTCGTTTCCATAACCAAAATAGTTGATAGAGAAGTTTGGACTTGTAAATCGTCCTTCAATATCGGCGTCCCATTTACCAAAAAGCTTTGGGAATTTACCGTTATAAATGGCTTCATAACCACTTGTAGCAAAGTAATAGTTGGTTTTTAAAGTATGTTTTTGGGTGTACGGATTTTGTTTGTAATCGTTCACGATGTAACCTGTTACAATTCCTAGTTTAATACCGTCATCAGGATTAAAACCAATATTGGGCAAGCCTGTAAAATAATTATAATTTGGTTTTTTGTAGTTGTATAAATTGCTTTCATAATTATCAGTTATGCGCATTCTTGTTGCGGCATCAACTTGGTAATTGTTGTTTTTGCTTTTAAAATCGTGAATTTTAACTTTTTTGCCTTTTTCTACTTGATATGTATCCTCGTTTTGGCCGCCAATCAAACGTATTTTTATGCTAGACGATGCTGTACCTGTAACTTGAAATTCGTCATCATCATCAAGACCATAAATCCATATTTTTTTGGTAGTAATGTCTGAAAATTGCTTGCTGTATTGCAGTTCATCACCTGACTTTTTCTTTCTAAAAACAGCGACTTCAACTTGATTTTTATTGTTTTTTCGAATTTCAAATCGATCTTTTTTATCCGTACCAACCAATAAAACAGTATGTTGTAACACTTTGTAATAAGTTTCAGCTGCAAGCAACAATTGTTTTTTACGTTTTCTTAGTTTTGCTTTAATAGATTCAATGGTACCGTCCTGAACTTCTTTTGGTAAAGAATTAAAGGCCTTGTCAATTGCTTTATCTGTCAATTCGTTCTGAATGAAAGTGGCTTCTTGCATCCAATTTACCAAAGTACTAGTTTTTAAAAAAGCCAAATCAAGCGGGTAGGCCTCGCGGCTCATAATTTTTACTTTTTTTAAATGGTCTTTAAACGTTTGCATGTGTCGCAACTGCACGTTATTCATCAATACAAATACCAAAGTGCCATCGTATTTGCTAAAAGCTTGATCGCGATCCCTAGGAATAGGTTTGTAAATTATTTTTTCACCCACACGGTATTCGCCCCAGCGCCATTGGTCTTCGTGACGGTCCCAATCACCAATTAAAATATCAAACAAGCGCGCTCTGATATAGGCATTTTCATCAACGGCATATTTTTCGTCTTTTCGTAAGTTCTTTAAAACATCATCAGTACCTACAATTGCGGTAGGAGAACCAAAATTTTTTACGCCAAGTTGGCTGTCCGTTGGGCGTTCTTCAATGAGGTACAGTTCGTCACCATATTGTTCATTAAAATTTCCTAATGCCGCGTGCTTCGGGACATAAAATAATTTTGGATTGGTATGCGCTACTCCAATTGTTTCAGCCAAGTTTCCAACAGCAAACGGAGTATAAGGATGTGCAGTGGTGTAAAAGTCAGCGAGTAAACTTTCGGCATAGGTGTTTTCAAATTCATCTTGAATGAATTGTTTTTTAAAAGCAACAGCTTGCAGGAAGCGTGTTGTACTTTTTTTCATGCCACGCATTACGTACTCGCGATCGTTGCTGTCAAGTAAGCGCAAAGAGTTAGATTGGTGTCCGCCGCCAGCTCGATTGGGTGTGAGTCCGCCCAAAAGTGTATCTAAGGTTGCTGTAGGTACAGTAATGGGTTGGCTATAATACGTTCTGTAATGTTTACCAAAGAAAAAACGATATGCACCTGACTTTTTTGTTTGTGAGGCGCTATATATTTGAGTGGTTGTTTGCTTAGGAAAATTTTCAGCTAAACTTTTAATATCATGATCCTGCTTAGCTGTGCTGATTTGTTTTTCAAAAAGTAATTTTTCTTGATGGTTTTCGATTCCGAAAAAAGCAACTTTCGAAGCTCCGTTTTCAAAAATAGACAACTTGGCAAAACCATTTTTTCCGTATGAAAAATCGTTTGGAAAAACAGCCTTTGCGGCTTCATGTTTTGAGCCAGCGCCGCTAATTATTTGTTTGATGTTGTCTTTTTCTAGGTATTGTAAATTGTGGTCGTGACCGGAAACAACAATAACATTAGCGTGACTTTGTAGCAAGGTTTTTACTCTTTTTGTAAAAAGATCGTACGGTTTGTTTTGTAAATCTTGCGGACTTATTCCAGATGTTTTTCGGATTAAATTAATTAATGAGCCGATTATTGGTAACGGAATTTTCTTTTCGAGTGGAAACAACTGTTTTTGCAATGAAAATTGTCCGCCATGTGATCCGTTGCTCATTAGTGGATGGTGTACCGCAAGAACGACTGTTTTGTCTTGATTTTTCACCAAAATGCTTTCCAGTTCCGTAAAAAAATCTTCGCGTGTTTTGATGCTGCATTCATCGTTTATGGTAGGATGCTTATCCCAATTTTCTAAAAACCATTGGCTGTCAATAGTAACTAAAGTCAGGTTGTCGTTCAGTTCTAAGTCTTCAATAGCACAATTTTTACTTGGTAAAAAAGATTTTTTATTATTCAAGAAATTGGTAACAAATTGAGCTTGACGTTCTAATCCTTTTAAACCGCTGTACCAATCGTGATTACCAGGAATAAAGATGGTTGATCCCTTAAAGTTTTTAGACAAATCGAGTTGTTTGGTCAGTTTGTCCTCGGCAATCAATCCTTCATTGGTAAATTCATGATCGGGCAAGCCTTTCGGGTAAATGTTATCGCCCAAAAATAGCAAAGTACTTTTTTTAGGTGCTTTTGAAAGTTGTTTTTGAAGTAATTGTAGCGTTTCTTGCGCTCGTTTTTCGTTGGCATTTCCTGCATCGCCAATTAAAAAAAAGGTATGGGCAATTTTTGAACTATCAACTACGTTTTGAGTTGGGTTTTTGCTGTTTTTGCCATATTGCGCATGATAAGTAGCACACGATTGCATAATGAGTATCAGCACAATTAAAAAAAGAACTCGTTTAATCAAAGCTTTAAAACGGCTATCTGAAAATAATTTCATAATTTAGTTGAGTAAAAATACATCCATGAATTTAATAGAACAAGCCAAAGAATTCGTAGAAAAACAGTTCAAAGATAAACTTTCTAGTTCATATACCTATCATAATATCAGTCATACAAAAGATGTTGTGGCCGCTGTTGAAATTATTGCTGCACATGAAGGTGTAACGGAGAATGAGCTTGAAATGTTGCTTCTTGCTGCTTGGTTTCATGATATAGGTTATATCAATGGCTGTCAAAAACACGAAGAGAGTAGTGTAGTGTTTTTAAAGGAGTTTTTAGCCACACAACCCAATGCCACTGCTTATCAAGAACAAGTTGCACAACTCATAATGACGACGGTTTACAGCTATGAGCCTCAAAATAAATTAGAAAAAATTATCAAGGATGCCGATTATTACCATCTATCAAAACGAGAATATGTAGATTCTTGTGGAGCATTGCGCGCGGAATGGCATAATTTGGATCAAAAAACATTTTCGGATGCAGAGTGGTGGCAGGAAAATTTAAACTTTCTTACCAACATACACCAATATTACACCACATTTGCCATTACCAATTGGCAACCTTTAAAAGATAAAAACAAGAAAAGATTGCAAAAGAAAATTGATAAATTGAGAATAAATTCAAAAAAGGAAGTATTGGTTGCTGAAAACCGTAAAAAAGAGGAAAAGCCCGATCGTGCCGTTGATACTTTGTTTAGAGTCACGCTCAACAATCATACGACATTGAGCGGGATTGCAGATAGTAAAGCCAATATTTTATTATCTGTAAATGCTATTATTATTTCTATTGCGTTATCCATTTTAATTCCCAAATTAGATAGTCCAAAAAATGTGCATTTGATGATTCCGACATTCATCATGTTGATGTCAAGTGTGACCACAATCATTTTTGCTATTTTATCGACACGCCCAAAGGTGACGAAAGGCGTTTTTTCGCGCCAAGATATTGAGAATCAAAAAGTCAATTTACTTTTCTTTGGAAATTTTTATAAAATGCCACTCGAAGAGTACCAATGGGCAATGAATGAGATGATGAAAGACAAAGATTATTTATACAATTCAATGATAAAAGATTTGTATTATTTGGGTGTGGTGCTCGAAAAAAAATACCGCCTTTTGCGTTTAACTTACAATTTTTTTATGATCGGAATTATTGTCTCCGTAATTGCGTTTGTCATTGCCTTTAAAATGGCATAACATTATTGAATTTCATCAAGTAAATCTTGGTATGAATACAATTTTTCTAACGGAGATGATATGTTGTTGCATACTTTGACTCGAATGGCGCGCAAGCCCGAAACACCTTGTAAATCCTCTACTTCAAACTGTTCAATTGTAGGTTCGAGTATTTTTTTGAATTGCAAAAATTTGATGTAGTTGAGGTATTCTTGTTCCTCGTTATTGTGCGAATACACAATCGTAATTTTTTCTTGTCCTGTAATGCGCTCTTCTTTGTTTTTGATGTGTGCTTTGTCAATTCGTTTTTTGACAACTTCATAGCGAGCGTTGTAGGTGCCGTCAACATCAAAACGCTTTTCGTCCATTCGAAAACGAATAGAAATAGGAGAGCTAAAAACTAGTATCAAAGCAGTTACATCCAGTTCATAAGGTAATGAAAACTTAAGTTGGTTGTGCTCCATAACCATTTCGCACAAGGTTTGTAATTGCCATAGTCTCAAATTATGCAGATACAAATTTTCGAAATTTTTGGTTGGTGCAATAGAGGCGCCAATGTATAAATTGTGTTCTACTCCATCCGTTTTAAAACGCTCGTAGTAGTGTGGAAAAATTTTCTGCGCTTCTGCTTGTTTAGCATCTAATAATGAAGCTAGTTTTTTATTAACGATGGAAAGCGCATTGTCAAACTTTTTTCGGGAGTGATAAAATAGCCCAGATTTTTCGTCCAAACTCTCAAAATAACGATTGACCTCGATTTGCGTAGTCTCGTTAAAATCTGTAGTTTTTAAAATCGGATGAATCTCATTTTCAATATAATGCTGAATTTGCTGCTCTGTATCTGCTTTAAAGGGCTGATCAAGTTCGGTAATTAGCGTTTGAAGTTCAAATTTTCGTTGTTCTACAAGTACCAAATTAGTACTCGAATTATCGTTGCTAAACAAGTTTAGGAGCGATTGTATTTGGTTTTTCAAATCATCAGTAACGGTCTTATTGCGATGTTCTGATGAGCCTTTAATATCAATTTGGCCGTACAGCGGATACACTTCTTTGAAAACAATTTCTTTAAAAATGTAATCTCGTGTTTGTAATTGTACGTACTTGAGCGCTTCTTTTCTGAATTTCCAATACACACTTTGATGAATTGCGGTGTATTCACGTTGAATAACCGCTTCAATTTGGTTTTGCATATCAATATTGTATCGTTCTACGGTATCAATTAAATACGGTAAAATCAAATCTAGTTTACTAGCATTGATGCTATTTAATGCTCGTGCATTTGCTGAAACGAGTTCCAGTACACCAAGTAATAAGCCGTTTTTAAGAATAGGTGCAAAAACACAACTCTGAATGTTTTGGGTTAATAAGTGTTGTCCCAATTGTTCATTACCTGCTATTCGACTAAAATTGGACACACTAGAAATAGATACAATTTGATTATTGGATAACAAATTCTCGAACGAACAGCCCAAAAAGCCATCTTGACAAGCTATTTCCTGCTGTTCATTTAGTATAAAACTATGCAAGCTACTGTCGTTAATGGTGGGCTTTATAAATTGATCTTCTTCCGCATTGTACATAAGGACTCCCACCCGCAAGTCGGCTATTTTAAATATAGATCTAAAGATTGACTCAGAATTTTCTTGAATTGCAATTTGTTCTTTATCAGGTTTTAAAAGATTACTTTTTAGTTTTGATATCGAACTTTCTGTTGTAGCATCGAATAAAATGGCAATACCAAATCCTTTTAAAATCCAACTTTCTACCGGGAATTTTTCTTTCCACAAAGCAATATTATCAAAATTATCCATCAGTAAATCAATGTCTTCAGGAGTAATTTCAGGAGCTGAATCCGTTGGTAATATTTCTAAAAAGTCAGCATTGTACAAAATTCGGTATTGGTTCATGATTCCTTTTTTATTCGGAATTTCATAAAACAAAGGTTTGTTAAAATCAATATGCTGACCGTAAATTTCGTTTAGAATGAGTGTACAACTCATGACGTAAAATTGATCGGCATCAAAGTCTTTTATGGCAATATCAAACAAAACACCGGCTTCGTCAACGATTTTTTTAAAGCGTTCGGTGTAATTAAATGTAAAATTTTGAAATGGAATGGCTACTGCTTTAATTTCGTTGTGCGTCAATGCTGTCGGAAACAAATCAGCCAATAAATTTTTAATCAAAGCAGATTTTTCAAAAATCACATCAAAATCTTCAATACCCGTTCTAAACTCTGGAAAAGGTGCAATTTCTTGTAAAAGAGCTTGAGCGTATTTGGCTCTATAATCCACATCGCTATTGGCAATTTCTTCTAAATTTTCAATGAGTTTGTGAAAAGAAATTAAGGTTTTGAACGGACTTTCTTTAAAGAAAAATTGCGCCATTTTTTGTGTTTTTTTGAAGGGTAAATTTACAAAGAAACCACAGTTTTTCGTTGCTAATTAATCATTTTATTTTTCCAAAAAAAATCTCCAAATACACTTGGCATTTGGAGATATAATGGTAATTCGAGTAAAGATTCTTTTCTTGCAGGTAAATATTAGTTTTTTTCTTCTTTGTTGAAGTAAACCAGGTAATAGTACATTTGTTTTTCTTCGTCCCAACCTTTTTCAACAAATTTTTCAGCACTTTCAGGATTGATAAAATCCATTTTAATTTGAATGTGCGTATCTAAATTGATGACATTTTTTATTGATTTTCTGGCATCAGATACTGCTGCATTGGCAATAGGGAAGGAGGTAACATCCTCAATACTGTATTTCTCGCCTTTATCGGTTTTATAGTTTTTAAACTCCGGAATCAAATCTGGATTATCTAAAACTTCATTTAAAAAGTTAGTTTCTTCAAACTGATCGTTTTTGGCAAAATAATTCACAGATCGGTTCATGAACATCACTTCTTCTTTTTTGTCTTCGGCCGGGAAAACAACATCTTTTGCAAAGTTTTGACAGAATTTCAAATACTTTTTAGTGATGAAATTTTCATCTTCAAAAGCATCTACTGATAAAAAGTGCTCCAACCAGTAGCGTGCGTCATAACGGTTGCTATCTACGGTCAAAATTTTATATCCTTCTTCTTTTTTGTAGTTAAAAATCAAACAGCCTTTGTCAAGCTTGTTCAAACTTACACCTTGTTGCAAAATCATTTCTAACTGAGAGGCCTTTTCTTCAAATTGTAAAAAGTCAGCTTGAATTTCACTCTTAAAAATACCAATGGCATCAACCACATTGTTGTCAATGCTTAAATTGGTTAAATAAGTTACGTAAACCTCACCGTTTTTGATATGTGGGTGATTGGATTGCTCAAACAAATGCGTAGTGATTTTTTTTGAAACCTCGTGAACGCTATTCGGATTGTCAAAAATCTCGGTGGCATATTTGAACATGTCGTTGTAATCCAAATCGATTTCGTGTGCAAATTGGAAATAATTTTCCTCTTTCTCACGAAACGGTTTAAAGAAAAATTCTTTCATCAAAGGCACAATTTCATCTTGCAACGCATACGGTTGCTCAGATAGAAATATAGCTTCGTTTCTACTCTTGTTACCCACTCTGTGAATGGATAAATTTTCGATATGGGTGTTGAATAAGTTGATCATATTATTTGGTAAGGTGCAAAGCAGCAAAGTGGCAAAGAAACAAAGGTTTTAATTTCGTTCCTTTACTTTTCTAATAAAGGAACACATCATTCTTTCTAGTTCTCTACTTGCTTCGTATATATTGTTAAATTGTAATTCAGTGATGTATTTTAAATTGAATGCTATTTCTATTTGCGTTTGTATTTCAAACAGGGATGCGGTTGCGATATTTAAAAATTTCAAATAATCTTTGTTGCCATCTCTTCCGTATCCTTCATCAATATTACTTGGAATTGATACCGAACACCTTCTAATTTGTGAAGTTAATCCGTAAATTTCTTCTTTTGGAAATGTATTTGTTAACTGATAAATATCCGTAACTAGAATCATCGATTTTTGCCAAATTAGTAAGTCTCGAAATGTACTCATTTGTATTAATTTTAAAATCCTTTGAATCTTTTTTACTTCAAACCTCAGAACCTTTGCCGCTTAGTTCCTCAGTCCCTTTTTAAATTTAATTCCAATTCTCTTCAAAACCGTAGTCTTCAAAACTGTCATCGCCTTCAAACATGTCTAAATCATCTTCATCAAAACCGTCTTCGAATTCATCATTGTAATCGTCGGCATTATCAGCTTCAAAGTTTTTTTCCATCGCTTCATCGGGCATTTCACCGTGAGAAAATAAAGTTTCAGGATAGAAATTTCCAGCCACTTGCTCTTCAACAGCGGCCAATTCTACTAAAAATGTCCACATGTTGATAAAGTCGTACACGTAAATGATTTTCGTATTTTCTTTATCTAAAATGTCTGATAATTTGTAGTCACTCATGGTTTTTTGTTCGCCAGGAACATCGCCGGTATCAAACATCGGAATTTCTTCTTCTTGATTCCACGTTTCATCACATGTGTAAAAAGAAGCTACTTCCATTCCATCAAAACCAAAAGAATTGAAAATAGCATTATGTAAATCCTCTAAAGTATCGTCTTCAAGTATTGCAATGTCTCTAAAAATATCTTCCTCGGCGTCTAGAATGACTCTAAATTTATAAACCATAATCGTTGTTTTTATTGAAAGGTCAAAGGTAAAATTTAATTTCAGATTTAAATTTTACTTTCTCGATTTGTTGATAAGATTTTTGTGCATTGCCATCGTCCTGATTTCAAAGCAAGCCAAATTTTTAGACTTTATTTTTCATAAAACTCTATCGGTAAACCATCAGGATCACTGATAAAGAAAAAGGATTTATTGGTGTATTCATCTACGCGAATTTCTTCCGCACTTACGCCTTCAAGCAGGCACAAATGGCTAGTAGCTGCAATGTCATTTACCTCAAATGCCAAATGACGCAAACCCGCCGCTTCTGGACGAGACAGCCTTTGGGGCGGATTTGCGAATGAAAACAACTCAAGCACATAATCGCCATTCAGCGCTAAGTCTAGTTTGTACGATTGGCGATCTTCGCGATACACTTCTTGAAGAATTTGCAAGCCGAGAAACTCAGTATAAAATTGTTTAGATTTTTGATAATCACTGCAAATTACAGCGATATGGTGAATTTTTGAAAGTGAAAGCATAAGAAGTAAGCAAAAAAAAGCCCAATCACTCGATTGGGCTTGGTGTTTTATTTTTTAGAGTCGGAGCACAAACCTACAATTTCATGAAAGGTATCGTGCAATGTAGTAATCGATTTTACAATAGCAGCATCATCGCCTTTAGCTACAACTAATTTGTGTAAGGCTTTGCTTTGCAATTGCAAACGTTCTGCCGAAGCCAAAATAGCATCTGTTCTAAACTCAGTAGGAATGTCAGACTTTAATAACGAAGCTGCTTTTTGAACCATTTCTTCAGAGCGTGCCTTGATTGGTGCTAAATTACCTTCTTCTGCTGGATGAAAAGTTTCCGACATTACTCCGTGAAATTCTTTAATTGCCGGCCATTTGTCAAAAGTACTTTGTGCCGATACTGAACTGGCAACGACAAATAAAGCAAATACCAATACTAATTTAAGTTGTTTCATTTTCTATGTTTTTGTTGTTAGTAAACCAAAGATAGGATTTTTTTGTAGCCGCCAAAAAAAATTACAAAAACCTTATGCTTTTAAATTCCGAATCACTCTCGCAGGATTTCCTACCGCGAGTGAGTTGTCTTGAATATCTCTCGTAACCACAGATCCTGCGCCAATTACACAACCCGCACCTATCGTTACACCGGGGCAAATCACACTATTACCGCCTATCCAGCAATCATCGCCAATAGTTATAGGTAAAGCGTTTTCGAGCGTTTTGCGCAATTCCGCATCAAGTGGGTGCGTAGCGGTGTATAATTGCACGTTAGGCGCTATAAAAACATTCGATCCTATAGTTACCGTGGCACAATCCAGCACCACACAGTTTACGTTAAAATACACATTGTCGCCACACACGATATTGTACCCGTAATCACAATGAAATGGTGGTTCAATATATAAGTTGGTCCCAACATTGGGAATCAATTCCTGAATAATTTCGCGCGCTTTTTTGGTCATTCTATACTCTGTCACATTCAAGCGGTGCAACAATAACTTGGCTCGTCGGCGGTCTTTTACTAACACCGGATCGCCAGCCGAATAATATTCGCCAGTAATCATTTTTTCTTTCTCCGATTTCAATTCCATTGGGTTTTATTTTTTTGGGCGTGCCCTCCGCAAAAGCTCCGGTCGGGCTATTCGTTACAATCTTTGCTGCCCCTTTTTTGCAACGGGTCAGCAAAGGATTTTCACTACTATCCCTCACGCGACTCGCAGCATACTTATCTTTTGCAACTAGGTAAATATAGCCTAAAATTAAAAATTCTACAACTCAGACGGTATTTTCAACAGTTGAGTAAGGTTCTGTTTTCAAAGCTTTTTTTCTGAGATACTTTTGGTTCATCAAATTATCACAACATTATGAAAACCACACTCACATTTATATTTTTAGTAGTTAGCTCTTTTCTTTTAGCACAAAAAACAATCTCAGGTAAAATAGTTGATGAAAAAGGAAAGCCTGTTGCAGGGGCTAATATTTTTTTAGAAGGAACCTATGACGGCGCCACAAGTTCTGATTCTGGTAGTTTTAGTTTTACAACCACAGCTACGGGAAATCAAACCTTAGTAGTTAGCTTTTTGATTTACGAAACTTCAAGAACTGCAATTGATGTGGCTACTTTTACAGATATAACCATTAAGCTCCGTTCAAGTGTTACAGCGCTTGATGCCGTGGTCATTACTGCAGGAACATTTGAAGCGGGTGATAAATCGAGAGTTTCGGTGTTAAAACCCTTAGATATTGTTACCACAGCAGGATCAGCAGGGAATATTATTGCAGCTTTGCAAACGTTGCCAGGAACACAAACGGTAGGCGAGGACGGAAGATTGTTTGTTCGTGGTGGCGAGGCTAATGAGACACAAACATTTGTAGATGGTATTAGAGTAGCGCAACCTTATGGTGCAACAGCGAACAATTTACCTACTCGCGGCCGATTTTCACCGTTTTTATTTAGCGGAATCGCTTTTTCTACCGGTGGCTATTCTGCAGAATATGGCGAAGCTTTATCCAGTGTATTATTACTCAATACGCAGGATAATCCAGATCAAAACAAAACTGAAATTAGTTTGATGACCGTAGGTTTAGGAATTGGGAATACCCAAAAATGGAAAAAAAGTTCCCTGAGTGTGAATGCTAATTATTTGAATCTGGCTCCTTATCAAGCTGCGATTCCTCAAAACGTAGATTGGAACAGTCCTTTTCAATCCCTGTCTGGTGAAACGGTGTATCGCTATAATTTTAATAATGGTATTTTAAAAGTATACGCTGCATTTGATGCTTCAAAATTTGATATCAATCAAGAAATTATCAATGCTCCAGAGAAGATAAGAGTAGATTTAAACAACAACAATTTCTATTTTAATACGTCTTACAAAGGAGTTTTTGGGAGCAACTGGCAAATCACCTCTGGATTGAGTTATGGCTACAGCAATAATGCCATAAACGTAGATTCAGATAAAGTGGTCAATGAAGAAAATGCAGCACATTTAAAAGTGAAGTTGAAAAAAAGTTTCTCAGATCGATTAAAACTTTCTTTTGGAGCTGATTATTTTGTTACGCAATTCAATGAGGATTTCAGGCAAAATTCAGGTATGGTTTTTAACAGTGGATATGATTCAAACATAGCAGCAGTGTACTCTGAGGCTGATATTTTCTTCTCTAAAAAATGGGCTGCAAAAGTGGGAATACGCGCAGCAAATAACAGTGTTCTAAATGAAAACGCTATTTCGCCAAGAATTTCTTTTGCTTACAAAATGGCTAAAAACAGTCAGTTTTCATTTGCTTATGGTGATTTTACTCAAACTCCTAACGCTGATTATCTCAAGTATACGGCAAATAATCCTTTAGAAAGTGAAAAAGCATCACATTATCTTTTAAATTTTCAGTATGCTAAAAATGGAAAAACTTTTAGAGCCGAAACCTATTACAAAAACTATCGTGATTTAGTGAAATTTGAAACTGATGTAGCTGCTTTCAATTCAAATTATGATAATTCTGGTTCAGGATACGCTACAGGTTTAGACTTGTTTTGGCGCGACAACAATTCAATCAAAAATCTTGAGTATTGGATTTCCTATTCTTACATAGATACCGAAAGAGATTATAGAAATTTCAAGGCTGCAGTCACACCAAGTTTTGTTGCTGATCATAGCTTGTCTATCGTTACAAAATACTTTATTACAAACTGGAAATCGCAAATAGGATTTACGAATTCCTACAGTTCTGGCCGACCGTACAACAATCCGAATGAAACAAAATTTATGAACGGAAAAACGAAAGATTTTAACAATTTAAGCTTTAATTGGGCGTACTTATTGGCTCCACAGAAAATTTTATATTTCTCTGTCTCAAATATTTTAGGATCTCAAAATGTATTTGGGTACGAATACGCTAAAAATCCAAACAACGTTGGAATTTACAACCGTAGAGAAATTACTCCTACAGCAGATCGTTTTTTCTTTGTAGGTTTCTTTTGGACTATCAGTAACGATAAAAAAGACAATCAGTTAAGGAATCTTTAAATTAGTCATAATGTCTTAAAGTAAAAGGTCTAAAGGCCTGATATATGTAAACTCATGTTACTTTATGACTTTTATCTCAAATTAAAGTTGTAGGATGTTGCCTGGTGTCATACAGCCGTAAAATGTCAATAGTAGTGTCTGTTTCTCTGTAGTAAAGAGAATTTTGTTTAGTGACTACACACTTTCTAATTTGGAGTTTTTTATTGATAAACGGGAATTGCGCAGGGTTTTCTTGGATTAAAGTTATGCAATAATCCAAATGGTCAATAAAGTTTAAACAAACTGATTTGTTCCATTTTGCATCAAGATATTCTAATAGGTTAGCAAGGTCTTTGTCAGCAAATGAAGACCACCTGATTGCTTTATTCATATCTTGTTTTGTATTTATCCAAAACAGTTTGATGATTAATACCAGAATTTGAATCCAGTTCTTCTATTGCGTCTTGTAGTCCTTGTTGCTGAGCTAATGACATTACTTCCCATTCATTGCCATTATTCTCCGAATTAATAAAATTTAATAGTAACCCGTACACTTTCTCTAGTTTGGTTTTCTCCAAATTATCGATTTCACGGAATAATTTTAATTTTAATTCAGCAGTGCTCATCTTCAAGTCTTTTTATCAAAATTACAAATAAATATCTATTCAAAACACAACTCATCCATTAAATTCTACAGTTCGGTAGGAATCAATTTTTAAGCTGTAAAAAGCAATCTACTTTTGAAGTGTAATTAAAACAAAGCGTTTCAAACATCATATCAAATAATCTTAAAATCAAAAAATCATGAAAACAACAATGAACCAAAATCCAATTAAAACAACTAAAGTTATGAGTAAAATTATTGTTACCATCGTATTGTTTATCAGTTCTTATGTTTCGGCTCAAGGCCAATTTGAACAAGGTATGGGTAAAGCACTTCAATTGTGGGGTGAAGGAAAAAGTACCGAAGCATCCGCCTTATTTGAAAGAATTGCTGCTGCCGAAAAATCAAGCTGGTTGCCTAATTATTATGTGGCACTGGTAAATACAAATGCTGCTTTTGCCACAAAGGATAAAGAGCAAGTAAGTTTATTGCTTGATAAAGCTCAAAAAGCCCTTGATGCTGAAATGGATAAAAACCCTAATAATGCTGAGTTGCTTGTAGTTCAAGCCATGATTCATACCGCCTGGATTGCATTTGATCCCATGACAAACGGACAAAAATTGGCCGGACCGGTAATGGAATTGTATGGAAAAGCAAAGGCCATTGCTCCTGAAAACCCTAGAGTTGTGTTTTGTGAAGCCGAATTTGAAATAGGCGGAGCGAAATTCTGGGGAACGGATACGAAACCAATGTGTGCGCAAATTGACAAAGCTATTGGACTTTTTGCTACTTTTAAACCTGAAACAGTTTTTTCACCTTCATGGGGATTAGAAAGAGCACAAATGGCTCAAAAAAATTGTAAATAAAATTAAACAATTGACGTTGCTGTGGCTAGCAGGAAACTAAAGAACTTATAAAATGAACATACTTTATAAACAACTCCAAAAAGTAATTAAACTCACCGTGTTGATATTTGTTATTATGCAAATCATAAACGCTGTCATGGGAAGTACTGTAAAACTAAATCAACAATTAGTGACGCAGTTTTTATTTACGGCCTTGTATACATTTTCACTTTATGCAGCAAATGCGGTTTTGTTTATAAAATTAGACTCTTTTTTTACAGATCGATTTTCAATTAAGAGATTAGTGGCAGGTTTTATAGGTTCTTTTTTAGTTTCATTGCTAGTGATTTTCTTAATGCATGTTTTTGAAGTGGTAGTGTATGAAAATCAAACATTTGATTATTTTTTGGCAAACGAAAAACCTTCAAAATATTTGTTTGCTATTATTATTACTTTTTTTGTAACCCTCTCCGTGCACGCTATTTCGTTTTACAAAGCGTACAATGAGAACAAAGTCAAGGAACAAAAAATTATTGCAGGTACAGCCAATGCCAAATTCGAGAGTTTAAAAAACCAAATTGACCCACATTTTTTGTTCAATAGTTTGAATGTTTTGAGTTCACTAATAGAGGAAAATCCTGAAAATGCACAGCGTTTTACAACCTCTTTATCTAAAATTTATCGATATGTTTTAGAGCAAAAAGATAAAGAATTAGTGAGTGTTGCCGAGGAATTGGCTTTTGCCAAAACCTATATGAATCTATTGAAAATGCGATTTGAAAACAGTATTAACTTTCAATTGCCAACAGATTTTGAGAATACAGAGGCTAAAGTAGTGCCATTATCCTTGCAATTATTACTAGAAAACACCATCAAGCATAACGTAGTAAGTGAAAATAAACCCTTGCAAATTACCATATTCATTCAGGATAATTACCTCGTAGTTCAAAATAATTTGCAAAAAAAAGAAGTATTACAAGACCGTCAAGGTGTAGGATTGCAAAATATTGTAAGCCGTTATGCCTTGCTATCAAAAAGAAAAGTTTTAGTAGAACAAACGGAAACACACTTTAAAGTACTGATTCCTATTTTAACCAAACAAATAGCCGCTATGGAAACAAATACAATTAGCAACGAAAATTTAGCTTACACAAGAGCTAAAGAAAGGGTAGAAAAATTAAAAGGATTTTACGGAAATTTAATTTCGTACTGTATTGTAATCCCAATTTTAATCATCGTTAACCTGAGTTCGCCGCATCCTTTTCAGTGGTTTTGGTTCCCGCTTCTGGGTTGGGGAATGGGATTAACGTTTCACGCACTCGAGACCTTTGGCTACGGCAAAAATTGGGAAGAACAAAAAATTCAACAGATTTTAAACAAAAACAAAACAAACAAATGGAACTAAATAAACCAAACAATAACGAATTTGAGGAGTATCAAAAAGCCAAGAAGCAAGTGGAGGAGTTAAAAGGGTTTTATTCGCATCTTGCTTCATTTGTACTTGTAAATGGAATTCTGATATTGATAAATTTTAGATATTCTCCAAACCATATATTTTTCTTTTGGACTTTCGGAAGTTGGGGAATTGGACTTTTATTTCACGCCATTAGAGTTTTCAATTGGCTTCCGTTTTTTGGACAGAACTGGGAAGAGAGAAAAATTCAACAATACATAAAAGAAGAGAAAAACAAAACTAACACCTACGAGTAATCATGACTACAACAGATCAAATAGCATACGATAATGCACTGAAACGTGTAAAAAAAATTAAAGGTTTTTATACGCACCTTATTGTTTACATAGTCATTAACATAATGATTATAGTGTTGAATACACAAGACCTTAAGCCAGATGAAAGCTATTTTCAATGGGGAAATTTTGCTACTGCAATTTTTTGGGGAATTGGTCTAGCCGCGCATGGATTATCGGTTTTTGTACCTCCAGTATTTTTAGGACGCGATTGGGAAGAACGTAAAATCAAAGAACTTATGGAAAAGCAAAAAAACTCGAATTGGGAATAACTAAATTCTTATTTTTACTCTCCGAGATGGGCCAAACTATCAATTATAAAGCAAGCATAGCCATTCATGACAACATTAATTATAGAAGACGAAAAACCAGCAGCACGACTTTTACAACGTAAAGTAGAAAAGTTAGGCGTACAAGTGCAAACGATGCTTCACTCTGTTGAGGAGGCGGTCGAATGGTTTTCTGCAAACGAACATCCCGATTTGATTTTTTTAGACATTCAATTGTCTGACGGTTTATCGTTTGAAATTTTCGAAAAAGTTGAAATTAAAAGTGCTGTCATTTTTACAACGGCTTACGATGAATATGCCTTGCGAGCCTTCAAGTTAAACAGTATTGACTATCTCTTAAAACCAATTGATGAGGATGATCTTGAAGTTGCGGTAAGTAAATTCAAATCATTGTTGCCCAAAGAAGTAGTGTCGACACCAAATTTAGGAATCGATTTTGAGCAGATAAAAAAAATGTTAGCAAATCCGTTTGACAAAAGCTACAAGAAACGCTTTACTGTAAAAATTGGTCAGCATTTAAAAGTAGTAGCCGTTGACGAAATTGAATGTATTTTTAGTGAAAACAAAGGAACATACTTGCATACTGTTGACAATCGGAATTACTTGATTGAGTCTACCTTGGAGCAGCTTGAGCAAGAATTGGATCCGAAGGATTTTTATCGCATTAGCCGAAAATTTATTGTGCCAATGAAAGCCATTAAAGAAATTGTCATGTACAGTAATTCGCGCTTGCGTGTAGTGTTGCCAACGTATAAAGAAGATGAGGTAGTGGTAAGCCGCGAAAAAGTGGCTGATTTTAAAAATTGGTTGGGCTAAAAATAACTTAGTTAGAATAATTTATGACGAAACAGAATTGCGTATGAATGTTGTAGAAAAACTTCAGAAAATTATAAGAGTTCAAGAAGAACAAACTAAAATGAAATTGGGAGCGCTGAATCAGCCAATTGATAGTAATGGAATTCAAGAAATAGAAGCCTTGCTAGAAGAAAAATTACCTAATGAAATTATTGCACTTTATGAATATGCAAATGGGCAGAATGATAGTGGCAATGGTATTTTTTTTGGAGAACAATTTTGCAACTCGGAGGAAATTATTCGACAATTGAATTTTAGTAGAACTCTAATAAAATATGAAGAAAATACCATTGCGACCCCTGATCAATCAGAGTATCTCATAAAGAAAATTGTTAATTTCTACAGCAGTAAAGCTCCTAAGAAAAGCTTTTTTGGCTTAAAAAAAGCTTGGTATAAAATAGAATTTCAATGTGGGCTCAATAGTTTTGGCGGTCCTTATCTTTATAAATCTGAAAGCACAACAGCTCATAACAGAGAGATAATGCGGGTAGATACAAGTGAAATTGAAGAATATGTCAATGAGTTGTATAATCTTGAACAGCCAACTTATCGCTGGGACGAGTTACGATTTGTACTTTTTTCAGATGGAAATTATGAATTGGAGCGATTTGCATATGACTTTGATCAGGAAATTCCATTCACGTCAACTCCGCCGCAAGCAATCAAAAAAAAATATTTTCATTTTAAATGGTTGCCTATATTTTCAGATTATGGTGGCAACTATATCGGAATTGATCTTGACCCCGATTCAAAAGGAAAATGGGGACAAGTTATCAATTTTGGTCGAGATGAAGAAGACATGTTTGTGCTGGCAGAAAATCTTGAAGATTTATTCGATAAGGTATTAAACGAATTTACAAAAGCAGAAAATAGCTTACTAAATTCGGAAAATCATTTGCACGAAATTTTAAAAGATCTTGTTTCAAAATAACCACTTTTTTACGGTTATTAACTGTTAGTTTTGCTGCTTAATCGCAGTTTGAAGATGTTCCCAATTCTAAAATTATAAGTTCATTTTTATGAAAAAATGTTTGAAAATTTTATTTTTGTTGGCAACAGTTTATTTACTTGTTCCTTATACTATTGGTATATACGGAAAGATAAGTCAGCCGCACTACAAAAACATTTCGTTACTTGACTATTTCTGGATCGGCCTTATCTTAGTGGTGATGATTTTCCTTAATTTTAAATGGTTATTTTGGGACAAATTAAAAAGAAAAAATACATGATTTTAACCGCATGTAAACCTTGGTGCGTTTCTGATTTAATAACTTTTAAAAGATGAGCTTTCCATTAGACCATTTGCTTTTTTTGAAAACCATATAAAAATACTTCTTGTTTAACTTTAATATAAAACACAATAGAAACTGGTTTATAGTGCTTTAGTGTAGAGTTATAGATTAAATCTATTTTGATTTAAACCTTGAAGAATATTTTTCGAATAGCAATTAAAACCAAAATAAACCCTGTATAAAAAATGAAAAAGGGAATAATCCATTCTACTTTGTCAAAGGCAAGTAAAGCGGCAATTAGTAACAGTTGAAAACCTAAACCATAAATTGAAAGTAGGGTCATGAACCAGTTTGGGAATGTTTTTACTTTGTACGCATCAGCATCAAGCGTGTGGATGATTTTGTCAAACAAGCCATAAACAATAGTGTAAATTTTGAATAAAATATCTACTGATTTTTGCGTTTCGCCTGGCAAAGCGCGTGGAGATTTGTATTCGAATATTTTGCTTGTACTATCACCGCCAACTGATTTGTTGCGTAAAATAACGTAATAATAATTATACAATGTGCCTTGAAGCTGAATACCAAAAAAGGCAAGCAATGTTGGTAACAAAGTTGTTTTTGAGATATAACAAATTGTCATCAAAAACATAAAATTTAGGATAATGTCAAACACACTATCTAGATACCTTCCGGTGTATGATGGAGTATTTTTAAGTCGAGCCAATTCGCCATCAGCGGCATCAATACCTGACTTGAGAACTATAAAAAAAGCAGCCCAAATATAAGCGCCTACTAGCATGCAATAGATTGCTGTTAAACCTGAGAGGCCAAAAAGTAAGGTAACGTGTATGGGTGTAAAGCGAGTGTTTTTTAATTGATTGGCAAGCAATCTTCCAAATGATCTTCCGTAATCAGACAAATCTAAAAACTGATCTTGGCTAGCAAGTTTTGACATTTTAATTTAAAATAGGCAACAAGAACTGCGACAATATAGTCTAGGTATTATACAGAAAGGATATTTTTCTTTCTGGTTTCCAAAAATAGGTAAAATTGCACACCAAACAACACTGTTGCTAAAACCAAATGAATCGTTTGCGTTCCAAAAGGAAAATCAAAGTAATACATGGCAATGCCCGAAGCGATTTCTACAGCAAGCAAATACATAATCCATTTGGTTTTGCTGTATCCTAAATTTGATTGGTTGTTGAGGTACAATAAATAGGCATTAATAGCCAAAACAATTATTGAAAAGGAACGGTGAAAGTAGAAAATCCAACTTGGGTTTTGCAACCACATGATCTCCGGCGCTCCTGTTTTCACAACGATATCAACTTGTTCACGAACATCAGTACCCAAAATAATTTGAACCAAAGTTAACAACAAAGCCAAGATTAAAAGATTTTTATATTTCGTAGGTGCGTTAACTGCAGGTTGATTGTTTTTTTGAACATTAAAAATAACATACAATTGCAATGCAACAATAAGTAGTGCCGCGAGCATGTGTGTGGTAATTTTATAAGGGCTCAAATCAGAGTCGACAACTGTTTTGCCTAGCCAGGCCTGAAATCCCATCAGTAAGCAAACAGCAAAGGAAAGGTAAATTAGTTTGCTATTTTCCTTGCGGTATCCAAATGCTAACGCGAATGTAATGACGCAAGCTATACCTGCGAGAGCTCCAAAAAGTCGATTTATAAATTCTACCCAAGTGTGCATCGGGTTAAAAATGGCGTAGTCGTGTTTGGTATATTTCTCCCAGTTTGCATTGTCAAAACTACTTGTTGAGGTAAAGTCAGTTTTAGCCACCAAAAGCGCTTCATCCTTAATAATCACTTGCCCTTTTTCATACTGTTTAGACGGTGTAAAAAGGAGTTGACTTTTTTCGGTTGGTGGAATGTAGTATCCAAAACATTTTGGCCAATCTGGGCATCCCATTCCAGAGCCTGTTAATCGAACAAAAGCTCCGGCAAATATGACCAAATAAACCAATACTAAGGCTATTTTTGCTGATTTTAAAAAGTATTTTTTCATCTGAATTGGTAGAAAAATTGAGGTCTATCTATCGACCATTTTTTATTTTTTTAGCGCTAAAATTGCAATTGTTTTGCTGTTGCAAAAGTAGCTAAAAGTCCAGCATTGCTATTTGAAACAATAGTTAAACTTTGGCCAAACCCATCTTTGCTGCTTTGATCAACATAAAATCATATGCTGCTTGATATTCGTTCGGGATTTCGCCTTCTAAAATTGCTTCTTTAATCGCTTCTTTCAAACGGCCAATTTCCATAGAAGGTTTTAAGTTGAAAATCGCCATGATTTCTTCTCCACTTATTGGCGGTTGAAAATTACGAACATGATCACGCTCTTCTACCTCAATAATTTTTTTGCGAACTATTTCAAAATTCTTGTGGTATTTCTTGAACTTGTTTGGATTTTTAGTGGTGATGTCTGCCTCGCACAAAATCATTAAATTTTCAACATCTTCACCGGCATCAAAAACCAATCGTCGAACCGCACTATCAGTTACCAAATCCTGAGACAAAACGATCGGTCTTGAACTCATTGAAACCATTTTTTGAACAAATTTCATTTTGTGGTTCAAAGGCATGTGCAGTCGTTCGAATATTTTTTTGGCCATTTTACCGCCCAAAAATTCGTGTCCGTGAAACGTCCATCCTTGTTTTTTATTGAATCGTTTGGTAGGTGCTTTACCAATATCGTGCAACAAAGCAGCCCATCGCAACCAAACATCATCCGTATTTGGGCAAATATTGTCGACCACTTCTAGAGTGTGGTAAAAATTATTTTTATGTGTATGACCTTCAATTTCTTCTACTTGATTTAAGGCCGTAAGCTCAGGCAAAATTAAATCCAACAAGCCTGTTTGATACAATAATAAAAAGCCAATAGAAGGTTTATCAGTTTGTAAAATTTTGTTGAGTTCATCAACGATGCGTTCGCCCGAAATGATTTTAATTCGCTCGGCGTTTTTAGTGATCGCTTGCAATGATTCGGTTTCAATTTCAAAATTTAATTGCGTTGCAAATCGAATAGCGCGCATCATTCGTAACGGATCGTCAGAATAAGTAATATCAGGATTTAAAGGTGTTTTCAGAATCTTTTTATCCATGTCTTGCAGACCTTGAAACGGATCAAGCAAGTCGCCATAAGTTCCTTCATTCAAGGAAATTGCCAAGGCATTGATCGTAAAATCGCGTCGGTCTTGATCATCTTTTAAAGTACCATTTTCAACAATAGGGTTGCGACTATCCGATTGATAAGACTCTTTTCGGGCACCAACAAATTCAATTTCTGTATCTTCAAAACGCAGCATAGCGGTGCCATAGGTTTTAAAAACTTGTACTTTTGGTTTGTTTGGCAAAAGTTGCGATACTTTTAATGCTAGTTCGATACCACTACCAACGGCAACGACATCAATATCTTTTTTGAAATCTCTTCCTAAAATGAAATCTCTCACGAAGCCTCCAATCACATAGCTTTCTACGTTCAATTCTTGCGAAGCTTGGGAGATGATTTCGAATATTTTATTGTTTAATGCTTGCTTGTAATTCATTGTTTAACCGCAGATTCGCAGATTTATTTTTAATTTTTTGTATTGACGATACGCTTATATTCGAGGGATTTTGAATTGAAATTAGCTAATAAAGCCAATTCATATCTAGAGACTTTTAGGTAATTAATACATTGATTGTAGTGGTTATTGTTGAAACAATCTACAGTTTTAACTTCAAGAATGATATTACCAAACACGACAAAATCTGCATAGAATTTATGTTTCAAGGTTGTGTTTTTGTAATTTACTTCAAACTCCTTTTCACGTTCAAAAATTATATTATTTTCGTTTAATTCGTATTCTATTGCATCTTTGTAAACAATTTCAGAAAATCCTTTGCCTAAGTTTTTATGCACTTCAAACAGAATTCCAATTATTTGGTACGTTTCATCTTTATTTAAATATACTTCTGACATAAAGGAGGAAATGAATTAATAATCTGCGAATCTGCGGTGAAAAGCATTATTAGATAATTATTTACGAATAACCTTCACCTGCGAATCGCTTGTTAATTTTATAATAGTTGATGGTTTCCCTCCAATTTTATCTTGATGCAAATTTACAACATAGTCCACACCTTTTATAATTTCTGGATTGATATCTTTGAATGCAATAGGAGTGGGTTGGCCAGAGATATTTGCTGATGTTGATACCAATGGCTTTTTCATCTTTTCCATCAGCTTAAAGCAAAACGGTTCTTTTACTAGTCGTACACCAAGCGATTTATCTGCCGAAATAACATTTGGCGCTACATTTCGTGGGTTGTCTAGGATTAAAGTAGTTGGTTTTTCAGATAAATCGATTATTTGCCAAGCTACCTCCGGAATGTCTTTAAAAACATTGTACATCATTTTTTCACCATTCATCAACACAATCATGCTTTGCGTTTCGGCTCTTTGTTTAAGTTTGTATATTTTGGCTACAGCATCAGGATTTGTGGCATCGCAGCCAATTCCCCAAATAGTATCAGTAGGGTACAAGATAATTCCGCCTTCCTTGATAACTTCGTAAGCTTTGTGTATTTCGTTATTAATATCCATTTTTCTGAGATAAATTCGATGCAAAATTAAGCAATATCCTAGAGGATTGCTATAAATTTAATTTTCAATAAATATGTTTTTCTTAATTATAAGATTATTTTTGTCAATTCATAACATGTACGGCCTTTAAAGTAGTTTTTAAGTTGGTGTATGTTAGTATCAATTCAAGATCGAATGAGTCAAAAAGTAAAAGTAGTTATTCCTGTCTATCGAAGTTTTTTTGGAGAATTAGAGGAAGAATCCTTTGTTCAATGTCACGCTGTATTATCCAGTTACGACATTGTGTTAGTGCAACCAGAAGGTTTAGATACAAGTTTTATTACGGGAAAGTATCCAAAAGTACAGATCGAGTATTTTCCAAAAACTTATTTTCAGAGTATAGATGGATACAATGAGTTGTTACTTTCTGCTACTTTTTATGAACGTTTCATTGAGTCGGACTTTATTTTAATTTACCAGTTGGATGCCTTTGTTTTTTTTGATCAATTGGCCGATTGGTGTGCCAAGGACTATGATTATGTTGGAGCACCGTGGATTGCAACTCAAGAAAAATTCCCTTTAAAACAAATTAATGCTTTGCTAAAACCATTTAAATCACACCGCACCAAAAGAAGGGATGTGATTTTTTATAAAGTAGGTAATGGTGGATTTTCATTACGTAAAACGGCTACTCATTTAAAAATTGCGACCGAACAAAAAGACGCTATTAAAAAATTGTTAGCCGATAAAGAACGCGATTTATGCGCCATTGAAGATGTCTTTTGGTCAATTCGTGTACCAGAATTATATCCTAATTTTAAAATCCCTCTGTATCAAGAAGCTCTTGGTTTTGCTATGGATAGAAAGCCGGAATTGGCTTTGAAATTGAATAACAATCAAATGCCTTTTGGTTGTCATGGCATTAATAAAAATAAGGTTACCCATTTTTGGAAACCACTTTTACAGCAATATAAAAAATAATTAGGAAAAAATGATGGTCCCTCAATCTATAGCCGATTGCATAAAGAATTTTAAAACCACAGGAACTGTTTTTGGTGACGGTCAGCGAAACATCATCAAATTATTTACAGTGGATGGTGCGGTGATAAATATCAAATCATTTAAAATTCCTAATATTATCAATCAAATTGCGTACAAATATTTT
Organism: Flavobacterium sp. GNP001; assembly: GCF_054343775.1. Taxonomy (NCBI): domain Bacteria; kingdom Pseudomonadati; phylum Bacteroidota; class Flavobacteriia; order Flavobacteriales; family Flavobacteriaceae; genus Flavobacterium; species Flavobacterium sp. GNP001. The sequence goes on from NZ_JBTGUX010000001.1 coordinate 974,196, forward strand.
CGTAAGTCAAAAGCGCGACGCTCTTATGAATATGCTACTCGACTGTTAGAAAATGGTATTGGTACACCACAACCTTTGGCCTATGTAGAACATTTTAATTGGTTGGGTTTGCAATCTAGTTTTTATGCAAGTGCGCATTTACAAACAGAGTTAACTTACCGAGAATTAGTCCTGCAGCCTGATTATCCGGATCATGAAAATATTCTACGTCAATTTACCGCTTTTACTTTTTTGTTGCATGAAAAAGGAATCGAGTTTTTAGATCATTCACCTGGAAACACACTCATAAAAAACGAGGGAAACGGACGCTATAGTTTTTATTTAGTTGATTTGAACCGAATGAATTTTCATCATGAAATGAGTTTTGACTTGCGAATGAAAAACTTTTCTAGGCTTACGCCAAAAGAAGAAATGATTGCAGTTATGAGTGATGAGTACAGCAAATTAGCTGCTATTCCTTACGATGAGGTTTTTGCAAAAATGAATTTTTACACGATCAATTTTCAAACCAAATTTCACAGAAAGCGCGCTCGAAAGCAGAAACTACTTTTTTGGAGGTAAATTTGATTCCTTCCAAAGTTGTTTTAATTTTTGATATCGAACTCGAACCGAATTAGCATTTAGGTAGCAAATGATTAGTCCCTTTTTGCCATCTAAAAAACCCAATCTAGCAATATAATTGTACAAAAAATTATAGAGGGGATGAAAAAAAGAACTGCCAAGTAACACTTTTTCATTTTTTAAAAACTTCTCCTGAGCCTTTAATTCACCATATCTGACTGTTTTCGCTTTGTATGAATTATAGTCGGTATATGAATAGTGAATCAAACGATGGTGTAAGGTTGCAATTTTACCTTGAACCTGCAGCTTTTCATGAACCAATTTATCATTGGCGTACTGAGCATATTTTTTGTTAAAAAGCCTGAATATTTTATCGGTTTGATTTCCGCTAAAACGTAATAACTCATTTTGAAACATAAATGTGCGCCTAAACAAATACGCTACTGCGGCAGGATTCTGTAATGTAGTTTTAATTTCATTTTGCAATTCTGGTGTCAAACGTTCGTCTGCATCTAGAAATAAAATCCAATCATTGCTGGCTAATGATAATGCATAATTGCGCTGCGCAGCATAGTTTTCAAACTTGTTTTGATAAAATTTTACTTTAGAAAACCCTTTGGAGACTTCTGCTGTCCCATCTGTACTAAAGGAATCAACTACTATAATTTCGCTTGCAAAATCAAGACCACTCAATAAGGTATGCATTTGCAGCTCCTCATTTAGCGTAATGATCAAAACGGATAAAGCAAGTGGGAAATCTGTGGTCATTATCTAGGATTGGTTTTAAAAACAAAAGTAAACGTTTGTATTTGAGAAATTGCACTCAAATAGTTCATTTAGCATGCGTATTTAAAAAATTCTTTAGAGCAGGAAAAATTAAATCAGGGTAAAATTTTTGGTATAAATTGTCACTTTCTTGCTTGATTTCTTTCGCTGATTTTGATAAAAACAATTCAGGATTGAATTCTTTCAAATGCAACGATACATGTCGAATTCCATCTTCAAAAGTCGCCCAGCCTTTTTTATCAATCCAAGGAGAAAAGATGATAAATGAGGGTTTGTTGAGTGCTTTTGCCATGTTGATAGCGCCTCCATCATTGCCAACAATAAAATCACAAGCATTCATAATGGCAATAAAATCGCGTATGCTGTGGCCAATTGCTTTTGGATAAATTTTACTTTGGGTACTCAATTTACAAGCCTCGTATAGTTCAGTAGCTTCGCTGCTTTGTTGAGGCATGTAATTAAAAAGTAGGTTAGCATCGCTATGGTCGGCAATGAAATCTATTACTAGAGCCATGTACGCCAAAGGATAAGTTTTATCGTGGCTGCTGCCAAGAATACTTAACATTATTGTTTTTTTGGTTGTATCAACTTCTTGTTCTTCGAACAGTTTTTTGGCAAATGCTTTTTCATGTTCAGCTACATAAATTTTAGGAAAATTGTCCAAGCTTACATTCAATTGCAAGGGATTGAGTAATGATAAACGTTGTTCTATAATTAGACCCGCATTGCTCGTGGCTTGCTCGTGTCTGACAACGGTATCAGTGTATAAAAAAGAACGCCCTTTTTTCCAGTATGATATTTTTTTAGTTGCTCCTGAAAATAAGACGACCAACCAGCTTTCAAGTTTCGAGTAAGCGTCAATAACGATATCATATCTCTCTTTTCGGATCGATCGAATGAATTTGAAGTATTCCCATCTACTATTTTGATGTTTTTTTTCGAATAGGATTAATTTGTCGAAACTTTTATGTCCTTCTAGCACTGGAGTTGTTGATTGATAAACCATGTAATCAATTTGTGCATTAGGATACGCTTTGCGCAAATTATCACACAAAATAGAGCTTACCAATACATCACCGATCATTTTTTGCTGAATTACTAATATTTTCATGGAAACAATCAAGTTGGTTTAAAGAACACTTTTTCTTTTAAAATTCATTGCGCGTGGACTAATCCAAGTTTTGTTTTGAAGAACATGGATGTAGTATGTGGTTAAATTTCGCAGCATGAGTCGGTGTACTTTTAGTTTTGGAACAAAAAATAAAACCAAACTAAAAAGGGACAAAATACTTTTTTCAAGTAATACACTTACTACTAATATGAATTGAAAATATGACTTACTAAAGCCTGTAAATTCATTGCTTATGAAGGTGTGTTTAGAAATAATAACCTCTGTTTTTGTAAGCGCTTTGGTTACTACATTCAAGCGAGAGGCACCTCCATGTTGATGAAAAATGGTTGCTTTGCGAGTCACCGCTATTTTAGCTCCCATTTTAACTGCTTTTTTACAAAGATCAACATCTTCAAAATACAACCAATAATCCTCGTTCCAACCATTAATTCGTTCGAACCACGATCTACTGATCATTACAACAGCACCAGTCACCCAATCAGGGTAAAACAATTCATTTGTGTTTTGAAATCGATTTTTTAAAGCATTTGCATTCCACTTACGATATATGGCTCGCGATATACCAAAAAAACGTCCTGCTGCTGGAAATAAATTATTTTGTTTGTAGTATTTATCATTTTCATTGATCTGCAAACAAGATAAAATTCCAATTTCAGGTTTCGCAATTGCAGTTTCTACCAAAACAGTTAAAGCTGCAGTAGTGAGTTTGGTGTCAGGATTTAAAAAAAGGAAATGGTTTCCCTTTGCCATGGTTGCACCTGTGTTGCAACCATTAGAGAAACCATTATTACCTGTGTTTTCTTTAAAAATAAACTGTGGATATTTGACTTGAAAGTTCGGCAATTGACCGTCATTCGAAAAATTATCAATCACAATAACCTCAAATGAGTGCTGTGATTCACTGATTTTTGTTAGCGATTCTAAACACTCGTTTAGCGCTTTCCAGCCGCGGTAATTGACAATGATTATTGATATATCCAATAGAATAAGTAGTAAAGAGATTAATTTATACGGCTACGTTATACTCACGTAAAGCATCATTTAAAGATGTTTTTAAATTAGTCGAAGCTTTTCTTTGTCCGATGATTAATGCACAAGGAACTTGAAAATCTCCTGCAGGGAATGATTTAGTATAACTTCCTGGGATAACTACTGAACGAGCCGGTACATATCCTTTCATTTCAACTGGAGTTTCTCCGGTTACGTCAATGATTTTTGTTGAGGCAGTTAAGCAAACGTTTGCTCCCAAAACCGCTTCTTTTCCTACGTGTACACCTTCAACAACAATACAACGAGATCCAATAAAAGCACCGTCCTCAATGATTACTGGCGCAGCTTGTAATGGCTCTAAAACACCACCAATACCCACACCACCGCTCAAGTGAACGTGTTTGCCAATTTGTGCACAGCTGCCTACAGTAGCCCACGTATCTACCATTGTACCTTCGTCAACATAAGCACCAATATTCACATAACTTGGCATCAAGATTACACCACTCGAAATGTAAGCTCCGTAACGTGCAACAGCATTTGGAACTACGCGAATTCCTTTTTCGGCGTAACCTGTTTTTAGTAACATTTTATCATGGTACTCAAAAATACCAGATTCCCATGTTTCCATTTTTTGAATAGGGAAGTACATTACTACCGCTTTCTTTACCCATTCGTTTACTTGCCATCCGTCAGCAACTGGTTCAGCAACACGAAGTTGTCCGTTGTCAACTAGCTCGATTACCGCTCTAATGGCATCAGTAGTTGTAGTTTCTTGCAATAAGGCTCGGTTTTCCCAAGCTTGTTCTATAATTGTTTGTAATGGATTCATGTTATAAATTTTTGGCAAATATACCATTTTTAGACACAAGCAAAATAGCAAAATTGTATCAAAATGTTACATTTCTAACTTTATAATTGACCTGTAGTTTCTGTTTAACAGAAATGATTTTTAGAGGTCAAAAGTAGCGTAAATCTATGATGTTTAATAGATGATTCAAATAGTTATCTTTGTCAAAAAAAACAATGCCAAGAATTCTATCTATTGATTACGGTCAAAAACGTACTGGAATCGCAGTTACTGATGAAATGCAAATTATAGCATCAGGATTAACAACTATTCCTTCAGCAACAGCTATTCCTTTTTTGAAAGAGTATTTTAGTAAAGAAAAAGTCGAGGCTGTTTTGATAGGAGAACCTAAACAAATGAACGGACAGCCTTCTGAAAGCGCATCCATCATAAAAGGTTTTGTAAATCATTTTAGCAATCACTTTCCAGATATGCCTGTAATTAGAATGGACGAACGCTTTACCTCAAAAATGGCTTTTCAAACTATGATTGATAGCGGAATGAGTAAAAAGAAGCGTCAGGATAAAGGTTTGATTGATGAAATTTCAGCAACAATTATGTTGCAGGATTATTTAGCTCGCAAAAAATAGCGTTATCAAGAAAAAATAACGTTTTTGAACCAAAATGTTTTGAAAAATGTAGATTTTCGGGCTTATTTTATGCTTTTTTTTGCAATTATATGATTTATCTTTGCAGTCTAAAACCGAGTTATGTCTGATACAACCATACGTACAAATAGTGAAGTAGTGCTTATTGGAGCTGGAATAATGAGTGCTACTCTAGGTTTAATTCTGAAAGAATTACAGCCGGATATTAAAATAGAAATTTACGAACGATTAGATATGGCGGCTGCCGAAAGTTCAGATGCATGGAATAATGCAGGAACTGGGCATTCTGCTTTTTGTGAATTAAATTATACTCCTGAATCAGAAGATGGTAGCATTAATCCCAATAAAGCCATCAGTATTGCTGAATCATTTGAGGTTTCTAGACAATTTTGGGCTTATTTAGTGCAAGAAAATAAAGTACCTTCTCCAGAAAATTTTATCAAAAGCATACCACACCTGAGCTTTGTTTGGGGTGAAAAAAATGTACAGTACCTCAAAAACAGATTAGCAGCTTTGCAAACAAGTCCTTTGTTTAAAGAAATGGTATACAGCGAAGATGTTGCCGAACTTAAAAATTGGATGCCGCTTGTGATGGAAGGTAGAAAAGAAGGTGAAAAAGTAGCAGCTACATCGATGGCATTAGGTACTGATGTGAATTTTGGAGAATTAACACGCAGTATTTTTAAATATCTTACCAAAATGGATGGCGTTACCATGCATTTTAATCATGAGGTGCAAAAATTAAAACAACGTGATGATAAATCGTGGCGAATTAAAATTACCGATTTGGCCACGGGACAAAAACGAAAAGCTTACACAAAATTCGTATTTATTGGTGCTGGTGGAGGTTCATTGCCTTTGCTTGAAAAAGCTGATGTTCCAGAAGGAAAAGGCTACGGTGGTTTTCCAGTTAGCGGACAATGGCTAAAATGTACTAATCCAGAGGTAATCGCCAAACACGAAGCGAAAGTTTACGGAAAAGCAAGTGTGGGTGCACCACCAATGTCGGTTCCGCATATTGATTCTAGAATGATTAATGGTGAAAAACAATTGCTTTTTGGTCCTTTTGCAGGATTTTCAACTCGTTTCTTAAAAAATGGTTCGTATTCTGATTTGCCTCTTTCAATAAAACCAGATAATATTATTCCGATGATTGCTGCGGGTATCAAAAATATTCCGTTAACCAAATATTTGATTGAACAAGTACGCCAATCTCCTAAAGACAGAATCAATGCCCTGCGTGAATATGTGCCAGGAGCAAGATCTAAGGATTGGGTTCTAGAACGTGCCGGTCAACGTGTACAGGTTATTAAAAAAGATGAAAAAGAAGGCGGTGTGCTAGAATTTGGTACCGAGGTAATCGCTACTGCTGATGGAACGCTTTCTGTTTTATTAGGCGCATCACCTGGAGCTTCAACAGCAGTTTCAATTATGATTGATTTGCTAGGGCGTTGTTACAAAGAAGAAATGAAAACAGCTGAGTGGCAAGATAAATTAAAGAAAATGATTCCTTCCTATGGTCAAAAGTTGAATGAAAATCCAGCTTTGTTAGCGCAAGTTCGTGAAGAAACATCCAAAGTTCTGAAATTGACGAACTAAAACTTTGTCATTTTGATTAAAAAGGTACTAAGTAGAAAAATTTCTAACTAGTACCTTTTTTTATCGCATACTTTGTGTCACTTTTACAATGTTTCTTGATAAACTGGTGAGCCAAAGTAATTGCTCAATAATTAATTGGGCTTCTTGCATTTTAACCTGATAATCCTCTTCATTCAAACCGCTGTTAGCTTTAATTTCGTTTTCTTTTACCTGCTGAAGTTCCGAAAATCGAATTTTTACTGCTTCGGTATCAGTTTCAAATATTTCGTTAGTTGCGTTTGCTTGTAAAATCAAAATAGCTTGTTCTAAATTTTGAATGGCGGCTTGCACAACAATTTGAAATGCTTCAGAAGCTTTTGTTGTTTTATGTGATTGTATATAAGTTCCCACTGAAGCAAGTGAAGAAAGTAAGGAATGGTTGAGTACCGCCAATTTATAGGTTTGTGCCAAATGTACTTGTTTGGACTTTGGCTCTTGTACCATTCTTTGAAAGGAGGCCATGAGATTTCCTGTTTCTACAAAAGCATTTTTTCGAGCCAATCGGTAGGAAGTGCTGATGGTACCTTTGTTTTGATAAAAAGAAGCAATTTCTTTTAAGTAATCTTGATTGGCCTTGATAGCTTTTTCAAGATGTTTTGGAACGTGTAAAAACTCCCATGAAGGCCACAAAAAGTAGTTGGCTAAAAATGCCAAACCGGCACCAATAGCGGTATCTAAAATTCGAAACTGAACTAAGTCATTGCTGTTTGGGGTTAAAATTCCGTAGATAAAAACAACGTACATCGTGACAAAAGTAGCGCTGATTTTGTAATTCACTTGTGTAAAAGTAAAGCCGAGTAGCATACAAATAATTGATAGTACTGCTAATATTGAGGTATTATTTATCACGAATAAAAGCCCGAAAGCGATCAGTCCGCCAAAAATAGTTCCCACTGTACGCTGAAAAGAACGTTCCTTGGTGAGTCCGTAACCTGGTCTCATGATAACGATAATGGTTAGTAAAATCCAATAAGCGTTTTGAAAATCATAGCTTTGCCCTAGCGCGAATCCAATAGCAAGTGTTATGGTGAGTCGTAACGAATGTCGGAAGATAGTGGAAGAAAAACTGAAATTTTGAGCTAATGTCCGCCAAGGATAATATTCAGGAGTTAAAAATTTTTCTAAATCTTTATCAATTCCTTTCCACTCGGCATTGTTGAAGGAGTTAGAAAAAGCGCGAGTTACAATTTTGATTTTTTCAACTTGTTTTTCCGCATAATGCAACATCGTTGTTAGCATTAGAACACCTTCGGCGGAAGCCAGAGCTCCTAACTCATTTTGATATTTGGTAATAGCCGTTTGTAATGCATTTAAATCATTTAATAAAGTGTTGGAGTTGTCCTTAGGGCTACTTTTTTTGATGTTTTTGGATACTTTTTTGAGACTCGAAGCCAAGTTGTAGGCTAAATTTTGGTACGTTCGCAATACGTACGGATGATCGTCAAATTTTTTATGTAAGGTATCATGGTCAAATGCTGTAGAAAGAGCCAACTCTTGAATTTCGACCAAAGAAATGAAGACCAAAAGCATTTTTCTGTTTTGTTCAGAGGAGCCTGAGGCAGTTTGACTTCCAATTAAAACTTCTCTTAAATTTTGTTGCGTTACGTTGAGTTCCATTTGCAATTGCAATTGTTGCTCTATAATTGATTTTCGGTCTGCATTAATACTCCATAAATCACCTCTTAATTTTAAATATTTTGCAGTAAGTTTGATACAAGCTGCTATTTCTAACGCTACGTATCGATTGGGTTTTATATAGTGAAATAGTAGCGAAAGCATCAAATAAAGTAATCCTCCAGCTAAAACAAATGCAGCGTGAATTACTATTTCAATTCCCGTACTTATATTGGCGAAAGCCAAAGAAATAGCGATAAGTGCTGTAAACGATACCATACTGGCTCGCTGCCCATATACTGAAAGCATTGAAATGAAAAATAGCAATACGATCATCAAGGGGTAAAATACAAATGGATAAGGCATCAATAAATGCACAAGTGCCGTCAAAGCACTTACTAATAATGCTGTAAAAAGCATTCCTTTTATCTTGTGTGCCGTACTAGATGGAATATCAGTTGGATAAACAAAAATTGCTCCCAAAGCCATCGTAAATCCCCACTGAAAATGATCAAAATAGGACAAAATAAGTACCGGGAATACCGCAGCCAAGGTCACTTTTACGGCGCTGGTAAAATAGGTGGTATTGGTTACTTTTGAAATGGATTGTAGCATAAAATGGTCTTGTTACAAAGATACGTTTTCGAGTTGGGATACAAAAAAATGCGGGTTCCTTTTATTTAATTGATCCAATTGTAACGAATAATGCAGGACGTATTATTCAATGTCTAATTTTTTACTATTTTTGCACACCGATTCAAAAGGCAATGCTGCCTTCGCTTCGGTTTTTCATTAATAATTCAACACCATGATTTTACCAATTATAGGATACGGTGATCCCGTTTTAAGAAAAGTAGGCGAGGTAGTAACACCTGAACATCCTAATTTAAAAGAAACTATCGCGAACATGTACGAGACCATGTATAATGCGCATGGTGTGGGCTTGGCTGCTCCTCAGGTAGGTTTGGCCTTGCGATTATTCGTAATCGATACTACTCCTTTTAGTGATGATGACGACTTAGCGGCCACCGAACAACAAAAATTGAATGGTTTCAAAAAAACGTTCATCAACGCCAAAATGATCAAAGAAGAAGGCGAAGAGTGGGTTTTTAACGAAGGATGTTTGAGTATTCCAGACGTTCGTGAAGATGTATATCGTAATCCTACTATCACTTTAGAATATTGTGAAGAAGATTTTGTGGTAAAAACAGAAGTTTTTGACGGACTCATCGCTCGCGTAATTCAACATGAATACGATCATATTGAAGGAATTTTATTTACCGATAAAATATCTTCTTTGAAAAAAAGATTGATTCAAAAGAAATTAAAAAATATCCTTGAAGGAAAGACTTTCCAAGAATACCGAATGAAATTTTTTGGTAAAAAAGGAAGATAAATTCCAAACGTTAAAAATGGAATAATTTTTGGTCCACATGCAGCAACAAATTAATCAAATTCTTAATAATAATTACACCAACATGAATTTAGAAAAAATATTAGCTATTTCTGGGAAACCAGGTTTATACATTTTGAGAGTACAAACTAGAACTGGATTCGTAGCTGAATCATTGGCTGATGGAAAAAAAATTACAGTAAATTTAAAAAGCAATGTAAGTTTGCTTTCTGAAATTTCAATTTATACTTACGAAGGTGAAAAACCGTTGGCCGAAATCATGCAAACTATTGCTGATAAAGAAAATAACGGTCCAGCATTATCACACAAAGAAGACAACGCTAAATTAGCAGCTTACTTTAAAGAAATCTTGCCAAATTACGATGAAGAGCGCGTGTACCCATCAGATATCAAGAAAATTTTAAACTGGTACGGTATTTTGCAAGCAAAAGATTTATTGGTAAGCCCTGCTGCCGCAGAAGTGACTCCAGAGGTAGAAGCAACGGAAGGAACCGAAGAAAAAGCGCCTGCTAAAAAAGCAAAAGCTAAAAAAGAATAGCGCATAACTAAATAACAAATTAATCCTGTTTCAGTTTTTTCTGAACAGGATTTTTTTATTTTTACTAAAAAACAATACAGATGAACTCTAGAGCAAACCAACTTATAGCTTTCGAACGATTATTGGACATTATGGATGATTTGCGTGAAAAATGTCCTTGGGATAAAAAGCAAACCATGCAAAGCTTACGTCACCTTACCATTGAGGAAACTTATGAGCTGGGCGATGCTATTTTGGATAATGATCTGATCGAAGTAAAAAAGGAGTTGGGCGACTTGTTGTTGCATTTGGTTTTTTACGCCAAAATAGGAAGCGAGACTAATGATTTTGACATTGCTGATGTGTGTAATGAAATTTCAGAGAAATTGATTCACCGCCACCCTCACATTTACGGAGACGTTGTTGTTGCAGATGAAGAAGAAGTAAAACAAAATTGGGAGAAACTTAAACTTAAAGAGGGCAAGAAATCAGTTTTAGAAGGAGTTCCAAAAAGTTTACCAGCCTTAGTGAAAGCCAGCCGAATTCAAGATAAAGTGAAAGGCGTTGGATTTGATTGGGAAGAGCCACAACAAGTGTGGGACAAAGTACAAGAGGAATTGCAAGAATTACAAGTGGAGGTTGCCGCTGGCGATCAAGATAAAATTGAAGCGGAGTTTGGCGATGTCTTGTTTTCGATGATCAATTACGCGCGTTTCTTGAAAGTAAATCCCGAAGATGCATTAGAAAGAACCAATAAAAAATTCATCAAACGTTTTCAGTATTTAGAGAGTAAAGCTGGTGAAATGGGAAAACCTCTTATGGATATGACATTAGCAGAAATGGATGTTTTTTGGGAAGAAGCGAAGCGTCTTCCCAAAAAATAGGAATTGGAAATCTATGATTTCCAAATAACTTAATTTTGGGAAGAAGCGAAGAAATTGTAGTTTTTGTTTTCAGTGTTAAAGTTTAGTTTTAGATTTATAAAAAATTACCAATGTCAGAAGATAAAACCGAGTTAAAAAGATCATTAGGATTAATTGATGCCACGAGTTTAGTTGCTGGCTCCATGATTGGTTCTGGAATTTTTATTGTAACATCAGCAATGGCCAGAGATATTGGTTCAGCCGCTTGGTTGTTAGTTATTTGGATCATAACCGGAATCATTACTGTGGCTGCCGCATTGAGCTACGGGGAACTGGCAGGTATGATGCCAAAAGCCGGTGGACAATTTGTGTACATACAGCGCGCTTACGGTAGGTTGGTTTCTTTTCTTTACGGCTGGACTGTTTTTACGGTAATTCAAACTGGAGTTATTGCAGCGATCGCAGTAACTTTTGCAAATTATGCCGCTATTTTTTTTCCGGTTTTAGATCAAACGTTATTTACAGTAGGCGAAACTTTTGTTTTTTCGTACCAAAAAGTATTGGCCATTTTTAGTATTGTTTTACTAACCTACATCAATACCAAAGGAGTTGAAAGCGGTAAAACAGTCCAACTTATTTTTACATCTGCCAAATTGATTGCGCTTTTTGCATTGATTATTTTAGGATTATATGTGGGGTTGCAAACCAATGTTTTATCGGATAATTTCGAAAACATGTGGGACGCTAGTAAAACCGTAGTACAACCTGACGGTTCAGTCACTGTGACAAAACTTGCTGGAATGGCGCTTTTGGGAGCCGCAGGAGCAACAATAATTAACTCTTTCTTCTCTAGTGACGCTTGGAACAATGTGACTTTTATTGCCGGTGAAATCAAAGATCCTAAAAAGAATATTCCACGTAGTTTGTTTCTGGGAACTTTAATCGTTACCGTGGTTTACGTTTTAGCCAATGTGGCTTATTTGGCATTATTACCTTTGCAAGGAACACCTGCAGCTACTGATATTGCTGCCAACGGAATCATGTTTGCCAGTAACGATAGAGTGGGAGCGGCAGCTGCAAGTATGATCATGGGTAATGCGAGTGTTTTTGTAATGGCAGCTTTGATTATGGTGTCTACTTTTGGTTGTAATAGTGGCTTGATTCTTTCGGGTGGACGGTTATTTTTTGCCATGGCCAAAGATGGTTTGTTTTTTAAACAAGCTACGGAGCTAAATAAAAATCAAGTTCCTGCAAAAGCCTTGTGGGTACAATGTATTTGGGCATGTGTGTTGTGTATCTCGGGTAAGTTTGGCGATTTATTGACCTATGCCACTTTTGCGTCCTTGTTGTTTTATATTCTTACTATTCTGGGAGTTTTTATTTTACGTAAAAAAGAACCTAATGCTGATAGACCTTACAAAGCATTTGGCTATCCTGTAGTTCCTGCACTTTATATTATAGTAACGGTTGCAATTTGTATCACTTTATTGATTTACGATACCTTCAATACAGGTTTGGGGTTGTGTATCGTGGCTTTGGGAATTCCGGTATATTATTTAGTGATGAATAAAAAAGAACAATAGTGTTTTGCTTGACTAAGAAGGATTAAGTACAGCTAAGTTATACAACTCAAGCAATGAATTATTGGCGCCTTATAAAAAAATGGTGCTTCCTGGGGCGATTGGATTTGCTGCGAAAATAATCGTAATTACTTTCGCAAATGCAATGCAATTGTTGTTTTTGCTAACAATTCAAAAATTAGTTCGCCATTTTTTTGAGTGAAGGAATATCCTTTAAAATTATTTTTTTTCCGTCAAGGGCAATTAATTCTTGTTTGTTAAAATCAGATAATAAACGAATACAACTTTCGGTGGCGGTACCAATCATACTTGCCAATTCTTCTCTTGAAAGTTGAATTTTCAAAGATTTGTCCGCATTTTCACCAAAAGATTGGTGTAAATAAAGTAAGGTGGCGGCTAAACGTTCTTTTACTGTTTTTTGTGCCAAATTTACCGTCTGTACATCAGCGTCTTTCAAGTCTCCGCACATGGTTTTCATGACATTCATTGAGAAATTATTATTGTTGTCAAAATAACTCATCACTTCTGCTTTGGGAATAAAGCAAACCTGCATGTCATTTAAAGCTACGGCGCTTAAGTTTACAGGCTCATCGCTAATCATAGAGCGTTGACCTAATAATTCTCCTTTTGTAACTAATTTGACAATATGATCCTTACCATTTGCACTTAGTTTTGTGAGTTTACAAACACCATCCTTAATACAATAAATACCATTTACATTTTCGCCTTCTTCAAATATAACGGCTCCTTTTTTTAAAGTATAGGATGTTTTGCAGTCTGAAAGTTTTAGTAATTCGTCTTTTGTAAGAGCTTTTAAAGAACTGAATTCTCGTACAATACATTGCTCACATTTGCTCATAACGGTTGTTTTTTAATTACAATTCTATCGCAAATTTAGTGCTTTAGCATGATAAATATCATATTTTAGTTGACAATTGTTTAAGTTCTTTGCCAAAGGTAAAAGAGCAAAGTTATGGACACACAAAACTGTTTCCATTGTGGTTTAGATATTGTAAAGGCTGATGAAATTGTTTTCGATTCTAAAAGTTTCTGCTGTGCAGGGTGCAAAACTGTGTATGAAATTTTTAGTACAAATGATTTGACTTTCTATTATGATTTTGAAAAATGCCCTGGAGCAACACCCCAAAATAATATTGATAAATATGACTTTTTAGAAAATGAAAGTATTGCTTCTAAACTATTGGAATTCCAAGAGAATTCAACTGCAATTATTTCACTTAACATTCCTCATATTCACTGTAGTTCGTGTATTTGGATTCTGGAAAATCTACAGCGTCTTGAAAAAGGAATAAGTACTTCGCAGGTTAATTTTCCTGAGAAAAAGGTTCGAATTACCTTTAATCCTGAGGTAGTTTCTATCAAATCGATTGTTAACTTATTAAGTTCAATTGGTTATGAGCCGCACATTAGTCTAGAAAATTATGAGACAGGAAAAACATCTATTGACCGGAGTTTGACTTATAAATTAGGGGTCGCTTTCTTTTGTTTCGGGAACGTCATGTTACTTTCTTTTCCTGAGTATTTTGAGGTGAAAGAATATTGGTTAGACCAATACCGAGGATTTTTTAGATGGTTGATATTTGCTTTATCACTTCCTAGTTTTTTCTATTCGGCAAGCGGATATTACGTGTCTGCTTACAAAAGTATCACATCCAAAATGCTCAATATTGATATTCCAATTGCTTTGGGAATTGTGGTCATGTTTGTTCGAAGCGCTGTTGATATCATTATGGATTATGGTTCGGGCTTTTTTGATAGCCTTACAGGTTTGATTTTCTTTATGTTATTGGGGAAAATGTTCCAAATTAAAACCTATAGTTTTTTAAGTTTTGAAAGAGATTTTAAGTCGTATTTTCCAATTGCAATTACTAAAATTAATCCTGATTCATCTGAAGAAAGTATTGCTATTTATGAGTTGCAAAAAGGAGATCGAGTGCTTATTAGGAACCAAGAACTTATCCCGGTTGATGGAGTTTTAATTACGGGTAAAGCTGAAATTGACTATAGTTTTGTAACAGGCGAGGCCGTCCCTATCAGCAAACAATCTGGCGATAAATTATTTGCAGGAGGTAAGCAAATAGGAAAGCCTATTGAAATGGAAGTTTTAAAATCTGTTTCACAAAGTTATTTAACCCAACTATGGAGTAACGCTATCTTTCAAAAAGAGGTAACACAAAATCATAAGACAATTACAGATAGCATCAGCCGCTATTTTACACCAATTTTGTTGTTGATTGCTTTTGCAGGCTTTGGTTATTGGATTTTTATTGATACAACCACCGCTTTTAATGTTTTTACGGCTGTATTGATTGTAGCTTGCCCTTGTGCCTTAGCATTGACAGCTCCGTTTACTTTTGGAAACATTTTGCGCATATTGGGTAAACAAAAATTTTATCTTAAAAATGCTTTGGTAATTGAGCAATTGGCCAAGGTAGATACCATCGTGTTTGATAAAACGGGAACCATTACCACCAATAAAAAATCTTCTATTTCTTATGAAGGAACTCCGCTTACAGATGAAAATTTAGTTCTAATAAAAATGGTGCTTCGAGCCTCTAATCATCCGCTAAGCCGCATGTTGTATGATAATTTATCTCTCACTGTTGTAAAAAATCCAGGAGCAGATTTTACAAATGAGGTAGGAATTGATGCTTTCGAAGAAATCACTGGAAAAGGGATTCGAGCTACTGTATTTGGTAATCAAATCCTAATTGGTTCTGCTTCTTTTGTAGATAAAGCCCCCGAGGAAAGCAAGCAACAAACCTCGGTTCATGTTAAGATTAATGATGTTTATCTGGGTAAATTTCTATTTCATACGCAATATCGAGAAGGACTTGCGGTACTTTTTAAAAATTTGAGCAAGCAGTATCAGCTTCAAGTTTTATCTGGTGATAATGATGGCGAACGAGCGAATCTTGAGCAACTTTTGCCGAAAGGCACGGCATTATTTTTCAATCAAAAACCAGAGGAAAAATTAGAATATATTAAAACATTACAAGATCAAGGCAAAAATGTCATGATGGTAGGCGATGGCTTAAATGATGCAGGCGCACTGGCGCAAAGTAATGTTGGAATCTCAATTTCTGAAAATGTCAATGTTTTTTCACCAGCATGTGACGCAATTTTAGACGCAAGTGAATTCGATAAATTAAGCTATTTCTTGACCTTATCTCATAATGCAATGAGAACCATTAAAATGAGTTTCGTGCTTTCGCTATTGTACAATGTTGTGGGCTTGTTGTTTGCCATAACTGGTAATTTATTGCCACTTGTAGCAGCCATTATTATGCCTTTAAGTACTATAACTATTGTAAGTTTTGTAACCATTATGAGCAATTATTACGCAGGTAAAAAAAACAATTGAAAACGGTTTCGGTAACACAATAAAGAGTAGTAAGCATGACAAATGTCATACTTTACTACGAACCCTAAAAGTAAATTTGTTAACACAAATATAAGGTATGAGCGTCATCTATTTATTAATCACAATAAGCATCATCGTTGCCATTGGTTTTTTTATTGCATTTGTGTACGCTGTAAAAACCGGACAATATGATGATGATTATACGCCATCAGTCAGAATGCTTTTTGATGATGAGCTTATCAAGTCAGGAGCTAAAAAGAACAAATCAAAAAAATGATTCTATAATTCTTTAGCAAAAAAATCAAGCAATAAACAACCTTAAAATTAACTATTTATATGGAAATGCAGCAGTTTTATTATGATAACAAAATTGTAAAAAAATTCATTTACGCTACCATTGTGTTTGGAGTAGTGGGAATGTTAGTCGGGCTTGCACTGGCTTTTATGTTCCTCTTTCCCAATATAACAGATGGAATACCGTGGTTGAGTTTCGGTAGATTAAGACCTTTACACACCAATGCGGTCATTTTTGCCTTTATAGGAAATGCCATGTTTGCTGGAATTTATTATTCTTTACAGCGATTGTTGAAGGCGCGAATGTTCAGTGATTTTTTGAGTAACCTTAATTTTTGGGGTTGGCAATTGATTATTGTAGCTGCTGCAATTTCGTTACCATTAGGCTATAGTTCGTCAAAAGAGTACGCGGAGCTAGAGTGGCCAATTGACATTGCAATTGCATTAATTTGGGTTGTATTTGGGATCAACATGATTGGAACTATTTTAAAACGTAGAGAGCGCCATTTGTATGTTGCCATTTGGTTTTATCTAGCAACATTTGTAACAGTAGCCGTTTTGCACATTTTTAATAGTTTATCATTGCCAGTTTCCGGGCTAAAAAGTTATTCAGTCTATGCAGGTGTTCAAGATGCATTGGTACAATGGTGGTACGGTCATAATGCGGTTGCTTTTTTCTTGACTACTCCATTTTTAGGTTTGATGTATTATTTTATTCCTAAAGCGGCTAACAGACCGGTGTACTCATACAGGTTGTCTATTGTGCATTTTTGGTCATTGATTTTTATTTATATCTGGGCAGGACCACACCATTTATTGTATTCGGCTTTGCCAAACTGGGCTCAAAATCTAGGAGTAGCTTTTTCTATCATGTTAATTGCGCCATCTTGGGGCGGAATGATCAATGGACTTTTAACCCTGCGTGGTGTTTGGGATAAGGTGCGTGTGGAGCCAGTTTTGAAGTTTTTTGTGGTGGCAATCACCGGTTACGGAATGGCAACTTTTGAAGGTCCGATGTTGTCTTTAAAAAACGTTAACGCTATTGCGCATTACACTGATTGGATTATTGCTCACGTACACGTAGGAGCATTAGCTTGGAACGGGTTTATGGCTTTTGGTATGATTTATTGGTTGATTCCTCGAATGACAAAATCAAGTTTGTACTCAGTTAAATTGGCTAATATTCATTTCTGGATTGGAACACTAGGTATTATTTTATATTCAATTCCGATGTATGTTGCTGGATTTTTGCAAGCATCGATGTGGAAACAGTTTAATCCTGACGGTACTTTAACCTACGGTAATTTCCTTGAAACGGTTACTCAAATTATTCCAATGTATTGGATGAGAGCTATTGGTGGTACCATGTATTTAGTAGGAATGGTGATTTTGGTTTACAACATCATTCAAACCGTGCGTAGCAGCGCTAAAATTGAAGATGAATTAGCCGAAGCACCTGAATTAATCAAAATCAGTGCGGGTAGAGTTAAAGGTGAAAAATTTCATCCTTGGTTAGAGCGCAAACCAATACAGTTGACCATTTTAGCAACGATAGCCATTTTAATTGGAGGAGTTATTCAAATTGTTCCTACCATAATGGTTGATTCTAATATTCCTACTATTGCTAGTGTTAAACCTTACACGCCATTGGAATTAGAGGGACGCGATTTGTACATACGTGAAGGTTGCGTGGGTTGTCACTCACAATCTGTTCGACCGTTTCGTAGCGAAGTAGAGCGCTACGGGCCACAATCTAAAGCAGGCGAATTTGTATACGACCATCCATTTTTATGGGGATCAAAACGTACTGGACCTGATTTATTACGAGTAGGCGAGAAGTACAATGACAATTGGCATTTTAATCATTTTTGGAATCCACAAAGTATTTCTGCAGGTTCTATTATGCCAGGATACAAATGGTTATTTGATAATAAGCCAATGGATATTTCACTAACGCAAAAGAAAATGCAAGTCATGCAAACTTTGGGAGTGCCATACACACAAGCCCAGATTGCGAGCGGCCTTGATGATTTACGAAAACAAGCTATTGCCATTGAGGAGAATTTAAAAAATGATCCTGATTTTGTAAAAAGTTACGAGGAAAGCCAAAAGAAAGCAAAAGCAAGAGGAGAAAAATTTGTTCCTATGAACCAAAGAGAAATCATTGCTTTAATTGCCTACATGCAAAGGTTAGGAACAGATATCAAAGTTAAAGACGGTACTAAATAAGATACATTATGTTTGAACAAATAAAACACAACATGGAAACAATAGACGGAGTTGCTATTTATCCAATATTATCATTATTAATTTTTTTCATCTTTTTTGTTGTCCTTGGGTTTTGGGTTTTCTCTTATAAAAAAGAAAAAATAGCAGAACTGAGCCAGATTCCTCTGAAAAACAAATAATAAATGTGATTTTTTAAAATGTAAAACATGAAAAAAATAATTCCTGTATACGTTAGAATACCTGTTGTTTTCTTTGCTGTAATGATAGCAATGGAATATTTGATAGACTCCGGAGACCGACCAGCTTTTGTCAAATTCCCGATGCTTTCACTTTTTTTGGTCATTTTTCTATTCCTTTTAGTGGCGATAGAATTGATGTTTCAAGCAGTAGATAATATTACATACCAAATACTTTCTGAAGAAGAAAAAATAAAGGTAAATCAAGCTGAAAATAGCAGTTTGAAAGAAAAGCAATGGTACAAAAACCTAGTCGCTAAATTAACCAACAACCATGACAAGGCCAGTCAAGAGCAATTGTTATTGGATCATGATTATGATGGGATCAAAGAGTTAGATAATAATTTGCCGCCGTGGTGGGTGTACTTGTTTTATTTGTGCATTGTTTTTGGAGTAGTTTATATGCTTAGATACGAGGTTTTTGGGGCAGATAATCAGGAAATGGAGCTCAAAAAAGAAGTTGCACAAGCTAAAATAGAAATAGCCGAATACATGAAAACAGCTCCAGATTTAATGGACGAAAAATCAGTGACTTTACTAACCGATCCAGCAGATTTAGCCATCGGAAAAGAAATTTTTAGTACCAATTGCGCCGCATGTCATAGAGCCGATGGAGGTGGGCAAATAGGACCCAATTTAACCGATGATCGTTGGATTTTAGGTGGTGGTATAAAAAATATTTTTCACACTTTGGTCAACGGTGGTCGTGACGGAAAAGGTATGATTTCTTGGAAAGGTACTTTGAAGCCAAAAGAAATGCAGAAAGTAGCTAGTTACATACTTTCCCTGCAAGGATCTAATCCTCCTGATGCCAAAGCGGCGGAGGGCGAAGTTTGGGTAGATGAAAAAGCCGAAACAACAACAAAATAAGTGCAATCTGCACATAATGGCAACAAGTTCATAGCTTTAAATGTTGTACCATAATGTGTTGTTATCTAGTAAAAAATGTCAAAATTACAATTTGAAACATTTAGAGATTCCATTGGCACTATTGACGCAGAGGGTAAAAGGAAATTTATTTTTCCCAAAAAGCCCTCTGGCAAATTGTATACCTATAGAAAATGGGTGAGTTATTTTTTGCTCCTCGTTCTTGTGGTTAATCCGTTTGTAAAAGTCAATGGCAATCAATTCATGATGTTCAATATTTTAGAACGACGATTTAATATTTTTGGGTTTCCATTTTGGCCTCAGGATTTTTACCTCTTTGTTCTTTTTATGATTATTGGAGTAGTTTTCGTCATCTTATTCACAGTAATTTTTGGCCGTCTATTTTGCGGTTGGGTTTGTCCGCAAACCATTTTTTTAGAAATGGTTTTTCGCAGAATTGAATATTGGATTGAGGGTGATCGTGGCGCGCAAATCAAGCTCAATAAACAAGCATGGAACGCTGAGAAAGTAAGAAAAAAAGGACTCAAATGGTTCTTGTTTTTGATAATCTCATTTTTTATTGCTAATGTTTTCTTAGCCTATCTCATAAGCAGCGATAGTTTATTTTTGATGATGAAAGAAGGGCCCAAAAGTCATTTGAGCACCTTGGTTTCACTGCTGATTTTTACAGGAGTTTTTTATTTTGTTTTTACCTGGTTCCGCGAGCAAGTCTGTATTATTGCTTGTCCTTACGGAAGATTACAAGGTGTTTTATTGGATAATAAATCGATAAATGTAGCCTATGATTTTGTTCGCGGCGAAAAAGAGTCTGGTCGAGCCAAATTCAATAAACTGGCGAATAGAGCTGTAACAGGAAAGGGCGATTGTATTGATTGCAAGCAATGTGTCAATGTTTGCCCAACAGGAATCGACATTCGTAACGGAACACAATTAGAATGTATTAATTGTACTGCTTGTATTGATGAGTGCGATACCATGATGGAGCAAGTAGGCTTGCCGAAAGGGTTAATTAGATACGCATCAGAGGATGAAATCGAGAAAAAAGTAGCTTTTCAGTTTTCTCCTCGAATGAAAGCGTATTCTGCTGTTCTGTTGCTGTTAATTGCTGTTTTGGTTGGATTATTGTTTTTACGTTCTGATGTTGAGGCAACAATTTTTAGGCTACCAGGCCAATTATTTCAGCATAAAGGAGATCGTATTAGTAATGTATACACTTTTAAAATTATCAATAAAACCAATTCTGATTTTAAGGCTATTCGTTTTCAATTAAAAGATATCAAAGGGACCTTAAAAGTGGTTGGTAATCAAGATTTACAAGTGCCTAAACAAGGCATGAGTAGCGGTACTTTGTTTATTGAAATCAATCAATATCTATTAGAAAGCGATAAGACCAAATTAAAAATTGAGGTTTATAACGGAAATGAAAAAATTCAAACTACGAACACTAATTTTTTAAGTCCACGTAGTTTTGATTGATTCGATTTTATTCTGATGCAAAAATCTTAAAAAAAGACTAAAAATAGAAGCAATATGGAAAATCAAATAGGAAAGGAAAGCAAGAGCACAGCTCAGGTTTCTTCGTTAAAGTTCAAGGGTATTGGTTGGGGAACGGGAGTCGTAATTGCTTTTGGGTTATTTATGACGTTTATTTTGTATTTTGTTTTTACAGTACAATCCGACTCAAAGTATGACAATGAATTAGTTGTTGAAGAGTATTATAAACATGATGCGCATTTTGGCGAAGAAATGACTCGCATAGAAAACGCAACCAACTTGGCTCAAAAACCGATTATTAACACGGTTTCAAGCGGAATTGAAATTATTTTTCCTGAAGATTTTATTGCCAAAGATGTAACTGGAAAAGTGTCCCTGTACAGACCGTCTAACAAAAAATTAGATTTTGAAGTTCCAATTTCACTATCTAATGCCACTACTTTGCTCATACCTAAAAAAAGTTTGGCAGGCGGTCGATGGGACATTAATATGGAATGGCAATATAAAGGAAAATCTTATTTGTCAAAAGAAACGATTTATTTCAATTAGTTTTAAAGTCAAAAGTAGAAAGTTAGTAAATGACTTTAAGACTTTTGACTTTATGACATCATACTCTAAAAATGCTTTACACTGCCTTTCTTTTTGGTATAATCAGTAGTTTTCATTGTATAGGGATGTGCGGACCAATAGCATTAATGTTACCTGTTGATCGAAGCAATTCCGCTAAAAAAACAATTCAGATTCTAATCTATAATTTGGGAAGGTTAACAGCCTATGCTTCAATCGGACTTGTTTTTGGCTTACTTGGCAAAGGATTTTTTATGGCTGGTTTTCAGCAAAATTTATCTTTATTCATTGGTTTGTCAATGATAGCGTTAGTACTTATTCCAGAAAAATTGTTGTCGAAGTACAATTTTTCAAAACCGGTTTTTAAAATAATTTCTAAAATTAAGACCGCTCTCGGTAGCCAATTCAAAAACAAGAGTTACCGCTCATTTTATACTATTGGTTTGCTTAATGGTTTTTTGCCTTGCGGAATGGTTTATGTAGCTTTATTTGGAGCCATTGCCATGCAGAGCGCAAGTTTGGGAGTACTGTATATGATACTTTTCGGCATAGGAACGATACCACTCATGAGTTGCGTGCTTTATGTTAATGTGTTTTTAACAACTGCTATTCGAAACCGAATTCAAAAAGCTGTTCCTTATGTGGTGGTCGCTATTGCTTGCTTATTTGTCTTGCGTGGTCTTGGCTTAGGTATTCCCTATCTTTCTCCAGCAACTACAAGTTTATTCATACAAGCTAGCCCCAATTGTCATTAGTTGGGTTTTATTTTCCATAAAAAAAGCACGCTTACTACAGCGTGCTTTCTTATATTTAGCAAAAAAGGGTAACCTTATATTGTCATCGAAAACAATTCGGTTTCAGGAGCTTTTCGTTTTAATCTCAAATCAAATGCCATACAAACATTACGAACATAAGGTTTTCCTTTTTCTGTAACTGTAATACCATTATTTTTTATTTGCAACAATCCGTCTTGTTCCATTTCGTGCAATTGAAAGAGTATTTCAGGTATTTCATCAAAATAAAGGTCGTTTTCGCTCCAAGATGTTTCAAATTGGCACATCAAATTTAAGATGTGTTGACGTATGATGAGGTCTTCTTTTGTTAACGCATGACCTCTAAAAATAGGCAATTTATTCCATTCTAAAAGCTGGTAATAATCTTCTAAGTTTTTTACATTTTGTGCAAAACCGTACCAACTATCACTTATTGACGAAACGCCTAAACCAATCATTAATCGTGTTTTTGAAGCGCTATATCCCATGAAATTGCGATGTAAGCTACCATTTTGGAAAGCCTGGTGTAGGGCATCTGTTTTTAATGCAAAATGATCCATGCCAATTTCATGATAACCATTTTTGTGCAACAATTTTTTACCAGTTTCATAAAGCATTCTCTTTTTATGGTCTTTCGGAATATCTTCGTCCTTAAAACCGCGTTGCCCGTTACCCTTTATCCAAGGAACGTGCGCATAACTGTAAAAAGCCAATCGGTCAGGCTGTAATGAATTTGTTTTTTCAATAGTATCTACCACATCTT
The DNA here is from genome assembly GCF_054343775.1 of Flavobacterium sp. GNP001. Lineage (NCBI taxonomy): Bacteria > Pseudomonadati > Bacteroidota > Flavobacteriia > Flavobacteriales > Flavobacteriaceae > Flavobacterium > Flavobacterium sp. GNP001. Next base: position 997,378 of record NZ_JBTGUX010000001.1, read on the forward strand.
CTAACTCTTGAAAAGGCAAACCAAAAATAATGTCATGACCTATGGATGTGTACCCAATTTCGCGAGCCCAAAGCGTCACTTTAGCCACATGATGAAATGGCTGTATGCGGTGTATTGCCTTTTGAACTTTTTGAGAGTAATCCTGAACTCCAAAACTCACTCTTCTAAAACCCAAATCATATAGCTTTTGCAAATGGGCGTAGCTGGTATTGTTTGGATGTCCTTCAAAACTAAATTCATAGTCGATTGCTTTATTGGCTTGCGAAAAAACACCATTAATTAAATCTTCTAAATTTTTGGTAGAAAAAAAAGTAGGTGTGCCACCGCCCAAGTGAATCTCTTTGACAGTAGGTTTTTTGCCAAGAATTTTACAATACAAGCGCCACTCACGCAACAAAGCTTCAATGTATGGATGTTCTACATCATGATTTTTAGTAATGCGTTTGTTGCAGCCGCAAAAAGTGCATAAACTTTCGCAAAAGGGCAAGTGAATGTATAGACTAATCCCTTCGGTGTCATTGCTCTCTGCAAAGGATTGCTTTACTGTTTGGGTCCAAATTTGCTCATTAAAAAGAGACTCATCCCAATACGGAACAGTAGGGTAGCTCGTATATCTAGGGCCGGGAACATTATATTTTTGAAGTAAGGAATTTTGCATTTTGAAATCGTTTTATTGATCTCAAAAGTATAGTGATTCCACAATTATTAAAATGATAATTGTCATGTATGCTGTTTTTACTATCCACAAAAAAAGGCTGTCTAGTACAGACAACCTTTTTAAATAACTTTTCAAAAAAGACTTACTCGATAGTAATACTTTTTAATTGTTTTAGTTTTTCTTTCCAAACTTCAAGACCTTCTTTGTGAATAGCGATGTTTTTACGAACCTCTAGCACAATTGAATTTTCTTTTTTGGCATTTTTAGTATTGGTAAAAAACTGAATGTTGTTTTCCAATTGAAAAATTTCATTCTGAACTTCTTCTATTTTGCGCATGATAAAAATCTTCTCGCTATCCAGTTTACGGCTATCATTACTTTCTGACAATTGATCCATTCTGTTAGCAAAACGCATCATATCAGTATCTTTTTTACTCAAACTTAATTTTTCAAAAAGAGCATCTAATATTTTATTGAATTTGCCTTCAATATGTCTTCTTGGGAACGGTACTTTACCAAAGTTTTTCCAAGTTTCAATATGTAATTTAATAGCATCTAAATCGGCTTTGTGCTCTCCTGATAGTTCAAAAGTGCGCAAGCCCTCTAAATAATTTTTCTTATTTTCAAAAGCAACAACCTCTTCGTTATTTTCGTCGTTTTGGTGTGCTTTCAATTGATCAAAATAGTGGTTGCAAGCCGCTCTAAAATCTTTCCAAATTTTCTCAGAATGTTTTCTTGGCACATGACCAATAGTTTTCCATTCTTCTTGAATTTGCTTCATGATAGGTGTGGTAGCAGCAAAGTCAGTGCTTTCTTGAAGCTCTTGTGCTTTGGCAACCAAAGCCAATTTTTTATTCAAATTGTCGTTTTGGTCTTTTTTGATGTCTTTGTAAAACGAATTCTTAAATGTATTGAAGTTGCGAACTGCCGTTTTAAAACGGTTCCAAGTAGCTTCGTTGACTTCAGCAGGGACTTTTCCTGCCTCAAAAAAGGCGTTTCTCAAAGCTTCCACTTTTGCAATCTGTGCCAGCCATTGCGTATGAGCCTCTACTTTTTCTGTAGCCAAGACTTCAATTTGCGCAATAATTTCCTCTTTGCGTTTCAAATTATCATTTTCAATTGCACGTTGGTTTTCAAACAAAAGTTCTCTTTTATCGTGCATTTGTTTAGTAAGTTCACTAAAACGATTCCAAATACTTTCTCTGTGCTCACGTGAAACAGGACCAATATCCTCTTTCCAAATACGGTGCAAATCTTGTAATTCTCTAAAAGCTTTAGCAACATCTTCTTCATGAACCAAGGCTTCTACACGCGCTACAATTTTTTGTTTTTGCTCTAAATTGTGTTTAAAATCAAGGTCGCGCGCTTCTCTGTCAAGGTGCAAATAATCGTAAAAATTCTCTACATGAAAATGGTAGTTGTTCCAAACATGGTTGTATTTGTCTTTAGGAATCGGACCCGCATTTTTCCAACGCTCACGCAATTCATTAAAGGGTTTCAAGATATCCTTGATATTTGCTTGTGGGTCAATAAGCTCTTTTAGCGCTTCGACAATAGCCAAACGTTCCTCTAAATTCGCTTTTAAATTATTTTGTACACTTTTAAAGTGATTGTTTTTTAGTTCTCTGTATTTTGAAAAATAGCTATCAAACTGTGCTTTCAGTGGCGAGTGGTATTCAAAATCCTCAGTTGGGTCTTGATTTTCAGCTAAAAAAGCAGCTCTTTTTTCTTCAATTAAGTGATTGTATTTAGCCAAAAATGCTTTTTTAATCTCCTCAATGTGTTCTTTGTAGGCCAAAGGTTGATCCTTACTCACAAAATCTTTTAGTGCGCTCACCAAATCTTCTAATGGTAAAGCCTCATAATCTTGCATCGGAATTTGCAATTCCTCATTAGGCGTAGCCTCTTCACTTTCAGCGGCATTAGTAGCTGCAATAGCTTCTACGGCTTGTGATTGGGTATCCGTTTGCGGTTCAGTAGTAGCAACAGTTGGTTCAGTTGCTTCGTGATGTGCGGTGTTTCCATCTGTGTCGTTTTTCGTACGCAACAGGTTATCGTTCTGTTCTTCTAACATTGGTTCAATGTATAAGTTGTGGTTTATAATCAAGTCGAAAGGTAGTAAAGCCGTTCGAAAATACAAAATATACAACGTACTTTCTTAATGTAAGTGCAAAAGAAGGATTTCATCTACTACGCCACGGCGGATTATTGTTATAAAATTAAAGAAAACAACTTTGATAAAATGAAAAAGTCCCACCGAAGCAGGACTCAAGATTTTCATCTACTCCGCCGCGGCGGATTATTGTTATAAAATTAAAGAAAACAACTTTGATAAAATGAAAAAGTCCCACCGAAGCAGGACTAAAGATTTTCATCTACGGCATATAGCCTTATTGTGATAAGATTAAAGATTAGAATTGTTTTAATCTGGTACAAACCTAAACAAAAAATACTTTACTTACAATGCGGAAAACCGTAAAAGGAATAATTATTTTAATTGTACTTTTAAATATTCTTACAAAACATAAATTAAGATGACAAAAATATTAGGATTAGATCTAGGAACAAATAGTATTGGGTGGGCATTAATTGATGATGTTCAAAATAAAATTTTAGGCGTAGGAAGTAGAATATTTCCTATGGGTGTTGAAAATTTAGGTGATGGTGATGGAGAAATTTCTAAAAATGCAAGTCGAACCGGAGCAAGAGGTGTAAGACGACAATTTTTCAGAAGAAAATTGAGAAAGAAAGTTTTATTGAAAGCACTATCTGAAAATAAAATGTGTCCAATGGTTGCTCAAGATTTTGAAGATTGGAAGAAAACAAAAGAATTTCCTAGAGAAAAATTAACTAATTGGTTTGCTTTAAATCCCTACGAGTTGCGTCAAAAAGCTTTAAATGAAAAATTATCACTAGAAGAAATTGGTAGAATTTTTTATCATTTAATTCAAAGACGTGGATTTTTGAGTAACAGTAGAAAAGGTGGAAGTGATGACGGAGCTATTTTTAAAGGAAATCCAAAAGAAGGTAAAATTGGAATTACAGAAACGCAAGATAGTATTCAAGATAAAACGTTAGGTTCCTATTTGTTTGAAATTTATCCAAAAGAAAATCAACCCTTTCAAGATGGTTTGGAACGCATTCGTAATCGATACACAACGCGCAAAATGTACGTTGAGGAATTTGAATTGATTTGGAACAAACAATCACAGTTTCATACTGAACTTACTGATGAATTAAAAACCTTATTCGGTGGTAGAAAATTAGACGGTTACAAAGAAGACGGAATATTATTTCATCAACGTCCTTTGCGCTCTCAAAAACATTTAGTAGGGAATTGTTCTTTTGAACCAACAAAAACAAAATGTCCAATTAGTGCTATACCATTTGAACAATTTAGAGTTTGGCAATGGGTGAATACCGTTGAATATAATGGAATGAAAATTTCAGAAGAAGAGAAAGAGAAAATAGTAGATTTTTTATACGCCAATGAAAAACCAGAATTCAAGAAAATTCGAAAAGTAATTGGAAAAGAAAGTGCTGAATTCAAATTCAACTATAAAGATGATGATAAGATAGTAGGAACTCATACGATTTCAAATTTATCTAACAAAAAATATTTCGGTAAAAAATGGTTTGAGTTTACACAAAAAGAACAAGAGGATATTTGGCATGTATTATATTTCTTTGATAGTAAATCTAATTTAAAAGAATATGCCATTAATAATTGGAATTTCACTGAAGAGCAAGCGGAATCAATAGCAAAATTTAATGTAAAAGACGGTTATTCTAGTTTGAGTAGAAAAGCAATTTCAAACATTTTACCATTTTTAAAATTAGGATTTACTTATGATGTTGCTGTTGTGCTTGGTGGAATTAAAAATGTTTTTGGTTCCAATTGGGATAAACTTTCTGATGAAAAAAGGGATTTCTTTACGGACAATGTTTATGAAATTATTCGTTCAAAAAACAAAGGAGGATTTATTGCTATAATCAAAGATATTCTTAGAGATGATTATAATATTTCCGATAATCAATTACGAAAATTATATCATCACTCGTCTACTATTGATGTTACTGAATTATTAGAAAAATTACCAGTTGGAAAAGACGCTGATAAAGAAATTCAAGCGATTAGAAATCCAATTGTAATTACGGCCTTGTTTGAACTGCGAAAATTGGTTAATGAGCTAATTGAAGAACACGGTACAATTGATGAAATAAAAGTGGAAATGGCTCGTGATTTGAAAATTTCAAAATCGCAAAGAAATAAAATTCGAAAAGAACAAAAACGATTAGAAAGAGAAAACGATAGGGTAAAAGATAGACTTCGTGAAAATGATGTGAGAATTACCCATGATAATATTTTACTTTATAAGTTGTGGGAAGAATGTAAAAAAACGTGTCCTTATACCGGAAAACCAATTTCTGTTTCACAATTATTTTCAGGAGAAGTTCAAATTGAGCATATTCATCCTTGGAGTCGTTCTTTGAATGATAGTTTTTCGAATAAAACATTATGCTATGCAGATGAAAATCGAAATAAAGGGAATAAAACTCCTTTTGAGTTCTACGGAAGTGACCAAGCCAATTGGTCATCCATAAAAGAACGTGCCTTGAAATTATTTTCTGACACAAAAGAATATCCAAACGCCTATCAAAAATTCAAACGTTTTATTCAGTTTAAATTTGATGATGATTTTTCGTCTCGTCAATTAAATGATACAAGATATATCAGTAAAGAAGCCAAAAATTATTTGTCAAAAGTTTGTAAAAATGTGATGGTTTCTCCTGGACAAGCTACATCAAACTTGCGCCAAAAATGGGGAATGAATAACATTTTAAATGATGAAAATGAGAAAACAAGAGAAGATCATCGCCATCATGCAGTAGATGCTTTAGTAATGGCGTGTACTAAAATTTCTTATGTGCAAGAATTATCAAAATGGAATCGTTATAATAGAAATTCTGAATTAAAAAACTTTCCATTGCCTTGGGAAACTTTCAGAAAAGATGCGGAAGTTTCAGTAGATAAAATATTAGTGTCGCACAAAAAAGTTTCAAACGATATTACCGTTAGAACACATAAGTGTGAAAAAAACGAAAAAACTCATGTGAATGTTGGAGTTGCCGCTCGTGGACAGTTGCATTTAGAAACCGTTTATGGGCAAAATAAGAATTGTAAATCAGATGAATATGTTTATAGAGTTGATATAAATAATTTAAGTTTTTCTCAATTAACAAGCATAGTCGATTTGAATTTGAAGCAAGTAATTTTAAATGAAATTTTCAAAAAATTAGAGTCGACAGAAATTGAATTTTTTAATATGATGAATTCAAAAGTTAAGAATTTAGATAAAAATCAACAGAAAAAGATTAAAGAGAAAATTGATAAAATTTTAAAAGAAACATCATTCTTTATGCCAAATGAAGGTAGAAGATATGCAAGACTTAATAAAGTTGAGCCAAATGATATAGAAAGAGTCCCAGTTCCAATTAAAAAAGTCAGAATTAAAAAAGTTTTAGGAAAAGCTGAAAGAGTCAATGACAAAATTAAGCAGTTTGTTGACCCCAATAAAAACCATCACGTTTTAATTTACAAAGATGATAAAGGAAATTTAAAAGAAGAGGTTGTTACTTTCTGGACCGTTGTGGAACGAAAAAGAACAGGGCAAACCGCTTACCAATTACCAATTGATGGAAAAGAAATGGTAACTACGTTACATATTAATGATATGTTTTTATTAGGGTTAAATGAAGATGAAATCAATTGGGAAAATCCAGATTATGAAGATTTGAAAGATCATTTGTATAGGGTTCAGAAATTAACATCTGGGGACTATTTCTTTAGAAAACATAAATCATCTACTGTTACTGATGATGATTATAGACAGATTAGGGGTTTTGGTGAAGGAAAAACTGGATGGTTTACTTTTAATCCAATAAAAGTTAAAATATCCGTTTCTGGGAAAATTCAAAAGTTGTAAAACAATTTTATTTGGTGTATATTTACACCACTAAATTAAATTATCATGGCAAGACAAAGTATCACATTAGCCAATCAAAACGATGAATGGTTAAAACAACAAGTAGCCAACGAAGAGTTTACCAGCAAAAGTGAAGCTGTAAATTATTTGATTAAGCAAGCACGTGAGCAAGATGCTTACGTAGAATTTGTGCGAATGAAATTAGAAAAAGCGGAAAAAAGTGGTTTTAGCACCAAAACAAAAGAAGAATTATTAGCAGAAATTAAGAAAAAATTGAATGTATAGTTATAAACTTAATGTTCAAGTTGAAGAAGATTTAACTCGTATTTTTGAATATGGTATTGGTCAATTTGGGTTAGAACAAGCAGATAAATATTACGAAATGTTTTTTGAATGTTTTTCTAAAATAACATCAAATCATTTTTTGTTTCCCAGTGCTAATCATTATAAAAAAGGATATCGTTATTGTGTTTGTGGTGTATATACCATTTTTTATAAAATCAATGCAGATGAAATTGAAATTATGGCAATCATTGGCAGACAAAATTTTTAATAGTTCTTTGACATAAGATTTTCAAATTCTTAAACAGCTCAAACCACAACGGAGTTTCGGCGATAGCTCACTCTGTTGTGGTTTGATTAAAGATTAGAAAACACGATATTGAACGAAACGTTACTAAGCACAACAAGTGAGTTGTGGTTTGATTAAAGATTAGAAAACACGATATTAAGCAAAAGAAACTAAACCTCTTGAAGAATGTTGTGGTTTGATTAAAGATTAGAAAACACGATATTAAACGGAAGCTACTTAAATGCTGAGCAACTGTTGTGGTTTGATTAAAGATTAGAAAACACGATATTTAATGGAAGGTATGAAAACCTCGCAATTGAGTTGTGGTTTGATTAAAGATTAGAAAACACGATATTATTTGCTAAAAATGTAGCAAGAGAGAAAACGTTGTGGTTTGATTAAAGATTAGAAAACACGATATTAAAAAGATGTCTACAAAAACTTATGTAGAGTTGTGGTTTGATTAAAGATTAGAAAACACGATATTGATAATGAACACATTAGTATAGGAAAACTGTTGTGGTTTGATTAAAGATTAGAAAACACGATATTTCCTGTTAGATTAAAGCCTAGAGAATTAACGTTGTGGTTTGATTAAAGATTAGAAAACACGATATTGATTGTTATGCTCATTGATACGGATCTTTGGTTGTGGTTTGATTAAAGATTAGAAAACACGATATTCGAGGGAGGTATCAAAATAGTATCAGTTCGGTTGTGGTTTGATTAAAGATTAGAAAACACGATATTATTGCCTTTTAAGTTAAAACCGTTTGGAACGTTGTGGTTTGATTAAAGATTAGAAAACACGATATTTACAGAATTGCCGATGCAATGTTAAAAGCAGTTGTGGTTTGATTAAAGATTAGAAAACACGATATTCACCGACACAATGATTTATGTGCATATTGTGTTGTGGTTTGATTAAAGATTAGAAAACACGATATTTTTAAATTACATAAGCAAATGTACGCTTAAGTTGTGGTTTGATTAAAGATTAGAAAACACGATATTAGAAACTAAAGTTTTGTTTGTTGATTCATAGTTGTGGTTTGATTAAAGATTAGAAAACACGATATTATAAAAAGAACAATGCGTTGTAGAAAGAAAGTTGTGGTTTGATTAAAGATTAGAAAACACGATATTGTTTTGAAAGGAATATTAAAAATGTTTTATGTTGTGGTTTGATTAAAGATTAGAAAACACGATATTTATTTTTATGCGCACTAGGGGCAACGGCTCGTTGTGGTTTGATTAAAGATTAGAAAACACGATATTAACGAGTGGTTTGGATCACATTAACGATGCGTTGTGGTTTGATTAAAGATTAGAAAACACGATATTATTAGTTACGTTTGAAACAGATGTTAAAGCGTTGTGGTTTGATTAAAGATTAGAAAACACGATATTACCAGTTGTTGGTGATTGGCTATCTCTCAAGTTGTGGTTTGATTAAAGATTAGAAAACACGATATTTCCATAATAAAACCGGTTTTTATAAGGTCCGTTGTGGTTTGATTAAAGATTAGAAAACACGATATTTCAGGTATTTCCATTGATGGCTAATTTAGCGTTGTGGTTTGATTAAAGATTAGAAAACACGATATTAATTGATACTTTGTTGAATTCTGTTTATGCGTTGTGGTTTGATTAAAGATTAGAAAACACGATATTGGTTCGTTGGTCGAAACTTCTTAAACTCCGTTGTGGTTTGATTAAAGATTAGAAAACACGATATTCACAAGCACGCAGGAGTAACAACGGGACCGTTGTGGTTTGATTAAAGATTAGAAAACACGATATTTAACTGAGATTTTATATATCGAAAGATGTAGTTGTGGTTTGATTAAAGATTAGAAAACACGATATTTAAATTGATGGAATTGAGAGGAGAAGCTTTGTTGTGGTTTGATTAAAGATTAGAAAACACGATATTACTAAAAATTAAACACTTTTAGTATCCTATGTTGTGGTTTGATTAAAGATTAGAAAACACGATATTAATTAAGTACAGGACAGGCAACACTGTAAAGTTGTGGTTTGATTAAAGATTAGAAAACACGATATTTATTGCAAGCTATTGGTGCCACAGCCACTAGTTGTGGTTTGATTAAAGATTAGAAAACACGATATTATGAAAAGCGTCATTTGGTGTTTGCTCGTAGTTGTGGTTTGATTAAAGATTAGAAAACACGATATTTTTAATCGAGTTTTGTGAATTACTAAACAAGTTGTGGTTTGATTAAAGATTAGAAAACACGATATTATCATTTGATGCTAAATCAAACCATTCACCGTTGTGGTTTGATTAAAGATTAGAAAACACGATATTATTCAAAATATCAACATCCCATTCTCCAACGTTGTGGTTTGATTAAAGATTAGAAAACACGATATTATAACGAATATTTTCTACTGCATCCACCTTGTTGTGGTTTGATTAAAGATTAGAAAACACGATATTGGCCAGATCGTTACAACCGGGTAATATCGAGTTGTGGTTTGATTAAAGATTAGAAAACACGATATTTTGCAAAGTGATATTCATAACGCTACTATTGTTGTGGTTTGATTAAAGATTAGAAAACACGATATTGTTCACCGAAGAGAGGAAAGGCAGAACCGTGTTGTGGTTTGATTAAAGATTAGAAAACACGATATTTAAGCGAAAGCCTCGCCACGGTGCTCTGTAGTTGTGGTTTGATTAAAGATTAGAAAACACGATATTTTTGAGTAAAACAGGTATTAGTACTACTGTGTTGTGGTTTGATTAAAGATTAGAAAACACGATATTTATTGCTGATTGTGTATTCTTTGCGATGATGTTGTGGTTTGATTAAAGATTAGAAAACACGATATTGGTATTTTAAAAGTTTTTTCTAATCTTCTTGTTGTGGTTTGATTAAAGATTAGAAAACACGATATTCCTAACACATAAAGAAGATGCTGTTTATATGTTGTGGTTTGATTAAAGATTAGAAAACACGATATTTTGAGTGAAATCAGTATCAATACAAATAACGTTGTGGTTTGATTAAAGATTAGAAAACACGATATTTCAAACAAAATTAGATAATCATTTGTGTTCGTTGTGGTTTGATTAAAGATTAGAAAACACGATATTGAAACAGTATGACAAAATTATTTATAACAGGTTGTGGTTTGATTAAAGATTAGAAAACACGATATTGTTCTAGCGAACTCTTCAAGCACTTGCACGTTGTGGTTTGATTAAAGATTAGAAAACACGATATTCACAAGCAATTAGCAATAAGCCGTTAGATAGTTGTGGTTTGATTAAAGATTAGAAAACACGATATTTGTGGCTGTAACTACTGCAACACCGCTATTGTTGTGGTTTGATTAAAGATTAGAAAACACGATATTCACAAGCAATTAGCAATAAGCCGTTGGATAGTTGTGGTTTGATTAAAGATTAGAAAACACGATATTATTATAAATATCCTTTCAGTAGATACCAAGTTGTGGTTTGATTAAAGATTAGAAAACACGATATTATTAGTTACGTTTGAAACAGATGTTAAGGCGTTGTGGTTTGATTAAAGATTAGAAAACACGATATTTTGCGTAAAATCAGTATCAATACAAACAACGTTGTGGTTTGATTAAAGATTAGAAAACACGATATTTTAACAGATGATTTAATCGATACTAACAAGTTGTGGTTTGATTAAAGATTAGAAAACACGATATTGAAACAATGACAATACTACGGCAGAAATAGTTGTGGTTTGATTAAAGATTAGAAAACACGATATTTTTACGTTTTCGGCAACATTGCCAAGCAACGTTGTGGTTTGATTAAAGATTAGAAAACACGATATTATATTTAGAAGACATAAAAATTGAAATACAGTTGTGGTTTGATTAAAGATTAGAAAACACGATATTAGGAGACGTTTTTTGTGGTTGGTCAAACGAGTTGTGGTTTGATTAAAGATTAGAAAACACGATATTTTTGACTTCGCTAATTCTCTTGCTGGATTAGTTGTGGTTTGATTAAAGATTAGAAAACACGATATTTTTTGATGCGGCTGCAAGTTCTTTAGCTACGTTGTGGTTTGATTAAAGATTAGAAAACACGATATTAGTTGGCTTGTTACCTTCTGATTATCATAGAATTAAAAGTAAATATCGTTTAAAAAAATGCCTCTTTATTGATGTGATAACCCAATATTGAGGCATTTTTTTGTTTGTCGCAACCGCCCCGTCCTTTGGGCACCCTTTAAGTGGCGGGGAAATTTAGAACAGTTCGAGCTGTGTGGGTTGTGGTGCTTTGGGTACTTCGGCTTGGCCCCAAAAATTTAAAATATTACCAAATTGCTTGTCTGTAATTCGTAAAATACTCACTTTGCCTAGCGGTGGCAATAAGCGGTGTATGCGTTTTTCATGCACATCTGCGCTTTCGCTACTGGCACAATGCCGCACATAAACGGAATATTGCATCATCGAAAAACCATCTTTTAGTAAATTATTCCTAAAACCCGAGGCATTTCTTCTGTCTTTTTTGGTATCTGTTGGTAAATCAAAAAACACAAATAGCCACATTATTCGGTATCCGTTAAGCTCCATAATGCTGGATATTTAATTTTTTTACGTTCTCCAGTAAAGCATTGTTGCAAGGAGCTTGCCGTTTTTTGTAAACCTACCATCAACGGACTTTTCTCGCCATTAAAATAAACAGTTTGTGTAAGGAGTTGCAATAATTCGGCTTTTATGACGGTGGTAAGTTCTTGCTCTGTATGTTGTTGCATGATTTCGTATACTTTTTGATCAACAAGCGGTCTAAAAGGTTCCATAATATCATCTGCAAGGGCAAAGGCATTGTACTTGCTTTTATGATGAATACCTAAAGTATTGAGCAGGCCACTTCCGGACAGCGCACGTGCTGTGGCGGCTCTTAAAATTGCGTATCCGTAGTTTAAAAAATTATTAGGATACGCTCCATAACGCTCTCTTTTGATGCCATCACTTTCTAGTTGTGGCAATGGGAAATTTTTCCAATATTGTTGTGCAGCAACACCCTCCATGTTGGATGTATCACCGCTTAATACTTTGCTGGCTAAAAATTCGAATGTGTTTTTTGCTCCTGTAATTCGGTTTAAAAGTTCACCCTGATTTTTAATTTTTTCGACAATTGTCTGCTGCCATAATTTTTTTTTCAGCGGTATCGATGCCTCGATCTGATTCTTAAAAATTTCTTGCTGGATGTGGTGGCTGTTGAGGTTTAGTAACATTCCGTTTGGTAGATGGTTGTTGCCACATATAATAATTGCAGTGTTTTGTTCTACAACGAGATTCATCGCGGGAATGCTTAAGTAAATTTCAGCATGATCAAGTACCAAAAAGCCAATGTCTTCAATTGGGATGGTACTTTCTCTAATTTCGGTTTTAATTACAAGTTGTTGGTTTTTGGTTGTAATTGAAGATTTATTTTCGATTAGAATTGTTCTTTTGATCATAATTTAAAATCTTAAATTTAAGTAACTGTTTTATTGCTAGTTAAATTTAAGAAATAATTTTTGAAATAAACTTCGTACAGTATATGCTTACGTTATTTTTAACACAAAAAAGCTCTCTTTAAATTGTGTTTTAACATCCTTTGATGGATCACAACGTAAAGGAAGTGGTATGTCTTGATATTTTAATCTAAGTGAGAGTGTTTACCTATTCCAAATCTTCCAAGCTTTTTCAGCCTGAAAAATCAGCATGTCTAAACCATTTTTGGTTTGTGCGCCTTGTGCCGCCGCTTTTTTTAGAAATAGCGTTTCTGCTGGATTGTAAATTAAATCGTAAGCAATGTGTTTTGCCGTGAAAAATTCATAAGGCAAATCAGGGCACACATCGGTGTTTGGACTCGTACCTACGGGAGTTGCGTTGATGATGATTTGGTAGTTATCAAAAGTAGTTGCATTGATCAACTCATATCCAATACTGTTTTCCTTACTTTCACGAGAAACAAAAGTGAACGGAATATCGAGTTCCTCTAGCGCAAATGCTACTCCTTTTGAGGCGCCGCCTGTACCTAAAATTAACGCTTTTTTGTGGTTAGGTTGCAACAAGGGTTCTAGTGATTTTTTAAAACCAAAATAATCCGTATTGTAGCCTTTTAAATTTCCTTTTTTTGTGATTTTGATGGTGTTCACAGCACCAATTTGAGCTGCTTTTTTAGATAGTTTTTGCAAGTAAGGAATGATCGCCTCTTTGTACGGAATGGTTACATTTAGACCTTTTAAATCTTTGTTGTTGCTTATAACTTCTGGAAATTCTTCAATCGTAGTAATATCAAAATTCTCGTAACTGTGACCTTCAAAATTTGGGTTGGCAAATTTTTCTGTAAAATATCCTTTCGAAAAAGAATAGCTAATGTTGCGTCCTAATAACCCAAAACGTTTACGAAGCAATTCACTCATCTTTATTTTCTATTTTTAGCAATATAGTTTTGCACAGATTTTTTGGCCCAAACCACCGGGAATAATTCCTCAAGAAGGGTATGATTTTCAAAATTCAAGCGCAATCCATTGCTCAAATGAAACTTAGCTTTAGTCGCATCAGAAATCATGTAATAAATTCCAGCCAAGCGGTATTCTATTTCGTTTTCTTCTGGGAAATACTCAGAGGCTTGCAATAAAGTTTGCACGGCACTCTCAAATTCGCCTAAAAACTGCAAAATATCTACCCAAAAAAGCCAAGTTTCTAAGCCGGTTTCTCCAAATTCAACCGCTTTTCGATAGCCAAATTCTGCTTCTTCAAAAAAGTTCATTTGCTTGTTGATACTCGCGTAACGTTTCCAATACAAGCGGTTTTGATTGTCAATTGCCAACGCTTTATTGACAAAAAACAATGCTTTTTGATAATTTTTTAATCGAACATAAAAATCAGTAATGGCAATCCAACCTTTATCTAACAAAGGGTCTTCGTGTACGGTTTGGTTGTAAAATTTGATTGCCAAGGCACTATTGCCTAATTTTTCGTGGCATTTCCCTAATCGCAACAAAGCATAAGAAGTAGCATCATCCAATTCGATGGTACGCGTATAACTTTCAATGGCTTCTTCGTATTTTTTGAGTCGTTCGTAGGCTTTGGCTTTTTCCATAAAAGCACCTAAAAATTCGTCATCAATTAGCGTAGCATATTCAAAGGCGCGAATGGCATCTTGGTATTCTTTTTCACTGTAATGCAAGCGACCTAATTGGTGCCAAGCAATTTCGCTATATGGTTTTTTGTCGATATAGCTTTTTAAAAACGCGATTGCATCTTGATTTTGGTCCAAAAACTCAAAGCAATACACTACGTTGTACAACGCCGATTGATCTTCAAGATCTTCCTCTAAACAATTGATGAAGTTTGTTTTTGCCAATTCAAAATTATCCATAAAAAGGTACTCCATTCCAATTAAGTTGTACACATCAGCCAAATCATCGGTGTATTGTAAAGCAATTTTAAGCAATTCAACTGCTTTTTCGTGTTGGTCTCTTTTGGAACAAATATTTGCTTTTTGGATGTAAATTTCCTCGTTATTAGGTTCAATAGCATACAATTCGTTCAGCAATTTTTCAGCCAATTCTAGTTTGTCATCGTAGACCAACATTTCCACTTGAACCAACTTTAAACCAGTTGATCTAGGGTGTTGTTCTAGGGCTAATTTGAGTGCTTTTTTTGCCAAAGAAGCCTTGCCCATATCAAGATAATGCAGGATTATTTCTTCAAATTCTTCTGAGTCAAAAAAGAAAACCTTGTTGGTTTTCAGCATCGATTCAAATTTGGAAAGAGATAAGTTATAGTCTTCTTCTTCGTTGCTTAATTGCATACTTTGTGTTTTTAATTGACTTACCTAAAATTAGGTATTCGGTTTTGTACTGAGGTTGCTCTGTCAAATTGTTGTGAACAATTTAATTAACACGCCTTTGTAGTTTTGTATCGTCAGAGAAAGCTATTTGGAATATTAGCCTTTTAACTCTTCGGTTAAATAGTTTAATCATTTTCTGCCTGACATCAAACTTGAACTTGTTTAAGCTTTTCCGTTTTTATTTGTTATTTCGGGTATGGATTTCATCCATAACTTCTAAAATGATGGTGCAACCTTCGCGTATTTCATCTTCAGAAATGGTTAATGGAGGTGTGATTCTGATAGCACATCCTTCAAAAAGTAACCAAAATAAAATCAATCCTCTGTCTTGACAGGTTAAAATTACTTCGTTTGTTATTTCTGGATCTGCGGTCATTGCGGCCAGCATCAATCCTTTTCCTCTTACTTCTTGTATCAAAGGGTGTACCAAAAGCGAGCGAAACAGCTTTTCCTTCTCAAGCGCTTCGGCCATTAAATTTGTCTCTGTAATTTCTTTCAAAGTAGCCAAACAAGCTGCCGCAATGACAGGATGTCCTCCAAAAGTAGTTATATGTCCTAGTTTAGGGTTGTGACTCAAAAGTTTCATCATTTCAGCAGAAGCTGTAAATGCGCCCACCGGCATGCCGCCACCCATTCCTTTACCCATGACTACAATATCCGGAATTGCATTGTAATGTTCAAAACCAAACAGTTTTCCTGTACGACCAAATCCAGGTTGGATTTCATCTAAAATTAATAATGCGCCAACCTCGTTACAACGAGCACGTACTTTTTGTAAAAAATCGTTCTCTGGTTGTATAAAACCGGCTCCTCCTTGAATGGTTTCTAGTAAAATCCCAGCTGTTTTGGTGGTAATTTTTTCTAAATCGGCTTCGTTATTAAAGGTAATAAAATCTACATCAGGAATCAGCGGTCTGAAAACTTGTTTGCGTTCTTCAAATCCCATCACGCTCAACGATCCCATTGTATTACCATGATAGGCGTTGTGGCAGGATATTAGCTGACTGCGCCCCGTAACTCTTCGGGCCAATTTTAGCGCACCTTCGATTGCCTCTGTACCTGAATTTACTAAATAGGTGGTATCTAATGGATCGGGTAGAAGGGATGCCATAAGTTTGCAATATTCTACGGCTGGACTTTGAGCGTATTCGCCATAAACCATCACGTGTGAATATTTGTCTAGCTGATCTTTAATAGCTTGGTTCACTCGTGGGTGTTGATGACCAAGTGAACAAGCTGAAACGCCTGCTACAAAGTCAAGGTATTTTTGTTGATTTGTATTGTAAATATAGCTTCCTACCGCATGCGATATTTCCATTCCTAGCGGATACGGAGAAGTTTGAGCTTGGTATGTTAAAAAATCTGTCTTCACAAATTATTGTTTAATCGTTTATTTGATGATTTTTTGATCTAGCTAACTGTAAACTGTGACTGCTTACTGCCACTGTTCACTGCGACTGCCCACTGCGACTATTTCTTAGTCTTCTTTTTGTCATAATTCAGCGTTTCTTTCCTAGTTTTCAATGGAACATTTTTCTTGGCTATTGCAGTTTTTAAAGCCTTTTCAATTTTATCATTGTCGATATTTTCTTCTGGCGGAAAAATATCATCTTTTGATTTGATGCGTTCATCGCCACGCCAAACAAAACCTCGCAGAATTCGAGCGTTTTCAGGTAATTCTTTTTCAGGAAAAATATCGCCGTCAACTTGTTGGAAAAAAGTTATGGTTTCTACTTCATTGTTTTCTAAAATCAAATTGATTTTACTGCTTTTATTTTTATTAATACCTATCAATTCTTGATCGTCATTACGCATGTAATAAATGACTTCAGTATTTTTTACTACATCTACATCGTGCAGTTTTCCTTCCTCAAATTTTCCGTATAAATTTTGCCCTTTGACTTGATTGTATCCAGTACCAATGGTGTCTTTGGAGACAATAAACGTATTTTCGAGAACTTTAAGCGAATCCAACTTTTCTGTTTTGTTGTTACCAATCAAATGCATGACATCGCCCGTGATTTGGTTTTCAGCGTTCCACAAAATCGGATTTCCAATGAGTTTTGTTAAAGCAGTCTTTGAGCTAGAATGAATCGAATCACATTTACCACTCATATCTTTTTTGAAAAACCGAACATTGTTAAAAGCTCTAATAATTCGATTTCCCTCTTTCCCTGTCACCATTAATTTTTTTCCGTGAATGTAAACCGAGTCATTTTCTACAAAATTCACCGCAACCGCTCTTTTGGTAACAAACATGGAGTCTAGTTTTTTGTAAACTTCAGCGTAATGTCCTCTGACTATTCCGCGATTTATAGAGTCGGTTATTTTTACGTTTCTACTAGCCGATGCAAATTCACGGTTTCTGTCGTAGTACAAACTATCTCCTTTTATTAACCGATCGTCATACCTGATATAGGATTTGTTTAAAAAATGCGCGAGGTTTTTTTTAGTATCGTAAAAACCTTTTTCAGTATAAATATAGTTGGCTTTACTAGTGATTGTTGATGGTCCTAACAAATAGGAGTGGCCAGAGTTACTAAAATAATCCAAGTGATTCGACTTGATAACGTAGGTAGGATTGGTGATGCTAACAGCCGTTAAAAATTGAAACTTTTTTTCCTCAACGTAATACCGCCCAGAATTACTCTTCAGCGTATTGTCTTTATTGATGATAGTGCCGGGTGTGTCGTAATACACCTCTTGAATGTTACGGTCAAAATTAAGAACTTCAGTCATTAAAGTGGCGTTAGGCGAACTCATGACAGCCTCTCCCGAAGCATAGGCTTTTTTTACCATGCCATTGTATTCAGCATATTTACTGTTCAAGAATAATGTATCTCCTTGAACCATTTGTACATTTCCAAAGGCTTTGATGTATTTTTCTTTCTCGAAATAGTAGGCTTTGTTGCAGGTGAGCACGATGCCGTCGTGATTCACACGAACATTCCCTATCAACAAAACAGCATCAGGAACTTCAACTTGATTCACATCTGAAAAATCAGCATTTTCGATAATTATTTTTTTGGGAGCTTGTGCCAAAAGGGTGCTGCTAACCAAAAATAGGAAAGCAAAGCGAGCAAAAAGCAGCAATTTTTTCAAAGGATTAAATTTTTCACAAATTTATGAAAAAGCAAGCAACTCTAATCGATATTAAGAATTATTTATAAGCGGTCTTAGTAGGATGGTTATGCTGTTTAAGTCAAAGTTATCAACAGTTTGTCAAACTCTTTCGATGTAGTAAATTTGAAAGTAAGTCATGGGGAATAAAATTTTTATGCAAAACCAAAGTTGCAGAAAAAATATATTAAATTTCAACTTTAATTTCTTTTTAAGGTGTAATACATCTTAAAGCAGTTTAGATAAATTTATATCATGAAAAAAATAACTATCGTTGTAGGACTGAGTGCCGTGCTTTGTGCAACAGCTTGTAAAACTAAAATGAATACCATGGATAAAACAAATCAAGAAACCAATGTGAAACAAAAAGAAGTTGTTTATCAGGTTTTTACACGCTTGTTTGGGAATAAAAACACTACCAACAAACCATGGGGAACCATTGAAGATAATGGAGTAGGGAAATTTAATGACTTCACCGACAAAGCTCTTTTTGAGATAAAAGATTTGGGAGCTACCTATATTTGGTACACCGGTGTTCCGCATCATGCTGTGATTAGAGATTATACTAATATAGGCATTTCAAATGATGATCCTGAAGTTGTAAAAGGTCGTGCGGGTTCTCCTTATGCAGTGAAAGATTATTATAATGTTAATCCAGATTTGGCAATGAATCCTGCCAACCGTTTGCAGGAATTTGAAGAATTAATTGCTAGAACGCATAAAGTGGGCCTGAAAGTTTTGATAGATATTGTTCCCAATCATATTGCGCGCAAGTATGAGGGCAAAAACAATCCAAAAGGTGTAGTTGATTTTGGAGCCAATGATGATGTTTCTGTAGAATATAAACGTGATAATAACTTTTATTATATTCCAAATACTGCCTTCGAAATTCCAGATACTGCTAAGCCATTGAACGGAGAATTTAATCCTGCAATTGATGGTAAATTTGCTGAGTTTCCTGCAAAATGGACAGGTAACGGTTCCCGAATGGCAAAACCAGATCGCAATGATTGGTACGAAACGGTGAAAGTAAATTATGGAATCCGCCCAGATGGTTCGAAAGATTTTCCAGAACTTCCAGCGGGATTTGATACTAAATCATATAAAGAGCATTTTGATTTTTGGAAAGACAAAGACGTTCCAGATTCTTGGAAAAAATTTAGGGATATTGCGCTTTATTGGACTGATAAAGGTGTAGATGGTTTCAGGTTTGACATGGCCGAAATGGTTCCGTATGAATTTTGGAGTTACATGAACTCGGCTATTAAAGTGCGCAATTCAGATGCTTTTTTACTAGCCGAAGTATATAATCCAGCTGAATACCGCAATTACATTCGTTTAGGAAAAATGGATTACTTGTATGATAAAGTGGAGACTTATGATAAGTTAAAAGATATTATTCAAGGTAAAGCTTTGCCAGATGATTTATCAAACATTCAAAATCGTATGGCTGATATTGAACATCACATGCTTCATTTTTTGGATAATCATGATGAACAGCGATTGGCAAGTCCAGAATTTGCGGGAACCCCACAAAAAGGTAAGCCGCTAATGGTGGTTTCAACTACAATTAGTTCGTCACCAACAATGGTGTACTTTGGTCAAGAAGTAGGCGAGGCAGGTAATGAAAATGCTGGTTTTGGCACCCATTCTAGAACTTCAATTTTTGATTATATCGGAGTGCCAAATCATCAACGATGGATGAATAATGGTAAATTTGACGGAGGTCAATCAACTCAAGAGGAGAAAGATTTACGTGATTTTTACAAAAGACTATTAAATTTTTCTAGAAATAGTTCGGCATTGATGGGGCAATTTCAGGAGATTCAATCGGTAAACAGAGAGCGTGCCGCTAGTTATGATCCTGGTATTTATTCGTACGCACGTTGGTCTGATCAACAAAAATTGCTGGTTGTAACTAATTTTTCTTGGTTAACTACAAGTTCTTTTGACCTGATCGTGCCGGCAGACATCATCACTAAATGGAATTTAAGAGACGGTTCGTACACGCTTACTGACCAGTTGTACCAAAAACAAACTGCAACACTAGAAGTTCAAAACGGTGAAGGGAAATTGAAAGTGACAATTGCGCCATCAGAATCGTTTATTTTTCAATTATAAAATAATGAAAGTATTGTAGAAGCTACAATATAGTTCCAAAAAAAAAGCTGCAGTCTAATAGGCTGCAGCTTTTTTTATAGTTGGGTATTTTCAAAATTTTCTTGAATTTTTTTCCAATTGATAACATTAAAAAAGCCATCGATATAATTGGTTCTTCGGTACTGATAATCCAAATAATAAGCATGTTCCCAAACATCAAGAGCCAAAATTGGTTTTCCTGGTACCAATGCATTTCGCATTAATGGATTGTCTTGGTTTGCAGTTGTTGTGACAACTAATTTCCCGCTTCGATCAACAAGAAGCCAAACCCAACCTGATCCAAAGTGTTTGATTGCTTCGTTTTTAAATTGTGAAACAAATAAATCATACGATCCAAAGTCTTTATTTATAGCTTCTAATAGTGTACCAGTTGGTTGACCTCCAGATTTTGGAGCCATACATTTCCAGTATAAAGAATGATTATAATAACCGCCAGCGTTGTTTCGTAGCGCTGCATCGTTGGGGTCTAGTTTGGCAAGAACTTCTTCAATGGTAAGATTTTCTAAAGCAGTTCCAACAAGCGCTTTGTTTAGGTTATTGGTGTATGTAAGGTAATGTTTGGAGTAATGTGTTTCTAATGTTTTAATACTGATACTTGGTGTTAGGGCATCATAACCATAAGGTAGTTTTTCTACTTGAAACGAGCCTGGATCAGCCACAACATCATCAGGATTACCTACTACGGTTTTTTGTTCCGTCTCCTCAGGTAGTGGTACTTCAACCACTTCAATTAATTTATCGTCCTTACATCCTTGTAAGTATACGCAACAAAACAAGATAGGAAGGATTACTTGTAATTTTCTCATCGTGAATTATTTTTGTGATAATGAATTTATGATTTCAATGTAATTTTCTTTGGCTTCGTCGGCACTAAGATGGCTAATTTGCATCCATGCGTTGGTTTTAAAAGCATCTCTTAAATGATAGGATGGATTTTGCTTTAAATCAAGATAGCCAAAGGTTGCCTGTTTGTAAAATGCGTATAAACGCAATTGCACGTCTTGTGGCAACGAGGCTTGCGTCATTTCTGAAGCTTTTTGTACAGCTTCTAAAAATCGATTTTCTAACGTAGCGTCAGTCATCATTTTGTAGTTGCAATAATTGTTTTTCCACCAATTGCTTTTTGATTTAAAACCACATTTATTGGTGTTCCTAAAGGTAAAAACAAATCTACACGAGAACCAAATTTGATGAAACCAGCGTCGGTACCTTGTACAACTTGCATTCCTTGTTCTGCATAATTAACAATTCTTCGGGCAAGTGCTCCAGCTATTTGACGGTATAATATTTCGCCAAAATTTTTATTTTCGATCACCACAGTAGTTCTTTCGTTTTCCTCGCTAGCTTTTGGATGCCAAGCTACTAAAAATTTACCGGGATGGTATTTACTAAATTTAATAACTCCACTCATAGCATAACGCGTTACGTGTACGTTGATTGGTGACATAAATATCGAAACTTGTAATCTGTTTTCTTTAAAATATTCACCTTCGTAAACCTCTTCAATAACTACCACTTTACCGTCTACGGGTGCGATTATTTGATTTTCATTCAAAATCACACTTCTTTTAGGATTTCTAAAAAATTGTAATATGATAATTAATAGTAGTAATGTAGCTATTTGGATCGCCATTTTTAACCAACTGCTTGAAATAAAATTGTCAGCTAACAACAGCACAACTGAGGTAAAAATTGTACCTAATAAAATTGACGGGGTTCCTTCTTTATGAAACATAATTTAAAATTTGATAAAATAAAAATATTAAAGGTGCTACAAATATAACACTATCTAGTCGATCTAGAATGCCTCCGTGTCCTGGCATGATGTTTCCACTGTCTTTTACAGCAGCAATTCGTTTGAATTTAGATTCAATTAAGTCGCCAATAGTGCCGGCAACCCCAACGATTAAGGCTATTGAAGTCCAAATTAAAATAGATCTTTCGCTAAATTCGGGTTTGGCTTTAATGTAATATTTTGAGATTAAAAAACCTGCAAATATTGCAAACACAATCCCGCCAGCAAAGCCTTCTATGGTTTTTTTGGGAGATATTTTTTCTAGTAATTTAGTTCGTCCTATTGATTTTCCGACTATATATGCAAACGTATCATTGGTCCATATTAATATAAACAGACCAATGATGATTTTTGGATTGTAATCATTGATTCCGAATGAAATCTTTGTGATAAAAATAAATGGTAAAATGATATATCCTAACAGATATAGGTATTTTGAAGATGTGCTAATCGTTTGAATTTTATCGTAAAATAAAAATAAGATACATTTTACAGAAACTACAAGTGTTGTAACTAAAAGAACAATATTGAGCTGCTCAATATTTACTTTTAGAGATAGCTTCGTATCAAATTGTTCATTGATGAAGTTTTCTGTTACATCATTGTAATGACTTAGTAGTGTGATACTAGTGTACGATACAGTTGCAAATACCAGCGGGAATATTTTTTGTATTTGAACTAAATTACAAAATTCGTAAACGGCAATGAGTAGGAATAATCCAAAAAGAATAAAAAAAGTTTCGGTCGAATATAAAATAGAACTGATTAATAAAACTATATAAACAACTCCTGATATCCCTCGTTTTAGAGTTTCATTCATTTTATAAATCTTCAAGTAGCAACAAATACAAGTTTTTTGCAGAACTTCCGTATTGTGTAAAATCTTCTTCTTTTGCTTTTTCGAAATATTTTATCGTCGTAATATTGGTAGGTAAATCGCGCTCGTATTTCTTTTTTATAGAACTTAAACCATCGCTTTTTGTAGCAACAATTTCGCTTGTTTTAGCAATTACAATGATATTGGCAGGTAAATCATTTGGTTTATGTTGCTTGATCTGTTTTGATGAAAATAGAATAGAACCTTCTTCAGCAATTAAACTTTCACATGTAGCAAAAAGAAATTTCGGATTACTAATAACCGTATAGGGTAATTTATTGTATTCTAATAATGGGAATAAAGTTGGATTGAAGCACAAAACCTCGTTTTCAAACCAGTCATTTTCCTCTAAGATATTTTCAAATTGTTCTTTTATCTCTTGCGAATTTTCACAGTATAAGAACTTGCCGCCATTTTTTTTGAAGTTGAAAATAAAGTGTTCGTCAATAGATATAGCTTTTTCAGAAGCAGAAAGGTTAAATTCGCTTTCTTTCTCCTCTTCAGAAGCAGGTTGATGTGAACTAAATAATTTTCTAAAAAGACTCATATTTTTTTAACAGCTATAATTTGTATTTGAAAACGTCCAAAGATAAAAAAATCTTAATTCAAAAGTAGTTTTTGAATTAAGATTTTAAGAATATTTGAAAAAAGGCTCTAATTTTTAGGAAACCACTTCACTTAGATTTTTGTCAAAAGTACGTTTTCCGAAGATTGCTTCAAGGTCGTCTTTAAAAATAACTTCCTTTTCAATTAAAATATCAGCCAGTTGATTCAGTTTGTCTTTGTTTTCTTCTAGAATTTGAATAGCTCTTTGGTACTGGCCCTCAATTAGTAATGAAATTTCAGTATCAATAACTTTCGCAGTTTCTTCTGAATATGGTTTTGAGAAGTTGTACTCGCTTTGACCTGTTGAGTCGTAGTAAGTAACATTTCCAATTTTATCATTCAATCCATAAACAGTTACCATTGCTCTCGCTTGTTTGGTTACTTTTTCAAGGTCACTTAATGCGCCAGTTGAAATTCTGTTAAAAGTTACCTTTTCAGCAGCTCTTCCTCCCATGGTAGCACACATTTCGTCTAGCATTTGGTCTGGTCGCACAATTAAACGTTCTTCCGGCAAGTACCACGCTGCTCCTAAACTTTGTCCTCTTGGTACAATAGTAACTTTAATTAGTGGTGCTGCGTGCTCTAACATCCAGCTAACTGTAGCGTGTCCAGCTTCGTGTATGGCAATTGCTTTTTTCTCTTCTGGAGTAACAATCTTGTTTTTCTTTTCTAAACCTCCAACAATACGGTCTACCGCATCCAAGAAATCTTGTTTTTCAACTGCAGTCTTGTTGTTACGAGCAGCAATTAAAGCCGCTTCGTTACAAACATTTGCAATGTCAGCTCCTGAGAATCCTGGAGTTTGTTTTGCTAAAAAATCAGTATCTAAACCTTCTGCTTTTTTCAAAGCAGCCAAGTGTACTTGAAAAATTTCAGCACGTTCTCTAATGTCTGGTAAGTCTACAAATATTTGTCGGTCAAAACGTCCAGCACGCATTAAGGCTTTATCCAATACATCAGCACGGTTAGTAGCAGCTAAAACAATTACGTTCGAGTTGGTTCCAAAACCATCCATTTCAGTTAATAATTGATTCAAAGTGTTTTCACGCTCGTCGTTTCCGCCAGACATGTTGCTTTTTCCTCTTGCTCTACCTACGGCGTCAATCTCATCAATAAAAATGATAGCTGGAGATTTTTCTTTAGCTTGTTTAAATAAATCACGTACTCGAGAAGCACCCACACCTACGAACATCTCTACAAAGTCAGATCCTGACATAGAAAAGAAAGGTACTTGCGCTTCGCCAGCTACGGCTTTGGCTAACAAAGTTTTTCCAGTTCCCGGAGGACCTACTAATAAGGCACCCTTTGGAATTTTACCTCCCAAATTCGTGTATTTTTCAGGGTTTTTAAGGAATTCTACAATTTCTTGAATTTCCTCTTTAGCTCCTTCTAAACCAGCTACATCTTTAAATGTGGTTTTAATATCTGTTTTTTCGTCAAAAAGTTTCGCTTTCGATTTACCAATATTGAATATTTGACCTCCGCCACCTGCACCACCGCCTGACATTCTGCGCATGATAAAAAGCCAAACAGCAATGATGACAATTATTGGTAATAAGCTAAAAAAGATGTCCGACCAATTATTTTGTACTTTGAAGTTAAAGTCTTTTAATTTTCCTTCTTTAACTGCTTTTTCAAGTTTAGTTTGAAAGATTTGATCATTTCCAATTTCAAAAGTGTAGTGCGGGCCTTTGTTAGGCTCGTTAAATACGTCTTTTGCTACTTTTTTATGAGTTAGGTCTTTAATAGCAGCAGGGGTTAAAAAAACTTCCGCTTCTGCTTTATTGTAAACAATTACGCGCTCAATTTGACCTTTCTCCAAATATTCATTGAATTTAGAAGAGGTTAATTGTCCCGGTTCGCTTAAGCTTGAACCACCAGTCATGAAACTAATGAACAGCAATATTAAAATTACAGCAGTATAAAGCAGCCAAGGGCTTACTTTAAACTTATTTGGGTTTGGATTGTTTTCTTTGGCCATTACTATGAATGTGTGTCTTTAGTATTTGTTTTCTATGGTTGTTATTTTAGCATCGCCCCATAAACTTTCGATGTTGTAATATTCTCTGATGTGTTTTTGAAATACATGTACTACGATATTAACGTAATCCATCAAAACCCATTCTGCATTATCAGTTCCTTCAACATGCCAAGGCTTGTCTTTCATTTCTTTTGAAACTGTTTTTTGGATAGAGTTTACAATGGCGTTTACTTGTGTGTTAGATCCACCGTTTGAGATTACGAAATAATCGCACACTGATGTATCGATATCTCTTAAGTCCAAGATGGTAATGTCATTTCCTTTTACTTCTTCAATTCCTTTAATGATATTTGCCAAAAGCAAGTCATTATTTATAGTCTTTTTCGCCATGAATTATTTTTAATATAAGTTTGTAAAGTTACCATTTTTTGTGGTTATTTTTGAACCTTAACACAAGTTTAAATTCTGTTTCACAAAATAATGTTTATGAAAGTAATCAAACTCGATGCCATAGATTCTACAAACGAGTTCTTAAAAGGCTTGGCAAACAAACAAGAGGTTGATAATTATACAATTGTTACGGCTAAAAATCAAACAAAAGGTAAAGGGCAGATGGGCTCGGTTTGGAATACAGAATCTGGTAAAAATCTAATAATGAGTATTTTGGTTAAGGATTTCTTATCGGATATTAATCGTTTGTTCGATTTAAACATTGCTGTTGCAGTAGCGGTTCATTCGGTTTTAAAGGAAATGGATATTCCTGAATTGAGTATAAAATGGCCTAACGACATAATGTCATACAATAAAAAAATTGGTGGCATTTTAATTGAAAATAGCATTAAAAGTGATGCGACATTTAGCTCCATTGTTGGTCTTGGTCTTAATGTGAATCAAACTAATTTTGAAATGTTGCCCAAAGCGTCATCTTTAGCAGTGGTGACCAATCGTAATTTTGAAGTGGATAGTTTAGCTGTCAAAATGGGTGAAGCGATTTTTAAAATAACTTCAGATATGAAGAGTAAAGGAGCTTTTTATTGGAATCAATACGATGGAGTTTTGTTCAAAAAAGGAGTTCCCATGGCGTTTGAAGCACCTAGGAAAGGTCGTTTTATGGGTATAATTACGGGAGTCTCTCCAATTGGAAAATTGCAGATAATGCTAGAAGATGATACAGTTGAAGAGTTTGATATTAAAGAAGTTCAAATGTTGTATTAATAAAAAAGTCTTCTAGCTATTGCGAGAAGACTTTTTGTATTTTGATAATTTTTTAGTTTATAGTTTTGGCATGTTCGTAGCCAAAGTTTCAATGAATTTTCCAATTGGTCCTTTAATCATCATAGCCATCATTGGGTTGAAGTCTCCTTCGAAATCTAATTTTACAGCACTACTTTGTTCCGTTAGTGCTTCAATCGTAGCTATTAAAGTGAAAGGCAATTTATCGCTCGCAGCTCCTAGAACAATTTTGCTTGGTGCTACTTTTTCTTTCATTTTTAATTTGATTTCTGGCATGCCTTTAAGTCCAAATATAAAAGCATCATCGCCTAGTACTTCAAATTTTGCAATATTTTCAGGCATTAGTTTTTCAAAATTCTTTACATCGCTCAAAGCAGTAAACAGGTCTTGAGCTGATTTTTCTACGGTAACTTTTGGACTTTCTAAATTCATTGGTGTATTTATTAGATTTGGGTTTTAAACTTCAACATTCCATGTAGATGGACTTTGGTTCCATTCTCTTAATGTTTGCTCTTCCACCTCGGTGATGTAACGCTTTGCAACAGCCAAGTTAAGTAAGTTTTGATAATTACTTAAGGTGTACAAATCGATCTTGGCAGTTTTAAAATTAGCATCAGCTACTGGAAATCCATAAGTAAAAATGGCTGCCATTCCTTTAATATTGGCTCCTGCTTCACGTAGTGCTTCCACAGCTTGTAGACTACTGTTTCCGGTACTTATTAGATCTTCAACAACTACTACGTTTTGACCTTTTTGTAGAAAACCTTCTACTTGATTTTGTCTACCATGTTTTTTTGGCTCAGGGCGCACGTAAACAAAAGGCAGACCCATGCTTTCGGCTACAAGCATTCCAATACCAATGGCGCCTGTGGCTACACCAGCAATAACATCTGGTTTTCCAAATTGTTTTTCAATGTTCTTTGAAAATTCATCACGAACATAATTTCGCACCGCTGGGAATGAGAGTATTAAGCGGTTGTCACAATAAATAGGCGATTTCCATCCTGAAGCCCATGTAAAAGGATTTCTTGGATTCAATTTAATTGCATTTATTTGCAATAGGAATTCGGCTGTTTTTTCGGCTGTATCTTTATTAAAAATCATAGTACAAATGTATAAAGTTTTTGTTAACGACAAACCACTTTTTTTGACAAATGAGATCTCCAAGGAGACTGATTTTCAATTATTTCTATTGGAGAGTATTGATATTGAGCAACTTATTGTGAAAATATTTCAAAATAAAATTAATAAGGCCTATTTGTACCATCCGGACGAAAGCTTGATTTTGAAGACCTTAAAAGCTAAGATTCCTGTTTGTAAAGCGGGCGGTGGTTTGGTTTACAATAAAAAAGGTGAGGTTTTATTTATTTTTCGAAATGGAAAATGGGATTTACCGAAGGGCGGAATCGAAAAAGGAGAGGATATTGAAGATACTGCCATGCGCGAAGTAGAGGAAGAGACAGGTGTTAATAAGCTAACCATTGGCCAAAAATTACAAAAAACTTACCATGTTTTCAGACGAAATGGAAAATACAAATTGAAGATTACGCATTGGTTCGAAATGCAATCTGATTTTGAAGGAACACCACAAGGTCAATTAGAGGAAGGAATTGAAAAAGTTGCGTGGTTGAACCCAGAACAAATTAGGGAAGCACTCACAAACTCGTATGAAAATATCAAATTACTTTTTGAAGAAGAGAAAGTAATTTAATAGAGCTCTAAAATAAAAGTCCCCAAATGAATTATTTGGGGACTTTTTTTATGGTTTCATGATTCGATAAATAGGATACTGTAAATGGGCTTTCTCATAGTAAATCGAGTTTTTATAAATCCAATCGAGTTGTGCCTCTGGACTACCTGCAAATTTAGGATCACTTTGTTTTTTGCTTTTAAGCTTAGACTTTAAATCTGGATTTTTTTGTAGCAATTGTGCTGCAGTATCTTCAAATACATAATCCGAGTAACCTTCTTTTTGTTGTAACATAGTATCGAAGAAATTCCAATTGAAAAATGAATCCATCGCTTCAGGCTCCAACGCTTCGAGCAAATATTTTATCCCTTTTTGGTTGGTAGGTACATAGAAATCTCCTTTGGCGAAAGCCTTTTGTTCTGTACTACTTGTTACAGAAGTATTTCTATGCAAGTAATGCCCTTCGTATGCAGATGATCCTGTTTTATAATCGGCAATGCGGTAGCTTTCTACTGCAATTATAGTGTCTTTTGGTAAAACTTTGAATTCGATATTATTGCTTTTCAATACGTCAATTATATGCCAAAAACCTCTCGGGATTATGTAAGCTTCAGGAATTATTACCTCCTTGGTAGCTTTGTATTCTTTTTGGTAAGGAACGTCTTTTTTAAAGGGTTTGTTTCGGTCGTAAAACAAACGTTTGCCTGTGGTAGCTTCGCTATTTTTATATCCAGCTTCGTAGCCTAGGAAAGAAAAATTGGTGGTTTTTGTGGTGTCAATTTCCCATTTAATGGCGTATTTTTTACCTGCTTGATATTGTTTTTCGTTTTGCAAACGGAGCTCTTTTATCTTGGCGTAATTGGCATCGGTAAAATCTATTGTAGAGCGCATGTATTCATAAGTAACTTTTACACGTTCAGCATATTTTTTCAGCATGTGGGTTTCTACCACAAAACCAAGCGTGTTGTATAATGAGGTATAGCCTGTGGCAAATCTTGGACTCTCAAAAAATTGTGCAAATCCTTTGTCCGGCGTTTCTTGAAAAGCGTTCACATAGGGAGTTGATTCAATTTTTTTCTTTTGTAAATCTTGTACAACAGCAGGCATCATTTCGGTGTTTAAAAAACCTCCCAAAACTGTTCCTAGTTTGTTGTGTTGTGTCATGATGTAGGTGAGCTTGTATTGGTAATCAGCACCATTACTCACATGATTATCAATGAACACATCGGCGTTTATTTTATGAAAAATAGAAACAAAACTTTTGGTATTTCTAGTGTCCGATTTCATGAAATCCCGATTGAGGTCATAATTTCTGGCGTTTCCGCGAAAGCCATATTCTTCGGGTCCATCTTGGTTGGCTCTTGTGCTGGAGTTTCTGTTTAATGCGCCGCCAATGTTGTAAACAGGTATACAAACTAAAACCGTATTTTTTGGTGCTTTTACTTTACCTAATGCTAAGTCGCGGTACAATTGCATGCTGGCATCAATTCCGTCTGGCTCTCCTGCATGTATGCCATTATTGATTAAAACAACAGCTTTATTTTTTTTGATTTCTTCAAAATTGAAGTTTTTTTCAGGATTAAAAATGACGATGTGCAAAGGTAATCCGCTATCCGTTAAACCCATTTCTTGTATTTCAATGGTAGGAAAATCTTGTGCCAATAATTGGTAGTAAGCAATAGTTTCGGCGTAGGTTGCGGATTGGTTTCCGTTTCCTTTTTCAAAAACTGTGGCGTATTTATTTTGGGCTTGACCCCAACTGCATACCATTAGGAATAAGAGATAAATTGGAAGGTTTTTCATGATTTTAGTTTAAAAAAAGTCTTCCAAATGTAACTTTTTTTACAGAATTCTCAGCGAAGTTCTTTAAAAAAATAGCCGCCTTTTCCTTCGCTGGACTATTTTTGGATTACTTACAAAAATAAAAGGATTCTAAGTTTTGTCCTGATTGAAAAGTAGCAATGTGCAATTCTTGTCAAGTGGTTGTGTAAAAACAAACAGCAGCTCATGAGTTTAGTCGTTTTTTAAAATTACCTTTGCACAAATTTAAAATATGAATACAAAGCAATCCGCTACCACGATACTTTCCAATTTAGGCATTACAAGTTGGAATGAAATGCAAGAAGTTGCACACGATACCATTTTAAACGAAAATAATACTTTGCTGCTTTCGCCAACAGGTTCGGGTAAAACACTCGCATTTTTACTTCCTGTTTTTGAACTTTTGCAAGCTGAAATTTTATCGGTTCAATGTTTGATTTTGGTTCCTTCTCGTGAATTAGGACTTCAAATTGAGCAAGTTTGGAAAAAAATGGGTACCGCATACAAAGTTAATACTTGTTATGGCGGGCACTCAATTGAAACCGAAATAAAAAATTTAAGCAATCCGCCTGCAGTTTTAATTGGAACTCCGGGCAGAATAGCTGATCATATCGATCGTGGTACGTTTCGTTTGGATAAAATTCAAACTATTGTTTTGGATGAATTTGATAAATCTTTGCAACTGGGTTTTCATGAGCAGATGTCATACATCATTGGGCAATTGACTAAGGTGAACAAAAGAGTTCTGGTTTCGGCTACGTCCGATATTGAGATTCCGAAATACACTCGCGTGGTTAATCCTGTGGTTTTAGATTTTATTCCTGAAGAGGAGGCGGTTTCCAACTTATCAATGAAATTGGTTTTATCTAAAGAAAAAGATAAAATCAATACCTTGTTTCAACTGATTTGCTCTTTGAAGTCAGAAGCTGCAATTGTGTTTTGCAACCATCGCGATGCGGCGGAGCGAATTAGCGATACTTTGAACGAAAAGGGAATTTACGCTACGTACTATCATGGCGGAATGGATCAAGAGGAACGCGAGCGCGCCTTGATACAGTTTAGAAATGGCAGTATGAGTTATTTAATTACTACTGATTTAGCCGCACGTGGACTTGATATTCCAGAAATGAAACATGTTATTCATTATCATTTGCCTGCAAAGGAAGACGAGTTTACACACCGTAACGGGCGTACAGCACGTATGCAAGCCTCGGGTACAGCTTATATTGTCGCGCATGAAAGTGAAAAAAAATTGGATTATCTTGATTATTCAATGGAAGTTTTGGCAGTAGATCAAGCCAAAGCTTTACCAAAACCGCCGCAGTTTCAAACCATTTATATTAGTGGTGGAAAGAAAAACAAGTTGAATAAAATTGATATTGTTGGTTTCTTTTCGCAAAAAGGAAAACTCGAAAAAGGTGATTTAGGACTTATCGAAGTAAAAGATTTTATCTCGTTTGCAGCCGTAAAATTCAACAAAGTAAAAGATTTGTTGCATGCAATTAAAGACGAAAAAATGAAGGGTAAAAAGTTTAAAATTGAAGTAGCCCGAAAAGTGATTAAGAAAGAAGAGGAGTAAGTTTTTAGTGCTCAGTCTCAGTTTGCAGTTACAGTATTCATTTGCAGTATTCAGTCGCAGTTTGCAGTTACAGTTTTCAGTCTCAGTATTAAGAATCAAGATTATTTTTTATAAAGAAACCGTTGCTAGTAAGTTTAATTTATTAGCAACGGTTTTTAGTTTTATGTTAGTTTTTAATTATGTTTTTGTGGTTTAAATATTTGGCAAATGGAGATTATATGGTCTAAAGGTTATTCCGCTACAAGAAGTTTGGAACCAAATTAGCGTTGTTTTTAGGTTAAACCAAATTCTTTCAAACCTACAATCATTTTTAAATTAAGTTTCATTCTCAAATTGCTTTGAGAGTGCGCTAGCACCGGGCAATTTCATATTTGTCACTTAATCTGTTTGTTAACTCTTCGATATCTTCTTTTCTTGCAATTTTGTTAATCCAATTTTCTGGTATTGATTTTATTCCGTAATACAATCCTGCAAGACCTCCAGCAACTGCACCTGTTGTATCAGTGTCTCCTCCCAAATTTACAGCTTTTAAAACTGCTTGTTCATACGATTGTGTAGTTAATAAACACCAAACTGAAGCCTCAAGTGTGTGAATTACATAACCCGATGATTGTATGTCATTTTCTTGTAATTCGATTATTTTACCATTAGTAATTCTACTAAATAGTTCAACTTCTTTTAAGTTGATGTTTAATTTTGTAATAAGTTGTGTTAATGAATAATTGGCTGCTTTATAAGCGTCAGTTATTGGATATTTTATTTCGGCACTCAAAAATGAAGCGAATTCTAAATAATAAAAACAAGCTAAACAAGACCTTATGTGACCGTGAGTGATACTTGAAACTTTTTTTATTAATTCAAATCTTTCCTCTCTATCTTTAATATTCTGCACCTCAAAAAGTAAAGGAAGAATTCGCATCAGTGAACCATTTCCGTTTGATTTTTCTTCTGAGCCTCCTGCTATTTCAGCTTTTTCTCCTTTTTGTAATCGAATAATCGCTTCTCTTGTAGAAATTCCAATATCGAAAACTTCTCCATGAGGTGTCCAATGATTTTCGTAAAACCATTTGACAAAACTATTTCCAATTTCTTGAATATTAAAACCTTTCGTTAATTCATCAGCAAGGCAAAGGGCTAAAGAACTGTCATCAGACCAGGTTCCCTCAGGTTGATTATAAGTCCCAAAACCAATCATATCGGTCAAAGGATATTGTCTTAGATAATCTCTACTTTTAAACTCCACAGGAACTCCTAAAGAATCTCCAATAACTAAACCCCAAATTCCATTTTTTATAGGGTTATCAATTACTCTATTTGAAAGATAATCAATGTGACTTTTGAAATTTGAAATATTTATCTCGTCAATTTGTTCATTGTATTTGTCCAAATTCTGTTCAACCCAAAATTCATTTATTTGGCAACCTTTGTCGTTAGTGTTTACTTTTGCTTTAAATATTTCATATCCAGTCCAAGAACGGTGAAAATGGATGTATTCATTATTAAAATAGGCAAACCATTTGTCTTCCATCTGGTTTGGAATTAATCCCAATTTTAATTTTTGCAATTGCTCGTTATTTAAAAAAATTGACACGTCCAATTTTTTAGGATTGGTCATTGGACTGGTATTCATTTTATTTTTAGATGCAATTTTCATTTCGATCTTTTTTGGTTGGTTCTAATTGTTCACTGGAAATCTAAATTGATTCTCTTCACTTTAAACTCTTTAGTGAGACTGCGACTGCAAAATGATTTCTCCACTTTAAATACTGCATTCTGAGACTGAGACTGCAAGCTGAATTTTCCACGCTAATCACTGCACTCTGAGACTGCGACTGCAAACTTAATACTGAGACCTCTAGCTGCAGAGCGCGACTGCAAACTACCAACTATGTCTTCTTCACGTATTGTGTAATAATTACAATAGTTTGTCCGTCAACGCGTCCTTCAATATATTCGGCGTTTTCATGATCTAATCTGATGTTACGCACTGCTGTACCTTGCTTGGCAACCATACTAGAACCTTTAACTTTTAGGTCTTTAATTAAAACTACTGAATCGCCCGTTTGCAATACAACGCCATTGCTATCGCGATGCACTATTTTATTTTCATCCTCTTGACCTTCGCCTGTTGCTTGTGCCCAAGCCAATGTTTCTTCGTCAAGGTACATTTGCTCCAGTAATTCTTGATTTCCTAAACGGCTTAACATGCGCCACGATAATACTTGAACCGCTTCGTGTTCGCTCCACATACTGTCGTTTAAGCATCGCCATGAATTTGGATCCATAGTTTCGGCTTGCTCAATTTGTGCAATTAAGTGTTTTGCAATTAGTACGTTTTCATCGATTCCACCACGGCGTGTAGGAGTGAGGGTGTATACTTGTAGGTCTTCGGTAACGCCTGATAGTTCGCATTTTCCGCCACTTCGTTTCATTAATTCTCTTTCGATGCTCATTGTTTTGTTGTTGTTTTTGTTGCGAAAATTCGCTTTCTAAAAAAAAAATTATTTGGTTACTCGAACCGCATCAGGAACTAGCATTTCGTATTGTCCGTTGTTGCGAATGACATCACGAACAATACTGGAGCTGATGTAAGATGTTTTGGCGGCCGTTAGTAAAAATACGGTTTCAATCTTGGCGAGGCGTCTGTTGGTGTGTGCAATTGCTTTTTCAAATTCGAAATCCGCAGGGTTGCGTAGACCTCTCAGAATAAAATCGGCATTGAGTTTTCGGCACAAGTCAGTAGTTAATCCTTCGTAGGTGATTACTGAAATTTTAGGTTCGTGTTGAAAAGTTTCTTCGATAAATCGTTTTCTATCTTCTAAGGAGAACATGTATTTTTTTTCGGCATTAACGCCAATGGCGATCACGATTTCATCAAAAAGAGGCAAGCTCCGTTTAATGATGTCTTCATGACCAAGTGTAATTGGGTCAAACGAACCCGGAAATATTGCTTTTCTCATGGTAGAGGGTTATGCTAATGCCAATTCGATGGCGTTGGTAAACAAGTCTTTTAGCTCAATTCCTGCCGCTTTGGCTTGTTGCGGAATTAAACTTTCGGTGGTTAAACCCGGAATGGTATTCATTTCGAGCATGTGTGGCTCGCCGTCAACAATAATAAATTCGCTACGGGAGAAACCTTTCATTTTAAGCACTTCGTAGGCACGTTTGGCAATAGCTCCCACTTTTTGAGTCATTTCGTCAGAGATTCGTGCAGGCGTAATTTCTTGCGATTTGCCTAAGTATTTTGCTTCATAATCAAAGAAATCATTTTCGGAGACAATTTCAGTAATTGGCAAAACTGTAATGGCGCCTTGGTAATTGATAACTCCAACAGAAACTTCGGTTCCGTCCAGAAAACTCTCAATTATAATTTCGTTATCTTCTTTGTAAGCCGTTTCAATTGCAGTTGGCAATTCGGCTTCCGTTTTTACTTTTGAGATTCCAAAACTAGAGCCTGCTTTATTTGGTTTTACAAAACAAGGCAATCCTACTTTGTTTACAATGGCAGTTGTATCAACAACATCGCCTTTGTTTAGATAAAAAGAAGTGGCAGTTTTGATACCGTAGGGTTTTAAAACCGAAAGCAAGTCTCGTTTATTGAATGTAAGCGCTGCTTGGTAATAATCGCAGGCTGTTTGTGGAATTTGCAATAATTCGAAGTAGGCTTGCATTAAACCATCTTCGCCCGGCGTGCCGTGTATGGCGTTAAATACACAATCGAAACTTATTTTTTGTCCAGCAACAGTAACCGAAAAATCATTTTTGTCGATTGGAAATTCTTGATCTTGTGCATCAACATAAACCCATTTTTCTTTGTATATGTGAATGCGAAAGCCGTTGTATTTGGTTTTGTCTAAGTATTGGAACACGACATTGCCGCTGATTAAAGATATTTTGTATTCGCTGGAATACCCGCCCATGATGATGGCAATGTTTTTCATTTTTTACTGTTTTAATTGAGGTCTTTTAAGCACCAAATAGCCTACTTTACTGCTGTTTTGAATTAGCCCCGATAGCAGCGGTATCCTTTGGTTTTTTTGTCAAAAAAAAGCAAAGATACAAGCGAATAGCGGGAAAAAGCTCCTAAAAAAAGGAGTTGTTTGTGCTAAAAACGATTAAACAAAATTATCATTTTTTTTGAAACGAAATAGGTTTATCTTTGTGGCATATAAAAATAAATTTATGAGTTTACGGAAGTATCTTACTAGTCGCGTTTTCTTTGGACAAGTCTTTGTTGCATTAGCTATTATTGCTGCTTTGGGTTATTTTTTCATGCATTGGCTCACGTTTACAACCGATCATGGCAATGAAATTTCGGTTCCTAATTTGAGTAAATTGACGGAGGAGCAGGTAGAAGAAAAATTAGACGAGCTAGATTTAGACTATGTTTTATTGGATAGTGTGGATTTTAGAAGTGATTTTCCGCAGTTTAGTGTCGTAGAACAAGATCCTTTGCCAGGAACTAAGGTAAAAGTGGGGCGCAAGATTTATATTAAAATAAATACTGCCGGATACTCATCAGTTCGTATTCCTGATTTGGTAAACAAAACCTACCGTGAGGCTGTGCCAACCTTAAAAGCGCTTGGTCTTGAAGAAGGAAATATAACCTATGTACCCAATTTAGGTAAAGATATGGTGCTAGAAATGCGTTACAAAGGGCGTAATTTGAAGGCAGGAGATCGTGTTTTAAAATCCAGTAAGATTGATTTAGTCCTTGGTGATGGGAAAATGAGTTATGAAGAAGAAGAGAGTGCTGCTGATACTTTAGCCGCACCACTAGAAGAAGAAATACCAGTTGATGAACAATAATATAGAAACACTAGATTTAGAAGACGAGTTATTTGAGCATTTTAAATTTGAGGTACCCAAAGGTCAAGCCACTTTGCGCATTGACAAATACTTGATGGGACTGATTCAAAATGCCACTCGCAACAAAATACAAACGGCAGCAGCAGAGGGAAATATTTTTGTGAATGATGCTATCGTAAAATCCAATTATAAAGTTAAGCCTTTTGATGTGGTGCGTGTGATGCTTTCGCACCCGCCGTATGAAAATCATATTATTCCGGAGAACATTCCGCTAGATATTGTTTATGAAGATGATACTTTGTTGTTAATCAATAAATTGCCAGGAATGGTGGTGCATCCTGGTCATGGTAATTACACGGGAACTTTGGTACATGCCTTGGCTTATCATTTTGATAATTTACCAATGAACAGTAGCGAACGTCCGGGTTTGGTACACCGTATTGATAAGGATACTTCGGGTTTATTGGTTGTTGCCAAAACAGAGGCGGCGATGACACACTTGGCTAAACAATTTGAGGCAAAAACTTCAGAGCGCGAATATATTGCCTTAGTTTGGGGTAACGTTGCTGATGATGCGGGAACAATAGAAGGAAACTTAGCCAGACACTTGAAAGATCGTATGCAAATGGCTGTATTTGCTGATCCAGAAATTGGTAAACCTGCGATTACACATTATAAAGTTTTAGAACGGTTTGGTTACGTAACTCTTGTTTCATGTCAGTTAGAAACAGGACGTACGCACCAAATTAGAGCACACATGAAACATATAGGTCATCCTTTGTTTAATGACGAGCGTTACGGTGGCCATTTAATTTTAAAAGGAACCACTTTTACAAAATACAAGCAATTTATTGAGAACTGTTTTAAGGCATTGCCAAGGCAAGCATTGCATGCTAAAACGCTCGGGTTTATTCATCCTACAACGGGCGAAATGATGCGTTTTGACACTGAATTGCCTCAAGATTTTGTGAATTGTATCGAAAAATGGCGAGGCTACTCGAAGTCGCACCAAACTGATGATGAAAGTGAAGCATAATTCAATTGAAACTCATACAAAACCCAAAGCAACATTAGCTTTGGGTTTTTTTATGCTTTTTTTGGAAAAGTAATTACTTCAATTTAAGGGCTTCTACTTGTATGCAAAATTCTTAAAATAAACCGTTGTTAATTAAAAGTTAAACCAATGAATACTATTCATTTTTAGAATGCTTCCCTCTATTTTTGATATTGATTAACCAAAAAATAACCACTAAATGAAGAAAGTTTTCATTTTATCAGCGATTGCTGCGCTTGCCCTTGCGCCACCTGCTGCTTATTCGCAGTCAAAAAAGAAAAAAGACAAAAATGCTGTTGCTGTAGCTCCAATGCCAGAGAAAAAACCAGAATCGGCTATTAAGGATTACAGCAAAGTGATCACCAAAGATGCCATTAGCGATGCTGGTTTGTTTACCGTGCACAAAGTAGATAAAAAATATTTTTTTGAAATCCCGAATACCCTTTTGAACAAAGACATGCTTTTGGTAAGTAGATTAGCTAAACTACCTGCTAATTTAGGAGGCGGTTATGTCAATGCAGGTTCAGAAACCAATGAACAGTTGATTGTTTGGCAACGTTTTCAGGATAAGATTGTCATTAAAATCAAATCATTTAATGCCGTGGCGAATGACAGTTTGCCTATTAGCATTTCAGTAAAAGCAAACAATTACGAGCCAACTTTGTTCGCATTTGATATTGTAGCTTTTAGTAAGGATTCGGCAAATACAGTAATTGATGTAAGCAAGTTTTATGGTACTGATGTAAAAGCAATCAGCGGACTATCGGCCGATATGCGTGAAACTTATAAAGTACGTGGGTTGGATGAATCACGTAGTTTTATCAATACCATGAAAAGTTTCCCGATGAATATTGAAGTCATTCAGGACTTTAGTTACAATGCAGCCAAACCACCGGTACAAGGAGATGCGGAGACAATTAGTATTCAAATGAATCAATCGATGATTTTGTTACCAGAAAAGCCAATGCAACCTCGTTTGGCTGACCCGCGCGTGGGTTGGTTTACCATAGATCAAATTGATTATGGAAGTAACGAATTGAAGTCGGATGTGAAAACCTATATTCGCAGATGGCGATTGGAACCAAAAGATCCTGTAGCTTACGCGAAAGGAGAGCTGGTAGAACCAATAAAACCAATTGTGTATTATCTTGATCCTGCAACTCCTTAAAAATTGCGAAAATACATCAAGCAAGGTATTGAAGATTGGCAAAAGCCTTTTGAAACCGCCGGATTTAAAAATGCAATTATTGCTAAAGATCCACCAACAAAAGAGGAAGATCCTGATTTTAGTCCAGAGGATATTCGCTACTCTGTAATTCGTTATGTAGCAAGTACCACCCGAAATGCGGTTGGGCCAAGTGTTTCCGACCCAAGAACAGGTGAAATTATCGAAAGTGATGTTATTTGGTACCACAACCATTTGCGTTCCTACAGAAATCGTTATTTATTAGAAACTGGAGCAGCCAATCCAACTGCGCGAACTTTGCAAACAAGTGATGAAGAGATGGGTGATATGATGCGCATGGTAATCGCACATGAAGTAGGACACGCGCTAGGATTTCCGCACAATATGGGAGCGAGTTGTGCTTATGATACCGAATCATACCGTAATAGTGAATTCACACAAAAAAACGGAATTGCAGCCAGTTTGATGGATTATGCGCGTTTTAACTACATTGCACAACCGGGTGATAAAAATGTTCGATTCATCCGTCAAATGGGACCATATGATCATTATGCAACCAACTGGGGTTACCGTTATATTCCTAATGCTTCTTCGCCAGAAGCTGAAGTATCAACTTTAGACAAATGGATTATGGAAAAAGCAGACAATCCTATTTACAAGTTCGGAAAACAAAGCAGTAGTTTTGATCCTACTTCGCAAACCGAAGATATAGGAAACAATTCTATGAAAGCAAGTACATACGGACTGAAAAATTTGCAATATGTTGCTGCACATTTACACGAGTGGACAAGCGATAAAACCAACAATTACGATGATTTAGACGAATTGTATAAAGAAATGCTCGATGTTTGGGGACGATATGTAGGACACGTAGTGACAAATGTAGGAGGTGTTTTTGAGGCGACGAAAAAACCAAACCAAAAGGGGATGATTTATGAAGTGGTTTCAAAAGCACAGCAGCAAGAAGCCATGCAATGGTTGCAAGCAAATGCTTTTGCATCGCCAACTTGGTTGGTTAACGTGAGTACTTTGCGTAATATTGATTATGCTGGTTATACAGAGCGTTTCAGAAGTTTACAGGTACGCCACTTAAATAATGTGATGAGTTTTGATCGTTTAGGACGTTTATTAGATGCCGAAATTCAGGGAAATAATAATTACAAAGCACTTGATTTATTAAGTGATATGCGCAAAGGAATCTGGAAAGAAGCTTCAGCAGGAACTAATGTAACTATTTACAGAAGAAATTTGCAAAGAGCCTATATTGAGCGAATGGCTGTTTTGATGAAAGAAGAAATAAAAGGCGGTCGCCCATCAGAATATTATAATGTAGCGCAATCAGATGTACGTGCTTTAGTGCGCGGTGAGTTGGTCGCTTTGAAAGCAACATTAAATATTGCCAAAGCTGCAGCTGTAAACACGGAAACAAAATATCATTATGCCGATGCGATAAAGAGAATTGATCTTATTTTAAATCCTTCATAAATTTAAACACGATAAAAAAATCTGCTTTCGAGCAGATTTTTTTTTGTTTTATTGTTTCGTGAATTCTTTTTCGAAAGTAGTAAATCGCCTTTCTAAATCTGACAGTAGTTGTGATCTAACTGAAGCCGATTTTATAAAGCTAAATTTGATGCTATTGAACACAAATTGTTTAATGTCTTGATACGAAATATCTTTATACCTTTTTGCCAATAGTACATATTGTTCACTCATATTAGTTCGTAAAATCCCAGCATCATCAGTGCTAATTACAATTGGAACTCCAAATTTTTTGTACAAGGAAAGCGGGTGACGATTTTCTTTGACCTTCAAAATAAATTCATTACTCACTAAGTTTATTTCAATAGGAATATTTTTTTGCGCCATATGGCGTAGCAATTCGTATGAATCTTTTTCATAAGGCATATCTACACCATGGCCAATTCTATGTGCGCCAGCGGTATGTACTGCAGCGCCAATATGCCAAGTAAGTTCTTCAGGTTGAACCAGTCCTAAAGTAAGCTCACCAGCGTGCATGGTATATTTTACATTTGGGTATTTCGAGTTGCAAAATTTAAACATCATCATGTGCAACCAATAATCTTTCATCGAAGTTTCGCCGTCTTCTGGTGACACAATGTTGACACCAGCCATCAAATCACTTTCATTGGCAGAGATGAATGCAATAACCAAATTTTTAAACAAATCAACAGGTTCCATAAAACGTAACACAAAATTTTGATAACGCATTTTAAATTGGGCATCATCAATTTTTAGATCGTTGTGTAACTTGGTAACAAAATTATTGTTGAATTCTTTAGCATAAGTGTTGGCATTTTTTTGAAGTATGCTTTTATACATTAGGTCTAAAGTTTTGAGTACTTCTTTCTCGTTTTTAGCTAGAGCATATTCACGAAGTTTAGCGTTAAAAGTAACTAAATCATCCGTATTCATGGTGTTTGGAATGGTTGAGAGTTGCGTTTCAATGTAGCTCACATTTTCAGCAATTGCTCTTTTTTTCAACTCCACTAATCCCTGTCCGAAATTACCTTTAATGGCTGGTTCAAATTTCATGAAAGATTCGAAAAACAACTTATCAGATGGATAATCAACATAATTATAGTCTTTGATAGACCATTTTTGCATGATTTTTTGTTTGTATAGCTCTAGTGTACCGTTGGCCTTTAGTTCAGAAAATAATTTCCAATTGCCAGTAGATTCTTTTTCCTTGCGTACGTCCATGCTTTCGGTATTCAGGTAAAAGTCTGTTTGAATTGCATGCTGTAGTAAAGGTTCTGCGTAAATAGAACCTGAAAAATGATGGTGTAAATCGCCACCTTTTGGCATTTGAGAGAAAAAAGCGGTCAATTCAGCTTCATTGTCTCTGATTTTTTCAAAATACTCACTTACGGATTGCGAGTAGCCAGCTGTTACAGTTAAGAACAACAATAGTGTTGGTAATATTCTCATAGTTGATTGTAATAGTGTCAAGTAGTTTTACCAAAGAAATTGCTCGCACGCTATTGAAAGCATTTTTTGTTTTCGTTTCTAAGAATCGAAACTTAATTTTTGTAGTACTAGCAGAAAAAAAAAGGTAAACTGGCGCAAAGTTAAACAATTTCTATCGCAGTTTTAGAAATTTTGCAAAAAGTTTCACTTATAGAATTGAAAATCTACTTGAAGATTAATTAAATCAAGTTCTCGCATAATGTAGTAGATATTAAAATAAAACCATCAAGACAGCCGTAAGTAACAACTGTTTTGATGGTTTTCTATTTATTGTTGCATTGCTTCAGCTGCTAATCGGCCAGATTGTAGCGCTGCATTTATGGAACCGTTTAAAAGATGATCACCACAAATAAATAGCGAATCTGAAATTTTGAAAGTGTCCAGATCTTTATTATTAGATACATTCTCTTGTGTTGGTAAAGCATAGCTGATTCGATAGGCTTTTAGCATTTTCCAAGATGCCGCATCGGCTCCATACCAATGAGATATCTCTTCTTTCATATTTTCAGCTAGTATTGCATCATCAATATCTGGAATTCCGTTATATGAAACGGATATTAGTGCTTTACCTTTGGGAGCATAAGCAGCCGAAACGGCACTCATTACTGTTAAATTATTGACCCATTTTTTATTTTGAGCTGCGTTCAAAATCACTACCGCTTTTTGTGATGGTGGCAGACGGGTTTCGAAATATACACAAGTTACTTGGTGCGCTGTAGTTTTGGTTTCAGGAACTATTTTCGATAAGAACTTATTGGTATTGGTAGCCAAAAGAATTTGATTGGCTTCATAAACAGTGCCATCTGCGGTTGTAATTTTGTTTTGATCAAGACTTACGACTTCGGTATTGCATCGAATACTGTCTTGTGGTAATAGGGCAACCAATTGTTTTGGGATTTCCTCCATTCCTAATTCAGGTACGGCAACATCGCCATCTGAAAACATTTTCATTACAAAATCGAACATGCGTCGGGAAGTAGTTAACTGATTTTCTAAAAAAATACCAGATAGAAAAGGGCGATAAAATCGTTCAATCATTTTTTCGCTAAAGCCATATTCTTTTAATTGTGCAGCGGTTGTATTCTCAGTTTGACTAAATATTTGGTCAATAGTTAATTTCTGCAAGCGATTCTTTAGCCACAGGGTATTTAATTTATCTTTTATGGTACCAACAGGAGCAATAAGAGTTGCCCAAGCAGCAGAAGGCCGGCGCATAGGGTCAGCTATTTCGAATTGTCCTTTTTCATAAAGAACGGTTGCTCCGGGTAGCATTTTTTTTAATCGTAATGTTTTGTAATCAAGAAGTGCTTTTGATTCTGGGTAGGCAGTTAATAGAACTTGAAATCCTCTGTCTAATAAAAAACCTTCGTGTAAGTCTGTTTTTAATCGTCCACCAGGTCGGTCTGAAGCTTCTAATAAAAGTACTTTTCGTCCTTGACGGTGCAAGTGTACAGCCGCGGCTAATCCGGCCAAACCTGCGCCAACTATTATAATATCTTGTTTCATTTTTTATATGTCTTGCTCACTACAAAAATAGCGTAAATATGTGTTTTGTTGCTATTGGAAGTAGGTGTAATAATATTGATTTTTAATTTTTTTAGGGTGTACGCTGTAAAAGTAAATCAGTTTGTTTGTCATCTCCCATCCAAAAATCATGTTGATCGAAAATTGTAAAACCATTGTTTTTATAAAATTGTAAGGCTCGCTTATTTTCTTCCCAAACACCTAACCACAATTGTGGAACTTCTTTTTCTCGTGCAATTTGTAATATTTTTTCAAATAATTTTTGAGCTACTTTTTTACCATGAAATTCTTGTAGCACATAAATTCGATGCAATTCCATGGCGGCTAAATTATGTTGCTCTGTTTGTGCTGTGTTTATATTTATTTTGGCGTAGCCTACTGGAATTTCATTTGAAAAAGCAATAAAAAATTTTGAATTTTCATCGTTGATTTCTGCAGTGAGTTGCTCTTTATTAAAACTTTTATCCAAGTATTTTTGCAAGTTTTCGGCTGTATTTACTTTTGCAAAAGTTTCGGTAAAAGTAATAATACTCAATTTTTGTAATTGTTCGAGATGAGCTAGTGTAGCAGTTTCAATGATAAGCGAATCCATAAATGTGATGTTTGATTTTCAAAAATAAGGTAAAGAAATGGTAATTTTCAATTTCTATAACGGTATTCGACAAATCG
Source organism: Flavobacterium sp. GNP001 (assembly GCF_054343775.1). NCBI lineage: Bacteria > Pseudomonadati > Bacteroidota > Flavobacteriia > Flavobacteriales > Flavobacteriaceae > Flavobacterium > Flavobacterium sp. GNP001. The sequence continues at coordinate 1,041,559 of NZ_JBTGUX010000001.1, forward strand.
ATATATTAAGCCTTGGATTTTATTTTGCAATCATTACTTTTGAGTCAAATTATAAAAAAGTAGTACTTACTAGCATATGAAAATTGTCATTTCTCCAGCCAAATCATTAGAATTCGAAAAAGCTTTGCCAACAACTCAATTTTCTGAAGCTTTATTCTTGAAAGAATCAAAAAAAGTGCAGCAAGTTTTAAAACAAATTAATCCAACGGGTTTATCAAGTTTGATGAGTATTTCTGAAAAATTAGCAGATTTGAATTGGCAGCGCAACCAACAATGGAAAACTCCCTTTAATACTGAAAATGCACGCCCTGCGGTTTATACTTTTGATGGTGATGTTTATTCGGGATTGAATGCTTATGAACTTGCGCCAGAAAAAATTGATTTATTACAAGATCGTTTACGCATTTTGTCGGGTTTGTATGGTTTACTAAAACCTTTAGATTTGATACAGGCTTATCGTTTAGAAATGGGAACGAAAATGGCGGTTGGCGATAATAAAAACTTATATGAGTTTTGGAAACCCATTATTACCAAAGCCTTAAATAATGAGTTAGCTGATGACGAACTTTTTGTTAATTTGGCAAGCACAGAATATTTTTCGGCAGTAGATGTAAAAGCGCTAAAAGTTCCGGTAATTACACCTGAGTTTAAAGACTACAAAAATGGGAAGCTAAAAATTATTAGTTTTTTTGCCAAAAAAGCCAGAGGTATAATGGTGCGCTACATCATTGATACTAATGCCGAAACTTTAGAAGATTTAAAAGGATTCAACTATGACGGCTATCAATTTGATGCCAACTTGTCAAAGGGGAATAATCTTATTTTTACTAGATAATTTAAAAAGCAAATAAAAATGGAGATCCTGCTAGTGCATTGCATCAGCAGGATTTATTTTGTTTTTTCCTTTTTTAATCAACAGAATAAAAGGGATGCAAAGTAAAAATAGTCCACCTAAATATAAAAAAACATCCATGTAAGAGAGTACACTGCTTTGTAGCATTACTTTGAATTCTAATGCTTTGTAAGCTTTTGCTAGCGATTCATTGGCAGAGAAACCTTTTGACATGAATCCTATTTGTAATTCTTTTACTGTTTGCTGTACTTCAAACGATGATTTATTTAGGTGTGATACCAAGTTGACACGGTGTTCTTGATTAAAACGTGCCAAGAAAGTCGTGATAATTGCAATTCCAAACGACCCACCTAACTGGCGCATCATTCCTGTAAAAGCTGCTCCCTCGCCAATACTTTTTCCTTTTAAAGTAGATAATGATAAAGTCGTAATTGGTACAAAAAGTAATCCTAATCCAACTCCTCTCAAAATCAAAGGCCAGTACAAGTGCGCTTCGGAACTGTCAGGAGTTATCACTTGCTGCATCCAAAAAGTAAACAAGAAAAACAGAAAAAAACCAGCAGCAACCATGTAGGCTTGCGGAATTCCGCGCTGAATCATTTTACCAATAAAAGGCATCATGATTCCGGTAGTTATCGAACTAGGAATAAGCAACAAACCAGCGTCTAATGCACTCCAACCTAAAACCGATTGAGTGTAAATTGGAATAATAAAAGTAGAACCGTACAACCCAAAACCGAGTATAAAACACATAATTGTTCCAACTCGTAAATTGGTGTCTTTTAAAACACGCAGGTTTACTATTGGATGCTCATAAGTAAGCTCTCTCCAAATAAATAAAATGAAACCAAAAACAGTAATAACAGTTAATATTACAATGGTTAAGTTATTAAACCAATCGTCCTGCTGTCCGTGTTCCAAAACGTATTGCAACGAACCAATAAAAGCTGATAACAAAACAATTCCCCACCAATCTACTTGGCTGGCTTTTAGTTTTGTACCGTATTTTGGACTTTTTACAAATGATAAGGTGAGTAAAGTAGCTACAATTCCGATTGGAATATTGATGTAAAAAATGTAGGGCCATGAAAAATGATCTACAATATAACCTCCCAAGGGTGGTCCTAGAGTAGGTCCTACAATTACGCCCATACCATAGATGGCTTGCGCCATACCTCGTTTAGCAACCGGATAACTTTCAGTAATTATAGTTTGTGCTGTAACCAGCAATGCTCCACCACCTAACCCTTGGATGAAACGAAAAGTTACAAGTTCCCAAATATTCGTTGCATTTCCGCAAAGGAATGAAGCAGCTGTAAAAATGACAATAGAAACAGCAAAATAGTTGCGACGTCCAAATTGTTGTGACAACCAACTTGTCATCGGGATTACGATAACGTTAGCAATGGCATAGGCTGTTATGACCCAAGCCACATCAGTTAAAGAGGCGCCTAAACTTCCACGCATGTTGTTTAGTGCTACATTTACAATTGTAGTGTCTACAATTTCAAGCATTGCACACAGTACAGCTGTAATGGTAATAATTACCCTTCTAAAGCCGTATTCTACTAAGTCGTCTTCTCCTGTTTGCACCATTTTGTCTATAATTGGAAATCCAGATTGCTTTAATTGAAAGTATTTTTACTGATAAGTTTGCTTTTATTTCAAATGTACGTCTACATCCACATTCATTCCTGGTCGAAGCAATTTTATTTTTTCAGGATCGTTTGAAGGGTCTAAACTAATTTTTACTGGCAAACGTTGAATGGTTTTTACAAAATTTCCTGTGGCGTTATCTGGCGGAAGTAATGAAAAGCGAGATCCTGTTGCAGGTGAAAATGAGGTGATGGTACCTTGAAATAAATAGCCAGGATAGGCATCTACTTTTACGGTTACCTTTTGACCTTTAACCATTTTGTTCAATTGCGTTTCTTTAAAATTAGCAATTACCCAAGCTTCCTTATTGTTGATGATGTAAAATAAAGACTGTCCCGGTTGCACTAATTGTCCCGGTTGAATGTCAATTTTAGATACTTGCCCGTCAATTGCAGCAGTTACTACCGTGTAGGTTAAGTTCAATTTTGCTGCATCCAATTGTGCTTGTGCTTTTTTAATGTTAGCGGCTGCTACTTCGGTTTGCTTATTCGAAACCTTAGATTTAGCAATGATGACAGATTTCTGAAAAGCAGTAGCTCGTTCTTGCTGTTTCAGAATTTTTATTTGATTTTCAGCTTCTAATTTGGCAGCAAGCGCTTGTTCGAATTGTTGCTTGGTAATCGAGTGACTTTTATATAGATTTTCATAGCGATTAAAATCACTTGTTACTCGGTCTAAACGAATTTTAGCCGACTCAATATTACCTCCAGCTGAAAGTACATTGGCATCAGAAACCGAGATGCTAGCCAAGGCACTACCAATGTCAGCTTTTGAGACTTCAAGATTCCCTTCGGCGCCAATTAATGCGGCGGTAGCTTCGTCAATTTTAAGTAAGTAATCTCTTTTGTCAATGGTAAACAAGGTGTCGCCTTTTTTTACAAAATCATTGTCTTTGATGTACACTTTATCAACGTATCCGGAAACCCTTGGAATAATTGGGTTCATATTTTTTTCAATTTGAGCATCATCAGTTTCCTCATGAGCTTGTGAATGCATGTATTTGTATGTACCATACGTCCCACCCAAAACTACCAGAGCTACAAGGATAATGATGAATTTTTTGTTTGTTTTTTTCTTTTCCATGGTAGTATAATTATTTTTGAGCTAATGTGAATGATTGTGATAACTGTCCTGTTACTGCTAGTAACTCGTAATATTTTTGGATGGTATTGGCTCGAGCCAAAGCTTTGTTGATGGTTGCATTGAGTTGCTCGACATCAGCTTCTAACAAATCGTTAGTGTCTGATAAGCCGTTGTCGTATTTGTCCTTGACAATGCGGTAGTTTTCGCTGGCTTGCTCTTGAGCTTCATTGTAAACTAAACTTTGCTTTATTGCAAGTTCATAATCTTCGATAGCTTTATGAACTTGAACTTTGATGTAATCTACAAGTAGCGCTTCATTATTTTGAACCTCGGATAATCTGCTTTCGGCTAGTTTTACCATGGTCGCATTTTTAATTAGTGCACTCAAATCGTATGATATTCCTATGCCAATATTCATGGCATTTTGAACCGTAATTACATTGCTTAGGTCTAATGCCGTGTAACCACCAACTATTGCTAAAGTAGGGTAGTAGGCACTTTTGGCAATTTTGATATTTGTTTCGCTAGCTTTGCTCTTTAGTCGAATAGATTGTAAGTCCTTACGATTTTCGAGTGCTGGAAGGTCATTGTCAGGGACATTGTTCATTTGAAAATCAGCAAAATCGCCTTCTCGAATTTCAAGTTGCGTGTCCGGACTTAATTTTAATAGTGTGGTTAGGTAAAAATTGATCGTTTTTAAGTTATTAGAAGCTTCGTCTAATGACAACTGAATTTTAGAAACCTGTAACTTGGCTTTCAATAAATCATTGCGAGGGATGATTTCATTTTTTTCCAATTCAATAAAATCTTTTACACGCTGCTTGGCACTTTTTTGATTTTCCTTTAAAAGTTCAATTGTTTTTTGTGCTTTGTATAGGCTAGCGTAATATTCGATAACACGCAATGCAACATCTTCTTTTGTTTGCAATGATGTAGCCATTTCTGCTTGGTACAATTGGTCTTGTGCTTTAATTCCGTTTTGAATTTTAAAGCCAGAAAAAACTGGTATAGCAGTCGTTATTTGCCCCACCATTAATTGGTTCACGGCAGGTGCTGGACTATTATTGCCTTGGTTTAATTTAAAATTTACTGAAGCATTAGTCAATCGCTGGTATTGGCCAGAAGCTTTTAAGTCGGGGTATTGATTGTTTTTAGCGGCTTGTAATTCAAGTTTTTTAGACTGTACCTTTGTATTGGCAAGTGATACTTCGTTGCTTTTGTCCCAAGCTTTGTTTATGGCTTCACTTAAGCTTAAACTTGTTTTTTCTTGTGCCTTAACAGAGTATAGTCCAATAAAGAACATTCCATAGAGCATGATTTGATTAACTTTCATAGATAAGAAGTGCTTTTATTGTTTGTTGAATGTGCTGGGTCAAATTCGTCTTGATGTAATTATTGTACAAATCTTCGGTATGCAATTGCAGCAAGTTTTGGAAGAAAGATTTATTCATATGGAAATGAAAAAAAGTGCCTAAAATGGTTGGTGTAATTAAAGGTATAATCACATCTTTTCTGAAAATTCCTTTTTGTTGGCCTTCTTGAATGATAGATTCCAGCGCCTTTAAGTTTCCTTTGCGCAATTCGGTAAAAACTTCGAGGTTTTGCTCTCTTTTTTTTGATGAAAATTCAAAGTGTAAAATGCGATAAATCCCTTTATTAGAACTAATTCTACTAATGTATAGTTCGATTAATTTATTGATTTTTTCTAAAGGCTGTAAATCTTCTTGTAATAAATTTTCGAGTTGTCTCTTTAGGTCGGAAGTTCGGTAGATTAAAAGTGCTTCAAGTAAGCGCTCCTTTGAACCAAAATAATACGACACCATAGCAACATTTATTTGTGCTAATTTGGCAATAGCGCGTATTGAAGTGCCATCAAAACCTTTTTCAGCAAAAAGGGTTTCGGCAACTTGTATAATTTGAATTTGCTTATCGTTGAAGCTAGTGGTCACTTGCTATTTTTTTTCTCTCATACAAATTTAAACACTTGTTTAATTTAAACACTTGTTTAATTTTTTTTAACATGCATTTAACGCTATTTTAGCAAGAAAAAAGTTTGTTCGAGCAGGAAAATGAATTTTGAATTGTAAAAATGATGTAGATCATAAATAGTTGAATTCAAGAATTTTATTGGTGTTTGTTTATTTGGTTCCAGCTCGTTGTTTCAAATTGTGAATATCTATTTTTTGGTTTTGCGTTTTTAATAATTCGAAGATTTATCTTTGGTCTCCTTAAAAAAAAACAGATAGAAAGATGAGCACAATTTGGTACGAATGCAAAGTAAAATATAGAAAAACAGATGAAACGGGTGTTCAAAAAATGGCAAATGAACCTTATTTAGTTGATGCTTTATCGTATACGGAAGCAGAGAGCAGAATAAACGAGGAAATGTCAGCTTATATTAGTGAAGAATTTAAAATAACAACAATTAAGGTCGCTAATTACGCCGAAATTCATCCTTTTGAAAATGCTGATCGTTGGTTTAGATCTAAAGTTTCGTTACTTGCTTACGATGAAGAAAGCGGAAAAGAGCGTAAAACCAATATGTATCTTTTGGTTCAAGCCAATGATGTAAAAGAAGCGTACGATAATACGGTTACCGTAATGAAAGGTACTATGGGCGATTATACGATTCCAGCTATTGCCGAATCACCAATACTAGATGTTTTTCCTTATTTCAGTGGAGAAGAAGAAGATTTAGAAAAAATTGAAAAATTCAATGCAATAAAAGCATCAAAGCCTGAAGTTGAAGCTGAAGTGATTGATCACATGGAATTTGTATCTGAAGAAGTTGAGTAAATTTAGAAGATAATAATAAAGGTGAAATGCAATCAAAAATTGTCAAAATGTACAATTTTTGATTGCATTTTTTTTAAGCTTCATATTATAATGAGAGGTTTTACTTTAATACTTTTTCAAATGCCTTTCTAGCGCTTCCTCTAAAATAAACTTCGCCACAATAACTATATCCTAATTTTTCAAACAAATGTAGCATGGGAAAGTTATCAAAGTTTGTATCGGCTTTGATGCTGAAAATATTTTGTTGCAAAGCAAAGTTTTCTATTTCAGTCATTATTTTCTTTGCCAAGCCTTTTCCGAGTTGTTCCTGCGCAATTGCTACACGATGAATGACTACAAAATCTTGATTCGAGAGCCATTTGCCTTCAATGGCTTCATAAGCAGGTTCGTAATTTAGAATCAAAGCGCAATATCCTACTATTTTATTATTTTCTAGAAGTACAAATCCAAAACCTTGATTAATATCGTTTTCAATAACGGTAGGGTTGGGGTAACCGTCTTGCCATTGCGCACTTCCGTCTTTTTTTCTTCGCTCGATTGCATCGGCTAAAATTTCCCAGATAGATGCATGATCAGCTGTTGTAGCTTTTTTAAATTGATAATTGGTTGAAGTCATGCTTCTAAGTTTTGATTAAGATTTATCCTAAAACAAAGATTGCGAATTTTGTTTGAGTAACAAAATTCGCAATCAAGCATTATAATTCTTTTAGGACATAGGGGTTTATTGTGCGCTACTCAATTGACCTACTTTGTTCCAGTTAGGATCAACCTCTAAAGCTACGGCAACATAAACGTCTCCTTTTTTGTAATTAAATGCAGTTCCTTTTGTCATTTCGGCATTTACTTGTTTTGGTGTTAGGTTGTAAATTGCTCCAGTAACTGGATCAATAATTAAACCTACAAGCCCTCCAATCAAAATATTTCCTAAATACCAAGCATTGAATTTTTTAGTTAAGGTAGTTTGATAGTTTTTGTAACCGTCTAATTTGATTAAAACTTCGTGTTCGCTTTTACGAGAAAGTTTCATCTCGAATGGTGTTTTTCCCACTTCAACTTCATCAATTAAAATAGTAGCTTGGCTTGGGTTACTCTCGAATTTTACATTTTGTTTTGAACCTGAAACAATAGTTGCACAGCTGGAGCATAAAAGAACAAAAGCTAAAGAGGCAGAAATAAATGATTTTTTCATTTTATAAATTATGATTAGTTTATTTGAATTTGATATTGGTCTAGTTGAGTCACATCGCCTTGGTAAGAATAAAAATCAACTTTTATTCGGTAGCATGACGAACCAAAAAAATTAGGTTCTTTTTTTTCAGTGACCTTAATTACATTAGCTCCGTTTTGTCGTGCAATTTTACGAGCATTAATTAAATTGGTATTAAAATCACAATCAGTAGAAAAACCGGTGTCACCGTATGAAGCTGTCCCTATTTTTTGTGCTCCTGAAGGGACTTCGTTTTTTAAATCAAGTATTGCTACTTTCTGGTCCATAGAAATTGGCGCTAGTTGGGTGGTGAAATTAGATTTAATACTTGCTCCACAACTAACTAATGCTAGAGTAATAGCACTAAGAATTAATTTTCGCATAACGTTTCGTTTCAATTTTTCCGTAAATATAGGTGATTTGTCGTACATGAAAAATAAAATTTATTAAAAAGGTATTGAGTCTTTTTTATACTTTTTTGTCTTGCTAAATTTTGCTTTCCAAAGGCATATCTGTATTGCTTATAGTAATGGGTTCGTTTGTTAAGCAATTAACGGTTCGTGATCCGCCATGCTTGCAGTCTAAACTCTTTTTTGAAGATTGTCGCTTTCAACTTGGCACTTACAAATGTCATCTTGTCATATTATTTTATGTCATTTTTAACACAAACTGACAATTTACAGAGCTGTTTTGTATTGGCATAAAGATTGACTTACGGTCAGCAAGTAATGTAACTGAATATACAATAAAATTAAATATATTAAAAATGGGTAAAATAATCGGAATTGATTTAGGTACGACCAACTCTTGTGTTTCTGTAATGGAAGGTAACGAAGCAGTTGTTATCCCTAACGCAGAAGGAAAAAGAACAACACCATCTATCATCGCTTTTGTAGAAGGTGGAGAAATTAAAGTAGGTGATCCTGCAAAGAGACAAGCAGTAACTAATCCAACTAAGACTATTGCTTCTATCAAACGTTTTATGGGACAAGGTTTTGGTGAAGTTTCTACTGAAGCAAAAAGAGTTCCTTACAGCATCGTAAAAGGAGATAACAATACACCACGTGTTGATATTGACGGTCGTTTGTATACTGCACAAGAATTGTCAGCAATGACTCTTCAAAAAATGAAAAAAACTGCTGAAGACTACTTAGGTCAAACTGTAACTGAAGCGGTTATTACTGTACCAGCATATTTTAACGATGCGCAACGTCAAGCTACTAAAGAAGCTGGAGAAATTGCAGGTCTTAAAGTAATGCGTATCATCAACGAGCCAACTGCTGCTGCATTAGCTTACGGATTAGATAAAAAAGGTACTGATCAAAAAATTGCTGTTTACGATTTAGGTGGAGGTACATTTGATATCTCTGTTCTTGAATTAGGTGACGGAGTTTTCGAAGTATTGTCTACAAACGGTGATACTCACTTAGGAGGAGACGATTTTGACCAAGTGATTATTGACTGGTTAGCTGACGAATTCAACGCTGAAGAAGGTATTGACTTACGTTTAGACCCAATGTCTTTACAAAGAATTAAAGAAGCTGCTGAGAAAGCTAAAATTGAGTTGTCTTCATCTGCTGAGACTGAAATCAACTTGCCATACGTTACAGCTACAGCTTCAGGACCAAAACACTTAGTTAAAAAATTATCAAGAGCTAAATTTGAGCAATTATCAGATTCTTTAGTAAAACGTTCTATGGCTCCAGTTGCTAGAGCTTTGAAAGATGCTGGTTTATCAGTTTCTGACATTGACGAAGTTATCCTTGTAGGTGGTTCTACTCGTATGCCAAGAATTGCTGACGAAGTTGAAAAATTCTTCGGTAAAAAAGCATCTAAAGGAGTAAACCCTGATGAGGTTGTTGCAATTGGAGCAGCTATTCAAGGTGGAGTTCTTTCTGGAGATGTAAAAGATGTATTGTTACTTGACGTTACGCCTTTATCTTTAGGTATCGAAACTATGGGTGGTGTAATGACTACTTTGATTGAAGCTAACACTACAATCCCAACTAAAAAATCTCAAGTATTCTCTACTGCTGCAGATTCTCAACCAACTGTTGAATTGCACGTATTACAAGGTGCAAGAGCAATGGCTGCTGATAACAAAACTATTGGTCGTTTCAACTTAGATGGTATCCCACCAGCACCAAGAGGAGTTCCTCAAATCGAGGTAACTTTTGATATTGATGCAAACGGTATCATCAAAGTATCTGCTACTGACAAAGGAACTGGTAAATCTCACGATATTCGTATCGAAGCTTCTTCTGGATTAACATCTGAAGAAATCGAAAGAATGAAACAAGATGCTGAAGCTAACGCTGAGTCAGACAAATTGTTAAGAGAAAGAGCTGAGAAATTGAACGAGGCAGACGGAATGATCTTCCAAACTGAGACGCAATTGAAAGAGCTTGGAGATAAACTTTCTGATGACAATAAAGTTGCTGTTGAGTATGCATTAACTGAATTGAGAATGGCACACCAATCTCAAGATATTCCTGCAATTCAAACTGCTCTTGACAACATCAACGCTGCTTGGAAAAAAGCAACTGAAGCGATGTATGCTCAAGGAGAACAAGGTCAAGCTGGAGCTCAACCACAAGGTGAAGCTACTCAAGGAGACAATGTTGAAGACGTAGAATTCGAAGAAGTTAAATAATAATTTCCAGTACAGATAGACTTTCGTCTGTCTTAACTGTTGATTTAGAAACCGTTTGCCACTGGTAAACGGTTTTTTTTGTCTTATTTTTTAGGAACTACTGCTGAGTGATGAAACATGGTACTGATAACTGCCGCATGTGGAAATGTAATAGCTGCTAAAAAAGAGAAAAACAATGCATTAAAAAGCTGCTCTTGCCCTGAAAAAAAGTAATAGATAAATACGATACCCATTATAGAAATAAACCAATACAAAGCTGCATTTTTACAATAATTGATAAAATTTGTAGTGGTATATGTTCCATCCAAAAAACGAATTTGATCCATTATTGATGGTATGCTGTGCCAAATAACAAAGTAAATAGCAAAACCCCATATCAAACTTGATGATCTAAAAATGATAGCATACAAAAGGATGTAAAAACATTCTTGTAGTATATTTTGGATCTGATTTTTGTTTTGCAAATAAACTACAGAGCACAAGCTTAAAAAGAGTCCCAATACAATTCCGAATAATACACTAAAGTATGCGGTTGGTACTTGAAATTGGCAAATGTTTAAAATGATTTCTTGCACTTGTTGTTTGTGGAAAATAAATAACAACGATAAAATGAGTAGACCATAAATACTTTGAAAAGTAAAAGTAAACCATTTACCGTGTTGCAATAGGGTTTGTTGCCATTCTTGCTCTCCAAAATGGTACGCACTTACGAGTATGAATAATAGAAGTGCAAATTGTGGTATTAAATAAAAAAGTGCAATTCCGGAAAGCACCACGACTACGTAATACGATAGTACTTTTAGCCAAGATTTTTTTTGTTCATCATTTTTAATCGTTTTAATCAACATCAAATCATTCGCTCCATGTAAGATTCCAAAAGTAAAAATTAAGAAAAAACCTAAATAAATTTGTTTTGAATCTGATAGATAGGAATCTAGCCATAGTCCAAAAAAGCTTGCTACCATTGCGATATTCGAATATTTGCGCATAAAAAAATAATTTTTGTTTAAAATTACGCAAAAATATTTAAACAAAAATTATTTTTTGTGTTTAACATTTTTTATATTTGGATAAACAAAACCATTTAAAAACTATTATTTTATGACAAATTTTATGTTTATTTCAGGATTAGTGGGTAAATTATCTCCAACCGATTATGTTGGGTTTACCTTTTTTGTAGGTTGTATGGCCATGATGGCTGCATCAGCATTTTTCTTTTTGTCATTAAGTCAATTTGATAAAAAATGGCGTACATCAGTATTGGTTTCTGGTTTAATTACTTTTATTGCAGCTGTGCACTATTTTTACATGAGAGATTATTGGGCTTCGTTTGGTGAGTCGCCTACATTCTTTCGTTATGTAGACTGGGTATTGACCGTGCCGTTAATGTGTTTAGAGTTCTATTTAATTTTAAAAGTAGCAGGAGCTAAGCAGTCATTATTATGGAAAATGATTGTTTATTCAGTAATCATGCTTGTAACAGGTTATTTTGGTGAGGTTGTTGCACCAGAAAGTGCTGCACTTTGGGGTGGTATTTCAGGAGCGGCGTACTTCTTAATTGTGTATGAAATTTGGTTAGGTGAAGCTTCTAAATTAGCAGCAGCAGCCGGTGGCGAAGTGCAAAAAGCACACAAAATTTTATGTTGGTTCGTGTTAGTAGGTTGGGCAATTTATCCTTTAGGATACATGATGGGAACAACAGGCTGGTACAATGGTCTAATTCCATCAGGGAATATTGATGTAGCGTACAACATTGCAGATGCAATCAACAAGATTGGCTTTGGTTTAGTAATCTACAGTCTTGCTGTGAAGTCCTCTAAAGATTAATTTTCTTTTTTTATTATAATGTAGTCATGAACCGGGCTAGAAATAGCTCGGTTTTTTTATATATTGAAAGTAGAATAGTCGAAACGCTATCTCTGATTTCTGCTAACTAATACTATTTTTCGATTAGTTATAACCTTCTGTACAAATGTGTTGTACTGTTAACAACTACATCTTTTATTATACCTTGTTATTGTTTTACTTTAAAATTTAACTGTGTACTGGAGTCTTACCGATAAAAGACTTATTAGTATTTTAAATAAAGGCGAAAGATTATTTGTTTAGTATTAGACATAAAAAAAGGGGAAATGAATTGCTCATTTCCCCTTTCTATTTTACAATTATAATTGTACTATTTCGGATCCAATGCTTCGCTAATTCTCGAAATTAAATCTTGAGTATGGTATTTACTCAAACGATCTGTCATTTGACCAGATGCGATTTTTAATTCGTTTTTCAAAGCAACTAATTGCCCTCTTGCTATAGAAGGTAAATCAGTTTGAGCTAAATTCACTCTTCTTGTATTGAAGCCATAAGTAGCACCAACTACATTAGAGCGAACGATAGTAGTTCCTGGTTTTAGTAACTCAATCAATTTGTCAACGTAGATTTTTTGAATATTTCTACGGTACATGTCAATCGCACCATTTGATTTCAACTCTGAGAAAATTCCTTTTTTCAAGTCTGTTACCATTTCATCTGCGCTATAATTGTCTTTGCTTGCAACAGATGTTTCCATTAAACGCACCATACGATCTCCTGCCATTAAACTTGACAAGGTAGCATCTTGCATTGATTTGATTGCTTCAACGCCACTATCTGGATTAATTTTAGAAAGTACATTTTGATCTAACAACCATTTTGGTGTATTGAATAATTGTGTGTTTAAGAACGAAATAGCATCTTTTTGAATGCTTTTTGGTACCACTTCAAATTGATTACCTGTCATGTCATAAGTTTTAGGATTGTCGTAAATACCTCCTACGTTTTTAGTTACATGACCCATATATCTTCTGAACTGACCCGTTAAAGCACCGTACAATTCATCTAATTCTGCATAGCTTTCGCCATCTTCTTTAGACCAAGTTAAAAGGTTTGGTAAAATTCTTTTCAAATTTTTAATACCATATTCAGAAGCTCTCATGGCATTGTCTCCAATATCTTCTGTTTGATATCTTGGGTCGTACGGACTAGATTCTGTACCGAACCACAATCTGTTGTTTTTGTACGCTTCTTTAGTCATGTTATTCAATACCGCTTTTTCTTCTGCTTCGGTTTTAGCATCTTCAAAGTAAGAATAACCCCATTTGATAGCCCATTTGTCGTAATCACCAATTCTAGGGAACAAGTGTTTTACATTATCTTCTGGTTGTGCTACGTAGTTAAAACGAGCATAATCCATGATAGAAGAAGTGTGGCCATTTTTCTCTTGGTAAGCGGCATCTCTAAGTTTTTCAACAGGAGTTGCAGAGCTAGCTCCCATGTTGTGACGTAATCCTAAAGTATGTCCTACTTCATGAGACGATACAAAACGAATCAATTCGCCCATCAAGTTGTCATCAAATTGTTTTTTTCTTGCTGCAGGATCTACTGCTGCTGTTTGGATTAAGTACCAATTGCGCAATAAGCTCATGATGTTATGGTACCAACCAATGTGACTTTCTAAAATTTCACCACTTCTCGGATCGTGAACGTTTGGTCCGTAAGCATTTTGAATTTCAGCTGCAAAGTATCTCAATACAGAGAAACGTGCATCTTCTAAACTCATTGTTGGATCATTTTCTGGCCAGTATTCTCCGCGAATTGCATTTTTCCATCCAGCAGCTTCAAACGCTACTTGCCAATCATCAATACCTTGTTTGATGAATTTTTTCCATTTGTCTGGAGTAGCAGGGTCAATGTAGTACACAATTGGTTTTAAAGGCTCAATAAGCTCTCCTTTCTTTTGCTTGGCAGCATCCTCTGGAGATTTAGGCTCTAAACGCCATCTCACCGCAAAAGTTTTAGTATCTGATTTTTGAGATTCTTCTTCAAAAACGCCGTATTCATTTGCGAAATATCCTACACGTGCATCAAATTCTCTTTTACGCATTGGTGTTTTAGGAAGCAAAATCATAGAAGTGTTCATTTCTACAGTCAAAACTCCCGCATCTAAAGCTGAAGGCAGATTGACACCGATTTGCGGAGTAGGAGTTGTACTAATCCTAGGTGGTGTTGTAGTAAAAGTTTTTACAGTTCTAATTTCAGTGTTGATTGGGAAACTACTGATTTTTGAAATGTAAGAACGATCTTTTTGAAACGTTTGGATGTTTAATAATTGTTTCTTGATCGGATCTAATGAGAATGTTTGAACATCCGCATCAAAAGTAGTGGTCATATCAATTACGTAACCAGTTATTTTTCCGTCATTGTCTTTTTTGTAAGCAAGAACATCAAAGTTTCCAATAATTGGGTCAGCAGTTGAATTTTTAACCGCTTGCGCCAATGGTTTGTCTTGGTCAGGAGACATAATTACGTACGTTACAGAACGCATTAAAATGTTGTTGTTTGGTCCTTTTTCAAAACGAATTACTTGGCGGTTGATTTCTTCTCCACCAAAAATTCCTCCACCTGCTGGTGTTTTTGAATAACGGGTGATAGTCATAATTTCGCCTCCTAAAAGGGAATCTGGAATTTCAAATAGGTACTTGTTGTCCGCTTTGTGAACGTCAATCAAGCCTTTTTGTGTGACTGCAGTTGAGTCAATTACTTTTTTGTAAGGCTTAGGTTCTTTTTTGCCTTCAGCTGGCTTAGCCATTGGTACAGCAACAGCAGTTTTGTCGTTCTTTTTCTTTTTTTTGCTTTGAGCAAATGTCTCAGTAGCTGAAAAAGATAATAGACATAACATCAATAGAGTTAGTTTTTTTTGAATCATGTAATTCTACATCTTACGGTTAATAATTAGTTTTTTACCGAATTATACTAAGGATATGGTATAAATTCAGCATTAATTTTCAAATCTATTGATATATTTTCACAATATGCAGTTTTCTAATTTCATTTGTAAAACATTAACATTAATTAACAATTGTAAAGCAATTTAAGAATGTGTAGTTAAACTTTAAGTCATCAAAAAAACACTTGAAAATTCTTAGTACTTTTGTTAAAAGCAGGAGTAGTAAATATCTTTATTCTCGGTCGCTACGACGATACTTTTTGTTATAAATTTTAAACTGTTCTGATTTCATGAGGAAAATTAAATATAAAAAAGGAAAACGTTTACAACCTTATGTGTTAGAATATACCGGTAGTCATAAAAATATAAAATCTGAGTTGCAACTTTTTGTATATGATGATAAGAATTTAGCCGAATATGAAGCATTTAAATTGATTCATTTGGATAAGTTTTTAGTTGATGATAAAGTAAATTGGCTAAATATTCATGGTTTAAATAATGTGGAGTGGCTGCAAGCAATTGGGGATTATTTTTCTATTGATAATTTTATGTTAGCCGATATTTTGAATACGGTACGAAGAACGAAATTAGAAGAAACTAACGATTGTTTGTTTTTTAATATCAAGTCTTTATTGCCTTCTGAAGGTTCAGATACTATTGAGGTGGAGCAAATAAGTTTTTTACTAAAAAAAGATGTTTTGCTTTCCTTTCAAGAAAAAAGAAGCGATTTCTTTATCCATATCAGGGAGCGCATTCGCAGCCATTCAGGTTTGGTACGCACTCGTAAAGCCGATTATTTGTTATATATTTTGTTAGACTCAATCATGGAAAATTTTTACATCACTCTCGAAAACGAAGAGGATAAAGTAGAGGAGCTGATTGATATGACCAAGCAAAATCCGAATCCCGTTATTTTAGAACGCATTGAGAAACACCGTGATAATTTTAATTTTTTGAAACGATCAATTATTCCGCTTCGCGATTCTTTGTACGAAATTAAAAGTATAAAAGACGATACTGTTTTTAATGAAATTCAAGACGATACCTTTAGTTTTTTTGCGCGTTTGCATCAAAAAAGTTTAGAGCTTTTGGAGCAAATTGATTCTGATATGGATACGCTAGAAAGTGCTTCTAATTTCTTTTTTTCGGCACAAACGCACAAAATGAATGAAGTTATGAAAACGTTGACCATTGTGTCTTCAATTTTTATTCCGCTAACGTTTATTGTAGGCGTATACGGAATGAATTTTGAAAACATGCCCGAATTGAAAAGTGCTTACGGCTACCCAATAGTTATGGGGGTCATGTTTTTGCTAGTAATTGGTATGATCGTGTATTTCAAAAAACGACGATGGTTTTGATATTTTTCCTTGACAAAAAAATTTAATATGTTCCTAAAAACTAATAAATGAATAAAGCAATTTACATAGCAACAAGCGAGCAAAATAGCGGTAAGTCAATTATTACGCTGGGTTTAATGAGTATGCTCATCGGAAAAACTGCCAAAGTAGGTTATTTTAGACCTATCATCGAGGATATTGAAGAAGGTGGTTTCGACAACCATATCGAAACGGTTATTGGTCATTTTGGTTTGGATATCGATTTTGCAGACGCCTATGCTATTACCAAAAGCAAATTGATTAAAAAGAAAAACAAAGGTAAAATAGGCGAAGTTCTCGATTTGATTATCGAAAAGTATAAAAAACTAGAGCAACGTTTTGATTTTATTTTGGTAGAAGGAACCAGTTTTACAGGTGAGGGCACGGTTATCGAATTGGATATGAACGTGCTCATTGCCAAAAATCTTGGAATTCCTACCATGATTGTAGGCTCTGGTGTAGGCAAAACACTCGAGGAGTTAATTGACAGTTTATATTTAGCCTACGATTCTTTCAAAGTGAAAGATGTCGAGGTGCTTGCGGTAATTGCCAATAAAGTACAACCCGAGAACATTGAATTAGTAACCAACGGACTCACCAAAAATTTACCAAAAGGTATTTTGGTCAATGCCATCCCGTTGATATACAATTTAAATAACCCGACCGTTCAAGAAATTGTAAAAGAATTAGGTGCAAAAGTATTGTTCGGCGAAGCCCATTTGAATAATCAAACTGGTAATTTTAGCGTTGGAGCCATGCAGCTTCGTAACTATTTATTGCATTTAAAGGATAATAGTTTGGTAATCACTCCTGGCGATCGTGCTGATATCATTTTGGGAGCCCTACAAGCCAATGAATCGGCTAATTATCCATCGATTTCAGGTATTGTTCTTACCGGAAATATTTTGCCTGAAATTAGTATTTTAAAGCTGATTGAAGGTCTTTCAACCATTGTACCTATCATCGCCGTGGAGGAGGGAACGTACTACATCACCAACAAAATTGGCAGTATAAAATCTAAAATTTACGCAAATAACAAACAGAAAATTGAACTTTCAATTTCTACATTTGAGAAGTTTGTCGAAGTAGATTTGCTTTCCGAAAAGTTAATCACCTTTGAACCTGAAGGAATGACTCCTAAAATGTTTCAATACAACTTGGTTCAACGTGCCAGACAACATAGAAAACACATTGTTTTGCCTGAAGGGAATGACGATCGAATTTTGATGGCGGCATCTCGATTGCTCGAAATGGATGTAGTAGATATTTCGATTATTGGTAATAAAAAACAAATAGAAAGTAAGGTCGCAGAATTAGGTTTGTATTTTGATTTTGATAAAGTTGAAATCATAAATCCTATCGAATCTAAACATTACGATGATTATGTCAATACATATTACGAATTGCGCAAAGCGAAGAATGTAACCATCGGTATGGCCAAAGATTTAATGGAAGATGTTTCCTATTTCGGGACAATGATGGTATACAAAGGTCACGCTGACGGAATGGTTTCTGGCGCGGCACATACCACTCAACATACCATTTTACCGGCTTTGCAGTTTATTAAAACCAAACCCAATTCGTCAGTGGTTTCATCAGTATTTTTTATGTGTTTAGAGGATCGAGTTTCTGTATTTGGAGACTGTGCCATTAATCCGAATCCTACAGCAGAGCAATTAGCTGAAATAGCTATTTCTTCTGCCGATTCAAGTTTGGCTTTTGGTATTGAACCAAAAATCGCTATGCTTTCTTACTCATCTGGAGCTTCTGGAAAAGGTGATGAGGTCGATAAAGTTCGCACGGCTACGGAGATTGTTCGCCAAAAACGTCCTGATTTAAAAATTGAAGGTCCTATACAATATGATGCTGCCGTTGATATGGCTGTTGGGCAAAGTAAATTACCCAATTCTGAAGTAGCAGGTCAAGCGAGCGTACTCATTTTTCCGGATTTGAACACTGGGAATAATACCTATAAAGCTGTACAAAGAGAAACCGGAGCGTTGGCTATTGGCCCGATGTTGCAAGGATTGAATAAACCGGTTAATGATTTAAGTCGCGGCTGTACGGTTGATGATATCATTAATACTGTCGTGATTACGGCTATTCAAGCGCAAGGATTATAAAAAGGTACTAAGGTTCTAAGTAACTAAGCGCCTTAGTGCCTTTGAACCTTAGAACCATAAAAAAATAAAAATTAAATGAAAATAGTAATAATAAATTCAGGAAGTTCATCGATAAAATATCAATTACTTGACATGCCCTCTAGCGAAGTGATTTGTTCTGGGATGATTGACCGAATTGGACTCGAAGGTTCTAATTTAACTTACGTAACAAGTTTTACCAAATTAGAGGAAACACTTTCTATTCCCAATCATAAAGTTGGTTTAGAGAAAATTGCCAATTTGTTGATGGATGAAAAAATAGGAGTAATCAAAAGTACTGACGAAATTCAAGCCGTAGGACATCGTGTGGTTCATGGCGGAAGCGATTTTACCGACACCGTGCAAATTACAGACGAGGTCAAAGAAAAAATAAAACAACTTTTTGATTTGGCTCCATTGCACAATCCAGCTAATTTAGAGGGAATAGCTGTTGCTGAAGAAATCTTTAAATCGGCACAACAAATTGCTGTTTTTGACACTGCTTTCCACCAAACGATTCCAGTGGTAGCGCATCAATATCCTATTCCTAAACATCTTTTTACCGATAGTAAAATTAGATTATATGGTTTTCATGGTACCAGTCACAAGTATGTTTCACAAAAAGCAATTGAGTATTTAAAACAAAATACAAATTTGTTAGGTTCAAAAATTATTACCATTCATCTTGGTAATGGTTGCAGCATGACTGCTATTAAAGACGGAAAAAGTATCGATCATACCTTAGGTTTTGGTCCGATGAACGGATTAATTATGGGTACTCGTAGCGGTGATGTCGATCAATCAGTTATTTTTTATTTGGTGAATACTTTAGGATATTCTCTCGATGCCGTAAATACCATGCTTCAAAAACAGAGCGGCATGTTAGGACTTACGGGTTACAGTGATTTAAGAGATATTGAATCAAGAGCAGAAAGAGGCGATGTTGATTGTCAATTGGCTTTGGCCATGAATGCCTACCGTATCAAGAAATACATAGGTTCTTATGCTGCGGTTTTAAACGGATTAGATGCTATTGTGTTTACCGCCGGAATCGGAGAAAATTCATCATACATTAGGAATTTAGTGTGTACCGACATGGATTATTTCGGGTTACAACTAGATGCATCCAAAAATGAAATTCGATCCAAAGAGATTCGCGAAATCAATACAGCCGATTCAAAAACAAAAATTTTAGTGATTCCAACCAATGAAGAAGTTGAAATTGCCAAACAAGTTTTTGAATTGCTAAACAAATAAATTTACAAAAAAATGAAAAAAGTAATCCTTATTTCCCTACTGGTCTTTGTTAATCTTGCTGTTGCTCAAAGCATTCAATCACCGTCGGGTAAAATTGCTGTAAATTTTAAACTAGCTGCCAAAGGGCAACCAAGCTACTCTGTGAATTACAATAATAAGCCAGTGGTTTTAGAAAGCGCTCTAGGAATCAAATTAAAAGATAAACCAGCTTTAGACTCAAATTTTGATATTCTGGATTCAAAAACTTCCAGTTTCAACGAATCATGGAAGCCCGTTTTAGGAGAGCAGTCGAGTATTAAAAATCACTATAATGAACTTACTCTTTCGCTCATCAACAAGGAAACGAAAGTGAAAATGAATATCATTTTTAGAGTTTTTGATGAAGGTGTCGCTTTTAGATATGATTTTCCAAAACAAGCAGAGCTGAATTATTTCATCATTTCTGATGAGCTTACTCAATTTAATCTAACCGAAAACAACAAAGTATTTTGGATTCCGGGTGATTTTGATAGTAATGAATATGAATACAACGAAACGAAATTTTCTGAAATTGATAATTCCAAAATCAATATGAACAACGGTATTGGAGTAAAATCGATTCCCGGAAAATATACCGTTCAAACGCCATTGATGATGAAAGCACCATCTGGTTTGTATCTGAATATTTTTGAAGCAGCGGTGGTTAATTATCCCGTAATGCATTTGAATGCCGATGTGACAAATTATAAATTAAAAGCCGAATTAGTTCCGAATGCTATTGGTGACAAAGCTTATTTGCAAACGCCTTGTGTTTCGCCTTGGAGAACTATCATGATTAGTGATGATGCCAGAGATATTGTGGCTTCTAAAATGATTTTGAACCTCAATGAACCGTCAAAAATTGAAGATACTTCTTGGATAAAACCGATGAAATATGTTGGTATTTGGTGGGAAATGCACGTAGGAAAATCAACTTGGGATTATGCAGGATCTCAAAATGCTACTAATTTTGCCGATGCTCCAAAAGCCTCAGGAAAACATGGTGCAACAACCGAAAATATGAAACGATACATCGATTTTGCTGCTAAAAATGGTTTTGATGGCGTTTTGGTTGAAGGTTGGAATGTAGGTTGGGAAGATTGGAATGGCAACTGGAAAGAGGAAGTTTTTGACTTTACAACGCCGTATCCTGATTTTGATATTGCAGCGCTTTCGGCATACGCCAAAGAAAAGAACGTCAAAATGATTATGCATCATGAAACATCGGGATCGGTAGGGAATTATGAAAGACACCTGGATCGCGCTTTTGATTTGATGAAAAAATACGATTATCCAGCAGTAAAATCGGGCTATGTAGGCAGAATTATTCCGCGTGGTGAATTTCATGACGGGCAATCGATGGTAAACCATTTTAATTTCGTTGCAAAGCGCGCTGCTGATTATAAAATTATGATCAACTCTCACGAATCTTCTCGACCAACTGGTGTGGGTAGAACGTATCCGAACTATATTGCTGCCGAAGCGGCTCGCGGTAACGAATTCAATGCTTGGAGCGTAGGAAACCCGCCTGCACACGAAACTATTTTGCCATTTACCAGACAATTGGGTGGCCCAATGGATTATACGCCGGGAATTTTTGAAGTAAAAATGAGCTATTACGACAAAAACAAAACAGAACAAGTGCATACTACTCTTGCTAAACAATTGGCTCTGTATGTTACGATGTATTCGCCGCTGCAAATGGCAGCTGACTTGCTTGAGAATTACGAGAAATATCCAGATGCTTTTCAGTTTATCAAAGATGTGGAAACAGATTGGGATGAAAGTATATATTTAGAAGCTGAACCGGGAGATTATGTTACCGTTGCCCGAAAAACAAAAGGAAAAGAAACATGGTTTTTAGGAGCAATCACGGATGAAAATGCAAAATCTTCAGAAGTGAAATTGGATTTTCTTACTCCCGGTAAAAAGTACAAAGCAACTGTATATGCCGATGCAGCCAACGCACACTGGAAAAACAATCCAATTGCATATCAAATAAAAACAATGACGGTCACTAGTAAATCAAAACTAAAATTAATCTTGGCCGCAGGTGGCGGTACAGCGGTTAGTTTTGAGCCAATTCCATAATTTCAAAACCTGCAAGAGTATAATTCTTGCAGGTTTTTTTTTGGCGAAAGCAAAAATTCCAAACAGAATGCCGAAATTGCTGGCATATTAGAACAAAAAAACAATCATTTGTAATAACTTTTTTAAACTATGAAAAAATCAATTGTTATGGCTGCACTTTTCTGCGGCACATTACCGCTCTTAGCGCAAACCACTGCGGAGCTAACCTTAAAAGAAATTTACAAATCATCATTAACCAAGGCAAAATGTTATCCTTGGCTGGATCATTTATCTAACAATATTGGTTCTCGATTATCAGCCTCTATTGGTGCCGAAAAAGCGGTTTTATACACCAAAGCACAGTTAGAAACTTTAGGAGTTGACAAAGTGTACCTTCAAGAAGTGATGGTGCCAAAATGGGTGAGAGGCGAAAAAGAAGTAGGTTATTTACAGCTAGGAAAACAAAAAATTACTTTTCCTATTTGTGCTTTAGGCGGATCGGTTGCGACTCCAAAATCAGGTTTAAATGCTAGCGTGATTGAAGTAAAAAGCCTAGAAGAATTAACTGCTTTAGGTGAAGCAAAAGTAAAAGGAAAAATCGTGTTTTTTAACCGACCTATGAATCCTGAATTTGTGGAGACTTTTAAAGCCTACAGCGGTTGTGTAGATCAAAGATCATCAGGAGCTAGAGAGGCCGGAAAATTAGGTGCTTTGGCCGTAATTGTGCGCTCAATGAATTTGCGTATGGATGATTTGCCTCATACAGGCGCTACTAATTATGGTGATATTAGTAAAGACCAACGTATTCCTGCAGCTGCAATAAGTACCAATGGTGCTGAACTATTGAGCAAAAGTTTAAAATCGAATCCCAATGCAACTTTTTATCTAAAGCAATCGTGTCAAACTTTTGATGATGTACTGTCGTACAATGTGGTGGCAGAAATGATAGGTACTGAGCATCCAGAGAAAATTATGGTAGTAGGAGGTCACCTTGATTCTTGGGACTTAGGCGATGGTTCACACGATGATGGAGCGGGTTGTGTACAAAGTATGGAAGTTTTAAATATCTTCAAAAACATTGGTTACAAGCCAAAAAACACTTTGCGAGTGGTATTGTTTATGAACGAGGAAAATGGCGTTCGTGGTGGTAAAGAGTATGAAAATCAGTCGGCTAAAAAAGGAGAGAACCATATTTTTGCACTAGAGAGTGATGCGGGAGGTTTTTCGCCAAGAGGTTTCTCAATTGATGGAGATGACGCTAATTTTAACCAAATCAAAAATTGGGGTACTTTATTTGAACCGTATTTGATTCACAAATTTGTAAAAGGAAGTTCTGGAGTTGATATCGGACCGTTGCAATCCAAGAAAATTGTAAAAGTGGGTTTACAACCTGATTCGCAACGTTATTTTGACCATCATCATGCAGCTAATGATACGTTTGATGCTGTCAATAAAAGGGAGCTTGAATTAGGAGCTGCTGCTATGGCTTCGCTACTGTATTTAGTTGACCAAAACGGAATTGTAACTCAATAGCGTTTAAATTATTTTTTTTATTACACGTAGCTTATGAGTGTGTTTGTTAGTTTCGGCATTAAAAATACCTAAATGATCGAGTCTGTCAATACGCACTCTACCGCTAGCGTGAATGATGTAGTTATCAGCCATGATAATACCGACATGAATAATACTACCTTCTTCATTGTCAAAAAAAGCCAAATCTCCCGGCTCACTTTCTTCAATAAAACTTAGCGCTTCACCCTGAGTTGCTTGTTGCGATGCGTCTCGTAAAAGTGAATGACCATTTAATTTATACACCATTTGTGTAAAACCAGAACAATCAATACCAAAAGGTGTTTTTCCGCCCCATAAATAAGGAGCATTCAAATAAAGTAATGCTGTGTTGATGAGGTTGAATTTTTCTTTTTTACCACTAGTTTTAGTGCCTTCGAATTCAAATTGCGTACTGTTAATTTCAGGATGGTGCAAAAAGGAAAGCGACGCTCCCAGAGGAATAGGCAACATAAAATTAGACGGCGCTGTAATGTAATCAATTAAGTCTGCATTGAGAACGATGGCCTCATTACTAAGCTGCTTGTAACTTTCAGAGGAAATCAGTTGGCATTGCTTGCCATCAATCCATCCTTCGTAATTGTCGTATTGTAATTTAATTTTGTACCATTGTTTGGATTGTTCTACTACAGTAAAATGCTCTCCAAATAATACTTGCGATACAATTTCACTGCGGTCGCTAGCTTCTGCACGAAGCGGGATCATGGCTAAATTACAAATTCCGAACATGAAGGTTTTGATTTATTGTTAAAAAAGTTATGAGCTGTACCACTTGATACAACTCATAACTGATAAAAAAATTATATTCTTTCTACAACAATTGCAGATGCGCCACCGCCACCATTACAAATTGCAGCAGTACCAATTTTGGCATCATTTTGCTCCAATACATTAAGCAAAGTAACAATGATACGAACACCAGAACACCCTAGAGGGTGACCTAATGATACTGCACCACCATTTACGTTCACTTTAGATCCGTCTAATCCAAGAATTTTAGAGTTAGCCAAGCCTACTACAGAAAACGCTTCGTTAAACTCAAAAAAGTCAACATCGTCTAATGTGATTCCTGCTTTTGCTAAAGCTTTTGGAACTGCTTTTGCAGGTGTTGTCGTGAACCATTTTGGTTCTTGCTCCGCATCGGCATACCCTTTAATAAAAGCTAATGGTTTCAAGCCTAATTCGATTGCTTTTTCTTCGCTCATTAAGATTACTGCAGCAGCTCCGTCATTAATTGTTGATGCGTTAGCAGCAGTAACTGTTCCTCCTTTTGTGAAAACAGCACTTAAAGTTGGAATTTTATCTAGTTTTACATTGCTGTACTCTTCGTCTTTAGTAACCATGATCGGGTCGCCTTTGCGCTGAGGAACAGCAACAGGAACTACTTCATTATCAAATTTACCTGCGTTCCATGCAGCAGCACTACGCTCGTACGATTGAATTGCAAATGCGTCTTGGTCTTCGCGTGAAAATCCGTATTCAGTAGCACATAAATCAGCGCAAACTCCCATCGCACTGTTATCGTAAGCGTCCTGTAATCCGTCTTTTTGCATTCCATCAACCATAGTAGTAGGGCCAAATTTAGTTCCTGTACGTAGGTTCATGTAATGCGGAATCAAACTCATATTTTCCATTCCACCAGCTACTACAATTTCAGCATCGCCGCATTGAATAGCTTGCGCGCCAAGCATTACAGCTTTCATACCAGAGGCACATACTTTGTTTACAGTGGTACAAGCTACGTGGTGAGGCAATCCAGCAAAAAGTGCTGCTTGTCTTGCAGGTGCTTGTCCTGCTCCAGCCTGTACGACTTGGCCCATGTATACTTCATCAATTAAATTAGGGTTTAATTGTATTTTGTCTAAAGCGCCTTTAATGGCAGC
Organism: Flavobacterium sp. GNP001; assembly: GCF_054343775.1. Lineage (NCBI taxonomy): Bacteria > Pseudomonadati > Bacteroidota > Flavobacteriia > Flavobacteriales > Flavobacteriaceae > Flavobacterium > Flavobacterium sp. GNP001. The sequence goes on from NZ_JBTGUX010000001.1 coordinate 1,066,883, forward strand.
TGCACCTAATTGTGGTGCGGTGACAGTAGATAATCCCCCCATAAAACTTCCGATAGGTGTTCTAACGGCAGAAACGATAACAACTCTTTTGTTCATGACTTTCATAATGTTAGTTTATGAAGCAAATTTACTCTTTTTTAAGTAATTTCATATTTTGGAAAATGCTTTATCAGTTTAAAAATATTTTTTATTCTATATCTTTGATTGTGAAGCTTTTTTGACTTTTATTAAAAAAAATATAAAAAAAAGTCGCAAAATAGTTGCGAGAAGTCTGAAGATGTCTTAAATTTGCAACCGCAAAACAGAACACGTTTTCTTGAGCTTGGAGGGGTGCCAGAGTGGTAATGGAGCAGTTTGCTAAACTGTCATCGAGTGATCGGTGCCAGGGTTCGAGTCCCTGTCCCTCCGCTTTTTAATTTTGTTTTTCGGGGTGTAGCGTAGCTCGGTTATCGCGCCTGCTTTGGGAGCAGGAGGCCGCAGGTTCGAATCCTGCCACCCCGACTTTTAAAAGTCGAATTAGATTTTTAAAATGGAGGCATAGCTCAGCTGGATAGAGCACCTGCCTTCTAAGCAGGCGGTCGAAGGTTCGAATCCTTCTGCCTTCACAGAACCCACCAATTTGGTGGGTTTTTTGTTTTTAATATGTTTATCCCAAGGTGTTTTCAAAACGTTAAAAGAAAAAAAGTACTTTCTTCCAAAATAAATTTGTTCAAAGTATAAAAAATCCCGGTTTTATAAACCGGACGTTCTAAATTTCGAATTCGTTCCTTTTACAACAAATCCTACTTGGAATATTGCGTTTTTTGCCTTTTTTTACTTTATAATTCCTACATTTGCCACCAACGAGAGTTACTTTTTAAACTTAAAAAAAAAACAGAAAATAATAATTGAAAGTAACACAGTTGTACTTCTTTACAAATAATCAATGGAAATATTAAGACCAAACAAACAAAGAGCAAAAAACGCGATTACTTTAATATGGATTGCATTAGCAGTGGAGGTGATTTCTTTAATTTCTGGCTTTGTTCAATTTGAGTTAATCGCTATTGCAATAAACGGTGGAGGAATTTCTCCAGAAGCAGCCAATGCCAATGATTTAAGAGAGCAAGTAATTGCCGTTATTAATTTGATTGTCTTACTTACCTCTGCAGTTACTTTTATTCAATGGTTTAGGAGAGCTTATTATAATTTGCATTTGAGAGCTGAAGAACTTTCATTCACAGAAGGTTGGGCCGCAGGTAGCTGGTTTGTTCCCATTATTAACTTATCAAGACCTTATCAGATAATGAAGGAATTGTATAATGAAACTCATGTGCTGATTGAAAAAAATGGATTGAATACTCCAGCAAATTTCACGGTTAATCACATCGGTTGGTGGTGGGGACTTTGGATTGTTAATAGTATATTTGGACAATTTGTATTTCGATATTCTAATGACGCGGTATCACTTGATGAATTGTCAAATGCTACAATTATCAGCATGGTGGGGCATGTTTTAGGTATTCCACTTGCAATCATTGCGATTAAAGTAATTAAGGATTATTCAATTTTAGAGCGACAACTTTTTAAAATAAGCGCTACAACAGAAACACCAAATCTCGAAGCTAATTTTTCCAATGGTTTAACATAAGTTGTTAAATCTTATAGCGGCAAAATAAGTTTTAAGAGTAGCGTTCTAGCTTTACTGGGATTAAATTGAAATTCATAAACACTTTGGGTAAACTAAGGCTTAAAGTGTTTTTTTTTGGTTGCTTTTGTTTTGTACCTTGGCGTCATAAAAATAAATATTCTTAAAATAATTATATGGCGTCGTTTACTTTTAAATTTTGGCTTGTCAGTTTATGGATATTAGTTTTTCAACTAAGTTTAGGGCAGAATAAAGAGAAAAATACAACACTTATTACTGATTCTACTTTTGTAGATTTAAAAGCGTACAGCGATGATTTTGTTTACGATATGAAGTATGCCACCGCAGATAATTTCTTAAAACAACAAGTGTATGATTGTGCCTCGTGCTATTTGCGACTAAAAACGGTAAAGGCACTAATAAAAGCCAATGAGCAATTTATTAAAAAGGGGTATAAAATAAAATTGTACGATTGCTACCGACCATTAGATATTCAAAAAAAAATGTGGGTAATAGTTCCAAATTCAAAATATGTAGCTAACCCAGTAAAAGGTTCTATTCATAACCGCGGTGGTGCTATTGATATTACATTGGTGACTGCCAATGGTAGCTATTTAGATCTGGGAACTGCTTTTGACCATTTTGGCAAAGAAGCAGCGCACAGCTACAAAGGCGTTTCAAAACAAGTGAAAAAGAACAGAAACTTGCTCAAATCAATTATGACGCGCAACGGATTTAATGCATTCGAATTAGAGTGGTGGCATTATAATTTAAAAGTAGGTTTAAAGGATCCGGTTTCAAATATTAAATGGATATGTGACTAATTTATTCGATGCATTTTATGTTATTGATGAAATAACTTTCTGGATAATAAACTTGTGAAGTAAGTTCGGAAGTAAACTCTTTTTTAAGAACATAATCCTCGGTACTTGTTAAGTATTTAATTCGAATCATAGTAACCGGAGAGCTTTTTAAATCTTCAAAATCATTTCTGATAATAAAAAATGTACCTGAATTGACACGGTTGTCAAATCCTTTTTCGTCACGAATTAATGTTCCACAGTTTTCTTGATCGATATGATGTAAGGTAATGATTTTTCCACTTGCTAATTGCAAATACAATTTAGAGTTTTTGTCAAAGCAATTTACTTTTAAAAAGTCTTTACTTTTTTGAACTTGTTGTAAAGTCAAAGTTGGAATATTATCGGTCAAGGCCAAAGAAAAGAAAAAGTAGTCAGAGTTACCACCAAAGTTTTTCTCGGTTATTAAATATTCTTTAGTTGATTTGTACGTTCCTATAGAATCAGTGACATTTGCACTGTATTCACAGTTTTTTTGTGCGTAGAATGAGATTGTAGAAAGGACAAAAGCTAGTGTAAAAAGAAGTTTCATAAATGTTCGATTTTGGCGCAAATTAATACAATTTTGCGATTATTTGAGTCGGTTGAGAAAAAACAATAGTTAGAACCGCCCTCTTTTATTTTCCATTTTTTGCGAATCTCTGCTACAGTTTCAGGGAAATTACGAGTGGTAATGTTGATTTTTTGGTTTTCCAGATATTTTTTCATGTTTGGTTTAGAATATTCAAATTTATCTTGAATTTCAAAAATCCGACCAGGAAATGGTACTAGTTCATCCAAGGTGTAAAGGTGCGAATGTTTTTGTAATTTTTGTAGCTGGTACTGCTGCGCTACTGCATCAAATCCTCCTGATTTCATAATGGCGCTGTTGGGCTCGTACAAGTATCGTAATGGTGCAGAAAGACTTACGGGACTTGTTTCTCCATTCCAATCGTATTCAAAAGTGTCAATTTGATTTTGTCTCAAATTCACAGTTTTTACGCGCGGTTTTTCCAAGTAATTTTGTTCAATTTCCCAAAGCAATTCTTTTACCTCGTTTTCTACTGCGATAATGTGAATGGTTTTTACAAAGCTAAGCTCTGCTAATCCTGCAGTTAAATCTAATAAAGGAGCTGTTTTTATGAGTATGTTTTTCGAGTAATTGAAATAGATATTTAGATTTTCGGGTACATTGGGCAAGCAATCTTTGAGCAGAAACACTTTTCCTTTGAAGTCACTTCGGCGAGAAGGATCTATGTAAATCCAATCCCATTTTTGGTTGAGTTGTTGCAAAGTACCCAGGCTGTCGCCTACATAAGTTTTAATGTTGGATACATTAAGTTGGGTGTAATTATGTTGTACAATTGCTGATAAATCGGTATTCATCTCGCAATGCGCTAGTTCATGAATTGTTTTAGCAAAATAAAAATCGTCTACCCCAAAACCTCCTGTTAAATCAATTAATGATTCACCTTTAATCAATGATGCTTTGTATTGAGCGGTTTTCTCTGATGATGTTTGTTCTACTGAAATTTTACTCGGATAAATAATATTTTTTTGAGCGAACCAAGTAGGTAGTTTTTCTTTCGCCTTGGTTTTAGCTTCAATTTGCTTTAAGATATCCATCCAATTCACATCTGGAAATGGATTTTTTTGTAAAGCCAATGTGGATATATTTTGCCCAATATTGGTATTGATGTAGTCTTGAATCTCCGGATTCAATAAAGCTTTGTTCACGTTAAATGTCTTTGGTGAGTATTTTAATAATCTTGTTTTCTGGAAAAAATTCTTTACCAATCACTTTTAGAATGGTGTACAAAGGGACGGCTATAACCATTCCTAAAATACCAAATAAAAATCCGGCGGCTAAAATAACAAGAAAAATTTCTAAAGGATGTGAACTAACGCTTTTTGAAAAAATAATCGGTTGCGAAAAATTATTATCAATTAATTGTACAATCCAAAAGCCAATTAAAACATAAATCGTGGTGGGTAAAATGATGGTTTGAAAATCGCTGCCTAAATTACTAAGCATGCATAAAACTGCTGCCAAAACAGAAGCAATTAATGGGCCCACGTATGGAATGATATTTAAAACAGCACACAAAAACGCAATTACTATTGCATTAGGAACACCAAATATCAGCAAGACAATTATATATAAAATAAAAACAATAAATAATTGTAGCAGTAAACCAATAAAATAGCGTGATAATAATTGGTTGATTTTTTCTAGTGAGTTTAAAATTTGCTCTTCGTGACTGCTTGGAAGTATTTTTTTAGTCCCAACAATAAATTGTACTCGGTCTTTTAAAAAGAAAAAGGTAATAAACAAAATGGAACCTAATGCTACTCCAAAGCTGCTCAATGTGTTTAAAATTCCATTAATGAAATTGGGTATGAAATTAAAATTCAGTTTTGAGGTGATTTTAGACTCTTGTAGTAACTGCTCTGCATTTATACCATGTCCTTCTAAAAATACAGTCAATTGATCTACAAGTCGCAATACGTCTTTTTCGATAGCGCCGGTATTGAGTAATGATAAATTTTGACCTTGAGAAACAATCAAAGGAATAAATAGCATAATGAAACCAACAATCAAAAGCACGAAAAAAAGTACCGTAGTTATGGTTGCAAAAAGGTGATTGAATTTAAGTCTTTTTTTTAAGAAATCTAAAATAGGATTACCAATTAGGGTCAAAATTAATGAAATCAACAAATAGATAATCACAGACTGAATTTGATATAAAAAAAATACAGCAAGGCTTAGTCCTAATAGAATTAATATTGCTTTCACAATTCCGTTGGCAATAATTTTAGAGGTAATCATAGTCTAAATTTTTACGGTAAAGATAAAAAAAACTCGCTATCACTAGCGAGTTTTAATATTTATGAGAGGTAATTCAATTAAAGAGCGAAGCTTCTTCTAGCTCCACCTGAAAGGAATAACGCATTCATTCTAGATTTTTGTCCGTTAGAGAACATGAACATTCCTCTATCGTCAGTGTAATCCATGTAGTTCATGTACATTTCTAGTGGTGTACCTGAACAAGTACTTCTGTGTCCTGATGCAGGTACTCCGTAGTTTGGAGAATCATGCGTTGGTGTATCAGAAACTAAATCAGATCCACATGTAGCATCACCCCAAATGTGACGTAAATTCAACCAGTGACCTACTTCGTGAGTAGCTGTTCTTCCTAAGTTGAACGGAGCAGTTGCTGTTCCAGTATTTCCAACGTATTTAGAATCGATTACTACGCCATCAGTTGATGAAGCGCCACCAGGAAATTGTGCATATCCTAATGTTCCGCCGCCAATGGTACAAACCCATAAATTCATTTTTGTAGTTGGAGTAGTAGCAGCAATTCCGCCTTGTGATGCAAGTTTCATCGCATCGTTTGTTCCCCAAGAAGATTTGGTAGTTGATTTTCTGTAAACAGCATCTAGTTCAAATGAGATTCCGACATTAGCTTTTACAGATGAGAATGCTGTTGGTACTTGGTTGAAGTCAGAATTTAAAGCATTAAAATCTCTATTCAAGATATCAATCTGTGATTGAATTTGTGCTAAAGAAATATTTTCTGCAGTGGTTCTGTATAAAACATTTACTACCACCGGAATTACTACTTTACCGTTAACTAAACGTCCTGATGCAATTGCCTCATTGGTTATTGCCTCAATTTTATTCATTCTCAAGGCTAATGTAGGATCTGCAGCAAGTTGTTTTTTTAACACTTCATCTGACGCACAACCGCGGCGCGCAGCTACAGATGCTTCTAAATTATTGGTTTCTGTGGTGTCATTTTGACAAGAAAAAAGCATTAATAATGCCGCAGCTGATAATAGGAATTTCTTCATGGGGTTTTTTATAAAAGAGTTAATAGTATTTGTTTTTGGATTTTTTACAATTTCCTTCTATTTCTTATTTAATTGTGGTATTTCTAGGGAAATGTAATGATAATAACTTGAAATAATTTTTATTTAAATCAATAAAAAAGTGGTGATTGGGTAATCACCACTTTTTTAGTTTGTGTGATTAAGATTAGATACCGAAACTAGCTCTTGCTCCACCGGTAACGAAAAGAGCTGATATTCTAGATTTTTGACCGTTAGAGAACATGTACATTCCTCTATCGTCTGTGTAATCCATGTAGTTCATTGTCATTTCAACTGGAGTACCTGTACAAGTACTGTAGTGAGGATAAGCAGGAACACCATAGTTAGCAGAGTCGTGCGTAGGTGTATCAGCTACTAAGTCAGATCCACAGTTTGCATCTCCCCAAATGTGACGTAGGTTCATCCAGTGTCCTACTTCGTGAGTCATAGTTCTTCCTAAGTTGTAAGGAAAAGCGCCTGATCCAGATAGTCCAAAGTATTTCGAATCAACAACAACTCCATCTGTTGCAGCTGCACCACCAGGAAATTGTGCGTATCCTAAAATTCCACCACCAATTGTACAAGCCCACATATTTAATTTAGTGGTTGGTGAAGTTGGATCTAAACCTCCTTGTTTTGTTTTTTTCATAGCATCTCTAGTACCCCATGACGTTTTTGTAGTTGCTTTTCTGTTTACAGTTTCTAACACGAAAGTAATTCCAACATTTGCTGCTACTCCTGTGAACATCGCAGGTGTACTACTAAAATCTGAATTTGTAGCATTGAAATCAGCATTTAAAACATCAATCTGAGATTGGATTTGAGCTAATGAAATGTTTTCTTCTGCTGTTCTGTACAGCACATTAACTACAACCGGAATTTCAACTTTACCGTTAACTAAACGACCTGATGCAATTGCTCTGCTTGTAAGCTCTTCAATTTTGTTCATACGCAAAGCTAAGGTTGGGTCCTCTTGTAACTGACGGGCCAATACTTGTTCCGCTGCACAGCCTCTTTTTGCAACCACACTTGCTTCTGGAGCGTTAGTCTCTGTGGTGTCGTTTTGACATGAAAACAACAACAAGGCAGTCGCTACTGATAAAAGAATTTTTTTCATAATAAATTTGTTATAAAATCAATAGATTGGTTAATTATTTAGCAATTCTAGAACAAAAATTTAATAAAAAAAAATTTTCTGAATTTATTTTTTTAATTTTTTTTTAACTCTTTGATTTTACGGGTTTCCGTAAAATTATTTTTTTTGAAGTCGCAGTTTTTTCTGATACCTGAGAGGTTTTAATAAAGTTTCATTTCTCCTCTTATCTTGTCAATACTGTGTAGTATTTAGTATTATTATTGAGCTATTGTTTAAAAAAAGTAGAATATTTTATGAAATAAGTAATATTTTAGTTTATCGTTTTAGTAGTTATTTACCGTTTTTTTTGAATGAAATAACAGTATTTTAAAACGAATTAATTGGGTATTCAGTACCCGTATTTTAAATCGGTGAAGCTTTTCATTTGTTAAAAAGTGTTAAAAATTAAATCCTTGAAATTCTTGATTAAAAATATTTTTTTGCAATTCAGATTAAAGATTTAATGTTTTGTTTTCATTTTGCTGTACGGAAACATAAAATCCGTGGCCTTTCAAAGGTTATTCAGTAAATGAAGTAGTAGGATAAAGAAAGGTGTTCCTAGTTATTAAAGACGTAATGAATGATGTTTGCGCCCATTTTCAGGGCTTTATCACGTACATCTTTAGGATCATTATTAACTTCGCCATCTTCCCAGCCATCGCCTAAATCACACTCATATGTGTAAAGTAAAACGAGTTTATTAGCAATAAAAATCCCAAAGGCTTGTGGTCGCTTGCCATCATGCTCGTGAATTTTAGGCAAACCGTTCGGGAATGAATACGGTTTTTGAAAAATAGCGTGAGTAGCGGGAAGTTCAATTAATTCATTATTAGGGAATATCTTTTTTATTTCTTTACGAATGTATTGGTCCAAACCATAATTGTCATCAATGTGTAAAAAGCCACCTGCCATTAGGTAATCTCGTAAATTATTCACTTCGGCATCATTAAAAACCACATTGCCATGACCTGTCAGGTGCACATAAGGATAAGAGTGTAAATCAGGACTAGCCGTTTCTACCGTTGCCGGTTTGGTTTTTATTCTAGTTTGAATTGAAGTATTGCAAAATTGTATTAAATTAGGTAAAGATGTTGGGTTTGCATACCAATCACCACCGCCACTATATTTTACCAATGCAATTTCTTGAGCCCACATAGAACTTGTTAAAAGGAGTAGGAGGTAAGTTATTTTTTTCATCGTGACGGTCTATATTTTAAGCTTCGTTAGTAAATGCAATGCTATGGCAGGCAACTACTGCAGCAGTTTCGGTGCGTAGTCGAGTAGTCCCAAGCGTGATAGGTATAAAAGTGTTTTCTAAAGCTAATTGGATTTCTTTATTAGAAAAATCACCTTCTGGGCCAATTAAAATCGTGTAATTGGTATCTTTTTGTAGTATTGATTTAAGTGATTTTTTGTCTGTTTCTTCGCAGTGTGCAATGAGCTTTGTGCCATTTTGATGCTGTTTTATAAAATCTTTAAAGGAGATTGCCGGATTTAGTTTTGGTAAAAATAGCGCATTGGATTGCTTCATTGCTGTAAGAATAATTTTTTCAAATCGTTCTACATTGACTGTTTTTCTTTCAGAGTGATCGCAAATGATAGGTGTGATTTCGTGAATTCCAATTTCGGTAGCTTTTTCCAAAAACCATTCAAAACGATCATTCATTTTGGTTGGTGCTACCGCTAGGTGCAAATTGTAATTGGGTTGGTCTGCTTTGGTAAAACTATTTACTTTTACTGTACATTTACTATCAGATGCCAAAGTGATTTCGGTGGTAAATAAAAATCCTAATCCATTAGTTACGTGTAGGATATCTGTATCTTTTTTTCGTAATACTTTGATAATATGTTTGCTTTCCTCTTTGTCAAAAGAGAAAACTTCAGTTGTTTCGTTTATTGTCGGATTGTAAAATAATTGCATAGTTTAGAATTGAATTCTTGCTTTTGAAACCACTGCTGCAGTTTCAAAATGTTGATTTAAAAATTTTTGATAGCCTACAATGCCAATCATGGCTGCATTATCAGTGGTGTATTCAAATTTTGGTATAAAAGTTTTCCAGCCATAACGGGCCTCAGTTTCTTTTAAAGCAGCGCGAATTCCGGAGTTAGCAGATACGCCGCCTCCAATTGCAACTTGTTTAATACCTGTTTCTTTTACAGCTAGTTTTATTTTATCCATTAAAATCTCGATGATAGTATGTTGAATTGAAGCGCAAATATCATTCAAGTTTTCAGTAATAAAATCGGGATTTTCTAACTTTTGCTTCTGAATAAAATACAGTATTGCTGTTTTTAATCCAGAAAAACTAAAATCTAATCCAGCAACTTTTGGTTTGGTAAAGGCAAATGCTTTTGGGTTTCCCAGTTGAGCATATTTGTCAATTAACGGTCCTCCAGGATAAGGAAGTCCTAGTATTTTGGCGCTTTTGTCAAAAGCTTCTCCAACGGCATCATCAGTAGTTTCACCAATAATAGTCATGTCAAAAAACGAATCTACTCTTATAATTTGAGTATGTCCGCCACTGATGGTTAAGGCTAAAAAAGGGAAAGAAGGTTTGTCAAAACCATCCTCGTCTATAAAGTGGGCCAAAACGTGTGCATGCATGTGATTGACAGCTATAAGAGGTATTTCAAGTGCAGCCGACATGGATTTTGAAAATGATCCACCCACTAATAAAGAGCCCATCAATCCAGGGCCTTGTGTAAAGGCAATTGCAGAGAGTTGTTCTTTTTGTATATTTGCCTTTCGTAAGGCAGCATCAACCACAGGAACAATGTTTTGCTGGTGCGCTCTTGAAGCAAGTTCAGGTACCACGCCTCCGTATTGATTGTGAATAAGTTGATTGGCTACAACATTGGCTAGTACTTTATCGTTGTGTAAAACAGCTGCTGCGGTATCATCGCAAGAACTTTCGATCGCAAGAATAAAAACCTCGGGATTTTGCATAAAAAGGCATTAATTTTGATTTATATTTGACCTAACAACTTTGAAAAATCAATTTGTAAAAGCCAAAATTAGATAATTTTTAGTTAAGGTGCGTGTGTTTGCCAAGGCAAAAACAAATTTTAGAACATTAAATAGTAAATAGGTATCAAAAAAGTATTAAAAATAATTTTACGTGTGCTCATTGGTCTTGTCTTGCTTTTATTAGTGACAGGAATTGCGCTGACGATGCCTTTTGTTCAAACTAAAATTGCACAATATTTTACGAAAAGTATCAATGAAGATTTTGGAACTAACATTGCTATTGAAGGGGTAGCCGTATCTGTTTTTGGAGGGGTGAAGTTCAAAAATGTGGTTATTAGAGACCATCGAAAAGATACTTTGTTGGCCGCAGAACGAATTTCCACAACAGTTCTTGATGGCAAAAAGCTATTAGATGGTGATCTTTTGTTTGATAATCTCGATATCAATGGGTTCTTCTTTAACTTAAAAACGTATAAAAATGTCAAGGACACCAACTTAGACATTTTTGTAAAAGCTTTTGATACTGGGAAAAAAGCCAAGCGTAAATTTTTATTAAAAGCCAATAACTTAAAATTATACAACAGCAGATTTGTTTTGATTGATGAGAACCGCGAAATTGAAAAAAATCTTCATTTTACAAAATTAAACGCATCAGTAACTAATTTTTTGATTTTTGGACCTGATGTATCTGCATCAATAAATAAGATGTCTTTTTTTGATTTTAGAGGTTTGTATGTAAGGAACTTGCAATCCGACTTTTCGTATTCTAAAAAAAGTATCAAATTCGAAAAATTAAACATTCTTACCAAGGAATCGGCTTTTGCAGGTACGGTTATCTTAAAATATAAACGTGAAGATTTTGTCAATTTTAATGATAAAGTTTTGTTTGATATTCAATTAGATAAAGCTAAAATCGCTTCAAATGACATTCGTTATTATTACGATGAACTAGGTAAGAACCAGCAGTTTTTTATCAAATCAAAAATTAAGGGAACCTTAAATGATCTTGAGTTCAGTGAATTAAATTTAATTGACGGTCGAAAAACTACCCTTATCGGTTTCATAAACTTCAAAAATCTATTTGCAAAAAAAGGTCAAAAATTTTCCATGTTTGCCAAATTTGACAAATTGAGTTCAAGCTATGAGGACTTGGTTGTTATTTTACCCAATATTTTAGGAAACAAATTGCCAACTTCCCTTCAAAAATTAGGAAGATTTTCGGCTATTGGGACTTCAACTGTATCAACGACTGCTGTTTCAGCTGATTTTTCGATGACTACTGCTTTGGGTAAAGTGACGGCAGCTTTGGCAATACAAAATATTGATGTAATTGATAAAGCGGCTTACAAAGGCAACGTGATTTTTGATCGTTTTGATGTTGGAACCTTGTTTAATCAAAAAGATTTTGGTTTTGTGAGTATGAACATGGATGTTGACGGTAAGGGTTTTAACCAAAAATATTTAAACACGGCGTTGCAAGGTGAAGTGAGTGAATTGGTTTTTAAAAATTATAAATACACTAACATTGACGTTAATGGTGTTTTGAAAAGCCCAATTTATGAGGGACAACTAGCGATTAATGATCCCAATGTTAAACTTAATTTTGAAGGCTTACTTGATTTAAGTAAAAAAGACAGTCAATATGATTTTCATGTAAATGTGGTGTATGCCAACTTGAATACTTTGAATTTCATGAAAGATGCCACTTCTATATTTAAAGGTGATGTGGTAGTTAAAGCTTCAGGAAACTCAATTGAAAACTTTCAAGGAAATATTTACATCAACAAAACTTCGTATCAAAACACAAAAGACACCTACAATTTTGATGATTTTACTATCAACTCTGTTTTTGATGGAGAAAAAGTGCGCACCATCACGGTAAATTCGCCAGACATTGTGCAAGGTGAAATAGTAGGTCGCTATGCTTTTAATCAGGTGCAAAGTTTAATTAAAAACTCTTTGGGAAGTTTGTATACCAATTTTAAGCCCATAAAAGTCAATAAAGGGCAGTTTTTAAAATTCAATTTCTCTATTTACAACAAGATTATTGAGATTTTTTATCCTGATGTGGCTATTGGCGCTAATACGGTTATTAAAGGCGCTATAACGTCAGATAATCAAGATTTTAAATTGAATTTTAATTCGCCTCAAATAAAAGCATCTGATATTGTTTTTGACAATATTAATGTAGCAATCGATAATAAAAATCCGTTGTACAATGCTTTTATTGAATTGGATAGTATCAAAACTAAATACTATAAAATCCGAGATTTTAGTTTGATTAACGTTACCATGAAGGATACTTTGTTCTTTAGGTCTGAATTCAAGGGTGGTAATAAAGCTAAGGATTATTACAACTTGAACTTGTATCATACCATAAATAAGGACAATAACAATGTGGTGGGTATTAGTAAATCGGAGGTGAAATTTAAAGATTATCTCTGGTTTTTGAATGAGCAAGAAGGTGCTGATAATCAAATTGTTTTCGATAAGTCATTCAATAATTTCAAGTTGGATAATTTAATAATGTCGCACGAAAATCAAGCGATTACATTAGATGGGGTGTTTAATAATGCTGATTTTAAAGACCTAAATCTCAGTTTTAAAGATGTCGATTTGAATCAAATTACGCCTGCTAGTAACAAATTTGCTTTTTTCGGAAATATTAATGGTGAAGTTGATTTTAAGCAAAATAAAAATGTTTTTCAGCCAACAGCATCGATAGTAATCGATAATTTGGTAATGAATAAAACGCCACTTGGAACGCTAAATTTTGATATTGAAGGCGATCAAAGTTTGCGCAAATTTACAATCGACTCTAATTTAGAAAATGAAAATATTGACTCGTTTGTTGCTGATGGAAGTTTTGAAATTGTCAACAAAGAGACCATTCTTGATTTAAATTTAAAATTTGATAAATTCAAATTAGCAACACTTAATGCCTTAGGTGGTGATGTATTGTCTAATATTCGTGGTTCCGTTGGAGGAAATGCTACAATCGAAGGTAATTTAAAAAAACCAGCAATTAATGGACGACTGTTTCTAGATGGAGCAGGAGTTACAGTTCCGTATTTGAATGTGGATTATGCTCTTAAAGATAATTCTATTATTGATCTAACGGATGAAAAGTTTTTGTTTAGAAATAACAGTCTTACCGACACAAAATACGATACAAATGGTAGTTTAAACGGAAGTATCGAACATAATAATTTTGGCGATTGGAAGCTCGATCTAGCTATAAGTTCTAATCGATTGGTGGCGCTAGATACTAAAGATACCGAGGATGCAGCCTATTACGGAACCGCTTTTATTGATGGAATGGCTACTATAAAAGGACCTACTAACGCCCTTTTTATAAAAGTAGATGCTAAATCAGAAAAAGGCACTGCCATTAAAATTCCGATAAATAATGCTGAGAGTGTAAGTGATAATGTGTTTATGCACTTTGTAACTGAAAGAGAAAAATACAACCTAAAAAACGGAATTGTAGATAATCTTAGAAATTATAATGGATTAGAATTAGAATTTGATTTTGATATCACGCCAGATGCCGAAGTAGAGGTGATCTTGGACCGTAATACAGGTCATGGAATGAAAGGTAAGGGATTTGGATCGTTGTTATTTAAAATCAATACTTTAGGGAAATTCAATATGTGGGGCGATTTTCAGGCTTATGAAGGGACCTATAATTTTAAATATGGTGGTTTAATTGATAAAAAATTTCAAGTTCGAAAAGGAGGATCGATCTCGTGGGAAGGTAACCCGATGCGTGCGCAATTGAATCTTGAGGCTGTATATAAAACGATTGCTAATCCCGCAGTATTGTTAGATAATGCTTCATTCAACTCCAAGGTTCCAGTAGAGGTAGTAATTGGTGTTCGCGGCGATTTAACTAGTCCAGAGCCTGATTTTAATATCGAATTCCCAACGGTAAGTAATGTTCTAAAATCAGAGATTCAATACAAGTTGAATGACAAAGATGTGCGACAAACACAGGCCTTGTATTTATTGTCATCAGGAGGATTTTTGAGCCCAGAGGGTGTTAGTCAATCTGACTTTTCAGGAAGTTTATTTGAAACGGCATCGAGTATTTTGGGTGGTATTATTCGCTCTGATGATGAGAAATTTAAAGTAGGGCTTAATTTTATTGGCGCTGACAGACGAATTGGTAAAGAAACGGACGGCCGATTTGTAGCTACAATTTCATCTAAAATTAACGAACGCGTAACCATTAATGGTAAATTGGGAGTACCGTTTGGCGGAATTAATGAATCAGCAATCGTAGGTGATGTCGAAGTTTTATACCGTGTTAATGACGATGGAACTTTGAATTTGCGCTTATTCAATAAGGAAAATGACATTAATTATGTTGGTCAAGGTATTGGCTATACTCAAGGTTTAGGGGTTTCATACGAAGTTGATTTTGATACCTTTAAAGAGTTCGCTAATAAAATATTTAAGAACTTAAAAATCGAGCGCTATACGGTGCCTGCTGCTGAAGATCAAGATTCTAACCTTTCACCAGAGTACATAAATTTCAATAGCAGTAAAAATAAAAAGTCTTCTAATCCACAAAAGTCTTCAATTCCTGTTAAAAAGAATCAAGAAAGCACACTCCCAGAGGAATATTAGTCGCTATTTATTTCAAAAATGAGTTTTTTAACAAAACAATGAAACTCAATTTATTACTTTTTCTTTTGTTTTAAATTTTACAGAAAGTAGTACAAAATCACTTTTTCAAACACGGTCTTGATTACTTAAAAAAAGGAGCAAGTTGCTAATTGTTAAATTAAATGTATGCTTTTTTGAGTTTTGTTAAATAAAATGCAAGTTTATTCACGAAACAAAAAACTTATCAACGAAAACGTTTGAATTTCTATTTCGTTCTTAATTAAATAAAAACACTGTCTCATAAGTGGTTAATGTTTGCTAGTTTTACACTTTAATACTTAAATAATGCCAAAAACAATAAAAAAAGTTGGGGTTTTAACCTCCGGAGGTGATTCCCCTGGAATGAATGCTGCGATTCGATCAGTAGTACGAACTTGCGCATATCACAACATAGAATGTATAGGAATTTATAGAGGTTATCAAGGAATGATTGAAGGCGACTTCAAAGAAATGGGACCTCGAAGTGTAAATAATATTGTAAACAAAGGTGGAACCATCTTAAAATCTGCCCGTTCACTAGAATTTAAAACTCCAGAAGGTAGAAAAAAGGCCCACGAAAATTTAACTAAAGCAGGAATTGATGCTATAGTAGTTATTGGTGGAGATGGAACTTTTACGGGAGGATTGATTTTTAACTCTGAATTTAATTTCCCTATAATGGGAATTCCTGGAACTATAGACAATGATATTTTTGGAACCAGTCACACTCTCGGGTATGATACGGCTCTAAATACCGTTGTTGATGTAATTGATAAAATTAGAGATACAGCCAGCTCTCACAACAGATTATTCTTTGTAGAAGTAATGGGACGCGATGCCGGCCATATTGCATTAAACGCAGGTATTGGCGCAGGAGCAGAGGAAATTTTAATTCCAGAAGAAGATTTAGGTTTAGATCGTTTACTAGAATCTTTACAAAAAAGTAAAGCATCAGGAAAATCATCAAGTATTGTGGTTATTGCAGAGGGCGATAAAATTGGTAAAAACGTTTTTGAGTTGAAAGATTATGTTGAAGCCAATTTACCAGAATATGATGTGCGTGTTTCAGTACTAGGACACATGCAGCGTGGTGGTTCACCCTCTTGTTTTGACCGTGTGCTAGCTAGCCGATTGGGTGTAAAAGCTGTAGAATCCTTGATCGATGGTAAATCAAATTACATGGTAGGATTGCAAAATGATCAAGTAGCACTTACGCCATTAGAGCAGGCTATTAAAGGGAAAACGATGATTGATCGTGAATTATTGAGAGTATCAGACATTATGTCTACATAAATAATTAAAGTTTATTGTGAGGAAATTAGACTTTAGGAAGAGCGAAGTAAAATAAACAAAAATTAAAGTAAAATGTCAAAAGTAAAATTAGGAATAAACGGATTTGGAAGAATTGGAAGAATTGTTTTCAGAGAATCTTTCAATAGAGACAATGTAGAAGTTGTTGCAATCAATGACTTGTTAGATGTAGATCACTTAGCTTACTTATTAAAATATGATTCTGTTCACGGTCGTTTTGATGGTGAAGTAGAGGTTAAAGAAGGAAAATTATTTGTAAACGGAAGAAATATTCGTATTACTGCCGAAAGAAATCCTGCAGATTTGAAATGGAATGAAGTAGATGTAGATGTAGTTGCAGAATGTACGGGTATTTTTACAACTATCGAAACTGCAAATGAGCACATTAAAGGTGGAGCTAAAAAAGTAATTATTTCTGCGCCATCAGCTGATGCTCCAATGTTTGTAATGGGTGTAAACCACGAATCTGCAAAAGCAACAGATTTAATCGTTTCAAACGCATCATGTACAACAAACTGTTTGGCTCCTTTGGCTAAAGTAATTCACGATAACTTCGGAATTGTTGAAGCTTTAATGACTACAGTACACGCTACAACATCAACTCAAATGACTGCTGATGGACCGTCAAGAAAAGACTGGAGAGGCGGACGTGCTGCGAGTGTTAACATAATTCCTTCATCAACAGGTGCTGCAAAAGCAGTTGGAAAAGTTATTCCAGAACTGAATGGGAAATTAACTGGTATGGCTTTTCGTGTTCCTACTGTTGATGTATCAGCGGTAGATTTAACGGTAAAAGTTGCTAAAGAAACTTCATACGAAGAGATTATGGCAGTATTGAAAAAGGCTTCTGAAACTACAATGAAAGGTATTTTAGGATATACTGAAGATGCGGTTGTATCTCAAGATTTTATTTCTGACAAAAGAACCTCTATCATCGATGCTACTGCTGGTATCGGATTGAATTCTACTTTCTTCAAACTAGTTTCTTGGTACGATAATGAGTACGGTTATTCTAGTAAATTGATTGATTTATCAGTGCACATTGCTGGTTTAAAATAATAATTTATATATTTACAAATCCCGTTATGTACATGTATAACGGGATTTTATTTTTAACGCATTGCAGATTTAAACCTTATTGTTTTAATTTATCAAAGCGTAGCCAAACCAAAATAAACCAATAGAAAATGAGATTAATAGTTGATAGTGGTTCTACAAAAGCCGATTGGATTGCGATTGATGATAATGGCAAAATATTATTTACTACCCAAACACTAGGTCTAAATCCAGAAGTTTTGGAGGAAGATGAAATTATTGAGCGTCTAAATGACCGTTTTGATATTTTACACAACAAGAAAAATGCAACGCATTTGTTTTTTTATGGTGCAGGATGTGGAACCGAAAAAATGAAAGTGACGCTTTCGCAAGTTTTTCAAAAGTATTTTGTTAACGCCATTATCGATGTTCGTGAGGATACCTATGCTGCTGTGTACGCTACAACTCCTGTTGGCGAAAAAGCTATAGTTTCTATTTTGGGAACAGGATCTAATTGTAGTTATTTTGATGGCAAAGAGTTGTTTCAAAAAGTACAATCACTTGGCTACATTGCTATGGATGATTGTAGCGGAAACGTATTTGGGAAAGAATTGATCAGAAAGTATTATTTCAACAAAATGCCAAAAGAATTAGCTGAGGCGTTCGAGAAAGAATATGATTTAGACCCAGATGCAATTAAAAGCAAATTGTACAAAGAGCCTAATCCTAATGCTTATTTAGCGACTTTTGCTAAATTTTTAATTCAACATAAAGATTCTGAGTTTTGCAGAAAAATCATTTTTAAAGGGATGAAATCTTTTGTAAAGAACTACATCAAGCAATACGACAACCATAAAGAAGTACCAGTACATTTTGTTGGGTCAATTGCTTTTTACTTAAAAGAGGAATTACAGGAAACTTTTGATAAATACGAATTGCAATTAGGAAACGTATTGCGCAGACCTATCGATGGTTTGATTGCTTATCATAACTTGAACAAATAAACCAGTTCAAAATTACTCGCATAAAAAAAACACTATTTACTCATTTGAGAAGATAGTGTTTTTTTATTTTAGCATCGCTAGTGTTTTACAAAACAGCAATCATGGAAATTTCAACATTTACATTTTTTGGTAAACAAGCCACTTGTACAGTTTCTCTAGCTGGAGCGGTTTCTTCGTTAAAGTAAGCACCATAAACGCTATTGATTGCTCCAAAATCATTCATATCCATAATGAAGATGGTTGTTTTAACAACGTGATCAAAAGTCATTCCTGCAGCAGCTAAAACGGCTTTCATATTTTGCATTACTTGTTCTGTTTCTTCTTTAATGCTTGCAGTTACTAGTTCGCCAGTTTCAGGGTGTAATGCAATTTGTCCTGATGTGTATAAGGTGTTTCCGGATAAAATAGCTTGACTATATGGTCCTATAGGAGCCGGTGCAGCTGTTGTAAATATTACTTTTTTCATAAAAATAGTTTTGTTTTTGAATATAGAATTAAAGCTAAGAAAATTTAAAAGAAGATCTTAACGATTTATTACACTTCTTTTATCCCACTTAATATCACTTAGGATTCCTGATTTAATACCAATAAAAAATCCCCAGTTGGCATTTTCTCCAAACGGTGACCAATTAAAGTCCATTCTCCAGCTTAGCAAATCTCTTTCAAAACGCAGTTGCGTAAAAGTGACACCTTTTTGAACAAAATCATATCCGGTTGATATTCCTGCTTTCCATTTTGGTGTCAAATCTGCATTAGCAGAAATCATAATGGAGTTACCAATAATTTGATTTTCTCGATTGTTATTTCCGTAGGTAAGGGAGTAAGCAAAAGTCATATCCCAAGGTAATTTTGCATTAAAAAACTCTGCAATTTTATCTTCGCCTTCGTCTTCTTCTTCATCATCAAATTGACTTCTACGGCTGTCTCCCAAATCGGTGTTGGTACCAAACAAGTCATCTTCTCGACCACCATTACGTTGACTTAATGAATTCTTGTCTTTCTTCTTTTTATCTTTTCCTTGGCTTGATAGGGAATAATTAATTGTCATATTTGAGCTCGTCATTCTAAACAAACTTCCACCATTGTTAATGTTAAATACATTGATTCGGTTTCCAGAATTATCAACTGCGTATGGATCTAGTGTAGCTCCAAAATTGACGTTCATTTTGTTGTCTAATAAATTCGTTCCGCCACTTACACGAATAGGGGCAAAGGCCAGTGAGGTCACACCGTCAGCATCTAAATTATAGGATGTTGAAAGGTTTAAATTATTTAATAACATTATTTTTTTAGGTTCTACCTTGGTGCTGTCTTTATCAGTTACTTTAGCCTCAAATGTATTGCTCAAATCAAAACCGAGTGTGTTTGCATTATTCAGTCCAGGAGCTCCGTAAAGACCGTTTTCAAAACGAGTATATTGCTGGCGCATTGTTCCTGATGCATCGGTAGCATAAGTGTCGTAGTATTTTTCAAAGCTCGGAGTATACCCGTAAGATACAGAAGGACGCATGACGTGACGTATCGATTTAATTTTTTTATTTTCTCCAAAATTAAACGTCCCGTAAATTGTTGTACCAATGCTGGTTGAAAAATTATAAGTTCTAAACGCATCGAATTCGTTCACCGTTTTGTCTACTACTTGACTTTGGTCAACATCAAAACTTCTTTCGATTGTTTTAGTAGTCCAAATTTCTTCGTAATTTACTGAGCTAGTAGCGCTAAAATATTTGAATAATTTGAAGTTGGTGCTCAAAGGAATACTGTGTTGAAAACCTACTCTTGCATCGCGAAACATTTGCGGTTTAAAGAATAGCGAGTCGTTAGTTACAATACTGTTACGACCGTTTAAGTTGTATTGCAAATTGATGTTTTTAATAAATCCCTTACGAGGTCCATCTTTACTAGAAAAAGGATAAATACGATCAACACTCACTTGCAAAGTAGGTAAAGTCATGTTGATTTCTTGCGTCTGTGTGTTTTGCGAATGCGTAGCTGTTAATGACATACGCAATTGAGGAACGGTATTGAATGTTTTTGAGTAAGATACAGAAGAGCTTAACGTGTTATTTAAATTAGAACCAATATTTACTTGATTTATAGATTGTTGAAAATAGCGACTACTTCCTAAGTTTACAGATGCCGAAAAGGTAGAATTTGGGCTGGCCTTAGTATCTTTAGAATGTGACCATTGAATGTTATAAATGTTCTGTTTTGAGTAATCAGGATATCCTCTTTCGCTGGTGATTAAGTTTTCAAAACGAACATTGATGTTTCCTCTGTAGTTATATCTTTTGGCATAAGCCGATTCAAAACGCATACCGTAACTGCCATTCGTGTAATAATCACCCAGCACGGTCAAATCGTAATTATCGCTCAAGGCAAAATAATAGCCTAAGTTTTGCAATGAAAATCCTCTAGTGTTCGAGTCATTATAACTTGGTAAAATCAAACCTGAAACGCTATTTTCTTTACTCATTGGAAAAAAAGCAAAAGGCAATGCAATAGGTGTTGGTACATTGGCAATAACCATATTTGTCAAGCCAGTGACTACTTTTTTGCCAGGAATAAATTTTACTTTATTGGTTTGAAAGTAGTATTCAGGATTATCAACATCTTTTGATGTGGTAAAACGTGCTCCTTTTAAAAAGTATACCGAATCATTTTCTTTTTTGGTTACAGCGGCCTTAATTTTAAACTCTCCTTGATCAGATCTTGAATTCCAAATCAATGCTTTTTTTGTTTTAAAATTGAATCGAATAGAGTCTGGTTCCACAACATTGGCACCTTGTTTAAAATTTGGGTATTGCGTATAAGCTCCAGTCGAATCCTTTAATCTACCGGCATAGACTTCGTTTTTTTCGTAGTCCATGATAATTTTTCCGGACTTTAGCTCAACGTCTTCGTAATACAATTCGGCTTGATCGTATAAAGTGATTTGTTTTTTCTTTTGATCTATTTTAACGTACTGTTCGGCCTTGTAGCGCACTTTTCCGTCTAAAAAAGCTTTCTTAGGTTTTACACTGTCTTTTTTTGTACTGTCTGTAGCTACTATTACCACTGGTTTTGGTGTAGGAACTGGCAACGTTGGACTAGTTGTTGTATTTTTTTTAGAAGGAGCTGGTATCGCAGCTTTCTTTTTGACGATATCTTGTGAATATACTTTACCAGAACCCAGAGAAAGGAATAATGATAATAAAACGATATTAAATAAGTTTGTATGCAACGGTATAAATGCTATTTTTGTAAAATTATGGCCTGTTTTTTGACATGTCAAACTTACATATTATTTTTTGTCAAAAATAGTCAATTAAATAATTTTATAACCGTAGTCTTTTAATAAAATTAACGAATAGCTTTATGCACATTTCTAGTAAAATCAAATTCTTTTTGCCAATTTGTCTTGCCTTATTTTCCGTGGTAGGATATGGTCAAACTAATGCTTTTAAAGTCACGCTTGATGCAGGACATGGAGCACATGATTTTGGTGCTGTTTACGAGGGTCGAATTGAAAAAAATATAGCCTTAGCTGTGGTTCTCAAGGTGGGTAAAATTCTAGAAGCTACGCCGCAGATGCAGGTCAATTATACTCGTAAGACAGATGTCTTTATTGATTTGATTGAAAGAGCAAATATTGCCAATCGTGTCAATGCTCACATTTTTGTATCTATTCACTGTAACGCAAACAGAAATACTGTTGCAGATGGTACTGAAACTTATGTAATGGGTTTGAGTAAAGTAGCTTCCAATTTAGAAGCTGCAAAAAAGGAAAATTCGGTAGTGACTTTAGAGAAAGATTACAAACAAAAATACGAAGGTTTTGACCCTAACTCTCCAGAAACCATGATTGGTATGACCTTGATGCAAGAAGAATATTTAGAAAATAGTATTGCATTAGCCAGTAAAGTTGAAGAAGCTTTTGGTGATTTGGGAAAGAAAATTCGTGGAGAAGGAGTAAAGCAAGCCCCATTTATGGTGTTGCATAAAGCATACATGCCGAGAGTCCTTATTGAAATGGGATTCATATCAAATACTGTTGAAGGTAATCGATTAAACTCTGAAGAAGGTCAAGATGAAATTGCAAAAGCAATTGCTGGCGCTATTGTAAGTTATAAAAAGGAGTATTTTGGAGAAGGCGAAGTGGAAGCACCTGCAGAGACTCCTTCTGAAAAAATGATTGAAAATAGTAAAAACGAAATGCAATCAGGGACTCCAGTTAACAACGATGCCGCAGCCGCATTACAAACTGTTGCTCCTGTTACTACAGCTGCTGCTGTTCCAAAAGTTGTTGCACCAGTCGTGACAGTGACAACTACCAATCCAGGTATAGTTTTTAAAGTGCAATTGATGGCGAGTTCCAAAAAAATTGACTTGTCGGCACAAAATTTCAATGGATTGTCTGATGTATCTGTATTATACGAAGATCGAGTGTACAAGTACTTGTACGGTAATGCAAATAACTTTGAGGCTGCAAAAAAAGACTTAAAGCAAGCCAAAGAGAAAGGCTACAGCTCTTCTTTTTTAATTGCATTTAAACAAGGAAAAAAGATAAACATTCAAGAAGCAATTCAATAATATTGCAACACAATTTCTATTCCCACCCTTATTTTGAAAATTACATTACACCCTTGTCGTATCTTTTTAGTTATTTTAGCTCTCCTTGTTACTGTGCCGATTCTGGCCCAATCAAAAAATAAGTTCGTCATAATTTTAGATGCCGGACACGGTGGAAAAGACCCTGGAAACTCCTACCACGGTTTTGTAGAGAAAGAAATCGCGCTCAAAACTTCTCTAAAATTAGAGCAATTTTTAAAAAAACACAAAGATATTCAAATTGTCTACACTAGAGAAAGTGATGTTTTTATCCCACTTAAAGATCGTCCTCGCAAAGCCAATTCACTTCATGCAAATTTGTTTGTCTCGGTGCATTGCAATTCTGTAACTAATCCTGAGCCATACGGTACGGAGACTTTTGTAATGGGACTATCTCGAAGTAAAGGGAATTTAGAAATTGCGAAACAAGAGAATTCGGTAATATTACTCGAAAAAGATTATAAGAGTGCTTACAAAGGTTTTGATCCTAAAAATCCGCTGGGAATGGTAGGTTTGCAAATGCTTCAAGAAGATTATATGAACAGAAGTATTGCATTGGCATCAAAAATCCAGAATAATTTTGTGAAGCAATTAAATCGAAAGTCAAGGGGTATTAAGCAAACTCCTCTATGGGTTTTAGATGCGGTATTTATGCCAAGTGTTTTAATTGAGTTGGGTTTTTTGAGTAATAAAAACGAAGGTTTGTATTTGAATTCAGATGCGGGCCAAAGCCAAATGGCTGAAGCAATTGCAACTGCTATTGTGGATTATAAAAGAGAATATTTTGACGATAGAAGTACTTCTGTAACAAATGATGATAGCAAAAGCGCTAATAAAGAGGTCAGTAAAAACGAACGCAATGGTAAAGGAATAACCGCAAGTAAAAGCACAAGTGAAAATGATAAAGTTTCGTTTTTAGTGCAATTTGCTGCTGGAACAAGAGAATTAAAATTAGTCCCATCAAACTTTAAAGGCTTAAAAGACGTATCTGTGGTATCAACCAGCGGTAAATTATTTAATTATAGGTATGGTAACACAACAAGTTATGAAATTGCTAAGCAAAACTTAAAGGTCGTACAAGATAAAGGCTATACTTCGGCATACATAATTGCAGTGAAAAACGGGCAAACGATTAGTCTTAAAGAAGCATTGAAATAATTATTACAAGTCGATTTTTTTATATTAAATTTGTAGAAAATACAGAAATTTTGAAAATAACTAGAGAAATAAAAGCAGCAGTTCTCGTAATTGCATCGATATTATTGTTTATTTGGGGATATAGCTTTTTAAAAGGCAAAGATCTTTTTGGTAACTATAAAACCTTTTATGTTGAATACAAAAGTGTTGAAGGTTTAGCAAAATCTGCTCCTGTAACACTTAACGGTTTGGTAATTGGTAAAGTGAATGAAATAGCAATTGATGAAAATACAGGTGCTTTGCTTGTAGAATTGCAATTACAAACAGATTTTCCTATTTCTAAATCAAGTGCTGCTATGATTTATGAGCCTGGTTTTATTGGTGGAAAACAAATTGCCATTGTACCTAATTTTAATGATAAAACGTTAGCCGAAGACGGACAACGATTGTTAGCAACCTCCAAAATGGGATTAGCAGACAAAGTGGGTGATCAATTGGCTCCATTACAAGAAAAATTAGAAAAATTACTTGGTAGCAGCGATAAACTTATTTCAGGTCTAAACAACGTATTGGATCAAAAAGGGCAGCAAGATTTAAAGCTAACCCTATCGGAAATGAGCCAAACAGTAGCGGAGTTTCATAAACTTTCTGTTAGTGTGAATGAGTTGCTTAGTACCAATAAAACACAGCTAAACGGAGTAGTATCAAATTTCAGTAAAATTTCTAGTAATTTCTCCAAAATTTCTGATTCGTTGGTTAAAGCTGATTTAGGTAAATCCGCTAAAAATCTAAACGCTACCTTGGCTCGTGTAGATGGAATCATGAAAAAGCTGGAGGAAGGTAAAGGCTCAATGGGCAAGTTGTTGCAAGATGAAGCTTTTTACAACAACATTAAAGCTTCGACGAAAGAATTAGAATTGTTATTGCAAGACGTACGCTTGTATCCTACACGATATGTAAATATTTCTTTGTTTGGTAAAAAAAACAAGCCTTATACAGGTCCACAAAATGATTCTATCCCGCAAGACAAAATAAATAAATAATATGAGTTATCTAGACAACATTTTATTTGCCATTTTATTGGCAGTTGGTTTTGGTTATTTTTTTAATAACGTAAAAAAATTAAGGAGAAACATCAATCTGGGTACAAACGTTGATCGTACCGACAATCCAAAAGCAAGATGGACCAATATGGCCATGATTGCTCTTGGGCAATCAAAAATGGTAAAGCGTCCTATTGCTGGAATTTTGCATATCATTGTTTATGTAGGTTTTATTGTTATCAATATTGAGTTGCTCGAAATTATAATTGATGGACTTTTTGGTACGCACAGAATATTTGCATTTATTGGAGTTACTTATGATGTTTTGATAGCATCTTTTGAAATTTTAGCT
Source organism: Flavobacterium sp. GNP001 (assembly GCF_054343775.1). Lineage (NCBI taxonomy): Bacteria > Pseudomonadati > Bacteroidota > Flavobacteriia > Flavobacteriales > Flavobacteriaceae > Flavobacterium > Flavobacterium sp. GNP001. The sequence goes on from NZ_JBTGUX010000001.1 coordinate 1,092,450, forward strand.
GGTTTGGTACTTTTTGCAGTTTTTGCATTCTGGACAAGAAGAAACGTGATTAAATTGAAACGTTTTGTTAGCAGCGATCTTAAAGGTTGGCCAAAAAATGACGCCAATTACATCTTGTATTTTGAGGTGGTATTGATGACACTATTTTTGCTAATGAATGCAACCGATTTACATTTGCAAAATGTTCCGGGTGGCTACTCTCATTTTATCCAAGCAGGTTCATTCCCAATAAGTCAGTTTATTGCGCCACTATTTGATGGTGTTTCGAACGAGTTAGTGATGTTGCTTTCGGAGTTATTCTGGTGGTTACACATTGTGGGTATTTTGATTTTTATGAATTACTTGTATTACTCTAAGCATTTACACATTTTGCTAGCGTTTCCTAATACCTATTTTGCTAATTTGAATCCGCAAGGTGAATTTGATAACTTAGCTTCGGTTACCAAAGAAGTAAAGTTAATGATGGATCCAAATGTTGATCCATTTGCAGCTGCACCAGTTGATGAGAATGCGGTTCCGAGTAAATTTGGAGCAAGTGATGTTCAAGACTTAAATTGGGTTCAACTTTTAAATGCTTACACGTGTACTGAATGTGGGCGTTGTACGTCATCATGTCCTGCAAATATTACTGGAAAGAAATTGTCTCCGCGTAAAATTATGATGGATACCAGAGACCGATTAGAAGAAGTAGGTCGCAACATTGATGCAAACAAAGGAATTTTTATTCCAGATAACAAAACATTATTAAACGATTACATCACCCCTGAGGAATTGTGGGCATGTACTTCATGTAATGCGTGTGTGGAAGAGTGTCCAGTAAACATTAGTCCTTTATCTATTATTTTAGATATGCGTCGTTACTTGGTTATGGAACAAAGTGCTGCACCGATGCCTTTAAACGCTATGATGACCAATATCGAAAACAATGGAGCACCATGGCAGTACAATCAACAAGACCGTTTGAACTGGAAAAACGAGTAGTTTTTTTGGCGAAAGCAAAAATGAATTGAGTTCAAATTATACTATAACACTATCAATATATAGAGTATGTCAGAAAATTTAATAGTGCCTACAATGGCCGAAATGTTAGCCCAGGGAAAACAACCAGAGGTTTTGTTTTGGGTAGGTTGTGCCGGAAGTTTTGATGATAGAGCTAAAAAAATAACTAAAGCTTTCGTGCGTATTTTAAATCGTGCTAAAGTAGAATTTGCTGTGCTTGGTACTGAAGAAAGTTGTACTGGTGATCCAGCAAAAAGAGCAGGTAATGAGTTTTTGTTTCAAATGCAAGCCATGATGAATATCGAGGTTTTGAATGCCTATGAAGCAAAAAAAATTGTGACAGCTTGCCCGCATTGTTTTAATACCCTTAAAAATGAGTATCCTGAATTAGGTGGTCAATATGAAGTAATTCATCATACTGAATTTTTAAAATCATTGCTTGACGATGGAAGGCTGACTATTGAAGGTGGTCAGTTCAAAGGTAAGCGTATTACTTTTCATGATCCTTGTTATTTAGGTCGTGCCAATAATGTTTATGAAGCACCAAGAGAATTAATTTCTAAATTAGATGCTGCATTGGTTGAAATGAAACGTTCCAAAGCAAACGGATTGTGTTGTGGTGCAGGTGGAGCGCAAATGTTCAAAGATGCCGAAAACGGAAATAAAGAAGTCAATATTGAGCGTACTGAAGATGCGCTTGAGACTCAACCAGAAATTATTGCCGCAGGTTGTCCGTTTTGTAACACGATGATGAGTGACGGAATTAAGAATAAAGAAAAAGAAGGTGAGGTAAAAGTTATGGACATTGCGGAGCTTATTGCTAATGCACAAGATCTGTAATATGAATTAAAAATCGGTTACAGCGAAATAGAACTTTTAGATGTGAAAACAAATGAATTTCGCTATTTTAAAATTATAAACAATATAGAAAAACAGTAAATCATTCTGTATCTATTATAAAACAATAACTATGTACGTTCCTTTTGAAAATTTACCTGAAGAATCTCGAATTTGGATTTACCAATCTAATAGAAAGTTTTCAGATGCGGAATTTGCTGAAATTGACACAGCAGTTCAGTCTTTCTTAAACGAATGGGCTGCACACGGTACAAGTCTTGAAGCTTCGTACCAACTTAAGTACAATAGGTTTATCATTCTAGCAGTAAATCAAGACGTTCAAATGTCTACAGGCTGTTCTATAGACGCATCAGTTGAATTTATTCAAAGTCTTGAAAAAAAGTATTCGGTTGATTTGTTAGACAAAATGAACGTGACTTTTAAGCTTGGCGAACATATTGCTCACAAACCATTGCTTGATTTTAAAAAAATGGTTAAAGATAAAGCCGTTACCGAAAATACAATTGTGTTTAATAATTTGGTTAACAACGTACAAGAATTCAATGAATCTTGGGAAGTTGCAGCAGCTGACAGCTGGCATAGCCGCTTTTTTTAATGTTCGAATAAAAAAACTATTTATTAATAGCTAAACTTGGTTTTATCCAAAGTGCTGGGCTAAGTAACAAGTAGCAACTTACTTTTATAAAAATGTAAGTTGCTGCTTTTTTTATTTTTGATTATTCCATTTTTTGAACTTTATCTGGCTAGTTTTTTAAGTTAACAAATTGTAATTTTTCCTTTTTTTAAGAGCTATTTAAGACTTTAAATCGATATTGCCATTTCAAATTTTAGTACATTCGTGCTATTAAATTACATACATGAAAATTGCAATTGTTTGTTATCCTACTTTTGGAGGTAGCGGTGTTGTCGCAACAGAGCTTGGTTTAGAATTGGCGCGTCGTGGCCATGAAATTCATTTTATTACATACAGGCAACCAGTTCGATTGGCTCTTTTAAGTCCAAATGTGCATTACCACGAAGTAAATGTTCCTGAATATCCTTTGTTTCATTATCAGCCTTATGAATTAGCGCTTTCGAGCAAATTGGTAGATATGGTAAAATTGCACAATATTGAACTATTGCACGTGCATTATGCCATTCCTCATGCCTATGCAGGCTACATGGCCAAGCAAATGCTGAAAGATGAAGGTATTAATATTCCGATGGTAACTACTTTACACGGTACAGATATTACATTGGTTGGAAACCATCCTTTTTATAAGCCTGCGGTTACTTTTAGTATCAATAAATCAGATGTGGTTACTTCTGTTTCTCAAAGTTTAAAAGAGGATACTTTGAAACTTTTTAATATTAAAAATGAAATTGAAGTTATTCCTAACTTTATTGAGCTTGAAAAAACGGCTAAAGAGGGAAGTTTGCCTTGTCAGCGATCGGTGATGGCAAATACAAATGAACGCATCGTAACACACATTAGTAATTTTAGAAAAGTAAAACGAATTCCTGATGTAGTTCAGGTTTTTTATAATATTCAAAAAGAAATCCCGGCCAAATTGATGATGGTAGGTGATGGACCTGAAAAAGAAAAAGCTGAGCAATTGTGCCAAGAATTAGGAATCTCTGATAAGGTTATCTTTTTTGGAAATAGTAACGAAATTGATAAAATCCTTTGTTTTACTGATTTATTTTTGTTGCCGTCGCAAACTGAAAGTTTTGGATTGGCTGCTCTTGAGGCTATGGCTTGCAGTGTGCCTGTTATTTCAAGTAATTCCGGAGGCTTGCCAGAAGTAAACTTTGAAGGAATTTCTGGTTTTTTAAGTGATGTTGGTAATACTGAAGAAATGGCTCAAAACGCTTTGAAAATTCTTAAAGATGATGCAACGTTAGCTAGTTTTAAGGAGAATGCATTTCAAGTGGCGCAACAGTTCGATATTAAGAATATTTTACCTTTGTATGAGGCGCTTTATGAAAAAGCAATTCAAAAATACAAGTAATACAAAACCAAGAATTATGAAAAGATTAGTAGGCTCATTTATTGCAGTAGTACTTTTTTCTTGTGGTACGACAAATACAAAAAATCAAAGCTCTAGTTCACTTTTCGAAGTGTTAACACAACAAAGTAACGGTGGTGCTTCAATTCGTTTTTTTGAAATTTTATCTGCTCCAAATGAAATTGCAATGTTACAAAACGATGAAAACTTAAAAAATAAAATAACTCCTGAAGATGTTCAAAAATCGAATTTTGTTATTTTAAATATGGGTGAGAAATCTAGTGGAGGATATGCAATAGGAGTTGAGACGGTAGTTGAGACAGATACCTATATCATTGTAACTGTAAAGGAGCAAGTACCTGAGCCCGGAAGTATGGTAGTTCAATCATTATCAAATCCGTTTTGTGTTTTGAAAATTAATTCAAAAAAACCTATCATTTTTAAATAACAAAAAGGCCATTCTTGATCAAGAATGGCCTTTTTACTATATAGCTATTGCTTTTTAGAACTGGTATCTTAGAGATACAGCAACATCACTTCCGTAATTATTGTTATAGTACCCACCGTTACCACCAAATTCTGGTCTAAAATCAAGTGAGATTAACAATGGAATATCAAAATCATATTCAATTCCAATGTTTCCTGCAGCAAAAGCAAATAATCCGTCGTCATATACTCTGTTGTCAGAATATTTTCTATCGTATGTTCCAACACCTCCACCAACACCTGCGTACCAGTTGAAACCTCCATCAATATTCCACACCCATTGGTAGATACCTGTTAGTTTTACAGCATCATCATCATATCCATTATAATCTTTTCTGTTTCTCCAACCTAAATCTAATTCTAAACGGTTGTTGTCTGATAAACCTCTTTGATAAGAAACTTCAGTTCCAAATCCATTGCTTCCACCAAAACGTAAACCTAAAGCATTTTTAGATATTTTTTGTGCTTGAGCAGTAAATGCTAACCCCATTAGCATAATCGCTGATAAAATAATCTTTTTCATAAATTGTTTCTTTTTGTTTTTACAAAGATAGGTCATAAGTTAGCGTATGCTTTATATCATTTTTGGTATTTCTTATATAATCTAATGTAATTGGTATAAATCTCAAATTTTCTAACCACAACGTAATTATATTACTCTTCAATTTGTGTTGAGAACTACTTGAACTAGAATTGGGGACTTCTTATTCCGCTTTGTGATATAATGCAGTCCCATTCAATGAATTTTTACAACAATAAATATCCTCTTTGGTCTAAAACTTTAAACACTAAACTTTTGAACTTTGAAGTAAAATGGTACTTTTGTTAAAAACTAACTACAATGGCAGGTAACAGCTACGGAACCTTATTTAAATTAACAACTTTTGGAGAATCTCATGGTGAAGCGTTAGGAGGTATTATTGATGGATGTCCTCCCGGAATCAGTATTGATCTTGAAGCAATTCAAGCGGAAATGGCGCGCAGAAAACCAGGGCAATCAGCAATTGTCACTCAGCGAAAAGAACCAGATGATGTACAGTTTTTATCAGGTCTTTTTGAAGGTAAAACTACGGGTACACCAATTGGTTTTATTATTCCCAATACCAATCAAAAATCAGATGATTACTCACATATAAAGGATAATTACCGCCCGAGTCATGCGGATTATGTTTACGATCAAAAATATGGTTTTCGTGATTACCGTGGTGGTGGTAGAAGTTCAGCTCGTGAAACGGCAAGCAGAGTAGTTGCAGGAGCTATTGCAAAACAAATGCTTCCCGAAATTAAAATCCACGCTTATGTTTCTGCAGTTGGACCAATAACGTTAGATATTCCGTATCAAGAATTAGATTTTAATTCTATTGAAAATAATCCAGTACGTTGTCCAGACGCTGCGACTGCGGCCGAGATGGAAGCTTACATAAAGGACATACGCAAGCAAGGTGATACTGTAGGAGGTGCGGTTACTTGTGTTATTAAAAACGTTCCTGTAGGTTTAGGAGAACCAGTTTTTGATAAACTACATGCTGAATTAGGTAAAGCAATGTTATCAATCAATGCCGTAAAAGGTTTTGAATATGGCAGTGGTTTTGAAGGTGCTAAAATGAAGGGTAGTGAGCATAACGATTTATATTACGCTGATGGTACTACCAAGACCAATCGTTCAGGCGGAATTCAGGGCGGAATTAGTAACGGAATGGATATTTACTTCAATGTAGCATTTAAGCCTGTAGCAACGATCATGCAAAAGCAAGAATCTTTAGATAACAAAGGAGCAATAACAGAGATGACAGGTAAAGGCCGTCATGATCCGTGCGTAGTACCTCGTGCAGTACCAATTGTAGAGGCGATGGCTGCCATAGTAATTGCTGATTTTTATTTGATAAATAAAATATATTAAAGCTATTTTTACATCCAATTTAAGCAAGGTTGTTTTTCTTGATTTTTAAATAGTCGAGCTCAGAAAAATGTCATTTTTATAAATTTTAAAACTTTTTAATGGATAATATTACCACAAAAAAAGCATCTTTTTTTTCAGGATTAACAGGACAAATTTTAGTAGCCATGATACTTGGGGCTATTTTAGGAATTGTTATTCATAATAACATTGATGCAGAATCAGCTCAAGCTTTTAGTACTAAAATTAAAATTTTAGCGACTGTTTTTATTCGCTTGGTGCAAATGATTATCTCGCCATTAGTTTTCACAACGCTAGTTGTTGGAATTGCTAAATTAGGCGATATCAAAGCAGTTGGTCGCATAGGTGGTAAGGCTATGGGATGGTTTTTTACGGCATCATTTATATCGTTATTGCTAGGGATGTTTTTTGTAAATATTCTTGAGCCTGGTGTTGGTTTAAATTTATCAAATGTTGAATTAGGCTCTGTGGCAGAGGTTACAGCGAAAACACAAAACATTTCGTTTGAAAATTTTATTGAGCATATTGTCCCCAAAAGTATTTTTGAAGCAATGGCAACTAATGAGATTTTACAAATTGTGATCTTTTCTATCTTTTTTGGTTTAGCTGCAGCTTCATTAGGTGATTACGTAAAGCCGGTAATTAATGCGCTCGATAAAACCTCACATATTGTGCTAAAAATGGTTAATTATGTGATGAAATTTGCTCCAATTGGTGTTTTTGGTGCTATAGCAGGTGTGTTTGCAGTACGTGATTTCCAGGAATTGGCGATTACTTATTTTAAGTTTTTTGGTTCGTTTCTAATCGGAATTTCATCCCTATGGGTAGTTTTAATTGCAGTTGGTTTTATCTTTCTAAAAAGTAGAATGCCAGTTTTACTTAAACGAATTGTTAGTCCTTTAATTATTGCTTTTGGTACAACAAGTAGTGAAGCTGTTTTTCCTAAATTAACTGAGGAATTGGAGCGTTTTGGAGTTAAGGATAGAATTGTATCTTTTATGTTACCATTGGGGTATTCATTCAACCTAGATGGAAGTATGATGTATATGACTTTTGCAAGTGTTTTTATTGCGCAAGCTTACGGAATCGATTTAGATTTAGGTACACAAATGACCATGTTATTGGTGCTAATGCTTACCAGTAAGGGTATTGCAGGAGTTCCAAGAGCTAGTTTGGTCGTGGTAGCTGCTACTTGTGGGATGTTTGATATTCCTATTGAAGGGATAGCTTTAATTTTGCCAATTGATCATTTTTGTGATATGTTCAGAAGTGCTACCAATGTTTTAGGGAATGCACTTGCAACTTCTGTGGTGGGTAAATGGGAAGCCGATGGCGAAGTCGAAGAAGTTTTGGAAGCTTAAAAAATATATTTTTTTAACAAGTTCAGTTTATAGCAATAAAAAAGCTCCGATTTTAGTCGGAGCTTTTTTTATAGAGAATAAAAGTCTATTTATACTTTTCTTTCCATCAATGCCATGTAAAAACCATCAAAGCCAGATTCAGAAGCTAAAATTTTGTGTTCTTTTACAAAGGTAAATTGCTTTCCAATTTCGGTAGTTAAAAAACGTTTTACTTGTTCTTGATTTTCTGATGGTAATATAGAGCAAGTGGCATAAACAAGTTTCCCACCTGGTTTTACAATTTTTGAATAGCTTTCTAAAACTTCTGATTGTACTTTACGAATGTTATCAATAAATTCAGGTTTTAGTTTCCATTTTGCATCAGGGTTTCTTTTTAAAACGCCTAAACCACTACAAGGTGCATCAATTAATACACGATCTGCTCTCTCGTGTAGTTTTTTAATAACTTTTGTCGAGTCGATAATGCGGTATTCAATATTGAACGCGCCGTCTCTTTTCGCTCTGATTTTCAATTGCTTTAATTTACTTTCGTACAAGTCCATAGCAATTAATTGTCCTTTGTTTTCCATCAAGGAGGCAATGTGTAATGTTTTTCCGCCTGCACCCGCACAAGTATCAACAACACGCATTCCTGGCTTCACATCTAAAAAGGCGGCTACCAGTTGCGAATTGGCATCTTGAACTTCAAAAAAACCTTGCTTGAAAGCATCTGTTAAAAACACATTTGCTCTTTCTTTTAAAACTAAAGCATCAGGTTGTGCCTTTAAGGTTTCAGTTTCAATGTTCAAGTCCATCAAAATAGCACGTAATGCTTCACGAGTTGTTTTAAGTGTGTTTACACGTAAAATAACACGAGCAGGCTGGTTTTGTGCTGCAATTTCAGTAGCCCAAACTTTTTCACCAAGTTCTTGTACGCCCAATTCGTCCATCCAATCTGGAATAGACTCTTTAATTGCACGAACTTTTGATAATTCATCAAAACGACCTTTAATTTTACGTTCCGGTGTTCCTTCTAATTGGCGCCAATCAGGAATAGGATAACCTCTTAAAACAGCCCATACTGAGAACATTCTCCATAAGTTGTCTCTGTCAAAAGGCTCTTTAACCTCTGCAATTTCAGAGTATAATCGTTTCCAACGAACGATTTCGTATATTGTTTCTGCGACAAATTTTCTGTCTGAACTGCCCCATCTTTTGTCTTTTTTTAGGGATCGGGCTACTACTTTATCAGCATATTCGCCTTCGTTAAAAATAGCATTTAAGGCGTCTATTGTAGTGTAAACTAAATTTCTGTGTAATCTCATTTTAAATAATTGAGGTGCAAAGGTACTATTTATTGACTTTAATGTATTGTTTTTAAATACCGATTATTGTATTTTAATTTTTTTCCAAAAAAAAACACCGTATAAATACAATGTTTTTTATTAGATAAGTGAGAAAAAATTATTTCACTCGCGTTAATCCTATGTTTTCAGGTGCATGTAACACCATTGGGAATTTTTCTATTTTAACAGAACTACTATCTAATCCAAAAGCTCTTTCTTCTGACAAACTTAGCTTTTTTATAAAGAAATAAGAGTTCATTACTATTTTTTCGTGCCATCTTAAATCGCTGTCATTAGATAGGAATTTTTCAGATAATACAAATTTGAAATCTCCAATAATATTGTTCTTATTTAATGATTCGTATCGACTGGTAATATCTACTTCTCCTTTTTTTACCATGTCGCGAATCACTTCTCTAAACATCAAATTGATTTTTGTAGGCTCTCTAAAACCTAAATTAAAGTCTACGCGATACAAATCATCTTTGACAATTTCGGTTACTTTATATTCTGTTTTGTAGGGTTCTGTTAAAATATTTACATGTACAAACCAATAGATGTCAGCTCTTTTTGGACGTTTTTGTAAAATAGAGTACATTACTTTTTCTTCAATTTCATCAACTCTTCCGGCATTAGTCATGTATACTAAATGGGTTGCGTATTTTGGAATAGAAAGATCAGCACTCAACTCAACAAGTACTTTTTTGTAATCTTCAATCTTAACAATCTTTGTATAGCTCTTGTTGATTTTTTTAGCCACATACCAAATGGTCATGACAGATATTAGTGCGATTGCAATTAATAATGTTACGTAGCCACCTTCGGCAAATTTGGTGATGTTTGCTGCTAAGAAACTAAATTCGATCATTAAGTACACAGTAATCAGCGGTACGATAAAGTACAACGGTACGCGCTTCATTATCAGGTAGTAATTTAATAAAATTGTAGTCATGATCATGCATAAGATAATTGCTAATCCGTAAGCATGTTCCATGTTGCTAGACTCTTCAAAATGCAATACGATACCAACGCAACCAATAAATAATAACCAGTTTATTGATGGTATATACAATTGTCCTTTTAATTCTGTTGGGTATTTGATTTTTACCTTTGGCCAGAAATTTAGTCTCATAGCTTCGTTTATCAAAGTAAATGAGCCACTTATTAATGCCTGTGATGCAATTACCGCCGCAAGTGTAGCTACAACAATTCCAATAGGTTGAAACCAATCTGGCATTATGAGGTAAAACGGATTCCCGTTTTTTCCACCAATACTTTGAAGAGTTGCACCTTCATGTTGCATTAAATATGCTCCTTGTCCGAAATAGTTCAGGACTAAAGCAATTTTTACGAAAATCCAACTGATACGGATGTTTTTTCGACCACAATGCCCCATATCAGAGTATAATGCTTCTGCACCAGTTGTACATAAAAATACGAATCCAAGTACGAAAAATCCTTCTGGGTGAATGCTTAGCAAATGGTACGCATAGTACGGATTTATTGCGTTTAAAACACTAGTATTATGCATTATTTGAGATACTCCCAAGGTTGCAAGCATGGCAAACCAAACGAACATCATTGGAGCAAAAAATTTGCCTACAAGCTTGGTGCCGAATTGCTGGATTGCAAACAGTACGAACAAAATACTGATAACGATAGGAATCGTATTTATTTCTGGATAGTACGTTCTGATACCTTCAACTGCTGAAGATACGGAAATAGGTGGTGTAATAATCCCGTCAGCAAGTAAGGCACTACCTCCAATAATTGCTGGTACAATTAACCACTTAATTTTAGTTTTTTTGACCAAAGCATAGAGGGCAAAAATACCACCTTCTCCATGATTATCTGCACTTAAAGTGATAATTACATACTTTATTGTAGTTTGTAAAGTTAAGGTCCAAAATACGCAAGAGATACCTCCTAGTACAATATCAGCGTTGATGAGATGAGTACCTAATATGGCTTTCATTACATACAAAGGGGATGTACCTATGTCTCCGTAAATGATTCCTAATGAAATTAATAATCCACCTAATGTCCATTTACTATGGAGGTCTTTGTGTGAAGTGTTCATGAAAAATATTTATAAAAGTGCTCAAATTTACACTTTTTAAATAAATTAAGAACTCTTTAAGAAAAAAAACACGGCTGGATGGCCGTGTTTTTAACAATTTGGTAGTTCTACTAAGATCTTCTATTCTCACTTCTGCCTGAATTGCCTCTCTGGTTTTCTGTACGTTGGGGTGCATTACCTCTGCTATTGTCACGTGGGGCAGGAGTTGCGTTCGAGTTTCTATTAGAAGATCTATTTTCAACTCTGTTTTGTGAAAAAGTTCTATTTTGACTTCTTTCTCCCATTGTACTACGTTCATCGCGACTAGAACCGTAACTGCGGTTTTCGATTCGTCCTGATCTCGGGTTGCTTGTTCGGCTTTCAACTTTGGCGCCTTCATTCTCTCGTGCTCTTGATGGAGTGTAGCGATTACTTGCTTCGCTTCTTGTTTCTAACGAGCCACGGGTACTTCTACTTGGTGCATCAACTCTTGAACTACGACCAATTGCGTCTGTATTTCGATTTGATCGATTAGAGTACGAATCATTTGCGGTTGACCTATCGTTTGAAGATCCTCTTGGAGTAGCAAATCGGTCTGTTTCTTGTGTGTTACGACTTGCATTCGTGTTGTATCGATTTTCAGTACTAGTTCGTCGGTTTGCATAAGTAATATTGCCTCGTGAAGATCTTTGTCGATCTAATTCATAGCGGTTGGTAACCGTTGCGTTTCGGTGCGAAAAAGAATAATGTGGGTGTTGTCTTTCATATCCGTTAGAGCGTCTAGAATTATATAAAACTATTGCTTGGTTGCTGCGTCTATAATTGACATAGTTGTAGTTGTTGTTAAAATTTAAGGTGATATTGATATTGTTTCTATATCTAAAAACTGGAAAAGGATTCCATGCTCTGTAGTAACTTGGGTAATAACCCCAGTTCCAAGTTGAACAGTAAGGTCTATAAGATGGTCTCCAAAAAGAGGCATATAAAACGGGTGTACTATAATACACAGGCTCATAAATGTAATTGGCTCCATACAAAAAAGTATCTCCAACCACTTGTACATGTACCTTGTTGTATTGATCTTTTTCAACATCAATTGTGGCAACGTCTTGGTATACATCGCGATCTAAAACCGCTTGTACAATAATTAGGTGTGTTCTGTTTTCTACGGTTTCGATTACGCGTAGATAATCAACTTCTTGGTCATCGTTCAAGTCAAGATTTGAAATTTGTGCATCAGGATCGTTAAGGCGTCGTTCAAAATCTTGTAAATCGCGCGCTTCTCCAAAAATGGATGCTACCGCACGTAGATCTAGATTATCACTGATTTCCGAACTTGTTGCTTGCACAGAAGACCTTTTTTGTGCTTGCAATTGAATACTGAAAACAGGAATCAGAAGGGCAAGTAAAAGTACTTTCGTTTTCATGTTATAAAATTTTAGGTTTTTCTTTTTTTCAAGAACCAATTACTGTGCCAATGTATTTTAATAGGTTTGGTGCTCCACTTTAAAATTGTATTTTAGCTTTAAAATAAAGATATATTATGATAAATAAACTATTGATTTTATTGCTTTTGACAAGTTGTTTGGCTTGTACTACGAATAAAAATACTGCGGTTAAAAAATCTTTTAATTCAGTGAAAATTGATACTCTTTTTAAAGATAAAATAAGTATTCGTGCCATTGAAATTGATGGAAACACAGTCTGGTACGCTGCAGATAAAGGTCGTTTTGGATCATTTGATATAAACAAAAATGAGCGCAAAGAGCAATTAATTGGTAACGGTACAGCACTACTAGAATTTAGAAGTATTACTCAAAATAAAAAGTCTGTATTTATTGTAAATGTGGGTAATCCTGCATTTTTATATCAAATTCCGAAAAATTCTCGTGTACCTAAAGTAGTTTATCAAGAAAGTAATGAAAAAGTTTTTTTCGACAGTATGCGTTTTTGGGATGCCAACGAAGGTATTGCAATGGGAGACCCTGTAGCTGATTGCTTAAATATTATTATAACCAGAGACGGAGGTGCTACTTGGTCAAAAATTGCAACTACTGTTTTACCAACCGTTAAACAAGGCGAAGCAGCTTTTGCTGCGAGTAATACAAATATAATTGTTAAGGGAAATGATACTTGGATTGTTTCAGGTGGTACGCAATCGAGGGTGTTTTATTCTGGTGATCGAGGACGAAGTTGGACAGTTTACAATACACCAATTGTGCAAGGACGCGCTATGACTGGAATTTTTACTGCTGATTTTTACAATAGTAAAATCGGATTTATATCGGGTGGAGATTATGAAAATAGAAACCAAAATTTTGGTAACAAAGCTATCACAATAGATGGCGGGAAAACTTGGAAGTTGGTTGCCGAAAATCAAGGGTTTGGCTATGCTTCTTGTGTACAGTTTGTACCCGGAGGTGCTGGTAAAGAATTGGTTTCAGTAGGTTTTTCTGGTTTGTATTATTCTGCTGATTCAGGCCAAAGTTGGAAATTACTTCTTTCAGATTCCTCTTTAAACACTATCCGGTTCATAAATAGAACAACAGCTATAGCTGCAGGTCAACAAAAAATGATTCGAATTCAGTTCTTTTAAAAACAAAAAAACACTCTAGTTTTACAATTTAGAGTGTTTTTTTTGAATTAATAAAAGTAATTTTATTTACGAGATCCGTGGTTTCGGTATTGCTGTAGTAACTTTCGGTTGAAGTCTTCTTCTGCTTTTTTTAATTTTACAATTTTTATTGCTGGCAATATCGTTCGAATATTTTGCATGAATTTTTTACGAACTAAAAAAAGTTCTTCTTCTGTATCTTCAATTTGTGCCAAAAAAATATTTGCCTCTTTTTCAGTAATTTTATCCAAAGATCCGTCGTTCATTCTTCGAACATAACTTTTCATTTTTTGGTGTCTTAGTTCAAATTGTTTGTCATCGTACGCATTGTAAATTGGCCAAAAACGAGCGGCTTCACTACTAGAAAAATCAAGTTCAGTAGTAAAAAATGCAACTTTTAAGGCTTTTATTTGCTCTCTTTTTTCTTTCATGCTTTCGCCTTGTCCGTAAAACTGGAGCGAAATCATCAAGAAGAGTAAGGGGAATAATTGTTTTAATTTCATTGTAATTATATTTAGTTGTAAAAAAATTGGAGACATTTTTATCTTACTCCAAGATTAAATTTTCAAGATTAGCATTTGTAGAAAAGTGTTCTTCAATACTTTCGTCTTCTAAAACTATCGATGTGTTGATTTTTTCCAGATCTTCAGCGTCTAAATTATTCAGTAAATCATATTGATTTACGGAGGATTGGTAAGTAATGTAATTTTCCAAGGCAACAGGATCTACTTTTGCATTCATTGGATCCGATGTATAAAAAACAGGAATCATTAACGCCATCACTAAAACTGCTGCAATCATCATTAAAACTTTTTTTCTTTTTTGAAATAATGATATTACTTTAGTTTCTTCTTGCGGTAATCGAGCTAATAATTTGCTTGAAAAAGTATCAAAATAAGCATCTGGCACTGCAAATCCAGCCTCAATTTTCGGTTCGTTATCTAATTTAAATGTCTTCATAATGAGTTTAGACCGTTTAATTTATAAAAGGTTTAATTGTTGGCTACAAAAGCCTCTATTTTTTTTACAGCCAAATGGTAGGATGCTTTTAAACCTCCAACCGATGTTCCGAGTATTTCTGATATTTCTTCGTATTTCAGTTCTTCAAAATATTTCATTTTAAAAACTAATTGCTGTTTTTCGGGCAACTGGGCAATAGCTTTTTGTAACTTTAATTGCATCTCGTTACCATCAAAAAAAACATCTGCTTCAAGATTTTCAATAGTTTTGTTTTGTAATGCTTCTGATGTAATGTGATTTGCTTTTGCCTTTTGTTTTAAAAAAGTTAATGCCTCGTTTGTAGCTATGCGATACATCCATGAAAAAAGTTTGCTTTCGCCTTTAAAGTTTTTTAGGTGCTGAAATATTTTTATAAAACAATTTTGCAACACATCATCAGCATCATCATGATTCAAAACTATCAATCTGATGTGATTGTATAAAGGTCTTTGATACTCCGAAAGCAAACGCTGAAACGCAACATTTTGCGTTTTAGGGTTTAGCAATTGGTTTATAAATTCCTGTTCTTCTTGCAAAATGGTGTTTTTAATTTAGTAGTACTTATTAAAAAAAATTATCTAGAATTCAGATAAGTCTTGTTCTTTAATAGCTTTTGGTTGAACTGATTTTGGAGGTGCTATTGCTGAAGTTTCGTTTTCAATAGGAATTGTTGCAGGAATAACGACAGCTTTGGGCATCATAGGAATATAAATTTCAGTTTCCCATTTGGATGGGTTTTTAATTTCAAATCGACTTTTATTTAGTACCTCTAACTTTAAAAATTGGTTTCCTACGACGATTTTATTGGTGTTGATATAATTTTTTGATTTTACGTATGCTTTGTTTAGGTGCGTATAATCTCCGGTTAAGGTTGTTTTTACTGCTTCGAAAGTTTCTAATTTATCAACCAAAATGTCGCTTCCCATACTGGTAGCGATTTGGTATTTTATGGGAACGCAAAATGAAACTTTAGCCACATCTCTCGCATTGTCGTAAGCAAGAAATAATAAAAAGGGCTTGCCGTTTAATTCAATATTGTTTTGTTTGCAAAACGTATTCAGTTTGTAAATAATGATACGAGCGTTTTTATAAATATGAGCAGTTTTTGTGGAGTAAGTTTGTTTTAAATAAAAAGTTCCTGCTTTTTTAACTATTCCATTTGAGGTTACTTCGAATGTTTTCAACTTGTAGTTTAGGGTTTTGTTTAAGTTTGCTAAGCTTTTTTCGTACAAACTTCCTATTATTTTTTCTGCACCTCCATTAAAGGTGGCATAAATTTTCATTGTGAAACTCATTTTCCCTTTAGATTTCCAAGTTACTTTAGTTCCTCCTATAGTATCCTTAAATTTTAAAGTTACGTCAGTTTCAGTGCCATCATAGTCCATTTTTTGAGCAATACTATCGTTCTCTTTTGTGGTTATGTTGCGTATACTTCCCGTTTTATTGCTGTTAGTCCAACTGTATTTCGCACCAGCTCCTGCACTTACAACTGAATATGAAAATGTTGTTTCAGGTTGATCAATGGTCCAAGAGGTAAAATCTTCCCAGTTTTTTAAATCGTTAATGTAATTAAAAACAGTGTTCCTTTGAGTTGGAATTACCAGACTTCTTTCTACAGTAAAATCTCCCTTTTGTGTAGCTACAAATACTGTTGCCGCAACAAAACTGAGCAGCAATAAAAGAAACAAGTATTTTAAAATTCTCATGGTAATACGTTTTTGATTGGCTTAAATTTAAATAATAATTTACTTGTAGTCTTGGTAAGAGTTTTAGAACAAGTTAAATTATCATCTTAATAATTTTGTATTTTCTGTTTATAAGAGATTCACTTACATATTTTAAAAAATATACATCGCTCTATAAAATGCGCACAAGATAGCAGACAATTTTTAAATATGTTTAATTATCTTTTAAAAAATACTTTAATGACAAACAAAATTGCAATAAATGCAAGAAAACCAATAAGTATTTTATAGTTTCCTTTGTAAAACTGCTTGTGAATATTGATGTCTTTGCGATAGGAGTAGACCGCTGCAATTATAAATGATATAAAAAATAAGACCGCAAATACGAGTTGACCTTTACTGAACATAGTTAATTTTATTTTTGGTAAATTTAGGTAATAGTTTAGAAATAGTTACTAATTTGCCCTTGCAATTAACAAATTTTAAGGATGGAAAAACAAATTGATGCAGTAAAAGAATTTCATACTGCTTATAGACTTGGTTACAGTGAGGCTCCTCTTGCGGTGCTTGCAAACAATAAAGAAGAACTTAGGTTTGAACTCATGAAGGAAGAAAACGAAGAGTATCTTGAGGCAGCTAAAAATGGTGATTTAGTTGAAATTGCTGATGCTTTGGGGGATATGCTTTACATTTTATGTGGGACCATTATTGAGCACGGTTTGCAAGATAAAATAGAAGCTGTTTTTGATGAAATCCAGCGAAGTAACATGAGTAAACTCGATGAAAATGGGCAACCTATTTATCGTGAAGATGGTAAAGTTTTGAAAGGGCCAAACTACTTCAAACCTGATTTTTCATCGATTTTTGACAATGAATAAGGAAAACCTAATTTGATTGTAAAAAAAAAGCGATTTTCACAGAGAAAATCGCTTTTTTTATATCCTAATTTGGAGGTATTATTAAATTTTAACGGTCCATCCAAAAGTATCTTCTTCTAATTTGTTTTGAATGTTTGTTAGCTTATCTTTCAATTGATTAGCTACCGTAGATTCAAGCTTAGGTAATTCAAAATATTCGTCTTTATAAGAAAATCCAGATATTGGACTTACGACAGCTGCAGTACCTGCTCCAAAAATTTCTTGTAAAGTTCCATCTTTTGCGGCAGCAACAAGCTCATCTACCAATACAGAGCGTACCTCTACGTTAATGCCTTCGCTTTTTGCTAATTCAATCAAGGTTTTTCTAGTAACACCGTCCAAAATACGTTCGCTAACAGGAGCTGTAAGAAGTTTGTTGTTGATTCTGAAAAACACGTTCATGGTTCCCGCCTCTTCTAATTTTGTATGTGTTGCATCGTCAGTCCAAATTACTTGTTGAAAACCTTGCTTATTGGCAAGTGTTGTTGGGTAAAATTGTGCTCCGTAATTTCCAGCCGCTTTGGCTGCTCCAATACCGCCATTAGCTGCGCGACTGTAGTGTTCTGCGATAAGTACTTTGACATCTCCAGCATAATAGGATGTTACTGGCGACAAAATGATCATAAATTTATAATCGTCTGATGGATTTGCGATTACTCCCGTTCCGTTTGCAATCATAAACGGTCTAATGTACATGGCGTTTCCTTTTCCTTTTTTGATCCAAGCTTCATCAAGTTGCAACAATTGACGAAGACCACTCATAAAAAGTTCTTCTGGTACTTCAGGCATTGCCATACGCACTGCTGATTTATTAAATCTATTGAAATTTTCGTCAGGTCTAAAAAGCCAAATTTCATCTGCTTCATTTTTATAGGCTTTCATTCCTTCAAAAATGGCTTGCCCGTAATGAAAAACTCTTGTTGAAGGGTCTAATAAAAAAGGCGCATATGGTTTAATAACTGGTTGTTGCCATTCTCCATTTTTAAAGTCGCATTCAAATAAGTGATCCGTAAATACAGACCCAAAGCTTAAGTTGCCAAAATCTACGTCGTTTATTTTGGTAGTCGCAGCTTTTATAATTTCAATTTGGGTAGTTTGAGTAGTACTCATAGTTGTATACTGTTTTTTGATTTTATTTTAAATGAAAGCCTGCATTTCTTGCATTGCTCGCAGGGCCTCCCTTAATATTTGCAAAATTAAATAAAATTCAGTACAATTCTTATCAATAAACTATTAATTATGTCTTTTTGGTGAGATTTGTTTATTTTGTAAAAAATCCATTCGAACTTGTTTGTTTTATGCGAGTTTTGTGCAAAAAACATGCAGATTTTAGGGCTATCATTTTAGATTTGATTAATTTTGAAGAGGGTTTTAATGCAATTTAAACATCAATAACTAAGAGTAACACGTTGAAAAGAGAAATTATTCAAACACTTGATGGTTCAACAACCATACATTTAACAGATTGGGACGAATGTTACCACTCTAAGCACGGTGCTATACAAGAAGCACAGCATGTATTCATTAAAAACGGATTGGCTCTATTTCCAAATCAAGAAATAGCGTTACTCGAAATTGGTTTTGGAACTGGGCTCAATGCTTTCATTACATTGTTAGAGTCCGAGAAAAGAAACCAAACTATTCATTATGTGGGAGTAGAGGCTTATCCTGTTGCTGCCGAAGAAGTTTTACAAATGAATTACGTCGCCGAGCTAAACGCCGGTGATAAATTGGAGCTATTTCAAAAAATGCATCAATGCCCTTGGGGAGAAAGTACTATTTTAAAAAATAATTTTACCCTTTTAAAAAGGCAACAGTTTTTTGAAAATATTACTGATAGTGATTGTTTTGATTTAATTTATTTTGATGCTTTTGGCTACCGTGTGCAACCTGAACTTTGGAGTACCGCCATTTTTGAAAAAATGTATAAATCATTAAAATCAGGAGGTGTTTTAGTGACTTATGCAGCGCGCGGAGTAGTTAAAAGGAGTATGATTGAGGTTGGTTTTACGGTCGAAAAATTAGCGGGACCACCTGGCAAAAGAGAAATGTTTAGGGCATTTAAAAAGTAAATAGGGTCGTAGTGGTTATTATTGTACTAGGATACTAAAATAGCTAATACAACGTTAAATTTATGTGCAGGTAATAAAATTGTAGTATTTTTACAAAAAAAACAATCAAAATATCAATTAAATCTTCATTTACTATGTCGAAAATCATGTATGATTATACAAAATCAATTTTGGAAAGAGTAAGTTTTGATCCCACTTTATTTTGCAAAGAGTTAGAAAAAGCTATTAAAACGCTTCTTCCTTATGAGTTGGAACAATTGCGCGAATGGCTTTTAAATTTTACAGTTGAGAAACCAGAGTTAAAACAATGTTTGATTTTAGTCAATTCGTAAACAATAGAAAAATAATAGAGTATAAAAAAAGTCGGAATCAAATTCCGACTTTTTTTATGTTATTTTTTCGGCATTGAACTGATGATTTCTATATTTTGAAACACAATTGCTCCTTTGATGACGCCGGCAATCGTGCTACGTAATGCATCGATAATTTGAATTTTTAATTCGTTTTTAGGAAATATTAAACTTACTTCTCTTGCAGGTTTTGGTTCTTTAAAATGACGAAGTTTTAGTTTGTCTTTTTCTTTTAAATCTAAAGTATGTAAGTAAGGCAGTAGCGTGGTGCCCAAACCTTCATCAGCTAACTTAATAAGGGTTTCAAAACTGCCACTTTCAATTTGAAAATGACTAATTTCATTGCGGTCACCAGTTTTGCATAAGTTGAGTATGCCGTCTCTAAAGCAATGTCCGTCTTGTAATAATAGAATTTCATCTAAATTTAAATCAGCTACTTCAATTTCATTTTTTTGAAAGTGATGATGACTTTCAGGTATGTAAGCCACGAAGGGTTCGTAATAAAGAACTATTTCTTTAATTTTTTCTTCCAGAAGTGGCGTTGCCGCTATTCCAGCATCAAGATGACCGTTATTCAATTTAGTAATAATCTCTGAAGTGTTTAATTCCTCAATGATCAATTTTACTTTTGGATATTTTTTAATGAAATTGTTCAAAAACATGGGCAAAAGTGTAGGCATGATGGTTGGAATAATGCCAAGCCTGAATTCACCACCTATAAATCCTTTTTGTTGCTCTACAATATCTTGAATCCGATCAGCCTCTACTACAATATTTTTTGCTTGATTTACAATCTTTTGGCCAATATCCGTTAATTGAATTGGTTTTTTAGTTCTATCAAAAATTTGAATATTGAGTTCTTCCTCAATTTTTTGAATTTGCATGCTCAAAGTAGGTTGTGTAACAAAGCACTTTTCAGCCGCGAGAGTGAAGTTTTTATATTCGGCTACCGCCAAAACGTATTTTAATTGAGTAATTGTCATCGAATAATAAAATTTTATACAAAGATAAAAACTATCGATTTAATTTATATGTTTTTTAACTTCTAAAAACTTAAATATTTTTAGTATTTTAGTTAAAAAATATGAAATGTTCTGCCATTTTTCTTAACTAAAAAGATATTTTTGCCACATGAAGTCAGTAGCTCCTATTTTACTTTTCTTTTTTATTGCTTTTTTGTCAACGCCGACTATTGTGAGTTTGATAGAAAATGATACTGATATTAGCATGTTTTACAGTTTCTCAGAGGAAGAAGTAAATAAAAATTTCAAGGAAATAAAAGCAGAATTAAAGCAAAATTTTGATTATCCAATTGTCGTTGCTAAGCCATCTTTGAATTCTGAAATTATTTCGGAAAACTTATCTCGTCATGACACTGTTTTAGAAAAAATATTTTCTCCACCGCCAGAATTTATTTAATACATTTTAGATCGTTTTCAAATTGTTTGAAAACCAGTTACATGTTTAAATAATTTAATGGTATGACCAAAAAAATCAATCTTTTTGCGAATTTAAAATCTGATTTTTCTTCAGGTTTAGTAGTTTTTCTTGTGGCTTTGCCACTGTGTCTCGGTATTGCTTTGGCAAGTGGAGCACCTTTATTTTCGGGTATTATTTCAGGAGTAATTGGTGGGATAGTGGTAGGCTATTTAAGTCAATCTCATCTTAGCGTCTCTGGTCCCGCAGCGGGTTTAACAGCAATTGTTTTAACAGCTATTACCGATTTGGGTTCGTTTGATTCTTTTCTTTTAGCCGTATTAATTGCCGGAATCATTCAATTAATTTTAGGTTTTATAAAAGCGGGTACGATATCAAATTATTTTCCCAACAATGTTATCGAGGGAATGCTTGCTGGTATAGGTGTGATTATCATTCTCAAACAAATTCCGCATGCGTTTGGTTATGATCCAGATTTTGAAGGAGACGAATCCTTTTTTCAACTAGATGGGCAAAATTCATTTTCTGAAATATTTCAAGTAGTGAATCATGTTCAATTAGGATCCATAATTATAGCCTTGATATCACTTGCTATTTTAATACTTTGGAATAAAATTACCTTTTTGAAAAGTATAAAGCTAGTTCCGCCAGCTTTAGTTGCGGTAATAGTGAGTATTTTAATAAACGAATTTTTTATTCAATCAGGCAGTAGTTTAGCTATTTTAAAAGAGCATTTGGTGAGTCTGCCGGTTCCAACTTCGTTAGAAGAATTCAAAAATATCATTGTTACACCTGATTTCACTGCTATTTCAAATTCTAAAGTTTGGATTGTTGCTGTTACGATTGCGGTAGTTGCCTCTATTGAAACTTTATTGTGTATTGAAGCCTCTGATAGGATGGATGCTTTAAAACGATATACCAATACTAATGTAGAATTAAAAGCACAAGGAATTGGTAATATTTTAAGTGCTCTTTTAGGCGGTTTGCCAATGACTTCAGTAGTTGTTAGAACTACTGCTAATAACACTGCAGGAGCAAAATCAAAAATGTCTACAATAATTCATGGTGGTCTTTTGCTTGTAAGTGTTTTGGCAATACCATCGATATTGAATAAAATTCCCTTAGCAACATTGGCAGCCGTGCTACTGATGGTAGGTTATAAATTAGCAAATCCAGCTACGGTAAAGCATTTTTGGGAAAAAGGGAAATATCAATTCATACCATTTATAGCAACATTTGCGGCCGTAGTTTTCACAGATTTGTTAAAAGGAGTTGCTTTAGGGATGATAATTAGTGTTATTTTCGTTTTAAAAGGAAATATGAAACGCGCTTATAATTTTAGAAAAGAACAATACCAAGATGGAGATGTTATTCATATCGACTTGGCTCAAGAGGTTTCTTTTTTGAATAAAGCAGCTATTAAAGAAACAATTGCATCTATTCCTTCAAATTCAAAAGTGATTATCAATGCATCCGATACGGTATATATTGCGCACGATGTATTAGATTTAATTAAAGAATTTAAGAAAATTAGGTCAAAAGAAGAAAATATTAAAGTAAAACTAATTGGCTTTAAAGAAGCCTATGATCTTGAAAATAGTGGTGAAGATGAAAAGCACGTTTTTGTTGAATCCAAAAAAAAATAATTACAAAAATTAAAAAATATGAAAGCACATAATAGAGAATCGCAAGCTCAAATGACGCCACAAAAAGCGTTGGATTATTTAAAAGAAGGAAATCAAAGATTTATGAGTAATTTGAAAGCTCATAGAGATTTGTTAGAACAAGCCAATGCAACAGTTGATGGTCAATGGCCATTTGCAACCATATTAAGTTGCATCGATAGTAGAACATCGGCAGAACTGATTTTTGATCAAGGTCTAGGAGATGTTTTTTCGGTTAGAATTGCAGGTAATGTTGTGAATACTGATATTTTGGGAAGTATGGAATTTGCATGTAAAGTTGCTGGTTCTAAGCTTATCGTGGTTTTGGGGCATACCAAATGTGGTGCAATAAAAGGCGCTTGTGATCATGTTGAAATGGGGAATTTAACCGAATTGTTGTCTAAAATTCAACCCTCAGTTTATCAAGAGAGTGAAACTCTAACGGAGAGAAGTTCAAAAAATGCAACTTTCGTTGAAAACGTATCTCAAATCAATGTAAAAAGAAATGTAAACAGTATTCTAGAACGAAGCCCAATCCTAAAGCAAATGATTGAAAATGGTGAAATTGGTATTATTGGAGCAATGCATAATTTAGAAACAGGTGAAGTTACTTTTTATGAAGATGCCTCTTTTATCAACAACTAAATAATTTAATTGTAATACTAAAAACCATTAATTAGCAAGATTAATGGTTTTTTTATTTTTAGGATCAATAAAAATCATGAGCGAATATTATCAAAAATTACTAGAAAATAATAAAGAATGGGTTGAGAGTCAATTGGCTGTTGATAAAGATTTTTTTAAAGATTTGGCTAAAGGACAAAATCCGCAATTGTTATGGATAGGCTGTTCTGATAGTCGCGTTCCTGCAAACGAAATTGTAGGAGCAAAACCAGGCGAAGTTTTTGTTCATAGAAATATTGCCAACATGGTGGTCCACTCTGATATGAATATGTTGAGTGTGCTTGATTATGCTGTTAATGTTTTAAAAGTAAAGCACGTGATTGTCTGCGGGCACTATGGTTGCGGAGGTGTAAAGGCAGCCATGGGCAATCAATCTATTGGAATTATTGACAACTGGATTCGACACATAAAAGATGTGTACCGTTTGCATCATGCGCACCTGGACACGATTGCAGATGAAACTACTCGTTTTAATACTTTCGTAGAATTGAACGTGAAAGAACAAGTTTTTGATTTGGCCAAAACATCAATCGTTCAAGGCGCATGGAGTAATGGTCAAGATCTGACTTTACATGGTTGGGTTTATGGTTTAAATTCGGGTTTTGTAACTGATTTAGAGGTAAACATCAGTTCTGAAAAAGATTTAGATGATGTATATCAACTAAAATTTTAAATATTTAGCCGCTAACTAGCGGCTTTTTTATTCTTCTTCCAAATTTTCATTAAACGCTGAAGGCAATAATTTGGGTATAAATTTAACTAAGATAGGCAACAACAAACTACCGCCTGGAAGCAAAAATATTGTTAGTGAAGGAATCGTTTTGCATATTTCCAACAGTTGCTTTTTTACCTTTCTCTTTTCTTTTTCTTCTAGATCGCGGTGCGTAGAATGGGCTAGTAACACCATTAATTCTTTGCTTTGTAGCAATTCTTTCAATAATCTATTTTTATTGCGGCTTATAAGTGTTACAACACTTTGAGTTGTTTGATCATAAAAGTGTTTTACTGGATTCGAGTAGTTAAAATAAGGAATTTCTTTTTTGTATCGTGCAATGAAATCATGTGCATTTTTGACACTTTCCTCCACGAATTCTTCGGATACTTGTAGCGTAGTACCCAAGGAATGTAAAAAATAGGCTTCGTCGTTTTCGATTTCTTGATCACTCCACAAAGCCATTCCTACCAAATCAATGAAATATTTTTTTTCCAATTCGTGTGTAAAGTACTCGAGTTGTAGGGCATCAATACTTTGAGCGGTTACTTTTGAAAACTTACTGTATCTTATAGAAGCTTCAAATAATTTGATTAACAAATCATCATATTGTGATTTTGTAGATTTTATTTTTAAAGCTAGAGTTACTAAATTTACAATGGTTTCTTCAATTTTTTTTAGGTATTTCTCAGGTATTTCACCATGAACTAAATACTGTCTAAATGCCAAGACATCTATAAAAAGTAGTGCATTAGTAACCAAGTGAGAAAAATTCTTGCTTATAATACTGTCATTGGTTTGTACTCTTTGGTCAATAATTTTCTCTAAGGTTAGTGACGTAGAGTTTTTTGGGAGTATTTTTTTCAACAAACTAAATCCTTCTGGATTCATTTCGTTGTAAAAAGCAACTGCTCGTTGTGCAAAAATACTGGTATCTATTGCAGTTGTACTTTGGCAAAAAACGCTGTATAATGCATTAAGTAAAGCTACTTTTGAGATTTCCTCTTTAAACCAACCTTTTGTTTCAATTGGATTTGGAAGGTCAAAATCAATAATATGGCCGTAAATAAATCCAGTTGCTCGTACTTTTTGATAAAAGCTAGCATTGTCAACCGAAACAATTTCATTTGTAAAATGCTGTTCGGCGAAAAATTTATCGATCCAACCTGATGTTGATGGGTTAATCATTGTTTAATTTTGAGACTGCAAAGCTATACTATTTTAGATTAGTTTTTGAAGCTACTTTTTTAGTTTAACAAACAAATTACAATTAGTTCAAAAGGAATATAACTACAAGTGTTTTTTCTAATTTTTCCCGCTTTCTCAACGAAAGAAATTCAAAATAACAAAAGCTCCTAAACTACTGTCCAGGAGCTTAAGTAATTCTTTTTCACACTTAAATTAAGCTTTGAATAACTTTTCAGCTTCTTCCCAATTAACTACATTCCAAAACGAAGCAATGTAATCTGCTCTACGGTTTTGATTTTTTAGGTAATAGGCATGTTCCCAAACGTCAAGAGCCAATACCGGTTTGCCTTTCAGTCCAGTTCCTTTCAAACGCATCAAAGGATTATCTTGATTTGCTGTAGATCCTATAACAAGTTTACCATCTTTAACTACAAGCCAAGCCCAACCTGAACCAAAGCGTTTAGTCGCTGCATCTGTAAATTGTTTTTTAAACTCTTCAAAGGAGCCAAAACTAGAATTTATAGCTGTAGCAAGTGATCCTTGAGGTACTCCGCCGCCTTTTGGGCTTAACAAGTTCCAAAATAATGAGTGATTGTAATGGCCTCCGGCGTTATTGCGAATTCCTTCTGGAAATTTATTGATGTTTTCAAAAATTGATTCCAATGTAACACCCATTGTAACTAGGTTTTTGTCAACCGTTTCCAATGCTTTGTTCAAATTAGTGACATAAGCTTGATGGTGTTTGCTATAATGAATTTCCATGGTTGCTTTGTCAAAATGAGGTTCTAAAGCATCGTACGCGTAGGGTAGTTTAGGTAAAGAATATGTTCCCATAACATCAATTACAGCTTCATTTTGAGGTAAAGTTAAAAGCTTGTCATTTGCAAAAGTTTGACTTAACAAACTAGATCCTAGAATTGTTCCTGTAGATAATAGAGCTGTTTGTTTTAAAAAGTTTCTGCGGCTATTGTTGTTTTCCATGACGGTTTATTTTTTATACTAATTAGAGTTGTATTTTAATCCTTAAAATTAGTTTTTTAAATAGTATTTCAAGTTAAGAATCACTTAAATTTTGATGATCCTACTACTATAATATTGCGTTGTAAATTATGGTTTTAAGTGTAATTATATAAAAAACTGAAATAAAAGCAATTGTTTTAGTTTGTAAATTTGCTTCCTAAGTTAAAATTATCTTGTTGGTTTATCGAGTAAAAGTAAAACTATGAATAAAAAAGAAATTGCAAAAAATGGCTGGACCATGCTGGTGCAAACATTTGACGAGTTTAATACTGATAACGCTATAAAATTAAGCGCGTCGTTGTCCTATTATACTATTTTTTCGCTACCGCCTTTACTGATTATTATTTTATCAGTTTTTAGTTTTTTCTTTGGAAAAGAGGCTGTTAACGGTAGGTTTTTTGGACAGATTAATGGTATGGTCGGTAATCAAGCAGCTTTGCAAATTCAAGAAACGATTAGAAATATCGAATTGTCTGACAGTAATGCATTTGCAGCTACTTTTGGAGGGATTATGCTTTTGATTGGAGCTTCTGGAGTTTTTGCTGAGATTCAAAGTTCCATTAATTTTATTTGGGGTCTTAGAGCAAAACCCAATAAAGGCATTGTGAAATTTATAAAAAACAGATTAATGTCTTTTTCTATGATTGCTTCTGTGGGTTTTTTATTGATGGTAAGTTTAATGGTAAATACCGTTATGGATATCATAAATGCCAGATTACTGGTTTATTTTCCAGATACAACGGTGTATATCTTTTATATTTTTAATATTTTGCTACTCTTTGTAACCACCACCATTTTGTTTGCTGTGATTTTTAAAACGTTACCAGACGGTGAAATTGTTTGGAAAGATGCATTGATTGGCTCTAGTTTTACTTCACTTTTTTTTATGATTGGTAAGTTTGCGATTGGTTTTTATTTGGGTAGTTCTACCGTAGCCACTGTTTATGGTGCTGCCGGATCAGTAGTTATTATTTTAGTTTGGGTATATTATTCGGCTATTATTTTATATTTTGGTGCCGAGTTCACTAAAGTTTATGCTAATTCTCATGGAAATAAAATCATTCCTAATGCCTATGCGGTTGCTATTAAAGTTGAAGTTTTAGAAGTTCCGAAAAGAAAGTAAGTCGCTTTAATTCAAAAACTAAGACATAAAAAAACCGCCTTGTTCTTTGAGGATCCAAGGCGGTTAAAAAAAAACTAAAAACTAAATTTATTAGAAACAATATTCGTTTTCGGCTACTAATTTTGCCGTAATTGTTTCTTTCAATGCCACTACGTTTGGCATGTTGGTATATTTTGTAAAACGACGTAATCCCATAAGCATCATGCGTTGTTCATCGCCTTCAGCAAAAGATATAATCGCTTCTTTTCCTTTTTGAGTAACAATATCTACTGCTTGGTACAAGTACAATTGTGCCATTGCAATTTGCTCTTTTACTTTGTCTTCGCCTTCTTTTTTGGCTAATTTTTCAGTTCTAAGCAAAGTACTTTCTGCCATGTAAATCTCGATCAACATATCAGATGCAGACATTAAGATTTGTTGGTGTGAATCTAATTCGGTTCCAAATTTTTGAACGGCACTTCCTGCAACCATCATGAATGCTTTTTTCAACTTCACGATCATCTCTTTTTCTTCAGCAAGTAATTCAGAGTAATCAGGAGTGTCAAAAGATGGAATACCCATTAATTCTTCGCCAACTTTAGTAGCTGGTCCTAATAAATCAACGTGTCCTTTCATCGCTTTTTTAATCAACATTCCTACTGATAGCATTCTGTTGATCTCATTTGTTCCTTCGTAGATACGTGCAATACGTGCATCTCTCCAAGCGCTTTCCATTGGTGTATCTTCAGAGAATCCCATTCCTCCAAAAATTTGAATCCCTTCGTCTGAACAGTTTTGAACATCCTCTGAAACCGCTACTTTTAAGATAGAACATTCGATAGCGTATTCTTCAACACCTTTTAATTCAGCTTCTTGGTGCGAAACTCCTGCAGCCTCACGCGCAATGATACGATCTTCAATGTCTTTTGCAGCACGGTATGATGCGCTTTCTCCAGCATAACAGCTAGTTGCCATATCCGCTAATTTAGCACGAATTGCACCAAACTGAGAAATTGCAGTATTAAATTGGATTCTTTCATTAGCATATTTAACTGCTCCAGTAATTACTCTACGTTGTGCATCTAAACAAGCAGCTGCCAATTTGATACGGCCTACGTTAAGTGCATTCATTGCAATTTTGAAACCGTTACCTCTTTCAGATAACATGTTTTCTACAGGAACTTTTGTTTCGTTAAAAAATACTTGGCGAGTAGATGAGGCACGAATACCTAATTTGTGCTCTTCTTCTCCCATTGAAATTCCGTTATCAGGAGTGTTTTCTACGATAAAACCAGTAATGTTTTTGTCATCACCAATTCTTGCGAATACGATAAAAACACTACAGAATCCTGCATTCGAAATCCACATTTTTTGACCAGTGATAGAGTAGTGGGTACCGTCTTCAGATAAAACTGCTTTCGTTTTTCCAGAATTGGCATCCGATCCAGCACCTGGTTCTGTCAAACAGTAAGCACCAAACCATTCGCCAGAAGCTAATTTTGGTACATACTTTTGCTTTTGCTCTTCAGACCCATAAAGTGTAATTGGCATAGTTCCAATTCCGGTATGAGCTCCAAATGCAGTTGAGAAAGATCCTGTTGCTCCTGAGATATAATCACATACAAGCATTGTAGATACGAATCCCATTCCTAATCCGCCGTAAGCCTCAGGAACAGCTACTCCTAGCAATCCTAAATCTCCAGCTTTTTTCATTGTTTCTTGTGTGTACGCATAATCTTTTTTCTCAAAACGATCTTTGTGTGCCCACAATTCTTTGTCTACAAACTCTTTTACAGAGTCACGCATCATTAATTGCTCTTCTGTAAAATCTTCTGGTGTGAAAATATCTTCACATTTTGTTTCTTTTACTAAAAACTGACCACCGCGGGTTACGTCTTTTTCAATTGTATCTGCCATTTTTTTATTTTTTTAATATGTTTTATTTTAAATCTAAGCTTACAAAAGTTCGAAAACACCCGCAGAACCTTGACCAGTTCCAACACACATAGAAACAATTCCATATTTGCTGCCGCGACGTTGCATTTCGTCAAATAATTGAACAGAAAGTTTAGCACCAGTACATCCTAGAGGATGACCTAATGCAATTGCACCACCATTCACGTTAATAATTTCTGGGTTCAAATCAAGCTCACGAGTTACAGCTAATGCTTGAGAGGCAAAAGCTTCATTCAGCTCAATTAAATCAATGTCATTAATTGTTAAACCTGCTTGTTTTAAAACCTTTGGAATTGCTTTTA
This sequence comes from Flavobacterium sp. GNP001, assembly GCF_054343775.1. NCBI lineage: Bacteria > Pseudomonadati > Bacteroidota > Flavobacteriia > Flavobacteriales > Flavobacteriaceae > Flavobacterium > Flavobacterium sp. GNP001. The sequence continues at coordinate 1,122,146 of NZ_JBTGUX010000001.1, forward strand.
CTGGTCCAATACCCATGATTCTTGGCTCTACTCCAGCTGATGCAAAATTTACTAAACGCGCAATAGGTGTAATGTTCAATTCTTTCACCATTTCTTCGCTCATGATCAAAACAAAAGCTGCTCCATCACTCATTTGTGATGAGTTTCCTGCAGTTACACTACCATTTGCTTCAAAAACAGGACGCAATCCAGCCAAAGCTTCTTTTGATGTACCAGCTCTTGGACCTTCGTCTTTATTTACAACGTATGATTTGGTTTCTTTTTTTCCATTTTCATTCAAAAACGTTTGCTCTACAGTAATTGGTACAATTTGTTTGTCAAATTTCCCGTCTGCCTGTGCTTGCAATGCTTTCATGTGTGAATTATAAGCAAACTCATCTTGGTCTTCACGAGATACTTTAAACTGTTGTGCTACAGCTTCAGCAGTTAATCCCATTCCCCAGTAATAGTCTTCGTTTCCTGCTTTTGCTACAGCATAATCAGGAGTTGGCTTGTAACCTCCCATTGGAATAAAACTCATACTTTCTGCTCCACCTGCAATAATACAGTGCGCCATTCCTGATTGGATTTTAGCAGTCGCCATTCCAATTGTTTCAAGACCAGAAGCACAGTATCTATTTACAGTAACTCCGGGAACATCCTCTACTTTTAATCCCATTAAGGAAATTAATCGAGCTACGTTTAAACCTTGTTCAGCTTCCGGCATGGCATTACCTACCATTACGTCATCGATACGTGTTTTATCAAAATCAGGCAACTCGTTCATCATGAATTCGATGGTTTCTGCTGCCAATTCATCAGGTCTTTTAAATCGGAACAATCCCTTTGGAGCTTTCCCCACAGCTGTTCTGTATGCTTTAACTATATAGGCTGTTTTCATAACTTGTATTTTGAATTATGAATTGTAAGTTTAAAATTAAAATCATTTTAACTCTACAAATCATCATTTATAATTTATAATTAATTTCTCAACGGTTTCCCTTTAGTTAGCATAAATTGAATGCGTTCTAAAGTTTTTCTCTCTGTACAAAGTGATAAAAAGGCTTCTCTCTCAATGTCTAACAAGTATTGCTCGCTTACTAAAGTTGGCTCAGATAAATCTCCTCCAGCCATTACATAAGCTAATTTGTTAGCGATTTTTTTATCGTGTTCAGAGATGTATTTACCTGCTTGCATTTGATCTGTTCCTACTAAGAACATTCCTAATGCTTGCTTACCTAATACTTTAATGTCTTTACGTTGAATCGGTTGCGTGTAACCTGCTTCGGCCATTAACAATGCGTGCTTTTTAGCCTCAGCAATTTGACGATCTTTGTTTACAACAATGATATCTTTACCATGTTGCAACAATCCTGTATCAAAAGCTTCATAACCAGAGGTAGATACTTTTGCCATAGCAATAGTCAAGAAGTACTCTTGTAATACATTCAACTCTACGTCGTTTTTATGAAATAAATCAGCAGCACGTAGTGTCAATTCTTTTGATCCACCACCACCTGGAATAACACCTACGCCAAACTCTACAAGTCCCATGTAAGTCTCTGCCGCAGCAACAACTTTATCAGCATGCAAACTCATTTCGCAACCACCACCAAACGTCATTCCGTGAGGAGCTACTACAACTGGAATGCCAGAGTAGCGCACACGCATCATGGTATCTTGGAACATTTTGATCGCCATGTTCAATTCATCATACTCTTGCTCTACGGCCATCATGAAAATCATTCCGATGTTGGCTCCAACTGAGAAATTAGCAGCTTGATTTCCTATAACCAATCCTTGATATTCTTTTTCAGCCAAATCAATCCCTTTATTGATAGCTTGTAACACATCGCCACCAATAGTATTCATTTTTGATTGGAATTCTAGGTTTAAAATTCCGTCTCCTAAATCTTGAATAATAGCTCCGCTGTTGCTCCAAACTTTTTTGCTTTCGCGAATGTTGTTCAAAATGATAAATGCATCTTGACCAGGAACTTTGATCTGGTTTTTAGTAGGAATGTTGTAAAAATAAGTAGCTCCTTCTTTTACAGTATAAAAACTGTTGCTTCCAGAAGCTAACATCTCTTCAACCCAAGCAGCAGGAGTTAAACCTTCGGCTTTCATGATTTCAATTCCTTTTGCAACACCAATAGCATCCCAAATTTCGAATGGACCATTTTCCCATCCAAAACCTGCCTTCATGGCATCGTCTATCTTGTACAATTCGTCTGCTATTTCAGGAATACGGTTTGATACGTAAGCAAATAAACCAGCAAAACTCTTTCTATAAAATTCCCCAGCTTTGTCTTTTCCTTTCACTAAAACTTTAAAACGGTTGATTGGTTTATCAATAGTTTTGGTTAATTCTAAAGTTCCAAATGATGCTTTTTTAGCCGCTCTGTAGGTTAAAGTATCTAAATCAAGCGTAAGGATTTCTTTCCCTTCTTTTTTGTAAAAACCTTGGCCCGTTTTACTACCAAGCCATTTGTTTTCCATCATTTTGCTCACAAATGTTGGCAGCTTAAACAAATCATGTTGCTCATCAGTTGGGCAGTTTTCATAAATACCGTTGGCAACGTGCACCAATGTGTCAAGACCAACAACGTCCACAGTCCTGAATGTTGCTGATTTTGGTCGACCAATAACAGGTCCAGTTAATTTATCAACTTCTTCAATAGTTAATCCCATTTCTTGAACAAGGTGAAATAAACTTTGAATACCGTAGATACCAATTCTATTGCCAATAAAAGCAGGAGTATCTTTTGCAACAACCGATGTTTTTCCTAAAAATTTCTCTCCATAAACAGTAAGGAAGTCAAGTACTTCGGTTGAAGTATGAGGTCCTGGGATAATTTCGAATAATTTTAGGTAACGAGCAGGGTTGAAAAAGTGGGTTCCACAAAAATGTTTCTGGAAATCTTCACTACGACCTTCACTCATAAAATGAATCGGAATACCAGATGTGTTTGAAGTAACAAGTGTACCCGGTTTTCTGAATTTTTCAATTTGCTCAAAAACAAGTTTTTTAACATCCAATCGCTCTACAACAACTTCAATAATCCAATCAACACCAGCAATTTTTGCCATGTCATCGGTAGTATTTCCAGTTGTAATGCGGCTTGCAAATTTTTGACTGTAAATAGGGGATGGTTTCGATTTTAACGAATTGGCTAGACTATCATTTACCAAACGATTTCTAACAATTTTACTCTCTAATGTCAAGCCTTTTTTTGCTTCGGCCTCTGTTAATTCTCTCGGTACAATATCCAAGAGTAATACTTCAACTCCAATGTTTGCAAAATGGCAAGCAATTCCAGAACCCATGATTCCAGACCCAATTACTGCAACTTTTTTAATGGTGCGTTTCATACTTGTTTTGATTTGTTTTAGCGCCGCAGTGCAACAGCTTTGAGCTTGGAACACTACTACTTTTATTAATGTTGTTTATAATTTTGTATTAGAAACTAATTCCGTGATGTATTCTTTTTTATCTGATGTTGGGAAAATATTTTTATCGACAATCAATTCATTGATAATTTCAGCTACTTCTATAAAATGTTGTAATTTATCTTCAGAAACATGTGTTCTCACAGCCTCGTTAAATTTTAACACTGTGTTTTTAGATAAATCTCTTTTTTCTTTTCCAAAAGGAGTCAAATAAATTAATACACCACGTCCGTCTTCGGGATTTTTTTTTCTTGTGATTAGTCCTTTCTCTTCCATAGATTTTAATGTTCTGGTTAAGCTTGTGGCTTCCATTCCCATTTTAGGTCCTAAAGAAGTAGAGGGTGTGCCACCTTCTTTATCAATACTTAACAAAGCAAAACCTGTTGCCATACTAGCATCGTACTTCGAAGCTTCCTCGTTATACATTCTAGCAACGGCTTGCCAAGTGGCACGTAAAATATAATCTATCGTTTTTTCTTTCATGTGTAACTATATCGATTTCAAATATAATAAAAATAATACTATGCACGCATAATATATTTAATTTTTTTTTCAAAAATAATGAGTTAGTGATAGAATAGTATTTGTATATCAGTGTGGTAGGGGTTTTTTGACTTAGGGCATGTCCCATTGGGTCGGGCTATTCGTTTTATCTTTTATAGGGTGACTTGTAAAAAGTCACCCTATAAAAGGATGCCACTGCTATCCCTCATGCGAAAATGAACAACCTTGGTAGAGGTGTAAATTTGTGGACAAATGCATATCTTGATTGTGTTTGTGAAAATAGAATGCATAAAAAAAGCACTGATGTCAATTCATAAGTGCTTTTCGATTTTAATTATTTTTCTTTTTAAAAGTTTTGTTGTCAACATCTCTTAAAAATTGAATAACTCCAGTAAAGTAATTTTTAGGGTCGTCGTACTGTGATAAATGACTTCCGTTTGGACAAAATAAAAATCTACCGTTCTGAACTTCATTGGCAATCCATTTCATATGTTCGGGATCCATGGTGTCGTATTTTGAGCCTATGCTTAAGGTAGGTACTTTGATTGTTTTAAGTTTGTTTTTAACATCCCAATTTTTCAAAGTCGCATTTCCAGTAATGCCAAATTCACTGTGGCCTTGCATATACACATAAACATTTAGATTAAGATGCTTAAAACAGCGGTTGATTGATTCGGGCCATTTGTCTAGCGGCATTCTCAAAATATGTTTCGTATAATAATGCTGAAACAGTAATTCGCTGTATTTAGGGTTGTCGAAATCATTGTTTTTCTCCAAATCCTGCAATTGCTTTAAAATTGAAGGCTCTAACTGTGGTGCTAATACATTTTTTGCATAAGCATTGTACTCTGCTGCACTAGCCATCATGTTAGATATTATTAATCCCTTTAAGTTTTTTTGATATTTTAAAGCATATTCCATAGCTAAAATACCACCCCACGATTGTCCCATCAGGAAAAAGTTCGAACTATTTAATCCAAGTGCTATTCGCACTTGCTCTACCTCTTCAACAAAACGTTCGTTTGTCCAAAGACTATTATCTTTTGGCTGATCACTATAATATGATCCCAATTGATCGTAATAAATATATTCAATACTCTCGTTTGGGAAATAGCCATCAAATGCCTCGTACAATTCATGAGTCAAACCAGGACCACCATGAAGTAACAGTACTTTTATCTTAGGATTATTCCCAACACGTTTGGTCCAAACGTTAAAGGTTCCCTTTGGTGTTTTGATAGGAATCATTTTTATACCTCCAGTCAATTGATCGTCACGTTGACTAAAATCCAAATAGTTATCTCTAATCTCATTGGTTTTTGCAGCTTCTTGACATGTTGTCAATAAAACTAGCAACAAAACGGCACTCATCATGACTGAAAGTTTCTTCATTACGATTCGGTGTTAATTGTAAATTTTGTCAAACAAGTCAGCGTATTTTTGTAAAACAATTTTACGTTTCAATTTTAGAGTTGGCGTAAGCTCTCCACCTTCAATAGACCAAACATCTGATGTAAGCTCAAAGCGTTTGATTTTTTCCCAATTTCCAAATTTTTCATTCAAGGTATCTACTTCCTCCTGAATGCGCTCAATTACTTGTGCATTTGTACTAATCTCTTTATTGGTTTTTCCAATATCGATTTTGTGAATGTTTGCCCATTCGCGTAAAAAGTCAAAACTTGGTTGAATGAAAGCAGCAGGCATTTTTTGACCATCACCAATCACCATAATTTGCTCTATAAAACGAGATTGTTTCATTGTATTTTCGATAGATTGTGGTGCAATGTATTTTCCTCCTGAGGTTTTAAACATTTCTTTTTTTCTATCGGTGATTTTTAAAAATCCATCTGAGTCAAATTCGCCGATATCACCCGTATGGAAATAGCCATCTACAATTACCTCGTTGGTTAATTTTTCGTCTTTGTAGTAACCCATCATTACATTTTTTCCTTTGCAGAGAATTTCTCCGTCTTCAGCTATTTTAACAGAAACGTTTACAATAGGTTTGCCCACGGTTCCTACTCGAAAACCTTTGTTTCTTAGGTCGTTTACTGAGATTACTGGAGACGTTTCGGTTAGACCATAGCCTTCCATTACAGGGATTTGTGCTGCTGCAAATATTCTAGCCAAACGAGGTTGTAAGGCTGCACTACCCGAAACCATCAAATCTAGTTTTCCGCCAAGGCCTTCTTTCCATTTACTGAAAATTAGTTTTCTTGCAATACCAAGTTGTAGCTCGTACCAAATCCCGTTTTTACCGTAAGGTTGGTATTTTAAACCTAAATCAATAGCCCAGAAAAATAGTTTTTTCTTGATTCCAGTTAACTCAGTTCCTTTAGCATAAATTTTATCATATACTTTTTCAAGTAATCTAGGTACAGCAGTAATTACAGTAGGTTGTACTTCTTTAATATTGTCGCTAATTTTTTCAATTGATTCTCCAAAATAAATAGACACTCCATAATATTGGTAGAGATACAAAATCATTCTTTCAAAAATATGGCAAATTGGTAAGAAACTCAATGCTCTACTTTTACCTGCTTCAAAAGGGATACGAGGCGCACTATCTAAAACATTTGAAACAATATTTTGATGCGATAACATAACTCCCTTTGGTTTTCCGGTAGTACCTGAGGTATAAATTATTGTAGCTAATTCTTCTGTTGCCACATTGTTTTTTCTTTCCTCCACTTCATTTTGATTGCTAGTATCAGCACCTAAATCAAGTACTGCTGACCAATGCGCATTACCTTCAATAGTATTAAAGGTATACACTTCCTTAAGTAAAGGAACTTTGTGTTTGATTAGGTTTACTTTTCGTAAAACTTCGGCGTCTGAAACAAAACAATAAATAGCACCTGAGTGATTTAAAATGTATTCGTAATCATCTTCAGAAATAGTAGGATAGATGGGCACAGTTTGCGCTCCGGTTTGTAGGACACCAATATCCATGATATTCCATTCTGTACGATTGTTGGATGAAATGAGTGCAATTTTATCGTTTTTCTGTACCCCAAGACGCAAAAGTCCACGTGAAATGGCGTTTGCCTTGGCAATATATTCTTGTGTTGAAGTTTTAATCCAGGTACCATCTTGTTTGCTTACTAAAGCATCTGGGATGGAATTGTATTTTTCCTGCTGATAATACGGAAAATCAAAGAGGCGTGTGATATTTATCATTATTGGGATATTGGATTTTTATGCAAATTAAAATAAAAATAGTTATAAAATTTTAAAATATGTAATTATATGTCGATTTGACAGCCAAATAAGCTATAAATTAATGTATGATTCTGATCAGTAATTCGATTAAGCTGTTTTTTTGAAAGACTTAAAATAGAGAAGAGGATGGGCATTAAACCTGATTTTGATAATGGAATTACTTCGCTTAGTCAAACTTAGTTTTAACTAAGCGATGTAATAGTGACTCCGTGGTGGTATTCTAAAATTTGGTTACTAATTCAAAATAGTAGAAAATGATTCGCAAGAGAGCACCAATTTAACCTTTTAAGAAAGGCAGTAATTCCGATATGTGTAGTATTTTACATAAAAATCAATAATATTGTATATATATTTAATAATTAATGACTTTTTACTTTATTAATTCGTTAAAAATAAAAATTATTTTTTATTAATTTGCATTTATATTTTTAATAATAATCATAAGGATTTTTTATGAATTACACCTTACATCAGTTACAAATATTTTTGAAAGTGGTCAAAACGCAGAGTATCACGAAAGCTGCACAAGAGTTGCATTTAACGCAACCAGCTGTATCAATTCAACTCCGAAATTTTCAGGATCAATTTGATGTGCCTTTGACTGAAATTGTGGGTAGAAAATTATATGTTACTGATTTTGGTCAAGAGATTGCGCAGGTTGCTCAAACGATTATTCAACAAATTGAAACTATTAATTATAAAACAAGAGCTTACAAAGGGCAATTGAGTGGAAGGCTAAAGGTAACTATTGTGTCTACAGGTAAGTACGTAATGCCCTATTTTTTAGCTGATTTTGTCAAAAAAAATGTTGGAATCGATCTGCAAATGGATGTTACAAATAAAAGTAGAGTATTGAGTAGTTTGGAAAATAATGAGGTAGATTTTGCATTAGTTTCGGTATTACCAAGTGGTTTGAATGTGGATCAATTAGATTTAATGCAAAATAGATTGTATTTGGTGGCTAATTCTAATTTGAAATTAAAACGTGGTGCAGATTCCTCATCTGTATTTAACGATATGCCTCTTATTTTTCGTGAAAAAGGTTCTGGTACCCGACAAGTGATGGAGGAATTTATTCAAAGTAACGGTATTTTTATTCCCAAAAAAATGGAGCTTACCTCAAACGAAGCTGTTAAGCAAGCTGTTATCGCGGGTATAGGCTGTTCTATAATGCCTTTGATAGGTATCAAAAATGAACTGCTCAATCATGAACTACAGATAATACCTTATGCAGGGCTGCCAGTTAAGACAACGTGGAGTTTAATTTGGCCTAAAGGGAAAAAACATTCGCCTGTTGCCACTTCATTTTTGAACTATATGAAAAAAGAACGCGACAATATTGTTTCAAAAAAGTTCAGTTGGTCAGAAGGTTATTAAGATGAAGCATTTTGTACTAAATATTATCTCGGTTTTTGTTTTCAAAAAAAATCAGCTTTTTTAAGAGCTGATTTTTTATTTTATTTTTGATTATCTATCCAAGTTCTAGCATTTACAAAGGCTTCTAACCAAGGTGAAGCTTCGTCTTTTTGATCTCTTTCTGGATAGTTTGCCCAGTTCCAAGGGAAAGTAGAACGTTCAATATGCGGCATCATTACTAAATGTCTTCCAGTAGTATCACACATCATAGCCGTGTTGTAGTCCGATCCATTTGGATTAGCAGGATAGCCCTCATATCCATATTTAGCCACGATATTATAATTTTCTTCCGCCATTGGTAAGTGGAATTTTCCTTCGCCATGAGATATCCAAACGCCTAAAGTGGCACCTTCCAAACTAGATAACATCACAGAGTTGTTTCTCTGAATTTTTACAGATGTAAATCCGCTTTCATGTTTGTGTGAATCGTTGTGCTTCATCTTTCCATGTATTTTATGTTCTGGATTGATTAATTCTAATTCCATCATTAACTGACAACCATTACAAATTCCAACAGAAAGAGTATCTTCTCTTTTAAAGAAGTTTTTCAAGGCGGTATTTGCTTTTTCATTGTATAAAAACGCACCAGCCCATCCTTTTGCAGAACCTAATACATCTGAATTAGAGAAACCTCCAACAGCTCCAATAAATTGAATATCTTCCAACGTTTCACGACCAGAAATTAAATCCGTCATGTGAACGTCTTTTACATCAAAACCAGCTAAGTACATAGCATTCGCCATTTCACGCTCCGAATTACTTCCTTTTTCACGAATAATTGCTGCTTTTGGCTTCTCGACTGCGCTCGAAGCGACAGGTAATTTACCAGTGAAGTGCGATGGAAACGTAAATTGCAAAGGCTGATTCGCAAAATTTTCAAAACGCTCTAACGATTTTCCGTTTTTAGTTTGTTTTTGATCTAATAAGAAGGAAGTTTCAAACCAAATTTCTCTATATTTTTTTGAAGAAAATTCAAAGGAATCTTTATGATTTACAATTGAAATTGTATCCGAATTCGTTACCGTTCCAATATTGAAAATTTCAACGCCATTGGCTTTAAAAATAGCTTCCACTTCTGCATCAGCTTGGAAAACAACCGCAATATTTTCAGAGAACAATAATTTAGTAGAATCGATTTCATTGATAGCAGTTAAGTCGAAATTCGCACCTAAATTCACATCGGCAAAACACATTTCTAATAAAGTTGTGATTAAACCACCACTTCCAATATCGTGTCCAGCTTTGATTTTTCTTTCTTTAATTAAATCTTGTAACGTATTAAATGCACTTTTGAAGAAAGCAGCATTTTTGATCGTTGGCGTTTCATTTCCAACTTTATTTTGTGTTTGATTGAAGGACGAACCTCCTAATTTAAAAGTATCTTGTGATAAGTTTAAGTAGTAAATGTTTCCACCATTTCGTTGCAAAACAGGTTCTACAACTTTCGTGATATTCGAACAATTTCCAGCTGCAGAAATAATCACTGTTCCTGGTGCAATTACCTCATCATTCGGATATTTTTGCTTCATGGAAAGCGAATCTTTTCCTGTTGGAATATTGATTCCTAATTCGATAGCAAAATCTGAACAAGCTTGAACTGCTTCATATAAACGAGCATCTTCACCTTCATTTTTACAAGCCCACATCCAGTTTGCGGATAATGAAACGGAATTTAAACCATCTTTTAACGGCGCCCAAACTAAATTAGAAAGTGACTCAGCAATAGCATTTCTTGTACCAGCAACTGGATCAATTAAAGATGAAATAGGAGCGTGGCCAATAGATGTCGCAATTCCTTCTTTTCCTTTAAAGTCTAAAGCCATTACACCTACATTGTTTAAAGGCAATTGTAACGGTCCAGCACATTGTTGTTTGGCTACTTTTCCACCTACACAACGGTCAACTTTGTTCGTTAGCCAATCTTTACAAGCCACAGCTTCAAGTTGTAAAACTTGTTCTAAATAGGTTGGAATTTCGTTTGAATTATATTCTGGATTACTATAATTTCTAGTAATAGTTTGGTCTGTCATAATGGTTTTTGGTGAACTTCCGAAAAAGTCTTCCAAAGCATAATCCATTGGTTTTAAACCTGTAGATTTCGATTCGAATGTAAATCTGTGGTCATTAGTAACTACACCAACTTCATACATTGGCGAACGTTCTCTATCCGCAATTCTTTGTAAGATGTCCATGTCTTTCGCACCAATCACTAATCCCATTCTTTCTTGAGATTCGTTTCCGATGATTTCTTTAGCGGAAAGTGTTGGATCTCCAACTGGTAATTTATCTAAATCGATTAATCCACCAGTTTCTTCGACTAATTCAGACAAACAATTTAAGTGTCCACCTGCACCATGATCATGAATCGAAACAATCGGATTGTGGTCACTTTCCACCAAAGCACGAATAGCATTTGCAGCACGTTTTTGCATTTCTGGATTAGAACGTTGGATAGCATTTAATTCAATTCCTGAACCAAAAGCACCTGTGTCTGCTGAGGAAACAGCAGCTCCACCCATTCCAATTCTATAATTCTCTCCACCAAGAATGACAATTTTATCGCCTTCTTGTGGTTTCTTTTTAATGGCTTGATCTAATTTTCCGTAACCAATTCCACCTGCTTGCATGATTACTTTATCGTAACCAATTTTGCGATTTTCTTCTTCATGTTCAAAAGTCAAAACCGAACCAGTAATTAACGGTTGCCCGAATTTATTTCCAAAATCCGAAGCTCCATTTGAGGCTTTTATCAGAATATCCATTGGTGTTTGATACAACCAAGGACGTTCTGCCATCGCTTCTTCGTGCTTACGATTGTTAGTCAATCTCGAATAAGAAGTCATGTAAACCGCTGTTCCTGCCAAAGGTAATGAACCTTGTCCACCAGCCAATCGGTCACGAATTTCTCCTCCAGAACCTGTTGCAGCTCCGTTGAAAGGCTCAACTGTTGTTGGGAAATTATGTGTTTCTGCTTTTAAAGACAATACAGAATCAAATTCTTTTTCTTCATAAAAATCGGGTTTGTCTGCGCTTTTTGGTGCAAATTGAATCACTTTTGGACCTTTTACAAAAGCCACATTATCTTTGTAAGCCGAAACGATATCGTTAGGGTTTTCTTGAGATGTTTTTTTGATTAATTTGAATAATGATGTAGGTTTTTCTTCTCCATCTACTACAAAAGTCCCGTTGAAAATTTTATGACGGCAGTGCTCTGAATTGGCTTGTGAGAAAGCGAAAATTTCAGAATCCGTTAATTTTCTTCCTAATTTAGTAGCTAAATTGTCTAAGTATTCTACTTCTTCTGCACTTAAAGCTAAACCTTCTTGTTTGTTGTAGGCATCAATATTATCAATTTCTAAAATAGCTTCTGGTTGAATTGCAATTGTAAAAATATCTTGATTTAATTCGGTGTATTTTTGAAGTAACATCGGATCAAAATCATTAAAATCAGCAGTTACTTTTTCGAATTCTTCAATTCTAATAATTCCAGAAATCCCCATGTTTTGGGTGATTTCCACTGCGTTGGTACTCCATGGCGTAACCATAGCGGCACGTGGTCCAACAAAAAAATCCGTAAGTACGGATTTTTCTAGGATATGTGCGTAGGCAAAAAGCCAATTGAGTTTTGATATGTCTTGAGCTGAGATTTCGTTTTGCGTTTGTACTGCAAAAACGGTTTTACTTTGGTTTTCAAAGAAATGAATCATTGTTGTGTAGTTTGTTGTATTGTGATGCAAATTTAGGTAATTAAGATTAAATTACGTGCATAAAAAAAGCGGCAATTTTGCCGCTTTTTTTGTTGCAATCCGATTGTAATTAAGTAATACTAATTAAATACTTGAAGTTGTAAATTTTAATTCAAATCATAAAACAATATTCAGTTTTATCAATGCTACAATAGTAGTAATCTTTTCAGGCAAATTTCACTAAAATTATCAGTTGGTTACTTTTTGTTTTTTTAAAAGAAAAAAAGCAAGTAGTCCAATAATAGGAACGCACCAAAGGAAAATAAGCAGTAGTGTTTTTTCTTGTAAATTCACAGAGCTTCTTAAAATCTTAATAGTCAAAACTAGATACCATAAAAAAAGGAAAATAATTATTGAGATAATAGAGCTTTCTGAAAGGGTTAAATTCATAGTGTTTTTATTAAAGATTAAAGTTCCTATAACAGATACAATTTGGATGCAAAATAGTATTATTTTTCTTTCTTACAAAATCTTCAAAAGGTCAAATGATTTTCAAATTATCACGAATGCTCAAATTGCTTTCAGTTTAAACAAACAATTGATTTAATTTTCTGATTTCAATTGAAAAAAATAATCTTTATTTTTTAATATCTATAATCTTTGTTTTGGTTCAAAAGCAAATCAAAATTAAATCAGGTTACGATTAAAAGACAATACTATCAAGTGAACAATGATGAAAGATACAAAAAAAAAGCGGAAATTTTGCCGCTTTTTTATCTAATCTATAACAATTTTTTTTGCGAAGTTTTCGGTTCCGATTTCAATTCGAATCAAGTAGGTTCCTTTTGCAATGGTTGGTATTGCTATTTCAGATTGAGTTTTGTTTTGAGCACTGTATATTTTTTGTCCCAAAATAGAATAGATCTCTACATTGTAAGGTTTTGTGGCATTATTAATGTAAAAAGTTCCGTGTGATGGATTTGGATATATAACAAGTGTTTCTTCTATGTTTGCACTTGCTGATTTTTTGGTACCAGCTGTTCGGCTTCCAAGGTTTGAGCAGGTGTCCAATGCAAATACATCCCATTGAGTAGCTTTGTTAAAAGTAGTTGAAGGTGCAGTTACAGTTGATTTTCTACGGATGGTTTCATCAGCCGAGAAGTTAGCAGTTCCACCATTAAAAGTGCCAATTATGTCAATAAGAACTCCATTTTTAAACAATCCTACGGCATCATTTCCATTAAAAGCCATTTCAGTTGCAGATGTTGACAGGTTAGCTGAACTGGTAGCATAGCAACTAGAAGCCATCAAACTATTTACAATAGTGTATTTTGCACCACTGTTTATGGTTCCTGATAAAGCTAAGCCAGTACTCCATGCTCCAGCGCCGTTAGTTTGTTTTTTGATGCTGTAAGCCGAAAGGTTTATAGCGCCACTTGTTTTATTAGCAATTTCTAAAGCTTTGTTGTTTGACGAACCCTCAATATATTCAGAGAACATCAACTCAGTTGAAGTAGTATTTGAATTAGTAACAACAGTCAAAGAATTACTTGTTGCAGATAAATTTCCTGCTGCATCTTTAGCTCGCACAGTAAAGGTATAGCTAGTAGCTGCTGTCAAGCTACCCACAACCGTGTTTAAAGTGGTAACCGTCGTTCTCAAAACACCATTTACATATACATTATAGCCTGTTACGCCTACGTTATCAGTAGAGGCATTCCAGGCAAGTGTTACAGATGTTGTCGTTTTAGCTGTTGATGTTAGCGATGTTGGTGTGCTAGGAACTGTAGTATCTGTTGTTCCGCCACCAGTAGTTCCACCCCAAATAGCATTCACGTAAGCAGGGTTGTCGATAAAAGGATTTCTATTTCCTTGGCGTGCATAAATAGCATTGTTTCTTTCAATTTCTCTTGAACTTACAGGATCATTAGCATGCCAAGTAAGTAACAAGTTTAAGAAAGCTGTTGTAAATACTTGGTTACTCGTTCCATTGAACATAGCATAAGGATAACCAGCTACCGTGTTTTCATAACGAGTAGCAAAGTAAAAATACATACGAGCTATGTCGCCTTTAAAAGCTGCTGCAGGCTCAAATACGGTTCCTGTATAGCCAGATACAGCACTTGTACCAAGTTTACTGCCGTTTCTGGTGGTTGTTGATGCTGTTGCAACGTTACCATGTGGAAAACTAGAACGTATGCCGTTAACTTTTCCATCTGTTGGTGGGATAAAATGCGCATCAGATACCATAGGTGCTGCAGAGTTAAAAGTAGATTGTGGAATTACGTGCTCTCTATTGTAGCAATCACCTTCCACGGCGTACGTTCCACACTGGTTTGTTGTTAGCGTATAGTTGTATGGATCTGGTCCGCTTTGAATTTCAGAATATAAATCGAAAATCGTGTTGTCATTCTCGTTTTGATGATCTCTGTCAGATGTAGCATAGGTTGTCCATAATCCAGAGTACCCTTGATCAGTATGACCTTTAATAATGTTGTAAAGTTGTGTTTTTAGGGTGTAGCCAGAACCCGTAGCAGTACTGTAGTATCCGCTTGGTGCTTGTGCGTGTGTTGCAAAAAATACAAATAGTAATGCTGCAGCGTAAAGTTTTTTCATTGGTTTTTTTGTGGTTTTAAATTATAATTTGCTTTTGGATTTGGCTTACAATGTCTCTTGTAATCCGTGGCAAATTTATAACTTAAACCCTTTTTAATGTTAACTTAATGTGAATTTAAAAATATATATCTAATTTTTTTTGTTATAACATAAGAATTTGGCTAAATATTTAATTAGATGTAATTTTTCATTTATTTTAAGTGAAAAAAAAGCGGCACATTGTGCCGCTTGAAATATTTTTGATCGTGAAATTTAATTTACAATCAGTTTTTTGGTTACGGTAGCTGTTTCTGATGATACTTTTATCAAATAAACACCATTATTTAAATGATCAATTAATGCCGTGCTGGTATTGTCAAAATTTTTCTCAAAAACTTTTTGCCCGATTAGTGAGAAAACTTGAACGTTGTGTTTTTCATTTGCATTTTCAAAATTGATTTTCACATTTCCATTAGAAGGATTTGGGTACATTGTAAAGCCATTTTTTTCGAAATCAGGATTTGCTAAATTAGAAATAGCATGTGCACCCAGACCATCACAAGTGTTACTAGCAAATGAATCCCATTCTGCTGTTTTATCAAAAGTTGTATTTGGAGCAGTAATGCTTGCTTTTCTTCTCAAAGTAACATTTTCACCAAATTTAGCGGTACCACCGTTTAAAGTTCCTATGATATCAATCAATACTCCGTTTTTGAATAATCCCATTGGATCATCTCCATTAAAAGCCTCTTGTGCAGATGATAAATTTGCACTAGCTACTGGGTAGCAAGTTGTTGCCATTTGTGGGTCTACTAATACAAATACGGCACCAGAATTTAACGTACCGCTTAAGTTAAGGCCCGCAGTCCATGGTCCGGCTCCGTTTGATTGTTTACGAATGGAATACCCAGTTAAATCAACTGCAGCTCCTGTAAAGTTTGCTATTTCTAATGCTTTATTGAAGCCGCTTCCTTCTACATACTCTGAAAAGAAAAGTTCTTTTGCTCCAGTTCCGCCCGTAGGAGCTGCAGTTGTTGTTCCTTCTACATTTGTACTGGCCACAGATGAGTTTCTTGCATCATCACGAGTAATGATATAAAAATTGTATTTTGTAGAAGCAACTAAACCTGTTATAACAGTTGTAAGTTCCTTTGTCGTAGTTTTTAACGAACCATTCATATATACATCATAACCAGTTACAGCAACATTATCTGTGGCGGCTGCCCAAGTTAGCGTTACTGAATTAGACGTAGTTGCACTTACTGTTAAATTGGTTACGGCAGTCGGAGCTTGCGTATCTGCTGGCTCAGTTGTCCAAACGGCAGCAACATAACTTGGATTGTCGATGTACGGATTTCTATTGTTTTGTCTCGCATAAATAGCATTGTTTCTCGCAATTTCTCTTTCGCTTACGGGATCTTGGTTGTGCCAAGCAATTAATTGTGCTAAAAAGCTATCAGTAAAAACCTTTCCTGTAGAATTGTTAAACATTGGGTAGTTATAGCCCGCAACTGTATTTTCATATCGTGTGGCAAAATAGAAATACATCCTTGCAATATCACCTTTAAATTCATCAATCGGTTCAAAAACTTGACCTGTGTAACCTGATATCGATCCTGTTCCTAATTTACTTCCATTTCGGGAAGTCTCACTAACAACAGTTACATTGGCATGAGGGAAGTTAGAACGAATTCCGTTTACCTTTCCATCTGTTGGAGTGATAAAATGAGCATCAGATACCATTGGTGATTGTTCGTTAAAAATCGACTGAGGAATAATGTGCTCTCTGTTATAACAATCTCCTTCAACAGAGTAGTTTCCGCACCTTTTTGTTGCTGTAATAGCATAATTATAAGGATCGGCTCCGGCTGGGTTTTCAGAATACATGTCTAAAACCGAACCGTCTTTTTCAAAAAAGTTGTCTACATCTGATGTTTCGTAGGTAACATACAAATCAGCGTAAGATAGCGTTGTATGTCCTTTAATAATGTTGTACAATTGCGTTTTTAAGGCATAGCCTGTTCCTGTTGCAGTAGAGTAGTAGCCTGCAGGAGCTTGCGCTAGAGCTGAGGTGCAAATAAATAAAAATAGAAATTTGTAAAGTTGTTTCATATTAGTTTGTTTTGGAAAATTTTCGGTGGCAAAAATAGTTTTTTCCAATGATTTTCAAACGTTATGAAATGTTTAAATTACCATTTCTAATTTCTTTAGTTTTTTGGAAAGGGTTTGTTTTGATAAGCACCCAAGTCTGGTGGCAAACTTCGACTAAATCCTAAAATATCTTGCGGTATCAAAAATGAAGGATTTCCCATACCAAAAGCAGCTGACTTTTCATCAATATTTAGCTTGTTTTGCCTCACATTAAAAAACAATGGGTCTTTATTTAATAGAATTGCTGTGTAATGTGTCGGATCAGAAGTAAATTGATAAAGTGGATTATTTTGAACTGAAGTGCTGTTCGTCTCAAACTTTATCAAGCAACTATTAAATTGATATTCGAAAGCGGCACCTTCTTTTTTATTCAAACTCAGCTCTGTGTTGTAAGGGCCGTAAATGATGCAGTTGTTAAATTGTGCTTTGGTGAGGTTTTTAACTTCCGGTATAGCTCCTCGTAAATTATTGCTTACGAGTAATGCTAATTGTTCAGAGCTATTCCAATTGTTATTGATCGTGCAATGGGTAAAGGTATAGTCTCCTCCGTAAGTACACGCTACACTAGCTGTTCCTGCTGTGTTTACAACAAGATTTTCGGCATTAATCTTGGCAGTTTGTGCCAAAATCCCAAAATTACTATTATTATAAATTTGACTGTTTTTGAGTTGTACCGTCGTATTGTCATTATTTTGAATCAAAAGCCCAATGGTACCATTTTTAATAGTCAAATGATTAATGCTATTGTTCGTACTCCCGTCAGTAAGCCAAATTGTGCCCCATTGCCCAGGAATATTATCAAATTCTGGTTCAAGTCGGTCACCTTCAAAAATTACTTCATTCTCTAATTGTGACGTCAAAGAGGTTTTTCCATCAACCATAAGCGAGGCTTTGTTCGCCACGATTAAACCAGAGTTTGCATGAAAATGCACCCGACTGCCTGCTTCAAAAAGGACTGTTTTGTTAGGTGGCACAGCTGCATAACCATAAATTACATAAGGTTTTTTATTCGTAAAAATCAGTTCATTCCCGTTAATCGGGTCGTTTTCATCTAAATAAAAGCCCTCGATCTTATCTGAGCCAATTGGTAATGTCTCGGTTGTACCATCAGCAAAAAGTTGTGGATATAAAAAAACGGCATCTTGAATCAAGGTCACGAGTTCTACTTTCTGCAGATTTTCACCACTATCAAATTGAATAAAATCCGTGTACAAAAAATCGGTTGCATTCGCATCTGTAATAGAAGCAGTAGTTTCAATAAAAATGAACAGGCTGTCTTTTGCTAAAAGCGTAACATCATTAAAAATTTTACCATTGTTACCTTGCATTCCATCAACAGTCATACGGTATTTTGAATTCAAACCTTTGCCCAATTGTACCGTCGGTATTGAAATGTCTTTTTTGCTTCGGTTGTATACTTTTAGTCGGTATGTGCTTGATCCAATGTTAGAAAAAACGGTATCCAAATACACTGTATCTCTTGAAAATTCAAGATCTCCCGCACTGGCCACAGTTTCAAAATCAGTTCTACAAGCAGATAAACTGGCAACAATTCCGATGATAATCAAAAGTACTCTAAGGCGCATGGCTTCTTTTTTTTGGTAAAAATAGCGAAAAACTATTTTCGAAATCAGAATTACAATCACAATATCAGGATTGTCTCTCATCTTTTCGTTAATTTTACATTTTAAAAAAATATACTAAAATGACTTTTGATAAAGAAAAAATACTGCATTGGTGCAATCATGTTTCGAAAAATACTTTGATGGAAACACTTAACATAGTCTACACTGATGCTGGCGAAGATTTCTTGGTTGCGACTATGCCTGTTACACCGCAAGTGCATCAACCGATGGGATTGCTTCACGGTGGTGCATCAGTGGCCTTGGCAGAAAGCGTAGGTAGTGCAGCCTCTATGTTATTTGTTAATTCAGAGGTTAGCGAAGTTCGTGGAATTGAAATTGCTGCCAATCATTTAAAAGCAAAGCGTGACGGAATAGTTACCGCAACTGCAAGATGCGTGCATAAAGGTAGAAGTATTCACTTATGGGAAATAAAAATTACAGATGAGCGCGATCAATTAATTTCTTTGTGTAAGCTTACAAATATGATTCTCCCAAAAAGAAAAAGTCAAGAAAAATAATGGAAAACCTACTGCGTAGAGCCCAGCAACAAAGGCAGGCTAATTTGCCCTTTGTTTTGTATCACAAGCCGCAAAGTGATGAGGTCATTGGTTTTTTTCAAAAAGACAATCATTTGTATCAAGTGGCGGATTTTACAGAAAGCGGATTTGTATTTGCGTCATTTGATGGCTCTAAAAAGTATTTGATACCAGAAGAAGCTGCTGAAGTACTTGCAGCCCCATTCGTACCCAAAACAATAAATTCGAAAGGATCTCATTTTTCAATGGTGTCTGAGCAAGAGGAAGAATTTTTTCAAAATTTAGTTCATGCCGGGGTTACTGAAATTCGTGAGGGTGTTTTGGAGAAAGTGGTGTTATCACGTGCGGAAATCATTTCAGTAAATGATTTTGACCTATTAGAAGTTTTTGAAAAATTGATTAACTTGTATCCTGCCACTTGTGTGTATTGTTTTTACCATCCGCAGGTAGGACTTTGGATGGGAGCAACTCCCGAACAGTTGTTGCAAATTCGCGGGACTACATTTGAAACTATTGCATTAGCTGGAACTCAAAAAGCAACTGGTGTTGAGGTAATTAATTGGGGGTTGAAAGAGCAAGAAGAGCAGCAATTTGTTACCGATTTTTTGGTTGCTAAATTGAAACCTGTTTCGGAAAATTTAGTAGTTACGCCACCATTTAGCATTCAAGCAGGTGCAATATGGCATATTAAAACGGTTGTCTCGGGGCAGTTAGGCCTTGCAACCAAAATTCAAGATTTAGTCGATTTACTGCATCCTACGCCAGCGGTTTGTGGTTTACCAACAAATAAAGCGAAGCAATTTATTGTAGAGAATGAAAACTATGATAGACAATTTTATACTGGTTATTTGGGAGAATTAAATGTCACTTTTGGAGAAGAAAGAAAAGACTCTGATTTGTTTGTCAATTTACGGTGCATGCAAATTGATATGCAAAAAGGAATACAACAAGATAAATTGGATGTTAAAGTGCAATTGTACATGGGTTGTGGAGTGACCAAAGATAGTAATCCTGCGAAAGAATGGGAGGAGAGTGTCAACAAATCATCGACCATGAAAAAGGTTTTTAGTTAATTAAAGTAGGTCAATTGGTATTGAAGTAACAAATAAAGAGAGAAGAATGAAATTAGATATTTTAGCATTTGGAGCGCATCCTGACGATGTAGAACTAGGTTGTGCAGGAACCATATTAAAAGAAATTTCTTTAGGGAAAAAGGTTGGTATTGTTGATTTGACTCGTGGTGAATTGGGCACGCGCGGTACAGCCGAAACCCGGGATCAAGAAGCAAGTGCTGCAGCTGCAATTTTAGGAGTGAGCGTGCGAGAGAATTTGCAAATGCGTGATGGTTTTTTTGTAAACGATGAAAAACACCAACGCGAGATTATTAAAATGATTCGAAAATACCAGCCAGAAATTGTGCTTTGCAATGCCATTGATGACCGACATATTGATCATGCAAAAGGGAGTAAATTAGTTTCGGATGCTTGCTTTTTGTCGGGCCTGATTAAAATAGAAACAGAGCTTGACGGTCAAAAACAGTTGGCTTGGCGACCTAAAGTAGTTTACCATTATTTGCAATGGAAAAATATAGAGCCCGACTTTGTAGTGGATATTACTGGTTTTAATGAACAAAAGATTGCCTCTATTTTGGCGTACCGTACACAATTTTATGATCCGGAATCAGATGAACCAGAATCTCCGATAACCAGTAAAAATTTCCTAGAAAGCCTCAGTTACCGCTCTAGGGATTTAGGTAGGTTAACAGGCGTAGAATATGCCGAAGGTTTTACCGTAGAAAGGTATTTGGCTGTCAATAGTTTAGGGGATTTGCGTTAAATTTATTGAATTTTTTTTCAAAAAACCTTTGCACAACTCAACTTTAGTTGTATCTTTGCCACCGCTAAGCAAATGGTGGTTGTAGCTCAGTTGGTTAGAGCATCGGTTTGTGGTACCGAGGGTCGCGGGTTCGAGCCCCGTCTTCCACCCAGAAAGCAAAAGCCTTGAAGAAATTCAAGGCTTTTTTTGTGCTTTGTACCCAAACCGATATAACGATTGTAAAGGTTGCTCAAAAGCGATAAAATTTAATAGTAATAGCAATTGTTTTTAATTTCCTTTTGAGACAAAATAAGCGCTTACAAATTTCACACTCCTAGGTAACTTTTGATCTCTTTTATCTCTAATTTAAGGCGCTTTATAAGGCGTGTTTTAAATCCAAATTACAAAACGCTACACTACTTTGCGCTCTATCGTTTTACAAAGAATGAGGAAAGTATAATTGTCCTTCTTTTAAACTTTGATGTGTCCCCAATTTTCACCGCTTTTTATGCGGCTAACTTGCATTTCGCTAATTCCAAATTGTTTGGCAAGTATTTTAGCTCTGGTTTTACGACTAGGATCGTTTAATATTTTTTTCAAGCGAATGACTTGTGTAATGGTTAGTTTTCTGCCATCAGATTTTTGTTTAGTTTCACGTACTTTATCAACAATTCCCTGCACTTTTGGGTTTTTGTTGCGATGTGCCATCATTTCCGCAGGCGTTGCCCAACGTAAATTATTGACGTGGTCGTTATCGCGAGAAAAATCCAAGTGAATTACATGGGTATGTTCTTCTGAAGGTTTTGGAATAAAAAGTTCAGCAATGACGCGGTACAATAAAATGCCTTTTTCTACAATTTTGCCATTCTTATTGGTTTTGTACCTTAGTGTGTTATAGCCGCTCGACATGCCTCCATTCAGTATTTGTCCATCGGAGAATGACTCGGTGAAACTCATTAAACGCCCTCTGTTGGATACGGCGTAGCGCTTGCGCAAAGGATAATCTATTTCGATTTCTCGAAATTCCTCCATGGGATAAAGTCTAATCATCTTTTAAGTGGTATTTAAGGTGACCAAATGTATATTTATTGTTCCAAATCTTATCATGCAAGGTGTGTACTGCTGCTGCGCAATTTGTTCGACAAAAAGCGATCTATAAGGTTTGTAACTAGGGGTAAAGATAGTTATTTTTTCACAGAACACAATTTCGAAGCAGTTTCAAGTATACTGTTACTTACTGTGATCTGCGTAGGATAATTTGAAGAATAAAATGTAGTTCTAAATGTAAAGTTAAGATAGAGTAGGATAAAAGAGATAATTGAATTATCTATTTTGAATGTTGTAAACAGAAAAAAGCATCTAAAAGATAAATTATTGAAAAATTTATTTTCCAGATGCCTAGTATTATTTTTTTAGCTGGTTTGGTGCTCTAGAAAAAGGAGTATCCAAATATAAACGAAACTGTGTTGTAGTTTGAGTTCCAAAATACATAGTTTCCTAAAATTTCTCTTGTGGTTTGGTATCTTAGTTCGAGGCTAATCTTATCATTTTGTTTAAAACCTAAACCTAATGCTGGATTATTTCTTGACTTAATATCAAGTGTATTAAAACTAGAACCATCGTTACGGGTAAATTCAACTGTAGATTTTGATGGTAAATCAATTATGTAAGATGCATTTAAGAACAATTTAGAATTTTTATTTAAAAAGAAATAATGTCTAAAGGTAATCGGAATTTCAATTGAACTATAATCAACATTTACGTTTTGGACACCTCCGCTAACATCAGTAACATTACTGGTTTTTTGAGCTTTAAAATTTTGAAAAGTTGGCTCAATGGCAATAGACCACTTGTTTTTATTAAATGGTAAAATGTATTCTGCTTCAACTCCAAATCCAAAACCGGTTTTGCTACCAAAATCAGTGTTTCGTTGTTTAGAACTTGAATTGTCAATTGTTAATGACGAATTGTTGATTCGAGGTCTTAGCGTGAGATTGAAAAGGTCTTTCTTTTCTTTAGGAGCAAAATTTACCACACCATCATTAAAACACTCGGCGTACTTTGTGAAAAATTTTATTAAGTCTTTCTTTTTATATTCCACTTTCTCCACGTCGCTCAATGTAATGTTTTGACATTGCAAATCCATCCATAATTGCTGTCTAAATTTATTGTTTTTTGCAACATCACTATCTGTTACCAAATATGTTTTGTAAACCAGTTGCTCGATGGTATTGTCGCCTTTGTTGTAAAAATACCTTTTTATGCTACGATCTGAATATTCGTATAAATTTGCTTTTCCCTCTACCAAAGCTTTTAAAAAGAGTTGCTCATCATTAAATTTTGGATCTTTATCATTACTCAAATTATCGACAGTAGTTCCAGATCTATCAATTTTAACGTCTCTTCTGATGTATTTAAATGCATTGGCTATCCCAAATTCTTTTACTTGACCAAGAGTGCCCTTAATAGGTTCACTATTTTCATTTAATTTATAATCAAATTCTGTTGGATTGTTCTTCCAATCAATATTTAGTATCAAACATTCAACTTTTTGATCTTTGTTGTTAATAATATAGCCTTTCTCGAAAATGACTTGTGCAAAAGAATTAAGACTTAGAAAGCTGATTAGTAGAATTAAGAGTTGTTTTTTCATTTTTTTAAAGTTCTTTTTTAATTTTTTTTAAATACTATTTTGTGTATCGTTATCACACAAAATTCCCAGCATGATGTTTACTTAAGAAGTTTAGTTATTTTGCGAAGATATATTATTTTATAAGAAACTTCGGTTGATAATGGGATAAAAATGTATGTTTCAAAGAAATTTCATTATGATTCATCGTACCATTAGTCATTACTTTCAGAATTACTATTTTTGAGTCTGTCCGTAAAAGGATTATAATTGCTGATAATAATCCTCTTCATAGGCCTAATTTAAAGTTAAATGACTACTTAATAACCTGGTGATAAATAGTCTGATTTACTATTCTTTTACGAATTTATAAGTCATTGTTTTTTTTGCTGTTTTGACTTGTACTAAATAGATACCTTTTTGAAGTTTTTGAACATCAATTGTTTTAACGTTTGAACTTTTTTCAAGGATCAACTTTCCTGAAATATCCAAAATGGATATCTTCTCAATTTGATCATTCTCTAAAAAATTTAGTTCTAAGAAATCTTTGGTAGGATTTGGATAAATCTTGATAACTTGTTGATCAGCGTATTCATTAAGGCTTAGAGTACTGCAGATAACTTCACGCGGGACAAGCTCAAAAAGTGCTGTGCTATTGCCCAATTGACCAAATTCGGCATAACCCCAAGACAATACTTTATTATTTCCGTTGAGGTATAAAGCATGGTATCCACCTGCTGCGATTTGTAAAATAGTACCTGTGATGGTTGTTTTAATAGGGATACGTGCTATGTTTTGAGAACCATCAGCTAATTGACCAGATGTATTACTGCCCCAAGCCCAAACTGTTCCATCACTTTTATTAGCAAGATTAAAGTAAGCTCCTGCAGCTATATTGACCCAATTAGTATCGGTGCCAAGTTGTGTAATTTTTAGTTGATCAGTTAGAGAACCATTTCCAATTTGACCTGCTTCATTATCTCCCCAAGTCCAGATGCTACCATCTGTTCTTAAAGCAATTGCGTGATTTATTCCCGTGGCTATAGATTTCCAGTTAGTATCTGAACTTAAAGATATTGGTGATTTAAATGTTTTGTAATTTAAAATCGGATCATTGCCCAATTTACCATCTTCTTCCGAGCCCCAACCCCATAAAGAGCCATTAGTTTTTAATGCAATAGAAAAATTTGATCCGGGACTTACTTGCTGCCAGTCAGTATCGGTTCCTATTTGAACAGGTGAAAGACGTGTTGTTAATGTTCCGTCACCAAGATTGCCATTGTCGTTTTGTCCCCAAGCCCAGAGCGTTCCATTTGTTTTTATTGCAAAATTATGGTGTAAGCCAGCTGCAACAGTTTTCCAATTGTTATCAGTCCCTATTTGTATAGGAGTTGTTGAGCGCAGGAGTTCACCTTGTCCAATTAACCCCAAAAAATTTGGACCCCAACTCCAAAGTGTACCATCAGTTTTTATAGCAAAAGATTGATAAAAACCGAGTGAAACGTAGGCCCAGTTATTTTCTATACCAATTTGTGTTGATGTAGGTTTGGCAATTAGTGTTCCATCTCCTAATTGATAGCTTTCGTTGAGACCCCATGCCCAGAGGGTACCATCGTTTTTTAGTGCCAAAGTATGATTCCCGCCAGCTGCTATTGATTTCCAACATTGGGATTGTAAATTAATTGTAAAAATTAAAAGTAGTACTAGAAGATAATTTTTTTTCATAGTTTTTGCATTTTCTGGGAATCACTGGAGCATTTAAATAAATTTTGTATGCGGTTTTATTTACTGTATATTAAATTTTTGATTTAGTTTGATTGCTTTATTTTTTCTATTGTTGTGCAGCAAATTTGTTCGAAAATTTCTATGTTGATATCTGCTAATTTTTTGACATAGATGCAAGCTTTACCCATTTTGAACTTCCCTAATTGGCCTAACAATTCTTGGTTGTCATGGGTTTCTGTAGTCACGTATAAAGAAAAGGCTGCTTTTCTTGGTGAAAATCCAATTAACATAGACTCTCCCTCATGGCCGCTAGCGTATGTGTAATGATAGTTGCCAAAGCCAATTATCGTTGGTCCCCACATTTTTGGTTTTGTTCCTGACCATTTAGACATTAGTTCGACTAGTTGAAAACTTTCTATTTTTTTTTGGTCATTATCAACATACGAGTTGATGAAATCAGTAATATTGACCTCTGTTTCTGTAGTTTTGTTTGCTTTTGCCATAAATTTGTAAATTGGTATTTGTAAGTTTTACAATTCAAGTAACTGCTGCATCTAAGCCTTTAAAGAAGGCGAGATTATTTGCTGCAATATAGCTATTTATGTAAATAGAAAGGATTAAAATACAAGAAAAATCGTAAATTTTATGATTTCAAAATTTGAGTTTGAATACCTTTTGAAAAATTTATTCTTTAAGTTAATGGTTAGGGGTTTTTCGTTTTTGATTTTCAAAAAAAGCAAACTAGTTACGTTCTTCTGTGTAATTGATAAATGTAGTTCCATCAAAAAGGTACAGTCCAGTGTCTCGGGTTCCTACCCAAATAGCACCATTTTTAGCCTCTAAAATAGTCCAAATCCAGGGATTGCGTAATCCTTTTCGATAATTGATGAATTTTTTTCCGTCAAAGCGGGAAAGTCCAGCATCTCCTCCAAACCAAAGTATCCCATTTTTATCCTCAATGATTTTAGAGACCAGTCCATTGTAACCCGGTAGTCCGTCTTTTTTTGTAAAACTAATAAATTTTAGACCGTCGTATCGGTATACTCCAGCCCAGTTACTGAACCAAATGTTTCCATTTTTGTCTTGTAATTGTGGCCATGCCCAGTTATGACTGACTTTACGATTACTAACTTGCAGCGTCAATTCTTGTAATTTCAAGTTGATGATTGATTTTCCATCATAACGGTACACACCTTCGTTGCCGCGACCACCAAACCAAATGTTTCCAGATTTGTCTTCTAACATGTATTCGATATTATTGTTAGAATTCATATAGCCACCTCCATTTTTATTTATGACAAAAGGAGTGATTGATTTACCGTCATAAGTAAAAACGCCATTAATAGTAGCAAACCAAATTTTTCTGTCTTTCGTTTGTATAATATTAAAGATAGCTTTTGATTTACCATAATATTTATTTTTGTTAGAAGGTTGATTGACTTGAAGAGGAATCGTAATTTTTCGGAAAGTTTTTCCTTGGTAAATAAAAAGTCCGTTTTCGGTGCCTATCCAAATTGCTCCATTTTGATCTTCAAAAAGACAAGAAATAGCATTTATTTGGTGTTCATTACTTTTGAGTATTTGATCAAATTTCGTCCCATCATAACGATACAATCCATTGTTAGTAGTTCCAAACCAAAGTATCCCATTTTTATCTTCTAAACTGCTTTGCACATTGCCAGGACTTCTTTTTTTTATCAATTTAGCTTGTACACCTTTACTAATTGCCTTTATTTGATCGTTCTCTTTGCAAGATGACCATAGGCAAAGCATTACTACAAGAAGTAGAAAGTTTAAATTTCTACGATTTTGATTCATTATTGATATTTTGTTTACTGGATTCACTAACGGATTATAGTTTTGATATGAATGAAAAAAAAATAGTTAATTATCAGAAAATAGTGTTATCCAATAGTTAAACTATGTGATTTGAGGTGGATTTAATTTGTGATAGTAAAAATACGAAACCGCAAGAATTGCTAGTGCGACAAACGGAAAAAAAGTTTGTCCGTTTATGCCATCAACAGCTCCATGGCTGATTGCAGCAAAAATAAAATCGAATCCAAAACCAGCGTAAGCCCATTCTTTTATACGTTTGGGAATTTTAGGAATTATTAGCGCTAGCACGCCAAGTACTTTAAAAACGACTAAGGCATTACCAAAATATTCGGGATAGCCCAAATGTCTGATACCTTCTTTTGCCAATTCAGTTTGTGAAGTCAATGCAGGCATCAGTCCCTCAAATAATGCAATGATGCTTGTTGCTGTCCAAAATATAATTTTATCTCTTTTCATTAGTTAGATAGTTTAGTTAAAAGTATGTTAGGCTTGTAATAAGATTTTTTATGGTTATAAATTTGTATCTTTTTTCATAAAATTTTGCAAGTGTAGAGTTTTCAAATATTGGCAGTCGTGATGTAAAGTAGAGCGCAACAAATATATTGGTAAGAATTGTAAAAAAACTGAAAAACCGAATTATAGTTTCTAAAACAGTTGTTTGCCTGTTTTATAGCATCAAAATAAATTGCCCAAATATTGCAAACCATCCCAAGCAAAAGCCAACTGAATCCATCCACTCTCTACGAAGTTCTTTAATGAGGATCGAGGTATTTTCCATACTTACTTTATTTTTAAAAGTTAAAGAGTGTAAATAAAATTTGCTAAATGTTAAATCTTGAATATTTGTAATTACTTATCTCACTGGAATCACTGAGAATCATATATAAATGTAAACAAAAACTTTAAAGTAAAGTCAAGAGATCAATTTTATATGCATTGTTGTTGCGCGATTTTTTAATTAGTTGTCGTAAATAATCAATCCAATATTGTCCTAGATTTTATTATTTTCGATTATCAATTTAGTGCAAAACAAAAACGTGAACTTAACACAAAATTCATAATTTCGTGAAACGGCTTTTAGTAGTTGTGCCGTTATAATTTGCTAGATTTCAATTCTTTTTGTTCTTCTGTAGAGTTTATACAAAGATTATCGATTAACTGTAAATAACTAATTTTTCCAAGTTTATAATATTCCATAAACTCTTCCTGAAATTCTGATAGTTCACAGGCTCCATTTTTTTGAAATCTAACTTTTATGACTGCACTTTCAGTGTTAATTATAAGCCAGTTTTTAGTTCCGTTTGATAATTTGTTTTCAAACGAGAATGTCTGATAACCGTCATATAATTCTAACCAATCAACGCCTTCAAATTCTATTTTGTTGATTTTAGTAATTTCGATTACTTTTTGTCCGATAGTTATTTCTTCCTTTGTGAAATTTATGTAACCTATGATTTTACCATATAAGGGTTTAGTTTTTCCTACTCCAAAAAATGAAATCATTAATCCAAATATAAATGCCCCTCCAGCTAAATAGATTAAGGTTTGAAAAATAATATTTTCGTGTGTGTCGTATATTTTTTGAGTGATTATTGCAGAAGCTAATAGAACTATAATAATAGAGTACAATATCACAGTACGGCTTGGATAAAGCGGATTTGGCTCGTAAATTGATAATTTCTTCATATCAGGATTAAGGCATCAGCACTAACGTTTTTTTTGTTTAAAGAAGGTGGGGTTTAAAAAGTACTAATGTTCAAATTTAGTACAACAGCTAATAGAAAATACAAATGTTCAGCCTAGCAACAAAGCCCCACTTTTGCCAAAATATGTTATGTATCGTTTTTATTTTCTTCATTTTTTGAAAATCCGTTTATAGTTCCTTCAACCATTTTTCCATGATTCGTCTTCTTCTTTTTGCAAAAGCGCTTCTAATTTGTCGTTGGTTGTAAAGTTTTATTCTGCTTTTTCACTACCTATGATATTAAATATGAATTTCTAAAATACTGAAAATGTCTGGGTCTTAATTGACTTTCATTGTCAATTCTAATGATGGATTCATACTTACTACTCCACAAATGGCATTTGTACAGTTCTTCATCGTCTATTGGTACATTGGAATAAAATTTAATCTCTAAACATTTTGTCATTGGTTTGGCTACTACAAATGTTTTGTTTCTCACAAAAACGATACAATTTTTGGTTGCACTTATTTATATATTTTCGTAAGCGGACAAATGTTCTAATAGTCTATCAAATACTAAAACGACTTCATCTGATTTTTTCAAAAACAATTCGTCAATTGCCACTTCTTTACAATAGTGATAACTTTTCAAGTTTGGTATTGACCTTTTACAATTTTGGCAAATGATTCG
This sequence comes from Flavobacterium sp. GNP001, assembly GCF_054343775.1. Taxonomy (NCBI): domain Bacteria; kingdom Pseudomonadati; phylum Bacteroidota; class Flavobacteriia; order Flavobacteriales; family Flavobacteriaceae; genus Flavobacterium; species Flavobacterium sp. GNP001. The sequence continues at coordinate 1,151,693 of NZ_JBTGUX010000001.1, forward strand.
TTCTGTTTTCATAGTTGTGTTCCGAATTTTTTAAAAGCTAACAAATATAAAACTGCTAATGATTTATGCTCTCCCCAATTTTCAGCAATCTCCAACATTTGTGCTTTCAGTTTTACTTTTTCATTAAGTCCGTACAATGGAACCATAATTTGTTTTAAATGAAAATCATCATACGGAAAAACGTTTTGTCGCTGTAAGGTATACAACAAAATCATATCTAGTGTCCATTTTCCAATACCTTTTATAGATGATAGTTCTTTCACTACTTCATTATCTGAAAGTGAGTTGAAATCTTTGGTATTGTTGCTCCAATAATCGATAAAAGCAAGTAAGGTTTCATACTTGCCTGTTGCCAAATTTGAGTTTTTCAAATAATGTTCCTCTACCAAATAAAAGTTTTCTAAAGTCAAGTGTTTAATGGATGACTTTTCTAATGCTTTTGCAAAGATTCTTTTTGTGCTTCTGTAATGAATTTGTTGTTCAAAAATGCAACTCATTAAATCGTGAAAAACATCGTTTGTGGATTCAATTTCTGGCTTTGGAATTTGAAGGATTATCTTTGCAAGTATAGGGTCCTTTTTCGATAATATTTTTTCAGTTTCTAATATCATTATCTACTAGATTTTAGCAGTTTTGCAAAATGGCACATAAGTTCCGCACATTGGCATCAGTTGCGAACTTCGGAACGAATTATTTTCTGTTAAAGATAAAAATTTTTGCGAAACGTAAACGTGAACTTACCACAAAATTCGCAATTGCGAGAAACGGCTGTTGTAAGCAGTTTTTTTATTCTGAATCAAAAATTATCGGTTCTGATTCCGCTAACACACTCACACAATCATTGATTCCAGCAACTAAAAATTCATTATGACTTTCTCCATGATGTTGTGCTAAAAATCCTGACCTTAATTTTTCAAGTTCAAACCAACCTCTACTTTCAACTTTCCAAAGCCATCCAGAAGCTCTAACTTCTTTATCCCAAAATTCTAAAAGATTTCCCTCGTCTAATACTCTAAATCCAATAACATTCTTAAAAATAATATAGATTGGTTTATTGATTCCATCAAAACCCAATGATATTTTCAAAGTCCACAAATCATAACTTATATTAAAGATTTCAGGATTTGAAGCAGGAAACTTATTCTTGAATTCGGTGACTTTTGGTTTTAATAATTTCTGAATGTCTTTCATTATGCGAGTTTCTGAAAATTGCTTACAACGTTCCGCCGCTTGGCGAGGTTGCGAGCTTCGTAACCGTTTATTTTCCACTAAGATAATTTTTCTTGCGGAACGCAAGCGTGAATTTACAACAAAATTCGCAATCTTGCCAAACGGCTGTTACCTGCTGACTTTGTTATCAGAGTCTTTCTAGCCATTTTATTATTTGTTTCGGGTCTGCAATGCTCCAAGAATTAGGATGTCTAACTTTATTCGGCATTCTGTAACCTTTGTTAGTTGTCGTAATTAAAACAGCATTTTTATTACCTAATCTTTGTAACTCATTAATCATTGCTACTTGGTCAAAAATGTTGTTATATGAACAATCATAATTACGTTCTTTTAAGTACCACTGAATGTCAGGTTCTGAAATAATCATAATTGGAATTTTGATTAAGTTTTTTATTGCTTTTTGTGTGGTGTCAGAGAACGAATATGGTGATTGAGAATGATAATTTTCCAATGCTGTTTCTGGTTTTCCGCCCATTACTTTTTCTATTCGGCTTATCATATAGAAAACTTCATCATTAACTTTTGTAGTGTCTGAAAGTCTTATAACTCTTTTTGCTCCATTATAATAACGTTCCCAATCAAGAATTGGATTAATTGCAAAAATTGCTTTCGGTTTAATTTCATAATTTTCTTGAACTGCTAATTCAGAATATTTTACAGCACAAGTCCCGCCAATTCCAAATCCGCCAATATAAAAATCTTTGTCTTTGAGTTGATATTTAGAAACAACAATATGAATAATTTCTTTTAATGATTCTTGAGAAGCCTTATCACTTCCCCAATATGTAGAGCCTGTCTTTAAAACTGGCATAATTGTCAAAATGCCATTTTTCGAAGCGAATTTTGGAATTTCTGTTTGTGATAATACAGTATTTGGTGAATTTCCAAAACCATCCAACAGTATCATAAACGATTTTACACTTTCATTTTTTGGAAAAACAGCTATGAACATATTTGAGGTGCTGTCTTTTTCATCTAAGTAAACTGTTTCTGTTCTCTGTCCGTAAGATAGATTTGAGATAAAAATTGTCAGTAAAAGTATTACAGTTCTTCTCATGTTTTGGTTCTCTTAAGCTTGCAGGTAACGTTCTCGCGCTACAGCGGGTTTGGGACTAAATTAAGCCCATTATTCGGATTTGCCAAATTATCCCAAATACAAAACCAACTTTCCATTAAGCCAATTGCCCAAATCCGTTGTAGCTTGTGTTAGTTGCTGCCATTTTTAAAACCATTTCTTTTTTCTAAACCAAAGAATAGGAAATGTAAAACTTAGCACTATTAATATTAACACGTATAAATAGCCATATTTCCATTCCAATTCAGGCATGAATTTAAAGTTCATACCATAAACTCCAGCTACTAACATTGGCAATGAAATGCACATAGTTACAATTGTAAGAGTTTTAAAAATTCTATTTTGTTCCAACTCTATTTTACTGGATATATTTTGCTTTAAGTCGTCAATTCTTTTAAAGTTATTTTGTAAGTATTCATTTATTACAGATAAGTCATTGAGTTCAGTATAAAAATTTTCCTTTATTTCGCTGTTTAGTTTTTTACTTTTTCTTAGTAGATGTATTATTCTTCTATATTCATTATTAGCTTCTTCAATTATTAAATTATTGAAGCTAAAAGTGGTGAGTCTATCTAATTCTTGTTCGGAAAATTTATTCTCTTTTAAAATTTCGAAGTAACAATTTTTTATTTTTTTTGAAATTATCTCTGTTAAATCGGCAAAGTAATCAGAAACAAAACCAACAATCAATACGAAGAAGGCATTAGTATCTATCAAACTGTCTAATTTGTCCAAATGAAATTGCCTTTGTTTGAAAGGTAGAATGTCTTCAAAGGCGACCGTAGCAAACGTGAATAATGTATTGTCTTTTAAAATTATGCTAACTATTGCTTCGCTAATCTTATATTCAGTATTGAAATAAGGCACAGAAAAATTAATCGCAATTTGATTTTCCGTTTCCCAGTAATGAGAGCTAATTTCAATGTCGTCCTCGGTATTTAAAATAGTCGTATCTAAATTGAATTTGCTTTCTATGACCTTAATATCCTCTTTGTCATAATTAATAAATTGTATGTTCACAATGTCATTAATGTTGTAGATAAAGTCATTTACACTTTTTATTCTTTTAGACGTTTTGTCTTGAAATATTAGCTCAATATTCATCTTTCTGCTTTCAAATATTAATAGTTGTTTCTTGTTGTTGGTCGTCTATGGTTGCAACTAACGTCCCGCGGCCTCATGCCGTTGCGAACTTCGGCCCCGATTAGTTTCGGCTAAGATAAATAAACTTGCGAAACGTAAGCGTCAATTTAGGAGAAAATTCGCAATGGCTTGAGACGGCTGTTATGCGTGGGTTTATTTTTTTGGAAAAACTTATTTCTATCTATTTTTCGGATAATGCTTTTCAAATTTCAGTTTCCAAGTTTCGCTTTCAAGTTTCTGCTTTCAAATTTCTGCATTCAAGTTTCTGCATTCAAGTTTCTGCTTTCAAGTTTCTGCTTTCAGTTTACTGCTTTCAGGCTTCTTCTTTCAGGTTTTTGCTTTCAAGATTCACTTTCAAGTTTCTGCATTCAAGTTTCTGCTTTCAAAAACTCTGGCGGAAAGTTAATTTTATTTCTAATTCTTAATGTCTGCGTAAATTCCAAAACTCACGCATAACGGTTTCGGGCTAGGAGAAGTGCCTTTTTTCGGCTGCTTTCCTATTTTGAGCTAAAATAGTCAAATTTTTTAGTTTGTACTATTTTCTCCAGGAAAGCGCAAGGCATTTCTCTTAGCCCGTGTTATGTGCTGTTTTCTTTTCTGCCGCGAAAAGAAAAGCAGGAACAGTTAGGATGTGAGAAAACTAGATAAATGATTTTAAAAGATTGATCTTATCCTACCGTACGGATAGGAGTAGTCTTTTAAAATCTTAGCTTAAAAATTGCTAAAGTCTAACGTTTAATTAGTTAGAATAAAAAAACACTTGACTTTCTGGTTTTTTTCTTATAACTTTGGCAAGCCCTTTAAGCGTCTTCGCTTTGAAAATACATTTTCAGCAAATCTCGTTTGCAAGGCTTGACGAAAAATTAAATTCTTTATTTTCCGCTTTAAACGTTTTCCTTTTTAATCCAATTTTAAGCTATTTATCAGGTTTCGAGCTCATAATTGCACATAACGTTCCCGCGCTACAAGCAGTTTGGGACTAAATTAAGCCCTATTTTCGGATTTGCCAAATCTTCCAAATACAAAACCAACTTCAAATTAAGCCTAATACCCAAATTGCTTGTAGCGTGTGTTGTGCGTTGTCTTTTTCTTATTATTGTCGATGAATTCTTTTCAGTTTTTATATTTCAGCATTAAATTTTCAAGATTATTTTCACAAGCCGTTTACAAAACCCTTATTTTGTAATCTTTTCTTTTTTAAAATTTCAAATATTCCTAATAAGGTTAAAGCTATTATAAATCCTTGAATAAATAGCATTATTACTCTAAATGTGAATGAATCTATGAATTCAACGTTTCTGATTTCTTCTCCATAATCTCTGTGATAACTCGTCACAATAATAACAAAACGCTCTAAATAAAATCCGATTTTCATAAAAATTGCGACAAACATTACATAATAAAAATTCGATGCAATTTTCTTAATAAATAGTGTAAATGGTAAAATTAAAGCAGATAAGAACATGATCCAATATGCCCATGCATATGGACCAGTTGCTCTTTGAATAAAAGCAAATTTTTCAGGATAAAATATCATTCCAATTAATGAATAAGTCCAAGTAATTATAGAATACAAAATGATAAATTTACAAATCAAATTCAGTATTTTTTTTGTTTCAAAACGTTTCTTAAATATAAATTCAACGACAATTAATGTCAAAATTATTGGAATAATACAGTGAATAGTATTCGCATCTATAATTTCAACAATTCTTTTGTATAATTCCATATTTTCCATTTAGTTCGGGTAAGATAACGCACAACGTCCCGACGCCTCATGCCGTTGCGAACTTCGGGACCGATCAGTTTCGGCTAAGATAAATAAACTTGCGAAACGAAATCGTCAATTTAGGAAAAAATTCGCAATGGCTTGAGACGGCTGTTATATGCCGCTTAAACTTTTTTCTTGACCAATTTTCAGGTTTACATTTTTCAGATTCCACTTTTCAGATTCCACTTTTCAGATTCCACTTTTCGGTTTCTACTTTTAAATATCACTTTTCGGTTTCTGCTTTTCGATTTCTGTTTTTCAGTTTCTGCTTTTCAGTTATTGCTTTTCAGTTTTTGCTTTTCAGTTTCTGCTTTTCAGTTTCTGCTTTTCAGTTTCTGCTTTTCAGTTTCTGCTTTTCAGTTTCTGCTTTTCAGTTTCTGCTTTTCAGTTTCTGCTTTTCAGTTTCTGCTTTTCAGTTTCTGCTTTTCAGTTTTTACTTTTTGGTTTCTGCTTTTCGGTTTCTGCTTTTCGGTTTCTGCTTTTCGGTTTCTGCTTTCAAGTTTCGTTTTTCAGTTTTCACTTTTCAGTTTCTGCTTTTCAGTTTCTGCTTTTCAGTTTCTGCTTTTCAGTTTCTACTTTTCAGTTTCTACTTTTCAGAATTATTCCGTTGCGTTTTAAAGTCGAAAAGTAGGGTAGAAGTGATGTTCGACGAATTTATGTTTTTTGCCGCAGATAAGTGGCATATAACGTCCCGCTAGTAGGCGATGGTCGGGCTAAGTAAAGCCATTATTTCGGATAATCACTATTTTTCCAAGTAAAAAACCATTTTCATTTCAGCCTAATTCCCGACTATTGCTTACTAGCTGTTATGCGGTGTATTTATTTCTTTTTCCACAATAAAAACTCTTCATTATCAGTACATGACATTGAAGAAATAAAATTTTCAAAATTGAAATTTTCATATTTTGATATAATATCATAAACAGTTTCAAATCCTTTAGCGCCTTGTGGAATTAGGCATCCTGAGTTGTTGCCAAGCAATGCTAACCAAACATCAGGTGCAAAAGGTCCCGCATCAGTATTTATTAATTTTATTTCTTCAATATCATTCCATAAAATTTCTTCGGTTTCTCTTTTCGGATGCTCGACTCTAATGAATTCATCAGTAATTGTCACTATAAAATTATCTTCAGGATTTTTCGGTTTCGGCTTTCCAAATATTTTTTCAAGTATTCCCATTTTCAAGTATCTATTTTGGTCGATTTTCTGCATTTGGCGTGATATACCGCATAACGTTCCCGCGCTACACGCGGTTTGGGACTAAATTAGCGTTATTTTTCGGATTAGCCAAAATTCCCAAATACAAAACCATTTTCCCGTCAAGACAGATACCCAAATCGCTTGTAGCGTGTGTTGTAGGGCGGTTGTGAAGTAGAAATTACTAAACTAACTTAATTCTATTTTGCTATTTTCTGCGCCTGCTTTTCGGTTGTTGCATTTTTGTTTCAACATTACAGTTTCCACTTTTCGGTTTCTATTTTTTCAGTTTCCACTTTTCAGTTTCTGCTTTTCAGTTCCTGCTTTTCAGTTTCTGCTTTTCAGTTTCCACTTTTCGGTTTCCACTTTTCGGTTTCCACTTTTCGGTTTCCACTTTTCAGGATTCTGCTTTTCAGGATTCTGCTTTTCAGGATTCTGCTTTTCTGAATTTTAAGCAGCTATTTAGCGTCGGCGTTTTTATCTTGCGAAAACAATTTGTAAACTTAAAATAGATTTCTGCGTAATTTCGGCACAACTGACCTACAACGTTCCCGCGCTACACGCGGTTTGGGACTAAATTAGCGTTATTTTTCGGATTAGCCAAAATTCCCAAATACAAAACCATTTCCCCGTCAAGACAGATACCCAAATCGCTTGTAGCGTGTGTTGTAGGGCGGTTGTGAAGTAGAAATTACTAAACTAACTTAATTCTATTTTGCTATTTTCTGCGCCTGCTTTTCGGTTGTTGCATTTTTGTTTCAACATTACAGTTTCCACTTTTCGGTTTCTATTTTTTCAGTTTCCACTTTTCAGTTCCTGCTTTTCGGTTCCTGCTTTTCGGTTCCTGCTTTTCAGTTTCTGCTTTTCAGTTTCTGCTTTTCAGTTTCTGCTTTTCAGTTTCTGCTTTTCAGTTTCTGCTTTTCAGTTTCTGCTTTTCAGTTTCTGCTTTTCAGTTTCTGCTTTTCAGTTTCTGCTTTTCAGTTTCTGCTTTTCAGTTTCTGCTTTTCAGTTTCTGCTTTTCAGGATTCTGCTTTTCAGGATTCTGCTTTTCTGAATTTTAAGCAGCTATTTAGCGTCGGCGTTTTTATCTTGCGAAAACAATTTGTAAACTTAAAATAGATTTCTGCGTAATTTCGGCACAACTGACCTACAACGTTCCCGCGCTACAAGCGGTTTGGGACTAAATTAGCGTTATTTTTCGGATTAGCCCAAATTCGCAAATACAAAACCATTTTCCCGTCAAGACAAATGCCCAAATCGCTTGTAGCGTGTGTTGGCAGTAGTTTTTTTATCCAATTCCATTAACTCCAAATTCAAATAATTCTTTTGTTGTTAAGTTAATTTTAATTTCCCAATGATTACTGCAACCATCTTCCCAACTTTCCCTTTCCTTTTTCCATCTATCACTTTCGTCTTTTTGAAAACCTTTAATCTTTTCTATAAGTCTGAGTTTATTTTTATTAAAAGTTACGTAAATCACTTTTTCATTCTTTTCGTTATAATAGCCCCAATATTGTCTTCTAAAAAGATTTAGGTTATTATGAATTCTTGGACAACCGTCTCCTTGATTGATTTTTTTTGAATTAGTTTTTCGAATATTTTTCCTCAAAATATTTTCGGTATTTTTAATTTCGTCAAGGTTTGGTGTAAATCTTTTTACGTGTTGTAAACGCATAAAACAGTCTCCATTTTCAGAAAATTTGGCACCAACTATTTGTCTTCGTTTTATTATTTCGGAGTAGTCTGTCGGTTTTTCAATTACTTTAAATTCTGAACTACAAGAAAATAAAAAAAATGTAAATAATAAGATAAATGTCTTTTTCATTCGGATTTTTAAAATTACTGCCAACGTTCCGCCGCTTCTCGTCAGTTGCGAACTTCGGAACGAATTATTTTCCGTTAAAGATAAAAATTCTTGCGAAACGCAAACGTGAATTACCACAAAATTCGAAATTGCGAGAAACGGCTGTTAGCGGCAGGACATTATATTTTTCTTGCAGATTCTATACTTTTATTAACTTTATCTATATCGGAACAAAACTTAATGAGTTCAGGATTAATCCAATTTAATAAATTTACTATAGATTGATAGACCTCTTCTGTGTCAGCAAAGTCAATTACTATTCCAGAAAAACAAATAGGTTCATTATGATTGATTCTATTTCTAAATCGCCTTATATTATTTAACTCATCTGTTACTTGTTTTCTTCCATGACCAGCAGGAAGCGATGTGAAAATTTTAATTGGCTTACCTCTTAATATTTTATAATTATGAACTGCAAAAAGATCAGTCCAAAATCCCAATGTTTGTTCGGATAAAACCTTACCACTTGTTATCGCAGTTCCCGATTTTCTCAATCTGCTTTCAGCTTTTTTAACTTCTCGTAAGAGATAGTTGTTTGTTTTAACTGTTCCAGTTTTCTTATATGTAAAAGTTAATGATGGGTCAATCATAAATCCTGCTTTCTGATTAATTATCCAATCATTATCTCCGAAATGGCTGGATAGAACATCATTTATGCTATTTCTTAATACTACTTCTAATACTCCTAATAATGGGTGAAAAGCTTGTGCAATTTTTAAATTTGCTTTGTAAAGTTTGGCTGCTTTAGGCTTGGAATTTCCACACGCAACATAATATCTATTTATTCTTGAATTTGAAAAGAATTTAGTAAAATCGTTATATTTCATATTTTTATTTGGTTATATCGACAAATATACTTAATTTTGTCCTGTGATGCTTGGTCAAGCCTCTTATCTTCGGATAACGTAACCAAGTTCAAGAAAACAAAGAAGACTTATCAAAACTGGTAAGTCTTTTTTTGTGCAATGTTGTGGTCTTGCCGCTAACGTTCCCGCGCTACAAGTAGTTTGGGACTAAATTAAGCCCATTCTTCGGATTTGCCAAATCTTCCAAATACAAGACCATTTTTTAAATTAAGCCTAATACCCAAATTGCTTGTAGCGTGTGTTACCGGATGTTTTTTAATTCCCAATGTTCAACTATATAGTAATTCCAAATTCCTTTTTTCACACTTATTTCTATTTCATAATCTTTTGGATTGCGATCATAATTATCACGATTTGTTTCAGAACTAACATTGAAAACTTCAGTTTGATTTTTAAAATTAAAACTTACAGTTGGATTTTTTTTTGTGTAAAACCCAGTAACTTTACAAGTTATTATTTCAGTTTGATTTTTTTTTGCTTCAAATTTATTTATGCAATTCCATATTACACTTGCTATTTGTCCGAAACTTAAATATGAAACCAAAATTCCTTGTACAAAATAAAATCCAATCACATATATTTTGGCATATGTTTCCTTAAAACTTAAATACTTTCTAATTAAAAAATCTTTTCTGTAAATTCCGAAAAAAAATATTCCTACAATTATTGGCAACCAAAATATATAAATTTCATATTTTTCATCGTGTCCAATAGTTTCACTTTCGATAAATACTAAATTTACAACGCAAAAAATCAAAGAAAATACTAAAAGAAAATAATGAATTCGTTCTATTTTTTTCTCATTGTTAAAATACTTTCTATTTTCTGTTATCTTTTGGTTTCGTTTTTTTCTCAAGAAATATTCAATTAATAGTTTTTATATTTATTTAAGTTTCGGTTTCTCGAAAATATCCGCTAACGGTTTCGGGCTAGGAGAAGTGCCTTTTTTCGGCTGCTTTCCTATTTTGAGCTAAAATAGTCAAATTTTTTAGTTTGTACTATTTTCTCCAGGAAAGCGCAAGGCATTTCTCTTAGCCCGTGTTATGTGCTGTTTTCTTTTCTGCCGCGAAAAGAAAAGCAGGAACAGTTAGGATGTGAGAAAACTAGATAAATGATTTTAAAAGATTGATCTTATCCTACCGTACGGATAGGAGTAGTCTTTTAAAATCTTAGCTTAAAAATTGCTAAAGTCTAACGTTTAATTAGTTAGAATAAAAAAACACTTGACTTTCTGGTTTTTTTCTTATAACTTTGGCAAGCCCTTTAAGCGTCTTCGCTTTGAAAATACATTTTCAGCAAATCTCGTTTGCAAGGCTTGACGAAAAATTAAATTCTTTATTTTCCGCTTTAAACGTTTTCCTTTTTAATCCAATTTTAAGCTATTTATCAGGTTTCGAGCTCATAATTGCACATAACGTCTTGCTAGTAGGCGATGGTCGGGCTAAGTAAAGCAATTATTTTCGGATTATCACAAATTTTCCAAATACAAAACAATATTTCATTTAAGCCTAATTCCCGACTATTGCTTACTAGCTGTTATGAGCCGTTAATATTATCCACGACTTTCCGAAGTGCAACTAATTTATGAAATTTGGTTTTCTCGTGTCCAGATAAATTATACCATTCAATACTAGAAATTTTTTTTACAGCGTCATATTCACCATGTAGAGAATCCAATAGTAGAAAGACTGCATTCTGCATATTTCCAGAGTTGTCATAATTTGAAATGTATAACTTAATATCTAGCTCACTATTCTGATTCATTTCGTACTCGAAGTAGATATCGTCATACCCAATCTTATAATTTTGATATTCCAAGTATAACTCATCACCCTGATTACGTTGTCTAAAAGCGATAATATTCCACTTGTGAATTTCTGGCTTGCGTTGGACAAGGTTTATGACAGACGAAAAGGATTCCTCCATACCATCCGCAGATATAGAAATCTCGGCTTTTCCATTAACTTTTTTCGGGCCAATTTCAAATACCAGATTGCTGTCAACTTCCTTTAGTTTTTCAGCTAACTCATCGACTATCGGGTCGTTCATTGTCAAGTGTTCCAGATTGTCATAAATTTTGTATTCGTTTGCTGAAAACCAATTCCAAAAAACAGTTTCCTTCTCTTCTGAACAAGAAGAAAATGCTGTAATAATTAACAATGTAAATAAATGTTGTCTTTTCACCGAATTTCTTGATTAATGGCTCATAACGTTCCCGCGCTACAGGCAGTTTGGGACTAAATTAAGCCCATTATTCGGATTTGCCAAATCATCACAAATACAAACCAATTTTTCCATTAAGCCAAATCCCCAAATTGCTTGTAGCGTGTGTTAGCAACCGTATCTTTATGAAATCCAGGTTTCCTCAATTTTAGCAATAAACCATTTATTCTTTATTTTTTTGATGACAACTGAATATCCTAAGCCACATTTTCCGCCACAACTATAACTTACATTTAAAACACCAGATTCTTTTTTGGCATCGAATTTTATATGAGAGAAAGACATTGTACCAGCAAATTTTGGATATTTAGTTTCCCAATTTTTATATTCTTCAACTTTGGGAAGTTCATCAAAATGCTTAAAAATAAATTTTTTATTGTTGTATTTTTCGACGTTAGTTTTGCTGTTTATTATACCGTCATTTCCAACTGCAATAACAAGATTAAGTGTGTCTTTTTTCAAAGCTGTCCTTTTAATTTCACACTCTTTATCTCTTTGTTTTTGCCCTGTCGAATCCAAACCTATCCATTTGCCTTTTTTGTCATAGATAGGTTTTCCTTGTTTTGGAAAAAGAGTATAAAGTCTTTTGTCGATGTAGGTTGAATCTACAATCTTTATAAACACTTCGTCAAAGACATTTTGTTCAAATTCCGCTTCAGAGACTTTTTTTTCACATCCAAAAAAGATGAAAGTCAAAATTATAATTATGATATTTAGTTGCTTCATTTCTGATATGGTTGCTAACGGTTTCGGGCTAGGAGAAGTGCCTTTTTTCGGCTGCTTTCCTATTTTGAGCTAAAATAGTCAAATTTTTTAGTTTGTACTATTTTCTCCAGGAAAGCGCAAGGCATTTCTCTTAGCCCGTGTTATGTGCTGTTTTCTTTTCTGCCGCGAAAAGAAAAGCAGGAACAGTTAGGATGTGAGAAAACTAGATAAATGATTTTAAAAGATTGATCTTATCCTACCGTACGGATAGGAGTAGTCTTTTAAAATCTTAGCTTAAAAATTGCTAAAGTCTAACGTTTAATTAGTTAGAATAAAAAAACACTTGACTTTCTGGTTTTTTTCTTATAACTTTGGCAAGCCCTTTAAGCGTCTTCGCTTTGAAAATACATTTTCAGCAAATCTCGTTTGCAAGGCTTGACGAAAAATTAAATTCTTTATTTTCCGCTTTAAACGTTTTCCTTTTTAATCCAATTTTAAGCTATTTATCAGGTTTCGAGCTCATAATTGCACATAACGTTCCCACGCTTGGCGTCAGTTGCGAACTTCGGAACTGATTATTTTCTGTTAAAGATAATATTTCTTGCGAAACGTAAACGTGAATTTACTACAAAATTCGCAATTGCGCCAAACGTGTGTTGGCAGAAGTATTTATTTCATACGATTCAGTTCATTCGCACCGTAAATTGCTTCAATGGCTTCAAACACCTCGTCTTGATTTTGCTTTTCAGTCCAACCTTTATTTTTTAATTCATTTCTAACTTGCTCTTCTGTTTTTTCTTTTACAAAATGATAAAATGCGAAATCAACGACTTCCATTGGAATTCTTTCTAATTGATAGGATGTAATACTTGTGATAAGCCTCAACAATCCAACATAGTAAGTTATCACAATTTGTAAAACCCAACTTATAATTAACCCAATCCAACCTGTATTAAGTTTTTTTATTGTCACTCCTTGTTCAAATCTTAATTTAATAAATTCAAAAAATCCTATTCTGTCGTAGTTATTTTCTCTTAAAATTATTTCATATTGGAAATACTGATTTAAAACATAAATTAGAATTATCATTCCAATCAATAAATACTTAAGTTTTAAAAACTCTGTAAAATTTGACAATTTGATAAGATATTTTAAAGAAAAACCGATTGCTACTGCAACCAAAACCTCAAATAAACCAATTATGTAAATTCCACTTACAGAAACTTTGGCTAAAACGAACGCTAAAACAATAGATACGAAAATTCCACCAACTATCGGAATTACAAAATTTGGTTTTTTGATTTCATTTGGTTTTGGCAAATTTTCAGGAATAACATAATCATCCCAATTATTTTTTCTTTCAACTTCAAGTTCTAATTTTTCAAGAGATTCTCTGTCAAAACTTTTTTCTGTTTCCTTAAATGCGTGAATAAATAATTTCACTCTTTTTGAGTTTCTACCATTATCCCACATTTCATTTCCCAAAGATTCACTTTTTACATTAATTTTTCCGTGGCTATATGAAATTGTAATAGACTCTGTCCATTTTTCAAATCCTAAACTACTTTCTTTCCTTTTTGCTTCAATATTTGTGTCGTCTTTAAAAACTAAATCCCAATCGAGTTTTTCAAACGTTTTTTCTGCAATTGGTATAAAAACTTTTTCATTTAAGTTAGTTCTAAATTCTTCTTCATATTTTGGTGTCCAACCAAAACTATGTTTTTTTTCAATATTTTTCTCGTAAGTTTTTAAACTTTCTTCCATAAGTAGTTATTCTATTTTGCGGTTTTTTTGGTAATATTTCTGCCAACGTTCCCGCGCTACACGCGGTTTGGGACTAAATTAGCGTTATTTTTCGGATTAGCCAAAATTCCCAAATACAAAACCATTTTCCCGTCAAGACAGATACCCAAATCGCTTGTAGTGTGTGTTGTAGGGCGGTTGTGAAGTAGAAATTACTAAACTAACGTAATTCTATTTTGCTATTTTCTGCGCCTGCTTTTCGGTTGTTGCATTTTTGTTTCAACATTACAGTTTCCACTTTTCGGTTTCTATTTTTTCAGTTTCCACTTTTCAGTTTCTGCTTTTCAGTTTCTGCTTTTCGGTTCCTGCTTTTCAGTTTCTGCTTTTCAGTTTCTGCTTTTCAGTTTCTGCTTTTCAGTCTCTGCTTTTCAGTCTCTGCTTTTCAGTTTCTGCTTTTCAGTTTCTGCTTTTCAGTTTCCACTTTTCGGTTTCCACTTTTCGGTTTCCACTTTTCAGGATTCTGCTTTTCAGGATTCTGCTTTTCAGGATTCTGCTTTTCTGAATTTTAAGCAGCTATTTAGCGTCGGCGTTTTATCTTGCGAAAACAATTTGTAAACTTAAAATAGATTTCTGCGTAATTTCGGCACAACTGACCTACAACGGTTTCGGGCTAGGAGAAGTGCCTTTTTTCGGCTGCTTTCCTATTTTGAGCTAAAATAGTCAAATTTTTTAGTTTGTACTATTTTCTCCAGGAAAGCGCAAGGCATTTCTCTTAGCCCGTGTTATGTGCTGTTTTCTTTTCTGCCGCGAAAAGAAAAGCAGGAACAGTTAGGATGTGAGAAAACTAGATAAATGATTTTAAAAGATTGATCTTATCCTACCGTACGGATAGGAGTAGTCTTTTAAAATCTTAGCTTAAAAATTGCTAAAGTCTAACGTTTAATTAGTTAGAATAAAAAAACACTTGACTTTCTGGTTTTTTTCTTATAACTTTGGCAAGCCCTTTAAGCGTCTTCGCTTTGAAAATACATTTTCAGCAAATCTCGTTTGCAAGGCTTGACGAAAAATTAAATTCTTTATTTTCCGCTTTAAACGTTTTCCTTTTTAATCCAATTTTAAGCTATTTATCAGGTTTCGAGCTCATAATTGCACATAACGTTCCGGCGCTTGGCGAGGTTGCGAACTTCGGAACCGATTATTTTCTGCTAAAGATAAAATTTCTTGCGAGAAATAAACGTGAATTTACTACAAAATTCGCAATCTTGCCAAACGCCTGTTAGTGGTAGTGCTTGTTTCAATTCTATTTTGTTAATTTTATTTCTGTAATAATTTGAAAACCCCAAAAACCTTTTTTCATTTTAATTTCTATTTTGTTAAATTCCGATAGTTCTTCAAAACTATAATTATGAATGTTAATTTCTCTTTCCGTTCCTTTTATTTCTGTAATGATATAATTCGGCGAATTTCTATATTCCTTATGCTTTTCTAATATTAATGATTTAACTAAATATTCTTTTTCAGTTGATAAATATTTATTTGTGAGAAAAAATATTGAACAAAAAATAGAACCATAAGTGATTGTTTTTAATGCGAAATAATCATACAATTTTACATTTTTCTTGCTTTCTTTTTCTCTTGAAAGATAAAATATACTTGAAATTATAATACCTGATATTAGAAATATAAAAACCAAAATTTTAAAGCTAATAATTGTAAAGTTATTATATTCTCTCAACGAATAAACAAATGAAAACATCGCAACTAAACCAATCAAGAAAATATAAATTAACTTTTGTGGTTCATTTTTTTTTCTTTTTGTTAATGAATTTTGTTTGTTTCTTCTACTCATTTTCTCGTTTTCTTGAGGCATTACCACTAACGTTCCGGCGCTTGGCGAGGTTGCGAACTTCGGAACCGATTATTTTCTATCAAAAATAAAATTTCTTGCGAGAAATAAACGTGAATTTACTACAAAATTCGCAATCTTGCCAAACGCCTGTTAGTGGCTGGTTTTTTCTCCAATAAGTTCTTTGTTTATCTCTTCAATGACTTTTTTATTAATATTTTTTATTTTTTTACAGATTTTAAATTTTGTGCTATATTTTAATTCATATTCACTTTTTTCAATACTTTCATATTCTTCTATTTCTTCAATAATTCCGCGTTTATTGTAGTAATATTGAAGTCTTGTTTTGTTTTTTTCTCGAAATGTTTCTCTCGAAATTATTTCATTTTCAGAATTATAGGTTGTAATTTCTACTTCAGAATTTTCATTGTTATCACCATAATAAGTTTGAAATTTACATACTCTTTTATTTTTTAAATATGCAAATTCTTTTTTCCATCTAATTTTATTAGTTTTCTCAAAGATTTGATTCTGTTCAATAATTCTATTTTCATTATCATATTTATTTTCATAATACGTTAACGAATTAAAATGAATTTCCTCAATTTTTGGTTTATAGATATATTGAGCCGACATAAAAAGAGAATCATTTTCTCCTCGAAATGTATTTTGGTTTATTAACTTATTATCAAAATTGTATTTTAATTTTGAATAGTATTGATAATACGAGCAATTTTGACAATCTGAAATATATTTTCTCGTTAATTCTAATTTATCATTTGAATATAAAAATTGCTCAATTTCACCTATGGTATTAAGTTTATTAAAATGATGTTTTCCATATTTAATTTTTTCCAGAATCATTCCAGAAGAATTGAAATAAAAATCTGATTTACTAATTTTTTTTTTCTTTTCGATTAAGAAACTTTCTTTTTTAATTTTGAAAGCACCAATTCTCTTTTCTATTTTTTGAGAATAGCAGTTAAGGAATATAGTTAAAAAGAATATTAAGATTTTATGTTTCATATTGTATTTTTCGCAATCTTGGGAACTTGCCACTAACGGTTTCGGGCTAGGAGAAGTGCCTTTTTTCGGCTGCTTTCCTATTTTTAGCTAAAATAGTCAAATTTTTTAGTTTGTACTATTTTCTCCAGGAAAGCGCAAGGCATTTCTCTTAGCCCGTGTTATGTGCTGTTTTCTTTTCTGCCGCGAAAAGAAAAGCAGGAACAGTTAGGATGTGAGAAAACTAGATAAATGATTTTAAAAGATTGATCTTATCCTACCGTACGGATAGGAGTAGTCTTTTAAAATCTTAGCTTAAAAATTGCTAAAGTCTAACGTTTAATTAGTTAGAATAAAAAAACACTTGACTTTCTGGTTTTTTTCTTATAACTTTGGCAAGCCCTTTAAGCGTCTTCGCTTTGAAAATACATTTTCAGCAAATCTCGTTTGCAAGGCTTGACGAAAAATTAAATTCTTTATTTTCCGCTTTAAACGTTTTCCTTTTTAATCCAATTTTAAGCTATTTATCAGGTTTCGAGCTCATAATTGCACATAACGTCCCGGCGCTTGGCGAGGTTGCGAAGTTCGGAACCGATTATTTTCTATCAAAAATAAAATTTCTTGCGAGAAATAAACGTGTATTTACTACAAAATTCGCAATCTTGCCAAACGCCTGTTACCAGCAGTAGATTTTATTCCTCAAAATTTGTTCGAATACTTTTCGGTAATACTTTTCAATACTGAGATTAGCAATCCTAAAAGTAACATTGCTAAAAATAATCCAGCGCTAAACTTTACTTCGATTGTCTTACCATTAAAAAATTTCATTCCAATAAATATTAAGACGAAAATTATGCTAAAAACTATGCTGTTTACAATGTTTAACACAAACTTATTCCAGTTTCTTTTCAGAATCCAATTTCCAACAACTATTTGATACAAGCTTGAAATTAATATTATTACAAATGCGAATATTAAATATACTGAAGTACTCAATTCATATCTTTCACACGTTTCTAATTCAGCTTCGTTTGTCGCAAACTTGTCAGAAACAAAAAAGTATGAGATAAAAAGCAACGTTCCAACTGTAATTGGTAATATAGTTTCTAAGATAGTTTTGGAGATTTTCATTTTAAGCGGTTAGTTGCGGTTCTATTGCTGGTAACGGTTTCGGGCTAGGAGAAGTGCCTTTTTTCGGCTGCTTTCCTATTTTGAGCTAAAATAGTCAAATTTTTTAGTTTGTACTATTTTCTCCAGGAAAGCGCAAGGCATTTCTCTTAGCCCGTGTTATGTGCTGTTTTCTTTTCTGCCGCGAAAAGAAAAGCAGGAACAGTTAGGATGTGAGAAAACTAGATAAATGATTTTAAAAGATTGATCTTATCCTACCGTACGGATAGGAGTAGTCTTTTAAAATCTTAGCTTAAAAATTGCTAAAGTCTAACGTTTAATTAGTTAGAATAAAAAAACACTTGACTTTCTGGTTTTTTTCTTATAACTTTGGCAAGCCCTTTAAGCGTCTTCGCTTTGAAAATACATTTTCAGCAAATCTCGTTTGCAAGGCTTGACGAAAAATTAAATTCTTTATTTTCCGCTTTAAACGTTTTCCTTTTTAATCCAATTTTAAGCTATTTATCAGGTTTCGAGCTCATAATTGCACATAACGTTCCGGCGCTTGGCGAGGTTGCGAAGTTCGGAACTGATTATTTTCTATCAAAGATAAAATTTCTTGCGAGAAATAAACGTGAATTTACTACAAAATTCGCAATCTTGCCAAACGCCTGTTAGCGGATGGACTTTTTTCATTTTTAATATATTTTTGTCAACAGAATTATTCCGTAAATCCAAAAATTATATAAAATTGTATATGCAATTCCGTAAAATAAACTCAGTTCAAAATTCCCGCTACATTCAGCAGATTTTTTAAATATTAATCTCAAAGCTCTAAAAAATATCCAATACAACATTCCTAGAAATACTAAAATTGAAAACCAAATCATTGTTCCTAATGCGTAAAATAAAAAACTTAAAACAATAGTGACAATAATCCATAAAATTATGCTTATAATAATTCCTCCAATACCTTCCCCAATATCTGCTCCAAGTTCCAACCCATTTAAATTCGTCGGTGTTAAATCTTTTAAGATGTCTAATTTTTTTGACTCTATTTTATCATTTATTTTTCCAACATTGTCTTTCAGTTTAGTTCCGTTAAATAAACTAATTGAGATGAAAAGGAAAAAAGCAACTGAAATAATTGAAGTTGAAATCAATGAGTTTTCAATAACTGTTTTGTGTTTTCCAATTCCATAAAACCAAACGCATAATATTGTAATAATAATTACAAGCATTGAGATTATGAATATATTTTTTGTATCGATTAATGTTCTTTTTTTTGGTATTTTCATATTTTACCGCAATTTTGGTAGTCTATCCGCTAACGGTCCGGCGCTTGGCGAGGTTGCGAAGTTCGGAACCGATTATTTTCTATCAAAGATAAAATTTCTTGCGAGAAATAAACGTGAATTTACTACAAAATTCGCAATCTTGCCAAACGCCTGTTAACTGCCGTTTTTTTTCTTTATGTATATTTCTGTAATTTCTAAAATTAATTTTGGCTCGTCCAATTCTTTTACATAATCAATGATTTCGGAATCAATGAATTCGTTTATTAAAATCATTCTGCCTTTTTCTGAAATTTGAAATTCTTTTGCAGTTCCATTTTCATAGTTTTCAGAAACGATTATTAGGTTGTTTTCAATTAAATGGTTAAGACTTTCTTCAATTCTTGCTGGAAAATCTACTCTATTAAAAAATTTTGTCAGTGAATAAATTCCTCTTATTCCTGGTTCAGACGATATTAGAAAGAGTAATAATAATTGTTTTTTTGACATCATTTTTTTTCTATTTTTTTGTCCAAATATTTGCAACTTCAAAATGTCGATAAAAAATTATCCAATTCGTTTTTTTAGAAATAATTGTAACATCATCTGAACTTGGATATAGGAAATCAGTCCAATATTTTAAAAATATATTTTTAGTTGTTTTTAATGTTACACCTCTTTTCCAAGTTATTATTATTTCTTCATCCCAAGGTTTAATAATTCTTTCAAGTTCATTTCTAAACCTTTCAATTTTTAGATTATTTTCAGAATTCGCACTAAACCAATCTGTTTGAGAATATTTTTCTAATAAGTTTTGTTCAATTTCAAAGTAATCGATGATTTTGTTTAATCGTTTCGATTCAGATTCAGATAATGGTTGAATTTGTTGCTTTTCTAATTCTGTTATATTTGGATTATGAGTTTTTTCAAATCTCCATCCTAATTCAAAATCTTTTAAAGAAATAACTTCATTAATATTTATTTCTATATTCAAATTTTCTGTTTTTAAATTATTTTCTTAATTCTTCTCGGTTTGGTAAAATGGCAGTTAACGGTTTCGGGCTAGGAGAAGTGCCTTTTTTCGGCTGCTTTCCTATTTTTAGCTAAAATAGTCAAATTTTTTAGTTTGTACTATTTTCTCCAGGAAAGCGCAAGGCATTTCTCTTAGCCCGTGTTATGTGCTGTTTTCTTTTCTGCCGCGAAAAGAAAAGCAGGAACAGTTAGGATGTGAGAAAACTAGATAAATGATTTTAAAAGATTGATCTTATCCTACCGTACGGATAGGAGTAGTCTTTTAAAATCTTAGCTTAAAAATTGCTAAAGTCTAACGTTTAATTAGTTAGAATAAAAAAACACTTGACTTTCTGGTTTTTTTCTTATAACTTTGGCAAGCCCTTTAAGCGTCTTCGCTTTGAAAATACATTTTCAGCAAATCTCGTTTGCAAGGCTTGACGAAAAATTAAATTCTTTATTTTCCGCTTTAAACGTTTTCCTTTTTAATCCAATTTTAAGCTATTTATCAGGTTTCGAGCTCATAATTGCACATAACGTTCCCGCGCTACACGCGGTTTGGGACTAAATTAGCGCTATTTTTCGGATTAGCTGAAATACCCAACTACAAAACCATTTTTCCATTAAGCCTAATACCCAAATTGCTTGTAGCGTGTGTTATGCCTAGGCTTTTTTTTCATTTGTTTGTCAGCTCGTTGTGAAATATTCAATTAATAGTTTATTTCCTTGTCTCCACTTTATCCAACCTGATTTTATTTTCGTTTCGCTTTCTGTGTAGCTTTCGTCACAATAATCTGCCGTAAAAATTTCAATCCAATCTCCTTTTATTGATTTTACTTGAAAACAGTCTTGTCCTTCGTACATAATTTCTTCTGAACTTTCAGATGGTAAAGTTCTAATTTTTTGTTGCTTGTCAATTATTCTTGCAACTCCGAACATTTCCTTTAAAAAGTTTCCCCAATCTCTAAAAGTTGTCAAGTCGCTTTTTTTGAGCCATAAAGTTTCTTCGGATTCATTGTTAACCATAACTTTTAACCAATTGTCCTGAACTGCTATGCAGCGAAAAACGAATTGGGAGTAGTCAAGCCACAGAATCTCTGGTTTTAACCATTTTTTTTGTTTGTCAAGGTCACGAATATTCCAACTATTAATTGTCTTGTCGTTAAAAAACTGAATTGTTCTTTTGGCTTCTTTATCGTTAGGTGTCGAATAGAATTGTAAGGTCGTTTTGTCGTCAAAGTTTATCACAACTAATCCAAGCCCAAGATCTGTCTGTGCTATCTCAAGAGTATCTGTTTTGTGGTTTTTTTCTACATTACCCTTATTTACAGTTCTAACAGAATAAACAGAACTATTAATTTCTTTGTTTTCTGTTCGGTTACAAGAAATCAAAATTGTCAAAACAGTTGTCAATAATATTAGTTTTTTTCTCATTGTCTTTTCTTGTGTTGAGTCGGTCCTAAGCTTAGGCATAACGTGTCGCGGCTTCAAGAAGTGGCGATGAACCAAGACCAAGCCTTCACAAATATAGACAAAACTTTTAATTAATTACCTTTCCAATTTCTGATAAATCCCGTGCCTCGCCATTTCTTGAAACGGCTGTTATCCTCATTTTATAACTGCCAGTTCTCAATTGCACTTAAAGTGTTGTATTTATTGACTTTATGAAATTTGACAATGCAATTTTAAGCATAAAAAAGCAATGAAATACTTGTTTTGTTGTACCCAATGTTGTACCTTCGTATCACGATGCACCCGAATGAAAACCTAGTATTTACAATACTTTCACTCGTTTGCATTGCTTTACAAATATAGTACAACATTTCTAATTTCCTAGCACTATGGCATCAATTAAACTAATTTTAAGAACACACCAGGCAGACCAAACCGGACACAGCCCTTTGTACATTCGAATTATAAAAGATAGAAAAACGAAATTTATCACTGCTGGAGTTAAGCTCAAAGAGAACGAGTGGGATGAAGTAAAGCAGAAAGTAAAAAAGAACCATCCAAACAGCGCGAGGATGAATGCCAACCTATCTCAAAAAATTGCAGATGCTGAAGGTCAGGTTGCCGATATGGAAAGAAAGGTAAAAACCGTTTCCATCAAAAAACTAAAAGAAGCCATAAAGGGAAAAGAAGTGCCAAACTTTTTTCAATATGCTTATGCTCGATGTGAGAAAATTAAAGGCAGCGTTTCGTTTGGAACCTATAAAAATTATATGCTTTACACTAAGAAATTTGAAAAGTATGTTGGAACTAATGATGTTTATTTTGATAATATTACCGTTTCGGTTTTAAAGGACTATATGGCTCATATGGGAAATGTTTCAAAAAACGGAGCGACAACACAACGCTATTCCATAATGATCTTGGCGATAATGTTCAAGGAAGCCATCAAAGAAGACATCATTCCAGAATATATGTATCCATTCAACAAACTGACATTAAAAAAAGATACCGAGAAAAGAGTATTCCTAAACAAAGACCAAATCGAAAAACTAACCAATTTAGAGCTCAAAGAAGGAAAGAAAGCCGACTTATGGCGTGATTTATTCCTTTTCTCTATTTATGCCGGAGGATTAAGATTTAGCGATGTTATCGAGCTGCAATACACCAATTACAATAGCGAAGAGCAACGAATAAAAAAAGTAATCCGCAAAACAGGAAGATTACACCAGTTTAAAATTGGTAAAGTGGCGATAGATATTCTGAATAAATACATCAAAGAAGATGCACAAGCTGACGATTATATTTTCCCAATAATCACCGATAAAAAATCATACAACAAGAGCGAAGAAATACGTTATTTCATTTCACAAAGAGAAAATCATTCTGCAAATTTCCAACTCAACCGAATGGGTAAAATGTTGAAACTACCGTTTCCACTTTCGTTCCATTTATCGCGACACAGTTTTGCAACAAATGCGTTAAATAATGGAATGAGAATTGAGCACGTTTCTAAATTAATGGACCACACAGACATCAGCACAACGCAGATATATGCCAAAATCATCAGCGAAGAATTGGACAAAGCAGTTGACAATTACATATTCTAAAAGTGAACGAAGGTAACATTTACCTTCGTTTTTTTTTCGAGAGTAAAATTCATTGTTTTTTACTCTCGTACTCTGTAGAGCCAATAAAATCAAGGTAAATCAAAGTTGTTAATAACTCATTTAAAATCTTTTAACAAGGATTTTTTTAAATTTATATTTTTGCGAAATAGAAATCTAGTAATTTTCAAAGCAAACAAATCGAAAAAAAGATGATTGCTCTTTATAAGCCAAACAGCAACAAGAAAACATCAAATTTTAATCCGCTTTTAGTTACAATTTTTAAATAAATGAATAACAAAAAAGACAATATTACAATTGAATTCAAAGGATCAAAATATGCAAACCGCAGAGTTTGTAGAATTATTGGCAGTGCCTGCGGCACAAGCCAAAAATCCTTTATTTGATATTATTGTCGAAGACAAAATCAACATTCAAAATTATTGCAATGCTATAATTGCAAAAATTCTAGAACTCAAACAATCTCAATTTCCTGCATTTATCGATTATCAATTCAACCTGGTGAAAAACCCAGAGGTATGGATTTGCAAACTCGAAAAACTATTAGCCAACAATGAAGCTTTTTTCAGCTCCAAAACGGCAATGAGTAGATACAATAAACTCTATATCTTAATCGAAAAAAAACGAACAGAGCTGCAATCTTCGAGCGTAAAAGAACCAGTTGCAAAAACACCTAAGAAATTCATTAATGCCGAAAGTGAAGACCGTCATTTTTCGTTTTATGAAATCAAAAAGCAATTGGTCAATTGTGAAAGCGATGATGAAAAAATACTATTGTTAACCAAAGAAATGTTTGAATACCAACAAGCAAGTATCGAGTTTATCAATCAAAAAACGCCAATGTATGATGTGCAATGTGCTAAAGAAATCGAGCATATTTATGCCTTACAAAAATTACAAGCAGCTGTAGAACAAACCAAAAGAGAACAAAATCAAAACCAATTACCATTCAAAAAGATGCAAATCAATTGCAATCTAAACCAGTTTATTGATATCCATTACCAGTTTACGAGAGAGTTATTTGTAGATGGAAAATCAATGATTGATGGTTCAGTGAATGACTTGGTGGCAATCATCGTAAATTCCTATGTTGACAAAGACGGAAAAGAAATAAGTCCTGAAACAGTCAAAACAATACTTACTCCTTCGAGAACCGAAAAACGTCCGAAACCCCATAAAAGAATAGACATCGACAAAATGCTCTAAAACAAAATAGTCCTGAAAGACCATTTCAGGACTTTTGGACTTTTTACTACTTCTCACATTTGCATCATAACAATTTAAAACTTTTAAAAATGGATGCAATTATCTTCACAAAAGACCAGTTCACAGATCTAATGACCAAATTAGACACTATTCAATCCCAACTTTCAATCAAGGCAGACCCAAAGAAAGAAACCTTTTTAGACAATCAAGAATTCCTATTACTGATGAAAATTTCAAAACGTACAGCTCAAACCTGGAGAGACGAAGGCAAAATTTCATTCAGTCAAGTAGGAAACAAAATCTACTACAAACTTTCCGATGTTGAAAAGCTATTACAAGAGCATTACAACAAATCATTCAAAGGACGATAGTATGAGCAGCTGCAATGGAACTTGTGAGTTTTTCGATTTCAAAACTCACAAAAATGAGAACCAACAACTGCCACCAAACAACTATCAACTTTAAACTATGGTAACTATATTCAAGAATTTCAACGAAGTTGTAGAACACAAAACAATTCCAACAATTTTAGAAGAAATCAAAACAGGAAAGTACAAACCCGGCATAATTTACTTGCGTAAATCATTGGCTGAAAAGAAAGAGGAAGCATACAACAAAGCCAAAAAATCACTTCCAGCATTTACACCTTCAGGAAAATTTGTTGGTGGTCGTAAATTAGAATTCCTAACAGAATATTCAAAGTTTATAATCTTAGACATTGACAAATTAAGTACAAACGATTTACAAAAATCAAAAAGTATAGCTGCACAAAGTGAGTTTACTTATGCGTGTTTTATAAGTCCTTCTGGAAACGGTTTAAAAATTCTAGTAAAAATAGAAACTCCAAAAACCGAACATAAAGAAACGTTCCTAAAGGTTCAAGCTCATTATGAGAATATTTTAAAACTAGAAATAGACAAATCAGGCAAAGATTTAACCAGGTTATGCTTTTATTCCTGGGATGAAAATTTATATCGCAACGAAAACGCTTCAACTTTTCACACTGAACTTGTTTCAGTGTCTGCCCAAACTGTCATCCCGAGCGTAGTCGAGGGAACTCAACAACCGACAACCAACAACAGCGACGCTATTTACAACCACTGCGTAAATTTCACCGAAAAAAAAGTGCAATTCGTGAATGGTAGTCGCAACGTATTCGTTCATCAATTGGCGTGTAACCTAAACCGAAAAGGTATTGCATTACAACAAGCTCTAGGATATATTCTAACCGATTTTGGCTATGATGAAAAAGAAGTAACACAAGCAGTCAACAGTGCCTATGGAAACATTCACGAGTTTGGTAAAAATGAAAAATTTGAGCAACCTAATAAACCAAAAAAGGCAGCCAATTTTTCAATTACAGATACAACTGATGAAGACGACGAAGACAAACCAAAACCAACACAAATAGACCGTTTAGAACTGTTTTTATCAACAAGATATGTATTTCGTCATAATATCGTTTCAGGTAAGTTAGAGTTCCAGTATTTCGGTAAAAAGAAATGGAATGTGATGAATGATTTTATTGAAAATTCAATGCTTAGAGAATGTCTCAAAGGTCGAATTAAAACCAACTTATCCTCATTACGAAACTTGCTTTATTCTGATTTCTGTGAGCTGTTCAATCCCTTTGAAGATTACTTTTTCAATTTACCAACCTATGATGAAAAGACAGATTACATTACCGAATTAGCCAACACAATAACAACCACAAAACAAGAACTTTGGCAACAATGTTTCAAAAAATGGTTAGTGGCTATGGTCGGTTGTGTACTCGATGAAAAAGTAATCAATCACACGGTTATTGTCTTCAGTGGCAAACAAGGATTAGGTAAAACAACTTGGGTTGAAAAGCTAGTCCCAAAACCTTTGAAAGAGTATTTATTTTCTGGTACTATAAACCCAAACAATAAAGATACATTGGTACAACTGGCGGAATGTATGTTAATCAACTTGGACGAACTCGAAAACCTAAACCGTTCCGAAATTGGATCCCTCAAAGAAATAATAACAAAAACACAAATCAGAATGAGAAAAGCCTACGGTCACAACAATGAAACAATGCCAAGACGCGCATCCTTTGCCGGAAGTGTCAATACAGCACAGTTCTTAAATGATAGTACAGGAAGCAGAAGGTTTCTTTGTTTTGAATTAGAAGGCATAAAATACCAACACGAAGTAGATATTAATATGGCTTTTTCACAAGCTTTATTTCTCTTCAAAAGTGAATTTAGATTTTGGTTTGACCAGGAAGAAATCAAGAATATAACAGCAAATAACGAACAATACCAACTACATAGCCCAGAAGAAGAATTATTGTTAACGTGGTTTTCACCTTGCGAGAGAGACAAAGCAAATATTTTTTTAAATGCTTCTCAGATAGCATCAAAAATTGCTGAAAAAGCTAAAATAAATATTAATGATGCAACAATAAACAAATTAGGGAAAGCATTAAAAAAACACAACTTCATCAGACTAAAAAAAAATGGCTTGGCAGTATATGCTTTAATCGAAAACACCTATGAAGAAGTTGACAATAAAAACAAAACTGTAGACGAAGAACAATAGCAATTGTTATCTGTGCTAATCAATTTAATCAGTGACTAAATTCAATATTTAGTCACTTTTTTTTGTTTCTTTTCTTTCTACCATTTTGCACTAAATTCAAAGGGCAGGCAGGGTAAGCAAAAAACGCAACAAACATTTTTTATTTTTTTCCTTTTCAAAAAATCGGGTAGCATAAGACTACAATAATGCAAAAAGATAAAGTTGCAGTTCCACTTTGCGCCCGAAAAGCCACATAAATCTGTTTTTTATTTTTTAAAAAAATAAAAAATCTTTTATCCCTAATTACCTTACCCTCCTTGCCTTTTTAATATTAAATACATTTGAAGTTGTTTTTTTTCATAGAATAATTTTTTTATTAATATTATGTTCATTATATTTGAACGTTCATTGTCAATGAACAGTAATAAATATTGAACACCATGTATAAGGATAATGATTTTGTCTACGAAGCCTTCTCTAATTTACAAGAACTTATAAAGTCTGAAATTACTATTGATAGTAATAGGAAGCCTTATGACGCTGTTATACAAATCAATGATCAAACGTTTTATTGTATAGCCAAGAAAAACGCCAGAAATTCTAATTTGAGCATAATAATTAATCAAATAAATGAATTTAGGAATTCAATAATAAACAATAAAAACACACTTTTTGTTGGTGAATATATAGCAAAAGATGTCGCAGATTCATTAATTGAAAACAAAATCAATTATTTAGATGTAGCAGGAAATTGTTATATAAACACAAAAGATTTAAAGATAATTATTGAAGGAAGAAAACATATCAAACCTAAAAATGTTAATCAAGCTAGAGTATTTCAAGAAGCTGGTTTGAAGTTGATATTATTGTTAATTACTAATAAAGAATCTCTTGATTTTTCATACAGAGTATTGGCTGATCAATCTAATATTGCGTTAGGTTCTGTGAGTCAAATAATGAAAGAATTAGAGAATAATAATTATATCTTAAAATCAAAAGAAAAAAGAATCCTTAAAAATATTGATGAACTTATAGAAAGATGGTTTATTGCATACAATGAAACCTTAAAGCCTAGATTGTTTAGAAAAGCATATAAGGCTATAAATATTGAACAATTACGGTTATCCGTAAATAATAATAAAAACAATAATATATTTTTCGGAGGTGAACCTGCTGCTGAAAAAATAACAAACTACCTTAAACCTCTAGAATATACAATTTATTCAAACGAGGAATTAACAAATTTAGGCAAAGAGTTAAAATTAATCCCTGATAATAACGGTAATGTTAAGATTTATAACACTTGTTGGTTAGAAAGTTTATCAAAAATTAATAATAATCTGGCACCATCTCTGGTTGTTTATGCCGATTTAATGGGAACAAATAATAGTAGAAATATAGAAGCTGCTAAAATGATATTAGAAAATGAGTTATAAAATAAGTAGCGAAAAAATAGAGCATCCATTATTGAAGCCTTTACTCGAAGAATTAATTCCTTTTTTTGAAAAAGAAGGAGTTAAATTTTTTGTTATAGGTGCAACAGCAAGAGATATTATTTTAGAAATAAATGGTGAGCAATCAGGAAGAAGAACTCAAGATATTGATATTGCAATTACTATTGATAAATGGGAAAAGTTCAAAGAAATTTCAGAAGAGCTTACTAAACTTGATAATTTTTCTAAGGATAAAAATCAAAAACAAAGGTTTTTATATTTGGATAAATTTGAATTAGATATTGTTCCGTATGGAGATATAATGGAGGAAAATGATAAAATCTATTGGCCTCCAGACCAAGACTTCGCAATGACTGTATTAGGCTTTAATGAAGTTCAAAAAGCAACTGTTTCTGTAACATTAGATGATGAAATTGAATTTGATGTAGTAAACCTAATAGGCATCTTCCTTTTAAAAATTGTTGCCTGGAGAGACCGAAATCAAAAAGTAAATAAAGATGCTGATGACTTAGTCTTCATTATGAAGAACTATTTAAATATTAATGATGAAAGAGCAGCAACAGAATATTATGATCAAGTATATGATATTGAAAATTATACTGAACTTAAAGCTAGTTCAAGTTTAATAGGAATTGATCTAAAAGAGTTAGTTAAAGATAATGCAAAGCTTCTAGATTTTTTAATTGCCACGCTAAATGTTGAACTAGAAAAGAAAGAAGGGAGCATACTTTTAAATCAAATGATAGAAACACACACAGGTTTACAATTCGATGAATTATACGAATGTATTCAAATAATCGTAAATCAATTAAAAAAATAACAAAACTAAATATGGCAACTGAAGAAATTATTATTGAAGACAATCAATTAGTTTGTTTTTTAACAGACAAACCAAAAAAAGCAACTTCACAAGAAAAAAATATACAATCTATAATCCGTATGCTTAGTGAAGAGTATGGTTTTGATTTAAAAAACATTGCTCGTGATATAAATATAACATTCGTAGATCCGGACACTGCTAAGACAAAAAAACAAAAAGTTGAAGTAGTTGTTTATCAAGAAAATTCCAATCAAAATCAAGAAGACATTATTAGAATCGCAGTCGTTCAAGATGAGAAAATAAAGGAAAACGATAAAAAGAAAGGTGTTACCATCACTTTAGAGAATGCTCTAGCTGCTTTAGATAATTGTGATTTCGGTCTTTGGACGAATGGCAATGATTTAAAATACCTTCAAAAAGAAGACGATACTTTAGGTTTCGATTTTATCTTTTCTGATTTAGCAGATATTCCAGGACATGGTGAATCTATCGATGATCTTGATCGTGCTGACCGTTCTCATAGCCGTAAACCAGCAAATGACTCTTTAATAAAGGTTTTCAAACGTTCTCACGACTATATTTATGGCAATGAAGGGCGAAAAAAAGATGCCTTTTGGCAATTGTTATACCTTATCTTTTGTAAACTATACGATGAAAAAAGACGATTTATTTGTATAGAAACTGGTGAATCTTACCGCAGAAAATTTTGGGTTGGAATAAAAGAAAAAAATACTGATGAAGGAAGAAAAAGTGTCGCCAAACGTATAAAAGATATATTTGAAGAATTAAAAGGTGAAAGTACCTTTTCAGATGTTTTCGATGGAAACGAAGCAATAGCACTTACAGATAAAGGGATTGCTTTTATTGCTAGTGAATTAGCTAAATATTCATTTCTAGATGCAACTGTTGATGTTAAAGGAATGGCATATGAAACTATTGTAAGCAACACTTTAAAACAAGAAGCAGGTCAATTTTTCACACCAAGAAACATCGTTAGAGCAATGGTTGAAATGCTTAATCCTAACGAAAAAACTCGTGTTTTGGACCCAGCATGTGGTTCAGGAGGTTTTTTAGTTATGGTATTAGAACATGTAAGGAAACAAATTGCAAAAGAATTATATCCTGATTTGGAAGAGGTTTTGCTAATTGAAAAATTCAATACATATGAAGTAAATGAAAGAGTTCGTAAATATGCCGAAACCAATATTTATGGTTTTGATTTTGATCCAGATTTAAAAAAAGCAGCTCGTATGAACATGGTGATGGCTGGTGATGGTCACGCAAATATTTTTCACGTAAATTCTTTAGATTACCCAGACTGGGAAGATCCTAACGAATTAGAAAAAATTAAAGCATCTATAAAAAAGAGCTTAGATAAAATGAAAGACATCGATAACAATTATACGGATGATGCTCGCGGTAAATTCGATATGATTTTCACGAATCCTCCTTTTGGTGCTAAAGTTAAAGTAGAAAAAGAAATTGCTGCTAAATACTATTTATCTAAATATTCAGATGCTCCAGAAGTACTCTTTATAGAAGCTTGTTACAATTTATTAAAACCAGGCGGTAAAATGGCAATAGTTCTACCCGATGGTATTTTAGGAAACCCTAATACTTTACCAGTAAGAGAATGGATTTTAGAAAATTTCAAAATTTTAGCGTCTATAGATTTAGCAGTTGAAGCCTTCTTGCCACAGGTAGGAGTTCAATCTTCACTTTTGTTTTTAGAAAAGAAAACTGATAATACTAAAAGTATTGCACGAGAAACAGATGAAGATTATGAAGTGTTTATGGCTATCGCTGAAAAATTAGGCAAAGACCGAAGAGGAAATCCTATTTATGTTCGTGATGAAGATGGTGCCGAAATTCTTTACACAGTTGACAACAAATATGTAATTACAAATAAAGACGAAACTAAAGAAGTAAAAGTTCGTAGAGAAAAACAAAAAAGGTTAGACGACGATTTACCAAAAATTGTGGAGGCATATTTAAAAAATAATAACTAAAATAATGTTTTATGAATACACAAATAGTTTCAAGTAAACATCTATTTGAAAAAGATAAAAGACTAGATTCTAAATCATATCTTAATGAAGGAAGTTTAAATCAAATCAAAATTTATAAATCAAAATATAAAATAGAATTCCTAAAAAATCTAACATCTAGTATTTTTAATGGTGCTAGATTTAAAAGATATTATGTTAGAGATAGGCAATTTGGGATTCCTTTTATGGGCAGTTCTGATATGCTTAAGTTGCATATTGATGATTTGAAATACATTTCAAATAAATATTCTAAGAATATTAACAAATTAATTTTAGAAAAAAATTGGATATTAGTTTCATGTTCTGGCACTATAGGAAACACTGTTTATACAAATGATGATTTTATAGGGAAAACTGCCTCACAACATATAATGAGAGTTATACCAAATGATAATATTAAATCGGGATATTTATACGCTTATTTATCTTCTAAATATGGTTATAGTTTTTTAACTCAAGGAACTTATGGCGCAGTAATTCAACATATTGAACCAAATCACATTAAAGATGTTCCTGTTCCATTACTACCAGAAAACAAACAATTAGAAGTCCATAATTTAATTATGGATTCAGCTCAGATAAGAGTTAAAGCAAATAATTTATTGCGAGAATCTATAGAATTGTTTGAAAATGAATTAAACGATTGTGAAGTAAATTTAGGTTATCAATTTGATAGAATTTCATCTAGTAATATTTTTTCAAAAAATAAAAGATTTGATAGCCAATATCAAGTTTTATGGAAGAAAATTAAAAGTGAATACAAGGAATTAAAATATTTAAAAATCAATGATTTAGCGAGTAACATATTTGTGGGCGGTAGAGGTAAAAGAAATTATGTTTCTAATGGCACTCCGTTTTTGTCATCTTCTGATATGATGCTATTTAATCCTGTAAGAACTACAAAGTATATTAGCAATAATACGCCAGGATTAAAGTCAATGAAAGTAGAAAAATATGATATTTTAATTTCGAGATCTGGGACAGTTGGTAATACTATTTTAGTTGGAGATTCGCTTAATGGTATTGTGGTATCAGAGCATGCTTTACGATTAAAAATTGATTCAGCAAAAATTTCGCCAAACTATGTTTTTGCATTTCTTAAAACAAAAACTGGTAAAAAGACAATGGAGGCATCATCTTTTGGCTCTGTTATAATAACGTTGAATGAAGATTTAATAGGAGACATTGATATTCCTATTTTAGATGAGAAATTACAAAATCTAATTTCAGAAAAAGTTGAAAATTATATAAATGCTTTAGACAAAGCTACCAATAAAGAAAACCAAGCAATAGACTTAATCGAAAAAGAAATAGACGCATGGCAATAATAGTTAAACCAACCTATTTTGATAGTGTAGTAAACGCTGGAGAAAAAAAACTAATGGATTTTTTAGAAGTCAATCTTCCAGATGATTTCTATTTAATTCCTAATGTTGAATTAATTTCTACAAACACAAAAAATAATCTTACTCAATATTGGGAATATGATCTAATTGTAATTGCACCACATGCGATTTTTAATATTGAAAATAAAGATTGGCGTGGTCGTATAGAAGGAGATGATAATACTTGGTATTTAAACGACCAACCTCGTAGAAATCCTTTACGAACCAACCGTCAAAAATCGGCAATTTTAGCATCAAAGCTAAAAGAGTTCAATCCATCTTGGGCAAGAGCTTGGGTTCAAAATATCGTTACTCTTTCCTATGATAACTATACATTTCCTATTATTACTCCTGAAGACGATAAACTAACCTTTCAACTAAATAAAAGGTTAATCAATTTTATTACAGATGCCGGTGAATTAAATAAAAGTGAAGATGCAATTGAAGACATTCAAAAACCAATTCTTAATTATCTAACGGGTCAGCAAAATCAAAAAAGAGCAGAAGAAAAGAAACGCATATATGAATTTGAAATTATCAAAATACTTCATCAAGAAAACAATTTTGTAGAATACTTGGCGAAGCAAATCGGATCAACATCATCAAACAGAAGAATAAAAGAGTACGCTATGCAGGTGGTTGGTTTGTCTCCTAAGGAATTAAAAAATAGAGAAGACAAAATTAAAAACCAATACAATGCACTCAAAAATATAAAAGGAAAACCTTTTATTTTGAACGTTGATTTTAGAATTGATGAGGAAAACCATTTATTCTACGAAATATCAGATCTCATGGATGAAAACTCTTTGCGTTCTGAATCTCGAATTAAAACATTTACGTTCAAAGAAAAGGTTGATATTATCAAAAACGTAATGGTGGCTTTAAAAGAAGCACATAAAGAAAATATTTTCCATAGAGACATCAATCCAGACAACATTTATTTAAACAGTGGATATGCTTATTTAGGAAACTTTGGTAAGTCATATTTTATGGACCATTCAGATGAAGGTTATACGGTTATGCCAACCATAAATCAAAGTAATGCAACTGCATATCATCCATTAGAATTGACTATTGGTGATGCTTCTATTGCCTCAGACGTTTATTCTTTAGGTGTATTGATTTATTGGTTATTCACAGACAAAGAGCCTTTTTCTTCACCTTTTGAGCTAAATAATTTAGGTGGTAAATTAACAGATAATCTAATGCCATCTCATGTAAACACTAATCTTCCTAAATGGATTGACGAAATTTGTTCTAAGACTATAATTACAGATGAGTTTCAGCGTATTAAAAGTATTGAAAAACTACAAGAGATAATTGACAATGCTATATCTTTAAATACAACTAAAAGTAAAAAGGATGAGGAAAAAAACGAGCCATCGAAAATAATATCTTTTGAAGAAATTAAAGAAGGAGATACAATTGGCGATTTTGCAATACATAAAGTTTTAGGCAAAGGTGGATATTCTAAAGTTTTTAAGGTAAAGCATCGTTTGCAAGATAATTTTTATACGCTGAAACTTTTTAACGATAGTGTAAATGTAAATTCTGTA
The DNA here is from genome assembly GCF_054343775.1 of Flavobacterium sp. GNP001. NCBI lineage: Bacteria > Pseudomonadati > Bacteroidota > Flavobacteriia > Flavobacteriales > Flavobacteriaceae > Flavobacterium > Flavobacterium sp. GNP001. Next base: position 1,185,843 of record NZ_JBTGUX010000001.1, read on the forward strand.
AAAGATGAATACGCAGCTTTAATCGAATTAAACCATCAAAATATTGTCAAATTTAAGTGGAATGGTGAAACACCTTCCGGTCAATTTTACACATTGATGGAATACTTAGAAGGAGAGAATCTAAGACAATATACTTCAACAGATATAAGTCTACCAATACATCAAGCGTATAATGTTGGCGTAGATATTCTTTCCGCATTAGTTGCGATGCAAAACAGAGAAAAACCAATAATTCATAGGGATATTAAACCGCAAAACATCATTTGGGATAATGGTGAACGTTTTGTGTTGATTGATTTTAATGTAGCTTCAACTATGAATCAAAACAAAGATTTTGTAGGTACGAACCCATATTTAGCTCCTGATTTAATAGAAAGTAATTATAAAGTAAACTGGGATTTATCCGCTGATTTGTTTGCTTTAGGTGTTACTTTATTTGAGTTAATTTGTAAACAATATCCTTGGCATCCCAATAAAATGCCTATACGAGATAGGAAAGCCAATACTCCAAAATCAATTGAACCTCGTATTTCAAATGAATTTTCAAACTTCATTTCAAAAGCAATTGAAACTAATACGGAAGATAGATTCAAAACAGCTGAAGAAATGCTTTCAACTCTCAAAAATTTAGAGTCAAATTTATTAGAAGAAATTGTTCCAAATATAAAGGAAGCTAGTTCAAGAAACAAATTATATCATACCCAAATTTCAATAATACAATCACCGTCATTCAATTTAAAATTACACAATAGTAATAATACCTATGTTGACTTACATGCTGCCATACAAAACGCACTTGAAAGATTTAAAGATAATATTGAAAAATACAAAACCTCTATTGACTTAGGAGAAAAAATTAAGTTAGTCCTAAAGGTAGATGATGAAATGATTATCAATGAAGTCTTTTGGAATGGTGGTGCCCGTAATTTTAATCCTGGCAATGTCGATAGAGTTTATAATGCAATTAAAGATTTGTTTGATAAAAACAAAGACAAAATCAAGTCGCATAAAATTTCAGTAGAAGGAATAAACATGGTTGATTATGTCAATTCATTGTATAGTCAATCAAAATATGGAAATTTTGGTACTAGAGTAAATATCAAAACAAGTGAATTAGATGATGAAACCTATACTCCAACAAAACTTGATAAAACGCTTTTGCCAGCAATAATTGATGGTAAATATAAACTAGTAATTATTACAGGAAATGCAGGTGATGGTAAAACAGCTTTCGTAAAAAAAATTGAGCAAAATCCATCAGTAAAAAACATCCAACATTTTGAACATAATAATGGGGCACGTTTCATGATAAATGGTGTTAATTATGAAAGTAATTATGATGGATCTCAAGACGAAAAAGATATTGATAACACAGAAGTTTTAGAGAAGTTTTTTAATCCATTCGAAAATCTTTTAAATTACAACAGAGCTTCTGAAGGAAGAATAATAGCAATCAACGAAGGTCGTTTAGTAGAATTTTTGACAACTTCTACAAAACATAAAAAATTATCAAAAAGCATTGAAGATTATTTTTATGAAGAGGGTAATGTTGACCTTCCAGAAGGTATTTTAGTTATAAATCTTAATCTCCGTTCTGTTGTTTCAGATAATGATGCAATTGGTAGTTTGTTTAAAAAACAAGTCAAACAACTCACAAGAAAAGAACTTTGGAGAAATTGTGAAGGTTGTGATTTAGCTAATTCATGTTTTATTAATTACAATGTAAAGACCTTAAATGATGATATTTCTGGAGATTCAGTTATAAACAGGTTAGAATGGCTCTTGAGAACTGTCAGCTTAAAAAGAGAATTACATATTACTATGCGTGATGTAAGATCTTTCATCGCTTTTCTTTTAACTAGAGATGTCGCTTGTGAAGACATTCCGGAATTACTAGAAAACAATAAAAATGACATTGAAAGTTTATGGCAATATTATTATTTCAATATTTCTAACCCTAAAATAATAGATTCGGGAAACAAAGACCGTCTTATTAAATTAATAAGGGAAACAGATATTGGTGAAGTAGCGATTCCTAATTTAGATAGAGAATTATTTTTTAACAAACATTACCATAAAGATTATTTGCTATTTGAAGAAAGGAATTTTGATTTTTTAGAAATTTTCAATGAAGCAAAAAACTATAAGGCTGCTTATGACCAAAGTGATGAGTATATTGAAAGAATAAGAAACAGACAAAAAGTATTTGTTAGACACCAATTCTATGAAGGTAAATTCTTTGGCAAGATAAATACAATACATAAAAGTAATGAAGGTGAAAATAAAGATGTTGAATTAGGTAAACCCGGCTACTTATTAAGATTGCCATATAAATCAGTTTATGATTTCGTCAACGTTTTGAGCAAATCAGAATTAGATGATTCTATAAAAAAATCGATATCTCGTGCGGTTTCTTTAAATGAAGGTTGTAACAATCAAGATTTAGATGAGAAAAATTTAGTATTAGCTTCAACTGAAATTAAAGATCTTTATGGAAAATCTTTCAAACTCTTCCCATTAGAAGAATTTGATTTATTTGTAAATAAATCAGAGCATCTCACAAAATACATAGAGTATGAAGCGGATAGTTTAATTTTTAGGCATAAAAAACACAAACATATTAGCTTAACCATTTCTTTAGATTTATATGAAATGCTTCATTTTATTCAAAAAGGATTTAGCCCATCATTAAATGATTTAAAAGGAAAATTTGTGGAACTAATAGTGTTTAAAAATCTATTAGAAAATCTTAAATATGATGAAATTGTTGTAACTCCAAACAATAAGGAATTCTTTTCAATCAAAAAAATGGGTTCTAGTAAAATAGCAATTAAAAAAGTAACAATATAGGTATGGCAATAAATTTAAATAAAGATGAAGGCATTTTCCGTAATGAACTAATATTTACTGCCGATGCCAAAGTAAACAATATAGATAGCACACTAGTAAATTTGTTTATGCTGTTAAAACATAATGGCGTAAGACCAAAACAAAGAGCACGTAAAGGCGAAAATGTATTCATTAAATTGGAAAAACTAAAAGAAATCTTTATAAAGTTAGAAGAAGATGGAGGTATTGAAGGATTTAAAGAAAACCCCGAGGCGGTTGAATTATGGTTAAGAACAAATTTAATAAATCTTGTAAATAGAGGAAATTCAGAAAAAGAAAAAATATCTTCTTTAAGACCAATTCATCTTGAAAGCTACAGAGTTCGTAATGCGCAACAAACTAGAGATTTCTTTAGTGCTGATCAATTATATTTAATGTTAAGTCAAAAGCCAGCAGTTAAAAACGAATTAAAAAATTTCTTAATGGAGGGTTGGGATGCAAGCCAAAGTCAATTTTTAAATGGTAATAACTTGGATGTAGATAGCTTAGGGATTTTACATTTAATAAAAAATATTAATCCTGGGTTTTTAGAAAGTAATTCAGAACTGAATAAAATATCTCCAATTAATAAAAAACAGGCGGAACTGTATTGTGATGATGTCCATAAATTATTAGTTTATAAAAATGAAATTCCTAGAAATGTTCTAATTGATTATTTAAAAACAATCACTTCATTTCATTTGTCATTGTACGTAAATAAAGTTATTTCTTCATTACCTCAATTAATAGAAAAAGGTAATCTAAAAATGGAAGAAGATTGGAACATTGTAGTTGATGTTACCGATAATTTTGAAAGTAAAATATCTTCAATAGCCATCGAAGATGCTGCTAAAAATTATAATTCATTGTATAATTACATAAAAGCTACTTTTCAAATAAATGCAGTAATTGCAAGATTTAAATTAGATAAGACCGATTCAGATTCATTAATAGAAGTTTTAAGAATATTAAAGGAAAAAAGCGAATCTTTCGAGTTAAAGTTTGAAACACATTGGGATTACATTTATGGAAACTTCGAACAAGAAGATAAAGACTTGGTTAACGAAATGGTAAAATATGAAACTACTTATTTTGATCGATATGTAGAATTATTAATGAAAATAAAGGGGCCATATCAATTGAAATATTATCCTCAATTTATGGATAGTATTTCTCAAAAAAATAATGAAAGAGGCTATCTCGCACAGGGTAGAAGCAAAAAACACCCTAGAAGATATGTCTTAGGAACCAGACTTTTAGAAACGCTAGTTCAAATTCAGGTTTTACATTTAGAGAACGATCGTTTTGTTACAAAAAGTTTGTCAATAGAAGAATTAACTAAGAATTTACGAGAAAGATACGGTCTTGTTATCAATGGGTTAAGTGAGGAAAGATTTAGTAATGCTGATGTAAATACTATTTTGGCCTTCAAAGAAAATGTTGAAGCGTTTAAATTTAAATTAAGACAAATTGGCTTTTATAACGATTTAAGTGATGCATATATTCTACAAAAGGTAAGACCTAGATATCAAATGGATTAAATTTTTTTAAGATGAAAAATAATTATAAAGAAATATATTACTCAAGAATAGTAAGCTTAATAACTAAGCTACATAACAATGAATTTGAAACTGCCAAGCCTGGGCATTGTATGAAAATAACTGGTCTAGGTGAAGATCAATTAAAGGTACTGTGGCAAGAACTTACTATTTGTTTTCCTAATATTGATGTTTTTATTGTTAATGAAATTGAAGAACAAGATTGTTTTATTTCAGCAACTAAATTAATTGAATTAAGAAATAATCAAAGCAAACCTCTATTAATTTTAATCCCAGCCAACAATAGGACAGCTGCAGAGGATTCATATGGTAATGCGACATTTAAGGAAATAGCTTTAGATAATATAGAAAATGAGTTATTGAAAGAATTGATTAGTGATATACCTTCTGAATTCAAAATTGTAATAAAAGCAATTGAAGACATCTTAAAACCTTCAAAAAGTAACAAATTTAATTACATATTATTTTTAATTAGTATTAAAGATAATTCGTATGACAAAATATCATTTGGTAAATCACTCAATTTTTTAGAAATTCTACCAGATGAAGCACTCTTAAATGATTTTAATTCAATAAGATCAAGATTATCACTTAATCTTCAAAGTTGTCAAACGCTTTCTACTTTTAACAAAACACTATATGAAAGAGTTGAAAGTTTAGAGATTGAAAAAGATTCAATTCAAAAAGAGATTGTTGATTTGTTTAAAAAAGAATCGGAACTTAAATCAATTTCTGATTTAGTAGATATTGTCTCAAATAAATATCCAAATCTGTGGTTTAACAATTGGAAAATACCAAATTTAAATTTTAAAGAAATAAAGCTAAAAGTATTAGAAGTTCGTTCAACAGATTTTGTAGAAGAAGAAGGAAGAAAAGTTTTAAAAGCGAAAGAAAACTCTAACTCAAATGTCACTATACGTTTTAAAACAACACCACCACCAAATCAAGTTAATGAATTAAAGTTTTTTAGAGTTCTATTAATGGAAGTAGATGGTTATGCTGGTGTTGAAATAAATACTTTGAGAAAATTAGGAAATTCAAATGCTAAACAAGAATATAGGGAAGCTACTGTACAATTAAACACAAATAATTTAGAAGAAGGGTCCTATTTTTTTAAAATAATTGCTGAAGATGAAAATGGAAACATTTTAAATATAAACGATGATTTTTTGAGTGATAAAATTCAAGAAGCATGGGAAAAGGATGGTAAGACAAAAGAATCCAAACAAAATTATAATTTCAAATTAAGTTCTGATACTGAAGACTTTGAATATGAAATAAGTGAGAATCCTGATAAAGAAGAAAATCAAAGAAAGGATAAATTGAATAATGTCTTACAAGGTCACTTTAAATTTAATATTGAATTATTGAAAGAAGGTTCAGACTCTCAAAATCCTACACCAAGTGAAACATCAAATATTTGGCTAAATGATGAAAAAGAGAAAACAAACTCAATATTTCATATAAATTATAGTCAGAAACATAACTATCAAATTATAGTTTCCTCGAAACTTCGTAAAATTGAAGAAGAGTTTTTACAAAATTCTTCTTCAATTGGTTATGTGAATGCTAAAGTTAGCAACAATCAGACTTCAATAGGATTTGAAAGTATAGAATTTTTACCAAGTAATTTAAATGAGATTGCACCAAAAAAATTACTAATAGCAAGAGAGAAATTATTTAAAAAAATATTAGCATCAAACAATAATCAAAATGGAATTTTTGAAACTGCTAATATCGCTGATTTCAAAGAAGAAATTAAAGAATATCTTGACAGATATAATAATTGGATTAACGAATTAAACAAAAAAATTAGTAAGACTGATTTTGACGAAAGTGACAAAGAAAAGCTTAAGTTAGTTTATTCAGAAATTCAGTTTTTAGATCTAGTTAAAGTTAAAACAAAGTTACCAAATAATGAAAGTGTTAGTGCAGTTTTAATATCGCCATTGCATCCATTAAGGTTAGCGTGGTTTTATAATCTAATAGAAGTCTTTGAAAATTGGCAAGATAAAACTATAAAATATATCGATCACGCGAAGGATTGGAATAGATTACAAGAGATTTTTCTTGGTAAAATACATCCTAGCAATAATCCTTATGTATTTGTCGATCCTTCAAATTTTATTAATTATGAATATTCTGGTGAAATAACTTTTGGTTGGGGTATTTATTTTAATGTTGAAAATCTAAAAGGTAAAGACAACCTTGTACCTGTAACCCATCAATTAAAGCATTATTATAAATCAATTCTAAATATATCTAAAGATAATTATACTGATAATGAAGTAAGTAAAACATTATTGGTAAAACATCTTAAAAACTTTTTGATTCAGCACCCATATACAGATAAGTTAGTTATTAATTTATTCAACGTTGGCGATGCAGACAAATTTGCAGATGCTTTTGTGGAACTAAGCCGAATAAATGAATATTCTGACACTAAATTTGAGGTTCGTATTTTTATTGGTAATGTTTCTTTAATTGAGCCTGGAAATGCTTTAAAAGAGTTAATAAATCCAGAGACTAATATATCTGAAGAAGCTGAATTGTTTTCTCAAGCTTCTGAAAATAGACTGTTTCCAAAGTTGAGATTTTCAATTAATAGTATTGAAGATTTCCTTACAACACCTGAAGAATTCAATGCTCATTTAAGTTTCCTTGTAAATCCTTTTACATCAAAAATTACATTAACTAAACCAAATTTAGATTTCAAATCCGATTTCTTAAATGGTTTATTTACAATAAATACAACGGATGCATTCTTTGATAAAGGTACAGATACGATGCGATGGATAAATTATATTGATGTTAATAAAGCAAAATCAATTTTTTCAACTTCAATATTTACTAATTTTCAAAAAAATATTGCATGTGCACTAGCTTCACATAATACAGATGCAATACCAGCAATACAATTGGATTTAAATGACCGCGATAAAGTCTTAATTTCTCATTTACATGAATACTCAGATTGGGTGATAACTTTTGATAAAAATTTAGGTCCTCAAATATTTGACCAACCATCGGTTGATAATGAAATACCTTTCCTCTTAGATTATATACCAAGTGAAGATATTTCTGGGATTTCATCTTATTTAACAACAAAACCTTCATCTGAAATCGTAGGTCTGTTGAGTCCACATTTTGAAGAATTTGGTTTAGATGTAACTAATGAAAAAGATATAATCTGTATTAAAACTTTATTAGAAGATTTAAGAGCAATTAGTAGTTCCTTGGTTTTACAATTAAATTCTTCAAAAAATAAAGCATTTGAAGTTATTGGTTCTGCCTTTTCAAAAAGAGTTCTGCAAAAGAAAGGTCTTTTAGAAAATGCTTTTATAGTTCCAATAGACTTGCATCAAGAATTATTTGAGAATTTAAGTTCAAATTCTAAAAGTAGAGCTGATAATTTAGTTTTTACTGTAAATACTCAAACAAGAGAAATAAACATTTCTGTTTTAGAAATTAAATGTAGAACATATTTAAGTACAAGTGAAAGAGATGAATTAAAAAGTAAGATGATGGAGCAAATCGAAAATACGATACTTGCTTTAAAAACACATTTTGACCCAAATAACTATAAATCGCAAGATAGATTAGATAGAGAAATAAAAAATTTAGAATTTAAACGTATCTTAGAATTTTACATTGAGAGAGCTTTTCGATATCAATATCTTTCTGACAATGCCTATAATTCATATATTAACTTTATTCAAACCTTGAATGATGGTTATACTTTAAAATTTAATAGAGTTGGATTTATTTTTGATTTTTCATTTGATAAAAAACATTTAAAACAGATTTTAGATGAAAACACTACAATCTTTACTTTTGGGCATTCACTAATTAAAGAAATATTGGACGTCGATTCAGATTTAAATACACAAAGATTAGAGGACCTTGATTTAACAAAAGATTTAGCTATTAGTATTAATGCAAATGAAAAACTAAAACCATTTCTAAAAAAATATGAACCGAAACTAAAACCGTCAAACGACGAAAATATGCGAAGTGATTCTGAAGTGGAGAAGGAAAAAAGACCCGGTTCACAAAATCACACTATTGAGAAAAAGGATGAGAATAAAGAATTAGAAATCGAGGAAAATCCTAAATTGGAAGATGAGCATTTGCTTGATAATAATGAAATAATAGCAATTGAAAAATCTGAAATTGTTGAAATAGATTCAGATAAAAAAAACAATTTTGAAAGTTTTACAGCTCCTGAATATGATATTTTAATAGGTAAATCGTCATCGTCTGAACAGTTTGGTTTACTGGGCACGTCAATTCATAATAAAAAAATAGCAATAGATTTATCTGAAACAAATACCATAAGTTTATTTGGTATTCAAGGTGGTGGTAAAAGTTACACAATTGGTACCATTTCAGAAATGGTATTAAAACAAGTTCAAAATGTAAATATTTTGAACTCACCTTTGGCAGGAGTTATTTTTCATTATAGTGAAAGCATGGATTATGAGCCAGAGTTCACTTCTATGATTTTTGAAAATGATCAACAACGTGAACTTGCTATCTTAAAAGAAAAATATGGGGCAAATCCAGCATCAATTGAAGATGTTGTCTTATTATCACCTATAGATAAAATTGAAGAGAGAAGACTTGAGTTTCCTTCAATTGAAGTCTTGCCAATTTCTTTTAATTCAAAAGAATTAAATGTTCAAGATTGGATGTTTCTTTTAGGTGCAATTGGTAACGATTCTGCATACATAAGACAACTTAAAGCTATTATGAGAGCTCAAAGAAATGATCTTTCATTAGTTGGTTTACGCGAGAGTGTTGAAGAATCGGAACTGCTTACTTCTTCTCAAAAAGCTTTAGCACGTCAGAAATTAAATTTTGCTCAAGAATATATTAATGATGATTTGTATATTAAAGAAATAATAAGACCAGGCAGATTAATTATTGTAGACTTAAGAGATGAATTTATTGTAAAAGATGAAGCTTTAGGTTTATTTGTAATAATGTTAAACATTTTCTCTGGGGTAAAAGTTTATAATGAAAAACCGTTTAATAAGTTTATTGTATTTGATGAAGCTCACAAGTACATGGACAACAAAGATTTAACAAATAATATTGTGACTGCTATTAGAGAAATGCGTCATAAAGGTGTTAGTATAATGATAGCAAGTCAAGACCCACCAAGTTTACCAAATGAAATAATTGAATTAAGCTCAGTTGTTTTATTACATAAATTTAATTCTCCTCAATGGCTAAAGCATATACAAAAGTCAATAAATCAATTAGGAAACTTATCAGCTAATGATTTAAGTATGTTAAAACCAGGAGAAGGTTTTCTCTGGTCATCTAAAGCAACAGAGTTAGGTATCACAAACAATCCAGTTAAAATCTCAACTAGACCTCGATTTACTAAACATGGTGGAGCAACTTTAAAAGCAGATAGAAAATAATGAATATTATTTCACATACAGGTATCGGTAAAAGAAAGGAAAATCAGGATATTATTCTCATTGAGGAATTATCTTCGGATACTCAAATTTATTTAATTGCTGATGGTATGGGTGGTTATGAAAATGGGAAGAAAGCTGCTGATTTAGTTGCAGGGACAGTTTTTAATTACCTAAGGAATTGTAACCAAGTCAACTCAACATCAATAGATGAAGCTATAAAAAAAGCTAATTTATCAATAAAGGGGTTAATTGACCAATATGACACTAAGTCTGGAGCAACTTTAGGATGTTTAATACTAGGTCAAGAAAAATCTTTTCTATTTTGGGTTGGTGATGTTTCATTGTATTTATTTAAAGATGATAATCAGATATTTAAATCAAAATCACATTCTTTAATAAATGAAATGTTGGATATGGGAAATATTATTTCTTCTGAAAATATAGAAAAATATAAACATATTGTAACAAAGTCTATCTCTGGTAAAAGAGAAATAATTGAAAAGGGATATTTTGAAATTATGAATTATGATTATTCCAGTTTTGTTATATGTTCAGATGGAGTAACTGACACAATATCAATTCTAGATTTTGTTAGATTAGACTTTGAAAAAATAAATAGTGAATTAATTGATAAATCGAAAGACAATTACAGTTATGTTTTTGGTCAAAAAAAATAGATTTAAAAGCATTATTGATTAGAAAATTTTAAATATGTCAGAAAGGAATATACGCATTAATAAAGTCCTTCGAGAATTAAATGTTTCTCTTGAAAGAGCTGTGGATTTTTTAAAGGAGAATGGTATTTTTATTGAAAGTAACCCAAATACTAAAATCAATCAAAAGGAATATGAAATTTTAGCATATCAGTTCTCATTTAAAAAGAGAATGGATGAAATCTCAAATAATACGATTAGTTCATCAATAATTGGCAATTTAGAAAATATAGTTGTTCCCCAAAATATTTCAATAAAGTCGAAAATAAAAGAAATTAAAAATGATAAAAAACTATTTACACCAGGAAATGTTGTAAAAGTTAAAATATCAAAAATTGTTGCTCCATCTCAAATCATTACGGACTATGTGGGCGGTTACATAGGAAGACTTTCTTTAGTTGATATTGCTTGGTCATTACCTCAAAGTGAACAGCTATTTAAAAAATATAAAATTGGGGATATAATTGAATGTGTTATTTTCAACGTTGATGAAAATAGTAAACAAGTAATAATAACGCAAAAACATCTTGCTAAGCCATTAATTCAAACAGTTAAATGGGAAAGATTAGAACGAGGTGAAGAGTTTGATGTCGAAATCATTCAGGACTTAAATAATACTTACCTAGTTCAAACCAAAAATAAATTATTTGGGATTGTTAGAAAATCACTTCTTAATAATCAAACAAAAGAGTTACGATTAAAAATTAACAGCAAATTTGAAGAATCTAGTTTGATAGATTTTGTTCCATCCCATCAGGAACAATTCGATGATTTAGAAATTGAAGAACAATATAAAGATCATTTAAATTTTATTGAAGATGAATTACAATCATTTAATAAATTTAAAAAAACACTTTTAGGACAAAAGGCTACAGATAAACAAGTTCAAAAAATAAAAGATGGTTTTGATTTAGATATAAATATTTTCAGCAAAGAAATTGATACAGGTATAACACTTTATATTCAATTTTTGATGAGTGATGGTTCTTTTGAAAATACATTCAAAAATCAAGCAATTCCATATTTTTTAGAGGGCGAACTATACAATGAACAAAATGAAAAAAGTGTACTTGAAAAGCTGTCTAATGAAAAGTATTGGTTCAAAATAAACAAAAGAGAGAAGAGTAATTCCAAGAATGATGCAAATAAATTTGAAACTATTGAATTTTCATTATATAATGATGAAACCAATTTTTTTGGAGAAGTAGTAATTTCAAAAGACAAGAAAGATGTTAGATTTTTAATTAAAAACTTTAGTTTCGGACAAAGTTTTTCGGCCGCAACAAATGCAAAGAAAAACAATGCAAAATATGGTTCATTTCTATTTTCTAATAAATTAAAAATAATTTCTCCTTTGGGAGCATTACCCTTTGATGATTCTCAGAAAGAGTTCTTGAACTACAGTTTAACAAAGCTAGAGTGTTTTCAAATAATTGAACAATTAAGGAATGATACTAGTGAAATATTAAGACAAGAAGGCAGAACATTAGCAATAATTGACAAATTTCTAGAATATCAAATTAGTTTATTGGCTAATGAAAAGGAGAATAATGTATTTGTTGAAAAATTCGAGAAAATCAATAGTAGCTTTGGTGGTATTTCAATCAAACTCCCGAGAGAGATAGGAGATAAATTAGAGTTAGAGGAAGGAACCGTTTTAAATGTTAGATTATATGAAAAAGAGAAACTGTCGAAATTATCAGATGGTTTTATTGCAATACAAGAGGAAAATTACATCTTAAACTTCAATAGAGATATTCTTGTTGAATTATTGCAAAATGGATTTTATATTGATAAGAGGGTTTCTACTAAACAGTTTGATATACAAAGGGAAATAATAAAAGATTTTCTAGACAAAAAGATTAAAATTGATCATATAGAATCTTTATTGGTAAATCCATCGAAAGTTAAAACTCCAATTTTAAAAAGTATAAATTTTAAGAATAGTGATTTAGTAAGAACAGAAATTGAACAGCCGGATAACATTCAAGTTAGAGCAGTTAAAAAGGCAATTGGAAACCAAAATATTTTTTTAGTGCAAGGTCCTCCTGGTACTGGAAAAACAACAGTAATTGCCGAGATAATAGAGCAATTAACAGCCAATAATGAAAAGATATTAGTTTCAGGTCAAAACCATGTTGCCGTTGACAATGTTCTTGAAAAAATGGCTAAAAACCCTAATTTAAATTTACTTCGAGTTGGTAATCCTGAACGTATTGATAAAAACTTATTAAAATATTGCTACGAGAATCTGGTTGAAGAATACAAAATAGACTATAAGTGTTTTATTAAAAATCAAAAAACGCTAACAGAAGTGTTTTTGAAGTTTATTAAAACGGACATGGATAAGAAAAGTATTTTAGAAGGTTTCAATGAGAAAGTGAATGAGCTCACACGAGATTATATTTATCTAAAAGAAACTTTTAAACAGAAGCATTTTATTTTAAGAGATAGTTTATCTGGTTTATCAGTAAAAGAACTTTTTGAGACAATCCAGGCACTTTCACATTGGGAAAATTCATTTAACAACGAATATGAAATTTTACTTCAACCTATTATTTATAATTCTGTTGATGTTGTTTTTGCCACATGTATTGGCATTAAAGGCGATAAAATATTCAAAGAAAGTAATTTCAAATTTGACACAGTAATTATTGATGAAGCTGGTAAAGCAAATATTGCTGAAACATTAGTAGCCATAGAGCTTGGTAAAAAAGTAATATTAGTAGGTGATCAAATGCAATTACCACCATATATGGATAGTTCTTTAATTGATAAAGAAGACCCAAAGAGTTTTCCAAATTCAATTTATGGTAAAGAGTATGCCCCTGATGAAATCACGCACGCCTTGAAAACATCTTTTTTTGAGTTCTTGATTAACAGAATTGACAGTAAACAATTTCCTTCTGAGAATAAAGAAATGCTAAATTACCAGCACAGAATGCATCCAAATATTGGAAATTTTGTTTCAGAGTCATTTTATGGTTCTAAAGTTTTTATGGGTAGTAGAACCCATTTAAATAGAATTGATATGGCAAATCCTTTTGATAAAGAAATCGTGTTTTTTGATACATCAAATTCTAAAAACCCTTATGAACAGAAAGAAGGAAACTCTGTAAAGAATGATACTGAGGCGGAAATCATAACAGAGTTTGTGTTGCCTAAATTATTAGATAACAATGTCAAAACAGAAGATATAGCTATCATAGCCCCATATAAGTTTCAGGTATCCAACATAAAAGAATTTATAAAAAAGTCTGTTGCTTGTCAAAATAAAAATATTGATGTTGCTACATTGGATTCCTTCCAAGGAAAAGAATACGATATTATTATTTTTAGTTTTACTAGGTCAACAGATCACAGTAAAGTAAAATTTATTGATGGTAAGAAAAAATATCTCAAAGTAGGATTTTTAGATGATGCAAGAAGGTTAAATGTCGCATTTAGTAGAGCTAAAAAGAAATTGATATTAGTAGGTAACGAAGTGACGCTAATTGACTTCCGTTCTCATTTTGATGGAATATTTAATTATACAAACCTTTTTAGAAAGTTAGTCCAGTTAAGTAAAAATGATGAAATGGGTAATTTCATAAATATAGCTGATTATCATAATGGCTCCTCTCCATTTGAAAAGATAGTAACTAGATATCAAATCGGTAATGAAGTAAAAGCAACATTCAAATCTTTAGGAACTAATAAGGATGTCTTTTTTGGAGCATTTTTCTTAGTTGATGGATTCGAATGCTTGTTGCCAGTTTCGTTTATGTCAATGCAATTTAAAAATTCAGTTAAATTACTAGATATTGGTTATGAATTAAGATTAATTATTCATGGTTTTGATACGCAAAACGAAAGAGTTACTTTAAATTTCCCAAAAGCAGAAATAAGACCTAAAAAAAGTGTAGTTGAAAATAATAGCTACAGTAAAGAATCTATTATTGAAAAAAGGAAAAGAATTTGGTCTCAAATCAAAGATGATTTAGTAATTGGAAAAAAAATTAAAGGGAAAGTTGTGAATCAAGTAAATTTTGGCTATTTCATTAAATTTGAAAGTGAATACGAAGGATTGTTACATAATAGACAAATTCCTAAAAACAAGAATTTGAAATTACATGATTTTATTGAAGTAGAAATCTTTGAAATAGATTATAAAAAACAACAAATTTCATTAAAGTTATAATATGGGATTATTTAGTATAGATTTTGAAAAGTTATATGAAGATTTGTCTTCAAAAGGAGAGCAAATTTTGGGTATGTTTTGCATTCAATATCCGATTTATTGCATTCATTCTGTTGTTTTAGATAGCACTAAAGATCCGTTAGATAGTTTAGATAAAGTTATTGTTGATTTTTTAATTGCTAAACCGAATTATTCACTTCAACAATTAGGTGCTTTATTAGGAGCATCAAAATCATTAATTGAGTTTAGAATAAATAAGTTGATTTATGATGGGCATTTGATAACAGAAAACAATAATTATTTTTTAAGCGAACTTGGGACTGAAGTTTTTGTACATGAATCAATTATAAGACAGCACAAAAAGTCATATGATTTTTTTATTGATGGCATTTCATTAAAACCACTTTCAAAAATCTTTTATACATTTTACAGTTCAAAATATTTAAATGAAAGTGATTCTTATTTGAGGACAAATTCATATGGAGTAACCAAATTAATAAAACCATTTGGTCCAGATATTGTTCACACACCACTTTCCAAATCTAAAATAATTGATGAAATCAAAAGCATAGAGTTTCAAAATAGAGATGAAATGAATATTCCTTTGGGATTGATGGAAATTGAAGACTTATCGTTCTCAAAGTTGACTCTTCACTGCATCGTTAATGTTACAAAAAAAGACAACACCCTGAAGAAGGAACTTTTAGATGGTTATCCTATTTTTTCTTTATCAGATAGCACAACATATTATGATGCAGCAAGGAAAAATGTTTATTCTTTTGAAAATAATTTAAAAGACCGAATTAAAAATCTTCAGTTCAAAATAGTTGTACCAAGACAAAGAGAAGAAAATAATGAAAATTTTAAACCAATACTAACATCTAATTGGCAAGAAATTGATAGGCATAACGAAAGTGAAAATAAATGCTTCTCTTTTAGTAGCGAAGATTTAATTAAGGTAATTGAAAAAACATTTGATATAAAAAATGCTCATTCCGAAAACATTGTTAATGAAGATTCAGAAATAAGTATAGATATTAATAAAGAAATGTTATTAAATGCTCCAGATCGCAAAAAATTAATTTCTAATATTATTAGAAAGAGAGATTACAAGTTTGGAAACACTGATAATAATGTATTTATATTGTATATATATTATAAGACTACTGACGAATTTGTCAAGAAAGTTGTTGCATTAAAAAGCATTTTAAATAATATTAAAGTTTCTGAAATGGACGTAGACACATTCCTAATTAATTACCCTGAATATAAAGATAACCTAAGAAATTATATGGTAGCTGCAGGTGAGTATGAGGTATTAGAAAAATTAGATGTCAATCAACACATGTTAGCTTTATAAATATGATAATCAATATAAAACATACAGATAATTTAGAAACAGGAGCGTTTATAAGTAACGTTGATGCTGAAACGTATAAAAATTATACTAAAAATGAAACAGTCTTTATAACCCAAAATAATAATGTAAGACTAAAAGAAGAAATAATTAAAATTATTAATAATAGTACCACTGTTCTTAAAATCTGTAGTTTTATTATAACAGATAAAGAATTATTTGATTTAATACTAGAAAAAGCGACAAGTACAAATGTTGCAATATTTATATTAACACAACTAGATAAATCAAAGCTAAATAATCTTTCATCATTAAGTGAATTTTTAACGGAAGAGGAAATGAGTGATAAAACATCTTCAATTCATTTAAATAATATAAAAAAATTAACAGATAATGGAGTTCATGTCAGAGCATCTGAATCTGCTCATGCTAAGTTTATTATTGCTGATAGAGGATTTGGTTTCATTATGAGTGCTAATTTAACCACGCCATCCTTAAATGAAAATACGGAATCCGGAATTTACTTAAACAAAAACAGTAGTGAGGAATTAGATAAACTTTTTGATATTATTTATATCAAGGGGACTAATTATTCTGGATTTATTGATTCGTCAAAGAAGGGGAAAATGATGGTCAACTATTCTCAAATAAATTATGCATTTGATAATCTGCCAAAAGCAACAGACTCTAATTTGAGATTTACTTATTTAGATATCACATTAAATCTTCTTGACGAAATTATTAATATTATTGATAATGCAAATGAATACCTTTATTTATCGACCTATAGTATTGTTGGTTTAGAACATATTCAAAAGCTAGTAGATACGCTAGAAAATGCTGTGATAAGAGGAGTTAAAGTGTTCATATTCTGTAGAGGTATGAATTATAGAAATGATCATTTATCAGCTTCGGAAGTTTTAGCAAAAAAAGGTTGTAATATTTTCGGTAATTTTGATAATCATTCTAAAGGAGTAATATCCGAAGCTGATGGTTTAATTTTTACTGCCAATATTGATGGAAATCACGGTTTAATTAACGGGTTTGAAGTAGGTTGCAAATTGGATGAAAAACAAAGAGCAGATTTCCTTGATTTTCATAAATATTTAATCAATCACAGTAATTATATATATAAAATTGCTCCTCAAAGAATGGAATTAATTAAAACATATATAAATTATGAAAAGTATAAAAATATATCTCCTCCTTTAATCCCACAAGACCTTGTAGTAAAAGCAAATACAGGTATTAATGTTGAAAAAGGCGATTTTGTTAAACTTCCGATTTTTTATGGAATATCAGAAAAAAATACTCATTTAACAGTTGGTAATTATACTTATGATTGTGTTTTTGAAGGGAATACCTTTACAATCGTTAAAAAGCAATACTTTCAATTTAATATAGAAAAATATTTTCTTAAATTTTTTAATTTAACATTAGAAATAGAATAATGAAAAAGAACATACCATATTTAAATGAATGGCTTGAATTAGCAAATTCAGGAAATTTCAATAAAGCACAAGAGCTTTATTATGATAATCTTTTCGAGGCAGTAATCGATAATTTTAAAACTAATTATCAAGATAGTATTCCTTCAGGAGGTGTGCTATTTTCAATTTTAGGATTTTCTCCGGAACCAATTATTTTAACTGCCAAAGCTGTTGAACCAGAAAAGCATATTATTTTCACAACAAATAATCAAAGTGAGGGTAATGATTATTTAGAGAAATTTTTGGAATCAAATTATGAAATGATTTATATCGATGATGAAAATTTTGATACTATTTATAAAGCATTAAAAGAAACTTTGATTTTGAATCCAAATTCTAATGTGACACTTGATATAACTGGAGGAAAAAAATCTATGGTAGCTGCCGCAAGTATCTTTGGTAAAGATTATGGTTGTAAAATTGTATATGTTGATTTTAAAGAATATTTGAAAGAATTAAGAAAACCGATGCCAGGTTCTGAAATTTTAAATATCGTTTATGATCCTCTGGTAAATCAACCCGAAATATTTCTATTATGAAACATCAAATAGCTTTAGTAGGAGGCCAACTATTACCAATATATGTTGGTATTAAAGAGTTTAGCCCTGATAAAATTCACTTTATTGTATCAAAGGAATCAATAGAAAGTCTTAATAATTTAAAACCAATGATTAAGGGTATTTCACAAAATGAGTATAGATGTAATGCCTTTGATTTTTATGAAATAAAGTCGATTTGTGAAAAAATAATCCAAAAAATAAATCCCGAAGATTCAATTACTTTTAATCTAACTGGTGGTACTAAAATAATGGTATTGGCATGTCAAGCCATTATCCATGAAAAAGGGTTAAATGGATTTTATATAAATCAAGATGATTCGTATTTAGTGCTTCCGTCTTACGAAAGGAAAAATATTAGTATAGAATTAGCGGCAAACGAGTTTTTTGATTTAAGCGGTCATAAAACTTATAATTTTAAAGCAATAACAGATTTTAAAGAAGAAGATTTTAAAACAGCTGAAAAAATCAAAAATTTTGCTAATAACGACAATAGATACAAAGTGATTATTGGTGCTTTTAGAAAGAAATATTTAAATAAAAATACTTTACTACCAATAAAGGGTAATGAATTAGTAAATAATAATCTTAGAGTTATTTGGGATGAAACTTCAATAAATATTGAATCTAATAATAAGAATATTTTAAAATTAAATTCAAAGATTGTCCAAGACATTATGTTTAAGGCAGTTTGGTGGGAATTAATAATTGCTCAAGAAATTGCTAAATCAATAAAGTTTAAAGAATTATTTTTAGGTTTTGAACTTAATTTCAAATCGGATAAGAATACAACAAAAAACGAGATTGATATTTTAATCAATACGGGTAAAAAATTAATATTTATCGAATGTAAATCCGGTTTAGTAAAACAAGAGGACATAAATAAAATGAAAATTGTAAAGCAAACCTATGGTGGAGTAATTGCTAAATCTATCCTTGTTTGTCGAGAATTGCCAAACCCATCAATAATTGAAAAATGCAAGGAGTTGGATATTGAATTGTTTTACTCTATTGCTTTCAACAAGGAAGTTAATCCAATTAATAAATTAATTAAGTTAATAAACGAAATAGAAAATAAAGCTTCTATGTAGTATTATGTTTATTATAAAATCTATTATTCTTAAATTATCAATTAACATAATTTTAAAATAACTCATTATCTCATTCATCTGCACAAAATCCTCGTTTAGTCCAAGTATTCCTAAACTCACATCTTTGTTTGTTTCATTTCGCTAATTTCATTTACAGTAACAAGAATATCATTTTTCGTCCGGTGGTAAAAAGAACGTTTTACATTTCAAATGCCACTCCTTCGCCAACGCTCCAAAAAAAATTACTGGCACAGTTTTTAGAAAAAACACGTACGCTTCGCAACTTGCGCCAGTAATTTTTTTCCCCAAGCTGTGTTACATAATTGAGTATTATAGTTCATCACAAAGCGAGTTTATTGTTTTTTTGGTTTTTGCAATGAAGCTATAATATCATTTATGTAAAACAGCCGCCACACCCAACGCGCTTGCCAGTGGCTCCAGGACAACATTTTTTGCAGCTCCCATCGCATCACCCAGCCACAAAAAACACCGTCCTTCGCCACTGTCTTTAACAACGTCCGCCATTTCATCGGAAACTTTACGGTTATACTTGCTTTCAAGAACGTTCACGGTAACTGTTTTTAACAACTTTACGCATAAATCGGTAGTATTTGCATTGCTTTTGTAAGTGTTGTAAAATGCTTATCAACTCTATTTCTAATATTCACGATATAGGTATAAGCATTTTTCAACACCCACAAAATCAAGAGAAGCCAGCAAGAGTATCATTTTTTTATTTGCCAGAAAATCCCAAGTAATTACTTCAGCGGAAAAGCCGATGCCATACCGTTCCTAATAATAAATGGTATAAGCTTGAAGCATTATCTTTCTTTCAAATCTATGGCATCAACTTTTCCACAAAAGCAATCAGAAACATCGCAGTCAGCAAATAAAATAATGATACACTTGCACGCGCTACTGCACCGTCGCACTCGGTATTATAATGCATTGTTTTTTGAAGATGCTTTCCATTTTCAGTACAACATTCCGTTTAAATTGAAACTTCTCATTTCATAAGACGATTAAGCATCCTCAAAAATCAAATCCAAGAAATGGTCACCAAGAACAATTCCAATAAAAAAGACCATTACGTTTGACCAATAAAAATCAATAAACTCTTGCAAACGAAAGAGTATCAAATTCTTTGGCCGGATGAAAAGCATTTTTATTTTTTAATTTGGTTTTTTCATCCATCCAAAGAATTTGATACCCTTTCCGAAGACGACCATCTTTCAAATCAACTCCCATTCCTTCAGATTAAATCCGTTTAAACAAGAACATTCCGATTGGAAATAGCCAACTAAAAAAACACAATTCCGATTTTATTGAAATGGCTATTCTCAATCACCTTTAAAAAAACAATAAAAACTTCGATTGGATATTCAAAACAAAAAATAAAAAAAAAGAGAGCAAAGATAAGTTCCAGGTATTCAGAAAAAAAAGTTCAAGCCCTACGGGTTTTAAAAAAAATCTCCACCCATAACGTTTCGCATCAACATTCAATTCCGCTTTAACGCCCACACTTCCGATGATGTATCGGGTAGTATTTTTTTTAAAAAACTTTTTTATCTGAAACCTTCCACTTGAACAGACGGCTTTCTTTTTTTCTTTTTTTTCTTTTGAAAAATTTTATAGGTCGAGCGTAGCGAGGCACACCTGCATTTCAAGAGAAAATCCGCGAAAAATTGAAAATCTAATCAATTTTTAAAGCCGAATGTTATGACCAATTTTATCATCAAAACTCACCGAGTTGGAACGATTTATTCAAAACCGCATCTATTCCTACTTAACAAAGGGATGAACAGCGGAAAGCCACAAAAAGAGCCATTTACTAACAGTTTTGTTATCATTTTTCAAAACGAGGAGGACTGCGAAAGCCTTTTTTTCATTGCTTATAGTTTATGGCAAACAAAATTCTGGCATCAACATTTAGTTGGTTCTGTAATTCCGTTTTTACGCCTTAATGATTTCAAAAAACAATTCAATCCACAAGCTAATTTGTTGATGGTGGAACACGAGCAGCACCAAAAAAATGTTGCAGCTCTCAAACTTTTGGAGAAAAAAGAAAAGCAATACAAAGAAGATATGATGCTCATTAATGACCTTCGCAGAGCCATTTTATACCGCTACCATAGAAAATAAAACAATCCTGGTCCTTTCGGACTAGGATTGTTTGCACCTTATTCCCAAGCAAACCAACGCATAAGTGCAATATGATTGCACCACTTAAATAAAACGGAGAAAAGCAAAGCAATTGTAATTTATTGACTGCTATAAACAAAAGAAGCCCCGAAAAACGGAGCTTCTAAAGTCATTTTATTGGTTTTTTATTCCTTTGGTTCTGGCTGCTCTTCAGCTTTAACCGCCGTTTGTGAAACTACCGAAATGATACTTCCACCAAGAACCAAGTAACCAGCTGCCGAAACTAATCCGACTGGCAACGCAACAGGAGAAGCAATGATTGCACCTCCAACAGAAGCCAAAGCAATTCCAACAGTGCGAAGAATTTTAAACCATTTTGGAGTAGGAGCGACAACACGCTCGACTATATTCATATTTTTATTTTTCATAATCTTGACTTTTTAAGATTGTTAATTCAATTATTTGTACTCTTTTTTCTAAATATTCTACTTTCTGGTTCAGTAAGTCATTACCACTTTTAAACTCGGTTTTGATAATTAAAGCCATCGTTTTTACTTCAACCAAATCTTTTTCCATACTCTTAAAATCAGTGTGCAATTGCTTGATAAAATAAGCCACAATAGACAGTAGTAAGGTGATGAGTGTTCCAAAAAGTGTTGCGATGATGTTTATGTTTTCCATTGTTTGAACTTTTTAGAATTGAAAATTATTTTCAATGATCATTGAATTGAATGTGGTTTTTGCCAATGCTACCAATTTGGGATAAATCATTTTGTAAGCTGCCACACTTTGGGTAACTTGATAATTACCATCTACAAACTGGAAACCAAAACCACAAAGCGGACAACCGGCAGTATCTTTTATGGTATTTCCGGTATGGATATAAACAAAACTATAGTTTGGTAAACCACTTATCTCAATCATTCCTTCGTGCAGCTTTCCAAAAGCTTTTTTGTAATCCACATTTTTAGCTCCAATAGTGTTCAATTTCAAACTAAATACACCTTTTGGTATAGCAGTTTGAGAAGGAATTTTCACTTCTCTAATTTTATCCTCCAACAAATAACATTGAAAGATGCCGTTAATGTATAACTGGCTCAATGTACTTTCTTTGCCTTGTGCTACTCTTATTATTTTGCTTTCCATAGTTTTGATAGATTTGAGATTAAACAAAAAATCCCTCACTTTTGGCGAGGGATTTTCGGAAGGTTTTTCTAAAAAGCATCCTCAACTTTCAAGCAGTTACCACTAGAAAACAAGTAGTAATTTCCACCAACTTGTTGGTAGAACTCAATTCCGATACATTGCAAAACAGTAACATTTGCTGTCGGAAGAACTGCACCAGGTAAAGTTGCTGTTACAGTTGTAGAAGGAACTGGAGCATACAAGTCCAAGAAAGCACTGTATTGAATATCGTTTACCTCATTCAAGTCTGCATCCATAGGATCATAACTGTTTGTGGTAGCGTTGTATTCAAAATCACTCACTACAGAAAGCGAAGTAATCAAACGGAAATGAGTTGCACCTGATGGAGCATTAACCAAATTCGCTGGATTAAAAGCATCAACAACAAAATCACCAGTTTCTCTAGCAACTCCGTGAGTTAATGAGTAAGGAGCGTTGAAAATCCCATTGAAAGAAGAGTTTTTGTCAAACTCAAATCCTTTCAAGTAACTACGTTGCGTAGTGATTTCAATTTTACGGTAACCTCTGGCTTCCGTTTGGTCTTCAAGGTTGATTTTCTTCATAATAGAAGTTAATCTTCCAGTTACTTGGCTGTCCGCCATTTGTTTCATCACTTGAGATAAACCAGTTCGAACAGATTTCCCGGCTTTGGCACAAGCGCCAAATTCGTTCATATTCTCACGAGTTCTCTCAAATTCAGGAGCAGATAATACTTGGTCGCCAGTTGGTCCACCAACCATTCCAGCGAAGTAGCCTTCCTGTCCTTTAATTTTGAAGTGTCGGATATCTCCAAGAGTTCCAACGTACTTAATAACACCTTTTTGTCTTGCCATTTTTTTAAGATTTAAAAAGTTAATAATTAGATAAAATTCATAAGACAAATTTCAATGATTATCTTTGAATATCAATAACTTAAATAACTGTAAATCAATGCAATACAACGCAAAAGCACCGTGCATAGTGGAAACCCATTGGCAAATTGAAGAAGTCCTTGATGGGGATAGCATCATCATTTGCCATCGTTTCACTCAAATGAAAAAAGAAATCCGTCTTTATGGTTTAGATGCACCAGAAGTAAAGATTAATAGGAAGATGATAGAGGATGAGGCGAAAAGCAGTTTACCTGCCCAATTATTGCTCCAATTTGGTTTGCAATCCTTACACTTCGTTTTGTCGGTTGCACCGCCTAAAACGGCTGTAACTATCATTACAGAACAGGAGAACTACTACGACTACTGGAACAGACAATTAGGATATGTAATATTACCAGGAGGAGAATGTTTGAATGATTTGCTTTTGATCAATGGGTATGCAAAAGCAACACAACAATATTACTGCGGCCAGCTCGCAGAATATCAAATGATGAACCGCCAAGCGCAGCTTAATCAATTGGGTATTTATAGTTCTGTAAAAAGTTTTTGATTTGTTGTACTTATGTTGTACTAAAGGATTTTTAAATTTTGTGAGTGCCAATAAAATATATACTTCACAAGCGTATTAAGACTAAACCGCTGTTATAGGCAGGCGTTTTATCTATTCAAACCAATTCTTTCCATTTTTCAGTCGGTTTAAGAAATCAGAAAATGAAATTCCAATTTCTATAAAAGATTCTTTGCTTAAATCAATAAAAGGCGACAATACAATTCTGTAATTGTCATTTTTAAAATATTCAATTGCGATAAATTCTCCGCTTCCATTTCCGCCAATTCCAAATGTATTTTTTAAATTTTCAGTAATTCTGTAGCCTTCATTATTTTCAAGCAATTCATTTTCTGCATCCCAAAGTTTTACATATTCATTTCCAATAAAATTTTCGTTGCCATAAAAATTTTCCACATAACTTTTATAGTCAGTAGGAAGTTTAAAACCAATACTTTTTTCAATATCTTTGAAGTCAATAGACGCTTTTTTTTCACGTTTTGACCATCCTTTTTCAATTAATATTTCTTCGAAATTTTCCATTTTAAAATATGTGCAATTTTGTGACACGCTTGCCTATAACGTTCCCGCGCTACACGCGGTTTGGGACTAAATTAGCGTTATTTTTCGGATTAGCCAAAATTCCCAAATACAAAACCATTTTCCCGTCAAGACAGATACCCAAATCGCTTGTAGTGTGTGTTGTAGGGCGGTTGTGAAGTAGAAATTACTAAACTAACGTAATTCTATTTTGCTATTTTCTGCGCCTGCTTTTCGGTTGTTGCATTTTTGTTTCAACATTACAGTTTCCACTTTTCGGTTTCTATTTTTTCAGTTTCCACTTTTCAGTTTCTGCTTTTCAGTTTCTGCTTTTCGGTTCCTGCTTTTCAGTTTCTGCTTTTCAGTTTCTGCTTTTCAGTTTCTGCTTTTCAGTCTCTGCTTTTCAGTCTCTGCTTTTCAGTTTCTGCTTTTCAGTTTCTGCTTTTCAGTTTCCACTTTTCGGTTTCCACTTTTCGGTTTCCACTTTTCAGGATTCTGCTTTTCAGGATTCTGCTTTTCAGGATTCTGCTTTTCTGAATTTTAAGCAGCTATTTAGCGTCGGCGTTTTATCTTGCGAAAACAATTTGTAAACTTAAAATAGATTTCTGCGTAATTTCGGCACAACTGACCTACAACGGTTTCGGGCTAGGAGAAGTGCCTTTTTTCGGCTGCTTTCCTATTTTGAGCTAAAATAGTCAAATTTTTTAGTTTGTACTATTTTCTCCAGGAAAGCGCAAGGCATTTCTCTTAGCCCGTGTTATGTGCTGTTTTCTTTTCTGCCGCGAAAAGAAAAGCAGGAACAGTTAGGATGTGAGAAAACTAGATAAATGATTTTAAAAGATTGATCTTATCCTACCGTACGGATAGGAGTAGTCTTTTAAAATCTTAGCTTAAAAATTGCTAAAGTCTAACGTTTAATTAGTTAGAATAAAAAAACACTTGACTTTCTGGTTTTTTTCTTATAACTTTGGCAAGCCCTTTAAGCGTCTTCGCTTTGAAAATACATTTTCAGCAAATCTCGTTTGCAAGGCTTGACGAAAAATTAAATTCTTTATTTTCCGCTTTAAACGTTTTCCTTTTTAATCCAATTTTAAGCTATTTATCAGGTTTCGAGCTCATAATTGCACATAACGGTTTCGGGCTAGGAGAAGTGCCTTTTTTCGGCTGCTTTCCTATTTTGAGCTAAAATAGTCAAATTTTTTAGTTTGTACTATTTTCTCCAGGAAAGCGCAAGGCATTTCTCTTAGCCCGTGTTATGTGCTGTTTTCTTTTCTGCCGCGAAAAGAAAAGCAGGAACAGTTAGGATGTGAGAAAACTAGATAAATGATTTTAAAAGATTGATCTTATCCTACCGTACGGATAGGAGTAGTCTTTTAAAATCTTAGCTTAAAAATTGCTAAAGTCTAACGTTTAATTAGTTAGAATAAAAAAACACTTGACTTTCTGGTTTTTTTCTTATAACTTTGGCAAGCCCTTTAAGCGTCTTCGCTTTGAAAATACATTTTCAGCAAATCTCGTTTGCAAGGCTTGACGAAAAATTAAATTCTTTATTTTCCGCTTTAAACGTTTTCCTTTTTAATCCAATTTTAAGCTATTTATCAGGTTTCGAGCTCATAATTGCACATAACGGGCCGCGGCTTGCTGAAGTGGCGACTTCGTAAATTATTATTTGATGCTAAGATACAATTTCTTGCGAAAGAAAAACGTGAATCTACTACAAAACTAGCCATTTTAGCAAACCGCTGTTAGCAGTAGTTTTTTTATTTATAAATACGTTAAATTAAGTTCAATTCTATTTGTTAATGTATCTACAGTTAAATAAAATGGTTCATCTCTGTTTTTGTCATTATTACAATGCAAAAATTCAAATCCTTTTTTTTCATTTGCCCATATTCCTTTTTCAGTTTTTGAATTTATTACTGCCCAAATTGGATCAGCATAATTTTTCGTTTTGATTGTATCGTAAAGAATAGAATTAGTTATCTGCTTAATTATTTCTTTTTCATTAGACTTTTTGTATTCTATCGTTAAAGCATAAAAGTAATCAGAATCAAAAGCATCTTCAGTATTTTTAACAGAGTCAAGTATAACTTTAAAATTTATTGGTAATTTTAAATCAGTTTTTTCTTGAATTAAATGAGCCATGTCGGATTTTGTCCACTCTTCAGATTTTGATTTGTTGCAAGAAATAAAAACCATTAAAAGAACAATAAATAGATTATTAATAAATAGATTTCTTCTCATTTTTTTTAAATTACTGCTAACGTTCCGGCGCTTGGCGAGGTTGCGAACTGCGGAACCGATTGTTTTCTATCAAAGATAAAATTTCTTGCGAGAAACAAACGTGTATTTACTACAAAATTCGCAATCTTGCCAAATGCCTGTTGGTGGCAGTATTTATTAGTCGCAATCAACGTGTAATCTGTGTTGTCCGCAATTCACACACTGAAATAAATAACCAACTAAACTTCCTTCTTTTGATAAGTGCTCTTTTATTATTTCTGGTTCGTATCCGTTGTTTTCAATATCGTCATTTAATTCGTCTAACAACGGTTCAATTGTTTTTGCGTCTGCATAACTTAATAATTTACAAGGTTGATTACAATGTGAAAGCCAAACTTCTTGTTGCCAACTTATATAACTTGGAGTTCTTTCGCTAATTTTTAGTAATAATTCCTCAGCAATATTTTCAGAATTTTCAATTCCTGCATAATCGTTAAATTCTCCTTCAAACATTTCTGCCGCTTTTCCGTTTTCTATACACCAAGCACAGATATAATCAGGTTCTTCTTCGCTGTAAAATGAGCCGGTATATTTTAAGTTTCTATTTTCGTTACAACAAGAACAAATTCCGTCTTCTTTTTCAAAAACATCAAGTTCGTATGCGTTTGGACTAAATTCAAATTTTGGTAACTCCATAAATATTTTTTTAAGTTTAGTTTTATTTTGCTTCGATTCTGCGATTTTCAGGTAATATTGCCACCAACGTTCTGGCGCTTGGCGAGGTTGCGAACTTCGGAACCGATTATTTTCTGTTAAAGATAAAATTTCTTGCGAAATGTAAACGTGAATTTACTACAAAATTCGCAATCTTGCCAAACGCCTGTTAGCAGATGTTATATTTCTTCATTTATAAAATAGTCGTCATCTTCCAATTGGTTATAAATATCATTTTCAATAATCTCAAGTAATTTCTTAATTATATTCGCTTCTTTTAGATTTTTGTTTTCTAATTCTGCATTTTCATTCTTTGTTATTTCCTCTTTCAAGCCTAGATAAGCATATGCTTTTAAAAATAGGTTATTAAATCTATAAAGATTTGAATTTTCATCATAAACTAAAATTTCACTTCTAATTGGCATACATAATTCAGATAGAAATTTTGTAAAATGTGTTTCATTAATTGCATTGTTTTTTATTCGGTTAAATATTTCTAGATATGAAAATTCATCTTTGTTTAATTCTAAACAATTTTCTAAAATAATTTTTGGAACATTAACTTTTACCCCATTACCAACTTTTATAGATTTATCAAAATCTGCTTTTAGAGTATCTGATTTTTCTTCAACAAATTTAGAAATCGCTTCATCTAAGTCATCAATGTTAATTGATGTTTTAGTCTTAACAGTTTCTGTTATTTTCTTATTAAAACAAATATTTAGACAAAGTTGATGACATATTGCGGGTAAACCACAAGAATATTTAATTATTTTAGATTTTACATCTTTTGAAAAAATTATGTTTAGTAATTTTTCTCCTGTATTTATAATACTTTCAATTTCGTTTGCATTCATATAAGGAATAAATATTTCTGCAACACGATTATTCATTTCTTTATCGTATTCTATAACTTGTCTAGCTGTTCCAACTGCTCCTAATGCAATTATTTTTAAATCTTCAAATTCTTCGGACATATCCATAAAAACTTTCATCAATTGTGAAGTTTTTGTTCTTTCTTCACCTTTAATTTTATGAAAATCTTCCAATATCCAACACGATTTTGAAGCTCCAAAAAATTTAGCCAATCTTTGTGGTGTAAGTTGTGGCGGTAAAATATGTTTACTCGTTTCCGTTTTTTGCTTTGTATAATCTCCTAGTTTAATACTAGCTTTAATGTCTAAATATGTTAGATTTATTTCAGGTGAAATTTTAAATGATTTAGAAGTACTATTTTCGTTATACAATCCTGAAAGTTGGTCAAATCCATCCAATAAAATGTTTTCAAAAGTCATCCCTTCCATACAACGTGTTGTATAAGAATTCTCATAAATTTGGTTGATTTTATTTTTTAATAATGTTGTCTTTCCGCAACCTGAATGACCATATAAGACAATTTGTTTTCCAGGTGTATTTAATGCATCAACAAAGTGATTATTAACTTTTCCTTCCCTTTCTACAAATGTAAATTTAGCAGATGATGCTGGTGTGAATATCTTTTTAGTTTGATAAATAACTAATTTTTCTTCTTTCATATTTTTGTTATTTCGTCATTTTTGGGAATAATATCTGCTAACGTTTCGCGGCTTCAAGAAGTGGCGATGAACCAAGACCAAGCCTTCACAAATATAACAAAACTTTTAATTAAAAACCTTTCTGATTTCTGATAAATCCCGAGCCTCGCCATTTCTTGAAACCGCTGTTACCAGTAGTTTTTTTTATTCAATTATATATTTTTCAAATTCCGTTTTGTTTATTTTCGTTTCAATAGTCGGTTTTTCATATTTCAAATTTCCTCTTTCTGTAACAGAAACTATCTTTTCGTTTGGCTTTTCAATGTAGTATTCAAAAGATTTATTTTCAAAATTATAAATTGACCACGCAAATGTTCCTTCTTGTTTTTTGTTTTGATAAAAGTCAGTTTCAGTTTTTGCTTTCAAAATTCCATATTCAATAACTTTTTTAAAATGTCCATTTTTTGGTTCTGATTTCCACCAATAGGTTTCAAACTGATTAGATTCAGATTTGTTTATTTTCCAATTTTCGCCAATAATTGGAATTCCAAGTTTTTCTCTTGTTGAGTTATATTCAATTCCATTGTTTTTGTTTAAAGGAATAGTATGTTCATAGATTTTAACCAAACTGAAGTATATAATTAATAAAAATAAAGCTTTTGATGATCGTTTTTTCCACAAAGATTTTAGCGATAAGTTGAATTCTTTTGGATTACTTTTATAATCAATATAGTAACCAATAATTATCGGAAGAAAGATTAAAAAACCTAAACTATAAAATATTAAATTGCTCATTTTAAGATTTTTGCGATAAAATTACTGGTAACGTTCCCGCGCTACAGGCAGTTTGGGACTAAATTAAGCCCATTATTCGGATTTGCCAAATCATCACAAATACAAACCAATTTTTCCATTAAGCCAAATCCCCAAATTGCTTGTAGCGTGTGTTAGCAACCGTATCTTTATGAAATCCAGGTTTCCTCAATTTTAGCAATAAACCATTTATTCTTTATTTTTTTGATGACAACTGAATATCCTAAGCCACATTTTCCGCCACAACTATAACTTACATTTAAAACACCAGATTCTTTTTTGGCATCGAATTTTATATGAGAGAAAGACATTGTACCAGCAAATTTTGGATATTTAGTTTCCCAATTTTTATATTCTTCAACTTTGGGAAGTTCATCAAAATGCTTAAAAATAAATTTTTTATTGTTGTATTTTTCGACGTTAGTTTTGCTGTTTATTATACCGTCATTTCCAACTGCAATAACAAGATTAAGTGTGTCTTTTTTCAAAGCTGTCCTTTTAATTTCACACTCTTTATCTCTTTGTTTTTGCCCTGTCGAATCCAAACCTATCCATTTGCCTTTTTTGTCATAGATAGGTTTTCCTTGTTTTGGAAAAAGAGTATAAAGTCTTTTGTCGATGTAGGTTGAATCTACAATCTTTATAAACACTTCGTCAAAGACATTTTGTTCAAATTCCGCTTCAGAGACTTTTTTTTCACATCCAAAAAAGATGAAAGTCAAAATTATAATTATGATATTTAGTTGCTTCATTTCTGATATGGTTGCTAACGTTCTCGCGCTACAAGCAGTTTGGGATTAAATCAGCGTTATCTTTCGGATTTGCGAAATCTTCCAAATACAAACCAATTTTTCCATTAAGCTAAATCCCCAAATTGCTTGTAGTGTGTGTTATGCCTAGTGGTTTTTATTTAATCAATATAGTATCAATTACTTTTCCTTTCTCATCTAATCTAATCCATGTCCCTTTAATTTTCATAGAGTCAAGATGCTCGGCCTTTCGTATGAAATAAAAATCTTTAATCAAGGCCGTATCTACCGATGGTCGATTAGGCTTCCATTTCACATAATCCTGAACAACTACATATTGACTAGGTTTATCTATATTTCTATATGCTATATATCTATCAAAATGTGGCTCATATTCAAGTTTAAGGCTCATAGTCAATATGTAAAATATTGATATTGTAACAGTTGGGGTTCCAATAACCAATAAAATCCATTTAGCAATTTTACTAAAGCTCTTGAAAATTAGAATAAATATTAAAAATGAAATCAAGCAGAAATAACAAATCAGAAATCCCCAAAGTCTATTAAATTCAACGCTAGGAAATTCAATGCGTGGCTCAATGAGATTGATAGTTAATGTCAATATCACGAGCATCATTAACCCTGATGCAAAAATCTTAAGTATTTTAATTAATTTCGGATTCTTTATCATATTACTCGTCTTTTGTACCATTAGGCATAACGTTCCGGCGCTTGGCGAGGTTGCGAACTTCGGAATCGAATATTTTCTATCAAAGATAAAATTTCTTGAGAAAAATAAACGTGAATTTACTACAAAATTCGCAATCTTGCCAAACGCCTGTTAGCCGTTCGCTTTGTTTATTCGTTTCATTATTTTATAACCAATATAATTCTTTATTCTTTTGTAGTTAGGATATCTATAATATTCGCTCCAATAACTTGTCATTCTACTTTTTGTTTGTTCCCAATATTTTCTATTGTTCAATGTAAGTTGTTTGTATTGTTGAACGTTTTCATCAGTTATATGCTTGTCAAGTTCAAATAGAATTTCTATAACATATTCGCCAAGTAATTGCAGTTTATACGGCAAAATCCATTCTTGGTCAAAGCCCAACAAGTTTTTTAATCGTTTTTCTCTAATGTAACCATTGTAGTGTCTTGTGTAAATGCAATTTAGAATGTTTTTTTGAGTTTCTGTTAATTTGTTTTCAAGTTCTGGGTTTGGTTCATTAAAATAAATTCTATAAATGAAAAAAGTTAGTTCGTCTGTCGATAATTTAACTTCAGTTTGTTCTCCATAAATGCCATTTTCAACTTTGTAAGATTGTCCAAAAGAGTTAATATAAACTTCTTCTTTCAAAGGCATAATTTCTAACACTTTTTCAAGGTCAGCAAACAAAAAAGCGGGAAAGAAATTTTTCAATTTTTGTCCATACTCAATTGTCAAGTCAGTTTTCTTGTCAGTTTGTTGAAAAAGTGTTTTTATGTTTTGCAGGATATTCATAAAGTGACGGCTAACGTTCCGGCGCTTGGCGAGGTTGCGAACTACGGAACCGATTATTTTCTATCAAAGATAAAATTTCTTGCGAGAAATAAACGTGTATTTACTACAAAATTCGCAATCTTGCCAAACGCCTGTTAGCGGTCGTTGCAATATTAATTTATTTCAAGTTTAGAATGCCATTCTTTATGATATTCAAAATTTTTGTCTCTAACAAATATAAAAGCATATGCAAGCATTAAATGAAAATCTTCTTGATCACAATTTTTAAAACTTTCAGAATTATGTTGTGATTCTATGTTATAATCAAAATTTAGATTTCCTTTTTCGTCAAAATGTATTTTAGTTTTTGTTTCTTCGTTTCCCAAAATGACAATCAAGGATTTAATTGAATTTTTATTTTCATATTTGTAGTGATAATCCATTCCATTAGCCGAAAATCTTGCGTTTAAACCAGTTTGATATAAATCAAACCATTTTGTTTCAAAAAGGGCTGTCAGATTTTCTGTATTCATAGTTTTATTCAATGTAATTGTCATATTTTCCGCGGTTTTGAGCAATGTCCGCTAACGTTCCGGCGCTTGGCGAGGTTGCGAACTTCGGAACCGATTATTTTCTGTTAAAGATAAAATTTCTTGCGAGAAATAAACGTGAATTTACTACAAAATTCGCAATCTTGCCAAACGCCTGTTGTGTGTTCGTTTTTTTTTAATATTCAAATTCGTCTGTTTTATTTTCTAAAAACCAAGTTATATATTCATCTCGAATATTATTTAGATTTAACTCAATACTTAATTTTGTGTTTCTTGGTAATATTTTTAATAAAGTTATATTCACATTTAAATTAATTATTGAGGAACTTTTGTTTTCTATGATATTTATTTTTTTATCCTTTTCGTTTATTTCAATATAATTTACGGAAATCGGATGTCCGCAATATTTAGGAAAATCTAAATCATATAATTTTGTTTCTTCTTTTGAGAAAGTAATAATTCCTAAACTATTCCAACCGTCCAGAGTTAATGATATTATGTTTAAGTTAGGTTTATTTAGTTCTAAGTATTCATCAAAATATTTATAGTTTTGAATTTCAGAATATTTTTTTTTAGTATCATTTTTTTCGTCGTAATCATTTTTTAAATAGTTTTTATCGCCATTTTGCTTTGCGATTTTTAAAATTTCTTTTTTAGTTGGTTTTGTGAAATTTTGCATTAAAAATTCTTCAGTAAAGTTCTCTTTGTTTGTATTTAGTGAAGTTAAAAGATAATCCACATCGCTTTTTGGAATGGTTTTATAATTTGATGTTTTAATTGTTATTGAATCTTCTGAGAAGACTTTATTGTATACTTTTTGGTTTATTTTAAGATGTTGTGAAATTTTAAAATCTCCATTCTCAGTTTTAGTTAATTCAAATATTTCACTTCTTGAGTAAATACCATTTTTTCCCCAAGAAGAACCTCCATGCATGTATGAAAATTTGATTTTATTTATATTTTCAAAGTTTTGTGAGAATATAAAATTTCCACAAAAAAGTATAAAAAGTAGGAGAATCTTTCTCATTTAATTCTGGTTTTCGTTCGGCTAAAATGACACACAACGTCCCGCCGCCTCATGCCGTTGCGAACTTCGGACGCGATTATTTTCCACCAAATATAAATAAACTTGCGAAACGAAAGCGTCAATTTAGGAGAAAATTCGCAATGGCTTGAGACGGCTGTTGTAAGCAGTTTTTTATTCCGAATCAATAATTAGCGGTTCTGTTTCCGCCAACACACTCACACAATCATTGATTCCAGCAATTAAAAATTCATTATGATTTTCTCGATGATTTTGCGCTAAAAATCCTGACCTTAATTTTTCAAGTTCAAACCAACCTCCACTTTCAACTTTCCAAAGCCATCCAGAAACTCTCACTTCTTTATTCCAAAATTCCAGAAGGTTTCCCTCGTCCAACACTCTGAATCCTATAACATTCTTAAAAATGATATAAATCGGCTTGTTAATTCCATCAAAACCTAAAGTTATTTTCAAAGTCCATAAATCATAACTGATATTAAAAATTTCAGGATTTGAATCAGGAAAATTATTCTTAAATTCGGTAACTTTTGGTTTTAGTAATTTCTGAATGTCTTTCATTATGCGAGTTTTCTGAAAATTGCTTACAACGTTCCCGCGCTACACGCGGTTTGGGTCTAAAGTAGCGTTATTTTTCGAATAAGCCAAAACTTCCAAATACAAACCAATTTTCCCATTAAACCAAATGCCCAAATCGCTTGTAGCGTGTGTTGGCGGTAGCCTTTTTAGTTGCATTTTTTCAATCTTAACGTATCTTTTCCGATTACTAAACCTATATCAGTTTTTAAAATTTTTTCAATTTCTTCTTTTGTCCATTTATGATATATTTTGCTATCAAAATAGCCTGTTATAAGCGTTAATTTTATTGACTCTTTATCTGTATTGGGTTTTCCCTTAATTTTCATTTCGTCAATATAACGAAAGTAATATCTGTCTTCTTTTTTTAAAGAATATAGAAAAACATTTGTCAGTTTTCCCATTTCAATATTTTTCAATATCGACTTTTCGGAATCTTTAATTTCAATTTGTATTATGGAGGGAATTAATTTCTGTTTTTGATTTACATATGAAATTTTTTTTACGCAATAATTTTTACTTTTTGGACTTTCATTACAAGAAAGAAAAAGGAAAATAAACAAACAAAGTAGTCTCTTCATAGTTTTAATTATTAACATATATTCTTCTTGATTTCCGATAAGGTTACCGCCAACGTTTTGGGGCTTGGCGAAGTACCGCCTTGCAGAATGTTGAAATTTAGTACAAAGGCTTGTGGCGGTATTTTGCCAAACCACTGTTATAAGCCGTTTTTATTCGTGTTTGGCGTAACAATTTAATTTAAAAACAATGAATTGGTTAAAAAGATTATTCGGTAAAAAACAAGAGCCAAAAAAAGAACAAAAAAGAACTTACTCAAATGGCGTAAGTGGTGGCGGTTATTCAACTAATAATTCGCAAAACAACAATGATAACGACTTATTAAGCCCTACAAATCTTTTAAGTCCGTTAAATCCGTTAAGTCCATTTTGGATAGGAAACAGCAATGACGATAATAGTAGTAGTCATTCAAACCACAACGATAATTCATCTAATTACGATAGTGGTTCAAGTCATTCTAATTATGATAGCAGTAGCCACCATTCGAGCCACAACGACAGTAGTTCTTATGATAGTGGCAGTAGTTGGTCAAGCAGTAGCGATTCATCAAGTTATGATTCAGGAAGTTCTTATGATAGTTCATCATCAAGTTCGTCTGATTGGTAGCGGTCGTCCTAAAATGGCTTATAACGGTTTCGGGCTAGGAGAAGTGCCTTTTTTCGGCTGCTTTCCTATTTTGAGCTAAAATAGTCAAATTTTTTAGTTTGTACTATTTTCTCCAGGAAAGCGCAAGGCATTTCTCTTAGCCCGTGTTATGTGCTGTTTTCTTTTCTGCCGCGAAAAGAAAAGCAGGAACAGTTAGGATGTGAGAAAACTAGATAAATGATTTTAAAAGATTGATCTTATCCTACCGTACGGATAGGAGTAGTCTTTTAAAATCTTAGCTTAAAAATTGCTAAAGTCTAACGTTTAATTAGTTAGAATAAAAAAACACTTGACTTTCTGGTTTTTTTCTTATAACTTTGGCAAGCCCTTTAAGCGTCTTCGCTTTGAAAATACATTTTCAGCAAATCTCGTTTGCAAGGCTTGACGAAAAATTAAATTCTTTATTTTCCGCTTTAAACGTTTTCCTTTTTAATCCAATTTTAAGCTATTTATCAGGTTTCGAGCTCATAATTGCACATAACGGTTTCGGGCTAGGAGAAGTGCCTTTTTTCGGCTGCTTTCCTATTTTTAGCTAAAATAGTCAAATTTTTTAGTTTGTACTATTTTCTCCAGGAAAGCGCAAGGCATTTCTCTTAGCCCGTGTTATGTGCTGTTTTCTTTTCTGCCGCGAAAAGAAAAGCAGGAACAGTTAGGATGTGAGAAAACTAGATAAATGATTTTAAAAGATTGATCTTATCCTACCGTACGGATAGGAGTAGTCTTTTAAAATCTTAGCTTAAAAATTGCTAAAGTCTAACGTTTAATTAGTTAGAATAAAAAAACACTTGACTTTCTGGTTTTTTTCTTATAACTTTGGCAAGCCCTTTAAGCGTCTTCGCTTTGAAAATACATTTTCAGCAAATCTCGTTTGCAAGGCTTGACGAAAAATTAAATTCTTTATTTTCCGCTTTAAACGTTTTCCTTTTTAATCCAATTTTAAGCTATTTATCAGGTTTCGAGCTCATAATTGCACATAACGCCCCGCTAGTATAATTTCGGCTTGGATAAGTACAAGACCATTATTCCGCTAGCACAATTTAAAACAAATACACACAATTAATAACCTAAGCCAAAGCACCAAGCTGAAATATACTAGCTGTTATCACTTCGGCTTAATTCACATAAATATTATGAAATATGTTCACGTTTTAACTGGCAAAGTAGGAACTTTTGTAAAAGAGTTTAATAATTATTATGGTCGTTCAATTATGATACGATTAGACAATGGTCGAGAGTATTATGCTCCCGCACACGAATTTAAGCAGTTACACTCAAGCTGAGTGATAACGTTTCGCTAGTATGGCACGCTAAGGGTTAAGCCAGCGTTATGTTTCGGAGTTGCCAAAATCATAAAAAACACAGACAATTAAACAAATTAATAACCTTTGCCTTAGTGAGCTATACTAGCTGTTATCACTTCGGCTTTTTAACACCTGACATAATATGGTAAAAGTATTAAAACAAGATTCTGAAACTTTTAAAAAATTAGAATCATTAAACGAGTTTTTATCAAAAAACGATATTGAAATATACATTACAAGGTATCAAGGCATTATTTTCAAAACTGGTAAACAATATTTCAAATTTTCATCTGAGGGAGATATATGCGAAGCTTTACCTCCTTTTTATGATGGTAAATATATTCTGTGTGACGCAAATGGAAATACTGATTTTTATCAAGAAGATTAAGCACAACGCTATTCATAAGCTGAGTGATAACTTATATATACGTCTTACAAAATCAGATATAACAACCCAAAAATGGGTGGCTTTGTCTGACTGACGTCAGTTTTATTTGAACCAAATATAAGTGATTTATTTTACAAATCATCAAACGGACTTTTAATTTGTTGGATATTTTTCGTACTAACATGCGTGTAGATTTCGGTGGTTTTGCTGCTATTATGTCCCAATAATTCTTGTATGTATCGCAAATCAGTGCCACTTTCTAGCAAATGAGTTGCAAAACTATGACGCAACCAATGTAAACTAACCGGTTTGGTAATGTTTACTTTTTCTAAAGCTTGTTTTAAAACGCTTTGTAAGCTTTTTTCAGAATAAGGTTCGCCCACATACATGCCTTCAAACAACCATGTTTTTGGTTTGTAACCTGTATAGTAGGTCCTAAGCATGTCAAGTATTTTTGGCGATAAAGGTGCTATTCTGTCTTTTTTGCCTTTGCCTTGGCGAATTATAATGATATTTCTTTTCGAGTCTATATCAACGGGTTTTAGGTTTAAAAGTTCACTGCGTCGTAAACCACAACTGTAAATTAACGAAAGCATTGTTTTGTGCTTGATATTGTTGTGTGCGTTCAAGATTTGTTTCACTTCTTGTTTGCTCAAAACGTTGGGCAGCACTTTTTCGCGTTTCGGACGATGAATTTTTTCAATTTCAATCTTGGTTTCTTGAACGGTGCTAAAATACAATTTGATGGCATTGACAATTTGGTTTTGGTACGAAGCCGATAATTTGTTACCCAAAATATAGGTGTTGTTGTACTCGATGATGTCGTTGTTGTTAATTGCAACAACAGCTTTTTCTCTAAAAAAGGTGAGGAAGGATTTAAGGGCTTCAGAATACGTTTTAATTGTGTTTTCGCTGTAACGCTTGGAGCGGAGCCAGTTTTGAAATTTAATTATTTCATGAACGCCTTCGGTAGAGGGATGATGAGTTTCTGGAATTTCTACGCGAAAACGAACCACATTTTCCGGTGTTGCCGGTACATGCCACGCTCTTAAACTCTGACTCCAACGTGCGCCTTCAAATTGCTTGATTCGGGCTATTAGATCCGGATTTCTGTCAAAATATACGGCAATGCGTGTTTCGTTTTTGTGTGTAAGTGCAGTGGCTTTCCAATTCATAGCAATAAAAATTTCGAATATTAAAGATAAGAAAAATTTGGAATTTGTGCTAGAAATTAGGTCGTAAATTTTGACAATTTAGTGTTCTTTTGTGTTGATTAATAGTGTTTTGTATTGTGTTAACAATGCAGCAATCAAATGTTTTATTGCCTTTTGAAAGAAGTTCAATCTCTTGAAAATAGGCCATAAAAAAAGCTTTGACGTGAATCAAAGCTTTTTTTATGCACCAGGGATAGTAGTGAAAATCCTCCCGATTTTTCTCGGGAGATTGTAACGGATAGCCCGACCTTTCCGAAACGATAGTGTAGGGAAGGTGGTGCCCCAATAATTATTTTTTGTCAACCACGATGCGGTTCGCACGATTAGCTAATTCCCACGCCGTTACGAAGGCAAATTGGGCTCTTTTTGCCAATGCATCGTACTCAATTTTGTCAGGAGTATCGGTAGGTTTGTGGTAATCGGCATGTACTCCGTTGAAGAAAAACACCGATGGAATTCCAAATTTCGCAAAGTTATAATGGTCTGAACGCTCATAAAAACGGTTGGGATCTTTTGGGTCGTTAAAGGTGTAATCCAATTCTAACTGCGTGTAGGTCGCATTGGCAGTGCTGCAAATGGCGTCTAGCTCGCTTGAAAGTCGGTTAGCCCCAATTACATATACATAATTGCTATTGCTGTGGTTTTTGTCGCGACGGCCAATCATATCAATATTGATATCAGCAACCGTATTGGCTAGCGGAAACAACGGATTTTCTGAGTAATAACGAGAGCCTAGCAAGCCGTGCTCTTCGCCCGTTACGTGTAAAAACAGGATGGATCTTTTTGGTCCGTGTCCTGCTTTTTTAGCCATTTGAAAAGCTTGTGCAATTTCTAAAAGTGCCACAGTTCCTGAACCGTCGTCATCGGCTCCGTTGTGAATTTTCCCTTTTTCGACACCCACGTGATCGTAGTGCGCAGATATCACAATTACTTCTTCAGGTTTTTCGGATCCTTCAATGAAAGCCCAAATATTTTCAGAGTCGGGTAAGTTTTGATTTCTTCTAGCGTTTAAAAAACTAGCCGGCACTTTTTGATAAAAATCAGTGGCAGCTTTTGGGAACGAAATTCCGTTTTTAGTATATTGTTCAATCATGTATTTACCTGCCTTTTTTTGTCCTGCGGAGCCTGTTTCGCGGCCTTCCATTTCATCCGAAGCTACAATGTAAAGATGTGTTTTTAACTCATCGGCGGTAATGGTATTCATATATTTGCCTGGATTTGCCGCTACAACACCAGTTTTTTGACTGCCACAACTGATGGTTAGCCCGGCTATGACTGCCAATAATGGGATTTTTTTCATGGTTTTCGTTTTTTAATTTTTACTAAGTGACAAATATGAGTAAAAGATTCTCAAATATGAAAATTTTAACCCAATAATGTAGGAATTTAACAATATTATCTTTTTCGTGAACTTACTTTGGATAGTTAAACAAATTTGATTTTGTTTTCTATTCGAGGCTGTAAGAGTTGTTAATGGTGCGCTGTTGCAAAAGCGAATCGAGTCTTGAGC
The DNA here is from genome assembly GCF_054343775.1 of Flavobacterium sp. GNP001. Lineage (NCBI taxonomy): Bacteria > Pseudomonadati > Bacteroidota > Flavobacteriia > Flavobacteriales > Flavobacteriaceae > Flavobacterium > Flavobacterium sp. GNP001. Next base: position 1,225,678 of record NZ_JBTGUX010000001.1, read on the forward strand.
GTCGTGTGAATTTTTGGGTATAAAAAAACAGTACCTCATTAATAAGTACAAACTTTATGAAAGTGCTGTACCAATGGTGTACTGTTTTAAAATAATGTGTTTTTGTTTTATTGCAAAACCTCTTTCAAAAAGGTATTCATGCGTGCCCAAGAACGTTTGGCTGCTTTTTCGTTATAAGCAGCTCCTTTTGACTTGTCATTGCCAGCTTCAGGCTCTGTAAAAGCATGCACTGCATCAGCATAATAAATCATTTCCCAATCGGCTTTTGTATCTCTCATTTCTTGTTGAAAAGCTGAGATTTCAGCTGCAGGAACATAAGGATCGTCTGCTCCGTGCAATACCAAAACGCGCGTGGTAATTGGGTTGTTGGGTCTTGCGGCATCGCGTCCTAAACCTCCGTGAAATGATACTACTCCTTTCAATTTCATATCGGCTCTTGCAGCTTCAAGTACGCCCGTTCCACCAAAGCAATAGCCAATGGTCACAATATTGTCCGGATTAGCACCTGCTTTTACCAATTGGTCTAGTGCCAATTGTATGCGTCTTTGGTACTCTTTTACGTTGTTTTTGTAGTAACCCGCTCTTTGTCCTGCTTCTTGTGTGTTTTGCGGATAGTTTCCTTCTCCATAAATATCAGCGACAAAGGCATAGTATCCCATTTTTGATAATTCTTCGGCTGATCTTTTGGCATGCGGATCAATGCCTTTCCAAGCGGGAAGAATTAAAATACCTGGTTTGCTTTTACTTCCTTTTTGAGGAGCAATTGATAAACCATTTAATTTTTGAGCGCCATCAGAATAAGCAACGGCTTTTAATTGAGCTTGTGCGCCAAACGAAATCGCAAAAGCACCCAATAATGTTAAAACGAATTGTTTCATAATTTTTTATTTTTTGTTACTACAAATTTGAAGCTTATTTTAATCACTATGGAAAAGTTTGATGGAAAAAACCAATGCCGCTATTTTTAAAAATGATAGACCCAACCTTCAGGTTTATTCTCCAGGGTGATAAGATTTTTTAGCATTAGCCAAAACATCTTCTTTGTAGAATAATACGTCTTTAAAAACTCCTTTTTGGTACATTTCGGCTTGATCGTCAAAATGCTTTGAATTGGCATCACCGCTGTTGCCGCCTGCCAAAAGTGATTTGGCTTTTACTTTTGGTCCAAATTCTACGGCGCAAATAAAACTATTGCCATTGCTGCCATAACGCTTGATCGTATTTTTAGCATAGCTGCTTTTATAGGCTGGCAAACTTCCCCACAATGCTGGTCCAAAACCTATTGGTAAACTTTCTTTTTCGTCATCAAAGGTTAAATCAATAGCGCCCGAGCTGCGTTGAAAACGGTTGATGGTTCCCCATGGCACCTGCCAAGTATTGAATTTAGACTGTAAATCAGCGACCACGGCCTGCAATTGCGGTAACAATTGTTCAGCTGTGGCTGCTTCTGCAAAAGCGATGGCGTTTTGAACTTGATCTTTTTCACCTTGATTCACGTATACTTTTTGTAAAATAGGATCCAATCGGTAAGCCCATTCTACGGCTAATGTTGTTGAGACAGATTTTTCATCGGAATGAAAATCCCAATTTTTTAAAACAGCGATAGGTTCTTCCAGATTTTTGTATGTATCAGTATTCGCAGCTGAAGTTTTCGTGTAAGCGTTAAGCAAAGCAGGAATCAAATATTCAAAAGCAGTTAGTTTGGTATTGTACCCATCGGCGATTAATTGTTCTAAAGTATATTTTTTATCTTGCCCAAGCAGTCGAACGGCATTTAAGCCACGAAAATTTTCTCCATCGGGAGCCATGTAATTAGGGTAATTTTGCGCCATTGGACTTTCGATTCCTGCTACTGTAAAAGGTGTAGAATTACAGTTTTGTAGCCATCCATTTTTTGGGTTGTAAGCATGCACACTTTCTGAAACTGCATGTAAGCCTTGCCATTCAGTAGTTTTTATACTGCCATCAACTTCTTTCGACCAATTAAAGTTCAGGTCGCGTTTAGGAACAAAATTTCCGTGCCAATAGGCAATATTCCCTTCTTTATCCGCATAAACAGTATTGTTAGAGGTGTTGGCTTTTAAATCCATTGCGCTTTGATAGCTAGCAAACGAAGTTGCTTTGGTACGCAACCAACTTTGCTCTAAGCCAATCATTGATCTGTTGTTGGCGCGCAAACTAATCCATTTACCATCGCGCTCGCCCATAATCGGTCCATGATGCGTGGCATAAGTGGTAAAAGTTTTTGGGATTAATTTTCCGTTTTCTAAATACGATATGGTGATGTTTTTTTGTTGAACGGCTCGTAATTTACCTTCGTATTCATAAAAGTATTGATTCTTTTTTTTAACGATTTTCTCAGCATATAAATCGGCTACATCAACATTTGACGAGGTGTGCATCCAACCGCAATTTTCGTTAAAACCTTGGTAAATAAAAAATTGTCCCCAAGTAACAGCGCCGTATGCTTGCAAACCTTCGTTGCTGCTCATTTGAATTTCAGGTCTAAAGTAAAAAGTAGTATGCGGATTGATGTACAACATTGCGTTTCCCGTAGCCGACTTTGATGGGGCAATGGCAAAACCATTTGATCCTGTTTGCACGTTTGGTTCTCGCTCTGTATAAGCTACTTTACTACTGTTACCTGAATAAAAAGTTTTAAGTTCAGCGGTAGTTAATCCACCATTGCTAATGGCGCCAATGCTGCCATCGGTCCATAATAAAGGATACCAAGGTTCAAAACGTTGCAAAAGTTTCGGTTTAACTTCTGGATGTTTGTATAAGTAGTAATTGACTCCGTCTGCAAAACTTTGAAGCAATTTTTTCAGCCAAGGCGCCGCTTTTTTGTAGTCAGCTTGTGCGGCTTCAGTATCAATAAGTAATCTAGTTTCGAGATCATTATACAAAACACTTTGGCCTTTTACTTCCGCTAATCGACCTAGTTTCTCAATATAATTCATTTCAACGCGCTTAAAATCGTCTTCGCATTGTGCATACAAAAGTCCAAAAACGGCATCGGCATCAGTCGCTCCGTACACATGTGCAATTCCCCATTGGTCTCTAATGATTTGAACTTGCTTTGCAGTTTTTTCGAGTCGGTTAATCTCTTTTTTATCAATACTTTGTGCAAAGGTATTTGTAGTAAAAAATAAAGCTATTAAAACAATAGAAATGTGTTTTGACAAAATTTTCATAGGAGTGAAGTATTTAGATTTACAAACTTACATTGCGTTTAAAGGCGCAGCCTAGCTCAATGATTGAATCGGTTTTAGCAATTCCAGGAATATTGTCTATTTTCTCGTAAAGAATACGACGCATGTGTTCGTGATTCTTTGCGTTTATTTTTACATACAAAGTAAAAGATCCCGTGATGTAGTAGCACTCTGTAATTTCAGGAATTTGCTTCAGCTCTTCGATAATGCGATCTGAATCTTGATCTTTATTCAATGTTAATCCTGTAAAGGCGCCCCAATCGTAACCCAATTTTTTTTCGTTAATGATGGGTTTAATACCCGTAATGATACCGTGCTCAATCAATCGATTGATGCGTTGATGCACCATAGTATTCGAAATTTTTAAAGTAGTTGCTATCGCGGAGTAGGCCATACGACCGTCTTTTTCTAATTCTTGAATGATTTTAATATCGAAATCGTCTATGGGTTCCATATCAGGCTTTTGTGTTTTAAGTGTTTACGAATTATAAAAGTACTTTTTTTTCTTCAAATTAAAAATTTAGTCTCTAATTATCTTTAATAAAATGACTTTTTAATAGTTGTAAATTGTGTAAAATATTTTTTTAAGTTTAATTTTAAGTCAAATTATTGTTTTTTATGTGGTTTTTTAAATAATATTAGTATTTTTGTTTCAGTACTAATTAAATACGTTTTGCTATGACATCAACAAATTCCCATTTATCCAATAAAGCCGAAGCATTAATTGCGAAAGAAGAAAAATATGGCGCACACAATTACCATCCTTTGCCTGTAGTGCTCGAAAAAGGAGAAGGAGTGTATGTTTGGGATGTTGATGGTAAACGTTATTTTGATTTTTTGTCGGCCTATTCAGCAGTGAATCAAGGGCATTGTCATCCGAAAATTGTGGGAGCAATGATGGAGCAAGCGCAAAAACTAACTCTAACCTCACGTGCTTTTTACAACGATCAATTAGGTCCTTTTGAGGAATATGTGACTAAATACTTTGGTTTCGACAAAGTTTTACCAATGAATACTGGTGCGGAGGCGGTTGAAACAGCTGTAAAACTGTGCAGAAAATGGGCTTATGAAGTAAAAGGTATTCCAGAAAATCAAGCACAAATCATTGTTTGCGAAAATAATTTTCACGGACGTACAACTACAATCGTTTCTTTTTCAAATGATGAAAATGCGCGTAAAAGCTTCGGACCTTTTACTGCTGGATTTATAAAAATTCCATACGATGATACTGCAGCACTTGAGGCAGCTTTGCAATCATCAAGCACAATCGCTGGTTTTTTGGTAGAACCAATTCAAGGTGAAGCAGGAGTGTATGTACCAAGCGAAGGTTATTTGGCAAAAGCCAAAGCACTGTGCGAAGCACACAATGTTTTGTTTATTGCTGATGAAGTGCAAACAGGTATTGCGCGTACAGGTCGTTTATTGGCAACTTGTGGCAATTGCGAATGCAAAAACGGTTGTGAAAATACGCCTGAGGTAAAACCTGATATTTTAATTTTAGGAAAAGCAATTTCTGGAGGAGTTTATCCTGTTTCTGCTGTGTTGGCGAATAATGCCATTATGAATGTCATTCAGCCAGGTCAACATGGGTCTACTTTTGGAGGAAATCCTGTTGCGGCAGCAGTTGCTATTGCAGCACTTGAGGTAGTTAAGGACGAAAATTTGGCTCAAAATGCAGCTTATCTAGGCGAAGTGTTGCGTCAAGGTTTGAACGAAATTGCAGCGAGAAATCCAATCATAACATTGGTTCGCGGAAAAGGATTGCTAAACGCGATTGTTGTAAACTGCGATGAGGAATCCGATTTGGCTTGGAATATTTGCATGAAATTTAGTGAATACGGTTTGCTTGCTAAACCAACACACGGAAATAAAATTCGTTTTGCGCCGCCATTGGTGATAACCGAATCTCAAATTCACGAGTGTTTAGGAATTATCGAACGGGCTTTGAACGATTTTAAATAGACTGCGGATTTTTATGAAAACAACAATAAAACTAATTAAAAACAGATCTGATATTGGTGCAGGAACACGTGGATCTGATTTAGGAATCGACGCTTTAGAAATTGCAGCTATTAATCGAGACAATGATTATTTTAATCAATATCTGTTTCAGGATGTAAAAACGCACAACGAAACTATTTATAATAAAAGTACCAGTACATCGGCCAAGCGAATCGAGCATGTGTTGGAGCAGTGCAACCGCGTACACGAGGTAGTTAAAAGTACTTTGCAAGAAGGATTTTTTCCAATTGTTTTATCTGGCGATCATTCCTCTGCTTTGGGAACACTTAGTGGGATAAAAGCAGCTTATCCGGATAAAAAAATTGGTGTATTTTGGATTGATGCTCATGCCGATTTACATTCGCCGTACACTTCGCCATCCGGAAATATTCATGGCATGCCTTTGTCAGCTGCCTTAGGACAAGATAATTTAGAGTGCCAAAATAATGACGTAAGCCTTGATACACAAGAGGATTGGGAGCAAATGAAAAATATTGGTTTCTCGGGAGCAAAAGTGCTTCCAGAAAACTTGGTTTATTTTGGCGTTCGCGATACCGAAGAAGAAGAAGACAAGCAAATCGAACGCTTGCAAATAAAAAATTATAAAGTAGCCGAAGTGCGCTACCGAGGTCTGGAGGTTTGCGTAGCCGAAGCTTTGAACAAAATGAACGATTGCGACATAATTTACGTATCTTTTGATGTTGATTCTCTAGATTGCGATATGGTTTCTTACGGTACCGGAACTCCTGTGCCAAGAGGATTTGATCCACTAGAAATAAAAGCAATGTTAAAACAAATTGTAGCTTCTCAAAAAGTAGCGTGTATTGAATTCGTTGAAATCAATCCTTTACTCGATACGAAAGGAAACAAAATGGCAGAAACAGCTTTTGAGATTTTAGAAGAATTTACAACTACCTTGCTTGAATCATAGGGATAATAAAGCTACCACCGCGTAAAAATGAACATTCTAATCTTTTTAATTTTATAATTTTTACCAACAAAAAAGCATCGATAGCAGTTCTATCGATGCTTTTTGTTTTATGCAATATTTAATTTTTCAAAAAGTATTTTTCTCTCAAAGCAAAGGCAACCCGCACAAGCAGAATCAAGGCAGGTACTTCTACCAAAGGTCCAATAACACCCGCAAAAGCTTGACCACTATTAATGCCAAAAACACCGATAGAAACAGCAATCGCCAATTCAAAATTATTCCCCGATGCAGTAAACGAAAGTGCTACCGTATCTTTGTAATTAGCACCAAATTTTTTCGCCACAAAAAACATTAAGAAAAACATGATGGTAAAAAAGATTACCAAAGGAATTGCGACTATAATGACATCTAAAGGCAAGGCAACTATCATTTCACCCTTTAAACTAAACATAATTACAATCGTAAAAAGCAATGCTATTAAAGTAATTGGTGATATAAAAGGAATGAATTTTTGGTTAAACCATGTTTGTCCTTTTGCTTTTATAATTCCGTACCGACTTATAAGTGCTAATACAAATGGAATACCGAGATAAATTCCAACTGTTTCCGCGATGCTTCCAATGGTTATTGGTAAGTTTAATCCTTTGATGCCTACCAAAGGCAACATAATCTCTAAAAAAAAGTAAGCGTAAAAACTGAAAAAGAAAACTTGTAAAAGGCTATTAATGCCAATTAAACCAGCTGTTAATTCCCGATTGCCTTCGGCCAACTCGTTCCAAACAATAACCATTGCAATGCAAGGCGCGATACCTATAATAATGAGGCCGGTCATGTACTCTGGATAATCTTGCAAAAACAATGTCGAAAGTCCAAACATTAAAAATGGACCAATAATCCAAGTGACTAATAATGATAGTACAAGTAATTTTGGTTTTTGAAACATCAGTGGCACTTTCGAAAAATCTATTTTAGTCAATGGCGGATACATCATCAACAACAACCCTATTGCTAACGGAATATTTGTGCTTCCATTAGACAAGGAGTTCAAGTAAGTACTGCTATCGGGAATAAAGTAACCAATACTCACACCAAGCAACATTGCTAAGAATATCCAAAGCGTAAGATATTGATCTAAAAAATGAAGTCTTTTCTTTGCCATTACTTTGATTTTATTTGAGAAAACACAAAACACATCTCTGTTGCAATTTGTAAACTTCGTTCCATGTATTTGGCGGCTTGCTCTGTTGTATTATCAAATAATTTTGGATCTTCATATTGAAGCGGAATTCTTTTTTCAGCTCCAAATATAAACGGACAGCCTTCATCCGCTTGTGAGCAAGTCATTAAAGCAGCAAATTCATCGGTGGGGTTAAAGTCATCATCATACTTCTTAGAGAAACCTATTACAGCAGGCTCATTTAAACTGTGTTTTATTGTGTAAATAGGATTACTACTTGTTGCAATAGTTGCTAGCAAAAAACCATTTTCCTTCAAAGTCTCAGCAACCATCGGGAAAAGTGACGTTGCTTCTGTCCCGCCAGAATAACAATAAACATTGGGAATCTCATAATAAGCAGCAGCTGCTTGTGCCCAGATCTGAGACAAATGACTTCTTCTTGAATTATGAGTGCAAATAAAGTTCAGCCTGATGTTTGATCCCGCAGAAACTTTATCTTGAAGATATTCAATCATCGGCTTCAAAAGGTTGCGCCTATCTACAGCTATAGAGTCATAATCTAATCGCTCAATACTTTCTTGTAATTTGGGCAATAGGGTAGTGTTAGAGTTTTTCATTCCACTTGTATTTTAGCAACAACCTCCGCCTGGTGTGCAGCTGTTGTTGGTTAGTGTATTTAAACTTAATTTTTGCTTGGGAGCCGGAATCCCGCATTGGTCTTCAGCCAAACAGGCAGTTTGTTTGTTCAGCAACAAAAAATCAGTACCATTAAAACCAATATCATAACGACCAATGGTGTTACTCTGGTATTCAACTTCGACTTCATAGTCATCCATTTCTAACATTTTTTCAGATATACTGATAATGTACAATAACTTAGCTGGTTTCAGTCTATGGTCGTAATCATTCGCATCCCATAGTTGAAAATTGATTATTTTTTCTTCTCGTAATTTCCCACCACAATCTACAAAACGGCGCACGAGTAGGCCCACTTCGGTAACATGAAAATGTTCTGGTACATACGAGCCATCAGGCAAAACAAATGTTACCTGATTCAATTGATGCAATTCTGCTTTAATCTCTGATAATTTCATTGGTTAAGTGTTTAAATATTAGCAACAAGCGTTGTTTTTGTTTTCAAAATGAGTAGTGATTTTTCCAAAAAAAGTGTTTAGTTTAGCGAATCCTTTCTCGTCTAAGCAGTAGCAAATCGCATTGCCCTCCAGTGAACCTTTAATGATACCTGCATTTTTAAGTTCCTTCAAGTGTTGTGATACCGTTGGTTGCGCCAGCGAAAGTTCGTTTACAATCGCGCCACACACGCAACTCCCAACACTAATCAGGTGTTCTATTATGGCAATACGCGCCGGATGGCCAATTGCTTTTGCTAAAACAGCCAGCTCATTCTGTTCTTCTGTATAAAATTCAAATTTAGTTGTACCCATCGTTATATATTAATATTGCAATATTACGATAAACTTTTAAATTAAAACAACAATTTATACATTATATATAGGTGAGTTCTTTTCGTTGGGCGTTCCGCTTTTCTTGCTCTTGCCTTTTGTTAGGGCAAGATCAAGCAAGTCGTCGGGCTATTCGCTGCAAGTCCTCGCCACTCCCTCAAGACGGTAGTGCCTGCGGGCTTTCCGCTGCTATCCCTAACGCGAGCTGCATATTTTAAAGACGAATTTTAAAACAGCTACTTATATATAGACTAAAACACAACTACATTTAAGGCTATATATAATGAGACGAATTATCAAATCACTGCCCAATTCCCTCATCAACCCCTCAAAACCACCCCAACTATCTTACCAACCAAAAAAACTTTATATTTAACCCCTTTGATTTTAAGACAATTAAAAAATAGTTTACAATTAAGTTTAAAAAAGGCTTGTAAAAGCGAATAAAGGTTGTAGTTTTGCACCCGCAATCAGCGCAACGTTCTACTAAAAACCTGAAACAAACGAAGAAACAATTTTTAAAAAAAGATTGCAAAAAGTTTGCCAGAGTTAAAATAGATGTTACCTTTGCACCCCGCAATACAACAGAGTTCTTATTACATATTGAGAGAAAAAGAAAAGAAAATTGAGAAAAACATTTTCGAAAAAAACTTTAAATTTTTCTTGCATAGTTAAAAAGAAATTTCTACTTTTGCACCCGCTTTGAGACACACGAAAAGCGTATTAAATAAAGAAGAATACGTTCCTAGACATATTGAATTGACAGCCGTTTTGAAAGAGATTTCAAAACAAAAGAATAAGAGTAATAGAATCGAGAGATTTGAAAAGAACCGATAGAATTTATCGTCATACAACAGTCCGCCACGGCGGACAAACAATATACGATGAAGAGTTTGATCCTGGCTCAGGATGAACGCTAGCGGCAGGCTTAACACATGCAAGTCGAGGGGTATAGTTCTTCGGAACTAGAGACCGGCGCACGGGTGCGTAACGCGTATGCAATCTACCTTTTACAGGGGAATAGCCCAGAGAAATTTGGATTAATGCCCCATAGTATAGTTTTTTCGCATGAAGAGATTATTAAAGTTCCAACGGTAAAAGATGAGCATGCGTCCCATTAGCTAGATGGTAAGGTAACGGCTTACCATGGCGACGATGGGTAGGGGTCCTGAGAGGGAGATCCCCCACACTGGTACTGAGACACGGACCAGACTCCTACGGGAGGCAGCAGTGAGGAATATTGGTCAATGGACGCAAGTCTGAACCAGCCATGCCGCGTGCAGGATGACGGTCCTATGGATTGTAAACTGCTTTTGTACGAGAAGAAACACTCCTACGTGTAGGAGCTTGACGGTATCGTAAGAATAAGGATCGGCTAACTCCGTGCCAGCAGCCGCGGTAATACGGAGGATCCAAGCGTTATCCGGAATCATTGGGTTTAAAGGGTCCGTAGGCGGTTTAGTAAGTCAGTGGTGAAAGCCCATCGCTCAACGGTGGAACGGCCATTGATACTGCTAAACTTGAATTATTAGGAAGTAACTAGAATATGTAGTGTAGCGGTGAAATGCTTAGAGATTACATGGAATACCAATTGCGAAGGCAGGTTACTACTAATGGATTGACGCTGATGGACGAAAGCGTGGGTAGCGAACAGGATTAGATACCCTGGTAGTCCACGCCGTAAACGATGGATACTAGCTGTTGGGAGCAATCTCAGTGGCTAAGCGAAAGTGATAAGTATCCCACCTGGGGAGTACGTTCGCAAGAATGAAACTCAAAGGAATTGACGGGGGCCCGCACAAGCGGTGGAGCATGTGGTTTAATTCGATGATACGCGAGGAACCTTACCAAGGCTTAAATGTAGATTGACCGGTTTGGAAACAGACTTTTCGCAAGACAATTTACAAGGTGCTGCATGGTTGTCGTCAGCTCGTGCCGTGAGGTGTCAGGTTAAGTCCTATAACGAGCGCAACCCCTGTTGTTAGTTGCCAGCGAGTCATGTCGGGAACTCTAACAAGACTGCCAGTGCAAACTGTGAGGAAGGTGGGGATGACGTCAAATCATCACGGCCCTTACGCCTTGGGCTACACACGTGCTACAATGGCCGGTACAGAGAGCAGCCACTGGGTGACCAGGAGCGAATCTATAAAACCGGTCACAGTTCGGATCGGAGTCTGCAACTCGACTCCGTGAAGCTGGAATCGCTAGTAATCGGATATCAGCCATGATCCGGTGAATACGTTCCCGGGCCTTGTACACACCGCCCGTCAAGCCATGGAAGCTGGGGGTGCCTGAAGTCGGTGACCGCAAGGAGCTGCCTAGGGTAAAACTGGTAACTAGGGCTAAGTCGTAACAAGGTAGCCGTACCGGAAGGTGCGGCTGGAACACCTCCTTTCTAGAGCCTTAGTGTTAGTAGTAATACACGCTAGGGAAAAAGATAAATGATAGAGGAACTTACTAAATAAAGAAGTTCTATTACTCTTGCTGTTAATTTAAAGAAATTGAAAAGAAGAATGAAGTAAAACAGAGTCTCGTAGCTCAGCTGGTTAGAGTACTACACTGATAATGTAGGGGTCGGCAGTTCGAGTCTGCCCGGGACTACTATTTTAACCATTCGAAAAGGAAATTTTAGAGGTTGAGTAACCGTTTTAAGTACTGTTAACTAAAAACTGTTAACTGCCAACTAAAAAATGGGGGATTAGCTCAGCTGGCTAGAGCGCCTGCCTTGCACGCAGGAGGTCAACGGTTCGACTCCGTTATTCTCCACAAATTTAGTCGAAAGACTAAAGTCTGAAAGTCAAAAGTATGACTTTATGACCTTAGGCTTTACAACTTTTGACCTAAATAAAGTTCATTGACATATTGAGATAAGAAATAATAAAAAGTAGAAAGCAGTTTTTTCTAATTTATTAGAAAAAGCGAAAAAAAACGGTCGTAATTAATTTTACGATTGGTACAATAAGCAAAATAAGGGCGTATGGGGGATGCCTAGGCTCTCAGAGGCGATGAAAGGCGTGATAAGCTGCGAAAAGCTACGGGGATGGGCACACACCAATTGATCCGTAGATACCTGAATGGGGCAACCCACTATCTTGAAGAGATAGTACACCGATAGGTGGGCAAACCCGCTGAACTGAAACATCTAAGTAGGCGGAGGAGAAGAAAACAAAAGTGATTCCGTAAGTAGTGGCGAGCGAACGCGGATTAGCCCAAACCAATGTTGTTACGGCAATGTTGGGGTTGTAGGACCACGATATTTTATGTACAAGGAACCGGAATTGACTGGAAAGTCGAACCATAGAGGGTGATAGTCCCGTATGGGTAACGAGTATAATAAATAGTGGTATCCTGAGTAGGGCGGGGCACGTGAAACCCTGTCTGAATTTGGCGGGACCATCCGCTAAGGCTAAATACTCCTGAGAGACCGATAGTGAACCAGTACCGTGAGGGAAAGGTGAAAAGAACCGTGAATAACGGAGTGAAATAGATCCTGAAACCATACGCTTACAAGCGGTCGGAGCCCTTTAGTGGGGTGACGGCGTGCCTTTTGCATAATGAGCCTACGAGTTAACGTTGCTGGCAAGGATAAGTGGTTAAGCCACGGATCCGTAGCGAAAGCGAGTCTGAATAGGGCGCTTTAGTCAGTAGTGTTAGACGCGAAACCGTGTGATCTACCCATGGGCAGGATGAAGCGCTGGTAACACAGTGTGGAGGTCCGAACCGGTTGACGTTGAAAAGTCTTCGGATGACCTGTGGGTAGGGGTGAAAGGCCAATCAAACTCGGAAATAGCTCGTACTCCCCGAAATGCATTTAGGTGCAGCGCACGGCATAAAGTTATATAGAGGTAGAGCTACTGATTGGATGCGGGGGCTTCACCGCCTACCAATTCCTGACAAACTCCGAATGCTATATAATGTTTCCGTGCAGTGAGGGCTTGGGTGCTAAGGTCCAAGTCCGAGAGGGAAAGAACCCAGACCATCAGCTAAGGTCCCCAAATATACGCTAAGTTGAAAGAACGAGGTTTGTCTGCCCAGACAGCTAGGATGTTGGCTTGGAAGCAGCCATTCATTTAAAGAGTGCGTAACAGCTCACTAGTCGAGCGGACGAGCATGGATAATAATCGGGCATAAGCGTATTACCGAAGCTATGGATTTACAATTTATTGTAAGTGGTAGGGGAGCATTCTAACAGGGTAGAAGGTGTATCGTAAGGTATGCTGGACTGGTTAGAAAAGAAAATGTAGGCATAAGTAACGATAATGCGGGCGAGAAACCCGCACACCGAAAGACTAAGGTTTCCACAGCTATGCTAATCAGCTGTGGGTTAGTCGGGACCTAAGGCGAACCCGAAAGGGACAGTCGATGGACAACGGGTTAATATTCCCGTACTAGTTATTACTGTGATGGGGTGACGGAGTGATGAAAGCGCCGCGAACTGACGGAATAGTTCGTTGAAGTACCTACCTATAAGACCCGCAGGCAAATCCACGGGTTTTGGGGAAATACGATAGTACTCGGATACTTCGGTAGAAGAGATAGTGCGCCTAAGGGCTTCCAAGAAAAACCTCTAAACTTCAGGTAATAAGTACCCGTACCGCAAACCGACACAGGTAGTCGAGGAGAGAATCCTAAGGTGCTCGAGAGATTCATGGCTAAGGAATTAGGCAAAATAGACCCGTAACTTCGGGAGAAGGGTCGCCAGCAGCAATGCTGGCCGCAGTGAAGAGGTCCAGGCGACTGTTTATCAAAAACACAGGGCTCTGCAAAATCGTAAGATGAAGTATAGGGCCTGACACCTGCCCGGTGCTGGAAGGTTAAGTGGAGATGTTATCTTCGGAGAAGCATTGAAATGAAGCCCCAGTAAACGGCGGCCGTAACTATAACGGTCCTAAGGTAGCGAAATTCCTTGTCGGGTAAGTTCCGACCTGCACGAATGGTGTAACGATCTGGACACTGTCTCAGCCATGAGCTCGGTGAAATTGTAGTAGCGGTGAAGATGCCGCTTACCCGCAGTGGGACGAAAAGACCCTGTGCACCTTTACTATAGCTTAGTATTGACCTTGGATAAATGATGTGTAGGATAGGTTGGAGACTGTGAAGTGGCGTCGCTAGGCGTTGTGGAGTCATTGTTGAAATACAACCCTTTGTTTATCTGAGGCCTAACTCCGCATTGCGGAGGACATTGCTTGGTGGGTAGTTTGACTGGGGTGGTCGCCTCCAAAAGAGTAACGGAGGCTTCTAAAGGTTCCCTCAGTACGCTTGGTAACCGTGCGTAGAGTGCAATGGCATAAGGGAGCTTGACTGAGAGACATACAGGTCGATCAGGTACGAAAGTAGAGCATAGTGATCCGGTGGTTCCGCATGGAAGGGCCATCGCTCAAAGGATAAAAGGTACGCCGGGGATAACAGGCTGATCTCCCCCAAGAGCTCATATCGACGGGGGGGTTTGGCACCTCGATGTCGGCTCGTCACATCCTGGGGCTGGAGAAGGTCCCAAGGGTTGGGCTGTTCGCCCATTAAAGTGGCACGCGAGCTGGGTTCAGAACGTCGTGAGACAGTTCGGTCTCTATCTACTGTGGGCGCAAGAAATTTGAGTGGATCTGATTCTAGTACGAGAGGACCGAATTGGACAAACCTCTAGTGTATCTGTTGTCACGCCAGTGGCACCGCAGAGTAGCTACGTTTGGAAGGGATAAGCGCTGAAAGCATATAAGCGCGAAACCCACCACAAGATGAGATTTCTTTTAAGGGTCGTGGGAGATGACCACGTTGATAGGCTATAGATGTAAAGGCAGTAATGTCATAGTCGAGTAGTACTAATAACCCGTAAGCTTATGTACACCCTTTTCCTCCCGAGTAATCGGGAGGGAGAAACTTTCTAATACTTCAATGTATACTTTTTTATATTCTTTATCTCAGTATGTTAAGATATTTGCTCGACGCAAGAGCAGTCCAAAGACGAAAGTCACAAGTCCAAAGGTTAACTTTAGACTTTAAGACCTTCGACTTTAGACTAACAACCTTAAGGTGATTATTGCGGCGGGGCTCACCTCTTCCCATCCCGAACAGAGAAGTTAAGCCCGCCTGCGCAGATGGTACTGCAGTTATGTGGGAGAGTATGTCGTTGCCTTTCTTTGAAAGCCCATTCTAATCGGATGGGCTTTTTTTTATCACTTACTTTTTACAAGTAAGGTACCTTAGCTCAGATGGTAGAGCAATGGACTGAAAATCCATGTGTCCCTGGTTCGATCCCTGGAGGTACCACAACCAAACATCGCTCGGATGGTGAAATTGGTAGACACGCTGGACTTAAAATCCAGTGAACAGCAATGTTCGTGCGGGTTCAAGTCCCGCTCTGAGTACTAAATCAACAAAATAAAACTCCCTATGAAGTAGGGAGTTTTTTGCGTTTAGACGGTTTTAGAGGATGATTCTTTAGGAATATATAAAAATGTCTAAAATTTATTTACAATTAGCAGTATATTAGTAAAAAATTATATCTAACATAACATAATTAACCACAATGAAAAGAAGATCCTTCTTAACAACTGCTACCTTAGCTTCGGCCGGATTAAGTACACTTCTGCTATCAAGTTGCTCTGATGGTGCAAAAAATGAAACAAAAAAAAACGACGGTTCCGACTTTGAGATTGATTTTGAATTGGATGAGGAAACTATTTCTAGTTTGCAAAAAAAAATCGAAAATGGCACCTATAGTTCTGAAAAATTAGTTACTCTGTACTTAAATAGAATTGAGGCAATTGACAAAAATAGTGCAAAATTAAATTCTGTTATTGAGGTCAATCCTGATGCTTTAGAAATTGCTAAAGCAATGGATGTTGAGTTGAAAAATGGTAAAAAACGTGGTCCTTTACATGGTATTCCTGTATTGATAAAAGATAATATAGATACCGCTGATAAAATGCAAACTACAGCAGGAGCTTTGGCACTTGCTGGAAATATTTCCAAAAAAGATGCTTTTATTGTTAGCAATTTACGAGAAGCTGGCGCTGTTATAATAGGTAAAACTAATTTAAGTGAGTGGGCAAATTTCCGTTCCACTCAATCTAGTAGTGGATGGAGCAGTAGAGGTGGTCAAACTAAAAATCCTTATTTTTTAGATCGTAATCCTTGTGGTTCAAGTGCTGGCTCTGGTACCGCAGTTTCAGCAAATTTATGTGTTGTAGCTATTGGTACCGAAACAGATGGATCTATTGTATGTCCTTCATCTGTAAATGGAATCGTTGGTATTAAACCTACTGTTGGACTTGTTAGTCGAAGTGGTATTATTCCTATTTCTGCAACTCAAGATACTGCCGGTCCGATGGCAAGAACTGTTGAAGATGCAGCTATACTACTTTCAGCTATTACAGGTTTTGATCCTTTAGATACTATTACAAATGAAAGTAAGGGGAAGATAGAAAAGGATTATACTACTTTTTTGGATTTGAATGCACTCAAAGGGAAACGAATAGGTATTGAGAAGAAGCCGCAAGGTACAAATTCCGCTATTAATGCTTTGTTGGATGATGCTATTGCGATTTTAAGGAAACAAGGAGCAACAGTTGTAGAGATAGATTATTTAGATAAAATTAATACTACCGGGCAATCTGAATTTGAAGTACTGCAGTATGAATTTAAAGATGGTGTTAATAAGTATTTATCATCTTCAAATGCTAAAGTTAAAAACTTAAAAGAAGTCATAGCGTTTAATAAGAGTAATGAAAAGGAAGCAATGCCATATTTTAAGCAAGAAACCTTGGAAAGTTCTGACGAAAAAGGGCCACTCTCCGATAAGAAATATACGGAAGCTTTATCAATTAGTACTGCTCAAAATAAATCTTTTTTAAAATCTGTTTTTGAGAGTAATAAGCTAGATGCAATTTGTGGTATAACGATGGGGCCTTCTTGCAGTATCGATACTGTTTATGGAGATAAATGGGGCAGTTACTCACTTACATCACCTGCCGCTGTTACTGGTTTTCCGCATATTACGGTTCCTTGTGGACAGGTTTATGATTTACCTGTAGGGTTATCATTTTTTAGTACTCCATATCAAGAGGGTAAATTAATTGGATTAGGATTTGCATTTGAGCAAGCAACCAAGAAACGCGTTAAGCCATCATTTAAAAAATCATTTTTAGAATAAGTCATAAATAAAAAAAGGGTATTTAGTTACCCTTTTTTATTAGAACTGCAGTGCCAACGATTTTTTTATTCTTTAAAATCTATGGATAAAGAATTGACGCAATATCTTTGTCCTGTTTTTGTAGGGCCATCATTAAAAACATGTCCTAAGTGGCTTCCACAATTTGCACACAAAATCTCAGTGCGTTTCATTCCGTGTGACGAATCTTCTATGTATTGTACTTTTCCTGGAATCGATTCATCAAATGAAGGCCAACCACAATGTGCATCAAATTTAGAATCACTTTCAAATAATGGCTCATGACAAGCTCCACAGGTATAAGTTCCTTTTTCAAAGTGCAAGTTATAAATTCCTGTATGTGGATATTCGGTGCCTTTTAAACGTAGAATGCGAAAACGCTCTTCACCAAGTTGTTCTTTCCATTCTTGCTCAGTTTTTATTATTTCATATTTCATAATCGCAGATTTAGTTGAGTTCTTGACTTTTTATAAATGTAATAATTTTAGAGTTTACCCCAGCATTTCCCAGTATTTTTCGATGTCCTAAATTTTCTGTAAGTTCTAATTCTCCCTTTTTTAAATGCTTATAAATATGGTGAGCTGTTTTTACAGGGACTTCTGGATCATGTTTGTCATGAATAATTAATACTGGGACATTAATTGCACTTGCGGCTTTAAATGCAGCATGCTCACTCATTTTTGTTCTTAGTTTTTTTTCAAAATGCCCTATTAGTAAAGGCACATATTTTGAATTTAAACCTAATTTTTTAACAAAGTTTTCTATCACTTCTTCGATGATGTCACCGCTACCAATAGCGACAGCACATTTTACTTTTAAACCTTGTTTCATAGCATTAAGTACTGCCATACCTCCTAATGAGTGTCCAATAATAGCATCAAAAGGCCCCATAGTTTTATCAATTTCAAGTATAGTTTCAATGAAATCCCCCATCAAACTTGAGTTTCCTGCAGAAGCGCCATGAGCAGGGGCGTCAAAACTTATAGTCGAATAGTTTTCGGCTAGTAGTGTATCTGATATTTTGAACAATTGTGTCCCTCTGCCTGACCAACCATGAACTATTAAGATTTTTTTATTGAATGTACCGTTTTCATAAAGTTGAATATCTTGATTCAAAGAGGGAATATATAGCTTTCTTTTACCGCTTTTTTGCAGCATTTGAAGTTCTCTTTTGGGAATTTTGTGTTTTACTGGTGTAGTAAAAATTTTCGCAATTAAAAGTATTGTCAATCTCTCAGATAATAAAGAGATTAATTTAGTTGGGACCACTATAATTTTAGGAATTTTCAATGATTGAGTAGCAGGAGAACTTTTTTTTGTCATTTTATTAAATTTTCACGTCGGTCGAGTTATTGGTATTTTTTTACTAAATTTAGAAAAACATAAAAGTAGTATTTTTAAGCTGTAGTTGAAAAGACAAAAATATAAAGTTGTTAGGTTTAGCTTTCTTATAAAAATTGCTTGTTTAAAAATGGAATACTTTAATAATTCAAATCGATTTTATCACGATGGAAATTTTTCATATCAGTGCCGAATGTTATCCCGTTGCAAAAGTAGGTGGTTTAGCAGACGTCGTGGGTGCCTTACCGAAATATCAATGTAATGCGGGTCATCAAGTTAGCGTAGTAATGCCTTGTTATGATACTAAATTTAGAACCGAAAATCAGTTTGAATGTGTACATTGGGGCAATGTAACTTTGGGACATTTTAATTTTCCGTTTAGTGTGCTCAAACAAATAGATAATGAATTAGGTTTTGAACTATACCTGATTGAGATTCCTGAATTATTTGATCGAAAACAAGTTTACGGCTATCAAGATGATATTGAGCGTTTTTTATCTTTTCAAATAGCTACTCTTGATTGGATTGTAGGTCGAGCTGAAATTCCAGATGTGCTTAACTGTCACGATCATCATACAGGATTAATTCCTTTTATGACCTTACATTGTCATAAATATGCCAAATTACGGTCAATATCTACCTTAATTACCATTCATAATGGGCTATATCAGGGTCAATTTGGTTTCGATAAATTGTATTATTTACCGCCTTTTGATTTAGAACATGTAAAGCTTTTAGAGTGGGACAATTGTATCAATTCATTAGCTGTGGCAGTCAAATGCGCAGGTGGTGTAACAACTGTTTCTCCGAGTTACCTAAATGAAATAAATTATTTTGCTAACGGATTAGAGTCGCTTTTTAACTCCGTTAGATTTAAATCGCGTGGTATTTTGAACGGAATAGATATTGAGGTTTGGGATCCTGCTAAGGATGTAATGCTGGCAAAAAATTATTCTTTGGCCACTGTTCAAAAAGGAAAGCAAGAAAATAAAAATAAATTATGTTCCCTTTTTAATCTGGACCCTGAAAAGCCATTATTCAGTTTTATAGGCAGACTTTTTGACGAAAAAGGCGGGGACTTACTACCTGAAGCTGCATCACGATCGTTAAATGCACATTATAAATCTATTAATATCTTAATTTTAGGTTCAGGTAATGCAGTTATTGAACAACAATTAAATGGACTTTTAACTGAATTTGAGGGTAATTACAATACTTTTATAGGTTATAATGAGGAGTTAGCACATTTAATTTATGCAGGTTCTGACTTTATTTTGATGCCTTCAAGAGTTGAGCCATGTGGTTTAAATCAAATGTACGCCTTAAGATACGGAACCATTCCAATTGTTCGTAGAACAGGAGGATTGCGGGACACAGTTATTGATTTTGGCGATGATGGTAATGGCATTTGTCATGACCAAGCATCGGCAGATGATATAGTTTACTCAATAGGTCGTGCGGTAGACTTATTTCAAGACAAAAAGCATTTGAATCAATTAATAAAGAAAGCCATGCAAACCGATCATTCTTGGGAGCGAGTTTGTCAAGAATATATAGAAATGTACAACCTAATTATATCACATAATGAAAGCTAAAAAGAAAAATGTAATTGCCATTATTTTGGGTGGTGGACAAGGTTCCCGATTGTTCCCTCTTACTGAAACACGATCTAAACCTGCTGTTCCCATTGGAGGAAAGTATCGTTTAGTAGATATTCCAATTTCTAATTGTATGAATTCAGATATTTACAGAATGTTTGTGCTTACGCAATTCAACTCAGCTTCGCTTAATGCGCATATAAAAAACACCTATAATTTCAGTATTTTTAGTCATGCTTTTGTTGATATTTTGGCCGCCGAGCAAACTCCAGACAACCCAACATGGTTTCAAGGTACAGCCGATGCGGTGAGACAATGTATGCCGCATTTTTTAAATCATGATTTTGATTATGCATTGATACTTTCAGGAGATCAATTGTATCAAATGGATTTTAATGATATGGTTGAGGAGCACATCAAAAACGAGGCAGACATTACTATTGCAACCTTGCCAGTAAATGCCAAAGATGCCCCAGAATTTGGTATTTTAAAAACCAATAGCGCTAGTGAAATTGAATCGTTTATTGAAAAACCAGCGAAAGAATTATTACCTGATTGGGAATCTGATGTAAGTGACCAAATGAAATCAGAAGGTAAAAACTACCTGGCATCAATGGGGATTTATATTTTCAATCGTCAATTGCTTATTGATATCATGGCTAATAAAGAAACCAAGGATTTTGGTAAAGAGATCATTCCGCAAGCCGTTGGTAACAAAAAAATATTAAGCTATCAGTACGAAGGATATTGGACTGACATTGGAAATATTGATTCGTTTTTTGAGGCTAACATTGGTTTAACTGAGGATTTACCTAAATTTAATTTGTTTGACAACGATAACAAAATTTTTACCAGACCTCGTTTATTACCGCCTTCCAAATTTCAGAAAACCATGGTCGATCGTTCGCTAATTTCTGAAGGTTGTATTTTAAACGCCAAAGAAATTGTGAATTCGGTCATAGGGATTCGTTCTCGAGTTGGGGAAGGAACAGTAATTGAGAATTGCTATGTTATGGGAAATGATTTTTATCAAAATATAGATGACATGAATAACGATGCAGCAAATGGTAAACAATTAGTTGGCATTGGAGAAAGATGTTTTTTGAAAAATGCATTAATTGACAAAAACTGTCGCATCGGAAATGATGTTCATATCAGTGGCGGCGCTCATTTAGCCGATTTTTCAAATGAATTGTACGCAATTAAAGATGGAATTGTTGTAGTTAAAAAAGGAGTTACAATCCCAGATAATTATGAGATTAGATAAATCATAAATGCAAAAAAAGTTTTTACTTACAATTAGTTAGCAGCACATCCACCTTTTATGAGTACAGTTATAACACATTCTCTTTTTACCGATTTTGATATTGATTTATTTAAAGCAGGGAAACACTTTCGTCTTTATGAAAAATTAGGAGCGCACCTCACAACAATCGATGGTGTGGCCGGTGTTTATTTTGCCGTATGGGCACCATCTGCACGCCAAGTTTCTGTGATAGGAGATTTTAATTTCTGGAATAAAGGGGAGCACTCTTTATTCGTACGTTGGGATTCATCAGGTATTTGGGAAGGCTTTATTCCTGGGGTGCAAAAGGGAACTGCGTACAAATATTTTATAGAATCAAATAATGGAGGTGTTGTAGCAGAAAAAGCAGATCCTTTTGCTTTTTATTGTGAACATCCACCTAGAACAGCATCGATTGTTTGGGATTTAGAGTGCAAATGGAGCGATAATAATTGGATAAAAAACAGACCAAAACACAATAATTTAGACAAACCTTACTCAGTTTATGAGGTACATCTAGGCTCTTGGAAACGTCATGTTGATGGCAATCGTTTTTTATCCTATGCAGAATTAGCTCAGGATTTGGTGCAGTATGTTAAGGAAATGGGTTTTACTCATGTTGAATTTATGCCCATTATGGAGTATCCGTACGATCCTTCATGGGGCTATCAATTGGTTGGGTATTTTGCGCCAACTTCGCGCTTTGGTAATCCACAAGAATTCATGCAATTGGTCAATGAATTGCATAAAGCCGATATTGGAGTTATTCTAGATTGGGTTCCATCACATTTTCCTGATGATGCGCATGGGCTTGGTTTTTTTGATGGATCGAACCTTTTTGAACATCCTGACAGAAGAAAAGGTTATCATCCTGATTGGAAAAGTTTGGTTTTTAATTACGGACGAAACGAAGTGCTTTCTTTTTTGATAAGTAATGCCTTGTTTTGGTTAGATCACTATCACGTTGATGCGTTGCGAGTTGATGCTGTAGCCTCGATGTTATATTTAGATTATTCAAGAAATGATGGTGAATGGGAGCCTAATATTTATGGAGGAAGAGAAAATTTAGAAACGATCAGTTTTTTAAAAGAATTTAACGAAGCTGTTTATGCCAATTACGAAGGTGTGCAAACGATAGCCGAAGAAAGCACTTCTTTTCCTATGGTATCTCGACCAACATCTATCGGAGGGTTGGGTTTTGGAATGAAATGGATGATGGGCTGGATGCATGATACTTTGGATTATTTCAAAAAAGAAACCGTTTATCGAAAATACCATCAAAATGATTTGACTTTTTCGATGACTTATGCTTTTTCTGAGAATTTTATGTTGCCCTTGTCTCATGACGAAGTAGTTTACGGAAAAAAATCTATTTTAGGCAGAATGCCTGGCGATGATTGGCAAAGATTTGCTAACCTTCGCTTGTTATACGGTTACATGTTTGCGCATCCGGGAGCCAAATTGCTTTTTATGGGTAACGAATTTGCGCAAGAAAAAGAGTGGAATTTCGAAGCTAGCTTAGACTGGCATTTGCTCGAACAACCCAATCATTTGGGAATTAAAAAACTCATTACCGATTTAAATGCTTTGTACAAAAAGGAAACAGCCCTTCATGAAAAACAATTTGAGGGCAGTGGTTTTGAATGGATCAATTATTCTGATCATCAAAATGCAGTACTATCCTTTATTAGAAAAGGAAAAATTTCCAATGAGGATGTAATTGTAGTTTGCAATTTTACCCAAGTAGTTCGTCAGGATTATAAAATTGGTATGCCGCGTACTGGCAAACTTCAAGAAATATTCAATAGTGATGCCACGCAATACGCGGGCAGTGGCGTTTCGAATACCTCAAAATTAATTATTGAAGCCACTCCATATGATGGCAGAGATTACTCGGTTGCAATTACACTTCCGCCTTTAAGTGTAGTTATTTTTAAAATTGTTTAAATAAAATCCAAAGCCATTTAATTTACCTTAAGTGGCTTTTCGATTTACTAGCTTTAGTCAAAATACCACAGATCATGATTACAAATACTTCGTTAGAGTACAAAGGAGATACCTATCCGTCAAAAATTATTTTAGTAGAGCAAAACGTTGATTCTTTTTATTTTCATTCAGAGAATAATGTTATTTTAAAAATTACGGTGCTCCGTGATAGTTTAATTCGATTTCGATATACTACAAAAGGATATTTTAGTACCGATTTTTCGTATGCAATTGATAAAAGTCATACACATGGATATAATTTTTTAGAATTTAAAGAATTGGAGCAATCTTATTGTATTACTACGAGTAAAGTGAATTGCATTATTCAAAAAGCTGATTTGCGCGTTGCTATTTTAGACAAAAACAATCACTTAATTCTTGAAGATGAACTCGGTTTTCATTGGGAAGAAAGTTACGAATATGGCGGAAATATTGTCAAAATGAGTAAAAATTCTAGAGATGGAGAATGTTTTTATGGCTTAGGTGATAAAGCTACTCAGATGAATTTGAAGGGAAAACGACTCGAAAATTTTGCTACCGATCAATACGCTTATCAAAAAGATCAAGATCTTTTGTATAAAGTAGTTCCTTTTTATATTGGCTTACACAGCAAGCAATCGTACGGAATTTTTTTTGACAATACGTTCCGTACTTTTTTTGATTTTTGCCATGAGCGTCGCAACGTAACTAGTTTTTGGGCCGAAGGTGGCGAAATGAATTATTACTTTATTTATGGCCCTCAAATGCAGGATGTGGTTACTACTTACACTGATTTAACGGGCAAGCCAGAACTACCGCCTTTGTGGGCTTTGGGTTATCATCAGTGCAAGTGGAGTTATTTTCCGGAGAGCAATGTCAAGGAGATTGCTGCGACTTTTAGAGAGCTAAAAATTCCTTGTGATGCGATTTATTTAGATATTGATTATATGGATGGTTTCAGGTGTTTTACTTGGAACAAGTCGCATTTTCCGGACCCAAAGCGCATGGTCGCAGAGCTTGCCGAAGATGGTTTTAAAACAATCGTAATTATTGATCCCGGAATAAAAATCGATAAGGAATATGCCATTTACCAAGAAGCTTTAGCCAAAGATTATTTTTGCAAAAGAGCCGATGGACCCTACATGAAGGGAAAAGTTTGGCCTGGCGAATGTAATTTTCCTGATTTTACCAATCCTGTGGTGCGAGAATGGTGGGCAACTTTGTTTAAAGAACTGGTTTCAGATATTGGTGTAAAAGGAGTTTGGAACGATATGAATGAGCCCGCTGTTATGGAAGTGCCAAACAAAACATTTCCTATGGATGTACGTCACGATTATGACGGAAACCCTTGCAGTCACCGTAAAGCTCATAATATTTACGGAACCCAAATGGCGCGTGCTACTTACCATGGTGTTAAAAGATACGCTTATCCTAAAAGACCTTTTGTAATTACCAGATCAGCTTTTGCAGGAGCGCAACGCTACACCTCGTCTTGGACAGGTGATAATGTGGCAACATGGGAGCATTTGTGGTTGGCTAATATTCAAGTACAGCGTTTATCACTTTCGGGCATGGGCTTCACGGGCTCTGATATTGGTGGTTTTGCAGAGCAACCTTCGGGGGAGTTGTACGCGCGTTGGATTCAATTGGGCGTCTTCCATCCATTTTGTAGAACGCATTCTTCGGGTGATCATGGAAATCAAGAACCTTGGGCTTTTGATGAAGAAGTTCTCAATATTACTCGAAAATTTGTCAATCTGAGGTATCAATTGCTTCCGTATTTGTACACCATGTTTTGGCAGTACATCAAAGAAGGAATTCCGATGTTAAAACCGTTGGTTTATTTTGACCAAGAAGATATTCAAACGCATTACCGTAACGATGAATTTATTTTTGGAAACCAAATTATGGTTTGCCCAATACTTGAACCTAATGCTTTAGGTCGAAGATTGTACATTCCGCGTGGGCAGTGGTATAATTACTGGAATAATACAGTAATAACGGGCGGAAAAGAGCTTTGGATTGATACTAATTTTGATCAGATTCCACTTTTTGTCAAAGCAGGTGCTATTATTCCAAAATATCCAGTACAACAATATATTGGCGAACTGACTTTTGAAGAACTGACTTTAGACGTTTATTTCAAAAATGGAAAAGAAAAATCAGTGGTTTATGAAGACGCACAAGATGGCTACGATTATAAAAAAGGCAGGTTCAGTTTGCTCTCTTTTCAATTAACTGGAAAAGAAAACGAACTTATGATTCAGCAACATAAAGACGGGAAATTTGAAACCTCGTACAAGAACTACAAAATAAATTTAATTGGTTTGCCTTTTGAAATTCGTTCCATTGAAATAGATACTGTGGCTGTTTCATTACAGACAGATATCTACATTCAAAATGGATTTTTGTTTGTAGAAAAAGGTTTTTCAGTTTTACATATCAAAGGTTAAAGCACAAAATGATGTTACTTTTTTTGTTAATTGTATAAATTGAGCGTGGATAATAATTGTATTTTTGTAATCAATCAAAACCAAATATCATGAAAAAAAATCTAATAGCAGGAATAGCAGTAGTTGCACTTGTAGTAGCTTGCTCAACTAATCCGATAACAGGAAAAAAGAATTTTAATTTTGTTCCGAATAGCCAATTATTCCCATCTTCATTTCAGCAATACGGGACTTTTTTGAAAGAAAATAAAGTAATTACAGGTACGGCTGAATCAAGAAAAGTGGAAGCGATTGGTTTCCGAATTAAAGCAGCAGCAGAAAAATACTTAACTTATTTGGGGCAAGGACAGTATTTAAAAGATTATCAGTGGGAATACAAACTAGTAGATAGCAAAGAGGTTAATGCTTGGTGTATGCCAGGTGGAAAAATTGTAGTTTACTCGGGTATTTTACCAATTACAAAAGATGATGCAGGATTAGCAACCGTAATGGGCCATGAAGTATCTCACGCTTTGGCTGATCATGGTGCGCAACGTATGAGTACAGCACAAGCTCAAGAGGTTATAGGTCAAGTAATAGCTGTAGGAGTATCTGGTAAAAGTGAAAGAACGCAGCAGATTATAGGTCAGGCTTATGGTTTAGGTTCACAATTTGGTGTTATGTTGCCATTTAGCCGAAACCACGAAACAGAAGCGGATAAAATTGGCTTGACATTGATGGCTATTGCAGGATACAACCCAGAGCAATCAATTGCATTTTGGCAACGTATGTCAGCAAAATCTGGTGGCCAAGCACCGCCAGAATTCATGAGTACGCACCCATCTGATGCAACTCGTATAGCTAATTTACAAGCTTTTATTCCAGAGGCTAAAGCTATTGCAGCAAAAGTTGGAGTTTTGAAATAATCTTATTTTTTTAAGAAATATTAAAGGCTAACTGAGTACAGTTAGCCTTTTTTCGTTTGTATCATGAAGTACCTTTCTGAAATTCGAAGGTTATCTTTAGATAAATTTTTACAGCAATAAGCTTGAGTTACGTGAAAAAGAAATAAATTCGTGCAGTAAATAAAATTCTATGGTACAGCTTGAAAAAGGAAGTAAGAAATTATTAAATGCTTGGGCATTTTACGATTGGGCAAACTCTGTGTATACCTTAACGATTGCTTCGGCGGTATTTCCAATTTTTTATGAAGCACTTTTTGCAGAGCGTGATCATTACATAGATGTTTTTGGTTTGCATTTAAAAAACTCTGCCTTAATAAGTTTTGTAACTGCCTTCGCTTTTTTAGTTGTGTCGTTTTTGTCTCCTTTACTTTCCGGAATAGCTGATTATTTAGGCGACAAAAAGTCGTTTATGAAGTTCTTCTGTTACATGGGCGCACTCTCTTGTATGGGATTGTATTGGTTTAATTTGGATTCCATTTATACCGGTTTATTGTTTTATTTCTTGGGTTTGATCGGTTATTGGGGTAGTTTGGTATTTTACAACTCGTATTTGCCAGATATTGCTTTTCCGGAGCAACAAGATAGCATTAGTGCCAAAGGGTATTCAATGGGCTATGTAGGCAGTGTGATTTTATTAGTCATCAATCTTGGAATGATCATGAAGCCAAAATTGTTTGGCATTACAGGAACCGATGGCGAGGCAGCCATGAAAGCCATGCGTTATTCTTTTGTGATGGTGGGTGTTTGGTGGGTTTTATTTAGTCAATATTCTTATTACTTTTTACCGAAAGGGAGTGCTGTTAAAAATCAAAAAATCAGTAAAGCAGTTGTTTTTAACGGCTTCAAAGAATTAAAAAAAGTTTGGCAGTTACTGCAACAAAATATTCCGCTGTTACGCTACTTGCGAAGTTTTTTCGTGTCAAGTATGGCTGTTCAAACGGTGATGTTGGTAGCAACCTATTTTGGTGCGCAAGAAATAGAATGGAGTACAAAAGAGGAGGGAACCATTGGGCTAATTATATGTATTTTATTGATTCAGTTAGTAGCAGTTTTGGGCGCTTTTTTAACCTCAAAAGCTTCAGGTCGTTTTGGTAATATTCCAACTTTGATTGCAATCAATAGCATTTGGTTGGTTTTATGTGCCTTATCTTATTTCATTACACAACCTACAGAATTTTATATCATGGCAGGTTGTATTGGATTGGTAATGGGCGGAATTCAGTCTTTGTCTCGCAGCACGTACTCTAAATTGTTGCCGGAGACAGAAGACACAGCTTCATTTTTCAGTTTTTATGACGTAGCCGAAAAAATAGGAATTGTAATTGGAATGATTGTTTACGGTGTTGTAGATCAAGTTACAGGAAGTCCTAGAACAGCAATCGTAATTTTAGCGTTGTTTTTTCTAACGGCGATTGTTCTGTTAAATAAAGTGCCAAAAAAAGGTGCTTTAGATAACTAAAACACCTTGCTATAATTTTAAATATTTTTTACTAAGCTTTAGAAATTGAGCCAGAGCCATTTACTTTAGTATCTTTTTTCTTTGGGTCACCTTTGTATTGAATATCACCCGATCCTGAAACGCGCGCACGAATCATTTCGGTGCAATAAACGGTAGTATCTCCAGAGCCTGAAACGGTTGCATCGGCAGTTTGTGTTTTTAGCTTGCTAGTGTCGATATCGCCTGAACCACTTAAAACAGTGGTGATTTCAGAAGAAGAACCACTTAAATTGATATCGCCAGACCCAGTTAAAGTTACATCAACATTGGTAGCACGCACATCTAAATTCATATCACCAGAACCGGTTAATTGGACTTGAAAGGATTTTGATTCAATAGGACTTTTTGTGGTAACATCACCTGATCCGGTCATTGCCACCTTTGAAATGGACTCAAAAGGAACTGTGATGATAATTTCTTTTCCTTTACTTGGGCTGATGTATTTGTTTTTTTCGGAAGCGATCTTCAATTGATTATTTTCAACTGAAATGTTGATGTATTCTAGTAAATTTTCTTCGCCTTTTATGGTGATGTTCCCTTCTTTTCCTTCGACTAAAACCACATCAAAAAAGCCTGTTACAGCAATTCCATCATAACTTGCAGTAGTTTTTTGTTGGGTAATTACGTTGCCATTTCCTGTTATTTTTCCTTTGCTAGACCATTGCGCTTGCGCAAAAGAGGTAGCCAAAATGGCAAAAGTAAGTGCTAATTGTTTTGTCTTTTTCATAGTTATTGTTGTTTATTGGTTTTGTGTTAATGCAACATTTCCGTATCCGGATATAATTGTGATTGTGTTTTGTCCTCGCTTTTTATGAAAGCCTTCGTAGCGTTTATTATTTGAAACTTCTTCTTTGTTATCTATTTCTAAATCAGATGAATATTTAAAATTAGCATATCTTAAATTAACATCAAAGTCAAATGCATAATTAGGGTGATATCCTAAATTAATTCCAGTGTAATCGCCTTTTATGCTAACATTATTGGCTTTTGCAGAAAGGTTTTGTACTGTTAATGAACTGTATTGTGTAGCTAGTTTTAAGGCGTTGGACACTTCGCCAAGACGGATGGTTAAATAATTTCCTGTAGCTTCAAGAACTTGAACTGCATCAAATTTGATTTTGCCATACGTGCAATCGTATCTGATCATGTCAGCGTTGGTAATTTCTACATCAGTGTAGTCGGTATTTATATCCAGTTTGCCAACTTCAGCGATTTTAATACTCGAATATTTCGCCTGTATTTTTCCATTTCGCAATGAACTCATGCTAGAATTAGAACAATACTCTAAATTATATTCACTATTCCCTGAAACTTTCCCCATCGTCACTTTTCCGTATTTGCAAGTAATATCGGCATCAGCATTGATATCGGCAACCAATATAGAACCGTATTTGTTTACTAATTTAACACCGCCTTTATTGGGAATTTTAATGGTGTAATTAATTTCAAAGTTGTTGTTTTTACTTTTTCCGCTGTAAGAAGTGTTTTCTAGAATAGTTTTGGCACTTACTAA
Source organism: Flavobacterium sp. GNP001 (assembly GCF_054343775.1). Taxonomy (NCBI): domain Bacteria; kingdom Pseudomonadati; phylum Bacteroidota; class Flavobacteriia; order Flavobacteriales; family Flavobacteriaceae; genus Flavobacterium; species Flavobacterium sp. GNP001. The sequence goes on from NZ_JBTGUX010000001.1 coordinate 1,255,223, forward strand.
ATTTTTTAAGGCTGTAATAGCAACTGAAATATTATCAATTCGCTGGTTTACATATTTTTCATTATCCCCACTTACTTTTATTAAAACATCAATTTCGATGATATCTTGATTCCAAGTAGTTACGCTTATATTTCCGTACGAATTGTCAATCGCTACCGTGGCATCAGCGTTTACGTAGTACGCTTTTTTAATGTTTTTTTGCTTACTGTGTGCAAAATCATCTGAAGTCGCTTGCGCTAAAAATGGAATAAAAAGCAGTAGGAAAAGCAGTTTACATTGTTTTTTCATCGGGTATGTTTATTTTTCGTTCGTTTTCTTCAATGTGCTGAAGCACCGTTTGTAAAAATGAAATTCGGGTTTGTAAATTGGCAATCATAGCTTGTAAAATGGGTTTGCTTTCGCCATTTTTCTCGAGTTCTAGAATAATTTTTTCATAATCTGCATCAAGAACTTTCATTTGCTGTAAAGCATCGGCAATTATTTTTTTGTTTTCAGGTGATTCTTTTTCATTGAGTTTATCTAGTTCTTTTTTGATTATTACTGTAAAAATCGAATCGGTTTGCTTGGTTTCTTGAGATGCAAAATGTAAGTTGGGCGTTGGCGGTTCTGCTTTATTAAAAAGTGTGATTGTCATGAGTAGCAATAGTGAAGCAGCAATACTTAACGGAATCAAATACTTTTTAAACGATTTTTTTTGTTTTAGTTTGTTTTTGAATCTGTTCTCGTGACCTTCTGGTAAAGGAGTTACATCCCATTCGTCTTGCCAAGATTCAAATAATTCCTTCCAATTTTCATTTTCCTTTTTCATAATTCCTCCAGTTTTTTTCTTAAATTTTCTTTTGCCCTACTCAATGTGGTTCGCACATTGGCATAACTTATATGCAGGATTTCGCTAATTTCTTCTTGGTCGTAACCTTCAATAAAATGCAAGCTCAATACCACTTGATAATTGTATTTGAGTGTTCCAATACAGTCTATAATTTGTTTTACTTTTAGCTCTTTAAATTCGGCTATATCGACACAATTTTCAGTTTGATCTTCTAATTTGAAAATGGTATTTTCAAAATCTTCTGTTTTAAAAACATTGTTTTTCTTTAAAAAATCAATACTTCGATTGACAACTATTCTTTTGAGCCAAGCTCCAAAAGCCACTTCTTGTTTGTAATCGTGAATTTTAGTAAAGGCTTTCAAGAAACTTTCTTGCATCACATCTTCTGCATAATGACTGTCCTTTACAATGCGGTGTGCTACATTATACATAGCCTTTGCATATCGATTGTAAATTTCGAATTGTGCTTTTTGATTGTTTTGTTTGCAACTTGCAATCAAGTCGTCGATATGGTTTTCTTTTGAATTCAAATAGTTTTAGCTAGTTATTTTAAGAGACTTTGAAAATTTGGTATTGTTACACTTTTTTAAAAAAATATTGTAATTGACTTTACTTTGAATTTTAAAATGGATTAAAATAGCATTGATGCTTTTTTTGTAACCGAAAGATACGTTCTTTTGGCATAGTGATTGAACCATTAAGGGACATTCGAATTTGAAGGTCTTTGCTTTGCTTTCAAGCAATTTTCAAAAGTGTAGAGCTCAAATTGGTGTCGCTTTTATAATAATTAATGACAAAAAGACTTAAATAATAATATGTCAAATCATAAAATACTTACTATTGACAATCTGTCACTTCAAGAATTTGATTCTGATGCAGATTTAATTCCACTTTTAACTCCTGAAGACGAAGAGGAAATGAATAACGAAGCTTTACCGGAATTGTTAGCCATTTTGCCATTGCGCAACATGGTCTTGTTTCCAGGTGTTGTTATTCCGATTACTGCGGGTCGTGACAAATCTATCAAACTGATTAACGATGCCAATGCTTCAGGAAAAACGATTGGTGTTGTGGCTCAAATCAATGAAGAAGATGAAGATCCTACTAAAAATGACATTCATAAAATAGGTACTGTTGCCCGAATTTTACGTGTTTTAAAAATGCCTGATGGCAATGTAACCGTGATTTTGCAAGGTAAAAAGCGATTCGAAATCGAAGATATCGTTGAAGAGTTGCCATACATGACTGCTCAAATTAAAGAAGTTCCTGAAGAACGTCCGGCTAAAAATGATACAGAATTTGTAGCCATTTTAGATTCGATGAAAGAGTTGGCCATCCAAATCATTAAAGAAAGCCCGAGCATTCCTAGCGAAGCTACATTTGCAATTAAAAACATTGAAAGTCAGTCGTTTTTAATCAATTTTGTGACTTCGAACATGAACTTGTTAGTACAAGAAAAACAAGATTTGTTGGCTATCAATGAGTTGAAAGGCAGGGCTTTAGAAACACTTCGTTATATGAATATTGAGTTGCAAAAACTCGAGTTGAAAAACGATATTCAATCTAAAGTACGTTTTGATTTAGATCAGCAGCAACGTGAGTACTTTTTGCACCAGCAAATAAAAACCATTCAAGAGGAATTGGGTGGCGTTTCGCAAGAAGAAGAAATGGACGAAATGCTTCAAAAGTCCCTCAAGAAAAAATGGGATGATAAAACCAAAAAACATTTTGAAAAAGAACTTTCGAAAATGCGCCGCATGAATCCGCAAGCGCCTGATTTTGGTATTCAGCGCAATTATTTAGAGTTGTTTTTAGATTTGCCTTGGAATGAATTTTCTAAAGACAATTTCGATTTAAAAAGAGCACAAAAAATTCTAGATCGTGATCATTTTGGTTTAGAAGATGTTAAGAAAAGAATGATTGAACATTTGGCAGTTTTAAAATTGCGAAATGATATGAAGTCTCCCATAATTTGCTTAACAGGACCTCCAGGTGTAGGTAAAACCTCAATTGGTCGTTCTATTGCAGAAGCGTTGGGTAGAGAATATGTTCGTATTTCATTAGGTGGTTTGCGTGATGAATCAGAAATTCGTGGGCACCGAAAAACCTATATTGGCGCTATGCCAGGTCGAATAATTCAAAGTTTGAAAAAGGCAGGAACATCAAATCCGGTTTTTGTTTTAGATGAGATTGATAAATTGTCAAATAGTCATCAAGGTGATCCATCATCAGCATTACTTGAAGTTTTAGATCCAGAGCAAAACAATTCTTTTTATGATAATTTTCTTGAAATGGGATATGATCTTTCAAAAGTAATGTTTATTGCCACTTCAAATAATATGGCAGCAATTCAGCCCGCATTGCGTGACCGTATGGAAATCATAAAAATGTCAGGATACACTATTGAAGAAAAGGTAGAAATTGCGCGTCAGCATTTGTTCCCGAGACAGTTGAAGGAACACGGATTAACATCAAAAGATTTGACTATTGGCAAAAAACAATTAGAAAAAATTGTGGAAGGCTATACCAGAGAATCAGGTGTTCGTGGACTTGAGGGTAAAATTGCGCAAGTGATTCGTAATGCTGCGAAATCAGTGGCAATGGAAGAGGAGTACAATAAAAAAGTAACCGATGAAGATTTGGTAAAAACTCTTGGCGTAGCACGTTTAGAAAGAGATAAATACGAAAACAATGAAGTGGCGGGTGTAGTTACGGGACTAGCTTGGACCTCAGTTGGTGGTGATATTTTGTTTATAGAATCGTTGCTTTCTCCTGGAAAAGGAAGCATGACCATTACAGGAAACTTGGGTACGGTGATGAAAGAATCAGCTACAATAGCGCTAGAATACATCAAAGCCAATACAAAATTATTAGGGTTAGAGTCGGAAATTTTGTCCAAATACAATATTCACTTACACGTACCAGAAGGAGCAACACCTAAGGACGGACCAAGTGCGGGTATCGCAATGTTAACTTCGTTGGTATCTTTATTTACTCAAAAAAGAGTGAAGAAAAATTTAGCAATGACGGGCGAAATTACATTACGTGGAAAAGTATTGCCTGTAGGCGGAATCAAAGAAAAGATTTTGGCAGCCAAAAGAGCTAACATCAAAGAAATTATTTTGTGTCACGAAAACAAAAACGATATTGACGAGATCAAGCCAGAATATTTGCAAGGATTGACATTTCATTACGTGAAGGAAATGAGCGAAGTTCTTGAGTTTGCTTTAACCGATCAGAAAGTTAAAAATGCCAAGACGTTGTAAAAACGTTTTCAATTAAAAGTTTAAAATCCAAATTCGACAGCTAGTTAAAAGTGTGTTGAATTTGGATTTTTTCATAGATACATATTTTATTCTACAACTTCAAGAGCGCATTTGTTTTTTTTACCAAAACGGAAGGATAAAGTTTTGGCGCTTGTAGGTGATCGCCGTCGTAAATCCAAAGTTCTTTTTTTGATTTGGTGTTGTTGAAAACCGTTTCGCATTGGCTAAACGGTACGTCTTTGTCGGTTTTTGAATGAATAAACAAAACAGGCACTGATTGTATGCTTTTGATATCTTCTGCAGCAGAATAAGGCGAAGTTACATAGGTACGAATCATTTGATGTTGTGCTTCGGGAGTTTTACTTACCGCAATTTCTGTAAAGGAGCTTATAACGCCATCTACAATTAATCCACTTATTTTATCTTGGTTGTTTTTGGTTAAATTCACCGCAACTTGTGTTCCCATTGATGCGCCGTAAATGATGATTTTTTTGTTTTTAAAGTCGGGATTTTTTTGAATTTCATTAAAAACAGTTTGAGCATCTGATGCAATGTTGAGGTGTGTGGGTTTACCACTTGATTTTCCGTATCCTCTCATGCCGATCATGATTACGGTATATCCGTCATTTACCAAAGGTTTTACATAGCCTGCATAATTCATACAATTGCCTCCTGCACCTTGAAAATAAAGTATTACTGCTTGTTTTGCTTTTTGTTTTGGCGATAAAACAATGGTGTTAATAGTGTCTTTTTCTATAAAATAATTTTGCTCCTTGAATTGTAAAGAATCAATTGTTATTGTTTTTGCTTTTTTAGGATAGTAAAATTTATCATCCATTTGCGCTTGCGTGGCTACTGTTGCTAAAAGTAATAAACTGCTGATAAGTAATTTTTTCATGGTCGTTGAGTTTTAGGTTTTAATTTCATGTCAAAAGTAGCAGGAGGATAATTCGTTGCAAAACAAAGCCTACTCAACTGTCGATTTTAAAGACTGAATTGTATCATTTTAAACTTTTCTTTTTCTAAAAAATAATATCTTCGCACAAGCGTTATCATTTTTGTACTTTTGCGCTCCTAAGACATGTTTAAAAAATTAATGATATCCAGTTTGTTACTCTACGGCAGCGCATCCATCGGACAGATAGGTGGTCAAACGGTATATCAATTTTTGAATTTAGTAGCCTCGCCAAGGCAAGCTGCATTGGGTGGTAAAGTATTGACTATTTATGATAACGATGTCAATCAGGCGCATTACAATCCTGCTACAATCAATCCAGAAATGCACAATCAGTTAGCCATAAATTACGGAAGTTATTTTGGAGAACTTACCTACGGTACTGCTTCGTATGCCTACACTTATGACAGGCACATTCAAACTTTTCAAGCGGGTATTAATTACATCAATTATGGTAGTTTTGAAGGTTATGATGAACAAGGTCAACCAACGGAGTCGTTTTCGGGTAGCGAAGTAGCGCTTTCATTGGGTTATGCGTATAACGTTCCTTACACCGATTTGCATATTGGCGCTATTGCTAAATTAATATCTTCAAGTTTAGAAACCTACCAATCATTTGGTGGCGCTTTAGATTTAGGGGCTTTGTATATTGACGAGCGCAATGATGTAAATTGGGCGTTAGCCATACGAAATATCGGTACTCAATTTTCAACCTATAATGGTATTCGAGAAAAGTTGCCATTAGAAATTTTAGTTGGAGTTTCACAAGAGCTAGAAAATGTTCCTATACGTTGGCATTTGACATTAGAGAATTTACAACAGTGGAATGTTTCCTTTTCAAACCCCGCAAGAGCAGAGCAATCATTTGATGGAACGGCAACTCCTGAAAAAGTTTCTTTTGTAAACAACGCATTAAGACACGTAATCGCTGGGGTAGAGTTATTTCCTAATCGAGGTTTCAACCTGCGTTTGGGATATAATTTTAGGCGAGCCGAGGAGTTGCGAATTGTAGAGCAGCGTAATTTTTCGGGATTATCAGTAGGTTTTGGACTCAAATTAAACAAACTCAAATTCAATTATTCCTACTCAAGATATACGCTTGCTGGAAACACGAGTCTTTTTGGACTCTCCATCAATTTTCATGAATAAAACAATCGTTTCAACAATCAATAAATAAATTATTTTGACAAATAAAATTACTATTGCTATTGATGGCTTTTCATCAACAGGAAAAAGCACCTTGGCCAAACAGTTGGCGCAACATTTGGGATACGTATATGTCGATACGGGTGCTATGTATCGTGCGGTGACTTATTACGCGATGCAAAAAGAATATATTACAACTGCTCGATTTGATGTTGCTGCTCTTGTGAATGATTTACCAAATATTTCATTGCAGTTTCAGTTTAATCCCGCTTTGGGTTTTGCCGAAATGTATTTGAATGGCGTACTTGTAGAAAAGGAAATCAGAACCATAGAAGTGTCAAATTTTGTGAGCAAGATTGCCGAAGTCTCCGAAGTTCGAGCCAAGTTGGTCGAGCAACAAAAAGAAATGGGTAAAAATAAAGGCATCGTTATGGATGGTCGCGATATTGGTACGGTTGTTTTTCCGGATGCAGAACTGAAAGTATTTATGACTGCCAGTGCAAGTACCCGTGCGCAGCGACGTTTTGATGAGCTTGTGGCAAAAGGTGATGCAGTAACTTACGAAGAGGTGCTTAAAAATGTGGAAGAGCGCGATTATATTGATACACACAGAGACGATTCGCCTTTAGTAATGGCTGATGATGCCATATCAGTAAATAATTCTGCTATGACACGTGAGCAGCAATTTGCAGTTGTTTTAGATTTGGTTGCACAGCGTACTAAAAACATATAATTATTTGCAGATTTCATTTTTAATAGTAGATTTACGCCTTGTAAATTTTTTAAAGTATATAAAACAATTCATCTCATGGGAATTAAAAATAGATTGGTAATAATGAGTTTTCTCCAGTTTTTTGTTTGGGGAGCTTGGTTAATTACAATTGCAAATTATTGGTTTGGAACGAAAGGATGGGAGGGAACTCAGTTTGGATTGGTTTTTAGTACCATGGGAATCGCTTCCTTATTTATGCCAACGCTTACGGGTATTTTAGCAGACCGATGGATCAATGCTGAAAAGTTATATGGAGCGTTACATATATTGTACGCTGCGGTTTTGTTTTATATTCCGCAAGTTACTACGCCTGAAAATTTTATTTACATTATGTTATTGGCTATGTGTTGTTATATGCCAACAATTGCCTTGAGTAATTCAATTTCATACAATGCATTAAAAACAAATGGATTGGATGTAGTTAAGAGTTTTCCGCCTATCCGAGTTTATGGAACAATTGGTTTTATCGCAGCAATGTGGATCACCAACTTAACAGGAAATAAAGCAACGGCCTATCAATTCTACATTGCAGGTTTAGCAGCGGTAGCACTTGGTTTGTACGCCTTTACTTTGCCACCATGTAAACCACAACGATTGTCTAAAGAGAATGCTTCTTTAATGGAAACTTTAGGATTAGAATCTTTTAAATTGTTTGCAAATTATAAAATGGCTTTGTTTTTTATCTTCTCTATGTTTTTAGGAGGCGCTTTGCAATTAACAAATGCTTACGGAGATGTTTTCTTGGATGAGTTCAAGCATTTTCCTAAATACGCCGATTCATTTGTAGTGGAATATTCTACAATTATCATGTCGATTTCTCAAATTTCTGAGACCTTGTTTATTTTAGCAATTCCGTTTTTCTTGAAGCGTTTTGGTATCAAACAAGTAATGTTAATTAGTATGTTGGCTTGGGTATTGCGTTTTGGGTTGTTTGCTTACGGAGATCCAACAAGTGGTTTGTGGATGATTATTATGTCTTGTATTGTGTACGGAATGGCATTTGATTTCTTTAACATATCAGGATCTTTATTTGTTGAAACGAATACTGATGCTAAAAACAGATCGTCAGCGCAAGGATTGTTTATGATGATGACCAATGGAGTAGGAGCGGTTTTAGGAAGTTTTACTTCAGGTTGGGCTATTGATAAATATTTTACAAAGTCATTTACAGGAACTGCTGATTTAGCTAGTTTCTTACAAACGGAACCTACTAATGCAAAAATGGTTGAGTTTGTTACTAGTCAGGGCAAAACAATAGGAACAGACGGTCTTTTTGATTCGGTTATACAAATGAAAGATTGGCATACGATTTGGTTGGCTTTTGCACTGTACGCACTAGCAATTGCAATAGCTTTTGCGGTTTTATTCAAGCACAAGCATAATCCAGAAGATGTAGAGCAAATTAGTCACTAAAATAAATTCAAAATTCGATACCATTTTGTATCGGGTTTTTTTATTCCAGAAATGCCCTAATTTCCTCAATAGCCCCGATTGCAGCGGCATCCTTTTTCAGGACTTGCAGTTCGCCGCAGCGAAGGGAAAGGACTGTAAAAGATAGAGCGGAAAGCGGGAACTTTCTCCGCAAAAAAAGCCAATTTATTCGCTCCTGATAGTCAAATGATTAACTTTTGCCTAAAGTTTTGTGGTTTAAGATTAATGTGTTACTTTTGCACACCTTTTGGTGAATAAGAGTTTCCATTGGGTTGTAGTAAATTATACCAACAACTTCTGCTGTTTTCTATCACATTATGAAACTCGAGAAAATACAGAATACAAATTTTTAATCAGCATGTCTGAACAAGTAAAATCACAAGAAGAGTTTTTAGCAAATTTTAACTGGCACAATTTCGAAGAAGGTATTGATGCTGTTGATGAAAAAAACTTATTAGAGTTTGAAGAATTAGTTTCTAAAACTTTTATTGCAACTGATCAAGAAGAAGTTGTAGAAGGTACAGTTGTAAGAATTACAGATAGAGACGTTATCGTTGATATCAACGCTAAATCTGAAGGTGTAATTTCATTGAATGAATTCCGTTACAACCCAGCATTAAAAGTAGGTGATACTGTTGAGGTATTAATTGACATCCGTGAGGATAAAACAGGTCAATTAGTATTATCTCACCGTAAAGCACGTACTATCAAATCTTGGGATAGAGTTATTTCGGCTAACGAAACAGGTGAAATCGTTAATGGTTTTGTTAAATGCAGAACTAAAGGTGGTATGATCGTTGACGTTTTCGGAATTGAAGCGTTCTTACCAGGATCTCAAATTGATGTTAAGCCAATTAGAGATTACGATGTATACGTAAACAAAATGATGGAGTTCAAAGTTGTGAAAATTAACCACGAATTCAAAAACGTAGTTGTATCTCACAAAGCGCTTATTGAAGCGGATATTGAAATCCAGAAAAAAGAAATCATTGGTCAATTACAAAAAGGACAAGTATTAGAAGGTGTTGTTAAAAACATTACTTCTTATGGTGTGTTTATTGACTTAGGTGGAGTTGATGGATTGATTCACATTACTGACCTTTCTTGGTCTAGAATCAACCACCCATCTGAAGTTCTTGAATTAGATCAAAAATTGAACGTTGTAATCCTTGATTTCGATGATGAGAAAACAAGAATTCAATTAGGATTGAAACAATTAAACGCTCACCCATGGGATGCTTTAAATGCTGATTTGAAAATTGGTGATAAAGTAAACGGTAAAGTAGTTGTAATCGCTGATTACGGTGCATTTATCGAAGTTGCTGAAGGTGTTGAAGGTTTAATCCACGTTTCTGAAATGTCATGGTCTACGCACTTGCGTTCAGCTCAAGATTTCGTGAAAGTTGGTGATGTTGTTGAAGCTGTTATCTTAACTTTAGATAGAGATGACCGTAAAATGTCATTAGGTATCAAACAATTGTCTCAAGATCCTTGGACTGATATCACTGCTAAATACCCAGTAGGTTCTAAGCACACAGGTATCGTTAGAAACTTTACAAACTTTGGAATTTTCGTAGAATTGGAAGAAGGAATTGATGGATTAATCTACATCTCTGACTTATCTTGGACTAAGAAAATCAAACACCCATCTGAATTCGTAAACGTTGGTGAAAAACTTGACGTTGTAGTATTAGAGTTGGATGTTGACGGACGTAAATTATCTTTAGGTCACAAACAAACTACTGCTAACCCTTGGGATCAGTACGAAGATTCATTCGCTGTAGGAACTATCCACAATGGTGAAATTTCTGAAATTGTTGACAAAGGAGCTACTGTAGAATTCGGAGATGATATCGTTGCTTTCATTCCAACTCGTCACCTTGAAAAAGAAGACGGAAAGAAATTGAAAAAAGGCGATACTGCTGATTTCAAAGTAATCGAATTCAATAAAGAATTCAAAAGAGTAGTTGCATCTCACACTGCTATCTTCCGTGAAGAAGAAGAGAAAAATGTGAAATCAGCTTCAGAAAACAATTCAGGTTCATCTACTAATGCACCAGCTGCAACTTTAGGAGATAACAATGATATGTTAGCTGCATTGAAAGCAAAAATGGAAAAATCAGAGAAAAAATAATTCTCCGTTTTTTAAAATAGAAAGTCCCACAGCAATGTGGGACTTTTTTTGTGCTTTAATTTTTATAGGAGCTAATCCTGCTATTCGCTCCAATCTTTTATAAAGCTTCTGGCCAGAGGCTAAAAGCTTCATAAAAGGATTTACGCTGCTATCAGGGCTAGGGAATTCGTTTGCAGTACATAAATTCTTTATAAGTTTCACCTATTTGGTATTCATTCAACGTTAAAATTTACTCAGAATTGTACCAATTTACATTCGTGTAAATCTGTGTAATTTGTGTTTTATTTTTTAGCAGTAAATCTCTTTTTAATGAGCCGCAGTCTAATTAGCTCTTAATAATTGAGATTCTTCGGGTGTAAAATAGTCTATGATACTATAAGTGTCAATTTTGGCAATAGCCATTTCATCTAAAATGTCAACTAGATTTTTATAGTTTGATTTTTTACTTGGTTTAATAATCACAATTGGTCCTCTTGATGGATCACCGTAAATCTCTTGAATTAAACGTTTTTTATTTTGCAATTCTTTTCGAATTCCATTTTCATCGTAAGATAATGTTTTGGGTTTTTCAGTAGGGTAGCCTAAAAGGCCATGGTAGCTTACTAGCCTGTTATTATTGTCTAGTAAAATGGTAATCATGCGAATGTCTGTGCCTGATCCACAATTTGTTCTACCATCCCATTCTGGATTCTTATCAGGTAAACCCAAACTTATACTTTTCGGCTTTGCCAAATCAATAGTGACCATAAAAAACACTATCAAAAGAAAAGATACGCTAACCATTGCAGTGAGGTCAACTCTTGATTCTAGTTTTTTGCTTCTAATTTTTTTAAGTTTCTTTTCGCTATTCGGGTTGAAATCTTCCATAATCGTTTTGATTTAAATTGATATTAGTAGCAAAATCGTGTTTCAATTGAAATAAAGATACAAAAAAATCATTCTTGCAGAATAATTTTACAAAATTTTTAATCTGTAACTCCTTATAGATTAAGGCTTGGTGAATTTGTTTTGTCAAATTCGTAAAAAATCAAAACCAAAACCATTTAATGTGCGTAAATGACTTTATATAACTTAACAAAAATAAATTTTATGAAAACTAAAAAATTCTTATCAATCGCATTTATGGCCTTAGTATTTGGAGCAACTTCTTTCGCTCAAAAAACAGTAATGGTAGGTGGAGCAGCAATGTATCCTTCTAAAAACATTGTTGAAAATGCTGTAAATTCGAAAGACCATACTACTCTTGTAGCGGCAGTTACTGCAGCAGGTTTAGTAGAAACATTACAAAGTAAAGGACCATTCACCGTTTTTGCCCCAACAAATGCAGCGTTTGCGAAATTGCCAGCAGGTACAGTAGATACTTTGCTAAAACCAGAAAATTTGAAAACTTTGCAAACTATTTTGACCTACCATGTAGTTGCAGGAAAAATGAATGCTGCTGATATTGCTAAAGCAATTAAAGCAGGAAACGGTAAAGCTATCGTGAAAACCGTAAGCGGTGGTACATTAACAGCTTGGATGAAAGGTAAAGATTTGTACATCACTGATGAAAACGGAAACATGTCAAAAGTTACAATTGCTGATGTAAACCAATCAAATGGTGTAATTCACGTTGTTGATACAGTAGTGTTGCCAAAACAATAATAATCAAGTTTAAGGTTAATATGTTTGTTAGTCTTAAAAGCCCTGCCAAATGCAGGGCTTTTTTGTGCAATAAAAAAACCGATACTTTTTGTGAATATCGGTTTTTTTAATTTTTGTTGGTTCTTTTTATCTTAAAACTGCACCTAATTCCGTTTCAAATGTTTTTTGCAACTTGCTCATGATTTTGTCAATTTGTACATCTGTCAAGGTTTTAGCGCTATCCTGAATGGTAAAACTAATAGCGTATGATTTTTTTCCTTCTGCAAGATTTTGGCCTTGATATACATCAAATAAATCTACATTTTTAAGTAAGCCTTTTTCAGTTTGTCTCGCTAAGTTGTAGATACTGCTGTAAGTTACGTTCTCATCAATCAACAAAGCTAAGTCACGTCGTACTTCAGGGTATTTTGGAATTTCAACAAACTTAATTTTGGTTGAAAGTTTTTTCAAAATTAAATCCCAATCAAAATCGGCATAAAATACTTCTTGTTTGATTCCGAACTGTTTCAAAATGCTCTTTTTCACAACTCCTAACGATACTAAAACATCGTTTCCTATCGATAATGAAATTCCTTCTGACAATACATCTAGATTAGTCGGGATGTTTTGGAATTTAGATAATCCCAAACGTGATAAAATTCCTTCTACATAACCTTTAAATAAGAAAAAGTCAGATTGTTTTTGTGTAGCCGTCCAGCTTTCAGCGTTGCGATTACCGGTTAAAAACAAAGACAAATGCTTTTTTTCTTCGTAACCTGCCAAATATTTATGGTACGTTTTTCCGAATTCAAATAACTTTAAATCGGCATTTTTACGATTAATATTATACGATACAGCCTCTAAACCAGAAAACAATAACGATTGGCGCATGGTCGATAAATCAGTACTCAACGGATTTAAAATCGTAACATTATTGCTAGGATTCAATTGCTCTGATAAATCAACATAGGACGCTGTTGTTAACGAGTTGGCCATCATTTCATGAAATCCTTGAGAATTCAATTGTGTAGCAATTGTATTTTGTATTTTGTAATCTTCGTTTCTAGGAGCGTTAAAAACGGTTGCGTTCAACTTATTTGAAAAAGCAATATTGTTGTAACCGTATACTCTTAAAATTTCCTCAATAACATCAATTTCTCTCTGTACATCTACTCGGTAAGACGGAATAGTTAAACCAAGCCCAGCATCAGAAACACTATTAACTTTAATATCAAGTGAAACTAAAATTTTCTTAATTGTATCTTTTGGAATTTCTTGACCAATTATCTTTGCAACTTTACTAAAATTCAAGAAAACCGTGAAATCCTCGATCTTTTTTGGATAAAAATTCACCACGTCAGATGTGATTTCTCCCCCGGCTACTTCTTGAATTAACAATGCCGCGCGTTTTAAGGCATATTCTGTAATTGTTGGATCAATACCTCTTTCAAATCGGAAAGACGCATCAGTATTCAATTGATGTCTTTTAGCTGTTTTTCGTACACTAACAGGATTAAAATAAGCGCTTTCTAAGAAAATAGAGTTCGTACTTTCTGAAACTCCCGATTTTTTTCCACCAAAAACCCCTGCAATGCAAAGCGGCCCTTTTTCATCACAAATCATCAAATCTTCTTCATGTAGTGTGCGCTCAACATCATCCAGTGTAACAAATTTTGTTCCAGCAGGAAGTGTTTGTACAATCAGTTTACCGTTGATTTTAGCTGCATCAAAAGCATGTAGCGGTTGACCAAGATCATGCAAAACATAATTGGTAACGTCAACTACATTGTTTTTTGGTGTTAAACCAATAGCTTTTAATCGGTTTTGCAACCAAGCTGGCGATGGCTTTATTTCGATTCCTGAAATGGTTACACCACAGTATCTTGGAGCTAATTTGCTCTCTTTAACATCAACATCTATTTTTAAAGTGCGCTTGTCTACTCTAAAATTACTTACAGATGGCGTGATAAGTTCTACACTAATTCCTTTTTGTAGCATTCCAGCTCTTAAATCACGTGCTGTTCCCCAATGGCTCATGGCGTCAGCACGATTGGGTGTTAATCCAATTTCAAAAACTTCATCGTTTTCTATTTTAAACACCGTTGCAGCTGCTGTGCCAGGAATTAAAGCATCATCAAGAACCATAATTCCGTCATGACTATCGCCTAAACCCAATTCATCTTCGGCACAAATCATACCGTGGCTTTCTTGACCTCTAATTTTTCCTTTTTTGATGGTAAATGCTTCTCCATTGGCATCGTATAAAACGGTTCCAATTGTGGCAACAGGTACTTTTTGTCCGGCGGCTACGTTGGCTGCACCACAAACAATTTGTACGGGAGTTCCTGTTCCTAAATCAACAGTAGTTACTTTTAGTCGATCAGCGTCAGGATGTTGTACGCAGGTTAACACATGACCTACCACAATCCCCTCTAAGGCTCCTTTTACAGATTGGTATTTTTCAACGCCTTCTACTTCAAGACCTAAATCGGTCAATAAAGCAGATGTTTCCTCTGAATTCCAGTCTGTTTTAATAAATTGCTTTAACCAGTTGTATGATATTTTCATGTGATAATTTTAATAAAAGTGCAAAGAGCTTCATTTTTCGAAACCGTGTGCAAATATAAGGATTGAAGCGTGTAGAAAGAAACAATTTTTTTGCTTTTTTAAACGGTTGTAATAGAAGGTTACGGTTGTCCTTTTTCGATATGAAAGCCTAATTAAATGTGAAATATGTAATAAATAGTTCTTAAAAAAATGTATTTGGAAATTTTATGCTATTAATTGATACTATCGTGCTATATTTTTTAGAATTGGGTTGCTAAATTTGAAAAAACATAATACGTACGACTATGGATAATGTGTTCAAAAGACCTGAATTTAAGGCAAAATATGATAATTATATTGGCGGTAAATTTGTTGCGCCTGTAGGTGGAACTTATTTTGATGTTGTTTCACCAATTGATGGAAAAGTATTTACGCAAGCTGCGCATTCTAACAAAGCTGATCTTGATTTGGCTGTCGATGCGGCTTATGATGCTTTCAAAACTTGGGGAAAAACATCAGTAACCGAGAGAAGTGTTCTATTGAATAAAATTGCCCAGATAATCGAAGACAATTTAGAATATTTAGCAATTGTAGAAACCATAGACAACGGAAAAGCAGTTCGCGAAACTCTTGCGGCCGATTTGCCTCTGGCAATAGATCATTTTAGATATTTTGCAAGTGTAATTCGTGCTGAAGAAAGCTCAATAACCGAATTAGATTCGCAAACAGTTTCGATTGCATTAAGCGAACCTCTTGGAGTTGTAGCTCAAATTATCCCATGGAATTTCCCTATTTTAATGGCAGTTTGGAAATTAGCTCCAGCTTTAGCAGCAGGGAATACTGTAGTGCTTAAACCAGCTGAGAGTACTCCGATATCAATTTTGATCTTAATGGAATTGATAGGAGATGTATTGCCTCCGGGAGTTGTAAACATCGTTAACGGATTTGGTTCTGAATTAGGAAGAGCATTGGTAACCAACAAAAAAGTTTCAAAAGCAGCCTTTACGGGATCAACTCCTACAGGACGATTGGTTATGCAATATGCTACAGAGAATATTATTCCTGTTACGTTAGAACTTGGTGGGAAATCACCAAATATTTTTATGAAATCGGTGGCTGATGCCGATGATGAATTTTTTGATAAAGCAGTCGAAGGTGCCGTGATGTTCGCCTTAAACCAAGGTGAAATTTGTACCTGTCCATCACGTTTATTAGTACACGAAGATATTTATGATAAATTTATTGCCAAAGTAATTGAACGTACCGAAGCAATTGCAACCGGACATCCTTTGGATAAAAATACCATGATGGGTGCGCAAACTTCGATGATTCAGAAGGAAAAAATTCTATCTTACATTAAACTAGGAAAAGAAGAAGGAGCAGAGCTGCTTACTGGCGGTTTCGAAAACACTCACGACGGGGAATTAGAAGGCGGATATTACATTAAACCAACTCTTTTTAAAGGGCATAACAAAATGAGAATCTTTCAAGAGGAGATTTTCGGACCTGTTTTGGCCGTGACTACTTTCAAAACAACCGAGGAAGCTATCGAGATTGCAAATGATACCATTTATGGTTTAGGTGCTGGTTTATGGACGCGCGACGCTCATGAAATTTACCAAGTGCCTAGAGCTATTAAAGCGGGTCGTGTTTGGATTAATCAGTACCATTCATATCCTGCGGGAGCTCCGTTTGGAGGCTACAAACAATCAGGAATTGGTCGTGAAAACCATAAAATGATGTTGGGTCATTACCGTCAGACTAAAAATATGCTTATTTCTTACGATAAAAATAAGTTAGGATTCTTTTAATTTGTTACAATAGATTGTTCAATTGAAAACCTGGCAAATACTTCAATTTGCCAGGTTTTATTTTAAAGACTATAAAATGAAAAAACGAATTCATGCTACTCAAAAAGCGATTGATTTAATTCACATTTTACAAGAAAAACATGGCGATTTGATGTTTTATCAAGCAGGAGGTTGCTGTGAAGGAACGCAGCCACAATGTTTTGAAAAAGGAGGTTTTTACCAACGCTATGGCGATGTATGTATTGGTACAATAGAAAACACAGAGTTCTGGGTAGATAAGGATTTATTTGAATACTGGAAACATGCTCATTTTACACTAGATGTTTTGGATGGCTTTGGCGTTGGAGGCTTTTCATTGGAAACTCCACTCAAAAAGACATTTCGAATTGAATATCGTTTGTTTTCAGAAGAAGAACTTCTTGATTTAGAACCGCTACGATTTATAGAATAGACTAATTTACAAGCAGTTGTTGGTATTGTTTTGGCGTTATGCCTTCGTGCTTTTTGAACAATCGAATGAAATAATTACAGTCTTCAAAACCAGACAAATAACAAACTTCATTAATTTGAATCGCTGGATTTTTAAGCAATTGTTTAGCACAACGCATTTTCTCTACGTGAATAAATTCTACAGGACTCATGCCTAGTTCGCGTTTGAAATAGCGATAAAAAGAGCTTGTGCTCATAGATACTTTGTCGCTAAGCTGCTTCATGTTGAAATTTTCTTTTATATTTTCCCTGATAAATGCTACAATTTGGGTCATAGGATTATTAGGATCTGTTGGAGTTCCTTCTTCTAAAGATTGGGAAGCTTGCGATTGTATAATGCGGATTAATAGTTCTTGAAGAGTCAAATCAGCGAGAACATCCTTGGTAATGGAAGTACTCATACATTCCTGAATTAGTTTATTAATAGTTGTAGCTAACTCAATATTATTGTAGAAAAAGTAATTCTGATAATTCAGCTGCCAAAACTGATTGTTTCCTTCCTTTGGATAACGTTCGTTTAAAAATTGGAGTGTATCAGTGATTTTTACTTGGTCAATGGCAAGCGCTAAGCATTGAGTGGGGTTGTGACTAGAAGCTTCTGGGAAGTCGATTTTCATAGCTACATTTGACGGAATCACAACAGTTTCACCCGGTAAATAAACAAAACTTGGATCATCAAAAAGATGCATTACTTTTTTACCTCTAAGCATACTGGTAACCACCAAATCATTGAATTGTAGAGGCACAGCCATTGAGGATTCGTAAGTTTCGAACAAATTTAACTCGCAATGGTTCAAACCGTAAACAGTTCTGTTTTCTACTAAAGTTTTAAGTGATTTTTCGTTGGATAACAGTGGAGGCTGAATGAAATAGCGGTTATTATTCATAGTATATTACTTTTCGATGAGGGAAATATAAATATACTAAAAAAGCTTTATTCGGTAATTTACTTTAACATTTTTACAGCAATTCGTTTACGTGTCTCTGGATGTTTTGACTAATTTTTTGCGTTGGCAAATCGTTTTCATCGGTACCAAAAGGTTCTTCGATTTCTTCAGCAATTAATTCCAAACTTGCCAAAACATAAAAAATAAATACTACCACAGGAACAACGTAATACCCCAAATTAAAAGAGTATCCAAAAGGTAATGTCATTACATAAAAAAAGATAAACTTTTTAATAAATGCACTGTAGGAGTAGGGGATCGGAGTGTTTTTAATCCTTTCACAAGCACCGCAAATATCAGTAAACGACTTTAATTCTTCGTTCAAAATGATAAGTTGGTCGCCCGTAATTTTTTTATTGATGTATAATGAATTAATTCTCTCAAACATCAGCTTAGCCACTTGATTGGGCCTATGTTTTTCTTGATCCAAATCAATTACTAAATTTTCATTTAATTGTTGGCTCGTTGCTTCGTCTTTCAAATGCAAGTTTAAAACAAAAGCGTAATTTGGGATTAGATTTCTAAAAAAAGCTACATCTTCTTCGTCTTTGAGAATAGCAGCCAGTTTCAAAGCAAGATTGCGACTGTTGTTTACCAAAGCGCCCCATAATTTTCGGCCTTCCCACCAACGATCGTATGCAGTATTGGTACGAAAAACAAGCAAGAGGGAGATTACAAAGCCTAACATACCATGCATGATGGTTATGTTTCTGACATAACTGTCTTCAGCTAGCTTCCAATATTCTACTTCAACATAACCAACTATTCCCGAATAAAACCCAATGGCAATCATCACTGGGAATAATTTTCTAAAAGTATCTGCTTTGTGAAAGCGGAATATAAATGTAAACCAATCTTTGGTGTTGTACGAAACCATTTTGTTTTTTTACTTCGGTAAAAGTAATTAAAAAACTAAATTACCAGCCAATTCTCGCAAAGCAATTTCAGATAGTTTACCTTGAAATTGAGCATTGCTGTAACGAACTTTCGCATTCACGTAATTTAACTGCGCTGTTCTAAATTCTAAAGCGGTAATGGTTCCAATTCGGAATTTATCAAAAGTAATTGACAAGTTTTGTTTAGCTATTGCTTCATTTTTTTCTTCTAAACGAATCAATTCTAAGTTAGTCAAATACGTTTGGTAAGAAGAAGCCAACTGTGAATTAAGAGTCAGATTTTGCTGTTCAATAGTTAATTTAGAATTAGCTACTTGCAATTTTGCTATCTTCTCGTTTCTGTTTTGTGCAAAACCATCAAAAATATTGATCGAAGCGGTAAAACCGTAATTAAAACCTCTGGATTGCGATTCTCTAACAAACCCCAAACTACTTTCGCTCTCCGAAAAATTGTATGCCGTATTTACTCTCAGAGTAGGGTAACGGGCAGCTTTTACTTGTTTTAACTCTAATTCAGCCACTCTTTTATTAATGATTTGAGCTTCTAATTGGGGGTTTTGTTTTTCAGCTAAAGCTTTTAACTCTGGTAAAGTTAAAAAGGAATCCACAGCTAGTTCATCTACTACTTTAAAATCAGTGGTCACATCACGTGCGAGTAGTTGGTTTAGTAAAATTTTACTGTTATTGTACAATTCTTTTTGACGCAAAAGCGCTACTTGATCTGTATTTAAGTCCACTTGTGCATTTAAAACTTCAAGTTTTGAGGCTTTACCAATTGTAAATCGGTTTTGAGCCAATGCTAATCGTTGGTTAGAAATTACAATAGTCGTATCAAGAGCTGCTAATTGTTGCTGCTGCTGCACCAAATCGTAGTAGGCTGCATTAACATCACTAATTCTAGTCAAAATAGTGAGTTTCAATTGCGCTTCACCTAACTTTTGTAATTCCTTTAATTGATCCCTGCGAGCAAACATACGCATACCATCAAAAATAGTCCAGTCTAATCCAACACCGTAGGTTAAATTGTTATTTTTGGCATTGTCTAACTCTGTTTGGGTACCATCTTGTCGGATTTGCGAACTGTTTTGTACACTATTGTTATCCAAAACATTAGCAGTTAATGTAGGTAGCATTCCAGCGTTACCAATAGCATTATTTATCTTTTGAACATCCAGATTATTACGTCCAATTTTTATATCGTAATTATTCTCTAATGCCGTTTTTACAGCGTTTTCTAGAGAAAGTACTTCTTGCGCAAAACCGGTTGTATAGCATAAAAGTAGCAAGAGTCCGGTTCCTATATGTTTTTTAAAATTTGTCATTCTTTTAATATTTCGTGCCAAAAAAATGGCTATTCGGCTTGAATACAATATTTGGTTTTATTTGAATTCTTTCTCGTACTCTTCAATGCGGTCAAATTCAGGATAATGTTTACGTGCTTTAGACCACATTAAATACATGGCTGGAATAACAAACAATGTTAATACTAGAGAAAAAATAGTTCCTCCCACGATAACAACTCCCATACCAATACGACTTGTAGATGCCGCTCCTAAAGACAAAGCAATTGGTAATGCACCTAATGAGATTGCTAAACTGGTCATTAAAATTGGTCGCAAACGTGCTTCAGAAGCTTCGAGAATTGCTTCTAATTTCGGTTTTCCTTGTTCACGGAGTTGGTTGGCAAATTCGACGATCAAGATTCCATTTTTGGTAACCAAACCAATCAACATTACGGTTCCAATTTGACTAAATATGTTCCAGGTTTGATCAAATAACCACAATGAGAACAATGCACCAGCTACCGCCATAGGTACGGTTAAAATGATAATAAATGGGTCGATAAAACTTTCGAATTGAGCTGCTAATATTAAGAAAATTAAAAGTAAAGCCAAACCAAAGGCAAAAGCAGTATTCGAACTACTTTCAACAAAATCGCGAGATTCTCCACCTAAATCTGTTGTAAAACTATCATCAAGTACTTTGGCTTTTATTTCGTTCATAGCGTCAATTCCGTCACTGATACTTTTTCCTGGTGCCAAACCAGCAGAAACTGTTGCAGCCATATATCGGTTGTTGTGGTACAACTGTGGCGGATTACTTTTTTCCTCAATAGTAACTACGTTGTCCATTTGAATTAATTCACCTGCGCTGTTTTTTACAAACATCGAGGTTAAATCCAATGGTTTTGAACGGTCATCTTGATCGAACTGCCCAATAACTTGGTACTGTTTACCGTTTCGCATAAAATATCCAAAACGTTGACCGCTCAAAGAAAGTTGCAGTGATTGAGCAATATCAATTACTGAGATACCCAAACTTTCGGCTTTTTCTCTATCAATAGTTACATTGACTTCCGGTTTGTTGAATTTCAAGTTGACATCGCTTACTGAAAATGTTGGGTTTTTAGCCACCTCATCCATAAAAACAGGAATCTTCTCTTGCAGTTTTTCAAAGTTTGGTGCTTGAATGATGTATTGAATTGGCAACCCACCACGACGGTTAACAGCAATGGTTGGCTGTTCGATAACAGATGTTTTAGCGTCTGGATATTGCTTAGTCCACTTGGTTAGTTTTTCGGCAATTTCTTTTTGAGAATCTTTACGTTCGTCAGGTTGTACCAATGAAACTCTGATGAATCCACTGTTTACAGATGATGATCCAAAACCCGGTGACGTAATTACGAGCGCTACTTTTTTACCCGGAATAGAATCATCTACTAGTTTCGAAACTTCTTGCATGAAGCGATCGGTGTATTCATATGAAGAACCTTCTGGCGTAGACATTCGCATTACAAAACCAGAACGATCATCGTAAGGCGCAGTTTCTTTTTGAATCAAACTGAAAAACAAGTAAATTAAGCCAAAACAACCAATTAAAATAGGGAAGCTCAACCATTTATTTTTGATGAAAGAAGCTAACGAACTTGCATAACTGCTATTTAATTTTTCAAAATAAGGTTCTGTTTTGATGTAAAAATTAGATTTTTTCTGCTCGCCACCTTTCATTAAATAAGCATTTAACATTGGTGTTAAAGTCAGGGAGACAAAAGCAGAAATTAAAACGGCGGCCCCAATCACCACTCCAAATTCCCTAAACAGTCGGCCGACGAACCCTTCTAAGAAAATTACAGGCAAGAACACTGCCGCTAAGGTGACCGAAATTGAAATTACTGCAAAAAAGATTTCGTTCGATCCTTTTATGGCCGCCTCAATTGGTGTCATTCCTTCTTCAACTTTTTTGAAGATGTTCTCTGTTACTACAATACCATCATCAACTACCAAACCGGTTGCTAATACAATGGCTAAGAGTGTTAACACATTGATTGAAAATCCGAACAACCACATGATAAAAAAGGTAGCAATTAGCGATACCGGAATATCAATTAAAGGTCGAAAAGCGATAGCCCAATCTCTAAAGAATAAGAAAATGATCAAAACAACCAAGACAATTGAGATACCAAGAGTTTCAGCTACTTCGATTACTGATTTTTTTACAAAAACAGTATTGTCAATGGCAATATTCAGTTTGATGTCTTTTGGAAGGTCTTTTTTTAGTTGCTCAAATTCTTTGTAAAAAGCAGCGGAAATATCCAAGTAATTAGCTCCAGGAAGCGGTACAATAGCAACTCCAACAAGCGGCGTCCCTGATTGTGTCATTTTAGTTTCGGTATTTTCAGGACCTAAAACTGCATTTCCAACATCGCTTAGGCGTACTACTTTTTCACCCTCTGAACGAATGATAATATTGTTGAATTCTTCTGCAGTTGAGAGGTTTCCAATAGTTTTTACCGTTAATTCCGTATTGTTTCCGGTTAATTTTCCAGATGGTAATTCTACATTTTGTTTATTTAAAGCGGTTCTCACTTCGGCCACTGTGCAGCCGTAGGAAGCTAATTTTACGGGATCAATCCACAAACGCATCGCATAGCGTTTTTGCCCCCAAATTTGAACTCCAGATACTCCTGGGATCGTTTCTAAACGTTGCGAAATTACATTTTCAGCATAATCGCTCAATTCTAAAGCGTTTCGAGTGTCACTTTGTACCGTCATCGAAATAATGGCATCACCATTGGCATCCGCTTTTGAAACTACTGGTGGCGAATCAATGTCCTGTGGTAAGTTTCTAACGGCTTGCGATACTTTATCACGCACATCGTTAGCAGCATCTTCAAGGTTTTTATCCAAGTTAAACTCAATGGTGATGTTGCTGCTTCCTTGTGCACTTGACGAAGTAACGTTTCGGATTCCATCAATTGAGTTAATTGCTTTTTCGAGTGGTTCTGTAATTTGCGATTCGATGATATCAGCATTTGCACCAGCGTAATTCGTTCGAATCGATACTTGAGCGGGGTCAATAGAAGGGAATTCCCTCACGCCCAAAAAGGTATAACCAATTAAACCAAATAAAACAATGGCTAAATTAATTACAATGGTAAATACAGGTCTTCTAATACTAGTTGTTGATAAACTCATTTAGATTTTTAATTTTTGATTGCTGTTTTTAGATTTTTGTATTGTGCAGAAATCTACCTTTTGAATCTATTTAACTTTTACGGCAACTTCGGCCTCATTTTTTAAGGACATTACGCCCGATGTGATTAGCGTATCGCCTACATTTAGTCCTGAGAGAACAAGTAGTGAAGTCGCTGTTCTTGTAGTTGTTTCGATATTCACTTCTTGAGCAAGACCATTTTTAGATATAAATACTTTTTTACCATTTTGAACCGGAATCACTGCCTCGGTAGGAATAATGATGGCATCTTTAATAATATCAAGTGGTAAATCAACATCTGCAAATGTTCCAGGAAGTAATTTTCCGTTTTTGTTGTCGGCTAAAGCGCGAACTTGCAGCGTACGAGTGGCCACGGCTACTTCAGGTTCAATGGCGTAAACTGTTGCGGTATATTTTTCATCTGAGCCAGATACCTTGAAATGAAGCACGGTATTGTTTTTAACTTGCGTAGCGTATTTTTCTGGTATCGAAAAAGTAATTTTCAATCGGCTTGTGTTGACCAATTTTGCTACTAAAACTGTGGGTGTGATGTAAGTTCCCGGTGAAATACTGCGAAGACCAATTTTTCCTGAAAATGGTGCTCTAACAGATGTTTTAGCAATTTGTGCACGAATTAATGAACTTTGCGCTTGTGCCGATTTTAAATCTGCTCTTGCCAAATCATATTCTTCTTGGCTTATGGCCTCCTTTTGTAATAATAATTTCGCTCTGCGTTCGTTTTCAGAAGCTAGTCCTTCACGAGTTTGCATTTGCGTAAGTTGTGCTCGAAGTTCAATATCATTTACTTTGAACAAAACCTGTCCTTTGCTAACGTTACTTCCTTCTTGAAAATAGATACCTTCAACTATACCTGAAACTTCGCTTCTTATTTCAACTTGCTCGTTAGCTTCGATAGAACCTGAAAGTGACAAATTGTTATCAAATGTTTGGGCTTTGATTACAATTCCACTCACATTCATTTTTTTTCCTTTTCCTTTTGGATCTTTTCCATCACCATTTTCACTTTTGTTTTCCATGATTCTG
Organism: Flavobacterium sp. GNP001; assembly: GCF_054343775.1. NCBI lineage: Bacteria > Pseudomonadati > Bacteroidota > Flavobacteriia > Flavobacteriales > Flavobacteriaceae > Flavobacterium > Flavobacterium sp. GNP001. Next base: position 1,279,607 of record NZ_JBTGUX010000001.1, read on the forward strand.
TAACCAATAAAACCGATGATTCCGGCAGCTAAAAGGGTATAGGATAAGTATTTAATTTTCATAGAGTCAAGTATAAAGTAAGATTATGATTGTATAAATTTAGTTAAAAGCAAATTTAGCTTTTATTACTGTACCGATACTTTTCTTAATTTTTATTTAACGTTTGTTGCTACAAATGTTGTACAGAAAAGTATGAGTAAGACAGCAAAAATTGCCTTTTTGTTTTTTTTAGACACTAAGTTGTTAAAATGGTTTAATTTAATTTTCGAAAAAAATAAAAAACTAAATGGATTTAGTAACTGACTTTATCAAACGTAAAAAACAACTAACTAATGTAGTTCCAGATGTTTTTCTTTTTAGTTAATTCCAAGTAGACTGCACGCAAAGTAGCGTGCTCTGGTTTTTCTAAAGGAGCATCAGCTTTTAAAATTTTCATAGCATGATGCCGCGCCAAGCTAAGGATGTCCCGATCTTTAACAATATCAGCAATTTGTAAATTCAAAACACCACTTTGTTGTGTTCCCATTAAATTACCAGGGCCACGTAATTTTAAATCAACCTCAGCAATTTCAAATCCGTCGTTTGTGCGCACCATGGTCTCTAAGCGAGTTTTGCTATCAGCACTTAGTTTGTGGCTACTCATCAAAATGCAATAGCTTTGATCGGCACCACGACCTACACGACCACGCAATTGGTGCAGCTGTGACAATCCAAAACGTTCCGCACTTTCAATAATCATAACCGAAGCATTGGGTACATTTACACCAACTTCAATAACGGTAGTAGCCACCATGATATTGGTTTTGCCATCAACAAAGCGTTTCATTTCAGCTTCTTTATCGGCAGCTTTCATTTTACCATGAACTATTGAAATGGCGTATTGTGGCAACGGAAAATCACGAGAAATACTTTCGTAGCCATCCATCAAATCTTTGTAATCCATCGATTCCGATTCTTGAATCAGTGGATAGACAATATATATTTGTCGACCTAAGGCAATTTCGTCTCTAATAAATTTCCAAACCTTCAAGCGGTTGCTGTCAAAACGGTGCACGGTTTGTATGGGTTTTCGTCCTGGCGGTAGTTCGTCAATAACTGAAATGTCTAAATCCCCATATAAACTCATGGCCAAGGTACGCGGAATAGGAGTAGCCGTCATAACGAGTACGTGTGGCGGAATACTATTTTTTTTCCACAATTTCGAGCGTTGCTCTACCCCAAAGCGATGTTGCTCATCAATTACGGCGAGACCTAAATTTTTAAACTTAACCTTATCTTCAAGCAAAGCATGCGTACCAATCAGGATTTGCAAACTTCCGTTTTCAAGTTCTTCGTGAATTTGTCTTCGAGCCGCTGTTTTACTTGATCCTGTGAGTATTTTTATATTGAGATGTAGTTTTTCGGCCAATTCGGCTAAACCAACATAATGCTGATTCGCCAAAATTTCTGTAGGTGCCATCAAACAAGCCTGAAAACCATTATCTAGAGCCAATAACATGGTCAAAAAAGCAACAATTGTTTTCCCTGAACCTACATCACCTTGCAGCAAACGGTTCATTTGTGCATTGCTTCCCATGTCGGTTCTAATTTCTTTAATCACCCTTTTTTGAGCATTCGTCAAATCAAATGGCAAATGTTCTTTGTAAAAACTATTAAAATTATCACCCACAATTCGAAAAGGATGGCCTTTTATTTTGTGTTTCTGAATCAAATTTTTGGTGATCAATTGTAACTGAATAAAAAACAATTCTTCAAATTTGAGTCGGAATTGCGCCTTTGCTAAAGCATCAGGATTTTTTGGGAAATGTATGTGCAGCAACGCATCTTTTTTTGAAATAAGCAACAATTCTTGTAGCAAATAGGTTGGTAGCGTTTCGGTGTATAAACTGTGCGTTTCCGTAAACAACTGCAGCATCATTTTATTGATTGTGCGGTTCGAAATTCCTCTGTTTGTTAAAGTCTCTGTCGAAGGATAAACCGGTTGCATGGCTGAGCGCAAGCTTTTTTCATGCTCACTCAACAATTCAATTTCAGGATGTGCCATGTTGTACGCCCCGTTAAACGAGGTGCATTTCCCAAAAATAACACACATTTCATTCAATTTTAGCGATTCACGCACCCACTTGTGCCCCTGAAACCAAACCAATTCCATCTGCCCGGTTTGGTCCACAAAAGTGGCAACAAGGCGTTTTCTACCTTTGCCAAACTCCACCGTTTTTACATGAATAATTTTGCCAATGAGTTGTACCTCAGCAACATTATTTTGCAGCTCGTTAATTTTGTAGTAACGGGTTCGGTCAATATATCGGTTCGGGTAAAAATTCACCAAATCAGCGTAAGTATGAATCCCCAATTCCTTGCGCAACAGAGCACCGCGACTGGGTCCCACGCCTTTTAAATATTCAATAGGAGTAAGTAAAATTTGATTCAATGACATCTTTTGCTATCGGCTTTTAGGTCTCGCTACATATCGGTTTTTATTCGCAACTGTCACCTATTTCTACCGCACGAAGATAGTTTTTTGTTCCTAAAATAGAAAATGCTCTTTACTTTAAAACGAATCTTTCTCTTTTGTTGTGTCAGCTAATCTTGCTATTCATTTCAAGCTTTTTGTCACAAAACCTTTTTTCTTGCCTTTGTCAGGAGCTTCCTTTGGTCGCTCTGTCAAAACCAGAAAAAAATGGTCTTCTGTCTGCAAAGGCTTTTCATTGCTATCAAGGCTGCGAAATTGTTGTAATTAGCAATACGGTACTTCGGTTGCTAAATTAGTGCACTGTTAAAACTATATTAATTTTATAAAATTAAATTGCGCACAATTTAATTACATCATATCTTTGTACCATAAATTATTTTCAATTATGAATGAGCAACTCAATTTAAGTCAGCAAGTTTGTTTTCCTGTTTATGCCTTTGCAAAGGAAATCATCAATCAATACCGTCCTTTGTTAGATGCTATTGAGTTGACCTATCCGCAGTACTTGGTCATGATGGTGTTGTGGGAGTACGATTCGCAAACCGTCAATCAGTTAGGAGGCAAGTTGCATTTAGATAGCGGAACGCTCACGCCATTATTAAAACGATTGGAGACTAAATCATTGGTGAGCCGAACGCGCAGCTCAACTGATGAACGCATTGTAAATATCACTTTAACCCCAAAGGGAAAAGATTTACAAACTCAAGCGGCTACTATACCGCAGCAATTAATGCAGGCCATGAATTTAGAGATGGAAGATCTGGAAGAATTAAAACGAATTATCACAAAAATTTCAAATAAAAATAAATAATACAATTAGCAATATGAAAGCATTATACAGTACAAAAGCAACTGCACAAGGCGGCAGAAACGGTCAAGTTAAAAGTGAGAATGGAATTTTAGAAATGACAGTTCAACATCCAAAAGCATTAGGCGGAGCAAATGATGATCATGCCAACCCAGAAATGTTATTCGCAGCAGGATACGCCGCATGTTTTGATAGCGCGTTGAACTTAGTTATCAAAAAAGAAAAAATTACAACTGGAGAAACTACGGTAACCGCTAACATTGGTATAGGACCAAACGCTAGCGGTGGTTTTACCCTTGAGGCTGCTTTGCATGCCAATATTCCTGGAGTTACGATCGAAGTAGCACAAGATTTAATGGAAAAAGCACATCAAGTATGTCCGTACTCTAACGCAACTAGAGGGAATATTGAAGTAGCGCTTTCAGTATCAAACGACTAAATTCATAATTAAAATCAATACAATGGCATTAATAGAAGATTTGAATTGGAGACACGCTGTAAAAGCATACGATCCGACCAAAAAAGTAAGTAAAGTAAATATTGATAAAATAATCGAGGCGGCGCGTTTGGCGCCAACCTCATCTGGTTTGCAACCATTTCAGGTTTTGGTAGTCGAAAATCAAGAGTTAAAAGAAAAATTGGTGCAAGGCGCTCTAAATCCAGAGTGTATGCGTGATTGCTCTCATGTATTGATTTTTGCGGGTTGGGACAGATATACGGCTGAGCGTATTGATAAGGTATATGATTTTACAACTGCTGAACGTGGTTTGCCACAAGGCCGTTTTAATAGCTATGCTGATATGCTTAAGAAAATTTATTTGTCTCAGCCTGCCGAGGAAAATTTTGCTCACATTGCCAGACAAACCTATATCGCTCTTGGCTTAGCTTTGGCACAAGCGGCAGAGTTAAAAGTAGATACTACGCCTGTAGAAGGTTTCAAAAACGAGGTTGTTGACGAGATTTTAAAACTAAACGAATTAGGACTCAAAAGTGTTTCCTTAATGTATGTAGGTCATGCTGATACACCAAACGATTGGATTGCACCTATGAAAAAAGTACGAATACCAACAGAAGAATTTGTAGTGGAGTTTAAATAAATTGTAACAAGTCAGTTTTTACCAAAACTGATTGTAAGCTAAGTTCAAAGCAAAGGATGTTTTTTGCTTTGAACTTTTTTTATTTTTAGGTCTCGCAGTGCAGGAACAATTTTGTAAACTTGCATCAATAATTTTTGTTTTCAATTTTACATAACATCTATATGACACCAACTATTATAACTATTACAGAAAAAAAATGCATTGGTATGCGTCAAGATATGTCCTTTACCGATTACAAAGCGCATGAAGTTTGGCAGCGTTTTATGCCACGCAGAAATGAAATAGAAAATCGGGTTGGGCAACACTTTTTATCGGTTCAAGTGACTGATGCCAATTTTTGGAGTAATTTTAACCCTAATACTTCATTCCAGAAATGGGCGGTAGCAGAAGTCAATGATTATTCAGCGCTACCTGACGAAATGGAAACAATTACAATTCCGTCAGGCTTGTACGCTGTATTTATTTACAAAGGAGACGGAACTGATACGCCTGCTTTTTTCGAGTCAATTTTTACAGAATGGTTACCCAACTCAGCTTACCAATTAGCTTATCGTCCGCAATTTGAACTTTTAGGAGAAAAGTACCAACGTGGCAATCCTGATTCTGAAGAAGAAGTTTATATACCCATTGAGTTGAAATAAAGCTTTTCGATTATTTCAAAGAACAATTTTTATACTCGAAATCAAATTCATAGCTCCTACTTTTAAAATAGACTTACATTTGCCAAAAAAATAAAACATGATAACTCATTTGGCATTGTTGCGCGGTATTAACGTATCGGGCCACAATATGATTAAAATGGAGGCTTTAAAAACAGTGCTCGATGCAGCAGGCTTTCAAAATGTGCAAACCTATATTCAGTCAGGCAATGTTTTTGTCGATACAGATGAAACCAATGCTGCGGCTGTCGGATTCAAAATAAAGCAAGAATTGTTTAAAAATTTTGGTCACGAAGTACCTGTTGTTGTCATTGCAAAATCTGATTTAGATGCATGTCTAAGCAACAATCCGTTTTTGAAAGAAAAAGAGGTTGATACTAAAAAGTTATACGTGGCTTTCATTTCTACCACTTTAAAAGATACAAGTATCAATGATTTGAAAATAAGTCAGTTTAAACCAGATGAAGCCCGAATTGACGGCAATAAAATTTTTATCAAATACGCTGTTGGTGCTGGTAAAACAAGATTCGATCAAAAATACATCGAAAAAAAATTAAATGTAACAGCTACAATCCGCAATTGGAATACGGTTACTCAATTGTTACAGTTGTTTGTAGAACGAGGGTAAATTTCTGTTTAAAAGGGCATTGAGAGTTATATTGTGTCTTTATATTCAATAGACAAACATTCATAACTCGAGATTCTTTTATTTTTTTCAAAAAAAAAACTTTTTCCACGCAACCTTTTTTTTAAACTACATCTTACAAATGTCCTTTGCAAAATAAAACATAGGTTAGTTATACTTTAAGTTGTAAAAATTTTAAAAAAAGGAGTGCTTACATTAACATTTTTCATAAAGATTAGTTTGGTTAATTTTAAGAAAATGAAGTACTTTACAAAGAGCATTTAAAAGGTGAAAATCTTTTGGTGCTCTTTTTTTATGCAACATGAAACAATTGCAAATTTTCATAGATGATTTACAGAATTTTATCTTATGTTTAAACTTTTATTAAGGAACTATTACCAAAATAAATATCAAACCATATAGATGACTTTTAAACTTTCTATCATAGCAGTAATTTTCAGCGCAGCGAATCTTTTTGCGCAAAATAATAAGCCAACAGACTATTTAAGTCCACAATTTCATAAAGAAAAACGTGACGCATTTCGTTTAAAAATGCCAAAAAATTCGGTGGCCGTTTTCTATAGTAATCCTTTACGCAATAGAGCGAATGATGTTGATTATATTTTTCACCAAGATCCTGATTTTTATTACCTAACAGGTTACAATGAACCCAATGCGGTTTTGCTTCTTTTTTCGGAGAAACAAATCCTGTCCGACGGAACTTCAGCCAACGAAATTTTATACGTTCAAGAAAAAAATGCACGACGCGAGCAATGGACTGGCATTCGTTTAGGAGTAGAGGGAGCCAAAAAGGAACTTGGTTTTACGGTAGTCAAAAATGGTAGTGATTTTTTAAAAGCCCAAATCAATTTTGGAAAGTTTGATACCGTTTTGTATAAAGAGTTTCAAAACGATGTCCGCGATGAAGAAAGTGAAGCGGCTAACTTGTTTCAGCTAATTACATCATTTAAATCTCAAATTGATTTTGATAAAGGAAGTAACACACAAAATGATCCAGCAGCATTAAAAACCGTTAATCCGACAACTTCAACACCAGTAAAAAAGAATAAGCTTGATACAAGATCGATGTTGAATTTTATGGCAGCAATGCGAGAGATAAAAACGGATGAGGAAATTAAATTAATTACAAAAGCCGTGCGAATTTCTGCGATGGGACAACGCGAAATAATGAAAGCGATGCATCCTGGCATGTCTGAAATGGAGGTACAAGGTGTTCATGAATATGTGTATAAGAAATGCGGAAGTGAATACGAAGGATATCCCTCAATTGTAGGTGCGGGAAACAACGGTTGTGTTTTGCATTACATTGAAAATACAAAGTTAAAAGTTGAAAATGATTTGGTTTTAATGGATTTAGGAGCAGAATATCACGGGTACACTGCTGATGTGACAAGAACAATTCCTGCAAATGGAAAATTTTCTACAGAACAACAATTGATATATGATTTGGTTTTTCAAGCTCAAGAAGCAGGCATTGCTGCGGTGCAATTAGGAAATTCCTTTAATGCTCCAGATGCCGCTGCAAGAAATGTGATTACAGAAGGTTTAGTTCGATTAGGAATTGCTAAATCAGCAATGGATGCCCGACGTTATTTTCCGCATGGTACAAGTCATCATATTGGTCTAGATGTACATGATCCGGGAACTTATCAAGCCTTCAAACCTAATATGATCGTAACAGTTGAGCCAGGCATTTACATTCCAATTGGTAGTGATTGCGACAAAAAATGGTGGGGAATAGCCGTTCGCATCGAAGATGATATCTTAACAACTACTAAAGGTCCGATCAATCTCTCTGCAGAAGCCCCAAGAAGTAGCAGTGAAATTGAAAAATTGATGCTTGAAAAAAGTATTTTGGACTCATTTTTGCTTCCTAAATTAGATTAATATTTGTTGATTAAAATGAATGTCTAATAGCGTCTGCTCTCTAAAAATAAACTTTTTGACGGTAAATTTTGTATTTTGTCGGATAAATATTTCGACTTTGTATTAAAATTGTTATAAAAGTTTTTATTTTTTATATGCAAACATAATAAAATTGTATTTTTGCATACTTATTTCTTTGATTATCTGTTATATAAAGTTTTGGTGACATTACTTTTTAAACATTCAGAGGGTGGGGAAGGGAGATGAAGAAAAATATATAATAGAATGATTACACCTCAAAAACACCATGCAGAATTTAAAAGACTACAAGTCTTAGAATCCTATTCCATTTTGGATACTTTACCAGAAGAGGATTATGATAACCTAGCTGCTATTGCTTCGCAAATATGTGATACACCAATTGCTATTATTGGCTTTATTGATTCCAATAGGCATTGGTTTAAATCTAGAGTAGGAACTGAATTCAATGATAACGCTAGAGATTTTTCATTTTGCGGGCATGCAATTAATAGTGCAAATAATGTTTTTATTGTGCCAGATACGCGTGTAGATACGCGTTTTCAGGATAATCCTTTGGTAAAAGGAGAAGCACCAATTCTTTTTTATGCAGGTGTTTCGCTTTTAGATGATAATACTGGCTTGCCTATAGGTACGATATGTGTGCTTGATCATGAACCCAAAAATCTAAGTGAAGGCCAGATTAATTCATTACAAGCACTTTCGAGACAAACGATGAAATTATTGGAGCTGCGTGCCAATAAATTAAAGTTAGAAAAAAATATTGCCTTGCTTGAGAAAAAAAATCAGGATTTAGAACGTTTCGCATACAGTGCAGCCCATGACTTAAAATCCCCACTATCAAATATTTCAGGACTATCGACACTACTTATCGAAAGTTATGAAAATAAGATAGATGGCGAAGCTATTGAAGTCATTGGCCTAATTAAAAGTTCAGCACTCAAATTAAAGGAAATGATTGATAATTTACTTGTAATAAGCAAAGCGGAAAGTGTTGCAGATACAAGTAATGATGAGGTTTTAGTGACTACCTTAGAGACGGAGTTAAAAAATTTGTTATCCTTTGAAGAGAATTGTAACATTGTTTTAAACTCGAATGTGGTAGCGTTGTACATCAATAAAACAATCCTTGAGCAAATTTTACTCAATTTGATTTCAAATGCAATTAAGTACAATAACAAGGAAAATATTCAAATAACAATTTCGATACATGCTGAAGCAGATAGCTATACCATTTCGGTTCAGGATAACGGTTTAGGCATTTTACCGGAACATCAAAAAATCATATTTGATGAATTTGAAGTTGTTGCAGAGCAAGATCGTTTTGGCGAAAAAGGCAGTGGTATTGGTTTAGCAACTGTAAAACGTCTGGTTGATGCTTATAAAGGCACTATTCAAGTTTCTTCAGAAATTGGAAAAGGTTCAAGTTTTACCTTTAGTTTACCTCGCTTAAAATAATTAAAACAATGTAAATGCTGTCATTTACATTGTTTTTTCTATCAAATCACAATACCAAAATCCATATTCGTAAGGAGCGCCCGAATCCGTATCGCAGGCTGTTTTTGAAGCAGTTGAAGTGGTTGGTTTTTCATATTTTCGGTACACAGTTTCTCCTATTTCAAAGTCGATTGGTTGCTTAAACAAAGGGCCGTCAAAAGTAAAAGTATGAAATTCTCCATTTTCACCGCAAGGATCTACATTTGCAGGCAAGTCCTCTAAAAAGGAAGCATCAATAATTCGCCCAACAAAACTTTGATCTAAGTGCCTTTCGCTTACACAAACTACTATTGTTTTAAATCCTAAATCAATAAATTCTTGAATGAGTTCAGGCGTTTGCTTTTGCCAAAGCGGAAAAATACCTTGAAGACCAACAGTAGCTAATTTTTCTTCACGATAACGGCGTAAATCTTCTAGAAATATATCTCCAAAAATTGATTGGGTGATTCCTTGATCTTTTAATTTTGATAGTTTTTCATGCATCACATTTTCGTAAACTTCCATGCTCGGCATTTCTGGTAAATACATAATTTCTAGTGGAATTCCGATACTTTTAGCTTGCTCCCTTAATAAACTTTCGCGCACGCCATGCATTGAAATACGGCCGTATTTTTCATTTACACTTGTAAGTAAACAAGTCACTTCGATTTCATGTTGTTGTAAAATTTTATATAGTGCCAGTGCAGAATCTTTGCCACTGCTCCAATTAAATAAGGCTTTCGTTTTCAATGTAAGTTGTGTTTTGTGCCGTAAACTTACAAAATTTCAAGCGGTAGTATTGCAATCCTTTGTAACTTTGAAAATCTTGCTGAAAATACTTTTATGAAATATATTTTTTTACTCATGTGTTCTTTTGCTTGGGGACAGCAAACCAATTTGGTTGATTTTACTACCGCAAATGCAGTGCTAACGATTAACGCAGAGAACAAATCTGTTGTGGGCACTGTAACCTATACTTTTGATGTTTTAAAAGATACCGACACAATAGCTATTGATGCACAAAATATGATGTTCGATGAGGTCCTCTTAAATCAAAAGCCTGTTCGCTTTCATAACACCAAAAAAGCGTTGCTCTTAGTTTCTCATTTTAAAAAAGGAAACTATACGCTAAGTTTAAATTATCAATGTAGCCCTAAGCAAGCGCTTTATTTTGTTGGATCAACTACTTTAGATAATTTACAAATTTGGACACAAGGGCAAGGGAAATATACCAGTAATTGGATCCCGAGTTTTGATGATGTGAACGAAAAAGTAGTTTTTAATCTTGCCATACAATTTGATAAGGATTATACCATTATCACGAATGGTATTCTAAAGGAAAAGATCGTAAAGGACAATAAAGCAACATGGAACTACAAGATGACTAAACCAATGAGTTCGTATTTGTTGATGTTGGCTATCGGGAAATTTGATAAACGAATTGAATTTTCTAAATCGAAAGTGCCACTACATACTTATTTAGAGCCCAATGATTCTGCGCGATTTGACTGGACTTATCGTTACAATAAGCAATTGTTTGATTCGCTTGAAAAACTAATTGGCGTGCCATATCCATGGGAGGTCTACCAGCAAGTACCTGTGCGAGACTTTTTGTATGCAGGAATGGAAAATACAACAGCAACGATTTTTAATTCGCGTTTTGTTGTAGATGAGGTAGGCTTTAATGACCGCAGTTATACCAATGTGAATGCTCATGAGTTGGCCCATCAATGGTTTGGCAATTTGATCACGGCAAAAAGTAGCACCCATCATTGGTTACAAGAGGGTTTTGCGACTTATTTTGCTTTGCTTGCAGAAAGAGAGTTATATGGCGATGACTACTTTTATTTTAAATTATATGAATCGGCACAGCAGTTAAAATTTGCTTCGCGCACGGATGCAATTCCTGTTTTAAATGCGAAGGCAAGTTCCCTTACTTTTTACCAAAAGGGAGCTTGGGCGCTATTTGTTTTGCATCAAGATATTGGCGACGAAGCGTTTAAAAAAGTCATTCGAAATTACCTCACTAAACATGAATTTCTAACCGTTGATACAGATGACTTTTTCGCTGAGGTAATAAAAGTATCCTCGTATGACGTGAAGAACTTTAGCAAAATTTGGCTCGAAAGTACCGCATTCGATACTCCAAAAAGCAATGAATTATTATCGAAAAACAAAATGATACAAAGCTTATTGGAAGTAGAACAGCTTAAAAAAGTGGGTTGGGACCAAAAGTTCGATTCCATGCTCAAAATTATGGATTCTCAAATGTACTTTCCCGTAAAAGAAGCTGTACTCAAACAACTAAAAAATGAAAAGTGGGAACGTCAAGCCATCTTTTTTACCAAAGCTTTGCAATCAAATGATTTGCAATTACGGCAAGTTGTTGCGCAATTGTTACCGCAATTCCCCGCTAGTTTTAGGGAGCAATACGAAACTTTATTACAAGACGCCTCCTATCAAACCCGAGAAATTGCCTTGTTGACACTATGTGATTTATTTCCAGAAAATCGATCTAAATATTTGGATCATTCAAGAAATTGGGTGGGTTTTAATGATTACAACTTGAGAGTTTTATGGCTTTCGATAGCGATTACCACGCCAAATTATCTTAATGAAATTGATACAGCGGTAAAAGAACTCAAATCATACGCATCTGCAAAATACGAGGCTAACATCCGTCAAAATGCGCTTGAAAAACTAATTGCATTTGAGTTAATTGACGAGGTTGTTTTGCGTGAGTTGGTTCAAGCAACTACACATCACATGTGGCAGTTTTCTAAATTTGGTCGCGATTCAATTCGGTTGCTATTGAAAAATGAACAATGGAGAAACGTTTTCATTGCTTTAGAACCTGATTTAGAGGCAACTGAGAAAGCGAAGCTAAACCGATTGTTGAAAGAATTATAATTGCAATTTTACCACATTTCCGCCACTTCATTTTTTAAAAAGGCCAAGGCAGCATGACTCGGAGTTTGTTTTTCTAAAAATTGTTGCAACAATTGCTCTCGTAACTGATCGGCATTGTCTACGTTGGCTTCACTAGCTATTTTGCGAATCATCTGAATCGTACTGTTTTTCGCCGTAAGAATAATAGTCCAAGCTTCATCAGAAATGTATAGTTGTTGTGTTAAATTGTGTTCTAATTCTTGCTCTATTTGACTAATTAAATAATTGGCATAATCGTTTTTATTGTCGCTGATAGGTGCTACTCGCAATAATAATTTATTCGGATTAATTCGTTCTAAAAATAAGGTCAAACGCTCATAGGCTTGCAAACGTAGCGGTAAGGCTTGTTTGTTAGCTTCATTCTGTAACTGAAATTTTCTTGTTTGCTGCATTTCTGCAAAATAAGCTGTAAAAAAATAATAGGCTACACCACCTGTAACAAGTGATGGCAAAGTGTAAGAAAGAATGTCAATTAATTTAGAAGTATCCATAGCTATTTTTATAGTATTAATCAAAAAGCAAAAATATACTTTTTTAGGTACAAATCAACTTAACATTCTTAGCTAATAAGGCGGTGGAATACTATTTTTGTCTCGCCTTTGAAAAATTAACGATGGAAAACTACATTTTACCTTTATTGTGTTTGGCTGCTTTTTTTGCGGGATTTATTGATGCAATTGTAGGCGGTGGCGGTTTAATTCAAACCCCAATGGGATTGGTTTTGTTGCCAAATCTTCCAGTAGCAACTGTAATTGGGACACTAAAGATTCCTGCTTTTAGTGGTACTTCAATTGCGGCCTACCAATACCTAAAAAAAGTCAGTATGAATTGGAAATTATTGGCATTAATGATGGCATTGGCACTTCCTTCCGCTTTTTTAGGATCTACTTTACTGACTTATGTGAGCAATGATTTTATGAAGCCTTTGTTGCTTATTGTGTTGTCGTTTTTGGTAATTTATACCTACGCAAACAAAAATTTCGGACAACAAAAAACAAAAGATACTTCTGCGACAACCCAAATTTGGTATGCTGTTTCCATCAGTTTTGTGATTGGGTTGTATGATGGTTTTATTGGTCCAGGCACAGGAAGTTTTTTGGTAGTCGCGTTTATAGCCATTATGGGCTTCGACTTTTTACAAGCCAGTGCCAATGCCAAAATGGTTAATCTAGCGACTAATTTTGGTTCTATTTGTTTGTTTTTTATCAAAGGAAAAATCATTTGGAGTATTGCCTTGCCCATGGCTGCAAGTAATGCTTTTGGTGGTTTTTTAGGAGCTAAATTAGCCATAAATAAAGGCAATGGATTTATCAGAATATTTTTCTTGATTGTCGTAATTGGCACCTTGACTAGGTTTGCCTACGATGTGTTTTTTAAATAAAAATGAGCTTAAATGCAACGTTACTTTCCAGCTATTGCGGGAGCGTAAATGTTGTTTTTGATGTTCCAAAGCTCGCTCAAAATGCCTATTTTTGTCCTCTTAAACTATATTATTCTCCATGCACAAATATATCGATCAACTGAATGAAGCCCAGCGCGAACCTGTTTTGCAAAAGGACGGTCCTATGATCATCATTGCGGGTGCCGGCTCCGGAAAAACAAGGGTGCTCACCATTCGTATTGCTTACTTAATGCACCAAGGCATCGATGCTTTTAGTATATTGTCGCTAACCTTTACGAACAAGGCTGCACGCGAAATGAAAAAAAGAATTTCAGATATCGTAGGAGCAGGCGAAGCCAAAAATCTTTGGATGGGTACTTTTCACTCTGTGTTTGCTCGAATTTTGCGTTCAGAAGCGGAACATTTAGGATATCCTTCTAATTTTACCATATACGACTCTCAGGATTCGTTGCGCGCCATTTCAGGAATTATCAAAGAGATGCAGCTTGATCGTGATGTTTACAAACCAAAGCAGGTTTTAGGACGTATTTCTAACTTTAAAAATAGTTTGATTACGGTAAAGGCTTATTTCAATAATCCCGAACTTCAAGAGGCTGATGCCATGTCGAAGAAACCTAGAATGGGCGAAATTTATCAAAATTATGTAGACCGTTGTTTCAAAGCAGGTGCAATGGATTTTGATGATTTGCTCTTGAAAACCAATGAGCTTTTAACGCGTTTTCCAGAAATTTTGGCCAAATACCAAAACCGTTTCCGATATATTTTGGTTGATGAGTACCAAGATACCAATCATTCGCAGTACTTAATTGTGCGCGCATTATCAGATAAATTCCAAAATATATGTGTAGTTGGTGACGATGCTCAAAGTATTTATGCTTTTAGAGGTGCCAATATCAATAATATTTTAAACTTTCAAAAGGATTACGAAGGTGTGAAAACTTTTCGCTTGGAACAAAATTACCGTTCTACTAAAAATATTGTAGAGGCGGCCAATACGATTATTGATAAAAACAAAGTCAAGCTGGATAAAATTGTTTGGACAGCCAATGATTTTGGACCCAAAATAAAAGTGCATCGCAGCCTTACCGATAATGAAGAAGGCCGTTTTGTTGCGAGTACAATATGGGAACAAAAAATGCAGAATCAACTCCACAATGGGGCTTTTGCTATTTTGTATCGTACCAATGCGCAGTCGAGAGCTATGGAAGATGCGCTGCGTAAACGAGACATTCCGTATCGTATTTACGGTGGACTTTCATTTTATCAAAGGAAGGAAGTAAAAGACGTTTTGTGCTATTTGCGTTTGGTTTTGAATCCAAAGGACGAAGAAGCGTTAATTCGTGTAATCAATTACCCTGCACGAGGAATTGGGAATACCACCATCGAAAAACTGACTATTGCCGCTAATCATTACAAGCGTTCGTTATTCGAAGTAATGCAAAATATAGAACGAATTGATTTAAAACTCAACTCGGGTACCAAGCAAAAGTTGCTGGATTTTGTAACTATGATTCAAAGTTTCCAAGCAATTAATGAAAACCAAGATGCCTTTTATTTGGCTGAACATGTTGCTAAAAAAACAGGTTTAATTCAAGAACTCAAAAAAGATGCGACTCCTGAGGGAATGGCAAAAATTCAAAACATCGAAGAACTTTTAAATGGTATCAAAGATTTTACCGAAGGGCAAATTGAAGTTGATGGCGCAAGAGGATCTTTGGCTGAATTTATGGAAGATGTAGCTTTGGCTACTGATTTAGATAAAGATACTAGCGATGAGGATCGTGTGGCTTTAATGACTATTCACCTCGCAAAAGGACTTGAGTTTCCTCACGTTTTTGTAGTGGGTATGGAGGAAGATTTGTTTCCTAGTGCTATGAGTATGAGTACCAGAAGCGAGCTTGAAGAGGAGCGTAGGTTGTTTTACGTAGCTTTAACACGTGCCGAACACCAGGCGTATTTAACGTATTCGCAATCGCGTTATCGCTGGGGCAAATTGACTGATAGCGAACCATCACGATTTATTGAAGAAATTGACCCTCAATATTTAGAGTATTTAACTCCTGCAGAGAGTAATTACCGATTTAAACCAATGATTGACAGCGATATTTTTGGCGATGTTGATAAATCTAAACTGCGATTAGCGAAACCATCTAACGGAACTCCGCCACCTAAAACAAGTACTCCGGGACCAAAACCTGAAATTAATGTCCGAAAATTAAAACCAGTTGGTTCTAATGCAGGTGCGGGAACCAGTAATTTATTCGACAATCAATTGGCAATAGGAAATGTGGTTATGCACGAACGCTTTGGCAAAGGCGAAGTTCTCAATTTAGAAGGAGTTGGTGCTGATAAAAAAGCAGAAATAAAGTTTGAAGTAGGTGGCATTAAAAAATTGTTATTGCGCTTTGCGAAATTGGATATTATCGGATAAAAATTTGTTTGAAGTTTAAGGTTTAAAGATGTCATTAAAAAGCACTTTAAACCTTAAACATTTTAAACTTTAAACTTAAAAATAAATGGCACAGTTTATCAAAATATACGAAGACAAACCCAACGAAGCCGCTATTGCAAAAGTAGTGAAGGTTTTAAAAGAAGGAGGATTGGTGATTTATCCAACCGATACGGTTTACGGATTAGGTTGTGATATTACCAATACTAAAGCACTGGAACGCATTGCAAAAATCAAAGGAATTAAACTAGAGAAAGCCAATTTTTCTTTTATCTGTCATGATTTAAGCAATTTATCTGATTATGTGAAACAAATTGATACGCCTACTTTTAAAATTTTAAAGCGTGCTTTGCCAGGACCGTATACCTTTATTTTACCCGGAAATAACAACTTGCCAAAAGAATTTAAAAAGAAAACTACGGTCGGAATTCGTGTTCCAGATAACTCCATCATTCTGGAATTAGTAAAACAATTAGGAAATCCAATTGTTTCAACCTCAATTCGAGATGAAGATGATGTTATTGAATACACAACAGATCCGGAGCTGATTTTTGAAAAATGGCAAAATGTAGTTGATCTTGTTATTGATGGCGGTTACGGAGATAATGTAGGTTCCACCATCATCGATTTATCTGACTTTGAGCCAGTAGTTGTTCGTGAAGGAAAAGGCAGCTTGGATATTTTATAACATTAAACTGGTTTGTAGATAAGCAAGATTTTTTGTAGGTATTTTATTTGTTGTGCTGTCTGTTGTCGATATTTTTAGTTTTTCGTCTAGCAAATATTTTTTTGGCCTGGTTTTGGCTATTTTGATTTTAATATCTATATTTACAAAAATCGCGTCAGTAAAGTTTAATTTATAGCATGTTATTCTTAATTATATTTAATTGGTTGTTAAAGAAAAATTGAGGATACATTAGGGCAGGTCTTCGGATCTGCCTCTTTTATTTTAACAGAATTTTAAAAAAAAATCACCTCGCGCGAGGTGATTTTTTAATTAAAACATAAAATTAATTATTGTTTTTGTTTTTTCATTTCTTTTTCGATCATATCGTAAAATTGGTCAATCTTTGGCAATACTACAATACGAGTTCTTCTGTTTCTTGATCTGTTTTCAGCAGAATCATTAGCTACTAAAGGAATGTATGAACTTCTTCCTGCTGCGATCAATTGCTCTGGTTTTACACCCAATTGGTTCGTCAATACACGAATGATAGAAGTAGAGCGTTTTACACTTAAATCCCAGTTGTCTAACAGTACTCCTGAACCGTTGTAAGGAACATTGTCAGTATGACCTTCAACCATACATTCAAAATCTGGTTTGTCATTAACTACTTTTGCAACTTTGGCTAAAACTGTTTTAGCTTTGTCAGTTACATCATAACTTCCACTTTTGAACAACAATTTATCAGCAATTGAGATAAATACAACTCCTTTTTCAACATTGATTTCAATATCAGGGTCAGAGATACCTACAGAACTTTTTAAACTTGTAACCAAAGCTAGTGTAACACTATCTTTTTTAGTTAAAGCATCCTGCATTCTGCTTATTTTTAAATCTTTTTCCTTGATAGATTCCAAGGCTTTTTCAATGTTTTCCGCACCTTTAGTAGATAAAACCGTCATATCTTTCGAAACGCTGATTAAACCTTGATTTTGCTCTTTTAAAGTTGCAGCTGTAGCAGCAAGTCCCGCTTTTTCCTCTAAACAAGCATTTAACTTTACAGTAGCAGTGTTTAATAAATCTTGAGTTTCTTTGTTTCTAGCTTCTAACTCAGTGTATTTCTTTTTAGAAACGCATGAGGTCAAAAGTGCCATTACGGATAATGTTAATACGATTTTTTTCATAAATAATTATTTTGTTGTTTTACAAAAATAGGTTTAAAGTGTTAATTAAATAGGCTACAAAAGTACAATTAATTGTTAAAACTTATTGCTCAAAGACCTTGCCAGCTTTAATGAAGTATTGATAAACTATACTTTTTATGTGGTAATACTGTATCATTTGCACCATATCCCGTTTTTTATAATGCTTTCTAAATCCCTGATAAAATGAAAAATGCGCTCTCAATATCGCCCAAAAATGTTTCACTTTTCCTTTTGTTAAAAACTGTATTCCCGCCAATCCATCTAAAACCATTCTCGTAAAAAGAATGGGAATCAAACTTTTTTTCGGCAAATTTTTAGTCAACATAAATAGGGAGTTTCTAAAATTCAAATAGGTTTTCATTGGGTTGCCTTGCTGCAATGTTGCTCCGCCAACATGAAAAACGGTACTTTCGTGCACATATTTTATTTGATAACCTTTATTATTGGCACGCCAACATAAATCGATTTCTTCTTGATGTGCAAAAAAATCATCATCAAAACCTTTCAACTCATGGTACAAGGAGGTTCGAATAAAAAAACAAGCGCCCGATGCCCAAAAAATAGTTCGGTTGTCGTTGTACTGCCCATTATCTTTTTCAATAGAGTCGAAGATTCGGCCGCGACAGTACGGATACCCATATTTGTCAATAAATCCGCCCGCTGCGCCAGCATATTCAAACAAATCCTTTTGCTTGTAATCTAAAATTTTAGGCTGAATTATTGCTGTTGAGCGCTCTTCTTGAAATGTTTTTACAATTGGGGTTAACCAATTTGGTGTTACCTCAATATCAGAGTTTACTAAAGCATACACATCTGCATGTACATTTTTTAAAGCTTCGTTGTATCCTTTTGCAAAACCATAATTCCCTTTATTTTGAATGATTTGAACAGATGGAAAGTGGGCTTTAACAAAAGCTATTGATGCATCAGTCGAGGCATTATCGGCGACGTAAATCTTTGCTTCAGGAGAATATTGAACCACTGACGGCAAAAACTTTTCGAGCAATTGCACTCCATTCCAATTTAATATAACAACGGCTATTTTCATTTTTAGTTTTTAAATCGTATCGTTAGGGTAATCGGGTAAGTCTCTCAAAAATTGGTATTTTTCTTCTTGAAAATCCATTTGGCAAAAATAGTGATTCAAACCATTCGTTACCATTAAATATTGTGCTTGCAAGGTCATATTGTACTGTGCAATTTGATCGAAAGTGGCTTGCGAAATTTTTACTTCGGGAGCTTTACATTCAATGAGTACAAAAATACTACCGTCTGCTAAGTAAACAACCACGTCATATCTTTTGCGCAAGCCATTCACTTGAAGTACTTTCTCAACATTGATGAGTGATTTTGGATATTTTTTTTCTTCTATCAAAAAGTGAATGACATGTTGTCTGACCCATTCTTCAGGTGTAAGAATGATGAATTTTTTACGAATAACATCAAAAATTGCTGTTTTATTTTCGCTATTTTTGAAACGAAATTGAAAAGTAGAAAATTGTAATTGCTGCATGCGGCAAAAATAAGTATTTAGTTTAAAGTGATGGCGTAAAATAGCAGGAATGCTTTTTATTTGGCTCCGTACTTTTGCTAAAACACCACATTTTATGGACGAAGTTGTAAAAATTGTCACTGATATTAAAAATGGAGTTATCAAACCTATTTATTTTTTAATGGGTGAAGAGCCGTATTATATTGACAAACTTTCTGATTATATTGAGCAAAAAGTCTTGACAGAAGAGGAAAAAGGTTTCAATCAAACGGTTTTATATGGTCGCGACGTAACAATTGATGATATTGTTTCTGCAGCCAAACGTTACCCTATGATGGCAGATCGTCAAGTGATCATTGTCAAAGAAGCCCAAGACTTGTCCCGCAACATTGAAAAATTGGAAAACTATGCCGATAACCCCATGCCAAGCACGGTTTTAGTGATGTGTTACAAATACAAAACTTTAGACAAACGAAAAAAGGTAACTAAATTATTGGCCAAAAACGGGTTGGTTTTCGAAAGTAAAAAATTGTATGAAAACCAAGTAGGCGATTGGATTAAACGCGTTTTGTCTGGTAAAAAATATGGTATCGACCCTAAGGCTAATGCCATGCTTGTAGAATTTTTAGGAACTGACCTGAGTAAAATCAATAATGAGCTTGAAAAACTGCAAATAATTCTTCCGCCAGGAAGCACTATAATGCCTAAAGATATTGAGGAGAATATTGGCTTTAGTAAAGATTATAATGTTTTTGAATTGCGAAAAGCTTTGGGGGAACGCAATCAACTGAAGGCATACAAAATTGCTGCGAATTTTGCCCAAAATCCAAAAGACAATCCTATAGTAGTGACTACCAGCTTGGTTTTTGGATTTTTTATACAGCTTTTAAAATACCATGGTTTAAAGGACAAAAATCCGAAAAATGTAGCTGCTGTACTCGGTATAAATCCATTTTTTATGAAAGAATACGACTTAGCCTTAAAAAATTATCCTATGAAAAAAGTCAGCCAAATTGTAGGTGCTTTGCGGGATATTGATGTTAAGAGCAAGGGAGTAGGTGCCAATCAAATGTCGCAATCTGATTTACTACGAGAAATGCTTTATAAAATTTTCAATTAAAACTCAAAAGAACGATATTTGTAGCCCGTTATGAGTAACAGGATTTTAAATACGTAATACCACAAATATGGGAATGAATAAAAATACAATTTTAGGTTGGGCTACTTTAATTATGATACTAATGGGGCTTTTGCTTATTGCACTGGGGGCTTTTCGTTATGATGATGTTGCTGGCTGGGGCTTTGCCGCTGTAGGAGTTGGTTTTTTTGCTAACGCTTGGGTATTTAGCTCTTTAAAGGGGCGTTTGTAAACTATATTGAATTAAAAATTAGAAGAAATACATTAAAAAAAGATAAATCATGGCAGACGATAAGAAAGTAATATTCTCAATGTCAAAATTGAGTAAAACCTACCAAGGGGCTGATAAACCAGTATTAAAGAATATTTATTTAAGTTTCTTTTACGGGGCTAAAATTGGTATTTTAGGTTTGAACGGATCTGGAAAATCTTCTTTATTAAAAATTATTGCAGGCGTTGATAAAAACTATCAAGGTGATGTAGTTTTTGCTCCAGGCTATACAGTTGGCTATTTAGAGCAAGAACCAATTTTGGATGAGACAAAGACGGTTATCGAAATTGTACGTGAAGGTGCTGCTGAAACGATGGCTGTACTTGAAGAATACAACAAAATCAACGATTTGTTTGGTTTAGAAGAAAACTATTCTGATCCAGATAAAATGGATAAATTGATGGACCGTCAAGCGGCATTACAAGATAAAATTGATGCTTTAGGCGCTTGGGAAATCGATACTAAACTAGAAATCGCGATGGATGCCTTACGCACACCTGAGGGAGATACGCCAATCAAAAATCTTTCTGGTGGAGAGCGTCGTCGTGTAGCACTTTGTCGTTTGTTGTTGCAACAACCAGATGTATTGTTACTTGATGAGCCAACCAACCACTTAGACGCGGAGTCGGTATTATGGTTAGAGCAGCATTTGGCACAATACGCGGGTACTGTAATTGCAGTAACGCACGATCGTTATTTCTTGGATAATGTAGCGGGTTGGATTTTAGAGTTAGATCGTGGTGAAGGTATTCCTTGGAAAGGAAATTATTCTTCATGGTTGGATCAAAAGTCAAGCAGAATGGCATTAGAAGAAAAAGTAGCTTCTAAACGTAGAAAAAACTTGGAGCGTGAGTTAGACTGGGTTCGTCAAGGTGCAAAAGGCCGTCAGACCAAACAAAAAGCGCGTTTGCAAAACTATGACAAGTTGCTAAACGAAGATCAAAAGCAACTTGATGAAAATCTAGAAATCTATATCCCGAACGGACCGCGTCTAGGAACAAATGTTATCGAAGCAAAAAATGTAGCAAAAGCTTTTGGTGAAAAATTATTATACGATAACTTGAATTTTACTTTGCCACAAGCTGGAATTGTTGGGATTATTGGGCCAAATGGTGCTGGTAAATCGACAATTTTCAAAATGATAATGGGCGAGCAAGAAACAGATAGCGGATCATTCTCAGTAGGAGAGACGGTAAAAATTGCTTACGTTGACCAATCACACTCTAATATTGATCCTAATAAATCAATCTGGGAAAATTTTGCTGACGGTCAGGAATTAATCATGATGGGAGGAAAGCAAGTAAATTCAAGAGCTTACCTTTCTCGTTTTAATTTTGGTGGCGGGGAGCAAAACAAAAAAGTTTCGATGCTTTCTGGTGGAGAGCGTAACCGTTTGCACCTAGCAATGACTTTAAAAGAAGAAGGTAACGTTCTATTATTGGATGAGCCTACGAATGACTTGGATGTAAATACACTTCGTGCATTGGAGGAAGGTTTAGAGAAATTTGCGGGTTGTGCGGTAGTTATTTCGCACGATAGATGGTTTTTGGACCGTATTTGTACTCACATCTTAGCTTTTGAAGGAGATTCAGAAGTGTATTACTTTGAAGGTGGTTTCTCTGAATACGAAGAAAACAAAAAGAAACGTTTGGGTGGTGATTTAACTCCAAAGCGATTGAAATACAGAAAATTAATTCGTAGTTAAGAATTGATTTTACTAAAAAACAAAAGGATAATCCACTCGATTATCCTTTTTTTGTTTGTACTTACAGCAAGACTTTATGCTAAAAATTTATTCAAAATCTCTTTTGTAGGAACCATACAAGCTTCTTTCTTACCATACCATTTGTACCGGTTACGAGCTACAAAATCGTACATCGCATTTAAAATAGTGTTAGGCAACCAACTAATAAGTGCGCCAAAAACAAAAACACCACCAAGATCTTTCGCAATTTCAAACGCAGCCTCAGCTTTGTAATAATAAGCTACGCCGGGCTGGTATAAAATGATACTATCGGTTTTTGTAGTGTCGATTCCCAAATATTTAATGATTTCCTGTCCTAAAGTTGACTGCGAGGCTACAAAGCGGAAAATATCTTTGGAGTCGTGTTTTATTATTTTTTGCACACTTGCATCGCATAAATTGCATACTCCATCAAAAATGATTATCTTTTTATCTTTTGGTAAATTTTGCATCTTGTTTTTTGTCAAAACTAATTATATGAATTTTTATTTTTGCCAATAAAATTCAAAAAAATACTTATTTTTTCACTGCTTCAACCAATTCCAAAACTTCGAGGCTTGCTTTTGAGGTGAATACACCATAATTTACCGTGGCCTTGTTTTTTTCAATACTGTCAATAGTTCCCACGGCTTTACCATCAAACATGCGCACGCGATCGCCAATTTTTAAAATCGGTTTTGGTTTTTCAACCACCACTTTTTGCTTCTTTTCTTTTTTTTCTTTTCGAATTTCTTCTACCTGAACAGTTACTTCTTCAATAATCTCTTTCTTTTTATCAAGTTGGGCCTTGCTTTCTTTGGCAGTCGCTTTTTTGCGTTTTGAATTTTCTATTTCAATGATTTTCAAAAATTCGCCTATGAGTTCTTTTTTGTTTTTGTTGTTGAAATATTTCTCAGAGATGTCTTCAATTTTTTGACCTATGTAAATCGTCTTTTGATTGCTATCGTACAATTCTTGATAACTCTCTAGTTTTTGTTTGATTTTGACATTGATGGTCTCCATTTTTTTGCCCTCTTCACGTGCTCTTGATTCTTCTTCTTTGAGGGTTTGCGATGTTTTTTCGAGTTTTGAACGCTCTTTTTGCAAAGTAGCAATGGTCTTGTCAAAACGTACTTTGCCCACCTCAATTTTCTTTTTGGCTCTGTTGATTAAGCTAAATGGAATACCATTTTTTAATGCCACTTCAAAAGTAAAAGAGCTTCCGGCTTGACCCAAAACCAATTTGTACATGGGTTCGAGTGTTTTTTCGTCAAATAACATGTTGGCGTTTGTTGCAAAAGGCAATTCGTTAGCTAAGATTTTCAAATTAGAATAATGCGTCGTGATGATTCCAAAAGCTTCACGGTGGTAAAACTCCTCGAGGAAAATTTCGGCAAGAGCACCACCCAATTCCGGATCAGATCCTGTACCAAACTCATCAATCAAAAACATGGTCTTGCGGTTGCATTTTTTTAAGAAATAGTTCATGTTTTTCAATCGGTAACTGTAGGTACTCAGGTGATTTTCTATCGATTGATTGTCGCCAATATCTGTTAAAATACGGTCGAATAAAAAGGTTTCGCTGCGCTCGTGTACCGGAATAAGCATACCCGATTGAAGCATCAACTGCAGCAAACCAACGGTTTTTAACGAGATTGTTTTTCCTCCCGCATTAGGTCCTGAAATTACAATAATCCGATTTTCTTGCCCCAATTCAATGGTTTGCGGATGCGTAATTTCGTCCTTTTGTTTGTTGTTCAAATACAAAATAGGATGATAGGCATCTCTAAAATACAAACGACGCTCTTCAGTAATCGTTGGCAGAATTCCGTTGATTTTATTGGCATATTTGGCCTTTGCGGCGATGACGTCTATGTCACTCAAAAAGTCTTGGTATTGCACCAATAAAGGTAAAAAAGGACGAATTTGGTTCGATAACAATTTTAAAATTCGGGTGATTTCTTCTTTTTCTTCGTATTCTAAATTGCTCAGCTCACGCGAATATTGTAAAGTAGCTTCGGGTTCAATGTAAGCAATGCTGCCTGTTTTTGAACTTCCCATAATCGAACCTTTCACCTTACGACGGTACATGGCTAGAACGGCTAAAACGCGTCGGTTTTGAACAAAACTCTCGCGAATATCATCTAAATAACCCAATGAATTGTAGTGGGTGAGGGCAGTACCAAAACTTTGATTGACTTTGCCGCGCACCGCATTCATGCTCCTACGGATGTTAAGCAAATCAGGTGAGGCATTGTCTTTGATTTCGCCGTACTTGTCAACTACATCATCAATCATGTGAATGATGTCTTTGGTCAAAGTGACTTGTTTGGCGCGGTGGTTTAAGTTGGGATAATACTCTTCGAATTTTTGTAAAAATTGCAACATGAAATTGACCGTTGCCGATAAGTTTGCAATTTTGCGAAAGCTGCTTACTTCCAGAAAACTGTCTTCAATGGCTAAAAATTTTATTTCGTGCGTAATGGCATCAAAACCATGATTTGGTATGGCGTTGTTGTTTTGAAAAGAAGAAACGTACTCCGAGGTTTGCAATAAGGCTTGCATCAAACTGTCTTTGTCTCTAAAAGGTGTGATTTCTAGCGCCTTTACTTTTCCTATTTCGGTGTTACAAATGGTAGATATGGTGTCAAGAATTACAGGAAATTGTAAATCTTGTAGTGTTTTGTCAGTTATTGAAATCATATTTTGTTTAGACTTTGAGTTGCAAAAGTAGTTATTTGTTAAGGTTTTTTAACTTTAATTAGCAAAGAATTAAATAATGTTTAGGGTGGTTAACAAAGCTATCCTGAACCAAAATGAATGTATCTTTGGTTTTTAAATTACAAATGAAAATGATATCCAATTTGCACCCTTCGTGGCAAGCTGTTTTAGCGGACGAATTGAAAAAATCGTATGTGGCTACTTTGCTGGAGACGGTAGCACAAGAATATGCGCAACATACTTGCTACCCACCGCAGGAATTGATTTTTGAAGCTTT
Organism: Flavobacterium sp. GNP001; assembly: GCF_054343775.1. Lineage (NCBI taxonomy): Bacteria > Pseudomonadati > Bacteroidota > Flavobacteriia > Flavobacteriales > Flavobacteriaceae > Flavobacterium > Flavobacterium sp. GNP001. Next base: position 1,304,962 of record NZ_JBTGUX010000001.1, read on the forward strand.
GAATCAATGTTTGTTTGAGGATGTAAAAGTGGTCATTATTGGTCAAGATCCGTATCATGGAGCAGGTGAGGCGAATGGACTTTGCTTCTCTGTATCCGATGGTGTGGCGATTCCGCCCTCGTTACGCAATATTTTTAGAGAATTAAATGATGATTTGGATGAAATTTTGTTGCCCTCATCAGGTGATTTATTGGCTTGGGCTAAACAAGGTGTGTTGCTGCTTAATGCGACTTTAACCGTGCAAAAAGACAGCGCTAACAGTCACAAACACTTGCCTTGGCAGAATTTCACAACAGCAATTATTGAACGAATCAATGCCGAAAAACAAGGTGTTGTTTTTTTACTTTGGGGCGGCTTTGCGCAAAAAAAAGGGAAATTAATTAACCGAAACAAACATTTAGTTCTCGAAAGTGGACATCCATCGCCGCTGAGTGCCAATCAAGGCAAGTGGTTTGGAAACAAACATTTTAGTCAAGTAAATGCTTATTTGAAAGCACAAGATAAAGAACCTATCAATTGGGTTTTGAACGGAAATGTAGGGTAAAAAATACGCCAACAACCACTGTTTTGCGTGACTGATGGCAGTGGAGCTCTTTTTGGGACGGCTTTTTTTAACCGCCCCAAAAAAGCGGGAACGTACAGCAGGACCCGAAGCTTTTGCGTAGGGGCACGACCAAATAAAAACTGAAAAGAGACTATTTTTTGATAATTTCGTCGAGAACGGCTTTGTTGCTGTAGTTGATTATTTTTAAAGTAACGGCTTGATTTTTTACTGTTTTTCCTTCAATTACGTACAGTTTTCCGTTTTCTTTTTTAACATTGCTTTGGTCAAAATCAACATCACCAAATTGCAAGGTGTTTTTGATATCGGCTGTGTCAATCCATTTTTCCTGCATTACTTTGGTAGCTTTTTCAGAATAATAGAAGGGCTTGTTGCGAAGGTCGTTTAATACTCTTGCGTTCGGGAAATAGTTGCAGCGGGTGTCCTTGCCACTAAAAACAAGACCTACAAAAAACAGGCCGAGAACCATACCAACCAAGTAATAAGCAAAACGGTGAACTAACTTCATGTGTTTATTTTTTGTGCAAAGGTAGCTGAAAGTTCTCTTAAAAAACAATTAAATTAATGTCGCTACTTGGCAAATTGAACCAATCAGCAATGGCATTGTTGGTTAGGATTCCGTGGTACATGTATACGCCGTTTTTGAGTCCTTTGTCACAACGAATGGCGCTTTCGATGCCACCATCTTCGGCAATTTGCATCAAATAAGGCGAGATAATATTGCTGATAGAAAGGGAAGCGGTTTTGGAATAGCGCGATGGAATATTTGGCACGCAATAGTGCAACACATTGTTTTTGATAAAAGTTGGTTTCTCATGAGAGGTAACTTCTGAAGTTTCAAAACAACCACCTGTGTCAATGCTTACATCAACAATAACGGCACCGTTTTTCATGTGTTCCACCATAGTTTCGGTCACAATAACCGGACAGCGGTCTTTGCCACGCATGGCGCCAATGGCCACATCACAGCGGCGCAAGGCTTTGAGCAAGGCTTTGGGCTGAATGGTAGATGTAAATATGCGTTGGTTTAAATTGTTTTGCAAGCGGCGTAATTTGGTAATGGAGTTGTCAAAAACTTTTACCGTAGCACCCAAACCAATGGCGGTTTTAGCCGCAAACTCGCCCACAGTTCCAGCTCCTAAAATAACCACATCAGTAGGAGGAACGCCAGTAATATTGCCAAATAATAATCCTTTTCCAAGATCATTGGTAATCATAAGCTCCGCAGCGATTAAAATAGAGGCTGTTCCGGCAATTTCGCTCAAGGATTTTACAGCAGGATAAGTTCCGCCTTCGTCCTTAATATATTCAAAAGCAAGTGCGGTAATTTTCTTTTTGGTCAACGCCTCAAAGTATTCTTTTTTGCGCGTTTTAAGTTGTATGGCTGATATTAAGATTGTTTGCGGTTGCATCATGTCGATTTCGGCTAGAGTCGGTGGCTCTACTTTCAAAATCATAGGACAACTGAATACTTTTTGAGTGTCGTTGGTAATTTCGGCGCCTGCTTGACTGTATTCTTTATCGGTATAACTTGAGCTTAAACCAGCACCAGCCTCAATCATTACGCGGTGCCCTTGAAATGTTAATGAAGTTACTGCATCTGGCGTGAGGCAAATGCGGCGCTCCTGAAAACTAGTTTCTTTTGGGATTCCAATAAAAAGTTCGCTCTTTTGGCGGGCTACTTCTAATTTTTCCTCTTGAGGTAAAAGATCTTGTTTGGAAAATGGCGTTATAGTGATGGACATGGTTGGTTTTGAATTTTAAGGGAACAATTTACGCAAAAGTTAGCTACGATTTGACTTGAAATTAAATTAAAAAGACGCTTTTTAAATTGTGTTTTGAGTCAGTGGTTTTTCCATTTTTATATCGGCTCTTTCGTACACGCCGTCTTCCAATTCGATTTCGACAAAGCCGTATTTTCGATACAAATGTATTGCCGAATGTAATTTCCGATTCGAATACAAAACAAGCTTGCTAAAGCCTTCTTTTTCGGCAAAAGCAAAACAATGTTGAAGTAGCTCTTTGCCAATTCCTAAACCTTGTACTGCATCAGTAACTGCCATTTTGCTTAATTCATAAACGCCTTCTTCCATTTTGAGGAGTGACGCAGTTCCTACTATTTCATTTTGGTATTGAGCATAAAAAATGAAACCGCCTTGATCAATAATTTCTCCCTGCGGATCCGAGAGCACTTTTTTGTCTTTGGGTTCTACTTTAAAAAATTTGGTAAGCCACTCTAAATTAAGTGTTTTAATGTGTTCTTTTAAAGCGGGAGTATAAGGTAATATTGTTACAGGCGCTGTGCTTGACATGGTAATTAGCTTAGGGTTAATGATCTATTTCCGTCTGGTAACACCGTGATGGTAATCACAGAATGTAAGGGTGGAATTAAATTTTCAATTTTTTCGGCCCATTCAATAAAACAAAAATGTCCAGAGTACAGGTAATCATCAACGCCCATATCCAAGGCTTCTTCTTCCTTATTCAGTCTGTAAAAATCAAAATGATACACTAACTGATTATTGGTTGCTTCGTACTCATTTACCAACGAAAAAGTAGGGCTGCTCGTTGCGCCTTGTACGCCCAATGTGCGGCAAAGTTCCTTGATTAAAGTGGTTTTACCAGCGCCCATTTCGCCGTGAAAAAGAATCACTCTTGATGGGTTTTGGTCCAGTATGCCTTGCGCAACGCGTGCTAATTGGTCAATTGAAAAAATGGTAGTCATTTTTATTAAAGGGTTTAAAGTTGGCCATTCAAAGAGCAATCGATGCACGGCAAACTGATACTGCTTACTTCTTTATCTCGGATTAAATACCAAAAACGGAATGATCATTTCTTCTAGCGAAATTCCACCGTGTTGGTACGTATTTTTGTAATAACTCACGTAATGATTGTAATTGTTTACATAAGCCAAAAACAAATCTGTTTTTGCAAAAATAAAAGAACTACTCATATTTATGGCAGGTAAACCAATATTTTTTGGTTCTTTCACGGCATACACATCTTTGTATTCGTAGGTTAAGCTTCTACCTGTTTTGTAACGCAGGTTTAAGCTCGTATTTTTGTCGCCTACTACTTTTGATGGATTCTTTACGTTAATAGTACCGTGATCAGTAGTTAAAATAAGTTTGAAACCCATTTTTTGTGCCTGCTGAATAATCTCTAGCAAAGGCGAATTTTTAAACCAACTCAAAGTCAAGGAACGGTATGCCTTGTCATCTGATGCTAATTCCTTTACCACATCCATTTCTGTTTTTGCATGCGATAACATATCCACAAAATTGTAGACGATAGTAACCAAATCATTTTCTTTTAAAGCTTTGAAGCTTTCGGCTAATTTTTTTCCTCCGGCTAAACTTGTGATTTTAAAATAGTCTTCTTTGATATTCAATCCCAAACGTTTGATTTGTGCTGATAAAAATTCGGCCTCAAACAAGTTTTTACCACCTTCCTCAGGATCGTTTTTCCAGTATTGCGGGAACTGTTTTTCCATTTCCAAAGGTGTTAATCCAGAAAAAATAGCGTTGCGTGCGTATTGCGTAGCAGTTGGCAAAATAGAGTAGTAGGGAACTTCTTTTTCCAATTTATAGTAGTTGCTTACAACAGTTTCAAAGGTTTTCCATTGGTCGTAACGCAAATTGTCTATCACAACAAATAAAATAGGCATGTCTTTTTTCTTCAATTCCGGCAATACCAATTCTTTAAATAAAGTATGCGATTGTATTGGTCGGTCAGCCTCGGTAACGCTAGCGACTTTTTTAGGCATCGGTGCAAACCAATCTTCGTAATTACGCTCAATAAATTTTCCAAACTGCGAGTTAGCCTCTACTTTTTGCGACTCTAAAATCTGAATCATGCCTTGATCGTCAATGTTTTCGAGCTCCAACTCCCAAAAAATCAATTTTTTGTACAATTCAATCCAATCTTCAAAGGAATTCACCATACCCATTTCAGTGGCTATTTTGCGAAACTCTTTTTGGTAATCCAAAGTCGTTTTTTGAGAAACCAAGCGCGAGTGGTCTAAGTTTTTCTTCAAACTCAGTAAAATTTGGTTCGGATTAACGGGTTTGATTAAATAATCGGCAATTTTAGACCCAATGGCCTCTTCCATTATATATTCTTCCTCGCTTTTGGTAATCATGATCATAGGAATTGCTGATTTTTTTTCCTTCATTTCTGAAAGTGTTTCTAATCCGCTCATTCCCGGCATATTTTCATCCAAAAAAACAATGTCAAAATTGTTTTCTTCAAATATCGTAATTGCATCTAAGCCATTGTTACAAGTAGTTACCTCGTAATTTTTCTTCTCCAGAAACAAAATATGTGGTTTCAACAAATCAATTTCGTCATCAACCCAAAGTATTTTTATAGTATTCATATCTAGTGTCAATAAAGTTCAAAAAAAGTAATCAAAGTGCCAAATTACATCATTTTAGAGCGTTGCTTTCCTAAATTTTTGATAATTTTTAAAAGAAATTCAACTTCCTGACTGTCCAAAACGTTCTTGTTTTACTCTTTTAATTCTTTTTTTTGGGCGTGCCCCTCGCTACGTAAACTCCACTTGGGTCAGGCTGTACGCTATATCTTTGCTTTTTTTTGCAAAAAAAATCAAAGGATGCCGCTTCCATCCTTCACGCGAGACTGTCTTATGATTCAGGACTAAGTTCTAAATACATTGTTTTCCAGTGAATTGCATTTGATTCTCAGAAAGACATAAAAAATTAATAAAAATTTGGCAGTATTCTTGCATTAAGTTTATCAAATTCTTTCTTATCTTGTAGCAAGGAAGAGAGTCTGTAGACTTAGAAAATGAAGCATAAATACAAATAATAAAAAACAAATACCATGACACACGATTTTACAACCATCGATAAAGAAGCAATTGCCGAATTGAAATTCCCAGCAATCGAAGTACTAGAAGACGATCAAGAAATTAAAGAGCGAATGAGCGAAATTAACCGCGCCTTAGCACTTGGGAATCTTGAACACTCAAAAATTAAAATATTTTTTGAAGACGTAGAGTCTAAAAAAGTAGTAGACACGACCGTTTGGGCCGTAACTGATAAAAATATTATATTGAAACAGGGTGTAATGATTCCTATTCACCGTATTCACAAACTATTCTAAAAATTCAGTTACTAGCAAAACAAATAGCAATCACTTTCAATAAAAAAAGAGAATTTCTATTTGTTTTGCAGTTCTAATTTATACCAAAATTCGGCAGTTGCAATGCTCGATATTGCCTACCTTTGGAATTCATTTTTGCCAAAACTATAGTTATGAATTCCTCTCTGTTTTACAGTTTTTTACAAAAACAATTTCCTTTTCAGCCCACTTACAAACAAGATATTTTTTTTCAAAAAATAGCCATTTTCTTGACTGAAGCCGAAAATCGAACCATTTTTGTACTCAAGGGCTACGCAGGAACGGGGAAAACAACAGTTATTTCAACTATCGTTAATAGTTTGCTTGACATAAATAAAAAGTATGTTTTGCTGGCACCAACAGGTCGAGCAGCCAAAGTAATTGCCAATTACTCTAACAAGCCCGCATTTACGATTCACAAAAAAATCTATTTCCCTAAAAAATCTTCTGGTGGCGGAGTTTCTTTTACTTTACAACCCAACAAACACAAAAACACCATTTTCATCGTCGATGAAGCTTCTATGATTTCGGACACGAATTCTGATTCTAAGTTATATGAAAACGGCTCCTTATTAGATGACTTGATTTCCTATGTTTATTCAGGAGCAAACTGCAAAATGATTCTGTTGGGAGATACTGCACAATTGCCTCCGGTGAATTTAGATATTAGTCCAGCGCTTGATATTCGCACGCTTGGTATGAATTACGATAAAGAAGTTGAACATATTGAACTAGACGAAGTGATGCGTCAAGAAGAAAATTCGGGTATTTTATTCAACGCCACAGAATTGCGTGAAGTACTCAAAGAATCTTTTATCACTGATTTTAAATTCGATCTCAAAAAATTCAAAGATATTGTGCGTTTAACAGACGGCTACGATATTCAAGATGCTATCAATTCTGCCTACAGTAATTACAGCATTGAAGATACCGCATTTATAGTTCGCTCTAATAAAAGAGCCAATCAATACAACGAACAAATTCGCACCAAAATTCTAGACAAAGAGAGCGAGCTTTCTACAGGAGATTTTTTAATGGTGGTGAAAAACAATTATTTTTGGTTAAAGGATTCTGATCAAGCAGGTTTTATTGCCAATGGTGATATTATTGAAGTTCTTGAAATTTTCAGCATAAAGGAGTTGTACAGCTTCAAATTTGCCAAAGTAAAAATCAGAATGGTAGATTATCCAGATCAAAAACCTTTTGAAACTGTTTTGCTTTTGGATACCATTAAAAGTGAATCGCCTTCGCTCACCTACGAAGAATCAAACCGACTCTACCAAGAAGTCTTAAAAGATTACGAGGGCGAAACCAAATTCAAACAATTCCAAAAAGTAAAAGCCAATGAATATTTTAATGGCTTGCAGGTGAAATTCTCCTACGCCATTACTTGTCATAAATCACAAGGAGGGCAGTGGAATACCGTGTTTATTGAGCAACCTTACTTGCCTGATGGTGTTGATAGGGATTATATTCGCTGGTTATACACCGCTATGACACGTGCCAAAAACAAATTATATTTAATTGGTTTTAAAGATGATAGTTTTGTTGAGTAAAATTCAAAAGTATGAAACAACGAATTGCACATATTGCTTTATTGGTCCCGGATTACGACCGCGCGATTGCTTTTTTTACTCAAAAATTGAATTTTGATTTGATCGAAGATACTGTATTAAGCCCAGAGAAACGCTGGGTTTTGGTAGCACCAAAAGGAACTTCAGGCTTTAGTTTACTTTTGGCGAAAGCCAGCAACCAAATTCAAAAAGATAGCATCGGCAACCAATCGGGTGGGCGCGTATTTTTATTTTTAGAAACAGACGATTTTGAGAGAGATTACCGCAACTTACTCCAACACAACATTACAATTGTTAGAGAACCCGAAATTGAAAGCTACGGAAAAGTAGCCGTTTTTGCGGATGATTTTGGTAATTTATGGGATTTAATCGAACGAACTGCCAACTAAAAAAGAAGAAGAAATGAATTCTTTAAACGATTTACATAAAATTTCAGGCTCTTTTTCAAACACCGAAAAAATGCCAGTTTTGTTTCTTGGTCATGGAAGTCCAATGAATGCCATTGAAGAAAATCAGTTTGTAACAGGTTTTAGGAATTTGGCCAAAACACTGCCACAACCCAACGCTATTTTGTGTGTTTCGGCGCATTGGTTTACCAACGGAACCAAGGTAACAGCAATTGAAATTCCAAGAACCATTCATGATTTTGGAGGTTTTCCGCAAGCACTATTTGATGTACAATATCCTGCAAAGGGTAGTCCGGAATTAGCACTAGATACTAAACAATTATTGACTCCAGTGGCGGTTGAACTCGACGAACATTGGGGGTTAGACCACGGCGCTTGGAGTGTAATTAAACATTTATATCCAGATGCCAATGTTCCTGTAATTCAGCTAAGTATTGATTATACAAAATCCGCGCAATACCATTTTGATTTAGCACAAAAATTAAGTGCTTTACGAACCAAAGGTATCTTAATTGTTGGTAGCGGAAACATTATTCATAATTTGAGATTAGTCGATTTTCCGAATTTAGATAAAGATAATTACGGTTACGATTGGGCAATTGAAGCTCGTGAAACTATCAATGCCTATTTGCTAGACGGAAATTTCAAACCGCTTATTGATTTTGAAAAACAAAGCCATGCATTACAATTAGCGATACCAACACCAGAACATTATTTGCCTTTGATTTATACTTTGGGTTTAAAAGGAAAACAAGAAGAACTCAGTTTGTTCAATGATAAATTATTGGGAGGATCGTTAAGTATGACTTCGGTGAAGATAATTTAACATTGGCGAACTAAATCATTCAAAAGGAATTTTAAAATAGCACGAAAATTATTTTATCCTTAGTTGCAATGATGTATTTTTGAACTCAAATTATTTTAACCACATGAAAATAATAGCAGTCATTCCCGCACGTTACGCCTCAACACGATTTCCAGCAAAATTAATGCAAGATCTTGGCGGTAAAACCGTAATCCTAAGAACCTACGAGGCAGCAATAAACACACAATTGTTTGATGATGTTTTTGTAGTGACAGATTCTGATTTGATTTATGATGAAATTATTTCTAACGGTGGAAAAGCGATTAAAAGCATCAAAGAACACGAATCGGGTAGCGATCGAATTGCCGAAGCAGTTGAAAATCTGGATGTTGATATTGTGATTAATGTACAAGGTGACGAACCATTTATTGATGCCGAACCTTTGGCAAAAGTCATTGAAGTTTTTAAAAACGATTTGGATAAAAAAGTAGATTTAGCCTCGTTAATGCGTGAAATTACCAATCTAGAAGATATCAATAATCCGAATAATGTAAAAATTGTAGTAGATCAAAGCGGTTTTGCTTTGTACTTTTCCCGATCTGTAATTCCATATCCTAGAGAGCAAAACGTAGGTGTTCGATACATGCAACACATTGGTATTTATGCTTTTAGGAAACAAGCTTTATTGGATTTTTACAGCTTACCAATGCAATCTTTGGAAGCATCCGAAAAACTAGAGCAATTGCGCTATTTGGAGTTTGGCAAACGAATCAAAATGGTCGAGACTACACACGTGGGAATTGGAATTGATACGGCAGATGATCTCGAAAAAGCTCGAAAAATGATTGCTCAATAAGTTTAACTTTCTAATTTTGAGATAATAATTAATTCGTTGTGGGTTTCAAGGCGAGGAAGTGAGCGAATTTTACATGATGCAACATGAAACGCAGCGATAAAATCTTTATTGCGATTGTTTTGTATCTCGTTTAAAATCATGGTATTGAACAAGGCAAAACCGTTATTTCGCAATAAATGACAAATTCTATTGCTAAAAAAGGACTCAAATAAAAAATTCGGCATGTGCGTATCTTGAAATACATCGATTATTATGAGATCGTATTTTTGTTTGGTTTTTAAAACATATTCAAACGCATCATCAACTATGATGGAAACGTTTTTAATTTGATCCAATTGAAAATAGGTGTTGGCAATGCGAGCCATTTCAGGATCAAGTTCAACGCCCGTAATGTTTCCTTTAAATCCTATTTCATCAACTAAGGTTTTAATAACGCTGCCACCCGCTACGCCGAGAACCAATATATTTTGCATGGGTTGAATGCGATTAAAACCAATTTCTTTTAATCCGTGACGTAAAATACGTTGTAAGCTGCCGTACGAGTAATTCGCGTTTTTAGAATCGAGGACCAATTCTCCATTATTCCAATTTACTTCAATTGACTTGCTTAAGTCGGATTTGGTTTGAAAAATGGTGATAGGAGTCAAGTAGCTCAATATTTTTTTAATCATTACGGTCTGTTTTACCCAAAAATAAGATTTAAATTATTTATTTTACACCAAATTTCGAAATAATGAAAAAACGGTTGTACGAGTTTATCTTTTTCAAACTTATGGGTTGGAAAATTGTGGGAGGCATTGACGCTTCGGTTAAAAAATGTGTCATGATGGTCCTGCCTCATACAAGCGCGCACGATTTTTACTTAGGAATTTTTACTAGAGGTATAACGCAATTAGAAATGAATTGGGTAGGTAAAAAGGAATTGTTTCGTTTTCCGTTTGGATATTATTTCAGATACATGGGAGGAGAGCCACTAGATCGTTCAGGAGGTTTAAATAAAGTAGAATCAATCGCTGCTATTTTTGAAAAAAAGGAAACTTTTCGCTTGGCTGTGGCACCTGAAGGAACGCGCCACAAAGTAACAGAACTCAAAACCGGATTTTATTATATTGCATTGCAAGCAAACGTTCCTATCATCCCTGTTTCTTTTGATTTTGGTCGAAAACAAGTACATTTAGGAGCGCCATTACAACCAACAGGAAATTTTGAAAATGATTTAGCTATTTTGAAAGAACATTACAGAGGTGTTGAAGGAAAAATACCAGATTATGGATTTCGTTTTGATTTTAAAAATTAAATAACTTACTAGAATGAAGAAGTATAAAGGTTTACTCGCACTTGGATTAAGTTGTACTGTTTTATTATCTTGTACTAATGATAATTCAATGACAGAAAGGAACTTGTATTTATTAACATCAAGTAATACTTCTAGTAAAATAAGTTATACGAATCTATTAGCAGCCACTCCTAAAGTTGAGTCATTTAGTATTGTCTCAGCAGATGCGGATGGTATTTCTTATGATCCTATTTCTGATGCTGTTGTTCTAGCTTCACGTTCTAATAACCGTCTCGAAGCTTATGCTAGGCTACGTACAACAAGTGATGCAGGACTTGATAATCTTACATTAATTTCGAGTAGTTCAGGTACTGATTTTACAAATGCCAGAGAAACGGCGGTTTTTAATGATATTGTCATGGTTGCACAAGATCAATCAGCTTCTAATAACCTAACCAATAAGTTATTTGTTTATCAAAAGTCGAGTACAGGATTTACTTTGCTGAAAACCTTTAGTACAACATTTAAACTTTGGGGAATTCATTTAGACGGTACCGATTTATATGCTGTGGTTGATTTAACGGGTGATGTCGTGCAATTTGAAAACCTATTGAATGCAAATAGCGGAGCAATAACGCCAACAAAACGAATTAGTATTGAAGGCATCAATCGAATTCACGGCATTACGTATTCCGCCTCAGATGATGTTATGGTTGTAACAGATATTGCAAGTGCGACTTCAGCATCAGATGGCGGCTTTGTTGTACTTCCTTCTTTTTCGAATCTTTTTGCGCTTACCGCAAATGAGGGTACGCTTAAAATGGACAAACAACTTCGCGTTTATGGACCTAATTCGCAATTAGGAAATCCAGTTGACGTGGCTTATGATAAGCAATCTCAACAAATTTTTATTGCAGAAAATTTAAAAAATGGAGGGCAAGTAATGCACTTTCGTTTTCCAAGTCAATCAGGAGACAGTGCGCCATTGTTTGTAAGGGTAGAGGCAGGGGTGAGCTCAATTTTTGCAACCCGCTAAACAATTCTCTAAATTAAATTTTTAATTGATTATAGTTTAGGATGGTAACTTTTAAAGGAACCATCGGTATAAAAAACAACTATTTTATCGATCTGAACTTCTGGGTCGGTAGCAACGCTTGTATTTGACGTAGTATCTTTTATTTCAGATTTAGGAGTAATCACTTCTTTATTACTTGCGAATAAATCATTGGTGAATAGCGTAGTCTCTTCTGATTTTTTTGCAACTTCTTCATTTAGAATAGATGATATTTGTTTTTTGTCAGAAGCCGGAAAAGTACCTTTACCGTTTAAAATCCAATATAAATCTACCTCAGGATATACCTCAAGAATTTTTAAAATAAAGTCTAAACTAGGCTTGTTTCTACCTGATAACAAATGCGACAAACTAGAGCGTTGCACACCTATTTTATCTGCAAACGAAGAGGCATTCAAACTGTAATAATCCAGTAGTAACTCAAGTCTTTTTATAAAATCTTCTATGTTTACCATTGTAAATTAATTTATCAATTACGCTATTTACAAATGTAATTAATTAAAGCAAATAATCCAATTTAAAGTGTGTATATAGTGTTACATACTCATTATGTCCGAACTATTACTTTATATAATTTTTGTTAAAACACTGTTATTGTGTTTTTTATAATGCATTTGTTAAATATGTAATAACTATGAATATGTTTATAAATCAATTGTTCTTGGTAGCAACTAAATTTGTTTACAAAATTGAAATCAAACAAAAAACAACGATTTACATTTGTAAATAATAAGATGTTTACTTTTGTAAATTAAATAGTAGACTATGAATTTACAAGAGTTATTCTATCAAAATAAAGAAGAACGTATATCCGGCAGGTATCTTCCATTGTCAATGATTGAGCCTATTTTAGTTCAATTAAACGCTAATGATCAATTGCAGGTTATTGGTGAATCTGTGCAAGGAAAACCCATTTATTCCTATCAAATTGGATGTGGTAAAACCAAAATCTTTCTATGGTCGCAAATGCATGGAAACGAAAGTACAACTACCAAAGCCCTCTTTGATTTTATAAATTTTTTGCACAGTGATAATTCATTAGCGAAACAATTTTTAGATGCATTTACATTTTATGCTATTCCTATGCTTAACCCTGATGGGGCTAATTTGTATACTCGAGAAAATGCGAATAAAGTAGATTTAAACCGAGACTCTCAAAATTTAACGCAGCCAGAAAGCAAATTACTTCGGGCTACTTTTGAAAATTTTCAGCCTGACTTTTGTTTTAATTTACATGATCAGCGAACCATTTTTGGTGTTGGTGATACAGGGAAATCTGCTACAATGTCTTTCTTGGCTCCATCCTTTAATGAAAATCGTGACATAAATGACTGTCGCAGAAAAGCGATTGATTTAATTGCGGCTATTAACGAGGAGTTACAAGTTTATTTGCCGGGACAAATTGGTCGCTTTGATGATTCGTTTAATATCAATTGTATTGGAGATACTTTTCAGTCTATGGGCGTGCCAACTGTTTTATTTGAAGCGGGGCATTTTCAAGGTGATTACGAGCGAGAGGAAACTCGAAAATATGTTTTCTTAGCCTTGATTTCTGGATTTAAAGCACTTAGCGAAAACGTTATAGTTAGCAATGGAATCGAGAAATATTTGAATATTTCTCAAAATAAAGTCGTTTTTTATGATTTTATGTATAAAAACATCAAAATAAATTATGATGGTATCGAAATAATCACCAATTTTGCATTACAATACAAAGAAGAATTAGTCGACAATAAAATTTGTTTTAATGCTTTTTTCTCACAAATAGGGGATTTAGAGCATAATTTTGGACACATAGAGTACGATGCTAAAGGAGCTTTATATCAAGATGATAGCAACTCTATTCCTGAATTAAATAAAAAAGCTGATTTTTATTTAGATAACGACATAAAAATTGTTAATGGAATGATAAATATTTAATATTTTTCTCATTTTATTGTTTTTATGTATAATTTTATACTTTGTTGAAGCAATTAATAATGTTAATAATAAAGTTATGAGTAAATTTCGTTTAGATGAAGTAGATCACCAGATTCTGGATATGTTGATAGATAATACTAGAGTTCCATTTACGGATATTGCAAAAAAATTATTAATTTCTGCGGGAACTGTGCATGTACGGGTAAAAAAAATGGAAGATGCTGGAATCATCATGGGATCGTCATTGGTTTTAGATTATGATAAATTAGGCTACTCTTTTATTGCTTACGTTGGTGTATTCTTAAACAACACTTCTCAAACTAAATTTGTTTTGGAGCGCATTAACGAAATCCCTTTCGTAACTGTAGCTTCTGTAACAACTGGTAAGTTTAATATTTTTTGCAAAATTAGAGCAAAAGATACTAAGCATGCTAAAGATGTAATTTTTATGATTGATGATATTGATGGTGTTTATAGAACTGAAACTATGATTTCACTTGAAGAAAGCATCAATGATAAAAAGCGTTTAATGCATACTATTTTCAAAAATATGTAATTGATCTTGAATGCTTATATGAAATATAACCTCAAGTTTGTTCTTGGGGTTTTTTTATAACAACTATTTACTAAACCAACTACACAACACACTAACTATGTATACTTTACCTAAAATTGAACGCTTTAATCAAGACGTTCTATCAAAATACCACATTTACAATAGTGTATTCATAACTTTACCTTTTCACTCTATTGATAATACGGGTGCGTTACTTCCTTTGTTTACAGAAGTGTGCGATACGGGTTTTAAAAAACAAGAAACTCCTAAAGAAATTTTCGATTTTTTTGCAGATAAATATTTACAAAATGCAACTGAGTCTGAAAAAATTGATATTATGTTCCGTTTTATTCAATACATTGAAAGGCAAATTGTATTGTTTGATGCCATTGAAGATGCTGCTTTTCCTGTTGTAAACAATATGGAAGGAATTGGATCTTTGCGTGATATTAAAGAAAAAACGGATGCCGCTGCGAAGGAGGAAGAGGTTATCGATTTTTTAGAAAATTTTAATGTACGAACTGTCCTCACAGCACACCCAACGCAGTTTTATCCCGGTGCAGTATTGGGAATCATCAATGATTTAACTGAGGCGATAAGAAATAATAATTTACTTGATATCAAGCAATTATTGGCTCAGTTGGGTAAAACTCCATTTATTCAGCAAGAAAAACCAAATCCATTTGACGAAGCAGTAAGTTTGATTTGGTACCTCGAAAACGTATTCTATCACACTTCGGGCGAAATGGTGCAATACATTCAAAAAAATATTTTTAACGGTACTTCAATTAAAAATCCATTGATAAAACTAGGTTTTTGGCCTGGTGGAGATCGTGACGGAAATCCCTTTGTGACTACTGAAATCACCCTGAAAGTAGCCGATCGCTTGCGTACTTCAATCTTAAAATGTTATTACATTGAAATACGAAACTTAAAACGCAAACTTACCTTTAACGGAGTTGATGTTTTGGTTACGGAGCTGGAGCAAAAATTATATCGTTCTGTTTTTTATTCAAAAGGAGAAATTTTTATCACTTTGGAGGAATTCAAATCGCAACTTAATAAGATTAAGCAAATTGTGATTGAGCAGCACCAATCATTGTATTTGGATGAATTGGAAGCCTTGCTTATTAAAGTTAATTTGTTCGGGTTTCACTTCGCTACTTTAGATATTCGTCAGAATAGTAAAATTCACGACGCTGTTTTTAAAGAAGTCGTGAGTTTATTTTCTAATTCAAATACCAATGTTTTTCCCAAAAATTATTTCGAATTAAACGAAGCTGAAAAGTTTGAAGTGCTTTCAAAAGTAAAAGGAAGTATCGATCCTACAGCATTCGAGAATGAAATAACGCGCCTTACACTCGAGTCAATACAAGCCATTAAAACTATTCAAGAAAATAATGGCGAATTTGGTGCCAACAGATACATTATCAGTAATAATGAAAGTGCGCTCAATGTGATGGAGACTTTTGCTTTATTTCGCTTAAGCGGATGGCAAAATCCTACTGTAGATATTGTGCCTTTGTTTGAATCGGTTGACGATTTGCAAAGTGCGCACGAAATAATGGAGAAGCTATACACTAATCAGGCTTATGCAGCACATTTGCAAAGCAGAAACAACAAACAAACCATCATGTTAGGTTTCTCCGACGGAACAAAAGACGGTGGTTATTTGATGGCGAATTGGAGTATTTACAAAGCCAAAGAAGCCTTGACCGAAATGTCTCGAAAGTATGGTATCAAAGTTATTTTCTTTGATGGTCGAGGAGGACCTCCAGCGCGTGGTGGTGGAAAAACGCATAAATTTTACGCTTCATTAGGGCCTAATATTGAAAATAATGAAATTCAAGTAACTGTTCAAGGACAAACGATTAGTTCTAACTTTGGAACTCTAGATTCCTGTCGTTACAATTTGGAAAATTTATTAAGTGCGGGTGTAACCAATCAGGTTTTTGGCAAAGGAAGCAATGCTTTATCAGCTTCTGAACAAGAAATTTTAGATCAGTTGGCCAATTTGGGCTATGATAAATATTTGAGTTTTAAAAATCATCCGCAATTTATACCTTACTTAGAACAGATGAGTACGCTGAAATATTACGCAAAAACTAATATTGGTAGCCGACCATCAAAAAGAAGTAAGTCGGAGCAATTGGACTTTGCTGATTTAAGAGCTATTCCTTTTGTAGGATCTTGGAGTCAATTGAAGCAAAATGTTCCGGGTTTTTTTGGAGTAGGAACAGCCTTAAAACATTTTGAAACTGCAGGAGAGTGGGATAAAGTTCAAGACTTGTACAATCATTCTTTGTTCTTTAAAACCTTGTTGGAAAACAGTATGATGTCGTTAGCAAAATCATTTTTCCCATTAACAGCTTACATGCGTAAGGATTCTAAGTTTGGTGATTTTTGGCAGATTATTTACGATGAATTTTTAGAAACCAAACGCTTATTGTTGAAAATTGCGGGTCATACTGAACTAATGGAGAATTATCCTGATGGCAAAGCTTCTATTCAAATAAGAGAGCGTATTGTATTGCCATTGTTGACAATACAGCAATATGCTTTGTTGCGGATAAATGAATTGAACAAAGAAGAAAATCCAGACGAGGCTTTAATTAAGACATATGAAAAAATTGTGACTCGTTCGCTGTTCGGAAATACAAATGCCAGTAGAAATTCGGCTTAAAACAAATATAAATATGAAATCAAATCAGTTACCCGTTAATGAATATGCAGCGTATTATGCTCCGTATATACAAGCCTTAGGAGAGGTAGATCTTATTGAAGAATTAGAAATTTCATTACATGCCTTTATTAAATTTGTTCAAAACATTCCTATGGATAAGTTTGATTATAGGTATGCTGAAGGGAAATGGGATATCAAGGAAATTATTCAGCATGTAATTGATACGGAACGCATTTTTGCCTATCGAGCATTACGAATTTCGAGAAACGATCAAACGCCTTTACCGGGTTTTGATGAAAATGCCTACGTTGACAATACTGAGGCTAACAAAAGAAGCATTCAAGAATTACTTACAGAATTATCTGCTGTTCGTCATTCCAATTTATTGTTTTTTAAGAGCTTAAGTTCAGATCAATTTCAAAGAATCGGAACAGCATCCAATGCAGCGATATCAGTTAGAGCAATCGGTTTTATTATGATTGGTCATCAAAAACACCATCAAAAAATTTTCGAAGAAAGGTATTTATAACATTTTAAAAACCTGTCGACCAAATTTTAAGTTTATTATCAAACGACATGGTATTTGCAGGACTTGTAGAAGGCATCACATAATACGTGATGCCTTTTATTTGTCCGAATTTTTTAAAAAACAATGAAAAACTAGCTTTACCATTAAAAACAATTGTGTTAATAGTTGGATGTTGTTTTAAAAAAGAATTAAAATCATTAACCACTGGATTTTTGATATTCAAATCGAGACTTCCTTCACGCTCACATGCAGCTACAACATCCCAAAGGCCGATGTGATGGTGCTGCAGTAATTGAATTTTACTTTGATAATCAGGCAGTATGTCACTATGACCAAGAATTTCCTGCATTATTTTCCAGAACTGATTGCGTGCATTTCCGTAATATTCCTGCTGTTGCAAAGAAATATTGCCTGGTATCGAGCCAAGAATTAACAGTTTGGTTTTCGAGTTTACTATCGGTGAAAAAGAATGTATCATTTTAACTTTCGGCATTTTCTTTTTCAAGTATGGCTAAGGCGAGTCGAATTTTACCATAATCAATTTGTTCTTCTAAATAATCAAAATAAGGTTTTAAGGCTTGTGGTGCCTCTAGTTGCTCTTTAGCTTTGGCTACTTTAAGGATTTCATTTTCTGACACAAATGATTCTAAATCAATTTCTTCGCCATCGGTATATAATTTTGCCAAATGCGAAAAAATGGTACTTTCGCCAATTTTTCGTTTAGAAGCAATTTCGCTCACGCTGAATCCTTCTTGATAGAGTTTGAGCGTTTCTTTATAAGTTGTAGCTTCTTTCTTTTTTCGAACGTTTTTTTCTTTGTGGTGCGCAACAATAACTTCAATAAATGCGGTACCATACTTTTCGAGTTTCGTTCGTCCCACACCATCAATAGCGAGTAATTCGTTTTCGCTCATTGGTCTTTCAGTTTCCATTTGGCGTAAAGCTGCATCACTAAAAATGACATAAGCAGGAACTTCTTCCTCTTTTGCAATTTGATAACGTAGGTTTCGCAAGGCTTCAAAAAGTCCATTTCCTTTACGTACTTTACTTTTCGTGCTAACCGCGGGAGCTGATTCGGTTTTTAGTCTTTGAACAGCGGTTAGTTGTACTTTTTCGTTCTCAAATAAAACTTTAGTAGCTAAACTAGTGAGTCTAATTTTATTTTGTTGATGAAAAGCGATTTCGCAATAACCCAAGTTGATCAATTGAATTAGATTCTGATTCCAATCGTACCACGAAATAGCCGCGCCAACACCATAAGTCTTTAAATTTTGATATTCTTTTTCAAAAATATAAGCGTTTTTGGATCCTCGTAAAAAATCAATGATTACAGGAAGTGGCTCGCTTTCCTTTAATCTTTTTATGGCCGAAAGTGCTTTTTGAGCAATAATGGTTCCATCAAAAAACGAGGGTGGATTTTTACAAATATCGCAGTTACCACAATTGGACGTAACTAATTCACCAAAATAGGATAGTAAAATCTTTCGCCGACAACTTAAAGCATCAGCATATTGTTTCATCCGATCCAATTTAGCCAATTGCAATTCGGCATTTAATCCTTGAGATGCAAATTTTTGAAGTTGTATTAAATCGCCATAGCTTTCGAACAAAATAGTTTCAGATGGAAGTCCGTCTCGACCTGCACGTCCGATTTCTTGATAATATCCCTCAATATTTTTGGGCAAATTATAATGAATAACCCACCGCACATTCGATTTGTCAATTCCCATTCCAAATGCTATTGTGGCGCACACAATTTGGCAATCGTCATTGATAAATTCATCTTGGGTTTGAGAACGCAGATCAGCATCTAAGCCTGCATGGTAAGCTTTTGCAGCAATGCCAAGTTGTTGTAATTTTTCGGCTAGTTCTTCAGTAGTTTTACGACTTAAACAATAAATAATTCCAGACTCGTTGGGTTTATCTTTTATAAATTCAATAATTTGTTTTACCCGATCTAAAGCAGGTCGGACCTCAAGACTTAAATTTTTACGGTCGAAAGAGGAGATGTATACTTTTGGTTGTTTGAGATTGAGCTGTTTGGCAATATCCGTTCGAGTTGCTTTGTCTGCAGTTGCGGTTAATGCAAGAATAGGAACACTTGGTAATCTATTTTTAAGGTAGCCTAAATTAGTATATGCGGGCCTAAAATCATGTCCCCATGAAGAAATGCAATGCGCTTCATCAATAGCAATAAGACTTACATTTAAGGAACTGAATAAAGGATCTAGGATAGTTAAACTCTCTGGCGCAACGTAAACTAATTTAATAGTTTGAGCTTGAATTTTATCTATTAAAATGATTCGCTCTTCATCTGTTTGACTACTATTTAGGTAACAAGCAGCAATACCGTTTGCCTTTAAGCTGTCGACTTGATCTTTCATTAAAGCGATCAAAGGTGATATGACAATTGTAATTCCCGGTAATAAAAGAGCTGGTAATTGAAAGCAAATTGATTTTCCTCCACCCGTTGGCATTATTGCAAGCGTATCAAGACCGGCAAGTACATCACTTATGATTTCGGCTTGTTGTGGTCTGAATTTGTCAAAACCAAAATTTTCTTTTAAAGTAGTGTGTAAAAGGGGATGGGTCATTTGTGAATTTGTGAGCGCACTTTAGATAAAAAAAAGGAACTCCGAATAAGAGTTCCTTTACTATAATTTTATAAAAATCGAGACCTAATTAGTCTTCGTCTTCATCATCTTCTTCGTCAGCATAGTCCTTTGTGTCGATATCATCTTCATCATCTTCGCCGTCAGTATCAGGCTTGTCAATGATTTCGTCTTCGTCATCATCATCAATATCGTCATCAAGATCTAAGCCTTTGATTGGTTCTACTACATCATCAATCATTATTTCATCATCTTCGTCGTAATTTTCGATTCTGTCTGCAAGTTTTGTACTCACTTTTACTAAATAGATAGTATCTTCAGTACGAACTTCGACTGCTTCTACCAATTCGTTTTTAGCGTTTCTAAAACTAATAATGTTTGAATCATCATAACCATCTGGAAATTTATCAACCAAAAGGTTTAAAATTTCATTGGTAAGTTTTGCGTAGTCAACTATTACTCTTTTCATAAATGTTCTATAAATCTAATAAATAAGCGAAAATTAATGGCGCTACAATGGTAGCATCAGATTCTATGATAAATTTAGGTGTATTCATATCTAGCTTACCCCAAGTGATTTTTTCGTTTGGAACAGCTCCAGAATACGAACCATAACTAGTTGTTGAGTCAGAAATTTGACAGAAATAGCTCCAGAATGGAACATCATGCATTTCCATATCTTGGTATAACATAGGTACTACACAAATTGGGAAATCCCCTGCGATACCACCACCAATTTGGAAAAATCCAATTCCGTTGCCACTGTTTTTTGGATACCAATCAGCAAGGAAAGTCATATACTCAATACCAGATTTCATGGTAGAAGCTTTCAATTCTCCTTTAATTACATAAGAAGCGAAAATGTTACCCATGGTGCTGTCTTCCCAACCTGGCACAACAATTGGTAAATTTTTCTCCGCTGCAGCGTACATCCAACTGTCTTTTAAATCAATCTCGTAGTATTCTTCAAGAACACCGGATAATAACATTTTATACATGAATTCATGCGGAAAATAGCGTTCTCCTTTATCGTCAGCATCTTTCCAGATTTTGTAAATGTGTTTTTGTAAACGACGGAAAGCTTCGTGCTCTGGAATACAAGTATCAGTTACACGGTTTAAACCACGCTCCAATAAATCCCATTCGTCTTGAGGAGTCAAATCACGGTAGTTAGGCACTCTTTCGTAGTGAGAGTGAGCCACCAAGTTCATAATATCTTCTTCAAGGTTTGCTCCTGTACATGAAATAATATGTACTTTGTCTTGACGAATAATGTCAGAAAATATTTTTCCAATCTCGGCAGTACTCATAGCACCTGCCATACTCACCATCATTTTTGCGCCGTTTGCTAATTGTTCTTCGTATGCTTTAGCTGCGTCAACTAAAGCTGCAGAATTGAAATGCAAATAATGCTTTTCTATAAACTGACTGATTGGTCCTTTACTCATTTTTATTTTAATTTTTAGCTGCTGTTATTGTCGTCACGACTAATTCAAATGTAACGATTTTTTAAATTCAAAGAAATAAATGCGATTTTTATTTGCGGTCGTAACCTAAAATTTTCAAAACGTCTTCAGAGGTTTGTTGCTCTGAGAATACTTCGGTAGCCAAAATTCCATTTTCATCACGATCGATCAAAATATGTTTTGGTTGTGGAATCAAACAGTGGTGTAATCCGCCGTAGCCTCCAATAGTTTCTTGGTACGCGCCTGTGTTAAAGAAACCGATATACAAAGGTTTCTCTTTATTGTACTTAGGCAAGTAAATGGCGTTCATGTTTTGCTCTGAGTTGTAGTAATCATCGCTGTCACAAGTCATTCCTCCCAACAAAACACGTTCGTAAGTATCGTTCCAACGGTTTACTGCCAACATGATAAAACGCTTGTTGATAGCCCAAGTATCTGGTAAAGTTGTAATGAAAGAAGAGTCAATCATGTTCCATTTCTCTCTATCATTTTGTTGTTTTTGATACAAAATTTGATAAATAGCACCACCACTTTCGCCTACAGTATACGATCCGAACTCTGTAAAAATGTTTGGAACATCCACTTCAGCCTCGTCACAGGCAATTTTAATTTGATTGATAATTTCATCAATCATATATTGGTAGTCGTATTCAAAAGCCAATGAATTTTTGATAGGGAAACCACCACCAATATTTAATCCATCAAGTGTAGGACATTCTTTTTTAAGTGCTATGTATACTTTAATACATTTTACCAATTCGTTCCAATAGTAGGCTGTATCGTTGATACCCGTATTGATAAAAAAGTGAAGCATTTTAAGCTCTAATTTATCATTTTCTTGAATTTGTTTTTTGTAAAATGAAACAATATTCTTGTAACCAATTCCTAATCTAGAGGTATAAAATTCAAATTTTGGCTCCTCTTCAGCTGCAATACGAATTCCAATTTTGAATTTGTTTTTGATTTGCCCTTGTAGCAAATCTAATTCTTCATAATTATCAATAATCGGAATCGTATTTTTGTGTCCGTTATTGATCAAACGAGCAATATTTTCAATGTATTGATCGCGTTTGAAACCATTACAGATAACGTATGTGCTTTTGTTGATTTTACCATTTGCTAAAAGATTTTCAACAATATTAATATCAAAAGCCGAAGAGGTTTCAATGTGAATATTATTCTTGAAAGCTTCATTCATAATGTATTCAAAATGAGAGCTTTTAGTGCAATAACAGTAGTAGTATTTGGCTTCGTATTTGTTTTTCTCCATTGATTTACGAAACCAACTTTTTGCTCTATTGATGTTGTTTGAAATTTGAGGCAAATAAGTAAACTTTAAAGGTGTACCGTATTGCTCAACCAATTTCATCAAATCAATATTATGAAAAAGTAAATGGTCTTTGTTTAGCTTAAATTCTTCTTGCGGAAAATAGTATGTCTGATTGATTAAGTCCGAATATTTTGTATTCATTGATGCAGGTTTAATAGATTAAATAGTGTTTACAACATAGATGAATCTATCATTCAAACCCGAATATTAGCATAAACAATCTGTAGCTTTTCGTTATCGGCTTTTAAGTATTGAAAAACATCAAAAATAAAGTTACCTTTAATCGAATAAAACCGCTTCAATATCCTTAAAAAGGACATGGTTTTGCGGGTTTTATTAGATCCTGGGCGTGACTTACTGTGTGTTTTTTTCATCGGTGCAAATGTAAAAAATATTATCTACGCAATGCAATGCTTTTTTAGAAAAAAAATATTAAGATTTGTAATCTTCAAACGCTTCAAGAATTAATTCATTTTCAACTTCTTGATTTATTTTTATTACTCCTATGCCTTCAATTAGGGCAAACTGAATCGTTCCGTATTCATTTTTTTTGTCATGAATCAGTAACGCCAAGATAGGATCGATATCTTTTTCATCAAAAACAATAGCATCATAAATAGATTGAATGCAATTTTTAATTTCGATGTAGTCCTCCTCAGTTAGAAGTCCTTTTTTCATGGCAATGAAACTTTCTAAAATAATACCAACTGCAATTGCTTCGCCGTGTAAAAGTGTAGTTTTTTCGGTGCTTTCTAAAAAGTAACTTTCAATAGCGTGTCCAAGCGTATGTCCAAAATTAAGTGCTTTTCGGATGTTTTTTTCGGTTGGATCTTGCGTTACAATTTCATTTTTTATTTCTACCGATCTGTAAATAAGTGTATCAAAATCGGCATAATCTATTGCTGCTAGGTCTAAAAATTGATTCCAGTATTTTCTATCATAAATCAAACCATGTTTTAGCATTTCAGCCAAACCAGAGCGCATTTCAGTTTGCGGCACTGTTTCAAGATATTGCGTGTCAATTAATACCATCAGTGGAACGTTGATCACTCCAATCTGGTTTTTTAAATTACCTAAATCAACACCGTTTTTACCACCAACAGAGGCGTCAACCATTGATAATAAGGTTGTGGGAATATGAATAAAATCGATTCCTCTTTTGAAAGTACTGGCTACAAATCCGCCTAAATCAGTCACAACACCGCCGCCTAAATTGATAACCAAACTTTTCCTATCGGCACCAAGTTCAGTAAGTACATTCCAAATTTGTACACAGGTTTCAATGTTTTTATTTTCTTCGCCGGCTTCAAATGCTATAATTTCAATTGCTACATCGGTCTCTAATAAAGGTAAAAAATTAGGCAAGCAAAATTTATTTGTATTGTTATCAACGATAATGAAAATAGAGGAATAACTGTTGTTTTGTAGGTGAGTGTTTAGCGCTTGGTAAGCTTCTTCGTTGAAATGTATCGGGTAGTTGTTGGCTTGTATGGTCTGCATTGTAATACTTGTATTTGATGTGTTGAGATTGGATTAATCCGATGTCAAATGTATTAATTAATCAATTCTTATGCGGTTAAACAGCTAGAAAATTCACATTCATTGCATTTTTCTGTTTTTTAACCATTGTATTTAGTTAAATATTCAAAGTCTATTTATATTTGTATAAAATTTAAACAGATAATGAAAAAAATATTTGACAACACACAAGTTGCTTTTGCTTTAAAAAGCGATACCGAACTTGATCGCGCTTATTTTCTTTTTAAAATGATAGCTAATCAGCCTTTAGTGCGCATTGGTACTGCAGTGACAAACTTTGCTTTAAAAGCGAACCTACCTGTTGAGGGATTAATTCGTGCTACTGTTTTTGATCATTTTTGTGGTGGTGTCAATGAGGATGATTGTTTGTCTGTAGTAGATAAAATGTATACTAAAGGAGTTTCTTCGGTTTTAGATTATTCTGTGGAAGGAAAAGAAGAAGAGGATCAGTTTGATGCTGCTTTGCAAATGACCTTAAAAACTATTGAATTTGCTAAAGAACGTATGGCAATTCCTTTTGCTGTTTTTAAGCCAACTGGTTTTGGACGTTTCGAATTGTATGAAAAACTAGGAGAAAAACAAGCTTTGACTGCTGCCGAACAAGTAGAATGGGATCGAGTAGTGGAACGTTTTGATATTGTTTGTAAAGAAGCGCACCAAAAAAATGTAGCCTTACTTATTGATGGTGAAGAGAGTTGGATGCAAGATGCGGCTGATGATTTGGTTGCTTCTATGATGAGAAAATACAATAAGGAGAAAGCTATCGTTTTTAATACGCTACAAATGTACCGTTGGGATCGATTGGATTACTTGAAAAAATTACATGAACAAGCCAAAGCAGAAGGATTTTATATCGGAATGAAAATTGTTCGTGGTGCGTATATGGAAAAAGAAAATACACGTGCCGAAGAAAAAGGATATCCGAGTCCGATTTGTGCATCAAAAGAAGCTACTGATATTAATTACGATGCAGCTGTTGCTTATATGGTAGCGCATATTGATACGATGGCTATTTTTGCAGGAACTCACAACGAATTAAGTACCTATACTTTAATGGACTTAATGCAACAAAACGGTATGGCTACCAATGACAATCGCATTTGGTTCGGGCAATTGTACGGAATGAGTGATAACATTAGTTACAATTTGGCAAATGAAGGTTATAATGTGTCTAAATATTTGCCATTTGGACCTGTAAAAGATGTGATGCCGTACCTAATTCGTCGTGCTGAAGAAAACACTTCAGTAGCAGGTCAAACAAGTAGAGAACTTTCTATGATAAAAACAGAAAGAAATCGCAGAAAAGGGAAATAATTCTATTTAAAATAGGTTTAACAATTATAAAAAAAGCTCCAATAAAATTTTATTGGAGCTTTTTTGTTGTTCTCTTGTAGCTATTTTTTAGCTTGGTTTAGGAGTTGCTAAACTGCAAATTACTTAGGTTTTTATAAATCCCATTTTCTAATTCAATTAAATCTTGGTGCGTTCCTTGTTCCGCAATTCTACCATTGTCTAAAACTAAAATTTGATCAGCACTTCGAATGGTTGATAAACGGTGTGCAATGATTATGCTAGTGCGACCTTCCATTAAAATTTCTAGCGCTTCTTGTACCAATTTTTCACTTTCACTATCTAATGAAGATGTAGCTTCGTCTAGAATTAAAATACTAGGATTTTTAAGCAAAGCGCGTGCAATGGCAATACGTTGTCTTTGCCCTCCTGATAGTTTAATACCACGCTCACCAACTACGGTTTCGAATTTTTCAGGGAAACTCTCGATGAAGTGATACGCATTAGCTTGTTTGGCTGCGAGTAGAATTTCTTCGTCTGTAGCATTTGGTTTACCGTAAGCAATATTTTCTTTTATGGTTCCGCCAAAAAGAATAACATCTTGAGGAACAATACTCATATTTCCGCGTAGATTTTCCAAATCAAAGTCGTAAATATTTTTACCATCAATTTGAATTTCGCCTGTATCAATATTGTAAAAACGAAGTAGGAGCGAAGCAATTGTTGATTTTCCGGTACCACTTGGCCCAACAATTGCAATTTTTTGACCAAAATTAGCCGTGAAACTAACGTCTTTTAAAACCTGTATCTCTTTTCTAGATGGATAACTGAAAGCAACATTCTTGAAGCTTACATTGCCTTGTATTTTTTCAAGTGGTAATGTTGTGCCATTAGCATTAATTTTCTCAGGTGTTTCATCAAGTAATTCAAAAACACGTTCGGTAGCGCCAATTGCCTTTTGAATTTGTGCATACAACTCGGCAATTCCGCCAAAAGATGCGCCAACAAATGTGGAATACAACACAAACGATATTAATTGACCAACGCTCATTTCGCCGCTAATACTCAATTGTACTCCGTACCAAACTACTGCTACGATTGCTCCAAACAAACAAAAAATGATAAAAGAGGCAAAGTAACCTCGGTATTTCCCACCTTTTATGGCAATGCTTACAACTTCTTTAATTTTGCCGTTGTAACGCGCTATTTCGTACCATTCATTTGCAAAAGCTTTAACTATAGAAATTCCTTGCATGGTTTCTTCAACGACTACTTGGCTTTCGGCTACTTTATCTTGTACGCTTTTAGAATATTTTCGAATAAATCGACCAAAAATTACGGCAGCAACAGCTACTAATGGCACTACAGATAACATTAATAAGGTGAGTTTGATACTTTCATTTGCTAAAAGTAAAACGCCTCCAATAATTAAAATAAATTGTCTTAAAAATTCTGCAATGGTTGATGTTAGTGTATCTTGAATTTGAGTGATGTCAGAGCTAATGCGACTGTTTAATTCACCAACTCGTTTTTGCGAGAAAAACGACATGGGTAATTTTACCAAGTTAGAATACAATGAAAGTCGGAGATTGGCCAATGTGTTCTCTGTAAAATTCACGAAAAGATACAATCTGAAAAAAGAACAGATCGATTGTAAAAAAAGAATTAACACCAAACCGCCTGCAATATAGTTGGCTTGTTGGTTGTCTTTGTTTTTTACGCAATCAATCAACATTCCCATCAATTTTGGAAAAGCTAAGGCCGTAGCGCCTGTAAAAAGCAGGAATACAAGGCCAACATAAAATTTCCAACGATGATTGCCTGCGAATTGAAATATAACGGTTGCTTTTTGAAGTGAAGTAGCTGTAATTTTTGATTTTGGTAAATCGTTTTCTTTGAATCGAGCCATTATTTTTTGTTTATGTTACAAATGTATGACTATAAGAATGCAATTCAAAAAAATAGTTTAAAATCCCAGTGATGGTAAAGTGTTCGTAGTGAATGGGGTACAATAAATGAGTGAATTTTTATCAATTTATTTTAAAAAAACGCTTGCAAATACAGAATCTAGGTGTATATTTGCACTCGCAATCAGGTAATGAAAAAAGCCTAATTGAGTAGGGCGATTAGCTCAGCTGGTTCAGAGCACCTCGTTTACACCGAGGGGGTCGGGGGTTCGAACCCCTCATCGCCCACAAAATTACACCTTCAAAGTCAATTGATTTTGGAGGTTTTTTTTTGGGAAATTTTCTCTTTAAATTATTCTAATAAAAAATAAGTTTCGACAATTTCAGGTAAAAAAAAACCTCGCTAGTCAAAGACAGCGAGGTTCGTTTTTAGGAAATAAAAACTATTTTTTTGATTCTTCAACAGAAACTTTTCTAAACTCTTTTAAAAGTTTTTCTAGCTCTAAAGTAGATTTACGAGCTCTTGGTCCCGCAGCTTTAATACCTTTTTCAATTAGTGATTCAGATTCTGTTTTGAATGTTTCGAACTCAGCATTGATTTTTGCAACTAAATCTTTCATAATAATACTATATTAAATTAGGTCGCAAAAATAGAATTTTAGTCGGTAGTCAGAAATAAAATGTTGTTAAAGTTACTCTTACAAATCAGATTTTGTGACCAGAAATCGATAACCATTTTTAAACTAGTGATTTAAAAAAATCTTAATCTTGTTTGTATTGCTTAGAATCGAGTAGAAATTATAGTTTTTAATGTGCTTTTATGGCCTAAAAATAACAAATAAAGACAAATAATAACTGTTTACTAAGTGTCTTATGCTTAATTTACAATATTACATTTAGTTCGATAGAGCCCTTTCCTCAGTTAAAAGTTCAAATGTACTTGTCATTTTTTCTTCACCATTTATTTGTACCGAAAGTTTTTGCGTTCCCGGATAAAATTTTCGTGTGGTTATAATTTTAAAACTTTGTTTTCGAACAATTGTCATTGTTTGATTTGGCTCAATAATTCGTTCGGTAATTTTAAAAACTTTTTTTGAAAGTTGCTGGTTTTGTCTCAAATAATAAATAGCGTATTCTAAACGTACTGTTTGAGTATCATTACTATGGTTACAAACCGAAAATGAAAATTCTAAGTGATTTCCAATAGCGACTTTTTGGTTATGAATACGAAAGTCAGATACTGATATTTGTGATGCATCAAGACCAAAAAGCTTTAAAATGGCTTCATTTCCTTGTTTTAAAAGTGTTCGGCAACCATGCTTAATTATTCCATCAGTTTCTTTTGAAATTCCTTTCCAGTTTTTTGCAATTTCAATACAAATTTCAGGATTGTCTTTCGCAATATCATTTAGATTGTTGGCAACACTTCTTCGGACATATTCAGACGGATCAGTGTTCAATTGATGAAGAATCGGTAAAATTGGTTCAGGATTTTTCTTGAGTTTTGGCAATGCAGTTGCCCAAGGAAGTCGAGGTCTACAACCCTCAGAAGCCAATCGCCTAACATGGTGGTTTGATGACTGCGACCATTGCTGCATTATTGCAATAGTTTTGTCAAAATCATTATTTAAAAATTCACGAATTGCAAATTCTGACGATCCAAATTGAGTGTAATAGGACAAGGCTTCCATTGCAATTTCAAAATCATTCAGACCAAATTGTCCCACATAATCTGGAAAAATAAGCGTGGTATAGCCTGTAGGCATGTTCGGGATTACTTCATTTAAAATTTTTATAGCTTCTTTAAATTCAGAAGGGAGATTACCTTTTAGGACTTGTGTTGTATGGCGTAAGCGTTGATTTAGAGATCTATTTTCGATGCCCTCAGTCACTTCAACTAAAAATTGCTTTTCATTAAATTGTGGATGAATCGTATTAATTTGGGTTGCTAAAAGTTGATAGAATTTTAGATTAAACATTTCTTTCAATTCGGCTGCCATACAATGCTATTTGTAAAAATTAGTAACTTCAAAGATAGTATTAAATAAAATTAAGTTGTTCGGAATTCCATGGATCAATTTGATTGTCGCTTCCAAACTTTGACCAACTCATACCATAAAACAGAAACAGCTCCAACTCCAATAGCAATAGATAATTGTTTTAAATTGAGGTGTTCTAATTGAAAAAATTGAGTAAGTGGTTTTAAATAAAGAATCAAAGCGGTAAGTGCAATGGTAAGGCCGATAATAATGAAAACCAAATTATTCTTATATCGTAAGGTGGTAAAAATGGAATAATAAAACGAGCGGTTAATTAAGGTTAAAAATACATTTGAAGTAATTAAAACCAAGAAAACCATTGTTCGAGTTACGTTTTCATTAAACGATTGGTAAACTGAAAATTGATATACTGATAACGATCCTACAGTGATAATTAATCCTTGAACGATACTAGTATAAAGTTCTTTCCAGCTAAAGAAGGTAGTTGTAAATGGTCTGGGTTTTTGTGACATCGTATTCTTTTCCATGGGTTCATTTTCATATACAATTGAGCAAGTTGGCCCCATTACTAATTCTAAAAAAATGATATGAATAGGCGAGAAAATATTAGGGTACAACCAGCCGAATGCCAAAGGGATAAATACGGTAAAAATGATGGGAATATGAATGGAAATTATAAACTGTATTGCTTTTTTTAGGTTAGCAAATATCTTTCTGCCCATTGCAATCGCAGTTACCATTTTTGCTAAGTCATCGTTTATCAAAATAAGTGAAGCGGCTTGCTTTGCAATTTCGGTACCTTTTTTACCCATTGCAATACCGATATGAGCCGCTTTTAAGGCGGGTCCGTCGTTGACACCGTCACCAGTCATGGTTACAATTTCTTTATTTGATTTAAGGGCGTTGATGATTTTTAGTTTAGCCTCGGGAAACATTCGAGTGAACAAATTGATTTCTGAAACTTGTTTTTTGAGTTCTTTTGTTGATAGTTGCATTAATTCGTCGCCCGAAATACTTTTTTCATATCCGATAAAACCAATCTGTTTTGCAATCGATGCGGTAGTTTCAGCATTATCACCGGTAATAATTTTTACTTGAATTCCAGCTTTGTAAAAATGTTGTAAAACCAGATGGCTATTTTTCTTGGGCGGATCATAAAAAGCTACTAGTCCTATGAATTCAAATTGAAATTCTTGTTGGGTTTTGGGATAATTTTTTCCTTTAAAAATTGCTTTTCCAACGCCTAAAATCCGATACCCTTCGGTTGATAATACCTTTATTGCATCTAAGATTGTCGTTTTTTCATCTTTTGAAAGTTTTGAAATAGCCATGATTGCCTCCGAACCGCCTTTGGCAGCAATAATTCTTTCTCCGCTTTTGTTTTCAAAAATATGAGTCATCATGGGAGGTTTACCTGATAACGGATATTCGTGAATCAATTTAAAATCAGGTTTTTCATCTTTTGAAACAACTTTAGAATAAATTTCGTGTAGTGCAATTTCCATGGGATCAAAAGGAACGGGCTCACTTGCCCACATCGAGATCGAAATTAATTCTCTGTCATCTTTTGATAATTCATTTTGTACATCAGTAATCTTTTGAGATTTGAGCGTAAAAATTTTTGCCAGACTCATTTTATTCTCGGTAATCGTTCCTGTTTTGTCAATGCAAATTACAGTAGCGCCCCCCAAGGTTTCAACGGTTTTCATTTGTTTGACGATAATTCCATGTTCCATCATCCGCCATGCACCTAGCGCCATAAAAGTGGTAAAGGCAATTGGAATTTCTTCGGGTAAAACACTCATTGCAAGGGTTAATGCTTTGAGTAAACTGTCTAAAATATTATGAGAATTATAAAAGTTAATCATCCAGACAATCACAAAAATAACAGCACCTGCGATAGCCATTTTTTTTACAAAATTGCCAATTTGAATTTCTAAGGGAGTTTTTTCTTCTTCAATTTGCTCTAAACTTTTGCCTATTTTACCTAATTTGGTATCACCGCCTATGGCTGTAATGGTTGCTACAGCTAATCCGCTAGCTACTGTTGTTCCTTGATAAATAGTTTTGTCTTTGGTCGAATTGTCTTTGCTAACCGCCATTGATTCTCCCGTAAGGATCGATTCGTTTACAGAAAAATCAGCAGCATATTCGATTATTCCATCGGCTGCAATGGCGTTTCCTTCTTCAATTAGCAAACTGTCACCTACGACTAGTTCTTCTGTTTTAATTTCCTTGACGCTATTGTTTCGAATAACTTTGCATTTGGGTTTTGTAAAATCTTTCAATTTTTCTAAAGCGTTGTGGCTTCTCGCTTTTTGATAAGATGAAATAACAGCAATTAAAACAATAGCTGAGGCTAAAAAGATGCCATCTGAAATTTTTCCGCTGATAAAATAGATGCTCGAGGCTGCCATTAGCAAAAGCGTCATCGGATCTTTAACAATTTGGATTAAGCCTTTTAAGAAGTGATTGTTTTTTTTAAAGGTAGTTTTGTTTTGACCGTATTTATTCCTCGCAGTAAAAACTTGTGCTGAAGATAAACCTGCAATGTTATTGTATTTATTGGCTGGCATATGGTAAAATTTACTGTATTTGCAGAATTGATGATCTATTTTTTTAGAACAACTACAATTTTATCTCACAATTTTTGAAGTTTATTGCTGATTTATAAAGTTTCATCATTGGTTTTATTTAACTGCTGCCATTTTGATTGATCTAAGTTTAGGGTGTCAATATCTGTTGTCCATTCTATGCAGGGTAAAATAGAATGTACTTGTATAACCCGTTTTGTATGACTAAACGAAAAACGATCGGTACGAAATTGTAAATTTATGGTTTTGTTTTGATCGCTTTTATTTTGATACAAAATGGCTTGGGTTTTCCAATCGGCGCTCCAAGTTAAAAAAGCTTTGCTTGCAATAACAATTCCTATTACTATAAAAGTAAGCATTTTAGACCAGCTAGTTTGTAATTTGTTAAAAAAATGTGCTACGATAAAAACGAATGATGTTGCTGCAATGAGATCAAAAAAGTAGTGTACTCGGTAATCTGTAATGTGAAGATTGGTATACCGATTGAGTAGTACGATTGCGCTTGAAAAAACAAAAACGAAGTACAACAATACACGAGAGTTTTTCATTTAAATATTTTTTGCTTTTGATGTGCTAACATGCAACATAAAATTCGCTGTATCTGTATCCGCTGATGTGCCATAACCATCAACGAGAGTCCCTTTTTCACCAGTAATGCCCTCAATGGCATACAAAATGGAACTATCATCAGGATTCGATTCGCCTTCAAAACGATAAAAATGTTTAATCGTAACTTCCTCAGGCAAAAAATGGGTGTTTGTTTTTAACGAAACTAAGTTGTTACCTGTTACCTCAAATTGGGATCGAAAACCTAATGCTTCTACTTTAACTAAGACAGTCACGAGACTATCCATATTTACTTTTTCCATAATACTGTTTTTAATGAAAACTTTTATGTTATACTTATTTACCAAAGAGTACGCGTGTCCTTGCAAAAATGGTAGGTTTGAATCCGGGCTGCAATGCGATCAATAATAGTGCTTTGTTCTTCGAGTTGCACTTCAAATAATTTGCACTGTGCTATATTGTAAGGATCTAAATTGTGTACATCAGTTTGTTGATGGTACAGTGCTTTTTCTTCTTCTAGAATGGTTGCTAATTCATGAATAACAATTTCTCGATTCGCTACTTTTTTGTTTCTAGCTGTTTCCATTTTTGACCAACTCTTTTAATGGTTAAATAAAAGAGCAAATATGCTGCAATTGGGTTACACTCGTAATGACTTTAAACATATAAAACTATGATTTATATTACATTTGTTATTATTTAAAGAGATTTAGGCAATACAAATACAACCTGGTTTTTGGTAACCTCTGAATCTTCAAACGAATTGAAATTTTCAATTGTGATGCGCGCTATGGCATGTAAGGCTTCTTTGGTAAAAAATGCTTGATGTGGTGTAATTAGAACATTATTAAAAGACTTTAGGCGCTCTATTTGATCGTCAAGTACCACAACATTCGATAAATCTTTAAAAAAAAGCTGCTCTTCGCCCTCGTAAACATCAATACCTAAATATCCAAGTTGCGCTTTTTTCAAAGCTTGTATCACATCGGCAGTATTTAGTATTGCGCCACGACTTGTATTTATAAGCATTACTCCTTTTTTTACTTTTGAAAAAGCAGCCGTATTAAACAAATACTTTGTTTTACTATTCAAAGGACAATGAACCGAAATGATATCCGATTGCTCCAAAAGGGTCTCGAACGAAACATACTGAACACCTTTGTCCTTTAACTCTTTAGACTCCATGATATCATTAGCAATAAGTTTACAGCCAAAGCCTAACATTATATTACAAAATGCAGTACCTATTTTGCCTGTTCCTACTACGCCAATTGTTTTACCAAATAAATTAAAACCCATTAAATTTTGAAGTAAAAAGTTGTTCTCGCGTACTCTGTTGTAGGCTTTGTGCGTTTTTCTATTTAATGTTAAAATTAGTGCAACAGCATGTTCTGCTATAGCTTCGGGCGAATAGGCAGGTATGCGCAGCACTTTCATTTTGTGTTTTGCTGCTGTTTCTATATCTACATTGTCATAGCCTGCGCTTCGAAGTGCAATATATTTTACGCCCGCTTTCGCAAGTTGATGAATTACATTGGTATCTAGCTTATCTGTTAATTGAATACACACCGCATCAAAATCCTTTACAGTCGCAACTGTTTTTGCATTTAGCGGTATTTCGAAATAGGTCAGTTGGTGTTTGGCAGTTTTATTGTATAAATCTAAATATTCACGTTCGTAATATTTAGTGCTATAGATCGCTATTTTCATTTTGATTTTGTTTAGGTATTAAATTGTGATAGGCAAAACGGCTGCGTCTTTTGCATTCCTTAGGGCAGTATTTTTCAATATAAACCAAACCGAATAGCTTATGGGAATTGTAAAAAAACACCAAACAGAGATAAGATAGTTTTGATAAAAAAACATACCAATGCAATAAGAAAAAAAGATCATCACACCCAAAACTCGCATTAGTTTAATGTGTGAAATAAAGCAAGGAACAATTGTAGCGGTTCCGTATAAAATTGATCCTAAAAGCCTGAAATCTTCGGGATAAGGTTGAATATAAAGGATAGACGATTCGTATATTTGTGCATGAACACTGTAATTACAGAGGCAGTGTGCTAAAAAGCAGGATACTATCAAACCAATTCCCACAAGAATTCCTAAAATTATTTTCCGAATTTTATGTTTTTCTAAAAATAAAATGGCTATCGGAATATACAGTGGCCATACAACTTGTGTAAAATTGAGGTGAAAAAAAACAGTACATTTTTGAAGTAAGTGTAAATTAGAAAAGGGTAGTACCAACCAAAGAACTCCTTCGCAGAATTGCTGAATGCATAATACTATAGGAATTGTAGCAAATAATACTTGCGATTGATGTTGTACTTTTTTTAATGAAAAAACACCAAAAAGAAGCAAAACGAAGCTTAATCCGAAACTAACAAACGCGTATAAAAACATAGACTTAATTTATTGTTTGCTTTCCGTTGATGTTATGCTAAAAAAAACTCCCCGATAAATTCCAGAAACTTTCGGGAAGTTAGCACAGTCTTTGGTTTGTTAGAGATGAGTATTTCTTGCGGAATACATTTTTATACCCTCTAATTCTTTAATTAGAACTGTTTTTTACGACGGTCCGCCATCTTTAATTAATTGCTAGGAACGGCAGAGTCTATTTGTTTTTTAGGTACTACTTTTTTAGCTGTTGCTGTTTGTTTTTGCTCTTTTTTTACAATGTCCTTTTTTGATTTTTTTGCGACAACATCCATTTTTTTTGTGATTGTTTTAGCCATCTTTTTAGCAGTAGCATCAATCTTTTTCATCATCTTTTTGGCAGTAGTATTCATAATTGCTGCTGCTGCTAATGCCGATGTTATTTCGGCTGTCATTTTTTTTGAGTTTGCTTTCATGATTGTTGTTTGTTTGTGATTAATTTTTTTTACGCTCGCATCGATAGCATTAGTTCATCTTTCATTTTTGGTGTACTTTTTACCACAGTAATGCAACACTTAAAAAAAATGATGCTAATGAATAATCTTTAAAATTTTACTTTTGGTCATGTTTACAAGGTGTTTTTTATTATCGATTTCTTCTTTGTAAGTTGCTATGGTGAGTCGTGCCATCAAGTAACTCACAGTTGATTCGGCACCTTGATTCAAATTAATATAATCTTCTTCTAAGCCATCATAACATCCGCCTGTACACGGATTGTACATAATTTGGTGTAGATGATTGTTCCCCAAAAACCAACTAAAAGCAGTTTCCATTTTTTGTAAATAGCCGTTGCTTTTAAATGTTTCGTAAAATTTAGCAAGTGCCAAGATGGTATAGGCTACATCAATAGGTTGTTCGCCACCTATAGCTGTGTTTTCTGCTTTGTGGCTGTGCAACCAACCTTTATTAGAAATTACTTTGATACTATTTTTAGTTATTGTTTTTGATACTAAAAAGTCGAAAGATGTTTTTGCTGTATCTTTATAAATTAATTCTCCAGTTGCTAAGTAGGCGCAAAGTAGTGCTTCAGGAAGTATACTGTTGCCATAGGTTAAATAGCTTTCGAACCAAGACCAATCTTCTTTCGATTCGTGTTTGTACATTTGAACCAAACGGTTGGCTAACACTTTTAAAATAGCTGTATTTTTAAAATTCATCTCATTTTTAGTGCTATAATAAATGCCTTTAATGATGAACGCCATTGCTCGAGTAGAGTGTATTTTTGTAGCAACGTCAATAGCATTTTGCATGGTTTTCTTGGCCTCAATAAGCAATGTACTCGGAATCAAATCCTGCATTGAAATCAAAAATCCTAATGCCCAAATAGCTCTTCCGTTTGAATCTTCTAAATTTTCATCGTTTTGAGTAGTGAATTCTTTATTTTCATTTACATAATTCAAAAAAGTTCCGTCTTTTTGTTGACAAAAATCTATAAACTGGTAATATTGAGTGATGTACTTCAAGTCAGTTTTATCCATTGTTAATCGATAATGCTGGCAAAAAGCCACTAGCGCTCTAGAATTGTCATCTAAAGTGTAACCGCTATTTAAATCAGGTTTATTTATTACTGAAAATTGAATCATAGCAAAAGGCGTAGTCATATTTTTCAGGTGTTCCAAATTGATGGTAGGGATTTTATATTGCAATCGTGATTTGGTATGAATCAATCTTGACACCAACAAAGTATGTGCTATTGCAGCGTTTTCCCAAGCAGTTGGCGCCATTTTGTGAATGCCTGCGCTTGAAATTTCGTTTCGTAATGTCGTATTGCCCAATAAAATTGCTGCTTGCTTTTGCAGTTGTGCTGAATTTTCGAAATCGATAATGATTCCGCCTCCATCTTGTAGCAGTTCAAACGCATGCGGAATTGGTGTGGAGATAACAGGACAACCGCAACTAATAGCATACGAAAAGGTGCCACTCACTGCTTGATTAGGATCTTTTGAAGTAAATAAATAAATATCTGTCAGTTGCAAATAGTCTAATAATTCAGCAAGAGGCAAGTAGCTGTTTATGAATTTTACATGCGCTTGAATTCCCAAGTCTTCAATTTTTTGTTCTAAACTCTTGCGGTAGGCTTCACCTTCTTCTTTTACAACCGTGGGATGTGTTTTGCCTATAATAAGAAAAAGTAGCGACGGATTTTTTTCTACCAAAAAAGGTACTGCATTTAGAGTCGTTTCAATTGATTTCCCTGAGCTTAATAAACCGAATGTTGAAATTATTTTTCTACCTGACAAGTTGTATTTGTCTTTCAAAATTTCTTTGTCAGCATGTTTTACCAAGTGTGTACCGTGCGGAATTACTGTAATTTTGTTTTTCGCAATTCCGTAGTTGTTCTCTAACAGTGCTGCTGAAGCATTGGTCATCACAATAAAAAAATGGACTAGCGCCTCCATTTCGGCAATGTTTTGTTTCAAAAGCACTTCGGGATTTGGCAGTACGGTATGAAAAACTAGGATAATGGGTTTGCGAATTGTTTTCAAAAACAGAATGAAATCGGCTTCATTGTTTTTAAACAAGCCAAATTCATGTTGCACAATGACTACTTCTATAGTTTTACTTTCGTTGACATTTTGAGCTAGTTTTTGGTAAGAAACAGGATTAGTAGTTTCTAAAACATAGCTGACCTCCGCAGGATATTCGTGCTTGTGATGTTGCGTTTCGAGTGCTGCAATTTGAATATCGAAAGTGTTTTTGAATTTGTTGTTTATCGATCCAATTAAATCTTGGGAATAGGTAGCTATACCGCATTCGCGAGGCGGATAAGTGGTAATAAATAAAACTTTTGGTATTTTCTTTTTTTCAAGAATTGGCTTTGCTTGTAAACCAAAAGATTTTCTATTATTGTCTGAATAGATATTGTTTCTATTGGTTTTGATTTTATTTATCATCTTGAATAGTATAAAGTAATAGTTCGTTGATTAATCCTGATAATGATACTGATGCGCAGGCAATACGCTCATCAGCAGCTCCGTAATAGATATACAAAATGTCGTCAAAAACTGCCGCTCCTGTTGGAAAACAAACATTATTGACTTCACCTTTGAGTTCCCATTCTACCTGAGGAAAGAATAGCGGGTAAGGCAGGCGAGCAATCTCGATTTTAGGATTCTCTAAATCAAGTAATGCGGCACAGGCGGAATAGATATAGCCATTGATTCCATCTTTTACGCCGTGGTAAATGATTAACCAACCTTGAGGGGTTTCAATAGGGGGACAGCCGCCGCCTACATAACTTACTTCGTGATCAAATTTGGAACTAAGTACTACACAATCATCAAAATGTTTTAAATATTCTTGATAGAAGGTAGCGGTTAAATCTTCTAAATTATCAACACCAACCACAATTTGAATATCTGGTTTAATGCGGTGTAAGAAATTAAATTTGCCCTCAATTTTTCTCGGAAAAAAAATAACGTTTTTATCCCAAACCAGTGATTTCTCTTTATCTGATTCTAAAATACCGATGTGTTCGTTGTAACGAAAGTATTTGGTATTAATAGGACTTGTATTTTCTGCTAAAAGATCGAATTCGGCATAGGTTATTTGCGGAACTATAACTCCTTTTTTTTCAAAATGAATTAAATCTTTAGAAACTGCAAGACAACCCAATGCATTTACACCATCAAAACCGGTGTAGGTTAGGTAGTAAGTATCTTCAATTTTTACAATTCGAGGATCTTCTAAACCATGACTTTCATAGTCAAATTCAGGAATTAACAAGGCAGTTTTGTTCCTTTTCACCATTGATAAAGGACCTTCTAATTGACAATATCCAACGGTAGAATGATTGCCAATTCTTACGGCGCGATATAAAATATGTACAAAATTACCTTCTCTAATCGCTGCGGGATTCAGCACACCTTCATTTTCAAAAGGCAATGAGGTTTTGTTTAATATGATCCCTTCTTTTTTGACTTGTATCATTTGCTTTGTAAAAAAGGGTACTTCCCCGATGATAATTGATTTTTTTTCGTTTTAAATTGAACTTAAGGTTTCATGTTTAAAGAACTAACAGACTTTTGTTTACTAGTTTTTTAAACAATGATGATTCATCAATTGCATTCACAATTTTTGTCTTGATACGAACAGAGGTTGTTCGCAGCTTTTAGCTTTTTAATTTTTTTTCCCAATGTGTTCATCAAAATTGTGGTTGTCATTGAGGTCAATATGATGGCATAAAAAAGTACTTTCATAGCAGTATGTTTTAAATTAATAGTTAAAAATCGGGAAGCATTAAACTCCCCGATCTTTTTGGTCTAGTCAATATAGGAATAGTCGTATTGTACTTCAAGGCTATTGTCAACAGGTTAAACTCCTAGTGTTTTCCAAGCAATTTTTGTTGCTTCTTCTTTGTGGTATAAGGAGATAACATTACCAGTTAGAGTTGCGTTTCTAAGCATTTACATGAACGTCTTGGACGTTGATAGCCAATGAGGCTCTAGGGCTTTTTCAACATCTTTTTTCTTGATTTCAGTTTGAACTTTTTTTTGTAATTCTTCATTTGTTTTCATTGAAAAGACATTTGATTTCGTTTCTAAAAGCCACCTGCCTTAATAAATTTTAGAATGGTACTTTAAGCAAAGTTGAGGCTCTTTTTATGATTACAAAATGACGTAATCAGTTGTAATAAGTGATACCTAACACTTTCTAATAAAAAAAGTCAGAGAACTAATTTCTCGGTAGAATGAACTATATAAGCACCAAGTTTTTGCATTGGTTTTAAAGTAGTATTAACTGTTGAGGTTGGGTTTTTTAACCTTAGTATTGCTTTTTTATCTAATAATTAAGAGTCTAAAAATTCGATAAAAAAATATTAGCAACACATGATGGCTCGCGGTACTTATTGTGACATGCATCACTTTTTGAACCAAAAACGTACTAATTGGCGTACCTTTACTATTAACCGATACTTTTTGGTTACTCAACTGTTATGAAAAAAGCTTCGCTAATGCACGCTCTTGTACATAACGCCATTGACGGAATCATCACCATAGATGAACATGGAATTGTAGCATCTATTAATCCAACAGCTTGTAGGTTGTTTGGCTATAGAGAGGCTGAGGTATTAGGAAATAATGTTTCTATGTTGATGCCAATGCCTGAAAAAGAAAAACATGACTTTTATTTAGAACAATATAAATTAACTGGTAACGCCCATATTATAGGAATTGGAAGGGAATTAATTGGGAAAGCTAAAAGCGGAACGCTATTTCCATTTAAACTAGGAGTTAGCGAGGTAGTATATGCCAACAAGAAAATTTTTATTGGTTTTATTCACGATTTGACACAGCAAAAAATAGACGAAGCACGTTTAAAAGAGTACGCTTCGCATTTAAAAGAGTTGGTCGAAGAACGAACAAAAACACTCAATAAAACCATCAAAGCACTTGAAAAATCGCGAGAAAAAGTGCGTCAAACTTTAGAAAAAGAAAAAACGCTGAGTCACTTAAAAAACAGATTTTTATCGATGGCCTCGCACGAGTTTAGAACTCCATTGAGTACCGTGCATTTATCGGCTTCGCTGATAGAAAAATATGCCGAGGCCTACGGTAATGCCAACATTACGAAACATGTGGGTAAAATAGTCAATTCTGTAACTAATTTAACAACGGTATTAAACGATTTTTTGTACATCGAACAGCTAGAAATAGGTAAAGTTGTACCCCGAGAAACTTGCTTTGATTTGGTACTATTAGCGACTGAAATCACTGAAGAAATGCAATTGTTAGCCAAGCCAAAACAAAAAATAAAATATTCACATTCAGGTGAGGTACAAGAAATTAATTTAGATAAAAACTTACTTAAAAATTGTTTAATCAACCTTATTTCAAACGCAATAAAATATTCCAATGATACGGGGTGTATTGCATTAACAACCGAGATCGATGACCAACAATGTATTATAAAAGTGAAAGATGACGGAATAGGAATTCCCATTGACGACCAACCTCATTTGTTTGAACCTTTTTTTAGAGCTCATAATACAGGAACGATTCCCGGAACTGGCCTTGGCTTAAACATTGTAGCGCGTTACATCGCTTTAATGCGCGGCCAAGTAAGTTGTTCTAGTTCAACTGAAAAAGGATCAATATTCACACTAACATTCTCGAAATTATGCGAAAAATAGTAGTAATAGAAGACAATAACGACATACGAGAAAGTATCGTTGAAATATTAGAATTGGCTAATTATAAAGTGCTTTTAGCAAAAAATGGCATCGAAGGAGTAGCATTGGCAATTGCTGAAGTACCTGATTTGATTTTATGCGATATCATGATGCCTGATTTGGATGGGTATGGCGTTTTATATTTGCTCGCAAAAAATGCGACGACCTCTTCAATACCTTTTATTTTTATAACTGCCAAGTCTGAAAGAGCTGATTTGCGTAAAGGAATGGAAATGGGAGCCGATGATTATTTGGTAAAGCCATTCGGACGCTTAGAGTTATTAAATGCAATTGAAATTAGATTGAACAAAAAACTCAAAGAGCAACAGTTTTATTCGCAATCATTAGAACAAGATACTTCAGATATTTCTAAAAAAGTAGGTTTAGCTGAATTAAGCAAATTGATTCATAAAAGCCAAAGCAGGATTTTTAAAAAAAATCAAGTGGTACATTACGAAGGTGATAGTCCTTTGGGAATCTATTTAGTTCTTTCAGGAAAAATAAAAACGACAAAAATGACCGAAGACGGTCGCGAGCTGATAACGGCTTTTTATCGACAAGATGATTTTTTAGGTGCTAATTCGTTACTTTCAAATCACTTGTACAACGATACTGCAACGGCCTTAGAGGAGAGTCATTTGTGTTTCTTTTCGAAGCAACAGTTTGATGGATTGTTACGATTGTATCCTGATGTGTCTAAAAAGTTCCTCAACATTTTATCTAATGAAATCCTTACCAAAGATTCCTCTTTACTACAATTGGCCTATCAATCCGTAAGAAAAAGAATCGCAGAGGCTATTGTAGACTTGTTCAAACACGATACAACCATTCGCATAAGTAGAGACGACCTAGCAGCACTAACCGCAACCGCTACCGAAACAGTAAGCCGTACTTTAACCGAGTTTAAAAACGAAGGTTTGATTGAAAAAAAAGGAAGTGTTTTAAAAATTGTAAATATGGATAAAATCAGTAAAATGCGAAATTAATTGTTGATTTATAAAAAGGAAACGGCCCAAAATCAGATGATTTTGGGCCGTTTAGATAAATATGCTAGCTATCTAATTAATTAATTTTAGCGCCTTTTAACAAAAGAAAATCTAATAGAGTGCAGCGAAATAGACTCTTATTCACACAGGTAAATGCAATGCCAAAATGATAATTAATTAATTGGAAAATAATCTACCCAATCTAGCGATTTTATGGCTGTTACTTTGTTATCTGCATTCATACTAACGCGTAATTCTTTATTTGCTACTTTTTTGGTATACTGAGCCTTGTATCTGTAAATAGTAATTTGATCTGCTTTGTTAACGTAAGCTTCAACAAATTGCAAATCAATAAAGGAACCATAATATTGCCTAAAACGAGTACATGTTTTTGTCAATCGTGCTTCGGTAGTGTTTTTAATTACTGATGCAGTAGCTTCTGCAGTAGTGAAAGGTTTGAATTTTGAAGTGTTACAAGTCATCAAAACGCGCTTTCCTAAATCATACGACTTGTTTTTTTGACTGTCGTTTAGTGCTGCTGTTGCCATCTTGACATTTTTTCCCTCCTTAAGTTCTGGAACAACTGCTGTTTGCTTTGTTTTACAACCAATAAAGAGCACAATAGCGCACAATACAAGAATTTTTTTCATTTTAATAAATTTTAAGTAAAAGATTAGGATCTGGACAGTTTTCTAAAAAATACTGAAGATCTTTACTGTTGCATACTCCCGGATAATCTCCTGATGCATTCGGGATTTCTTTAATAATTTGAAAATGTAAGTGCGGAGCATAATCACCATTAACACTCGCATCGCCCAAAGTTGCAATTTGAGTACCTTGTTGAACTGCATCGCCTATGGCAATATGGTTAATACTTTCTAACGATAAATGCCCGTAGAGTGTATAAAATTTATTCTCCTCAATTTGATGTTCTAAAATTATGGTCGGCCCGTAATCTCCTAAACCTGTGTTGTAATTGAAACTATGAATGTGTCCGTCTAAAGCTGCTAAAACTGAAGTGCCCGCTTTTATCCATAAATCCAAACCAAGGTGTATGTTGCGCTCGTCGGTCGTTTCATCATTGAATTTTTCACTTCGCTTGTACAAATTGCGTTTTTCATTGTAACCACCGTAAGCTACTTTGGCA
The DNA here is from genome assembly GCF_054343775.1 of Flavobacterium sp. GNP001. Taxonomy (NCBI): domain Bacteria; kingdom Pseudomonadati; phylum Bacteroidota; class Flavobacteriia; order Flavobacteriales; family Flavobacteriaceae; genus Flavobacterium; species Flavobacterium sp. GNP001. The sequence continues at coordinate 1,348,396 of NZ_JBTGUX010000001.1, forward strand.
TTACGCTTTTGCAAAAGGTTTTCGATGTAAATTTCAAAATCAGTTGAATTACTGTCTTTAATTTGTTCTAAATCGGTATTAGAAGGGGATAAGTCTAGTGGAGTGTAATATTGGTAATCAATTGAAGCGTCAATTACTTTGATGTTGTCTAATTCTTGAAAAAGGGATTCTAAGGTTTTCATGCGTTATTTTTTATAATGTTTAAATTTAAATAAAAAATGCCAACATAAAAATTTACGTTGGCATTATAACATTTAATTTAGATTTTATTGTTGTAGATTTTCGATGCAGATAAACATCTTACTTCGATAAAATCAATTGGAAAGGATTTCAAAAAAACAGAGTTATCAAATATTTTTCTATTTTACAGCTAATAAATCTACAAATTCTATAATAGGATCTTGCGCTAATAAAGTACCAGCATTTGCCATTAAAGCTTCAGCAATTTTTCCGGCTAAATGCGCTTTTCTTCCTTCTTCGGTTTCAAAAGTATCAAAAATTCCAAAGGTAGAAGTGCCAATTTGCCATCCGTACCAATTTATAGTTTCAGGTTCATCAAGAACTAATGGCAAGGCGCTTTTTAAGAAAGCTGCAACTTCTTCTTCTTTGCCAGGTTTGGCTTCTAAACGTGCTAGTAATGCAAATTTTCCCATGTGATTTGTTTTTCTTTAAAATTACAGCTTTAAATGATAACTCCTATTTATTTAACTGTTGTTCAAGTAGCTATCAGCTTTAAAAAATAGTTTTACTTTAAATTATATCTAAAAAAAAGTCCCAATCTGCAAGTAGCAAATTGGGACCTTGTGGTATTAGTTTATTGTTCTTAGTATAAACTTGGAAAACGTGCAGGATTACTTTCGTGCATCATATCGTAAACTTTTTCGAAAATATCCTCAGCAGATGGTTTCGAAAAATAATCACCGTCAGTTCCGTAAGCCGGACGGTGTGCTTTAGCAGTAAGTGTTTGAGGCTTACTGTCTAGGTAAGCGTATGCGTCTTGCTGTTCTATAATTTGTTGCAAAATAAAAGCTGAAGCTCCTCCAGGAACATCTTCGTCAATTACTAACAAACGATTTGTTTTTTGAATACTTTTAACAATGTCTTGATTAATATCAAAAGGTAATAAAGATTGTAAATCGATAATTTCGCAATCAATACCTACTTCGCTAAGTTCTTTGGCGGCTTGTTGTACTAAACGTAGCGTAGAACCGTAAGAAACAAGGGTAATATCGTTTCCTGTTTTTAAAGTTTCGATTACTCCAATTGGGGTTTTAAACTCACCGTAATTCGTAGGCATTTTTTCTTTCAATCGGTAGCCATTCAAACACTCAATTACCAATGCAGGTTCATCACATTCTAACAAACTGTTGTAAAAACCAGCAGCTTGTGTCATATTACGCGGAACCAAAACGTGAATTCCACGAACAGCATTGATGATCATTCCCATTGGTGAACCTGAATGCCAAATTCCTTCCAAACGGTGACCGCGTGTACGAATTATAAGTGGTGCTTTTTGTTTACCAACTGTACGGTATTGTAAGGTAGCCAAATCATCACTCATGATTTGAATAGCGTATAATAAATAATCTAAATACTGTATTTCAGCTATAGGGCGTAAACCACGCAAAGCCATTCCAATACCTTGACCAAGAATAGTCGCTTCGCGAATTCCAACATCGGCAACACGTAGTTCACCGTATTTTTCTTGCATGCCTTCCAAACCTTGGTTAACGTCACCAATGGCTCCAGCATCTTCTCCAAAAATTAAAGTTTCTGGATATTTCGTAAAAATAGCATCAAAATTATCACGCAAAATCATACGGCCATCAGTATCTTCTTTGGCATCTTCTGCGTAAACAGGCAATACTTTTTGAGCTGAAAAAACGTTATTCTCCGTTTCCGAAAATAAATTGCTACTGAAATTCTTTTGTTCTTTTTGAGTGTACTCGGTAATCCAATTAGCTAAAATGGCTTTTCCACTTTCAGCAGTAATTAAACGCAATACTTTACGAGCAGTTACTAAAATCTCTTTCTTTAAAGGAGATTTAATAGCGTTTAGCTCATTTGCATAATTAGTTATAGTTTCTTTATGGGCGCTTGTTGCAGCGATTTCATTCAATAGTGCAACTAAGGCTTTTTGATCGGCAATGATTGGTTCTAAAAAGGCATTCCATGCTGCTTTTTTAGCCTCCATTACATCTTTTTTAGCTTGTGCATCAATGGCATCAAGTTCTTCTGGCGAAGCAATATTAATGGCAATCATCCACAATCTCATCTGACGGATACAGTCGAATTCTCTTTCCCAAGCCAAACGATCGCCGTTTTTGTAACGCTCGTGTGATCCTGAACTAGAGTGTCCCTGAGGCTGTGTTAGTTCATTTACGTGAATTAATACAGGAATATGATTTTCACGAGCGATCTGTGCCGCTTTTTGATAGGTAGTAATTAACTCAGCATAATCCCATCCTTTTACTCGAAGAATTTCATAACCGTTGGTATCTTCTTCTTTCTGATATCCTTTTAAGATTTCAGAAATATTTTCTTTGGTGGTTTGATGTTTTGCATGTACCGAAATACCGTATTCATCATCCCAAACACTCATTACCATCGGTACTTGTAAAACACCGGCTGCGTTGATCGTTTCAAAAAATAATCCTTCAGAAGTACTTGCGTTGCCTATGGTTCCCCAAGCAATTTCATTTCCTTGATTAGAAAAATTAGCAGCGTTTGGAATACCTTTTACGTTTCTATAGATTTTGGAAGCTTGCGCTAAACCTAACAAACGTGGCATTTGACCCGCAGTAGGAGATATATCTGAACTTGAATTTTTTTGTTTGGTTAAGTCTTTCCAAGAACCATCAGCATTCAAACTGTGCGTAGCAAAGTGCCCGCCCATTTGTCTACCCGCTGACATCGGATCTTGTTCAATATCGGTATGGCCATACAAACCTGCAAAAAATTGTTGCATGGTCAATTCGCCAATAGCCATCATAAAAGTTTGGTCGCGATAGTAACCCGATCTAAAATCGCCGTTTTGAAATGCTTTGGCCATAGCCAATTGAGGCACTTCTTTTCCATCGCCAAAAATTCCAAATTTGGCTTTTCCTGTCAATACTTCTTTTCGTCCTAATAAACTGCATTCACGGCTAATAATAGCGGTCGTGTAGTCCTTTAAAACTTCGATTTTGAAATCTTCAAATGTCAACGTACTATTGGTTTTTTCTTTTATCATAATTGAAAAGCATCACTTTAGGCCACAAATTTACTGAAAAGCAAGTTCTTTTCATAATACTTTGATGAAAATAGAATTTAATTTTTTCAATTTATTCTAAGAAAATGAAACTTATTTTTTTTATATATGTAATTTTATTGCTTTTAAAATGATAATTACGCAATAAAAAGCACTCTTTAATTTCGATTAAAACCATTTTCGGCTAAAAAGATTGATTAATGTTTTAGGCGAAAATGTTACGATAAAACGTACTTTTTCGTTATAATTATTCGATGATATCTCCCAACCATTGCTAGAATATACCGGAAAGTAGAGTTCAAAATAGTCTGTAACCAAGTTTAATCTTACACCACTATCAAAGACGAAACGTTCTTTTTGGCTTCGATTCTTTAAAAAACCGACATCTCCGTACACTTCGATCCAATTCCAAATACTAACACTAGCATTTAAACTACTTAAAAAAGTGTTAGCAAATGGCGTATCTAATTTAGATTTAAACCCGCCTTCGGCAATGATGTATTGTTGACTAAATAAGCCACTGCTTTCAGATCGTCCTAAATAATTGTAATCAAACAAATAATCAGTTGGTCGATCGAGAGCAAAACTAAAATAATCCGAATCGGTTTTGTTGTATAAAAAGCTTCCAACATACAAACGCAAGTTCAATTGGCGGTTGTTTTCGTATAATTTTCTGAACTCAACTTCAGCGGTGGCTTTACCAAATTTTCCTGAAAATTGGGTTACCGCAGTAAAATTAATGTGATTGGTGACCTCGGTTTTGTTGTTGCTGTATCGTAAATCAAGTACTGAATAATTGTTTGGAGAATTATCGTTAACAAAAGCACTTGTTTCGCGATCTACATTAATTTGTCTTAATAAAATAAATTGTTTGCGGTTGTCTCTAAAATTAGGTTCACGAATGCGCATTTGTACCGAAGTATTAAGGCGCAAATAGCTTGCATCTGGCGCATAGTTAAAGTAGTTGGCGCTGAGACCATATTTTATATTAAACAAATTACTACTTCTAATATTTTGATTAACTACGAAGGCCGCAGCACCAGACAAATTTTGCGACTTTGTTGAGTAGGACGGATTGACATCAAACGTAAACGGCTTGTCTAAAATAGTCTTGTTATGCAAACGTAATCCGGGCGTTAAACCGTCATAAAAGTTATAATATATAGAAGGTAAAAACAAAATTTGATTAAAGTAAGGATCCTCTAAATCTTTAAAAAAGGCAAATTTCAAAGGTCTGTTATTTGGAAAAAAACCATTCAGTTTATACCAATTGTTTCGTAAATTATATTCAGGAACTTCGTTATTTAAATTGATGACTATTTTGTCTATTGCTTGGCGCGGTATCGTCATTGTGGTGTCACAGGCTTTGAAATCGAACCATTTTTGATAAACTATTTTCCCTTTTGCTAAGCCATAGATTGGCACAGGTACTTGGGTTCCTGTTTTATTTTTAACCGAAAAGGTGATACTGTCTTTGGTTGATGTAACGTTTTTAAATTTGTAATCAACAATCGATCTGGAGTTGATAATGGTATTAAAAAACCAATCTAAATTAGATGATGTTTTACTTTTTAAAATGGTTTCAAAATCAGTTCTAGTGCTATTTTTTGTTTGATGATTTTGGTAAAATTCAAGTATTGTACTGCGCAACACATTGTTTTGCAGGTACGAGTCTAAATACTTTAAACTCAAGCCAGCTTTGTATTTGTTAGCAATTTGCTCGTTAAATTTTATCAAGGAACTTTTGGTTTCTCCAAGCGCTTGATCTAAATTTTTGCGCGCCATCAGCATGTAAAAATAACTGTATTGCTCATTAAACTTTACATCGGCTAGACTAAAAGGCTTTAACAATTTTAACTTTGCTAAGCTACCAATCAGTTTACTATCCGGATAATAGTTTTCAATGTATTGCATCATTAAATATACTTGTAAACCATCATAAAGCCAAGTGTCTTTTCTTGGATCAAGATGCAGACTATTTTTTAAAAAACTGTTCAAATAGGTTTTCAAAAATTTTATTTCAAACAAAAATTCATTTGGAAACGGACTCAAAAATGAAGGCAATTGGTTCAATCCATAAAACGGATTCTTGTCGTAATCGGCTTGCGAAACCATGATGTTTTGTTGCGGATAAGTCCCCAAAAAAGAATGAGTAAATTGAACAATGCGGTCTACGCTTATGGCTTTCTGAATGTCATCAACTTTATTTTGTTTTAAGTCGGTCCAAACATTAACCAAAGTATTGTTGTAGCTATAAAAGCTAGGTTTGGGTTGAAGGCTGAGCGTGAAATCAGTTCTGTTTTTACCTGTTCCTTGATAAACAGAGTTTTGGTCTTGTACTGCTTTATTAGCATTCAAATCGGTAGTAATTATCCAATTGTTGGGTGCAGCAATAACAACTTCTAAGTCAGTAATGGCGTTGGCCGCATCATCAAGATTGTAATTGCTGTACCGTACAAAATCATGATTTTCATAGCGTGCCACATACAAAAAAGTGTTTTTTAAATAGACACCACCTGCATCATTATAACCAATTTTGGTGAACTTATCATTCGGAATTTTACTGTTGTAACGCAGTAAAAGTGTTGTTTTTTCTCCCGGCAATAATGGCTGCAATAACACAACTTCTATCAAGTCAGGATGTTTCTCTGGTCGCTGCCAAAAAAGTGGTAATTGATTTGAGTTGGTAATGCTCAGGTTTTGAGTACTGCCGCGTTCTTCTTCTTTTGCCAAATGGAATCCTCTGTAAAATTCATCCGAAAATCGTTTGGCTAAAGGTGTAGTTTTACTAGAATACGCATGATTCCAATCGTTTAAAACAATCGATTTTAAAGTGTCTTTTGTTTCATTTGTGAAACTAATTTGTTGACTAACTTCAAAACTTTTGAGTTCCGGAAGCCATGTGAGCTGTATTTTAGATTCCTGTTGTCCCATCATTTGAGCGGGAAACAAAACAGTTAGGAGGCAAAGTGTGGTAAAAAATAATTTCTTCAAAATCGGGTAGGGCTGTATTAAAAAATAAATATACTTATTATGGCATACAAATGCTTAATACAAGTCAAATTTTACCAAAAAAAAAGAAGCTGTTGTGATCAGCTTCTTTATAGTATTAAAAATTAGGAGATAAATCGTATTTTTTATAAAAGGCATCAATTACGGCTACCACTTCATCTTCGGTATCAACAATCTTAATTAAGTTTAAGTCTTGCGGACTCACTGTTTTTTCTTTTTCTACAAGCACCGTTTTTACCCATTCTAACAGCCCAGACCAAAAACTGCTTCCTACCAAAATGATCGGGAATTTTCCAATTTTTTTGGTTTGAATTAATGTGATTGCTTCAAAAAGTTCATCCAATGTTCCAAAACCTCCCGGCATAACCACAAATCCTTGCGAATATTTCACAAACATTACCTTTCGAACAAAGAAATAATCAAAGTTTAAGTTTTTGTCGTTATCTATATACGGGTTAAAATGCTGCTCAAATGGCAACTCAATATTCAATCCTACAGAGATTCCACCTCCTAAATGCGCACCTTTATTACCAGCTTCCATAATTCCAGGACCACCGCCTGTAATCACGCCGTAACCCGCTTTACTAATTTTGTAAGCAATTTTTTCTGCCAATAAGTAATTCGGATCTTCGGGTTTTGTTCTTGCCGATCCAAAAATAGACACACAAGGACCAATACGCCCCATACTTTCGTACCCATTTACAAACTCGGACATGATTTTAAAAATCGCCCAACTGTCGTTTGATCTAATCTCGTTCCAAGTTTTTTGCTTTAAACTATCTTGGATTATTTTATCCTCATCATTATCAAAATCTTCTAATCTCATATTCTGTATTTTAATTATCTTTTCTATTTTTTTTCAGGAGCTTTATCCTGCTGTCCGTTCTATCTTTTTATTTTTTGAAGAAAAAAATAAAAAGGATGCCACTTCCATCAGGGCTAAAAATCGAGCCTGCTAAAGTAATTCTTTTTTTAAAACTGAAGCTTACTGATTTACCACTTTTTTATTCACCTCCTTGAAAGGGGTCACCGCCCAATGTCATTAATTTAAGGAATAATCCCCATGATTTTGTCATTCCGACGAAGGAGGAATCTCAATAAAAGTGAGCAACAAACAGAGATTCCTCCTTCGTCGGAATGACAAATAAACTCTTAAGTTAATAACATTCCGGGCACCCATCCAAAACAGGGGAATTAAACCAACTCTTTCTTTAAAAACTGAGCGGTATAGCTTTTTTTACTTTTCGCTACTTCTTCAGGCGTTCCCTTGGCAATCAACTGACCGCCGCCTTTACCTCCTTCAGGTCCAATATCAATGATGTAATCAGCCAGTTTAATCACATCCATATTGTGTTCAATAATTAATATGGTGTTTCCTTTATCAACCAGTTTGTTAATCACTTCCATCAGCACTCTAATATCCTCAAAATGGAGGCCTGTCGTAGGCTCGTCTAATATGTAAAACGTATTTCCAGTGTCTTTTTTAGACAATTCTCCTGCAAGTTTTATACGCTGTGCTTCACCTCCAGAAAGTGTAGTGCTTTGTTGGCCAAGTGTAATATATCCTAAACCAACTTCTTGTAAGGTTTTAACTTTTCTGTAAATCTTCGGAATCATTTCAAAGAAAGGAACCGCCTCATCAATAGTCATGTTCAATACATCCGAAATGGATTTTCCTTTGTATCTAATTTCTAGTGTTTCTCTATTAAAACGTTTTCCTTGGCACGTCTCGCATTCCACATACACATCTGGCAAAAAGTTCATTTCTATTGTTCGAACACCAGATCCTTCGCAGGTTTCACAGCGACCTCCTTTTACATTAAAACTAAAACGACCCGCTTTGTATCCCCGAATCATACTTTCAGAAGTCATCGTAAACAGATTTCTGATTTCTGTAAAAACTTCAGTATAAGTTGCTGGATTGCTTCGTGGTGTTCTTCCAATTGGGCTTTGGTCAATATCAATTACTTTATCGATATGCTCTAAACCTTCAATTTTTTTGTATGGTTGTGGTTTTTTAACACCATTAAAATAATACGCATTCAAAATAGGGTAGAGCGTCTCGTTGATCAAAGTCGATTTTCCACTTCCTGAAACTCCCGTCACGCAGATCATTTTACCCAAAGGCAACTCAATTGAAACGTTTTTTAGATTATTTCCAGTTGCTCCAGTTAATTTTAGGAATTTTCCGTTTCCTTCTCTTCGATTTTTAGGAACTTCAATTTTCATTTCACCATTCATGTACATCGCTGTAATAGTATGGTGTTTCAAGATTTCGGCAGGCGTTCCTTTACTAATGATTTCACCACCGTATTTTCCGGCTTTGGGTCCAATATCAATCACATAATCAGCGCGTTCTATCATGTCTTTATCATGTTCAACCACAACCACTGAATTCCCTATATCACGCAACTGCTCTAGCGATTGAATCAGTTTTTCATTGTCACGCTGGTGCAAACCAATACTTGGCTCATCCAAAATATACAATACACCAACCAACTGTGAACCAATTTGAGTTGCCAAACGAATACGTTGTGCCTCACCTCCTGAAAGTGATTTCGAGCTTCGGCTTAAAGCCAAATAATCCAAACCTACATTCATCAAGAAATGCAATCGATCCTTAATCTCTTTGATTACTTCAGTGGCAATACGCTGCTGTTTATCAGATAAATGGTTATCTAAATCTTTGAACCAAGCAGTCAAATCCGAAATGTCCATGTCGCACAATTCGGTTATATTTTTAGTGTTGATTTTAAAGAATTGGGCTTCTTTTTTTAATCTAGAACCTTCACAAACCGGACATTTTATCTCGTCCATGAATTCTTTTGCCCATCGCTTGATTGTCGCCGATCCACTTTCATCATATTGATTTTTTATGAAATGCGAAATTCCTTCAAAATCAATTTTATATTCTTTAGTAACTCCAGCTGTTTTCGATTCGATGCTAAATTTTTCTTTGCCACCATTCAAAATCATTTCCATCGCTTCTGCAGGAATGGTTTCAATTGCATCAGTTAATTTAAAACCGAATTTTTCACCAATGGTTTCCAATTGCTTAAAAATCCAAGAGCTTTTGTATTCGCCCAAAGGGGCAAAACCACCTGCTTTGATAGATAATTTAGGGTTTGGAACAATTTTTTTACTGTTGACTTCATTTACAGTTCCGAGTCCGTTGCAATGATCGCAAGCTCCTTTTGGAGAATTGAAAGAAAATAAATTAGGCTCCGGATTTTGATAGGAAATCCCCGTGCTAGGACACATCAAATTTCTACTAAAATAACGCACCTCATTCGAATCTTGGTCGAGTACCATCAATACATTTTCACCTTGATTCATGGCGGTATTGATGCTTTCCATCAAACGTTTGGCATTATCTGGCGTATCTTCAATTACCATTCGGTCCACAACAATTTCGATGTCGTGTGTTTTGTAACGGTCGAGTTTCATCCCAAGAGTAATATCAAGTACGTCGCCATTGACACGAACTTTCAAGAAACCTTGCTTGGCAATTTGTTGAAAAAGTTCTGCGTAATGTCCTTTTCTAGCTCTAATTACGGGTGCCAAAATATTGATTCTTTTTCCTGCAAAATCCTGAATGATCAAATCCTTAATTTGTTCATCAGAGTAAGAAACCATTTTCTCGCCACTGTTGTAACTGTAGGCATCGGCACCACGAGCATAGAGCAAACGTAAGAAATCATAAATTTCAGTTATTGTTCCTACCGTAGACCGAGGACTTTTACTAGTTGTTTTTTGTTCAATTGCAATCACAGGCGAAAGCCCGTCGATTTTATCGACATCAGGACGTTCTAATCCACCTAAAAATTGACGCGCATAAGCCGAAAACGTTTCTACATAACGGCGTTGCCCTTCGGCATAAATGGTATCAAAAGCTAAGGAGGATTTTCCAGATCCAGAAAGGCCGGTAATAACAACCAGTTTTTCTCTTGGAATGGAAACATCTATATTTTTTAAGTTGTGAACGCGAGCGCCTTGAACTTCAATGGTATTGTCTTTGTCTAGCATAATTTTTTGCAAAAAAGCAAAGTTACCATTTTGATTTGTTCTTTTGATGCAACAGTTTAGAAGTTTCTGTTAAAATGAGGTATAAAAAAAACGCTAATTGTAGTTAGCGTTTTTGATACAATTTGTTTTAAATGTCCTTATTCTGCTATAAACTCTGCATATGTTTTCAAAACAAACGGGATGTTTTGTTCTTTTGCTTGTTTTAAATAAGTAGCTTCATTTTTGGCTTTAATGGTCTTGAACTCCTTCATTTCGCTATCAAAGCGCTGCATAATCGATTCCTTATTTTCTAACTGTGAAGGAGAAGGAGCTGTAAAGTTGCTAGCAATAGAAGCGTATAATTCTCCAAGTTTTTCTCTTAACTGAGGCTCTGCCGAAGCTACGTAGGCGTCACCCGTAGTAACTACCATTTTTGCTTTTACATTCTCAAAATCAGTTTTGATTTTTGTACCATTTTTAGCAAAACCTTTATTTTTAGCAATTAATTGATCTAATAATTTTACAGTTTCGTCAATTTCATACACTGCATAAGCTAGTTCTTCGTTTTTATTGAACAACTCTCGAGTAGTCTCTTTTTGTTTCCCTCTATCAGCAGCAGATATACTACTTTTTGGATCATTTAGAACTTTAAAAGTATGTGTGTAAGTCTCTTTTCCTTTCGTCATTACTACTTTATAATTACCCTCTTGCACACGTGGCGAAGTAAAACCAGCAAATGATACTGTTTTTCCAGACGCAATTTTTGGGTTTTTCATGTTGTAGTCCCAAGTTACTACGTTGATTCCTTTTTGTTTGCCTGCAGGTAGCGACACCAATTTATTGCCTTGTTCGTCTTGTATTTCAAGATCCATCTTACCCAAAGTATGTCTTTTTTTTAGGTAATAGATAATTTGAGCACTTGATGATGGATTATTTCCCACAAACTCTAATTCTGTTGCAGTAGTTCCAAAACTTGACTGCTCTTCAATCACAGCTGGCTTCATAGTAAAGAAATGAACATCTTTAGCAAGAACGTCTTGACTGATTTGACGCAAGGGTGTAATATCATCAAGAATAATAACCCCACGACCATGGGTTGCCATAACCAACGAATTGGTTTTAGTACTTAATTCCATGTAGTGCACAGCAACGGAAGGCATTTTATTGGTAAAATGAGACCAGTTTGCGCCACCATCTATAGTAATGTATAAACCTTTCTCGGTACCCAAGAATAATAAGTTTTCATTCGTAAAATCTTCTTGAATATTGCGCACAAAACCATCAACATCAGGAGTAATAATTGATTTCCATGTTTTTCCAAAATCGGTCGTTTTGTAGGTATATGGAGTATAATCATTTTTTGCATGTCCTTCAAAAACGGCATAGGCTGTTCCTTCTCCAAAAGTACTCGCTTCAATGTGGTAACACCAAGTGTTTTTTGGAAGTCCAGCAATGTTAGCAACCACATTTGTCCACGTTTTTCCGCCATCTTTGGTAATTTGTACATTACCGTCGTCAGTTCCGGCCCAAATCACTTTTTCGTTTAATGGAGACTCGGCAATTGTAAAAATAGTACAGTGTTTCTCTGCACCAGAATTGTCAACAGACAATCCACCCGATTTTTCTGTGTTGTATTTGGAAGCATCATTCGTAGTTAAATCGGGTGAAATTTTGGTCCATGTACGACCCATATCCTCTGATTTGTGTACGAACTGACTTCCCATGTAGAAACGATCGGCTTGTTTTTTACTTATTTCCATGGGAGCATTCCAGTTGAAACGCAATTTTGGATCGCCTTTAACTGCTAATGGCTGAATGGTGATCAACTCTTGCGTATCTGTATTATAGCGCCAAACATTTTCGGCACCTTGCATTTCGCTATAAATGATATTTTTGGTTGGATGTTTGATTACTCTAAAACCATCACCCTGACCAATTCTTGTCCAGTCTCTAGATTCAATCCCGCCCGGACTTTTTGATGGGCCGTACCATGAACCGTTATCTTGCAAACCTCCATAAACATTAAAGGGTTCTTTATCGTCGATACTCACGTGATAAAACTGAGAAACAGGAATGTTACTGACCATTTCCATCGTATTGGCACCGTCCCAACTTCTGTAAACACCACCATCTGTACCACAATACATTCTGTTACTATCATTAATATCAAAAACGATATCATGAATGTCTGAGTGCATTTTTCCAAGGTTTTTGAAGGTTTTTCCACCATCTCTACTAATTGATCCGCTCAGACCACCTTTTACAACAATTTCAGGATTTTTTGGATCAACCGTAATTCTAGAAAAATAGAAAGGTCTTACCACTAAACCAAAATCATTATTTAGATGTTTCCAATTGGCACCAGCATCATCAGAGCGGTACAAACCATTCAATTCTGGTTTTTCTGTTTCAAGTACCGAATACAAAATGTTTGAGTTCGAAGGAGCTACTGCAATGGCTATTCTTCCCAATTGACCTGCAGGAAAACCAGTGTGAATTTTGTTCCAAGTTTTTCCACTATCTACAGATTTGTACAAAGCCGATTTGGTTCCACCCGAACTAAATGACCAACCTGTTCTTCTGAATTCCCAAAATGAGGCATACATTATGGCGCTGTTTTTAGGGTCGATAATCAAATCTGAACAACCTGTTTTGTTATCCACAAAAAGAACTTTGTTCCAAGTTGTTCCGCCATCTGTTGTTTTATAAATTCCTCTTTCGTCGCTATCACCCCATAAGGCACCTAGAACACCAACCCAAACAATGTCACTATTTTTAGGATCAACAACAATTGAACTGATTCGGTCTGATTTCGGCAATCCCATGTTTTTCCAGTTTTGACCTCCATCTGTCGACTTATAAATTCCATCACCAATTGAAACACTATTTCTAGTCCACGTTTCTCCGTTACCAACCCAAATGTTTTGGTCTGGTTTCGAAGGATCAATAGCTACACAGCCAATAGATTGAATATGTTCATCAAATATTGGATTAAATGAAGCTCCACCATCATTACTTTTCCAGACACCGCCGCCAGCTGTACCAGTGTAAATGATTTTATTATTGGTAGGATGCACTTCAAGATCCGTAATTCTACCACTCATTAAAGCAGGACCTAAGTGTCTGGCTTGAATGTCACCAAAAAGCTCTTTGCCTTTCAGGACGATTTTATCTTGTGCTAAAGCATTTGTTGCAGATAGTATGCCTATACAAGCAACCCACATTATTCTTTTTTTCATAAAAATGTTTGTTAAAAAAAGTCCTTATTTCGCAATAAGGACTTTGAGTTGTTGATACAGATATTATTGAGCTGGAAAAGCGTAAATTTTAGAATCTAAAGTAGGGTTTAAAGTAATTTTTTTAACTTTCATTTCTTGGCCACCTTGATTCATTGCAAATGGGAAAAAGATTCCGTCTACTTCTTGGTAATCGCTCATAGTTGAAGTTGATTTTTGTCCTTTTGCAGGTCCTTGCTTTATCTCAGTTTCAGCTGCAATTGGCAAATTGTTTTCGGTTTCGAAAAAGTAATAAGAAACATCATCAGATTTTACACCATTAACCATGATTGGTTTTTTGGTAAATTTTATTTTGTAGCATTCTGTTCCTTCTTTTGTTTCTTTACCCATAAATTCTGCACTATATCCTTTGGATTTGTAGTCTAAAAATGGTTCTGGAAAATCTTCACTACTCAATTTAGCATTTGCCGTAGTTTCTGCATCCATTTTTTCAGCTTTCATAGTCATAAAGTTAGTGCTCCACATGGTTTCCCCGTCTGACGCCATTTGTGTAATTTCTTTTCCTTGGAAATTAAGTTTTACTGCCATTTTGCCACCTTTTTCTTGAAAAATTTCTACCGGAATTTCCATTCCTTGTGCGTTAGTCACCATTTCCATCTTTACACTTTTCAGAGCTTTTAATTTTTCTGCTCCACCAATGGTTGTAATGTATTTTGAAATAATTTCATCTGCTGTTTGTGCAAATAATGAAGCACTGCTTGTACAAAGAAAAAGTGCTAGTACGCTGATTTTTAATGTTTTCATAATGTCTTACTTTAGTTATTTTTAGTTAGATGATTTGTGATATGTAAGTATACCTTATGTTAATTTTGTTACAAAAATCTTTTTTTATGTGAATAATTGGTTTTGAATTGTATAAATAGGCATCACGGGTATTGAGTTAATATAGGAAAGCCTCAGGAACGGTTATTATTTCAATGATGATATTCCGAGCTTTCATGGTCGTTTCATTTTTGATGAAATTTTACTTGGTGCCCATTGAAATTCAATACTACTGTCTTAGTTTGGAATAATATTGTGGAAAAATAATACTATCATTTTGATTGGTTCTTTTGAAGCAACAGTTTCGAGGTTGGTGTTAAAATGGGGTATAAAAAAAACGCTAATTTGAGGTAGCGTTTTTTGGTTTTATTGTCTTTACATCTTACTCCATTCCTAGTCCTAATGTTTGTAAAATGCCAACAATCCATATAATTGGTTTCCATAGTACAATAAAGCCAATAATTGATAAAATGGAAAAAACAGACCAAAACCCAAAACCATAGGCTAAAGTAAATTCAGGAAAGTATTCCACTAAAAACATGTAAATACCAAAAGGAATTGCTGCCAAAACGACAACGATCCAAACTAAACATTTGATAAAGAAAACGATTATATCTAATAAAAATTGAAAGAGCATAATTAAGTATTTTATTTTTTTTAAATAGACTTTACTTATAAAGAAGTATTCTTTTTCCAAACTTCATATTTATCCAAGTCGGATTTAACTTGATTGAAAACTAATCCTAAAACAAAAATATCATCAATGTAACCGATTACAGGAATAAAATCCGGTATGAGATCTATGGGTGATAGGAAATAAATAAGTGCTGCAATAATTGCAATTATGGAACCTTTTGGAACCTCTCTGTAGTTACCATTTATATAGTCCCTTGAAATGGAAAAAAAAAGTTGTAAATAATTCCAAACTTCTTCCAATTTGCCTTTGTTTTCAGATGCTTTTTTATAGGCTTCATCGAGTTTTTTGTTGGTTTTTTCTCTATCCTGAATTAGCTTTTCTGCCTCTTCTTTTGAGTTTTTGAAATTATTTTCAATTCCTTTTAAATTACTTTCTACACTAGACATATTTTACTGTTGATTTATGGTTATCAGTCAAAACTAAAAAACTTAAAATAACAAAAAACCCCGAAATTATAAATCGGGGTTTCTAGGCTATAAAATGGGTAATCTGTGTTATAATTTTTTTTCCAGCTAAATAATTAACCGGATAATTACTGTAGTTCCTGAGGTTGAAAAAATGATTTGAATAGGATTAACATTGTTAGGTTGCATAATTTGAAGGCGCTTTTTGGCAATGCTTAATCCTTTTGAATTGTGCGTATTTATGTTTTTCGAGTTGCCTTTACCGTTATCTGAAATTTGGATTTGAAGCAGCTGATCAACCGTAATTGTAAAATCAATTGTGAAAGAAGGGTGGGGAGATTCTTCATCAAAAGCATGTTTGAAAATATTTTCAACAAAAGGCTGTAATAACATTGTAGGTATTTCTATTTGGTACTTATCGATGCTTTCATCTACTTCAATTTTAAATTGAATACGATTGTTAAATAGTTTGTTTTCAATAGCAATGTAGGTCTCTAAATATTTAATTTCATCAGCAATTGTTATGGTTTGGAAGGTAGAATTGTCTAATGTTTGGCGCATCAAACTAGCAACTTCGCTAATATAAATTGTAGAATTTAGTTTGTCATTATTAAAAACAAAACCTTGAATGGTTTGTAAAGCATTAAATGTAAAATGCGGATTCATCTGACTTAATAAGGCTTCTAGCTTTGCCTTAGCAAGTTGATTTTCGGTTGTTGCTTTTTGTTGGGCTCGTTTCTTTATTCTGAAAATTAATAGCGCTGCTCCTAAAATGATAAGAATTCCGATTACACTATAAAACATTCCTGTTTTCCAAAATGGAGGTTGAATGATAATTTTTAAAATAGTAAAACGCGTTGTTTTTCCGGCATGTAAATCTAAAACTTCAATTTCTAGATTGTAGGTGTCATTTGGTAAGTAAGACAAATAAACGAATGGCTTTTCTGTATAAGGACTCCATCGATTTGTTTTTTTTAAGCGGTATCTAAACTTTAATTTGTTTGGGAACGAATGTCCTTTTGGTACAAAGTCTAATGCGATTGTATTGTGTTCATAATCTGTAATTAATTGATTGGATTGATACGAAAACCAACGGTAGTTTTGTGGATCAATAGGAACCGAATTAATGGCAATTGAACTGATTTTGATATCCGTAACAGAATTTTTAGTTGCTGTAATTTTCTTTAAATCGATGTTGTAAAAACCTTTCTTAGTGCCAAGCCACAATTGATTTTCAAAAATATACGAACTAGTTATGGCGGCATCTTTCAGCCCTTGTTCCTTATCGAATAACTGCATAACTCCTTTATGATAGCAGTTTATTCCTTTTTCGGTACCTATAAAAATATAGTCTTGGAAACTTTCTAGAAACGTGATTGTAGTACCGATCAACTGATTTTTTGGAATTGTTTTTAGTATTTTAAAAGATTTGGTGTTATCAATTACATAAATAGCACCAAATTCAGATGCAATAATTAAGTTTCCTTGCTTGTTTTGAGTAATAAATTTGAGTTTGCTTTCGTTCCAAATTCCTTCTTTTAGCAGCGATTTAAAAGTTTTATTTTCATAAACAAACAATCCTTGAAACACTGAGATGAAATAGGTTTTGTCATTTGAATTTAAAATTCCAACTACGTCCAAAGGGGTATTTGTGTTAAATTCTGAGAAATGTTTGGCTTTTAAACCAGTAAGATCATCATATACACGAACTCCTGCATAGGGAATCGTTTCTATAAATTGCTGATCATAGGTAAACCCAATTTTATAACTGTGAATGGGTACGTAATTGATTAATTCACCATTAAAACTCATCTCAAATATACCGATGTTGCTGCTGATCCACAACGATTTTTGATGTTTTATAATTTCGTAAAATTCGATTTGGTTTGCGGGTATTTTATAATTTAATTCATAATAACCGTCAGCATGTGAAGGCAGTTTTTGTTTTGAATTTTGGATATAAGCTAGTTCGGCATTTTTAAAATCAGTTAATGAAACTGAAGTAGCGATGGTGTTGTCTTTTTCTAAAAAGGAGACTCCATCCTGATGCAGTATCACTTTTTTTGTTACGATCGTAGTAAAATCCACTATCGTTTTATTTTCAAATGGGTTGCAGCTGATGGTTTTATCGAGCTGAATTTCGTATATTCCTTTGTCCTTTGACCCTACGTATAGAATGTTTTTTTTACGAGCGTGCACCACATTCAATAAATTTTTAGAATCAATTCCATACAATTCCGAAATATTCTTCATTTGGTTATTCGCAATTGCATACAAACCACCGCTGTTGTCAAACACACCCCAAGCAGCTGCGTAAAGATTACGATCACTATCTGCAGTAAAATCCCAAAAGGTAGATTGTCCAAGAGATTTTGAAATTGGCTGATTTTGTATTAACTTATCCAATGGAAAGGATTGTAGGAATCCTTTGTTGGCGCTGAATAAAGTTCCTTCAAATAAACCCAAACTGTATGTATATTTAAATTGATGTATAGGTACAATTTCTGCTTTGTTTTTATTAGTTACAATTTTAAAAATCCCTTCATTTGAGGTTGAAAAATAGACCTCATTCTTGTAAATCACAAAATCAGTAACTATGAACACTCCAAAATGTGGTACAATTCCTTTCGGGACTACAATGGCATTGGTTTTAGTGTCGATAATTGCAATTCCTAGTTCTGTACCTACATAAATTTTGTCGTTATAAGCCAATACTTTTCGAGCTCGTAACGATGGCAAGCCTTTTTGCTTATCAAAAACAGTAAATTGTAAACCGTCATATTTGTACACACCACCTCCATAAGTAGCAAACCATAAGTTGCCGTTGCGATCTTGAGTTATGTCCCAACAACTGTTATTTTTTATTGTTTTTGGTAAAATTAGATTTGAAAAGGTTCCATTTTCCAACTTCGAAATCCCATTTTCAGTACCAATCCACAAGTCCTCATTATTATCTAAAAACAATGCCCGTACTGCATTATTAGGTAATCCATTTGAAGTATTATAATTGATGGAAGGCTTGTATTGTGCTACACTATAAATTGAAAAAAAATAGGTAATGATAATGAATGATCTAGTTGGTAAGTGCATCTATGAGTTTAGTCTTGTTATAATTAGATTCCGAAACTTTAATTAGGGAAGCATTTGTCATTTTTAAAGTATAATTTTTGCTGTTGAAGGAAACGATTTTTCGCTTGTTAACAATAGCGCTGCTACTAACTTTGATAAAACTACTTTCGGGCAACAATAACAGGACATCTTTTAAATATTTATGAATTACAATGGTGTCGTTTGTTGTTATAATTGTACATTTTCCAGTTCCATTTTGTGACTGGCAACTTATGATTTCAGTTATATCAACTACCGTAAAACCGTCATTCGATGGGAATAAAATAGTAGTTTGATTTTCCTTCAAATTATTCTTTAGGATTTCGTTTCTGTTTACAGTGTTAGCCAATGTGTTTCTATTTTCGAATTGTTGAACAATGGCCTTTATGTTTAATGGGTTTATGGGTTTCATTAAATAATTCATGGCACTTACTTCAATAGCTTTTGTATATTGATTGGCATGTCCCGTAACAAATACCACTTCAAAAGGCAGTAAATCAAAACTATTGATTAATTCAAAACCATTTTTTTCGGGCATATCAATATCTAAAAACACTAAATCAGGCTTGTGGGTTTTGATAGCTATTAATGCGGCATTAACAGAAGAGCATAGGGCTACAATTTGAATAACTCCATTACTATACAATTCGCAGAAACTTTTAATAAGCTCTCTCGAATTTTTTTGATCATCAACAATAATAGCGTTCAGTACCATAAAACAGAAAAGTTGTAGAAATTAGTTTAAATTAAAATGAACCTGAAATTGTAATATTTTTTTTGGTAATACGGCAAAGTTATCATTTTGATTGGTTCTTGCACCCTAAAAAAATAGAAGTTTATTACAAATTTTGAGATATATTTGAAATTGTAAAAGACATAATCAAAGGAAAATTTTAGTAAATGAAAACAAAAATTGGTATTTTAGGAATTGGTGGCGTAGGCGGCTATTTTGGTGGATTGCTAGCCAAGGCTTACAGGGATTCAGATACGATTGAAATTGTGTTTATAGCCCGTGGTGCAACTAAAAACAGCATAGCACAAAATGGCTTAAAAATAACTACAGTTACTACTGAAAGCATTGTGTTTCCTGCATTAGTCTCCAATAATCCAGCAGAAATTGGAACTCTAGATATTCTTATTTGTGCCACAAAAACTTATGATATTGAAAACAGTCTCGCCTCAATAAAAGATTGTACCACCTCAGAAACTATGATTCTGCCTTTATACAATGGCGTTGATGCAACGGAGCGCATTAAAACATTATTTCCTGAAAATACAATTTTACAAGCTTGTGTTTATATTGTTGCAATGATTACGTCTCCTGGGAATATTAAGAAAATTGGTTCGTATGAAAAATTGTTTTTTGGTTCTCCA
The DNA here is from genome assembly GCF_054343775.1 of Flavobacterium sp. GNP001. NCBI lineage: Bacteria > Pseudomonadati > Bacteroidota > Flavobacteriia > Flavobacteriales > Flavobacteriaceae > Flavobacterium > Flavobacterium sp. GNP001. The sequence goes on from NZ_JBTGUX010000001.1 coordinate 1,368,304, forward strand.
ACTGTACCAATTTCTAAATTAGAAGCATTGCAATCTATTTTTACACATGCAAAAATCGAAAGTTACCTTGTTGAAAATATCGAGGAAACGGTTTGGGAAAAATTTATTTTTATTTCGGCTTTAGCTTCAGCAACATCGTATTTAAATGAAAATATTAGTGGTATTTTGAATAATCATAGCAATAAAGAACTTTACATCGCCTTACTAAATGAAATCTCAACTGTTGCTTTTGCAAAAGGGATTACCTTAACAAAAGATATTGTTTCTCAAACCATTATCAAACTCGAGAAGTCACCACAAGATAATACATCATCGATGCATCGAGATTTTTTAGCTGGAAAAACTACAGAAGTGAAATCACTCACAGAGTATGTGGTTGCTGAAGGGGTAAAATATGGAACTCCAACTCCGAACTATCAAATAATTTTAAACAAACTAACTAGAGAATAAGAAATAGTGTAAAATTCTGATTTTTTGAACTTTAATTTAGTAGGTTTGAAAACTGAAATTATCCATTAAAAAAATAATTAAAAAAGAATTCGCAATGCCATTAAAAAATTTTAAAAATAGCAAAACTTTTATTTTAGCGGCCTTTATGACTTTGACAATTCCTAACTCTTTTGCTCAGAACATACCCTCCGTAGCTAAAAGTCAATTTAAAATTAATGTACTATTACCAGGTTTGGTGTACGAATATGGTTTAAGTTCTAAAAACACCTTATACGCCGAAATAAGTTCGGGGTACGGATATACTTCAAATATGTTTGGAAATACTTGGAGTTTTTATCCATACGTAGACACTCAGTTTCGCCATTATTATAATCTTGATAAACGTGCTGCTAATAATAAAACTACAGCGCATAATACAGGAAGTTTTGTGACGTTAATGGGAGTTTATAATTTTGAATCGATCAATAGTAACAAAAACTTTTTACCTGAACAATCATCTTTTACACTTGCACCAGCTTGGGGTTTTCAACGTACTTATAACAAGAATTTTAATCTCGATCTAAGCGCCGGAATAGGGTATAACTTTCAAGGTTCCGACTCCAATGTCATACCAGTTATCAATTTTACACTTGGTTGGGTGATCGGTAAATAATGAAAACAAAAAAAGCGCTGACAGAGCGCTTTTTTTTATGGTAATTTTATTCTTCTTCTCCTTGATTTAAGGGAATTACCTTAACATCGTCTTGGTCATCATCCTCATCACTTTCAATTTCGAAAAAACTAAAGATCGATCCTCCGTAACTTTTTTGGAAAGAAAAATGCATCATGTGATCGAGTTTGGTGTATTTTGAATGTTCAATAACCATCATACCATCTTCATTAAGCAATTGCTTCTCAAAAACTAAAGCCACAATGCGCTCAAATGTTTTTTGATCCAAGTTGTACGGCGGATCCGCAAAGATAATATCGTAAGATGTTTTGCATTTTTCTAGGTAAGCAAAAACATCACTTTTAGTAGCAGCAATATTAAAATCGTATTCGGCAGCTACTTGTTTGATGAATTTTATGCAACCAAAATCGCCATCAACAGAAGTGATAGGTGTGCTTCCGCGAGATGCAAACTCGTAACTAATGTTGCCCGTTCCTGCAAAGAGATCCAGTACTTTAAGGCTATCAAAATTAAAATGATTGTTTAAAACATTGAATAATGCCTCTTTAGACATATCGGTTGTAGGTCGAACAGGTAGTCCTTTTGGGGGAAAAATGCGTCGCCCTTTGTATTTTCCTGAAATAATTCTCATGAATGGAATAGTATAAAATGGTTTCGGTTTTCAGCTTCAGTGAAATAATTATTCCAACGCAAATCTTCCACATCAATTAACGATACATTTCGAATGTATTTGTACGCTATTTGAAAAAGCGGATTTTCTTTGGTAATGGCTCCAATTAATTCTAAAGTGAAATATTCGGGGTTTAGCTGCAACTGCTCTGCAGTAAATAGGATGTAGTAAATAAAATCTTCAGGAGTTTGATACTCAAATGAATTGAAAAAAAGTAATTTTTGATTTTGCACTACTACAATTTCAAAATGACTTGCACTTACATGGACAAACATTTTTTTATCCCTCTGGTTTTCGAAGCATTAAGCAAAGTTTGCACTAAAATGGTACTTGCGTGTTTGTAGTTAAAAGCTCCAAATTGATCAATAAAAAAATTATTAATATTTACGTACGGAATAAAAACGGTATTTATTTCGTAAGCAGGAATAGCATCAAAAGCAAAAAAATCAGTTTCGAATACTTTGGTATTGTATTGCAAATAACTACCTAAATATTGCTCATCAAACAAAGGTTCAGGTACAAATGTTGCCAAGTTATTATTGTGAATTACAAGCACTTCATCGTACGAATCACGTAATTCAGGATGTTTGGTAAAAGCATCGGCAAATAATTCTTCGATTTTTGTCGTTTTAGGGAAAACATCAAAATGAATTTCGTTAAAAGACGAAACGGTATTATTTAAAGTATCGAAACAACAAAAGGAAAGCCCCGTTAATGAAACTTGAATAGAAAGTTTTTTATGAATTTTATCGGTAATAATCATACTGCAAAGCCTTTTTTCGAGAAGGCAAACTTACAAATTTTAAAACAAAGAAACAGATTGTAAAGCAGTGAAATCAAAAGTGATTCTAATTGCCGGAAATTGCTACTTCTTTTTTAAAATTCGTCCTCGCGGTGAGTCTGCTTCCAAAAGAACCAAATCTGAATGTAAAAATTTTGCGGCTGCGGCTGAATCTTCTACTTTAACCGCGCTACGTTTAAGCATTTCGGTTTCATACTTCTGTAAAACAGCTTGTCGTAAACCTATTTCTCGCCAAGATTCGTTGCCCAAACAAGCTGAGTGAATGGCTTGTGCCAAAGCTACTGCGTCAAGTAGTGCTTGATTGGCTCCCTGTCCTTTAAACGGACTCATAGGATGGGCAGCATCTCCCAAAAGAGTAATATTATCGTGATGCAAATCCGAAGATTGCAACAAAGCTCTGTCGTAAACAGGATATCCAGAAATTAAATTTTCAGGAGTAGCAGCGATAATGGCCGGAATAGGATGGTGCCATTGCATTCGCTCCAAAGCTTCGGCTTTTAGTGCTACGGGACCTTTTTCGCTGAGTCTAATCGCTTCTAATTCGGCTAACGGAAAACTAAATTGCCACATCACCGAATCATTGTCATACGGCATCATATAAATTCGATCGTTGCCATTTGCTGTTTGAAATACGGTAGCATTATCTAGCAATGAATCTTGAATTGATGGATTGTCCTTTAACGAACAAATACCCAGAATTAAAATACAATTCAAATAGCGTAAAGGGGCGATTTGGTCTCCTAAAAGCAGTTTCCGCACGGTGCTTCTAATACCGTCAGCACCAACAACAAGATGTGCTGTTTTGGTTATAATTTGATCTTCAACTTGAAAGCGAATTTCGATTCCTGCATCTCCAGAGTCTTTAAATCCAATCAATTGATGGTTCCATTGTATTGATTGATGGTCTTGTAATTGTTCTAATAAAGCACTACGTAAAGCTTGTCGAGCAATATGAATGTTGGAACGCTTGCCACTGTTTTTCACATCTTCTGTTAGCCATTTTCGAGCACCCCATTCTCCAATTATTTGGCCTTCTGTATTATGAACAACATGCCTTGATGATTTGATGCCTTGAGACAGGTTTTCAATTCCTAAACTACTAACGGCTTTGCTGGCTTGTTGTAAAGTCAAACCATATCCTTGAGATCTGGCCTGAAAATTAATATCACGTTCGTACAAAGTAAACGGAATGCCGCGGTGTAAGCAAGCAACTGCAAGAGCAACGCCGCCAATGCCGCCACCAATTATGGCAACAGTAGGAAAGGTTTTGTAATCGGCAGCTAAAAACGCTGCGCCTTCAACAATTCCCGTGCCTTGACAAGTAGCGCAACTATGCAAATGAGCTTTTGGAGGTTGTGGCATGGGTCCTTTTCGAGATTCCTTTTCGAATTGCTGAAGCGCGTTTGTGTACGCGCGTTTGGCTTTGTCACTAAGGCCTTTACTTTTTTTGCCACGACCTTGACATGCTGTACAAAAAATCCATTTTTTGGGATTTGAAATCAATTGAAATTTTTTTAAAGTATTGATTTAGTGGTATTATATAAAAATAACTATAATAAAACTTTGATGTTGATTTTCACAAAATCAAATCTACTTTTAAGCTGTTTTCACATATTTTCGAAAGGCAAATTTAAGATAAAAATTATTGGGAAGAAGTAGTGCAAATGCATAAAAAAGTCTTCTTTGCTAAGTGCTAAGAAGACTTTGTAGGTATAAAGAAAACGATTTGTAACCCAAGTGATTTTAAAATCGTAGTAAACAAGTATCTATTTTTGGATTTATTTCTGTGCAATTTCACGCGTTAACCAACCGCTTTTACCCGCTGTGGCAATCGAGTAAGGTGCAATCCAAAACAATCCGAAAGTAAACAAAATGCTATACGAGTACGCCCATAGTGATTCTGAAATACTGTATTTTTTGGCATAAAACAGAACTGGGAAAGTTGAAAATAACAGGATTCCCAATAAAGTTGAACTTACAAATAACAATGGATGTATTGCAATAAAAAACAACATGAACAGCAAAAATGGATAAGTCATCGCTAAGGTCAAGAATTGGTTAATAAACAACAAACGAGTTCCTGTTTTAGACTCTTTTTTAAAGTTAGTAAAAACATAGTTGGCCATTGCTAAGTTTTCGCGAACATTACTGCGTCCCCAACGAATAAACATTTTGTACAAAGCTTTGTATTTTTCAGGTACATCGGTTAAAACGACCGCATTGCGTTGAAAAAGTACTTTTTGTCCTTGTTTTAAGATCATATTGGTCATAGCACGGTCTTCGCCAATATCCGATGGAGTTCCCATAAAAGTTTGATTAATCCATTCTGGTAAACAATTAAAAACAGCTGTTCTTTTGTAGGCTGCCAAAGCGCCAGGAGTACACAACACGCTGCCTAGTCTGCTTTCTGCAGAGCGTACAAATTCAAAACTCATCACAAAACTTACATTCAGCATTTTTGGTAAAATAGCTGTTTTGTTGTTCAATACGCGCACATTTCCTGCAACAGCTCCACAATTTTCATCAGTTGCAAAAGGACTTACTAAGTTACGAAGTGTATCTTTTTCAATAATAGAATCACTATCAATGGTTACAAAAACGTCGCCCGTTCCTAAATGGAATCCACGGTACAAAGCATGACGTTTTCCTTTGTTTTCTGGTTGCTGAAAAATTTCAATTTGATCACCTAAGGTTTGTTTTGCTTTTTGCATCCATGACCAAGTATCATCTTTACTTCCATCATCTATCGCTAAAATCTGCAATTTATGTTTTGGAAAATCGCTGCCAGCAATACTTAATAAAGTTTGGTGAACCAAATGTCCTTCGTTATATGCTGGAACGATTACGGTTATTGTAGGAAGTAGTACATCTGTAACGGAAGCGATAGGTTTGTAGGTCAAATACAAATATACAGTGTATAAAAAGTAGATTGATTTAAAAGCAAGTAACGCAAGAGTCACCATTAAAAAGGCAAACCCTAAATTAGAGTCCATTCTACTTTCGTTGAAATTGTAAAAATCATCTTGCAATACATAAACTGTCGATGCGCCGATGAGTAACATCAAAATTGTAGTGCCCAATACCAATCGATTTTTTAAAACTGTTTGCGAAATTTTTGGCGTTGTAAAAACTGTTTTTTAGTTCTTTCAAAGATTGGGTTTGCTGTTGGTAAGGTTTGCGTTTTCATGTGTAATTGTTTTTGTTGTGTACTCCAATTCTTTTTTGCAATAGCAATACCATTTTTATTTATAATTGATTATCAGTGTTTTATTGTTTTGTAATTTATTTAATATGTATAATAATTACTCAATTGTTACCCATTACTCAATTCCTTCTGCAATTAGAAAGTTGAAAAATGGGGTAAGATTCAAGGTCATTTTTTTAAATTCCTTATGCTTTTGCAAAAGCGTCATTGTAAATCTGTAATTTTGTTTTTATAAATTGATCTCCCACATTTTGAAAAATATCTTAATTATTGACGACGAAGAAAAACTGCGTGGTTTACTGGCTCGTATTGTAAAATCAGAAGGATTTGAAGTTTTAGAAGCTCCCGATTTGCAATCTGGTTTTAAAAAATTGGAACACAACGCTATTGATGTCGTGCTTTGTGATGTAAAATTACCTGACGGAAATGGTGTTGATTTTGTTCAAAAAATAAAAAGCAGTTTTCCGTTTGTTGAAGTCATTTTGCTAACTGCTTTTGGAAAAATTTCAGATGGTGTTCAAGCCATGAAAAATGGCGCTTTTGATTATATCGTAAAAGGAGATGACAATGATAAAATTATTCCGCTTTTGCACAAGGCTCTGGACAAAGTAAGTCTTCAAAACAAAGTACAGCAATTAGAAAAACGCATTTCAGATAAATATTCATTTGATACCATCATAGGCAAATCCAAGGGATTAGAACTTGTTATTGATTTAGCTAAAAAAGTTGCTAAAACCGAATCGACCGTACTTTTAACAGGCGAAACAGGAACCGGGAAAGAGGTTTTTGCACAAGCCATTCACGAAAATAGTACGCGAGTTGGCAAGTCGTTTGTGGCTTTAAATTGTAGCACTTTTAGCAAAGAAATTCTTGAAAGCGAGTTATTTGGGCATAAAGTAGGAGCGTTTACTGGTGCAATTAAAGATAAAAAAGGTTTTATCGAAGAAGCCAATGGTGGGACTTTGTTTTTAGACGAAATAGGCGAAATGCCACTGGAACTTCAAGCAAAATTATTACGCGTTTTAGAGACGAACGAATACATTCGATTAGGAGATACCACGCCTAAAAAATCAAATTTCAGACTAATTGCAGCGACCAATCGGGATTTAAAAGCCGAAAGTGAAGCGCATCAATTTCGATCAGATTTGTATTTTAGACTTAATATTTTTGAAATTACGATTCCGCCTTTACGAGAAAGAATAAAAGATATTGCGCCATTAACCCACTATTTTGTCCAACAATTTTCAGCCAAAACGAATAAACCAACGCTCTCGGTTGATCCCGATTTTGTGCATTATTTAGAGAAACACCATTGGCCAGGAAACGTTCGAGAATTAAAAAATGTGATAGAACGCGCAGTAATTCTCGCCAATGATTTTACCTTAACAGCTGATGTTTTACCTTATGAAATTCAGCATCAACAGGGCAATAATAACAAAGTTATGTCGGCTTTTTCGATGCAAAGTGTAGAGAAACTTCACATTCAAAAAGTATTGAATTACACCAAAGGAAATAAAGCCGAAACGGCGCGCTTACTAGAAATAGGAATTGCAACTTTATACAGAAAATTAGAAGAATACCGCATTCAATAAACAACAACTTTTCGCTTTTGCAAACGCTTAAAAAGTTGGTTGAACCTACCACTAAACCTATCAAAAAGATAAAACCTTATCATTTTGATAGGTTTTTTTTATGCCAGAAATCACGATTTATTATTTAAAGTATTGCAATGTAAATAGTTACTATTTGTTTGCTGAAATGGGAATACTTTTTGGCAAGTGGTATGCAGAACAATAAAATCATTCTTATGAAAAAACAAGTCAATACGATTTATAAGCAAGCAGAGCGATTTGCTGAAATCACAAAAACGGCTATCCGAACAGGAAATATTTTAAGAGCCAAAAAATGTTTGGCATTGGCTGAAAGATTAATGACCGTTGGGAGCAACGAAACTAAAATTGCTATTACCAATGTGTATTTATTCTCGGTTTCGTCCTTCATGGAATTACAGCATTGTAGCATAGCCAACTTATTTCCAACACAATTAAAGTTGGCTTACATCAAGCAAGTCAATACTTGCAGTGTTTAAATCTAACCCTAACATTTTTAATTATGCTCATCACTCTTTTACTATTGGCTCTTGCTGTTGTATTGTTTGCAATTTGCTTTAAAGCCGTCGAATTTTTTGAAAAAATCTAATCTATGACACTCTTACTCTTCATCGCTTTGGCCGTTTTTGGCTATTTAGTTTACGTATTAATTAAACCTGAAAAATTTTAAAAATGATGCCACCACAATACAATTTGGTTACAAAGGCAATCCTAGCGTGGAGTGTCGCATTTCTGGGACTCATTCTCTTTTTGAAAGCCGACGTTTTATTTAATTTCTAACAAACAAATTATGAATACAGAATTATTAGGAGTCATCAGTATTTTTATACTTTCAATTCTTGTGGCTATTCCTTTTGGGAAATATATCGCCAAAGTTTTTACGGGAGATAAAACACTACTTGATCCGATTTTTAACCCAATTGAAAGATTTATTTTCAAGGCAAGTGGCATTAACGCTACCGAAGAAATGAATTGGAAACAACATTTAAAAGCACTTTTGAGTGTAAATATGGTTTGGTTTTTCCTTTGTTTCTTCATCTTGTTATTTCAAGGCTCTCTTTTTTTAAATCCAGATAACAACCCGAGCATGAGTCCTGATTTGGCTTTTAATACAGCCATTTCGTTTCTTGTAAATTGTAATTTACAACATTACTCTGGCGAAACTGGACTTTCGTACTTATCCCAAATGGTATTGATGTTCTTGCAGTTTGTTTCGGCCGCGGTTGGAATTGCAGCTGCGGCGATGGTTTTTAACGCCATGAAAGAACGAACAACTGATAAGCTGGGTAATTTTTACAATTATTTTATCAAATCGAGTACTCGTATTTTATTGCCACTGTCAGTATTTGTGGCTATTCTATTGGTTATTAGTGGAACACCTATGACTTTTGAAGGCAAAGATACCATTACGACTTTGCAAGGTGATTCAGTTTCAGTTTCTCGAGGTCCTGCGGCAGCGTTTATCGCTATCAAACATATTGGAACCAATGGTGGAGGATTTTTTGGTGCCAACTCTACGCATCCTTTTGAAAATCCGACTTATCTTTCAAATGCAGTCGAATTATGGGCACAGTTACTTATTCCGTTTGCTATGATTTTTGCTTTGGGCTTTTACCTAAAAAGAAGAAAATTATCCTATGTTGTATTTGGAGTAATGACGATCGGTTTTTTATTGCTAGTAATCCCAACAGTTATTTCAGAATTGAACGGAAATCCTGCAATAACAAAAATGGGAATTTCGCAGAGCACAGGAGCAATGGAAGGCAAAGAAGTACGATTTGGTCCTGCAATATCTGGTTTTTGGAGTATTGCTACAACGGTAATTTCAACAGGATCAGTCAACAGTATGCACGATAGCGCCATGCCGGTCTCAGGAGCCATGCAACTTTTGGCCATGATGGTAAATGCTTTTTATGGAGGTTGTGGCGTAGGTTGGCTTAATTTTTACATTTTCATTATCCTAGCGGTATTTATTTCGGGTTTAATGGTAGGGCGAACACCTGAATTTCTCGGAAAAAAAATAGAAGCACGCGAAGTTAAAATAGCTGCTTTTATTGCCATTCTTCATCCTTTATTGATTTTATCAGGAACGGCATTAGCTTCATACTTTGCGGCCAATGATACCGCAATGGGATACTGGTTTTCGGGTAACGCAACGGGCTGGCTAAACAATCCTGGTCATCACGGATTTTCTGAAATGTTATACGAGTTTACCTCAAGTGCCGCTAACAATGGTTCTGGTTTTGAAGGGCTTGGAGATAACAATCCATTTTGGAATATCACTACTGGAATCGTTTTATTGTTGAGTCGTTTCCTTCCAATAATCGGACCTGTAGCAATTGCTGGGTTGCTAGCGCACAAAAAATTTATTCCAGAAAGTGCTGGAACTTTAAAAACAGATACAACCATTTTTGGTGTTATGGTTTTTGCTGTGATTGCCATTATTGCTGCTTTATCTTTCTTTCCTGCACTGGCACTTGGTCCATTAGCAGAATATTTTACACTAAAATAATTTAAAAAATGACTAACAATAAATCCAACTCATTGTTTGAAAGTAAGCAAGTTAAGGAAGCTTTACTGCAATCCTTTATTAAGCTTGACCCTAGAATAATGTTCAAAAATCCGGTCATGTTTACCGTTGAAATAGGAACTGCCGTAATGCTAGCAGTTTGCATTGCAATCCTTTTTGGTGCTCAGGATCAAGGTAGTTTTACCTACAATTTTATCGTGTTCTTAATGTTATTAGCAACTCTTTTATTTGCCAATTTTGCTGAGGCTATTGCCGAGGCTAGAGGAAAAGCGCAAGCAGATAGTTTGCGAAAAACACGCGAAGAAACGCCTGCCAGACTGGTTTTGTCAAATGGTGAAATCAAAAACATCAGCTCATCTGAATTAAAAAAAGGGGATGTTTTTGTGTGTGAATCGGGAGATTTAATTGCAACCGATGGCGAAATCATCGAAGGTTTAGCAACTATTGACGAAAGCGCCATCACAGGTGAAAGTGCGCCCGTAATACGTGAGGCAGGCGGAGACAAATCATCTGTAACGGGAGGTACAAAAGTACTTTCTGATAAAATTAAAGTGATGGTTACCAATGAACCTGGCGAAAGTTTTCTGGATAAAATGATTGCTTTGGTTGAAGGCGCTAGCCGCCAAAAAACACCTAACGAAATTGCACTTACGATTTTATTGGCTGCTTTTACGCTCATTTTTGTGATTGTGTGTGTTACTTTAAAACCTTTTGCTGATTATGCTAACGCGCCAATAACGATTGCAGCTTTTATTGCACTGTTTGTTTGTTTAATTCCAACTACCATCGGTGGTTTATTATCTGCAATTGGAATTGCGGGAATGGATCGGGCATTACGCGCTAATGTGATTACAAAATCAGGAAAAGCAGTGGAAACTGCCGGCGATATTGACGTTTTACTGTTGGATAAAACAGGAACGATCACAATAGGAAACAGAAAAGCTACCGGATTTTATGCTGCTGCAGGCATCAATGAAGCCGATTTTATTGCATCAGCAGTACTAAGTTCTTTAGCCGATGATACACCCGAAGGAAAGAGTATTGTTGAGTTAGCAGGTCCTGCAGTCGCTGAAAAATTATCTATTGAAGGAGCGACTCTCATTAAATTTACTGCCGAAACTAGAACGAGTGGCGTGATTTTAAAAGATGGTACAAACATTAGAAAAGGAGCACAAGACGCAGCTAAAAATATTGCAGCCCAAGCGGGAACTATTTTTCCTGAGGATATCGCTCAAAAAGTAATTGAAATTTCATCAAACGGTGGAACGCCATTAATCGTCATCAAAAATGGGTCGGTTCAAGGTGTGATCGAGTTGCAAGACATCATCAAAACGGGAATGAAAGAACGTTTTGATCGCTTGCGAAAAATGGGCGTAAAAACGGTTATGGTAACGGGTGACAATCCGTTGACGGCCAAATTTATTGCTGAAAAAGCAGGTGTAGACGATTTTATTGCCGAGGCAAAACCAGAGGATAAAATGAATTACATCAAGAACGAACAACAAATGGGAAAACTGGTAGCCATGATGGGCGATGGTACAAATGATGCTCCCGCTCTTGCTCAAGCTGATGTAGGAGTTGCCATGAACAGCGGAACACAAGCTGCTAAAGAAGCCGGCAATATGGTCGATTTAGACAATGACCCTACAAAATTGATTGAAATAATTGAAATTGGAAAACAGTTACTAATGACACGCGGAACGCTTACTACATTCTCAATTGCAAACGATGTGGCCAAATATTTTGCTATTGTTCCCGCTTTGTTTATCACTGCCATTCCAGCGCTCCAAGGCTTGAACATTATGCAACTGCACAGTCCTGAAAGTGCTATTTTATCTGCGGTTTTGTTCAACGCGATTATCATTCCAATTTTGATTCCGCTTGCGCTAAAGGGAGTCGATTATAAACCAATTGGTGCGAGTGCTATTTTGCAAAGAAACCTTTTGATTTACGGTCTAGGTGGCTTAGTTGTTCCGTTTATCGGAATTAAATTGATCGATTTGGTTGTCGCATTATTTATGTAAAATCAAGCCTAACAGGTTTTCAGAGCCTGTTAGGTTTATAAAAAAATAAAAAAATGAAAAATGTATATTCTATTTTAAAATTGACCTTGTTCATGGTAGTTTTATTAGCGGTGATTTATCCAATGGCAGTTTTTGGAATTGCGCAATTGGCGGCGAACGAAGGAAAAGGCGAAACGGTTTTGGTAAACGGAAAAGTGGTAGGTTATCAAAAAATTGGTCAGAAATTCGATAAATCGAATTATTTTTGGGGTCGCCCATCGGCAGTAGATTACAATGCTGCGGGAAGTGCTGGAAGTAATAAAGGTCCGAGTAATGCAGAATATTTAGAAGTTGTTCAAAAACGTATTGATACTTTTTTAGTAGCGCATCCATATTTAAAAAAATCGGATATTCCAGCTGATATTGTAACGGCTTCGGGCAGTGGTTTGGATCCGCATATTTCGCCGCAAGCCGCTTTTATTCAAGTTAAACGCATTTCTCAGGAGCGCAATTTATCAGAAGATATGGTTAAAAAATTAGTCGAAAGTAAGGTAAATACTCCCCAAATTATAGGAACTCCGTTTGTTAATGTGTTGGAATTGAATGTGGCTTTAAATGAACTAAAATAAAAATCTCGCAAAGTTTCTTGTTAAACAAATAATGTATTTGAATGATAGTATTCTGTTCTTTACGAGAGTACTAGCCCAGATGGAAATGGCATCCTTTGCTTGCCTTTTTTCGGCAAGCAAAGATATAGTGGACAGCTGGAATAGCTTCTAGAAAAAAAATTAACGAGGATGAAATGATTTTATTCTCATCTAAAAAATATAAAATGAAAAAAATAATGTTAGCGGCTTTAATAGCCTGTGGTGTATCAACTGTTCAAGCTCAAGAAGTCGAAAAAACTAAAAGTCCATTGACGTTTTCGGGTTATGCTGAAACGTATTACAGTTATGATTTTGCGAATCCTGAAAACCATGCTCGTCCTGGATTTATTTACAATTACAACAAGCATAATGAGGTCAATTTGAATTTGGGCTTCGCAAAAATGAATTATTCCAGCAATACGGTTCGAGGAAATTTTGCTTTGATGGCAGGAACCTATGCGGAGTATAATTTGGCTGCGGAGAGCGATTTGATGCAACATGTTTTTGAGGCAAATGTTGGTGTGCGCATTTCATCAAAGGCAAATTTATGGGTAGATGCAGGAATTATGCCGTCGCATATTGGATTTGAGAGCGCGATTGGTAAAGACAATATGACTTTAACCAGAAGTATTTTAGCTGAAAACTCACCTTATTATGAAAGTGGTGTAAAAATAGGGTACACATCACCATCTGAAAAATGGTATTTAGCAGCGATGTATTTGAACGGATGGCAACGCATTCAGAAAATTGATGGCAATCAAACTCCGGCTTTTGGAACTCAAGTTACCTATAAACCGAACGCAAAAGTAACGCTCAATTGGAGTACTTATGCTGGTAATGAGCAGGCCGATGTGGCGTGCAGATGGCGTTATTTCAATAATTTTTACGGACAATTAAAAGTTGCCGAAAAAACAACATTAATTGCAGGTTTTGATATTGGATCGCAGCAAAAAGCAGTTAAAAGTAGTACTTATGATGTTTGGTTTACGCCCGTTTTGATGGCTCAGTACAAACCTACAAACAAGGTGCAATTGGCCGCACGAGCAGAATATTACAATGATGAAAAAGGAGTAATTATAGCTAGTGGCACACCAAATGGTTTTAAAACCTACGGATTCTCGGCTAATTTTGATTACCTCGTGAGCGACAATGTAATTTTTAGAGTAGAAGCTAGAAATTTACAAAGCCAAGATGCGGTTTTTGTAAAAAATAGTATTCCAAGCACTAGTAATACTTTTTTAACTACTTCGCTAGCGATCTCGCTCTAATTAATATCATGAAAGGCATATAAGTTCAAAAAAGAAAACTTAAATGTCCTTATATGCCTTATATGGTACTTTTTTATGGAACAAGAAAAACAAAATAATGCGCAACATTTTCTGGATTTGATTCAGAAATCACGTAAAGGGAAATTCAAAGTCTATATTGGGATGAGCGCTGGCGTTGGCAAAACCTATCGGATGTTGCAGGAAGCACATACTTTGCTTAAAAACGGAATTGATGTAAAAATAGGGTATATCGAAACGCATTTCAGGAAAGAAACGCATGAATTACTTGATGGATTACCTATAATTCCCAGGCGAAGTCTTTTTTACAAAGGCAAACATTTAGAAGATATGGATGTTCAGGCTATTATTAATTTACGACCTGAAGTGGTCATTGTAGATGAGTTGGCGCATACCAACATGGAAGGAAGTAAAAATGAAAAGCGATGGCAAGATGTTCTAGAGATTTTGGATGCGGGAATTAACGTGATTAGTGCCGTAAATATTCAACATATTGAGAGCTTGAACCAAGATGTAAAACGCATTACATCGGTTGATGTTCAAGAACGAGTTCCTGATAATGTATTGCGATTGGCAGATGAAGTGGTCAATATCGATTTAACAGCAGAAGATTTAATTGCACGCTTGCGCGAAGGCAAAATTTATACTGCTGACAAAATTCAAACCGCACTTAACAATTTTTTTAAACCCGATCAAATCCTGCAGTTACGAGAATTAGCCTTGAAAGAAGTAGCTAGTCAAGTGGTTCGTAAAGTAGAAAATGAAGTGAAACCAACGGCAGGACATCGTCACGAAAAATTGCTTGCTTGCATTAGCAGTAACGATACTACAGCTAAAATTGTGATTCGGAAAGCAGCTCGATTAGCTAGTTATTACAATTGCAGTTGGTATGTTTTATATGTAGAAACTCCAAAAGAAAGCAGCGATAAAATTGCGCTAGACAAACAACGGTATTTGATTAATAATTTCAAATTAGCCACGCAACTTGGAGGCGAAGTGCTAAAAATTAGTAGCCCTGATATTACTGAAACCATGTTAAAAATTGTTACTGAAAAACACATTACAACAGTTTGCATCGGGAAACCGCATTTCAATTTAATTAAAGTAATTTTGTCTACGACTATTTTTACACGTTTGCTAAATAGTCTTTCATTATCAAATGTTGATTTAGTGATTTTGTCTTAACTAAATCAAGGTTTCAAAGCTTTTCGCAAAAGTTAAATTGTTCTTTATTTATAGTAGCAAACAAGAGCAACAACAATCAAAACATGGTTGAACATAAATTCATCCCACGAAAATATGAGAATTAAAACAAAATTAAATTTAGGAGTAGGCTTGTTATTTGGGCTGATCATTATACTCTCTTTGGTTAGCGCATATTATGTTTTTTCGATAAAAAAAGACACCGAAAATATTTTGAAGGCCAATTACAACACCTTAGAATATTCGAGAAATATGCTTCTTTCATTAGAAAAAATAAGTACTGATGAACAAGCGGCAGTTGCAGTTTTTGAATCTAATCTCAAAAATCAAATTCTCAATATTACCGAATCAGGAGAAGATGTTGTGACCTACAGCATTCAAAAGCAGTTCAATGCTTTGAAATTGGAAAGTAACAATTCCACTTTAAAGAATACTATTCGGTTGGATATTTTTGAACTCATGAAACTCAACATGATTGCAATAAAACAAAAGAGTGATTTAGCGACACAAACCGCTGAAACGGCAAATTTTTGGATTGCAATTACCGGAACCTTATGCTTTTTAATTGCCTTTAATTTGCTTGTCAATTTACCAAACAATATTGCAAATCCAATCAAGGAATTAACAGCGAGTATCAAAGAAATTGCGAATAAAAATTACTCACAACGTGTTCATTTTATGAATCATAATGAGTACGGCGATGTGGCAAGGTCATTCAATACGATGGCTCAAAAGTTAGAAGAATATAGTAACAGTGACTTGCACAAATTGGCTTTTGAAAAAAAACGTTTAGAGACTTTAATCAACAAAACACACGATCCCATTATCGGATTAGATACTGAAGGAATTGTTTTGTTTGCCAATGATGAAGCACTAAAAATTATGGGAATGCATAGCGAAGATGTAATTGGTCAATCCGCATCTACCTTGGCTTTATCCAATGATTTGCTTCGAAATTTGATTCTTAGCGAAGTTCAAGATGAAATTGAAAAACCAGCAAAAAAAGTACTTCCGATAAAAATATTTGCTGATGGTAAAGAAAGTTATTTTGAAAAAGAAATTGTGAATATCACTATCCAGCCAACTGGAGAAGAACACATTATTGCGATTGGTGATGTAATTATTTTGAAAAATATTACCGCTTTTAAAGAATTGGATTTTGCAAAAACTAATTTTATTGCTACCGTTTCGCACGAATTGAAAACTCCAATTGCATCGATAAAATTAAGTTTACAATTGCTAGAGCAAGAACAAACGGGCAGCATTAATGCAGAACAAAAACAGTTAATATCAGGTATTAAAGAAGATAGTCAGCGTTTACTAAAAATTACTGGCGAATTGCTGGAACTATCGCAACTAGAAACTGGAAATATTCAATTGCGAATGGAAAATAGTAATCCATACGATATGATTCAGTACGCAATTGAAGCTGTAAAAGTGCAAGCGGATAAAAAGCAGATCCAATTTAATGTGGTTGTAGAACCTAATATTCAAACAGTAAAAGTTGATAGCGAAAAAACGGCGTGGGTTCTAATTAATTTTTTAACCAATGCAGTTGCTTATTCTTCTGAAAATAGTAGCGTTACTGTTAATCTTAAAAAAGAAGGCAATAAAGCTATATTTCAAGTTATCGATACGGGGCGAGGTATTGACAATCGCTATAAAACAAAGGTTTTTGATAAGTATTTTCAAGTTCCTGGTAGTCATAAATCAGGAACAGGATTGGGTTTGGCAATCAGTAAAGAATTTATCGAAGCTCAAAATGGTACTATTGGCGTAGAAAGTGAATTAGGTTTGGGTAGTACTTTTTATTTTTCTGTGGATTTGGTTTAAAAAGTGTCTCAAACCATTTCAAATTATATTACTCTAACGTCAAGGCTCCTAAAATTTCTTCTGACAAAAAGGGTCCACCCGGATATTGTGCGGTGTAGTCTAAGTTCATCCAAATTTGTCCGCGTTCGTCAACGTGATAATGTAATTTTTGATTGGCACTTTCCTTCGGGAAAAGAATATTCTTGATTAAAAAATTGACTTTTTCTAAATCAGCTTCAGTTCCAATTAAAATTTCAGGGTAAATGTGTCCCGTAGTATGAATTAGTCGTGGCGTTCCACCAATAGATTTGATACTGGCAGCCATTAAAATAGAATGATCGTCACAATCTCCTGAAAAATAAAGTAAAGATTCTGATGCCGTTGCAATGTAATCACGCGCTTTTGGGTCACTTACGTAATTCCAACGGCTGTTGATTTCTTTGAAAACGGCAAAACATTGAATGATTGTTCGGTAATCTGAGTAGCCCTTTAGTCCCTTAAAATGCTCATTCGTAGCCATGATTGCAAAATTGCGAATCTTTGGGTTTTGGTATTCAATGGCATTAACAATTTTAGATTTGTTTGGAAAAGGCAACAATTTTGCAATGATAATATCTTGCGGATACGGATTATCAGACATTGTGTAAAGCATCGTGTTGTAGTCGTCATAAACGCTATTAAAACCATAATTACCAATAGTAGAACCGTAAATTAATGCCAGTAGATAAACAAAAATACAAAGTATGATAATTGTACGTAATAACCTTAAAATTAGCTGAATTACCACGACCATAACGATAAAAATCACTACGCGATCAATGTTTAAAAACCAATTGGGATTGATTAAGTTTTGATGTAAAATGATAAAAAGAGGAATGGCAATTAATACATTCAGTACAAAAATGATCACATCATCCCAAGGTTTTTTGACCTGAAAACGATGTTTAATTCCCTGAAAATTAATTTCTTTTTTTTGTATCATAGTTACAATAAAAACAGTTCCCTATACTGTTTTTACAATGTCCTCAAAAGTACCTTTTTTATCAATAATTCCGAGTTCAAAAAGTTGATTTTGAACTTTGTTTAACATTTGAGGTTCTAATCCTTTTTGAGACCAACGCGTTAATCGCAACCATTCTTGAATATCTTCTATTTTTTGGCTGTAGGCTTGAGCTAATGTTTTGTCAATGCTTGGTATGTCTTTGAATTCTTGCGTGGTTTGATTGATGATTTCTAATACTTTCGAAACTATTTCTGGTTGTTCTAGCAATACTTCATCGCGAACTGCAATTACAAAGCACGGCCAAGGAGTAGGGCAATCAGCAACTCGTCTGAAAATTCCTTGATCTACGAGTGGTTTTGTCATAAAACGTTCCCACATAAAATAATCTGCGGTTCCGTTTGTCAAGGCTTCAACAGCACCGTCGATAGTATTTACAATTTCAAATTGTAAATTAGTTGTATCCCATTCTTGATTATTAGCATTTACATAGGCCATCAATTGCGAACCAGAACCCAAGCGGGAAATGGCAACTTTAGCGTTTTCTAAATCTGCTAAGGTTTTAAAACGAGAATTAGCAGCAACATGAATACCCCAAATTAAAGGACTATCAACATAAACTTGCACTATTTTGCTCGCATTTCCAGCAGTGATGTCTTTTACAATTCCTTCGGTGAGGATAACAGCAATATCAGTTTCGCCATCTCGAAGCATTTGACACATTTTTCCAGTTCCCTCAGGAACATCAGTCCATTGCAAATCGATGTTTTCGTTTTCAAAATCTCCGTTTTCAATGGCTAAATGCCAAGGCAAATTAAAATGTTCTGGAACTCCTGCTATTTTTATAGTTTTCATTATAGATTAGGATTTTTTAATTCGTACCAATTCCAAGAAACACCGTCTTCTAAATAGGTTTCAGTCATTTGTAGGCCGATTTTCTGCAAAATTCGGTTAGAAGCAATGTTATCTGAATGCGCTGCTGCTTCCATAACCGGAATTTTCATAGTTTTAAAACCATAGTCCAACCACGCAAAACTAGCTTCACTAGCGTAGCCTTTGCCCCAAAATTTTTCATCTAAGCGATACCCAATGTCGTAAAAATGGATTTTGTTATTGACCATTTCGGTGTTGAATTTGAGTCCAGCCCAACCAATGACCTCATTTGTTTCTTTCAAAACCATTACAAAACGTCCAATTTTGTTTTGCTTATACTGCTCTTGAACGGAGTTGATGATTTTATTTACCTCGCTTACGTCTGTTAATGGATTGTTCCAAAGGTATTCGTGTACTTTTGGATTTCGGTCCATTTCGAACAACGCTTCGGCATCTGAAAGTTTCATTTCTCGTAAAAGTAATCGGTCAGTTTCTAGAATTAAGTCCATGGTAAATTAATTTTAAGTCTTTAGCACTGTTTGCTTTAGCCCTGATAGAAGCGGCATCCTCTTGTGGTAGCGCTAGCGAACACAAGAGATAAAGCGTATAGCAGGAAATAGCTTCTAAATTTACACATTAATATCTTTAAAATGCTGTTTTTTTGCGTAGCGAATCATGTTGGTAAAAGCGTCGTCATCTAAACTCGGAATTTCTAAAATTTGGTTCAGAATCTCGGTATCGTACTCGTTTGCCGCTGTTGTAAAATACGGACTCAAATGCTTGCCAATACTCTCGTAATACAATTTTTCAATCGTGTTTTGATAGGTAAAATCTTTTGTGTTTTCTATTAAAGTAAAATTAGAATAGCCAACCTCTTTCATAATCAATTTCAAGCCATTAGTCATGTTAAAACTTTTGTTGTGAACAATGTTTAACTGTTCAACATCGTCTCGTTGAAAAACTGAAACAATTACTTTGGCCACATAATCTACAGGAATAATATTTAAAACTGTATCAGGATTTACAATGAATCTCACGTTTTCTTGATCGCCTTTGCGTTGCGAGGTAAAGTGGAAAAATTTGGCCAACAAATAAAACACCATGTATTTTGAGATAAAATAGGGGTTTTCAGGAGTAAGCATATTACCACCAATTACGCTAGGACGTAATATTTGAAAAGGCAAACCTATTTTTTTACAAGCTGTTGCAATGAAATTTTCAGAAGAAAATTTGGCGTTTTCGTAAGCATTGCGGTGCTCTGGCTCAAAATTTAAGGAATGAAAATCGTTATCAATCATTCCTGTTCGGTTGCCTGAAGAAAATGCTGTTCCGATGTAAATAAATTTGGTAATGAACGGATGAAAAAGTTCAAAAATAGACTTGGTTATCGTCGTATTTTCGTTAAAAATTCTTTCACGTTGAGATTCATCCGTAGATAAATTGACCAATCCAGCCGAGTGAATAAAATACGCTCCTTTGATTTTTTCGGTTACTGTATTTTGAATATCCGCTAAATCTGTATAAATGATTTCGATAAATTTTTGAAGTTTTTCAAAACCTTGCTGAAGCAATACAGAAGGTGTGTAGCTGCTTGTCAGTAATTCTTTGATACGATCGTGGGCTGATTTTTTTCCTTTGTTTCGCGCTATCAAAAAGAGTTTTCCATCAGGATTAGAAGTGCTAAAAAGTTCTAGAATTTCATACATGACGTGCGATCCTAAAACGCCCGTGGCACCGGTAAGTATTATTTTCATTCGTTGTTTGTTCAAAAAACAAATGTAGTTTTAAAAAAGAATAAATTATTTTTTAAAACTACAAATGTATGTGTATCGAGAATTACGGATTTACATTCCTGCGGCCAGTTTATCTAGTGTATATGCAATTAAGGCATCTACTGCTTTATAAGGATCTTCGCTAAAAGTTCCAGATGCACGATTGGCAATGATTGCGTTTAACGACAAGGCATTGTGTCCTAAAAGTGCCGAAAGTCCATATATTGCTGCGGTTTCCATCTCTAAATTGGTAATTTGACTTTCTCCAAATTTAAAATTATCCATTTTTGAATTCAATGCTTCGTCTTGAATGTTCAAACGGAGTACGCGTCCTTGTGGTCCGTAAAATCCTCCAGCAGTTGCTGTGATTCCCTTGTGCATTTGGTTGCTTTCAATTACTTTTTCTAATTTTTCAGAACAAGCAATTACATACGGTTTTCCTTTTCTGAGATCCCAATTAGTATGTTTTACGAAAGCATCTTCTATCTCTAGATTCGAAACTTCGTCAATTAAATAGGAGCGAAGCATGTTGTCTAATCCCAAGCCAAATTTAGATAATACAAAACTATCCACAGGAATATCAGCCTGCAACGAACCCGAAGTTCCAATACGAATGATGTTCAAGGAAGTTAAATTCTCTTTTGGCTGACGCGTTTCAAGGTCAATGTTTACCAAAGCATCAAGCTCGTTGATTACAATGTCAATATTATCGGGACCAATTCCAGTAGACATCACGGTAATGCGCTTGCCTTTAAAAATTCCGGTTTGGGTTTTGAACTCTCTTTTTTGGGTTGAAAATTCAATACTATCGAAAAATTGAGTGATTTTCTCCACACGATTTTGATCTCCTACAAAGATGATATCGTGCGCAATATTTTCGGGTTTTAAATTCAAATGGTAAACGCTACCGTCTGGATTCAATATTAATTCTGATGATTGTATCATTTGTTTTTTTTGTTAAAGATTTAAGGTTTCAAGTTGCTCAACTGCATCTAAAAACTGAGACTGTTCACTAAGACTGTTCACTGAGCCTGCAAACTGCTCACTATCATCCGCCAACGCGTTTTACTTTGAATCCTTTTAGTTTTAATATTTCCATTATTTTATCTCGGTAATCCCCTTGAATGATAATAGAATCGTCTTTGAAAGTACCGCCAACACTCAGTTTGGTTTTGATTTCTTTGGCTAGAATTTTAAAATCTTCATCCGTTCCTTCATAACCTTCAATGATGGTGGTTGCTTTTCCCTTACGTTTTTCAAATTTACATATCATAGGTTCTTTTTGAACGTATAATTCGTGGGGTTCAGGAGCTAAAACCTCTTCTGGCAAGGGTTCGTGATCAGGGAAAAGGTTTTTTAATTGGTCTTGTAAGTCCATAATTTTATAATATTGATTATTTAACTATTAAGAAATTTAAGTTTTAAAAACTCTTGTTTTCTAGCTAGTTAAAAACAAAAAGACATCAAGCGAACTCGATGTCTTTCTTGAACTATTGAATTAAAATTTATTTTTTGATCAAACCTAAATCTACTAAACGCTCGTAAAGATAATCACCTGCGGTGATGTCTTCAAATTGTTTTGGATTTTCAGCATCGATACAGTTTTCTAGGCAATTCAATGGCATATCGCTCACTGGGTGCATAAAAAACGGAATGGAGTAACGAGAAGTTCCCCATAATTCACGTGGCGGATTTACCACTTGATGAATAGTCGACTTCAATTTGTTGTTGGTATGACGTGATAACATGTCACCTACATTAATTACCAATTCATCTGGCTCAGCAATAGCGTCAATCCATTCTCCGTTGTGGTTTTGTACTTGTAACCCTTTTCCTTGAGCACCCATCAACAATGTAATCAAGTTGATGTCACCATGAGCAGCAGCACGAATGGCATTTTCTGGCTCTGATGTAATTGGAGGGTAATGAATAGGTCTTAGGATAGAATTTCCATCTTTGGCATAATTGTCAAAATAAAATTCATCTAATCCTAATCGCAATGCTAATGCTCTTAATACAAAAACACCTGTTTTTTCTAACATTTGGTAGGCTTCTTTTCCTACGACATTAAAACGAGGTAATTCTTTTACTTCAACATTTTCAGGATACTCTGCAGCGTATTTTGAATCTTCAGACACATACTGTCCAAAATGCCAAAATTCTTTCAAATCTCCTTCTTTTCTGCCTTTGGCGTGTTCTGTTCCAAAAGAAACATAACCTCTTTGTCCGCCAATTCCAGGAATTTCATAACTGCGTTTGGTTTCTAATGGTAGGGCGAAAAAGTTTCTAATTTCACCATACAATTCTTCAACTAACTGATCATTTAAAAAATGACCTTTGAGTGCTACGAAGCCAATGTCTTCAAATGCACTTCCGATTTCATTTACAAATTTTTGTTTACGTGCCGGGTCATCCGACAGGAAATCACGCAAGTCAACACTAGGAATGTTTTGCATACTTAAATAATTTTATAAATTGCAAGGAATAAATCTTGCAGTTACAAAGATAAAGATTAATTTTAATTTCGAATTTTAAAAATTGATATTAAAATAAAAAAATATAACAAAATAAGTAAAAACTGTTATAAATTTTTATCTTTGAAATCGATACTAAAAACCTAAAAATGACTTTTGATAGAAAAAATCTCACTGACCTCGAGCTTATAACACTTTACAAAAAGCTATTAAAACCGCGTCTTATCGAGGAAAAAATGCTAAAACTAATTCGCCAAGGTAAAGTATCCAAGTGGTTTTCTGGAATAGGACAAGAAGCTATCTCCGTTGGTGTTACCGCAGTTTTAGATTCCGATGAATACATTTTACCGATGCATAGAAATTTGGGAGTATTTACAGGAAGAGATATTCCCTTATACCGCCTTTTTTCTCAATGGCAGGGCAAAGCCAATGGTTTCACAAAAGGTCGCGACCGTAGTTTTCATTTTGGTTCGCAACAGTATAAAATCATTGGAATGATTTCGCATCTCGGACCACAATTGGGTGTGGCTGATGGGATTGCTTTGGCCAATAAACTTAAGAAAAACGGAAAAATTACAGCTGTTTTTACTGGAGAAGGAGCGACAAGTGAAGGCGATTTTCATGAGGCTTTGAATATTGCCTCAGTATGGGAATTACCCGTTCTTTTTGTAATTGAAAATAATGGATACGGACTTTCTACACCTACAAATGAGCAATACCGCTGTGAAAATTTAGCAGATAAAGGCATTGGTTACGGAATGGAAAGTCATATTGTTGACGGAAATAATATTCTGGAAGTTGTAAACTTATTATCAGAGTTAAAAGCTTCTATGAAAGATAATCCACGTCCTGTTTTACTAGAATTTAAAACATTTCGAATGCGTGGGCACGAAGAGGCAAGTGGAACAAAATACGTACCGCAGGAATTAATGGATATGTGGGCAGAAAAAGATCCTGTGGAAAATTTCAGAAATTATTTGATTGAAAATGGCATTTTGAAATCGGATGATGATGTGGCGTTTCACCTAGATATCAAACAGGAAATTGAAGAACATTTGGCTCTAGCCAACGCAGAACCTGAAATAGAGGCATCTTTAACGGAAGAAATAAATGATGTATATAAACCATTTGTATTTGAAGAAGTTAAACCATCAACAGAAAAAGAAAATATTCGTTTTATCGATGCGATTTCCAGTGCTTTGAAACAATCTATGGAGCGCTTTGAAAATTCGGTAA
The DNA here is from genome assembly GCF_054343775.1 of Flavobacterium sp. GNP001. Taxonomy (NCBI): domain Bacteria; kingdom Pseudomonadati; phylum Bacteroidota; class Flavobacteriia; order Flavobacteriales; family Flavobacteriaceae; genus Flavobacterium; species Flavobacterium sp. GNP001. The sequence goes on from NZ_JBTGUX010000001.1 coordinate 1,392,547, forward strand.
TCATGGGCCAAGATATTGCAGAATATGGTGGTGCCTTTAAAATTACCGATGGCTTTGTAGAGCAATTTGGCAAAGAGCGCGTGATTAATACACCTATTTGTGAAAGCGCCGTAGTTTCAGCAGGAATGGGACTTTCTATTAATGGTTACAAAGCGATTGTTGAAATGCAATTTGCCGATTTTGTTTCGACAGGATTCAATCCGATTGTGAATTTATTGGCAAAATCTCACTATCGATGGTTAGAAAAAGCCGATGTTGTGGTAAGAATGCCTTGTGGCGGTGGAACTCAAGCAGGACCGTTTCACTCACAAACTAATGAAGCTTGGTTTACCAAAACTCCGGGTTTAAAAGTAGTTTATCCAGCCTTTCCCTATGATGCAAAAGGCTTGTTGAATGAGTCTATTAATGATCCCAATCCGGTATTGTTTTTTGAACACAAGCAATTGTATAGAAGTATTTACCAGGACGTTCCTGCAGATTATTACACTTTACCATTAGGAAAAGCAGCTCTCTTGAAAGAGGGGAATTCGGTTACTATTATCGCTTTTGGAGCGGCAGTTCATTGGGCAATTGATACATTGGATAAAAATCCAGAAATTTCAGCAGATTTATTGGATTTAAGAACGCTTCAGCCTTTGGATACAGAAACCATTTTTGCCTCGGTTAAAAAAACAGGAAGAGCAATAATTTACCAAGAAGATAGTTTGTTTGGCGGAATTGCTAGTGATTTATCAGCATTGATAATGGAAAATTGTTTCCAATATTTGGATGCACCAGTAAAACGAGTGGCCAGTTTAGACACACCTATTCCGTTCACAAAAGCGCTTGAAGATCAGTATTTACCAAAAGGTCGTTTTGAAAATGAACTTTTTGCGTTGTTAGCTTTTTAAAATTAAAAATAGGAATTTCGGATTTTAAAAATACCCTAAAATCCAATAAATAATAATAAATAGGAGGATGGTTCCAAAACAACCGCCTCCTAATTTTTTTGCGCCATATCCGGCGATGATAGTTTTAAAAAATCCGTTCATAATTTTTTTATTAAATGTAATGATAAGTTTTTACATTCCAATCTTTTTATTGTTGTGCATTTTTTCTAAAAAAATTCATTTGTATTTGTAGCAACAAAATGATGTTTCTATTTTTGGAAAAAAATAAAAACGTAGTCATGAAGCCGCTTAACGAAAAATTATTAGTCAAAGATGCCACGATAAATAAAGTACAATTTGACAAAGAATGGTTTTATAAATTAGATGATATGGCTTTTTATTTGAAAGAAGATTTGTCGGAGGTAGAATTCATTTATTTACCAATGCTTATTGATGGAGAACAAGAGTTCGTTAAATGTTCCAGTTATGAAGATATTATGCGCGGTCGCAAAGAGATAGAGTAAAAGAAGGAGGCATTTAGCCTCCTTTTCTTGTTTAACGATTGGCCTGTTGGGCTTTTTCTTTTATTATGACGCTAATCTTGCGATTTTCTATTTTACTTTCTAGCCAAGAAATGATATCGAGATATAAAAAGGCGCGTTTTTCATAAGTGTTTTGTTCTAACTCAATAAAACGAGTTCGCATCTTAATAAATTCTTTCTTGATATCTGTCGGATAAATTGAGTTTAAGTTTTTCAAGAATTTGATAATTTCTTTTTGTACTTCATGCAAATCATTCATTTTAAGCAAAAACTTGTAGGTGTTTTTGAGCTGATTTTCTAAGTAGTAATCTTTCCCCAGTTCATAATGTGCAATCAAACACAGTATACGCGCAAAACACATTAAGTCTTCGCGCATGCTTAGATTTCTATTATTGATAATTTTTTCTAGATAAAAAATGCATTCAGCGTATTTTTCGTTTCCAAAATAAATAGAGGCAAATTTATAGTAAAACAACATTTCGTGATGTTCGTCAAGGTGATCGGTGTGCATTTTCAATTTATGCAATACTTCTGGAATCAAATACTCACTTTCGGTAAAAGTACCCTCCAAAATGTGCAAATTCAGTTTGTTATTATACACATATAAAAAGGACAAACTAGCTATATTGTCATTTACAGGAAATCGAGAATCTTTAATGGTTTCCTCTAGCAATTCAAGATATTTTTTGAACTTGGTTTTGTACTTCAACATATACAAAGATTCCAGTAAGTAATGATTCCCTTTTAAGAAAAAAACTGGATTCAAGTAGATCATACTTGGATTTTCATAAAACAAAGTCACCCATTTTAAGGCATATTTATAACAAGACAAAAAATCTTGAACCAAAAAACTACGCCACAAATTAGCATTGTAAAACCAGTATTTCTCTCGAAAACCAAATTTCTTTTCATCGAGCTTAGCGGTATGTTTTTTAAAGTAGTCATCAATATAGGTATACTCTGCATCGGTTTTTACATAACCGGTTTTGAGCATGATACCATATAGCTGCAGCGATAAGTTTGATAATTTACTAGAAATGGTATTGCGATAATTTAACTCTTTTGCTTGTACCACTAATTCATCCGCACGGCCTTGTATACTTCTAGTAATATATTGCGACTCGATCAGTTTTTCAAATTCTACGATTTCATAGGCCATTAACTTTTCATCGTTCTCCAAGGCCAGAATTTTGGTTTTATCCAAGATTTTCAAACTTTGCTTGTACAAACCTTTGTTATACAAAATAGTGGCAAAATCAATTTGCTCTCGCAATTGGTAGCGCATATTTTGACTCGGAATATTCAACCGAATACTCACTAAAATCTGTTTATACAAATAGGATTTAAGATTTGACAATTGCACTTTTTTGATACTTCCACTTTTTAAAATCAGTTTTTCATCATAAGTTTCTGACTTGTCTAAAATGTTAAATAGCTCAATGAATTTGGTATTCGAACTAGTTTCTAATCGGCTAGCGAAAATTTTAAATTGTCTTTTTTCTGACTTCGAAAGCGACTTTATCAGTACAAATAAAAAATCTTTTTGATGGTTAGCCATTGTAGAATAAAAGGGTTTATGTATTTGTAAATCAGCGATTTAATAGATTAAAACATTACTTATAAGCAGTATAATTCAAGAAATTGTGTTTTCTATCCCACCAATGAAAGATATTTTTGTTTCAAGTTGTGCAAAGTACATTAAATAAATGAAAATGAATAGAGAGAAAGTTCAAATTTTTGATACCACTTTAAGAGATGGCGAACAAGTGCCTGGATGTAAGCTTGACACGAAACAGAAATTAGTTATTGCCGCAAGGCTTGACGAAATGGGTGTAGACATTATTGAAGCTGGTTTTCCAGTATCGAGTCCTGGTGATTTTTTATCCGTTTCAGAGATTAGTAAAGTTGTGCAAAATGCAGTTGTTTGCGGATTAACTCGCGCTGTGAAAAATGATATTGATGTAGCGGCACAAGCACTTCAATACGCCAAAAGACCTAGAATTCATACCGGTATTGGAACTTCTGATTCGCATATTTTTCATAAATTAAATACTACCAAAGAAGATATTATTCTGCGTGCCAAAGCTGCTGTAGCTCATGCCAAATCCTACGTAGAAGATGTAGAGTTTTACGCGGAAGATGCTGGAAGAACCAATAATGAATTTTTAGCACGAGTCTGTGAAGAGGTTATTAAATCAGGTGCTACCGTGTTAAATATTCCAGATACAACTGGGTATTGTTTGCCAGAAGAGTATGGTGCAAAAATTAAATACCTCAAAGAAAATGTAAAAGGTATTGAAAATGTGGTTTTATCGTGTCATTGTCATAATGATTTAGGTTTGGCAACTGCTAATTCCATCGCAGGAGCTATAAATGGGGCAAGACAAATAGAATGTACTATCAACGGGATAGGAGAGCGAGCAGGAAATACGGCACTTGAAGAAGTGGTAATGATTTTTAAACAGCATCCGTATTTAAATTTAGATACCAATATTAATACTCGACAATTGAACGAAATGAGTCGATTGGTTAGTGAAAGTATGGGAATGATGGTGCAGCCTAATAAAGCAATTGTAGGTGCCAACGCATTTGCACACAGCTCAGGAATTCATCAAGATGGTGTTATAAAAAATAGAGCTACTTATGAAATCATGGACCCACTTGAAGTAGGCGTTAATGAATCATCAATTGTTTTAACAGCACGTAGCGGTAGAGCAGCATTGGCTTACCGAGCAAAAAAAGTAGGTTATGAATTGACCAAAATACAATTAGATATTGTCTATGTCGAGTTTTTAAAATTTGCGGATATTAAAAAAGAAGTAGTTGATCAAGACATTCATCAAATCATTGAGGTTTGTAAAATAAAAAAAGAATTGGTCTTAAATTAAGATAGTCCCCAACTCAAAATAAAAGTAATATGAATTTAAAAATAGCAGCGCTTGCAGGCGACGGAATTGGTCCTGAAGTTATAACCCAAGCCAAGAAAGCATTATACGCGATAGGAGTAGTGTATGATCATGAGTTTGTTTTTGAAGATGCTTTGATTGGAGCTATCGCTATTGAAAAAACGGGAATTCCGTTACCACAGCAAACATTAAACTTGTGTTTGAATACGGATGCTGTATTATTTGGAGCAGTTGATGATACGGTGCCAAATACTGCGGTAAGACCAATTCAAGGGGTATTGAACTTGCGTCAAGCACTTGGTCTTTATGCCAACATACGACCTGTGAAACCGTATGCTGATTTGCTTGATTTGTCTCCGTTGAAACGAAAAATTATAGAAGGAGCTGATTTTATTATTTTTAGAGAATTGTCTGGCGGATCGTATTTTAGTGAGAAAAAAAGCAATGAAACTGGCACTTTTGCCTCTGATCTTTGCGAATACTCTGAAGAGGAAATTATCCGAATCAGTCATTTAGCTTTTCGAATTGCACAGAAAAGAAAGAAAAAATTAACCTTAGTTGACAAGGCAAATATATTAGAAACCTCGCGTTTATGGCGCAAGGTGGTAACTGAACTTTCAGAGGGGTATCCTGACGTAGTTTTAGAATTTTTACTAGCAGATGCTGCTGCGATGCAAATTATCATCAATCCAACACAATTTGATGTCATTTTAACTGAAAATTTATTTGGAGATATTTTATCTGACGAAGCTAGTGTGATTACCGGCGCAATCGGTTTATTACCATCAGCATCTTTAGGAAGTTCGTCGGCGCTTTTTGAACCCATTCATGGCTCTTTTCCAGAAGGAAAAAATAAAAACATTGCCAATCCTATTGCCTCAATTATTTCAGCAGCAATGTTATTAGAACACTTTGGCTTGCATGCCGAATCTTTAAAAGTGTACGAAGCGGTGCAAAAAGCAATTGAACTAAACGTGGTAACAGCTGATTTGAATCCATATTCTAAATTCGGTACCAATGAAGTAGGCGATTTTATTGCCAATTATATTCTTAGCAAAGACGACTTGTATTTTAAAAGCGATAACGTGTATATCGGTCAGTCAACCATAGTTTAAAACAAACAAAAACTATTTTCAAAAACGAAACATCAATAATGGAATTAAATAAATACAGCAAAACGATTACTCAAGATGAAACACAACCTGCAGCGCAAGCCATGTTGTACGGAATTGGTTTAACCGAAGCTGATTTGAATAAAGCCCAAGTGGGTATAGTTAGCATGGGTTACGAAGGAAATCCGTGTAACATGCATTTAAATGATTTAGCAAAAGATATTAAAACTGGCGTTTGGCAAGAAGATTTAGTAGGATTGATTTTTAATACAATCGGAGTAAGTGATGGTATGTCAAATGGTACAGATGGAATGCGTTTTTCATTGGTGTCTCGAGATGTAATTGCTGACTCTATCGAAACAGTTGTGGGAGCACAATGGTATGACGGACTAATTGCCATTCCGGGTTGCGATAAAAATATGCCAGGTTCAGTTATTGCAATGGGTCGACTCAATCGTCCTTCGATTATGGTCTATGGTGGTAGCATCCATTCTGGAAAATGGAAAGGAGAATCGCTAAATATTGTATCGGCTTTTGAAGCCCTTGGCAAAAAGTTTAACAATACGATTTCACCTGAGGATTTCAAAGGTGTAATTCAAAATTCCTGTCCTAGTGCGGGTGCTTGTGGCGGAATGTATACCGCAAACACCATGTCCTCAGCCATCGAAGCTTTGGGAATGAGTTTACCCTACAGCTCGTCGAATCCAGCTTTAAGCCCAGAAAAAAAGCAAGAATGTCTTGATGCCGGAAAAGCCATTAAAATTTTGTTAGAAAAAGATATCAAACCTAAAGATATCATGACGCGCGAAGCCTTTGAAAACGCCATTACGATGGTGGCAGTTTTAGGAGGTTCAACCAATGCGGTAATGCACTTAATCGCAATGGCGCACTCGGTTGATATCGAAATTACTTTGGATGATTTTCAAAGAATTAGTGACAAAACGCCTTTGCTAGCCGACTTAAAACCTAGCGGTAAATACCTTATGGAAGACCTTCATGCCGTGGGCGGAGTGCCAGCTGTTATGAAATATTTGCTAAAAGAAGGTCTTTTACACGGAAATTGCTTGACGGTTACAGGTAAAACTTTAGCCGAAAACTTAGCGTCTGTAGCTGACTTAAATGACGGTCAAGAGGTAATTCATGAAATCCAGAAAGCATTAAAAATCACTGGAAATATTCAAATTTTATATGGAAATCTAGCTTCTGAAGGCTGTGTAGCTAAAATTAGCGGTAACGAAGGTGAGTATTTCGAAGGCGATGCTATTGTTTTTGAAAATGAACATGATGTTATAAAAGGTGTCCGAAATGGGGAGGTTAAACCCGGAAATGTGGTCGTCATTAGGTATTGCGGACCTAAAGGTGGGCCAGGAATGCCTGAAATGCTAAAACCAACCTCTGCAATCATGGGTGCTGGTTTAGGAAAAAGTGTTGCTTTGATTACAGATGGCAGATTTTCTGGTGGTTCGCACGGTTTTGTGGTTGGACATATTACTCCCGAAGCTTATGATGGTGGCGGAATTGCGCTAGTTCAAAATGGAGATATTATCACCATTGATGCAGTCAAAAACACAATCAATCTTAAAATTTCTGATGAAGAGTTTGCAAATCGAAAATCACAATGGAAACAACCAGAAACGCCCATTAAAAAAGGTGTTTTACTAAAATATATTCGCTCGGTTTCAAGCGCCTCAACAGGTTGCGTGACCGATAAATAAAAACCAATAAAAATTTCAAAAAGGCAAAATCAATAGTCTAAAAAATTAATTGTATTTACCACAAATTTTGAAATTGATATTGAAATTGCTACTGCTAGGTAAATTTACAAGAGGCAGCGGCTAAATAAAAATAGAAAATGGGAAATAATAAAATATCTGGCGCAGAAGCCGTTATAAAATGCTTACTTGAAGAAGGCGTAGATGTAATTTACGGTTATCCTGGCGGAGCAATCATGCCGGTTTATGATGAGCTATACAAATTTAAAGACGAATTACATCACGTATTAGTGCGTCATGAGCAAGGAGCTACACATGCTGCACAAGGATATGCTCGTGCAACTGGCAAAGTAGGCGTTGCAATTGCAACTTCTGGTCCTGGAGCCACCAATTTAGTTACTGGAATTGCTGATGCTCAAATCGATTCGACTCCAATGGTTTGCATCACAGGCCAAGTTGGTAAACATTTATTGGGTTCGGATGCATTTCAAGAAACTGATATCATCGGAATTTCAACTCCTGTTACCAAATGGAATTACCAAATTACTGAAGCATCTGAAATCCCAGAAATAATAGCGAAAGCATTTTACATCGCTAAATCGGGCCGTCCTGGACCAGTTTTAATTGATATTACCAAAAATGCGCAATTTGATGAAATGGATTTCAGTTACAAAAAATGTACAAGTATTCGAAGTTATCATCCCAAACCAATCCTTAATATAAATAAGGTTCAAGAAGCTGCAGCTCTAATTAATAACGCTAAAAAGCCTTTTATTATTTGGGGTCAAGGTGTCATTTTGAGCCAAGCCGAAGCCGAATTAAAAGCTTTGGTAGAAAAATCAGGTATTCCAGCTGCATGGACTATTTTAGGTTTATCAGCATTGCCTACCGCGCATCCACTCAATGTAGGAATGGTAGGTATGCATGGCAATTACGGACCCAATGTACTCACAAATGAATGTGATGTGTTGATTGCTCTCGGAATGCGTTTTGATGACCGCGTAACAGGAAACCTTGCCACATATGCCAAACAAGCTAAAATAATTCATTTTGAAATTGATCCAGCGGAAGTGGATAAAAACGTAAAAACAGATGTAGCCGTTGTAGCTGATTTGAAAGAATCTTTAACCGCCTTGCTACCTCTTATTGAAAACAACACGCATGATTCTTGGCACAATGAATTTAAATCTAAATATGAAATTGAATTAGAAGCTGTCATAAATGAGGAGTTGCAACCCAAAAAGGAAGGAATTTCAATGGGTGAAACTATCGAAATGATAAATAAACATTCTAAAGGAGACGCCATCTTAGTGTCGGATGTGGGGCAACACCAGATGTTTGCTTGTCGTTACGGGAAATTCAATACTACCAAAAGTAATGTCACATCCGGTGGTTTAGGAACGATGGGATTTGCTTTGCCAGCAGCAATTGGAGCTAAAATGGGAATGCCAAATCGTGAAGTAGTAGCTATAATTGGTGATGGTGGTTTTCAAATGACCATTCAAGAATTAGGAACCATTTTCCAAACCAAAGTTCCAGTTAAAATTGTGGTTTTGAACAATGAGTTTTTAGGAATGGTGCGTCAGTGGCAGCAATTGTTTTTTGACAAAAGATACGCTTCTACCGAAATGATCAATCCAAATTTTATAGCTATTGCCGAAGGCTACTACATCAAAGCGAAAAAAGTAACAAAAAGAGAAGATTTGGATAGCGCTGTAGCAGAAATGTTAGCATCACCTGATTCCTATTTCTTAGAAGTGATGGTCGAAAAAGAAAATAATGTATTCCCAATGATCCCAACAGGAGCATCGGTATCGGACATTCGTTTGTCATAAAAACAGTTTAAAGTTTAAGGTGTAAAGTTTTGGAACTTCAAAATAATTTCATTCAGCTTTTATACCTTAAACATAAAACTTTAAACAAAAATTAAAATGGAAAATAAAACATTTACCATCTCCGTATATTCAGAGAACAACGTGGGTTTATTGAATAGAATATCAGGTATATTCTTAAAACGCCACATCAATATTTTAAGTCTGAACGTATCTGAATCAGAAATTGAAAACGTGTCTCGATTTATCATCGTGGTAAACACTACTGAAAAATGGGTACATAATATTGTAGGTCAAATTGAAAAACAAATAGAAGTAATCAAAGCGTTTTATCACATTGACGAAGAAACGATTTTTCTTGAAAATGCGCTTTTCAAAATAGAGTCAAGTTTACTTTTTGACGAAAAACAAATTCAAAATATAATCAAAGAAAGTCATTCTGAAATTGTAACTGTAGCACGCGATTTTTTTGTGATTTCAAAATCAGGACAGCGTGCTGAAATTCAAGATTTATACGAAAAGCTTCGTCCTTTTGGAATCATGCAATTTGTTCGGTCAGGCCGAATTTCAGTCTCTAAAGAAAAAATGCAAATTTCTTCTTTGCTCGAGCAACTGTAGCAATAAACTAAAAAAAAGATTAAAAACTAAAACTATACTTTCCTAAAAAATACAAAATGGCAAATTATTTCAATTCACTACCACTTCGATTACAATTAGAACAATTAGGCGTTTGCGAATTTATGGACCAATCTGAATTTTCAGATGGAATCAATGCATTGGCTGGTAAAAAGGTTGTTATTGTGGGGTGTGGAGCCCAAGGTTTAAACCAAGGCTTAAACATGAGAGACTCCGGTTTAGACATTTCATATGCCTTGCGTGCGGATGCAATTGCAGAAAAAAGAGCCTCTTTTAACAACGCTTTCGATCACGGTTTTACAGTTGGAACCTACGAAGAATTAATACCTACTGCTGATTTGGTTTGCAATTTAACACCAGATAAACAACACACAGCTGTAGTAACTGCCATTATGCCTTTGATGAAAAAGGGTGCTACTTTGGCGTATTCACATGGTTTTAATATTGTAGAGGAAGGAATGCAAATTCGTAAGGATATCACAGTAATTATGTGTGCTCCAAAATGTCCAGGATCAGAGGTACGTGAAGAGTACAAAAGAGGTTTTGGAGTTCCAACTTTAATTGCAGTACATCCTGAAAACGATCCAGAAAATGTAGGTTTAGCCCAAGCCAAAGCCTATGCAGTAGCCACTGGCGGTCATAGAGCAGGGGTTTTGCTTTCTTCTTTCGTTGCGGAAGTAAAGTCTGATTTAATGGGCGAACAAACTATTTTGTGTGGTATGTTGCAGACCGGATCTATTTTGTGTTTTGATAAAATGGTCGAAGAAGGAATTGAGCCTGCTTATGCATCCAAACTAATTCAGTACGGTTGGGAAACCATTACTGAAGCTCTAAAACACGGTGGAATTACAAACATGATGGATCGCCTTTCGAATCCTGCTAAAATTGAAGCATTTCGTTTAGCCGATGAATTAAAGGAAATCATGCGTCCGTTATTTCAAAAGCACATGGATGACATTATCTCTGGTGAATTTTCAAAAAACATGATGATTGATTGGGCAAATGATGATATAAATCTTTTAACTTGGAGAGCGGCAACTGCTCAAACTAATTTTGAAAAAACAGCTCCAACTGCAGCTCACATTTCTGAGCAAGAATATTTTGATCACGGTACTTTACTAATTGCCATGGTAAAGGCGGGAGTAGAATTGGCTTTTGAAACCATGACCGAATCTGGAATTATTGAAGAGTCAGCTTATTACGAATCATTGCATGAATTGCCTTTGATTGCAAATACTGTTGCTAGAAAAAAATTATATGAAATGAACAGAATCATTTCTGATACAGCAGAATATGGTTGTTATTTATTTGATCACGCTTGCAAACCATTATTGATTGATTTTATGAAAACCGTAAAAACAAATGTAATTGGTAAACCATTTGCAACTTCAAACGGAGTTGATAATAGCGTACTGATTGCAGTAAATAAAACCATCAGACAGCATCCGATTGAAGAAGTTGGGGAATGGCTTCGTGCTTCTATGACTGCCATGAAAAAAATAAGTTAAATAAATAATGAGTTACCACATATGAGGATGTGGCGGGATTGGCACTATATCATTTGATTTCATAATGTCTTGAGTTAGTTAAAAAGTGTTACAATGATCGACAGGTATGGATGCTTTTACATTCACTTAGCTTTGATTTTTTTCAAAGTTAAGTGAGGTAATCCCATAATTAATCAAAAGAAAGATCTAAAAATCTAACTTATCTATAAGGTGGTAATAAATCCTTTTGTAAATTGATTTCGATAATTGTAGAAAAGGGTTTTAAAAAATATTTTAATTGTTTTTTATATATTTTTGTTTGGTAAGAGGCGCGAAGATTTTTTCTTTTGCGCCTTTTTGTATCTTTGAGTTTGGCTACAAAAACAATTAAAACCGCTGTATTTGTAATAAAATCAATCAAAATTTTTCAGTTTGGCTTTTTTTTGGCAGTATTTATGGTTTAAATAATTTTCTCAGTAGCCGCAGATTTAATACTTTTATAAAAAATTAAACTATGAGTTACTACAAAATTGATAATCTAGAACAATACTTCAAACACTACAATAAATCAGTACGCGAACCTAGAAAATTTTGGGGCAAAATAGCAGAAGAAAATTTTACTTGGTACCAGCAATGGGATAAAGTGGTCGAATTTAATATGGCCGAAGCCGATATTAAATGGTTTACCGAGGCTAAAGTTAATATTGTAAAAAATTGTATCGACAGGCACTTAGCGAAAAGAGGGGATAAAACGGCTATTATTTTTGAACCAAATGATCCATCCGAGGAGGCTCTACATATTTCATATACCGAATTACACCAAAGAGTTTGCAAAATGGCCAATGTTTTACGCGAACAAGGGATCAAAAAAGGAGATCGAGTTTGCATCTATTTACCAATGATTCCTGAGTTGGCTGTTTCGGTTTTAGCTTGCGCCCGAATTGGTGCAATTCATTCCGTAGTTTTCGCAGGTTTTTCTGCATCGGCAGTGGCGAGTCGTATCAACGACAGCTCTTGTAAAATGGTAATTACTTCCGATGGTGGATTTAGAGGAAACAAAACAATTGATCTAAAAGGAATTATTGATGATGCTCTTGATAAATGTAATTCGGTTGAAAAAGTTTTAGTCGCCAAAAGAACTCACACTGATGTAAAAATGCAAGAGGGACGCGATCAATGGTTGCAACCTCTTTTAGATGAAGCTTCAGATAATAATGTTGCAGAAATCATGGATGCCGAAGATCCGCTATTCATTTTGTACACTTCTGGTTCAACCGGAAAACCAAAAGGAATGGTGCATACTACAGCAGGTTATATGGTGTATACCGCTTATACTTTTAAAAACGTTTTTAATTACGAAGACACTGATATATTTTGGTGTACCGCTGATATTGGTTGGATAACAGGACATTCTTATATTTTATACGGCCCACTTTTAAACGGAGCTACAACGGTATTATTTGAAGGAATTCCCTCGTATCCAGATTTTAGTCGTTTTTGGGATGTAATTGAAAAACATAAAATTACTCAGTTTTACACAGCGCCAACTGCAATTCGTGCTTTGGCAAAGGAAAAAATCGAATTTGTTCAAAAATATCCTTTAAAATCCTTGAAGGTAATTGGTTCTGTCGGAGAACCAATTAATGAAGAAGCTTGGCATTGGTACAATGACCACGTAGGCGATAAGCGTTGCCCTGTTGTAGATACTTGGTGGCAAACAGAAACTGGTGGAATTATGATTGCGCCAATTGCTTTTGTAACGCCTACAAAACCAACTTATGCGACCTTGCCACTTCCTGGAGTGCAAGCGGTATTGATGGATGATAAACGCAACGAAATTGAAGGCAATCAAGTCGTTGGTAGCTTGTGTATTAAGTTTCCTTGGCCGGGAATTGCCAGAACAATTTGGGGCGATCATCAAAGATATAAAGACACCTATTTCTCTGCATTTCCAGGTAAGTTTTTTACTGGTGATGGTGCTTTACGTGACGAAGTAGGATATTACAGAATTACAGGTCGAGTAGATGATGTGGTTATTGTATCGGGGCATAATTTGGGGACAGCTCCAATTGAGGATGCAATTAATGAGCATCCTGCAGTAGCTGAATCAGCTATTGTTGGGTTCCCGCATGATATTAAAGGAAATGCATTGTACGGTTTTGTAATTTTAAAAGAAACCGGTGAAACGCGAAATAAAGAAAATTTAAGTAAAGAAATCAACCAACATATTTCAGACCATATTGGTCCTATTGCCAAGTTGGATAAAATTCAATTTGTTTCTGGTTTGCCAAAAACGCGATCTGGAAAAATCATGAGGCGTATTTTACGAAAAATAGCCGAAGGAGATTATTCGAACTTTGGAGACATTACTACACTTTTGAATCCCGAAATTGTAGATGAAATTAAAGAAGGAAAACTATAAAATAGAGAAGGCTAAAGACTTAAGTTGTTTTTAGCCTTTTTTTTTGAAACGCTTACAAATTTGTAAATCAAGTAAAAAGCGCCAAAGTGAAGTACTCTATCAAAGGTGTTTAATATCATATCATCAAAATAATAGGTAACTATAGCAGCGAAAACATCAGCTATTATCAGACAGAAAGCGCCAAAAAAGTAAAAATAACTTTTTTGTGAAGTTACTTGTGATAAATACAAGATAGCTATAACACCTAAAGAAATGGCTGAAAGACTATTAAAAAATATAATTACACCAAGGAGTTTTTCTGGAATAATTGACTTTAGAAAGTAGAAAACAGATAGTAAAAACATGCAGTTAATTAGGACAATAAGTAATTTATACCCTTCTGAAAACGAACTATTTTTTCGTTTGCTAACACACAAATACCCCATGTAACACAAACATAAATAACCGCAAAAAGAGGCTATTAACCCAAGCTCATATACAAGATTTGAATATTGCCAAAATAGCAATAAGACTTCGTTGATGTAGAAGAAAAAACTATACCAATAAAAAAGAGTATGGAGCTTTTTTCGATGTTTTAGCCAAACATAAAAAACGAATAATGGAATTATAAATGGTTTGGTATAAACTACCGAATTTGCATTCAATACAATACCAGCGCTAAAGTAAGCGATAAAAAAAAGGAGTAAGGTACATATAACTATCTGTGCAACAATGTTTTTAATTACCATCTAACAAATCTAAAATTTTTATAGTTTCCTGCAAAATTATATTTGTTTTTAAGATGATTTGTCACGCATTTAAGAACTTAAATGAGTAAATTTACCTTATATGAAAAAAGCAACAGTTGTAATTATAGGTGGTGGTTTAGCAGGTTTAGTTTCGGCTATTGATCTTCGACTGAAAAATCATCAAGTGGTGCTTTTAGAAAAAAATGATTATCCCAAACACAAAGTTTGTGGGGAATACATTTCTAATGAAATTCTATCGTATTTACAGTCTTTACAGATAGACATCGATTCTCTGCAGCCATCAAACATTACTAAGTTGCATTTTTCATTGAAATCCGGAAAAAGCTTGTATACTAATTTACCTTTAGGTGGTTTTGGTGTTAGTCGAAAGTTACTCGATAATTATCTTTGTCAATACGCAAAGCAATTAGGTTGTACGGTTTATAAAGATACTGTCACCGATGTACAGTTTACAAACAATCAATTCATTGTACAAACTAACGGCGAAATATTTTCAGCAGATATTGTATTAGGAGCCTTTGGCAAAAGATCAAGTTTAGATAATAAATTAACTAGGGTTTTCTCTCGAAAAAATGAAGATATTTGGTTAGGAGTGAAAGCCCATTACCGAGTTGATTTTCCTGATAATTTGGTGGGTTTACATCATTTTGAAGGCGGTTATTGCGGCGTTTCTCGCGTTGAAGATGGTTTAGTAAATATTTGTTATTTGGCAACCGACACTTCTTTTAAACAATTTCCTTCTTTAAATGACTATCAAAAAATATGGGTAGAGAAAAATCCATTATTAAAGACTATCTTTCAACAAGCTATTTGTCAATTTGAAAAACCAATCACCATTAGTCAAGTATCATTTGTCAAGAAAAAATGTGTAGAAAACCACATGCTAATGATTGGCGATGCTGCAGGATTGATTCATCCGCTTTGTGGTAACGGAATGGCAATGGCCATACATAGTGCAAAAATTGCCTCAGAACAAGTTCACAATTTTTTAAAAGGTAATTGTACAAGAGAAACAATGGAACAACGTTATAAAAACGAGTGGAATAAAAATTTTAAATCTCGTTTGTTAATGGGTCGAATACTCGGCTTTGTGTTGCAAAAAACTAAAGTTGCGAATTTTTTACTTCAAATTTTTGCTTTCTTTCCGTTTTTACTGCCATTAATAATCAAACAAACTCATGGTAAAACCGTATAACAATTGATACAAACAAAATACAGAACAGAAGAAGCGGAAATCATGGATGATTTTGCACTTGAGGGTGAAATACTTCGAGATGCTTTGGACAAAATTGCATCCATCAACCAACTTCTAGGAGGAAACGCACTTACTTTAAAAGGAGTGGAAAAACTATTAAAAAGTACTGCTTCGGAAAAAGAAATTGTTATCGTTGATGTGGGCTGTGGCAATGGTGACATGTTGCGATTTTTAGCCGATTTTGGAAAAAAAAATAATTTTAAATTCCGATTAATAGGAATTGATGCGAATGCATTTACGATTAATCATGCACAAAATTTATCTAAAAACTTTTCAAATATAAGTTACGAATGCTTGGATATTTTTAGTCCATCATTTGCTGAAATAAAATGTGACATTGTTTTGTGCACTTTGACTTTACATCATTTCAAAGATCAGGAAATAGAAAGGCTATTAGCTGTGTTTTATGAACAAGCTCGCTTGGGTGTTGTCATCAACGATTTGCATCGAAGTGTTGTCGCTTATCGATTATTTCAGGCTTTGTGTTTTGTATTTCAATTGAATGCTATGTCGCGAGAAGATGGCTTAACTTCAATATTACGCGGATTTAAAAAAGAAGATTTAGTAGAATTTTCGAAAAAGCTTAATTTTAAAAACGATACGATTCGCTGGAAATGGGCGTTTCGATACCAATGGATAATTACCAAAAAATGAGTGTAAAAATAAAAACAGTTGCTAAGCAGCTACCACAATATTCAAGAACAACTGCAGAAATTTTGCCTTTTTTAGATGCTTGGCTCCTTGGTCAGGACGATCGATTTATAAGAAAAGTAAAGAAAATTTTTGAAGGCGCTGCTGTTGATAAGCGATATTCTATCATGGATCCTATTGAAGTTTTTACCAAAACTTCATTTGAGGAACGCAATGATATTTACATTCGTGAAGTCATACAATTAGGCGAAAAAGTACTCGATAAAGCCCTAAAAAAGGCAAATTGGCTCCCAAAGGATTTAGATTATATCATTACGGTGAGTTGCACCGGTATTATGATTCCCTCTCTTGATGCCTATTTGATAAACTCTTTGCATTTGCGCCAAGATATTGTTCGTCTGCCAGTTACTGAAATGGGGTGTGCTGCCGGAATCTCAGGAATGATTTATGCTAAAAATTTCTTGCAAGCCAATCCTGGCAAGCGCGCGGCTGTTATTGCCGTTGAGAGTCCAACAGCTACATTTCAACTGGATGATTACTCCATGGCTAATATTGTGAGTGCTGCCATTTTTGGTGATGGAGCTGCTTGCGTATTGTTATCTTCACACGGAGATGATGAGGGACCAGAAATCATTGCCGATGAGATGTATCATTTTTATGATAACATTCATATGATGGGATTTAAACTGACCAATTCTGGTTTGCAAATGGTTTTAGATATCGAAGTTCCTGAAACTATCGCATCACATTTTCCCGCAATCATTCATCCTTTTTTGGAGAAAAATAACTTTCAAATCAATGAAATCGATCATCTAATTTTTCATCCTGGTGGAAAAAAAATTATTCAAACAGTAGAAGAATTATTTTTAGGATTGGGCAAAAATATTGACGCTACAAAAGAGGTATTGAAACAATACGGTAACATGTCAAGTGCTACCGTTTTATATGTTTTAGAGCAAATTATGGATGCGCAGCCTGCAAAAGGGGAGAAGGGTTTAATGTTGAGTTTTGGTCCTGGATTTTCAGCGCAACGTATTTTGTTGCAATTTTAAAAAAGAAAAGCCCAATGAAAAACGATGAAATTTTAGCCAAACTTCCGTATTCAAAACCTTTTCTCTTTGTAGATAAAATTCTGAATATTGATGAAAATGGTGTCAAAGGAACTTTTAGATTTGATGAAAATTTAGAGTTTTATAAAGGTCATTTTGTGAATAATCCTGTTACTCCGGGCGTTATTTTAATCGAAGTTATGGCGCAAATTGGATTGGTTTGCTTAGGTATTTTTTTGTTAGATGATTCATTTAACAAAAGCACTTCAATAGGCTTAACATCAACAGAAATAGATTTTTTAAAACCTGTTTTTCCTAATGAAAAAGTGATTATTATTTCAGAAAAAATATATTTTAGATTCGGAAAATTGAAATGTCAAGTCCTTATGATAAATGAAAAAGAAGAAGAAGTTTGTAGAGGAACAATTGCAGGAATGATAATTTCCAAATAAATGAAAAAGAGAGTTGTTATCACAGGTCTAGGTGTTGTTGCTCCAAATGGGGTTGGACTTGATGCGTTTACAAATGCCATCAAAAACGGAATTTCGGGCATTAAGCACGATCCAGAATTGGAACGCCTCCAGTTTTCATGTCAAATTGCGGGGAAACCTTCTGTTTCTAATGAACTCGCATTGCAATATTTCACGGAACTTGAATTGCGTAATTTTAATTCTAGTGGAATTCTGTACGGAGTAATCGCTGGTATTGAGGCTTGGAAAAATGCTGGTTTACTTATGGAAATCAATGAAAATCCTGATTGGGATAGCGGAACTATTTTTGGAACAGGAACATCGGGAATTGATAAATTTCGCGAAAGCATTTATAAAATAGACGATTTACAAACCCGCCGATTGGGGAGCACAGCAGTTGCTCAAACCATGAATAGCGGTGTGAGTGCCTATCTTGGCGGAAAATTAGGTTTAGGAAATCAAGTGACAACCAATTCATCTGCTTGTACAACTGGTACCGAGGCAATTCTGATGGCTTTTGAACGTATCAAATCAGATAAAGCAAAACGCATGTTAGCTGGCAGTACGAGTGATTCAGGTCCTTATATTTGGGGCGGTTTTGATGCTATGAAAGTATGCACTTTTAAACACAATCAAGATCCTGAAGCAGGTTCGCGACCATTATCAGCAACAGCATCAGGGTTTGTGCCAGGAAGTGGTGCTGGGGCTTTAGTTTTGGAAGATTTAGAAAGTGCATTAGCACGTGGCGCTACCATTTACGCCGAAATTTTGGGAGGAAGTTGTAATTCTGGCGGACAACGAGGTACAGGAACCATGACTGCACCAAATGCGGTTGCTGTTCAAAAGTGCATTACAGATGCTTTAGAGGATGCAAATATCGAAGCAAATGATATCAATTTAATAAACGGACATTTAACTGCAACTTCAAAGGACAGTTTGGAAATTGAAAATTGGACGAAAGCCTTGAATCGGAAAGGGAAAGATTTTCCATTTATAAATTCACTCAAAGGAATGGTTGGACATTGCTTGTCAGCAGCAGGTAGTATTGAGAGCGTAGCTACTGTTTTGCAATTGCATGAAGGTTTTGTTTTTCCGAATTTAAATTGCACCGATTTACATCCTGAAATTACAGCGCTCATTGACGAGGAAAAAATACCAAAAGCAATGCTAGAAAAAAATATGCAATATGCAATAAAAGCTAGTTTTGGCTTTGGCGATGTAAATGCATGTATCATTTTTAAAAAGTACGAATGATCAATAATCTTTACTACTTTAGTGGAGAAAAAAATAAAAAAATGAATAAGGAACAAACCATAATCGAACTAAAAGCAATTATAAAACCTTATATTGCTAACAACGAGGCATTTGAAAACTTAACTGAAGAAACTGATTTCATTGCAGATTTAAAGATTAACTCTGCTAACTTAGTAGATGTTGTTTTAGACATCGAAGAAAAATACAATATTATTATTGATAATGAATCGATGGAAAAAATGTTAACTGTAAAAGCAGCATTGTCAATCATTGAGGAAAAATTAGCAGCACGAGATTAATTGCAAAATAAGAAAATGTGATTGGGAACGATGTAATCGATTTGAGCGTGGCGCGCACAGAGAGTAACTGGCAACGGCCCGGGTTTTTGAATAAAATTTTTTCTGTTAAAGAGCAATTTTATATCGAAACTGCCAAAGACCAAGAGCAAATGGTTTGGAAACTTTGGTCTCAGAAAGAATCTGCGTATAAAATTTTCAATCGAGAAACAGGAATCAGAGTTTTTAATCCGATAGAATTTGAGTGTTCAATTGATACAATTGATTATGGAAAGGTAAATTTTGAGGATAAAAACTTTTTTACTAAAACAGTGATTGACAATGACAAAATCTACACAATTGCCGTTACTGATCCTAATTATTTTTCAGCAGTTATCGAATTAAAACAAGACCATAAAATATTTAAAAAAGAAGGTCTACCTTTTATTCCAAATGAAGAATCAGGTTTTGATTACCCAATTTCAGTTACTCATCATGGAAAATTTTGGCAAGCCGTAATGCTAGATGAAAATTGTATAGTTTAAACTTCCTACTTGATCTTTAACTTTGATTTTAATTTCAAAAATAGGAGTGCCGTTTTGTACGCATCGTCAGCGGCTGAATTGCGATCGCTAATGGGAACGTGATACAATTCGCAAAGAGTATCAAGAGAAGTTTCTTTATCATTAATATCATTTAGCTTGCGGTGCATCACATCTACATCTAAAGCTTCATTTTTTAGTCTACCGCATCCCATTCGCTCTAAGGCCTCGTTGATAATGGCCACGTCAAAATCAATGTGATGGCCAACTAAAATAGCGTTTTCAATATATTCTATAAAAGATTGAATGGCTTGTGGTTCGCTACTTTTTTTGATAGTACTTTCCATCATGAATTCGTTTGTCAAGCCGTTATCATGTAAAAACTTGTACTGAGTTAGATAACTTTCAAAATTATCACCAATGTGCACTGCGTTATCTTTGACAGCAAAAGCACCCAACGACAATATCACGTCTTTTTCTGGATTCAAGCCTGTTGTTTCAGTAGACAAAATGACATATCGAGAAGATTTTTTATCGAATTTCGAGCTGTAAGATTTCCAAAATTCCGGATATTCCTTGTTAATATTTTTTAACCAGTCTAACATAATTATGAAAATTGTGTAAGTTGAAATTTGCTTTTAATCAATTCTTCTAATTCACGCATCGGTGCTAATGCATTTTTTAATTTTTCGCGATCAATTTTTGAAAGTTCTTCAAGATTGATGAATTGTCCATCGTTGTCATTTTTTATACCCTCTAAAGTTCTAAATTTCGATAGAGTTAAAAACGCCTCCGCACAATTTAAATAAATTTCAGCATGTTTGGAATCAGTAAGTGACAATTGCTTAAAACGTTGAAACGTATTGTTAATTCCACGAATATCAAAACTTAAGGTAAATAAACGTGCGCCGTCAATTAATGGCATCAAGGCTTTAGTTTTAATATCAAATTTGTCTTTATTTGGACCGTCTTCTTCTAAATTAAAATTTTTGAAAAAAGTTAAAGGGGAGTTTTTTCGCAATGCATCATTTCCCAGAAAATCATAAAACAAGGCATTGTTTTTAGCATTTTTAAAAATAGTATCGCTAATTGCATCTTCAATTTTTTGTTCACCAAAAGTGATTTCATAATCAAAGAAGATACTACTTAAATCACTTGAATTCTCTCCTGGAGTATTCATCCAATTATCATATTGTTTTATCCAGTCAGTCAATGATTTACACCAAAGTATATTACTACCCATGTGGCCATTTGGACAATAGTCAAATCCAATTTTTTCAAGTGTAGCGGTAGTCTTTTTGCCAAGTCGAAGAAAATAATCTTTTATATCTCGGTATTTTTCTGGAGCAACATCTTCAAATACTATGATGCTATCTTGATCGGTACGCAACAACTGTTCTTTTCGGCCTTGACTTCCAATACTTAACCATGCAAAACGGGCAGGAGGAGAGCCTGAATCTAAAATAGAAAGTTCTACACTTCTTTTAATTATTGCCAGATTAATTTCGCTAGTAATGTTGAATACATGTGAAAGCGGAATATTTTTTGAAATAGAAGATTGAATTAAATCACTAACACGATTTCTAATTTGCTTTAATTCTTTCGGGTTTTGAGCTCTTTTAATTTCTTTTATAAGTACGCCAGCGTTGTTCGCTTGAGCTGCAATTAAATCGTGCTCAGATATAATTCCTTTAATAACAGACTTGTCTGTACCATCTTGGGTCACGCACAAATGAGTTACATTATTCTTGAGCATAACAAGTTGCGCTTCGGCAAGTGAAATGTTTTCTACCACTGTAATAACTGGAGACGACATTATTGATGTTATTGGTGTATGTAGCTCGTAGCGACCGGTGGCTACTTTAGAACGCATATCACAATCAGTTACAATGCCAATTGGCCAATTATTTTCGACCACCAATGCATTGTCTTTTAAGGATTCCGTCATTAACAAAGCAACTTCTTTAATCGAAGAACTGCGGTTTGTAACTAGTGGCGAGCTATTGTAATTTAACGACTGAAAGTACTGCATTTCTGATTGTTGATCAGAATAAAACACATTATCACTAATTAATTTTCCTATTAAATTTTCTTTGTCTTTTGGATTTCTGGTATTGACAGCAAAGCTTTCTAATAAATAGTTGAGCACCTCGGAATTATTTGCAACAAAAGGACGAAAAGTAGCGATGGGAATTGCATAAACTAACGATTCTTCGCGGGCTTTAGCAGTCATCATATAATTGTTCTTAGCAAAAAACGGACGTAGTCCAAAGATATCACCAGGGCCACATTTGTTCAACAATGTTTCTTCTGCATCAGCAATTACAGATAAGTTGATGACACCTTGAGCGACTACATAAAAACTATCATGTAAGGCATCATTTATTTGAAAAAGAGATTTATTTTTTTCCAAATTAACTACCCGAATATTTGTTGCAATATTGGACAACTCCTCAAATGTCAAAAAATTGAAAGGCGCATATTCTTTTAAAAAATCAGCAATTTGTTCAGCTATCGAATTCATAATGGTTCAAGTGTTGTAATCGATGGTAAAAATAAGAAATTAAAAAACACTACTGCAAGGTAGGCTGTGGCAAAACACATAATTTGTACAATCCTTAATGTTTTCATAAAAGTAACGTAAATAGCATGAAAAAAATTTAAAGTTGTTTTACTTTTAACTCAAATCTAAACTAATTTATTATGAAATTATTGAAACAAATACAATTTGCAATTATTGGTTTTTTACTTGTTAACGTTGCTTCAGCACAAGGAAAACCAACCAGTACAAAAGAATCTGTAACTGGAAAAATTAATGGAGCTACAATTACAATTAATTATGGTAGCCCATCGGTAAATGGTAGAGCTATTTGGGGTGCATTAGTACCATTTAATCAAGTGTGGCGTGCTGGTGCAAATGATGCAACTACATTTGAAACCGATAAGGAAATTACTGTAGAAGGTACTAAATTACCCGCAGGAAAATATTCATTTTTTGTTTTACCATCAGAAAAAGAATCTGTAATCATATTCAATAAAGAAGCTAAACAATGGGGAGCTTACAAATACAAGCAAACCGAAGATCAATTACGTGTGACAGTTAAACAAAAAGCTTCTAAAAAAACAACTGAGAAATTAGTTTATACTGTAGAAAAAAATGCTGTTGTACTAAGCTGGGAAAATTGGGATTTCGTAGTCAACATAAAATAAAATCATTTTTATTGAATAGAAAAGCATTGTGAGAGCAATGCTTTTTTTATTTCAAATTTAGGCTTCGTTTAATTAAGATATATTTAAATTTATTTATCGTTAGTATGACAAGATAAAATTTCTATTTTACATAATATAAATTATAGTTCATTTATAAATTTCAAAAAATGAATCTATAACAAAGTTTAAAATTTTAAAAATATCGTTCTTTCTTCTTGACTATCAGTTATTAATTTCAATAAGAAAAAGATGTAATCTAAATTTTAATCTCTTTTAAATCAGATAAAATTAAATGTGTTGTTGGTTCTCCATAGCCTAAAAGTCTGTCAATAAATTGTTGCAAATGCATTTGATCTCGTAGAATTACTTTCATAAAAATATTATGCGTTCCCGTGATCCGGTGAATTTCATAAATTTCCGGAAACAAAGCTAAATCCGCACAAAAAACCATCAATTTACCACTGAATAATTTGTACATGATAAACACCTCTAAACCAAAACCCAATTTAGCGGGATTGAGTTGTACCTGATATCCTGTAATAACTTCATTTTCCTCGAGTTTTTGCACTCGTTCTCGCACTGATGACGGTGAAAGACCTACTTGTTTTCCAATTTCTACAAATGATCTTCGTGCATTTACTTTTAAGCAATCTATTATTTTTAAATCTAGCGTATCTACCATTTTATTTTTGGTTTAATGCGTAAAATTACATTTTTTAAAGGTAATTTATAATTTTTTCCGTTGATTCTATTTTAAAAAATACGGTTTTATAATCTAATTTTGCCAAATGGATTACACTGTTTTTTGGCTCACGATTGGTATTTGTTTAGGATTCTTTGTTCAAACCGTAACGGGTTTTGCAGGCGCTTTAATTGCTTTGCCCGTACTTCTTTTTGTAATGCCTTTGCCTGATGCTATTGGTTATTTGTCTATTTTTTACATGCTATCTACACCTTTTCACGTTTATAAAGAATGGCGGTTAATTAATAAACAATTACTGAAACAATTGTTTATTTCTTCTTTTTTTGGATTACTAATTGGGATTCTTGTCTTGGCTTATGGTCAGCCTATTTTTCTCAAAAAAGCATTAGGTATTTTTATCTTATTATTTGTACTCAACAGCCTAAAATCAGCAAGTGAAATCAAAGTATTAACCAAGATGAAATTCATTTTCGGTTTTTTAGGTGGTTTTTTTTCAGGAGTATTTTCAACCGGCGGACCATTGTATTTGATCATTATTAAAAATCAAACTCCAGATGTTAAAGTAGTTCGTGCTACTATGTTTGGTGTTCTGGGACTCATTACTTTGATGCGTATTCCTGTACTTGCTTTTGAAGGAATCTTGACCTGGCAACAGTGTTACAATGCACTTTATGTGTTGCCTTTCTTTGTTTTAGCATTATTCTTAGGGAAAAAAGTCTACTCCTTTATCAATGAAGCCGTGCTAAAAAACAGTATGCTTTTTTTACTTTGTGTATCTGGCGTTTTACTTTTGATTAAAAACTAGCTTCACAATTCCTATTTGTAAAATTACAATTCTATTTTGGCATTCTTAAAACGTATCTTTGCCAAAAATTTGAAAATTATGAATGGCACTGCAATGAAAAAAGGAACTTACACTAAATTAATTTTAATTCTAGGAGCTTTAACAGCATTAGGTCCTTTTTCAATTGACATGTATTTACCAGGTTTTGCTGGCATTGCAATAGATTTAAAAACTACGGTTGCAAAAGTAGCCATGACATTATCAAGTTACTTTATTGGTATTTCGGCGGGGCAATTGTTGTATGGTCCTTTATTGGATCGTTTTGGTAGAAAAAAACCTTTGTTTATTGGATTACTAGTTTATATTTTGGCTTCATTGGGTTGCGTTTTTGTGCAAGATATTGATACTTTTATTGGATTACGATTCATCCAAGCCATAGGAAGTTGTGCCGCAACAGTAGCTTCTGTTTCGATGGTTCGTGATTTGTTTCCTGTGAAAGACATTCCGAAAGTCTTTTCAATGTTGATGTTAGTCGTAGGACTCTCTCCTATGCTAGCACCTACCGTTGGCGGTTACATTACTGCTGATTACGGTTGGCATACTGTATTTTTAATTTTGATGGTGATTGGAATTTTTATTTTATTAGCAGCTCAGTTTGGATTACCAAATTCCTATCAACCAGATCCAACAATTTCTTTAAAACCAAAACCTATTTTGACCAATTTTTGGGTTATTTTACAAGAGCCTCAGTTTTATACGTACGCTTTTGCTGGATCAATAGCATTTTCAGGATTATTTACTTACGTTGCTGTTTCTCCCATTTTATTCATGGATATTTATACCGTCGATGCAAAAATGTACGGTTGGATTTTTGCCTTTATGTCCTTAAGTTTTATTGGAGCGAGTCAGTTAAATTCTGTGCTTTTAAAACGTTTTACAAGTGAGCAAATGATTTTAGGCGCGCTATTGGTACAAACCGGAATTAGCGTGTTGTTTTTAATTTTTGCGATGAATAATTTATTGAATTTGTATGGCACAATTGCCCTATTATTTCTCTTTTTGGCTTGTTTAGGAATATCAAATCCGAATACCGCCGGACTTACCCTTGCTCCTTTTACTCGAAATGCAGGAAGTGCTTCGGCATTAATGGGCGCAATTCAATTGGGATTAGGAGCATTGGCCTCCTTTGCAGTTGGTGTTTTTGTAACCAAATCAATAGTGCCAATGGTATGGCTAATTACTGTAACAACAGTATTGGCACTTATTGTTTTATTAATTGGAAAACGTAAAATAAAAAATACCATTACAACTTCAACTGATAACGATGTAGTAATGGTACATTAAATTGATGCTATCTATTTATTAAATAATGGCGTTTATTTTTTTCCAAAGCTCTTCATCAAAACCTGATACTGCAAAATTAGTATTATCTGGATCAGATGCTACGCCCATTCGAATTACTACCATTTTTTTGCTCGGAATCACATAAATACGTTGGTCTTTGGCTCCCATTGCAGCATACATATCTACTGGTGCTGATGGGATTAAGAAGCCTTGATAAACAGTTTGCTCACTCGGAATCATGTACTTGTTTTTTCCGTTTAACCACCATAAAAATCCATAAGAAGGATTAATTGCTTGCGATGGAGTGATGCTTTGGTTAAAAAAAGTTTCGTTGATGATAGTTTCATTTTCCCATTTTCCTTTGTTTAAGGCCAATAATCCAAAACGAGCCATGCTTCGCGTGGTGCTATGATAAACAGTAAATATCGTTCCGTAATTCCAAAAACCATCCATTCCTATTTTATTCTTGAGCTTGGAATTGAAATAAGTTTCAAAATTTTGATTACTTGCCGATGTAACAACATCAAATAATTTTTGAAAAACATTGCTATAAGCCCATCTTGTACCCGCATCAGCAACATAGGTTATATTGGATTTTATTACAAATTGTTTGGTATCATCATTACCTGATATCATGCTTAACAGGTCAGCAACTTTAATCAATCGTTCTTTTTCTAAAGGCATTGCTGTCCAGGAATTACCTAAATAATTTGAGACCGGCCTATTTAAATCCAAAAGATTTTCTTGCTGTGCGATTCCTGTTGTAGCTGACACTAAAGTCTTTCCAGCGCTATTCCACTCCCATGAAGTAGTTGCATTGTGTCCATTAAAATATTCTTCCATAACGATGCGACCATTAACTAAAATCATAAACGACTTAGAGTTTTTCTGCGTCAAAAAATCTTTCAGTGGTCCTACCGCGGCCTGATTCCATCCTAAGCTATTGCTAGATTGTGTTTCCCAAGTGTTTGAACTTGTGGGTGGGAAATACATATTTGTTGGTACTTGTGGCGAATTTGGATTATCATCTCCGCTACAAGATGCGAAAAATAGCCATAAAAGCACAAATGGTGTTAAATTCTTCATGATTATTTAATTTAGGTTTGTTATTTGGACTGTTAATTTTTAAAAAGGTTTAACGTAATGTTAAAATTTTAGCTCTTTCTACAAAGTTTGAGCTTTTCTAAGAAACCAAATTATAGAATAAAGCAGTACTAATTCTAAAATCAAAAAAAAACATCACCAAAACTGTTACGCTCGAGTGATGTTTTTATGTTTAAAGAAGTATATTTTACTTCATTTTCTGTCTTTTTACGACTTTTTCAGCTGGCTCATTTTTACTTTGCAAAAGATAATTGGCTAGCAATTTTTCAACCAATTCGTCTTTTGTTAAATGATGAAAAATCGTTTTTACTTTATTTTTAAACTCAGCGTCAACATCATGGTTGGGTTTGGTTTTGAAAATTTGTTTGGCCCATAGTAAAGTATTGTTCTGCTCGATATTTAAAGCACTTGGTTTTTGAAAAGGCGTAAAAGTAATTCCTAATTCTCTTTCGAAATCAGCAATTTCAGCTACTTCTTCTGCTTGTAAAACGGTCAAAGCCAATCCTTTTGCACCAGCACGAGCCGTTCTTCCACTACGGTGCACATAAGCCTCGTAAACGTCAGGCAAATGATAATTCACAACGTAAGACAGGTTTTTAACATCGATACCTCTTGCAGCTAAATCTGTAGCTACCAAAATATTGATATGACCTTCTCTGAATTGCTCCATGATACGGTCTCGGATACCTTGCGACAAACTTCCGTGTAATGCTCCTGATGAAAAACGGTTTATGGCTAGGTTTTTAGCCAATTTATTAACGGCGGCTTTTGTTTTACAAAAAATGATGCCGCGCTCCCCTTCTCTTGAATTTAAAAAATGCATTAAAACATCTAATTTTTCAATTGGGTCCACAACTATATATTCGTGATCGATTCCTTGATGACCAACAGTTTCCATTTGTGCACTGATGTGTTGCACATTTTTGTGAAGGTAGTTTTGAACCAACTGTTTGATTGCGCCAGGTAAGGTTGCTGAAAAAAGTAAAGTACGACGCTCTTTAGGCAAGGCACTTACAATTTCATCTAGGCTTTCTTTTAAAATGGATACCATCTCATCAGCTTCATCTAATACAAGAAATTGTGTTTTAGACAAATCAATTGCTTTACGCTGTAGTAAATCAATTAACCTTCCAGGAGTTGCAACTACAACCTGAGTTGGTTGTGAAAGTCGTTCTATTTGTGGTTTAATTGGAATTCCACCACAAGTAGCTGCTATTGATAATTCAGGTAAATATTTAGCAAAATCTTCTAAATTACGTGTAACTTGATGACCCAACTCGCGGGTTGGTACCAAAATTACAGCTTGAACGTGCGCTGCAGTAGTGTCTATTAATTGTAAAATTGGTAATCCAAAAGCAGCTGTTTTTCCTGTACCGGTTTGTGCAAGTCCAACCACATCTGTTGTATTTGATAATAGTATCGGAATTGTTTTTTGCTGAATTTCTGTTGGCACAACAATTTTCAGATCGGTAATTGCTTTTACCAATGGTGCCGAAATTCCTAAATCAGAGAATTGTTTTGACATGTTTTTTGGATTTTGAATGTTTAAAAAAATAGTTGTTGCCTGCTCGTTTTTTTAGCCCCGATAGTAGCGGCATCCTCTTGTGGTAGCGCCAGCGAACACAAGAGATACAGTGGATAGCGGGAAATAGCTCCTGACAGAGAGATTAATCTTCGTCAGGTTCGTTCATGATTTTTTCGCGGTATTTTTTACCTGTAAGCAAAATTAGTTTTACTTTATAATCGTCCACGAGCCATTCACGGTAATTTTTACTGCACTGACTCAAACATTTTGCATAACGCTTGATGCGGCATTCAATATCGTCATCTAATAATTTACCAAGCGCTTTGGCTTCTTGCAAGGTTTCAGAATTGTCTACACACATGGCAGCGTGTTGGTCAAGAGACTTATCTAGAACTTCTTTAGAGCGTAAATTTTG
The DNA here is from genome assembly GCF_054343775.1 of Flavobacterium sp. GNP001. Lineage (NCBI taxonomy): Bacteria > Pseudomonadati > Bacteroidota > Flavobacteriia > Flavobacteriales > Flavobacteriaceae > Flavobacterium > Flavobacterium sp. GNP001. Next base: position 1,421,395 of record NZ_JBTGUX010000001.1, read on the forward strand.
CTTGATAATCAATTTGTGTTCTTCTTCTACGTCAAAAGTAACCACTTCTGTTTTGCTGAATTTTTCGCGAACATCAGGGGGCATGCTGTATTTGAAATACATTTCGATCTCTGAATCGTCACGCAAATTTTCAAGATAAAACTCAGGTGATTTAAAAATATGTTGCCAGTTTACAGGCTCGCTCCACAACCCGAAACGTGCGGCATTGTTACCCAAATCGATTACGGTAAAGGAATCTTTGCCAGGCAATTTTCGAGATCCACGCCCGATCATTTGGTAGTACAAAGTAAGTGACTTAGTCGCTCTATTTAAGATGATAGTTTCAACAGTTGGCTCATCAAAACCTGTAGTAAGAATTCCAACCGATGTTAAAATAGCATCTGGCGTGTGTTTGAACCAATGTAAAATTTCTTTACGCTCTTCGTTGCTGCTAGTATTATCTAGGTGTCGGATGCCGTACCCCGCTTCTCTAAACGTTTCATAAACGTATAAGGAAGTGTTGATACCGTTGTTAAAAATCAAGGTTTTTTTGCCAATAGATTTTTCAGTGTAGGCATGCAATAATTTTTCTTGCATGGCCATATTGGTATACAAATCATCAGATGATTTTACGGTGTAATCTCCGTTAATACCTACTTTTAACGAGGTCAAACCTACATCATAACTGTAAGTAATGGCTTTTGCCAAAAATCCTTTTTCGATTAATGAGCTAATGGTATCACCTACTATAAGTTCATCATAACTTTGATGCATTGGTAATTTAATATTAGAGCTTAATGGCGTAGCCGTCACTCCTAATATAAATGCATTTTTAAACGAACTCAATAACTTGCGGAATGAGTTGTAATGTGCTTCATCAATAATTACTAAACCAATATTATCAAGATGTAATTTATCATCATTGATACGGTTTTTAAGTGTTTCGACCATAGCCACAAAACAAGAATATTCGTTTTGGTCTGGTAGATCTTTAACTTTGCTATTGATGATTTTATTTTTTACATCAAAGCCTTTTAGCATTTTTGAGGTTTGCTTGCACAATTCAATTCGGTGCGTTAACACAACCACTTTTTTATCATGTTGTGATAAATAACGTCTTACAATTTCTGAAAACACAACAGTTTTTCCTCCTCCAGTTGGGAGTTGGTATAGTAAATGATGTTTTTCCGGTGCATTATCTATGCGTTCAAAAATGGCATCGATATCGCCTTTTTGGTACGCATAAAGTTCTTTTTTGTCTTCGATTTCTATTTCTAAAGTGTTTTGGGACATTGGTAATTATTGGATTTTTGCAAAAATACGCCTAAAAAACAGTTTTTAGGCCACAATTAAGAAAAAAAATAAGCGTTAGATTAAATAAAATTGATTTAAGGAGGACCGCTTAACTCAAATTGAGCCACTTAATCCCATCTAATTTCCATGAAAATGGAATTTTCATAGCTAAAAACGTAGCATTCTGTTTTAATTTTGCTTTAAATCTTAGTTTTGGAGTAAAAAAAATGAACTAGAAATAGAATTTTTCTAGTATTCCAATCGATCTAAAACTGCTTCAAATTGTGTTTCATTATTCCATTTTTGACGGATGGCTTCGGCATGAATTGCTTTCAAACGATCTCTAAATTCATCTAGAATTCCATTAGCAATTAAAAAAACAACTGCTTGCTCAAATGAGTTAAACATGCTTTTATAAAAGCCCTCTACTCTGATGGTGTTTTCGCTTGAAAAAGTTTGAGCAATTTCAATGTTGTATAGCATAACATCGGCAATTACAAAAGGATCGACACCTAAAATTTGAAAGTGTTTGATGTATTTTTGAGCTACGGAGCGGCGCATTTTGGGTCTGCTACGACGTCCTGTTTTTTTGACAGGAAAGTATTCGTAGGCAATTTTAGTTTTACATTCTTTTAAAAGAGTGTCTTCTTTTGGATTAAAAACAAAATCATAATAGACTTTGACAGCGCTAAACTTTTCATACAACTCGACTATTTGTTCTTCAAGTTGTTCTTTATCTAGTGTTGTTATATATTTTTTTAACTCTCGCTTACTCATTATCAAAGTTTAAGATTACAAAAGTAATTACTTTAGGTTTCTGTTACATAAAATTGCGTGATAATAGCTAATTTTGTTTTTATACCTTAAAAAAATATCATGCTTAAAATTTTCAAAATTGTCGCTTTGTTAGAAGGAATTTCTTATTTGGCATTGTTTTCAAATATGCTGATTGTAAAACCTACAAATTTAGATCTCTATAAATCATTACTTTTCCCAATAGGAATGGCACACGGTCTTCTATTTGTAAGCTATATCATATTGGCGATAATGCTGAAATTTGAACAAGATTGGGATTGGAAAAAATTCGGTATTATCTGTTTGGGCTCCTTAATCCCTTTCGGTACTTTTTACGTTGACAAAAAATACTTGAAAAATGTTTAAATACATTGAAGCAATTTTTACTTTCCTCTACCCTATTTTTAGAAAATGGGGTTTAGGAAGTAGCGTCGCGTCGTATTTGAGTTTGGTACTAAACATTATCGTTTTATGTATCATTTCATATATCATCTATGTTGTCTTTCGCCTTGTTTTGGTAACCATTTTAGCTATCATTGCCAAGAAAACCAAAACGAAATTTGATGATTTATTGGTTTCCAATAAAACAGCCAAGTATATCGCGCACTTGATTCCGCTTTTATTTATTTACAAGTCTGTACCTGTCATTTTAGAACGATTTGAATATTGGGAGGGCGTATTTGGCAAAGTGGTTGGTATTTATATCATTGTTTTGGTTTTATGGATTATCCGCACTATTTTTAATGCTCTGCGCGATTATTTAAAGCTGAAACCGCGCTACAGCGACAAACCCATCGATAGCTTCATTCAAGTTATCATGATTATGCTGTGGGTTGTGGGTAGCACGTTGATTGTTTCTAAATTATTTGATATTGATAAGAAGGAATTGTTAACGATATTAGGAGCTGTTTCTGCGGTAATCATTTTAATTTTCAGGGATACAATTCTCGGATTCGTTTCCAGCGTACAAGTTTCAATAAATGATATGGTACGCATTGGCGATTGGATTACAATGGACAAATTTGGTGCTGATGGTGATGTAATTGAAATCAATTTAGCTACCGTAAAAGTTCGAAATTTTGATAATACCACAACCACTATTCCAACCTATAGTTTGAGCTCCGATTCGTTCCAAAACTGGCGAGGCATGCTGAATTCAGACGGAAGACGAATTAAAAGACATATTTTAATAAAAACCAGTAGCATTCGATTTCTTAACGATAATGATCTTCTAGAATTAAATAAAATTCAGCTTATTACCACATACCTTGCCGCTCGCAAGCAAGAAATTGATCAATTCAATCTGCAAAACGGTATAGACAAATCACTTCCAATAAATGGTAGAAACTTGACTAATTTAGGTGTTTTTCGCAAATATATTACCGAATATTTATCTCATTATCCAGGTGTGAATAAGGATATGCTATTGCTTTGCAGACAGTTACAGTCTACTGCACACGGCGTACCGCTAGAAGTTTATGTTTTTTCGCATGATAAACGCTTCGAGAATTACGAATATATAATGGCAGACATTTTTGACCATATTATTGCGGCAGCGCCCTATTTTGGTCTTGAATTGTTTGAAACTATGTCAGAGAACACACTTGGTGGCTTGAAAAAAGATAAATAGTGTTAGTATCATAACAATCTTAACAACTAAATTAAGCTTACATAACGTTGCGTCTTGCGCTATTGATTACCTTTAATAAAAAAAATGACAACAAGAGATTCTTTTTTAAACGACTTTAGAGGTCAAACTATAGGCTCTATCAACGAAGCTACTACTCCTGATGAGCATTTTCAAAACCAAGTTTTACGACCTATTTTAAAACTACAAAACGACCTGTTCTTGAGTATTTTTAACTCCTATGCTCAAAACAGCAAAGTTGATTTTTACAATCTTACGTTGGAGAAGAAAATGGCGCTTATGGAGAACGCCGTACAAAAAGATACTGCCTTCAGAAATAAATGTCAAGGAATTATTATTGGTCTTTTTACCGCACAAGAATATGATTTATACATTCTTAACGCATCTCATTTAAATAAAAGAATGATGAGCATGTTGCTAGAGCGCTTAAAAAGTCAGTTGCAGTATTTTGCTACTAAATAAATTTTCCCAAAAAGAAATTTGTCAAAGTTGAAAGAGAAAAAATATAAATTTAATAGACTATTTATTAGAGCCTTAGTGCATGTTTTCTATACAAAAAACGTACTTCTATTCAAAATCTAAACTTATTTTTAGAAGTTTTAACAATGTTTATTGCTTAGCTCTAATTTAAGATTTGTTAATTTTTTAGTAAAAATGCAATTTTGGCGTTTTAATATCGTCCATTTTAAACATTTGATTGAAATAGTAAGCGTCTATTTGATATCCTTGAATTGTCTTGCGATTTTAAAATTCGCATAAAATTCATACGTTTTTTTCGTTATACTTGTTTAAACTAAATTTTATGACGGAAGATTATTTCAAATGGCACTCTCCGCATCTCAATCATGAAATTGAAATGCTAGTTTTTGGACATGCTGGTTATCCAGTTTTACTGTTTCCTACCTCTATGGGGAGTTTTCATGAAAACAAGGATATGGGATTGATTGAATCGGCAAAATGGTTTTTAGATCAAGGTTTAATTCAGATTTTTTGCCCTGATAGTATAGATAAAAACAGTTTTTACAATAAAAATATTCATCCTGTTCATCGTATCGAAAACCACGTTCAATACGATAAAATGATTTGCCACGAAATTGTCGAAAAAATAAAGCACCACAGTCCAACAGGGAAAATTGCAATTGCAGGTTGTAGTTTTGGAGGCTATCATGCTGCTAATTTTGCATTTCGTCATCCAGGATATATCAGCCATTTATTTGCTATGAGCGGTGCATTCAGTATTAAAAATTTCATGGATGGCTTTCACAATGATAACGTTTTTTACAATAGCCCAGAAGATTATTTATTCGGTCTTGACGATCATGAATTGTGGAATATTGATATCGTTTTAGGAACTTCAAATTGGGATATTTGCTTTGATGCCAATTTAAGAATGAGCAAGGTGTTGAGTAATCGGAATATTCACCATTGGTTAGATATCAGGCCAGAACAAAATCACGATTGGCCCCTGTGGAAAGAAATGTTTCCGCATTATTTATCACGAATTAAGTTTTTTTAACAAAATAAAGGAATCAAGATGAAAAAAATTGGAATTTTATTTGGCATGGAAGACTCTTTTCCGCAAGCCTTTATTGATCGGGTTAATTCAAAAAATGAAAAAGACATCATTGCCGAAGCGGTAACAATTGACAAAGTGGTACAAAATAAGGACGGAGAATATGCTGTCATTATTGATCGCATTTCTCAAGATGTTCCTTTTTATAGAGCCTATTTAAAAAATGCTGCTTTAACAGGTACAAATGTGATTAACAATCCGTTTTGGTGGAGTGCTGACGATAAATTTTTCAATAATTCCTTGGCTGATACTTTGGGCGTTCCTTTGCCTAAAACGGTTATTTTACCGTCTGCCGACCATCCTACAGATACTACAGAAAAATCTTTTCGCAATTTAAAATATCCTATGGATTGGGATGGAATTTTTGATTACGTTGGATTTCCTGCCTATATGAAACCCTACGCAGGCGGTGGCTGGAAAAACGTATATCGACTTGAAAACAAAGAAGAATTTTGGCAAAAACATCAAGAAACAGGTCAATTAGTAATGCTTTTGCAGGAAGAAATCGTTTTTACTGAATATTTTAGAGTATATTGTTTAGGTTGTAAGGCGGTTCGTATTATGCAATATGAACCTAGAAATCCCCACCATTTAAGATATGTTCTCGATGGACCACCAGCAAATAAAAAATTATTAGCAACTATAAAGGATTATACATTGCGATTATGCAAAGGCTTAGGTTACGATTTTAATACTGTTGAATTTGCTGTTAGAGATGGCATTCCTTATGCAATAGATTTTGGAAATCCTGCTCCTGATGCCGAAATTACATCTGTAGGTGAAGCTAATTTTGAATGGGTTGTTGAAGAAGCTGCTAAAATGGCAATTGCTGCAGCTAAAAAACAAAAATCTGGTAAAATCAACCTAACTTGGGGTAATTTTATTAAAGATGCAGTAAAATAGTTTTCACTCACAGTAATCATTTAACAGATTACAAGCTGTGACTTCGACTGAACACTAAAAAAATAATTATGCTAAAGAAATTACCCGTATTTACGCTTGGTGTAGAAGAAGAATACCAAATTATAGATCCTGAAACTAGAGATTTACGTTCGCATCTATCTAAAATTGTAGATGGGGCCAAAATTATATTGAACGAACAAGTTAAGGCCGAAATGCATCAATCAGTAGTTGAAGTAGGTACTAATATTTGTAAAAATATTCACGATGCCAAAAATGAGATTCGGTTTTTACGTTCTAAAATTGTAGAATTGGCCGATAAGCAAAATTTAATTGTAGGCGGAGCTGGTACGCATCCTTTTTCAAAGTGGCAAGATCAGCCTATTACAGATGATCCTCGTTACCATGATATTGTAAATGAACTTCAAGATGCCGCACGTTCAAATTTAATTTTTGGAATGCATTGTCATGTTGGAATCGAAAATCGTGAAATCGGTTTACAATTAATGAACCAAGCCACCTATTTCTTACCACATATTTTTGCTCTTTCTACGAATTCTCCTTTTTGGGAAGGCAGACAAACGGGGTATAAATCATTTAGAACTAAGGTTTTCGACAAGTTCCCAAGAACAGGTTTACCTGAATATTTTGATTCGGTAAGTTCTTATGATAATTATTTAGACACATTGGTAAAAACCAATTGTATCGATAATCCTAAAAAGATATGGTGGGACTTGCGCTTGCATCCATTTTATAATACTATCGAATTTAGAATTTGTGACATGTCACTAACTGTTGATGAAACTATTTGTATTGTAGCTATAATTCAAGCTATTGTGGCCAAATTATACAAATTAAACATGAACAACACTAGTTTTAATATCTACAGGTTAGCATTAATTAAAGAAAACAAATTTAGAGCAGCGCGCTACGGAATAGAAAACAATATGATCGATTTTGGGTTACAAAAAGAGGTGTCAACGAAGATGCTTATTCTTGAATTACTCGATTTTATTGATGATGTCGTAGACGAACTAGGAAGCAGAAACGAAATTAACTTTGTTCATGAAATATTAAAAAATGGTACCGGTGCAGACAAGCAATTGGCTGTTTTTAATGAAACAGGAAAGCTCACAAGTGTAGTTGATTTCATTACATCCGAATTTACCAAAGGCTTATAATTATTAATATTTTAAATATTTAATTTACGGTTATGCTACCAAAACCATTACAAATTGCACTTTTAGACATGTACAACGGTGAACCCAATCAGGGCATGCGTTGTATAATTGATGTGATCAATAGGTTTCATCCGGTTGTTCGTTACGATATTTTTGATGTTCGCCAAAAATGTGAATTGCCAGATATTAAAAAATACGATATTTATATTTCGACCGGCGGGCCAGGAAACCCTCTGGAGGGAGATGGAAATTGGGATAAAAAATATTATGAATTTATTGACGCTTTATCGACATGGAATGCAAAAAATGATATAAAAAAGCACATGTTATTTATTTGTCATTCATTTCAAATGGCTTGCCAACATTTTGGTTTAGCAAAAGTGACCAAACGAAATGACACCTCATTTGGAGTAATGTCAATTCATAAAACCAAAGAAGGTCTTTTAGATCCTCTATTTGATGGACTTCCCGATCCTTTTTATGCTATTGATTCTCGTGATTATCAAGTAGTACAGCCTAAATTAAGCGTTTTTAGTAAAAAAGGAGCTCGTATCATTTCTCTCGAAAAAATCAGAGATCATGTTCAATATGAAAGGGCAATTATGGCAGTCCGGTTTACCGATTATTTTGTAGGCACACAATTTCATCCTGAAGCAGATCCAATAAGTTTTGTAACCTTCATGAGAAATAAAGAAACCAAAGAAAGAATTAAAGCGATGAAAGGAGAACGCAAATTTCGTTCAATGTTAGAAGATTTATTAGATGATGATAAGATTTATAGAACAAACGAAACTTTGATTCCGAACTTTCTTCGAATCGCAATTAATGATTTGATTAAGACTAAAAAAATGATTTCGAATTAAAACCAGTCTCTCATGATTGAAAAATATAGGGAATTATTCAACTCGCAATTTTCCGAGCAGAAACACGAAAACTTAAAAGCCGATATCGCCTCCGATTTTGACTATTTACCAACCTTTAGAATCTCCGAAACTCCTTTTTTTATTCCCAACACGCTCAAAGATCAATTGATTGAAGGTTGTCAAGAAGTTATTTCTTTTATTAGTCAAAATAATTTTAAAGCGCAAACCCAAAAAGCAGTGCCTCCTCATTGCAATGTTCCAAACGAAGACAATCACACCACTTTTTTAGCTATTGATTTTGGTATTTGCATAGAAAATGAAAAGATTATACCAAAATTGATTGAGGTACAAGGATTTCCATCTTTATTCAATTATCAAATGAATCTTTATGAGAAATTTAAAAATCATTATCCTTTTCTGGATGAATTAACACCTTTCATCAACGGCATTTCAAAACAAGATTACTTAAACATTTTACAAAAAACAATTTGCGGTAATCAATTACCAGAAGATGTAATATTACTAGAAATTGAACCTGAAAAACAAAACACAAAAATTGATTTTTATTATTGTGAACGCGATTTAGGAGTAGCTGTAGTTTGTGTCACAGCGGTGATAAAAAAAGAAAATAAATTATATTACACCAACAAACGTGGCGAACAAAAACAAATAAAACGAATTTACAATCGTGTCATTTTTGATGAATTAGAGGCAAGAACTGACTTAGACTTAAATTTTAGTTTTACTGATGAACTTGATATAGAGTGGGCAGGACATCCCAATTGGTTTTTCCGAATAAGTAAATTTATTCTGCCGATGTTAAAAGGAAAATATTGTATTGAAACGACATTACTCAGCGAACTGAAAGAAATCCCAACTGATTTAGAAAATTATGTTTTGAAACCTCTATTTTCATTTGCTGGTGCTGGAGTTATTTTTCATGTAACGCGCCAAGATATTGAAAATGTTGTAGAAAAAGACCTTTATATTCTGCAAAAAAAAGTAACCTATGCTCCAATTATACAATCACCTAATGGTAAAGTAAAAGCCGAAGTTAGAATACTTTGTATTTGGGATAAAAATGATAGCGCTCCCACTCTACTTTGTAATTTAGTTCGCTTGAGTCGAGGTGAAATGATTGGCGTAAAATTTAATAAAGATGCTAATTGGGTTGGTGGATCGATCGGGTTGTTTGAAAAATAAGAATTCACTTTTACATTGTAACCGCTTTAGATACAATTTCAGTTTTTTTTCTCCTTGAAATCATGAACTGCTATACTACGCAAATTAGTAGCATTTTTTTTCTATTAAGTCATTTTAACGCAATGATAAAACGGTTTAGTGCTTTTTGTGATTTATTTTGTAATCTTTAATTTATAAAATATCTACAAAATCTCCTTAATATCACATTTTTAAGACTTTAAATTTTTGTGAGTTCTATTTTTTTGCTGAAAAATAGACAGTTGCAAACCCAATTGCTGAATTTTTTAAATTGTTTTACTTAATAAAATGTCAAAAATGGAATAATTTATTTTTTTAACATAAAAAAAATCAAGCTGCTTTTTTTTTCTTTATTATTGTGTAGTTCTAATAATTTTGTTACCACAATTAATTTTAATAATCAGCAAATGAATAGAAGAGAAGCACTTAAAAGCGTTGCGTTTTTAATGGGAAGCGCAATTTCAACAACTACTATGGGCGTTTTGTTTGAAAGTTTTAGTTCGCCTATTGACGAAAACAAAAAACTAAGCTTTACGGCTACAGATGAAGCTATTTTGGCTGAATTTGCCGAAATCATCATTCCAACAACTGCTTCCTCTCCTGGCGCTAAAGCAGCAGGTTTGGGTACTTTTATTCCAATAATTATTAAAGATTGTTATCCAGTTGAAATGCAAGAAGTATTCGCAACAGGGCTAAAAGCAATGCAATACAAATGTGTAAAAGATTTTAATAAAGAGTTTTTAGCCACTTCGCCAGCAGAACGTCAAAAACTAATGGAAGACTTAAGAGAGGAAGCTATTGCAACCAATAGAGCTCCTTCCTTCTTTCTTCTTGCGAGAGATCTAACTATTCTGGGATATTATTCATCAGAAATTGGTTGTACACAAGCAAGAGAATATTTACCTGTTCCAGGACGATACGACGGTAATGCAGATTACAAACCAGGACAAAAAGCTTGGGCAACTAATTAAATGCTAAAAATCAAAAAACTAGAATTTTAAACCAAAAAAAACTAAACGTGAACATTAATACCAATTTAAAAGCAGAAAACACCTATGATGCTATTGTAGTAGGTTCAGGAATAAGTGGTGGTTGGGCAGCAAAAGAACTAACCGAAAAAGGAATGCGTGTCCTTATGCTGGAGCGCGGTATGAATATCGAGCACATTAAAGATTACGAGTCGGCAATGAAAGCTCCTTGGGAATTTGAGCGAGCAGGAAAATTAACACAAGAACAGAAACGCACGCACCCTGTACAAACTCGAGATTATCCTTATAATGAAGCAACTGAAAAATGGTGGGTAAATGATTTAGATTGCCCTTATACTGAGGACAAACGATTTGACTGGTACAGAGGTTTTCACATGGGTGGCAAGTCATTAATGTGGGGTCGACAAAGTTACCGTTTTAGCGATCATAATTTTGAAGATAACAAAAAAGACGGTTATGGTAATGACTGGCCAATACGCTATAAAGACTTAGCCAAGTGGTATGATTATGTAGAGAAATTTGCTGGAATTAGTGGTCAAGCAGAAAATTGGCCTTTGCTGCCAGATGGTAAATTTTTGCCTCCAATGGATTTAAATTGTGTCGAAAAATCAGTTAAGGAAAGATTAGAAAAACACTACAACAATACACGCATTTTGACTATCGGACGAACAGCCAACTTAACCGTTCCCCACAAAGGCCGTGGTAGTTGTCAGTATCGCAACTTATGCAGTAGGGGTTGTCCTTTTGGTGCTTATTTTAGCACCCAATCTTCTACACTACCAGCAGCTACTGCTACTAAAAGATTAACTGTAAGGCCCTACTCTATTGTAAATCATATCATTTATGATAAGGACACAAAAAAAGCAAAAGGTGTTATGGTTATTGATGCCGAAACTAATGAAACCATGGAGTTTTATGCAAAAATTGTTTTCGTAAATGGTTCAACTTTAGGTTCAACTTTCATTTTATTAAATTCAACATCAGAGGCTCACCCTAATGGACTGGGAAATTCTAGTGGTCATTTAGGTCACAATTTAATGGATCACCATTTCCGTTGTGGTGCTGAAGGAACTGCTGAAGGTTTTGAAGACAAATACACTTACGGTCGAAGAGCCAACGGAATTTACATTCCGCGATATCAAAACTATGGTAGTGACAAGCGCGATTATTTACGTGGTTTTGGTTACCAAGGTGGCGCAAGTAGAGGTTCTTGGCACAAAGAAGTAGCCGAGTTAGCTTTTGGACAAAACTTTAAAGAAACTATGTCATTACCTGCAGATTCTTGGAGCATGGGTCTAGGTGGTTTTGGAGAAATGCTCCCTTATTACGAAAATAGAGTTTATATAGATCATACCCGTAAAGACAAATGGGGTCAACCCGTTCTTGCCATTGATTGTGAGTACAAGGAAAATGAAGCTAAAATGCGTGAGGATATGATGAATGATGCCGCTGAAATGTTGGAAGCTTCTGGAATTAAAAACGTTAAAACTTACGATAATGATTGCTATCCAGGAATGGCAATTCACGAAATGGGAACTGCACGTATGGGTAATAATCCAAAAGAATCAGTTTTGAATAAATGGAATCAAATGCATGAAGTGAGTAATGTTTTTGTGACAGATGGTTCTTGTATGCCTTCCATTGCATGTCAAAATCCATCACTAACTTTTATGGCTCTTACAGCACGAGCTTGTGATTATGCAGTTAAAGAATTAAAAAAAGGTAATATCTAATTCAATGACATTACGTAAATTAAGAATGGGAATGATCGGCGGTGGAAAAGATGCTTTTATTGGGGCCATTCACCGTTTGGCAGCTAACATGGATGGCTTAATTGAATTGAGTTGCGGTGCTTTTAGTTCAAATCCCGAAACTTCTATTCAGTCTGGGAAAGAACTTTTTTTATCCGAGTCTAGGACCTATTCTAGTTACGAAGAAATGATTAAGTCTGAAGCTGCTTTGCCGTCAGAAGATAGAATAGATTTTGTAACAATTGTCACGCCGAATTTTGCTCATTTTGCTCCGGCGATGATGGCTTTAGAACATGGTTTTAATGTTGTTATAGAAAAGCCAATGACGTTTTCTCTTGAGGAAGCTAAGTTGTTGCAGGATAAAGTAAATGAAACGGGTTTAACCTTATGTTTAACCCACACCTACTCAGGATATCCAATGGTGAAACAGGCAAAAGCCATGGTTAAAGAAGGTAAATTAGGGAAAATTAGAAAGGTTTGGGTAGAATATCCGCAAGGCTGGTTGAGTAGACTTTCCGAAAGAGAGGGTAATGCGCAGGCAGCGTGGAGAACTGACCCAAAAAAATCAGGTAAAAGTTCTGTAATGGGTGACATTGGTACTCATGCAGCAAATCTAGCTGAATATATTACTGGTAGTTCAATTACTGCGGTTTGTGCAGAATTGAATACTTTGGTTGACGGCCGTGTTATGGATGATGATGGAGCCGTTCTACTCAAATTTGAAAATGGTGCAAAAGGAGTATTAATGGCATCTCAGGTAGCGGCAGGTGAAGAAAATGCTTTGAAAATTAGAGTTTATGGTGAAAATGGTGGTTTAGAATGGCTACAACACGATCCGAATTCATTAATAATTAAATGGTTGACTGAACCAACTCAAATTTTACGAGCAGGTTCTAATTACAGTCATCTATCATCTTTTGCTACTCACAATTGCCGTACTCCAGGTGGGCATCCCGAAGGATATTTAGAGGCATTTGCTAATATTTACAGAAATTTTGCACTCACATTGCAATGTAAATTAGAAGGAACAGAACCAAGTCCAGAAATGCTTGATTTTCCAACTGTTGCTGACGGAGTTCGTGGCATGGCATTCATAGATAATGTTGTGGCTTCATCTGCATCAGATTTAAAATGGACACCTTTTGTAGTCTAAAAAACTACTAGTATTAAACATATAACAAATTATATGACTACAATTCAAGGCCCAGCAGTCTTTTTAGCACAGTTTATTGGTGATAAAGCACCTTTCAATTCTTTAGACGGAATATGTAAATGGGCGGCTGATTTAGGATTTAAAGGTATTCAAATGCCAACTCTAGATGCACGATTTATAGATCTTCAAAAAGCTGCCAAAAGTACCACATACGCTGATGAACTTAAAGGAAAAATTGCCTCATACGGTTTAGAAATCACCGAATTATCTACTCATTTACAAGGCCAGTTAGTGGCAGTACATCCGGCCTATGATGATTTTTTTGATGCATTTGCACCAAAAAATGTACATGGAAATCCAAAAGCACGTCAAGAATGGGCAGTACAGCAAATGATGTTTGCTGCAAAAGCATCTCATAACTTAGGTTTGGCTGCACATGCTACCTTTAGCGGTTCTTTATTATGGCAATATTTTCATCCTTGGCCGCAACGACCGGCAGGATTGGTTGAGGAGGGATTTGCTGAACTAGCCAGGCGTTGGACTCCTATTTTAAATGACTTTGATCACAACGGAGTTGATGTTTGTTACGAGATACACCCTGGTGAGGATTTGTTCGATGGCGAAACCTACGAAATGTTTCTAAAGGCAGTCAATAATCATGAAAGAGCTTGTTTATTATATGATCCCTCTCATTTTGTTTTACAGCAATTAGATTATATTCAATATATCGATTTTTATCACGAACGTATAAAGGCATTTCATGTAAAAGATGCTGAATTCAATCCAACAGGAAAACAAGGCACATTTGGCGGATACCAAAATTGGGCCAATAGAGCTGGTAGGTATCGTTCTCCGGGTGATGGTCAAATAGACTTTAAAACTATTTTTAGCAAACTGGCACAATATGATTTTAAAGGATGGGCTGTTATGGAATGGGAATGCTGTATAAAAAATCAAGAAGACGGTGCTCGAGAAGGTGCAGAATTTATCAAAAATCATATCATTAAAGTGACAGATAAAGCATTTGATGATTTTGCAGCAGTAGCTACTGATCAAGCATTCAATCGAAAAAACTTAGGACTATAAAACTATAAATAAACTAAAATGAAACTAAAATTTGTATTGTTTGGAGCAGCTTTATTGGCCTTGACTTCATTTTCAACCCCAACTTTTTCAACTAAATACATTGCGATTACCAAAAAAACATCTGCTGTCGATCAGGGCACTGATGGTGAAAAACTAATCGCAAAATCGGATTGTATTGGTTGCCATAAAATTGATAAAAAACTAATTGGTCCCTCCTATTTAGAAATTGCAAAGAAATATCCGTTGAATGATAAAAATGTAGCTTATTTGAGTGGGAAAATTATCAAGGGTGGTTCTGGCGTGTGGGGTGCTGTACCAATGTCAGCTCATGGATCAATTAAAAAGGAGGATGCTAAATCAATGGCCAAATACATCTTATCTCTAAAAAAATAAGACAGACCCTTTTCTAATCAAAAAGTTCGAAATAATTAGTGTTTGATTCCTTTTTATTATCTAATCGAAAAATAACCATGAAACCAAAAGAAGAAAATAATCAAATAACAAATAATCGTCGCGATTTTATAAAAACCACTGCTGTTGCTGCCGCAGCCTTTATGATTGTGCCTCGTCATGTACTAGGTAGAGGATTTATCGCTCCTAGTGACCGCCTATCTGTAGCTGGAATTGGTGTTGGTGGTAAAGGTCGTTCAGATATTGCGATGTTTGCGAAAAGTGGAAAAGCAGATATTTCATTTTTGTGTGATGTAGATACTCGCAGAGCCGCCGATAGTGTTAAAGCTTTTCCAAAAGCTAAATTTTATAAGGATTGGCGCGAAATGTTAGATAAGGAACATAAGAATATTGACGCCGTTTCTGTATCAACTCCAGACCATAACCATGCTATTCAAGCGCTTGCCGCAATGCAATTAGGTAAGCACGTTTATGTACAAAAACCGATTGCTCACGATATTTTTGAAGCAAGAATTTTAACAGAGGCAGCTAAAAAATACAAAGTAGTGACACAAATGGGGAATCAAGGTGCCTCAAATGATGGAACTAGAATAATGAAAGAATGGTACGAAGCAGGACTTATTGGAGATGTTCACACGATATATGCTTGGACAGATCGTCCTGTGTGGCCACAAGGAATTCCTTGGTCAGCAAACAAAGCAACAGTTCCAACTGAATTAGATTGGGATTTGTGGTTGGGTACTGCTCCTTTTAAAGAATATGTAAATAAATTGGTGCCCTTTAACTGGCGAGGTTGGTGGGATTATGGCACAGGAGCTTTGGGGGATATGGGTTGTCATTTATTAGAAGCTCCATTTAGCGTATTAGGTTTGCAATATGCAAAAGATGTTCAATGTAGCGTTGGCTCTGTATATGTTGATGAATTCCAAAGAGGTTACTTTCCAGAAAGTTGTCCACCATCTAGTCATGTTACCCTTACCTTTCCTAAAACAAGTAAAACAAAAGGAGATGTTAAAGTACATTGGATGGACGGCGGAATTCAGCCAGAACGCCCGGATGAATTAGCTCCAAATGAAATATTTGGAGATGGTGGTAATGGAACTCTGTTTACGGGAACCAAGGGAAAAATGATGTGCGATACCTATGGATTAAATCCAAGATTGTTACCATTGAGTAAAAATGAAAACCTAAAATTGGCTAAAAAATATGCTAGAGTTGATGGTGGCGCCGATGGTCACTACAAACAATGGGTTGAGGCAGCTATTGCAGGCTATGGAAAAACAGAATTGAGTTCTCCATTTGAAGTAGCGGGACCATTAACAGAAGCGTTGCTTATGGCTAATTTAGCTGTAAGAGGATATGATGTAATTCGTGAAGAGCTTGGTGAAGAAGTGTATCCTGGTCGTTCAGCTAAATTACTTTGGGATAACAATGCAATGAAAATTACCAATTTTGATGAAGTAAATCAATTTGTGAAACGTGATTACCGTGAAGGCTGGAAAGCACTTACTTTATAATTTTTAGAATAATTAAAAATAAATTAAAATGATTAAAAATATTTGTTCAGCGTTTGTTTTGCTAGTTGCAATGCAAACATCAAATGCACAGCAAGCAGCTGTTCCAAAAGGGTTTAAATCGATATTTGACGGCCAATCAACTGCGGGATGGCATACTTACGGAAAAAAAACAGCGGGAAGTGCTTGGAAAGTAGAAGATGGTATGTTGCATTTTGATCCTACTGCCGCAAAAGACGGTCAAGGTGGCGATTTAGTAACTGATGTAGAATATGAAAATTTCCATTTAAAATTAGAATGGAAAGTAGCATCAAATGCCAACAGTGGAATTATTTTTTATGTCAATGAAGATTTGACAAAATATAAAAACACTTACGAAACAGGTATTGAAATGCAAGTGTTAGACAATGCAGGACATCCTGATGGAAAAATTGAAAAACACAGAGCGGGTGATTTGTACGATTTGATAAAAAGTAGTTCAGAGCCTGTAAAACCAGCTGGTGAATGGAATTCTGTCGATATAGTTTGCAAATTTGGAAAACTTACTTTTCAATTGAATGGCGTAAAAATTATAGAGACTACGTTGTGGGATCCTAATTTTAAAAATCTAATTGCTGGTAGCAAATTTGCTACTTGGCCAGGATTTGGAACTTTCAAAAAAGGTAAGATTGCGCTGCAAGATCATGGTGATAATGTTTGGTTTAGAAATATTATGATTAAAGAATGGAATACCATGAAGGTTACTACTGGCTGTGAAGCTGGAATGTAATTAGAAAAAAAAATGCTATTAACTAACCAAACCACTTATTATTTTAACCAATGAATACTATAACCAGAGTAAAACTATCCATTATGATGTTCCTTGAATTTTTCGTTTGGGGTGCATGGTTTGTTACATTAGGAACTTTTTTAGGAAATAATTTAAAGGCTTCAGGATCAGAGAGCGCTGCTGTTTTTTCAACGCAATCTTGGGGCGCCATTGTTGCTCCTTTCATCATTGGTTTAATCGCTGATCGCTACTTTAATGCAGAGAAAATTCTGGGTATTTTACATATAATTGGTGCCTTTTTAATGTACCAAATGTATCAATCTTCGGATGTTTCTGTTTTTTACACTTATGTATTGAGTTACATGATTTTGTTCATGCCTACTTTGGCCCTTGTCAATTCAGTATCATTTAATCAAATGAAAGATCCTGAAAAAGAATTTTCAAATATTAGAGTTTTTGGAACGCTAGGTTGGATAATTGCAGGCTTAGCTATTAGTTATGTTTTTCATTGGGATTCTGCAGAAGGACTTCGTGACGGATTACTTAAAAACACATTCCTACTTGCAGGTGGTGCTTCTTTACTATTAGGGCTTTTTAGTTTTGCTTTACCAGCCACTCCACCAAAAGGTAGCGACGAAAAAATAAAAATTGCCGATATAATAGGCTTAGATGCTTTAAAACTTTTAAAGGATAGAAACTTTGCTATTTTTTTCATCTCTTCAATACTTATTTGTATTCCGTTGGCATTCTACTATCAAAACGCCAATCTGTACTTATCCCAAACGGGTATCGAAGGACCAACAGGTAAAATGGTAATAGGTCAAATTTCTGAAGTTCTGTTTTTACTTTTTATTCCTGTATTTTTTAGTCGCTATGGCTTTAAGAAAACAATCTTAATAGGTATGTTGGCATGGGCTGTTCGTTATCTTCTATTTGCTTACGGGAATGGAAATGACTTAAGTTTTATGCTTATTATTGGAATTGCACTTCACGGTATTTGCTACGATTTCTTTTTTGTTTCGGGTCAAATTTATACCAATTCAAAAGCGGGTGAAAAATATAAAAGTGCTGCACAAGGATTAATAACTCTCGCTACTTATGGCGTTGGAATGTTAATAGGATTTGCGGTTGCAGGTTGGATTACTGATAATTATAAGCTTGCAAATGGAGCTATAAATTGGCAAGTGGTTTGGATTGCTCCAGCAGCCATTGCTTTCTTTGTTTTTGTGATTTTTGCTCTATTATTTGACCAAAAAAAGGAAGGTAATCCAGCTGTTAATTCAATTTAGCGCATTATGAGCGATTCGTTAAACAGAAGGTCAGCAATTAAAGGTATTTTGGCAGGTACAGCAAGTATAGGTTTTGCAAGCCAAATGGCGGCATTTGGTCAATCTCAAAGTTTTAATTCTGATAAAAGTATTAAACTAAAAGGCACAATCAATCATTCAGTTTCTCGCTGGTGTTTTGATAATCTAGATTTAGAAACTCTTTGTCAAGAAGCTAAAAAACTAGGTATTACTGGAATTGATTTGGTAGGTCCTGACGCTTGGCCAATTTTAAAAAAATACAATTTAGTTTCTACCATGTGCAATGGAGCTGAACTTAATCTTGTAGATGGTTTTAATGATCCTATTTTTCATGAACAATTACAAAAAAGATATACTGATATGATTCCTAGGGTTGCGGCTGCAGGATATTCTAATCTTATTTGTTTTAGCGGAAACAAAAGAGGAAAAACGGATGATGAAGGTATAGAAAATTGCGTAATCGGGCTACAACCGCTAGTAAAACTTGCAGAGAAACACAACGTAACTTTAGTCATGGAATTACTTAACAGTAAAATTGATCATAAAGATTATCAGTGTGATAAAACATCTTGGGGTGTTGCTTTAGCGAAACGTATTAATTCTCCAAACTTTAAATTACTGTATGATATTTACCATATGCAAATTGACGAAGGAGATGTTATTCGTACAATTACAAATAATCACCAATTCATTGCACATTATCATACCGCTGGAGTTCCAGGAAGACATGAAATTGACGATAGCCAAGAATTGAACTATCCTGCAATTATGAAAGCAATTGCAAAAACAGGTTTTAAAGGTTTTGTAGGTCAAGAATTTATACCTACTAATTCTAATAAATTAGCTTCATTGCAACAAGCCATTTCAATTTGTGACATTTAACTTGTAAAAAAAATAAAGATGATGATCAAAAGAAGAGAATTTCTAATCAATACCAGTTTGGCATTAGGTGCTTTAGCCATTGCTCCAAGTTTTGCTTTTGAAGCTAAAAGAAAAACCATCGGGATTCAATTATGGACATTGCGTGATACATTACCTAAAGATGTTAAAGGAGTATTAGCGCAAGTTGGTAAAGCTGGATTTACAGAAGTAGAAACTTTTGGGTACGCTTCTAAGACAGGATTTTTTGGAACAAGTGTAAAAGATTTTAAATTAATGTTAGATGATAATGGTTTAAAAGCAAGTAGCAACCATTTTGATTTCAATAGCATGATTAAAGATGGATCTACTGATTTAGTTTCGGATTACATTACAACAGCCAATACTTTGGGTAGTACATATATTACTGTACCTTATATAGTTGCTGATTTGAGAGGGACAACTGCAGATGCCTACAAAAAGTTAGCAGAACATGTAAACAAAATTGGTAGTATTTGTAAAAGTGGTGGATTAAAACTGGCATACCATAATCATGATTTTGAATTCACTCAATTTGGAGCAACAAACGGCTATGAAATTTTGCTAAACAATACAGACAAAGATTTAGTTGATTTTGAAATGGATTTGTATTGGGTTGTTCGTTCTGGAAATAATCCTTTGGATTTGTTTAAAAAATATCCAGGCCGCTTTAGTATGTGGCACGTGAAAGATATGGATAAAGCAAATCCTGATTTTAATGCCGAAATTGGTGCAGGTGCTATCGACTTTAAAGCAATATTTGCTCAGTCAAAACAAGCGGGAATGAAACGATTTTTCTTGGAACATGAATCAAATTACAAACCTAATCCGATAGAATCAGCAATGACGAGTTTTAATTATATCAAGAAAAACTTGATTTAAACTTTAAAAAAAACTCAACAAAAAAGGGATGCAATCAGTATCCCTTTTTTGTTGAGTTTTTTTAAATTATTCTGTTACGTTTAAACTTTCTACATAGAAGTTTGGATCTACTACCAATTTAAGTTCATTATTGGATAATGGAATTGTTTTCCATTGATTTTCTGGTTGTAACAATTCGTCTTTACCATTTAGAGTGATTTTTAAAGGCATATTAAATCCTTGCACACTATTTGTCCAGCGAAATTTAAGTTGATTATTTTTTATAGAATATTCTAATTTTGGTACTCGAACATCTCTTAAATATTGATTAAAAACCATTGACAAATCAATTCCAGTTTGCATGCTTAAATAATCTTCAATTTGCTTGGTAGTTACCGTTTGGTGATAAAAAGTACTATTCAATCCTCTCAATATTTTCCTCCATTTTTCATCATTATTCACTAATTGGCGAATGGTGTGTAACATGTTTGCTCCTTTAGGATACATATCACCCGAACCTTCATTGTTTACATCGTATTTACCAATTATAGGTTTATCATTTTCAATTATATTTCTAAGACCTCTCACATAAGTATATCCAGCTTCCTTTCCGTAGTAATACTCTAAAAAGAGGCTTTCAGAATAGTTGGTAAAACTTTCATGAATCCACATGTCAGCAATATCTTTGTAGGTAATATTATTAGCAAACCATTCGTGACCAGACTCGTGTATGATAATAAAATCAAACTTTAATCCCCATCCTGTTCCGCTTAGATCCCTGCCGCGGTATCCATTTTGAAATCCGTTTCCGTATGTTACACTACTTTGATGTTCCATTCCGAGGTACGGAGCTTCAACCAATTTGTAACTATCTTCATAAAATGGATAAGGTCCAAACCAATGTTCAAAAGCTTTCAACATTTTAGGAACGTCCTTAAATTGTTTTTTAGCTTTTGCTAAATTATCTCTCAAAACATAATACGTACAATCTAAATTTCCTTTTTCACCTTTGTATTTTTCTGAAAAAGAAACATAATCTCCAATATTGATATTTACGCCATAATTGTTAATCGGATTAGCAACATACCAAGTAAAAGTACTCGTTCCATCTTTTAATTTTTTGATACTTTTTAAACGACCATTTGATACGTTGGTCAATGAGGATGGAACATTCACACTGATTAACATATTCTCTACTTCGTCATACATGTGATCTTTGTTAGGCCACCAAACGCTTGCACCTAGACCTTGACAAGAGGAAGCTATAAAAAATTTTCCATTGGCATCTTTTTTCCAAGTAATTCCGCCATCCCAAGGTGGATTAACAGCTACTTTTGGTTTTCCGTTGTAAAAAATCTGTACTTGCTGTATACTTCCTTTTGTTTGAGCTTCCGTCAAGTTAAGATAGAATACATTACCGTCTCTTTGAAAAGAAACTTGTTTTCCGTTTTGAATGACTTTAGAAATTTGCATTGGTTGTTGCAAATCTATTTGCATCTTTTTTTCATTTTCCAAAACTTGATACGTAATTGTATTTGATCCACTGATTGTGCTATCTAGTGGATTAACTTTAATATCAAGATGGTATTTTTTTAGATCCCACCAAGCGCGCTCCTTTGTAATACTCCCACGTAAGCTGTCCTGACGTGAAAATTTTTCTATGTTTTTCTGCAAAAGCTCTTGTCCTAAACTTGCTTGAACTGAAAGGCCTAATAAAATAAAAATAAACGTTTTTTTCATGATTCTTATATGAACAACAAGATCTAATAATTTATTCATTTTAAAAAAGTGATTTTATCTTGTTGATTTTATTGTAAGTATTAATGTAAGTTATCCACTTTAACTTGCTCTATTACAGCTGTAAAATCTTCCCGTAATCGGGTTCCATAATCTTCTAATAGAAATTGTATACGATCAGCATCATTAGATTTAACAATTATTCCTGCGTGGTATTCTAAAGGAACTTTAAAACAAACTTCTGGGTCAGAAAAAGCGGCTAAGTTCGGATGTTGGTACTTTGAAAGTGTGAGCACAATTCCAGCATATTCTTTTTTAACGGTTGGTATTTGGTATGCCGTTCCTTTGGCCAATGAATTTTCAATTGCAGCCCATTCTCTCCACAAATTAATATTAGATGCCTCTGCCACCATTTCGGCTATATGAGCGCCACCTACTCTTGACGAAGTTTCAAGGAAATACATTTTACCAGTTTCTTCATTTTTGATGAACTCGGTATGTGCGGCACCATGCTTTAAACCAAAACTTTTCATCACTTGAAGGTTTAATTCTTTTATAACTAAATCATCCTCTGAATCATAGTGTACATTAGCTGTTCTGAAAACGCCACCACCTTGCGAAATTTCCATCGGGGTCGCTAAATACTTTGATGTTAAACTAAAAATAACTTCACCATTTGAAATTAAACTATCACAATGGTACACGGAACCAGGTTTAAACTGTTCTAAAAGGTATTTAAATCTATTGTTACCGAGCTCGTTTATGTGAATCCAAAGTGTTTCTTTATCATATACTTTTATGATTCCTGATGCCGAAGCTTCAGATCTTGGTTTGAGAACCCACGGAGCTGCTACAGTATCCGCAAAAGTATTGATGTCATGATCATTAAAAAGAGAACAAAAAGCGGGTATCGGAATTGCACAACTCTTCGCTCTCATGCGCATGGCCAATTTATCTCTAAAGTACCTGCCGGTTGTTTGCCCCATTCCGTCTATTCGTAAATTTTCACGTAAATAAGTAGCTTTTTCTACATCATAATCATCAAGAGCTACAATGGCATCAATTTTTGTAGATTTCATAAAGTTACCTACACCTAGTAATAAATGCTCTAAATTCCAATCGACATCTTGCCCTTCCATATAAAAAATTTCTTTTATGTGTTGGTGAGGCCAAGGTTTATCTCTTAATTTTTCGCTGGTAACCAAATAAACATTGTTGTTTAATTTGCTTAGATGAGTTAAAAAATCAGTCCCTTTAAAGTAATTCGAGATGCAAAGAAAATTTTTGGAATTTTTCATAACTTAAAGATTTTCAACAAATGAAGTTAATAAATGTACGCCATAACCTGTTGCGTGTTTACTTTTAGCAAATTCATCATCGCCAAATGCAACGCCTGCAATATCTAAATGAGCCCAAGCAGGATGCTCGTTTGTAAAATATTCTAAAAATTTAGCCGCACTAATCGCTCCTGCAACTGCTTTTCCACTATAGTTTTTCACATCTGCAATATCACTTTGAATATCACTTTTGTAACAGTCCCAAAGTGGTAACTGCCACAGTCTTTCGCCAATTGCGTCCCCATTTACTTGTAATTGCTCTGCTATTTTAGAATTATTTGTGAATAATGCACCGCATTCATAGCCAAAAGTACTAACACTACTACCTGTTAATGTAGCAATATCAATTAGATATTCAGGATTAAAATTCTTGATCATGTAAGACAAAGCATCAGCTAAAATAAGTCGGCCCTCAGCATCAGTATCAATAATTTCAATAGAATGACCACTATAGCTTTTAATTACATCGCTTGGCAAAAAAGACTTTGAATCTACTGCATTCTCCGCGCAAGGAACAATAGCAGTTACTTTAATAGGTAGTTGTAAATCAGCTATTAATTGCATGGCACCAAATACAGCTGCGCCACCTGCCATATCACACTTCATATGCAGCATTCCTGCAGTTTTTATATTCAAGCCTCCTGTGTCAAAAGTAATGCCCTTACCTACCAATCCCACGTGTTTAAGTGGCTGATTAGCGTTCTTTGGTACATATTTCATGATGACAAACTGCGGCTCTTGTTCACTACCTTTACCTACGGCTAAAAAAGCACCAAGTCCTGCAATTTTGGCATCTTCATGGCCTAAAACAACTACATCAAAACCATATTGTTTTCCTTTTTCTACAGCCCAATTGGCGAGATACTTGGGTGTAACGGTATTGGGTGGCAGATCTACCAAATGGAAATTTGCCAATTGCGCATGAGCAATTTTAATTCCCCTTTCGGCTGCCAATTTGAAATTTGAGGTAGTAACGATGTTTAAAATAAAATTCGGATTTAAAAAAGCATGATTCTTTTGCTCCTTTTTGTAATGCCCCAAATTATAAGTTCCTAATAAAAGGCCAGAAATGATTCCTTCAACTTGAGTTGCAGAAAAATTTTCTGAAATTAGTATGGCAACATCTTCATTTAACAGATCTTGCTGTTTTGCTGCTACACGTCTAAAAATAGTTTTTATTGTTTTATAATCGGCTTGCTTTCCCAAACCAATTGCCAAACACAAATTATTTTTATCTTGAAACGCATAAGTGCTATCTTTTTTTCCGCTAAAAAGAGTTGATGGTACTGATGTGTTTTCTAAGAGCACTGTGTTTCTATCAACCTCTTCATTCTCAAATATTGGAATCAAGATTGTTCCTGAAAAGGCTTCTAAATCTGGAATGATTTTTATTTTCATAATGATGTTTGTAAACTAGTTATAATAACAAATTGTTTATTGAATTTACTTTTGTTGAAAAAACAACCATTCGATTGCTTTTGGGAATTCATCACTCCAATAGCGCTCACTGTGTTGCCCGTATCTATTAATACTGACATTCAATAAGTTCAAGTCATTTATAAATGTACTCTTTATTAATTCATTTTTAAAATTTTTTACTTGATTTAGCATCGTTTTACTTTCATTTCCGCCAGCGTATAAATAAATTTTTGTTTCTGGAAAAGGAAGATCATTGGTTTTAATAGTTAATTCAGGCACAACCCATAACGAAGGAGAAAATATCATCAACTTGCCAAAAACTTCAGGATTTCGGAGCCCACTAAAAATACTTACCAATCCACCCATACTGCTTCCACCAATTCCGGTAAATTCACGTTCTTTTTTTGTTCTAAAATGTACATCAACGTATGGTTTTAGTGTTTCCGTAACAAATCGAATGTACTTTTTACCTTGTCCTTTTCCTAAAATTGTTTTACCCACATTATACTCTTTTAGACGATCTTCTTCAGCGTGTTCAATAGCAATGATGATAATTTTACCAATTTTGTACTCTGACATCACTGCTATTTTT
Source organism: Flavobacterium sp. GNP001 (assembly GCF_054343775.1). Classification (NCBI taxonomy): domain Bacteria; kingdom Pseudomonadati; phylum Bacteroidota; class Flavobacteriia; order Flavobacteriales; family Flavobacteriaceae; genus Flavobacterium; species Flavobacterium sp. GNP001. The sequence continues at coordinate 1,446,671 of NZ_JBTGUX010000001.1, forward strand.
TTATCGATTTCCCAGTTGCCAAATTCAGAATTATCGTTAAATAAATTTTGAGCATCTTGTAAATACATGACAGGATACCTCTCTTCTGACTGGTCGTAATCGTGTGGCAGTAAAGCCCAAATTTTTCGTGTTTTATGGAGTTGAGGGATTTCAAATTCATCTGAAATTAATTGTATTTGTGGTAAAAACGACTGCTTAAAGGGCAACCAATTTTTCCTCCATCGCGCTACAGACTCGAGCTGAATTCCTGTTCTTAATACAGTTGTGCGGTTTTCTGTTCGATTGCCATTTTCGTCAATCTCGACTTCACTCCAATCACCTTTTGTAAATTTATACAAAAGAGTTTCAGGAAAAACGAAATCATTTGGAAACTTAAAATGGTATTTATTTTGCCCCATTTTCTCCATCACAAAAGATTGGTCCTGTGTTTGCCAATTATTGAAATTTCCTGCTATGTATACCGGTCTCAGATCATCTTCCTCTGTGGTAAGAATAATGTACAAGCCGGTATGATTGGTGTTTTGTTGCAAGATGTGGATTTTATTAAAAGATTGAAAAACTGATTCAGGTATTTAATTATTTGATTTTCAAAAATTAAATATACAAGTTTAGTATTTTAAATAAAAAACAAAACCCAATAGATTTTAAATTTTCTATTGGGTTATACCTTTTGTAGTTTTTTAGATTATTTCTGGCGACTTTTTAGAACATCAATAACATCATTCAATTTGAATCCTTTGGCTTGCAGCAAAATCAAATAATGAAACAATAAATCAGCACTTTCACTTAAGAACAAATCATCATTATCATCTTTGGCTTCAATTACAACTTCTATTGCTTCTTCACCTACTTTTTGTGCAATTTTGTTGATTCCTAATTGGAATAAAGAAGCAACATAACTTTTTTCAGAGTCAGCTTTTTCTCTTCTCGTTTCGATGGTTTGCTCTAATTGTGAAATAAACCCATAATCAGCCTTGTTCACTGTTTGCCAACATGTATCAGCACCAGTGTGACATGTTGGGCCAACTGGTTTTGCTTGAATCAATAAAGTATCACCATCGCAGTCATTTTTTATATCAACCAAGTTTAAAAAGTTGCCACTTTCCTCGCCTTTTGTCCAAAGTCTTTGTTTAGAACGGCTAAAAAAAGTTACTTTTTGTGTTTCGATAGTTTTAAGATATGCTTCTTCATTCATATAACCCAACATCAAAACGGCTTTGGTCTCGCTGTCTTGTATAATGGCTGGAATTAATCCGTCTGTATTTTTTGAGAAATCTATGTTCATAATTTTGAGTCTAAAGTTGTAAAGTCGAATGTCTTAAAGTAAAAAAATTAAATTCGTACTTCAATATTGTTATTTTTAAGAGCTTCTTTTAATGTTTTGATTTCAATTTCTTTAAAATGAAATACGCTTGCTGCTAAGGCTGCATCGGCTTTTCCATCAATAAATGAATCTACAAAATGCTGAATGTTTCCCGCACCACCTGAAGCAATAATCGGAATATTAACCAGTTCTGACAGTTTGGCCAAAGCATCATTAGCAAAACCATTTTTAGTTCCGTCATTATCCATAGAGGTGAATAATATTTCACCTGCGCCACGTTGCTCGACTTCTTTTGCCCAATCAAATAAATTCAATTCTGTTGGTACTTTTCCACCTACTAAATGTACAATCCACTGTCCGTTAATTTGCTTAGCATCAATTGCAACAACAACACATTGGCTTCCAAATTTTTGTGCCAAATCATTAATCAACTGCGGATTTTTAACAGCGGATGAATTTATCGAAACCTTATCAGCTCCATTTTGCAATAAAACATCCACATCCTTAACAGAGGAAATTCCGCCACCTACTGTAAATGGAATATTAATAGTTGCAGCTACTTTTCGAACCAAATCAATTAATGTTTTTCTTCTTTCTTCGGTTGCCGAAATGTCCAGAAAAACCAATTCATCAGCTCCTTCATCCGAATATATTTTGGCCAACTCAACCGGATCTCCAGCATCACGTAAGTCTACAAAATTGACACCTTTTACAGTTCTTCCGTTTTTAATGTCGAGACAAGGAATTATTCTTTTTGTTAACATTTAAATTAAGTATAAAGTTGTAAGAATTAATTATTAAGTTTTTTTGATATTGTTTTTAGACGTAATAATTATGCTTTTAATTAATTTCAAAACTTCTACGCCATCATTATTTAAACTTAAAAATTCATCATTTGAAATATAATTTGTAGCATGTAAGAGTTCTAACCAATATAAAGTTTCATCTGCTTCTTTTTGCGAAATACCCATTTTATGAATAAAATCAGCTTTGCTCTCTGCATTTTTAGCCTCTCTAATATTTGCGCCAACAGAAGTACCTGAACGTAAAATTTGTTTACTCATCACATATTCGCTTCTGCTAATTAAGGTTTTGTATAAATTAACGATTCTAATGGCAAAAGAAAAACTTTTTATTCTTATCACGTCCTCACTCATAATTAATGCTTAATAATTAATGCTTAATAATTCATACTTAATATGTATTGCTCTAACTGTTTCAATGAGATTCGTCCTTCGTAAATAGCTTTACCTATGATCGTTCCTTCGCAACCCAATTCTGCTAGTCTTGGTAATTCATCAAAAGTAGAAATTCCTCCTGAAGCAATCAGTTTTATTCCTTTGGCTTTGGCCAAAATTTTAGCATACAAATCAAACGATGGTCCTTCAAGCATACCATCTTTGGCAATATCAGTACAAATTACGTACTTAATTCCTTTATTTTGATAGTCTTGAATAAAGGGAATCAAATCTTCATTTGAATCTTCTAACCAGCCTGAAACAGCAACTTTTTCATTATTGGCATCTGCTCCCAAAATAATTTTATCCGCACCATACTCTGCAATCCATTTTCCGAATAGTTCTCTATTTTTCACAGCAATACTACCACCAGTAATTTGATAGGCACCACTTTCAAAAGCAATTTTTAAATCGGAATCTGCTTTCAAACCGCCGCCAAAATCAATTTTTAAAGTGGTTTGCGTTGCAATTTGTTCCAATATTTTATAATTCACGATTTGACTTGATTTTGCACCATCTAAATCTACTAAGTGTAAATATTCTATTCCGTGTGCTTCAAATTCTTTAGCAACTTCAAGCGGGTTTTCGTTGTAAATAATTTTGGTATTGTAATCTCCTTTCGACAAACGTACACATTTCCCGTCGATGATGTCTATTGCTGGTATTATTCTCATGATAATTAGTCTTAAAGTTTGAAAGTCGAAAGTCAAAAAGACTCAACTTAAAGTTTTAAAAAATTCGCTAAAATTTGTTCGCCAACATCTCCACTTTTCTCGGGGTGAAATTGTGTTCCGTAAAAATTATTTTTCTTCAATGCTGAGGCATATTCTACTTCATAATTTGTAGTAGCAATGGCGTCAGGGCAATTTGGAGCGTAAAAACTATGTACCAAATACATGTATTCCTTTTCAGCAATTCCCTTGAATAGATCTGATTTCAAATTATAGATTTGATTCCAACCCATTTGTGGAACTTTTACTTTTGAAGTAAATTTAACTACATCTACATCAAAAATTTCCAAACCAGCAGTATTTCCCTCTTCTGATTTGTTACACATTAATTGCATACCCAAACAAATCCCTAAAACAGGTTGTTTCAAAGTTGGAATTAATACATCAAGACCACTATCGATAAGCATTTTCATAGCAGAACTTGCTTCACCAACACCGGGAAAAATAACCTTATCTGCCGCTTTTATTTCCTTCCAATCGTTACTAAGCACTGCTGTAAAACCCAAGCGCTCTATGGCAAACATAATGCTTTGTATATTCCCGGCTCCGTAGTTTATAATTACTATTTTCATTTCACTTTTGTTTCAAGTTTCAAGTTTAACGTTTAAAGTTGCTCGAGTCAACCTGAAACTTTAAACTTGAAACATTTTTACAACATACCTTTTGTACTTGGTAAAATCATTTTTTCTGTATCGCGTTTCACAGCTACTTTTATCGCCTTTGCAAAAGCTTTAAAGATCGCTTCAATCTTGTGGTGTTCATTGGTACCTTCAGCCTTGATGTTGATATTGGCTTTGGCACCATCTGAAAACGATTTAAAGAAGTGAAAGAACATTTCGGTTGGCATTTTACCTACCATTTCTCGTTTGAATTCGGTTTCCCAAACTAGCCAATTTCTACCACCAAAATCAATAGCCACTTGAGCTAAACAATCGTCCATTGGCAAGCAAAAACCATAACGCTCAATACCTAATTTATTACCTAATGCTTTTGCAAAAACTTCCCCAAGCGCAATAGCTGTATCTTCAATCGTGTGATGTTCATCTACTTCTAAATCCCCTTTTACAAGGATTTCCAAGTCCATTTGCCCATGACGTGCAATTTGGTCCAGCATGTGATCAAAAAATGCAATACCGGTTTCTATTTTACTCTTCCCAGTTCCATCAAGGTTCAAATTGATGTAAATATCAGTTTCATTCGTCTTTCTAGAAATGGTTGCTGAACGTTCCTCCAGTTTTAAAAACTCATAAATCGTTTTCCAATCTGTAGTTTGTAGTGCTATAACCGAATCTAATTCTTCTCTTTTTGAAGCTATTTCGTCACTTCCTAAAGCTTCATCTGTGTTAATGAAAATCCCTTTTGCACCCAAGTTTTTCGCTAATTCCACATCTGTAATTCGGTCTCCAATTACAAATGAATTTGCCAAATCGTAATCAGAACTATTGATATACTTAGTCAATAAACCAGTTGCTGGCTTGCGTGTAGGAGCATTTTCATGTGGGAATGTTTTATCGATCAAAACTTCACTAAAAACAACACCTTCATTTTCAAAAGCTTTCATAACCAAATTATGCACTGGCCAAAAATTTTCTTCGGGATGAGAGGCGGTACCTAAACCATCTTGATTGGTAACCATAACCAATTCAAAATCCAATTCTTTTGCAATTTTACCCAAAAACTGAAACGCTTGTGGGTAGAATTCTAATTTTTCAAAACTATCCAGTTGGTAGTCATGCGGTTCCAAAACCATCGTTCCATCACGATCGATAAAGAGTACTTTTTTCATTATTGTCAGTGTCGAAAACGCAGTATTCAATTAATATTTGCGTTTTAATTTAGTATTAAATTTAGATTTTTATGGCGTGTCCCTCCAAAAAGGTCGGGTCGGGCTATTCGTTCTCGCTTTTATCCTGCCCTGCTTTGCGGCAGTATAAAGAGCTTCACTGCTATCCCTCACGCGAAGCAGTGAAGCTAAATGGTATTATTTACACTCAGTATCCTCCTTCATGTTTTGCATTTTACTAGTAGCAGTGTTTTCTGTTACTTCTTCGCAATACACATTGTTTATAAGCATACCTGATTCAAATACAATTTGAACATAAACTGTTTTGCCAGGTTGTACATCAACAATAAATTTCTCTGCTTTTTCTTTGGATACTTTGCCTCCAAATTGAACAGAACACTCGTGTTTCCCCGCAGGAACCTCATGAATGGAGTATTTTTTGTTGTTTAACTTACACACAAATTCACCATCAATAAAAGTTTTAAATGCAACCGCAGATCCTTGAAAACCAGTAGAGCGTAAAAAATAAATCTTACCTGTTTCTGCTGTACTTGCTTCTTGTGCAGCTGCTCCAACCGCAAAAAATAACGATACCAATAAAGTTAAAATTGTTTTTTTCATTTTGTTTGAATTTAGGTTAATAATTACCCCTCAAAGCTACTATTAATTTTTTATTTTCTTCTTCAGTTCCTACTGTCAAACGCAATGTATTTTCACAAAGTGCTTGTGTAGTTCTATTTCGAATTACAATTCCTTTTGCAATCAATTCAGCATATCGTTTATTGGCATCATCCACTTTAACCAAAACAAAATTGGCTTCTGTAGGATAAATTTTTTCTACGTAGCTTACTTCTGATAAAGCTTCAATTAAAAGTTCTCTTTGTGATATAATTGACTCAATTTCAGTAGTAATAGCTGACTGATCTTCAAGTCTTGCTACCGCTCTATTTTGCGACAATTCGTTTACATTATAAGGAGGTTTAATTCGGTTTAATATCGTAGTAACCGCGCTAGAAGCGTAACAAATTCCTAAACGGATTCCCGCCAATCCATAAGCTTTTGAAAGCGTTTGCGTAATAATCAAATTAGGATATTCATCCAATTCATTGATCCAACTCTCTTTTTTAGAAAAGTCAATATACGCTTCGTCAATAACAACGAGTCCTTTAAAATTTTGCAACAAATACGCTACTTTTTCATCCGAAAAGGAGTTTCCTGTTGGGTTATTTGGCGAACATAAAAAGATCATTTTGGTATTAGCATCAACGGCTTCCATGATTTTTTCAATCTCCGGCTGAAAATCCTCAGAAAGTAAAACTTCTCTATTCTCAATGGCATTCAAATTAGATAAAACGCCGTACATGCCATAAGTTGGAGGCAAAGTAATCACGTTATCAGTATTTGGTTCACAAAATGCTCTGAAAAGTAAATCTAAAATTTCATCACTACCATTTCCTAATACAATCTGATTCGTTTGTACACGACGTTGTTTTGCTAAAAGGCGCTTTACACGCATTTGTTGTGGATCTGGATATCTGTTTACGCCATTTTCAAACGGATTTTCATTGGCATCCAAAAAAATCATTTCGGCAGTATCAAAGTCTTCAAACTCATCACGAGCAGATGAATACGGTTTCATGTTTTTTACATTCTCCCGAACTAAATTAGTAATATCAAAACTATTTTCCATTCTCAAGTGCTTTTAATCGTAATGTAACTGCGTTTTTGTGTGCTTGCAATCCTTCTGCTTCGGCCATAATTTCAATTGCCTTTCCGATGGCTTGAATTCCTTGTTCGTTAATTTTTTGAAAAGTCATCGTTTTCATAAAACTATCTAAGTTTACACCACTATAGTTTTTTGCATATCCATTCGTTGGTAAGGTGTGATTGGTTCCTGATGCATAATCACCAGCACTTTCAGGAGTATAGTTTCCTATAAAAATAGAACCTGCATTTTGTATTTCGTCAATGAAGAAATTATCGTTGCCAGCGCATACAATAAAGTGCTCGGGACCGTATTCATTGATTAAATCTAAAGCAATAACATCATTCTCAACATAAATTAATTTAGAATTGGCAATGGCTTTATCAGCAATGGCTTTTCTTGGCAAAGCCTCAATTTGAGTAGCAACTTCATCAGCAACAGCATCGATTAATTTTTTTGATGTCGAAACTAAAATTACCTGACTATCTGCTCCGTGCTCTGCTTGCGATAATAAATCGGATGCTACGAAAGCGGGAACCGCTGAATCATCAGCAACAATTAATAATTCTGAAGGACCAGCAGGCATATCAATAGCAACGCCAAATTGTGTTGCCAATTGTTTGGCTACCGTTACAAACTGATTTCCTGGTCCAAAAATTTTATATACTTTAGGAATACTTTCTGTACCAAAAGTTAAACCAGCAATAGCTTGAATTCCGCCCACTTTCATGATTTTAGTTACGCCACATAAATTGGCCGCAAATAAAATAGCCGGATTAATTTTGCCTTCTTTATCAGGTGGTGAACACAAAACAATCTCATTACAACCCGCAATTTCAGCAGGAACTGCAAGCATCAAAACAGTTGAAAACAAAGGCGCTGTTCCACCCGGAATATACAACCCTACTTTTTGAATAGGTCTTTTTTCTTGCCAGCATGAAACTCCTGCTACAGTCTCAACTGCCACACGCTCTGTTTTTTGAGCACGGTGAAAGGCCGTAATATTAGACTTTGCCAAAGCAATTGCTTCTTTTAACTCTTGCGGTACTGCAGCGATGGCCTCCTGAATTTCAGCTTCAGAAACAACCATTGTGTCTACTGCAACGCCATCAAAAAGCGAGGTATATTTGGCCACAGCCTCATCCCCTTTTTTCTGCACCTCTTTGAAAATTTCTTTTACAGTAGCCTCAATATCATCTACCGTTTTTGTAGGTCGTTCTAAAATACTAGACCACGTTTCTGGTTTTGGATTGTATATTTTGTTCATTGTATTGTTTTTAACCGCAAATTTCACAAAGGTTTTCGCAAAGTTCGCAATGAATTTTTAATAAAATAAGTTACACTCTAAAGTTTTTACAAGACCATTTTTTCAATTGGGCATACCAAGATTCCTTCGGCTCCGGCATCTTTCAACTGATCGATAACATCCCAAAAAGTATCTTTGTCAATTACCGAGTGTACACTACTCCAACCTTCTTGTGCCAACGGTAAAACGGTTAAGCTGCGTAAAACCGGAAGAATTTTACCAACTGCCTCGATTTTATCATTAGGAACATTCATCAAAATATATTTTGACTTTCTAGCTCTTAAAACCGACTCGATTCTGAATTTCAACGTGTCAATAATTTTTTGAGATTCTGGACTTACTTTTGGCGAAACAGCCAAAACCGCTTCACTTTTAAAAATTACTTCAACCTCTTTTAAATTATTTTTAAACAAGGTACTTCCGCTTGAAACAATATCTACAATAGCATCAGCAAGACCAATGTTTGGCGCAATTTCAACCGAACCTGAAATTTGGTGAATGTCAACCGTAACACCTTTTGAATTAAAGAAATCCAATACCGTTTTAGGATACGATGTAGCAATGCGCATACCATCAAGATCTTTTACAGATGTGTATTGAAAAGATTTAGGTACAGCAACAGATACTTTGCATTTTGAAAAACCTAATTTTTGAATGACTTCAATATTTCTGCCTTTTTCAACCAATAAATTATCACCAACAATGGCAATATCTACTACGCCATCCATCAAATATTGTGGGATATCTGAATTTCTTAAATAAAGAACTTCAAGAGGAAAGTTAGAGGCTTCGGCTTTTAATTGGTCGATTCCGTTATCAATTGAGATACCAGCATCTTTTAGAATTTGAATGCTGTCTTCGTTTAAACGACCTGATTTTTGAATTGCAATTTTTAATGTACTCATTTTTTTGTTTTTTATTTTTTTAGAATGATAATGTTTGAGCACAATGTGAGGTAATAAAAAACCCGTTTGATGTACTCAAACGGGTTTTTAAATATGATGATTTACATGCATACCATTAACACATCGCTTGAGAGCAATAATGAAAATGATGATGATGTAATTGTATTGTAAACATGTGTTTTATTTTTCTTTGCAAAGATAGATTCTTTTTTAATTAAAAAACAATTAATACTTTAACTAAATATTACTTTTTTGTTAAAATATTATTTTTATTCCTTTTCGTCCTCATTTGTAGGAACGATTTTCTCTGTGTCACTATCCACAGCAGCACTTTCAGTTCTTATTTCAGTGTGACGAACTTCGCCTCCTGTTGTGCCCGTTTGTTGTGCAAAAAACACAGCGATGATTGCAACTACTGTCGCGACATAAGAAACTTGTTTTGCTTTTGGCTTGTTTTTCAAATTAAAATAAAGGCCAAACAATGATGTAATTGCTAGCGCATATAAAACAAGTGCAAGTTTTTCGGCCATTTCCTCATGTTCATGAATAATTGCTTTTCCAATTCCTGGGAAATCTTCCACCATTTCTTCTGCTCCTTCACCAGTAGACATGCTAAAAAAGGCAAAAACAGCTGCAACGACAAACAATACATAAGCTGTATTTTGTACTGATTTATTTTTTAATACTATTCCAGCGATTAAAATCCCAAGTCCAAGGATTGTTCCAATAATAGGAAAATGGTTTACAACTAGGTGTAAGTGTGCATCATTCATAATTTTATAGTTTAAGTTAGTATTTATTAGTGTTATTTAAATTTTCAGAGTTTTATCCTGCTAAGGATACGCCAATTAAAGACCCAATTCCGTAGGTAACTGCTGCAGCTAACAAACCGAAAGCCACTTGTCTGAATCCCGAGAATAAAATGCTTTTTCCTGTCAATAAAGTGATGGCTGCTCCTATGCCAAAAAGACCAACGACACTGCTTCCGACACTTAATAAAATAGCATTTTTCCCGTCTAAAAGCATAAATGGATATAATGGAATAATTGCTCCTATAGCAAAAAGCACAAACGATGCTGTGGCTGCTTCCCAAGCTGATCCTCCTAATTCTTCTTTGTCAATTCCTAATTCCTCCGTGATAATGGCATCAATCGCTGTTTGCGGATTTTCAAAAGCTTTGTCAGCCAATTTTTGTGCTTCGATTGCATTCATTCCTTTGGCTTGATACAATAAAACTAATTCTTTTTTCTCTTCTTCGGGAGAAGCTTCTAATTCTTCGGTTTCCAAATCAATTTGGCGCTGGTTTAATTCTCTGAAACTTTGTACCGAAAGCCATTCGCCTAGCGCCATTGAAATTGCTCCTGCCAAAAGTCCTGCAATTCCGGTTAACAATATCGTATCATTAGAGACGGCTGCGCCAGCAACTCCCATTACCAAACTCATATTAGAAACCAATCCATCATTAGAACCTAAAACTGCCGCTCGCAAGGCGTTTCCTCCCACGGATTTATGCCTACTCTCAAATTTAGACAACAACCCTCCAGAAACATTTAAAGATGCATTACTATTTACAGCCTCAATAATATTTAAGTGATTGTGCTCAAAACCAGTTGGTTTTTCACCTGTTTTGATTTTGTTTCGAACCGAATTTTCGGCAAACTGCTTTTCTATTGAGGATAAGGAACTAATTATGGCACTGTATCCAAAAATTTTACCCAACTTCAATTGAAATTTTGCTCTACCAGATGGCAAAGGCATGTTGAAATTTGGTTCTATTGTACGAACTTTATCTAACATGTGTTTTGCGTTTCCTTTCTCGATTTCGCCTAAGCTTAGTAAAACTCTCGAAAGATTTTCATCAGACTGAATGGCAGCAATACTATCGTACAAAAAGGCCGTATCAACCTCTGTTTGTAACTGATCTTTAAGTTTATTCAAGTCCATTATTACATTTTTTATTAATTAACCAAATCAAAAACTCCTTTTGTTAATAGTCTTGATGAAGCTGATATTGCTGTGTTTGGCAGTATTTCGACAAACTTTTCAGACTTCGATCCTACTATAACACTTACTTTCTGGAACGAATATCCATTTTTTTCATTCTTGACTAAAAGTACGAAATTTTTATTGTTTTCTGTGACCAATGCTTCAGTAGGAATCGCTAAACCTTTTTGAGAATCGATAATTATTTCAGATTCTACAAACATTCCTGTCAACAGTTTTTGCTTTATGGCATCGTCTAAATGTCCATGAATGTTAATCGTCCTGTCATTTCCTTCAATTGATTTCCCTACCAAATGTACTTCGGCATTAAATACTTCTTTGGATGCTTCGGGAACTTTAAATTGTATTCTTTGTCCAATTTTCACATTCAAAATATCTTTTTCAAAAACGGCTAATTCTAAATGCAAGTGATCCGTATCAACAATTTCTAAAATCACATCCGAAGGCGCTACGTACATACCTACATTAGCATTCATAATGACAATATCGCCTGTTATTGGAGAAAAAATAGTGATAGTTGAAGTCAAAATTCCTCTTTCTACATTTCTAGGATTGATATTCAAAAGCAACAATTTGGCACGTAAACTTTGATGCATGGCTTTGGCTCTTTTATAGTCGCTTTCAGCTTTTAAGTAGTTTTTTTGCGAAGTGATTTTTTCATCGTACAAGGTTTTTTGGCGGTCGTATTCTGATTTCAAGAAATTTAGTTGCTCCGCTACTTCCATATACTCTTTTTGAATATCAAGAAATTCGGTGTTTTGTAAAGTCAATAAAGCTTGTCCTTTTGTGACTCTATTTCCAACCAAAAGCGTTGTCGATTTTACGTAACCGCCCATAAAAGTGTTCACTTTAGCTCGGTTTTGCGGCGGCACGTCAATTTTTCCAGATGCTTTTACGGTAACATCAAAATCCTGTTCTGTTGGACTCGAAATCTCCATTCCCGAGGTTTTGAATTGAGTAGCAGATACAGTAATTAAACCGTTATCTTTTGGTTCTGATTCTTCCGTTTTCACTTCTTTGCAAGAAAATAAAAAAAGGGATGCAGTGATTATATAGAGTGCGTTTTTCATTGGTAAAATATTAAAAATTGAGGTATTGTAAATCTAATTGGGTTTGGTTGAATTGCAAAATAGTGTCTAAATAATCTACTTGAATGGTTGTGGCATTTTCTAGACTTTGAATGTATTGGAAAAAATCAATTTCACCATGTTTGTAGCTGTTATTTCCAACTTTTATAATCTCATCCGATAATTTTTTACCGTATGAATTGTAGTAGTTTATTGCCTCTTGATGCTTTGCTAATTCATTCTTTTTTTGAGTGATGTACTTCTCTATTTTTGTGGCTTCATTTTGCTTTTGTTGTTCCCAACTTTGCAATTCAAGCTGTGCTACTTTACTTTTTGCAACTTGTCCTGAGAATAAAATGGGTACAGCAACTCCAACTTGAAAACCATACAACGACTGCGATAATCCATTATTTCTACCCTGAAAATAATCCACGTTAATATCTGGTAGCCAATGTTGTTTTTGCAACATAATTTGACTTTTATAATTAGTTGTAATACTTTCTAAATAAGCAGTATATAGTATTTTACTTGTTTCATCCATAGAAGATGATAAGGGTGCTATTTTATTGCTTTTTACAACGATAGTTTCATCGGTTTGAAGTAAGGACTTCAACAGTTCGTACTGTGCTTTTTTATTATTCTCAATTTGCGAAAGCTTGGTTCTTATTTGCCTAAACTTGGCTTGAGCCGTAATTTTTTCTAGATAATTTGTTTCTCCTAATTCAAAACGTCTGTCGCTTGCTTTCGAGAAATTTTGATACAAACTATCCAAATACTGATACAGTTTCTCTTGATGTTGCAAATAAACAATGTGCTGATAGGATTTGGCTACAGCCAAAGAAAGTTTGTTTTTTTGAATTTCAAAATTTGCTTTTTCCTTTTCGTATTCAGAAGAAAAAGCTTTTTTCTGCGCTCCGTAAACCGTTGGAAAAGCAAAACGTTGCTGCACACCAAAAACACGCAAAGGCAGTTCATTCAATGCCAAATTATTTTGATCGTAACTGTAATAAATATTGGTTTTATCAAAAGTATTGGCCGATTTGATATTGGCTTTAGTCTTATCCACTTGCAATTGAGCCGCTTTAATTCCTTTATTATTTTGAATTGCTTTTGACAATAAACTATCCAATTCTGGATTAGAATTTTGCGAGAAAGCAAATGAAGTACTCAACAATAACAAAATAATAAAAGAAGCACTTTGATGCTTTTTAAACTTTACTTTTTTGAAGGACTGACCCTCAAAAACTTTGTATAAAACAGGCAACACAATCATAGTCAAAATAGTTGCCGTAAACAATCCACCAATAACAACCGTTGCTAAGGGTCGCTGTACTTCGGCTCCTGCTGAGGACGAAATTGCCATCGGTAAAAATCCTAATGCGGCGGCAGCTGCAGTCAATAATACCGGACGCAATCTATCTGTAGTTCCTTTTAAAATTAATGCATCGATATCTTTCATCCCTTGATGTTTGAGCTCTTTAAAATGTTCGATGAGCACTATCCCGTTTAATACTGCGATCCCGAAAAGTGCAATAAAACCAACACCCGCCGAAATACTGAACGGTAAATCACGTAGCCATAAAAAAAGAACGCCACCTACTGCAGACAACGGAATTGCTGAATAGACCATTAACGACTCTTTCACGGAGCCAAATGCAAAATACAAAAGGATAAAAATCAAAAATAAAGCGATTGGAACTGCAATCATCAATCGGGCTTTGGCACTTTGTAAATTCTCAAATTGTCCACCATATTTCACGTAATAACCTGCTGGTAATTTGATTTTGTTTTCAACAATTTGCTGAATGTCAGTAACTACACTCTGCAAATCTCGGTTCCTTACGTTGATTCCCACTACAATTCTTCTATTGGTATTATCTCTGGAAATTTTCGCAGGACCTTCAGTATATTCAATAGAAGCCAACTCGCGCAAAGGAATTTGTTCGCCGTTAGGAGTTGGAACGTATAAATTACGTAAATCCTCAATATCTCGTCGGTTGGTTTGATCCAAACGCACAACCATATCAAAACGTTTTTCGCCTTCGAAAACAGTTCCAACGGTTTTTCCAGCAAAGCCAAGTGCAATCATTTCGTTCAAATCAGCAATATTCAAACCGTAACGAGCAATTTTAGAACGATCATAAACTACGGACATTTGTGGTAAGCCCTCTGTTTTTTCGATGATAATATCCGAAGCACCTTCTACTTTTGCAATTGCATTTTTAATTTCCTCAGCTTTTTCAGCCAAAATTGTTAGGTCTTCGCCAAAAACTTTAACCGCCACATCAGAACGCGTTCCGGAAATTAATTCGTTGAAGCGCATTTCTATCGGCTGCGTAAATTCGATTTCCATATTTGGAATTTGATTTTCTAAAGCTTCTTTTATTTTATCTGCCAATTCATCTTTGGAAGAAGCCGAAGTCCATTCGGATTTGGGTTTCAATTTAACAATAACATCGCTTTCTTCCATAGACATGGGATCTGTAGGTACTTCGGCAGCACCAATTCTACTGACAACCTGAGTAACTTCTGGAAAGTTTTTAAGGATTATTTTTTCAATTTTTGTAGTAATTGCAATCGTCTTAGTTAATGACGTTCCTGTTTTTAAAACGGGCTGAATCACAAAATCCCCCTCATCTAATGTGGGAATAAATTCTCCTCCCATCGTTGCAAAAAGAGCCGATGCCAGCAGTAATAGACCAAGCGCGCCGTATAAAACTTTTTTGGTATTGTCTATAGCCCAAGTAATTATAGGCAAATACCACGAATTCAATTTATTAATTAACCTGCTTGATAAGGAGTTTGGATTTTCCTCTTTTGGTTTCAAAAACAAAGAAGAAACGACCGGTACATAGGTAAAACAAAAAATCATAGCGCCTAACAAAGCAAAACTAAACGTCATTGCCATTGGTTTGAACATTTTACCTTCGATTCCAGATAAGGATAGAATTGGAATAAAAACAATCAGAATAATCAACTGGCCAAAAATAGCCGAATTCATCATTTTGGAAGCGCTTTTATAGGTGATTTGGTCAATCTCTAACTGGCGTTCTTCCTTACTAAGATTCCCTAAATGAGCTGATTTAGTGGCTATTTGAAAAGCAATAAATTCGACAATAATTACAGCACCATCGATGATAATTCCAAAATCTATCGCACCCAAACTCATTAAATTGGCATCGATGCCAAATATATTCATGAACGAAATAGCAAACAACAAACACAACGGAATAACAGAAGCAACAACCAAGCCTGAACGCCAATTTCCTAGCAATAGCACCACAACAAAAATTACAATTAAGCATCCTAAAATCAAGTTTTCGGCAACGGTAAAAGTCGTTTTCCCTACTAACTCACTTCGTTCTAAAAATCCGTTGATGTAAACACCTTCGGGAAGTGATTTTTGCATTTCGGCAACTCTATTCTTCACATCATCAATAACTTGTTTCGAGTTTCCGCCTTTTAGCATCATGACTTGTCCCAAGACTTTTTCGCCTTCGCCATTGCCAGTGATGGCACCAAAACGGTTGGCATGACCATAACGAATTTGCGCTACATTCTTGATGTAAACGGGTAATCCGTTAGTATTTGTAACCATAATATTGCCAATATCTTCCAGTGAATTTACTTTTCCTTCACCTCTAATGAAATAACTTTGATTCACTTTCTCGATATAGGCACCGCCTGCAATACTGTTGTTTTTTTCGAGAGCGGTAAAAACATCGGCGGTAGATATGTGCATCGCTTTTAAACTCGATGGACTAATTGCAATTTCATACTGTTTTAAAAACCCTCCCCAAGTATTAATTTCCACAACACCTTTGATTCCGGATAACTGGCGTTTTACTACCCAATCCTGAATGGTGCGTAAATCTGTTACGGAATAATTGTTTTTAAATTCTGGTTTAACTTCTAAAGTATATTGATAGATTTCTCCAAGTCCTGTGGTAATTGGACCCATTTCTGGTGTTCCAAAACCTTGCGGAATTTTCTCAGAAGCGGTTTTGATTTTCTCTGCTATAAGTTGTCGTGGAAGATATGTTCCTAGATTTTCTTCAAAAACAATGGTAACAACAGACAACCCAAATTTCGAAATCGATCGAATTTCCTTTACTCCAGGCAAGTTAGCCATTTCAATCTCAACTGGATAGGTGATAAATTGTTCAATATCTTGTGTAGAAAGATTACGAGAAGTTGTGATTACCTGAACTTGGTTATTAGTCACATCTGGAACTGCACCGATTGAAATTTGGAAAATAGAAAAGAGACCAAATCCAAAAATTCCGAGGGTGAATAATAAAACAATGAGTTTGTTTTTTAAACTGAAAGCAATTATTTTTTCAAGCATTTTAATCTTTTTTTATACCTCAAAAGTAAGGTTTAAAGATAGGTATTTCCTTAAGAACTACTTAAGGTGTGCTTCAAATAATCTTAAAATAATAGTGGTTCCTTTGTTTTCTTGACTGCTAATTGCAATATCAATGTTGAGCAAAGTACATAATCTTTTCACAATAGAAAGTCCTAAACCGGTGCCTTTAATTTCGGGATGACTATTAGATTGAGATCTGTAAAATTGATTAAAAATTTTATCTACATCTTCAACAGCAATTCCTATCCCAGTATCACTGATTTGGCATTCAATTACAGAGTCAACTTCTTTCAAAACTACTGTTAAGTTTCCATATTGATTCGAATATTTTAATGCGTTAGATATTAAATTGTTAATTACAATCGAAAATAAATACCCGTCTGTTTCTGTGTAGTGTTCCGCCGAAAAAATGGTACTAACATTGATTTTCTTGCTTTGAATGATCGATGAAAATCGAGAAATAGTATCTAAAAACAAGGCATTTAAATATACTTTTTCTGTTTTTAAAGTCTGTTTTTGATTTTCAAAACGAGCTAACAATAACAATTGATCTACTAAGTTATTCAAACGATTTACTTCGTTGACACAAAAGTTTATTTTCTCGGTATATTCAGCGTGTTCTCTCGGTTTTCTAATTAAAACTTCGAGTGTTCCTTTGATTACCGTTAATGGAGTTCTGAGTTCATGCGATGCATCTGAAGTGAATTGTTTTTCTCGTTCTACAGCGGTTTCGATGCGGTCTAACAAATTATTTATTGTTTGCGATAGAACATACAATTCATCTTTTTGAAAAGGCAATACGATACGTGACGTCAAATTGTCTTTTGTAATATCGTTTGAAGTGGTAATAATGGAACTAATTGGCTTGATAAATCGACCAGCAATAAAACGAGCCAGAAAAAAAAGGACTAATAAAATTAGAGGATAAGTAATAATCAATACTTTGGAGATATTATCAAGAACCATTGTAGCATCTTCAAGTGACATAGCAACAATCAAATATCCAATAATTTTAGACTTATTGTAAATGGGAACTTGCATTTGCCTGATTGCGCTATTGGCTAGAACATCGTCATAAAGTACATTTGAAACGTGCTTAGGGTCAAAAGATAAAGTCTTATTTTTAAGATTTGGTGACTTTTCAATTAATTTTCCATCTTGATCAATAAACTGAATAAAAACAGGATTCACATCAAGTGTGTTGTGTTCACGTTCCTTCCATTCTTCTTTGTGAATTAAATGAAATGAATTGCCAACGATTTCAATCTCGCTTAAATGCTTGTCTGCTTCGCTTTTAATATCATTGTTGACATGATTGTATACACTAAATTTTACGATGGAATAGATGACACAAAACACCACAAAAATCAATAATGCTGTGGTGACAATATAATTGAGAGCAATTCTATTTTTAAATGAAAGTTGTTGCATTTTTATTTAATCATTAGCGATATAACCCACTCCGCGAATAGTTTTTATATTGTCTTGTTCTAATTTTAAATTCAATTTTTTACGAATTGCGTTCATAAAAACATCAATAACGCCAGTATCATATTCAAAATGAATGTCCCAAACATCTTCAATAATTTGTGTTCTAGTGCAAACTTTACCTTTATTTTTAATTAAGTAGGTCAAAAGTTCAAATTCCCGTTGTGTAAAGGCAACCTCCGCATCGTTTACTAAAACCCTATGCTGAGCCAAGTCAATAGTTACGCTTCCTAAAGTCAGTTTTGTAATCTCACCTTGATTCCTAAAATGGATCTTGATTCGTTCTAATAATTCATCAAAACTAAAAGGTTTTTTAATATAATCATTGGCTCCTGCTTTCAATCCCTCAATGGTCTCTTGAACTGTATCTTTAGCAGTTAAAAAAATAATGGGTGTAGTATTATTTTTTAATCGAATGGCTTTGCACAACTCTAAACCTGTCATTTTTGGCAACATCCAATCTAATAAAATAAGGTCAAAATTTTCCTTTTGGATTTTCTCAAATGCAAGACTCCCATCAGCAGCGCTGCTCACGGTATAGCCTTCTTCTTCTAATCCTTGTTTCAAAAACTGAATAATCCCAGCCTCATCCTCTACAATTAATAAGTGCATGTTTCTTTTTTTGTAAAATTAAGCTTTATTGCATTATAAATTTAAATGCAACGGTTGCAATATCAGCTGTAAGATTATCACTTCGTTTATAATGATTGAATCTGAAATCAATATTTTTCAATCCAAATTTCCAAACTTTAGCAGCTGTAAAAATATCGGTATAATTCACCCCAAAACCATATTGATTCGCATCAAAAGTAGCTAAATCAGCGTCTGAAGTATAAAACTTTTCAGTTGATAAATGGGTTTCGTAAGGCGTATAATATTTAGACTGCGTTTGCGTATAAAACCTATACATTGGAAAAACTGTAAACTTATCTGTCAGTTTTACTGGAACTTCAATACTAGCGGTATGCGATTGTATGTCCCAATTATCTGAATAATAGCGGTAATACGTTCGTAAAGCAACACGTTCATTAAGATAATAATTCAATCGTGCTCCAATTGGAAGTTTAAAACGAGTATCAGGCAATCGCTCAATATCATCGGCTAATTGACACGCTCCTTTGTTGTTTTCATTGGTGTAATTAGCAATAAATTGCGGCTGTCCAACATAAAAGTTTGCTTTATCAGCAAAATACATTCTGTGATAGGGTGAGGATAAAAGTCCTTGTTGTTGCAACACATCAAAGAAAAACGAAACTTGTAATTTCTTGGTTAAAACCTGTGAAAATCCAAATGAAGCGGAAAAAGAATTCCTATTAACTGCCGATACTGGCTTAAAGGCACTCGGAGAATATGCTGTAGAGGCTTGTCCGTTTTGATCCCAAATAGTTCTACCATTAAAAATACCTTGATTTAAAAAACCAGTTCCATTACTATCAAAATCTGCTAATTCTTTTGGGTAAATAGGTCTCCATTGATCCAAGTATGCATTCACTTTTACGCTAAGTTCTGTGTTTTTAGCATTGAACAAACGTGCTACTCCACCACCTACACCTACAGAAGTGTAATCATACTCATTAGAAAATGACACATCTGTATTCCAAATAAGATCTCGTGAATCACTGCTATGACTGTAATTAGCTACGATAGATGTAAGTTGATCGCTCTGTGAGGCACCTGAGGAAGCTTGCCAAGGTGTACCGTTTGTAGTATCGTACGGATTTATATTACTAGAGGAAGCCGACGAGTAAGCTGAAATACCCAAATCGATAGTCAATAAATCGTCATCATTTAATGGCATTGCCACTACAATATTTGAAGCTACATCCGTAAGTTTTTCAGAACCAAGTCCTCCCGAAACAGCGGATCTTGAACCATCTTGCGTATAATAACTTGCCAAAAAATCAACTTCGGTAGTTTCTAATACGCGCTTTTTAAACACAGGTTCCTTTACTGTATCTTGTGCAAATGCAGTTGCTGTTACAATAAGCAAAAGTGCTATAATTTTTATCTTCATTTTAATTGAATTGCTATTAAAGTCAAATATTTGCAAGCCTAATTGCAACCACAACCACCACCTGATTTACCACCATTGGCTCCGGCTGAAGCTTCACGATACACTTGAAAAGAAGTTTCATAACGCTCTGCTGTTCTTGCTGATAGCTTCATATCAGGATCGTTAAGTTTTTCTTTTTCATATTCCTTTACAGAACTACAAGATTGCAAAACGAACAATCCTACCAGTATTAATCCTAATTTCTTTATCATCGAACTACTTTTTAATTGATTGTATTTTTGGTATTTATTCCTTTTGATGAATACACTTTACCTGTATCATCTACAATGATGCACTCCACTCCTTTTATTTGATTGACTAAATCCAAACCAACGTCTACTCCAAGCACAAAAATTCCAGTTGCTAAGGCATCTGCAATTTCTGTTTGCTTTGCAAAGACTGAAACACTTACAATTCCCGTGGCTGGATAACCCGTTCGTGGATCGATGATGTGTGAGTATCTTTTTCCATTAAAAACAACAAATTTTTCGTAACTCCCTGAAGTCTCCACCGCGCTATCGGTAAGTGGAAAAGTGGCAAAAATTTTATTTTTATTTACGGGATTTACAATTCCTACTGTCCATGGTTTCCCGTCAGGTTGCTTTCCCCACGCAATTATATCACCTGAAACATTTATGATTCCTGACAAACATCCTTTAGAAAATAATAAACTCTTTATTTTGTCGGCTATGTATCCTTGGCCTATTCCTCCCAAGCCTAACTTCATTCCTTCTAATTTCAGAAAAATGGTCTGCTCTTTTGGATCTAAGATGATATTTTGAAAGCCAATTTTCGATACTGATTGTTTTATAGCTTCTTCAGTAGGCATCACTTTCATTGATCCATCAAACTTCCAGATTTTATCCATTGAAGCATACGAAATATCAAAAGCACCATTGGTTAACTTCGAAATTTTTATAGCTCTTTCGACCAATTCAAAAACTTCTTTGTCCACTTTAACTGGCTTAATGCCCGCATTTTTATTGACTTGAGAAATTTGAGTGGTGGGAATCCAATCTGAGATTAAATTCTCAATTCGCTTTGACTCGGCTATAGCCAAATCTATATAAACGTTGGCGGAAATAGTATCTTTTGCAACAGCAGTTACCTCAAAAGGGCTTCCTAACATAAACAACTTACGTTTGTGAATGATTTGTGACTGTGCCGAAAGACTACAAATAACAGCTATTAAAAAGGCTATCTTTTTCATTTTTGTTCGAAAGAATGAATCAATTGAATATACTCTTGTGGACTCACGTTTTTGTAACCACTAATTCCCAATACTGATCCTTCGGGATTTAATAAAAGTACCAGCGGAAAATTCCCTGCTTTGTTGTATTGCTCTGCTAGCTTTTTATTGCTTTCGGTTAATGCTGCTGGCAATAAATTGGCTTTTTTCTTTGGAAAATCAGCTTTATAAATCACCCATTTTTGAGCAGATTCACTTTTAAACTCTTCCGATTGCCAAATGGTTTTGTCTAATTTTATACACGGAGCACACCAATCCGATCCTGAAAAAACTAAAAGTATGTTTTTGTTCTCGGCAGCTGCTTGAGCTTTTGCTTCTGTAAAAGATGTTTTCCAGCTTTGTGAAAAACCTATTGTTCCTATCATGAGGAATAAAAAAATAATGGATTTCTTCATTTGAACTTGAATTAAAATTCTCTTTAAAATTATTCATTTTATTGATTGCTGATTTCCACAACGGCTATTCTTAAGTTAATATTAATTTGGCGTGCAACATTAAGCAAATCTTAAAATATAAATGGTTTAACTACCGTTACATTTACCTTAAAAAATAGAATATGAAGTTTTTTAAGATAATAGCGCCCTTCAATTATTTGCTGATGTTGTACCTATCAATCTGTTTAGTAGTTCGGCTTATACTATATTTTCATCCGATAACACAGTCTTCATTTACTGCCACCGAAACTTTCTCGATTTATATTTTAGGATTTCTATCGGACGTCTTGATTTTTATTCTGATTAGCTCATTCTTGTGGCTTTATTCAATATTCATTTCAAACGCCAAGTATCATTCTCCTTACGGGTATATAATTCTAGGACTTTTTTTAGCAGTGCTTTGCTACATAACTTTTGGCAATACTATTCTAAATGAATACGGAAGCGCTTTACCAAAAATTGCAATTGGTTTTCTTTCTATCAAAACGCTCCTTTTTGGACTTTTACTTTTTTTACCGAAGTACCGAAATACAATTCGATATTGGTTATTCTCTTTTGTTATTTTACTCTATGTCCTGTTGATTTTGCAAAATGCCATCAGTGAATATTTCTTTTGGAATGAATTTGGTGTTCGCTACAATTTTATTGCAGTCAATTACTTAATTTATACTAATGAAGTTATTGGAAACATCATGGAGTCTTATCCCGTAATTCCATTGTTTTCGGCTTTGTTTGCATTAGCGGGATTAATCACTTATTTCATTGTTAAAAAATCAAAAAGTTACATTGAAAATATTCCATCTTTTACACAAAAAATTAAAATATCAGGAATCTATCTCCTCCATTTTGGTGTCGCATTGCTTGCTTTACCTTATTTATCGACGAAAGAAAACTCTCGAAATGTTTTTACCAATGAATTGCAAGCCAACGGATTGTACAAGTTTTATTTTGCTTTTGTGCATAGCGAATTGGACTATTTTAAATTTTATAAAACAATGCCTTCGGATGAAGCTTTTGCCCTACTTCAAGAACAAATTCCATCATTGCAAGGAGCAAGTTCAATACATGTGATTAATAATGAGGGAATTGAGAATAAAAAAAATGTTGTTTTGATCACTATCGAAAGTTTTAGTGCCGATTTTATGCAGATGTATGGCAATACTAAAGGCTTAACGCCTTTTTTGGATACTTTAGCAACTAAAAGTTTAGTGTTTACTACCTTGTATGCCACCGGAAATAGAACGGTTCGCGGCCTTGAAGCAGTTACTTTGTGCTTACCTCCAACTGCGGGCGAAAGTGTTGTAAAAAGAGAGGATAATCAAAACAAATTTTCAACTGGTAGCATTTTCAAGCAAAAGGGATATGCTGTTAAATTCATGTATGGAGGTGATGCTTTTTTTGATAATATGGAGAATTTTTTCACAGGTAACGGCTATGATATTGTAGACAAAAAGACTTTTACACGCAAAGAAATCACTTTTGCTAACATTTGGGGCGTTTGTGACGAAGACATGTACCACAAAGCAATTAACGTAATGAATCAGGAAGCCAAAACTGGTCAGCCGTTTTTTAACCACATTATGACTGTTAGCAATCACAGACCTTTTACTTACCCAAATGGAAAGATAGATATTCCTGGCGATGCTAAATCACGTGATGGTGGTGTTAAATATACGGATTATGCCTTACGCAAATTTTTTGAAATGGCGCAAAAACAGCCTTGGTTTGCAAACACGGTTTTTGTAATTCTAGCTGATCATTGTGCATCAAGTGCAGGAAAAACTACTTTACCACTTGATAAATACCGCATTCCAGCGATGATTTACAGTCCTGGTTTTATTGAACCAAAACAATACACTAACCTAATGTCACAAATAGATGTGATGCCTACGGTACTTGGTCTTCTAAATTTTGATTATCGTAGCAAATTTTATGGACAAGATGTTCTAAAAGCAAACTACAGGCCAAGAGCTTTTGTTGCTACTTATCAAGATTTAGGTTTAATAAAAGATAATGTATTAACGGTAATTTCACCCAAACAAAAAGTAAAACAGTTTCAGTTGAGGCTACAAACTGGTCAAAAAATTAATCCAAATTATCAACTACTTTACGACCAAACACCTCTAAAAAAAGAAAGAACTGATCTTGTAAATCAAACTATTTCTTATTACCAGACAGCTTCTGATATTTTAAAAAACAAAAAAGACAATCTCAATTAATGATAAAAAAAAAGCGGGTGAAACATATGTCTCACCCGCTTTTGATACTTAATAAAGTTTTATTCTTTATCGCTTGTTAGTCCAAAAAGATCTCCTTTTAGATACGTCTTCATGTCTTTTTTTAGCAATTTACTATTTCTTTTAGTTAGTGCTGAAGTATCTAAACCGCTCAAGTCTGGTTTTCCTGCATTAACCCAAGCCGTGTACCAAAAACTAGCCGTAACGGTGATGGCTTTTCGCATTTGCTTTTCAACCATTCCGTTCATATCAGCATGTAATTGTTTAGCATACTCATCAGAATACATCGTACCTCCATATTTATTTTTTACAATTACACCTGCCGCATCGGTTACAAAAATTTTATTTTGTGGCGTGGCTGTTCTTAACTTTTTATCAATGGCAAGCAATGGTTCCACTAAACTATGCGTATCGTAAATCAAATCCCAAGTCGCTTTTTCTACATTTTCTAGATAAACGCCTTGTGGAACGTTAAACTTATAATCTTTGGCAAACAACTCTGGTAAGCGGCTTTCCCATAAAGAATGGATTCCTTTTTGATCTGTATTTTGTCCGTCGTGATTGTCTGATGTATGTAATGGCATGTGACCATCTGCAATGTAATGACCTAAATCACCCGCAATAAAAAGAATTTCGTTTTTACGCTTATCCTTAAATGCTTTTGTTAACTTTTCCATTAACTCCTGAATATGCCAAGGTAAAATTCCGTTTTTGGTCAAAAATTTCTCGTCGTATTTTGCTTTAGCTTCCTCCATAGTTTTAGGAAACGAAGCCGGATCACCAAAGTTTTCCATGTCAAAATAATGGCGAGGTGGCTCCATTTTGTCATTCAAAACATTTCTACGCAAATCAGGAACTGTACTTTCTTGCGTGATAAAATCAATGTGGTTGTAAAAGAATGTTTGTAAAGGTTTTGGCAACGCCATTACAGCAGCTCTGTTGATGCGCTCATGCCCTACAACACCCCATGACATCAGTATTACTGCTGCACAAATTGTGGTAAAAACAATAAGAGTTGGTTTCAGTTTAAAATTTTTCATTTAATTTTTTTTTTAGAAAGGCAAATGTATCTCAATAAATTGGTTTTCAAAAAAAGAACTGCAATTACTAATGCATTATTAAGCTTTACTTAACATCTGTTTTCTATCAAAAAATGATTATTCGCTTAATTGTCTTTTTAAAATATCAATCATAAAAGTATATTACCGCCAAAAGAGATGCGCTCGCGATAAAAACCCACAATAACAATCCTTGTAATAATGGCTTAGCGCCAACTGTAAAAAGCATTTCTTTAGTCAGACCTGAACCAATTAAAAATAAAGTAATTGTCAAACCTATTTTTGATAAAGCATTAATCTTAATAGTTATAAAATCAGCAACAGGAAAATAAGTTTGGATGATAATGATCCCCAAAAAAACAATGATAAAATACGGAATTTTAATTGAACCCGCTTTGTTACTGCTCAATAACGCGGTGAAGATTGAAATGGGAATGATCCACAAGGCTCTTGCTAATTTTACACTTGTCGCAATTTGCAACGCTTCTGTGCCATAACTATTTGCAGCGCCAACAACTGAGCTCGTGTCATGAATGGCAATGGCACTCCAAATTCCAAATTCATTTTGAGATAATTTCAAAAGGTGGCCAACAATTGGAAACAAAAACAAAGCAATGGCATTCAAAATAAAAATAACGCCAAGTGCCAAGCCAGTCTGTTTTTCAGTAGACCGAATCACGGGTGCAATACTCGCAATGGCACTACCACCGCAAATTGCAGTACCACAAGCAATTAAGTGACTCGTTTTACGATCTGTTTTAAACCATTTTCCCAAGAGCGTTCCAAGCAGCAAAGTACTTGCGATAAAAACCACTGTAATTCCAAAACTAGCCGAACCAGCAGTTACAACATGTTTTAATTGCATTCCGAAACCCAAACCAACAACGGATATCTGTAACAACCATTGGATTATTTTTGGAGAGAAAATAGCGATCGGATTTCCGAAAAAATGAGTAATCACTATTCCGAGTAACAAAGCTATTGCCGGACTAATAAGCCCTGTTGTACAAACAAGTAAAACAATAAAAAAGATAATGCTAGCCAATTTATTTTGTGCTAACAATTCTCTTAATATGACTATTGAATTGGATTGTACTTGAGTTTTCACGATTTTGTATTGAAAATGACAGTACAAAGGTGCGACGATTGTTTTTGTTATACCAATCGTATCTTGTAATCTACTATAACTTTAAGTTATAATAACTCAAGATTTTCTGTGCCAAAACATCAGCAAGTGAATGTGTTTTTCCTTGTAAAGTAATTATATAAAAAAAGCGTTCAATAGCAAAACGATCTAAATCAAGTAAATACAATTCTTTATTCTGCAACTCCTTTTGAATAGCGTGAATAGATATGAAAGCCACACAGTTTGAATTCATAAGATACGATTTGATGCTCTCCGTGCTTCCTAATTGCATTTCTACTTGCAAATCGGATAGTTTTACACCCAAAGCTTTCAACGCATCATCTATAACTTCAAGTGTTCCAGAGCCTTGCTCGCGCAATAAAAACCGCATTTGTTTCAAATCATCAATTCCTATTGTATCACGCTTGGTTAATGGGTTTTTACTATTACAAACCAAAACGAGTTCGTCCTTTAAAAATGGAGTATATTTGATTAGTTTATTCTTAGATTTTCCCTCAACAATTCCGATTTCAATTTCTTGCTGAAGCAAGGCGGTTTCCATCTGTTCCGTATTTCCGTTCCATAAACGAACCTGAACATCTTGTAGTTTTTGATGAAATTGAGCCAAAACGGGCGGAATAATATATTGTGAAACGGTTGTACTCGCTCCTACTCGTAAAACACCGGACTGTGTTTGCAGCAATGCGTTCATATCAAAGTCGATTTCACTGTAAATATCAAAAATGTTTTTTACATGTTTCAAAAGGACATTTCCAGCGGCTGTAATGGCAATTCGCGATCCATTGCGTTCAAAAAGTTTGATTTTATGATACTCTTCTAACTCCTGAATGTGCTTCGAAACCGCGGGTTGGGTGATAAACAATTCGGCAGCAGCTTTTGTAAAACTCAAACGTTGCGCTACGGTATAAAAAACTTTGAGCCTAAAATCCATATTTTTTAGTTTTACAACATGCCATTGTATTTACGAACGAGCCATTCAATACCAAGTAAAAGTGCAATAACGACCAATAACCACACCCAGTCTAAAAGTGGTGATTTAACAACTATTTCTTTTTGAGTTGTTTGGTAATCCTTATTTTCTAACAAAGTTTGAATAAGCTTGTCAACCTGATTCGGAAAAAATAACTGTCCTGAAGTTTGCGATGCCAATTGAGACAATCTTTCAATATCAGCGTTAACAAATTGTTTTTCGATATCAAAATCAATAATTTCTAAACTGCTACTGTAGGTCGTATTAGAGTTGAGTTCTTTTACCGTAAACTGATAGGTTCCTGCTTTCAAGCCATCAAGATTTACCTTGTATCCGTTTGCCGCTTTCAACAAATCATAATTCGTTTGCTGTTTTGTTTTTTTATTCAGCAAGCTAATCGTTAAACGTGCTTTGTCATCGGCTTCATAATTTTTATTAAAATATTGGGCACTAATAACAATTGATTCTCCTGCATTGTAAAACCTTTCATGATCTACAACTAAAGGCTTTTTGGCTGCTTTTGATCCTAGATACTGAATAATTTTATCGATAAAACGGTCGTATTTTTCGAATGATTTTTCTTTTATGTGCGATTGTAAACGCCACTTCCAACTATTTTCACCTAGTAAATAAGCCGTGCGTTGGTTTTCATTTTCAGCAAAAGCCAATAGTGGTGCATTAGTGTTCATTACTCGTATTTTTGACGAAAGTAAAATTTCAAGACCCGCTTTAGGTGTTATGGTACCAAATGCATTTTGTAACGGAGGAAACGCATCGAAACCGATATCATCAGTAGCAAATAAATTAAAATCAGTATTCAAAACGCTCAAATAATCTTCACTTTGGCCACTCATTTTAAAATTCAAATCATTTTGCTGTTGATTCAAAAAGTTAAAATCGGTTGCCATCCCTGTCACTACAAAACTACTAATCTTAGCATTTTTAGCACCTTCAAAAACACTTTTAAAAGCAGCAGTTGGTTGATAAAAAATAAGAATATTATAATCGCGTAAGTTGTTAATTTGATTAGGTTTAACTACTGTTACTTTGCGCTGTGCATTAGATTCAATTGCTCTTTTAAAAGCACCAATATCCGGATGATCAATAGCCGATACAATAGCTATCGCTGTTTTTTGATCTTGTACTTCAACTGCAAAATTCTTTACGTTATTGTATTTATTTTTTTCAGTTAAATTCGAACTTATTTTGGCTTGATACATCTGCAATCCCACCTTATCTGCAGGTAAAAGCAAGTTCAAAGTGGCAGTATTTTTTGAAGCAGAAAAAGAAACGCTTTGTTTAACTACAACATTATTCCCTTGCGAAATGGAGAAACTAGCCGTGACATTTTGCTTTCCTGCATATTGCAAAAACACTTCTACAGGAAATTTATTCTTGTAAAACGCATACTTATTGGCATTCAATTGACTAATTTTTAAATCCAAATAGGTTGTTGTATCACCAACAGCTACAGGATATACTTTGTTTTGCGGATCGAATTGAAATACGTAGTCACTTCCCGAAGTCTGATTTCCATCAGTAATCAAAACGGTAGCAAAAGTTTTGTTTTTAAAATTACTCTTCAAGTTTTTAGCAACCACATCTATATTACTTTGGCTTCCTTTAAAATCTAGCTTACTAAAAGGCTCCATTGTATTAGAAAATTGAAAAGATTGTATTTCAAACTTTTCTTGTAATGCTGCGTTATCTTGCAAAGCTTGCATTGTTCCTTTGACTTGTTTGGTAGCTTCTAAAAAAGAAATCGAGCTCGAATTATCGGCCACAATTGCCAAAGGAGTTTTAAATAACTCTAAGGTTTTACGAGTTACGATCGGATTTATCAAAAGCAATAAAATACCAAAAAGCGATAAAAAACGCAAAAAAGCCAAAAACCAAACTGTTTTAGTTTGATTTTTGGCTTTAAAAATATACTGTAAATACGACAACACCCCAGCAAGTATCAAAGATAAAAGTATCAATAGTATTGTGTTTGTTGTCATTTATTCTTTTTTAAAAGATTTGAAGAATTTACAGCTTATAGTATGTTTTAAAGTTTAAAATTCAGTCAATCTTTGAATTTTAAAACTTTTAATGACGTTTTAAGTCAACATTCCGCCACATACATTAAGTACCTGACCAGTTACATAAGCACTCATATCCGATGCAAAGAAAAGACAAGCGTTTGCAACATCTTCAGTAGAGCCACCTCTTTTTAACGGAATTCCATCTCTCCAACCTTTTACTACATCTTCGTTTAACTTTGCAGTCATTTCAGTTTCAATAAATCCAGGCGCAATTACGTTACAACGAATATTTCTTGATCCTAATTCTAAAGCAACTGATTTCGAAAAACCAATTACACCCGCTTTTGAAGCCGCATAGTTCGTTTGTCCCGCATTTCCTTTCACACCAACCACAGAACTCATATTAATAATTGATCCTGCGCGTTGCTTTAAAAAGGTACGTTGAATGGCTTTTGTCATATTAAAAACCGATTTCAAGTTCACATCCATAACATTGTCAAAATCCTCTTCAGACATACGCATCAACAAATTATCTTTTGTAATTCCTGCGTTGTTAATCAATACGTCAACCGTACCAAAATCAGCCAAAACTGCATCCACAAACGTTTGCGCTTCATTAAAATCCGCTGCGTTTGATTGGTATCCTTTTGCCTTGATGCCCAATGCATTTAATTCGTTCTCCAAGGCCATTGCCGACTCTACTGATGAACTGTATGTAAACGCAACATTAGCGCCATGTTTTGCAAAAACTTCTGCAATTCCTTTTCCAATTCCGCGACTTGCGCCTGTTATAATGGCAACTTTTCCTTCTAGTAATTTCATAATCAAAAATTAGTTATTTTTTATTCGAAGCTATTCCTGCTATTCACTGCAATCTTTTAGGTCCGCTATCGCGTACCCAAAAGGATTTCCGTTGCTATCAGGGCTAAAAACGACTTGCCAAATATATACTATTTCCTTTTTTAAAAAAAATTTAGGCTTGATTATGAACAATAATTTTTACAATTATACCTTCAAAAAACGGTAGGCTAGTTTATCCCAAAAAGCAGCATAAATAGCAATCAATGTAAATACAAGTAAAAAAAAATGATACCATGCATTACTCAAAATATCAAGAAAATCTAATTTGCCATTGGCATAACTCAGTATCAACAAAATTTGAGCTCCATAAGGCAATATTCCTTGAATGACGCATGAAAAAATATCTAAAATAGTAGCTGACTTTTTAGCGCTCAATCCGTACTCATCATTAATTTCTTTTGCAATAGGCCCAGTAATCACAATTGAAACGGTATTGTTAGCAATAGCTAGATTGGCAAAACCTACTAAAACTCCAATACCTGTTTGTGCTGATTTTTTACTTTTAATTCTTTTTTTAATCTGGTTTAAAACCCAAGTAATACCTCCAGCTTTATCAACCATAGCAGCTAATCCTCCTGTTAGCATCGAAAGTAAAAAGATATCGGTCATACTCGTAAATCCCTCATAAATTTTCTGAGTAAACTCCATTACCGTAAATGAATCGTTATAAAAACCAATCAAACCTGCAATTATAGTCCCTAGCAATAATGTATAAAATACATTAACACCCACAACGGCAAGAACGATTACCAAAACATACGGCAAAATAGCCCACAAAGAGTAATCATTTTTAGCAATATCGACAGCAACAACATCTGAATTAAAACCCAAATAAAAGAAAATTAAAATAGTTACAATGGCTGCCGGAAGTGCTATAAACAAGTTGATCTTAAATTTATCTTTCAAATCACAACCAAGAGATTGAGTAGCAGCTATTGTCGTATCTGAAATCATTGATAAATTATCCCCAAGCATAGAACCTCCTAGTAAAGCACCTGCTATTAATGGCATTGAAGCACCACTTTTATCAGCGAGCGATATCGCAATTGGTCCAATTGCAACAATAGCCCCAACTGAAGTTCCTGTAGCAGTAGATAAAAACGAGGCTATCAAGAAAATCCCTAACGGAAAATAAGCCACATCAATAGTACTAATCCCTAAATTTACTACGGCATCTACACCACCCATTGCTTTACTCACCACGGCAAAAGCACCAGCGAACAAATAAATCAAGCACATCGTCATTATTTTACTATCACCACAACCAGCAATTAAAGTATCTACTTTATCGTCAGTTGATGTTTTAAATAATATAAATGCGGCAATAATACCTACCAATACGGCAACTGGTGAAGGAAATGCATAAAAATCGTCTAGTAAAATACCAGCACCCAAAAAAGTAAAAATAAAAATAAATAGCGGAATCAAAGCATACGGATTTCCGGATTCCTTAGTAAAATTTGTCATAAAAATAATTTTAAATTAAGTGTTATGACGAAAAACAAAGCTGGTATTGGGAATGTAAACAACATTTTTTCCAAAGGATTTGGCTTATCGTTTTAGCACCTTGCTTGTTGTTGCAGGTTGCTATCCCTTTGCAGGATTCGTGATAACGGGTGCAAAAATACACAATCTATTACAATATTTGCAAACAAATGCTTTAAAATTTGATAATAAAAAAACGCTACCCGAAAAAGGTAGCGTTTGTACTTAATCTAAAATGCTAAATTTATTAGAAAGCAACATTCCATCTAGGCAGCCTTCCGTTTTCATCCAAAAATGATTGTAAAACTTGACCTTCTACAGCAGTTGGAATTGATTTCACTTCATTATTAAAAGTCTCATACCAAACTACTTCAAGAGCAGATATAGCTTCTTTTTTCATTTGAGCTGGCCAAGAATATTTTCTTCCTGTTTTTGCAAATTGGTGACCTTCGACAATTTTATCGAATAAACCGCCATTTTTTATTTTCAAAGCGCCGTTATTTTGAACAGTCCCCGTAGAACCAACCATAATTAATTCTTTCTCGTCACCTACTGCGTAAACTAAAAACACGCCAGATCCTTCAGAAGCATTACAAACTTGCTCTAAACTATCATCAACATTAAATAAAAATTGATTGGTAACCGTGAATTTTTCTAATTCTTTGTACATATATGTTATTTTTAATGGAATAGATTTTCACAAAAAAAGACCTCACAACATCGTGAGGCTCACTGAAAACTATTCGTATGTTTTGTTTTTTATTAAAATAAAAACTTGGATGCAAGATTTTTTAAATAAAGTGCAAAGATATTTCTTTAATTCAATTTACAACAAAAAAAGCCCCACAAAATGTGAGGCTTTTTAATATTTAAATTTCAGGTGATTATCCTAAAATTTCTTTTACTTTTTTACCAATTTCAGCTGGTGAATCAACAACGTGAATTCCATTGTCTCTCATGATTTGTTTTTTAGCAGCAGCTGTATCGTCAGATCCTCCAACAATTGCACCAGCGTGACCCATTGTTCTTCCTGCAGGAGCTGTTTCTCCAGCAATGAATCCAACAACTGGTTTGCGGTTACCGTCAGCTTTTATCCATTTAGCAGCATCAGCTTCTAATTGACCACCAATTTCACCAATCATAATGATTAATTCTGTCTCAGGATCATTCATTAACAATTCAACTGCTTCTTTTGTAGTGGTTCCAATAATTGGATCTCCACCAATACCAATTGCAGTAGTAATTCCTAATCCTTGTTTTACAACTTGGTCAGCTGCTTCATAAGTTAAAGTACCTGATTTAGAAACAATACCAACTGTACCTTTTTTGAATACAAAACCTGGCATGATACCAACTTTAGCTTCACCTGGGGTGATTACACCTGGACAGTTTGGACCAATTAATCTTGCATTTCTTTCTTTTACATAAGCATTAGCTTTAATCATATCTGCAACTGGAATTCCTTCAGTAATTGCAATAATTACTTTAATACCAGCATCAGCAGCTTCCATAATAGCATCAGCAGCAAAAGCTGGTGGTACAAAAATGATACTTGTATCAGCACCTGCTTGATCAACAGCATCTTTTACAGTATTAAATACCGGACGATCTAAATGACTTGTTCCACCTTTTCCTGGAGTAACACCACCTACAACGTTTGTACCGTATTCAATCATTTGAGAAGCGTGGAAAGTACCTTCGCTTCCTGTAAAACCTTGAACAATTATTTTGGAATCTTTATTAACTAAAACACTCATGATATATTTTTTATGTAGTTTTTAAAATCGTTAGGCAAAAATAGGTTTTTAGGGGCAAAGTTTAAAACAAAAGCAATAAAAATCTCAAGAGAATTTTATTTCACTTCATTGATGTTTTTATTTTGGTAGGGATAATTATAGTAAACAAATATATTTTTAATATTTGGGTATTTCTGATTGAATCGATCTTTCATAATTTTAAACACTCTCTCCTCGGGGTAAACGGGTACTTTTAATTCCTCTAAAGCCCAGGTGTTGGTATTAATAAGGTAACTACCATTGCAAAAGATATCGTTTTTTAATTTTGATCTCCTTTTCTCCAATTCAGGGTATTCTTGAATTTTATCTACACAAATTGAAAGTGTTTTTGTATTTCCAGAATATAAATTAAAAGAAAGATAATCATCCCAATGTCCAAAAAAAGACAAAATTGGCATCAATACAATAACCACTAAAACGCTTATATTACGAATATTGTTAAAGAATAATAATGTAATATTTGAGAATCCCTCGTGATAAAAAAGAATCAGAACTAACCCTAACATAACCAAGTTCCATGGAACTATTATTATGTTGTAATTCAATCCTAATGGTCCAAAAAGCAATAATATGAGCAAATGCATTAAAATTGCGAGAATCGCACAGTTTTTTTTATTCCGAAAAAATAAAATACCAACTCCAATAAATATTTCCATGGCAGGGAAAATCAATCCGAAATAATGTACAAAAGGATTCTTTATCAATCCATCTGAAATATGCACGATTTTTCTCAAAATAATACTATCCCAAAAAATATATAGAAAACTTCCACTAAACTTATGAAGGCCACTGAAAACATAAGTTACGGCAATTAACAACCCCACCAATGATAGAAAATGTTTGCTATTTCTTGAAAACAGAAAAAAAATCAAGGTTAAAAGATATTGATATTCCCAAGGCTGCCATCGCATATAATCTAAAAGACAAGATGCAATCTCTAAAACAATGACAGCTAATACCAAGTGTCTTTTTAAAGGATAAAAGAAAAGGCCTCCAATAAGTAGTAAGGAAATAAAAAATGTAATGAAGTGGACTTGATTCGAAAACTGTAAAAAGTTAAATACAGGAATTACAGGAAAATATCGATCCGAGATCCAAACTTTGAATGAGATAATTTTACCAATAAACCAACCGATCGAAACAATTTTGAATAAAATTACCTCTTTTGGGTACTTAAATGTATGGCAAGCCAATTGCATTTAATTATGATAATTGACTCATTTGATAGCCTCGAAAAAGTTTATTATCTTTTATTTGCCAAATAACATTAAAATGAGCTAGTAACATCTCTTCTCTGGGATTTTCAATAGTTTTTACAAAATGTGAGTAGCGTAATGACACCAAATCATTCTCAGACAAAATATGGCTAATGCGTACCTTTGAACGCACATAAGCTTTACTTAATTCATCGGATAATTGCACTAGTGCATTGTAATCTAACTCAACAAAACCTTTACTACTATTCCACTCCACTACCACTTCTGGGTGAAGAAAATCTTTAATGACCGCGCTATCAATTAAGGCATCCGACTTATAAAACTTTTGAACTATCTCTTTTACAGACATATTATTTTAGTTTGTTTAAAATTTCTGGAATCTTTTTAATATGAGCTAATTGTTTCAATTTTTCTCGGGATTCTTCTATCGGAGTACCAAAATAGGACCTTCCACCTTCAACTGATTTGGTAACTCCCGTTTGTCCCATAATTACCGCCTTAGCGCCAATAGTAATGCCGCTAGTAGTACCAACTTGTCCCCAAATAGTAACTTCGTCTTCAATTATAACACAACCTGCAATTCCGGTTTGCGAGGCAATCAAACATTTTTTACCAATAACAGTATCGTGTCCAACGTGTACTTGGTTGTCTAACTTAGTCCCTGCACCAATAGTTGTATCGCCAGTAACACCTTTATCAATGGTACATAAAGCGCCGATACCAACATTATCCTCAATAACTACGCGACCTCCCGATATTAACTGGTCAAAACCTTCTGCACGTTTTTTGTAATAAAAAGCGTCTGCTCCTAAAATGGAACCTGCATGAATGATTACATTATCACCGATCACAGTGTGATCATAAATAGTAACGTTGGGATGAATCAAACAATTTTTACCAATTATAACTTGATTCCCTATGAAACAATTTGGCTGAATTACAGTCCCTTCTCCAATTTTTGCAGAAGAAGCAATAGCAGAATTAGTTGCTTGAAAAGGCTTAAAATACTTTGTCAATACATTAAAATCTCGAAAAGGATCATCAGAAAGCAAAAGTGCTTTGCCCTCCGGACAGTCTACTTTTTTATTAATTAGAACAATTGTAGCGGCCGATTGCAAAGCCTTGTCATAGTATTTTGGATGATCCACAAATACAATATCACCAGGTGTAACAACATGAATTTCATTCATACCTTGTACCGGAAAATTGGCGTCACCAATAAACTCACAACCAATTATTGCAGCTATTTCTTGTAAAGCGTAAACTTTTTCGAATTTCATCTAATATATCTTTAATAAAAAGCAAATTAGGTTTTCAATTTTAGTGAATCATAAAAAGAATTCACGAAAATAGAAAACCTAAATTAATTACTCTTTTACACGCTCCATGTAAGAACCTGTAGCAGTCTCAATTTTAATTTTGTCTCCTTCGTTGATAAACAAAGGTACATTTACAGTAGCGCCTGTTTCTACAGTTGCAGATTTAGTGGCGTTAGTTGCTGTATTTCCTTTGATTCCTGGCTCTGCGTAAGTAACTTCTAAAACAACTGATGCTGGCATATCAACAGATAACGGTAAATCAGTTTCTGTATTAATACTTACCATTACATTTTCGCCCTCTTTTAATAAATCTGGTGAATCTAAAATGTTTTTGTTCAAGGAAATTTGCTCAAAAGTCTCTGTATTCATGAAGTGAAACTGCTCTCCCTCTGGATACAAAAATTGAAATTTATGATTTTCTACACGAACTTCGTCAATTTTATGCCCTGCAGAAAAAGTGTTATCTAATACTTTTCCGTTAGTCAAACTTCTTAATTTAGTTCTCACAAAAGCAGGACCTTTACCCGGTTTTACGTGTAAGAATTCGATAATTTTATAAATATCGTTGTTGTATTTAATGCACAATCCGTTTTTAATATCTGATGTAGTTGCCATTTTGGTATGTTTAGCTATTATTTTGAATATAACAGCGGTTTATATTTGTTTCTAATTTTTAATAATTTCCTGAGTAGCCTTTCATTACTCCTCGTGATGAATTTCGAATAAAATCAATGATTTCATCGCGTTCTGGCGTCGCTTCCATTTCTGCCTCAATGATTCCTAATGCTTGTGTTACATTATAATTCTTTTGATACAAAATACGGTAGATTTCTTGAATTTCTCTGATTTTTTCAGAGGTAAATCCACGTCTTCTTAAACCAACAGAATTTATACCAACATAGGAAAGCGGCTCTTTAGCTGCTTTTGTGTAAGGCGGAACATCTTTTCTCAACAATGATCCACCAGAAATCATAGCATGATCACCCACGCTGATAAACTGATGAACAGCTGATAAACCTCCAATAATAGCGTAATTACCAATGGTCACGTGACCACCTAATAAAACACCGTTTACAATAATGGCATTATTTCCAACATGGCAATCGTGTGCGATGTGCGCGGTAGCCATAATCAAGCAATTGTCTCCAATAACAGTTTGTCCTGAAGCAATTGTACCTCTGTTTATTGTAACGCACTCTCTGATAGTACAATTGTCACCAATAATTACAAGAGAATCTTCGCCTCCAAACTTTAAATCTTGCGGCACTGCCGATATAACTGCGCCTGGAAAAATATTACAATTTTTTCCGATGCGGGCTCCTTCCATGATGGTCACATTCGATCCAATCCATGTTCCATCACCAATAACTACATTGTTGTGTATGGTGGTAAAAGGCTCTATAACAACATTCTTGGCAATTTTAGCACCAGGGTGAACGTAAGCTAGTGGTTGATTCATAATCTTTATTTAATCGTTTACCTGTTTAATCGATTAACCGAAAAACGATTAACCAAATCAACAAAAAAATTATTGTTTTTTTGCAATTTGCGCCATTAATTCTGCTTCAGCTACTAATTTTCCATTAGCATAAGCATTGGCTTGCATGTGGCAAATACCTCTTCTGATTGGTGTAATCAAATCACACTTAAAGATTAATGTATCGCCGGGTAAAACTTTATGTTTGAACTTCACATTATCAATTTTCATGAAATAGGTCAAGTAATTTTCTGGATCAGGAACAGTACTTAAAACCAAAATTCCGCCTGTTTGCGCCATAGCTTCTACAATAAGAACTCCTGGCATAACTGGAGCTTCTGGAAAATGTCCTACGAAGAAATTTTCATTCATAGTTACATTCTTCATTCCAACCACATGACTTTCAGACATTTCAATAATTCGATCAATCAATAAAAATGGTGGACGGTGTGGCAATACAGCCATGATTTTATGAATATCCATCAAGGGCTCTTGATTCAAATCATAAACTGGTACGTAATTACGCTGCTCTATTTTGATAATCTTTGCCATTTTTTTAGCAAACTGCGTGTTTACAAAATGCCCTGGCTTGTTTGCAATTACTTTTCCTTGAATGCGAGTTCCTATCAAAGCTAAATCACCAACTACATCCAGCAATTTATGACGTGCTGCTTCATTTGGATAGTGCAAAGTAAGGTTGTCTAAAATACCATTTGGTTTTACTGAAATTTCATCTTTACCAAAAGCACGTTTTAAATTCTCCATTGTTGCTGCAGATATTTCTTTATCAACATAAACAATAGCGTTGTTTAAATCACCCCCTTTTATCAATCCATGTTCTAAAAGAGATTCTAGTTCATGTAAAAAACTGAAAGTTCGTGAATCAGCAATTTCAGATTTAAACTCTGAAATGCTTTTCATATTGGCGTTTTGAGTTCCAAGAATTTTGGTACCAAAATCTACCATTGCAGTAACACAATATTGGTCGCTAGGCATTACTAATATTTCGCTGCCAGTCGCCTCATCCGTAAATGAAATAACTTCTTTTACCACATAAACGTTACGGTTTGCGTTTTGCTCTTCAAAACCCGCTTGTTCTAAAGCTTCAACAAAATATTTCGATGAACCATCCATGATTGGAAGTTCAGAAGCATTCAATTCAATAATTACGTTATCTAAATCACAACCAATTAAAGCTGCTAAAACATGTTCAGGAGTCTGAATTTGTACGCCGCGCTTTTCTAGATTGGTACCTCTTTGTGTATTTACTACAAAATTAGCATCTGCTTCAATAACGGGTTGTCCTTCAAGATCTATTCGAACAAAAGTAAAACCATTATTCACTGGAGCAGGTTTAAAAGTCATTTTTACTTCTTTACCAGTATGTAAGCCAACTCCTGTTAATGAGATTTCTGTTTTGATGGTCTTCTGTTTAACCATTGTTTCCATTTTTTTGGTTTAATATTTGTTTCTTTAATTCTTCAATTTCTGCAACAATTTTGGGTAAGTTTTTAAAGTGAACGTATGACTTACTAAAATCATTATATCCAAATGTTGGGCTACCTTGCAAGACTTCATTGTCTTTTATATTGCGACCAACGCCAGATTGTGCCTGAATGCGCACATTATTTCCAATTGTTAGATGACCTGAAATTCCAACTTGACCACCTATCATTCCATTTTTACCAATTTTAGTCGATCCTGCTACGCCTGTTTGTGCAGCAATCACCGTATTCTCGCCAATTTCGACATTGTGAGCAATTTGTATTTGATTGTCTAATTTTACTCCTTTGCGTATAATTGTAGAACCCATTGTTGCTCTATCAATTGTTGTACAGGAACCAATATCGACATTATCTTCGATAACTACATTTCCAATTTGAGGGATCTTAGTATAAGTTCCATCTGGATTTGGAGCAAAACCAAAACCATCTGCACCTATAATAGCGCCCGAATGAATCGTACAATTTTTTCCTATACTTGTTTCTGAATATATTTTTGCACCAGCGAAAACAACACAATTGTCTCCAATTACTACATTATCACCCACAAAACAATTAGGATAAATTTTAACATTGTTACCTATAATTACATTTTGCCCGATATAACTAAAGGCTCCTAAATAAATATTAGACCCCAATTTTGCGTCATCAGCTATAAAAGAAGGTTGTTCTACCCCAGTTTTATTTAATTTAACTTCGTTGTAAAATTCTAAAAGTTTGGTAAAACTAGCATAAGCATCTTCTACTTTTATCAGAGTCGTTTCAACAGGAGCATCGGCTACAAAACTTTTATTAACAATTGTTATAGAGGCTTTTGTAGTATAAATATAATTTTGATACTTCGGATTAGATAAAAAAGTAAGAGAACCTTCTACTCCTTCTTCAATTTTTGATAAGGTAGAAACCTCGGCATTTGGATTACCCATTACCTCTCCTTCTAATATCCCCGCTATTTGTTCTGCTGTAAATTTCATCGCGACAAAAATATAAAAAAATAGATTTTAAATGCTGTTTTTATAACAGTTGTTTTGGGAAACATAGATAATACTTAGTCACTGCTTTGGATAACGATTTTAAATTCAGCTGGTCAGAAGACTCAATTACATCTTCAACAGTGCTATCTTTTTTCAAAATTCGAATCGGTTCTGCTTCTTTACTATACGCTTGATTTTTAATTTTTCCTCTAAAAATAAAGTACTTAGTATCCGCAACAGAAATATGATGTTCTCTAGAAAATCGTTCTTTAAGTTCTTGCAGATAGTCTAAATCTACTTTTTCACTGCTTAGTTTAATTTTAAGCAAATCCCTGTTGACAATCATTTTACTTAAAGATGACAAAATATAATCAGGATGTCTTTGCCAAGTTTTTAAAGCACCAATAATATCAAAATCATCCAATTGTGAGAATAAATCTAAAGTGGAAGCATCAAAATTTTGTAATGAAACTCTGTTTTGCATAAAAAACAAAAGCGGTTCGCTACAAGGAAGTACAGTACCTTTTAGTGTAAGTTCTTTTGCTCTTTTTAAGATTTTCATCAAAATAAGTTCGGCAACCAAACTCGTTTTGTGTAAATACGCTTGCCAATACATTAATCTGCGTGACATCAAAAATTTCTCAACAGAGTAAATTCCTTTTTCTTCGATAACCAAATAATCATCCACCACGTTCATCATTTGAATCAAGCGCTCCGAGTTTACATTTCCCTCTGCCACTCCAGAATAGAAACTGTCTCTTTTCAAATAATCCATTCGGTCCATGTCCAATTGACTAGATATCAGCTGCAACATGAATTTACGGTTGTTTTCTCCCTTAAACACTTGAATTGCCAAGCTTAATTGTCCGTTGAATTCAATGTTTAACTGATTCATGAATAGCAAAGAAATTTCTTCATGGTGCACATCTTCAACAATACTTTTTTCCATAGCATGCGAAAATGGTCCATGACCAATGTCATGAAGTAAAATCGCAATATAAAGGGCATTTTCTTCTTCTGCTGAAATAACAACTCCCTTAAAACGAAGTACATCAACTGCCTTTTGCATCAAATGCATACAACCCAAAGCATGATGAAAACGAGTATGGTTGGCACCGGGATACACTAGATAGGACAACCCCATTTGTGAAATACGGCGTAAACGCTGAAAATAAGGATGTTGAATTAGATCGTAAATTAGTGCATTCGGTATCGTGATAAACCCGTAAATAGGGTCATTAAATATTTTCTTCTTATTAATTGGAGTCACTTTTTATATTTTTAAAGGTCAACAAATATAAGTAAATTCAGTTTCAAAAATGAAATCCTACAAAAATGGAGCGTTACTAGCGCTCCATGTAAATTTTTATATTACAATTTTCGAACCCAAATATTTCTAAACTGATTTTTTGAATCATGATCTTGCAACGAAATTACATCCTCTCCGTGTGCAGATGGATAATTGTGTAAGCCAATGTACAAAGTTAAACCATTTATTGTGGCATTATTTTGTACCAAAACACCATTCAAGAAAACGGTAATTCGAGCTGGTGCGTCAATTTTGCCATCGGTTTTAAATCTTGGTGCGGTGTAAACTACATCATAAGTGTTCCATTCCAAAGGCGTTTTAACAGCATTAACCAAAGGCGGATGATCTTTGTAAATACTTCCTGCTTGACCATTAGCGTATGTTCTATTGTTGTATGAATCTAAAATCTGGAGTTCATAACGATTTTGAAAAAAAACACCGCTGTTTCCTCTCGCCTGTCCGCCATCAAGAACTTCGTCTGGAGCACTCCACTCAAGGTGCAGTTGACAATCCCCAAATGACATTTTAGTTTGTATACCGCCAGAACCAGGAACCACCTCCATGTAATCATTATTGATAATTTTCCAAGGTGCAGCTTTACCTTTTTCTTTTTGACTTACCCATTGATCTAAATTTTTTCCATCAAATAGGATAATCGCATCAGAAGGAGCGTTTCCTAAAACTTTCGCAGGTGTTATTACTTGAACTTGTGGCTCCCAAATTTCAGTCATTTCAGGTT
The DNA here is from genome assembly GCF_054343775.1 of Flavobacterium sp. GNP001. Lineage (NCBI taxonomy): Bacteria > Pseudomonadati > Bacteroidota > Flavobacteriia > Flavobacteriales > Flavobacteriaceae > Flavobacterium > Flavobacterium sp. GNP001. The sequence continues at coordinate 1,488,442 of NZ_JBTGUX010000001.1, forward strand.
TCATAGGCATAGGCGAAACATCAGGGGGAGTGTTCACAAATTTATGTTGCGCAGATGAAAGTGTAGCCACAAGTAAAAATGCGGTTACTAAAAATGGTGAATGTTGTTTTGTTTTCATAATTGTGTGGTATAATTAAATAGTAGTTAATCGTCTTATTCCAATTTTTCAATATTAAGCATTTTTTTCCAATGTACTTGATTCTTAGTTCCTATTTAGGCCTTTAAACAAATATTGAAACCATTTTATACTCCCTATTCAATTGAAAACCAATTAACACAGATTTCATGTTCGAGCTGGAATCAGCTCCTTTGTGTAAACCTCATATAAATTCTTGTTTTTTAATATATTCATTAAATTCTTTCAATGAAAGTTATTTATTATTACTTAAAGTATTAGTTCATTACTAATTGGTTTAGTTCGAGCATGATTTTTGATCTTTCTATTTGATTTAAGCGATACTATTTACCTGCATTAAACAAAACTACCTACCATTAAAACGAGCTACTTACCTATGAAATGATAAATTATCAAAAAGTTTTAATTTTAAAAGATAACACCTTAAATGCAGAACTTAGTCCAAAAAAAAATGCTCCACTGATGTAGAGCATTTGTAAAATATAAAATCAATTTCTTATTCTGAAACTGTATTTAGTTTACTATTTTTTTGGCTAAAGCCGAAGTAAATAACTAATCCTAAAAGCAACCAAACTCCAAAATAAATCCAATTCCAAACGCTTAATTCTGCCATCATGTACAAGCAACATATTAAACCTAAAAGCGGAATTAAAGATAAATTAGCGCGATAAGCCCAAGCTGTTAGCCCAATTAAACTCAAAAGGAAAATCCACATTGGAATTTTATGCTTAAACAAACTAAAACCTGATTCATATTTTAAAGTATCAGCTACAGGCAAACCTTTTACAACTTCCGCATACTTTGCTTCATCATCTTGGTATTGATTTAAAATTTGCTCTAAATCTGGAGTGTCTGTGGTGGCGTTTTTAGCATCCAAACCAACTAAATAATCATATACTTTTGTCGTTTCCTCTTTGGTTAAGCTAGTAATAATAGCTGCAGAAGAATTGATTTGAGTTTCATTAGTAACAAAATCCATAGTGGCTTTTTTGTGGTACACAAAAGCATAAACAACACCAATTAACAATAAAATTGGCATAATAAATTTAGAATTTACATATGGCGTTTTGAATTTTCCTCTTGGAATATCTGGTTTGTTTTGAAGTACTAAAACTCCCGCACAAACTAATACAAAGGCAAATAAAGTACCAATACTACACAAATCAGTAACCAAAGTCAGATTCAAAAACAATGCTGGAACTGCGACAACGAATCCAGTTACAATAGTTGCGTACGATGGTGTTTTGTATTTTGGATGCACTTTTGAAAAACGTTTAGGCAACAAACCATCGCGACTCATACTCATCCAAATACGAGGTTGTCCCATTTGAAAAACCAACAAAACACTTGCCATAGCAACCACTGCACTCACAGCAATAATTCCTGACATCCATTTCAAGTCTAATTTTTCAAAAACAAAGGCTAACGGATCGCCTACATTTAGTAAATCGTAAGAAACCATGCCGGTTAAAACCAATGCAATAGCAATGTATAAAAGGGTACAAATAATGATTGCCCACATCATACCACGCGGTAAATCACGTTGTGGATCTTTACATTCTTCGGCAGTTGTAGAAATAGCATCAAAACCAATATAGGCAAAAAACACAGCTGAAACTCCTTTTAGAACTCCAGAAACACCATTTGGTGCAAACGGGTCCCAATTGGACGTATCTACATAAAAAACACCTACAGCAATTACCAAAAGTACTATACATAATTTGACAACGACCATGATATTACTAGCATTGCGCGACTCTTTCATACCGCGATAAATCAAAGCAGTAATCAAAACAATGATTAACAAGGCAGGCAAATCAGCTACAAAATGAAACGAACCAATAACCGGTGCGGTTTGCCAAGCATTGTGAGCATTTTGTAAAGCCGGACTCAAATTAGCAAAATCTTTACCACTTTGCATGAGTGCCATTGCTTCATCATATCCGCGAGAAGCTGATAAATAATCCATTTGAACCCATTGTGGCAGGTTAATGCCTCCACTTTGAAGCAAGCCAGTAAAGTAATCACTCCACGAAATGGCTACTGTTATATTACCCACAGAATACTCCATAATCAATGCCCAACCGATAATCCAAGCGATGATTTCACCAAAAGCTACATACGAATAAGTGTATGCACTTCCAGAAACCGGCACCATTGATGCAAATTCAGCATAAGCAAATGCAGCAAAACTACAGGCAACCGCAGTAAAAAGAAAAAGAAAAATTACGGCAGGTCCGCCATCGGCACTAGCTTTACCAATTGTACTAAAAATACCAGCTCCTACGATTGCTGCAATTCCAAACGCGGTCAAATCTCGGGCTGTCAAGTGCTTGCCTAAGGCTGCGTGGCCATCAGCATTGTTTTTTTCAACTTGCTTTAAGATATCTTGAACGGTTTTTTTTCTAAATAAGCCCTTTAATGCCATCTTGTATTTTTATCAATTAAATTTATAATCTGTAATTTTTGCAATTTTATGTTGTTGATTCTGCAAAATAACTTCAAAAATCAAAAGTATAAAACTAATTGTATTATCATAGTTTGTTACTCTTTTTTTTTCAAAAACTAAACTTTTAGCCTGTTGTCTATAAGTTAAATTAATCCATCATTTTATATCGCAATTCTTCATTTAAAGCAAACAATCTCTTAAAATAGAAACAGGATGCAAGGCTTGACGCGACGTTCCGTCAAAGATTTGATGCCTACAACTTGTTCCTGCTGCTGCAATAGCTGTGTTGGTTGCAGTGCTTCTGACTTTTGGAAAAAGGGTATCCTCACCCATTTGCATACTAATTTCATAATGCTCTTTTTCATATCCAAACGATCCCGCCATGCCACAACAACCCGAATTATAGATGGTTACCGTTGTATTTTTTGGTAGATTTAGCATTGCAAAAGTAGCTTCAATCGTACTCAAAGACTTTTGATGGCAATGTCCATGAATTTTAATCTGTTTTTCTTTATCAGAGAAGTTTTTAGCTGAAACATTTCCTTTTGTGATTTCGAGTTTGAAAAATTCTTCAATGGTATGCGTATGTGCAGCCACTTCTTTGGCTTTTTCTGTATCATCCGCCAAGCGCAAATATTCGTCTCTAAAAGTTAAAATCGCTGAGGGTTCTAAACCAACTAACGGTAAGTTTTCAGAAATAAATCCTGAAAAAATAGCAACATTGGTATTAGCAATCGCTTTAGCTTGTCCTAAAAAACCTTTCGAAATAAAAGCCCTTCCGCTTTCTTCATGATCAATGATAAGCACTTCGTAACCCAAAGCCGATAGCAATTCATATGCATCGATGCCAACTTGCACATCATAATAATCGGTAAATTCATCTACAAATAATACTAATTTTCCATTTGGAAATTCAGTTTGCTTTCTTTTTTGCTTACCCAGCCATGATCTAAAAGTGTTCGTGGCCAAGTGTGGCACAGTGCGTTCTTTGGCAACGCCCATTGTATTTTTCACCAAAGATAAGTTAGCAATCCAATTGGTAATATTCGGGGTGATGCTTCCTAACGCATTTAGTCTGGCATTGTAAGCAAATATTTTATTTCGAAGCGAGAAACCATTTGCTTTTTGGTATTGATACAAAAATTCAGATTTTAAGGCTGCTACGTCAACATTACTCGGACATTCGCTGGAGCAAGCTTTGCAGCTCACGCACAATTCGAAAACCTCGTACAATTCTTTATGGTCAAATTTATTTTCTTTTTCAGAATGTGTCAAGTATTCTCGCAATGCATTAGCGCGTGCTCTAGTAGTATCTTTTTCGTTGCGAGTTGCGCGGTAGCTCGGACATAAAGTACCACCTGCTGACGGTAATTTGCGACAATCGCCAGAACCATTACATTTTTCGGCAACACGCAAAATTCCCATACTATCTGAAAAATCTTGAATGGTCGCAATGTTGGGCTCTTCCCTACCCGCTTCAACACGCAAGTTCTCGTCCATTTTTAACGCATCAACTATTTTACCCGAATTCATGATTCCGTTTGGATCAAATGCTTTTTTGATTCGTTTTAGTAATTCGTAATTTTTATCACCAATCATAAATGGCAAAAACTCCCCTCGCACAATGCCATCACCGTGTTCACCGCTTAGCGAACCGCGGTATTTTTTAACCAAAATAGCTACTTCAGTTGCGATATTTCGAAATTGGTGCACACCTTCTTTTGTCTTTAAGTTTAAAACAGGTCGAAGGTGAATTTCTCCGGCGCCAGCATGTGCATAATAAATAGCACTTTGACCGTGGCGTTCCATCATTGCTGAAAAGTCAGCTATATAGTTGGGTAAATCACTTAATTCTACTGCAGTATCTTCAATACTATCGGCCGCTTTATCATCGCCAACAATACTGCCCAAAAGACCTAAACCTGCTTTTCGAAGTTCATTTATTTTGTTAATATCATCACCGTAAATTTTTGGTAAAGCATAACCGAAATTTTGTTGCTGTAAATCAAATATTAAAGCGTCGGCTTGTTTTTCGGCATCTTCCATACTGATTTCAGAAGCTACTTCTAGCATTAAAACTGCTTTAGGATCACCTTGGATAAAAAATCGATTTTTAGCTTGTTCTCTGTTGGTTTTGGTACAATCTAAAATGGTATCGTCCATCAATTCGCAAGTATACAAATGGTGTTTCATCGCTGTTACCACAGCTTCGAGACTTTCTTGAACGGAATCAAAATGGGCTACAACCATCACGTTATTGGCAGGCGGTAACGCATCTACCTTCAAGGTAACTTCAGTAGTAAACGCCAATGTACCCTCGCTTCCGCAAAGTAATTGACCAACATTGATATGGGAATTTATTCCTCCAAAAAGTTCCGATTGCAACAAAATATCGACTGCATAGCCCGTATTACGTCTGTGAATTTCAGGTTTAGGGAATTCTCTTTTAATTTCGAGTTGCTGCTCTGTGTTTGAAAGTTCCTCAAATAAAGTTCGGTAAATTTGACTTTCTAAAGTAGAACCTTTCATTTTTTGCTGGAACTCAGCCATTGTAATATTTTCAAAAACAGCAGTTGAACCATCACTTAAAACGGCTTTTATCTTCACAATTTTATCGCGAGTTACACCATATCGAATTGAGGTTGTTCCTGAAGAATTATTTCCCACCATACCACCAATCATGCATCGATTTGATGTAGATGTGTTGGGACCAAAAAATAATCCGTGTGGTTTTAAGTACAAATTCAATTCGTCACGAATGACTCCTGGTTGCACCGTCACTGTTTGTGCTTCGGCATCAAAAGCTTTAATCGCCGTAAAATGTTTCGACACATCTACAATTATTCCGTTTCCTACGGTTTGTCCTGCCAATGAAGTTCCAGCGGTGCGCGGCGTAATCGAAATTTGATGCTTTGCAGCAAAAGTTATGATTCGAGCAATATCTTGTTCCGTTTTTGGAAAAGCGACAGCCAAAGGAAAAATGCGGTAGGCCGAAGCATCTGTCGCATACAATATTTTGTGCAAATCATCGTAAACTAAAGTTCCATCAAGCGCTTGAGCTAATTGTTCTAATTGTGAAATAATTGACATGTTATGGGTAAAAAGAGAATTGAGTCACAAATATAGAAATATCAAGAGCCAATTGTGGTCCGTTCTTATAAAAATTTATACCAGTAGCAACTTCCTAAAAGAGTAACTTATTGTTTTGGCAAAGAAATTGCAAACTCAAATAAAGCCAAATTTTAGGAGCAATTGTGCTAGCTATTATCACTAAAAAAACTATTTTTGAACACTTTAAAAATTACAATCGAATGAAAAATTTCAAGCGCTGCGCTTTATTGATGTCCATCTTTTTACTGACTTTTCATCAAATGAGCGCACAAACAGCTACTCAACATCCTAAAAACGAATTCAGAGCCGTATGGATTGCAACAGTTGTAAATATTGATTGGCCAAAAGCGGGCACTGATAACGTTACCAAGCAAAAAGCGGATTATCTTGAAATTTTAGAAACTTACAAAAAACTGAATTACAATGCTGTAATTGTTCAAATACGTAGTGTTGGCGATGCTTTTTACCCAACAAAATTGGCACCATGGTCTCGTTTTTTAACTGGTAAAGAAGGGAAAGCACCACAACCTTACTACGATGTAATGGCTTGGATGATTACTGAGGCACACAATCGAGGTTTTGAATTTCACGCATGGCTCAATCCGTACCGCGCTACAATGGATTACAATACTAGTATTTTGAGTCCGGAGCACGATTATTTTAAACATCCGGAATGGATGATTCGCTATGGCGGAAAAATTTATTACAATCCTGCTTTACCCGAAGTTCAAGCGCATTTATTGAATGTAGTAAACGAAGTAGTGACCAACTACGATATTGACGCCATTCATTTTGACGATTATTTTTATCCTTACAAAGTCCCCAACGAAAAATTTAATGATTCGGCTGCTTTTCAAAAAAATGGAGCTGGTTTGAGTTTAGAAGATTGGAGAAGACAAAACGTAAATACTTTTGTTAAAGATGTCGCCTTTTCAATCAAAAAGATAAAACCTTGGGTTCAATTCGGAATTAGTCCTTTTGGTGTGTGGCGCAATAAATCGGTTGACCCAAAAGGTTCCGATACTGAGGCAGGACAAACCAATTATGACGACCTTTATGCCGATCCATTAGCTTGGATGGATAACAAATGGATTGATTATATTCTGCCACAGCTGTATTGGAGTATTGATCATCCAAAAGCTTCCTATTCAAAATTGTTGAAATGGTGGTCTGAAAACTCCAATAATACTGCGATTTACATCGGAAACAGCACCTATAAAGTAAACGAAGATTCGGATAAAAGATGGAATAATCCGAAAGAGATTCCAAACCAAATTGACTTGACCAGAACTTACAAAAACGTTCAAGGAAATGCGTATTTCAGTGCCAAAGGATTTGTAAATAAGAATCAAACCGTAGCTAAATTGCTTCTTGAAAATCAATACAAATATCCTGCGTTGCCCAACGTAGTACCACAAGCAGTGAAAAAAAACCAGAGCAAACCAATTGCTACAACAATTCAATATGATCCGATAGCTTCGCGTTTTACAGTTGCTCAACCTGCGGGAAATAACATGCGTTATGTAGTGGTGTACAGCTCACGATTTCAAACAAAATTAGATATCAATAACCCAAGTCAAATAATTGCTAAAGTGAATTTCAATGAGCAATCAAAGTTGGCTGAAATTGCTATTCCGAGTTACAAACTTGACAAAAACAAAACCTGCGCAATTACTTTTATCGATTTGTATGGCAACGAAAGTGAGCCAACCATTGTATCATTTGCAACAGCATCAAACTAAAAACTAACTATGAAAGCAGATAACACGCCTTGGTTTTGGATACCTATTTTAAATTTCGCTTCTGGATTACCGTATGCCATCATCATTTCGGTATCGGTTATCATGTATAAAAACTTAGGGATTGACAATGAAGCTATTGGTGTTTACACCAGTTTGCTATACTTACCATGGGTGATCAAGCCATTATGGAGTCCGTTTATTGACTTATATTCTACTAAACGAAAATGGTTTTTAAGCATGCAATTACTAATTTCAATTGCTTTTGTTTTGGTTGGTTTTATGCTTCCGCTGCAGCAATTTTTCTTTGTTACTTTGGCGATTTTTTGGGTAGCTGCTTTTGCTTCTGCCTCAAATGATGTGGCGAGTGATGGTTTTTATTTGTTGGCGCTAAGCAAAGACCAACAGTCCTTTTTTTTAGGAATTAGAAGTACATTTTACAGACTTGCGATGCTTACCGGAAACGGATTAATTGTTGTGCTGGCTGGCTATCTTGAAATTGAATTTGGAGACAAAAATAAAGCATGGTCATACACAATGGTTTTAGTTGGAATTTTAATGGCTATCATCACTATTTATAATTTTTTCGTTAGTCCAAAAACAGAATCAACGGCCGCACCATTAAGTGCTGAAAGCATTACAAATAAAAGCTTTGGAACCGTTTTTAAAAGTTTTTTTCAAAAGAAACAAATAGGTTTGGTACTCGTTTTTATTTTATTGTTCCGTTTGGGAGAGTCACAATTACTAAAAATGCTGAGTCCATTTTTAATTGATCCTTTTGAAAAAGGTGGTTTAGGCCTAAGTACGCAAGAAGTTGGCGTTATTTATGGAACTTTTGGTTTAATTGCACTCACAATTGGAGGAATTTTAGGTGGAATTGTCATTAGTAAAGATGGTTTAGGAAAATGGATGTTGCCCATGATTTTAACCATGCACTTACCTATAATCGGATTTATTTTATTAGCGCAATATCACCCTACAGATATTTGGTATGTGTACGCAACGGTCGTGGCAGAGCAATTTGGCTATGGTTTTGGTTTTGCTGCCTTCATGATGTACTTGATTTATGTTGCCGAAGGCGAATCGAAAACCTCCCACTATTCTATTGCTACTGGTTTTATGGCTCTTGGTATGATGTTACCAGGCATGGTTAGTGGTTACATACAAGAATATTTAGGGTACGGAAACTTCTTCATTTGGGTTTTTGTGGCTACTATTCCGGGTTTAATTTTGTCACGATTCTTGATTTATCCTAATGATTTTGGCAAAAAAAGTACTCCAGAGAATCTTCGTCAATCGAAGTAATTAATTAAGATAAAACAGCAAGCCTGCAGCAAGTTCAAAAGATATTCGTTTTTAGAACCAACGCATTTTGCTTTTACAACAATACTATTCCTCATTTAAAATGACTTTAGAACAAAAAATTGGACAGTTTTTCTTTCCGGCAGCATTCATTAACGACAGCGAAAGTGAAATTCAAGCTTTGGAACAATTAATTAGGGAGCATCACATTGGTGGACTTACTTTTTTTCACAGTAGAGCCAGTGCTGCCACCAATTACGAGTCTAAAAAACAAGTCATTTTAAATGATGAAAGTTGCCAACGTTTGAAAGAGCTTATAATTCGCTATCAAAAGTGTGCCTCTACTCCATTACTTATTAGTATTGATGCCGAATGGGGCTTAGCAATGCGTGTTGAAAAAACACCGCAATATCCTTACGCAATTACTCTAGGTGCCTTGCCCTTGAGTGAAATAGATTTGGTTTATCAAGTAGGAAGACAAATTGGCACTGATTTAAAAGAAGTTGGTATTCATTACAATTTAGCACCATTAGCTGATATCAATAATAATCCTGATAATCCAGTGATTGGCTACCGTTCCTTTGGTGAAGACAAAGAAAAAGTCGCTCAATTCGCGCTAGCTTATTTGCAAGGTTTAAATGATGCAGGTATTTTAGGTTGTTTGAAACATTTTCCAGGACACGGCAATACGAATGTCGATTCACACCTTGGATTACCTGTTTTAACAGAAAGTCTAGAGGAATTAATGAATAATGAATTGCATCCTTTTGCTGCTGGAATTGCAGCCGATGTTGATTCTATTATGATTGGCCATTTGGCGGTGCCGGCTTTGAATGATGGCGAAAATACTTCGGCAACTTTATCTCAAAAAGTTATTGAAGGATTGTTACGCACTCAAATGGGTTTTGAGGGATTAGTTATTTCAGATGCCTTGAACATGCACAGTGTTTCAAAATTGTACAGTGAGAAAGGGCAATTAGAATGGGAAGCTTTTCAGGCGGGAAATGATGTTTTGTGTTTTGCAGAAAATATTGCTGAGGGAATTCAATTTATTAAAACCAACGCGACTCCAGAACGAATCGACGCTAGTTACAATCGCATATTGAAGTATAAGAAAAAATCAGGTTTATTAGATACCAAAAACGAATTTAAGCTTTCAAGCACAACAAATTTTGACTGGGAAACCACTTCACGACTTAATAAAAAAATTGCTCAAAACAGCATTACAACTTTAATAAATAAAACTAACAAAGCTGAATTTGTTAATGCTAATAGAAAGAACACATTTGCCAAAATAAGCTTATACGGACCAAGTAACAATTTATTTTTTACGAGTTTAGAAAGCGAATTATCAAGTCCGACATTTACTTATACACTTGACGATACATCATTTTTATCACAATTTGAACAACAATTACAAAACGTTGATACCGTTTTAATTTCCTTGTTTGTTCCCAAAGCCAAGCCACTAAATAATTTTGAGTTAGATGACGAAGTGTTGCACATGCTACAAAAGCTTTTAGAAACTAAAAAATGTACGGTCTACGTGTTTGGGAATCCTTACTCCTTACAAGTCATTCCAAGTCTGTCGCAAGCAAATAGTTTGGTGATGGTTTATCAAGATTTTAAAGAGTTTCAAGAAGTTGCGGCGCAACATTTATTGACAGATACTTTAAAAGAAGGAACACTACCTGTTCATGTACCTTTGAGTTAACAACAAGGACTTAAGTTGTTTGAGATAACACATAAGAAAAGCTTATTAAAGTATAATAATATGTAATGAAACATCTATTTTATTTTAGATAAGGAACAACTACTTTTGCAAAATCAAAAAAATAACTTTAAAGTCAATAAAAATGTCATTAGTAGGTAAAAAATTTCCAAGTATTGCAGTAGATGCTATCTCTGAAATGGGTGATAATTTAAAAATCAACGTTTTCGAAGAAGCAGTAAACAACAACAAAAAAGTACTTTTATTTTGGTACCCAAAAGATTTTACTTTTGTATGCCCAACTGAATTACACGCTTTTCAAGCTGCTTTACCAGAATTTGAAAAAAGAAATACAATGATCATTGGAGCATCTTGTGATACAAACGAAGTACACTTTGCTTGGTTGAACACTCCAAAAAACAATGGTGGAATTGAAGGTGTAACTTACCCAATTCTTGCTGATACCAACCGTAACTTATCTAACATTTTAGGAATTCTTGACATCGACTCAACTGAGTATAGTGAAGAGACAGATTCTGTTATCATCGAAGGATCTAACGTAACTTTTAGAGCTACTTATTTAATTGATGAAACGGGTAAAATTTTCCACGAAAGTGTAAACGATATGCCATTAGGTCGTAACGTAAACGAGTACTTGCGAATGGTTGATGCTTACACACACATTCAAGAAAAAGGTGAAGTTTGTCCTGCAAACTGGGAAGCTGGTAAAGAAGCAATGAGCGCAGACCGCTTAAGCACTGCTGAATACTTAAGTTTAAACTAATAAAATAAAGCTACAAAGGTTCAGAAGACGGCAGCGACTAAGTTTATTTGTCACACAAATTCACCAAGTTTAAACGCCTTGCTCCTTTGAACCTTTGTTCCTTCCAACCCTAAAAAAAACATCCCATGTTAATTGAATTAACTTCTGATAGTTTACAAGATTTAATCTCGAAAGAAGAAAAAGTGGTAGTACAGTTTTCAGCTTCTTGGTGTGGCAATTGCCGAATCATGAAACCAAAATTCAAAAAATTGGCTACCGAGAACGAATCTATGACCTTTGCATTAGTAGACGCTGAAAATTTCCCAGAATCACGCAAATTAGCTAATGTAAGCAACTTGCCTACTTTTGCTACTTTTGTAAATGGAAAATTGGTAAACGAAACACAAACCAACAAACAAGAAGTATTGGTTGAGTTGGTAAACGAAATTGTTTAATTTTTTAGTTCATTGTTTAAAATTGTAAGCTTAGGCGAAAAATTCTAAACTTTATATTGATTAAAAACTTAGACGTTTAAATAAAAAAAGAAAATGAAATTACCCGTAATAAAGCATTTAACACAATTTATCGAGGAGAATGATGAGGACTACATCATTGAAACCATTGATGTACTTGAGGCTATGACTGAAATTCCTTCGTTAAAAGATGAAGAATTAGATGTTATTGGCGAGTTAATCTCAAACATGTACGGTGCGATTGAAGTCAACAAATTGGTTAAATCTGGTGTTGATAAAAAAGAAGCTTTGAATCAGTTTATGAAACGAGTTCTTGGATCAATCGATAAATAAAAATCTTTGGATCAAAAAAAACGCATTCTAATTCAGGATGCGTTTTTTTTTGCCAATAACCAAGACGTTCCACGTAAATTTAAAATTAAATTATCACTAAAAACAAAAGTTATAAGCCGATACTAAGTTCAAAATCTTAAATAATTTTCATACTTTTGAACCTCACAAAAAAACAAAAATTATGGCATCTATTACATTAGGAGGAAATCCAATAAACACTTCAGGTGAACTACCTGCAGTTGGTTCAAAATTATCTGATTTTAAATTAGTTGCAACTGATTTATCTGTAGCCAGTTTAACTTCATTTGAAGGTAAAAAATTAGTTTTGAATATTTTCCCAAGTATTGATACAGGAACTTGTGCCGCTTCTGTTAGAAAATTTAACGAAAGTGCTGCAAATCTTGATAACACAGTAGTTCTTTGTGTTTCTCGCGATTTACCTTTTGCTCAAAAACGTTTTTGTGGAGCTGAAGGGCTTGAAAATGTAGTGAATTTATCCGATTTTGCTTCAGGTGAATTTGGTAAAAAAAATGGTTTAGAAATCACTGACGGACCTTTAGCAGGTTTACACTCTCGCGTAATCATTGTTACTGATGCTAATGGCGTGATTACACACACTGAGCAAGTGGCTGAAATTGCTGATGAACCAAATTACGAGGCTGCTTTAGCAGTATTGTAATCATAAACACTATGGAATTTCAAAAAGACAATAAATTTTTATCTGGTCGATTAAAAAGTGTACAGTTTGCTTTTAAAGGCGCAGTAACACTTATCAAAACAGAACACAGTATCATGGTACAATGCGCTCTTGGAGTTGCGGTTACAGCTGCTGGGTTTTATTTTGGAATTTCAAAAACCGAATGGCTTTTTCAAACATTGGCGTTGGGCTTAGTGTTATGCACAGAAGGACTTAATACCGCAGTTGAAAAAATAGCAGATTTCATTCACCCTAATTTTCACCAAAAAATAGGATTCATAAAAGACATTGCAGCAGGAGCGGTATTTTTTGCCGCTCTAACTGCAATTGTTATTGGTCTTGTTATTTATATCCCTTTTATTTTTTAGGCAATTTTATAATCTCGAATGGCAAAAACAACCAAAACGACTCCCCCAAACAAAAAAAACGCAGATAAAGTAGATTCTCCAAAAAGCATAGTAATCTCTAAACAACAAAAAATTGTTTTAGGAGCATTGTTAGTGCTTTTTTCGGTTGCATTGCTAGTCGCTTTTATTTCATTTTTCCTTCATGGGCAACAAGATCAAAGTGCTGTTCAAGCATTAACAGATCGTTCAGAAACCGTAGAAAACTGGTTGGGTAAATTTGGGGCATTTCTGGCAGATTTGCTAGTATTTCAAGGATTTGGAATTGCAGCATTTTTGTTTGTTAGACTCTTTTTTTTAACGGGACTTTACATGGTGCTTGGGATACCCGGCCGTAAACTAAAAAATATTTGGTTTTGGGATTTATTTATGATGGTGATTCTCTCTGTTTTGCTAGGATTTTTTGCCACTTCGGTACCTGAATTAGGTGGAACAATTGGCTACGAACTCAACTTGTTTTTACAAGATTATTTAGGAAAAACTGGGACTTTATTGACCTTGATTTTCAGTTTAATAATTTATGTAATATTCAAAGTTAAAATTTCACCTGAAAAAATTCAATCTCTCTTTACCGCTTCCGCAAAAGAAGAAGCAACTCCAACAATTGGATTGAAAGACAAAGAAAACAGTGCCGCTTATAACCTAGAAGAATACGCAACTCCAGAAGAGCAAGAAATTGATACCATACATTTAAAAACTAATGGTACTCAATTTGAAATCAACAAAGAAGCGCTTAAACCAACTATTAGTGCATCGTCTGACTTAACAGTAAAACCTGCTAATAAGCCTATAGCTATGGAGGTTACTCCTGCTCCTAGTATTAAAGTCGAACCAGAAATAGTAGAATCATTTGTTATTGAAACGGCTCCGGAGGAAGATATCATCGAAGAAAATCTTGCCTCTAGACTAGTGGCTGACTTCGGATTATTTGACCCTACTTTGGATTTATCTAATTACAAATTCCCAACTATTGATATTTTAAAAGAATATTCAAGCGGCGGAATTACCATTAATCAAGAAGAATTAGAAGAAAATAAAAATCGTATTGTAGATACTTTACGCAATTACAAAATCGAAATTGCACAAATAAAAGCTACCGTTGGTCCATCGGTAACTTTATACGAAATTGTGCCTGAAGCTGGAATTCGCATCTCCAAAATTAAGAGTTTAGAGGATGATATTGCCCTTTCACTTTCAGCATTAGGAATTCGTATCATTGCTCCAATTCCTGGAAAAGGCACTATTGGTATTGAGGTTCCAAATAAAAACCCAACGATGGTTTCTATGAAAAGCGTTATTGGTAGTGCTAAATTTCAAGAGGCCGAAATGGAGCTGCCAATTGCACTAGGAAAAACCATTTCGAACGAAACATTTGTAGTTGACTTAGCAAAAATGCCGCACTTATTAATGGCGGGTGCTACTGGTCAAGGTAAATCGGTAGGATTGAATGCGGTTTTAACTTCACTTTTGTACAAAAAGCATCCCGCAGAGGTGAAATTTGTCTTAGTAGATCCTAAAAAAGTAGAACTAACACTTTTTAATAAAATAGAAAGACATTATTTAGCTAAGTTACCTGATATGGATGATGCCATTATCACCGACAATGCGAAAGTAGTGAATACTTTGAACTCACTTTGCGTGGAGATGGACAATCGTTACTCTTTATTGAAAGATGCAATGGTTCGAAATATCAAGGAGTACAACGAAAAATTCAAATCAAGAAAATTAAATCCTGAAAATGGCCACCGATTTTTACCCTACATTGTATTGGTAGTTGATGAGTTTGCCGATTTAATTATGACCGCAGGAAAAGAGGTCGAAGTACCTATAGCGAGATTGGCACAATTGGCCAGAGCTATCGGGATTCACTTGATAATTGCTACACAACGACCATCGGTGAATGTGATCACCGGTTTAATCAAGGCCAATTTCCCGGCCCGAATTGCTTTTAGAGTAACATCTAAAATTGACTCTAGAACTATTTTAGACACACAAGGTGCTGATCAATTAATTGGTCGAGGTGATTTACTTTATACGAACGGTAACGATGTGGTACGTGTACAATGTGCTTTTATCGATACGCCAGAGGTAGAAAAAATTACAGAATTCATTGGTGCACAAAAAGCATATGCAACAGCTTATTTATTACCAGAATTTGTTGGAGAGGAAAATGGCATTAATCTTGATGTAGATATTTCTGAAAGAGACAGCTTATTCAGAGAAGCTGCCGAAATTATTGTTAATGCACAACAAGGTTCGGCATCACTATTGCAAAGAAAACTTAAACTAGGCTACAACCGAGCAGGTCGATTGATTGATCAATTAGAAGCTGCGGGTATTGTAGGTCCTTTTGAAGGAAGTAAAGCGCGTAGTGTAAACATCATGGATATGCATGCTCTTGATCAATTTTTCAATAATGAACAAAACAATTAAAACATGGAACTTATCATTCAAGACTCAAAAAGAAACAACTTTCAGAAATTAGCTAAAAAATGCACACTAGCCTTTGCTTGTGTATTATTTAGTTTTTCAACGCAAGCTCAAGATAAAAAAGCAAAGGAACTACTTGATCAAGTGACAGCCAAAGTAAAAAGTTATAATAATATCGGAATAGATTTTAAATATTCATTAAACAATGCCAAAGAAAATATCAACCAAGACAGTAAAGGCAATGTGACCATGAAAGGCAATCAATATGTGTTGAATTTTATGGGAGTTACAAAAATTTTTGACGGAAAAAAAACATATACAATTGTACCTGAAGATGAAGAAATTACCATTTCAAGCATCAATGAAAAAGATGACAATGCTATTACTCCATCTAAAATGTTGACTTTTTTTAATTCAGGGTATAGGTATACGATGGATATAATTCAAAATGTAAAAGGTAGAAAAATTCAATACATCAAATTAGTTCCTACAAATGCTAAAGATCAACGAAAAGAAATCCTTTTAGGAATAGATGTACAAACCAAACACATTTACAATTTAATAGAAGTTGGCAAAAAAGGAACAAAAACAACATTAACCGTTAATTCTTTTAAAACCAACCAACCTTTGTCAAAAAATCAATTTACCTTTGTGGGTAGCAAATATCCCAATTACTACATCAACAAATTAGATTAAAGCATTAGGTGAAAATTCTTGACAAATACTTATTAAAAACATTTCTGACTACATTTACAACCGTATTTGTAATCCTATTTTTTATCTTCATTTTACAAACCGTTTGGTTATTCATATCAGAGTTAGCCGGGAAAGATTTAGACATATTTATGGTCGTCAAGTTCCTGGCTTTTTCTATGCCTAGAATCGTACCATTGGTATTACCTTTATCGATATTACTGGCATCAATCATGACTTTTGGTAATCTTGCCGAAAACTACGAGTTTGCCGCTATGAAATCCTCTGGAATTTCACTGCAAAGAGCCATGCGAAGTTTAACCGTTTTTATTACGCTGCTAAGTATTGTTGCCTTTTTCTTTGCAAATAATGTAATTCCGTACGCTGAATACAAGTTTATAAACTTTCGAAAAAATATTGCTCAAGTAAAACCAGCACTTGCTATCGCCGAAGGACAATTCAGCGATGTAGGCTTTTACAATATCAAAGTCGACAAAAAAAGCGGTAAGGAAGGAAATATTCTTTCTGGAATTACAATTCACAAAAAATCAAAAACTGGTGATGGCAGCAAAACTGTTATCAAAGCCAAAGACGGTGAATTAATTAGCAGTGAAGAATCGAGTATTTTGCAGTTGGTTTTAAATGACGGACATTATTATGAAGATATTGTTCCTAAAAAATACGAGGATCGCAGCAAAATGCCTTTTATAAAAAGTGCTTTTAAAAAGCAAATCATAAATATTGATTTATCTGAATTTTATAAATCTGATGTCAATGACGAGTCGGTGGCTAACACCAACACAATGCTAACTGCCAACGAATTGAATTATACTTTAGATTCTCTGAATAAGAATTTAAAAACTGAAATCGTGTCCTTCGCGAAAAGCAGCAACAATAGAGTAAATTATCCGCAAAAAAATAAAATTGCAATCCGTTCTAAGAAAAATAAATTGCCTTTTGATGTTTTGACTTTATATACAGACAAACAACAAAAAGATATTTTAAATATAGCCGTTAGCAATTTAAAAAGTACTGCCTACTCTATCGATTCCTCTAAAACAGAATTATTTAACAAACAGAAAAATATCAACAAACACTTAATTGCTTTGTATGATAAATTTGTTATTGTATTTGCCTGTTTCTTGATGTTCTTCATTGGTGCTCCATTGGGTGCTATAATTCGTAAAGGAGGATTGGGATTACCAATTGTTTTTGCTGTTTTAATTTTTATTACCTTTCATTTTATCAATACTTTCGGAAAACGATTGGCGCAAGAAAACGGTATGACTCCATTTCTTGGTTCGTGGCTATCCTCTTTTATACTGACGCCACTTGCTGTGTTATTAACTTACCGCGCCACGAACGACATAGGATTAATCAACATGGACAGTTTACTTGTTCCTTTTCAAAAATTTATTAAAAAAATACTACCCTCACAAAACTAAATGTCAAAATGGATCTAGACACAATACAACTAAATACAATTGAAGAAGCAATAGAAGATATCCGTCAAGGAAAAGTAATCATTGTAGTGGATGATGAAGATCGCGAGAATGAAGGTGATTTTTTGGCTGCAGCCGAAAAAGTAACTCCAGAAATGATCAACTTTATGGCTACACATGGTCGAGGACTAATATGTGCTCCCTTGACAGAAAGCAGATGCAAGGAATTGGGTTTGCATGTTATGGTGAGTAACAATACTGACCCAATGGAAACTGCTTTTACTGTATCTGTCGATTTAAGAGGAAAAGGTGTTACTACAGGAATCTCTGCTGCAGACCGAGCCAAAACCATTCAAGCGTTAGTTGATTCAGAAACTAAACCTCATGATTTAGCAAGACCAGGACATATTTTTCCTTTAATTGCCAAGCAAGGCGGTGTTTTACGTAGAACTGGTCATACCGAGGCAGCTATTGATTTTGCTCGACTAGCAGGTTTTAAATCGGCCGGTGTGATTGTAGAAATCATGAACGAAGATGGTACTATGGCTCGCCTACCGCAATTAGTTGCTGTAGCTAAGAAATTCGATTTAAAATTAGTTTCAATTGAAGCCCTTGTTGCTTATCGAATGCAACATGATAGTCTAATTGTAAAGAAAGAGGATTTTAATTTAGAAACTCGCTTTGGTACATTTAGATTGCGTGCTTACGAGCAAACAACCAACAAGCAAATACATATCGCATTAACAAGAGGAACATGGAACTTGGGTGAACCAATTTTAACTCGAATTAACTCATCGCAAGTGAATAATGACTTATTAGGTACCCTAACCAATAATGCAGATAAACAACTTGACGATATGTTCCGCAAAATTAACGAGGACGGAAAAGGTGCTGTTATTTTTGTAAATCAAGACATGCAATCGGTTAATTTATTGAGTCGTTTGGCTGATTTAAAAATTTTACAATCCAAAGGTGAAATGAAAGCACCAAAAATTGTAATTGATAGTAAAGATTTTGGTATTGGTGCACAAATTTTGCATGATATTGACATCTCAAAGATACGATTAGTGACCAATTCAGTTCAAGAAAAACGCGTTGGAATGATTGGCTACGGCCTTGAAATAACAGAATACGTGAGTTACTAATAAAATATCTAAAAATAATTTCTTTTTTTTTGATCGTAAAACCAACAGAATGAAATGGTTAAAATATAATCCAAAAAAGACTCTATTTTTTTCTAAAAAAGGGCTTGTATAACCCAAAAAGAACCTTACATTTGCAATCGAATTCAGTTAATGAAATCGATACATTGGAGAAATGGCAGAGCGGTCGAATGCGGCAGTCTTGAAAACTGTTGACTGTAACAGGTCCGGGGGTTCGAATCCCTCTTTCTCCGCACAAACAAAACCCTAACAATTGATTATCAATTAGTTAGGGTTTTTTATTTTCTAAATATCCCCACATTATCCCCACAATATTATATTTTATCACAACCTAGTAGATTACTGAAGAGCTACTGATCTACTATTTTAGAAATTTATTTATCAAAGTTTACTTTTCGTAAAATAGTTCTTTTTGTAATTTCTTCTTACTTACAATAAAGACAGCTGCCTAATTTAGAGTGTTATGTCTTCAGTTCTAGTTCTAAACTACAAATTGTTAGTTATGATACATCAAAAGAATGAGGAACTTATTCTATTTGTATAAAATCTCTATCTTCAATTAATTTTATAAAATAAACTCTACCTATTTTTTAAATAACCATGACAAAACATACCTATTCGCTTTATTAATTCATTACTTACCATACTTAATTGATTGGTGTGAATTAATAATTTGGAAGGAGTTTCTAAATTATCATAATAAACATTGATATATTCTTTATTTAATCCCTTTGATAAAGCTTCTGAAATCTCCTTATCAAACTTCATTTTAAAAACATCTTTTAAATCAATATTAAAATTCCTAACGTAAGTACCTACAGCTACAATAGTTATTGAGAATTCAGTGAAAAATGGTTGTTGAAACAACTCCTTTCTTTTATCAATACTTTCTCTTCTAATCTTTTTAGGAACATTTTTACTATATGTCCCTGTAATCTGATTAAGCTCTGTGATAAAAGCATATTCATGGAAATTGATTAATTGGCTTGGTAGATCATTGAAATAAATTGTATCAATAATTTTTTGATAATTATACCATGTTTTACTAGTTCCGCCTTTACCCCTTACAATATGACCTTTATCATTTCGACTTTCTACAGTGTTTTTTTGTCCTTGATATGGATACAAAGGATTGTACGTTGGTCTACAAGATGTACTAAACCAATTATCAACATCTGAAAACTGTACTTTATTTATATAATTACTTTCCCAATTATTTTCGTTATTTATAATTTCTCTGGTATGTTGCTCTGCAGCTGCTAATGAATTTATAGCTGCCTCTTTTCCAATAATTAGGATTTTAGCATTTGGATTTCCACTTCCCAAAAAAAAGCCCTTAGATTTAGCTAATTGGATAACATCTTTTAATTTTGACGTATATTTTACTTGATTCATTTTATTTCTAGATATTAGTTTTTTTATAATTTTTTCTAAGACAGGACTTTCCTAGAAGAATAATTCCACAAATGCTGAAATACATATTTTGACATTCATACAGATTCCAATTGTAAAGCCTTAATTATTTTTAGTTGATACTTAGTTATAAACATCTCATTTTGTAATTATCTGTATCGTGCAGGAATTGCAAATCCGCTTCATCGTTCTCGAAATAAAGTACTGAATATCTCAATGATCAGATTTTGAGAGGTTTCAAACTTCGCAACCCTTATGCTTGTCCAATTGATGAAATTTCTAAGGAACTTTAACTAATATGGTCCTGTCAATTCACGATTTAAAATAAAATTCTCGAAGTTGTTCTAATTCAGAATCTCTTTCAATTTATTTTCAATTTTTTCAATGGTTGTATTACTAATTGCATCTGAAAAATGGCGATGAACGAATATATTTCCAAATTGATTCAGGTCTGTTATTAGCATTTTGGACTTATCTATTTCAGCAAATTTTTTAAATAGTCCTGTTTTAGCATGGATCATTTTAAAATCTTCAACTAAACCCCAAGCAACAAAAATTGTTTTTGTACTATCACTTAAAAAAAAGTCTAATTCAATTAAATGATTTTTATTCTCCTCGGAAAGTAAATAATTGTTAAAAACCTTAGTGTTTGATTTTGCCATTCCCGTTGTGGGAAAACCTATTAATTCTAAAAAGGAAATCTCGGAAGATGCAGCTCTATTTATTTTTAGTTTTGAAAAAATTGTATGATATCTTTTGCCATCACCTTTGTAATCTGGAAGCAGAAATGGATGATGGATTTCATATTTATTCCAAAAACTAATACCATCATTGAGGTACTCCTGAATATACTTGAACATTGCCATATTTTCTACGTTTATTGCCCAATTCGGGTCTCTTCCAATAAAGAAAATTTTAGCATCTTTTGGATGTGCTCCTTGATGATTTTTTTTTACGTATAGCTTATTTAGCAATTTTGAAGGATGTTTTTGAAATACAGATTTTTCCAAGAATTTTTGATTTTTTAATTCATAATTTTAATTACAATTTTCTCCTCAATATTATTGAAGCCGTAAAATCTTAATTAACCTCACTATTTATAGTTATTCAGTTTAAAACTACATTTTCTGTTTTCTTTAAAATCTCTTTTGTAATATCTATGTAATCAGAAATTAAAAAATCTAAATTTTCCCATTGTAATGGTCTAAAATTGAAATATAACCTTGACTCATGTTCTTGATACAAAAACATCTCATATTTGTAATTAAAATTAAAATCCATTTGTAGCAGTGTATTTTCAATAGTTTTAAAATCATTATGATCCATTTCAATTTTAATTTGATATGCGTTGTTTATCATAACATCTCCAAAAGGCAGTAAATCTCTACAGAACAAATACTTGGAGTTGACTTTATATTTTGAGTTTGAAAATTCATTACTAAGTCTCTTATAAGTTTTATCAATATCATCTGGACTAAATTTTAAATTTATTTCTGATGGACTTTCAATTTTAATTCTTTTTTCGTTGTAACCTATTATTCTTTTGCACATAAAAATATAATCACTTATCAATTTTTGAAGATCATTTACTTCTTGAGGAATGAAAATAAACGATGAATTATACAAATTCAATGTTTTTTTTTTCTCATAGTGATAATGATTGTTTTGTATATCCAAATTTTCTAGAAAGTCAGCAAGTGCATCAGACACCTTATGACGAAATTTAAATCTAATTTCAAAACCTTCTCTAATCATTAGATCTCCAAAAGGGAACAATTTTGAGCAGTATACATAGGTTTCTTTTTCATTGACTCTAACGTTATCAAACTTAGATCTGAAGATTTCACCTATTTGTCTGATTTCAAAATCTTTTAAAATTAAGTGTTGAGCTTTATGACCTATAGTAATTTCATTGACATCAACTATACTTGTAGGTTGTGCAATTTTTAAAGGCCTATTTGCAAACATATATTGACTTATGAAGCTTCTTAGCTGCTGCCTCTCCTCTTCTGTTTCAGTACTGTATCCAAAATCTATGGAGTTATCATCTGAATACTGAATTAGGTTTTGAGAAGATGCGATTGCATACTTTTCATTTAAGTAAATCTTGGCATGCAAATCTTTAACTAAACAAACATTAAGATTAAAGGCTTTAATTGTCTCTAAATTTTGAGTGGCATTTTCTCTTGCATAAATCGTGATGTTCACACCTCTATCTATTGCCCTTTGTAGACATTTTTTAAACTTTGACCAATTATCAATATTAATGTAAGGTGACACTAAAATCAATTCGGTTTGTGCATTATCAATTAAGGTCATTATCCTCGTAGCTATCTCCATTGGAGGTATAAAAATCATGCTTCGTCGTTTTTAAATTATTCAAATCACTGAGTAGAAATTATTTTTTACTCATGATACAGGTATTTTCCTCGTATCTACTCTTGTAGCCTAAATCATCATCTCCTTCACAAAAACTTTTATAAACTCTTTCATTATAGCAATAAGTGTGATACAGAAAATTTGTTAACTAAGCCTATTACCATTTGAAAGACTGAACTATTTACTATCAATACTTTTTATTATTCTTCTCATTTCGTCACTACACTTTATAATCCGTGTGCTCGTACTTAAATTCTTCTGCATATTTCATCATGAGTTCTTTCGGATTAGGGTAGCGGGGAAATTGCTAGCAAAGTAAAAGCGGGTATGAAATAATATAGTTCAGTTTAGAAACTCTTATCTGAGAATCTTATTTGTCCCTCTCCAAAAACTTTTTGAATTTGATAGGTCTTTTCTAGCGATACGGATCCTCCGCATTGTGTCTATTTTAAACTTTTTAACCGTATATTAACGAGTAACGTAAAAATCTTAAAAAAGACAAAAGCGATTTATTACACTTTATTGAAACAAATATACTACACAATATTTTTTATATGTTTTTATAGATCTTTAAAAGTTTCTAACCAACCTAACAAGATACTTAGGTACTGGGGCGGACTTTGAAACTCCATCTGAATATCCTCCATTACTAAACGACTTCGCTGAAGCACTAAGATTGTTAAAACCCTTTGAACTCCAATATTTTTTAAATTGAAACCCACCAACTGCTTTCAAATGCAGTCGATACATTTCATCAAGTTCTTCTACTGTTGGCACGCGCCATCTTTCACCTACAACTAAAGTGTAATCTCTAGCTTCGCTCCACGTCATTTCTTGTAAATCATTAGCAGCAATTTCAAAGGAAAGAGTTTCTGTTAAAATATAGATTTTGCACATAATTATTTTTGGTTCTGTTTAAAAAATTTATATATAAACATTCGGGAAATTTAGATAGATGGTAGTTAAAATAAACTCCTGACAGCTCAAAAGCTATTATATGGAGGTTTAATTTTCTTTCATTTTAAGAATTTTCATTGACCAAATTGCACCAATTATTAAAAATCTTAATGGATATGCCAGAATCAATAAAATTATGATAGAATTTTTAATACTATTTTCTACGTCAATATCGCTCACTAATTGTAATTCTAATAGCTTTCGTTGATTTGCAAGTTTTAAAATTTGATTTTTAAAACTAACACCCATTAAACTATCTTTTTTAGGATCTATTTTTATCTTAATTCCGTATTCATCATAAATTTCATGTGTCTTGTTTGGATTAAACTTCGACTTTCCATCTTTGTCGAATTTTTCATAAGGTTTTAAAATTTTGAGAGCTTCCGTTAAATCCAAAGGACTTCGTAAATTATTAAGTGAATCTGTTTTTATTCTTATTTCACCATTTATCTTTCGTAATTCAATTAATATTTCAGTATTACTTTTTTTAATGTTTTTGTTATAAATATGTAAAGAGAACCAGACAATTGAACTTACAATTATCACGCCTCCAAATAGAAGTATTTCTTTTGCTAATATTTTTTTCTTTTGCAGTTTCATTTCTTTACGATTAAAAATTTACCGATTACATCTCTACACCAAAGTCCGTATAGAACTAACTTAAGCACTTTTACGGACTTGTAAATCTTCCGGATACAAAACCATCTTTAAATTAAGCCCAAAACTCGCCTATAGTGCTAACTGCTGTAATAATTAATTTTTCTACTAATCAAAATTATACTTTTATCATTTGGATTAGTAATTATTTTTTCAATCCAGTTTCCATAAATATCTGTTTTATAAAAATTTTCATTTATTATTTCATTTCTCTCGATATTTTTTAAAACACTTTTTTGTAAAATTCCTCTATCATAAAAAAAATCTTGTACCGTCTTATGGAACTTCATATAAAGTAATTCTATTTTGACTATTTTTTTATCATCATCATAAAAATATGAAAATTCACTTTGGTTAGTTATTTTAGAGTTAAGTAATTCATTGACATATGTTTTTTTTGTAAATATTTTTTTGCCTGAAGGTGAATTGTAATCTAATTCATAAAAATCAATTTTAACACTATTGTTTTCTATAATCAATTTGCGTTTAGAATTTGAATGTTCTTTTTCGTTAATAATTATTTTGTTTGGTAAATATAAAAAAGCATAATTTGTTTCTGATTTGTATGAATCTTTTGTAGATTTAAACACCGAACTTTGAAGTAAATTTTTAGAATTAAAATTGTAAACGTTTTTATAATCAATAATATCAGGGCTATCATATTGGACTTTTTCTTTTAAATTGCCAAAAGAATCAAAAAAAAGGTCTACATAATATTTTCTTAGGTGATCTCTTATTAAAGAATAACTTTGTTTTTCATATTTTTCATCAATTTTTTCTTCAAACCTCACAAAAACCTCTTTTACATTTCCTTTAAGATGTAATTTCGTTAAAGAATTATGCTCTTTAAACTTTTTATTAAAAATATTTTCAAACATATAAATTTATTTTTTTCTAAGTTTTTTGAAAATTAAACAGATAAAGTTAGTTTGTAAAAAAAACTAAAATGAACCTCTTGAGAATCCCATCTTTGAAATTGTTCTTTGGCAGCCCTCAGCACAAGTTCTAAATTTAAAGTAATTTTTTCATAGCATGCCGATTGGCGATGTGGCGGATTAAAGAACCTATAATTTTCGGTTAAACTCTAGACATATCGAATTTAAAACCAATTTTAAATTATGCTTAAACCCTTTATATCGCTAAACAAAAGTTGTATAATGACTTCTATTCTTTAGTTTTTATAATTACGCGTCTGCTCATTTTTCTAGAATTTTCTAAATCTCCATTACTATTAAATTTTGTTTCACCGAACCAACTAATTTTAATTTTAGAAGAATCAACCCCCTTTTCTAGAAAGTATGTTTCTATATTTTTAGCTCTTAATTTTGATAAATTATCATTGTAGATATTGGCACCTAAATCACAGGAATAACCTTCGATTAAAAAACTATAATTTCTTTCACTTTTAATTATCGTATCAACTATCTTTTGTAAAAGAGCATAATTTTCATTTGTAATACTTGAGCTCTTTTTATCAAACATTATATTTACGTTTGATAAAGTTAAATTTTCAGAGGCATCTATTTTATTAGTTTTAGGAATAGTCTTCTGTGTTTTATTGGTAATTTTTAAATTAGTTTCTAATTTGTTTTTATTAAAATCATCACTATCATCATTATATAGACTTACACCATAAATTAACATCAAACAAAGAAGCGCCAGCAAGGATGTAATCCATACTTTTTTTTCTTTTAAAATATTTACTGAATTATTAGCAGAAACAGTTGATTTAATTTTCGGAAACGTTGGGACGTTCAGGACTTGTGGTTTTATGTTTAAATTGATAAATTGGATAGAAGAATTATTGTTCAATGTTGAAGTTATTTTAGTAGGTCTTCTAGTCTCTTCATATTCAAAAGTTTGTGTTAATTTGAAACTACCATCTTTTTTTAAAGCTCTAACACAATCTCTTTCATTATCTCTATTTTCTTTACCATTATTTAGGGAATGTGCTTGAGCATAAGTATTAATAACTTCAGGAATTCCACCAGCAGAAGCAGCTAATCTATGTCCACCTTGGTCTTTTTCTTTAGGGTTAGTATCAACATATCCATCCTCATCTCCGAATAATTTACCTTTTGTCTGTTCATCACTAACTCTGCTTTTTGCTATTTCATTTACAACAGACTCCGCTTTAATTATTCGACCTTTTTCATCAGTATTGTATGTATGAGTATTTTTTCCGTCAATAACTATGATAGTAGTACTTGGTGGATATGACGGATGTTTTAATAAAGGATTTAGACCTTTTTTGTCTAAAGCTTTTTGTCTGTCCACTTTTATAACTCTTGTTTCTTCATCATAGTTTCCAAACTGAATATCCTTATATAATATTTTACCATTTTCAAATTTAACATTTTTGTCAAGTGAAATTATTTTTTCTCTACTTCTTAAAGTTCCTTCATTTTCGAGTAGGTATGCTTTCGCATCTTTTTTATAATCTTCAATCATATTAATATTTGTTGTTTTAGTTATTTGTGAAAGAGGTGCTATTGTTCTAATTCTTATAAGCTATCGCAAAACGGTCTATGCTATAGCTCGTGGCGGCTTTTGGAAATCTTTTTTTTTGAAACAGACCGAGCAATGCTATGAAAAGTAAACGAACAATTTACCCAAAACAAGCAATGATATTTAGCATTTGCTAGCAATTCAGCTTTTTACTTTAATAATCTGTTTTTTCCGTTACTGTATATTTTGTTAATGATTGAATTTTAAGGACTAAAACTTTAGAGCTCCAAAAAAAGTCGCGTTTAGCAGTTCCGTCATTATCATCTGATTCATAACAAGTTTCTTTTCCACCATTGCAATATTGAACTTTTACATAAAAAACATTATCTGAAATTTGTCGCACAACTGGATTGTCATATTCCTCATCAGCATTGTAAAATTCATAATAATCAGCAATAAACTCTAAAGCTTTTTCTTCTGTATATCTTACACTTTTGACTGTTGATTTTTTTTTATTTGTTTGTGAATTTGCTAAATTTGAAGCCAAAATAATGACAAAAAGTAAAATTATTTTTTTCATTTCTCTAAATTATATTGTGTTTTTTGTTTTCTCTTAAGTTTCTGTGCGTCCTGAAAGTTGACTGCTAAACTATTGGCTTTAAAGATGGTTTGGTTTTAAATTAAACCCTATTTTCGGATTTGCCAAAACATCGCAAATACAAAACCATCTTTCCATTAAACCAAATTCCTAAATCTGTTTTAGTGGCTGTTAGCTTAGATTCAATAATAGTCAACTCTATCTATAAGTTCTTTTCCTCGCCATTCTGAATTAGGTTTATCTAAATATAATGAACCATAAAATTGATACTTTTCTAAGCCGTTTATAACATCATCTCCAATTATTACTTTAACTCTTTCAATGTCTTTTTTAAAATCTTGCCAATATGCTTTATTAAAGTTTTTAGGCATTCCAACTTGTTCTAATAACATATCAAAACGTTTTGATGCAGGGGGATGTTCATGATTCATAAATTTAGTTGATGGAGCGCATAAACCAATAAAATGTTCATATATATCCAATTTGGCAAAGAATGTTAAAGCTCCTTCTAAAACTCCTTTCTTCATTGAATTGCTGTATTTTGGTAATTCAATAGAAACTAAATCAGCTTCATATTCTTCAATTTGACTTTGACTAAATGATATAATAGGTTTGTAATCTTCCTGATTTTCTAAAATCCCTTTGAAAATAGGTTTTTCAATAACATTTTCATCAGATAAGTGTCCACAAAGATGATGTGAGAATTCATGACCAGCAATAAATAATAATTCATTAGGAACATCTTTTTCTATTGATATTCCAACATCTTTTGGAACTATACCTCGAGGATCCATATAAAAATCTAAAGCTTCACTTTGCAGCATTACCCTTATTGCTATTCGGATTGCATTTAGGCGCACATGAAGCGGTACTTCACTATCAAAATTTAGAAGACCCAAATTCATGAATTTTAAAAAAAATCGCATTGAATCAGAGATGTTTATAATTGTTCCGTAAGGACTTTTAAATATTAAACCACTTACTTGATTCGAAAATATATTACCATAGGTTATTTCTTTGCAATTTTCTTTATTCTCTTTATTGAGATGTGATATAAATTTTTCATAATGCAAATTTGAAAATGACTTTTCCAAAGACCAATTTTTTGAATTTACCAAAGCCTTATTTCGATAAACACGGAAAAGTCTCATATGGTCTACAATTGTTTCCGCACGAATTTTAAGCAAATAATCTTGAGCATTTTTAACATTAAATATTCTTTCAATTTCACTACTGTTACAAACAGGATGAAAAAAATGTTTCTGAATTTCCACTGACTTGTTTATATCTTCCATTTTTTAAAATTTATACCTAACAGATAGAGTTTCATTGTTCGTGCTGCACATGCACCGAATCTCTAGTTTTTTAGCTGATGGCTTTTTTTTTAACTTCAATTATTTTCTCAAATTCAGAATATCTTTTCAGAGCAGTTTCTTTATTCAAATGTCCTGGAAAATTATGTAATATTTTTTCATATTCTATTTTTCCCAAAACTTTACATATATATGCCTCATGAACAAAATTCAAATAATTAATTATGTTACTTAAACATTCGTGAAATGTTTTGAAATCAATATCCGCATTAATAAAAGTTTCAACATCGTGATAATTCGCTTTTATTCGTAATCGATACATTATATTCAATATTGTTGTTTCAGGAATTGTTTTATAGATTAAATCCCAATGATATTTTGAAAATGATTTTCTAAATTCACCTTTAGCATTTAAAAATTTTATGTCATTATTGCTTTTTAACTTTTCTCTTTTGTTCTCAGCAATTTTTCTTCGGGTTGATTTAAGAAACAATGCGATTTGTAATTGAGCTTCATCTAATGACTGTATTCTAGTTAAACCGCAATAATCCTTTGGAAATTTTTTAAAATTTTCAATTCCCGCATATTCATAGTTTTGATGCAATCCTTTACAAAAAAAACTAATTGCTTCAGGATAATGCCCGTCTTTTATAGAGTTTCCAAATATTTTTATTGATTTTTCGTGTTGTTCATTAGCTAATCCTTGTGTTTCGTGAAATGCAGTTAATGAAAGATAAATTGAATAATAAGCTTGTGGAAAATTCCAATGCAAAGCAAACTTGTAAAATTCTTCATTATTTGCCAAAGTTGTTAATGTAAAAGCATATTCTGTGCTCCACGAATTCCACAATAATTTTCTAATGCTATCCAAATCAAAATTTTCATTCCTCAATTTTAAACCATTAAAAAATGCGTTCTTTTTCAAATTGAAACGTTCTGTATTGCATTCAATATGATATGCTACAGCAAAAAAATGATTGAAAAAAACTTGAGAAGGAATTGCTTTTCTTCTTTTTTCTTGTGTTTCTTTAAGTTTTTCTAACAATGTCATTTGTAAATTTCGGTTTTAGTTTCTTTCTGGTTTTTTAAGCTATCCGGCAACTTTTATATAGGTCTGAAAAACGTCATCCTTTTCACTTTTGCTAATCTATAATTAAATTATTACAAATAAAAACATTTTTACATATATAATCTTACATATTCTAAGCCATCATCCCCTTCACAAAAACCTCCACAAACTCCTTCATTTTTGCTATAATTCGGTCACCAATGGTTCTAGCTTGCAGGATGCTGGGTCTATTGTCTAGGCATTGAAAAACTTCATCTTTTATAGGTTCTCGACCGCTGTAGATATAAGCATCGATTAAAGATTTGAATTGTGCTTTGTCCAGGTGTTCTTCCTCGCAGAGTTTGCCTAATGCCAAGACTTTTTGATCTTGCCAGTATTTTTCAAATTCATCTTCAATAGAATCACCGTCTTTGATGTTGGGCATGTTCTCATCAATGAATTTTTGAATCAATTCTCGTTTGCTTCTTAACTGAATATCACCTCCCAATAAATCAATAATGGCTTTCTTTTGCGCCGCAGCTGCCGTTGGTGTTTTCTCCCCTTTTAGTTTCGCTAACAATTTCAGGATGTATGCAACGTTGATTTGGTCTCTGTGAATCAACTCTAATTCAAAATCAATGTCATCCAGAATTGATGTCTTTTTCTTTTCATTATCCTGTTTCACCTTTTGATAGATGTCTAAATACTTGGCTTTGTAGTCTTCGTATTCTTGCTCATCAATACCTAAATCCTCCCAGTCAAAATCAGTGTAGGATTGCAACACATTCATAGCTCGCATCAACTTCCTGAACGCTTGCACAAATTGCGCATCTTCCTCTTCGTTTTTTAAATCATTTACGCTTTGATAGGTGGGCGTAATTTCTCTTAAAAGTTTCAAGGCTTCGTCAAACTTCTCCGCAATTGCTTCATAATCGGGCATGGTAACGACTTCAACGGCCTCTTTATTCGAAAACAAAGTAATCGCATCGTCAGTCGCTTTTTTAAGATTTCTAAAAGCCAAAATGTTTCCTTGCGACTTCTGTTCTCCTAATATCCTGTTGGTTCTGGAATAAGCCTGAATCAAGCCGTGTTGCTTCAAGTTTTTATCTACATACAGCGTATTTACTTTTTTAGCATCAAAACCGGTAAGCATCATGTTGACTACAATTACGATATCCAAACGGTCTTTCTCGTGGTTGAAGTTTTCTTTTTCTCGATCTTTTAATCGTTGGCTAATATTTTTGAAGTAATTCTCAAATTGTTGGCTGTCCTTAGTTGAAAAACTAGTATTGTACATTTTGTTGTAATCACCAATGTATTTTTCAAGCTTGTCACGCGTGTGTTTGGATTGATAGGTCGTTGGCTTTTCCGCTAAAACATCAAAGTCAACTTCGTCACTTGGTAAATAATCTTTTGCTTCTTCTGAATCCTCATTGGTGCCATACGTAAAAATGGTAGCAATGCGCAAATCGTGTGCTCCAGCTTCTTTCTTCTGTTGAAAAAGGTCGTAATACTTAATCACATTATCAATACTACTAACTGCTAACAGTGCCGAATAGTCTTTATTGAACGTTTTTTGATCGTGATACGCAATGATGTAATCTACAATTTTATTGATTCTCTTTTCGGAATCCAGCACTTCTTGTTTGTCAATGTCCTCTACTTCTATGTCAATAAAAGCATTGCTCTTGTTCTTGTATTTGCCCACATATTCAATCCCAAAACGCAAAACGTTTTGATCCCGAATCGCATCTGTAATGACGTATTTGTGTAAGCAATTGCCAAACAAATCTTTTGTGGTACGTTTTCCTAAATCATTCTTAGAAGCGTTTTCGGCAAAAATGGGTGTTCCTGTAAAACCGATTAACTGACTTTTTTCAAAGAATTTAGTTATACGGTCGTGTGTTTCTCCAAATTGCGAACGGTGGCACTCATCAAAAATAAAAACTATCTTCTTGTGTCGTAAAGCTTCTATTTTGCCCGAAAACCGTTCTGAAATAGCGTTGTTTAACTTTTGAATGGTAGTTAAGACCAGCTTGGTATTATCAGTCAATTGTCTTACCAATGATTGGGTATTATTGGTGACATCAACACTATCTTCTTTGAACGCGTTGAACTCATTCATGGTTTGGTAATCCAAATCTTTTCTGTCGACTACAAAAACGACTTTATAGACTTCGGGCAATTCCATCAAAATTTGGCTAGCCTTAAAGGATGTTAAGGTTTTACCCGATCCTGTGGTGTGCCAAATATACGCGTTGTCATTTGAGTTTTTGACTTGATGAATAATCGCCTCGGTCGCAAAAAATTGATACGGTCGCAAGACCATCATCACCTTGTGGGTTTCGTTGATCACTATGTAATGCGCAATCATTTTTCCTAATTGATTTAGGTTTAGGAACGCAGCCGTAAACTCGGGTAACTCTGTGATATTTTTATTATTGGCATCAGCCCAAAAGAAGGTTTGTTTGACCGATTGCAATTTATTGTTGGCCAAATATTTCGTATTTACACCATTACTAATTACAAACAATTGCACGTATTGAAACAAACCGTGGTTGCTCCAAAACGAGTGCATTTGGTAGCGATTGATCTGGTTAAAAGCTTCTTTGATTTCGATGCCGGAACGTTTCAATTCTATTTGTACCGATGGCAAACCATTGACCAAAAGTGTGACATCAAAACGATTTTTATAGCTTCCTTCTAATGATATTTGATTGGTAACTTGATATAAATTCTTGCTGTTATCCTCCGCATTAAAAAACCGAACGTAAAACGAAGTCCCGTCTTCCTTGGTTAATTGAAAGCGATCCCGAAGTGTTTTGGCTTTTTCAAATACATTGCCTTTGGCCAAATGATTCAAAACGGCATCAAACTCTTTGGTTGTAAAAGTGGTTTCATTAAAAACTTCCAACTGACTTTTGAGGTTGGAAACTAAAGCGTCTCCATCTTGAATTTTGACAGATGCATAATTCAAACCAATCAATTGCTTGATTAAGTTATTTTCTAATGTAGCTTCGGATTGATGGCTCATGTTTTAAATAGTTAAAAAACTAATTTTTAAGAATGTAAATTAACTTAGATTTAGTGATATCGATGTTGGTCTCTAAAAAACTATTTAGTGCAGCTTCCTGAGATTTAGAGGCATTAGCTCCATAACCTTCGGTCTTTCCTTCTAAAAGTGCAACATAATTCTTCCTTGTTAAATTTACTGAACTAGCAGATGTTCCAATTTTATTGGCAACATCTTTTTCTATGCTTTTGAAATCTTCTTTTTTATATCTTTTTACAAATTCGGTGATCACAAATAAACAATCTTCAATGCTCCAATTATGATTTATTGCCATAATATAATTTATATATAGTTATTTTTATATTTTTCAAACTCAATATATTTGCCCTTTATTAAAATTAAATATCTCTAAAACATTTTTTAGTTTGGGATGAATATGTTCTTCTTTTGCTTCTGGATTTTTGTATTCACTACAAAATTTTTCAACCTGATGCCAAGAAAGATAGTTATATCCAGTTTTATCATTCTCTTTAAACGTTTCAATCTCAGTTACACTAGATGGAATAAACCCAATATAGTGAGCCTTATTACACTCTAACAATTTTGTAAAAGCGCACCATACGACATCATTTTTGCCAATTTTTCTAGTTCTATGTTTTGCTTCAATTATACAATCTTTTTTCAAACTAATCTTTTCTCTGTTTTCAAATAGTAATGCTTTAAGATAGAGTTGAAAAAATAAATTTGAAGCCGAACCATTATATTTTTCCTCTTTTGTGAATTTTTTATATTCTTCTTTTACACACCAAAGCTTCCGCAAATAGGTTTTCACTTTGCCCTCAATAAATAATACCCTTTTATGTTTCGGATTTACATACTCGATTATAATAATTAAATCAGCATCTCCAAAATCAGAAAATGATTGTTCTAACAGTATTTCATAATCTTCAGGTTTCCCTAATTCTTTTAACTCTGGAATGTCTATCAAGTCAATAAAGCTATTCATTAACTCTTTATCCTCGCCAATTGAAAATATCAATGAATTAATTATCCCACGTTCTGAATAGCCTAGAATTTTCATACTTTATCTTTTTAAACAAACATTTGCTGCAACAATCCTTTTTTAAATTCTTGCGTTTTTACTAATTCTCCATTGACCTGTTCTATTTTACCATCGATCCCCGATAAAAAATTGGCGATTTTTTGTTGTTCTGCAATACAAGGTAATGGTAGTTTAAAATTTTCAACATCACCTATATTTAATCCTGGTTGAGCTTGTCCTTTTATGTAACCATTAATTTCTTTTCTTCCAGTATGCGTAAAAAAATAATTTTTGACATATCCAGGTGAAGCAATGGATTTATCTATTGCAATTCTTCCTGTAGTTTGAGTTATATTTGCACCTTCAAGAAAGTTTGGAACAACTTCTAACCAACCTGTACCTGCACCAACTATTGTTATTAATAGATCTCCTGCTTTAACTCTAGCTTTAATGTATTTTTGCTCAATGACCTCAGAAACCTTAAAAAACTCTGAACTATCCGCCCATCCCTTAACAGATGAATAATCTTGCCCCCTAATCATAAATCTTCCAGAAGGATCATAATCACCAGGCTGAACAATTCCGTACCTTATTTTACGTTCTTTATCAACTAAATCTTTTAATTTTTTTTCTTCCCACTCAGGATAATCCTGTCCATTCTCATCTTTAAAGCGCAATTTACCTGAGAACAATTGTTGCATCACGCCTTTTTTGTATTGTGCTAATAATTCCTTTTTGCGAGACAATTGCTGTATTTTTTCATCGACCGCACTTAAAAAGGATGCTATTTTTTTTTGTTCTGGGAGGGTTGGAATTGATATGTTTATTTTTTCAATTGTACTTTTTGATAAACTTGGAACTCCTGAAGCTTCGTTGTGCTCTTTCCAATTTATTCTTTGAAAAACATTAAATATAAATTTTGGTAATGAAGAATTAAAAGAGTGAGTGTAAAATAAAGTATCTACAGTCCAAATTTTACCGCTGTAAAACATTGGTTTATCTATTGTTCCCTTTCTACCAATACAAACGGTTTCACCATCATATAAAAATTTATTTACGTATGTCATTAATCCGCCAGTACCAAAAACTGGAATATTACCAATTTCCAAATGCTTGTAATCTCTTCCGCTTCCGATAGTTAAATTATCGCCAATTTTACATCGCTCCCATTCCCCATCAAACTCAGGAAATCGCAATTGCGGTACAAGCATTTTTTTCTTTTCGATTTGTAAAGTTGTTGTGCTCATTAAAATGGGGTTTCGATTCCTAGTTCATTACAAAAACCGGCAATGGTAGCATCGGTCGTTTTGCTTTCATGGGCTAAGGCGCGTAATTCTTGGGTTAAGGCTTGTAGGTCTATGGCATCTTCCTCCTC
Organism: Flavobacterium sp. GNP001; assembly: GCF_054343775.1. Classification (NCBI taxonomy): domain Bacteria; kingdom Pseudomonadati; phylum Bacteroidota; class Flavobacteriia; order Flavobacteriales; family Flavobacteriaceae; genus Flavobacterium; species Flavobacterium sp. GNP001. The sequence continues at coordinate 1,523,531 of NZ_JBTGUX010000001.1, forward strand.
AAAGGTGTCTACGTAGCGTGGAATGTTCAGGTTGTAATCGTTGGTTTCTAATTCACTTAATTGTGCCAAATGGCTGTATTTGTCTTCGGACAAACGGTTTTCGTAGGTACTAATGATTTTGTCAATATCCTCGGTACGCAATACATTTTGGGTTTTTACTTTCTCAAAATGTTGGCTAGCATCGATAAACAATATGTTATCTGGATTGTCGCGTTTTTTCTTTAGGACCAAAATACAGGTTGGGATGCTGGTTCCGTAAAAAATATTAGCGGGTAAACCTATTACAGCATCGAGGTAGTTTTTCTCCTGAATCAAATACTGGCGAATGTGTCCTTCGGCACCACCACGAAACAAAACGCCGTGTGGCAAAACAATAGCCATGGTTCCGTTATCATCCAGCTGGTGCACCATGTGTTGCACAAAAGCAAAATCAGCTTTTGAGCTTGGGGCGAGTTTGCCATAAGCCGAGAAACGATCGTCGGTCATGTGCAGCGGACTCGCAGACCAGTTGGCCGAGAATGGCGGATTGGCCACAATGGCTTCAAAACGCAAATCATAATGTTGTGGGCGTTCTAGGGTATCTTCGTTTTTAATGTCAAAACGTTTGTAGTGTACATCGTGCATGATCATGTTCATGCGGCATAAGTTGTAAGTGGTAGGATTCATTTCCTGTCCGTAAAAAGCGCTTACATCTTTTACTTCTTTGGCTACGCGCAACAGCAAGGAACCCGAACCACACGTTGGGTCATACACACTCTTCAGTTTGTCTTTACCCACGGTTACAAGTTGTGCTAGAATACTACTGACTTGTTGTGGCGTGTAGAATTCGCCCGCTTTCTTGCCGGCGCCACTGGCAAACTGACCAATTAAATATTCGTAGGCATCGCCCAGAACATCACTATCGGTATTTTCTAAATCAAAATCAATTTCGTCTAAGTGAATCAAGACTTTTACGATCAATTCGTTTTTATCCGCTTCGGATTTTCCTAGTTTGTGAGAGGTTAAATCTAAATCCGAAAATAAGTTTCCAAAATCTTCTTCACTTTCAGATCCCATGGTACTTTGCTCAATGTGCGTGAGTACTTTGGCTAGATCGCCCAAGATGAAATTATTTTTTCCGCCTGCATTTCCTCTTCTTGCCAATTCGGAAAATAAATCAGCTGGCTCCAAGAAAAAGCCTAATTTATCAATAGCCAATTGTTTTATTTCTTGCATCAAAAGGGCTTCGTCAGGATGTCCTACTACTTCTTGAAAAGTCAAACCGTCTGGTTGTAGGATGGTGTTGGCGTACAAATCCATTTTAGTACTCAGGTACTTGTAGAAAATGAAACCTAATATGTAATCTCTAAAATCATCAGCATCCATTTTCCCACGAAGAGTGTTTGCGATGTTCCAGAGTTGTTGTTCTAATTTTTGTTTTTGTTCGGCTGCCATTAATTGTAATGTGAATTTAATTTCCAGTGCTAAGATATTGAAAATAAATTCATACATATTACGGTTAACAGTAAAATCGACTCTTTTTTTATCAAGTAATCGTTGTTTAGAAAATCATGTTTTTTTTGTTGATCTGTTGCAAAAACACAAACAACCTTGAGATTAGCGACTTAAAGAAGCAACAAATCATCAACAGAGTGTCAACAGCAATTGTATTTGAATTTGTTCTGTTGCTGCCTTGTTGATGATTTGTTGCTTGGCAAAGTGGTATTATATTTGGATTTAGCTTGATTTCTCAACAAATCAACGTCTTATTTAATAAAATCTTCTTTGTTGAAAGTGTAGTGTCTTCCTTTTGCATTTTCATGATAAATATTTGGATTTTCTGCCATAGGACTGCTATAATCCATCTTGTAAATTTTGTAAGTGCTATTTTTAGATTCTTGATTGAATTGTTCTTTCAGTATTTTTGAAATATAACTATTATTTACGCGAACATTTCTTTTGTTTAATTCTTCCACCAAGTTTGAAATTGAGTAGTACAAAACGTCTAAACCAAGCAAATAAAATTGATCAATCAAGAACTCTTCAATTTCTTTTTCAATTGACGTTCTGTTTCCTCGAATTAAAACATCTAATGCTTTCGTATAAATTTGTTCTTTTGCAAACCACATTCGGGTTACTCTTGCAGATTCAATTTCTCGATTTGTCAAATAGTTAGCAAAAAACGGTACTTCTTTTCGCATTTGCTCTAATAAATCAGGATTTTCAGTGATAAACGGACGAACTTTAATTACCCAATAACGAATTTCTAAAGGATCTACTTTGATAAAATTCTCTTCGTTATTGGAGCACAATATAAACTTACCAAAAAACTCAATTTCAATTTTATCAACGCCTTTGCCTTCACTCTTATAAAAATTTGAAGTTGAAAGATTTTTTATTCGTTCGCTATCTTCTTTTTTGTCCAGTAAAACTTCATCAACAGCAATAATTAATTTACCAGCCCAATCTGAATTAAATCTGCTTCTGAAATCCTCATTTTTATTGATGGTCATGTTACCTTCAAAAATCATTTTTAAGAGCTTTAAAAAAGTACTTTTCCCTGTATTCCTTTCAGAACTCACAAAACAAAGGATTGGTAATATTTGACTTGGATGTTTCCAGAGAATGGTAAGATAATCCAAGCCAAGTTTGTACTGTTCACCAAACATGTGCTGTAAAAAGCTTTTAATAGTGTTCCAGTTTCCATCCTCGCTAATTGCATAGGATAACGGTTCGTATTTATTGTAAAATTTGTTGATTTCACGAGTATATGAAATATGCGATGGAAACGTGCAAAATGATTCGTATTTCTTTATTTTTTGAAGACTATCTTTTCCGAAATCATCAACAATGGTCTGTTTATTCCATTTGGTTGTTGTTTTCATGTAGTCTCCGCTGATTAATGGATGATCTATTATTTTAAAATATTCAGTGCCAACTCGGATATATTCTTTCATATTATTTGAGTAAAATATTTAACACTTGTTGCTTCACTATTACACTTCGAATTCTCAATTCTTACAATAACACCCAAAGTATTAGGCTCTTCTTTAAAAATGGAATTTAGATGGTTTCGAAGCGCTAAAAAGCTTTTTTTGTTTAAATCAAAATAAATTTCAGCTACAAGATTTACTCTTTTGATTAGAAAATCACTAGCATACACAATTCGAGGATCTCTATTATAATCTATTTTTAAGCGATGAAGATCATTGAGAATTAGTTCTAAATGATAAATTACATCATCAGGAATTTTGCTTGTGTTATTTGTTTCCATATCCTACGATTTTATTTGGTTTGAAATAGAGAACTAAACTAGTTTGAATATCAAAATAAGGTACAGAGCCATCTGGTTTCTGATTCATGTTTTTCACGACGAAATAGCGTTGTTTCAAAACTGAAATAATCTCCTTAATGTCTTTCTTGGTGGCTGGTCGGTTTTCTTCTTTTGTAAATAAATGTGCAACTGTATTCACTACAACCGCTCCCGCAGCGGCATTCCCCACTCCTGCCCAACTCATTTTTTCGATTTTAGTAGGATTTTTGTTTTCTGTGGCATCAACTGTTTTACCCAATTGGCTTTTTAATTTATTTCGTTTAAAAGAATTGGCGCGACAACTATTACTGCAGAAGCGTTGTTTAAAACGTCTTTTCGGTTTGTATTCTGTGCCACAATATTGGCAATTATAAAATTCTTTATCCATTGTTCGTTAATTTTACGTTAGGTTTACGATTAATTTGAAATTTTCAGAAAACTGATTAAGCTTGTATTTAGATTAAAAAATATCAAGCTCAGTTTAAAAACTACAGTAACTAGACTTTTTTAGGATTAATACATATTAAAGCCTGTTCGATTTCTGAACGCTTATATCGAATAAGATTACCCAAACGATAAGGATTAAGAATTTTCTTTTTGTTCCAATCAGAAAGTGTCACTAATGATACCTTAAGTATATCAGCAACTTCTTGGCGAGTAAGATACTCTTGCGGAATAATTGGTTGAAAATGTTGAGCTAATGATTTAATTTCTGCTCTTACATCAGACATGATGCTTTCTTTGTACTCTACGGGATCTACACCGTATACTTGTGTCATTTTATTTTGTTCCATATAATAAAAATTTTATCGTTATTGATGGTACAAAGTAAAGGAGACTATGTTTTAGTAAAGGTACCAGAAGGTACTAGTACCTTTTAGCTTACTATATTTATATGAGGAATATTAAAACTGTTTTCTTGAAATTTTCTAATTAGTGATTGTGATTTATCTGTATCCAAGTTTAAGTACTTAATTAAAGTATCAGCTGTTGTTTCAATGTCAAAAGTTGAAATAACATCCTTTGCAAATTGTGTGTAATTAATATCATCCGTCTTTCTTCTCGGCGCTTCAATATATCCCATTTCGACCAGTTCCCTGATAATGATACCTAATTGAGAGGGTTTCCCAATCCATTTTAATTTATTACCTAAATCATTTGAATCAAGATTAAAGGAAACTTTTTTATCTTCGAAAAATTTAATCATATCAGTTTTAAAATAGAAGACTACATAATGATATAATTCTAATTGAATAATTTGAGCTGAATTGTGGTAAGGATTTAAATCTGAAACTTTGGGATATTCAGTATTTAAAACTTCTGTAAAATTACTATCTTCAATATTGTCATTGAGAATATCTTCAAAAGTAACACCGTATTTAATTAACATTTCATTTATTGAAACAATAGAAATATTTTCATCAAAATTTGAATTTTCAACCTCTGACAAATGGTAATTTAAAAAATAATTTTTATCACAATTGACATTGTTTAATTCAATATTTACTTCTCTTTTTACCTTGTTCGCAATTCCGCTAAGATGAGAAATAGTATGATTAATAGAGAAGCGGTCAACATTAGGTTTACCTCCCAAATTATTACAAAAACAATCTAAATGTGAGTAGTCCATGATAATTAATAGTTAAGGGCTAAATATATTAAACTTTGCTTTATTGAACTACTTTTAAAACTTTCTCTTCAATATTTTGCTCTTCATTTTGCTTATTCCAATACTCTTTTAATTTTTCGGCCTTTTCAGTATTGGTTATCTTGATGTATTTTAAAAATTGAGTTTCTGTTTGGTGTCCTGTAATTCCCATGATAGTCAAATTGTCTAGTTTACCATATAAGTTAGTAGCAAATGAACGTCTACAGATATGAGATGTTACCAATTCCCATTTTTCAAATACTCCTTCTTCTTTACGCTTGGTATCTTTATTGATTTTAGAACCTTGAACTTTCTCATTAAATCCTGCAACTTTGCATAAATCTTTCACATGCTCGTTAAACTTTTGATCTGAAATAGTTCTTGGAAATCCGTTTCTTTTTTCAAGAATTGCTTTTACTTGCTTGTGCAAAGGAATTGTAACTGTTTGTCCTGTTTTTTGAGTTTCAATTTCGATATAACCATTTTTGACATTAGCATCTTTTAATCTCAAAAAGTCTGAAATTCTTAAGCCTGTTCGCAATCCAATAATGAACAAATCTCTAGTGTTCTCTAATCTTTCCACACCTTTAAAATCGTACTTAAAGACGGCGTTGATTTCATCATCATTTAAATAAATGCTATCTGACGTGATTTTTGGAACAAAAAAGTTTGGATGTTCGATATGTGGATGTACTGGCAAGCCCTTTAGTTTAGCATCTCTGGCAATGGTTTTTAAAGTTCCAATATAATTACCAATAGTACCTAGATTAATTTTTTGCTCTTGGGACAAGAAATTGACAAATCGATCGTAAAAAGTCAAGTCTAAGTCCGTAAATTTTAATTTGGTATTAAAGCGTTCTTCGTACTCTTCTAACTTACGTTGTGTAGTTGTATATTTTGTAATAGTGCCTTTGGCAATTACTTTGTTTTTACCTTTTATAATTCTTGTTGGAGCGTTTTTGATAAAAGTTTCTATAAACGGAATAAAAAACACTTGATCAATAGCTGTTTCATCAATTGGTCTGTTAAAAAAATTAGCGATCTTCTTTCTTAACCAATATTTATCAATAAACTCTCCTTTGCTATTATCGGAATTGAATTCGTTAAATATAAACTTTTCTAATTCTATCAAATTATTATTTACTTCATCTTTTGTAGCATCATCGGCAGTAAGTTTTACTTTCTGTTTTGCTGAACTCCATTTTTTTGGCTCTACCTTTAAATCTGTAGAAGCAGTTAAATCAAATTTTCTACCATTTTTAAAACGCAAAAGTATATTGGTTACGTTTTTTTCTCCCTTTACAAGATAATTTATTGTTGCCATAGAGTACTAACTATTAGATAACTCAAAGCTAAAAAATTATCCCCACATAATCCCCACATTTTCTGTATTTATATATAAATAATCTTATTTTACTTAATCACTATATACCTAAATCCTAGTATTTACAAGGGTTTACAGCATGATTAAATAAAGTTTGATATGTTTAAATTAAGTAGATGCTAGTTCCTCTTTCTCCGCGAAAAGCCCGAAACTTAAGTTTCGGGCTTTTTCATTTTATAAAACTTAAAAAATTCACTTTTTAGATGTTTTGATTATACAACTCCTCCTCTATCAATCTCGGTAGCAAGACTAACTCCTTTTTGTTTTAATTTTAAAGAAGGAAAATTTGTGCTGTTTTTTGATTTAGAAATAACCCTTACTCTGCACTGTTATTGAATTATTTTTTTGTAAAATCCTAAAAGAATATTGTAGATTCGAAAAAACTTATTATCTTTGCACTCGCAATCAGAAAATGAGAGCTAGATACTGGAGAAATGGCAGAGCGGTCGAATGCGGCAGTCTTGAAAACTGTTGACTGTAACAGGTCCGGGGGTTCGAATCCCTCTTTCTCCGCGTGCTGGAAAGCAAATTAAAATAAAGCCCTTTAAATCTTATGATTTAGAGGGTTTTTTCTTTTTACCACATATAATTATCAAATTGCAAACCCGAAGTGATCAAATTGAGTACTGGTAAAGTCAAAGCAACTGAAAAGCCATCCAAGACCGTCCTAGAGCCCTCTTCCCTATCATTTAAAATCACAACAATAAAATCATATAATTAATCAGCAAAAGTTTTTCATTAAGGATTTCAAAATCGAAAGATGTATGTTTGTTATAATTCAGGAAGGCAAACTTTATCCTGATTAATTAGTAAAAAGTATCACCAATCTCTTTGCCTCAGGACAAGAATTTGATTTTATAAAATCGCTTTAAAAATTCAGCAAACTATTTTAACAGCATTTTTGACATCTAGTATTAATTTTTAATTATTTTTGTACTGTTTTATTTAAAATATGAAAAAATACTACTTCATGCTATTATTTGTATTAGGCCTATTTCTTATGCCTAGTAATGCTATGGCTTGTGGTAAAGATTTAGGCAAAAGTTCTTGCAAAAAAGAAGTTTCTTCAACTAAAAAAGAAAAAAAGAGTTGTTGTGGTAGCGACCATTCAAAACAAAAAGACCACAAGGGTTGCAAAGGCAATTGCGGTCATTCTAAATGCGGATGCTCTTCAACCTGTCCAACTTCTTCAGTAAGCTTGTTATCCGAGATCATTTTTAAAAACAACATGTTTAGCTATTCTTCAATTGAGAAAGTTAAGTTTTCAAACACAATACCAACAATCTCAGATGGTTTTTATTCCATTTGGCTCATCCCTAAAATAGGCTAAATTCTTCTTTGGCAGCCATAGCTGTGTCAAATTCATAGTAGTTTGCTACTCAATCTAACAGTTTGATATTTTTTTGTACCAAAATTGGTATTGAAATTATATTCTCTTTTTACTGTTATTTATCCCAATTTATTTTATTAACCAATCAAGGTAGCTTACTTTGATTACAACTTTATCTACAATGAAAAATTCATTTATGAAAATATTGATAGCAATTAGTGTATTGTTATCAACTACAAGTAATGCACAAATAAAAAATGCCAAAACTGAAAATGTAAAAATCTATGGTAACTGTGGCATGTGCGAAACCAAAATCGAAAAAGCTGGAAACATAAAAAAAATTGCCAATGTTGATTGGAACCAAGAAACTCAAATGGCAACCATAACCTATGATGCTTCCAAAACAAATCAAGACGAAGTACTCAAAAGAATTGCTTTAGTTGGTTACGATAGTGATAAATTTCTTGCTCCAGATGATGTTTACACTAATCTTCACGAATGTTGTAAATATGAAAGAGTAGCAAAAGTTCCTTCTAAAGAAACAACAACAGCGATGGCTCGTAACGAAGGCCATTCCAACCACAGCAATCATAGTAATCCTGTTACAACCGTTCAAAGTGACAATCAACTTAAATCGGTTTTTGATAATTACTTTTTGATCAAAGATGCGTTAATCGCTTCAAATGGAAATAATACTACCGCTGCTGCAAAAGAATTGGTATTGAGTATCAATAATGTTAAAATGGACAAGCTTGAAATGAACGTTCACATGTCGTGGATGGAAGTTGTAAATACGATAAAAAAGAATGCAGAAAATATTGCTAATACAAAAGATATTAAAATTCAACGCGACAACTTCACTGCACTTTCTAAAAACATGTATTCATTAATCAAAGTTTCTAAATATGAAACTCCAGTATACTATCAATTTTGTCCAATGTTCAACGAAGGTACAGGTGCTAATTGGTTAAGCAAAGAGAATGCAGTAAAAAATCCCTATTATGGCTCCATGATGCTAAGTTGTGGAAAAACGGTTGAAACTATAAAATAATTCAAATGAAAAAAGTATATATAATCATAACATCAATGGTTTTGATGTTCTCGATGCAAAGTAATGCGCAAATTGTAAAAGCCGAAATTAGAGCAACAGGTTTAACGTGTTCGATGTGTTCTAACGCAATTAACAAGCAGTTAAAAAGTATGTCAGAAGTGGCTAATGTAGCAACCGATTTGAATACCAATACATTTACAGTAACACTAAAAGAGGATAACAGTTTAAGTCCAAAAGTGTTCAAGGAAAAAGTAGAAAAGGCAGGTTTCTTTATTGGCTCGTTGATCTTAACAATAAAAGCTGAGACAATTAAGCAAGGAGGTTATATTGAAGTTAATAAAGCTTCAACTAATAATGCCGAAGTCCAAATTCAAATTTTAGACAAAGGCTTTGTTACAGAGAAAGAATTTAAAAAACTATCAAAATCGCTCAAGAATGTAGCTACTTATGCTTTAAACAACGAAGACGATTTTCATGCTAAATATATAAACTAATGAGAAAGATTTTCATTTTATTAATGGTGTTTACACTTCAAAAAAATTACAGTCAAGAGCTTTTTGTAGTTACCGATCCTGCGAGTAATGTTCCTGCAAATACAATAAGTGTTCGACTTTCACAATCTTTGTTTAAGGAAGAATTTGTATCGGGTTATAATTATCATTTGATGCCAGAGGTCACTTATGGATTGAATAAAAATCTAATGTTTAGGGGCTCTGCTTTTGTGAGCAATCGCAGTAACCAATTGGTAACTGAAGGTGGAAGTTTTTACACCAAGTACCGTTTTTATTCAACCGATGATTTAAACAGTCACTTTCGTTTGGCAGCATTTGGAAGATACAGTTTCAATAATGCCGATATCCATCAGGAACAAATTGAAATTATGGGCCATAATACAGGTTTTGAAACCGGGTTTGTGGCAACTAAATTGATAAAAAAAGTAGCCATAAGTTCATCCGTAAGCTTTGAAAAAGCCTTTGACAATAAACCCGATTATCCTTTTCCAGATAATTTTGGTGATAATGCGACAAATTACACCTTGTCATTTGGTAAATTAATGTATCCCAGAAAGTATACCAATTACAAGCAGACTAACATCAATTTGATGGTTGAATTTGTAGGCCAAACCATGAACAAAAGTGGTAAGTCCTATCTTGATGTTGTTCCTGCAATTCAGTTTATTATCAATAGTCAAGCACGGATAGATTTAGCTTACCGACAAGAGTTGGCAAGTTCCATGTTGAGAACTGCGCCAAATGGCTTTTATTTTAATTTGGAATACATCTTTTTTAATGCATCCAAGTAAGTAGTATGAATTATACAACTTAATTAGTCAAACATGTAACATACTTAATAACAATTTTTTGTACCATTACAAGACAGAAATTACTCTGCAATTTAAATCAAATAAAAAAATGAAAAAAATAATCTTTTCAGCCATAATAATGGCTTTCGTTTTGGTTTCATGTAACCAAAAAACTAAAGAAGAATCAACAACCGATTATGAAATGATGGAAAATGATTCTACAACAATGAAAAATGATGGAACAATGATGGAACACGATTCTACAATGACCGATCATTCAAAGATGGATCATTCTAAAATGTATGCTTGTTCAATGCATCCTGAAGTTCAAGGAAAAATGAATGACAAATGTTCTAAATGTGGCATGAAATTGACTGAACCTGTGCCAGAAAATGGTGAAGGAAGCAAATAATCGTTAATCTGTGAACATTAGCTTAAACTAACTTTGTTATTCGTTTAACAAGGTTAGTTTATATCGTTTTAGCAAAAAACATTGTACAATGAAGCTTTACATCAAAAATATGGTTTGTGCTCGCTGCATAATGGTTGTGAAGTCCGTGTTTGAAAATATGGATATTAATCCTATTTCAGTTGAATTGGGAGAAGTTGAATTAAAAAATGACATTCCCGAAAACCAAAAACAGGAATTAGTAAAAAGTCTTCGAAGTGTGGGCTTTGATTTAATTAACGATAAGAAAAGTAAAACTATCGATAAAATTAAAACACTGATTATTGATTTGGTTCAGAACAAAAACAACGATTTGACAATTAATTTATCCATTTATCTATCACAAAAACTACATCAAGATTACCATACATTGAGTAATCTATTCTCTGAAGTAGAAAATACCACTATCGAAAAGTATTTCATCAATCAGAAAATTGAGAAAGTAAAAGAGTTAATTATGTATGATGAACTCTCATTAAGTGAAATTGCTTACTCTTTAAATTACAGTACTGTTTCACATTTGAGCAATCAATTTAAAAAAGTAACTGGCTTCTCACCAACCTTCTTCAGGAATATAAAAACCATAAAAAGAAAACAAATAGAAGATTTATAAATTTTGCATATCAAACCCAAAATTCTGCAACTCCAAAAAAGTATTAAACTGGAAATTTGTATTTAAATAACAAATTAATGATACATACGTACAACATTACCGGAATGACTTGCGATGGTTGTCGCGCTAAAGTCGAAAAAACGTTGCATTCTATTGAGGGCATTACTGCAAAAGTTTCCTTAAATCCGCCTATAGCAACAATAACTATGGAAAAACACATTTCAATAGAAAAGTTGCAAGAGGCATTATCAAAAGCCGGAAAATACACTATTGAAATGAGCAAAGAAGACGTGATGGATAATTCAGAAACAAATAAAGCAACTGAAAAATCATGTTGCTCTACCCCATCTCATCATCATAAAAAAGAAACTACTTTATCCAGCAATGCACAAGGAAAATATTATTGCCCTATGCATTGCGAAGGCGAAAAAGTATACGACAAAGCAGGAGATTGTCCTGTATGTGGAATGGATTTGGTAAGAGCAGCAGCGTTAAACGTTAGCAAAACGCTGTATACATGTCCAATGCATCCCGAGGTAATTCAAGAAGGACCTGGCTCATGCCCGAAATGTGGAATGGATTTAGTTGCTATGGAACCTAGTGAAAGCGAAGACCAAAAAACGTATACCGATCTGGTTAAAAAGATGAAAATTGCGGTGGTGTTTACTGTTCCGATTTTCATCATTGCCATGATTGATATGGCCCATAACAATCCCTTACTACTAGTAATGGATGCCTCTAAATGGAATTGGGTACAATTAATTTTTTCGATTCCTGTAGTTTTTTATGCTTGTTGGATATTTTTTGTCCGTGCTTGGAAATCAATAATCACATGGAATTTAAACATGTTTACTCTTATAGGAATTGGTACGGGAATCTCTTTCCTTTTCAGTTTGGTTGGAATGTTTTTTCCAGATATTTTTCCCAGCGAATTCAAAACAGAACACGGAACAGTACATTTATACTTTGAAGCTACAGCTGTTATTCTAACCCTAGTTTTATTAGGACAATTATTAGAAGCCCGAGCGCACACTCAAACAAGCGGAGCCATAAAAGAATTATTAAAACTGGCACCTACCGAAGCTACTTTGGTTATTGACGGTAGTGACAAAGTAATTTCAATCCACGATATCAAAAAAGGCGATTTATTGCGCGTAAAACCCGGAGATAAAATTCCTGTAGATGGAAAAATAACTGATGGAGAAAGCAATATCGATGAAGCCATGATTACAGGCGAACCAATACCAGTTGACAAAAAGAAAGACGATAACGTGATTGCTGGAACAATAAACGGCAACAAATCGTTTGTAATGGTAGCAGAAAAAGTTGGTTCAGAAACCTTACTTTCTCAAATAGTTCAAATGGTCAACGATGCCAGTCGTTCAAGAGCACCTATTCAAAAATTAGCGGATAGTATTGCTAAATATTTTGTACCTACTGTGGTGATAATTTCAATAATCACCTTCTTAATTTGGGCAAAGTTTGGTCCTGAACCTGCATTAGTGTATGGATTTATAAATGCAATTGCCGTTTTAATTATTGCTTGTCCTTGTGCATTGGGTTTGGCAACGCCAATGTCGGTAATGGTGGGTGTTGGTAAAGGAGCACAATCAGGCGTTTTGATTAAAAATGCTGAAGCTCTGGAGAATATGAATAAGGTTAATGTGCTTATTACAGATAAAACAGGAACCATCACTGAGGGAAAACCATCAGTGGAAAAAATTTATTCGACCAATAACAACGATACTGATTTATTACAAAGCATAGCATCATTAAATCAATACAGTGAGCATCCATTGGCACAAGCAGTAGTCAATTTTGCCAAAGCGAAAAATATTTCTTTAATCGAAGTAAAAGATTTTGAAGCCGTTGCCGGAAAAGGAGTTACGGGAACGGTATCCAACAAAAAAGTAGCATTAGGTAATAAAAAGCTAATGGAGCAAGTCGAAGCTAAAGTTTCTGAGGATTTAGAAAACAAAATCATCGCCGAACAAAAACTAGGAAAAACAGTTTCCTACATAGCCGTTGATGGAGTTGCAGTTGGCTTTGTGTCCATTTTCGATGCCATAAAAGAATCAAGTGCTGCAGCCATTAAAGAATTAATGCGCCAAGGTGTCGAGGTAATTATGCTCACCGGAGACAACGAAAATACTGCCAAAGCAGTTGCTGATGAATTGGGGTTAGCATCATACAAAGCTGGATGCTTACCAGAAGACAAACTAAAAGAAATTAAAAAATTACAAGCCGAAGGCAAAATTGTGGCCATGGCTGGAGATGGTATCAATGATGCTCCGGCATTGGCACAAGCAGACATTGGAATTGCAATGGGAACTGGAACCGATGTAGCCATAGAAAGTGCCAAAATCACTTTAGTAAAAGGGGATTTATTAGGTATCGTGAAAGCCAAAAATTTGAGCCATGCTGTTATGAAAAATATAAAGCAAAATCTATTCTTTGCCTTTTTCTATAATGTTTTGGGAGTCCCAATCGCAGCAGGAGTTTTGTATCCATTTTTCGGAATTTTATTATCCCCAATGATTGCGGCTTTAGCCATGTCATTTAGTTCGGTATCAGTAATTGTGAATGCATTACGGTTAAAAAATTTAAAACTTTAAATGAAAAAATTAAAAAAATGAAAAAAACAATCCTATTAAGTATTATCCTTTTACAATCTTTAATTGTATCAGCACAAGAAAAAGTTCAAATTAGAGTTACCACATCAAGCCCAGCAGCATCGTTTGAGCAAGAAGTAGGTAGCGCAAAAATAAAAGTAGCCTACAGCAGACCATTAGTGAGAGGCCGAAAAGTATTTGGTGAGTTAGTGCCTTTTGATAAACTTTGGCGAACAGGTGCAAGTGATTGCACAGTGATAAATACTTCCGAAGATATTTATTTTGGCAACAATCTTTTAAAAGCCGGTAGTTACTCTATATTTTCAATTCCTTCCAATAATGAGTGGACTATAATTGTTAATACTGATACTACTTTGCATGGCGAAACGGGCTATGATGAAAAGAAAGATATGATGCGTATCAAAGTTCCCATTGAAAAAAGTCCTAATTTCTATGAAACCTTTACAATTGAATTAAATGATATTAACAGTAAAGGGGAAGCATTTCTAAAAATTATTTGGGAAAACACAGTGGTAAAAATACCTCTAAAGAGTAAAGAGGACGACAATATACTCGCATTGATAGACAAACACATCACTAAAGAAAAAACCCAAGATGCTACTTTATTATTTCAGGCAGCAAATTATTATTACAGCACAAATAGAGATTTCAAACAGGCAATAGTGTGGCTTTTAGAAGCTGAAAAATTAGACCCTAAAAATTTCTATTACCCCAATTTGAGACAAAAAATCGCTTCAGAATTACAAGATTACAACAATGCAATTGCTGCAGCAAAGAGAGCAATTACATTACTCGATAAAGAAAAAATGAAAGGCACAATCGACATCTTAAATAAAAGAATCGCAGATTGGGAAAAATTAATAAAAAATTAAAGTAATGAAATTCAAATTAATAATTATAGTTTTTCTTTTTTTGATGAATCAAGTAACTGTTGCTCAGGTTACTTCACAAAAAACGTCTTACACCTGTGTCATGCATCCTGAAATCCATTCATCAAAACCAGGTGAATGTCCAAAATGTGGGATGGCATTATTTAAAGAAAAAGTTAAACCGATAAAAAAAGTAGTAGTAAAAAAAGCAGTAGCTACAAAAAAGGCGATTTCTGCAACAAAAAAAGAAGTGAAGGAAGTTTCAGAACCCATAAAAGAAACTCTAAAAATTGTTGAAGTTCCAAAAAATATTCCTATTTCCGAAAGCAAACCTATAGTTAAGACAATAGCTAAAACAGTTCGATATGATTTGTATGTTCGGGATACTCTGGTAACTATTGGTAATAAACCCACTAGAGCAATTGCTGTAAACGGTCAAATTCCAATGCCTACGCTAACCTTTACGGAAGGAGATACTGCCGAAATATACGTACATAACGAATTAAAAGAAAGTACTTCACTGCACTGGCATGGCCTATTTTTACCCAATAAACAAGATGGTGTACCTTACCTAACACAAATGCCAATTGAACCAGGTACAACGCATAAATATAGTTTTCCAATCATCCAACACGGTACACACTGGTACCACAGTCACTCGGGTTTACAGGAGCAAATCGGGATGTACGGTTCAATGATTTTAAACAAAAGAGTTGAAGACGAAACCTTCAGAAAAGGCATTGACGATTTGCCAACAGTTCCTGTAATTTTAAGTGAATGGACCGATGTAAATCCAAATAATGTACATCGAATGCTACACAATGCAACCGATTGGTTTGCTATTCAAAAAGGAACTACTCAAAGTTATGCAGAGGCAATCAAGCAAGGTCATTTCAAAACTAAAGTAGCGAACGAATGGAAACGCATGAATGCAATGGACGTGAGTGATGTTTACTATGATGCCTTTTTAATTAATGGTAAGAGTAATAGTCAATTATCCCAGTTCAAAGGTGGCGACAAAGTACGATTACGCATTTCAAACGGTGGTGCATCAACTTATTTTTGGCTAACGTATGCAGGGGGTAAAATTACGGTTGTTGCCAATGATGGTAATGATGTCGAACCTGTTGAAGTAGATCGATTACTAATTGCAGTTTCAGAAACCTATGATGTGGTAGTTACCATTCCTGCTGATAATACAGCGTTCGAATTTCTAGCAACTCCAGAAGACAGGACTAAATCGGCATCACTATATATTGGTGATGGAATCAAACAATTAATTTCACCATTACCAAAATTAAAATATTTTGATGGAATGAAAATGATGAACGGAATGATGAAAATGAACGGAGATTTAGATGATATGGGAATGCAAATGTCCTACAATCAAATGGATATGAATGTAGTCATGTATCCAGAAATCACTGGAGAAGTTGCGAAAAAAGAACATAGAGAAAAGAAAATAGATCATTCTCTGCATTCTATCAAAATGACTGAAAACGATTATAACAGTAACGAACTTTCAGACATTACGACTTTAAATTATTCAATGTTAAAATCACCAACTAAAACCACACTGCCTCAAGATGCACCTGTAAAGGAATTAAGATTTGAATTATCAGGAAACATGAACCGTTACGTGTGGAGCTTAGACAATAAAGTGGTTTCTGAAACTGATAAAATTTTAATCAAGAAAGGTGAAAATGTTAGAATTACGTTATACAACGGTTCCATGATGCGTCATCCAATGCACTTGCACGGTCACGATTTTAGGGTGTTGAACGGTCAAGGAGATTATGCACCATTAAAGAACGTCATAGACATCATGCCAATGGAAACAGATGTGATTGAATTTAATGCCAATGCTGAAGGCGATTGGTTTTTTCATTGCCATATTTTGTACCACATGATGGCAGGAATGGGACGCGTTTTTGCCTATGAAAATCAAGCAACAAACCCATTAATTCCAAATCCAAAATTAGCACAGCGCAAATTGTTTGGCGAAGACCGTAAATTTCACTTTATGGCCGAAAATGATTTTGCTACTAACGGTAATGATGGTATGGCAATGTTCAGCAACACACGTTGGAGTATTGGTACAGAATGGCGATTGGGCTACAAAGATCATCATGGTTATGAAACAGAAACTCATATTGGTAGATATATTGGTAAAATGCAATGGCTAATGCCGTTCATAGGCTTTGACTGGCGCTACCGCAAAATGGAAGAAGGCGAAATGGAAAAAAACCTATTCAACCAATCCAATACAAAAGACAACCGTTCAGTTTTTAGTGCAGGTATAGAATACACGCTGCCCATGCTTATAAAAGCACAAGCCGAGGTTTTTACAGATGGTAATTTAAGATTTCAGTTAGAACGAATGGATATTCCTGTTTCCAAAAGAGTTCGCATGGATTTAATGTGGAATACCGATAAAGAATACATGGCAGGATTGCGCTACATCATCAAAAGGAATTTTAGTATCAAAACGCATTTCGACAGTGATATGGGATTAGGTTTGGGTGTAAATTTAAATTATTAAGGTTAGCACATACGATTTCGAAATCATTTCCTCTTTCAAGTAAACAAAAATCGCCTTTAGGACAAGTATTCCTAAAGGCGATTTTGCGTTGATGTCACTTCGTAAAATACGAACATATTAATAAACTACGTTAAAATATTAAACAGATACAAAAACGTTTTTACTAGCGTTTATATTTCTACAGTAAAGAGATTGAAATATATAGCAATTTGCTGCTTGAAAGTTACTTAAACCCACTTAAACTTACTTCTTGCAAATCTAGACACACTCCTTTTTACTTTCAAAAAATTTATCACTTGTACTGCCGTTTTATTTACCAAGATTTTAGGCTAGGTGATAAAATAAAACGGCTACTGAACTTTAAAAGCACTTTAGAAATTAATTGGAATAAAAATATCAGATTTAAATTCGTACAAAAAATCGATTAAAAGCATATTTTATCGATTAAAAGCATATTTTTAAAAAATAAGTAAGAAATAATTGTTTTAAAATTTGTTTTATAACAAAAGAAAAACCAAATTTGTAATGCTATTAAACTGTAGTACCAAACCACTACGTAGAATATAATCTATGTACTACAGATATACTGTATTGACTTTGTAAAATTTAATTACTAAAAATAAATCCAAACTGCTATGAAACTAAAAAACTACTCTTCTGCTGTTTATGATTTTTGCACTATCGTTTATTTAATATGGATGCCCTATGAAGTTCGATTATTACCATGCATAACTAAAAGTTAAGCCCAAACCATTCTTGGTAATAATCCGCCACTATCGCTAAAATACTTCTTGAAATTATTAATTTAAATGGTAGTAATCATGAAACTCTTAAAATATTTAACAATCAGTATTTTATTTTGCAGTACCTATTTCGCCTATGGTCAAGGAATAGATTGGCAGAGTATCAATCAAGGTTCCGATTTAAATTATACTTCGGTTACCTATGGTAATGGCCTATATGTTGCGGTAGCTAGTTCGGGAGTTGATAAACGCGTTATGACCAGCCCCGATAGTAAAAACTGGACGGCAAGAAACACTCCTTCTGAAAATCAGTGGCAGTCGGTTACCTTCGGAAACGGACTTTTTGTGGCAGTGAGCACAAATGGATCAGGTAACCGAGTAATGAGTAGTTCAGATGGTATTAATTGGACCCTGAGAAACTCTGCTGCTGATAACCAATGGCAATCAGTTACATTTGGTAATGGTCTTTTTGTAGCTGTTGCCAAAAGCGGCTCAGGTAACCGAGTAATGACGAGTCCTGATGGAATTACTTGGACTTCGAGAACTTCAGCAGCAGATATGAATTGGTCAAGTGTAACCTATGGTAAAGGACTTTTTATTGCAGTTGCAAGTGGTGGCTCTGGAAATAGAGTAATGAGCAGTCCTGATGGAATTACTTGGACTTCGAGGGCAGCTTCAGAAAATATTGGCTGGTTTTCAGTAACATATGGAAATAATCTTTTTGTGGCTGTCGCCGGTTCAGGAGTAGGAAATAGAATAATGACAAGTTCTGATGGTATAACATGGCAAGCTGGAACTCCGGCAGCTCAAAACTCATGGAGATCAGTTACATATGGTAATGGTGTTTTTGTTGCGGTTGCAATTGATGGTACCGGTAACCGAATAATGACCAGTACTGATGGTTTACAATGGAATTCTAGACTTAGTGCCGCAGACAATAATTGGGTTGCTGTAACTTATGGAAACGGATATTATGTAGCAGTAGCCAATAGTGGAGCTGGAAACCGCATTATGAGTAGTACCGATGGTATTACTTGGAACGCATTAAACACAGCAGCAGATAATCAGTGGCGTTCTGTAACTTATGGAAAAAATATTTTTGTAGCCGTTTCTTGCACTGGATCAGGCAACAGAGTAATGACTAGTCCGGATGGTTGTACTTGGACTCCCCGTGCCTCCGCAGCAGATAATTTGTGGACCTCAGTAGTTTATGGCAACGGTCTTTTTGTAGCTGTAGCAATTGATGGTGCTGATCATGGAATTATGACAAGTCCTGATGGAATTAATTGGACATCTAGAACTGCAGCTGCTGCTAATGCTTGGACTTCAGTGACCTTTGGTGATGGCCTATTTGTAGCCGTTGCAAGTTCAGGAACAGGCAATCGAGTAATGACAAGTCCTGATGGAATTAATTGGACATCACGAACTTCAACTGCTGATAATGCTTGGTCTTCAGTGACCTATGGCAATGGACTTTTTGTAGCAGTTGCTAAATATGGAACTGAGGATTTAGTCATGACAAGCTCAGACGGAATTGTATGGACTTCAAGAAAATCGGCCTCAGCCAATCAATGGTATGCTTTGACTTATGGTAATGGCCTATTTGTAGCTGCTGCAACTAGTGGTTCTGGAGATAGAATAATGAGTAGCCCTGATGGTATTAACTGGACTTCAAGATCATCAGCAGCAGATTATCAATGGGTTGCGATTACTTATGGTAATGGGCTTTTTGTAGCTGTAGCTAATGATGGAAGAGGTAACAAAGTAATGACTAGCCCTGACGGAATCATTTGGACTTCAAGAAATTCTGGATCAGATAACTCATGGTTTGGTGTTACTTACGGAAACAACAGATTTGTTGCTGTTTCTTCAAATGGTACTAATAACAGAGTCATGATTTCAACTTGTTCGCAACCCGCTGCACCAACAGCCTCAATGCAATCTTTTTGCGCAAGCGATCAACCTACTGTTTTTAACTTAAAAGCCTCGGGCCAGGATTTAAAATGGTACGCTACCGAGACTGATAGCAACTTCTTATTATCAAACACTGCACTCCGCTCAGGCACCTATTATGTTTCACAAACTATTGGTGGCTGCGAAAGCTCTCGCAAGGCAGTAGTGGTTACTGTTACTAATTGTGCCATCATGTGGACAGGTGCAATAAACAATATGTGGTCTATAGCTGGCAATTGGTCAAACGACCAAGTTCCTGATGGAACTTTAGATATTGAAATTCCAAAAGGAACACCAACATTAGATATTCCATTTACCATTACCAAAAATGCAAAACTTACCGTTTCAGGATTAGGTACTTTAACTATAGCACCTAATGCAAGTTTAACTGTTCAAGGATTAGCAAACTTTAATGATCTTCCAATTACATTAAAATCAGATAAAACTGGAACTGCAGTCATCGGACAAGTTACGGGAACTATTTTGGGCGCTGCTAACGTTACCGTAGAACTTTTTATCGCACAAGGCAAAAAAGCTTTCCACCTTTTAAGCTCTGGTGTAACAACTAAAAATTTTATAAGCAATAATTGGCAATTAGCTACTCCTATTGTGGGTGTAGGCACTAGCGGAAGCGGATTTGATACTGCTGCAGTAGCAAGTCCTTCCTTGTTTAAGTTCAACAATAATCAATCTGTTGGAAATGGCTGGAGCACCATAACTGCAACAAACAACACTAACCTTGAAATTGGCAATGGATACCGAATGATGGTGCTTGGAGACCGAAATGCAAACATTAATAATAATGAATCGCACACTATGAACTCATGTGTAACCCTCAAGGCTACTGGGAATTTAGCAATTGGAACTATTGTTTTTGATAGCAAAGTCTTAAATTCGACTACTAATCAAGCTACTAATGGCTATAGCCTAATAGGAAATCCGTATGTAAATACCGTCAATTGGAATACGCTATCTAAAGAGGGTTTAACGGAGTCTTACTATGTATGGGATCCTAAAATGGGTACTGATGAGCAAAGAGGACGTTATGTGGTATACAACAGTGCCACAGGTTCTAGTAACATAGCTTCGGAGGTTAACGGCTTTATTGCGCCGGGACAAGCTTTTTTTGTACAAAATAAAATTCTCGGTATTGCAGGAAAATTAACATTTCAAGAAACAGATAAAGTAGGTAACACTAACGTTAATCAAGGCTCAAGAACCCAGCCAATATTGGTTTCGCGTTTAGATATGAGTGTATACGAAGCGAGCGAACTAAGCTCTGGCGGTTTTCCAATTGATGCTGCTGTTGCTGTTTTTGATGCCGCTTTTAATAACTCTATTGACAATACTGATGTGGTTAAACTAAGCAGCGGAACTGAAAATTTTTCCATAACAAATAATAACAAATCTTGGGCTATCGATACTCGAGGTCTCATTAGTGATAAAGATGAAGTATTCCTTAATTTAGAAGATTTTAAAGCCAACAAAAACTACAGTTTCCGAATTCAATTTTCTAATTTTGACACTCAATTTACACCGTTTTTGGTAGATACCTATCTTGGGACTAAAACCAAAATACCTACAGATGAAGCCGCAATCATAAATTTTTCAACTACAACAGCTGCAGCTTCATACAAAAACGATCGATTTAAAATTATATTCGAAAATAAAACATTAGCTACTGCAGAATTTACTTCGGACCAAATTGTACTTTACCCTAATCCGGTTACCAACAATCAATTTAACCTTACACTACCAACAATTATAGAAGGAGATCTTAAAATACAATTGATTTCTATACTTGGACAAACAGTATACGAGCTTCAAACTCAGGCCAAGCCAGAACTAAATATCATAATCAAAAAAGAGCTACCGCAAGGTGTTTACCTTGCAAAAATAAGCCATCAAAATATTAATCTTATCAAAAAAATAACAATCAATTAATGTAATTTCTTGTGGGACAATTGTTGCAGCTATTTGCAAATTAACAACTTAAATTCTGGTATATACAATTTATTTTGAAAACAAGTAAGGTCTTAAACAAGCATAAATTGTATCAACAATTTTAACAAATACTTCGTCAAAAATGTTTTGTTAGAATCACAAATCAGAGCCTTTTATTTCAAACACAAAAAGAACAAAAGCAATAATATGCATGTGATATTAAGTTGATTTGTTTTGGGATTATGGTTACTTACAATTAGTTTTTTTCAATGTTATAAAAAACTTAAACTACATTTTCCTCTGTCAAGAGTATTTTGACTAGTAAAGTAGTAGTATGTTTTTTAACGTTTTAAAGCAAAATGTCCCTTTAAAACTCTGCCATCTTCGAGTTGGATAACATACCAATAATCATCAGCAGGCACGGGTTGCCCATTAAATGTTCCGTCCCAGCCTTCCCCTTTTGGATCAATTTGTTTTATTAATTTGCCATACCTATCAAATACACGTATTATAGTTTTTGGGTTAAAAGTTGCGTTTACCCCTTGGGCAGTCCACTTATCATGGTATCCATCTGCATTAGGAGTGAAATATTTTGGTATTCCTAAAACCGCAACTTCTTGTACAGTTGTACCGCACCCATTTAAATCTTTTACATAGACCGTATGAACTCCCGAAGCTACGTTATCAAAAAGAGGACTTGTTTGAAAATTTCCAAATTCCTGATCCAAAGCATACACATAATCACCTGCACCCTTTGCCATAACTGTAATACTGTTTTGGGTTGTTAAGTCTTTTATTGCTATTTCAACTTTGGCTTTATCTGAGGCGTTAACTGTAATTGTTCTAGTTCTTGCGCATCCAAATGAATTGGTAGCAGTTACCGTATAAATTCCTTTTTGATTGACAGTTAATTCATAATCTATTGCGTTTACGATCGGTTTACCATCCTTAGTCCAGCTGTAACTAAAATTATTTTTTTGGTTGCTGTTTAGTAATCCTGCATCAATTACTTTGGTAAAAGTTGGTAAATCACTACAAACTAATTCATCGCCAGCAAGCTCCATTGTTGGTAAAGGATTGACAAAAAATGGGATCGTTACGATTGCTTTACAAGATGGATTCATCGGATTCACAACCTCTACTCGCACTTCTTGAGTAGTCGTGAAAAATGGATTCGGTAAAGGGCTTGGTAATTGATTATTATTGGCATCGAAATAGTAAACCTGCATTCCCGTTTGAGCTCCAAGAATGGTGTTTTGAAATGTTGAGGTATCAAAAGCAAATTTTCCATCTTGCTCATTAGGATCCACTTCGTCATCGCAAATACTGGTCAAACTAGTTGGTATTGCGAATGCTTCTGGTAAATCATCTACAATAAAATCAATACTACTTTCATAAAAACAAGCCGCTGCGGTAGTATTTGTAACAACTACTTTTATTTTTTGAGTTGAAGTGATAAACGGATTAGGCAATGGACTCGGTAAAGCATTGTTATTTTGGTCAAAATAAGTAACAGAAACACCTGTTAAACCATTTAAAATTTGCGATTGCAGCGAAGAGGTATCAAAAGCCAAATTACCGTCTTGATCATCATCACATTTAGCAACTTTCAAGGCTTGAACTATTGGAATTCGTTCTACATTTAATGTTATGTGGCTTCCCAATCCTAAACAATCGTTGTTAATTTTACTGTCAACACGAATATAAATTTTCTGTGTGGTGGGATAACCAATGTTTCTGTAATTTGAAATATCGACAATCGCATTTTTCTCAGCTAAAGCATCTGCAAGATTTCTAAAATAACGAATATCTAATAATTGTCCTGCCGGAAAAATATTTTGAATATCTGAAGTGACACTACTAAAATCAAAAGAGGTAATTCCATCTGTATTTGTGCCTAAAGTAGCGTCATCACAAACAGTAAATGACTTGGCATAATTCACCGGAATTTGAGTTGTTGTTACATACAAATTGATTCTTGCAATTCGATAACAACCATTGCTATTGCTGATTTTGGCAAACACAGCATCATTGCTTACTATTCGATTGGTATAAGAAGTTGCATTCAAAATTGGATTAATATCATTTTCAGCTTCTGATAAAGTTTTATAAAAAGTAACTGTCTCATTTGAAGCATTCGAAGTGATTTTAGAAATCGCCTCTTCTAAATTAAAAACACTAAATCCATCAGTATCATCATCACATTGCTTTAAATCTGCAACATTCGAGATGACTGGTAAGGCCAAAACCTCGATTTTAAAAGACGTAACCGCAAAACAGCTTGCATTATCCTTATTAACTACTTTAACATAAATCGTCTCTGATGTATTCGTATTTACGTAAGATTCCGGAGAAGAAATACTTTGCGTTAGCGCGATATCTTTGTAATAGGAAAGCAAAAATTGACCAGCCGATTGTCCGTTTAAAATCGTAGTCGCGTTTTGAGTCAAATCGAATACCACTCTACCGTCAGTATCCGTACCAACCGTTGTGTTGTCACACAATGCTATTTTTGGAATGTTTGAAGCACTACTAGGAAGCGGTTTTTCGTAAACAGCGATATCAAAAGAAGTCGCGCTTTTGCAACTTGTATTTGATTTGTTAGCTACTTCTGCATAAATAGTTTGACGCTGATATGGTGTTGTGTTGAAATAATTGTTTGGCGTGGTCAAAGGAACTTTGCTGGCATAATCTGTTGCATTGGCATAGAAAGTTATCTGATACAAATCAGGGTCTTGTCCATTTAATATTGAAGTTATTTGAGATTCTAAATTAAAAGAATACCTTCCATTATTGTCATCATCACAAACTTGTATATCCGCAGGTTTTGTTGCGGTTGGTACTTCAAAAATCACTACTTCTTTAGTTTTGGTACTAGTTCCACTGGTGCTTGCGGCAGTTACAGAAACGGTGTAAGTTCCTGCTGTTGAATAAATATGAGATGGGTTGATTTCTGAAGAATTAGTTCCATCTCCAAAATCCCAAATAGCGCTAGTGAGGGTTTGATTCGAATTTATTTTAAATCGAGAAGGCTCGCCAACACAAGTTGAATTGACCTCTATTGCAGGGTTAAAAAAAATGGATTGATTGAAAGCAGGTAGACCATTAAAAATCAATCTACCCCTAAGATCTACTTGATCAAACCTCAGATTACACGATAGCCCTATACTGTTAGGGCTGTTAATAACGGATAATTTCGAGGAAACCAAACCAGTTATATATATTTTTCCATCAGGCCCTAATTGCATAGCAGCAGGAGCCCAATCAAAACCATCAAACAATATTTTTGATGAAGGAATATCAGGAGCATTTAAATTAAACTGATAAATTCGAAATGTTCTAAAACTAGATGCATATAGAACTTCGCTATTAGGAGAAAATTCAGCACCATAAAATCCAAATTCACCTTGTAAAAGAATTTTAGGATTGGAGACCTTCCCAGAAGTGGAATTAAAATCAAATAGCTCTAAAGCTACATGATCAGGATTGTATATCGTATATGCTACAGCGAGTTTAGAACCATCTGGAGATATTTTCATATATCCAAGTATTTTATCGTTATCATCTATAGGAGTTCCAATATTGCTAATTACCGGTGTAAAATTAAACCCCGTAGCCGTTAAGCTATGGGCATAAAAATTACTATCACCAAACCCATGTGTTATAATCCAATAATCAGTATTATTACTTTTCTTGACAATAGCTATTTTTTCAGAAGAGGGCGCGTAAACCAAAATATTTTTATCGTTGGTCACGTCACCTAAGCCATTGTTTAAAGTCATATCAACTATAGAATATCTAAAACCATTTTCTTTAGCTTCTTCATCTATAGTAAAAACATAAAATAAATTTGAAGAACCTGGTTTTTGAACGATAGTTGCTGATTGTGTACTTGAATCGTGTCCTAACAAGTCCGTTCCGTTAGACATCACTTGATGGTTTCTATTCCAAACCTCAATTCCATCGGTATAAAACAATAATTGTCCGTCTGCATCTGATATTGTTGCACAACCTTCTTGTGCTTCCAATTGCCCATCTGTAAGTGCGACAGGACTGCCACTGTTAAAATCTAATCCAGCTTTACCGCCAAAATACCAAATATTCGCCTCTTTTTGAGCCACCGCATTAAAAGAAAGCAGTAAAAGCAGCACTTTAAAAATTTTATTCATGCAATTGTAAATTTGGGTAAAAATAGAAAAATCAGAGTTCTTTTACTTATTAAAGGTTCACAAACTTCTATAAATACAATTGTAAAAGTACACTTATCGAGTTTTTAAAGCCTAGATAGAATTGCGACAACTGCAAGGCTCAGAAATAAGACAATAAAAAAACCGAGCATTGCCTCGGTTTTTTTTTTAAGTAGATTCAAAGTTAGTTCGTATCGAATTTAATAGCATCCAACAATGAAGATTTTTAAAGTTTAATTAAACAGTAATTTTCTCTTGCTCAATTAATCGAGCTATTTTTTTTGAATTTTTTTAATCATTTTAGTATTACCAGTGGTAATTTCCATAAAATAAAGACCCGTTGCATATTGTGATAAATTTACAGCAATAGCATCGTCATTTTTAGTATCTATTTCTTTCAATAGTTTTGCATTAATATCAAAAACTCTAACTTTTGAGACTGTAGTTAAATCATTTTTTAAAATGTTAAAAACTCCATTTGACGGATTAGGGTAAATATTTACATCCTCGACAGTTGCAAAATCATTCGTTCCCAAAGTGGTAAATGACATTGTGGTTGCACCGCGATTAGCTCCTCCATGATATCCTAAAGTGTAATTTGCTCCCGACCCAAATGAATAAATAACATTTAGAGAGCTTAGGTTAAAATTAAAAATATAATCAGAGGTATCGCCTGTATTAAATGCTCTTGATGCCACAATTGTTCTTGTTGATCCATTAACTTCGTTAGTTGTTACAGTCCAATTTTGTACTGCATCAGCAACGGGTGCTTGAAAACCAATCAATCTGTCATCGCTAAAAGATGATGCACTTCGCATCACAACACAATCAGTGCCTGAATTCATACTCAAAGCGTTTAAACCAAATGCAAACCAGCGATCTGATGGACCCTTTAAAGTAAGTGTCACTCTTGATGTATTGGAATCTAAATCAAGTTTTGCAGACATAAGACCACCTAGAGTAACCTCACCCGATGTTTTTTGAGCCTGGCAAAAATAACTTGTTGTAATCAAAAATAGCAGTATGTAAATTTTCTTCATATTTAAGTAATTAAGGGTTAATTAATTTAGCAATATTATTAATTCTGTATTTTTATTGAAATTGGCAAAATCTTGTGCACTTTTACCATCACTATCCTTTATGTTGAGATTAGCGCCTGCTTTTATAAGCATTTTGGCAATTTCATTTTTGTTAAAAAATGTAGCATAAATCAATGCGGTTTTTCCTTGAGCATCTACTTCATTCAGATTAGCTTTTAACGCAATAAGTTTTTCAACAATGGCGCTATTTCCTGACATTACAGCTGCCATTACTGCACTCCCCATCCCATTGTTGTAATTGACATCACTTACCTTTTCAGCTAAAAACAACGCTACCTCTTTATTACCTCTATAACAAGCCAAAATTAACGGCGTATATCCATTAGTATCTACGGAATTAATGATGTTAGGGTTTTCTTTAAAAACATTTTTAATTTCTTCTAAAGTACCTTTTCGTGAAATATCAAAAACATTTTTACTTTGAGCATGTAAAAAAATGGTACAGAATACTGAAAGGAACAAAAAGTAGTTTTTTATCATTTGATTTAACGATTTGAAAATTATTATTTAGTTGATATATATTTTTTTTTGACTGTGCTAAAGATATAAAAAAAGCACTACTATTACTACTCATTTTCAATATTTTAGTTACA
Source organism: Flavobacterium sp. GNP001 (assembly GCF_054343775.1). Classification (NCBI taxonomy): domain Bacteria; kingdom Pseudomonadati; phylum Bacteroidota; class Flavobacteriia; order Flavobacteriales; family Flavobacteriaceae; genus Flavobacterium; species Flavobacterium sp. GNP001. The sequence goes on from NZ_JBTGUX010000001.1 coordinate 1,551,164, forward strand.
AAATTTTCTTTATTTACACCAATACAAAATCTCTATTTTAAACTTTATAATTAGTAAGATTAAAAAAGTTTTACATGACTCAAGATTTGTCTTGTAGCAAAAAAAACAAATTAAAGATGCGTTCTTCACATTTGCTTTATACTTAAAGTATCTTATCATCAAATAAAAAGTACTTCGCCAGAAAGTATTTTTTAGTAGCTTTACTACTCCTATAAATCAAAGTTGTGAAAACCAAATTCCTTTCCATCCCTCCTATTCCTGCGGTACTTTTTGCCATTATAAGCGTTCAATCAGGAGCAGCCATTGCAAAAACTTTATTTCCAATATTGGGTGCAACAGCTACAGCCTCACTACGAATTGGGATTTCAGCACTAATTCTTCTAGTCGTTTATAGACCTAACTTATTTAAAATAACTGCCCAGCAATGGAAAATTGTTGTCCCGTATGGATTATCCTTAGGAGCTATGAATTTGATTTTTTATTTAGCAATTGAACGCATCCCAATTGGGCTTGCGGTTACCCTAGAGTTTTTCGGACCATTACTAGTTGCAGTTTTGGGATCGAAACGAATTTTGGATTATTTATGGGTTGCTCTAGCAGCTACAGGAATTGCATTGATTGCACCTTGGACTAATAACGAAATTGACATTCTGGGAGTTGTATTTGCCTTGCTCGCAGGAGGCTTTTGGGCAGTATATATTATCTTAGGAGGAAAAATTTCAAAAATAATGAACGGTGGCCAAGCTGTAGCAATAGGAATGCTTTTTGGTTCACTATTAATTATCCCATTTGGAATTGCTGGAAAAGGGCTTCTCCTTCTTACTCCTACATATTTATACATGGGAATTGCTCTTGCTCTTTTATCAAGCGCGATACCATTTACGCTGGAAATGAAAGCACTTGGGCAATTACCGGCACGTACCTTTAGTATTTTAATGAGTTTAGAGCCTGCTGCTGCAGCTATTTGCGGATTACTTTTTTTGAGCGAGCGTCTCAATACAAATGAAATTTTAGCGCTTTGTAGTGTGGTTATTGCATCTGCTGGATCAACGATCACTTCAAAAAGAGCTGCAAAACTTAAAGATGATGAAAATTTAGAAAATCTTATTCAATAATTAAGATTAGTAAAATATTTCGCATCAATCCATTTCTTCAATTAAAAACATTTTAATTGTTATTACAAAAACAAGTGTTGAAAGAGAATGGCTTTCTATTAGAGCAATAGGAAAATTAACCACTTTACTTCTGATCAAAAGTCATCTTTAAGTATACAATTGCAGTCCATTTTTATCCAAATCGGTGAAAAACTCATAGAATTGCTCCAGAAAAGCGTTGTTAATTGTAAAATATGTGAATTGTATAAAAATTGGACAAATTCGTGTAACACGATTTATGATGAAGTATCCCATCTTTGTATCAAATAAAAACAATTAAAAAACAAAGTCATGAGAAATACAAAAAGAACACTTTATGCAGCAGTAGTAACTGGTTTATTAGCATTTACAGGAATGCAAGCGCAAGAAAAAACAGCCGCTTTTGGTTTTAAAGGAGGTTTAAACTTTTCTAACTTGTATACAGATACCGTAGATGACAATAATATCCTAACTGGTTTCAATGCAGGTTTGTATGCTAAATTACCGATTACAAATAGCATTGCCATCCAACCAGAGATTAGTTTCACAACAAAAGGTGCTGAATTAGTGACTGATAATAGTACCTCAAAATTCAATGTAAACTATATTGAAGTACCTGTATTATTGGTTGCAAATTTAACTGAAAATTTTAACGTTCATGTTGGCCCATATGCTGCATACATGGTAAGCGGTAAAAGAACATTTGAATCTGGTATCATTTCTGGAGAACAAACTTTAGATACCGACGATTTTAACAAGTTTGATGCAGGTGTTGCAGCAGGTATTGGAATCGATTTAGATGCAGTAAATTTTGGAGTACGTTATAACTACGGTTTAACCAAAATTGGAAAAGAAGGTGATTTTAATTCATCAGATGCCAAGAATAGTGTGCTTAGTGCCTACATCGGATTAAGACTTAACTAAATCATAAATAAGCCGTTGGATGTAACTACTGGTGAAAAGTTATTGGTCATACTAAAATAAAGACTAGTACAACCTCACTAAATACAACCAACGGCTAATTCAATCTAACCTTTTAAAAACCAAAATTATGAACAATCTTTTTTACACCATCGCAGTTATCTTAGTTATTTTATGGGCTATCGGCTTTTTCGCTTACAGTCTGGGATCAATCATTCACTTACTTCTAGTTATTGCGGTTATTGCAGTACTATTCAGACTTATCTCAGGAAGAAGTATCTAAGACCTTTTAAATTCCATATCTTCAAAACTTAGTTTTTTTTATTAAAAATTTAGGTTTTGTTGCTATTTGAAAAAAAAGGGTAATGCATTTGCTAAGGCAAACTAAAAACAAAAACATTAAAACATATTAATATGAAAGCAGATAAAGTAGTTTTAGGAATTTTAGGCGGAGTAGCTGTTGGAGCACTTTTAGGAGTATTATTTGCACCTGAAAAAGGAAGCAAAACCAGAAAAAAAATAGCTGATAAAAGCGCTGATTATGCAGAAGATTTGAAAAGTCAAATTGATGCCTTAATCGGAACTATTCAAAAAAAATATAATTCGGCGACCGAAGAAGGTAAAGATGCAATAATTGAAGGTACGGAAGCTTTAAACCAAGCGGCCAAAAAACTTTAAATGTCATTTCAAACAAATTCATTTTGTTTGAACTTTTAATGCAACACAATTATCATGGAAAAAAAAACACCTTCAATAGAGGATCTTTTTGAAAAAGCAGAGACCTATACCAAAACTTCAATTGAATTAGCCAAGTTACAAGCAATAGACAAAGCAGCCGATTTAACGTCGTCATTGTTATCACGAATGATGATTGGTGCTGTAATTGGAATGTTCGCATTGCTAGTCAACATTGGCCTTTCTTTTTATATAGGTGATCTTGTAGGCAAAATACATTTTGGTTTTTTTATTGTAGCAATATTTTATTTGCTAATAGCTGTTTTGCTGTTTGTTTTCAAAGAGCAGTGGATCAAAACACCAATCAGCAATTTGATTATTGTAAAAATGCTTAAAAACAAAACGCTATGAAACGTATCAATCCCTCAGACACTTTACAAGAAGCTATTGATCTCTTGAAGCGAAAACAAGAATTGGAGTTGTTAGACCTTAAAAATCAATATCATGAAACGTACAGCCATTATAAACCAATAAATATTCTAAAAAGAACATTTGGCGAAGTCCGTCAATCTTCTGATTTAAAAAGTGATTTAATAAGTAATGGTTTGGGGTTGCTCACGGGTTATTTAACACGTAAAGCAGTAGTTGGCAGCACGCATAATCCCATAAAAAAAGTATTTGGCACCATTTTGCAATTTGCTGTAGGCGCTTTGGTACAAAAAAAAGCTGCAAATTTTAACGAGCAACGAGACAACGAATAAAAATAATTATCCTCTGTAAGGGATAGAAAAGGTTTAAAGTAAAAAGTAAGCTACTAAAAGAAAGTACTTTATGTCATAATTTTATTAAAAATCAAGACATAATGAAAGAAAAGTTGCTATTTTTATAATTTATATTGCAAACTGCTTTGAATAAGTTTGATCAATCAAATTTACTAGCGTTTATTATAAAATTATTTAGAAGCAGTTACTATATTTTCAAACCTTTTCAGTATGCATCGCAACGAACAACTCATATCTAAATTTTATACAGCTTTGGTTAAAGGTGATATAACAACAATGAAAACTTGTTATGATCCAAATGTAGAGTTCAGAGATCCCGTTTTTGGAGTGTTACAAGCTTCAGATGTACTTGCCATGTGGGAAATGTTGATAAAAAAGAGCAAAGGCAATTTGAAAATTGATTTGAGTAATGTTATAGCCAATGAATACTTAGGAAAAGCACAGTGGACAGCTACTTATCCATTTAGTGCAACCAATGCCACTGTTGTCAACCGCATTCAAGCCCAATTTTATTTTAAAAACGGTTTAATCATCAAACATGTAGATGATTTTGACCTTTACAAATGGTCGAAACAAGCTTTTGGAATAAAAGGTGCTTTATTGGGTTGGACCGGATTTTTTCAAAATAAAATTCAACAAGGAGCCAAAAATTCATTGCAAAACTATATACAAAAACGGAGCTCATAAAGCCCCGTTTTTTTTTGCTTTTAAAAAACTTTTATCCTTTGCTATTCTCCAAAGTAGTAAAATCAAAAGACCATCCCAAATCCTTTTTATACCAAAGTTGTCCTGCTTTTACTTGTAGCGGACTATCGAAATTATTGGTGTACAAAGCACCGGTTCCTAATCCTTGCGGAAGGGGACTGTTTTGCAAATACGTCCATTGAGCAATTGCGTTTAGGCCAATATTACTTTCTAAAGCTGAGGTGATCCACCAACCTATTTGATGTTTTTCAGCTAACTCAATCCACTCTTGAGTACCTCGAAAACCACCCACAAAACTAGGTTTCAAAATGATGTACTGAGGCTTAATTTTTTGCAACAATTCATCTTTATTTGCGGTAGAATAAACCCCAATTAATTCTTCGTCTAATGCAATAGGGAAAGGAGTGTTTTTACACAACTCTGCCATACTGTCAGCTTGGTTTTTAGCAATTGGTTGCTCAATACTATGTAATTCAAATTCAGATAATTGTGTTAATTTATCTAAAGCATCATTTTTATCAAAAGCACCGTTAGCATCGACCCTAAGTTCTACTTGATCAGCAGTAAAAAGAGTACGAATATAACGCAATAAAGACAATTCTTTTTCAAATTCGATAGCTCCAATTTTGAGTTTTACACATCTAAAACCATCTGCTAATTTCTCTTCAATTTGCTCTTTCATGTAGGCTTCCTCACCCATCCAAATCAAACCATTAATATCCATGGCTTGCACTCCGTTTGTAAAATCAGAAGGAAACAACTCGAATGGATTGGCACTCGCTAAAGATTGAAAAGCCATTTCAACGCCAAATTGAATTGACGGAAACTCTATCAAAGCATCCCAAAGCGCTGTCACTCCCAAATTAATATTCTCGCAAGTCCATTGCAAACGCTGCTCGTAATCCGGTCGATCATCTGCGCTTAAACCGCGTAAAATACCGCACTCTCCTATTCCTTTTTTTCCGTTGTGCTCAATGATAATAAACCAAGTTTCTTTCTCTGTTAAAACACCACGAGATGTACCTGACGGGCGCTTGAACTCGAGCATGTATTTATGATAAGTTGCTTTCAAGATATTGTTTTTTAAAACTTGTTTTGTTAACGAAGTAATTTCAAAATACGATCAAAATCTGCTGATTGAATACCCGCTTTTGCAAAAGTAGCAAAATCAAGCTCCGTTTGTTTTAGCCAACTAGCTTGCGCTGTTACATTCTGATTTTGATAAGTTTTGTGTATTTTTTTTGCTGCTGAAAAATTATCATTCAACAAATAGGCATGCGCCAAATTGAGCTGAATAAGCAATTCAGATGGGTCTTTTTGAGCTCCTTCTTGTAAATACTTAATCGCTTTTCCGTACTGCTTGGTCATCAGATAATTGCGACCTAATGCATTATAATCTAAAGCAGTTGCTTGACCATCATTTACAACAGTTAGCAATTGCGTAATCGCTTCGGCTGGTTTGCCTTGCTTGGCTAAGGTGTTGGCTTGCGTGCGTAAATCAGCATAAATTGATTGAGATAAACTTGTTTCGCCATAACAACTGTTACCAAAATCTTTAAAAGCTTTAGACTGTTCTGCAGGCAGTAATTTTATAAATTCCTTAGCCTTGTATTTATTTTGAATCTTATCTAAAATGCAAACACAAAAATCATCCGAGTTAGACATTTTTTTAGCCAAATTAGAGGTCTTGCATTGCTCAATTATTGCTTTTCGGTTATCGACTGTCCAACCGCGACTTAGTTTGGTATCAACCCACGGCACTACTTCTAAAATGATTTTTTGACTCATGATCCAATTTTTGCTTTCGAAAGCAAACCATAAGTTACCTGAGTTTTGCTGCAAACAAAGACTCTTATCAGCAGATAGTAATTGCGCATCTTTACTAACAGCTTTACTTTGCTCGAAGCAAGCTGTTGTTGCCGTTCCGTCTTTTACGTATTGTTGCGCAGCACTAGCTGAGGTAAAAACGGCGTATTTGCAGGTATCATCACCCGATATTTTAGAAAGTAAAAAAACCGCTCCGGCTGAACCTTGACTTATTCCGGTTGGATCAGGAATAGCTTTAAGAACAGATACCAAACTGCTCGCCATTTGCTGGTTTTTATCTAGTAAGGTAATACGAAACAAAATTTCGGTAGTGCCTTCTGGTAAATCTTGAGTTTTGACTACCAATCGGTCACGTGCCGAAACTTGAATTTCTTGTGTGGTAGCGCGCGCTTTATCCCAGTAGCCTTCTTTTTGAGCGAAAACACCTGAGGCTATTAACAGCGCGAAATAAATAAAAAAATATTTTTTTTGTAGCATAATAAGATAGTTAAATCTGAAATCGATTGGTCTAGAAAGAAACGTTCGTCTAATGCTAAACGCTCGTTCTAGCCCTGATAGTAGTGGAAATCCTTTTATAAAATGGCCAGCCTGTTAAGGCCAGCCATTTTGTAAAAGATTGTAACGAATAGCAGGAAAAAGCTCCTAAACCATTTATAAATCGATAGACGCTCCTATTTCTAGCAGCATTAAATCTTTTCCTTTGTTGAAAAACTTACGGATTGCCTCTTCCTTATTGATTTCGATGTAACCGAATGTGTCAAAATGGTAGCCCAAAACCTTATCACATTCAACAAAATCTGATGCAAGGATAGCATCTTCAACATCCATAGTAAAATTATCCCCGATTGGAAGAATAGCTAAGTCTAATTTGGTGCGCATTGGTATGAGTTTCATATCCATTGTCAAAGCCGTATCGCCTGCAATATAGATGTTTTTGTGCTCGCTCTCAATAACAAAACCTCCTGGATTTCCGCCAGTAGCTCCGTCAGGAAAAGAACTTGAATGTACTGCATTAACGTATTTTACTTTACCAAAATCGAAATTCCAGCTTCCGCCGTGATTCATCGGGTGAGCCTGAAAACCTTTAGCACTATAATAACCTGCAATTTCAGCATTGGATACAATTACGGCATTGGTTCTTTTGGCGATAGCCTCAACATCAGCAATGTGATCGCCGTGTGCGTGTGTAAGTAAAATATAATCAGCAGCCAACTCGTTTACATTGATATGCGCCGCTTTTGGGTTTGGAGAAATAAAAGGATCTACTAAAATGTTTTTGCCACCTACTTCGATACCTAGTGAAGCGTGACCATAAAATGTGATTTTCATAAGAATTGAATTAAAGGTTTGTGTGTATTAACGAAAAAATGTATCAATTAGTTGTCAACTAAAACTATTTTTTGGGTTAAAATAAACTTAACGACCGCCTAAAAACAGGTTCACAATTATATCCTGAATAAGCGATACCATGCACAACGCTAAAAGCAAAGAAAGCGCGAAAGTACTTAATGCTAATTTTTTTAATTCGGGATCGAGTTCTTTTGGATTTTGATTGGCTTGAACGGTTTTTAAATGTTTGATTAATGGAATATAAGCCAAAACAAAAAGGTATTGATCGAGGCGATATTCGCTTAAAAAAGCAAAAATTAAAACCAAAACCATTGCTGTAATCACCAAGAAATAATGGTATTTTTTTGCTTTGGCACCCCCCATTTGTACTACCATGGTATTTTTATTTGATTTTCTGTCTGAAGCTTCATCGCGCATGTTGTTTAAATTAAGAACTCCAGTACTTAATAATCCGATAGCGGCAGCAGGAAGAAATAAATCGAAATCAAGTTGTTTAGCATATAAAAAATTAACTCCCAAAGTACTCACCAAACCAAAGAAAACAAATACAAAAATATCACCGAAACCACGGTAACCATAAGCAGTTTTTCCTACCGTGTAGCGAATGGCCGAAACGATTGCAAGAATTCCCAAAACCAAATAGAAAAGTGAAAACCAAAGATTAGTGTCTTTGAAAGAATCATAAATTAAGGCTACTGCTGAAAACAACGTTAAAATAGATGTAATAATAATTGCCTGCTTCATGGCTTGCGCACTAATAGCGCCACTTTGAATGGCACGCATAGGACCTACACGATCAGAATTATCAGTTCCTTTTACCCCATCGCCGTAATCATTAGCAAAGTTAGAGAGCACTTGCAAGCCCAAGGTTGTTAATAAAGCAAGGCCAAAAATAGACCAGCTAAAAACTTCTGTAGGTGTTTCGATTGTATTTGTTGGTCGCAACGCATACATACTCCCTACTATGATTCCGGATACAGATAAAGGTAGGGTTCGTAAACGTGCGGCTTCAATCCACTGCTTCATACTATTTTTTATTTTTTAAATTCTTTTTTTACTGACAATTGTATGTACAAATGTACGGCATAAAAGAACGATATGCACTTTTTTTTACATCCAATTGCTATTGGAAGTTTCTAATTCGTACAACCATCGATTGATGTGTTCTTTCAGCACGGTATAATTGGCCAATTGAAATGAAATATTCCCTCCTGCTGTATGCAAAACAACTGAACCTATATCCGCTTTTTTGTGCCAAAACAGCTGTGAAGTGGTAATAGCTTGAATTTTTTGAGGCAAAATAATTGCTTCGCTAACATCCCAAGCTCCTGACTTTTTCAAAATGAATTCCGGATGAATGTACAAGCGATAATTTTTGAACTTAAAATACTGCAAAACGGTCATTAGGACAACATAAAACGGAACCCAACCTACATACTCCATTATCTCAGAGTAAAAAGTATTTGCCAACCCAAAAAACAAGGCCACAGGAATAACTACAGCTATAAAAAGTGCAAAAACCAACTTTCGGTAATTTGGAGTCAATTCAATTCCTTTTTCAGGGAGATTAGAAAATAACAACTGTAAAATAGCGTCTCGCTCTGCAAGATCACAACCCGGAATTTCAATGGCTGATTTGCGTTGTTCTTCGGCGCCGCCCGTTGCTTGTTTAATTCTAATGTCTAAAATATCCCACTTACGTTGAAAGTAATTCTGCGTAACAGTAGTAATTTGTACTTTCTCTGGTTTTACAATAGTGCTTTTGGAGTTTAAAAGGCCGTATGATAAAAGTAAAGAACCTTTTTGTTTGGCAATATTAAAATTAAAAAACTGCACAAAAACCCTAATAATATTTAGTACCAAAACAGCAACTAGCACCATGAAAAAACCCATGATTATGGCTGCTAATCCTTGAGAGGAATCAAAATAAGACCCCAAATCCTGCTCATAGCCGGTTTCTTGATCGGATAATTTTGAAAGACTCTCGAAAACAGTACTGAAAAATAAAACCAAAAGGGCAATAGTTCGCTGGTAGTTCGAGGTTATTCCGACTTTTAACAAGCTAAAAAAACTAATTTTTATAAAGGGAGTTATCGTTGTGTTGCTTTCAATATCTGCTGTTGTGCCAACCTCACCTTGATCTACATTATGTTCTTTACCTTCATTTTCCAGCAAGCACGCTTTTAAATCCAAAGCCAATTGCTGCGAAATCGCCTTGATGTTTCCCTCTTTTTTGTTGCTACCAGCAGTATCAACTTGCAATTCATAAACCCCAATTATTTTTTGAATAAACGACTGGTTGATATTTACTTGCTGAATTTTATTGAGTTGGATGGCCGTTTTGGTCTTGTTTAAAATCCCTTCGTTGATAATGAATTCTTGATTTTCTTCATCCAGATAAAAAGTAAAGTTTCTGTATTTTAAATACGAAATGAGAGCGATTAGCACTAAAAAAAGCCAAATCACTCCAAAAATGTATCCCAAATAAAAGTCTTTTAACTTAAAAAAGTAAATCAAAAAAATAGGCCAAAAGGCTCGTGCGTATTGTTGTAAGGTATAAAAAAACAAAACCCAAATACCAACGGCTGACTGCCTTTGCGGCTGACTAAAATCAGTACGCATTATAATTGTTTTTGAATTTTGCCCATCAATAATTGTTTGATATTTTCGGCTTGCTCTTTTTCGATACCCGGAATTTCAATGTCACTTGCGCTACCGCCTGCTGTAAAAACCTGAACCTTTGCCAATCCTAAAAATCGTGAAATAAACCCTTCATGTAAGGCCACATGCTGCACTCTATTATAAGGAATTACAATAGTATTCGTAGCAATAATTCCAGAACGATACACCACATCATGCTCACGAAAAGCAAAGCCTTTTTTCTTGAAACCAATGATTGCAAAACAAACAATAAATAACAATGACAAAGGCGTCAAAACACCAATAATGAACCAAATTCGGTTGCTAAAAATATCAGGTTCAAGTTCAGCAAAAACAAACAAACCGACAGTAAGTACGCCAATAATCAGTGCCAAATTACAAGCAATAACAATTCCGTATTTACTATTCAAAGCGGTAAAAGGAACAGACTCTAATTTGGGTAAATTTTGAGTATCAATAATATCATTCGTAAATATTTCCATAAAGAGTACAATTTTTTAAGCACTTTAATCTAAATACATGAAGTGGTTTGATTTTGAAGCAGCAAATAAAACTATTTCGCTACGGCAACCATTTTTTTTCAAAGTTTGGTTTTCTCTTTTCAAGAAACGCATTTCTACCTTCTTTAGCCTCTTCGGTCATATATGCTAATCGTGTCGCTTCACCAGCAAATACTTGTTGGCCAACCATTCCATCATCTGTCAAGTTCATGGCGAATTTTAGCATTTTGATAGCCATCGGCGATTTTTGCAAAATTTCCTGAGCCCATTCGTAAGCAGTTGCTTCTAATTCATCGTGTGGCACTACTGCATTTACCATGCCCATATCCATTGCTTCTTGTGCTGAATAATTGCGTCCTAAGAAGAAAATTTCTCTTGCTTTTTTCTGTCCCACCATTTTGGCCAAATATGCTGAGCCGTAACCTCCATCAAAGCTGGTTACATCAGCATCGGTTTGTTTAAAAATAGCGTGTTCTTTACTAGCTAAAGTCATATCGCAAACTACATGTAAACTATGTCCGCCACCTACTGCCCATCCAGGAACAACAGCAATAACAACTTTTGGCATAAAACGAATTAATCGTTGTACCTCAAGTATGTTTAAACGGTGTTGTCCGTCGTCGCCCACATATCCTTGGTGTCCACGTGCGTTTTGATCGCCACCGCTACAAAAAGAATAAACGCCATCTTTAGACGAAGGACCTTCAGCAGAAAGTAATACCACACCAATTGAGGTATCCTCTTGCGCATCGTAAAAAGCATTGTATAATTCGGCAGTTGTTTTTGGTCGGAATGCGTTGCGCACATCCGGACGGTTAAACGCAATTCGGGCTACCCCATTGCATTTTTTATAAGTGATATCTTCGTACTCTTTGGCAGTAATCCAATCCATTTTGAATGATTTAAAATTTTCAGTGTAAAAATAAATCATTTTTTACATTATCCCTATTCCATTTCAATAAGCTTGTGGTAATAATTATCTGATTTATAGAAAACAAATGTTAAAAAAAGTAAATTTTGAAACCAAAAAGGCAACTTATTAATTCGTTTTTTATAACTTTAACATATGATAATCAAGACGATATCGATTTAAAATAAGTACGTATTTTAAATTATAAAATAGTCTACTCTCGGTTGTGTTTTGATTGATTAAAATTGCAAGAATGAATTCAGTAGTTCTTTGTGACTACTACAAAATATAGAAAAGGTTGTATCGTTTGCAACGTTTAAAAGTATAACAGAAATAGCAAAACTGTTGCTATGATAACGTAAACGCTTTGTTAAACAAATTGCAGCCTGTATTTTTTAATGATACGCTTGCAAGTACAAGCCTAACATTAAAACGAGAAAGACTAATCATTATCGATTAGTCTTTCTTTTTTTTACTCTTTAATCAAGTAAATACCGTCTTCTTTAATTTCGATTCTTTGTTCTCGATACAAAGCACCAATAGCCTTTTTAAAGGTCTTCTTGCTCATTTTCAATACCGTTTTGATATCTTCTGGATGAGAATTATCGGTGAGTCGCAAGAAACCACGACTCGCTCTTAGCTCATCTATAATTTTCTCTGCATTAGGTTCAATACTTTGGTAACCTTGAATTTGAAGCGAAACATCTATCTTATTATCGGGTCTAATAGCTTTGATGTAACCGCGCATACGATCACCGGTACGAATTGCATCATCGTACACTTCATCTTTGTACATCAAACCCTTGTATTTTTCGTTGATGATTACGTTAATCCCTAACTCCGTAATGTGCGATACGATCAAATCAACTTCTTCTCCTTTTTCGACCGTAAGGTTTTCATTTTTTAAGAACTGGTTTAATTTACTTGATGCAACCAAACGATTGGTTTTTTCATCAAGATACAAGTACACCAAGTAGCGCTTGCCTTTTTCCATCGGGCGTGCTTGCTCTTTGAACGGAACCAAGATATCTTTCTCCATTCCCCAATCCATAAAAGCTCCCACTTGGTTGGTATAGTTTACCCTAAGCAACGCAAATTCGTTCAGTAAAATATAAGGTTCAAGCGTAGTCGCTACAGGTCTTTGTTCGTGATCCAAATACACAAACACAATGAGCTCCTCACCTATTTCGAATACCTTAGGAACATATTTATTTGGGAGTAACACATCGTGAATTCCTTCTGGATCCAGCTCCGGATTTCCCAAAAACAAACCCACTTGGGTATCACGTAATATTGTAAGTGTATTGTATTTTCCTATTTCAATCATTGTAGTTCAATTTCTAAAGCGCAAAGGTACGAAGTTTGAAAATAGGATATTCAGAAACGGTCCACAAAAAATAAATTCAAAATTTTTCTATTTTTTTCTTTTTGGGAGCACACAACTGTCTTACTGCTCGCGTGTAGTCCCGCTGTACGCAGTATCCACGCAAAAAAGCGTGGGATACTCGCTTCCATCGCGGCTAGATTTGCAATTTATGTTTTCAGAAAACATTCTCTAGAGTAACTGTCATAAGATTCATTTGGCTGAGACCTAACAGGTTTTAAAAACCTGTTAGGTCTAAAATTCTCAATATTCAATTCAAATTCCAATCGAAATAACCTCTTAAACTTTCTAACTTCAGCTTCAAACAAATCCTAAAATTAAACGCGCAAGCAGCATTCATTTTCTTTTTTCTTAACTTTGGAGAAACTAATAAAAACTACTTAATGAAATCTAACTCCATTATTACATTTGTACTGTTGGTTTGTTTCTCACTTTCGAGCGTGGCACAATCAACCGTAGACGATCCCGAAATTAAAAAAATGCTATCCGAAGTGAAATCGGAAAACATGGAAGCTACCGTACGCAAACTCGTTTCGTTTGGTACACGCCATACTTTAAGCGATACCAAAAGTAATACGCGCGGTATTGGCGCAGCACAACGCTGGGTAAAATCTGAATTTGATAAATATGCTTTAGCTTCAGGCGGCAGATTGACATCTGTAATCGACTATTTTACTGTAAAAGCTGATGGACGCCGCATTGCTACCGACAGCCAGTTGGGCAACGTAATGGCTACATTAAAAGGTACTGACCCTACAGACGATCGTGTGATGGTTATAAGCGGCCATTTAGACTCCAGAGCGTCTGACGTGATGGATGCTAAAAGTGATGCTCCCGGCGCCAATGATGATGCCTCAGGAGTTGCTTGTATGATGGAATTGGCGCGCATCATGAGCCAAAGAGAATTCCCATTTACCTTGATTTTTGTTGCAGTTGTTGGCGAAGAACAAGGTTTGTACGGCGCCAAACATTTGGCTGATAAAGCCAAAAACGAAAAGTGGAACTTAATTGCCATGTTCAACAACGACATGATTGGAAATAGCCTTTCAAGCGGAACAATGTTGCGTGACAATACAAAAGTACGCGTATTCAGTGAGGCAATTCCGTTTTTAGAAACCGAGGCTGAAGCAAAAGTTAGAAAGTCTATCAACCGCGATAACGATAGCCCGTCAAGACAATTGGCACGTTACATTAAAACGGTAACCAATCAATATGTAGATCAATTGGATATTGCTTTGGTGTACCGCAACGATCGTTTCTTGCGCGGTGGAGACCACACTCCTTTTAGTCAAAATGGTTTTACAGCTGTTCGTTTTTGTGAAATGAACGAAAACTACGACCACCAACACCAAGATGTTCGTAAGGAAAATAACATTCAATATGGCGACTTAGTAGAGTTTATGGACTTTGAATATATGAAAAAAGTAACCTTATCTAACTTAGCTTCCTACAGCAACTTAGCTTGGTCACCAAAAGCTCCGACTAACGTTGGAATTGAAGTGAAAGATTTAACTAATTTCTCAACTTTGGTATGGACTGCACCAGCAGGAAAACCAGTTTATGGTTATAATATTTTAGTTCGTGAAACGTCATCGCAACATTGGGAAAAAACCATTTTTGTAAAAGGAACTAAAGCTGAAATACCTTATTCAAAAGATAATTTCTTTTTTGCTGTTCAAGCAGTTGACGAATTAGGTCACTCGAGTTTGCCTGTATTCCCGCTACCAATTCGATAAATGGTACTACTTAAAACAAAAAAGCGTTCGATGACTCGAACGCTTTTTTTATGCAGTAAAACAAAGTTTATTAATTGTAAACGATTTCTTTTTTGAAATGTACTGTCAACAAATAGTAAATCACTGCTCTAAACTTATTTCTGTTTGAACGTCCGTACTGCTCCATCACCGCATCAATAGCAGCATCAAGCTCAGGACCGTCAGTAAGACCTAATTTTTTGATCAAAAAGTTATTTTTTACTGTATCCAATTCCGCTTGTTGACTTCCTGCAACCGTAGCAGCATCTGCATTATAAATTGATGGTCCGCAACCAATAGTAACTTTGGTTAGCAAATCCATATTAGGTTCTACACCGCATTTTTCTTTTAAATCAGCAGCATACTTGGTAATTAATTCTTCTCTTGCACTCATAAATAATTGGTTTAATGGTTGTTTATTAGTTTCGTAACACAACCAAATTTAAACATAAAATCTTCTGAATCAAGAAAACTGAGATTAAATTTAATTTAACTCTTTAAAAAAATTCAATAATATCTGGTCGTTTATCAATGTAGGTGTGAAAACCTCAAGAATACAAGCTTGTTCATTTTGAGCAAATAATTTGGTTACCGCGGTTTGTAAACTTCTTTCGTCACTAGCAATGGTATATTTAAAACCATACATCTTTGCTAAATGCTCAGCTGTTAAGCAATGTGAAGTTTCGAAATAAGTATTAAACACAGGAGTTTCAGCATGACCTGGCAAAATCCTGAAAATACCGCCACCGCCGTTATTAATCAAAATAATTTTAAAATTTTTAGGAATGTAGTGATTCCAAAGTGCATTGGTATCGTACAAAAATCCGATATCACCTGTAATAAACACGGTTTGTTTTTTATTGGCAACAGCCGCACCAATTGCGGTAGACGTACTGCCATCAATTCCACTCGTTCCGCGATTGCAATATACTTCGATGCTAGGATCAATTTCAATTAATTGGGCGTACCGAATAGCTGAACTGTTACTTATTTGCAATTGCGAGTGCTGCGGTAGTGCTGGAATTACTTTTTCAAATACTTTAAAATCTGAAAAAGGAATTTTCGACAAATACAAGTCGGCTTTTAATTTTCTAAGACTTTTAATCTGCTCCCATTCCTGGAAGTAAGTACTGCTTCCCTTTTGCGAAAGCGGAAATAATGCCTGAAAGAATGTATTAGGAGTAACTGTAAAACGTTTTGTCAACGCCCCAAAAGTATCATAAGCACGTAACGGATCGATGTGCCAATGTTCCTTCGGTTTGTACTTTCGTAAAAAAGCTTTAATGCGTTTTGACACTACCATTCCTCCAAAAGTAATTAGTATTTCTGGTCGCAGTTGTTCAAATTCAGTCTCTTTAAAAGGTGTAATTATCGTGTCAATGTTACTGATAAAGGTAGCATGATGCAAATTAGAAGTAGTTTCGGTGAGCACCACAACCGATTCATCTTGAGCTAAAGCTTCAATTATAGCATCGTTAACCGCATTTGGTTCATTGACACCTACTAAAATAATTTTTTTTGATGCCTTATTCCAACTTTGAGCAGCTTTTTGTACTTCATCAATTGCTAAAACTGAATTTTCAATTGCTGAAGGAATTACATTCACATTAACCGACAATTCTGTGATTGTTTCATACAAAGGCTCTTCGAAAGGTGCGTTGATATGAACAGGCCCTTTTTGAGTCAAAGCCGTATTTATAGCTTCATTAATTTTGATATCGTTCTCGTTCGAAGCCTCTTCTTGTAAATTGGCATTGTACAAGGAATGATTAGCAAAAACGTTTTCTTGCCTAATCGTTTGCCCATCGCCAATATCAATTTTACTTTGCGGACGATCAGCAGAAATTACAATTAACGGAATTTGACTGTAAAATGCTTCCGCAAAAGCGGGATAATAATTTAGCAAAGCTGATCCAGAAGTACATACCAAAGCTACTGCCTGCTTGGTTTGCTGCGCAATTCCTAATCCAAAAAACGCTGCCGAACGCTCATCGGCAATACTGTAGCAAGTAAATGCAGGATTGCTCGCAAAACCAATGGTTAATGGCGCATTCCGTGATCCTGGCGAAATTATTATGGTGGTAATTCCTTTGGCCAAACACAACTCAATTATGCTTTGAGCTAAAGGTATTTTGGGGTATATCATCGTGTAATTTTTCTGAGTTACAAAGTTACAAACTTGGCAGGCTTTTTCCTTTTCTTTTAGCGCTTTTTTGTTAATTTTGAACCAAATCAAATAGCCATGTCTGTAAGCATTCGCCCTTATCAACCCGAAGATACTCAAGCCATTCTCGATATTATCAATCACAATATTTTGCACTCTACAGCACTTTACGATTACAACGTAAGAACATTAGAGCAACAAAAAAATATCATAGAAGATAAACTGGCTAAAAATTTCCCTGTAATTGTAGCCACAATTGAAAATCAAGTAGTTGGTTTTGGAATGTATAGCGAATTTCGTTTCCGCGAAGCGTATAAATTTACAGTAGAGCATTCGGTTTATGTTAATGAAAATTTTCATGGAAAAGGTATTGGTAAACTACTGTTGCAAGAACTCATTTCGTTAGCAAAACAACAAGAACTTCATACTATGATTGCCGTAATTGATGCCGAAAACGAGAGCAGCGTTACCTTTCACGAAAAATTTGGTTTTAAAACGATTGGCGTAATTAAAGAATCTGGTT
Organism: Flavobacterium sp. GNP001; assembly: GCF_054343775.1. Taxonomy (NCBI): domain Bacteria; kingdom Pseudomonadati; phylum Bacteroidota; class Flavobacteriia; order Flavobacteriales; family Flavobacteriaceae; genus Flavobacterium; species Flavobacterium sp. GNP001. The sequence goes on from NZ_JBTGUX010000001.1 coordinate 1,568,453, forward strand.
TTAAATTTGATCGTTGGTTGCACTCGGTTTTTATGCAGTTGATCTTAGAGTAATGCAGCTATAATTAGGGTACTTGCGTTATAAAAGATACCTTTGTGTTTTTTATAACAATATGAGCTTTACCCTTCTTTCATCACCTTTACAAGGATTTACCGATTTTCGTTTTCGCAATGCCCAAAATAAATTATTTGGTGGTATTGACACTTTTTATTCGCCCTACATCAGACTTAATGGTAAATTAGTCATCAAACCATCGTATCAGCGTGACTTACAATTGGACAATAATTTAGATTTGGAGGTTATTCCACAAGTAATTACCAACGATGCCGAAGAATTTTTGTTTGTTGCAAAATACGTTTTGGAATTAGGTTACAAAGAACTCAATTGGAATTTAGGTTGCCCGTATCCGATGGTTACAAAGTCAGGAATGGGTTCAGGACTAATCAGCAATACAGAAAAAATCAATCATATATTAGAACGTGCCCATAACGAAACGGATATTTTGGTATCGATGAAAATGCGATTGGGATATGAGTCTCCACAAGAAATTTTAGATGTGCTTCCTATTCTGGACCAATATCCGCTTAAAAATATTGCTATCCACGCTCGCTTAGGAAAACAACTGTACAAAGGCGGTGTAGATCTTGATGGTTTTCAAAAATGTATTGATCAAGCCAAACATACTTTGTATTATAATGGAGATATTACTTCGGTTGAAGGTTTTAGAGAAATGCAAGAGCGTTTCCCATCTATATCACATTGGATGATTGGCCGTGGTTTGATTGCCGATCCTTTTTTACCAATTATGATAAAGAATGACACTACCGAATATCCAGCCAATAAAATAGAATTATTTAGCGCTTTTCATGATACACTTTACGCTATTTACAGCGAGTCATTATCAGGAAGTACGCATATATTATTGAAAATGTATCATTTGTGGGAGTATTTTAGTACTACTTTTTCAAATCCGCACAAAGTTTTAAAAAAGATTAAAAAAGCGCAAAGTATTCGGAACTACGAAGCGGCAGTGGCTGAAATTTTCAAAAACGAAAAAATCTAGAGGAAAATATAAACCATTAAGAAAGCAAGAAAAATTAAGCACTGATTCTACATGTAACTTAATGTCTTGATTGTTAAAAGTTTAAAAAAAATTCAACACTTACATATACCACAAAAAAAAAGAGATCTTCATTTGACTGAAAATCTCTTCTAAAATATTTTACTTTCTAAAATCAACTGGTTACTTATGCTTTGATCCAATTCATTACTTCTGGATCGGTAACCAAAACCCTTGGAGAAATAACTTTTTCAAGTTCTCCGTTTTCATTGATTAAGTATTTTTGAAAATTCCATTCTACAGTTGAATCTTGTAAACCATTTTTAGATTTTTGAGTTAAAAACTGATAAATAGCAGCCATATCATCGCCTTTTACAGAAACTTTATCCATCATAGGAAAAGTAACACCGTAATTCATTTGACAAAATGTGGCAATTTCCTCGTTTGTTCCAGGCTCTTGCGATGCAAAATTATTTGCAGGAAAACCAACAATTACTAAGCCTTTATCTTTGTATTCTTTGTAAACCGCCTCTAAATCTTTGTACTGTGGAGTTAATCCACACTTAGATGCTGTATTAACTATGATTACTTTTTTCCCTTTTAGCGTGCTAAAATCAAAAGTTTTACCTGATAAATCTTCTACTTTAAACTGATAAATGTTTTCTTTAGCTGTAACTGCTGTACTCATAATTTTATCTGATTTTTTAGGTTGTGCTTGGTTTTGACAACTGAATAATACTAAAGCAAAAGTTGCTATATAAACTAAGTTTTTCATAATTATAATTTTTGTTAAAAGTACTTCTTTTTTTGTTTTAACAAATTAATTTTTTGTTAAACAGTGGTTAAATAAAAAAAGGAAGCCCGACCCTATGAACTGTCAGGCTTCCAAACAAATAAACAACAAAAACTTCTCGTGGTATTTAGAACGCTTAGGTGATTTTCCCTTTCACAAAGAAAGGCGTTCCTGGAATAAAATGTATTTCCTCAACACTTTCTGGCTCGTTTTGAAGCCTCGATTCTGTTGCAAATTGTGTTTTCATTGATATGAATTAATGGTTTTACTAAATACTTCAATTTTAACTTATTGCTTTAAAAAAATTTAGTTCTTAAAATTTCTAAAAGCGACAAAGGAAGAGGGTATAAATCAACATAATTTAAAATAGATTCTATTTGGTATTGGTCATCACTTCCTTTTTGTTATTTACGAAAGTGCTCTACTTTTGGTTTTACAAAAAGTTAATCTTTTTCACACTTAAAGTACTAAAAAGTAACTATTTGCCCGAGTTTCCATCAAATAAATGTTAATTTTTTTGACTAATTAAAGCAACTAACTGTAAATCATACTGAATTTACAGTTAGATTGCATAAATTTGTAAGAGATAAACAATATAAACTATGAGTCAAGAAGAATTATTAGTACTGATATACAAAAAAGACGAGAGGGCCTTCACGCATCTTTATGACATGTATTCAAAAAGTCTGTTCTCGGTTATCAATGTTTTAGTAAAAAACAGGGAAGAGGCCGAAGATGTGTTGCAAGAGGTCTTTGTGAAAATTTGGAAAAACATTGATTCGTATAACGAAAGTAAAGGACGATTTTATACCTGGATCCTTAATATTGCTAGAAATACCTCAATAGATAAATTACGCTCCAAAAATTTTAATAACAGTCAAAAAAACCTTTCTACAGATAATTTCGTAAATCACTTTGAAGACAGCACGATACTGTCGGACAAAGTGGATACAATTGGATTAAATGAATTTGTAAAAAGACTCAAACCAAAATGTATTCAAATAATTGACTTATTGTTTTTTAAAGGTTACACCCAACAAGAGGCTAGTGACGAGTTGGCTATACCTTTAGGAACAGTAAAAACACAAAACAGAAATTGTATTAACGATCTCAGAAATTATTTGAAAGTATAATGGAAACAAAAGAATATATTGACTCAGGAATTCTGGAACTTTATGTTTATGGTTTATTAACGGAAACAGAAAGTGAAGAAGTTGCCGCAAAGGCAAAAAACAATCCCGAAATTAATTCAGAAATCATTTCGATAGAAAAAGCTATAGTAGCACTATCATCTAGTTTTTCACCTTTTCATTCGGTGGCCAACTATGAAAAAATTAAAGAAAAATTAGAGCTTAAATACGCTCCTGTAATTCAATTGGAAACTAAAAAGAATAGATTCCAATATTTAGGATGGGCCGCATCTGTAGCTTTGTTGGTGGGTGTAGCATATCAATATAATGAATTAAATCAAACTTCTTCAATTGTAGCTGCTGCTCAAGACGATAAGGCAAAAATTGAAAAAGAATTCAACACCTTAAAAATCAAAAAGACAGCGGTTGAGTCAAGCTTAGCAGTAGTTCGTGATATCAAAAACACAGTGGTGAGTTTAGGTGGACAGGCAGTGAGCCCTCAATCATCAGCAAAGGTATATTGGAATCAAGAAACTGAAGTGGTTTATATTGATGCTGCTAATTTACCTGAACCACCAAAAGGAATGGTTTACCAAGTTTGGGCACTAAAATTAAATCCGCTTACTCCTACAAGTATAGGTTTACTAGATAACTTTGATAAAAACGATCAAAAATTATTTGCAGTAAGCAGTGCAAGCGGTGCCGAAGGATTCGGAATTACATTAGAACCAGCCGGTGGAAGTTTAACTCCTACAATGGAACAATTATATACTTTGGGTAAAGTATAAAACCAAACTAGTTTTTAAAATAGAAAAGGGCTCAACTGTTGTTGATCCCTTTTTTTGTAAATCAAATTAGCACAGTAATTAAATATTTTGGTATCGATAATTGCGAGAAACTTTAATTCTTGTTTTACTTAAAACACATTGCAAATATTACAATCAACTTTTAACTTTCTGTGATTAAAGGAGCAATAAAAAAAGCCCAACTAAAATAGTCGGGCCTCATTTATGAAAATATGTTATACTTTACTTCTTATAATATTTTCTATACTTAGGATATGAAACTGCACCAAATAAAGCTATCCCACCCAAAGTGTAATAAATCCAATTTAGGGAGTGAGCTTCTCCACTTGCATACGAATGTAATCCTACTAAGTGAAAATTAACACCATAATAGGTAAACAAAGTGGATAAAAATGCGAACATACTCATTAGATTAAAAATCCATTTACCTCGCAATGATGGAACAAAACGCGCGTGAATTACAAATGCATAAACCATAATAGTAATTAAAGCCCACGTCTCTTTTGGGTCCCAACCCCAGTAGCGTCCCCAACTTTCATTAGCCCACTGACCTCCTAAAAAGTTACCAATAGTAAGCATGATTAAACCAATAGTCAATGCCATTTCATTGATATAAGTAATCTCTTGAATATTCAAATCCATTTTTACTTTATTATTTTCATTGGTAAACAACATTAACAACAAAGCAACACCTCCTAAAATCATTCCTAGAGCCAACGGACCGTAACTACCAACGATTACAGCAACGTGTATCATCAACCAATACGAATTTAAAACCGGTTGCAAGTTGGCAATTTCAGGGTCAATCCAGTTTAAGTTTCCAGCAAATAAAATCATAGCGGTTACAAAAGCTGATGAGGCTACGGTAAGTTTTGATTTGCGATCAAAAGCCAATCCGAAAAACATAGTCGCCCACGCAATATAAATAATTGATTCGTAAGCATTACTCCACGGAGCATGACCAGATATGTACCAACGTGCAATTAACCCAACAGTGTGCAGTGCAAAAAGAAGTCCAATGATAATGTGCATACCATTAACTGCATAATGCAACCATTTGCGCTCTTTAAAAATTTGTAAAATTGTAAATAACAACATTAAAATAGAGCCCAGCATATACCAAGTTTGCAACTTATTAAATACGTCAAACCTGTTATAGAGTATTTCAGAAGATATCCTATCTTCACTTGGCCTTACTTTACTACCAAAACGTTTTTGAAAACCAGTAATACTTTCTACCAATTCATCTGATGTTTTAAAATCGCCAGTTGTGGCGGCATTAGCTAGTGCTCCAAAATACAAAGGAAGTACGCTTTTGGTATAAGTTGCCTCCATTCCTTTTAATCCTGCTTCATTCAATTCTAAAAATGAAACCCACTTATTATTCGCATCGTTAGGAATAGGGAAAATTTTCAAAATTCTACCGCTCAAAGCAGATTCCATCAAGTTAACTCTTTTGTCTGTTTCAATGAAATCCTTTTCAAATTGATTTGGGTTGGCCGCATTGAATGAACTTTCAAGATATTTGGCTAGCTTATAATTTCCTTTTTCGTCAAAAAATGAAACAAAAGGTGCTACTTTGGCTTCTTTATCAACGCCGATAATTTTTCTGATACTGTCATTCCCTCTTCGTAAATGTATAATTGGAATATCAATCCAATAGTTTGCATATTGCGTCATGGATAGAAAAACTTGGTCCGAATTCATATCATTGAATGAATTACTCTGACTTACCTTTCGCAACAATTCTGAAGAAAAAGTATTAATCGGTTTCATTCTTCCTCCAGCATCTTGAATAACCAAACGGGCAAACTTCGCCGCATGATCCTCTGAAACTTTGTTTTTAGTAATAAAAGCTAAAAGTTCAGATTGGCTTAGTTTTTTTTGTGAATGGCTTGCATGTTTTGTTGGAGCCGGAGCAGTTGCAGTCTCTTCATGAACATGACCTTCATGCTCCTCATGATTGTGTTCTTGTGGTTGCGCGAATGAACCCAAACTAAACAGTAGCAATACAACAGGTAAAAACTTAGCCTTTTTGGTTTTAACAACTTCTAGTTTTCGCTTTAAGTCAGCAAAACGAGAGTGCTTTGTAAATAAGATGGCCATCATAGCAAAATAAAGAATAAAATATCCAATGTAAGTAAGTCCCGTACCCCAGAAATCATGGTTTACAGAGAGAATAGTACCTTTTTCATCTGGATCAAAACCAGATTGAAAGAAACGATAACCATCATGGTCTAGTACATTATTCATATAAATGCGTGCATCAAAAATTTCTTTATCTTGCACGGTTACTTTACTTTCAAATGAAGAGTAACTTTTTTCAGTACCCGGATATTTTTGAGCTATAAAATCGTTTAGTTTAATTTTGAAAGGTAACTCATACGCCTTACTTCCAAAAAAGAAAGTATAATCGATTTTACCAATTTTAACAGTCTTTGGTTCCCCAACTTTACCTTTTGAGCCCAATAGCGTTACCATTTTTTCCTGACCTTCAGCAATTAATTTTACAGTGAGGGCATCTTCATGAGTTTTTGCTTTAAAATCGTTATTCGACTTATAATCGATGATTCCTTTTACAGCCGGATCTGGAAATACAAATCGCATTTCACCAACGCTATACAACGAACGCATCATCAATGGCTGAACATTATCTTTGGTTACTTTACCTTGTAACTTGTCGGCCATTCTCATAAAATTACCTTCAAAAGGAGTTTGAATAGTGTATTCTTTTCCAGTTGTTGTAATGTTAATGGCGCCATCAGTATATTTATTCAAAGAGAACAAAACGTTGTGAATGTTTTGAACTTCGCCTTCTTTTAAAAAATGCTCGTGTCGTCCACCATCGCCTGCTTCTACAATTTTTAGGTAAGTAATCCCTTTTGGATCTGGTTTTACATACTCTGTTGCACCCATGACAAAATTTTCATACTCCACCTCAAATGGTGTATCGGCAAATTTACCTGACATCGTAAAATCATTTGAGGTAACAGGTGAAAACAAAACCTTTTCCTCAAAAACTCTGCGTCGCATTTGACCTTGATATTCGCCATCTACAAAAACAGTCAAAAATGTTTTCTCTGAAAAAACTTGGTTCTCAGTTGCACCTTCGCGTATAGGCATTACACCCTCATAGCTAATGTATCTGGTTACAAAAGCTCCCAAAATGATGAATATGAAAGATAAATGCAGCAACAATGTAGCCCATTTTTCTTTCTTTAAAAGTTGGTAACGCTTGATGTTACCAATGAAATTAATCACAAAAAAAACGTGAATGGCTTCGAACCACCATGAATTGTAAATTAAAATTTTTGCGGTATCTGTGTTGTATTTGCTTTCAATAAAAGTTCCAGTAGCCATAGCTGCAGCATAAGCAACAAACAAAAAGGCCATTAAGCGAGTTGAAAACAAAAAAGAAACTATTTTTTTCTCCATTTTTATGGGGTTATGTTTTGTAAAAGTGCCACAAAAGTACTTAAAAATGTTGACTTCGCGAATCGCACATTTGTTAATTAAATCAAAATTAAGAACACCGTTACAGGCTAATTTTTTTGAAACTGAAAGCATTACAAAACAGTACCAAAAGCGATTATCCTTTGCTAAAATTTGCGGTATTTTTTTTCTATTTTTGCATGATGATCAAAGTAGTAATAATAGGCTCTGGAAACGTTGCGCAACATTTAATTGCCGCGTTTGAATATGAAAATTCACATGGTAGTGATGTAGAATTGGTGCAAGTTTACGCCCGAAATTCTGCAACGATTGCCTCTTTAGTTTCTTGGGATCGTATTACAACCTCTTTTGAAGAGTTGATCGAAGCCGATTTGTACATTATTTCTGTATCTGATGATGCAATAGCCGAAGTATCCTCACAAATACCTTTCAAAAATAGATTGGTAGCTCATACATCAGGAGCGGCAGCACTTCAAATTTTAAACGACAACAATCGCAAGGGCGTTTTTTATCCGCTGCAAACATTTACTAAAAACAAAGAAATTAATTTTAGACCGATACCTATTTGTATCGAAAGTGAAAATGCAACTGATTTTCATGTTCTTCAAAAAGTGGGAAAAGCAATTTCAGATAAAGTGATTGCAATTAATACCGAGCAGCGCCAAGCATTGCATGTAGCTGCGGTTTTTGCTAATAATTTTACTAATCATTTATATTCCATTGCAGCAACAATTTGCCAAGAAAATCAAGTTCCATTTGACATACTTGAACCTTTAATTCAAGAAACAGCAGCAAAAATACAAACACTCTCGCCCATCGATGCGCAAACAGGACCAGCAAAACGCAACGATCAAAATACTATCACAACACACCTCAATTTTTTAAAAGAGGAATATCAAAAAGAAATTTATCAACTTTTAACTCAATCGATACAAGAAAATGGCAAAAAGCTATAAAGAAATAATGAATGACATCACTAGTTTTATTTTTGATGTAGATGGTGTGCTTACAGATGGCTCAGTATTTGTAACCAACGAAGGTGACATGCTAAGAACAATGCACATTCGAGATGGTTATGCTATGAAAGCCGCTATTGAAAGTGGATATAATGTATGTATTATTTCTGGCGGAAGCAATGAAGGAGTCCGTGTACGATTGCGTAATTTAGGCATTACGGATATCTACTTAGGAATTCCAGATAAAGTAGCTACTTTTAACAAATACACAGACGTTTCAAAAATCAATCCTGAGCAAGTTTTGTACATGGGTGACGATATTCCTGATTATCACGTCATGAAATTAGTAGGATTGGCAACTTGCCCTCAAGATGCTAGCCCAGAAATAAAAGAAATATCAGGATATATTTCACATAAAAATGGTGGTAAAGGCGCAGTGCGAGATGTTATTGAACAAGTAATGAGAGTACAAGGCAAATGGATGGAACATTTTAACGGACAACACGATTAAAAGAAAAAGAAATAATAGCTTATGAATTTTCTTAGACTGATTCGCTATCAAAATCTAATAATGCTGGCAGTGATGCAATTGTTATTTCGATTTGCATTTTTCAAATGGCAATCAATACCGCTCGCACTTGCCGATTGGCAGTACCTTTTGTTGGTTATCGCAACTGTTTGCATTGCCGCAGGTGGCTATGTCATCAACGACATTTACGATCAACAAACTGATGCTGTTAACAAACCTGATAAACAAATTGTTGGAGTGACTATTTCAGAACAAAAAGCCTATAATTACTACATTGCCTTAACTACAGTTGGTGTAGCTCTAGGTTTTTATCTCTCGAATGTGATTATGAAACCAAGCTTTGCTGCTGTCTTTATCTTTATTGCTGCCACTCTTTATTTTTATGCAACTAGCTTAAAGCAAATGGTACTTGTGGGAAATATTGTGGTAGCACTATTGTTAGCAATTAGTATATTGATAATTGGTGTTTTCGATTTGTATCCTGCAACCGGCTTAGATAACCAAAAGCAAATGCGTCTCTTTTTCTCCATCATAACGGACTATGCCATCTTTGCTTTTATCATTAATTTTTTACGTGAAATGGTCAAAGATCTAGAGGATTTAGACGGCGATTCACAGCAAGGAATGGCGACTTTACCCATCGTTTTAGGCGTCGCAAAAACTAGCAAGCTTGTATTTGCGATTAGTTTTGCTCCCCTATTGATTTTGCTGCGTTACATCAACATGTATTTGATGGATTTGCTTTTTGTAGTGGTTTACCTTTTAATTTTTGTAACTGGTCCACTACTCTATTTTACCATTAAAATGTGGTCTGCAAAAAATAAATCCGATTTTCATATTTTGAGTTCAGTGCTTAAATGGGTTTTGTTCTTCGGAATTATCTCAGTTGCACTCCTTAATTTAAATTTACAATACAATGCTTAAAGATAAATTAAAAAAATATCAATTAATTCTTGCGTCTGGCTCTCCTCGCAGACAGCAGTTTTTAAAGGACTTAGAATTGGATTTTGAAATTCGATTGAAAGATACCGAAGAAGTTTACCCATCGCATTTACAAGCGCACGAAATAACAGATTATTTGGCCGTTTTAAAAGCAAATGCGTTTGAAAATGAACTACCTGAAAATGGTATTTTGATAACAAGCGACACCATTGTATGGCATAAAAACCAAGCATTAGGCAAGCCAAAAAATGAACAAGAGGCCATAGCAATATTACAATCACTTTCTAATAGTTCCCACGAAGTAATAACGTCTGTTTGTTTTAAAAGCAATGAAAAAACGACTGTTGTTCATGAATATAGCAAAGTCACTTTTCATAATTTAACCGAAGAGACAATACGATATTACGTAGAAAACTATAAACCCTACGATAAAGCGGGTTCGTACGGCATTCAAGAATGGATTGGTTTTATTGGAGTTGCAAAAATTGAGGGATCGTACACTAATATAATGGGCTTGCCAACTGATAAAGTTTTTGATTATTTGAACCAATTACCTTAAACATTATGAATTTTTCCATTATTCAAGAGTATTCTCGAGAGATAATCGCAAGCGGCATTACTGCAATAGTTTTTATTATATTGCGTATTGTAACAACTAAATTGGTGCGTCGTTATGCGCGATCCAACCAAACTATTGAACACCGAACCAATTTGGTTATCAAATACTTGCACTTATTTTTAAATATTTTGGTGGTAATTGCACTAATTATCGTTTGGGGAGTTCAGGCAAAAGATATCATAATTGCCCTGAGTTCCTTTACGACAGTTGTAGGTGTTGCTATGTTTGCGCAATGGTCTATTTTAAGTAATATTACCTCAGGCATTATTTTGTTTTTTTCGTTCCCGTTTAAAATTGGTGATGTAATTAAAATTCATGACAAAGATTTTCCTATTCAAGCAGAAATTGAAGACATAGGCGCTTTTCATGTTTTTTTGCGAACAATTGACGGTGAGCAAATAATTTTTCCAAACAATTTATTACTTCAAAAAGGAATATCAATCCTTAAAAATGAATTTCACGATCAAGATTTCATCGATTAGTTGGGATTGAATTGAAATTTTAGCTCTTTTTAAATGTTAAAATTCTATAACTTTCAATTCTAAATATGTAAATAGTTGTTTTTTTTTTGGTTCATCTTTGCTCTTTAAAAATTTAGTTTTATAACTTTAGTACTTCTAACAAGAGATAATATGAGCAACTCGATGCAATTCCCCTTTTACGCAAAACTAACTTTCATTTTACTAGCATTAATTTCACTGCTATTTTTGTTTTATATCGGTCAAGGGATTCTCGTACCTATAATAATGTCGTTTTTGTTCGCTATTTTGCTGTATCCAATAGTACAATTTTTAAAAACAAAATTACGATTCCCAAACGTTCTTGCTGTAATGATTGCTGTACTACTATTTGTACTATTCTTTGTGGGGTTGTTTGTTTTTCTTTCTTTTCAAATTAGCGATTTTACTGAGGATTTTGATAAAATAGAAAAAAACTTAACCATTCATCTGGCAAATATTCAGGACTATATTCGCGCCAACTTCAATTTAAGTTCTTCTGAACAAAAAGAATATATAGATACTGCAACAGAAGATTCTATGGAAAAAGGAAAAGAAATAATAGGAACAACGCTAATGTCATTCACAGATACTTTATTAAATCTTACGTTAATTCCAATTTATACATTTCTAATTTTATTGTATCGTACCCATTTCTTGATGTTTTTAGGAAAAGTAGTCAGCAAAGAAAATCATGCTCAGTTGAAAGATATTTTAACCAACATACGAATGGCAATAAATAGTTACATCGTTGGCTTAATCATCGAACTCATTTGTGTGGCAACAATGACTACCATTGGCTTCATGCTAATTGGGGTGAAATATGCTATTTTACTTGGAATCATAACTGGTATTTTAAACTTAATTCCCTACATCGGGATTTTATTTGCAGGGGTTCTAAGTATTGTTGCATCCCTAACTGGATCTCCAGATTTATCAGTTATTATTGGAGTGATTATAATTACCATTGTTGTCCAACTTATTGATAATAATATTTTAGTCCCCCTGATTGTAAGTTCGAAAGTAGAAATCAACGCTTTCATATCAATTATAGCCATCATTATTGGAGGAGCTATTGCGGGAGTTTCTGGAATGTTTTTGGCTTTACCGATATTAGCTGTGCTAAAAGTAATTTTTGATCGCATCGAATCATTAGAACCTTGGGGATACTTAATGGGCGATCATCTACCTAAAACCTATACCTGGCGCAATATTAAACTACCGCTATTTGACTCCGAAGAAGATGCCGAACCAAAAACTAATGTTATTAAAACAGATGTACCGGTGCCGGTATTTACTGAAACTACAACCATAACAGATGTAAATACCCCAAAAACATAGTATCTTAGCAATCGCTTCAAAAATCGTACTACAAAAGAAAATTATTTGTTTTGTACCCAGTCATTATTTGTAGGCGCAACTATGTTATGAATACGTTTTTTAAAATAGTGTTATGTGTGCTGTTCCTTTTTGGAACAACAATTTCGTTTGGGCAAAAAAGAGAAGGCAAAAAGGATTCGACAACAATAGCTAACAACATAACTTCATTTTCAAAAAAAAATAAGTTTAACAAAATCTTGCACAAATTGGTGTTTAAGAGAAATACCATTCGTAGCCGAAGCATACCTCAAACACAAAAAAATTACAGCCCATTTGAAGGTAAAATCATTCGTAAAATAAACATTATCACGCTCGATCCCTTTGGATATTCAGATACTGACACACTAAAAAAACCAACTCGATGGGCAGAAAAAGTGGGAAACAGAGCGCACATCAAAACCAGTCGATTAGCAATTCTAAATTTACTATTAATTAAGAAAAACAAGGCTTTCGACTCCTTACTTGTACGAGAATCTGAGCGTTTAATTCGAGCGCAACGGTACATAAATAGGGTTGATATTACACCCTATAGTAGCACAACTAGCCCCGATTCTGTTGATGTAACCATTCGCGTACTGGATTCTTGGAGCATGCTTCCGCAAGGATCGCTATCTAGCTCGAGAATCAATTTTGAATTGAACGAACGAAATTTTTTAGGTTCCGGACATCAGTTCCAGAATAAAATCACCAACCGCTTTGAAGATGGTAAAACAGCCTATGATGTAGGGTATCGTATTCCGACAATAAAAAATACTTTTGTTAGTACTGATGTTAAATACAGACTAGATTTAGATGGGTACTACAACAAAAGTGTAGCACTCGAGCGCCCATTTTACTCGCCTGTAGCCAAATGGGCAGGTGGTATTTTTATAGAGCAAAACTTCAGAAAAGATACACTACCAGATGTTAATTCGGTTTTTGAATTTCAAAATTTTAAATTTAATACGCAAGATTTTTGGGTTGGTAGGGCTTTTAAACTTTTTAAAGGTCAAACGGTAGACGATCGAAGCTCTAAATTAGTTCTAAGCGGACGTTTTTTAAATATTCAATATAGTGAAAGTCCGTCGACTGTTTTTGATCCTGATAATTTTTATGCCAACGAAAAATTAGCATTAATTGGATTAGGTATTACCTCAAGACGATTCGTAAGAGACCGATACATCTTTCAAAACGGTATTATTGAAGACGTCCCAACGGGAAAAATATATGGTTTAACCGCTGGATACCAAAATAAAAATCAAACAAATCACTTTTATGCAGGTGCGAGAGCAGCTTTCGGACATTTTTTTGAATGGGGATTTTTAAGTACAAATATAGAGCTAGGCTCCTTTTTTGATGGTTCGAGAACGCAGCAATCTGCTTTTACTTTCGAAGCCAATTATTTCACCAACTTAATGAGTATCGGCACTTGGAAAGTCAGACAATTCATAAAACCGCAAATTGTTATAGGTGCTCATCGATCAACTATTATTGGAGACCAATTATCTATCAATCAAAATGAAGGATTAAGTGGTTTTAACACGGCACAATATGGAACTCAAAAAGCATTAGTAGTTCTACAAACACAAGCCTATTCACCATGGAAATTATGGGGATTTAGATTAAACCCGTATGTAAACTATTCTCTAGCGACTTTAGGAAATAGTAATAAAAGTATTTTAAGTAATAAAGCCTACTCTAAGTTAAGTGTCGGATTCATTATTAACAACGACTATTTAGTTTTTAGTGCATTTCAAATTTCTCTTTCGTATTATCCTTCTATTCCCGGCAATGGTACTGATATATTTAAAACAAATGAATTAGAAACTACTGACTTTAGATTACAAGATTTTGACTTAGCCAAACCTCGATTAGTTAATTATAGATTGTAAAAAAAGCAATTTCACTAACTTTTCTGTTAATTGTATAAATACGGAAAATAATTTTGTAACAAAAAAAGTCGAAAGCAAGACTACCTTTGTCTTGTAGATTTAAACTGATTGAAGAAATCTAGCTAATTTCGTTTACCTTTTAAAATTTTCAATTAATTAAATTTAAAAAATAAATCATTCACTATCAGAGACATAAAAACAATTTAAAACCATAAAAACAACTTTGGCATAGTTGTTGAAAATTTGAAAAAAGAAATATTTCACATCGCAATTGCCACTTAATTTTAATTTTAAAATAACATATTATGAAAACATATAAATTACTAGTTGCTGCCTTACTACTATTTGCAAGCAGCACAATCGAAGCACAAGTATCCGTAAATGTAAATATAGGAAGAGCTCCTGAGTGGGGTCCAGTTGGTTATGACGATGTCTCTTACTACTACATCCCAGATATTGAAGCCTATTATGATGTACGCGCCACTCAATTTATTTATTTTGGCGATGGCAGATGGGTTCGATCAAGAACTTTACCATACAGATACCGCAACTTTGATTTGTATCGAGGATATAAAGTTGTACTAACGGATTATCGTGGATCAAGACCTTATGCTAATTTCAAAACACATAAAGTTAAATATTATCATGGATACAAAGGTAAACCACAGCAAAGCAGAGGTCGCAATGATCGTGATGTTTACGTTACGAAAACTTACGTAGATAAACGAAAATATGATCGAGATGATCACCGAGGACGAGGTCATGATAATCGCGGGAAAGGCGGAAAAGGTCATGATAGAGATTAAATCTTCAACCGGTAAGATATTAAAGAGAGAAAACAAAAGCTGTTTTCTCTCTTTTTTTGTTAAAAAAACAATTGAGCATTAAAGAAAAGTGAAAACATTTCTACAAAAAATATTTAATTCCTACATTTGAAGCTACTGCCAACTAAATTTTAAAAGAATGTTTAAAAAACTAGTTCCTTTATTTTCTTGTATTCTATTTTGTACTACTTCTTTACGCGCTCAGCAACCGGCTAAATTAAATAGCGTAGAAATTTATAACCAAATTGAAAAATTAAATTTTTTAGGTTCTGTGCTTTACATCGCGGCACATCCTGATGATGAAAACACACGATTAATTTCGTATTTGGCTAATGATCAAAAAGCAAGAACTGCTTACCTATCCCTGACCCGTGGCGATGGTGGACAAAATTTAATAGGCACGCAACTACGAGAATTATTAGGCGTAATTAGAACACAAGAACTTATTGAAGCTAGAAAAATTGATGGTGGCGAACAGTTTTTTTCTCGTGCTAATGACTTTGGTTTTTCTAAAAATCCTACCGAAACACTTGCTATTTGGGATAAAGAACAAGTATTAGCAGATGTAATTTGGGCTATCCGAAAATTTCAACCTGACGTAATTGTAAATCGATTTGACCATCGTTCGGCGGGAACAACTCACGGACATCATACCGCATCAGCCATGTTAAGCGTAGAAAGTTTTAAAGAGGCTGCAAACCCAAATCGTTTTCCTGAACAATTAAAATGGGTACAACCTTGGCAAACCAAACGACAATTTTTTAACACATCGTGGTGGTTTTATGGAACGATGGAAAAATTTAATGCTGCAGACAAAACAAATCTAATTGCTTTACAAACGGGTGTTTTTTTCACGGGTATAGGCAAATCAAACCAAGAAATTGCAGCTTTGAGTCGCAGCCGTCATCAATCACAAGGATTTGGTAGCACAGGCGCTCGTGGTGAAGAAACAGAGTATCTTGAATTTATAAACGGTTCTCCTTTACAAGATAAAAAATCACTTTTTGAAGGAATTGACACCTCTTGGAATCGCGTTAAAGGCGGCAAACCAATTGGTGAATTATTGACTACTATTGCCAAAGATTTTGATCATAAAAATCCAGCTGCAAGTATTCCTGCTTTAACCGAAGCATACAGTATGATGAGCGCTTTAAATGATAAGCAGTGGGCTCCTTTGAAAGCTACTACAGTAAAAGAGCTAATTGCGGCCTGTGCAGGCTTGTATCTTGAAGCTGTTTCACCTACTCAAGAAACAACTCCAGGAAGTGTATTGAAATTAAAAATGGAGGCTATCAACCGTAGTAATGCACCACTGCAATTGCAAAGTGTAACTACACTACCAGAACAAAGCACGACCACAATAGAAAAAGAGTTAAAAAATAACATTGTTCAAAATTTTACGATCGACTTAAAATTACCAAAAACAACAAACTATACGTTTCCTTATTGGTTGAATGAAAACGGAACCGTTGGCATGTATGCTGTAAATAAGCAAGAAAACATTGGTATTCCTGATATTATCCGCGAATCGAAAGTGATTTTTAACCTTCAAGTTAATGGAATTACACTTCCTTTTGAACGTACTGTCGTTTACAAATACAATGATGATGTGAAAGGAGAAATCTATAACTATCTTGATGTGGTGCCGGACGTTACCACTTCAATCACAGACAAAGTTGTACTTTTTAGAGACAACAAATCAAAGTACATTGGTGTAAAAATCAAAGCGGGCAAAGATGCCGTAAAAGGAACCTTAGCCCTCGAAGTACCAAAAACCTGGAAAGTTAGCCCAACTACTATTCCGTTTGAAATTGCCAAAAAAGGCAGCGAGCAATTGGTGTTTTTTGAAGTCACAGCACCACAAAATGCTACTGAAGGAATTGCGAAAAGCGTTGCAACCGTAAACGGCAAACAATTTGATAAAGAGCAAATCATTATTAATTTTGACCATATAACGAAACAACAAGTACTGCAAACAGCGCAAACCAAAATAATCAAAACCGATTTAAAAACCTTTGGTGAAAAAATTGCCTACATCATGGGTGCTGGAGATGAAGTTCCAAATAGTTTAACACAATTAGGCTATAATGTAACCATTTTAAAGCCTGATGCAATTACACCTGAAAGCTTAGAACCGTTTGAGGCTGTAATTACTGGCGTACGTGCTTACAACACCGTAAATGCATTAAAAAACAAACAAGAAATACTTTTCGATTTTGTAAAGTCAGGAAAAACCATGATTGTGCAATACAATACTTCCTCTGATTTAGTAACTGATGAACTTGCGCCATATCCAATAAAATTATCAAGAGATCGCGTAACCGAAGAAGATGCCGAGGTTCGATTCTTAGCTCCTAATCACCCTGTTTTAAATTTTCCAAATAAAATAACAGTAGCAGATTTCAAAGGCTGGAAACAAGAACAAGGTTTGTACTACCCTAGTACCTTTGACAAAGCTTTCACACCTATCATATCATCAAATGATCAAGGTGAAACCCCTAAAAATGGTGCTTTATTAGTGGCACCTTACGGAAAAGGGCATTATATTTACACAGGGCTAAGCTTTTTTAGAGAACTACCTGAAGGTGTAACAGGCGCCTATAAATTATTGGCCAATATGATCTCAATGCAACAAACCACAACAGTACCTGCGCAAAAAATAAAGCCTTAAAACAAAACAATGGAAACCAAAAAACCAAAAACCTGGAAAAAAAACTATACTTGGGTGCTCCTAGCCAACGCGCTCTACATTTTGATCTTTTGTCTTATTATGAAATTATACGCCTAAACTATGCAATTATTTGACTGGGTTATCCTTATTGTTACCTTACTTTTTATTGTTATTTACGGCGCTTGGAAAACCAAAGGCAGTAAAAATGTCGAGGATTTTATTTTAGGAAACAACGAAACTCCTTGGCATGTCGTGGGACTTTCGGTAATGGCAACACAAGCCAGTGCAATCACTTTTTTGTCAACTCCAGGACAAGCGTATCATGACGGAATGGGCTTTGTGCAATTTTACTTTGGTTTGCCAATAGCCATGGTACTCATCTGCGTTACCTTTATTCCTTTGTACCACAAATACAAAGTATATACGGCTTATGAATATCTAGAAAAACGTTTTGATTTAAAAACCCGTTCGCTGGCAGCTATTTTATTTTTGTTTCAAAGAGGTTTGGGTACAGGTCTGACGATTTACGCACCAGCAATTATTTTATCGGCTATTTTAGGGTGGAATCTCACCTACATGAATATTGTGATTGGTGTTTTGGTGATTATCTATACTTTTTCAGGAGGAACAAAAGCGGTAAACGTGACGCAAAAACAACAAATGTTTGTGATCATGTCGGGAATGTTTATTACTTTTTTCTTGATTTTGTATTACTTACCCAATGATATGACTTTTACAAGTGCTTTACATATCGCTGGGGCAAATGATAAAATGAATATCGTTAATTTCTCTTTCGATCCAGAGGAAAAATATACTTTTTGGAGCGGAATTACGGGCGGATTTTTCTTGGCCCTAGCCTATTTTGGTACCGATCAATCGCAAGTTGGTCGCTACTTATCAGGAAAATCAGTGCGTGAAAGTCAAATGGGACTCATCATGAACGGACTCTTAAAAGTACCTATGCAGTTTTTCATTCTACTAACGGGTGTAATGGTATTTGTATTTTTTCAATTCAATCCAGTGCCTTTAAACTTTAACCCGAACAACAAAGCACTGATTGAGAAATCAGCTTACAAAGGCGAATACAACGCTCTTGAAAAGAAATTAAACGAACTTTCTGAAGATAAAAAAGTAATCAACTTGCTATACATCGACCAGTTAAATCAAGATTATGACAATCCGATTTTAAGAAAAGAATTAGTAGCGCTCTCCTCAAAAGAAAAAGACTTACGCGATCGCGCCAAAGAAATTATTTCGAAAGCCGATAGCAACAGCGAAACCAACGATAAGGATTATGTGTTTTTTCATTTTATTCTGAATTATTTACCAAAAGGTTTGATTGGCTTATTGTTAGCAGTTATAATCTCAGCGGCCATGTCATCAACAGCTTCAGGTTTGAATGCTTTAGCCTCAACGACAGCAATTGATATTTACAAGAGAAACATTAAAGAAGAAAAATCAGAAAAACACTATTTGTATGCAACCAAATTCTTCACTCTTTTATGGGGTGTAATTGCTATTTTATTTGCCTGCGTAGGAACTTTGTTTGAGAACTTAATTCAGTTGGTTAACATCATCGGTTCTATTTTTTACGGAACGGTACTAGGAATCTTCCTCGTTGGTTTTTACAGTAAAAAAGTACAATCAAAAGCAATATTTTACAGCGCAGTAGTGTGTCAGTTGGCGATTTTTGTAATTTACTACTATGCTATTTACATTTACCCAAGTGGCGAAGAAAAACTGGGTTATTTATGGTTGAACTTTATTGGCGCAATGGGAACAATAGTACTTTCGCAGTTGTTGCAGTATACGATTTTCAGAAACGAAAAAGTGGTAGAGGCTTAATAAATTAGCTTTACAAAAAATCATTCCAAAACATAAACCACATTTCTTTTATCAACTATTTGTAAAAATTTAAAATGCAAAAAATAGACAGAAAAATTAAAATTATTGGGCTATATCAAGCAATTGGAGGTTTGATTGGGTTAATAGGATCATTATTTTTAATAGTAAAATTTAGCTCATCAAATGAATCAACAACTAAAATACTTTTATTGTTTTTTGCATTGTATTCTTTCTCTATGTACTGTGGTTATTTGTTGTTAAAAAATCAGATAAAAAAAGGATTGAATTATTCTATTTTGAATCAATCAATTCAAGTTTTAAGCTTTCAAATTTTAGGTTTTACTTATAAATTTTACTCTGGTGTATTTCTTTGCTTTGGATTAAATGTAACAAATGACACTATTTTGACTTTTAACTTTGGAATTACATCGTCAGATTTTAAATTAAATTCAGACAGTGAAGTTGCCGAACTAAGTATCAATTTGATAGCAATTATTTTAATTAGCGTTTTATTTAGCTTGAAGGAGAATGTTAGTAGAGATACCATAGAAAAGTAAAGATCAAAAACAAAAGTAGAAACGGCCTCGAAAAAAGCCCAATATTTTCTTCACCTTATCATTTAAATGAATCGATTTCATTCTCTTTGAATCCAACTCACGGAATAGAAAAACTTTAAAGTCTTAACTCAATGATTCAGTAAAATTGATTTAAAATTTTGACGATTTCAAAAATCCAATTAATAAAATCAAGTCTCTTTTTTACAACAACGAAATACCAAAAAAAATCCCGCCTCGATTAATCGGACGGGATTTTTAAAATTCCTATTGCATTCGTTTAGCTTTTACTCCACTCTGCAATACTATCTTTATTCATTTTTACGTAATCTTGGTTTTTGGCTACTTCTGCTGCTGCTAATGATACTTTTGCAGTTTCAATAGCACCTTTTTTATCACCTAATTTTGCTTGAATTAACGATTTTAGTCTGTTGTACCAAAATGGTTTTTCTTTAGTCATGTCTAATGCTTTGTTAACATACTCTAATGCTTTGTTAGCATCGCCATTAGATTGAAACAAAAATTGAGAAGCAGAGAAATAATCACCTGCAGCTGGACCAGCCAATACTTTATTGATGTTAGCCGTTGCTTTTTGTTGCGTTGGTACTTCAAATTTTACTGCTGCATACGAGTTTTCCCAATACATTTCAAGAAATGCAAAATTGTTGTCGATATTACTCAAACCAATTGTAAAGGTCTCCACTTTTTTGTTTAAAGTCTCAGGTTTTACTGTAGTTCTCAAAGCAACATTTTCTTCTTTCCACTCTACTGGA
Organism: Flavobacterium sp. GNP001; assembly: GCF_054343775.1. Classification (NCBI taxonomy): domain Bacteria; kingdom Pseudomonadati; phylum Bacteroidota; class Flavobacteriia; order Flavobacteriales; family Flavobacteriaceae; genus Flavobacterium; species Flavobacterium sp. GNP001. The sequence goes on from NZ_JBTGUX010000001.1 coordinate 1,589,156, forward strand.
TTTCCCCAGTTGTCTGTTGTTTTGTAAAAAATCACTTCCCAGCTTTCAATTTTTGGAACAGTAAACAAAGAGTAAGTCCCTTTTTTCAAAGTTTGACCATCAATAACTACATCGTCACCAAAAGAAACAGTTGTGTTTTCATTAGCTCCCGTTCTCCAAACTTTTCCGAACGGAATTAAATTTCCAAAAACTACACGTCCTCTAGCACTTGGTCTAGAATACGTAATCTCAACATCAGTTAAACCTACTGATTGTGATAAAGTTGCTTTCGGACTTGATTGTGGTGTTTTTAATTGTGCTTCAGCACTTAAACCGCTAACAATTAAAGCTAGCGCAAGGATTATTTTTTTCATTGTTTTTTAATTTTTTTGTTGCCCAAATTTACAAATTCAATACCGAGGAAATGTTAAATATTCCTTAATTTCGAGTCTATTTGCTGAACGGTTTCAAAGCTTAACTCTTCAAAATTTTGCACAATGATATCGGCCAAAGCCAAATCTTGCGCCTCAGAATGCAAACTGTTGTACCCAATACATAGCAGTCCGGCCGCCTTTGCAGCTTTCACGCCATTGGTACTATCTTCAATAACAATACAACTTTCTTTTGGAGTAATTGATAAACTAGCAGCATGCTCAAAAATAGCTGGATGTGGTTTTGATTTCGGAAAATCCTCGCCGCTAACCACATGAGTAAAATAATCATGTAGTTTAAACCGACTAAAAACGCGCTCGATCGTTACTTTTGAAGCTGATGAAGCCAAAATCAATTGCATTCCATTAGCATGCAAATCTTTAATTAATTTTTCTACTCCAGGCAACAATTCTAAATCGCTTTTGGTATCAAAAGCATCATTAAAAATGGTGCGCTTGCGCTGAATCAAATCTTCGACTTCTTGGTCAATTACAAAAAGTTCTTTTAATTTTTGAAATGTATTACGGGTTGAAAATCCTGTAAATGAAGTATACATTTCTTCGGTTACAGCAATATTTAACTCTTCAAATTGTTTGAAATAAGCATAGCGATGTACCGGCTCTGTATCTACGATTACGCCATCCATATCAAAAATTACCGTTTGTATCATTTTAAATTGTGAATTTTGAATTATGAGTTGTTAATTGTGAATTGTGAACTGTGAGTTGTGAACTGTGAGTTGTGAATTGATTACAAATGATTAAAGAAATCAAAAAGGCAATACTATTTTTTAATCAAATAACGAATTACCGTTTCAGCGGCATACAACCCAAACAAACCTGGCATATAACTGTTGGTTCCGTAAAACGACTTTTTATAATTAGAGCCGTCGGTCATTCTTAAACTAGATTCGTCTTGAATTTCAGAAGAAAAAACGACTTTTAATTTGTCTATTTTGGCCTCTTTAAGACGTCTGCGAATGGTTTTGGCAAAGAAACAATTCACAGTATTCGTGATATCAGTAACCTTTACTTTAGATGCTTCCATTTTTCCGCCTGCGCCCATGCTGCTAATAATTTTTACTCTTTTGCGTTTGGCCGCGATGATCAAGTTTAGTTTTGGAGTAACGCTGTCAATGCAATCTAAAACATAATCAAAATCAGGACTAACAATTTCAAAAGCGCGCTCAGGCGACAAAAATTCTTGCACTCGCGTTAGTTGTAATTCTGGGTTGATGTCTTGCAAACGGTCTCCTACAACTCTAATTTTGGGTTGTCCCACCGTAGAATGTAAAGCTGGTAATTGTCTATTGATATTGGTAATATCTACCACATCACCATCAACAATTGTCATTTTACCCACGCCTGCCCTAGCTAAAAATTCAGCAGCAAATGAGCCTACGCCTCCCAATCCTACCACGAGTACGTTTGCATTTTGTAAATTAGTCAGACCTTCTTTTTTAAATAAAAGTTCTGCTCTCTCTGTCCATTCTGCCATTCTATTCTGTTTTAAGATGAAAAGTTTTTGAAATTGAAAATTATATTTTAGATCCAAAAACGGTATTAAAATTAGTTTGTATTTGTGTTTGTATTGCTGCAACTGTTGTGTTTTTATAACGTGCAGCGAGTTCGTAAACAGCCTCAATTCCCTCTTCAACGGTATCTGTTTCTAAGAAAAAACGATCGTTGGGGATGCTTGTAAAAACTTCTTCCAATGCTGGGTTGCGCAATAAATATTTACCAAATGAGATGTAAAAACCATTGTCAAGCAATTGCTGTGCTATCACTTTATTTTTTGAAAAACCGTGAATAATCAAAGGCACGGTAATTTGTAGTTTTTTTTTGATTGCAACAACCTCTTGAAAAGCAGCTACGCAATGAATAATGACTGGCTTATTGTATTTCTGAGCAAGCAGCAATTGGGTTTCAAAAACTTGTTGTTGCAAGGGTAAAGGCATTTCGATGCGTTTATCAAGTCCGCATTCACCTACTACCCAACAATTGGGTTGGCTCATACTTTTTTGCATGATATCAAAATCTGCAGCAAGGCGCGTTTCGTTAATATACCAAGGATGAATGCCAATTGAATACTGCGGTATTGCCTCATTCAATTCCTGAGGATATTGATTGACCAACTCTACAATATGCGTTTGCTTGCTCCAAAGGTGTGTATGTGCATTAAAAAACTTCATTAGTCGTGAAACTTTTTTACGCCAGCCATAATAGCAACATCCAAATCATTTTCTAAAGGAACTATTGGGCAAGAATATTTTGAATTGTAGGCGCAATACGGATTGTAAGCGGTGTTAAAATCGATCGCTATTTTTTTCCCTTTTGAAATCTTTAAATCAACGTAGCGACCGCCAATGTAGGTTTCATGACCCGATGTACGATCAGAAAAAGGTAAAAACAAATAGTCTTTGTATTTTGCTTGTTTGGCAAGTTCCAAATTGCGGTACACGTTTAACTTTAATTTTTTGCCTTCCAATTCAAAATGCAATTCGCCATACTTAACATACAAAGGTTGTCTGCTTGTGGTGGTTTTCATGGCAAAAGGAACTGCATTTTCTGTTTTTACCAAAGTCGCGATTACAAAAAAGGAGGCATTGGCCGGAAAAAAATCAAGCGATTTGAACTTGGCTCGATCCTCTGTTGTTAGCGGACTCGTTGCAGCATCAGCAAATTCGGTATTCATTTTTTTTTGAAACTGAGCTACAGCAGTGGCCTGAAACGACTTTTGAGCAAAAGCAAAAGTACACGTCCAAAAAAACAGAAAAGTGAAAAGTGTTTTCAATGGTTTGATTTTGATGCAAAAATAGTGTAAAAGTTAGAATACCACAACGAAAAGTAATTGGCAGAAATACCTACCGAAGACCAAAACCCTAGCCCAGATAGCAGCGGAAATCCTTTTATTTTTTTCTTTAAAAAAATAAAAGATTGTAGCGAATAGCTGGAAAAAGCTCCTGAAAAACATCGTAAATTTGCAACTTACAAATCTAGGCTATGCTGCAAACTGCTTTTACACGTTACATCAATAATTTTAGAGGATTTACCAGAGAAGTTTGGATTTTGACGCTAATTACCTTCATCAACAGGGCCGGCACGATGGTTTTGCCGTTTTTATCAAAATATTTAAAAGAGGATTTACAATTTTCATACGAGCAAGTAGGTTGGATTATGGTCGCTTTTGGCTTTGGTTCGATGCTAGGTTCATGGTTGGGCGGAAAATTATCTGATAAAATTGGTTTTTACAAAATCATGGTTTTTAGCTTATTTACCAGTGGATTACTACTATTTGCGGTGCAATACGTGCGTACGTTTTGGGGACTGTGTTTGAGTATGTTTTGCATTATGACGGTTGCGGATATGTTTAGACCCGCCATGTTTGTATCGCTCGCCACCTATGCAAAGCCCGAAAACCGCACTAGAGCGCTCACTTTGGTACGATTGGCCGTAAATTTAGGGTTTACCGCAGGACCAGCGCTGGGCGGATTAATCATTATGAACTTGGGCTACAGCGGACTTTTTTGGGTTGATGGTAGTTCTTGTATTATCTCGATTTTGATTTTTTGGTTGCTCGTGAAAGAGCGCAAAAAACCAGCCGATTTGGAAACTGAAAAGGCCGAAACTGATTTGCCAACTTCGGTTTTCAAAGATCAAATTTTTTGGATATTTCTATTTGTGTGTTTTGTCACTGCAGTACTATTTTTTCAACTTTTCACCACTTTACCGTTGTACCACAATGAAAAATTTGGCCTGACCGAGTTTCAAAGTGGTTTGTTATTGTCTTTAAACGGCTTGCTAATTTTCTTTCTCGAAATGCCAATTGTGAGCTACAGTCAGCGTAAAAACATTGACAAACTCAAAATTATTTTGTGGGGCTCCTTACTTATGGCGCTAAGTTTTTATGTATTATTGATTCATTTTTGGGCCGGAATTCTGGTTGTAAGTATTCTATTTATCACTTTTGGCGAAATGTTTATTTTTCCGTTTTCCAACTCATTTGCCTTGAGTCGCGCTCCTAAAGGCCACGAGGGCCGATACATGGCGCTGTTTACCATGAGTTTTAGTTTGGCGCACATTGCGAGTTCTAAAACGGGACTCGAAATTATTGCCTCATATGGTTATCAAGCCAATTGGTTTTTTATGGGCACCTTAGGCATCTTGGCCGTTGCAGGTTGCGTATGGGTGCAAAAAATGGTTCAGCAAGAAAAAGCAACGGTAAAATAATATCATTTTAAAAATTGGGGCGTGCCCCCATTACGGCAAAGGGGCTACTCATAATTGTTTTGAGTAGCCCCTTTGCTGTAATGGCGTCGGGCTATCCGCACCGCTGCGGCGGTTTGCTTCTATCCCTCACGCGAGCCCGTTTCCAGAAACTCGTTTATATCTATCAATACGTTTTCAATTTAAAAACACTACTAAAAAACAAGCATTTAATTCATTTATAAATACTTAAACACAAGACAAAGTACCAAAAACTAAAAATTTAGTTAAATAACTATAAAAATAGTTTGCAAACTAGAAATATAGTTGTACGTTTGAATCAAATAAAAACATCATGCAAAAACTCACTAACAAAGAAGAAGAAATCATGCATATTGTCTGGAAGCTACAAAAAGCTTTCGTGAAAGACATTATGAATGAAATTACCGAAGACCAACCACATTACAATACCTTATCAACCATAGTTCGTAATCTTGAAGAAAAAGGATATGTATCGCACAACGCTTACGGAAATTCGCATCAGTATTTCCCAACGGTGAGCCTCGAAGAATACCGCAAGCGTTTTATGCATACCGCAATTGATACGTTTTTTAACAGCTCGTATAAAAATATGGTTTCCCATTTTGCACAAGAAGAAAAAATTTCGGCAGCTGAATTACGTGAAATTTTAAACATGATTGAGCAACAAGAACAAAACAGCTAGTCGTTTACCCACTATTTCCTAAAACCAAAAATAAAAATGGAACCACTTCAACTCTATTTTATTAAAGCCAGCGGCTTACTAGCATTGTTTTTTGCAGTGTATTACGTTTTGCTGCGCAAAGAGACATTTTTTACTGGAAATCGATGGTTTTTATTACTAGGTTTAGTGATTTCGGCAGTTTTTCCGTTGCTAACTTACACGGAGATTATTTGGGTTGACCCCAATCCAAACCCTATTGATTGGTCAAATCTTCCCACAAGCAGCTACAAAACCGAAGCTACTCCCACAATTAATTGGTGGCTTATAGCTAGTGTTTGCTATGGTTTGGGAGTGTTATATTTATCAGGAAAGTTTATTCTAGATCTATACAAGCTTCAGCGAATGCTTAAAGGGCAAATTTCAGAAACAATAAACGGTTTCGCTTTTGTAAATACAACTGAAAACACAGCACCTTTCTCCTTTTTTAAAACAATAGTGTACAATTCATCACTGTACAGTGCTAGTGAACTTAATAATATTATTGCGCACGAAAAAGTTCATAGCGCCCAATACCACTCGGCTGACGTATTATTGAGTCGCATTTTTTGTATTGTTTTTTGGTTTAATCCGTTTGTGTGGCTTTACAAAAAAGCGATGGTGCAAAATTTAGAATTCATTGCTGATCATCATGCCATTCAAAAAACAGCTAACAAAAAAGAATACCAATTCACACTTTTAAAAATTACAACACACCAAAATTGTGTTGCGCTTACCAATCCTTTTTATCAATCATTAATCAAAAAACGAATCGTTATGTTAAACAAAAATCAATCAAAAAAATGGAACTCTTGGAAATACACCACTATTGTTCCTGCCTTAGTCGCCTTTTTTGTACTATTTCAAATTGAAGTAGTTGCGCAAGAAAAAATTAGTACAACAACAAGTTCTAACACAAAAAATCAAAACATTAGTACTCTTGCCGTATCAGATACTGTGAAAAAAGGTAAAACAAGCGAGCTGATTTCAAAAAATCTTCCTGAAATTACAGACGAAAACACCAGTATTTTTATCAACGGAAAAAAGGTAACCAAAAAAGAATTAGACAGCACAAATCCTGATGACATTGCAACTGTCAATGTCGAAAAAGATAATAATAAATCTGTTATTAAAATTTTCACGAAGGAAAACTCGAGCACAATAGGTAGCGGAAACATATTTTCATCAAATGAAGTAAGTCTAGACCGCATTGATCCAAATAATCTATCCGTCGTAAAAAAGGAAAACAACGTAACTGTTATTAAGCAAATTAGAACTGAAAAAAATGGCATCCCTGAAGATACTGAGGTGTACGTAAATGACAAACGTGTGAGTGCCTTAGAAGCTGAAAGTTTACTTCCTAGCACAATCACTAGCGTAAATGTTACTAAGGACGAACAAGGAAAAAGAAACTCTATCCGAATTATTACCAAAAATTACATCGGCGAAAATGGAAGCGTAATAGAACGCCCTCTACCACCAGTGCCACCGGTAGCGCCGAAGTTTAACTTCACGACTCCAAAAGCTCCTATTTTTCCAGCTGCACCAAAAGCACCATCAGGAGTTCGTAACTATAAAAACGAAAAAGAATGGGCTGATTTTGATAAAAAAATGCAAGCTTTTGATAAAAAAATGGAAGCTATGGAACCTCAAATTAAAGCTTTTGAAAAAAAAATGGAAGAATTTGAAAAACAAATGAAACCATTTGACGAGGAAATGGAAGAGTTCGAAAAGAAAATGAAAGACTTCGAAAAAGCAATGGAAGCCTTTGAAGCAAAACAAAAGAAGAATAATTAATTGATATACTAAGACAGTCTCAATCCAAGACTGTCTTTTTTTATACCTTTGCCTCAAAAAAATAACAGATGTATAAAGTCTTAGCTCAAATCAATAAAATAGTGTTACCTAGTTTCACCAAACGAGGAACAGACATCTCTAAAGCCAAAAAATGGCAGCTTGCCCTATTGGCCTACCGCTATTATGTTACTACTCGTGCGCTGCGCTAATACGTTAGCACCGCAAAAGTGTCGTAATTTTTAATTTTGTCGCGACCATTTAAAAAGGATAACTCCATTAAAAAATTACACTGCACCACAATGCCGCCTAATCGCTCTACTAATTCACATACGGCTGCTGCAGTTCCGCCAGTAGCCAAAACATCATCATGAATAAGCACTCGGTCGCCTTTTTTAATAGCATCAATGTGAATTTCTAACGAATCGGTGCCATATTCAAGTGCATATGTAGCCGAAATCGTTTCGTAAGGTAACTTTTTAGGCTTTCGAACCGGAACAAAACCCACATTTAATTGTTGAGCCAGCAACGTTCCGAAAAAGAAACCTCTACTTTCAACACCAATTACGGTTGTTATTTGCAAATCTTTTACAGCGTTGACTAATTCTTCAAGGCATTTTTGTGTTGCCTGAGGATCTAAAAGCAGCGGAGTGATATCTTTAAACACAATTTCTTTTTTAGGAAAACCCTGAATATCACGGATGTAATTTTTTAAGTTCATTTTTTTTTATTTTTTTACATTTTTACGCTTGCAAATTACACATTTATGCCTATATTTGCACCCGCAAGCAAGACAAATAGTCGCTTTGCAAAATGGCCTCGTGGCGCAACTGAATAGCGCACTTGATTACGGCTCAAGAGGTTACTGGTTTGAATCCAGTCGAGGTCACAAAACCCCAGCATTTGTTGGGGTTTTTTTATGTTTATACTTTTTTTAAACCTCTATTTTTACTTTGGAATTATCCCCATTACGATTGTAAATCAAACAAACTCATTCACTTCCCTTTTCAATGAAATAGATAAATACATGTAAACTTTGCAACACGACTTGTGAGCCCAATAAGAACGTTATAGATTGGAATAAAAAACAAGTTAAAAAGCAAACATAAAGCAATCACCAATATGTTTTTTTTTGTATTTTTGTATGACGAAGCAGTCATTAATATCAAAAAATATATATTATGAATGATAAACCATACATAGATTGGATTGCAATGAGTGATTTGGCTTTAGCGCAAACGATCGGAGCATTTGTAAAACACCATCGCTTGTCTCAAAACAAAACGCAAGAGGAAATCGCGCAAGCTGCCAACATCAGCCGCTCTACACTGAGTTTATTAGAAAAAGGAGGTACAGTTACGCTACCAACACTTTTGCAAGTGCTTCGTGTTTTAGATCTATTATACGTCCTGAATTCATTTACAATTCAAGAACAAATAAGTCCGTTGCAACTTGCCAAGCAAGAAAAACAAAAAAGACAACGCGCCAGAAATAACAATACAGATAATTCATCAAATTCTACTTGGTAATGATAACAACTGCTTTTGTCAAAATTTGGGGAACCACCGTAGGAGCTATTGCATGGAATGCAACAACAGGATTGGCTAGTTTTGAATATGATCCGAAATTTGTTACTACTAAAACTGATTTGGCACCATTGAAAATGCCCATTACCAATGCTAGCAATCGTATTTTTTCGTTTCCAGAATTACAACAAATCAAAACTTTTAGAGGATTACCCGGTTTACTAGCCGACGTTTTACCCGATGATTACGGAAACCAATTAATCAATAGTTGGCTCGCACAAAATGGTCGTCCTGAAAATAGTATGAATCCTGTGGAGCTTTTGTGTTTTATAGGCACTCGAGGTATGGGCGCTTTAGAATTTGAGCCATCACAACTACAACCTACCAAAAGAGCTTTTGATATAGAAATTGATAGTTTGATTCAAATTTCTCAAAAAATGCTTTCTCGTAGAGACGAATTTGAAACCAATTTGACTCAAGACGAGCAAAAAGCTATGCTCGATATTCTTAAAATAGGAACTTCGGCAGGAGGCGCACGCCCAAAAGCGATCATTGCCTACAATTCAAAAACAGGACAAGTCAAATCAGGGCAAACCAATGCTCCAAGTGGATTTGAACATTGGTTAATAAAACTCGACACAGTGAGCGATGTACAATTTGGCGAAAGCACAGGCTATGGCCGTATTGAACTAGCGTATTATTATATGGCTAAGGCTTGTGGCATTGATATGATGGAATCACGTTTACTTGAAGAAAATAACCGAGCGCATTTTATGACCAAACGCTTTGATCGTGAAGGAGGCCAACAAAAGCATCACATTCAGACCTTGTGCGCAATGCAGCATTACGATTTCAATCAAATAAGCAGTTTTAGCTACGAGCAACTTTTTCAAACCATGCGTTTGTTGCGTCTGCCCTATCCGCAAGCTGAGCAATTATTTCGCAGAATGGTTTTTAATGTAATTGCTAGAAATTGCGACGATCATACTAAAAATTTTGCTTTTCGACTGCAACAAGGCGGTAGTTGGGAACTTGCTCCCGCGTACGATGTTTGTTTTGCGTACCGTCCGGACAGCGAATGGGTGAGCCAACACAATTTGAGCATTAACGGCAAACAAAAAGATTTTCAAAGAGAAGATCTTTTACTAGTTGCTAAATCAATGAATATCAAAAAAGCAACTAGCATTATTGACCAAATTCAATCGACAGTTGGTAATTGGTACACTTTTGCCGATCAAGCTCAAGTAGATCTCACATTCAAAGAACGTATTGGCAATTACCACTTGAAGCTATAAATTACATAAAATGATAGGTCGCACTCAGTTGTCCTTGCCATCTTGAATTTAAATTATCAACCAACCACGGCTTACCTTGTGGGTTTTTAAATTGAAAAACGGGCTGCTGGTTTTCAATACGCACAAAATCAAGTAAGGCATAACCCGAATTATTGATGTTAGGAACGTAAACTTGAGTTCCCCAATTTTTAGAAATTAAATTCGCAACATTAAAAACATCAAGTCCAAATTCGAGTTTATTTTTAAAGAGTTTTGTTTCAAAAATAACTTTCAAATCAACCTGATGATTCCACGGCGTGCGCGCAGCATTACGACTGGCATAACTACCACGATTTTTACGCAAGTAATCGTTTTGATTAATGTACGCATCCAATTGCAACCATTGTTCAGCAGCCGAAACTACCACTTGATTGCTACTATTTACTATGTTTTGAAATCTAATTTCCGATTGGTCTCTAGGTATGTAAAGAATATCATTTTTGGCCGATCCATCGCGGTTTACGTCTCCTTCGTAGACAAAACTAAACGGACTTCCAGATCTTCCGTTGTACAAAAGCCCAAATTTTAAAGTACTTGATTTGATTGGAAGATCATAAAAATGATACGAAACAATTTTGTGACGCAAATCAAAATTAGATGCTGTCAACTCTGGCGAATTGGCTACTAAAGCCTGATTCCATTCAAAATTAGCTGCATGTGAGTTGCGGTTCGTACTCGAAATATCTTTACTCACACCATAGGTATATCCTAAAAATCCATTGTAGCGTTCCTCTGTTTTGGTCAAGCCAAAAGTAAGATTGTATCGGTAGCCTTGCGAAGTATTGGTTAACAAAAATACATTCGTAAAGTTCGGATTGATCTTTATGCTTTCTGCAGATGTGTTGTAATACGGACGATTATCAGCTCCTACAAAATTACTTTTTTGATCTTCTTTTCGGTTGATGGATTGAAACAATAAACCATCTAAGGTCTTGGTGTAGGTAGCCTCAAAATTTAGAGCAAAATTATTTTTTAAAGCTACATCAAGAGATATATTCGATTTCCAGTCTCTTGGTAAATTAAAATTGTTGTCTATCAAATTCACCTCAGTCAATCTTCTGCTTTGCAAAGGTGCAAGTTGACTCAAATCTTCATTCAAATCCAAGCTTCCCGTTGGTCGGTAATCAATATTATAATACTTGGTGCCCGATATATAATATTCGTAGGCGTACCAAACAAATGGCATTCGCCCAGTAAAAAGTCCTATTCCTCCTTTTAAATTGTACTTCCCATCCGAATCAATAGTATAATTAAAATTAAAACGTGGGTTAATAATCGGCCTGCTATTAATCTTGTTTTGATAGCCAGCAAATTCGGGAGTATTTTTGATATCATCTGACACCGGAAACGGTGTTGGTGTGTTTTGCCAGTCCAATCTAAATCCAGCAAGTATCGAAAACTTTTTTGAAAGTCTGATTTCATCTTGCACATAAGCGCTTGACAAAAGCACCGAATAATCAGCAGATGGCGTTCTTTTATTCAACTCAAAATCGTTGTTCTCGATATTGTAAACACCTCGAACTCGACTTGGTTGATCATTTAAAAAATTAGCAACAGAATTGTATTGCCATCTTCCGTTAAAGGCAGTTAAAAAACGATATTCAATAGCATTTATCTCTGTTGATGCTCCTGCTGTAAATTTATGATTTTTCACATAATAGGTTACATTATCGGTTAATTGAATCGTGTTTAAAGTTAATCCATAAACAGAAGCTTCGCGATACGTTCCCGCAAAAATTGTATTGGCAGTATTGTCAATAATTTCAATATGTGGAAATACGCGACCGGAATAGGTCCTATCATCATTTACAGTAGATAATGAAACGGTCAATTTATTAGACAAAGCATTTGAAAATTTACTTTTTAATTCTGCTACAATACTATTTGTGGTCGAGTTATGACGGTAACCTTGATTGGTAAAATTGTAAACTGTGGGTGTCCATTCAAGATTATCTGCAAAACCGGTAACAAAATTATTGCGAAGTGTGAGCTTGTGATTATCTGAAATATTATAATCCAAACGCAGAAAGAGTTTGGTGTTTTTTCGTTTAATTTGCGCATCAAGTGCTGTTCCGGTATCGTAATTGTATTTTGTTTTTAGTCGGTCAGCAATTTGAGCAACGGTCTCCGGATCAATATTTGATGTGGCGCTGCCTGGCGCATTGAGCACTGTTTCATTTCGGTCACCAACTTCGGCATTAAAGAAGTAAAACAATTTGTTTTTGATTAGTTTACCGCCCAAACTTACACCGTAAGTATAATCAGTAAAAACGGCATTTTCTTGTCGAATCCCATTGGCATGTGAACCAATTAAATTTTTATTTTTTACAAAAGTATAAACCGAACCTTCGGTATTGTTAGAGCCACTTTTTGTTACCGCGTTTATACTGGCACCAGTAAAATTACCAAAGGTTACATCAAATGGAGCTGTTTTTACTGACAAAGCACTAATAGCACCAAATCCAATTGGTTGTGTACCTGCTAAACCGCCCGGAGTTCCAGATGCGGTTGATCCTGCAGCACCACTTGCCGGTTCCTGAAAACCAAGAACATCATTTGTTGCGCTACCATCAATAGACAAATTATTGAATCGGTAATTGGCACCTCCAAAGGAGTTTAAATTAGCCTCTGGTAATAATCGTGTAGCATCTTGAATACTCCTGTTTGCGCTAGGCAGACTCGTTATCACCTCAATTTTTAATCGTTTTTCATTGTTTTTTTTAGAGCCAGATTCAGAAACTACTGTAACTTCCTGAAGCTGTAGGGCATTTGCAATCAACTGCAAATCTTTTTTTGTGGCTTTTCCCAATAATATTTGAACCGATTCGATAATTAACGCTTCGTAGCCATCGAGTACAATTTTAACCTGATAATCAGCTGCTGGCGGTAACTGATTGAACTCGTAATATCCATCACCTTGAGAGAGTGTATTGTATTGAATTCCAGTGCTTTTTTGCAGCACCGTAACGGCCACCGCTGGTAAAAAATTTCCTTGTGAATCAGTAATATTTCCATTTAAAATCCCTGTAGTTTCTTGAGCGCAAAGCATTAAAGAACAGCATAGTAGGAAAAAAGTAAAAATGTTTTTCATGTAGCCTAATTTATATTTATGAAATATACGTAACTGCTAACAAGAAAGTTGTATCTTTCAATCGTACTTTAACGATTAATATTTATATTAAAAATCACAACTAACTGATAAACAATAGATAAAATAACCATAAAACTTTTAAAAAATTAGATTTTATTCATCTAATAAATACGATTAATATGAAAGACAACAATACTTTTCACGCTTTAGAATTGGAATTATCACAAATGGCAAAATGTTTGTCTCACCCAGCACGTATTCAAATCATAACAATTTTATCCAAACATAAAGACCGTACTTGTAAAGAATTGGTAGCAGAATTACCCCTTTCGCAATCAACTGTATCCAAACATTTGAATGACTTGTTAGAAGAAAAACTAATTTGTAGAAAATTTAGCGGAACACAATCGCTTTATACTTTGGAATGGAATAAATTGGAACGTGTTTTTACCATTTTTGATCGATTGAATAAAAGGACAATGATCAATCGACCGAAAAGAAATTGTTGTTAATACATTGTTTGGTTATGATTTGAGGGTAAGATTTGAAATAGTACAAAATCTTCGATTAAAAATGCCAAATAATTATATCATAAAAAAACCAAACTAGCGAAGTAGCTTTGAAACACTACTTACTAATTTGGTTTTTCAATGCGAATCAAAAATTATTTAATTTCGACAATGATAAATTCGCTACGTCTATTTTGCTGATGTTCAGCTTCAGTACAAACTACATTATCTGCGCATTTATTTAAAAGTTGCGATTCTCCATAGCCATAGGCTTTTAATCGGGTAGCGTCTACACCATATTTTATCAACCAGTTTTTAGTTGAGTCGGCGCGTCTTTTAGATAAATTAAAATTATAGGCATCAGAAAGTCTGCTGTCTGTATGGGATCGGATTTCGATTTTAACTCCTGGATTAGCCAATAAAAAATCTAATATTTTAGAAAGCTCAATCTCAGCATCCATGCGGATATCTGCTTTATTGAAGTCAAAATAAATAGGATTAATTTTAAAAATTTTTGCTAAATCGTCACCAAGTCCCACTCTTTGAATACTTTCTTCAAGAACTATAGGCAAAAATGTTTCACCTGATTGATCGCCTGTTGTAGCAGGTATTTCCTCAACATGGTAATTTTTTTTAGATAACTGCAAGTAATATTTTTGAGAACAGTCGACTACGCCAAAGTTAAATTTACCATCAGCATCGGTCATCATCGAGCGTAGGTTTTTATAATTATCATCATACAATACAATTTGCACAGCCTCGATAGCTTTTTTGGTATTGCTATCTGTTACTACTCCCGCTAAAGTTTGCTCGCAAGCGGTCTGCAGAGGTTTAATCTCTTTGATGCGATAAATATCGTCACCACCTACTCCGCCATCTCTATTGGATGTAACAAATCCTAGTTTGTTACTTGTATTAATAATGAAACCAAAATCATCCTTAGAACTATTTAATGGGGCTCCTACATTTATAACTTCATCGTAAACTCCTTCTTTTTTACCTTTTGCAACGAAAACATCTAAGCCACCAAGTCCTGGATGTCCATCAGAGGCGAAATACAATTCATTTTCAGCAGAAATAAAGGGAAAGGTTTCTCTGCCTTCGGTATTAATTCTATTCCCAAGATTTTCCGGAGTTCCGAACGAACCATCAAATCCTATTGCGACTTTAAAAATATCCGATTGTCCAATAGTTCCAGGCATGTTTGAGGCAAAATAGAGTGTTTTTTCATCGGTGCTTAAAACAGGATGTGCTGTACTGTATTGATCGCTGTTGAAGGGTAGCTCAGCAATATTTTTCCACTGCCCGTCAATCAGCTCGGCTTTATAAATTTTTAATAAAATAGTTGCATTGTTATCATTTCCTATTTTTCCGTTAACAAAATTGTTCCGCGTAAAATATACTGTTTTACCATTTTTTGTAAATACAGGTGTAGACTCATGGTATCTACTATTTAAATTGCCTTCCATAATTTTGGCTGAAGCCAATGTCCCATCAGCATTTTTATTTGCTTCATAAAGATTGGTATATCCTTCACCTGTCCAAGGATCCATTTTATCCGATTTTGAACTAACATCTCTTCCGGTAGAAAAAACAACTTTATCTTGGTGAAACGCAGACCCGTAATCTGAATATTTGCTGTTAATACCTGCATTAGTGATATCATAGCGCCCAGAATTACTGCGAATAACAGCTAAGTAATCTTTTTGATTTACTGCTAATTTAGCGCGACTGTCGCTACTGTTTTGTGCTTTAAACTTTTCCATCATTTCATCTGCCTTGGCATACTCCGTAATTGCTTTAAGGGATTGCGCATAGCGGTAATACAATTCAGCGGATGCCGTACTAGGTGTGAAATCAAAAAATGCTTTATAATACTTAGCTGCGCTTTCAAAATCGGCGTTAAAATAACAACTGTTTGCTAATTTCAAAATTAAATCAGGTGATTTTAATCCTTTCGCATACAAACGTTCGTAGGTTTTTTTGGCATCTACGTAAGCGTAATTATCATAATCTGTAGCTGCTTTTTTTTCAGTGCTTTGCGCAGTGCTAATAACGGTACAACCAAAGACAAAAAGTGTAAAAAGTATATGTTGTTTAGGATAGTTTTTCATCTTAAAAAAATCTTGGTGTTATTATTCTTCTATTGATTTTTGGCAACTCATATCGTAAAAAAAGTTCATGCGAACCTGAATTATAATTATTTAATTTGGTGGTTTCAAAATCATAGCTATAACCAATAAACCAATTTTTATTTACTTGAAAACCAGTCATTGCTGTCGCTGCTGCGTCTAGGCGATAGGCTAATCCTAAGGTGAATTTTTCCGAAAACATAACATTAGCAGAAAGGTCGACTTGTAATGGTGCACCCGCAACAACTTTTGTTAACACACTTGGTTTTAATTTTACATTCGAACTCCAATCGAAGACAAAACCGCCAATAAAATAATAATGTAAACGATCAATCTCAATCGCACTGCTATTGTCATCAAAATGTTTGGTTGCTAAAAAGTTAGGCACTGAAGCTCCTAAATACATTTTTTCAGAAAAGAAAAATATACCAGCACCTAAATTTGGTGAAAACTCATTATCAATATTATTTTGAAAAATCGGATTGTTAACATTGTAGCGATTCAATTTTGTATAATCCACATTTAGTAAATCAACAGAACCTTTTAAACCAAAAGACAAGTCAAATTCTTCTGAAATCATTATCGTATACGACAAATCAACAGCTATGTTACTTTGATTTCCCGCACCAATTTTGTCATTCACCAATGATAATCCATAACCCAATTTTGAGTTTTCAATTGGCGAATTTATTGAGGCAGCATAAGTTGTAGGAGCTCCTTCAAGGCCCATCCATTGTGTGCGATGCAACCCGAATATACTTAGAGCACCTCTATTACCAGCATAGGCAGGATTGATGTTAATGGTATTGTACATATAGTGTGTATATTGTGAGTCTTGTTGTGCAAATAAAGCACTACAAACAAAAACAAGCATGATAAGTGTATGTATTTTTTTCATGGTTTTAGTTTTAGAAAAGTAAGCAATGCAAAAATTGGAGAGCAATGAAACTTTAATCGTTTTCTAAATGTAAATAGCCTGTTTTTTCTATTTTTTCACCTGTAAAATTGGTGTAATCAATCACATAAAAATAAGTTCCTGTAGGTAATCCTGAGGTCTGTTGTACAGTCACTCTACCCTCTGACATTCCTCTAAAAGCCTTATTTGTATTATTGTAGCCTGCAATATCAAAGACTTTCACCCCCCAACGATCAAATACTTGCACCGTATTATTTGGGTAGCATTCAATTCCTTTGATGTATAAAATACGCTCAAAATCGTCACCAGTATTTGGCGATACTGCATTAAACACTTCCACAGCACAATTATTAATAGGCAACTCGGTAATTGTACACGTTAAGCAAGTCGGACTAACTGGACAAGTAGCACAAGGCGTTGGATCTGTTGATGTGGCTGTTACTGGCATTCCTTGCGGGTTTGTTGCCGAAACTGTTGCCAAATTATATACTACGCCCGCACTTATGTCACTTTGGTTAATGAGATATGAAGCTGAGAAATTAGTACTATTTATTGCATTTACTGGCAAAGTTGGAATTGCTGGCCCAACAACAGTAACATTAGGATCAGAAATCATCACATTGCTCAAAGTTGTTTGTCCCGTATTTTGAACAGTAAATGTGTAATTAATTCTATCTCCAATATTTACGATTCCGTCATTGTTGGAATCCTCATAAACACCCTCCTTTAAAAGGCTTATGCTTGACACAGAATTTAAAATTGTTGTCGTTGGAGTATCATTATTCAAGGCTGTTCCTGAGGTGTCTTGAACAACCCCATTATGTGGATTACGTGCAGTTACCAAGGCTGTGTTTACAACCTTACCTGCATCAATATCTGCTTGATTTATAGTATATATTCCTGTTATACTATTATTAGTTTGTCCTGCATTTAAAAAAGGTAAACTTGTTTGTTGCATCCTAATCCCATCTAAATTGTCTGTCAGTATAACATTTGTTAAGGTTTCTGTTCCCAAATTAGTAATAGCAAATGTATACGTAATTGTCGTTCCAACTGCCACTTGTCCATTTAAAACCCCCGTTTTCACCAAAGCTATACGAGATGTACTTGGTGCAGAAGGAACTGTCGTTACTGTAGGCGTATTATTTGTTGTTGTTGTTCCCGATGTATCTGAAACGGTCGCATTTGATGGATCTGTCGCGCTTCCTAGTGCCGAATTCGTAACACTTCCCGCATTGATATCGGCTTGGGTTATCGTGTAGTTTTGTGTTAAGGTTCCGCTGGCGTTTGGAGCCAATGTACTCGGGCTTACCGCTACATTGGTCATTCCTAATTTAGCATCGCTTACAACTGCATTGCTTAAAGTGGTATTACCCGTGTTGGTGATGGTGAAGGTATACGTAATGGTATCTCCTACTTGTGCTGCAGTGGCATTGCCATTGTACACGGCTGTTTTAACCAAAGCTACGCTTGCTATTTTTGGAAGATTTGTTACCGTTGGGGTATCGTTCGTAGTTGTTGTTCCCGATGTATCCGAAACAGTTGCATTTGATGGATCTGTCGCGCTTCCTATTGCCGAATTCGTAACACTTCCCGCATTGATATCAGCTTGGGTTATCGTGTAGTTTTGTGTTAATGTTCCGCTAGCATTTGGAGCCAAAGTACTTGGACTTACCGCTACATTAGTCATTCCCAATTTAGCATCCGTTACAACTGCATTGCTTAAAGTGGTATTACCCGTGTTGGTGATAGTAAAGGTATACGTAATCGTATCGCCAACTTGTGCTGCAGTGGCATTGCCATTGTACACGGCTGTTTTAACCAAAGCTACGCTTGCTATTTTTGGAAGATTTGTTACCGTTGGGGTTTCGTTCGTAGTTGTTGTTCCCGATGTATCTGAAACGGTCGCATTTGATGGATCTGTCGCGCTTCCTACTGCAGAATTCGTAACACTTCCCGCATTGATATCGGCTTGGGTAATGGTATAGTTTTGTGTTAAAGTACCGCTGGCATTTGGTGCTAAAGTGCTTGGGCTTACCGCTACGTTATTCATTCCTAACTTGGCATCCGTAACAACTGCATTGCTTAGAGTGGTATTGCCCGTGTTGGTGATAGTGAAGGTATACGTAATGGTATCTCCAACTTGTGCAGCTGTCGCATTGCCATTGTAAACGGCTGTTTTCACTAAAGCTACGCTTGCTGTCTTTGGAAGATTAGTTACGGTTGCTGTATCGTTCGTAGTTGTTGTTCCTGAAGTATCCGAAACGGTCGCATTTGATGGATCTGTCGCGCTTCCTATTGCAGAATTCGTAACACTTCCCGCATTGATATCGGCTTGGGTAATGGTGTAGTTTTGTGTTAAAGTACCGCTTGCATTTGGAGCCAATGTACTCGGACTTACCGCTACATTGGTCATACCCAATTTAGTATCGGTAACAACGGCATTGCTTAAAGTGGTATTACCCGTGTTGGTGATAGTGAAGGTATACGTAATGGTATCGCCTACTTGAGCAGCTGTCGCATTGCCATTGTACACTGCCGTTTTAACTAAAGCTACGCTTGCTGTTTTTGGAAGATTAGTTACGGTTGCTGTATCGTTCGCAATTGTTGTTCCCGAAGTATCCGAAACTGTCGCATTTGATGGATCTGTCGCGCTTCCTATTGCCGAATTCGTAACACTTCCCGCATTGATATCAGCTTGGGTTATCGTGTAGTTTTGTGTTAATGTTCCGCTAGCATTTGGAGCCAAAGTACTCGGGCTTACTGCTACATTGGTCATTCCTAACTTGGCATCCGTAACAACGGCATTGGTTAAAGTGGTATTGCCTGTGTTGGTGATGGTGAAGGTATACGTAATCGTATCTCCTACTTGTGCTGCAGTGGCATTGCCATTGTACACGGCTGTTTTAACCAAAGCTACGCTTGCTATTTTTGGAAGATTTGTTACCGTTGGGGTATCGTTCGTAGTTGTTGTTCCCGATGTATCCGAAACAGTTGCATTTGATGGATCTGTCGCGCTTCCTATTGCCGAATTCGTAACACTTCCCGCATTGATATCAGCTTGGGTTATCGTGTAGTTTTGTGTTAATGTTCCGCTTGCATTTGGAGCCAAAGTACTTGGACTTACCGCTACATTAGTCATTCCCAATTTAGCATCCGTTACAACTGCATTGCTTAAAGTGGTATTACCCGTGTTGGTGATAGTAAAGGTATACGTAATCGTATCGCCAACTTGTGCTGCAGTGGCATTGCCATTGTACACGGCTGTTTTAACCAAAGCTACGCTTGCTATTTTTGGAAGATTTGTTACCGTTGGGGTTTCGTTCGTAGTTGTTGTTCCCGATGTATCTGAAACGGTCGCATTTGATGGATCTGTCGCGCTTCCTAGTGCCGAATTCGTAACACTTCCCGCATTGATATCGGCTTGGGTTATCGTGTAGTTTTGTGTTAAGGTTCCGCTGGCGTTTGGAGCCAATGTACTCGGGCTTACCGCTACATTGGTCATTCCTAATTTAGCATCGCTTACAACTGCATTGCTTAAAGTGGTATTACCCGTGTTGGTGATGGTGAAGGTATACGTAATGGTATCTCCTACTTGAGCAGCTGTCGCATTGCCATTGTAAACGGCTGTTTTAACCAAAGCTACGCTTGCTATTTTTGGAAGATTTGTTACCGTTGGGGTATCGTTCGTAGTTGTTGTTCCCGATGTATCCGAAACAGTTGCATTTGATGGATCTGTCGCGCTTCCTATTGCCGAATTCGTAACACTTCCCGCATTGATATCAGCTTGGGTTATCGTGTAGTTTTGTGTTAATGTTCCGCTGGCATTTGGTGCTAAAGTGCTTGGGCTTACTGTAACATTGGTCATTCCTAATTTAGCATCGCTTACAACTGCATTGCTTAAAGTGGTATTACCCGTGTTGGTGATGGTGAAGGTATACGTAATGGTATCTCCTACTTGAGCAGCTGTCGCATTGCCATTGTACACGGCTGTTTTAACCAAAGCTACGCTTGCTATTTTTGGAAGATTTGTTACCGTTGGGGTTTCGTTCGTAGTTGTTGTTCCCGATGTATCTGAAACGGTCGCATTTGATGGATCTGTCGCGCTTCCTACTGCAGAATTCGTAACACTTCCCGCATTGATATCGGCTTGGGTAATGGTATAGTTTTGTGTTAAAGTACCGCTGGCATTTGGTGCTAAAGTGCTTGGGCTTACCGCTACGTTATTCATTCCTAACTTGGCATCCGTAACAACTGCATTGCTTAGAGTGGTATTGCCCGTGTTGGTGATAGTGAAGGTATACGTAATGGTATCTCCAACTTGTGCAGCTGTCGCATTGCCATTGTAAACGGCTGTTTTCACTAAAGCTACGCTTGCTGTCTTTGGAAGATTAGTTACGGTTGCTGTATCGTTCGTAGTTGTTGTTCCTGAAGTATCCGAAACGGTCGCATTTGATGGATCTGTCGCGCTTCCTATTGCAGAATTCGTAACACTTCCCGCATTGATATCAGCTTGGGTAATGGTGTAGTTTTGTGTTAAAGTACCGCTTGCATTTGGAGCCAATGTACTCGGACTTACCGCTACATTGGTCATACCCAATTTAGTATCGGTAACAACGGCATTGCTTAAAGTGGTATTACCCGTGTTGGTGATAGTAAAGGTATACGTAATAGTATCCCCTACTTGAGCAGCTGTCGCATTGCCATTGTAAAAAGCAGTTTTTACTAACGCTACGCTTGCTATTTTTGGAAGATTTGTTACCGTTGCGGTATCGTTTGTAGTTGTTGTTCCCGAAGTATCTGAAACTGTCGCATTTGATGGATCTGTCGCGCTTCCTACTGCAGAATTCGTAACACTTCCCGCATTGATATCGGCTTGGGTAATGGTATAGTTTTGTGTTAAAGTACCGCTGGCATTTGGAGCCAATGTACTTGGGCTAACCGCTACATTGGTCATTCCTAATTTAGTATCGCTTACAACTGCATTGCTTAAAGTGGTATTACCCGTGTTGGTGATGGTGAAGGTATACGTAATCGTATCTCCTACTTGAGCAGCTGTCGCATTGCCATTGTACACTGCGGTTTTTACCAACACTACGCTTGCTATTTTTGGAACAGTTGTTACTGTTGGTGTATCATTCGTAGTTGTTGTTCCCGAAGTATCTGAGACTGTCGCATTTGATGGATCTGTCGCGCTTCCTATTGCCGAATTCGTTACCGTTCCCGCATCGATATCGGCTTGGGTAATGGTGTAGTTTTGTGTTAAAGTACCGCTGGCATTTGGTGCTAAAGTGCTTGGACTTACCGCTACGTTATTCATTCCTAATTTAGCATCGCTTACAACTGCATTGCTTAGAGTGGTATTGCCCGTGTTGGTGATAGTAAAGGTATATGTAATGGTATCTCCTACTTGTGCTGCTGTCGCATTGCCATTGTAAACGGCTGTTTTCACTAATGCGATAGAATTAACTTGAGGTAATGCCGTAGCAGTACAAGTTGTACAAGACGGGTTAGGAGGACATACCAAACATAGAGTTGGATCTGTAGAAGTTGCTGTAATAATTGTCCCAAAAAAAGTACGAGCTGATACCGTAGCTAAATTATACACAACACCAGCATCAATATCCTGCTGGGTAATGTTATATAGCGCAGAGTAAGAAGTTGTATCGGTCGCACCGGCAGGCATTGATGCAATTGGAGAACCAGAAACAACAGCATTATTATCAGTAAGAGTAACATTTGTTAAAGTATCTGTACCAGTATTTTTTATTTCAAATACATAATCTATTCTATCTCCAACATTAACAATACCATCAGCATTAAAATCATTGTATGTTCCATCCTTGGTTAATAATAAAGAAGAGGGAAAACAGTTAAAATTTCCTGAAGGCCCATCATTACTTTCTGATGTATTTACAAAAGCACCGTAAATATTTATAGAATTAATTACTGATGCTAATCCATTTACGCTGATTCTAACCTCATCAAATTCTTGTGATGTTTTAAAACCTACGTTATAAACTCCGGGAACAGAACCTAAAACATTTATTCCAAGTGCGGCAAGATCAATCAAATTGGCAGCTGATTTTGATTCAACAAAGATTCCATTGTTGTAAGTGCTAATAGTTAACGATTGAAACAAGTCTACCTGTGCCAAAGTACCCAAATCATCAATAACAAATCCTGCAAAGGTACCAGGAGGATAGGTGAACAACTGATCTTGAACAGCAATAGAACCAGTACTTGCTACACCTGCAACCAGAGTAATATTTGCAAAATCATTAATATCAGCAGTTACAACATTTGATGCATTTGCAACATCACAACCCACGCAAACAAGACCAGAAATTCCGCTACGAGATGAATTAACTTGAACTGGAAATTCTGGATTTGATAAAAAGTAAGTCGCATCACATACAACCGTTGGTGCACAAAACTGTTGAACTACTGCATCATAAACTCGAATAGTTCCGAAACTTACCGCAACTGTATTTTCAAAATTAATTTGCACCTCATCATAGGCTGTTGTTGTCACAAAACCCAGTGTTTGCTTTCCAGAACCAGTCAATAAATTAGATCCTACTGCAACTAATGCTCCAGAACCTGATTTAGTTTCTTGCACTACACCATTTAGATAGGTTTTAATGGTAATACCGTTTAATGCATCTACATTTGCTAGAGCTGGCGTTTCAATAGTAAATCCAGCAAATGATCCTGATGAATAATCTGTTATTTGATTTTTAACCGCCAACTTACCTATTACACCAACTCCTACTGTATTATTTATGGTTGCAAAATTAGAAGGATCACTATCTATCAAAAATTGAGTATCAGTTGCATTACAACCTACACAAAGTACACCATCAAAACCTGTGTTTGCTGAATTTACAAAAACAGGATATAGCGGAGAAGTCATAGCTGTTGGTGTATTACAAACTAAATTAGGGCCAGCACAAAAATTCTGTAAAACGGAACCATACACTCTAGTTGTGCCTAAATTTAAAGCTAAGGTTTGATTATTAGTGAGTCGAATTTCATTAAAAGTTTGAGTAGCCACAAATCCTACTGGCATACGACCACCAGCATTTAATAAACCAGCATTTGCAATCAAATTACTGCCGCTGCTTTGTTCTCTAAAAACACCATTTAAATAAGTTGCAACAACCACATTGTCCAAAGCACCAACTACAGCTAAATTTGAATTTTCGATTTCAAAACCTGCGAAAGTATTTATTGGATATATATCAACTTGATTTTTAATAGCAAACGTTCCTGCAGCCACAACACCCACATTCAAATTTATGGATGCAAAATCATTTGAATCGGAATTAATGGCGTTTTCAGCATCGGCTATACTTCCTAAAGAAACTCCTGATAAACCGGTAGCAGCTTGATTTATTGCAACGGGAAAGTTAGGAAGTTGTGGTTTTGTACTCACATTACAAACCAAAGCTGGACCAGCGCAATATTCTCTTATTACCGCATGGTAGATTGATGTTGAGCTCAAAGCTGAAACACCCGAATTGATAGCAATTTCTATCGCATCAAAAGCAGAAGAGGTATTGAATCCAACTATAAAATCACTTGGATTACCCAAAACACTTAAACCAAGTAAAGACGTTCCAGAAAAAGATTGCACTAAAGTACCGCTTAAATAGGTATTGATACTAATACCATTGAGCACATCAAGATTTAAAACACCCACCGATGGTTGTATTTTAAAACCGGCAAATGAACCAGCACTGTACACTGTGTTTCCATCAGAAACACGCAAGCGATGTGTAGTACCCACACCGAGCGCTCCAAAGCTAGCAGTAGCGCTATTAGTTAAATCTGCGTCAATTAAATTATTTCTATCTGATATTCCACAGCCAAGAAGACAAAGACCGCTAGTAGAAGAGCTAACTGATAAATTATCAAAATCTAGAGTAGTGAAAGGACGAGGAATTTCAGAATTACATTGGCTGTGCGCTACGTTAGCACCGGAGAAGAATAAACTTAGAATAAGTAGCTTCAGAATGTTTATTTTCAAAGTTTCATCAAGCTTTAGCCAATTTAAACTGGATAGTAGGTAATGCTGTTTCATAAGGACTAATTTTAATTTAATCGCAAAAAACTTTGTTGTTGTGCGGCTGCTCCTACAGCCTAACACTAATTTGCTTATTACATGATTTGGGTTTCCCTAAAGTAGGATAATTTTTTAGTAAAAAATAGGAAAAAATACAAACAAAAAACTATCGACAACTAAAATTAAATCGACTTAAAAATCATTATATATAAATAACAAAATTGACTATTTCCTACAAAGTTAACATGAACTACTCTTTTTTAAGCAATTAGATATACTTAACAAAAAAGTTTTTAATTATATTTGGTAAGAAATAACAAACTTAAAACGATAACACTTGGTCAACAAATTACCAAAACTGAATTTGAAGGCATTAAATTTGCAACAAGTTATCAGCATAACTGTTATAGCTTGTACTATTTTAATTCTCGTAAATTACTATACGATTAGGATCATGTCAGCCACTAGGTCTTACGTAAATGGTGAATCTCTTTACTCCAAAGGTCACAACAAGGCAGTTAATAGCTTACTCCTATTTTTGCTCACCGAGCAAGATTTGTATTGGCAACAATTTGAAGATGGTTTAGCAGTAAATTTTGGAGATGAAAAAGCACGAATTGCTATGCAAAGTGGCGCCGAGAAAAAGATTATTGAAAATGCATTAAGTGAAGGAAAAAATTCTGTTGAAGATTTAGACGATATGATTTGGTTGTTTAATACCTTTAAATCAGTACCATTTTTTAAAAAAGCTATTTATCATTGGGAACTTGGTGATCAACTAAACAGAGAACTATTTCAACTTGGTCAGAATATCCATCAGGAAAACAACAAAAATAAATTAAATGAAAATTATCGATCCGAGATGGTTCTGAAAATTAACGTATTGAGTTCTAAAATCGAACTTAATCAAGATGCTTTTTCACAAAGTTTTGGCATTGGCACTCGCGCCACAAAAAAATACCTTATCTGGTTCAATATAATATTTAGTTTAATTCTCATCAGTACAATCACGCTATACTACTATGCTAGTGCCAAACGCATACAAAGATCACAATTAAAGATAAGCGCTCGAACCAAGCAACTTTTAAGCACTATCAAGGATTTAAAAAAAGCCAAATACAACCTGTCAAAAGAAATCATACAACACAAAAAAATTATTGGAACCATAAGTCACGATATACAAAGTCCTTTAAAATATATTCAAGTCATTGCAAAGCACCTTTTAGATAATCCTCAACAAGACCCTTTGTCTAAAAAATACATTGCCTCCATTTACAAGTCAACAACACAACTGAATGATTTTACAAAGAATCTAGTTGATTATTCTAAAATTTATATTGAAGAACGACACGGAGAAAAAAAGACCTATTCTATCCTTGAACTTATTGAAAATAAAATTTTGTTCTTTGAAGAAGTTGCTGCCAACAATTCAACAACCTTTATTGCAGAGGTTACCCCTGATTTGCTATCAAATATCAACAGCCGAGTCGTTTCGGTAATTATTCATAACCTCACAGATAACGCGGTCAAAAACACACATAATGGAACGATAACTATTGGCGCTAAAATAGAAAACCAAAATCTTGTTTATTACGTAAATGACACAGGGATAGGGATGAAAGAAGAGCAAATAAACTATTATATGACGCTTCAAAACAACCGAGACCTTGAAAAATTAATACTAAGCACCTACGGAATTGGTTTACATTTAGTACTAGAGTTGCTCCTAATAATTAAAGGAAAAATACATTTTGAAAGCAAATTAAGGCAAGGAACAAAAGTCACAGTTACCATACCACTCGAGTAATTTGTGTAGAATTAAAATAGAATACAATGCAAAAAAATATCTTAATCGTCGATGATCATTTTGTAGTAAGCACAGGGATTTCCATAATACTAAAGGAAAGATTCCCTGAATTTAGTATTGATACTGCCGATACTTATTTTGAATTGCTAAATAAATTAGAGCAAAGTAACTTGGATTTAATCCTATTGGATATCAATATACCAGGTGGTAAAAATACCGATATGATTCAAGAAATAAGGAGCATACAGCCCGAGGTGAAAATTCTAATGGTTTCTGGCTACGACGAAAAAACTCATGCTTGCCCTTACATAATGGCTGGTGCCAATGGATATTTAAATAAACTTTGTGATAAAAATCAAATTACAACAGCTGTTGATTTAATTCTGCAAAATGGTTCGTACCTACCGCCAAGTACCTTACAAAATTTAATCCAAATTAGTACCAATAAAATCAGTTTGAATCCTTTTGAACAACTGTCTAAAAGAGAAAAAGAAATTACTGAATTGCTGATTTTAGGGGATGGTAATATCGAAATAGCAAACAAGTTAGACATAAATCTAACTACTGTAAGCACGCACAAAAATAAGATCTTCAGCAAATTGAAAGTCAAGAATGTGATAGAACTTTCTCAACTAAGCAATAAAATGCCTGGTTTGAATAATTAATAAATTCTATATACCATTACTTTTATATTCTATGATTTTTGCGAGAGAACTATCAAAACAATTGCGGTAATTGCCGCAAGAAGTCCTACGTAATTAAGTTTAGACAACTTTTCTTTAAAAGCTAATACGCCCACTAAACTGCCTAGCACAATGACTCCCATGTTCATTCCTGCGAAAACAGTTGAAGGATTTTGGGCAAATTCTTGGTGTGCTTTCAAATAAAACAAAATATTCCCGAAATTAAAAAGTCCAACAACAATACCAAAAAGAACATTTTTGATAACAAATTTTTGCTTTTGAATACCTATTTGATACAATATCACCCCAACCATAATTGTTAGTGAAATAGCGAAAACAACAAATAGTGATGTGGTATAAGGCAAAGTAGTATGCAGTGCCACTTGTTTGAACAAAATATCAATAACACCAAAACCTAATAACACGATTGCAGGATACATCCATTGCGAATTATGATCTTGAGTGGGTTTATTTAAAATGCAAAGCAAAGCTGGAAAAGCAATAACTAATGCACTTACTTTAAAAACAGAAAAGCTCTCACCAAAAAGTAACCAAGCCGCAAGTATGGGAATAAACAAGGACAAGCGCTGCGCCGCATCCGTTTTTACAATGCCAACTTGTTCAATTGATTTTGCTAAAACCAAAAAAATAGTTGGTAGTAAAATACCTAGAGGAATATATAGGTGCCAAGGATACACAACCGTTTCATCTACAAAATTGAGCTCAAAAAAGAAATAACAAAGTAGTATAGCAATAGCGTAATTAAAAGCTACAATTTGTATTGGATTTGCCTCATAACGGCGTGACATTTTAAAGATAACTCCAACGGTAACACTGCAAACAACACTTAATAGTAAAAACAACATCTTATTTTATTTTGAACTGTAAAAATACATTTTTTAAAACGCTACACATGCAAGTTTTTTTTGGATAAATTTTTAAAATAAGGATTAAAAAAAAAGGGTTTAACCGTAGCTAAACCCTTTTGAAATTATAATTTACTGATAAAACTACCGTAAATATCTTTGAACTGATAACCTTTTGCAAAGCGGTCTTTACTCAGTTTTTTATATTCGACTAATCCCCACAAGATAAATTCTTTCATGAAATTTTGATCTTGCTTTTCTAACTGCGGTTGGTATTTTTGAATCAAAGCATCCAATGGAGCGATGTTACTCAAAATTCTTTCGTATTCTGCATTGCTGCAATCATCTAGTAATTCAAAACCACTTTCGGCAAAAAACCACTCAATAACATCAGTGTAAGGCGTTTTTTGATCTTGTTTTTCTAACTTTTCAATTTTCGGAAAAAAAGCTGGGAAAAAAGTATGTATCGCATCATTAAGTAAATGTTGTGCTACCGCTGCAGCTCCTTCTTGCTCTCCTTCGTAAACCAATTCTACCTTTCCGGTGATGGCTGGAATGATTCCCATAAAGTCAGACAAGCGCAAGGTCGTTTTGTCGTCTCCTGCTCGCAAGGCACGACGCTCCGCAGTGCTCAGTAAATTTTCGAAAGCTGTAATACTCATTCGGGCACTTACACCACTTTTGTTATCGATATATTCACTTTCTCTAGCTTCAAAACTAATTTGCTCTAACAAATCACGCGCTAGAGATGGCACGTAAACCAAATCACTTTGATTGACATCTAACTTAGCTTCTTGCTCCGTGATAGTACGTGCAATTTTTATCGATTCAGGATAGTGCGTTAATATTTGAGAACCAATTCTATCTTTTAATGGCGTAACAATACTACCACGATTGGTGTAATCCTCAGGGTTTGCCGTGAAGATAAATTGCATATCGAGCGGCATACGCAGTTTAAAACCACGAATTTGAATATCGCCTTCTTGTAGAATATTGAACAAAGCAACTTGAATTCGGGCCTGTAAATCTGGCAACTCATTGATGACAAAAATACAACGGTTAGCACGCGGTATCATTCCGAAATGAATGACACGGTCATCAGCATAAGAAAGTTTTAAATTGGCAGCTTTGATAGGATCTACATCACCAATTAAGTCGGCAACAGTTACATCTGGCGTAGCTAATTTTTCGAAAAATCGTTCGCTACGGTGCAACCACGCAATTGGTGTGGCATCGCCTTGTGAGGCAATTAAGTCTTTTGCAAAACGTGAAATGGGCGCTAATGGATCATCATTAATTTCAGAGCCGGCCACAAACGGAATGTACTCATCTAACAATTCAATCATTTTGCGAGCCAATCTCGTTTTAGCCTGACCGCGTAGGCCTAATAAATTGATGTTGTGGCGGGATAAAATAGCGCGTTCTAATTCTGGAATTACGGTATTTTCGAAACCGTGAACGCCTTCGAAAGTTGGTTTTCCTGATTTTATTTTATCGCGTAGGTTGTTACGCAATTCGTCTTTGATACTTTTAGTTTGGTATCCGGCTTGTTTTAATTCGCCAAGTGTTTTTATGTGGTTCATTGAGATCTATTTTGAATTTGTATATCAGTTTTCTAAGTATTTACGAGAGTGCGTTAGGGATGGTAGCGGCATCCTTTTGTGCAGCGATAGCGAAACAAAAGATACAGCGTACAGCCCGACCCGCCGCGGCGGGTAACGCCCTGCTCTATTTTATTCTTTTTTTACGATTGGTTTCATAATCCTCAAAAATCATTTCGCCTAAACCTTTTAATCCGGTGTAAAAGGCTTTCCCTTGATTAGACTCCGTGAATTTATTGACGAATTTTTGCAAATAAGGATCGTTGGCAATCATGAAAGTCGTAATCGGAATGTTCAATTTTCGAGCCTGTTGTGCCTGATTGTAGCATTTGTCAACGATGTATTCGTCGAGACCGTTGCTGTTCATATAATACGATCCGTCTTTTTCGCGCACGCAACTTGGCTTCCCATCAGTAATCATGAAAATTTGCTTGTTGGTGTTTCTTTTTCGACGTAAAATATCCATGGCCAACTGCAAACCTGCTACGGTGTTGGTGTGATACGGTCCGACTTTCAGGTACGGTAAATCGCGAATAGCAATTGTCCAAGCATCGTTGCCAAATACCAAAATATCAAGCGTGTCCTTTGGGTAACGCGTGGTGATTAATTCGGCCAAAGCCATGGCAACTTTTTTGGCTGGAGTGATGCGATCTTCGCCGTACAATATCATACTGTGGCTAATATCAATCATCAAAACCGTACTCATTTGGGCTTTGAATTGCGTGTCTTCAACAATCAAATCATTTTCGGTGAGCATAAAATCGGCAACACCATTGTTGATTTGCGCATTACGTAAACTCTCAGTTAACGAAATACGCTCGAGTCCATCGCCAAAATGAAATTCGCGAAACTCACCCGTGTGCTCATCACCATTACCGCTGTGTTTGGTTTTGTGATTTCCGTTTCCAGCTCGTTTTAAGTTTCCAAAAATAGTATCTAAGGCTTGCTGGCGAATGGCTCTTTCTGTTTTGGCAGTAATTCCTAAGCCTGGAGTTCCATCGTCTTTAATTTCCTCGCGTAGGTAACCTTTTTTCTTTAAGTCTTCGATAAAATCATCGATCGTATACGAATCGTCTGTAAGTTTGTACTCTACATCAAGTTCGCGCAACCAATCAATAGCTTCATCAAAATCACCTGAGGTATGGGTAATTAGCTCCTTGAATATACCAAAGAGCCTGTCGAAGGGCGACTGATACGGCGCCTCGTACGACTTGAAGTAAAATCCTTTAGTAGTCTTGTTTCTCATAATTGTTAAAATTACGGCTTTTTAAAAGTATGCTGTAGAAACGTTTATTAATTTTTAGTTAAAAACTTTTGGATGCTAAATAATCCATTACCGAACGTGCATTATAGTTATTTGGAAATAAAAAAAAGTAAAAAAACCTACAAACTATAAAAAATGATATCTTTGATTTTTAAAATTAAATGAAACAATACTTTATTCCTGACAACAGTAATTATTGGAGTTATTTTCCAAAATATGATCACCCTTAAACCCACAAATCAATTCCTCAAAATCAATTAAAAAATGAAAAAATCAATTCTCTTTTTAACATCATTATTGTTTATGTGTTTCGTTGTTCAGGCACAAACCTTTGAAGGTAAAATTGTTTATCAAAACAATATTAAAAGTAAATTACCCAATGTCACCGATGCTCAATTTGCAGCAATGATGGGTAATACAATGGAGTATTACATAAAAAATGGTGATTATAAAACGATTTCTAATGGAAGTCTTTTGCAATCTCAAAATTACCTTAATGCCGAGAATAAACTATATACAAAAATGGCTAACTCCGAAACATTTATGTGGAATGATGGCGCTAGTAACCCCGACGAAGTACTCAAGGTAGAAATTAATAAAGCGGTTGCTACTGTGGTAGGCTATAGTTGTGATGAAATCATTTTAACTTGTAAAAGTGGTATTCAAAAATATTACTACAATGCCAAAATAGGCGTAGATGCTAATAAATTTGTGAATCATAAATTTGGAAATTGGTATGCCTTTGTATCGCAATCAAAAGCATTGCCATTAAAGTATACCATTGAAAACCCTCAATTTTCAATGGAAGTAACTGCAACTAGTATTGAAAATATAGTGTTAGAACCAAGTTTTTTTGCTTTACCAGCAAATGCAAAAACGGCTAAAAATCCGTATTAAAACATAATAAAATTGTGCTTTCGCAATACAAAAAAAGTTGCGCTGCTTTTGTTGCTATATGAATTGTAAGAAACCAAGGTGCTGCTTTTTGTTTCTTTGCACATAATTAAAAAATGCCCCAATTAGTATTTAACTTTTTAGGGCATTTTCTTGTTTTAAACAAATTTATTTATTGCTACACAGAGGTTGAATAAGATTATAAAAAGATTCCATCAACATAATACCAAAAACCGACTTCGTGTGTAAAGGTAGATCGTTCGTGATGTACGCACAACATTTGCTTTTCATTTCGATACCACGCTTTAAACTCAACGACGGTAGCTGCTGCGCTTATAATTTGTAATTCAATCCACTCGTTTTGGGTGGCCCATTCAAGTAACTCATTCTTGCAATAAAGTTTTCGTTGCGTTTCGTGCGTTGTTGCTAATAAATAATCGGCGTTGTGCAAAGCATAGGCACAATATCGAGAACGCATTAAGGCCTCGGCAGTATTTGCTTTTGAATGGTCTAAATGTGCCAATTGACAGCAATTAAAGTAGGTTTTACCAGAGCAACAAGGACACAAATCGTCAGTTTTCATTCCTGTCCTAATTTATTTGTGAACTCGAATCATTCAAACTAACAATCTTTTGCTGCAATTGATTCAACAAAACTTGGTATTTACTAATTTCAATTAAATCATCGTCTTCATCAGAATAATCGAGCAATTCATCCAGTTCGTCACTTACATCTGCTAAAGTTAATAAGGCTTCTTGTGCATTCTTTACAGCGATACAATCAATAATATGTTGTACACTCTTTTTTATTTCTTCAAATTTAGGATTTTCCATTTTTATTTGCTGTTTACCTTATTCTTGACCGTTTTTATCCTCATTAAATTTCTTGGTAATTTGCTTCAACTTTTCTTTTCTAGCAATTACGGCTTGCTTTGCTTTATCCTGCGCTTTGTGCAATTTATCATTGTGTTTTTTGATATTGCGTTCGTTATTTCTTCCCACAATTTGTAGTTTATTTATTTTCAATTCCGGTGACAAAGTTCGGCTTTATTGTTCAAACAGAATTGGTTTTTTAACATTGTTTCAACTTAATTTATTTTGTTACCTACAAATACAATTGATTTTGAAGTATTTAAATAAAAAATCCTAAATAATACATAATTTTAAATTAATCAAATATTAAAATATTTAAAAATTACTTTTTTACTCCTACAAAACAGTCGTCAGAAAATTTAATTCTCTATCTTGCACGTCATAATAGATATTTTTCTTATATTTAGTTGCTGAATGCTTAGGCTTTGTTAACATATATTTAAATACATGAACTTTGACAAAAAACACAATAAGCTCATTACATGGTTTTTAGAAAGACCTGTTAGCACCAGCCTTCTAACATTTTTGCTTTTGACGGTTTTGGCAGCTTACGTTGTGCATCAGCAATACCAATTATTAAAAGAGCACGACCAAAGAGAAATGAACAATATCCTTCAGGTTGTGCATCAAAACATTGAGCAATCTCTTAAAAATTATACCACAACAACCCTCACATTGGCGCTTTCGATAGATGATGAAGGGATTCCCAAAGATTTCGAGTACGTAAGCCGACGATTAATGGAATCTAACAAATCGATATTTGCTCTGCAATTGGTGCCCAATGGAGTAATCAAATATCTTTATCCTTTAGAGAAGAACAAAGCAGCGCTTAATGTAAATATATTAACAGACCCTTATTTAAAAAATGAAGCCCTACGTTCTATTGCAAACCGTAAAATTTATTTTGCAGGGCCTTTGAAATTGCGCCAAGGTGGTTTAGGAATTGTAGGGCGTTTTCCTATTTTTTACAAAAATAAATTCTGGGGATTTTCTGCTGTAGTTATTAAACTAGATACCTTTTTAGATATTTCAGGGATTAAAAACATTGATAATTCAAAATATTATTTTCAATTCTCAAAATTTGACACTACACTCCAAAAAGAAGTTTTTTATTTGCCAATTGCAAACGCTAATTTTTCAAAACATTATAATATTTCAACTAGAATCTCAGATGGGGACTGGAAATTATACCTAATTTCCAAAAATAAAAATTCTTTGTATTCCCAAATTCTAATTCCTGGAATTGTAGGGGTTATACTTGCTGCTTTGCTCAGTTTTTTATTGTACAGATTACTGAATTTACCAAGAGAATTGCGGTCTTTGGTTACTATGCAAGCAACTAAATTATTGGACTCTGAAATTAAATTTCAGTCTATTTTTGATCAAGCAGCGCTCGGTATTGCTCATGTGGATGCCAATTCTGGAAATTTTATTGAAATCAACAACCAATTCTGCTCTATTTTAGGTTATACGCAGCAAGAAATGAAAGAGAAAAACTTTCAAAACATTACGCATCCTGAAGATTTGGCATCTGATTTACATATGTTGGAGAAATTAATGAATGGTCAAATAAATGAATATGCTGTAGAAAAAAGATATTTTACCAAAAGTGGAACAATTGTTTGGGTGCATTTGACCGTTTCACCTTTACTTAGAAAAGAGAAAAAATTAAACTCGGTTATTTCAATTGTAGAAGATATTTCACAAAAAAAAGAAGCTGAATTTTTAATTAAAAAAAATGAAACTCGCTTTAAAAGTCTTTTTGATGATTCTCCTTTACCATTGCGAGAAGAGGACTTTTCTGCTATTAAACACTATTTGAAAGAAAATAATCTTTACAAAAAAAACAAAACACTGTTAGCTGAATTTTTTACAAACAACCAAGACGTAGTCAATACCTGCTACTCTTTGATCAAACTTATTAACTGTAACAAAGCCTGCATTAAATTGCACAAAGTTAAAACCAAAGAAGAACTAACCTCGCACCAAGCAGCTTTAAAAAATACGTATTCACATCAACATTTCATAGAAAGCTTAATCGCTATATCTCAAGGCAAAAAACAGTTTGCAATTGATACTCAAATGAGAAACGCAGAAGGCGATCTTAGAGATATAAATTTAAGATGGAACGTTATTAAAGGAAACAAAAAAAGTTTTGAGCGGGTAATTGTTTCTAGTGAAGATATTACCGAACGGCTTATTTCTGATAAAATCATCCTCGAAACCAAACAAAAAGTAGAATCGTTAATCAATACCATTGACGGAATTGTATGGGAATGTGATGCTAGCACTTTTACATTTAATTTTGTAAGTCAAAAAGTAGAGGATATATTAGGCTATACACCCGAGGAATGGTTGTCAAAGCCTTATTTTTGGAGGGACCATATTTATCAGGAAGATAAAGAGTGGGTACAAGAATACTGTCAAGCAAAAACCTTACAAAGTGAAGATCATGACTTTGAATACCGCATGATAGCCAAAGATGGTACTGTAGTATGGCTTAGGGATATTGTCAACATTATCTACGAAAACGGAAAAGCTGTCAGCTTGCGCGGTATTATGATTGATATCACCAAAACAAAGCAAGCGCAAGATGAATTAAATAATTCGTTCACCATAGTAAGCGAACAAAATAAGCGATTACTTAATTTCTCTTATATAGTTTCACATAACTTACGATCGCATACTAGCAATATAGCCTCCGTTATAGCATTGATAGAATCGTCAGAATCGGAGAATGAGCGCCAAGAAATGATGGAATTACTAAAATCTGCTAGCGATTCCTTAAACGAAACCATGTTGCATTTGAATGAGGTAATTAATATTCGAAATAATATCGGGCTGATATCTGAAACTGTAAATTTAAAAGAGTACGTTGGTAGAGCAGCTAATGTATTATCCGATGAAATCTCAACACAAAATGTTATCTTTCAAAATCAAATACCTGACAACGTTTTCATTAAATACAATCCGGCATATTTAGAAAGTATATTATTTAATTTAATATCTAATTCTATTCGATACCGAGATCATTCGCGTCAGCCCTCGATTACAATTAGCCTACACGAAGAACAAAAAAAGAAAGTCATTCAAATTACAGATAACGGAATTGGGATTGATTTGGTTAAAAACGCAGATAAAATTTTTGGTATGTACAAAACTTTTACATCACATGCCGATGCTCGAGGAATTGGCTTATTCATAACAAAAAACCAAATTGATGCAATGGGTGGAAACATTACAGTAGAAAGTGAACCAAATATTGGTACAACATTTAAAATTTATATAAAATGATCACAAAAAAATCAATATGGATTGTAGATGACGACCCGATTTATCAAATTATCGCCAATAAAATAGTCCAGCGATCTGATATGTTTTCAGAGGTAACTACCTTTAAAAATGGCAGAGAAGCTATGAACATTGTGTATCAAGTTCTAGAAAACAAAAATACAATTCCTGACATTATTTTACTTGATATCAACATGCCTGTAATGGACGGTTGGGAATTTATGGAAGAACTAACGGCAATAAAACCACAAATTCAAAAAGAATTTTCGGTTTACATTGTGAGTTCTTCAATTGCTGTAGAAGACAAAAGTAAATCGAAAAAATATAATGACATTTTGGGTTACATTTCTAAACCAATATCAGTTAATGATCTTCTATTAATTGCTTCAAAAGACGAGTAGTTGTATATTGGAAAGATAAAAACGAAGTTTAGTTTTCTAACTTGACTTCGTTTTTTATTTCATCTAACCCTTTATCTGTTTCAATTAACCTTGTTATTATTTTTTTTCGAAGTAGATCAATGTCTTCCTCATCAAAATATTTAGACCAAGATTCCAACTCAAACAAGTTACGAACTTGTTTGATACGTTTTCTTGTATCAAAACTATTCCTTACTACTGCTTTTTTATCATATAAAGGATTATTAATATGCTGATATTGCACTGTTTTTGTTTCAAAATTAGCTTCTAAATAATATAATTTATCTGTTGCAATATCCGGATAGAAGGAATCCCATTTAGCAAAACCAAGCTTTCTTTTTGATACTGACTCAGGATTCATCTGTTCTAAACGCCACTTACTATTTGCAAGCCGCCCCCAATGATTAGAATAGCGATACATTCCTTCTTTAGTGTAAAAATAGGTACTACCTGCTTTGCTTTCATATTGAATTTTTAAATCATCAATTGCTGTCAATTCGACTTCGGTAAAAACACAAAATGTATTTTTAAATGATCCCGGACGTGGTTTAAAATTAGAATTCATTGGACAAAGGTACACACATCTTATAAAATAAAACAGAGCTAAGGATATTTGCATAACTTTGCAACCTGAAAATTAAAAACGAAAACATGACGAAATCTCAAGACGATAAGATATTACAAAAAGGAATTTACACCGGAATCATGGAGAAGGACGATAAAAATAATTTTTTTTGCGGCATTTATCTTCTTGATTATAAAATGGCATTGAAACACACATTGGGAGAATTAATTACCATTAAATCTGTAATTGAAAACCCAAGTGATATCAGTCATTCACAGTATCCTAAAAAGTCAAAAAACTTTGACAAAGCCAATCATAAACCACAACAGTAAAGAAAACTAAACTTTTACACTAATTTTTTAGGTGACAAACGTCAAAAATAAAAAAAAGTGTACCTTTGCAAA
The DNA here is from genome assembly GCF_054343775.1 of Flavobacterium sp. GNP001. Lineage (NCBI taxonomy): Bacteria > Pseudomonadati > Bacteroidota > Flavobacteriia > Flavobacteriales > Flavobacteriaceae > Flavobacterium > Flavobacterium sp. GNP001. The sequence continues at coordinate 1,626,547 of NZ_JBTGUX010000001.1, forward strand.
AAATTGTCGATTTTGAAATCAAGACCTATTCATTTCATCTTAAAAGACAAGTAGTTACATATTTATGAAAAAAATAGTTGAATACCGCAAATTGCTTAATGTAGACAAAACTGCAGAGCTGAAAGATTTAAAAACCATTTATCGCAACGCGATGAAAGAAGCGCATCCTGATAAGTTTCAAGGTGACGAGGCTGGATTGAAAGCAGCAGAGGAAAACAGTAAGAAGATTATTGAAGCTTACCATTTCCTTGTTAGTATCAACCCAGAAACTATTAAAGCTAATTTACCTGAGTATACTGAAACTATTTCTACTTCAACCATTACAGATTATAAATTTGTTGACGGTAGATTAATCATTAATTTCTCTAACGGTAGTGTATACGAATACATTAGCGTACCTAAAGCAACTTATGTGAAAATGGTAAATGCTGACTCACCGGGTCGTTTTGCTAAAAGACACATTTTAAACGCTTATACTTGGAGAAAAACAACAAACCAAGACTAAGGTTTACAAAATAATATATAAAAGCATTCTTATTTCAAATAAGAATGCTTTTTTTTTAATTATAAATTGTAATTTCTAAAGCATACAATTTGATAATTTGACTTTTAGATACAGAATAAATAGTGAATTATAACAAAAAATTAGGTTCAAAAATTATTTTTATTTTACAATTTTTAAATACTTTTGCAACCATAACTCAATTAACTAATTAATAATGAAAAAAATAATTTTATTACTTTCAGCAGCTCTTGTTTTTATTTCATGTAGTAAAGTAGGAAAAGATGAGTACTTAATTACTGGAACTGCCAAAGGAATTGACAATGGCAAAACAATCATTTTAGAAACTCAAGATGTTACTGGAATGATGTTAGCCAAAGATACTGTAAAAGTTGAAAACGGTAAATTTGAAATGAAAGGTAACATTACAGAACCTGCATTTTATACACTTCAATTAGAAGGTGCACAAGCAAAAATTCCTTTTATTCTTGAAAATGCTGAAGTTGTAGTTGAGATTAACAAAGACAGCATTCAAAAATCAAAAGTTTCAGGAACGTATAATAATAACGAATTCATGACTTTTAACGAAGAAATTACAAAAGTGCAAAAACCACTAATGGATTTCCAAACTAAAAACATGGCTGCAATGCAAGCAGCGCAGCAAAAAAATGACCAAACTGTCATTAACCAATTAATGGGAGAATTTGCAAAGATTCAAGAAGAAGTTAGCGCAAAATCAAAAGCAAAATACAACTCTTATGCTGAATCACACCCAAAATCATTCATTTCTGCTTTAATCGTGCAAGGTATGTTGAATGACCCTAGTATGGATGTAGCTAAGGCTGAAAAAATGTACAATGGTTTAGATGAATCATTGAAAAAAACGAAACCAGGTTTAGCTATTAAAACTAAATTAGCTGAAATGAAAGCTCCTGCTGCTGTTGGTGCAACTCCTGCTCCTGCTGCACCAGCTGCTAACTGAAGAGCAGATTTTTCAGCACCTAATCCAGAAGGGAAAGTAATTTCCTTAAAAGAAAGTTTAGGAAAAGTAACTATTGTTGATTTTTGGGCATCATGGTGTGGACCATGCAGAAAAGAAAACCCAAATGTAGTTGCTCTTTACAAAGAACTCCATAGTAAAGGATTAAATATTGTTGGTGTTTCTTTAGATAAAGATGCTAAAGCATGGAAAGAAGCCATTGCAAAAGACAATTTAACTTGGACCCACGTTTCCAACTTAAAATTTTGGGATGAGCCAATAGCTGCACAGTATAAAGTACAATCCATACCGGCTACTTTTATACTAGATGCCTCTGGTAAAGTAGTTGCAAAAGATCTTCGAGGCGATGCACTACGTGCAAAAGTTATCGAATTATTAAAGAAATAACGCTTGAAAAAGCAACATATAAAAAAATCTCCTTCGTGGAGATTTTTTTATTTTATTCACTACCAATACATTAAAAAAAAGTACAAAATTAAGTTCATTTTTTGTTTGGAAACATCAAAACAGTTCCTATATTTGCACCCGGTTAGCAAAACAAGTACACTTGTTTAAGTCTTGGGGAGATACTCAAGCGGCCAACGAGGGCAGACTGTAAATCTGCTGTGAAAACTTCGCAGGTTCGAATCCTGCTCTCCCCACTAAAGCGTTTCAGTCATACTGAAGCGCTTTTTTTATACTTGTAATTTTTTCATCTCCTTTTAAAAATTCTAGTTAATTCAATACGATAACAAAGCACTAAATTTTATGATTTCATAAGATTTTAAACATCTCCATAAAAATACTGGTAGTTTAGCTCAAAGTCCAATTACATTCTCAGTGGAATTTTGATTCCTGCCGAAGAATAATTAACTTAGGTCTTTTAAAACCAGCTTCAACAAGCCGATTAATAAACAAAAAAACTATGAAAAAAATTCTAACCCTTTTACTGTTCATTCCAATACATTTTGCTCAAGCGCAAAGTGAAAGCAATCGGATTGAATTGACTGATTTACTAAAAATAAAAACAGTAAATAGTATAACAACTTCTCCTGATAGCAAAAAAGCCGCCTTCACTGTTACTTCTATTGAAAACGACGAAAACAGTTCGTTAGACTACACTTATCGTACTCAAATTTACACGTGGACAAAGGATGGTAAAAATACTTTAAAGCAACTTACATCGGATAAAAATGGGGCCTCCAGACCTGCATGGAGTCCGGATGGAAAAAAACTAGCATTTACAAGGTTCGTAAAAGATAAAACGCAAATTTTTGTCCTTGATATGGATGGCGGTGAGGCCACTCAACTTACAAATTTTAAATATGGTGCCAATAACCCAAAATGGTCGCCTGACGGCAACAAAATACTTTTTTCAGCTAGTATTTCGTTAGCAGAAATCTTAAAAGACTCCATTTTAAATCCTAAAAAAGAAGTTCCAAGTTGGAATACAGAAAAACCTGGTTTTACATCAAATGATTATTTAGCCAATACTAAAATCAAAGCCAATCCGAACGGATCATTAGCCGAAGTAAGAGCCTATTTGAACCAAAACGCTACTGATAAAAAAGCCATTGTTTTAAACAAGTTAAACTTTCAAAGCGAAAGTAATTTATCATCTGAAATTAACTTTAATCACTTTTTTGAGACAGATGCAAAAACAAATAGTACTCCAAAAGCCATTACCAGCGGATTCTATAGCTTTTCATCAGCAGATTACATCGCAATTGGAACTCAAATACTTTTGTCTGGCGATGTAGATAATATCGAAAATCCTGATCGTTCACAAGAAAGTGAATTATTTACAGTAACCACTGACGGTAGTACTTTCAAAATGATTTTAGGCGAGAACGGAAAACGCTACAGCAATGCGTCTGTTAGTACTTCTGGAAAATGGATTGCATTTTTATCAGGAGCAACTTCATTCGTGAGCATTCCAACTTTATCAATTATGCCATTGAACGGTGGGCCAGAATCAATTCAAACGATTCCATTTGACCGTAACATCTCTAATTTAAAATGGAGCAAGGACGACAAATTCCTTTATTTTACATCGCAAATGAACGGTGGGAACGTTTTACACCGAATTGCGCTATCATCTAAAAAAATTGAAGCTTTATCGGCAGCAGATCAAGGAATATCAAGTTATGATTTAGTTGCAGATGGTTTTCTTTACAGTAAAACTCAAGTGAGTAATCCATCAGAATTGTACACTGCTGATTCCAATTTTAAGAAAGAAAACAAAGTAAGTACATTCAACAATTGGGTTTCAACTAAAAAACTATCTTATCCTGAAAAGAAAAGTTTTGTCAACGAGTTAGGACTCACCGTTGAATATTGGGTTATGAAACCTACTCAAAGCATAAGCGGTAAAAAAGCGCCTTTATTACTAGAAATTCACGGCGGACCATCAGCCATGTGGGGACCAGGTGAAGAAAGTATGTGGCATGAATACCAATATTTTTGTAGCAAAGGATATGGCGTAGTATACAGCAATCCGCGTGGATCTGGAGGTTACGGCCTTGATTTTTTAAGAGCCAATGTTAATGATTGGGGCAAAGGACCTGCAAGTGATGTTTTAACAGCTCTAGACAAAACTGTTGCCGAAGGTTGGGCAGATCAATCTAATTTATTCATAACTGGTGGTTCTTATGCTGGATATTTAACAGCATGGATCATCAGTCATGACAATCGTTTTAAAGCGGCTTGTGCTCAAAGAGGTGTATACGATTTGAATACATTTTTTGGAGAAGGAAATGCATGGCGATTGGTGCCAAATTATTTTGGAGGTTATCCTTGGGAACCAAAAGTTAAAGAAATACTAGCTCGTGAATCGCCAATTAATTACGTACAAAACATTACAACGCCTTTTATCATTTTTCACGGCGGTAACGATCGTAGAACAGGATTTGTACAAGCCGAAATGATGTTTAGAAGTTTAAAAGTTTTAGACCGCCCGGTAGAATTTGTGGTTCATCCTGGAGCTACACACGAGATTACTCGTAATGGCGATAACAGACAACGCATGGATCAAATGTTGAGAACTTACGAGTTTTTTCAACGTTTTTTAACTAAATAATTATAAGTACACAGACAAAAAAAATCGCTACCAACAATTTGCTGGTAGCGATTTTTTATTTTAATGCAGCGTCCTTTTTTATAAAGTAGCCATATCAATTACAAAACGATAACGAACATCCCCTTTTTCCATACGGTGGTAAGCTTCATGAATATTTTTGATATCAATCATTTCAATTTCTGATACAATACCGTGTTCTGCGCAGTAATCTAACATTTCTTGCGTTTCTGGCAATCCACCAATTAATGATCCGGCTAAACTACGTCGACCACCAATCAAACTAAAAGCATGCACTTGATAAGGCGTAGGTGGCACTCCAACACAAATATGAACTCCGTTTACGCGAAGCAATGACAAATACAGATTAAGATCGTGTGGTGCAGAAACCGTATCTAAAATAAAGTCAAAAGTCCCAGCCACACTGGCTAATTGCGCTTCATCTGATGTTACCACAAAATTGTGAGCTCCTAATTTTTTAGCATCTGCTTCTTTACTTGCAGAGGTACTCAACACTGTAACTTCAGCACCAAAAGAAACTCCGAATTTAACAGCCATATGTCCTAATCCACCTAAACCTAAAACAGCTAATTTATGTCCCTTCCCTACTTTCCAATGACGCAATGGAGAATAGGTTGTAATTCCAGCACACAATAATGGTGCAACAGCAGCTAAATCTAGTTTTTCCGAAATATGCAATACAAAATCTTCATGCACTACAATAGTATCCGAGTAACCTCCGTAAGTAGGCGTTACCCCATCTTGACCCAAAGCATTGTAAGTATCTGTGCGTCCTTTTAAACAATATTGCTCTAAACCTTCTTTACAATTGTCGCAACTTCTGCAAGAATCTACTAAACATCCTGTACCAGCAATATCTCCTACTTTAAACTTGGTAACATGACTTCCTACTTGTACAACCTTACCAACTATTTCGTGACCGGGAACCATTGGGTAAATTGAACCTCCCCAATCGTCTTTTATTTGATGTAAATCACTGTGACATACTCCACAAAACTGAATATCAAATTGTACATCATGCGGCCCTAATGTTCTTCTTTCAAAATTCCAAGGAGCTAAATCTGAAGTGGCACTTTGAGCCGCGTAACCTTTTGATGGTATCATATTTTTTCTTTTTAATTAAGTTCTAAATTTACACATAAACCACCATTAAATACTGATTTTTAACGTTTTTTAAGAATCGTTCACTTTGTCACAAATCTGAACAACTGCTTATCAGATGTTTAAAAATAAAGGTAACACCCTCACTCCCATTTTAAGTTGATAAGGTTTTTTTGAGTAATTTTAGCCAATAAAATATAAATCAGTAATACTTCCGCATGGCTAAATACACGGTAGAACAACATTTTTTAGATACAATATTTAGTGAAACAGAATTGAACTTTCAAGAGTTCGAATCGTGTACTTTTACGAATTGTATTTTTTCTGCCTGTAGTTTTATCGATGTGACTTTTATTGACTGTAATTTTACTAATTGTACGTTCAACAAAACAAAAATCAACCATGTTGCACTACGAACAGTTACTTTTGAGTCGTGTAAAATTGTAGAAGTCAATTTTGCCATGTGCGATCGACTGATTTTTGAAATTACCTTCAAAAATTGTATTTTAGATTTCTCACAGTTTTACGATTTGAATTTAAAAGAAACCCTATTTACCAATTGCAGTTGTGTTGCTGTCGATTTTATGAAAGCCAATTTGACTGCTGCCATTTTTGAAAAATGCGACTTGTACCGCGCTGAGTTTGCGCAAGCCAATCTTTGTAAGGCTCATTTTGCAAGTAGTTTTAATTTTGCTATCAATCCTCAAAAAACTAAAATTACCAAAGCAGTATTTAGTAGCGCTAACGTAAAAGGATTGTTACAACACTATGATATTGTTGTGCAATAAAAAACCAAATAGAATCAGTTGCATTGCAGTAACACCGCTAAACTGATTCTATTTGGTTCTTAAAAATTATAATCTGTAAAAATAATGCTTATTAAAAAAGCATTCAAAAGATTTATTATCCGTGGATAGTTTGACCTGTACCGTAATTAGCAATTACAGATTCTTCAAAAGCCAGCCATTCTCTCCATCTCTTTTCTACATCTATTCCTGTTCCGTATTTACGAGCATAGGTAATAAAAGTGGTGTAATGACCTGCTTCGCTTTCCATTAATTCTCTATAAAACAAGGCCAATTCTTCGTCTTGAATATTTTCGGAGAGTACTTTGAAACGCTCGCAACTTCTTGCTTCAATCATTGCCGAAAAAAGTAATCGTTCTACCAAACCGGAAACGCGGCTGCCATCGATACTTTTTTTCATATACATATATAGCTCATTCACATAATCGTCTTTGCGCTCACGACCAAGTGTTAAACCTCTTTTAATAATAATGTTATGCACTTGTTCAAAATGATCTAACTCCTCTTTGGCTAAAGCCAATAAGTCCTTAACCAAATCCTGATGCTCTGAGTTGTTGGTAATAATCGTAATGGCATTGGTAGCCGCTTTTTGTTCGCACCAAGCATGATCTGTTAGGATTTCCTCTATATTTTTTTCTACAATATTCACCCATCTTGGGTCAGTAGGCAATTGCAATCGTAATACTCCCATTTTAAATTGGTTTCAAGTTTTAAAATTAGTTTCATGTTTCAAGTTTTACTTAGAACTGAAAAAGTTTAAAATTTTGCGATACCATTCCGTAAACACAAAACTTTAAACTTTTAACCTGAAACTTTAAACAAAAATTTAATAAACGAAAATAGCTCTCTCGCTCATCATTTCGTTTACTTCATTTGCTACCTGTTCGATAACATCTTCGTTGGTGTGATCAACTAAAACTCTGTCGATTAAGTCAACAATAGTTTCCATATCCGCCTCAACCAAACCACGAGTGGTAATTGCAGCTGTACCTACACGAATTCCAGAAGTTACAAATGGTGATTTATCATCAAAAGGAACCATGTTTTTATTTACTGTAATTTCAGCTTTAACCAATGCGTTTTCAGCTTCTTTACCAGAAATGTTTTTGTTTCGTAAATCGATCAACATCATATGATTATCAGTTCCGCCTGAGATAATTTTATACCCTCTTTTTACAAAAGCTTCCGCCATAGCAGTTGCATTTTTTTGCAATTGTAAAGCATAAGTAAAAAATTCATCTTGCAAAGCTTCGCCAAATGCTACTGCTTTTGCAGCAATAATGTGCATTAAAGGACCACCTTGATTTCCAGGAAAAACAGCTAAGTCAAGTAATGAAGACATCATTCTGATCTCACCTTTTGGAGTAGTTAAACCAAACGGATTTTCAAAATCTTTACCCATCAAAATCAAACCTCCACGTGGACCACGTAAAGTTTTGTGCGTAGTTGTAGTTACAATATGACAATGTGGAATTGGATCACTCAACAATCCTTTTGCAATAAGTCCCGCTGGATGCGAGATATCTGCTAACAAAATAGCGCCAACGCTATCAGCAATTTCTCTAAAACGAGCAAAATCCATATCACGTGAGTAAGCCGAAGCTCCTGCGATGATTAATTTTGGTTGCTCTTTGGTAGCTATTTCTTGTATTTTATCATAATCTAAACGTCCAGTTTCAGGATCAACTCCATAAAAAGAAGGAGAGTACAAACGTCCAGAAAAATTAACTGGTGATCCGTGAGTTAAATGTCCACCGTGCGACAAATCAAAACCTAATATCTTATCTCCTGGTTTCAAGCAAGCATGAAAAACAGCAGTATTGGCTTGAGAACCAGAGTGTGGCTGCACGTTTGCGTAAGCAGCACCAAACAATTCTTTAGCTCTATCAATTGCAATTTGTTCTACCACATCTACTACTTCGCAACCTCCGTAGTATCTTTTTCCTGGGTATCCTTCAGCATATTTGTTGGTTAATACAGATCCTGCTGCTTCAAGCACTTCGTCACTTACAAAGTTTTCTGATGCAATAAGTTCTAATCCGTGAATTTGTCTTTCTTGTTCTTCAAGAATAAGGTCAAAAATTTGTTCGTCGCGTTGCATTTTTTTGATTTTCGTTAATTTGATGCAAAAATACAAAAAAACGTTTGCTTAGTACTCAGATTATAATATATTTGATGAGTAATTTTTTAACAAAACAATTAACAAAATATGCCAATAACAGCTAACGATACGAATAGAAAATCATGGCTTGAAGTACCTTCAAACAGCGATTTCCCTATTCAAAATATACCTTTCGGAGTTTTCCTTACTAAAGAGAACATCGTAACAGTGGGAACAAGAATTGGCGATTACGCCATTGATTTAGGTGCATTACAACAATTGAACTATTTTGAAGGTATAGAATTGACCGATGATATGTTCATGCAAGATACTCTGAACGATTTTATTTCGGATGGTAAAAAAACATGGCGTTTGGTACGAAACCGAATTGCAGACATTTTTGATGTCAATAATCCGAAATTGCAAAACAATCCGAAAGACAGAGATATTGTTATTTTTGACATAAAAGATGTCGAAATGCAATTGCCGGTTCTTATTGGTGATTATACTGATTTTTACTCTAGTAAAGAGCACGCCACCAACGTAGGAAAGATGTTCCGCGATCCAGAAAATGCCTTGTTACCAAACTGGTTGCACATTCCTGTAGGTTATCACGGAAGAAGCTCTTCGATAGTGCCATCTGGAATTCCGGTGCACCGACCAATGGGACAAACTTTACCAAACGGAGAAACCACTCCTGTATTTGGCTCTTCGCGCTCTGTTGATTTTGAATTAGAAACCGCTTTTATCACCACTGATGTTAACATCATGGGCGAAAATATTCCGGTTACCGAGACCGAGGATTATATTTTTGGAATGGTTTTATTAAATGACTGGAGCGCACGCGACATTCAAAAATGGGAATACGTGCCACTTGGACCGTTCTTAGCGAAGAATTTCGCCTCTTCTATTTCACCGTGGATCGTAACTATGGATGCTCTAGAGCCTTTTAGAACCAAAGGTCCAAAACAAGAGCCAACACCATTGCCATATTTACAGCAAAAAGGAAAGCACTCGTTTGACATTAATTTAGAAGTAGCTATACAACCAGAAAATGCTGAAGCAACTGTAGTTTCTCGCTCTAATTTCAAATATTTATATTGGAGCATGTGCCAGCAATTGGCTCATCATACTAGCAACGGTTGCCGCGTCAATTCAGGAGATATGATGGGATCTGGAACCATTTCAGGACCAACTCCAGATAGCTTTGGATCGATGCTAGAACTTACTTGGGGAGGCAAAAACCCCCTAAAAATGAGCGACGGAACTGAACGTAAATTTATCAACGATAACGACACTGTTATCATGAAAGGTTTCTGTCAAAACGGACAAGTACGTATCGGTTTTGGTGAAGTTTCAAGTAAATTATTACCGCCATTTGTTCGTCAATAAAAAATCATCAAACTAAAAAATCAAACCTAACAATTAACTTATTTTGTTAGGTTTTTTTTGGCACTATATTTGAATTTTTCCAAATTGAAACAACCTAATTATCAATCAAAATAGTAATCAATTAAGAACTCAATCATCCGCTTATGAAAAAAATTACTCTCCTAATCGCTTTTATAGTTCTTACCACAGCTTGTGGAGTCAAACAAACACAAAACGCTTTGAGTTCAGGCAATTATGATCAAGCTATCGAAAATGCCGTATCGAATTTACGCAGTAATAAAGACAAAAAAGGCAAACAGGATTACGTTTATATGCTTGAAGAGGCATTTGCGAAAGCTAAAGAACGCGATTTAAACACCATTAATTTACTCGTAAAAGAGGCTAATCCTGCGCAGTTAGAAAAAATTTACAACATTTACTTACAATTGAACCAACGTCAGGAGTTAATTAAACCCATTTTACCATTGAAACTACTGAAAGAAGGACGCAATGCCATATTTCCTTTAGACAATTACAATGATGAATTGGTAGACAGTAAGAACGCGCTTTCTGCTTATTTGTTTGGAAATGCTAAAAAGCTAATGGGAACACCTGATAAAATGAAGTATCGTGCAGCATATGATGATTTAGAGTATTTGAACAAAATCAATCCCAACTACAAAAATACAGTTGATTTAATGGACGAATGCCTAGCAAAAGGCGCCGACTATGTGCATGTTTACACCAAAAACGAAACCAACATGATCATTCCGGTTCGTTTACAAAATGATTTATTAGATTTCAGTACATTGGGATTGAACGACAGATGGACCGTATATCACAGTAACAAAGTCAGAAATTTAACTTACGATTATGGCATGTTGATCAATTTTAGACAAATAAATATTTCACCAGAACAAATCAAAGAACGTGAATTTGTTAAAGAACGCGTAATTAAAGATGGCGTTAAAAAACTCATTGATGCAAACGGGAAAGAAGTCTTAGACGAAAAAGGAAAACCTGTTATGGTTGACAATTTAGTTACGGTTAATGCTAGAATTTACGAATTCAAACAATTCAAAGCTTGTCAAGTCACAGCCAAAATTGATTATATAAACTTACGATCTAACCAACTTTTACAATCTTTTCCATTGGCGAGTGAGTATGTTTTCGAGAATATTTACGCCACTTACAAAGGTGATCGTCGTGCTTCTGACGACAACTATTTCTCCTATTTTGATCGCAGGGCAGTGCCTTTTCCAAGCAGCGAACAGATGGTTTATGATTCTGGCGAGGACTTAAAAGCGAAATTAAAAGACATTATTACAAGAAATCGCTTTCGAAATTAAAATATAAAACAAAAACTTGTTAAATTACAACTCCTTGATAAACAAATATCAAGGAGTTTTTTTTTATTCCAAAAATTAAACATACCATTAAAAATTTGTTAGATTTTAAAAAAATAGGTTTCACTTTTAAAAATAAGTGTACTTTTGCAGCAATGAATCAGACAAGTTTACATACTACATTGTCACGGACAAACACACCTGCTACTTCACCCGAAGTACGGACGCTATCTGTATAGTCTCCACGTTGTTCGTTTAGTATTCATATTTCATTTTTCTCGTTTTGATTTTATCTCAAAAACCTATTGGATATTCGCATCCAATACCAACTCATGATTTATTTACAAATTATTCAAATACAATAAGTTACGCTTGTTTATTTGCAATAAACCTAATTCTTAGGTATTATTTCATTGATACCAATCCAATTTTTTATTCCTTTTCTAACTCTAAAATTCAGCTTTTGAAATGAATATTTCTATTGTAACTGCTCAGGAAGAACACTATAAATATGCGCAAGAAATTTGCGATACCATCGAACTTTCAGCCTTGCTGAGAGGCACTGGTATTGCCAAAAGAACGCCTGAGTACATCCAGAAAAAAATGGAAACCAAAGATGCTGTAATTGCTATTGAAAACGGCAATTTTGCAGGATTTTGCTATATCGAAAGCTGGCAACACGGCCAATTTGTAGCGCATTCTGGTTTAATAGTGCACCCAGATTATCGCAATCATGGTTTGGCTAAAAAAATCAAAACTTTTGTGTTTACCTACTCACAACAAAAATATCCTGGCGCCAAAGTATTTGGTATTACAACAGGATTGGCGGTGATGAAAATCAATTCGGATTTAGGTTACAAACCAGTACCTTTTTCAGAGTTGACCAATGACCCAACTTTTTGGGCAGGCTGTAAAACCTGTACTAATTTTGAAATTTTAAAAAGTAAAGAATACAAAATGTGCCTTTGCACTGGTATGTTGTATGACCCTGCAGAGAAACCTAAGATTCCACCAAAACACGACTTTAATGTCCGGATTTGGAACCGTTTAAAAAAAATAAAGCAAGCGCTCTTTTTACCAAAACTTTTTTAAAAGGTTCACTCCTAAAGAATTAAAAGTAAGCTGTGAAATTAAAACAGCACCCAGAAAAAACAGACATTAAGCGGCAATAGCCCAACAAAAAATAAAACACAAATGGAAAATAAAAAAGTAGTTTTAGCCTATAGCGGCGGATTAGATACCTCATATTGTTTAAAATATCTAAAAAACGAAAAAGGCTTTGAAGTACACACCGTACTTATCAATACTGGAGGCTTTGATGAGGCTGAATTGGAAGCTATCGAAGCAAGAGCATATGAATTAGGTAGTGCAAAACACGCCAATCTTACCATTTTAGATAAATATTACAACAAGGCCATCAAATACCTTATTTTTGGTAACGTTTTGAAAAACAATACCTACCCACTTTCTGTAAGTGCTGAGCGTGTTTTTCAGGCTATTGAAGCCATAAAATACGCCAAATCTGTAGGAGCTACCGCAATTGCACATGGAAGTACAGGTGCCGGAAATGACCAAATTCGTTTCGATCTAATCTTTCAAACTATTGCTCCCGAAATTGAAATCATCACTCCTATTCGTGACTTAAAACTTTCGCGTCAAGAAGAGGTTGATTATTTAGCCAAAAACGGCGTACATTATTCTTGGGAAAAAGCTCAATATTCTATTAACAAAGGTCTTTGGGGAACAAGCGTAGGTGGAAAAGAAACCCTTACTTCAGGACAACCTTTGCCAAGCGAGGCTTATCCTTCTCAATTAGTAAAAAAAGGGCACGAAAAAGTAACATTAGAGTTTCAAAAAGGTGAACTCGTTGCTGTGAACGGCATTTCAGACAAACCATCAAACAATATCGTCACTCTCGAAAAAATTGCCAGCGCGTACGCCATCGGCCGTGACATCCACGTAGGCGACACCATTATTGGTATCAAAGGTCGTGTTGGTTTCGAGGCTGCGGCTCCTATGATCATCATCAAAGCGCACCACTTGCTCGAAAAACACACTTTGGGCAAATGGCAGCAATATTGGAAAGAACAGCTAGGCAATTGGTACGGCATGCTTTTTCACGAAGGTCAATTTCTTGATCCCGTAATGCGCAACATCGAAACTTTTCTTGAAGACACCCAAAAAACTGTCAACGGAATTGTGACCGTGACCTTGCAACCCTATCATTTTTCGCTTGATGGCATCGAGTCGGAAAACGATTTAATGAACACTGGTTTTGGTCAATACGGCGAAATGAACAATGCTTGGACCGCGGATGATGCCAAAGGATTCATCAAAATATTAGGTAACGCGCAAAACATCTTTTCATCGGTAAACCAATTGACGTACGAGGATTAAAATGCTATTCTTTTGGGCGTGACCCTTCGTAAAAACTACGGGTCGGGTCATCCGCTTTATCTTTTGCTCGGCAAAAGCCTCACAAAAGGATACCGCTGCTACCCCTCACGCACACGCGCAGGAATACAACAACACATTTGCAACGCTACAAGACTCAAATAGGCAAAAATGCCAAGGACAAAAAATAGAATTATGATAACAATTGGAATTATAGGAGGATCAGGCTACACAGCAGGCGAACTCATTCGTATTTTACTATACCATCCGTATGCTACTATCGATTTTGTTTACAGCACTACAAATGCTGGTAAACCGCTTTCGGTAGCACACCATGATTTATTAGGCGATACTGATTTACATTTTACCAATGTCATAAATCCAAACGTCAACGTAGTTTTTTTATGTCTCGGACATGGCAAGTCAAAAGCTTTTCTTAAAGCTAATCAATTTGCAAATCACACCAAAATAATCGATTTAGGTAACGATTTTAGATTGCATGCTGATCAACTATTTCAAAACAAATCCTTTGTGTACGGTTTGCCAGAATTGCAAAAAAATAAAATCAAAACTGCCAGCTATATTGCAAATCCAGGTTGTTTTGCCACCGCAATTCAGCTTGCCTTATTGCCTTTGGCGCAAGCCAATCAAATTACAACCGAAGTGCACATCAACGCCACAACGGGAAGCACAGGCGCAGGTGTAAGTCCATCAGAAACAAGTCATTTCAGCTGGAGAAACAACAACATGTCGCACTACAAAGCTTTTGAACATCAACATCTTGCAGAAATCAATCAAAGTATAGCTTCACTACAAGAAAATTTCAGTCAAGAGTTGCTTTTTATTCCTAATCGCGGAGATTTCCCACGCGGAATATTTGCAACGTTGTACACCCATTGTACTAAAAGTTTAGAAGAAATAGTAGCACAATACGAAACCTTTTATAAAGAACACCCATTTGTTACCATCACCACAACCAACATCAACATGAAGCAAGTGGTACAAACCAACAAATGCATTATCAGTTTAATGAAAAAAGGCGACCGACTATTAATCACATCTATAATTGACAATCTTGTAAAAGGAGCCTCAGGACAAGCCATTCAAAATATGAATCTAATGTTTGGCCTTAATGAAACAACTGGTTTACAATTAAAACCATCAGGATTCTAAAATTTGTTTCAAGTTTCAAGTTTCAAGCCTCTCGAGTAACTTGAAACTTTAAACCTTAAACCATTTAAACACAAAAAAATGAACTTATTTGACGTTTACCCATTATATCCAATTACTCCCGTAAAAGCCCTAGATTGTATCATTACTGACGACAAAGGAATTGAATACTTAGATTTATATTCTGGCCACGGAGTGATTTCTATTGGCCACAGCCAACCAGAATATGTAGCTAAAGTTAGCGCACAGCTTGCTCAATTGAGTTTTTATTCAAATGCTATTCAAAATCCATTACAAGTTGAATTAGCTGAAAAACTCGGTCAAATGTCTGGCTATACGGATTATAGCTTATTTTTATGCAGCTCCGGTGCCGAGGCAAACGAGAACGCTTTAAAAATGGCTTCTTTTCATACGCAAAAGTCTAGAATTATTTCGTTTGAAAATGCCTTTCACGGCCGTACATCAGCAGCCGTAGCTACTACCGATAACAAAAAAATTGTAGCACCAATTAATGCGCAACAAGTGGTTACTTTTTTACCACTCAACCAAATCGAACTTGTTGAAGCCGAATTGGCCAAAGGCGATGTTGCAGGCGTAATTATTGAGCCAATTCAAGGAGTTGGTGGTCTTGACATGGGAACCACAGACTTTTTTCAAGCCTTAGAAAAAGCCTGCAAAGCACATAATGTGGTTTTGATCTTAGATGAAGTGCAATCGGGTTTCGGACGTAGCGGTAAATTTTTCGCACATCAATTTCATGGTATTCAACCTGATATCATTTGCATGGCAAAAGGTATGGGCAACGGTTTCCCTATTGGCGGAATTTTAATTGCACCACATTTTAAGGCGAGCTACGGTTTGCTTGGAACTACTTTTGGAGGCAGTCATTTGGCCTGTGCAGCTAGTATTGCCGTTTTAGATATCATCGAAAAACAGCATTTAATGAAAAATGCACAAAAGGTCGAAGCTTACTTTATGGAAGCCATCAAAGTTATTCCAGAAATCATAAAAGTAAAAGGACGCGGCTTAATGCTTGGCGTTGAGTTTGATTTTGACGTCAATGACTTGAGAAAGAAAATGATCATCGAAAAACACATTTTCACCGGAGGATCAAGCAATAAAAACTTATTACGCATTTTGCCACCTCTTACAATCACAACTGCTGCAATAGATACTTTTATCAAAGCATTACAAGAATCATTATCAGAATTAAAGCAATAAGGATAAATTGATTACAATAATTACTTAAAGTAAAAAATTACATTAAATCAATACATTGCACAACAAATCGATTTTAAAAAATTAAATCAATTGTACCATGAATTACACTTCAATTAAAGACATAGATAATTTGGACCAATGGGTTCAACAAGCCATAAAAATCAAGAAAAAACCTTTAAAGAATAAAAAACTAGGAAAAAATAAAACCTTAGGAATGTTGTTTTTTAATCCAAGCCTTCGTACCCGTTTGAGCACGCAAAAAGCAGCCTTAAACCTTGGTATGAATGTCATGGTGATGAACTTTAGCAGCGAAGGTTGGACGCTTGAGTACGAAGATGGCGCCATAATGAATTCTGGTTCATCAGAGCATATCAAAGAAGCTGCAGCGGTGGTTTCACAATACTGCGATATTATTGCTGTACGTGCATTTGCAGGTTTGCAAGACAAAGAAAAAGACAATGCTGAAACAGTAATGGCAGGTTTTCTAAAATACGCTACAGTTCCTATTGTCAATATGGAAGGTGCTACTGGTCATCCGCTACAAGCTTTGGCCGATGCCATCACGATTGCCGAGTACAAAACAAAGGCACGACCCAAAGTAGTACTCACTTGGGCACCACATCCTAAAGCTTTGCCTCAAGCTGTAGCCAATTCTTTTGTAGAAATGATGCAGTTACAAGATGCCGAATTTGTAATCACTCACCCGAAAGGCTACGAGCTCAATCCAGAAATTACTAAAGATTCGCACATTGAATATGATCAAGACAAAGCATTTGAAAATGCTGATTTTATTTACGCCAAAAACTGGAGCAATTACAACGAATATGGTCAAATTACAAATTCCGACACAAATTGGACAGTCACTTCAGAGAAAATGAAACTGACGAACAACGCTAAATTCATGCATTGTTTGCCAGTACGTAGAAATGTAATTGTCACTGATGAAGTACTTGACGGTACCAATTCTGTTGTAATTGAACAAGCCAATAATCGAACATATTCCGCACAATTGGTCTTGCAAAAAATATTAAAAAAATAAGGCATTTAGATGCAAAGGTTCTAAAGCCCAAAACCCTTAAAAATTTTGTATCTGAGAACCTCAGAACCTTTTTTAAATGGAAAATAAAAAACCGATAACGATAATAAAAATAGGTGGCAATATCATTGACAATCCAACCGAATTAGCGCTGTTTTTAAACGATTTCGCAAACATAGAAGGATTTAAACTACTCGTTCACGGTGGCGGAAAATCAGCTACTAAAATGGCTGAGAGCATTGGCCTAACTCCTGTTTTAATTGATGGACGACGCATCACTGATGCCGCAATGCTTGATGTTGCCGTGATGATTTATGCAGGCCAAATCAATAAAAACATTGTGGCACAATTACAAGCCAACCAAATCAATGCTATGGGGTTTACCGGTGCTGATGGAAATTTAATTCAATCACAAAAAAGAAATCATCCCACTATTGATTACGGCTTTGTAGGTGATGTTACTCATGTAAATTCGACTTTGCTACAAACACTAGTAAATACCGGAATTGTACCTGTTTTTTGCGCTATAACGCATGATAAGCAAGGGCAATTACTCAACACAAATGCTGATACTATTGCTAGTGAATTGGCCATTGCACTTTCAGTACATTTTGAGGTAACTTTAAATTATTGTTTTGAAAAAGCAGGTGTTCTTGCTGATAGCAATGATGATGATTCGATAATCGAACATCTAAACGCAAGCTTGTATGCCAACTTAAAACAAGAAGGCGCTATACACTCAGGCATGATTCCAAAACTGGACAACTGCTTCAACAGCTTAAAACAAGGTGTGCAGAGCATCAAAATTGGCCAACGCCAAATGTTACAAAACAATAAAACCATTTGTACCACTATTAACTTATAAACCACCAAGAAGCGGCACTATTTATAATGTATTGCAACCTTTTTACCGTTCCTGACCCATATTTGTGGCAACCCAACTTATGAAAAACACAGCACAACTTACACAAGAGGCCATCAGTTTGCTCAAAGCACTCATCGCAACACCTTCTTTCTCCAGCGAAGAGCAGCAAACCGCACTATTGATTGAAAATTGGTTTCGCACCAATGCCATTCCTTTTGAGCGCGAAAACAATAATATTTGGGCCTACAATCACTTTTTTGATGCATCAAAACCAACCTTACTGCTCAATTCACATCATGATACGGTAAAACCCAATCAAGGTTACACCCTCGATCCATTTGAGCCAATCGAACAAGAAGGCAAGCTTTTTGGCTTAGGTAGCAATGATGCTGGAGGTTGTTTGGTATCGTTATTGGCTACTTTTTCACATTTTTTCCCACTTGAAAATCTACCGTACAACATAGTTATGGTCGCTTCGGCAGAAGAAGAAAGCAGCGGAAAAAATGGTTTAAACAGCGTATTGAAACACTTACCAGAACTAGACTGTGCCATTGTAGGCGAACCAACTTTGATGCAACTAGCCGTTGCCGAAAAAGGATTATTAGTGCTTGATGTTGTTGTAAAAGGTACCGCTAGCCATGCCGCACATCACAATCCTGATAACGCTATCTACAACGCAATTTCAGTAATCGAGTGGTTCAATAGTTTTCAATTCGATAAAGTTTCAGAGATTCTTGGGCCTGTTAAAATGACGGTAACGCAAATCAATGCCGGCAAACAACACAACGTAGTTCCCGCCGAATGCCATTTGGTAGTCGATATTCGTGTAAATGATTGCTATAGCAATGAAGAGATTTTACAAACCATAGCAGCACATCTTACAGCACAAGTTACCCCAAGATCCATGCACCTCAACGCTTCCTCTATTCCTGTAAATCACGGGCTAGTTCAGGCAGGAGTTGCGCTAGGCCGAACCACTTATGGCTCTCCTACCCTTTCTGATCAGTCGGTTTTGAGTTGTCAATCTTTAAAACTTGGTCCTGGCGATACACTTCGGTCACACTCTGCTAACGAATTTATATACCTCAACGAAATCGAAGAAGGAATTCAATTGTACATTCAAATCCTAAGCGATTTTTTTAGGAGCTAATCCTGCTATCCGTTGCAATCTTTCATGGCGAACCCCGCCATAAAAGGATTTCCACTACTATCAGGGCTACAAACAACACGAATAAAAACCTATTTTACCTTTTCAAAAACAAAATCGAAATGGTAAACCAGAAACAAAAACGAATATGAAACTTTGGGAAAAAGGAATACCTACCGACAAACAAATAGAACATTTTACCGTTGGCAACGACCGAGAATTAGACCTAGTACTTGCTAAATACGACGCACTAGGCTCTATTGCGCATGCCAAAATGTTAGGCTCCATTGGCTTATTAAGCAACGAAGAAACAAACTCATTGGTCGAGGCTTTGGAACAAATCATAAAAGATGTGGCTGCTGGCCAATTTGAAATTGAAGATAGTTTTGAAGATGTGCATTCAAAAATCGAATACCTACTCACTGAAAAACTAGGCGATGCTGGTAAAAAAATACACACCGCTCGTTCTCGTAACGATCAAGTCCTTGTAGACGTAAATTTGTACCTCAAAGATGTCATAACTGATTTTAAAACTCAAGTAAAAGCACTATTCGATTTGTTAATGGATTTGGCCAAAGAGCATCAAAACGTGCTATTGCCAGGTTATACGCATTTGCAAATCGCCATGCCTTCCTCTTTCGGGATGTGGTTTTCAGCATACGCCGAAACTCTCATTGACGATATTAGCATGCTCAATGCTGCACTTGCAATTGTCGACCAAAATCCGCTTGGTTCAGCAGCCGGTTATGGAAGTTCCTTTCCCATCAATCGAAGTTTTACTACTGCCGAATTGGGATTTAAAACTTTAAAATTCAACTCGGTAGCTGCACAAATGAGCCGAGGAAAATCAGAAAAAAGCGTTGCTTTTGCCATGAGCAGTGTAGCCGCAACTTTGGCAAAATTCTCAATGGACGTATGCTTGTACATGAGTCAGAATTTTGATTTTATTGGTTTACCTGCTCATTTAACCACAGGTTCTAGCATCATGCCTCATAAAAAAAATCCTGATGTTTTTGAATTAATTCGTGGAAAGTGCAACAAAATTCAAGCTTTACCATATGAAATTACACTAATAACCAACAATTTGCCAAGTGGTTACCACCGTGATTTACAACTTTTAAAAGAAGGTCTCTTTCCGGCCATTCAAAACTTAAAAGCTTGTTTGGATATCGCTTTGTTTTCAATTAAAGACATTCAAGTTAAGGAACACATCCTAAACGATAAAAAATACGACTATTTGTTTACTGTAGATACTTTAAATGAAATGGTAGTAGCAGGCATGCCTTTTAGAGATGCCTACAAAGCCGTTGCAGAACAATTAGAAAACGGCAGCTACGAATCGCCTCAAGCTACGCAACACACTCACGAAGGCAGTATCAACAACCTTTGCCTAGATGAAATAAAACATAAAATGGACAACACATTTTAAGATGCAACTACTGCAACAACCACAACTACTTTAAAAATCCATTCGCTTTGAGTGGATTTTTTTTTTGATAATCGTCCTAAAGATTTCATTAGCAATTAATGTCTATATTTGAAATACAAAAAGTCAGTAACAATTATGCATAACCACCAAGAACAACTTACTCAGGACCTTTTTGATCGGAAGTTAATCGACAAATCACAATTCGATGCAGTGCAAGACTATCGAAAATTGAAGATTTTTTCATTGCACAACGAACTTAAATTGTTGCTTTATGGATCCGTATTGGCAATAAGTAGCGGTATCGGAATACTAATTTATCAAAACATTGATACCATTGGCCACACGATACTTTTAGCATTAATTTTAATGGCAACTATTGGTTGTTTTTACTTTTGTAATAAAAATGCAAAAGGTTTTCACAAGCAGGAAGTTTCCTTTGACAATCCTATTTTGGACTATCTCCTTTTAGCGGCTCAGTTGTTAACTTGTGTGTTTTTTGGCTATTTGCAATACCAATATAAAGTTTTTGGCACTTATAACAACTTGGCCACATTGGTGCCAACC
This sequence comes from Flavobacterium sp. GNP001, assembly GCF_054343775.1. NCBI lineage: Bacteria > Pseudomonadati > Bacteroidota > Flavobacteriia > Flavobacteriales > Flavobacteriaceae > Flavobacterium > Flavobacterium sp. GNP001. Next base: position 1,647,676 of record NZ_JBTGUX010000001.1, read on the forward strand.
GCAATTGGTTTTTATTCCGCTTACTATTTTGACAACAAGAGTATTTTATCACTTTCCATCTCCGGACTTGCTGCTGCAGTTGGACTTACAGTAAGTCCACAGGCTTTACTAAATAACGAAACCATCGCTACCGATTTTCTTTGTTACACGGCAATTATACTTGGATTTGCACTTTTATTTTGGTCGCAATACAGTAAACGCATCGATTTAAAAACCCATTTTACTTTTTTATACCTCACTTTCGCCTTACACCTTATTGCATTGGCTTGTCTTTCGCAGCTTGTCGAAACATATTGGCCTATTTTTGCCATTGTACTTGGTTCTACTTGTTATTTGTTTTACAAATTTAGTTATCAAGAAAAAGCAGTTTCGCTCTTTGTTTTTACTTGTCTTTATGGCTATATCGGCTGCAACATTCTACTAGGTAGACTACTTTCACTAATTGATCTTGGTGCGATTGAAAGCCTCTTTTTTATGGTAATTCCAGGCTATTTTATAGGTTCCATTGTTTTATTCATAAAAGTAATTAAAGACTTCAATAAAAAAATTGCACATGATAGTACACGATAAAACACTACTACAAAATAAATACCTGAGCGAAGAAGCCAAAGCATTACAAGATGCCGGCTTCATTTCTGAAGAGCATTACAGCAACATTAAAAAAGAGTTAGTCGATTTTAAAAGTAACCAAAATTGGTTTTTACGAGTTGCATTTTTACTACTAGGGAGTTTTTTATATTCTTCGATTTGTGGATTTATTGCGCTATCAATTCTTCAAGTTACAGGTGAGCATTTTGAAGTTCTATTTTTTGTATTTGCCTTAATTGGCCTTGCTGGAACTGAATTTTTTGCCCGACAAAACTATTTCGGTCATGGCTTAGATGATGCTTTTATTATCGGATTTCAAATATGCTTGGCAGCTACCATCGGAATTTATACCTCGGGAGACAAATTTTTGATAGCCATTGCAGTAACAACATCAGCCGCATTCTGTTATTTGCGTTATTTACACCGTAGTATGTTGCTTTTAGCTTGTGTTGCCGCAACGGTAAGTATTTTTTACGGAATCCTTAACCTTGGGACTGAAACAGCAGCAATACTACCATTTGTAAGCATGGCGTTTGCATTGGTCCTTTTTTTACTTTGGAACAAAAAGTTACAGCATACTTCAACGTTTTATAAATTTGATGTAGATTTAATTCGTTATTACAGCTATCTGTTGTTTTATCTTTCGGGGAATTATTTGGTAGTTCGTGAACTCTCGGTGGTTTTACTACAGCAAGCTATCAACCCTGGTCAAGATATACCTTTTGCTTGGTTTTTCTATATTTTTACTTTTATTATACCTGTTGGTTATATCTATCAAGCATTACAACAAAAAAATAAAATTATACTTTGGCTTGGTTTTGCAGCATTGGCATTTTCAATTTATAGTATACGGTTTTACTACGCTGTACTGCCATTGGAATTAGCACTAACTTTTGGCGGGTTATTTTTATTTGGAGTTACCTTGGTGTTGACCAAAAAATTACAAAATCAAACAACTGGAATTACCTTTAAACCTGACCGTTTTAGTAATTCTACTCCATTTCAAGCGGCCGAAATTATAGTCTCCACACAAGTAGGTGGTGCACAAACCAATCAACAAACAACCGATTCACCGATGAAATTTGGTGGCGGTGGCTACAGCGGCGGTGGAGCGTCGGGAGAATTTTAAGTACAATAAACTATATTTTAATAGTTGTATCTACTAGTAGTAAAACAAAAAACCGCAATTTACAAACTAGGCGAAAATCCTAATTTTGTAAGTTGCGGTTTTTTTGATGTGTTGCTTAACCTAGAATTTTACATTTCCTGTCTTGAGATAAATCGCTGCATTTTTAACGGAGTTATCTATCGCTTTATTGAGTGCTGGCTCAAATGCAAAAAACACTACACTCCCACTTCCTTTTGATACGAAATCTAGGACTTTTTTCTTAGACTTGATATCGTAAATTTGAAAATGAGAATTTACAATACAACTCTCACTTTGTCCCCCGCCCATCATTCCCATACCACCACCGGCCATTGGCATCATCATACCTGGGTTCCCTTGGATGCTATTTGTTATTTCATACCTTACAATTCGTATCAAATAATCAGTTCCTGCATTTGTAAACAAGGAATCTACTTTTTTTTGTTGCTCCAGATTAAATATAAACGAATCATTAGAAACCAAATCTCTTGATTTTTCGATTTTAATAGTACCAAAAACACTCTCATTTTTTAATGTAGTAACAAGTAGACTATCAAACTCCTTAATGAAATCTTCTTTTTCCTTATACTTTTTACCAAAAGTTTTAGTAAACTCTTTCAATGCAACCTCATCACTACTAACTAGTAATGCTGTTTTATTTGTTCCGAAGGTGAATTCGGATTTATTGTATTCCTTAACTTCACTAATTCGCACCGCTGTGCATGAGGATAATATTTGAAAACTTATTAATCCTGCTACTAGCCATTTGTTTAATTTCATCAACACTATTTTTTTCAATTATTTATTTCAAAAGAGGGTATTTACAATTTTGCTTTCAATGCTCCAGCATCAATATCGCTATGCGAAACATCATAAACTGCTTTCCCTTCTTTGATCAAAATTAATTGTGGTGATTGATGAACAACTCCAAAACGAGCTGCAATTTCATTTGATACCTCGCGGAATGCAATTAAATCTAAATAAAAAGGTTGTACACGATCTGCAAAATCAAACTCGTTTTCAAATTGCTTCAAAGCCATGCGACTAATACTACAGCGTGTACTGTGTTTAAAAATAACAACCGCTTGATCTTGTGACAAAGCCACTAATTCATCCAGCTGTGAAATTGTCTCTAAATTGTTCCACTGCATTTTTGATTGGGCTTGTTCTTGATTCTCAGAACTACCAAAAATATTCTTCAAAAAACTCATAATTGTCTGTTTTTAAGACATTTTGACATTTTAAAAAAGCAAAAAACAGCTTTAATATGTCAATTTGTCGTATATTTACTAATGGAATATAAATTGAATATTCTCACGCAAAGTTACTTAATTCAACCTAAATATACCGAAAGATGAACTTAAATAAATTTACCATCAAATCGCAAGAAGCCATACAACGCGCACAGCAGTTGGCGCAAGAATTGGGACAACAACAAATTGAAAACGAACATCTATTAAAAGCTATTTTTGAAGTAGACGAAAATGTAGCGCCCTTTATATTAAAAAAGCTAAACGTAAACCTTCCGTTGTTTCAACAAATTCTTAACAGCAGTTTACAAAATTTCCCGAAGGTTTCTGGAGGCGAAATCATGCTTTCTCGCATCGCAAACAGCACCTTGAACGAAGCTGAAATCATCAGTAAAAAAATGAATGATGAATACGTTTCTATTGAGCATTTGCTCTTAGCCATATTCGAATCGAAAGCTAAGGTTGCTCAAATTTTGAAAGATCAAGGCGTTACTTCAAAAGGATTAAAAGCTGCTATTGAAGAACTCAGAAAAGGTGAAAGAGTAACTTCAGCATCAGCAGAAGAGACGTATAATTCCTTAAACAAATACGCAAAAAATCTAAATGAACTGGCGCGCTCTGGCAAATTAGACCCCGTTATTGGTCGCGATGAAGAGATCAGAAGGGTATTGCAAATATTAACCCGACGAACCAAAAACAATCCAATGCTAGTTGGTGAACCGGGAGTAGGAAAAACAGCTATTGCCGAAGGTTTGGCACACCGAATTGTGGATGGCGATGTACCTGAAAATTTAAAAGATAAATTGGTTTTCTCTCTTGACATGGGCGCTTTAATTGCGGGTGCCAAATACAAAGGTGAGTTTGAAGAACGTTTAAAATCGGTTGTGAAAGAAGTGACCGCTGCTAATGGCGATATTGTTCTTTTTATAGATGAAATTCACACCCTCGTAGGTGCAGGCGGTGGCGAGGGCGCTATGGACGCGGCCAATATTTTGAAACCGGCCTTGGCACGTGGTGAATTACGTGCAATTGGTGCTACAACGCTTGATGAATATCAAAAATATTTTGAAAAAGACAAAGCACTCGAGAGACGTTTTCAAAAAATCATGATCGAGGAACCGGATACCGAAAGCGCCATTTCAATTTTACGAGGCATCAAAGAAAAATACGAAACGCATCATAAAGTACAAATTAAGGATGAGGCTATCATTGCTGCTGTCGAATTATCACAACGTTACATTACCAACCGTTTTCTTCCGGACAAAGCCATCGATTTGATGGACGAGGCAGCTTCAAAATTGCGTATGGAAATCAATTCGAAACCAGAAGAATTGGATGTTTTGGATCGTAAAATTATGCAACTCGAAATTGAAATCGAAGCTATAAAACGTGAAAAAGACGAAAACAAGCTCAAAATTTTAGGCCTTGATTTGGCTAATTTAAAGGAAGAACGCAACGAGATTTTTGCCAAATGGAAATCAGAAAAAGATGTAGTTGATGGCATTCAAATCATCAAAACACAAATTGAAGACCTGAAATATGAGGCCGAAAGAGCGGAACGAGATGGAGATTATGGTAAGGTAGCCGAAATTCGATACGGAAAAATCAAAGAAGCGCAAGAACAACTTGCTGCTTTGACAAAACAATTACAAGAGAATCAATCGGGTACCTCTTTGATAAAAGAAGAAGTAACCAAAGAAGATATTGCCGAAGTTGTTGCTAAATGGACAGGAATTCCGGTCATGAAAATGCTACAAGGCGAACGCGAAAAACTTTTAAAACTAGAAGATGAATTGCACCTGCGCGTTGTAGGCCAAGAAGAAGCGATTCAAGCCGTGAGCGATGCCGTTAGACGTAGTCGTGCAGGATTACAAGATATGAAAAAACCAGTAGGAACTTTTCTGTTTTTGGGAACAACGGGAGTTGGAAAAACCGAATTGGCCAAAGCCTTAGCGGAATACCTTTTTGATGATGAAAGCGCCATGACCCGAATAGATATGAGTGAATATCAAGAACGCCACAGTGTGAGCCGATTGGTAGGTGCACCTCCGGGATATGTGGGTTATGACGAAGGTGGACAATTGACTGAGGCCGTGCGCAGAAAACCTTATTCTGTTATACTGCTCGATGAAATTGAAAAAGCACATCCTGATACATTCAATATCTTGTTACAAGTTTTAGACGAAGGACGTTTAACGGATAACAAAGGACGTTTGGCCGATTTCAAAAACACGATTATCATTATGACTTCTAACATGGGAAGCCAAATCATTCAAGATAAATTTGATAATTTAAGCGGAAGCGTTGAAGCCGCAACCGAAGCTGCCAAAGTAGAAGTTTTAGGTTTATTAAAACAGACGGTTCGACCAGAATTCATCAATCGTATTGACGAAATTGTGATGTTCACTCCACTATCTCACTCTAATATCGCTCAAATTGTAGGTTTACAATTAAAGAGTGTGGTAAAAATGTTAGCGGCGCAAGGAATCACGATAGATGCAACGCCCGAAGCGATTGATTACTTATCAAAAAAAGGATACGATCCGCAATTTGGCGCTAGACCGGTAAAAAGAGTCATCCAAAGAGAAGTGCTCAACGAACTTTCAAAAGAGATACTTTCTGGAAAAATTACCACAGATAGCATTGTGTTAATCGATGCCTTTGATGGAAAATTAGTTTTCAGGAATCAAACAGAATTGGTAAATTAATAACTCGAAATCAGTTCAGGTAAGGCAACATTTTCAAAACATCTTCAAAAGAAATTTATCTTTTGAAGGTGTTTTTTTTATTTCTTCAGACGAAATTTAAGCCCTCAACAATCCAATATTCCAACTTTATTCTTTTTTAAAATGAAAATAAAAAATTACAAAAAACAACTAATCCACGCAGCAACAATCCTATTTTGAGTGATTTAACCTTTACTTTTTGGTAGCTAAAATTTGATTAAAAAAAAATTATGCTTTTCTTTGATTTCTAAACTAACTACCAATATGAAAAAACTCATTTTTACTTTTATTCTTTTGGCTTACACAGCTAGTTACTGCCAAAAACCAGATCTTGCTTTGCTTAACGGCAATATCATTACAATGAAAAATGACAAAGTACTATTAAATCAAACCGTTTTAATCACAGGAAATAAAATATCTAAAATAATTCCCAGTACGAAATGGAAAAACACTGAAAACGTAAAAACTATCGATTGTACTGGTAAATACATCATGCCCACACTAGTGGATATGCACATGCATTCCAATCCGTACATGGATACGTATGCATTACCGTTTTTTATGAAATATGGAGTAACCACTATAAGAGTAATGGCCGGAAACGATGCCATACGCGTAAAAAGAGATAGTATTCGAACCAATAAACTAAAAGGACTACCCGATATTTATGTTGCCTCAGAGTTAATTGATGGTGATCCACCGTCTTTTGGTGCTGACCATCAAGGCCCAATCGTGACAAAAAAAGAACAAATCATTCCAGTAATACAAGAGCAACTTAAAAAAGGATATGATTTTATAAAACTTTATAGTAGACTCAAACAAGACGTTTTTCAGGAAGCGGTTGCGTATTGCAAGGCTAATACAATTAAAGTTACCTACCACATTCCGACCGACCTAGAAAAATCAAAATTCTTTCAGAATGCTACTGGCGAAATTCAGCATATGAGCGGTTATGCACGTTTTGCTCACGCCCAAGATAGCTTACCTAAAAAAATAATGCTGAAAAATTATGACGTCCCGTTTGACGAAGTTTCATCAAAATCGATAAATAACGAAAAACTTAAAACTGCAGTGAGCCAAACAGTAAAAAATAAAATTTGGAACTGCCCTACTCTAGTCCTATTTTACAATAAAACAGATACTATTTTTTGTAAAAACATTTTAAAAACTAAAATTCATCCCGGTTTAGATGGCCTATTAGGTTGGTGGCAAAGCACCGGTTTTGGCAACACTCCTGAACTTACTAATTACACTAAATTTCAGCATCAAACCGTGGCTTTACTGCACAAAGAAAAAGCACAATTGCTAGCCGGAACCGATTTTCCAAATCCTTGGTTGGTTCCTGGCCTGTCCTTACATCAAGAAATCGAACGATTTACTGTGGCTGGTTTAAGTAACTTCGAAGCATTGAAAACTGCTACTGTAAATCCCGCCATTTGGTTTGGACCTACTTACGAAAAAGGATATGTGGCAGAAGATAAAATTGCCGACCTCCTAATTTTAAATCAAAACCCTTTAACAGATGTAAAAAACACAACAGCAATTTACCAAGTTATACACAACGGAGATCCTTATCTGAACCAAGAACAAAAGTAAAGTCGGACTTCAAAAATCACTACTTCGATTATTTGGTAACCAACTGATAATATTAGGAGCACATAAATCCTATCACTTCAAGACTATTAGTCCTGCTCTACGCTAAATCACTTTGCTATGCGCCGTGGATACCGCTTCGATCAGGGCTATAATCGACAACTATTTTTCAGCAGTCGCTAACCTTAGCGCAATCCTTCCGAACCAAAGCATCAAATATTGAATAAAACTGCTACAAAGCCTTTCTACTATACTTTTTTTTAAAGCAAAAAAGTTTTAGCTTCGCACCACAAAACAATACAATGGGTTACTGCTATAAAGCAATAAGTTAGTGCAAGCCCTACTAAAAACTAGAATTATGGCATCAGGATTTTTCGCATTATTAGATGATATCGCAGCAATGATGGATGACGTGGCTGTCATGAGCAAAGTAGCTGCAAAAAAAACAGCAGGGATTTTGGGCGATGACTTAGCAGTGAATGCTGAAAAAGCTTCCGGCTTCGTTTCCAATAGAGAATTACCTGTGCTGTGGGCCATCTCAAAAGGCTCTCTCTTGAACAAAGTAATCATTCTACCCATCGCATTTGTACTCAGTGCTTTTTTACCAACTGCTGTTACTGTAATTTTGGTACTAGGTGGTTTGTACTTGGCGTACGAAGGAGCCGAAAAAATCTACGAATATTTTTTTCCACACGAACACGCAAAAGTAGAAATTACAACCACAGAATGGACCGAAGAGCAAGTACTAACATTTGAAAAAGAAAAAATTAAATCGGCTATTGTAACCGACTTTATACTTTCAGTCGAAATAGTAATTATTGCACTTGGTACCGTACTTGGAGAACCTATCGGAAAGCAAATTACCGTGGTATCAATCATTGCATTATTGGCAACTGTTGGTGTTTATGGTATCGTGGCAGTCATTGTTCGTATGGACGAAGCAGGCTTAAAACTCATTCAATTGAACTCCAATGAAAAAAGTTTCACTTATAAATTCGGAACAGTTTTAGTCAAAGCTTTACCACTAATCATCAAAGCTTTATCTGTAATTGGTACCATCGCTTTACTTTTGGTAGCCGGAGGTATATTTGCACACTACATTCCATTTTTACACCATATTAAAACACCACTTCCTGCATTTGTAATGGAATTCGCTTACGGTTTAGGATTTGGACTAGCCGTTTTGATCGTAGTAATGTTAGCAAAGAAAATTTTTGGTAAGAAAGCACATTAAGTTTTTGCTTTAAATACAGAATACAAAATCAGTCTTCGGACTGATTTTTTTTTGAAAGCAATTTTTTTCGAAATAAAAATCCAAAAAATTATTTTCGAATACAACAAAAGATTATTCAAAAAGACCCTCTTTTGACCATTGTAATTATAGAAATTTCTAGTAGTTTTGAAGTATCAAATAAAAGTACAGCAGCTGCTAAATAAGCAAAATAGAAAAGAGAATCAGCGTTAAAAATAAAGTAATATGGATATTGTAAAATTTAAAATCACACCCAAAACCATTAAAGTTGAAGTTCGAAACTCAAACAACTATGTTTTTGATTTTAACAACTCCGTAGCCATTGCAAAAGAAGATCGAGATGTACTTTTAAAACTTTATAATGCTTTAGATCTACTATTTAAAAAAGATACTCCCACAGAAATAAAAAATTACATTTCACCTAATCAAACCAATATTCTCGATCAAATTGAAGAAGTTGGTGAACTAGATTCAGAGTAAAACAATAAACCAATACTCAACTTTTAGCGCAAGCCAATCAAATAAAAATTCTAGTTAAAAGGCTTAAATCTAAATATTTAGTCACCTAAAGATTCCCTTTTGAACAGGAATGATAAATAATAAAATGCTTTAGTACCAAGAATGCACTGAAAAGAATACAAACCTAAAAACATGCTCGAAGATTTCTATTTTATTGGTTTGATATTGATTCCAGCAATTTTTTTCATTAGCCGAAAAGCATTGCGCGAAAGACAACCATTTTTAATAATTTTATGTGTTTGCATAGTTTGCGGAATTTTGGCAATCTTAAACTTTGAATCAGCCGAAAGTGGAAAACCGAACTTTGCACTTATTTGGTTTTGTCCATTATATTCTCTTTTCCTCTACAGAATATTATTAATCGCATTTTGGGCAAGAAAAAAAGAGATCCGAAAACTCCACCGCGTGAACTATTTTATAGTGGAAATGTAGAACTTTTTGCTGACAGACTTTTTGGTTTAATTTTTATAGTATTGAGTATACTATTGCCAATGTATTTGATCACGAAAAATTATTTGTAAAAACTACCGCTAGCAGGCGTTTGACAAGATCGGACTGTAAGCTGAATTTAAAGATTGTTTTGTATTTGAAATTTTGTCTTTAATCGAAAAAGCTAACACCTTCAAACCATCACCTCATCAAGTTCGAGAAGTATAACTAACGTCCAGTATAATTGGGACAACCAAAACACTTTTTATCCAGATTAAATTGATAGGTTAAGGATAACTCATAAATCCCGCCTGTTTTACCAATTTTTGACGTGTTTAAATCATAAGCCAATCCCAATCTTAAATGATCGTATTGCAAGCCTGTAAATAAATTGACAGAAGTTAGCAATTGACTGTTCAAACCATTTTTAGCAGGATTGGTCACTGCAGTGGCACCAAAAAACATTTTTTCAAACAATAATGAGGCTCCTAAATCAACACGATTGTAGCGACCTTGTTGCATGTAATTAGACGTCAAAAACAACTTTGTTTCGTATGGAAAGAATTTAACATCAATGTAATTGGCTAATAAAAATTCATATCCTGCACTCAATGAAAAAAATGTGTTCAAAGGTAAATTTCCATCTTGAGTAAGCGCAATATTTGGCTTGTTTAAATGTTTCATTGAAAGACCAATCCACATATCATCCGTATTAAAAACCATTCCTGCACTCACATCAAAAAAGCTAATTTTCTCGTTTCTAAGTAAAGGATCAATCGAACTAGCATTGATAATTCCTGTTCTAATATTAATTTGATCTTCTAGAAGTAAGTTTTGAAATGCAAATGATTTAAAGCCAAAACCTGCCTCTATAGCTGGTCGAAATTGCCAATTATCACTAATTTTAACACGATAAGCATAGTTTGCATTCAGTTGCGTGAATGTGTAATTACTGGCGTTTTCCCTTTGATTCAAAATGCTAATTCCAAAACCAGAATTCATTTCTTCATTCCAAGTATTTAAAAAAGCATAATCTGTATCAATTTTTAAAGCCAAATCAGGCCATTGCTCACGGTGAATTATACCTGTGTAAGTTGTTTCCATAAAACCTGTAAAACCCGGATTTAGTGTTTCAGGAACCAAAAAATATTGTGTAAAAATAGGATCTTGTGCAGTACTTGTCGCAAAAAAGCAAGCAGTAATAACAGTGGTAATAAAAAATTTAAAATTCATTCTAAAATGCTTTTCTTTATTTAATTAATGTGAATGCGCCTTCTTCGACAACTGTTTTATTGTAAAAAGTAGTTGCTGAAAGTTTGAAATAATAATTTCCGTTTTCTGCATCTAAATCTTTTACTTTCCCGTTCCAACCGCTAAGTGTTTGGCCCTTTTCAGTATAAACGATACTTCCCCAGCTATCATAAACATCTAATGTCATCTCAATAAAACCTAAAAACACAGGCGCAAACGAATCATTTACTCCATCACCATTTGGTGTAAAGGCATTAGGTATGACTACACTGTAGCCTTTTTGAACAAGCAAAGTTTTAGTATTTACATATTGACATCCAAAAGGATAATTTACAGTTTGTTTAATTGTATAGGTTCCAGACTTGGTATAAATATGTTGTGGACTCGCTTGATCAGAGAAATTTCCATCTCCAAAATCCCAAGAAATACTAGTGAAATCGCCAGTAGCTAAATTGGAAAATTGAATAGGATCATGAATAGAATAAAGTTGGTAAACATCGTTGCCATACGAACTTGTTTCAAAATTTGGAGTTCCTAAAACTGGCGTAGCAACATTAAAATTAATGGCTGCGCTACAACCAAAACTATCCGTTACACTAAAAATGATCAAACCATTATTATTGGTATTCATAATCTCGTTGTTGCTTCCAGAAACAACACCATCAGACCAACTCAAAGTATAGGGTGGAATTCCTCCTTTTACTTTGCCCACAAATGTTTGTTTTACAAATTTAGTTTCACAATTATAATCCGTAAGCACCTCAACAGTAGGAGTTAATTGTTCAAAACGTGTTATTTTCCAGGATTGTGTCTCCGTGCAGCCATTTGCATCGGTAACAATTACGGTATAGTTGTCAGGAGGTAAATTTTGTAAATCTTCAGTAGTTGCACCATTTGACCATAAGTATTTAAACGGCTGTGCACCACCTGTTACTACCAAATTGACAGCTCCAGTATTAGCATTTGAGCAGCTCAATGTATTAGTCACATCAGCTTTCAATTCTAATAGTAAAGGCTCATTAATTATAAAAGTTCTTTTAATTTGACACATTTTAGCATCTGTAATCGTAACAGTATAGCGGCCCGGCCCTATATTATTTCGCTCAATTCCAGCAGTTGAATCGTCATCCCACACTAATTTTACAGGAGCCAATCCACCAACCAAATTCAAACGAATGTAAGCGTCCTTAGCCCCGAAGCACGAGATGTTTTTAACATCAGGATTGATTGTAAATACGGGTGCATTGTCAATAATTACTGGGAAAATCTTCGAACAATTTAAGGCATCCGTCACGGTAATTAAATACGTTCCAGCTGATAAATTATTCTGAACCAAACCTGTTCCTAAATTGCTCCATTGTACTTGGTACGGCGCTCCTGTTGCAAAAGGAATTCCGCCTTTAATATTGGTAATTGTAATAGATGCATTCGCGTCATTGTAACATGCTATTTCGGTCTTGGTAAAGTCAAGTGCTATTTCATCGTTTTGGGTAAGAATCACTTGTAAATTTGCAGTACAATTTGAATTATCTGTAACCACTAAATTATAAGTACCAGCAGGAACATTTCTTAGGTTTTTAATGCTGCTGCTAAAACCATTTGGACCTGACCAATTGTAACGGTAATTAAAATTTTCAGGAGTGGTTTCAACTGCACGCCCACCACTAGGTGTAACATTTATTTCTCCTGTGCTAAAACCATAGCATAAAATATCTACTTTACTTTCTAATTTCACCTCTAGCAATGGCGGATTTGTTACAACATAAGTACCTGTTAAAATATCGCAATTATTAGCTTCTTTGATCGTAACCTTATAAGTACCCTCTTGCAGATTTCTAAGATCTTCAGTTGTTGAAAATGAAACCCCATCTTTGGTCCATTCATATGTATAAGGCAAATTACCTCCTATCACATTCAAATCAATAGTTCCGTCATTTTTATTAAAGCAACTGATATCAATTTTTGATGCTCCAAACTGAAACTTTCCTGGCTCTTCTACCAAATATGATTTGACAAACGGACAATTACCATTATCAATAACTCTTAATGTATACAATCCAGGTTTTAGATTAATGATAGAGCTGGTATTGGCAGAAAATCCGTCAGGACCTGACCAAGAAAACTGATATGGACTGCCCGTTGCAAATGGAATTCCTCCAGAAACTACAATACTCAAAGAAGCATCATTTGCACCAAAACAACTTGATTTTTTATTCGTTTCTACTACTTTGATCAAAGGGTTTACTTCAACGGTAATTGTAAAGGCTGGCCCAGGGCAACTTCCTGCCGTTGGGTTGATGGTGTAGGTAACTGTGGCAGGAGTGTTCGTGTTATTTACTAATGTTTGACCAATAGCACTAACGGGAGAAAACTGTCCGACAGCACCACCTACTGCTCCTGCAGGCGAAACAACCGGATTCGTCCAAGTATAAGTCGTATTTGCTGGAACATTATCAATACCATTAGAAGTAGGACGTACAAAAAATGAAGAACCACTACAAATTGATTCTGATTTTGGGCTAATAATTGGCGAAAGAACCGTATTTACTGAAAAATTTCGTGTTGCAGTAGTAGTACCACAACTATTGGTTACACTAAAAGTGGCTTGGTAATTTCCGCTAACTGAATAGGTTATAGAACCTGGATTCAAAAGAGTTGATGTTGACGGTGTTCCGCCCGGGAAACTCCATAAGTAAGTCAACTCTGATTGCGGTGCGCAACCATCTAACACGTTCCCAACAGGCTGAATAGTAGCCGAATTACAAAAATCGGATATTGGATTTAAAGTAATTTTTGGTGGTGTTTTAACTTCTATAATCTGTACATTAACACGTTCTACACCACATGAATTTATTGTGGTAAGGCGTAAATAATAAGTTCCTGGAGTTACAAAATTAATCACTGGATCCTTTGAATTACGTCCAGTACCATTAGCAAAAAACCATTGTTCTGGCTTTTTACCACAAAAACCTTCAAAATAATTTATTACCTCCCAAATGTACGTTTCTGTTCCACAACTTTGTCGCACATCTGTTGTATTGGTGATTTGAGTATTTGAATTCGCACATGGTTTTGAATAGGTAAAACTAGGTTGCAATACTGGTTCTACACAAATTGTTCTGGTAACTGTTCTTCCAATTCCACAAGGCGTTTGGGCAAACATAGTTATTGTATAAGATCCTGGATTGTTATAAATATGTGATGGATTAACTGCTCTTGAAACAGGACTACCATCTCCAAAATCCCAAGTATAAACATTAAAAGTACTACAATCATTAGTGTAACCTGCAATAGTGTTATTATTGAAAAACACTGATCTACCTACACAATTAACGCGATTCACGTTAAAATCAACCATAGGAACATCTAAAATAATAATAGGACCAGCTGTTAAATAAGTGCTCCCGCATGAGGTAGAAATAATTAAAGCAACAGTGTTTCCGTTTGGGCAATTGAATCTAGTAAAGGTATGTGGAATTGGAAAATTTTGAGAAGCTGCTGGATTAGCCTTGTTGTAATAAATCGAGCTCTCTAATTGTGCTTGAGTGTAATTTACAATAGTTCCATCTCCATAATTTACCTGATATTTTGTATCTGAAGGATTGAGAGCCCAAGACCCAATTGCAAAATTCATTGGTGCCACAGGTAGACAAAAATTGGTCGTATTTCCCGGAGCAATTAAGGCTCCGATTGGGTTATTTGAATTTTTTACAATATATGAAACACGGTTATTACAACCACTGGCACCTACTGCAGTAATTACCATATTAAACGACCCCAACTTTTCATAAGTATGTTGCTTAGGAAAAACAACATTGGTTTCTGTTCTACCATCTCCCCAATCAACATTATAAGAAGTAACACATGAAGTTGATGCCGATTCATTTCCAACATCAATGGTGTAACTTAAACTGGAATTATTATCTCCGCAACGTTCAAAAACCGAGTTGGAACCTGCCATTCTGTTTACAAATTTCAGATCGGGTTTTTGTTGTACCAAAACAGGTTTACTAACTATGCTTTCCTCCCCATTCCTGTCTTTGACTGTTAATTTGACAATAAAGGTTTGGATACCGCAACCTAAAGCCGTAAAAGTATGAGTCGGATTGCTGTCTGAAGATGTTTTTCCATCACCAAAGTCCCAAAGATAAGTAAAAGGAGTATTACCGCTCACAGTTGGGTTGAATGTAATTGGGGTTTCAGAGCAACTACTATTGTTATTAAAATTAAAATCTACATTGGGAGCAAATTCCTTAATCTCATTATTGGGGTAGATCGTATTGGCAAGTAAGGAATTAATTCCAAAAAAGAGTGCCAATAGCACATACCATCGGAACAGCAGCGTATTTTTTTGCATGAAAACAAAATATATAATTTTCTCACAAAAATATAGTAATTAATCAACTACACAATTATATCATGAGTTATTTTAAAAAAAATATTACACAAAAAATGTTTTTAATACTAGTTATGTGAACATCAGATTTAAACTTAAATAATCAAATTACAAGCACTGTTTATGAACTATAACTGAAATTAAAAGAATTGAATATAAAAAAAAGGCTATTTCTCAACAGAGAAACAGCCTTCTTAAAATTTGCAAAGTGTTTATAATACTACTTACTAGTATAAATAATTTAAAGCAGTAACATCGTTAGTGTTAAATACACCAGTGTCACTTGAACTGAAACAAGCTCTCATGTATGAAGTAGCATCATAACCTGTTGGAGTTCCTGGAATATGAACAGCACCTACACCTGAAGTACCCTCATTAGTGTTTTCTCCACAACTTTGACGGCTAAACCAATCTGTGTGACGCATACCAATACAATGTCCGATTTCGTGAGCAGCTACATGCGAGTTTACACCAACTGAATACGTGTCCATACCAGAGTACAAAGTTACTGTATTAAATGGGTTTCCTCCTGATGGGAATCCGGCTACTCCGCCTGCTCCACCAACTTCTCTGCGCACTACAATATTAGCACCAGTAGTATTAGAACTGAATGTTAAAGAGAACTTAAGCCTCAAGTTAAGATTATTATAGCGATTAATTGCCGCTTGTAATCCTGAACGCATGTTAGTACTTAGAGCTGATGAACCAGTACCTGATAAACCAACAACTTTAATCGTTCTTGTTCCTGAAACAAGATTAGTTGTACGATATTGCTCCGAAGTAATACCTCCATGCAAGTCCATGCTGTTAATTTGTTTTTCTGTCATGATAATATCGCCTTCAATTAAAAAAGCATCTTCTGAAACGCCATTTGCATTAGTATGTTTGATTACTTTCACATCTTTATTATTGAATGAAAGCGCACTAAGTTTAGCTAAAATTTCTGGTGTTACTTTTGTAGCTTCCGCTTTTACAGCAGTAGTTTCGTCATCTTTTGTACATGCCACAAAGGCTAAAACAGCACAAGACAACATTAAAATTCTTTTAATTTTTTTCATCGTTTGGTTAATTTTAAGAAAAGTTAAATAATTATTTTTTTGAAACACTTTGCAAATTCCAAAAGCCGAAAATAGACAATAAATTTTGTACGAAAATCATAATTTACATAATTTAACAATTTTAACAAATTAAGTTACAAATATAACAATTTAATAAAAGAAATGATAAATAAGCAGCATTTTAGAATTAAGACTCATTTATCAATACAGTAATTTTATTGTTAAAAAAAAA
Source organism: Flavobacterium sp. GNP001 (assembly GCF_054343775.1). NCBI lineage: Bacteria > Pseudomonadati > Bacteroidota > Flavobacteriia > Flavobacteriales > Flavobacteriaceae > Flavobacterium > Flavobacterium sp. GNP001. The sequence goes on from NZ_JBTGUX010000001.1 coordinate 1,664,117, forward strand.
CAATATGTACTAAATATGAATAATAAAATATCATACTATAAATTTTATTTAATAAAATGAAAAATACAAATAGAAATTATTTTTTTATATTTGAAAAAAAGTCAACAATAAATTTCGTTAAGAAAAAAAGTACAAACAACAGTTATTTTATATTTTTTAACATAATTTTTGTAAGGTGTTAAAATATAAAAACCCCTAACACAATAGCTCCAAAATAATGCAAAATCACAAATTCTTACAAATAAATCATCAGAAAAAAGGACTACAACGCATTAAGATCCTTTAAAAAAATACGGTCAAAATACTTTAATACATGAATTGCAAAATCATCTTAGCATTACTTTTCATTCCTCTGATTACATTTTCTCAAAAATTAGATCAGTGGAAACATTTGATTGTTACAACAGACCAAAAGCAAGCTTCAAGCTTCTTTTTAACCACTGTTCTTAATGCAGTGAATACTAAACAACAAATAATAAAACAATTAGACGCACAATTTTGTATCATATCCGTTTCAGAAAAATCATCAGCAAAATTTAGGGGACAAATTTATCCAGTTAACAATGATTGGAAACTACCGCAACAAACTTTAAAAAAAAATAAAAAGATAAATTTCAATCTCTCAACTTCTAACATTGATTTACTACAAGCCACATTAAACAAGTTGCAAATAGTAAATAAAATTGTTGGTAATATTATTGTTTTACGTACTGATTTAAAAACCATACAAAGCCATATTTTACCATTGCCCTTCGTATTATCAATCACAACAGAATCCTTTACTCCTGCGCTTGAATCTAAAATAAGAGATCAAAATTTAACGGTAAATCAAATAAACGGATTGTCCGAAATATTTCCGCTCATCGAAGGCGCCAACCAAATAATTTCCATTAAAGATGATTTGTTTGATCGAACAGATATTGACCTCCTCGGAAAATATATTTCGTCTAGCACAGAGTCAGCACAAGTAGGCTCCCATGCTACTGCTATGGCAACTATTTCAGCAGGATTAGGCAATAGCTCAGTATTTGGTAAAGGCGTTGCACCTAAGGCTAAAATACAATCCTCTAATTTTAATTCACTTTTTCCTGATCCAATTAATTCCCTACAAGGTGTAACTGTTCAAAATCATTCGTATGGAACCACTATTGAAAATTTTTATGGTCTACTAGCAAACTCTTACGACAAAAATTTATTTGAAAACACCAGCTTAAACCATGTCTTTTCGGCAGGAAACAGAGGAACTGAGGGCTATAAAACCATTACAGGTAATTTTAAAAACTCTAAAAATAGTATTGTAGTTGGCTGTGTTGATACTAATGAACAAATAATGCCTTTTTCGTCAAAAGGACCTGCTAATGACGGTCGAATAAAACCCGAAATAGTAGCTTACAGCACAGAAGGCACCTCCAATAGCGCAGCCATTACTACTGGAGTTATCGCCTTAATGAACGAACTGCATATTGCAAAAAACAAACAGCCGCTACGTAATGATACTGCAAAAGCCATTTTAATAAACAGTGCTAAAGATGTAGGTAATAAAGGCCCTGATTATACCTACGGTTTCGGGAATATAAATGCTACCAAATGCTTGAATACTATAAATGAAAATAGGATTATTTTGGGAAAAATTGGATCCATGCAAACTAACACCCACCAAATAGAATTGCCTGCCTCCGCAAAAAATCTAAAAATATCATTAGTTTGGACTGATCCCGAAGCACCTGCCAATAGCACCTTTTGTTTGGTAAATGACCTCGATTTATCTTTAAATTCAGCTACAGAAAATGAATTACCTTGGTCACTTAATGCCGCAAATCCAGCAGCCCCTGCTACTAAAGCGCCCGACCATCTCAATACAATCGAACAAATTGAATTAGCAAATCCTCAGGAGCAAACTTATACTTTAATAGTGAAAAGTCAGCTTTTACAAAATGATTTTCAAAATTACAGTATTGTTTATGATTATGAATCAGCCGATACCTTTGAATGGTTGTATCCAAAACGCAATGATAATTTCCCATTTGATGGAATAAATCCTTCTCCGTTTAAATGGAAAACTAATCAAACAAATACTAATGGAGTACTATCTATAAGCTTTGACGACGGATTATCATGGACACCGATTCAAAATAATATCGATATACAAAATCAACGCTATTTGTACTTACCAGCTCAACCCCTTTTTGCGCAAGCTAAACTAAAAATGAAGATTAACGAACGAGAATATCTGAGTGATTCCTTTATTTTATCGTACGACTTAAACGTTACCACAACTTTGGCTTGCAGTGGAATTACAGAGATTACTTGGTCTACTCCACCAGCCGTAAACGCTTTCAATATTTATACCTTGCGCGACAATAGCTTACAACTTAAAGAGCAAATAACAACCAACACCTACACCTTTACCGATGCCACAAATTATACGGTAGCACCAGTTTTTAAAGGAATTGAGGGCATCAAAAGTGAATCGACGGCAGTCACAACACCAAATACAGATTGTTATTTTGAGTCGACTCTAGCTGAAATTGAATCAGAAAATCAAATTAAAATAAGCGCTAGCCTTTTTAGTCTTTTTCAAATAAAAAAAATAGAAATACTCAAAACAAAAAATAATCAAGAAACTGCAATAAATACCATCTTGGATATCAATTCGAAAACAATTACCGTAACAGATGACAATCCCGAAATTGGTATTAATCGCTACTTTATCAGATTAACTTTAACTGATGGAACAGTATTCGACTCTTCCGTATTCGAGACTAATTATTACTTCGAACAGTTATTTTTTGTTACTCCAACCTTGGTCCAAAAAGACAACAAACTTTTAATTGAAGCTAAATCCGAAGGTGCTAGCGAATTACAACTTTTTAATAGCAGCGGGCAGTTAATACAAACCAATCCTATTAGTTCAAAATCCTCAGAAATCACGCTCATTAATTTCACATCTGGCGTATATATTTATAAGCTTATTACCGCTAAAGGCGAGACACAAACCGGAAAATTAATTAAATTATAGTGTTAACATGCTAAAGTAATTTCCAAAAAAAGGACTGCAAGAAAAAAGCGAGCCTTCAGAAAAACAAATTCGCTAATACCCTATTTTTTACTCTTTCTAAAATTCACTATTTTTGCAGTCTAAAATTAGAAAGCATGTCAAATAAAAAATACAAAATAGCGGTTATTCAGTTGAATTTGAATGATGTTGCCGAAAACAACTTGAAAAAATGCATCAGTTGGGTTCGCGATGCCGCACAACAAGGAGCAGAAGTTATCTCTTTGCCTGAGTTATACAGCAGCCATTACTTTTGCCAGAGCGAAGATGTTGAAAATTTTTCAATCGCAGAGCCTTTGTACAGCACTTCTTTTACTGCTTTTAGTGCTTTAGCAAAAGAACTAGGAGTGGTTATTATTGTTCCTTTTTTCGAAAAAAGAATGGCTGGCATTTATCACAACAGTGCGTACATTATTGATACTGATGGGACAGAAGCGGGCTTATACCGCAAAATGCATATTCCAGACGATCCTGCTTTTTACGAAAAGTTTTATTTCACACCAGGTGATTTAGGCTTTAAAAACAATCCAACCAAAAAAGGAAATATTGGAACTTTAATTTGCTGGGATCAATGGTATCCTGAAGCAGCTCGTTTAACTGCTTTGAAAGGTGCTGAAGTATTGTTTTATCCTACTGCAATTGGATGGCACCCGCAAGAAAAAGAACAATATGGCGAAAACCAACACAATGCTTGGATGACTGTTATGAAAGGCCATGCCGTAGCAAATGGTGTGTACGTTGCAGCAGCTAACCGCATTGGTTTAGAGCAATATTTACCTGACACAGCTGGAATTCAATTTTGGGGATCTTCGTTTATTGCCGGACCTCAAGGAGAAATTTTAGCGCAAGCCTCACACGATCAAGAAGAAATATTAATTGCCGAAGTTGATCTTGACTTACAAGAAAATGTACGTCAAAACTGGCCATTTTTTAGAGACCGACGTATTGATGCTTTTGGCGATATTACAAAAAGAGCCATCGACTAAATTTCTATTGTAAATAACAAACAAGCCTGCTAATTTTAAAATCAGCAGGCTTGTTTGCTTTAAATAATAACTCTATTTAATTCAAATCCGGTTGGAAAAATTTGACTACACCATCTCCTTCACTACTTACAACGAGTAAACTTCTTTTAGTAGGACTTTTTGCTGCTGGTATAAAAAGTAAACCTTCAGGTGCATCGCCCGTTTTAAAACTTTGCAAATACTGTGGAGCTGCTGGGTTAGTAATGTCATAAATCATTACTGTATCTGTTCGTTCTAAGCCAACAAATAAAATATTTTTGTTTCCCATTTTTGCTACTACAACAGCTTCTGGTTCTGAACCTTTATCATCACTACGTGCATCGTCATAGGTTCCAAAATCTTGAGAACGTTTATCTAAATCATTTTTGCTATCAAAAACCAAAGCGCCTGAATTCCCGTTCCAGATGGTAAAAGAACGCGCTCCAAAACTAATAAGTTCATCCAGATCACCATCATTATCAGTATCACCTTCAGTAGAAACTAAATTCAAACGTCCCATTTGAGGATCTGTTTTTAAAGTTACTGCATCAGGAAAAGCAGTTGGATCTAATGATAAGGGTTTTAACCGTGCAACATCACTATAGGTACCATATTCTCTAGCGTCACCCTCATTTGCTGTTACAAAATAAGTAGTTCCGTTTACCATATAACTGGCAATTGCATCAGGCATAAACAATCCTTTTAATTTCCATGGAGTGAAGGCAATTGCATTGTCTCTATCACTTACGTCAATGCCATTTTCAACGTTGTTGAAATCTTTATAACCTAATCCAAAAAGTGCAGTTATGGTTTTACTAGTCAAATCGACTTTAGCTACTCCGTTATTTTCTTGTAAAGTGATCCAAGCCGTTTTAGAATCTTCAGATATAGTAACATATTCGGGCTCAATATCTGCAGCAAAAGATTTTGCTTTTTTAGAAATACGAAATCCTTTTGCTTTCAAAGCTGTTGATTGATTTTCGAATCCCGAAAAATTCAAAGTAGTCACAGCGTAGTTATTGTTTACATCAATAATCGAAATAGTTCCATCAGGATCTACCGAATAATCTGCATTTGGTTCTCCTTCATTGGCCGTCATAATAAATTTCCCGTCAGGCGAAAAGGTCAACATATCCGGTAATGCACCCACAGTAATTTCTTTAATTAAGCTATAATCAGACGTTTTAAAAACAACTACTTTTCCATTTCCTTGTTTGTTTACAGTAGATTCTAATGCAACTGCTAACTTGCCATCGTAAACTGCTACACTATTTGATGCTCCATTATATACAGATAAATCAATCACAGCTAATTTTTTAGGACTGGTAGGATCTGATAAATCAATTACATCAATTTGATTGGTATTGCTGTTATTAACTGTAAATAATTTTTTAGTCACTTCATCATAAGCACTAATTTCAGCAGCACCCGTTCCTCCTACAGCAAGAGAACCGATTTCTTTAAAAGTTGCAGCATTTTCATTAACGATTAACTCAGGTTCTTGGTTTGCATTCGAATCTTTCTCGCAACCTACCAATACGGTACCGGCAACCAAGAACATCATAAATTGTTTTTTCATAATTGTGTGTTTTTTGTTTTTATCAAAACTAACACGCAACTGTATTTTTGAAATTAACTAAATATTATAAAATCATTACCAAAAAAAACTGACAATAATCATGAGTATCTATTCTTACCCACATCATTTTTGAGTGTGAAGCTGAATGTTTATATTTGCATACTTCAATTAAGAAATACTTTATGACTACAAATACAAGACGATTTCCTGCAGAGTGGGAAAAACAACAAGGAATGTTACTTTGTTTTCCACACAATGGAAAAGATTGGCCAGGAAAATATGAAGCCGTTCAGTGGGCATTTGTTGAATTCATTAAAAAAGTAGCCGCTTTTGAAACTGTTTACTTGGTTGTAGCCGATGAAAACCAAAAAGAAAAAGTGCAAACAATGCTAGAGATGGCTCATGTTTCAGCCGACTCGATATCTTATATTTTATACAAAACCAATCGCAGTTGGATGCGTGACTCAGGACCAATTATCGTATATAATGGTTCTGCAAGAGAAGCTTTAAACTTTAATTTCAACGGTTGGGCCAAATACAAAAACATACAATTAGATAAATTGGTTCCTGAAAAAGTAGCCACTCATCTTGGATTACCGCTAACGCAAGTGGTATACAATGGAAAACCTGTCATTGTAGAAGGCGGTGCTATTGATGTAAACGGTCGTGGTACTCTATTAACTTCTGAAGAATGTTTATTACATCCAGATATTCAGGTACGAAATACAGGTTTCACCAAAGAAGATTACGAAGCCGTATTTAAAGAATATTTAGGAGTAACCAATGTGATTTGGCTTGGTGACGGAATCGTAGGAGATGACACGCACGGACACATTGACGATTTGTGTCGCTTTGTCAACGAAGATACCATTGTGGCCATCGTAGAGACGAATCCAGAAGATAAAAATTACCATGCACTACAAGACAATTTAAAGCGCTTGCAAAATGCAAAACTAGAAAATGGTAAATCACCAGTAATTGTAGCGTTGCCTATGCCTAAAAAAGTACTTTTTGATGGATTGCAATTACCCGCTAGTTATGCTAATTTTTTGATTTTGAACAACTGCGTTTTGGTACCAACATTTAATGACAGTAATGACCGAATTGCATTGAATATTTTATCTGAATGCTTTCCTGACAGAGAAGTTATAGGAATCAGTGCTACTGATTTCATTTGGGGATTTGGAACTTTGCACTGCTTAAGCCAACAAATACCAGAATAACAATTAAAACTCTAAATAAAAATAGGCTGCCTTTTCGGGCAGCCTATTTTGTTTGATAACAATCATGGTTTTATTTTTCCTTCGTGAAAGGAATTTTTTGTCCATCCGGAACCAACATTTCGAAGCCATTTAAACTATCGTTGAATTCAAAAGTTAACCCTGCTAGTTTAGATTCAAACTTGTTTTTACCAATTGGCTCTACACTAAAACTTGGATAACCTGTAATCAACGCATTTAAAACGCCATTTTTCTCTGTGAAAGTAATTTTAAGCGGAGCCATTTTTGTAGAATAAGTTCCTAAATATCCATCCAAAATCACATCTTTTTCAAGAGTTCCAGCTGTTGCTGTCCAAGTATTGTTTTTAGTATTGCTGTCTGGTAAAACGTGATCTGGATCTAAAGTAATACTTTCAATTTCTTCAGTTGAATTGTGTTTGAAAGACCATGCTTTGTTGCGCTGCCAAATTTCAACTGGTAAATTCACACGTGTAACTTTTCCAGCTTTAGTTTTTACATCTAAGGCTACTGGCATAGCCATTTTTTCGAAGTTTTCAATGGTAATTACTGCACCTAGTTTAGGATCATTTTTAACGTATTTCACATTATTAATACCCTGATCTAAACGCCAGTTGTATTGAAACCAACCTCTCCAAAACCAACTTAAATCTTCTCCAGCAACGTTTTCAATCGTTCTGAAGAAATCATCTGGTTGTGGGTGTTTGAAAGCCCAACGTTCAATGTATGTTTTCAAAGCCAAGTCAAAACGCTCAGGCCCTAAAACTTGTTCTCTCAAAATTACCAATCCAGAACTTGGTTTAGAGTACGCTAATAAACCAATATTACGTTCCTTCATATTATCAGGAGAACTCATGATAGTTTCTAAATTCGGACTTGTATATACTTCCGCTCTTTGATGCATGTCGGCTTTTGGTTCTTTGTACTCGCCATTATTAAACTCTTCTGTACTTAAAGAGTTAATAAACGTATTAAAACCCTCGTCCATCCAAGCAAATAAACGCTCATTAGAACCCACAATCATCGGAAACCAAATGTGTCCGAACTCGTGATCAGTAACTCCCCATAAGTCAGCTCCTTTTGATTCCCAACTACAAAATACAATTCCAGGATATTCCATTCCGCCCTCATTTCCAGCAACGTTGATTGCTGCAGGATACGGATACTCGTACCATTTTTTCGAATAATGTTCAATAGAAGCCTTAGTATATTCTGTAGATCTTCCCCAAGCTGCATCACCAGCGCTTTCAACAGGATAAACTGACATTGCCAATGATTTTTTACCGCTTGGCAAATTAATTTTAGCAGCATCCAAAACAAAAGCTGCAGAAGAAGACCATGAAAAATCTCGTGAATTTTTAATTTTATAATTCCACGTTTTGGTAGCTGAACTTGCTGATTTAGCAAGTGCCTCAACCTCTGAAGCAGATCGAATGATTACTGTTTTATCGCTTTGTTTTGCTTGTGCCAAACGAGCTTGTTCCGCCGCAGAATATACCGAAGTTGTGTTCACCAATTCACCCGAAGCCACCACAATGTGGTTTGCTGGAGCGGTGATACTCACATCAAAGTCACCGTATTCTAGGTAAAACTCAGACGCTCCCAAGTAAGGGTTAGTGTTCCAGCCGCGCACATCATCGTACACACACATACGTGGATACCATTGGGCAATCGTGAAGATTTTTCCGTTTTTAGTTTCCAAAACTCCCATTCTATCCGACCCCTCATAAGGTGCAACGAATGAAAATTCGATTTTTACTTTTACAACGCCGCCTTTTGCACTCAAAGCCTGAGGTAAAAAAACTTGCATTCTTGTATCAGTGATTACATACTTAGCTACTGCCTCGGTTGTTACTCCTTTGTTAGTGCTTAAAACTTTAACTGATTTAATTTTGTGTCCTCCATCAAAAACCTGACCTTGAGCTCCGTTTCTACTTCCTGTTAAGGGCACAACGGCATTTCCACGAGAATCAGCTTTGAATAAATTTTGATCCAAATTCATCCACAAAAATCCCAATTTATCAGGGCTGTTATTAGTGTAGGTTATGATTCCTGTACCGGTAATTTCATTTTTTTGCTCGTCTAATTTGGCAGTCAATTTATAATCGGCGCTATTTTGCCAATATTCGGCTCCAGGTTGTCCGCTCGCAGAACGAGTATTTGTTCCGTTTTTCGAATAAAAATGAGGTGCAAACGCATCATGATAATCATACTTTGAAATCGGTGCCGTTGCTCCATTTGCTGGAGTCTGCTGCGCTGACAAAGTATGAACTCCTACAGACAGTAAAACAACTGGTAGTAGAAATCCTAATTTTAAGTTTTTCATTGTTTATAATTTTTTATACAAATTAAATAAAAAAAGTGGAATTTAAATCCTAAAAACGCAATCATTACCACCTGCATGAATAAAAAAAGTGCTTCAAGCAACAATTAGATATTTTATAAATACTTTTACAAAATTCCAAATTCTCATTTTAAATCAATCAACGTGATTACAACGCTAGAAAATTCAAAACTTACAGTTAAAATTAAGCAGCTTGGGGCCGAATTATTTTCAATTACAAATTCGGATCAAAAAGAATACATGTGGGGAGGTGACCCAGCTATCTGGGGAAAGCACGCTCCTATTTTATTCCCAATTGTTGGAACTTTAAAAAACAATAGCTTCAACTTTAACGAGCAACAATACCATTTAACACGACATGGTTTTGCGAGAGACATGCCTTTTGATATCGTACAATCGTCAAAAACAGCAGTTACTTTTTCTTTGCAAGCCGATGCAAAAACTTTAGCAGTTTATCCCTTCCATTTTGAATTGCAGGTGAGCTACACACTTCAAGATACTTCTATTTTTGTTGATTACAAAGTGAGTAATAAAGGCGAGCATTCGATGCCGTTTGCCATAGGTGCACATCCTGCATTTGCTTTAGCAGATAATTTTAATGATTACAGTTTAGTTTTCGAAAAAGAAGAAACTTTGAAGTATTTTATTTTGGCCGACGATTTAGTATCTGATCAAACCAAAGTTCTTGCTACAAATGACAAAAAAGTGGCATTAAATTATGAAATGTTCGAGAATGATGCTTTGATTTTCAAAACTATTGAATCCAAAGAGTTGACCATCGTACAGCAAGACAAACCCATTTTAAAAGTAAAATATGCTGGATTTCCTAATTTAGGCATTTGGACAAAAATTAACGCTCCTTTTATTTGCATTGAACCTTGGTTTGGTTATTCTGATACTCAAAATGCAAATGGTAATTTGTTTGAAAAGGAAGGAATGCAAAAACTTAATACAAATCAATCTTTTACGGCACAATATCAAATAGAAATACTTTAAAAATGCATTCACATGATGGTAATTAATTTTTCCCCATTTCCTGTTTTACAAACCGAGCGATTGGTTTTACGACGTTTAGACAATGGCGATGCTGCCGAAATGCTTGCGTTACGTTCTAATCCTCAAACAATGGAGTTTATTCCAAGACCATTATTGCATACTACCGAACAAGTACTTGAGCATATTAAAACTATCAATGATAACATTGATGCTAATCTAGGTATTAATTGGGCCATATCTTTGCGAGACAATCCAAAAATGATTGGTATTATTGGGCATTACAGAATAAAACCGGAGAGCTACAGAGCCGAAATTGGATACATGTTATTACCTGAATATCAAGGCAAAGGAATTACAACAGAGGCAGTGCAAGAAGTTGTAAAATACGGCTGGAACGAAATGAACTTGCATTCTATTGAAGCTATTATCGATCCTAAAAATTATGCTTCTGCAAAAGTATTAGAGAAAAACGGATTTATAAAAGAAGGTCATTTGCGAGAAAATGAATTTTTCGATGGTCGTTTCTGGGACAGCCTTGTTTATTCGATTTTAAAAAAGTAAAACAATCACTTTAAAAGTGATTTATAAACCACAATTCCTTTTTGCTATCTATTATATTTTAAATTTGCTCCAAACCATTATACACATTGAATACCATTGGTATTAATTCGATAATTATGAAAAAACTAATTTACTGCACTCTCCTTTTAATTAGCACTTTTGCGCAAGCACAAACCTATTTGAAAGCCAATGCAATTACGACTTTACTCACCGTACCTAATGTTGGTATTGAAACTAGCATTGGTAAAAAATCAACTTTTCAGTTTGATATCACTGCGTCTATGTGGAAATCGATCAATGGAAATCCAGCGCAGTTCTATATGTTTGTTCCAGAGTACCGCTATCATTTTAAAGAAAAATTTAATGGTTTTTATGCTGGCGTTCACGTAGGTGGTACCGTTTACAACTTTCAAAAATGGAACTATTGGAAAACAGATAACTACGAAAAAGGAGTAGGATATATGGCAGGGGCTACCATTGGTTACCAAAAGAAAATAAAAGAACGCTTTGTTTTGGATTTCTTTTTAGGTGGCGGAAATCATCAGGGGTTTTACAAAGGGTATTTGATTAGTACGGGTGAACGAGTGGATGAAGCCAAAAAATACAATAAAAGTGGAGAATGGCTACCGTATCGCGGTGGCATAATGCTTTCATACCGACTTAAATAGCAAGATTACTTTGTGAATTTAGGTAGAGTTTTTACATACAACTCTTCGACTTGCTGACGTGCCCATTCAGTTTTTCGCAAAAAAGTAAGGCTTGATTTTACACTGGGGTTGTCTCTAAAACATTTAATTTTGACCAATTCGCCTAGTGTATCAAACCCAAAGTGAGCAACCAATTGCTCTACTATAGATTTTAAAGTAATACCATGAAGCGGGTCTTTTGATGGTGAATTTTGCATAATGCAAAGATAATTAATTTTAAAGAAGCAAACTATAATTGAATATGAAAACAAAACTGATATTATTCCTATTAATGGCGTGGCAACTTACTTTTAGTCAACAAAAAAGTACTACTTACTATTTTATTCGACATGCTGAAAAAGTAGATAACTCTAAAGATCCTAATTTATCAGAGTTAGGAATGCAACGTGCCCAAAAATGGAAAGCTATTTTTGAATCAATTGATTTTGATCAAATTTACAGTACCAATTACAAAAGAACTCAGCAAACAGCGGCTCCAATTGCTACTGCCGATAAAATTGAAGTACAGCTTTATGATCCTCAAAAAATCGATTTAAAGGCGTTTAAAAAAATCACTTTAGGCAGAAAAGTACTCATTGTAGGGCACAGTAATACCACGCCTGAATTTGTCAATAAAATAATTAATCAACAAGTTTTTAACCCAATTGAAGATACCACATTTGGAAACCTTTATATTGTGACCATCATTGGCGATACCATTAGTTATCAACTTCTCAAATTACCTTAATTTGACAAAACCATTTTAAATTTTATTACCTTTGTAACCTATGGTAAAAACAATAAACATATTCAACAAGAGAGCCAAATTCGATTACGAAATAATCGAAACTTTTACGGCTGGAATTGTATTAGCAGGCACTGAAATTAAGTCTATTCGTTTAGGCAAAGCCAATATTACAGAGAGCTTTTGTGAGTTTAGCAGCAATGCTGAGCTTTTTGCAATCAATACCTATATTGAAGAATATGCTTTTGGTAATCAATTCAATCACAAATCTAGAAGTGAACGAAAATTACTTTTAAAAAGAAAAGAATTAAAAGGCCTACTAAAAAGCGTACAAGCCAAAGGTTTAACTATTGTTCCTTTAAAATTGTTTACCAATGAAAAAGGCTTGGCTAAACTACAAATAGGCCTTTGTAAAGGTAAAAAAACCTACGACAAACGCGAATCATTAAAAGAGCAAGATACCAAACGCGACTTAGAACGAATCAAAAAATCATTCTAAGTGGTTTGGTTTTATTTACATTAAGATTATGACTTTATTGATGACTTAAATCGTCAAGACTCTCAAAAACATTTCAATTATATGCACCAAATGCTTAAAATAGCGCGCGAAAAAAAAGGTTTAAAAACCAGAGAGGTAGCGCAACTATTAGGCATTGATCAAGCTTTGATTAGCAAATTTGAAACTGGAAACCGAAAACCTACAAGAGACCAATTAGTAAAACTAGCCCATTTACTCGAAATAGACTTAGAAAAAATTGTAGTGCTTTGGCTTAAAGATAAAATTCTTCACGAAATCAATAACGAAGAATGGGCTATGCAAGCCTTACTACTCGCTCAGCAGGAACTCCAAGTAATTGCTAGACCAAAAATTTTCGAGCCTTCAACAATCCTTTTACGCTTATTAGATGAGGTTACTTCTTTAAAAAATGACTTAAGCAAAATTAGTCACTTTGACCGTTACCGAGTATCCAAATCTTTAGAAATAGAATTTACTTTTGAAAACAACCGTGCTGCGGGAAACAGTATGAATCTTGGAGAAACAGATTTAGTCATCAACAAAGGCCACACCATTTCAGGAAAAAGCATGCGCGAACACCTTGAAGTAATTAATCAGCATGAGGCACTTGCCTACCTTCGAGACCTTGCTCAAAACAATACAGTAATCTGTTCTAAAGAGTTATACACACTTTATCAATTGGTAATTCGCGGCATTTCATCAGATGCAAATGAAAGTCAGACAAATGAATCAAACAAAGAATTGGAAAGCTTTTTCACATGGTTCGAAAGCCAAAAAAATGAGCTTCATCCTATTATTTTTGCTGTCCAAACCTATCAAAAGTTAAGAAGCCTGTCTGTTTTTGATGTTGAAAATGAAAAGATTGCGTGCTTAGTGGCTAATTACTTATTCTTACTGAATGGCTACACGCTGGTACCAACTATTCAAACCTTATTAAACACAACAAATTCAAGTGAAGAAGAAAATTATATAGCCGTTATAAATGAGCAGAAAAACATTTTAAAACGATATGGTTTAGCTATTACAACCGAATGAAATTGAAATAAATTCTGATAGTCTACTAATAAAGACAGAACAAATTATCGTCAGAATATTAGGAATCTTACTTAATTTTTATCTTCCAAAAGCGGTACAAATCGAAATTCACCAAATTCGTGTTTTTCAAATTGGGTTTCGTTTTTACGAATAAGTAACGTCATGATTTGAACGTCTTCGCCAAGCGGAATTACCAATCGACCTCCAATTTTTAACTGAGCCATTAACGGTTGCGGGATAAAAGGAGCACCTGCAGTGACAATAATACTATCAAACGGCGCATAATTTGGTAAACCTTTGTACCCATCGCCAAAAGAAAGATGCTTGGGTCTAATATGCAATTTCGGAAACAAATTAGATGTCTTTTTGAACAACTCTTTTTGTCGTTCTACGCTGTATACTTTAGCTCCCATGGTACACAAAACAGCAGTTTGATACCCTGATCCTGTACCAATTTCTAAGATTTTATCTTCTTTTTTAACTTCTAACAATTGCGACTGAAAAGCTACCGTGTAAGGTTGTGAAATAGTTTGCCCCGCCCCAATAGGAAAAGCCTTGTCTTGATATGCGTAATCTTCAAAACTAGAGTCTAAAAATAAGTGTCTTGGTATCTTTTTTATCGCATCAAGTACATTTTTATCTACAATCCCTTTTTGCTCTAAAATGCTTGTTAGTTGATTTCGAAGTCCTTGATGTTTGGCTGTATCTCTCAAAATGGGGTAGTTTTATTTTGGTAAAAATAGAGGGAAAAATACCAAAAAACAAATGGCAATTTGCAAAATCAATCCTTGCAATAATAGCCCGAAATTGGACTTTTTTAAATTGAATTTTAATCATATTATTGCTATTTTTGTAAAAATTACATCGTTATGCTAAAAATTGGAGTATTAGGTGCGGGTCATCTAGGAAAAATACATTTGCGTTTATTACAACAATCTGAAAAATATGAATTAGTAGGCTTTTATGACCCCAATCAAGAAAATGCTGAAAAAGTAGCTAAAGAATTTGGTTACAAACATTTTAGCACCATCGCTACTTTAATACATGCTGTAGATGTAATTGACATAGTTACTCCTACTCTTTCGCATTACAAATGCGCCAAAGTCGCTATCAAGTCAGGTAAGCATGTTTTTATTGAAAAACCAATTTCAAACACCGTTGAAGAAGCCGAAGAAATTATCGCTTTAGCAAATGAATACAATGTAAAAGGTCAAGTTGGGCATGTGGAGCGCTTCAACCCTGCATTTATTGCGACTAAAAACATGATCGAAAACCCAATGTTTATTGAAGCGCATCGTTTGGCAGAATTTAACCCTCGTGGCACCGATGTTCCTGTAGTTTTAGATTTGATGATTCATGATATTGATGCTATTCTAAGCGTAGTTCAATCTAAAGTAAAAAATATAAGTGCAAGCGGAGTTTCTGTTATTTCTGACACTCCTGATATTGCCAATGCTAGAATTGAATTCGAAAATGGTTGTGTGGCCAACTTGACCGCAAGCCGAATTTCGATGAAGAACATGCGCAAATCACGCTTTTTCCAAAAAGACGCTTACATCTCCGTTGATTTCCTAGAAAAAAAATGTGAAGTCGTTAAAATGAAAGATGCTCCAGAAGTTCCAGGTGATTTTGATATGATCCTGCAAAATGCTGAAGGAGTAAAAAAACAAATTTACTTCTCCAATCCTGAAGTGGAGCAAAATAATGCCATTCTTGATGAATTAGAATCGTTTGCAGATGCCATTACCAACAACACTACTCCAACAGTAACCTTAAATCAAGCAACAGAAGCGCTGCGAGTAGCATACCAAATCATTGACTGCTTTAAAAAATAAATATAATTACTTTGAAGTTTACCGTTTTCAGTTACTCATAATAACTTTGAACTTTAAACTTTTAAACTTTAAACTCAAAATATGAAAACAATAGCCGTAATCGGAGCAGGAACAATGGGTAATGGAATAGCACATACCTTTGCGCAAAGTGGTTTTACCGTTAAATTAATTGATGTATCTGAAAAATCATTAGATAAAGGAATGGCAACTATAGCCGCTAATTTAGATAGAATGATTGCTAAAGGTACTATCACCGAGGAAGATAAAACGAAAACAATAACCAACATTATTACTTACAATGATATTGAAGATGGAGTTGTTGGCGTTGATTTAGTTGTTGAAGCGGCAACTGAAAACGTAGCTTTAAAACTAAGTATTTTCGAAAAGTTGAATAAACTTTGTTCTCATGATACCATCTTAGCTACGAATACATCGTCTATATCTATTACACAAATAGGTGCTGTTGTGACGCACCCAGAGCGTGTAATAGGTATGCACTTTATGAATCCGGTGCCAATTATGAAATTAGTAGAAATCATACGTGGTTACAATACTAGCGATGAAGTTACTAAAACCATCATGAGCCTTTCTGAAAAATTAGGAAAAACTCCTGTTGAAGTAAATGACTATCCAGGATTTGTTGCCAACAGAATTTTAATGCCAATGATCAATGAAGCTATTGAGACTTTGTACAACAAAGTTGCTGGTGTGTATGAAATTGACACGGTGATGAAACTTGGAATGGGACAACCAATGGGACCATTACAACTAGCTGATTTTATTGGTCTTGATGTGTGTTTGGCTATTTTAAATGTGATGTACGACGGATTCAAAAATCCAAAATACGCGCCTTGTCCATTACTTGTAAACATGGTTCGCGCCGGAAAATTAGGAGTAAAATCAGGTGAAGGTTTCTATGATTATTCTGAAAGCAAAAAAGCGGAAAAAATATCTAAACAATTTATTTAATGTCATAAATTTTGAAAGTCAAAAGTATCAAGGTTAGCTTCTGTAGACCTTGAACTTTTGACTTTTGACCTTTGACTTTTGACTTAATTATGGCAAAAATAATTCCTTTTCAAGCGGTCCGCCCTACTCGTGATAAAGTTTGTCTTGTAACGTGCAGGTCCTACGAGGAATATGTCAATGCAGAGCTTGCTGCACAATTGGATTTTAATCCGCTTTCTTTTTTACACATTCTAAAACCCGCTTACACCAATCAAGAAAGTGTTTCATTCGAAAAAAGATACCGCCAAGTGCATCAAAAATACCAAGATTTCAAAAATGAACTCATCTTGGTAAAAGATAAAAAACCAGCGCTTTACATTCATAAAATTGTCAACAAAACGCAATCCTTTACTGGAATTATTGCAGGAACAAGCGTAGCGGATTATTGCGAAGATCACATCAAAAAGCACGAAGATATTATTGCGTTTAGAGTGCAATTACTTAAGGAGTACATGAAACACGCCGCCTTCAATACAGAACCTGTTTTAATGACCTACCCTGACAACAAAACCATCGAAAACTGGATTTTTAATTGTACTCAAAAATTAGCTGATTTTGAGTTTTCAACTACGAAAAAGGAAATTCACTATCTCTGGAAAATTGATGATGCATTAGAAATAAGTTGGTTGCAAAAAATATTCGCTCAAACTGAAAGCCTGTACATTGCCGATGGTCATCATCGTACAGAAGCTATGCGTTTGCTTGCAGCTGAAAATGATAATCCTGAAAATACTACTACGAATCATATTTTAAGTTATTTAATTTCTGAAAATAATGTCAAAATATACGAGTTCAATCGGTTGATTAAAGATTTGAATGGCTTGACCAAAGTTGAATTTTTACAGCAAGTTAGTGCTCATTTCACAATCGAAAATAGAGCGCAACAACCATTTCAACCCAGTCAAAAACATCAATTTGGAATGTATCTTGAAGAGGAGTTTTATAGTTTGACTTTAAAATCTGAAAATCTAAACTTTGAAAGTCCATTGGATTCATTAGACGCTCAAATTTTATACACGACAATATTGTTGCCAATTTTAGGTATTGAAGATTTGCGTAATGACGAACGAATTGATTATCTTTCAGGAAAACAGGCCGTTCTAGAATTAAAAAATAAAATAGATCAAGGCGAATTTGAGTTGGGATTCTTTCTTTTTCCTTCCAATATTAGCGAAATCAAAGCCTTAGCAGATGCTAATTTGATTATGCCGCCTAAAAGCACATATATCGAACCCAAATTCAGAAGCGGATTGGTCGTTTACGAATTTGATTAGGTTATTACAAAAAAACAAAACCATGTCTATCACAAATAGTTTACAAATCATAAAAGCAGCCTTACCGGAACACGTTACATTGGTTGCAGTTTCAAAAACGAAACCTGTATCTGATTTAATGCAAGCCTACGAAGCAGGTCAGCGTATTTTTGGAGAAAACAAAATCCAAGAAATGGCCGATAAATGGGAACAAATGCCAAAAGACATTCAATGGCATATGATTGGTCACGTGCAAACGAACAAAGTAAAATATATGGCGCCGTTTGTAAGCTTGATTCATGGTGTAGATAGCCTAAAACTATTACAAGAAATCAACAAACAAGCGTTAAAAAACAACCGTATTATTTATTGTTTACTGCAAATTTACATTGCCGAAGAGGAAAGTAAATTTGGTCTTGATGAAGCTGAACTGACTTCCCTCCTTTCCTCAAATGAATTTGAAAAACTAAAGAATATTCAAATCGTTGGATTAATGGGAATGGCGACTTTTACGGAAAGTAAAGATCAAATCAAGAAAGAGTTCACGCATTTGAAAACTATTTTCGAAAAAACGAAAGCTTTAACAATTTCAAACTGCCAGCTCGAAGTCCTTTCAATGGGTATGTCCGGTGACTATCAGCTTGCGATTGAATGTGGTAGTACTATGGTTAGAATAGGAAGTAGTATTTTTGGGGGTCGAAATTGATTTCAATTTCAAAGTCGATAATGCTGTTAAAAACTGAATACTAAAAACTGAACACTGAATACTTATTTTGTACGCAATACTCGACATAGAAACCACAGGAGGACAATTTAACGAAGAAGGAATCACTGAAATTGCCATCTATAAATTTGATGGACATGAAATAGTAGATCAATTCATAAGCTTGGTCAATCCAGAAATTCCCATTCAGCCGTTTGTTGTAAAACTTACCGGTATCAATAATGCCATGCTTACTTCAGCTCCTAAATTTTTTGAGGTAGCCAAACGCATCATTGAAATTACGGAAGGTTGTGTGATTGTGGCTCACAATGCTTCTTTTGATTATAGAATCTTGAGAACAGAATTTCGCAGATTAGGCTATGATTTTGAAGCCAAAACACTTTGTACGGTTGCCCTTTCACAGAAACTATTACCCGAACAACCCTCACATAGTTTAGGAAAATTAGTGCGCGCACTTGGCATTCCAATGGCCGACAGGCATCGTGCTAGCGGAGATGCGTTAGCTACCGTAAAACTGTTTAAAATTCTTTTAGAAAAAGACCTAGAAAAAGAAATCGTAAAAGATTTCATCAAACTAGAAGTACAAAAAGGCATTGCTCCTAAGTTACTTGATATTGTATCTAGTCTACCGAATAAAACAGGCGTGTACTACATTTACAACGAAAAAGGAACTTTGATTTACATTGGTAAAAGCCGAAACATCAAAAAAAGAATCAACCAACATTTTACAGGAACTACAAAAAAATGTAAAAAAATTCAAGCCGAAGTTTTTACAGTTTCCTATGATGAAACGGGTAGTGAGCTTATAGCTTTGTTAAAAGAAAGTGAGGAAATCAAAGTCAACAAACCCATTTACAACAGAGCGCAGCGCAAAAGTATTTTTCAACTCGCTTTGTATGTAGAGAAAGATGAAAAAGGTTATTTGAACTTAAAACTTCAAAAAGCCGATGGTCGTAAAAAAGAAATCACATCTTTCACTTCAATTCAAGAAGGAAAAAATGCTTTGTTCAGAATAACATCTCATTACAATTTATGCCAAAAACTAACGGGCTTGTACGCTAGTAAAACAAACTGCTTTCAATACACCATAAAAGAATGTGATGGTGCTTGCGTAGGAGAAGTATCGCCAGAGGAATACAACACAAGAGTGCAAGCTTTTATCGACAAAAATAGTTTCGACAATCAAAACATGATTTTAATAGACAAAGGCCGAACAATTAGCGAACGATCAGCGGTTTTGATAGAAAACGGAATCTACAAAGGGTATGCTTTTTATGATTTAAACTACCAAATAACCAATGTTGAAATCCTAAGAAACATTATTATCCCAATGCAAAATAATCGAGATGTAAAAAATATTATTCAAGGACACATCCGAAAAAACAAAACGTTAAAAATAGTTCATCTCTAGGCTGAATATTAATTATGATCCTTTATGTGAATTATCTTAAACTAGATTTATGCAACTAATAATCAAATTTATTTTTACATAGTGTTTTGATCATGTATTCGAATCCTAATTTATTAACCTTGAAGCCAATCCAGCTGTACACTGCAACTCCTCGTGACTTCAGTTGTTTTTCTAAGGCATAAAAGGAGCTTCCTACGGTCGCTCTTTTACACCAAGAAAAACAAACTTCAATCACTGCGGGGTTTACGTTCCCATCTGGGCTAAAAAATATGAAATACCTAATCACTATCGTCGGTCCTACAGCTATCGGAAAAACTTCTCTTAGCATTGTCTTGGCAAACCACTTTAATTGCGAAATCGTCTCGTGCGATAGCCGACAGTTTTTTAAAGAAATGACAATTGGCACCGCCGTTCCTAGCCTAACTGAATTGGCTGCAGCCAAACACCATTTTATTCAAAACAAGTCTATTTTTGAAAATTATACCGTTGGCGATTTCGAAAAAGAAGCCATTGCTAAACTCAACGAACTATTTCAAGACAATGATTACGCTATTCTAGTTGGCGGTTCTGGCTTATATGTTGATGCCATTCTAAAAGGCTTTGATGAATTTCCTGAAATTGATCCTGAATTGCGTATCCAAATAAATACACAATACGAAAAATTGGGAATTGGATATTTGCAACAAAAGCTTGATCAGTTAGACCCTAACTATTACAAAACACTAACCAAAGAAAATCCGCAAACCTTACAAAACCCACAGCGCATGATGCGTTTTGTAGAAGTATGCCTTGGAACAGGAAAACCGTATTCTTCTTTTTTAAACCTGAAAAAAAACAATCGCAACTTCACTCCTATCGTAATCGGTTTAGAAGCTGATCGAAAAATAATCTATAACCGAATCAATCAACGTGTAGATATCATGATGAATGAAGGCTTGCTAAACGAAGCCAAAACTTTATATCCCAATAAAGAATTAAACGCTTTGCAAACCGTAGGATATAGAGAATTATTTAGCTTTTTTGACAAAGAGTTCACCTTAGAATTTGCCATAGAAGAAATAAAGAAAAACACAAGACGATTTTCTAAAAGGCAACTAACTTGGTTTAAAAGAAATGAAAACACTAAATGGTTTGACTTTGAAACCCCGTATAAGACCATTATAGATTACATTAAACAATACAAATAATTCATAACTCATAATTCGTACTTAAATACATGCCTATTTCCCCTAATTTCAATTCCATCATCAGCAAACAATGGGATATTAATTTTACACAATGTGCGCCAAATGGCTACTTAAAATATACTGATTTATGCAATATGTTACAGCTTACAGCAGCTACCCATTCTGAACTTGGCGGTATCAGTTTTTATGATATGCAGGAGTTTCACCAAGCTTGGGTTTTAAGCCGCATGCGCGTTGAAATAGAAGAACTTCCAAAATGGGGCGATACCGTTACGGTAACAACATGGATCAATTCCTTAGAAAATTCACGTTCCGTTCGTGCCTTAGAGATGCATTTGAACGGAAAAAAAATTGTGGGCGCCGAAACCTTTTGGGCTGTATTTAACACCCAAAAACGCCGTCCAGAAGCATTGGCTTTGCCGTACGATCACTTTGAACTTTATCCCGAAAAAAGAGCTACCGTACACGGATTTAGTAAAGTAAATGTGAGTACTGCCACAAGCAAAATTGCAGATAAAACAGTGTACATGTCCGATTTAGATATTGTAAACCATGTAAACAACGTTAAATACCTAGAGTGGTGCCTTGATTATACAACGGCACCACTATTATTAACGCAACAACTACAAAGCTTAGAAATGAATTTTTTAAAGGAATTATCACTTCAGGATCAAGTAGAAATTTTAAAACAAGAAGATGACAACGAAAGCCTTTTTAACATCACCAAAGATGGAAAAACTTGCTTTGCTTTACAACTCAATTGGAAATAAAAAAATGCCCTAAGAAATTAATCTTAGGGCATTTTTTTATCTATTTTCAACTCAAGTTATTGAGCTACTTTGTTTTTTACAACTAACCTGAAACCTTCACCGTGAATGTTTAAAATTTCAACATCCTCATCTAATTTTAAGTACTTACGCAATTTTGCAATATAGACATCCATACTTCTTGAGGTGAAATAATTATCATCTCTCCAAATTTTGGTTAATGCTAATTCTCTTGGCATCAAATCATTTTCGTGTAAAATAAGCATTTTAAGCAACTCATTTTCTTTTGGAGAAAGTTTGATTGGCTCCTCATCTTTGTACGTTAAAAATCGAAGTTTAGAGTTCAAATGGAACTTACCTACTTTGAATTCAAACTGTACTTGTTCAGCCTTGGTATCAGATGATTTTCTCTGAATAATGGCTTTAATTTTCATTAACAAAACCTCAGAGTCAAACGGTTTGTTTAAATAATCATCAGCACCTGCTTTATAACCTTTCAACACATCTTCCTTCATAGACTTAGCGGTTAAAAATATGATTGGAACGTCAGTATTTTTTTCCCTGATCTCTTTTGCTAGTGTATATCCATCTTTATATGGCATCATGACGTCTAAAATACAGAGATCATAGGTATCCTTTTTGAATTTTTCAAATCCTTCCATACCATTTTTAGCTAAAGTCACATCAAAATCATTTAGCATCAAATAATCTTTTAAGACTGCTCCAAAATTAAGATCGTCTTCTACTAAAAGTATTTTTTTATTTACATTTTCCATATTCTAATTTATTAATGGTAATTTTATTATGAAGGTACTTCCTTTTCCCTTTTCACTTTCTACATAAACTTGACCGTTATGGTCGTCAACTATTCTTTTCACATAAGCAAGGCCTAAACCGTGCCCTTTTACATTGTGGATGTCACCTGTGTGTTCTCTATAAAATTTTTCAAAAACACGCTTCTGAGCTATTTTACTCATTCCTAAACCTCTATCTTTAACTTTGATAATGATTACATCTTTAATGTTTTCAGTATAAATATCTATTTCAGGTGCGTTAGGAGAATACTTAATCGCATTCTCTAAAATATTCACGATTACATTGGTAAAATGGACATCATTGATAAGAACGGTTGTTCTTACAGCCTTAAAATAACATTGTACTTTTCCGCCTCTGTCTTCTAATATTAAATTCACGTGATCAATAGCATCCTCTATTATATCATGAACATTGTTTGAATCCTTTGTAATATCAAGTTCTTTCTTCTCTAATTTCGATATTCGCAAAACGTTTTCAACTTGAGCATGCATACGTTTGTTTTCATCTTTAATCATTTGCAAATACCTAAGTACTTTTTCCTTGTCCTCAATTATTTTTGGGTTCTTTATAGCATCAAGAGCTAGGTTAATGGTAGCAATTGGTGTTTTGAACTCATGCGTCATATTATTGATAAAGTCGTTTTTTATTTCCGATATCTGACGTTGTCTAATTAACTGATTCAATGCACTTGTGTAGGCGATCAAAATAATTAATGTAAAAACAATTGAAAGGATAGTAATGCTCACCAATTCTGACAACAAAAACTTCTTTTTCTGCGGAAAAGTAACCAGCAATTGGTATTTACTATTCCCCTCGTTATCTGTAAAAATCGGAATCGAATAAGTCGCCTCTTTATTGTATTTAAAATCATTAGATTTAACAGCTGTAGCAATATTGTTGTTGTAAACACTAAACTCAAACTTGGTATTAACACCAGATTCTGCTAATTCTTTTTTGATTAATTTACTCAGTGTTTCTTTCGAAACTCGCTCCTGAATAGGTAAAACGGAAGCAAAATCTTTATAAAAAATTTCAAATGAGGCATTATCTAAAACATTCAAATTCCCTGATTTTTCAATTTTAATATCAGGAATCATACTTTGGTTCAATCCTGAGTTATCTATTGAATTATCATCATAAACCTCTGTTACCCTCTTGGCACTAAAGCTTTTGAATTTATCATTGTTATATTTTTTATCAAAGAACGAAGGCGAAATATTATAATCTTCAGAAATTATGCTGTTCGAATAAATAATCGTTTTTTTGGTACGCGGATTTTTCTGAACGTAGTAAAATTCCAAGATATCATCTCTCTTTGGCACCTTACCTGTACTATCCTTGTAATGATTTATCTTATCGTAAAAATTATAAGCTTCTTGTTTCTGAATCTTTTCGGCAACATTGCCAATCACTTGGTTCACATGAAACTTGAACTGCTCATCGTTATTTTCAAAAGAATTGTTAAACCAATATACCTGTACCAGAATTATCCCGATTAGGGACAAACTCATTAACAATACAAGCAGCCTAAAGAAAAGTTTATTCATCGAAACAAATTTAGTATTTTAACAATATATTAAATGATAGATTAACCAAACATTAACATCTAGGACTGTTTTTGTTTAATCTCTAAAATTTTAAGAATTTTAGCAATTTGTACTTTAGCTAAATCTAAATCGTCATTTTCAACAACAAAATCACTTAATGAAATTCGCTGGTCATCAGACCATTGCGAATTCATTCTTTGTAAAACAAGCTCTCTTGTAGTTTGGTCTCGTTCTACAACCCTTGCAATTCGGGCCTCAAGGGATGCAATTACAGTTATAACGCAATCACATTCTTTATATTTTCCACTTTCAAATAAAATAGCAGCTTCGTAAAGTACGTAAGGAAAATGTTTTTGCTCTAGCAACCAATTGTCAAAATGTTTTTTAACTGCTGGATGAACAATTCTATTCAATTTTTGCAATTGTTGAGATTCATTAAAGACAATAGCCGCTAATTTTTGTCTGTTAATTACACCGTTTTCGATTATACTAGTACCAAATACATCTACGATAGCGGCTATAATGCTAGGATCTTGCATTACTTCCCTACCCGCGTCATCGGCTAAATAAATAGGAATACCTGCCTCTTTAAAATAAGTAGCAATAGTAGATTTTCCGCTACCAATACCTCCAGTTAACCCGATAATTTTCGTCATATTATTTTTTAAAAAATAACTCTGGAAATGCTAATTGAGGTTTTTGTTTTAAAACAATCACTTTAATGTATGATTTTAAAAAACCAGTACCGTAACCATAAAATTGTTTCCAAACAGCAACTAGCGCCAAATAGCCAATTTTAAAGCTTTTCGTTTGGTAAGTAGCCGTTACAAAAAGTATAGCAAAGTATAGGAAATACAACTGTAATAAATAATCGAAATTGCAAAATACTGCTACAATAGCTACCAACAAACCAATGATAAATACAGTTGGAAAGAAAAAAGTTAATTTGTTATGCTCAGGATACCAACTGTTTAAAATAGGCCTTGCTTTACCAAACTTGTTTACTTGAATCGAGAATTTATCCCAATCAATTCGGCGTTTATGATACACATAAGCATCCGGAAACAGTTTGGTTTCAAATCCTAAATTCCATAGGCGAATAGACAAATCTGGATCTTCACCAGGATGAATATTTCCAAAACCTTGTGAAGCGTAAAAGGCCTTACGTGATAATCCCATATTGAAACTACGAGGTTGAAATTTATCTATTTTTTCTGATCCACCACGGATTCCGCCGGTTGTCAAAAAGGATGTCATGGCAAAATTGATTGCTTTTTGAATATCTGAAAAACTATCTAAAGCACGATCTGGACCACCAAAACAATCCACGTAATTTTTTTCTAATGCACTTGCCACATTATTCAGATAATTAGCTGGAATGATACAATCCGAATCAAAAATGATAAAATAATCACCACGGGCTTTATCCATTCCATAGTTTCGAGAATCACCTGGTCCTGAGTTTTCTTTGTAATAATAACAAATATCCAATCGATCACCATATTTGCTAGCCACATCTTGACACCTAATGGTAGATCCATCTTCAATCAAAACAATTTCAAATAACTCTGTATAGGTAGTTTTGGATAGGCTCTCTAGTAATTCATCAACTTCGTCTGGCCTATTGTATACTGGAATAATTAAGGAAAATAACATAATAGAAAATGGTGGTTTTACAACACTTTTTTAATTCAAAAAATTTTAACAAAGATACTCTAATCCATAAAAAAACCATCAACTTTTCAGCGATGGTTTTTTATATAATTTTATGATTTAGGCTTAAGCAATGCTTTCAATTCCCATCATTTCATTAGCGTCTGCTTTATAATCAACACCAGCTACGTCAAATCCGAATAAGTTATAAAAGTCTTTTCTGTATCCTTCAAGATCACCTATTTCAGCAACATTTTCAGTTACAGCTTGATCCCAAAGTAATGCTACCTTTTCTTGAACATCAGCACGCATTTCTAAATCGTCAATTCTGATTCTGCCTTTTTCATCAACAGGAACTTCACCGTTAGTATACAAACGCTCTTGGTACAAACGTTGAATTTGCTCAATACAACCCTCATGAATTCCTTCTTGTTTCATGATTTTGTATAATAATGAAATGTACAAAGGAATAACTGGAATAGCAGAACTTGCTTGCGTAACCAATGCCTTATTTACTGATACGAAAGCTTTTCCATTCAGATCAGCTAAGCTATTTGTAATTTCAAACGCAGTTGCTTCTAGGTGATCTTTGGCACGACCGATAGTTCCTTTTCTGTAAACGGCTTCTGTTAATGCAGGTCCTATGTATGAATACGCAACAGTTGTAGCTCCCGGAGCAAGTAAATTAGCTTCTTTCAAAGCGTCAATCCACATAGCCCAATCTTCACCACCCATTACGGCTACCGTATTTTGAATATCATCATCATTGCACGGAGCAATTGAAATTTCAGAAACTTTACCCGAGTGAAAATCAACTGTTTTGTTGGTAAAAGTATCACCAATTGGCTTTAAAACCGAACGGTGCAAAACACCTGTTACAGGGTGTAAACGTACAGGACTCGCCAAACTATAAATTATTAAATCAATTTGACCTAAATCCGCTTTGATTAAATCTATAGTTTGTTGTTTGATTTCATTTGAAAAAGCATCTCCGTTTATACTTTTGGCGTATAAACCTGCTTTGTGTGCTTCTGCTTCAAAAGCTGCAGAATTGTACCATCCTGGCGAAGCTGTTTTTCCTTCAGCTGGTGCTTTTTCAAAAAACACACCAATAGTAGCGGCATCAGATCCAAAAGCACTAGTAAGTCTTGAGGCTAAACCAAATCCAGTAGAAGCTCCAATTACCAATACTTTTTTAGCACCATCAATACTGCCTTTTGATTTAATATATTCAATTTGATTTTTTACATTTTGCTCGCATCCTGCAGGGTGAGATGTCGTGCAAATAAATCCTCTCATTCTTGGTTCAATAATCATATTCTTGCTTATTCGTTTATGTACAGTTTTAGTTTTTTTTTGTGCATTTGTAGTTGTAATTACAATTCAAAACGCTGACAAATATAATTTAAAAAATTAGTTCAACAAGGCTTTTGCATGATTTAAGGCTGAGTCAGAGACTACGGTTCCGGACAACATTTGAGCGATTTCAACCACTCTATCCTCCGCAGAAAGCAATCTCAATTCCGATTGCGTATCTTCTCCAACAGTTGATTTTAAAACTTTGAAGTGCGCATTTCCTTTGGCAGCAATTTGCGGTAAATGCGTAATCGCAAATATTTGCATCTGTTGACTCATTTGCTTCATGATTTCGCCCATCCTAATGGCGATTTCTCCTGAAACTCCAGTATCAATTTCGTCAAAAATTAAAGTAGGTAGTTTTGAATATTGTGCCAAAATAGCTTTAACTGCCAACATAATTCGCGACATTTCACCGCCAGAAGCTACCTTTTTCAAAATCCCGAAATCAGTTCCTTTGTTTGCCGAAAACAAAAATTGAAGTTCATCTTTACCATTAGTATGATATATTTTTGATGGCAATACTTGAATATCAAACCGTACGTTAGGCATACCTAAAGATGCTAAAATAGTAACCAATTGCTCTGTCAAGACCGGAATAGCAACTTGTCTATTTTTACGAATCACTTCAGCCACACCATCTAATTGCTCTGTAAAACCAGACAATGCAGCAGTTAAAGATGCAATATCCTCTTCCATTGTTCCTAACTCTAAAACAGCATACTCTAATCCGGTTTGAATAGCCAACAACTCTTCAACGGTTGCTACTTGATGCTTTTTCTGTAAAGAGAAAATCAATTGCAATTTTTGACTTAATAAATTGAGTTGTTCAGGATCATCAATCAATTTCTCCGCATTGCGATTCATTTCATCAGAAATATCAACAAATTCGATAGCTAAACTTGTTACGCGCTCTAATAATAAATTGTATTCAACAGAAAAAGGAGCTATTTTTTGTAAAGCAGCTTTTATTTCATTCAAATTATGAAAAACTCCAATTTGTTCTTCTTCTGAAATTGCCAAAGCCTTTTGAAGGGATTCTTTGATGATTTCAACATTATTTAATTTTTCAAATTCTGTCTCTAAAATTTCTTGCTCACCAGCTTTTAGTTTGGCAGCCTGCAATTCTTGCAATAAAAAGGTATTGTAATCTTGTTCTTTTTTAGATTCAGCTTGTTTTTTAAGTAGCGCATTCAATTTAGATTGATCTGCTTTGAATTTTTTTAACAAAGATTGATATTCTGAAATAGTACCATTATTTGAAGCAATTGCATCAATAATTGCAAACTGTGCTCCTTCATCGGATAATTCCTGTGTTTGTTGCTGCGAATGAATGTCCAACAAGAAAACACTTAAATCCTGCAATTCTTGTAAATTCGCTGGACTGTCATTAATAAATGCTCTTGATTTTCCCGAAGGCAAAATTTCACGTCTAATAATAGTTTCATCCTCGTAATCTAAATCGTTTGATTCAAAAAACGGACGCAGGTTGTATTTACTAATTTCAAACTGTGCTTCAATTACACATTTTTCTTCTTTGTTCTTTAACGAACTTAAGTCGGCTCTTTTGCCCAAAACCAATCCTAAAGCACCTAAAATAATAGATTTTCCTGCGCCGGTTTCCCCTGTAATAATAGAAAATCCAGAAGAAAAATCAATGCTTAGCTTTTCAATTAAAGCGTAATTTTTTATCGAAAGTGACGTAATCATTAGTTTGATTTATTAATAGATAATTGGCAGTAAAAAGAGGATTTTTTTGTGAGATTAAAAAGTCATTATAGCCCACTTACTAGAGTTTAAAGGCGAAATTTTATTTAACCCATCAACCAAATCTGCGGTAGGTACAGATGGTCCTCCTGAAAAAATAGAAACTATTTCATCAGATTTAGCATCAAAAAAAACTCTTGACAAAAAAGCATTTGGCCTTGATGAATTTAATTTGGAAAGATTGATCAGCGCTGTTTTAATGCTATTTTTCGCACTCTTACCATCCTGACTCATAACATCGAGTGCGGTGTGGTAATCAAACATTGCTTGCCTTATTGGTTGGAATGGTGGCGACAATAAATCATTAATTAGAAAGAAGCGGGTTTGATTTCCATCTGCTTGACTCCAACCTTTAGCACCACCTTGTTGTGCGACCGTTGCTATGTTTTGGGCGATTTCTAAACTACTTGAACCCGAATTAGCTACAAAAGTGTCAGCATCTAAGCCCAAAATCATATAGCTGTAAAAAGCTAGAACAGAAACTAAGTTAGAATCGTACGAAGCAGGGTTAAAAAACAGGTTTTCAAATTCAACGTATCTAAAACTAAAATCTTTATCGTTATAATTTAAAACTGGCGAAGCATAAGTAGAATTATAAATTGGTCTCGAGGATTGCACCTGAATAGTAGCCGAAAATTGATCTGAACTATTAGAATTAATCGTAATATACATCGAGCAGTTAATCTTTTCAGACTGTTTTAAAACTTGGCCGGTCCAATCAGTTTTATTAACAAACTCTGTTATCGATGTTTGTAAAGTTTTAAAAACCTGCTGGTTTGTTGCACTTAACCGCTGTGAATCAACAGTAACTGTACAGTTAAGTTGTTGTGCTTGTCCGTATCCACAAATAAAAAGGAGCAAAAAAGTAACTAATTTATTCATCTTTAACTTTCAGTATTTGTTTGACTCGGTTATTTTAAACAGAAGTTTATTACCTCTGTTTTAACTACAAATTAAAATGTTTTAAAACTTTTGCGACAATGTCAGCAGCAACTGCTTCTTTGGATTTTAAAGGCATTGGCTCAATCGAAAAATTCTTATCGATGAAAGTGATTTTGTTGGTAGGTGTACCAAATCCTGCACCCTCATCTTGCAACGAATTTAAAACAATCAAATCTAGGTTTTTTTTCTGAATTTTCAATTTGGCATTCTCAATTTCATTTTCGGTTTCTAAAGCAAAACCTATCAAAAACTGTTGTTTTTTTAGAGCTCCAAAAGAAGATAAAATATCTTTTGTTTTTTCAAGCTCAATTGTAAAATCATCTGATGCTTTTTTAATTTTCTGATCAGCTTTATACTTAGGCTTGTAATCGGCCACAGCAGCGGCAGCGATGGCTACATCAACATCTTGATAAAACTCGTGACATGCTTGGTACATTTGTTCTGCAGCCACAACAGGTACAACTTGAATTAAGGAATGATTTATTTTTAAATGTGTAGGACCTGTAACTAAGGTCACCGAAGCACCTAAATCAGCAGCTACTTGTGCAATATCAAAACCCATTTTTCCAGACGAATGATTACCTATAAAACGTACAGGATCTATTGCTTCGTATGTTGGGCCAGCGGTAATTAGAATTTTTTTTCCTTTCAAAGGCAATTTACTCTCTAAATCAGCCTCTATAAAAGCAATTATGTTCTCCGGCTCTGCCATTCTACCTTCACCCGATAAACCACTTGCTAACTCTCCTGTTTCAGCAGGTATCATTACATTACCGAAACTACTTAAAGCCTGAAAACTAGCAATAGTCGATGGATGCTTGTACATATCTAGATCCATTGCAGGAGCAAAATAAACCGGACATTTAGCTGACAAATAGGCCGCAATCAGTAAATTATCACAAGTGCCGTGTGTCATTTTCGATAAAGTGTTGGCCGTTGCAGGAGCAATAACCATAAAATCAGCCCAAAGTGCTAATTCTACGTGATTATTCCATTTTTCGTTTTCATCGTCTTGATTGTAAAAGCTAGAGTGAACTGGATTTTTGGAAAGCGTAGATAAAGTAAGCGGCGTTACAAAATCCTTAGAAGCAGGTGTCATTATCACTTGGACATGTGCACCTGCTTTTATGAAAAGTCGAACTAATGACGCTGTTTTATAGGCTGCAATTCCACCAGAAATTCCTAGTAGAATTTTCTTCCCGTTTAAAACTGACATAGTACTTTATTATTTGTTTGAATCTCTGTGGTAGATTTTACCGTCTAACCATTCTTGAACAGCTAAAGCGTGCGGCTTAGGCAATTTCTCGTAAAATTTAGACACCTCGATTTGTTCTTTATTTTCAAAAACTTCTTCAAGACTATCATTGTATGTAGCAAACTCTTCTAATTTCTCTGTCAATTCTTTTTTGATCTCAGAGTTGATTTGATTTGCTCTTTTAGCCATAATGGTTATCGCTTCATACACATTACCAGTAGGTTCTTCAATAACTGTTTTGTTGTAAGTTATTGTATTTACTGGAGCATTCGTCTTTTTTAAATCCATGACTTTATTTATTTAGTAAATTTTTGTAAATCTTTTTCTATTCGAGCTAACATTGCTGTTGCTTCTTTTTTATATTTTGTTTCCGCATTGAACTTAATCAAACTTGACTGTGCTACTTTAGCTGCATTTAAACGCTCTTCCATCTTAGCTGGAATACTATTTATTGCCAATTGGTATGCCGAATCAAATTTGTAAAACAAAGCATCCTCTTTAAAAGGCGTACCAGGATAATCAGCTACAAAATTATCTAGAGCCACGATAGCAGCTTTGTATTCTGAAATTGTATGATAACCTTTAGCATTTTCGTATACCTTTTTTTGAATTTTACCACTCAAAGTCTGCACAATAGCATTTGCTTCTGCTAGATAAGTTGAATTCGGATAAGCATCAATAAAAGTTTGCAATTTGTCAAGCGACTTGTTAGTTTCCGTTTGATCTAAACTATACACCGGAGACAACATTGAATAACTCTTGGCGCCAAGAAACGCTGCTTCCTCTAATTTTTCACTTTTTGGATAACCTGAAACAAAACTCTCAAACTGATATCCGGACAAGTAATATTGTTTCGTTTTAAAATAAGACTGAGAAAACATGTAAAATAATTTTTCTGCTTGAGGTTTCCCTCTGTACGATGGTGCTATTTGTTCAAAAAGACGAATAGCTTTATTGTATTTACCTGCATCATACATTTTAGTTGCTAAATCAAATTTAACAGCCACATCTTCTGATTTTAAGGCTTTTTGATACTCATTACAAGAACACAACAGGACAACTACAATAAAAAGCGATATTATTTTTTTCATTTTCTTACTTATTTCATGATTTGCAAGCTGAAACTACTTACAGAATCACGCCGAAGTTTCGTCGGCAAATTTAGTTATTAATTTAGCGACTGCAAAATATATTTTTTATTTAAAAAAAAGTAGCTTTTTTAGCTAATTTTTGAAAGTTTACCCACAAAAGCTGCAATTCGACTAGACAAATCATCATTAACGGTAACCAAAGGCAAACGTACCGTATTTTCGGTTAGTCCTAGTACACTAAAAACTTCTTTAATACCGGCTGGATTTCCATGTTCAAAAATCATATCAATACTTTCAGCTAAAAGGTATTGCGTTTTAAAAGCTTCATCAACTTTGCGATTAAGCCCCAAGCGAATCATCTCTGAAAATTCTTTTGGAAAACCCTGCCCTATCACTGAAATAACCCCTGCTCCTCCTGCCAAAACCATTGGTAACGCAATCATATCATCCCCAGAAATAACCAAGAAGCCTTTTGGTGCATCTTTGATTAATTGCATGGCTTGAACGATATCGCCTGCAGCTTCCTTAATTGCAACTACATTGCTAAACTCATTTGCTAATCGAACCACAGTAGAAGGCAACATATTACTTGATGTTCTACCTGGTACGTTATATAAAACCACGGGAATTGGCGATGCTTGCGCAACAGCCTTAAAGTGCTGGTAAATTCCTTCCTGTGTTGGCTTATTGTAATACGGAGAAACTGACAAAATAGCTGCAAATGCCGATAAATCTCTCGTCATTAACTCTTCTACTACTTTTGCAGTATTGTTTCCACCCACTCCTAAAACCAAAGGCAACGTTCCTTTATTCGCTTCGATTACAGTTTGAATTACCAATTCCTTCTCCTCCTGAGATAAAGTGGCATTTTCAGCAGTAGTACCTAAAACTACTAAATACTCAATTCCCCCATCGATTGAAAATTGAACAACTCTTTTCAAAGCTTCTATATCGATTGAAAAATCTTTTTTAAATGGAGTGATTAAGGCAACTCCGGTCCCTATTAATGCCTGCATGATCGTCTATTTATATTTTGTTAAGTATTTTTAGGTATTTGAATAATTCATCTACAAAAACCGTAGGCTCTGTGTCAGCGGATTGTATCAATAAATAGTTTAATCGTTGGTCAACTGTATCAAACCCCACTTTAAATTCTGCTTTAGATCGTTGTGCTACTTTGATCAAAAAGGGATTAGGTTCATTAAAAAAATTAATCAGTAAATCAAACTCTATATCACAAAAATCAATTATCAACTTCTCATTAATACCACCGCTCCAACCGAAATCGCTAGGGCTGAAATAAGTGACATTTTCGGCAAAACAATTTGTTTTATCTGATTTAAAAACCAAAAACGAACTTTTTTCTACTTTAATTTGGTGTGTAAAAATTGCTTCTAATAGCTCCTCATGAAGCTCCTTCTTTTCATCATCTGCCAGTATTCCAACTGTTTTAATACGGTTGTTTACCACGTTTGTTTTTAAATTACCCCATCCATAATTTAATGTTTTTTTTACCAAAAAACGCTTTATATAATTCAAAAACATAGTACTTTTACCTGATTACAAATTTAATTAATAAAGTCGCATTTAAAATGGTAAATTTAAAAAAGTATAACGATTTTTTGAAACTTTTTGTTATATTCTTAACACTTACTGGTTTTGCATCATGTAGCAATCAGCAATATTACGTTACAAAAATTGAGGGAAAGAAAGTTCCAATTAACAATACAAACTCGCAAGTAGCTGCAATTGAAAACTTTGTGGCTCCATACAGAGAGCACATCAATAAAGATTTGGATAATGTTTTGGCAATTTGCCCTGAAACACTTGACAAAAGTACTGGGAAATGGCAAACCAAAATTGGAAATTTAATGGCTGATGTAACCTTACAATATGGTACCAAAGCATTTCAATTAAGAGACAAAAAAAGTATAGACATTTGTTTGCTTAATAGTGGTGGTATTCGTTCTATTCTTCCAAAAGGTAATGTAACAGCTCGCACTGCCTTTGAAATCATGCCTTTTGAAAATAGTCTAGTTGTAATTGCACTAAAAGGAGAGCAAATTACTGAAATGGTAAATTTCTTTATTGCCGAAAAAAAACCACACCCTTTAGCAGGAATTACATTTACAATTGATAAAAACAAGCTTGCAAAAAACATTGTGATACAAGGAAAACCTATTCAAAACGATGCTATTTACTACGTAGGCACCAACGATTACTTAGCCAACGGCGGAGACAATATGAACTTTTTCAAAAAAGGTATTCAAAAATTTGATTTGGAATACAAATTACGCAACATCTTAATTGACTATTTCAAAGATGTTGACACTATCGCGGTTCCAAACGACGTACGAATTACGGAAGAATAAAATATAGTTTTTAAACAGAACTAAATATAAATTAGTAGTAGCAAAATAGAATAAGACCGATTAGGATTTTCTATTTAGCAATAACGAAATTTGGAACAGCATTTTAAATTAAAAATATTGTTCCTGCTTTTAATAAAAAAGTATACACATGAAAAGAAGAGAGTTTATAGAAAAAACTGCTGCCGGTTCTGCACTACTTGGCTTAGGAGTATCGTTAAGTAGTTTTGGCACTTCAAAAACAAAACATTTGACGATTTTACACACAAATGACGTGCATAGTTACATTGATCCATTTCCTGCTGACCATCCTAGAAATGCGAATATGGGAGGTGTTGCGCGCCGCGCTGCATTAATTGAAACCGTACGCAAAGAAAATCCAAATGTATTATTATTAGATGCGGGAGATATTTTTCAAGGAACTCCCTATTTTAATTATTACGGAGGTGAATTAGAGTTCAAATTAATGAGCATGATGCAATACGACGCATCTGCTATTGGGAATCATGATTTTGACAACGGAGTTGATGGTTTACGAGCACAATTGCCACATGCAAAATTCGATTTTCTATGTGCTAATTACGATTTTAAAAATACTGTAATGGACGGTTTTGTAAAACCATTCAAAGTATTTAACAAAGATGGTATAAAGGTGGGAGTTTTTGGACTTGGAATAGAATTAGCCGGTTTAGTTGATAAAAACTTATCAAAAGAAACAGTCTACAATGACCCACTTGAAATTGCGCAGGATATGGTTCGCATTTTGAAAAAAGAGCAAAAATGCGATCTTGTAATTTGCCTTTCGCATTTAGGATACAAATACAGAGACGAACCAAACAAAATATCTGATATGAAATTAGCAGAACTAACACAAGATATCGATTTGATTATTGGAGGGCACACGCATACTTTTTTAGACAAGCCAACAGTTGTAAAAAATAAAGCTGGTCAAGATGTACTAGTTAACCAAGTGGGCTGCTACGGTATAAATTTGGGGCGTATTGACTTTTACTTCGATAATGATAAGGCAAAAGCCATCGATGGCAAAACTATAATTGTATAAAACCTTCCTATTGAAAATGGGTTTTACAAAAAAAGAATCGATTTAGTTAATCGATTCTTTTTTTTTACGAAAGAGTAACGAAATCTGACTTATCTTCGATGTCACGTACATACTTATAAAAAGCATAATAACAACATACGTGAAGTATCATTATTAAAGGTTCGAAATGAGATAAAGGAAATTTTACCAAAAAGCATTTTTCAATTAGCAATAAAAAATAAAGCGAAGCATACAGGATTCCAAAAATAAACAACCAAACTGTATTATTACTTAAGTATTGATTTATGTACAAAGATGCGATAATGCCTAGTGCAACAGCAACAACTACATTCTGAATTATAATAACAGTGTAACTATTGGCTGGCAATCCTTCTGAATTGATCAGTAAATAAGAGAAAATACTTAAAAATGGTATAACAGCCAAGATTGCAATTCCTGTTTTTTTGACTCTTTGTAGTTTTAAAATTAAAACAATCAATAAAATACGAAAAATTACGATCGAAATTACTCCTAGAATCACAAATAACATTGAAGGATTCATCATCATTACACTTGCGGCCAACAAAAAAAAGCAACAAATAACAAAAATAGGGTCTCTTCTTTTTGATGATAGCCAATACAAGGCTATTAAAAAAATAGCTACAGTTGGCTTATATAGAACTGTAAATAGATGATTCCCTCTCCATTCCGCAACTACAGCTACTAACGAAAATGCAAAAAGCAAAAAAACAAGAATATTTTCAGTCGAAAATTGAGTTTTTTTAAATGATACCATCATTATTTTAAGCTATTAAGTTCATAAAATCATCCTCCGAAATAATCGAAACATTCAACTTTACAGCCTTGTCCAATTTGGCAGGACCCATATTTGCTCCAGCGATCAAATAATCTGTTTTGGCAGAGATAGAACTTCCTACTTTTCCGCCGTTATCTTCAATTGCTTTTTTCAATTCGTCACGAGAAAATTTCTCAAAAACACCAGATACCACAAATGTCTTACCAACCAACAAATTAGTTGCATTAGGATTTGTATTTTCTAATAGCTCAAACTGTAAACCATAACCTTTTAAGCGCTGTATGGTAATACTGTTTTGTTCGTTTTGAAAAAAGTCCATTACACTTTGAGCAATGCGCTCTCCTATTTCATCAACTAGCATCAATTCTAATAAATTTGCCGCACGCAAAGCGTCAATACTTTTATAATGCTTGGCTAATTTTTTAGCAACAGTTTCGCCAACAAAACGGATTCCCAATGCATAAAGTACACGCTCAAACGGTATACTTTTTGATTTTTCGACACCATTTACCAAGTTTTCAGCTGATTTTTGAGCCATTCTTTCCAATGGTAATATATCAACAACGGTTAAGTCATAAAGATCTGCGTAATTTTGAACTAAATTGTTTTGATACAAAAGCGCAACCGTTTCGCCGCCCAATCCTTCAATATCCATAGCTTTTCGAGAAATAAAATGCTGAATACGACCTATAATTTGCGGCGGACAACCATAAAAATTGGGACAATAATGATTAGCTTCACCAGCGTTCCTTACTAGAATACTTTCACATTCCGGACATTTATCAATATATATTGTAGGCTCAGCATGAAGTGGTCGTTGGGTTAAATCTACAGCGATAATTTTTGGGATAATTTCACCGCCTTTTTCAACAAAAACAGTATCTCCAACCCGAATATCTAATTTTTCAATTTGATCCGCATTGTGTAAGGAAGCTCTTTTAACTATGGTACCCGCCAACTGTACTGCCTTTAAATTAGCAACAGGCGTTATTGAACCTGTCCTACCAACTTGATACGAGATAGATTCTAAAACGGTAGCAACCTGCTCTGATTTAAACTTATAAGCCATCGCCCATCGAGGTGACTTAGCTGTATAACCCAATTCGTCCTGATACTGTAGGTTATCTACTTTTATGACCACACCATCTGTTTCGTAAGGCAAATTGCTTCGGTTTTGATCCCAAAATTCAATAAACTCAAAAACTTCGTCTAAATTTTGAGCCAATTTTGATTCTTGAGGAACTTTAAAACCCCATTTTCTCGCAGCTTGTAAGCCTTCAAATTGAGATTGAAAAGGAAGGTTGGGTCCAATCATAAAATACAATAAACAGTCTAGCGGGCGTTTCGCTACTTCAGCACTGTCTTGTAATTTTAAACTTCCCGAAGCTGTGTTTCTAGGATTTGAATAGGGCGTTTCACCAAGGGCAATCAAATCTTGATTCATTTTTTCAAAACCTGCAAAAGGCAAAACGATCTCTCCACGAATATCGAATTTTTCAGGAAAATCATTTCCGTTTAAAGAGAGAGGAATTGATTTGATAGTTTTTATGTTATTCGTAACATCGTCCCCTTGAAAACCGTCACCACGAGTTAATGCCCGTTTCAATTGTCCGTTTTCATAGGTAATACTTATGGAGGCGCCATCGTATTTAAGCTCACATGTATATTGCAAAGGTACATCGCCTAAAGTTTTCTTTATTCGGTTTTCCCATTCTATTAAATCTTCTTTTGAATACGAATTATCTAGCGAATACATGCGGTATTCATGTGCAACAGTTTCAAAATTTTTAGTTATTGCACCTCCAACTCTCTGCGTTGGAGAATTAGAATCGAACCATTCTGGATGTACATTTTCAAGATCTTGAAGGGCCTTTAATTTCATATCAAATTCATAATCCGAAATTAATGGTGTATCTAACACATAATAATTGTGGTTATGAAAGTGTAATTCTTCGCGTAATTTTAATATCGTATTTTGGTCATCCATAAAAAAAAATTGGTCATTTTAGCGCCTGTAATCAGTGTACTAAAATAATCAAATTAAACCAAAAAACAACATAATTAGGATGTGATAATCGAGTTTATTTGTTGGTATAGCTGACCGTCGCTCAAAAAGGCTCCTTGTTGTATCAATTGAAAAATAGATGAATTTCGCTCTTCTGTGAATACTTTTTTACCCACTTTCATTTCAATAGTATCTGTAAACATATTGTCACTCAACCATTGTAAACCTTCACGCGTTAGAAAATCAACATCAGGAACTAATGATTTTAAAACAATTGATTGTACGTGTGTATCAAAACATTCAAAAAGAAAAATATGGTTTTTAGAAAAATGCTCTAAAAATATTGCTCTAGATAAAACGCCTTCCCAAATCAAATCAGAGAAAACATCTAATTCTTGCTCTGCTACTTCAGGTTTTTCTAATTTAATTTTATCCCATTCCGCTTTATCAATTGCTTGGGTTGCTAAGAAATTAGTAAACTCTTGCGTTAATTCTTCAAATTGCTCTTTTGTAAGTCTTGAATATTTCATGAAATATATAATTGCTATTGGTCCGAATACGGACTTTGATTAAAATAAAAATGGGTGCAAATTTATAATTTTAAAACCAAAAAAGCCTTCTTTTTCAAGAAGGCTTTTGGGTACTTTAAAATATCTACTAAAAGATATATCTTAATCCGAATTGTGCTTGCCATCTTGACAATAAGCTAGCATCATAATTGAATGTTTTTGTTTGCGTTCCGTTAAAAGTATAAGTAGGTACTTTTGTAGTTTGATTAACGCTAACTCCGATAGGTTGAATACTAGTAGGAACCTGTACTAATCCCCAATCAGAATTGATTAAATTTCCAACATTTAAAACATCAATACTAAATTGAATAGTATTAGTTTTAGACGATTGAGAAGAAGGCTTAAAGTTAAAATCTTGAATTAATTTCATATCCCATTTTCCTCTCCAAGGCGCTAATGCTCCATAACGCTCTGCATATTGTCCTCTTCTACCGCTTAAGTACTTATCTTGACTAATAAAAGCATCAAAAGCTGCACCTTGACCAGGAGCACTAAATGCCATAGCACCGATTTCAGTAGTAGTTGGAACGTAAATTAAGTCGTTAGTTCCAGATCCGTCATTATTAATGTCGCCACCGTAAATGTAGTTAAAACGACCTCCTTGAGCATATTCAAAGAAAGTTGAAATTGTTGTAGCCCATGCATCATTAGAACCGTATTTCCATTTTTTTGAACCTACACCAATAAAACGGTGTGTATCTCCATATTTAGAATTTGATAAAACAGCATTGTTTACATTTCCTAAAGCAGGATTAAATGCAAACGCATCACCTGTAATTTCAGCTTCGATAGAGTTCACATCTTTGGCAACTAGGTAGTTGTAAGCTAAACTAGCGAATACTCCGTTATCAAATGTTTTTTGCAACTTTACAGAAGAGTTCAAAACATAACCTTTACTAGAATTGGTCATTACATAAGCATTGTTAGCACCTTTATCTGAAGCATTGTAGATTAAACGATTATCTACACCTGCCAAAGTACCTGATGGAGTTCTTAATCCCCAGTTTTGAACGTGTACCCCATTAATATCTTTATTGTAAGCAACATCAAGTGTAGCAATATAATTATTTTTGAAACGGTGATCCAAACCTAAACTACTTCTCCATACTTGTGGCCACTTAAAGTCTTTATCCATAATTTGGAAGAAACCATCATCAGCACCACTTACTTGATTTCCTAACCAAACGAAAGGAAGTTTTCCTGTAAAAATTCCAGAACCTCCACGCAATTGTGTTGTTTTATCCCCTTTTACATCCCAATTGAAACCAAATCTAGGAGACCACAACAATTCAGCAGTTGGTAACGTAGTTGAGATTAATTGCTCATTCATCTTAGTTATCGGATTGTAGTACAAAGTATTATTGTTTCTTGTAGCTCCATTTTCCGTATCAATGTATTTCTGAATTAAATCTGACGTATTAAAATACAATGGTTTATCCACTCTAATACCGTAAGTGAATTTAAAATTCTCAGTGATATTCCAGTCATCTTGTACATAGAATGCAGCTTGACCTACATTTAATTCCGCTAATTTCCAGCCGTTATCTGCACCAACAGCAAAAGTATTTTTTGCTGCAGCTGTATTTTGCGCGTAAAGTAAATTTTGTGCAATAATACTACTAGCAAACGGTTTAGCAGCATCTGTTAAAAAATCTTGTACACTGAAGTATGGAGAAAAGAAAGTTCCAGCATAACCATTTGGATTACCAAAATTATCATAACCAGCAAGGTTAAATGAGTTTTCAAACTGGTACTTTTCAAACGAACCACCAAAGGTAAGAGCATGTGTTCCTACAGTATAGTTTAAATTATTTGTAATTTGTAATACCTTTTGACTTAAAGTATTATTGATAGAGAAAGGCTCGTGTCCTGCGATAATATAATTAGATCCATTACTTTGAATATTAATTACTGGTGCTGGCGTCGAAAAAGGGTTTCTAAAATCATTGAATGTTGTGTATCCAGCTTGTAATTTGTTAGAAACAGTTTCACTCACTTTTGAATTAAGCTCTACTAAAAATGAACTCAACTCATTGTTAATTTGGTAACCTGATTTTTCAAATTGAAGTGTATTTGCATCCGGTCCTCTGAATCCTAATGCTGATGGATGTGCTGGTTTATCTTTACTAGCATCTAAAAAATTGTAGATAACTGCTAATTTATTGTTGTCATTGATATTCCAGTCCAATTTAAAAATTCCTTTATTAGAATTTGAATTGTGCTTGAAACCTTGATAAGATCCAGTATTGTATCCCAATCTACTCAATGCAGATGAAACCGCAATTAAATCAGACTCTAAAACTCTTGATTCATTCACTCCGGCAACTCCATCACCATTGTTGGCCACGAAATTAGAACCCAAATCACTTCTTTGGTCAATTTCATAATTGGCAAAAAAGAAAAGTTTGTCTTTTACAATTGGTCCACCGATGCTAAAACCTGCCTGAGTTTGCTCTAAAGAAGGAACAAAAATATCTTGTCCTTTAATACGTCCACCTGTAAGATCTTGATTTCTAAAAAAAGCATAAGCTGTACCATGAAACTCATTAGTACCTGATTTAGTAACAGCATTCACAGATGCTCCTGTAAAACCAGATAAAGTAACATCATAAGGAGCAGTAGCTACTTGAATTTGATCAATTGCATCTAAGGAAATCGGTTGAGAACCCGTTTGTCCACCTGGCGTAGCAGCATCCAAACCAAAAGGGTTGTTAAACACAGCTCCGTTCAAAGAGTAACTATTGTATTGATCGTTGCGACCACCAAAAGACCCTCCACTTGCAGATGGCTCTAAACGTGTAAAATCCTCTGCAGATCGAGAAATTGTTGGCAAGGCTGACAACTCTTTTCTACCAATTGTAGTCTCAGCACCTGTTCTACCGTTACCAAATACTTTGTTTTTAGCTCCTGTAACTTTCACCTCGCTCAATTGCATGCTTTCGTCTGATAATTCTGCATCTAAAATTAATGCTTTACCAAGTTCTAAATATACCTCATTAAATTCTTGAGATTTGTAACCTACAAAGGAAACGGTAATCTTGTACGGTCCACCAATACGCATGTTAAGCATATTGTATCTACCATCTACGTTTGAAACTCCAGAATATTTAGATCCTGTAGGAGTGTGAACTGCTAAAATTGATGCCGAAGGTAATGTTTCACCCGTTGTGCTTTTTACAATTCCTTTAATACTAGAAGTTGTAGTCTGACCGATCATAGTGACCGAACTACAAAAGATAAGTAGTAATGTGATGATTTTTTTCATTTGTTTGAGTATGTATTGTTTATGGCGCGAAATTAAGCAAAAAAAAATCACTCCGAAGAGTGATTTTAGTAATTTATTAACAAAATGCTAACAAAATATTATTTTTCTGCAACAATTTCATAGTCTAATTCAACTATAACATCTCTGTGTAAACGTACACTAGCAGTATATTTACCGGTACGTTTCACAATTCCGCTAGTGATGAATTTTCTATCAACCGATTGACCACCTTTAGCTAATGCCTCAGCGATATCACTGTTAGTGATTGAACCGAATAATTTTTCTCCACCTGCTTTTGCAGAAATTTTAATTTCAATTGCTTTTAAAGCTTCACCAAGTGCTTTTGCATCTGCAACCACTTTAGCTTCTTTGTGCGCTCTTTGTTTTAGGTTTTCAGCCAATACTTTCTTTGCAGAAGAAGTAGCTAATTGAGCAAATCCTTGTGGGATTAAGTAATTACGACCATAACCATTTTTTACAGTTACTACATCGTCTTTAAATCCTAAATTTTGAACGTCTTGTTTTAAAATAAGTTCCATGTTGTTGTCCTTGTATTGTAGAAGTTAGCCCGCCTAGGCGAGGCAACAACTTTGATTAATTATTATTTAAGTAAATCCGCTACGTACGGCATTAAAGCTAAGTGACGTGCTCTCTTAACAGCTACAGACACTTTTCTTTGGTATTTCAAAGAAGTACCTGTTAAACGACGAGGAAGAATTTTTCCTTGCTCATTTACAAATTTCAATAAGAAATCAGCATCTTTGTAATCAACATACTTGATACCTGATTTTTTGAAACGACAGTATTTCTTAGTTTTGTTAGTCTCTATGTTCAAAGGCGTTAAATATCTGATATCTCCGTCTTTTTTCCCTGAAGCTGATTGTTGTAATGTTGCCATGATAATTAAGCTTTTGTAGATTTTAATTTAGTTCTTCTTCTTTCAGCCCATGAAATAGCATGTTTATCAAGACTTACAGTCAAGAAACGCATAACTCTTTCGTCACGTCTAAATTCAGTTTCAAATGCAAGTAGTACTTCTCCAGATACTTTAAATTCAAATAAATGGTAAAAACCACTTTTTTTGTTTTGAATTTCGTAAGCCATCTTTTTAAGACCCCAGTCTTCTTTCGACACCATTTCAGCACCTCTACTAGTAAGAAAATCTTCAAATTTGCTTACTGTTTCCTTTACCTGAACTTCAGATAAAACGGGATTTAAAATGAAAACAGTTTCATAATGATTCATAAAAATATATTTATTGTTAATTTGGGTGCAAAAGTAATCATTTTTTTAAAATAAGCAACATTATTTCATTTTTATTCGACGTATGACAAAAAAAAGGAATAGCAACTGGTTACAGATTAAAAAATAATTATTATGTTTACAAAGCCAAATCTAAAAATTGAAAAATTATGAAACTAAACTGTGTAGTTGTAGATGATAGCTCCATTC
This sequence comes from Flavobacterium sp. GNP001, assembly GCF_054343775.1. Lineage (NCBI taxonomy): Bacteria > Pseudomonadati > Bacteroidota > Flavobacteriia > Flavobacteriales > Flavobacteriaceae > Flavobacterium > Flavobacterium sp. GNP001. The sequence goes on from NZ_JBTGUX010000001.1 coordinate 1,708,008, forward strand.
AGAGAATGATCATCGCAAAGTTAGTTAATAATCACCAAAGCCTACATTTAATCGGTGATTTTTCTAATGCTATTGAAGCGCGTAGTTGTATGTCTATTCACAATGTTGACCTGATTTTTCTCGATATTGAGATGCCAGTAATTAGTGGATTTGATTTTTTGGATGGTTTAAAAGTCAAACCTCAGATCATTTTTATTACCTCAAAAGCAGAATACGCAATGAAGGCTTTTGATTATGATGCCACCGATTATTTACAAAAACCAATTGCAATTGATCGTTTTAATTCGTCTGTAAAAAGAGCTATTGATTTTCATTTACTCAAAAAAGAAAATAAAGACGAAGAAGGTGATCACATTTTCATCAAAAGTAACCTCAAGAAACTAAAAATATTTACATCAAAAATCAAATGGATTGAAGCATTTGGAGATTATGTAAAAGTAGTGACAGAGGATGATAGTAATTTGGTTTTGTCTACAATGAAGGCTTTTGAAAGCGACTTACCAAAGGATAAGTTTGTTCGTGTACACAAATCGTATATCATCAATATTGATAAGGTAGAACGTTTTAATAGTAAATTTGCCGAAATAGGTTCGACAAAAATACCATTGAGTCGTCACAAAAAAGAAGATTTAGTAAAAGCTTTGTCTTTTTCTTAATAAAAATCAACATTTACAGAAACTTTAATTGCTCTATATTGCGCAACAGCTTCAAAACTATTCAGGATTTTCTGGATAGTTTTTTTTGTTGTAGCAACCCCAACATTTTGAGGCATTTTAATCATAATTGTGCGCAAATATTCATTACGTATCCTACTTATAGCTGGTTCTTCTGGACCCAAAACAGGCATATCTAAATTTTGTTGTAAAACCTGATACAACCACAGAGAGCCTTGCTTCAACTTATCATAATCACGCTGCTTTAAAGTAAGCTTAATGATTCTAAAGTAAGGAGGATACTTATAAATTTGCCTATCATACAATTGCTCTTTATACATACCAACATAATCATTTCTGGTAACTTGTTGAATCGTATTGTGATTGACATTATAGGTCTGAATAATTACTTTTCCTTGTTTTTGAGCGCGCCCTGCCCTACCTGCTACTTGAGTCATCATTTGATAACTACGCTCAAAGGCGCGAAAATCAGGATGGTAAAGCATATTATCAGCATTTAAAATCCCAACTAAGCTTACATTATCAAAATCTAGTCCTTTGGCCAACATTTGCGTACCAACCAAAACATCAATTTCTCTATTTTTAAAGGCATCAATTATACGTTCAAAGCCGAATTTACCTCTTGTCGTATCTTGATCCATACGTCCTATTCTTGCATTCGGCAAAATAGTAAGTAACTCCTGTTCTATTTGCTCGGTACCAAATCCTTTAGTCAACAAATCAATACTAGAACACGAATGACAATTAGTTGGTTTCGCCATAGTATAGCCACAATAATGACATCGCAATTGATTTTTATTTTTATGATAAGTCAAACTTACATCACATTGTTGGCATTGCGGAACATGCCCACAAGTCATGCATTCTACCACAGGTGAATAACCCCTTCTATTCTGAAATAAAATCACTTGTTCTCCTAATGAGAGCGCCTGCCCCATCTCAGCAATTAAAACATCACTAAAATGACCTGTCATTTTCTTCCTGAAATATTTATCTTTTAAATCAACCAATTCAATGACCGGTAGCTGCACGTTACCGTATCGTTTACTAAGTTCAACTAATCCAAACTTTCCGGATTGTGCATTGTAATAGGTTTCGATACTTGGCGTTGCAGATCCTAGTAACACCTTAGCTTTATGAGAATGAGCCAATACAATAGCCGCATCTCTTGCATGATAACGTGGTGCAGGATCTACTTGTTTAAAGGTTTGTTCGTGCTCTTCATCTACTAACACCAAACCTAGATTTGAAAATGGTAAAAACAAAGCAGAACGGGCACCAATAACAACTTGCGCTTTTTCTGAATTTGACAAAACCTGCCTCCATACTTCAATACGCTCGTTATTATTGTATTTGGAATGATAAACAGCCACTTTGTTACCAAAATAAGCATTTAATCGGCTGACTAATTGAGTGGTCAACGCAATTTCAGGCAACAAATACAAGGTTTGTAATCCTGAATTTAGACACTCTTGAATAAGCTGAATGTAGATTTCCGTTTTACCACTAGAGGTTACACCATGCAATAAGCAAACTTCTTTAGACTCAAAAACTGCCTTGATAGACAAGCTCGCTTCCTTTTGTTGCTCACTCAATTTTAGTTCGTTAGCATTTTTGGCTCCAAATTCTACGCGATCTATTTCTAAAAAATACTCTTCGAATATTTCTTTTGTTATTAAAGCTTTAACAACTGCAGTTGATGACTGTGTTATTTCTACTAATTTCTTTACTGTAACCGACTTTTTTTCACTTGCACTTAGTTGAAAAAAAGCCATTACAATCTCTCGTTGTTTTTGAGCGTTTTTTAAGTTGTTTAGCAAAACACCCAAACCCAAATCGCCGGCATATTGAGGGTGCAAGCGCACATATCGAATCAATTTGGGTTTATAACTTTCTTGAATCTCTTCCTGAAGTACTAAAATATTTTTATCTACCAACTTTTGAATGACAGGAAAAATGTTCTTCTTGTTCAATATTGCAATAATATCGTTGACTTTTAAGGTAGATTGTTGCTGTAAAGCCTCGTATACTAAAAACTCATCGTCACTTAATAGTGAAACATCTACAATTGCACTTGTTTGCTGCGAAATAACTGTTTCACTCTCCAATAGTAAAGCGCTTGGCATGGCACCTCGGTACACATCACCAATAGCACACATATAATACGATGCAATCCATTGCCAATGTTGTATTTGAATCTCAGTAACAACTGGTTTTTCATCTAATATTTGATGAATTTCTTTTGCTTCATACAAAACAGGTGCGTTTTGATGCGTGGCTATCGCCAAACCGGTATAAATTTTACTTTTACCAAACGGAACCGCTAAGCGCATCCCTTTTTGAATGAACTTATATTCTTCTTCAGAAATAGCATACGTAAAGGTCTTAGCCAAAGATAGCGGCAAAATTACTTCAACAAAATACATGTATTATTTTTTTATTTTGAAAGCTTATTACTTTACGTTTTTGATTTATTCAAAATCTTAATGAGACGTTTATTTAACTCTATTCCAAGTTTGAGTGCGACCAAAAAGAGATACTCCAATGTAACCCCGTACATTAAGTTTATCATTCCCCTCAAGTGCAATAAAACATTTGTACTGCTTTCCAGTTGTTGGATCTACAATTTTCCCTCCATTGTATTCTTTGCCGTCTTTTTTAAGACCTTTTATGATAACAAGACCCATTACTGGTTTGTTTTTATCTTCTCCAGTACATAAGGTACAAATGCTTTTTCGTTTATCTGCCTCTACGATATCAATAATTTTACCATACAAAAGTCCTCCACGTTCATAAATTTCGACCGTAGATTTAGGCTTACCTGTTTCATCGTCAATAGTTTTCCATTTACCAACTACTTGATTATTTTGGCCATAAAAAGCCATTGAAATCATAACTGCTACTGCGGTAATCACTTTTTTCATTCTAATCTTATTTTTATTATTTTTTTACTAAAACTATTCCCTTTTAAACTACTCTTTTTTTGCACGCAACTTAGAGACTGTTGCATTCAATTCAAATCCCAACAACAAAATTACACAGTTAATCCAGATGTAAAACATCAAAATTAAAAGCGTTCCAATGGAGCCATACAACTCATTGTACTTAGAAAACTTGGTTACCCAAATCCCGAAAAGATAGGAATCAATTAAAATTAAAATTGTTGTGAATACAGAACCTATCGAGATAAATGCTCTATTGCCTACTCTTTTAGTTCCGAATTTAAAAAGTACCGACGTGGTAAGCAAAATCATCAAAATTACAAAGGCATATCTACCTGCAACAATGAGCAACACTTGATCACTAAACACTGTTTTTTGCAACAAAACTTCAAAAACTACGATGGTTGCTACGGTAACCAAAAGTAAAACCGACAACAACAAAGACATTGCTAAAGCCACCAAATACTGCCTAACAAAACCCCTTTTTACAATAACATGTCTTGAAGTTTGAAAACCACCTAGAATTCCGTTCAAACCATTTGCCATCAAAAAAATCGATAACATAAAACCCGAAGACAACAAACCAGAATCACTATTATTCAAAATATCACTGATAATTTTATAAATAGCATCATAGGTATTGGGCGGAACACCATCTTTAACGAATAGTAAAAAATCCTCCTGAAAACCATCAATTGGAATGAAAGGAATCAGATTCAAAATAAAGAGTGCAAACGGAAACAAAGCCATAAAAAAACTAAAAGCAATGGCGCTTGCGTGATACGGAACGGCACTTTCAACAATTCCTTTACTGTAAAGAACAATCAAATCATATAAAGACAAACCTTGTAACCATGGTAACTTCAATTTTTGAAGTCCCGAGATTACATGCCTAATAACAGGCATTTTAACAAGTTTATCTTCTAATAAGAGATTCATATTGCTTTTAAACTCAAGTCCATGTTATAAACGGAGTGTGTCAATGCTCCTGAAGAAATGTAATTTACGCCACATTCTGCATACGCTCTAATCGTACTTTCGTTAATATTTCCGGACGATTCCGTCAGACATTTATCTCCAATAAGCGCAACTGCTTTTTTGGTATCTTCAAAGTTAAAGTTGTCAATTAGAATTCTAAAAACACCTTCACTTTCTAATATTTCCTCTATTTCGGCTAAATTTCTAGCCTCTACAATAATCTTTAGATCGAGCTTATTTGCTGCTAAATACGCTTTGGTTTTTGCAATTGCCAACGTAATTCCCCCTGCAAAATCATTGTGATTATCTTTAAGCATAACCATATCATACAAAGCAAATCGATGATTTTCTCCGCCACCAATTTTTACAGCCCATTTTTCACAAGCCCTAAATCCCGGTGTAGTTTTTCGAGTATCTAAAATTTTAGTTTGAGTTCCTTCTAACAATTGTACATACTGATTGGTTTTTGTAGCGATTGCCGACATTCTTTGCATCGAATTTAAAACTACTCGCTCTGCTTTCAAGATGGATTGAGAACTACCACTAACGTGAAAAACGACATCTCCTTTTTTTACAAAATTCCCATCTTCAATGAAAGTTTCTACTTGCAAATCAGCATCAACGTATGCAAATACTTTTTTGGCAAAAGCCACACCAGCTATTATGCCATCTTCTTTTACCAATAACTTCGCTTTTCCTTTCGCTTCAATAGGAATGCATGCCAGTGAACTGTAATCTCCGGCTCCTACATCTTCTCGAATTGCATTTTCAATAATTAATTGTAATTCTTTTTCGAACTGTTTTTCGCTGATCATTTTGTGATAATTTTTGAATTGCTAAAATAGGTTATATTTTGCGGACTAGGAAATTTGGAAACAAGCAACTTTATTAAAAAACTGATAAATAAAGACTTTTTCACAAGTAACTTCTGAGAACCAAAACCGTACTCTAATTATTTTGGCAAATAGCAATAATCAAGTATCTTTGAGATTCTAAAGATAAAACGATCATGAAATCATTACTTTATTATAGTGCTATTGCGCTCCTTACATTGACATCTTGCAACAAAGAAACTCCAAAGCCTGCACCAAATAAAATTGTTGTTCCTTTTACAGAAGTAGGACGGCAAATGAAAAGTGAAGTTCCAAATTCTACTCCAGCAACAAGTTCAGCCGTTGCTACTACTAGCGCTGACTCAAATCCAGCACATGGCCAGCCAGGACACCGATGTGACATACCCGTAGGAGCTTCATTAAGCACACCTGTGACGCCAGCTCCTACAGCAACACAAAATTCGGCAACACCAAGTACTGCAACACAGCCTGAAACAATTCCAGCACCTGTAGTCACTGAAGCTGGAATGAATCCGCCGCATGGCCAAGAAAATCACCGCTGTGATATTGCAGTCGGTGCTCCATTACCAAAAGTGTAAAAAATGGAAACAAACTCTTTGGAAACCATTATTCTTTTCGATTCAAGCCGAAAAGAAGATTTTAATACTTGGCGTACCGTAAACGACACCGTGATGGGAGGCGTTTCAAATAGCGAAATGAGAATTGAACGTGAAAACTTCGTGCTGTTTACAGGTAAAGTATCTCTTGAAAACAATGGCGGTTTTTGCGCTACAAAGTTAGACTGTAAATATAGCGGTATATCACAAAAAGCTATAATTTTTCTATGTTTAAAGGGAGATGGCAAACAGTATCAATTTCGAGTGAAGCAATTTAGATCAGAACAACACGCCTTTACTTATACTATCACCACAAGTACAGACTGGGAAGTAATCAAAATTCCAGTTGCAGAATTTACACCTTTTTACAGAGGACGACAATTAGATTTACCTAATTATAATGGTGGAAATCTCGAAGAAATTACTTTTTTGATTGGTAACAAAGTAGCAGAACACTTTGAATTGTGCATTGACAAAATCTGGCTTGAATTTTAATTCAATCCACTTTTCCTTATTCAAGATTAGGATTACCTTTGCCCAAAAGCATTACTTTATGAATATCAAGCTTATCGCAATAGGAAAAACCGACAACAAAGCGTTGCAAACTTTAATTGATGATTACACCAAACGGTTGTCATTTTACATCAAATTTGATCTCGAAATCATTCCTGATATCAAAAATGTAAAAAACCTAAGCGAAAGCCAACAAAAAGAGAAAGAAGGAGAATTGATACTCTCAAAAATTACTGCAACTGACCAATTGATTTTGCTTGATGAAAACGGTAAAAATTTTTCAAGCGTAGGTTTCTCATCTGAATTACAGAAGAAAATGAATTCAGGAATAAAAACTTTGGTATTTGTAATTGGCGGCCCTTACGGATTTTCAGATACTGTTTACGCCAAATCTCAGGGCAAAATTTCTCTTTCGCTTATGACTTTTTCGCATCAAATGGTTCGGTTATTTTTTATTGAACAATTGTACCGCGGCTTTACTATTTTACGAAATGAACCCTATCACCATCAATAAAGTGACTGAATAATTATCTCAAGTTTTGAAGCAAAGCAACACACTCAACAGCTTCTTTCACATCATGTACTCGCAGTATGTGAGCACCTTTTGTCAGCGCAACAGTATTTAAGACCGTTGTTCCATTTAAGGCTTCCTGAGCGGTTGTTTCTAGAGTTTTATAAATCATCGATTTGCGAGAAATACCAACAAGCAACGGCAACTCAAGAATATGAAAATGGTCTAATTTTTGGAAAATTTCAAAATTTTGATTTAAAGTTTTGGCAAAGCCAAAGCCAGGATCTACAATAAGATCATTGATACCATAACTGCGAGCCAATGCTATTTTTTCAGAAAAATAAAACAATACATCTTTTACTACATTATCATAATTTGTCAAAGTTTGCATCGTCTGCGGATTCCCACGCATGTGCATCATGATATAAGGAACGTTGTATTCTGCAACAACTCCAAACATTTCAGCATCTAAACTCCCCGCCGAAATATCATTAATAAGAGCCGCTCCGCTATCAAGTGTAGCTTTTGCAACAGCACTCCTAAAAGTATCTATTGATAGTAATGCGTTAGGAAAATGTTTTAAAATCAATTCAATTACGGGCACAATGCGCTCAATTTCTTCTTGCTCCGTTACAAATTCGGCGTTAGGCTTACTAGAATAAGCACCTACATCAATAAAAGTAGCGCCTGCCTGAAGCATTTTTTCTACCTGAGTCAACATAGCAGTTTCATCATTATACTTTCCGCCATCAAAAAACGAATTGGGTGTAATATTTAAAACCCCCATCACCTTCGGACTGCTTAAATCGATTAAATTTCCTTTACAATTAATTGTCATTTTATACTTGTTTTAATTCAATTCCTTTTACAGCAAGTCCCAAACCAGCAAGATGAAAGTTTAATATGAGTGGTGTAACAACTTTGGAACTTTGTACTTCGGTCTTAATTCTTTACTTTTGAAAAAAATTGAATACAAATATACAGCAATAATGAAGAATACTTCACAAGAATATGATGCCGTGATTGCCATATGTCGCAGCCTTTTTGTTAACAAAATGAAAGATTACGGTTGTGCTTGGCGCATTTTACGACTCCCATCGCTAACCGATCAAATTTACATCAAAGCACAGCGCATTCGAAGTCTTCAAGAAAACGCTACGCGCAAAATTGACGAGGATGAAACGGGCGAATTTATCGGTATCATCAATTATGCGGTAATGGCTTTAATACAATTGGAACTTGGAGTTGTAGAACAACCCGATCTTGAAGTGGCCAAAGCAACCGATTTGTACGACGCTAAAATTACTTTAACCAAAGAACTCATGGAAGCTAAAAATCACGATTATGGTGAGGCTTGGCGCGAAATGCGTGTGGCATCCTTAACCGATTTAATTTTGCAAAAACTACTTCGCGTGAAACAAATCGAGGATAATAAAGGAAAAACCTTGGTATCAGAGGGTATTGATGCCAATTATCAAGACATGCTTAATTATGCTGTTTTCGCACTAATTTTAATGGGCTTTGGCTCTCAAAAATAATTTCTTCACATGAAAAATGCAATTACTCAATTTTCTAGAATATTTGTCGGAATCCTTTTCATTATTTCAGGATTAATCAAATTAAATGACCCAGTAGGATTCTCATACAAACTTGCCGAATATTTCAGTGAACCGGTTTTTAACCTACCTATTTTTGTCCCTTTTGCTTTAGCAATTGCTTTATTTCTTGTAATCCTTGAAGTGGTTTTAGGCGTGATGCTTTTAATTGGTTACAAAACAAAGTTTACAGTTTGGAGCTTACTTATTTTAATTGTCTTATTCACATTCTTAACTTTTTACTCGGCTTATTTTAATGTGGTAAAAGATTGTGGTTGTTTTGGTGATGCTTTAAAATTAACACCTTGGGAATCATTTACAAAAGATGTAGTCTTGTTAGTCTTTATTTTGATTTTGTACCGAAACCAAAAACTCATCAAACCGTTATTTCCTGCCGCTTTACAAAATACTTTGTTTTTAGGAAGCATTGCAGCTTCGGCATTCTTGGGCTACTGGGTTTTAAACCACTTACCTATCATCGATTTTAGACCTTACAAAGTGGGTAACAGCATTCAAGAAGGAATGAAAGTTCCTAATGGAGCTGCAAAATCAGTAGTTGAAATGGTATTTATTTACAAAGTAGACGGTGTAGACAAAGAATTCAAAGAGGCTGATTTAATGGCAATACCAGAAGGAGCCATATTTGTTGACCGAAAAGACAAGGTAATTACTGAAGGCTATGTGCCGCCTATTCATGATTTTATTATGGAAAAAGACGGTTCGGATTATAAAGATGAATTTTTAAATGCTCCTAAATTACTTTTGATTGCAGCTTATGATTTACCAAATGCTGATACTGATGGGATGAAAAAGTTAGTAAATTTAACTAAAACCGCTAAAGCAAAAGGATATCAAGTTGTAGGAATGACAGCCTCATTACCTGAGGAAATTACCGAAGCTCAAAAAAAATACGATTACAATTTTGATTTTTATTTTTGTGATGCAATCACAGTTAAAACTATTGAAAGAGCAAATCCAAGTATTATACTTCTTGAAAAAGGTACCGTAAAACAAAAAGTACATCATCAAGATTTGGATCAAATCAAGTGGTAAAAACAAGTCCAAAATATAAAGTCGTAAATACTATCATGAGTTTTACGACTTTTTTTTATGACTTTAAATCAAAATATTGCATTGCAAAAACTCAAAAGTGTTACAAAATTACTATACGATAACGATATAATTTTGTGATTTTCGAATAATAATTTCAAAAATGCTTTTTCTCTATTTGGCATTACATTTGTTTGCGTAACTTTGTTAAAAACAAAATAAAAATGAAAAAATTAATAGCATTATTTCTTGTAATCTTGAGCTGTTCTTGTAATACCAATGCACAAAAAACTGCATTTTCAAAAACCGCTTTGAATGAAACACTTTTGGCGCCAAATGGTAGCCAAGTAGCATTTAAAAACATTTTAAAGAAACACAAAGGTAAAACCGTAGTGATTGAAGTTTGGGCTTCTTGGTGTGGTGACTGCGTAAAAGCAATGCCGAAAGTAAAAGAAATGCAAGCTACTCATACCAATGTTGATTACGTTTTTATCTCGATGGATAAAACTGCTGACAAATGGAAGTCTGGTATTGAGAAACACGCTTTGGTTGGAGATCATTATATGGCCAATGACCAAATGAAAGGTGTTTTTGGAAAAGCAATGGACATTGATTGGATACCGCGTTACATCATCGTAGACAAAACGGGCAAAATCGTTCTTTACAGAGCCATTGAAACCGACTTTGATAAAATCAACGAAACACTAAAAAGTTTAAAGTAAACTACTACTTTGACACAAAAGAAAAAACTAATAAACTTACAAGAGAATTATAATGAGAAAAAAAATTGTTGCTGGAAACTGGAAAATGCATAAAAATGCGGAGCAAACAGAAGATTTATTGAATGAATTAATCGCTAAAATTCCAACTGATACTGATACAAACGTAATTGTTGCACCTACATTTGTCAATTTAGCATCGGCAGTAGATCATTTAGAGTTTACCAATATCAAGGTTGCAGCGCAAAACGTACACCAAGCTGAAGGCGGTGCATTTACCGGAGAAATTTCAGCAGACATGTTAAAAAATGTTGGTGTTGACATCGTAATCTTAGGTCACTCTGAACGACGTGCAATTTTTCACGAAACTGATGCACTCATTGCAAACAAAGTTAACACAGCTTTAGAACATGATATGACTGTTATTTTTTGCTTTGGCGAAGAATTAAAGGACCGTCAATCAGCCAATCATTTTAATGTGGTAGAAAACCAATTAAAAGATGGTTTATTTCAAATTGAAGCAAAAGATTGGGAGCAAGTTGTTTTGGCTTACGAACCAGTTTGGGCTATTGGTACAGGCGAAACCGCTTCGCCAGAGCAAGCACAAGAAATGCACGAATTCATCAGAGAAACTGTTCGTAAAACATACGGAAATAAAGTGGCTGATACCGTTTCTATCCTTTACGGTGGAAGCGTTAAACCTGAAAATGCTAAAGAAATTTTCTCTAAGCCAGATGTAGATGGCGGATTAATTGGTGGTGCTGCTTTAAAAGCAGATGATTTTGTTGCAATTGTTACTGCAATCTAAACAACTCCTATTTAAAACAAAAAAAACCGATGCTCTAACAGCATCGGTTTTTTTTGTTTTAGATCCCAATTTCAATTTGAAAACGGGCGTACCAATTATTTTTTCTATCACCTGAATAAAAAGTCAGTGTATCAAAACTAATTTCACCTTGTACCTTAAAGGCATGTTCCCAGATGTACTTGGTGAGTCCTAAACTATATTGTTTGGTATTTGGAGCCAATGTTTGAATATCTGTTCCCACCTTCTGAGTTGAAAAACGACCAATTACTTCATAATTTGATACAAAATTATAGCTGACTTGATGGTCAAATCCATGACCAACATAAGCAAAATTAAAAAGGCTTGCATCAGTAGGGCTAAAAGTAACAGCGTTCTTACTCGTAGTTCTAGACATATAACTACTCATAAAAGCCCAACCGTTGTATTTCAGCATGGCATCCAATAAAACGGATTGCATAGTTCGAGCTTGAAATAAATCATTTCCTAATTGTCCTTGCGTTCTCTTGGCTTGATTATTTTGTTGAAAAGCTCCTGAAAGCATTAATTTAGGCTTTGGCTCTCGCACAATATCTCCCTCAAAATAAGTACCGTCTTTTGCAAAAGCGCCAAACGGAAACAATTCTACTTTACCAGTTACAGCTAAACCTGCATCAGCGTTGTCGGTAATATTTCGGCCTTCTCCCGTTGAAATAGCTGTTTTAAAATTATACGAGAATGCATCCTTAAATTCATTCAAATTGTGAACTTGAAAACCAAAATCACGGTCAATAGTAAACTTAGCATTATTGATGGAGCGATCGGTTAACTGTAATCCTCCTGACGAATTTACACGTTGTCTGTTTCCGGGTAATTTCGTTTGACCAAAACTTAAATTCCAATGTTTGTTGGGTCTGTAAAACAACACAGCATCTCGAATAATGTTTATATTCTCGCCTTCTCTAAATTCGCCTACGTCGCCCGGGGCAAATGACAATTGCACCGCATATAAAAATTTTGGTGAGCCCACATAACCATCCAAACGCAATCTCAATCGACGAATTTGACCATCATAGGAAGAAGCCACTCCTTCATTATCTAAGTAGGTAACTCTGTTTTGCATTCGGAACCTAATATTCAATTGGTACAAACTATCTGGCGAAGTGATCCCAATTCCTTTTCCAAAACTATAATAGGGTAAAGCAGAAAGTTTTAAATCATTGTCTTGATTGCTTCGTTTAATAGACACTTGAGCCGAACTAGACAAGCAAAAAGCAAGCGCAATGATTAAGGCAATTTTTTTCATTATTTTGTTGTGTGTTTGTCTTACAAATGTAAAATATTATTTAAATATCAAATGCATTTGCTACGCTATTGTTACCTTTGCAAAAAAAATAAGCATGTCAAACATTTATATAGGCTACCATTTTACGATAAGTCCAAAAGAATTAGGTTCAGAAATTTTAATTGCTGAATTAGGAGAAAAAGCTTTTGAAAGTTTTACCGAAACAGAAAACGGCATCTCAGCTTTTGTACAAAAAGACCTTTGGGACGAAATGATTTTAGAAGGAGTACAAATTTTAAGTTCAGAAGAATTTGAAATTGATTACACCTTTGAAGAAATCGAGCAAGTTAATTGGAATGAGGAATGGGAAAAAAACTTTGAAGCAATTGACGTAGACGGTAATTGCCATGTGAGAGCTCCTTTTCACCCAAAAACTGATGCCGAGTTTGATATTGTTATCGAACCCAAAATGAGTTTTGGAACTGGTCACCATGAAACTACACACATGATGATTCAGCATTTACTTGAGATGGATGTTACTGATCTTAAAACACTAGACATGGGCTGCGGAACGGCCATCTTGGCTATTTTAGCCGAAATGAAAGGCGCACAACCTATTGATGCTATTGATATTGACAATTGGTGTTATTTGAACTCGATTGAAAATGCAGCACGCAACAATTGCAAGCACATTACCGTTTATGAAGGCGAAGCTGCTTTACTTGCAGGAAAAAATTACGACTTGATTATTGCAAATATCAATCGCAACATTTTGTTAAATGATATGCAAAGCTATGTAGATTGTTTAAATCCGGGCGGGACTTTGTTATTGAGTGGTTTTTACCAAGAAGATATCCCGTTTATCGATGCGTCATGCACTGAAAAAGGGTTGACCTATGTTAAAAAATTTGAAAGAAACAACTGGGTATCATTAAAATACGTAAATTAGAACTAGTATTTGTAAAAAGTAATAATCACAGTACAAAAAGCAAATAAAATGAGTACTAAAGAAAAAGTTAGAGAAAGAGTCAGTTTAAAAGAGGCTGTGCAGCTTGAAAATGAAATTATCGTGTATAACGACGATGTCAACACTTTTGATCACGTTATTGAAACTCTCATTCGAGTATGCGATCATACTCCAGAGCAAGCAGAGCAATGTTCCTTAATTGTACACTATAACGGCAAATGTACCGTAAAAACGGGACCTATTGAAAAGCTAAAACCACAATGTACACAATTGCTAGAGGCAGGAATTAGCGCTGAAATAGTGTAATTAATTCGCTTAAAAACAATAAAAAAACCTATTCTTGCTTTAATCTCGAATAGGTTTTTTTATTGCTTTTAAGTTTACTTGTTTTAGTTTAATGAGGCAATTTTGAACGAATGACACCGTACAAAAAAGTACCCAACAGAGCACCAAACAAGACAATAAGTACACTCCAGAAACCTGCGCCAATTAAAATAAAAATCGGTCCTGGACAAGAACCAACTAAGGCCCAACCTAATCCAAAAATAAGACCGCCAATCCAATATCTGGCATTTCCTTTTTCCTTATCTGGAATGTTAATCGCTGCACCTGAACTGTCCTTAACATTAAAACGCTTGATTAGCTGTAACCCTATTACGCCAGTTAAAATTGCAACGGTAATAATACCAAACATATGAAAGGATTGGAATTGAAACATTTCGTAAATTCGGTACCAAGAAACGGCTTCAGATTTTGTAAGGACAATTCCAAAAACAAAACCAACTAAAAGATATTTTATTATATTTTTCATTTTGAACTATTTAAAATGATTAGGATAAAAGATATGGTAAAATAAAATGAGCCATCAATAACCCTCCGATAAAAAAACCAATTACCGCTTTTAAAGATGGGATTTGCAAATTACTCAAGCCAGAAATAGCATGACCAGACGTACATCCGCCGGCATAACGCGAGCCAAAACCAATCAAAATTCCGCCAACAACTAATAAAATAAGAGTCGCAGGATTTGCAATTGCTTCAGACCCAAAAAGTGCCGCAGGCATCAGCTTACCATTTGGCGCATCAATACCCATTTGTTCTAATTGTGTAATTGTAGCCGGATTTAAAGTAACGTTAGAAGGGTCGCTCATGAATTGAACTGCTACAAATCCGCCAAGCATAGCGCCTAAAACCACTACCAAATTCCAACGCTGCGATTTCCAATCAAAATTAAAAAAGGATACCTTTTTACCCAATCCAGACATTGCACAAAGTGAGCGCAGGTTCGAAGACATTCCGAAAGCTTTTCCAAAATAAGTAAGTGTTAGCATTATCATACCGATTAAAAAACCTGAAATATACCAAGGCCAGGTTTGAAAAATTATTTCCATATTCTTGAATTTTTTAGACAAATATAAGAAGCATTTGCAAAGTTCAATTAAGACGTGTAAAATTTGGAAGTAGAAATACAATACATCTCAGATTCATTTATCTTTGTTTTAGAAATTGAACCCCTAAAAAGCGCTACAAACAAATACAAAAACACCACATAGTATGAAAAAATTACTGCTCTTAACCATCTTGGCATTACAACTAAGCTCTTGCACTAGCACCAAATCAACTTTAAAAAACACCGATGACTCAGCACCAAACCTACGACTGAGCGAGAATAACACCTTTATAATTACTCAGTTTAGTACGGATAAGAAATATGGATACGACAAAGATTACCCTATAAACATTTTTTTTAGCGGTACAACAAATCCAACCATTAACCAAGAACGTTTTTTGAATGCCTTGGCTGGGCCAAAAGGTGAAAAAATAAGTTTTGAAAAATTAGAAAGCTGTTGTCCTTTTCCGACCACAAAAAGTGATATGGGTGCAGGTTTCTTAGATGTATATCAGGTTAAATGGCAAGGCCAAAACAAACCTGTTTTACTCTACTTAAACATCTATGAAAAAGGAGTTTTGATGGTACCAATGGGTTTCACTTTAAAAAAATAATCGCTCCTAGCCCTGATAGCAGTGGAAATCCTTTTGCTTTTTATTTTCAAAAAGCAAAAGATTGCAACGGATAGCAGGAAAGAGCTCCTAAAAAAAATAAAATCGCAAGCTAATTTGTAAAACCTGACTATCTTTGCAACTTTAAAAAACAACACATTATGAACATACAAGATATCCCTTTAATTAAGCATACTGATAGCGGCAATTTTTTCTTATTGGCTGGACCTTGCGCTATTGAAGGCGAAGAAATGGCATTACAAATTGCTGAAAAATTAGTTGGAATTACTACCAATCTTCAAATTCCATTTGTATTTAAAGGTTCCTTTAAAAAAGCAAACCGTTCAAGAATAGATAGTTTTTCAGGAATTGGAGACGAGAAAGCTTTGAAAATTCTAAGAAAAGTTTCTGAAACTTTTAATATTCCAACGGTTACTGACATTCACACCAATGAAGATGCTGACATGGCTGCTCAATATGTTGATGTATTGCAGATTCCTGCTTTCTTGGTACGTCAAACTGACTTGGTAGTTGCGGCGGCTAATACTGGAAAAGTTGTGAATTTAAAAAAAGGACAATTCATGAGTCCAGAAAGCATGAAGCATGCCGTTCAAAAAGTACTAGATTGCAACAATACCAATGTGATGGTTACAGATAGAGGAACGATGTTTGGATACCAAGACATGATTGTTGATTTTAGAGGAATCCCAACAATGCAAAACTATGCTACAACGGTGCTTGATGTAACCCACTCTTTGCAACAACCCAATCAAACTGCAGGTGTAACGGGCGGACGCCCTGATATGATTGAAACGATCGCCAAGGCCGGAATTGCAACAGGAGTCGATGGTATTTTTATAGAAACACATTTTGATCCTGCTAATGCTAAAAGTGACGGTGCTAATATGCTACATTTAGATTATTTTGAAGCTTTGATGACTAAGCTAGTGGCTATTAGACAAACGGTGAATAAATTCTAATTTTAGAGAACTAAACAATTGAAAAAAATAATTTTTATATCTGCATTTTTAACAGTTTTGGCTGGAAATAGGGTTCAAGCTCAAGACGATATTAAAATTCAAGATAAATATACAGCACACAATAAAGGGAAGTTTTTTGTGTCATGGGGCGGAAACAGAGAAACTTATAGTAAATCTGATGTTACTTTTAAGGGAGCCGATTATAATTTTACCCTTAATAACATAACGGCGCATGACAAACCTAAGGGTTGGCATGTAGATTACATCAACCCTACTAAAATGACCATCCCACAAACCAATTTTCGTTTGGGTTATTTTATCAATGACCATTACAGTATAGCCCTTGGAGTTGACCACATGAAATATGTGATGACTCAAGGTCAAACGGCTAATATTAGTGGTACAATTGCAGCAGGAACGCCTTTTGACGGAGTGTATAATAATTCCCCGATTGAATTGACTGAAGATTTTTTAATGTACGAGCACACCGATGGTTTAAACTATGTACATACTGAAATATCTCGTCATGATGATATTTCCAAACTATTTAAAATTTCAAATACTGATAAAATTCAGGTGAATCTGACAGAAGGTATTGGCGCCGGAATGCTATATCCTAAAACCAATACTACTTTGCTTGGTAAAGAGCGCCACGACGATTTTCATGTTTCAGGATATGGAGCTTCGGTAAAAGCAGGTGTAAACGTTACCTTTTTTAAACATTTTTATATTCAGGGAGAAATCAAAGGCGGTTACATCAACATGCCAGACATTCGCACCACGCAAAGCACCGCGGATAGTGCTTCACAAGATTTTTTCTTTTTGCAAAGAATCATAGCTTTTGGTGGAATATTTAAACTATAACACTTTCTCAACCATTCAAAGTACAAAAAAACAGATTCTATAACAAAGAGTCTGTTTTTTTTGTTTAAGGTTATAATTAAAAATATTGTGATAAAATCACCCTCCTAATTGATAAATAATAACTAGATTTGAAGTTGAATTCTTTGATAACCAAAACAAAAACTAAACAAATATTAATTTTTTGTTTGGCTTAGAAATAGTATCATTTAGGTGAAACAATCATGACTAAAAACAAAGAAAATCCTGATCCTGCCGGAATTTATCATTTTGATAATTTCTTTAAAATATCTGCAGACTTTATTTGTATTGCAGGATTTGACGGTTATTTTAAAAGAATTAATCCTGCCGTATCCCAAACTTTAGGATATACTGATGCAGAACTTTACACTAGACCAATAAGTAGTTTTATACACGAAGCTGATCTAAAAAACACAATTGAAACCAGGGAGCAGGTCTACAAAAACAAACCACTTCTCAATTTTGAAAATCGATACCTTACTAAAAGCGGAGAGATTATTTGGTTGTCATGGACTTCAATGCCAGTAATAGAAGAAAAATTAGTGTACGCAATTGCAAAAAATATAACGCATACCAAAAAGAGAGAGGAAGAACGTAATATTTTATTAGCAAAACTGACACAAATCAATAAAGAACTAACAGTACTTTCGCACAAAATTTCACATGACTTAAAATCGCCACTAAATAATATGATGGCTATTTTCAACTTAATAGATACATCTAAAATAGATGATAGCGAAACTCTAGAATTAATAAACATCTTACAGGAAACAAGTCAAAATTTAAGAAACACACTAAATGATTCACTTGATCAACTAGTGGTTAACGAAAATTTGCACCCTCAAATTGAAACTGTAAATATTTCCGAGACTTTGGCGCTAGTAATAGCATCGATTAAATCATTAATTTTAAACTCTAAAGCTACTATTTCAAGTGATTTTTCTGCATTTGATGAAATAAACTTTAACAAAGGCTATTTGCAAAGTATTTTTTTAAATCTGCTCAGCAATGCCATTAAATACTGTCAAGTTGGTAGTTCACCCAATATTGTAATATCCACAAAATTTAATAATGGTACCAAGCAATTAATTTTTAGCGACCACGGAATTGGTTTTGATATGGAAAAAGTAAAAAATAAAGTATTTGGTCTTTACGAAAAATTTCATAATAATTCAGACAGCAGTGGTATTGGATTGTATCTCGTTTACAATCATGTGAACAGCTTGGGTGGTAGCATTTCGGTTAATAGCAAACCGAATGAAGGAACCACTTTTACTATTTCATTCAAATAAATATAAATCATAAAAAAGCCTGTCTCCTTCGAGACAGGCTTTTTTATTTAACTACAGTTTTGAATTACATTTTTGCTTTCAAAGCTTTTGCTTCAGCAGTCATTTCAAGGGCATTGTAAACACCTAATAAAGTTTTGGATACATCTTGATTTGTTGGATTTAATTCAACCGCTTTTGCCAAAAATGGAATAGTCGCTTTGAACATATCTTCTCTTTTCTTTTTCAATTCGTCGTAACGTTTTTGATCTTTTGTAGAAGTTCCTAATTTATTCATCTCATCAATAATCACCTTCTCATCTTCCAATTTCATGGCAGCAAGATTAATGTAAGCATTCACGTATTGAGGATTGATATCGATTACTCTTCTGTAGTATTTCTCAGCATCAACTACATTTTTCGCATTAGCGCTAAGAACACCTAGGTTAAAAATTAGTTCGGAATCATTCGGATTCTTTTCTAAAATTTCAGAAACTAACTTTTTGTAAGTGTCATAGTCTTTAGTCTCTAGGTATAAATTAGCTTCTGTTAAAGCTAGAGATCCATCTTCTGGATTTGTTTTACGAGCCTCAGAAATTGCTTTTTTAGCCTCGTCTGTTTTTCCTTTTTCAACCAAAATTAAAGCCATGTTTTTGTAGATCTCTCCTCTTTTTGAAGGTACAACCTCTGTTCTTGGCTTTTCGTGTGTACCAAGTTTTACCAAACGGTCTCTTTCTTGTGCCGTTGAAAAGAAATCCTCTGCAGATGTCAGCTTATTAACAGCAATAAAATTGGTTGCTTTACCAGAATAGTTTAATGTTTTCAATGTTCCGTAAAGTTCAAGTGCTTTATCGTAATCTTTAGCATTTACATAAGTTGAAGCTGCATAATACAAGTTGATTGTATCTTTTTTGTCCAACAAGTAGGCATCATATAACTTTTTAGAACTTTCTGCAAATTTTTCAACTTTAGAATCTGCAATTGCACTATTGATTAATTTATATTTTATCTCAGTAACTGATTTTATTGCTTGTGCAGAAAATTTTGATTTCCCTGAAGCCTTTTCAGCATCAATTAAATCTTGAAATGCTTTGGCAGCGGCAGA
Source organism: Flavobacterium sp. GNP001 (assembly GCF_054343775.1). Lineage (NCBI taxonomy): Bacteria > Pseudomonadati > Bacteroidota > Flavobacteriia > Flavobacteriales > Flavobacteriaceae > Flavobacterium > Flavobacterium sp. GNP001. The sequence goes on from NZ_JBTGUX010000001.1 coordinate 1,727,712, forward strand.
AAGACTAGCGTCTGTGTTTACATTTTTATTAGCTAAATCTAAGTATGTATTACCCTTAACGAAAAAGAATTGCGCTTTTTCAGCGTCTGCTGCATTAGCAATTAAGGACTCAGCCTCAGTTAAAAATGTGGCTGCCTCTTGAGATTTACCACCTTTTAAAGCCTTTTCAGCAGCTTTAATTTGGTCTTTTTGAGCAAAAGTAGTTACTGATATCAATAACGCTGATGCTAATACTACATATTTACTGTTCATGGTATTCTAATTTAATTTATAATTGTTTTAATTTATGTTTATTCTTCAGATTCTTCTTCGTCTTCAACATCTTCGTCGTCCTCGATAATTTCATCTTCTTCGTCTTCATCTTCTTCAACAACTTCTTCTTCTAGCACTTCTAAAACAGGTTTTACTCTTTCGATAGCAGCTGTTTCTAGGACATTTCCATCTTCATCAACAACAACCTCGGCAACATCGTCTTTCATTACTTTAGTTACGGCCGCGATTGAGTCTTTGCCTTTCAAGTTGATTAATTTCACTCCTTGTGTTGCACGCCCCATTACACGTAAATCTTCAATTGCCATTCTAATAGTAAGTCCTGATTTATTAATAATCATTAAATCATCAGCATCAGTAACTGCGTTAATCGAGATCAAATTACCGGTTTTCTCAGTAATATTTAGTGTTTTTACACCTTTACCTCCACGGTTTGTAATACGGTACACATCTTCTCCATCTTCGTCAACTAATTTGGTACGTTTTCCGTATCCGTTTTCAGTAACAACAAGAATTTGTGAATCGTTGATATTGTCCTTAGCAACAGTAACCATGCCAATTACTTCATCCGACTCGTCTTTCAAGCTAATTCCGCGAACCCCAGAGGCTGTTCTACCCATCGGTCGCGTTTTAGTTTCCTCAAAACGAACTAGTTTACCTGATTTAACTGCCAAAATAATTTGACTTTCGCCATCAGTTAATTTTGCTTCAAGTAATTCATCACCTTCTTTAATTGTAATAGCCGCCACCCCATTTACACGCGGTTTTGAGTATTTTTCTAATGAAGTTTTCTTAACCTGACCTTGTTTTGTAACCATGATTAAGTTGTGACTATTGATATAATCTTTGTCCTTAAGATCTTGGGTACAAATGAAAGCTTTCACTTTGTCATCGCTTTCAATGTTCACTAAGTTTTGAATGGCTCTACCTTTAGCTGTTTTACTGCCTTCTGGAATTTCGTACACACGCATCCAGAAACATTTCCCTTTTTGGGTAAAGAACATCATATATTGATGGTTTGTAGCTACAAACATGTGTTCTAAGAAATCTTGATCACGAGTTCCAGCGCTTTTTTGCCCAACTCCACCTCTATTTTGAGTTTTGTATTCTGTTAAGTTGGTGCGTTTAATGTATCCTGCGTGTGAAATTGTAATTACTACATTTTCATCGGCAATCAAATCCTCAATACTAACATCTCCACCTGAATATTGAATAGTAGAACGACGCTCATCACCATACTTATCACGAATTTCTTCAAGTTCTTCTTTTATCAAAGCCGTTCTCAAATTAACATCAGCTAATAATGCTCTTAAATGATCAATCAATTTCATGATCTCATCATACTCCGCTCTTAACTTGTCTTGCTCCAGACCCGTTAATTGACGTAAACGCATTTCAACAATTGCACGAGATTGAATATCAGACAACTGAAATCTCTCCATCAATTTATTACGAGCTTCCTCCGTATTTTTAGACGCCTTAATTAATGCTATTACTTCGTCAATATTATCTGAAGCAATAATCAAACCTTCTAAGATATGAGCTCTTTCTTCGGCTTTACGCAAATCAAATTGTGTTCTACGAATAACCACATCATGACGGTGCTCTACAAAATAATGAATCATATCTTTCAGATTCAACATTTGCGGACGTCCTTTTACCAAGGCGATGTTGTTTACACTAAATGAAGATTGCAATTGTGTAAACTTATAAAGTGTATTTAAAACTACGTTTGGAGTAGCATCACGTTTTAGGATGTAAACAATTCGCATTCCGTTTCTATCCGATTCGTCTCGAATATTGGCAATACCATCGATTTTTTTATCGTTTACCAAATCAGCAGTACGCTTAATCATGTCCGCTTTATTGACTTGGTATGGAATTTCAGTAACAATGATACACTCTCTTCCGTCTACTTCTTCAAAACCAACTTTCGCACGCATGACAATACGTCCTCTTCCAGTTTTAAAAGCTTCGCGAACCCCTTCGTAACCATATATTATACCACCGGTTGGAAAATCAGGAGCTTTAATATGTGTCATCAACTCATCAATTTCGATTTCATTATTATCGATGTAAGCTAATGTTCCGTTGATTACTTCGGTAAGGTTGTGTGGTGGCATATTGGTAGCCATACCTACTGCAATTCCTGTTGCTCCGTTTATTAATAAAGTCGGAACGCGTGTTGGCATTACCTTAGGTTCATATAAAGTATCGTCAAAGTTCAATTGAAAATCGACTGTTTCTTTTTCAATATCTGCCATGATTTCTTCAGAAATCTTGCGCATTCTAGCCTCAGTATAACGCATTGCTGCAGGGCTATCACCATCTACAGATCCAAAGTTACCTTGGCCGTCAATTAATAAATAACGCATGCTCCATTCCTGAGCCATACGCACCATGGCATCGTATACAGAAGTATCACCGTGCGGGTGGTACTTACCAAGAACCTCTCCTACAATTCTTGCGGATTTTTTATGGGCTTTATTTGAAAAAACTCCTAAATCATACATACCATAAAGAACTCTTCGATGTACAGGCTTTAAACCATCTCTAACATCTGGAAGCGCTCGAGATACAATTACAGACATTGAATAATCAATGTAAGCTGACTTCATTTCATCTTCTATGTTAATAGGAATTAACTTTTCTCCTTCAGACATAAGTTGTTATATTAAAATATTATATTAGTTTCAAAACGTGCCAAGATACACTTTTTAGATTTTTTTTTACCAATTTGTACCAACATATTTCAATGATTTATTAACAAAATTAAACACGCTTTTAGTTAATAATTTAAGGTAAAATTAACTCTTAAATCGTGATATTTTTTGTCTCTTAGCAGACATGCGCAACAAGAGGAACGGTTTTTGTTTTTCAAATTGTAAATCATTAAATTTACGAGATTAAATATATAATATGGATGATAATTTTTCACCAAGAGTAAAAGACGTAATAACCTACAGTAAGGAAGAAGCCTTGCGCTTAGGTCACGACTTTATAGGTACTGAACATTTAATGTTAGGTATTTTGAGAGATGGCAGCGGAAAAGCAATACAAATTCTGAACAATTTAGATGTTGATTTAGACCATTTACGCCGCAAAGTAGAAATTTTAAGTCCTGCAAGCCCAACCCTAGAAATCAATGTAGAAAAGAAAAATTTACATTTGACTAGACAAGCAGAGCGTGCCTTAAAAACCACTTTTTTAGAGGCAAAAGTATTCCAAAGTACCTCGATTAGTACCGCACATTTGCTGCTGTGTATCTTAAGAAACGAGAACGATCCTACAACCAAGCTATTGAATAAGCTCAAAATAGATTATGATATAGCTAAAGAACAATACATTAATATGACGCCAAACGACGAAGATTTCAGAGAAAATTTGCCACGCAATGAGTCTTACAACGACGATTCAGGACAAGATGACAGTTTGAAAGAAGGAACTTTCAACAATCCGACAAACAAATCCAATAAAAAATCAAAAACTCCAGTTCTGGATAATTTTGGTCGTGACTTAACCGAAATGGCCGAAGAGGGCAAGCTAGATCCTGTTGTAGGACGCGAGAAAGAAATTGAGCGTGTATCGCAAATTTTAAGCCGTCGCAAAAAAAATAATCCTTTACTTATTGGTGAGCCTGGAGTAGGAAAATCAGCAATTGCTGAAGGTTTAGCGCTCCGCATTATTCAAAAAAAGGTTTCGCGTACACTTTTTAACAAACGAGTGGTAACTTTAGATTTAGCAAGTTTAGTTGCTGGAACAAAATACCGCGGACAGTTCGAAGAGCGTATGAAAGCGGTCATGAACGAACTTGAAAAAAACGATGACATTATTTTATTCATTGATGAAATCCATACAATTGTTGGCGCAGGTGGTGCTACAGGCTCACTTGATGCATCAAACATGTTCAAGCCGGCTTTGGCTCGTGGTGAAATTCAATGTATTGGAGCTACAACTCTTGACGAATACCGTCAATACATTGAAAAAGATGGCGCTTTAGAAAGACGTTTTCAAAAAATCATTGTTGAACCAACATCTGTTGAAGAAACAATTACGATTTTGAATAACATTAAAAACAAATATGAAGATCACCACAACGTAACATTTACACCTGAAGCCATTGAGGCCTGCGTAAAATTGACTGACAGATATATGTCTGAGCGATTTTTACCAGACAAAGCGATTGATGCTCTTGACGAAGCAGGTTCACGTGTACACATTACCAATATCGAAGTTCCTAAACAAATTTTAGATCTTGAGCGTCAGTTGGAAGAAGTTCGCGAGATGAAAAATGTAGTGGTTAAAAAACAAAAATACGAGGAAGCTGCTAAACTTAGAGACGATGAAAAACGCATCGAGAAGGATCTTGCAATTGCTCAAGAGCAATGGGAAGAAGATGCAAAGAACAATCGTATTGAAGTAACTGAAGACAATGTAGCCGATGTAGTTTCGATGATGAGCGGTATACCTGTAAATCGTATTGCACAAACCGAAAGTAACAAGCTTGCGAAATTACCAGAACTTATTGAAAATAAAGTTATTGGGCAAAAAGAAGCCGTTGTTAAAATAGCACGCTCTATTCAGCGTAATCGTGCAGGCTTAAAAGACCCGAACAGACCAATCGGATCGTTTATCTTCCTTGGTCAAACAGGAGTAGGAAAAACGCAATTGGCTAAAGTTTTAGCAAAAGAATTATTCGACTCAGAAGATGCTTTAATCCGTATTGACATGAGCGAATACATGGAAAAATTTGCTATTTCAAGATTAGTGGGAGCTCCTCCGGGATACGTAGGATATGAAGAAGGTGGACAACTTACCGAAAAAGTAAGAAGAAAACCGTACTGCGTAGTATTATTAGACGAAATTGAAAAAGCACATCCTGATGTATTTAATATGTTACTTCAGGTTCTTGATGACGGATTTTTAACGGATAGCTTAGGCAGAAAAATTGATTTTAAAAATACAATTATCATAATGACCTCTAATGTTGGTGCCCGACAATTAAAAGACTTTGGTCAAGGCGTTGGATTTGGTACAGCTGCAAAAGTGGCCCAAGCAGATGACAATTCGAAAAGTATTATTGAAAATGCTTTAAAGAAAACTTTTGCTCCTGAATTTTTAAACCGTATTGATGATGTAATTGTATTCAATGCACTTGAAAAACATGATATTGATTTAATCATTGAAATCGAGTTGAAAAAACTGTATGCTCGCGTGGCCGAATTGGGTTATAATTTGAACCTATCAGACGCTGCAAAAGCATTTATAGCTGATAAAGGGTTTGACAAACAATTTGGTGCTAGACCACTAAAAAGAGCGATACAGAAATATGTAGAAGACACACTCGCCGAAGAAATAATTACTTCAAAAATTCTAGTAGGCGACGAAATATTCATGGATATAGAAGAAGGAGCTCAGGAATTAACTGTAAAAGTGCACAAAGCTGGAGAAGCTACCAATTTGTAAAAACCACTTTTTAATTGATAATAAACCCGTTACGTTTTTATAACATAACGGGTTTATTCTTTACAGTAAACCAACATTTTGTGAAAACAAATAGCTACATTTGAATTTTAAAATAAGATTAAATCCGCAATTTATGTCAGATAATAAAGTAATTTTAGGTAGCGAAGAATGGTGTTCTTTTCCAGAATTAGGCATTCCTACCATAAAAGCCCGTGTCGATTCAGGTGCTAAAACATCAGCATTGCATGCCATTAACATCGCACCCTTTATCAAAAACGAAAGCAACTGGGTAAAATTTGACATCAATCCCATTCAAAATAACTTAAAAACAGTAATTCACTGCGAAGCTCCACTAGTAGACAAACGTATTGTAAAAAGTTCAAGTGGTTTTAGAGAACACCGCTATGTGATCCAAACTAATGTTCAACTTGGTAGCGGGCAATGGCCTATAGAAATGACTTTGACCAATCGTGATTCCATGGGTTTCCGTATGTTATTGGGTCGTGAAGCAATGAGTGGAAGAGTTTTAGTTGATCCTGAACAAAAATATTTACTAGGACAACCTACGAGCGATACTTTAAAAGAATTATATAAAAATTCAGAAAAGGCAAGTTCAGGATTACGTATAGGTCTTTTGGCGAGTAACCCCGAACTATACAGCAACAAACGTATTATGGAAGCCGGCGAAATGCGAGGCCATGAAATGCACTTTTTGAACATAAAAGAGTGCTACATGAAATTGGATGCCAAAACTCCCGAAATACACTATCGTGGTGGTAAAATTTTAAATCAATTTGACGCGATAATTCCAAGAATAAGACCAAGTATCACTTTTTACGGCTGCGCCTTGACACGACAATTCGAAGCTCTAAAAGTATATTGCTTGAACTCATCTAATGCTATTACACAGTCGCGTGACAAATTATACTCTTTACAATTATTACTCAATCATGGCGTTGCTATTCCTACAACGGGATTTGCCAATTCGCCTTTAGATACTGATGATTTAATTAAAATGGTAGGTGGATCTCCTTTAATTGTAAAACTACTTGAAGGAACGCAAGGAAAAGGTGTTGTTTTGGCAGAAACTAAAAAAGCAGCGGAAAGTGTTATTAACGCCTTCAAAAGTTTGAATGCTAACATTTTGGTTCAAGAATTTATAAAAGAAGCTAATGGGAAAGATATTAGATGCTTTGTCATTGACGGAAAAGTAGTTGCTGCTATTCAACGTGAAGCAATGCCAGGAGAGTTCAGAGCAAATATTCACCTTGGCGGAACTGCATCGGTTATTAAAGTAACTCCAGAGGAAAAGAAGATCGCCATTCGTGCAACTAAAGCAATGGACCTAAAAGTGGCAGGTGTTGATATTATTCGGTCTTCAAAAGGACCTTTATTACTTGAGGTAAATTCTTCTCCTGGTCTGGAAGGTATTGAAGGAGCAACCAATAAAGATATTGCTGGCGAAATGATTAAAGCAATCGAAAAGAACTTCAGACAAAAAATAGAGCTTAAATAAAAAGAGTCCAACAAAAACAAAAAAACCATTCTGAGAATGGTTTTTTTTGTAAATATTAAATTTTGGTATTAGATAAAAATACGAAATAAGTAGTAGATAAGAGCTGCAAGAATTGCTGAGATTGGAATTGTAAGTACCCAAGCCCAAATAAGACTCACAGTCATTCCCCATCGCACAGCTGATACTCTTTTTGTTAATCCAACACCAATAATAGAACCTGTAATTGTATGTGTAGTACTCACAGGAACTTTAAAATGCTCCGTAAAATATAAGGTTAGTGCACCAGCGGTTTCTGCAGCAACTCCTTCAAAAGAAGTAACTTTAGTAATTTTAGACCCCATTGTTTTCACAATTTTCCAGCCACCGCTTAATGTTCCAGCAGCAATTGCAGAGTAACATGCAAGCGGAATCCATTCTGGCATTACACCAAGTATTCCTTTATCTTCATTTGGCAAAATAACATTCAACCAATCTGGAAGACTATTTAGCGATACACCACTCTTGACTTTGTAAACTGTAACGGCAGCGGCTATAATTCCCATTACTTTTTGAGAATCATTTCCACCATGCCCTAAACTAAAGGCCGCAGAAGACAATAATTGCATCTTCTTTAACCAAGCTGTTGATTGATGTAAATTTAAGCTGCTAAAAATCAAAGAAAACGAACTAATTGATAGCACTATGAATGCTACCAAAAACCACTTGATGTTATGCGTTTCGAAAACAACGCTCCAAAAATGCGATTCAAAACGAGGTTTGGCTATATCTTTATAATATACCATTTGGCTTTCTACAAACCAGATGGTCAACAAAATCACGACCCCAGTAAATATTTTTGGTCCAATTTCTCTTTTAGAAGCGTTCAGCAACCAAATAGAAATTAAATAAGACATTAAGGCACCCAATAAAGGAGCTAATACAATAAAAGCAATAATGACAAGAACTCCAGAAGGAAAACCTCCACTTTTACTTGCAGTGTACCAGTTCACTGTGTCGTACCAGTAGGCTGTCTGCATTTCGACACCTGTACCTGTTGTATACGAAGAAAAACCGTGCACCATTAAGGCATGAGCAATTGCTGCTCCAGCAAAACCACCAATTAAGGTATGAGACGAACTGGAAGGTATACCTTGCCACCATGTGAATAAATTCCAAATGATAGCTGCAATAACACCGGCGAGAATTACTACCAAATCGATTTGATCGGTATTCGCTGTTTTTGCAACAGTATCTGCAACACCAAAACCAAAAACCCAGTATGCCAAAAAGTTAAAAAAAGCGGCCCAAACAACGGCTTGAAAAGGCGTCAATACCTTTGTAGCAACTACAGTCGCAATCGCATTAGCAGCATCATGAAAACCATTGATGTAATCAAAAATTAATGCTAAGACTATGATTACTATTAAAAGAGTAAATTCCATATTTATAATTTCAGAATAAAACGGATTGAATTAAGAGTGCTTCACAGAAATAGATTCTAAAACACCTGCAACACTTTTGCATTTATCAGTTGCCGTTTCTAAAACAGATAATACTTCTTTGTATTTGATGATGTTTTTGGCATCAGTTTCGTTTTCAAACAAATCTAAAACCGCTTTATCATAAACGTTATCCGATTTGTTTTCTAATTTATTGATACGTGCACAAGCATCTGTAATATTCTTCATTTTTTTCAAATCTCTCAATTCGCGAATAGCAACATCAATATTCTGACATGCTTCTAAATTGATTTCAGTCAACTTACGAATCGATTTTGTGATTTTGTCAACTTGATACAAACGCATTCTACTTGCTGCACCATGTAGGTTACCTGCAACGTTATCAATAGCAGTTATTAACGAGTGAATATCCTCTCTGTCAAACGGAGTAATGAAATTTCTACTCAATTCTAAGTTAGTTTGACGGGCAATGTCCTCTCCTTTTTGTTCCAACATATCAATTTTTTGAAAAAGAATTTCACGTTCTTTCAAAGGTAAATTAACTGCTTCGTGCAAATTTTCAGCAATTTCAATCAAATTGCTTGAAGCTTCTTCAAAAAGAGGGAAGAACTTTTTGTCTTTTGGAACCAAAAATTGGAAAAAATTATTAATGTTCATTTCGTTTAAATTTAGTTTGGCAAAATTACTTCATTATTCAGCGCGAATGTTAAGTTAACATTAACAAATCACTTTCAATATCGAAAGAATTCAAAAAAGCAATTGTCTTTTCGATGTCATAATGCAATATTCTATCTTCTTTGACAAACGGGACTTCGCCACGGTAAACTGTTAAAAAACTCTCTATAAATGGACTAGACTGCAGAGGTCTTCGATAAGTTATCGCCTGAGCTCCTGTGAGCAGTTCAATAGCTAAAATGCGTTCTACATTTTCAAGAACTTGTAAAGCTTTCGTCGCTGCATTGGCGCCCATACTCACGTGATCCTCTTGACCATTACTAGATACAATGCTATCTACGCTTGCTGGGGTTGCCAATTGTTTGTTTTGGCTTGCAATACTTGCTGCTGTATATTGCGGAATCATTAAACCTGAATTCAATCCGGGATTATCAACCAAAAATGGAGGCAAATTACGAGTTCCTGAAATAAGCTGAAAGGTTCTACGTTCAGAAATACTACCCAACTCCGCTAGCGCAATAGACATGAAATCAAGCGCTAAAGCTAATGGCTGACCGTGAAAATTACCACCAGAAATAATCTGATCTTCGTCTACAAAAATATTTGGGTTGTCGGTTACCGAGTTTATTTCTATCTTGAAAACTTGTTGCACATAGGCAATAGCATCTTTTGAAGCACCATGAACTTGGGGCATGCATCTAAAAGAATAAGGATCTTGAACCTGTACTTTTGGTTGTGAAATAATAGCACTACCTTCAAGAAATTCTTTGATTCTTTCGGCTGTCGCCAATTGTCCTTTGTGAGGTCTAATTTGGTGAATTAACGCATCAAACGGTTCTATCCTTCCATCAAAACCCTCTAATGAAATGGTACCAATTAAATCTGATAAATACGAAATTTTAGCTGCTTTCAAACTTACATAAGCTCCATAAGCACTCATAAACTGTGTTCCGTTTAATAAAGCCAACCCTTCTTTTGATTGTAAAACAATAGGTTCCCAATTAAAAAAACGCATTACCTGTTCAGTCGGAACTATTTTGCCCTCAAAATACACCTCTCCTTCTCCTAGTAGCGGCAATGACAAATGTGCAAGCGGAGCCAAATCGCCCGATGCGCCTAATGACCCTTGCTCATAAACTACAGGCCAAATTTTATTGTTGTACATAGCAATCAAGCGCTCAACCGTTTCGAGTTGTACACCGGAATAACCATAACTCAAAGACTGAATTTTTAAAAGTAACATAAGCTGCACAATGGCAACAGGAACCTTATCTCCTGTACCACAAGCGTGAGACTTGACTAAATTTTCTTGTAATTGAGCTAAGTTATCATTGGAAATTTTGACATTACAAAGTGATCCAAAACCGGTATTGATACCATAAATGGGTGTTGCATGCAACTCCATTTTTTTGTTTAAGTAAGTTCTACAACTTAAAATTTTGTCCTTGCTCTCCTCTGATAAGCACAGTTTTTTATCTTGAGTAATTATTTTATGTAACAAATCAAAATCAAGAGTTTCACTTGTAATATAATGCGTTGAATTCATCGGTTTTCTATTTGGGAAGTAAAAGTGATTAATTCTTTAATATTACACAATACCAATTGCATTTTATTTCAAAAAAAGCTTTAACAAATCTTAATAATTCTTGCAAAAACTGTAAAGGAGATAAATAACTTTTAATATAATTCAAAGCTAGAATTCGAATCAAATTTTCATTTTTGAATATTGTTGAAGCTAAAAACCTTGATTTATTTCTTAATTTTTCCTGATTAAAAAAGGACAATAAATACGAATACTGAGATATGACCGTACTAAAAACAACCAATATTTAGCAATTCTTAATTTAAAACTACAATAATCAAATATTCACAAAAAGAGCACTTTAGACTTTCATTTCTACAAAAAACCTTAATTTTGAAAAACAATCATGGAGAAAAAAAATTACATACAAGCTTCTTATAAATCGATCTCAACTGAGACGGTTACTACCATGACGTTTACTACAACTACCACTACCCCTTTGGGGTAAACAAACTACATATAAGCAAGTATTTTTATTTGTCTCCTATTTACAAAGAGACCAAACTACAGTTGTAAAAAAGTATTTACAACAATAAAATACGATCTCATTCACACAAACACAGCACACAACTTTATACATTACCACACATGAAAGTCTTAAAATTTGGTGGCACATCGGTAGCCAATGCACAAAACATAAAATTAGTTTTACAAATAATTGAAGAATCAAGATCAGGAGAACACTTAGTTGTAGTTGTTTCTGCGTTTAGTAAAGTCACTGATTTACTGCATCTCGCATCGCAAAAAGCAGCACAAGGCGATGATAGATTCAAAGAAATAGTAGCCGAAATAGAAACCAAACATTTAGAAGCACTTAAAGCTTTGATTCCTGTGAGCGAGCAAAGCGCTTTATTGAGTCATATTAAGCGCATTATCAATTATCTTGAAACTTTATTAGATGGCTGTTTCTTGCTTGGCGAACTATCTGCTAGAACATCAGACACAATACTGAGTTTTGGTGAATTACTTTCAGCTTACATTATTTCTGAAGCTTTACAGCAAAAAATAAAAAACAGCAGTTACAAAGACAGTCGCGAAGTAATTAAAACCGATAATAATTTCGGAAAGGCAAGTGTGAATTTTGAAGTATCGAATGCTCTAATTCAAGAATACTTTCAAACAAACAATCAGGAAGTTATTGTTATGCCCGGATTTATAGCTGCTTCAACAGAGGGAATTACTACTACTTTGGGTCGTGGAGGCTCAGATTATACGGCAGCAATACTTGCAGCAGCCTTGCGAGCGCATCAATTAGAAATTTGGACTGATGTAAATGGCATGTTTACTGCAAATCCTAAAATTGTAAAGCAAGCTAAACCAATTGCAAACTTATCGTATCAAGAAGCTATGGAATTGTCTCATTTTGGAGCCAAAGTACTTTATCCGCCTACAATTCAGCCCGTTTTACGCGAGAGTATTCCTATTTTGATTAAAAACACTTTCGAACCCACTGCAATTGGTACTTATATTTCGAATGACATTTTTACGCAAAACAATCCCGTAAAAGGAATTACGCACATCGATTCCATTACATTGGTAACTCTTGAAGGTTCAGGAATGATTGGTGTTTCTGGATCATCAAAACGTCTTTTTGAAGTGCTTTCACAAAAAAACATAAACGTAATTTTTATCACACAAGCTTCTTCGGAACATTCTATTTGTATTGGAATTTTAAATTCAGATGCTGACACAGCTGAAAATGCCATCAACAAAGCCTTTGAAATAGAAATTTCTCAAAATAAAATTCAACCTTGCATCGTTGAAAAAAACTTGTGCATTATCGCTTTGGTTGGTGAAAACATGAAAAACCACCAGGGATTGAGTGGCCGAATGTTTAGTACTTTGGGTAAAAACAATGTCAATATTCGAGCAATTGCCCAAGGTGCATCAGAACGAAACATATCAGCAGTTATTAATGAGCGTGATGTAAAAAAGGCTTTAAACACGCTTCACGAGAACTTCTTTGAAGAAAACACCAAGCAATTGAACCTGTTTGTGATGGGTGTGGGTAATGTGGGTGAAAAATTCATTGAACAAATTCACCAACAGAAAAAATTTCTAAAAGAAAAATTAAAAATCAACTTACGTGTTATTGCTTTATCAAACTCACGCAAAATGTATTTCGACGAAGATGGAATTTCTTTAAAAGAATGGCAATTTTTGCTGGATACAGGCGATGCAGCTGATGCCTCTCTGTTTTTTAAAACAGCCAAAGACCTCAATTTACGTAACAGTATATTTGTTGACATTACTGCAAATGAAAGCGTTTCACAAACCTATGAACATTATTTAAAACAAAATATTGCCGTAGTAACTTGCAACAAAATTGCTTGCGCATCCGAGTTTGATAATTATAAAAAATTGAAAAAATTATCTCGCCAATACAATGCGCCATTTTTATTTGAAACCAATGTTGGAGCGGGTTTACCAATTATTGATACCGTAAAAAACCTGGTGGCATCTGGCGACAAAGTCAATAAAATTCAAGCTGTTTTATCGGGTAGTTTAAACTTTATTTTTAACAATTTTAATGAAAGTAGCAGTTTTCATGATGTGGTTAAAGAAGCAGGTGTTCAAGGATTTACCGAGCCTGATCCGAAGATTGATTTAAGTGGAATTGATGTAGCACGTAAAATTTTAATTTTGATTCGTGAAAGTGGCTACAAAATGGAGATTGACGAAATTTCAAATGAATCTTTCCTACCAGCAGCTTGTTTGGAGACAACTAACAACGAGGCCTTTTTTGCATCATTAATTGCGCATGCCGATCATTTTAACACCATATTTCAAGAGGCACTTGCTAAAGATTCACGATTAAAATATGTAGCTCAGCTTGAAAATGGAAAAGCTAATGTTGGCTTGCGTTTCATCCCGAAAGACCATCCTTTTTACAATTTGGAAGGAAAAGACAATATCGTACTCTTTTTTACAGACCGTTACTCCGATCAACCGTTGCTAATTAAAGGAGCTGGCGCTGGTGCTGCAGTAACCGCCTCCGGAATTTTTGCTGATGTGATTCGAATTGGAAATATTTAAAAAATAGTTTAAAGTTTTCTTTGTTTAAAGTTTCAATTTCAAGAACTAAAAACAACTTTAAACTTTAAACCTGAAACAAAAAATCATGAACGAAATAAAGTTATTTTGCCCTGCAACAATTGCCAATTTATCCTGCGGATTCGATGTTCTAGGTCTTTGCTTGGAAACCGCAGGCGATCAGATGATTGTTCGAAAATCTACTGAAAAGGGAGTTCGAATCATCAAAATAGACGGTGCTGATTTACCTTTGGAAACCGAAAAAAATGTGGCTGGTGTCGCAGCTCTCGCGATGCTGGAGCAAATTGATTTCCCATTTGGATTCGAAATTGAAATATACAAACGCATCAAAGCTGGCAGTGGTATTGGCAGTAGCGCTGCTAGTTCAGCAGGGGCTGTTTTCGGCATTAACGAATTATTGGATAAACCTTTTACTAGGAAAGAATTGGTATTATTTGCCATGCAAGGCGAAAAGTTAGCAAGTGGAAATGCACATGCTGATAACGTGGCGCCTGCCCTACTTGGCGGTTTTACACTCGTTAGGAGTTCGAGTCCGCTTGATATTGTAAAAATTCCAAGTCCAACCGATTTATATGCAACCGTTGTTCATCCTCAAATTGAACTCAAAACTTCTGATGCCCGCTCCGTATTAAAACAAACCGTTTCGTTAAAAAGCGCCATCACACAATGGGGAAATGTAGGCGGCTTGGTTGCTGGCTTGTACACGCAAGATTATGAATTGATTGGTCGCTCGTTACACGACGAAATTATCGAACCACTTCGTTCTGTATTGATTCCTGGTTTTGATCTCATTAAAAAAAGTGCTTATGCAAATGGCGCGCTCGGCTCTGGAATTTCAGGTTCTGGACCTTCAATTTTTGCCTTGAGCAAAGGACTAGAAACTGCTAATGCTGTTGCAAAAGGCATGAGCAAAGTATACGACGCAATGAATCTACCTTACGAAATACATGTTTCAAAAGTAAATGACGAAGGAATTAAAATTATCTAAACGATAATTTCAGTTGCTTACAAATCAATAATTTAAATTAAAAAAATAACACAACTACTTACAACATACAGCATGCAATACTATAGTTTAAACCACAATGCCCCAAACGTTACTTTTCAAGAGGCCGTTGAGCAAGGATTAGCCAGCGACAAAGGTTTGTATTTCCCAGGATCAATTACCCGACTTCCTGATAGTTTTTTCGAAAATATTGAAAAAATGAGTCATGAGGAAATCGCTTTCGAAGCTATTAAACAATTCGTGGCCGACGAAATTCCTGAAGCAATTTTAAAACAAATCATTGCAGAAACACTTTGTTTTGATTTTCCTGTTGTTGAAATAGAGAGCGGTATTTTTTCGCTTGAATTATTTCACGGTCCAACCATGGCGTTTAAAGATGTTGGAGCAAGATTCATGTCTCGCTGCTTAGGCTATTTTAATTCTGATATAAATAACAGCCACAATACTGTTTTAGTGGCTACATCTGGCGACACAGGTGGTGCAGTTGCAAGTGGTTTTTTGGGAGTTCCTGGCGTTGACGTTGTAATTTTATATCCTTCAGGAAAAGTAAGCGACATTCAAGAGCGTCAATTGACAACCTTGGGACAAAATATAACAGCACTTGAAGTTGATGGTTTTTTTGACGATTGCCAAGATATGGTTAAACAAGCATTTTTAGATGAAAAATTGCAACATAAAAATCTTACTTCGGCTAATTCAATAAATATTGCGCGTTGGTTACCACAAATGTTTTACTTTTTCTTTGCTTACAAATCTTTAAAAAAACACAACAAACCTTTAGTTTTTTCGTGCCCAAGTGGGAATTTTGGCAACATTTGTGCTGGAATTGTTGCCAAAAAAATGGGTTTGCCTGTTCAACATTTTATTGCAGCT
Source organism: Flavobacterium sp. GNP001 (assembly GCF_054343775.1). Lineage (NCBI taxonomy): Bacteria > Pseudomonadati > Bacteroidota > Flavobacteriia > Flavobacteriales > Flavobacteriaceae > Flavobacterium > Flavobacterium sp. GNP001. The sequence continues at coordinate 1,743,593 of NZ_JBTGUX010000001.1, forward strand.
ACAAATGTAAATGATACGGTTCCACGCTTTTTAGAAGAAGGAAAATACAATCCTAAACCTTCAAAAGCAACCATTTCAAATGCAATGGACGTAGGAAATCCGAGTAACTTTATCCGTATTCAGGAACTGTATCAAAATGATTTAGCAGAATTCAAAAAAGATTTTAGTTCATTTTCATTTTCTGACGAGGAAACCTTGGTTGCAATGAAAAATATATTTGAAAAATCAGGCTATGTTGCTGAACCTCACGGCGCGGTTGGCTACCTTGGTTTAAAACAAGAATTACAAAACCATCCTGATGCTATTGGTATATTTTTAGAAACAGCCCATCCCATCAAATTTTTAGATACTGTAGAGCTTGCTTTGAAGATAAAACTCCCAATTCCGTTGCAAATTACACCTATATTAAACAAAGAAAAATTTAGTGTTTCAGTACGTATTTACGAGGATTTAAAGACCTATTTGTTACAGAATTAATCCATTAGAAACAAAAATAAATAAGGATTTCAAATGTGCGTTTTACGATGCAGCTTTTTTATATCTTTGACGTTCAAACAAGCAAAAAATAATGATTACCAAAGCAACCGCATCTGATATAACAGCACTCAACACATTGATAAATTCGGCTTATCGCGGCGAATCTTCTAAAAAAGGCTGGACCACCGAAGCCAACATTTTAGAAGGTTTGCGAACCACCGAAAGGGAATTAGCCGAAACCTTAAATGATCCAAAAAATACTATCTTAAAATACACTGAGCAAGAGCAAATTATTGGTTGTGTTTTATTAGTTCAAAAGGAAAATCAACTGTATTTGGGAATGCTGACAGTATCACCCGAATTACAAAATGGAGGTGTTGGTAAAAAACTACTTCAAGAAGCTGAAATTCATGCCAAATCACTTTCATTACCCAAAATTGTAATGACAGTAATATCTGTTAGAGAGGAACTTATAGCATGGTATAAGCGAAATGGTTATGCAGAAACAGGCACGCGAGAGCCTTTCCCTGCAAGTGAAGTTCATATTCCGATTACAGCTGAGCCACTAGAATTTTTAGTTCTCGAAAAGGTACTTTAAGAAAATCATTTTGGTTACAAAACCATTTCTTCAAATAGGCGTTGGGTAGTTAAATCTAAATCTTCGCAAAGTCCCGCATGCGGACGAGAAGTTTGTATCACAGAGCTCCGCAAGGCGGTTAACCATCTAAAACGAGAAGGAATATCAAACTGCGCTATTGGACCTGCTTGCTTTTCGCCATGGGCAATTTTTGCCAAAGCCTCGATATTTAATTGCAGTTGTTCAACGTCTAATTCTTTCGAAAATAATTGTAATTTTAATGGATTGATAGTAAAAAGAACTTTAATAAATTTGGCTTTTTTACAAAACAAAATGACACCAACATTGAGAAATTCTTCGCGCTCAACTTGAGGTACCACTCGTATTACCGCGTACTCATATAAGTGTTTTTCTTGCATTTTGCGCTTCTTTTATAAAAATTTCAGAATGTTGTAATCGGGTCGATAAAAAGTTGAAATATACTTGGCGGATTTGTTCAGGAGTTTCATCTGTATCTTCCCAATGCAACCAAACCTCAGGTATTAAATTGACAATTTCTTGTAAAACAGCAGGCGTTAAAAGAGCTTTACTAGCAGCATCTACCTCATCAAGTAAACTAGCTTGTGGCAAAAGCACATGATCTTTAATCAACCCAAACGGGCTTTGTGCATGTTTTTCCCAAGTGGTCCAAGAATGATGAAAGTATAAACTGGCACCGTGATCAATCAACCACAATTCCTTTTTCCACAGCAACATGTTAGTATTTCTAAACGTGCGATCTACATTGGTGATAAATGCATCCAACCATACAATTTGAGAAGCTAATTTAGCATCAACTAGAGTAACCACAGGGTCAAAATTAATAGCACCAGACAAATAATGCAGCGCCAAATTAAGGCCTTGACTTCCTTGTAACAAATCCTGAATTTCTTCGTCAGCCTCCGAGCGGCCAAAAGCTTCGTCAAGGTTTGCAAAAACCAATTCAGGCATTTTAAAACCCAAAAAACGGGCAATCTCGCCACCTATTAATTCGGCAATAAGTGCCTTAACACCATGCCCTGCTCCTTTAAATTTTAAGACATATTTAAAATCATCATCGGCTTCAGCTAATGCGGGCAACGATCCACCTTCCCGTAAAGGGGTAATGTAACGCGTCACGTTTACTGTTCTCAAATGCAGTGTTTTATCCATAATTTAATTGGCTAAGGTGATTTTACCTATTTGCAAATTTACAAATAAGTGCTGTAAAATTTCGGCATTGGCACTATTACTATTTATTAAGCATTGCTAATCGACTGAATAGCTATTAATTTTCCTAACCTATTATCAAAAAACAGAACACCGAAAACGATTGAAATAATCCCTCAAAGAACCTTTGTCACACCGAATAAAATCAATAAATTAGCCACTTAAAATTTTAGATTCAACGCAATGAAAAATACTGCGCTAACGCACATACATGAAAGTTTAGGAGCAAAAATGCTACCATTTGCAGGCTTTAACATGCCTATTTTATACGAAGGAGTTAATGCTGAACACGAAACCGTACGTAACGCCGTAGGTGTTTTTGATGTTTCGCACATGGGCGAATTTTTGCTTACCGGACCAAATGCTCTAGCTTTAATCCAAAAAGTAACATCAAATGATGCAGCTACCTTAACTATTGGAAGAGCGCAATATTCTTGTTTGCCTAATGCTGATGGCGGAATTGTAGACGATTTATTAGTTTACAAAATGAAAGAAGAGCAATATCTTTTGGTTGTAAATGCATCAAACATTGACAAAGATTGGGAATGGATTTCTAGCCATAATGATTTAGGTGTAGATATGAAAAACCTTTCAGACGATTATTCTCTTTTAGCTATTCAAGGGCCAAAAGCAGTTGAAGCTATGCAGGCTTTAACTTCTGTTGATTTAGCGTCTATTGCGTATTACCATTTCGAAGTAAGTGACTTTGCAGGGATTGAAAATGTTATTATTTCAGCAACGGGATACACAGGTTCTGGCGGCTTCGAAATTTATTGCAAGAATGATGAAGTAGAGCAAATTTGGAACAAAGTATTTGAGGCAGGTGCTTCATTTGGAATCAAACCAATTGGTTTGGCAGCTCGTGATACTTTACGACTGGAAATGGGATTCTGTTTGTACGGAAACGACATTAACGATACTACCTCGCCATTAGAAGCTGGTTTAGGCTGGATTACAAAGTTCAACAAAGATTTTGTGAATGCCGCAAACTTAAAAGAACAAAAAGAAAAAGGAGTTAGCCGCAAATTAGTAGCTTTCGAAATGCAAGAACGTGCCGTACCAAGACACGATTACGAAATAGTTAATGCAGAAGGAACTGTAATTGGCATTGTAACTTCAGGAACTATGTCGCCTTCTATGAACAAAGGAATTGGACTAGGATACGTTACTACAGAAAACAGTACTGTTGATAGCGATATTTTTATCCGTATCAGAAAAAATGATGTTCCTGCGAAAGTAGTTAAGCTACCTTTTTACAAAAAATAATTCCGAAAAGGATCTCAAACAAAAAACCGGTAAGCATTAGCTTCCGGTTTTTTTTATCTTGAACTTCAAGAAACTCGTTTATTTTTTATGAATTGTGATGCTTGCTTTCTCCCCTTTCTTTAAATTCGACATCAAGTCAAAAGAAGTATCTCCATCAAATAATGTAATCTTGGCGGTGTTCGGAGCAATTGTACCTTCGTTAATTGCTTCAATTTTAAACTCATTTTTATTACCATCAAGTACCACTTCGATAATTCTTTTAGCATTAGTTAATTTATGCTTAGCCAGAATTAATTTATTATTTTGATAAATATTTACAACATCGCCATCCTCTTTACCAATGTCATAAATCTCCATTTTAAATTTATTCGATCCCCAAAAAACATTTAAATTTTCATCGTTACTCAATCGATTTGTTTTTAAACTGTCCAACACTTTTAAAGGATTGATGGTTTCTTTAGTTTTTACATCTACCTTATTTGATTTTTGAATGCGATTATTCACCTTATTTACCAAATTATAAAGTTTAGCACTTCCAATTAAAACAAGAGTTCCATCAATACACTTTTGTTTGTTTTTATACAAACCTTTAAAAGCTCCTTCCAATTTACTTGTACTTTGCACCAACTTCAATTTTCCTGAGAAATTAACAAAACAGAATGCACTCTGCTCAAACTTTGATTTGGTGTACACAATATTGGTTTCGCGGAACTCAAACAACTTTAGTTTTTTATTATAGCTACCTTCAATTAAATTTTTGGTTTCGTGCTTACCTGCTAAATCAGTAATTGAATAGCCCTTTAATTTTCCGTTCAATTCTTCAAAAACCAAACGGTATGTGATGACACTTTTATCATTTCCATTCAGTTTTAATGCTCCAAGAAACTCGTAATTATTTTGTGAAAATGCATTTTCTACTGTTAGGAAGTATCCTAGAAAGGCCACAAAAAAAATTGTTATTTTTTTAATAAAAATATACATCGGTATTTTATTTTTTTATTTATATTTGGCACAAACTTAAACTTTTTCCTATGAAAATCAAATTACTTTTTACAGTTGTACTGTTATTTTTAGGTGTTTTAACAACAACCTACGCATCTTTCCCTGTGCAAAGAGCAACAAGTGAAAACACTACAGTAGTGAACACGCAAGAAGATGAGTTATCATCTCCAGCCGCTATTGCAAGCGGAAAAAGTCAATTGACAGCCTTATTATTGGCTATTTTTGTTGGTGGAATCGGGATTCACCGTTTTTACTTAGGATACACTTGGCAAGGAATTGTTCAGTTGTTGACATTTGGAGGTTGCGGAATCTGGTCTTTAATTGACTTAATTCGTATCATCACTGGAGATTTACAACCAAAAGGAGGTTCTTACTCTAAAACACTTTAATACAACCTAAAAATGCGTAAAGCTTATTTTTATCTTTCGAATCTTGTATTGATTTTAGCTCCAATTGTTTTGCTCTTTTTACCAAAAACTTGGTTTGATAAAGGAGAAAGCACTTGCTTGTCTGTAGTATTGGCAGGAATTGAATGTTATGCTTGCGGACTAACCAGAGCTGTAATGCATTTTATTCATTTTGACCTTGTAAAGGCTTGGGAATACAACCCACTTTGCTTTGTTGTAGTGCCAATGCTATTTGTCATGTGGCTAAAAGCAATTTACGATATTCAGGGTAAAAAAATACCAGGCATTATAGGTAGATTAACTTATCCAAAAGAGGCTTAGGCCTCTTTTTTTTGCTTTATTTTTTTATATTTGCACTTCAAAATAATTAATAGAAATGGGAAGAGCGTTTGAATTTCGAAAAGGAAGAAAAATGAAACGTTGGTCAGCAATGGCCAAAGCGTTTACCAGAATTGGTAAAGATATCGTGATGGCTGTTAAGGAAGGTGGACCTAATCCAGAAGCCAACTCCAGACTAAGAGCGGTGATCCAAAACTCGAAGGCAGTTAACATGCCGAAAGAAAACGTGGAACGCGCCATCAAAAAAGCAACTGACAAAGATACGGCTAACTACAAAGAACAATTATTTGAAGGTTACGCTCCACACGGAATTGCTATACTAATTGAAACAGCAACAGATAACAACAATCGCACAGTAGCCAACATTCGTAGTTACTTTAACAAATGTAACGGTACTCTTGGAACACAAGGATCTGTAGAATTCATGTTTGACCATACTTGTAATTTCCGTATTCCGAATAACAACCAAGATATCGAAGAACTAGAATTAGAATTTATCGATTTTGGTGCAGAAGAAATTTTTGCTGATGAAGATGGCATTTTAATTTATGCTCCTTTTGGAAGTTTTGGAACTATCCAAAAAGAACTAGAAAGTCGCGGAATCGAAATTCTTTCTTCAGGTTTTGAAAGAATTCCACAAATTACCAAAAAACTTACTGAAGCTGAAATGGCGGATGTAGAGAAATTGATCGAAAAAATTGAAGAAGATGATGACGTTATGAACGTTTATCACACTATGGAAGAATAAATTTTTCTTTTTACAATACTAAAAGCTCTTGTTTTACAAGGGCTTTTTTTATGGATATCATTACCACAAAGCAAAAAAAACTCCAGATTGCTCTGGAGTTTTATATGGGATTTAATTCAATATTGAATTATTTAATAAATTCGATTTTTTGAACTTCCTCTTCATTGATACTATCAAAAAAGCCTTGCTCATTCATCCAATCATCGCTAAATACTTTGCTCATATAACGAGAACCGTGATCAGGAAAAATAGCAATTACGTTGCTGTTTTCATCAAACTCACCTTCTTCAGCATATTGCTTGATGGCTTGCATTACTGCACCAGAAGTATAGCCTACAAACAAACCTTCTTTTTTGGTGATTTCACGAGCAGTATGAGCACTTTCCTCATCAGTTACTTTCATGAATTTATCAATAATATCAAAATCAGTTGCTGATGGAATTAAATTTTTCCCTAAACCTTCAATACGGTACGGATAAATTTCTTCACTATCAAACTCTCTAGTTTCGTGGTATTTTTTTAACACCGAGCCAAAAGCATCTACTCCTAAAATTTTGATATTCGGATTTTGCTCTTTTAAATATTTGGCTGTACCAGAAATAGTTCCTCCGGTTCCGCTGCAAGCAACCAAATGTGTAATCTGTCCGTTAGTTTGTTTCCAAATTTCTGGACCGGTAGAGTTATAATGTGCATCAATATTTAACTGATTGAAGTATTGATTGATGTAAACTGACCCTTTTGTTTCTTCGTGTAAACGTTTTGCTACATTATAATAAGATCGCTCATCATCTGCTGAAACGTGTGCTGGACAAACATAAACTTTGGCGCCCAAGCTACGCAACATGTCAATTTTATCTTTTGATGACTTTGAACTTACTGCTAAAATGCAATTGTATCCTTTAATGATACTTACCATAGCTAAACTAAATCCAGTATTACCCGATGTAGTTTCTATAATGGTATCACCTGGAGTTAAAATCCCACGTTTTTCAGCTTCTTCAATTATATATAATGCAATTCTATCTTTAGAGGAATGTCCTGGATTAAAAGCTTCAACCTTAGCGTAAAAATTTCCAACTAGATCTTCAGTAACTTTATTTAGTTTAATAAGGGGTGTATTCCCTATTAATTCTAAGACATTATTATAAGCAGATATTTCTTTTTTCATAAAAAAATAGTTAGTCGCACCGACTATAAATTCGAACGCGCATGGTGCAAATTTAACAAAAATAATCTAATTAGTTTTTAATTTCTTCTAAATCTAACAAAAAACTGTATTCCTTAGCGAGTTCTTTCAAAGCCTCAAATCGTCCTGAAGCCCCGCCATGACCCGCATCCATATTGGTGTTCAAATACAAAACAGTATCATTGGTTTTAAATGCACGAAGCTTAGCCACCCACTTAGCAGGCTCCCAATACTGCACCTGCGAATCGTGCAGGCCTGTTGTAACAAGCATATTAGGATATTTTTGTGCTTTTACGTTATCATAGGGCGAATAAGACAACATATAATCATGGTATTTTTTTACGTTTGGATTTCCCCATTCGTCGTATTCACCCGTTGTTAAAGGTATAGTATCATCTAGCATCGTTGTTACTACATCAACAAATGGTACTTGAGCAATTACGCCTTTATACAATTCAGGAGCCATATTGACTACCGCACCCATTAGTAATCCACCAGCTGAGCCTCCTTCAGCGTACAAATGATCTGCAGAGGTATAACCTTGCTCTATTACAAATTTAGAGCAATCAATAAAATCAGTAAACGTATTTTTCTTTTTCAGCAATTTCCCATCTTCGTACCATTGCCTTCCTAAATCTTCGCCTCCGCGGATGTGTGCAATTGCAAAAACAAATCCACGATCTAAGATAGAAAGTCGTGTAGATGAAAAATAGGTATCCATCGTTACACCATATGAACCATATGCATACAGTAATAATGGATTTTTACCATCTTTATTCAAGCCTTTTCTGTACACCATCGAAATTGGCACTTTGGTACCATCCTTCGCAGTCGCCCACACACGTTCTTCGGTATAATTGTCTTTATCAAATTTACCACCTAGAACTTGTTGCTCTTTTAGAATCGTCTTCTCCTTCGTTGTCATATTAAAATCAATGACTGACGAAGGTGTAGCCAATGACTGGTAACTGTAACGCAAAACATCTGTATCAAAATCGATATTCGTCGTAGTGAAAGCATTGTAAGTCTCGCTACCAAAAGGCAAGTAATAGTCAGCTTCCCCACTCCAAGGCATAATTCGAATAAGATTCAAACCATTTGAGCGTTCTTCGACAACTAAATAGTTTTTGAAAATTTCAATATCCTCTAGCAAAACATCTTCACGGTGCGCAATTACATCTTTCCAATTTTCTTTGGATGTAGCGTTTTCTGGGGTTTTCATTAGTTTAAAATTACTCGCCTTATCCTTGTTGGTTAGGATGTAAAATGAATCTCCAAAATGCGAAATACTGTATTCTAAACCACGCACTCTTTTTTGAAAAATAGTAAATTCGCCATCAGGCTGCTCCGCATTTAAAATGCGGTACTCGGTTGTAAGTGTACTGCCTGAACTGATTACAATATATTTTTTAGACTTTTCTTTACCAACAGAAACACTAAATGTATCGTCTTTTTCATAAAAAACAACCACATCCTGATCAGCTGAAGAGCCTACTTTATGTTTAAAAACCTTATCGGAACGCAGCGTAACCGTATCTTGTCGGGTGTAAAAAATAGTTTTATTATCATTTGCCCAAACGGAACTTCCGTCAGCATTTTCAATGGTATCAGAGAATAATTCGCCCGTTTCTAGGTTTTTGATTTGAATGGTGTAAATTCTTCTTCCCACCGTATCGATTCCGAAACTCACCAATTTATTATCAGGACTGATACTCATACCACCAAGTTGAAAATAAGAGTGTCCTTTAGCTAATTCATTACAATCAAAAAGAATTTCTTCAGTAGCAGTCAAACTTCCTTTTTTTCGAGAATAAATCGGATAACCTTTGCCAGTTTCGTAACGAGTAATGTAGTAATAACCATTATACAAATACGGAACGGACTGGTCATCTTCTTTAATACGCGCTTTCATTTCTTCGTACAAAGCTTTCTGAAAATCTTTCGTACCAGCAGTAGAAGCTTCGTAGTAGGCATTTTCTTGATTCAAATAATCAATTACTTCTGGATTCTCGCGATCGTTCAGCCAAAAATAATTATCGATACGTTTTTGATTGTGTTTTTCTAGCGTTTTAGGTATAATTTTAGCTTTTGGCTGAGTCATAGGAGTTACTATTTTTTGTGCTTGCACATTACTATTTACAATTGCAAAAATAAGACAAACACCACTAAGGAAGGGTGTGTTTTTCATGAATCTTTTATTGATAATGACTACGCAATATAGTAATTTTGTATCTGAATTAACTTAAAAATAGCTAAACATGGATTTAATGGGAATGATGGGCAAATTAAAAGAGACCCAACAAAAAATAGAAGACACAAAAAAGAGACTTGATACAGTATTGATTGACGAACAAAGTTCAGATGGATTACTAAAAGTGACGCTAACTGCTAACAGAGCAATCAAATCAATTAGTATTGATGATGCACTTTTGGAGGATAAAGAACAATTAGAGGATTATATGATTTTGGTTTTGAACAAAGCTATCGCAAAAGCTTCTCAAGTTAATGAAGCCGAATTGGATGCTGTGGCAAAAATGGACATGCCGATGATTCCAGGAATGGATAATTTGTTCAAATAAAAAATAAAGCTTAAGGTTTACTGTTTTTAATGATTTAAAAAACGGTAAACCTTAAACTTTAAAAAGTTCTTGAATTAGCTTTACACTAATTTTTGGAGTGTTTCAAGCACATAGGTATGCATTACTTCTTTATAATCTAAATGGGTTACAATACGCAGTTTTCCATGCCCCATTGAACTAATTAAAATATTTTTCTGCTTTAAGAGTTCGATTAAATTCTTCTCGATTACATTCGGCACCAAAGTAAAAATCAAAATGTTCGTTTCTACTGGTTCGACAGAAGCTACCCAACTTACCCTTTTTAATACTTCTGCAATTTCTTTAGCTCTGCGGTGGTCTTCGGCCAAGCGTTCAATATTATTATCTAAAGCATAAATTCCGGCTGCAGCCAAATAACCTACTTGGCGCATTCCTCCACCAAATATTTTTCGGATGCGTAAAGCGCGATGTATTGTTGCTTTGTCACCCAAAAGCACTGAACCAATTGGAGCACCCAAACCTTTTGACAAACACACTGAAATCGTATCAAAAATTTGCCCAAATGCCCTAGGATCTTGACGTTTAGCTACCAATGCATTCCAAATTCGCGCGCCATCTAAATGGAATTTTAAATTATTGGCTTTACAAACTGCTTGGATTTTTTGCAAATCTTCAATTTCATAACAAGCGCCACCACCTTTATTGGTAGTGTTTTCAACGCAAACCAAACTCGTTAACGGGCTGTGGTAAAATTCGGGATCATTAATAGCTGCTGCCACCTGATCTGCTGTAATCATTCCGCGTTTTCCGTCAAGCAAACAGCAGGATACACCGCTATTGAACGAAACTCCACCACCTTCGTAATGATATACGTGTGCGTATTTATCGGCAATTAACTGCTCGCCTGGTTGCGTATGTAATTTAATGGCCGTTTGGTTAGCCATCGTTCCTGAAGGAAAAAAAAGACCAGCCTCCATACCAAACATCGCTGCTACTTTGGCTTCAAGAGCTATAACTGTAGGATCTTGCTTGTACACATCGTCTCCCACAGTTGCGTTCAACATGTGCACTAGCATTTCGCGAGACGGTTTTGTAATCGTATCGCTTATTAAATTTATTTCCATATTATATTTTTATTTAGACACGGTGCAGCACTTACAATTGCACCGTCGCATAATTTTCCTATTTTTGTGGCACAAATTTACACAATACGAATTGTTATTTCCAATAAGTTCCGTTAAATCTGAACTAATATTACACAGCAAAAACGTAGCGAGGTAAAATGATTATCTAACAACCTAGTACACTAATTTTTATGACAACTACCGAACAAATAAAAGGTATTGTAGAGCGCCTTGGTGCGTTGAGGAGGTATCTTTGACGTTGATGCCAAACTAATTGAAATTTCTAACGAAGAAGAAAAAACATTTGCTCCCGATTTTTGGAACAATCCTAAAGAGGCTGAGCTTTTGGTAAAAAATCTTCGAAACAAAAAAAAATGGATAGAAGACTACAATAAAGCGGTTGAAATGACCGACGAATTAGAGTTAGCCTATGATTTTTACAAAGAAGGAGAACTTTCTACAGAAGAATTAGACGAGCAATACACCAAAACAGAAGCACATATTGAAGCTATCGAATTCAAAAACATGCTCTCTGACGAAGGCGATACGCTTAGTGCCGTAATCCAAATTACAGCCGGTGCTGGTGGAACTGAAAGTTGTGATTGGGCCGAAATGCTTACGCGTATGTACATGATGTGGGGCGAAAAATACGGATACAAAATCAAAGAACTGAACTTTCAAAAAGGAGAAGCCGCTGGAATCAAAACCGTAACATTAGAGTTTGAGGGCGATTATTCATTTGGCTATCTAAAAGGAGAAAACGGCGTACACCGATTGGTGCGTATTTCGCCTTTTGACAGTAATGCCAAACGACATACTTCTTTTGTTTCCGTATACGTGTACCCGCTTGTTGATGATAGTATTGAAATTGAAATCAATCCTGCGGATATTGAAATTACTACCTCACGATCTAGTGGTGCAGGTGGTCAAAACGTGAATAAAGTAGAGACGAAAGTACAACTATTTCACAAACCAACCGGTATTCAAATTCAATGTTCAGAAACGCGTTCACAGCAAGATAACAGACAACGTGCCATGCAAATGCTTCGATCACAGTTGTATGAAATTGAATTGAAAAAGAAACAAGCACAACGAGCGGATATTGAAGCTGGCAAGATGAAAATTGAATGGGGCTCACAAATCCGAAATTACGTGATGCAACCTTACAAACTGGTTAAAGACGTCAGGACTGGCTACGAAACGAGCAATGTGGATGGCGTCATGAATGGTGAAATTGATGCGTTCCTAAAAGCCTATCTGATGATGATGGGACAAAAAGAAGAATAAATTTTAAAATCCTATAAAAAACTTTTTTTATAGGATTTTTTATTTAAAAAAAGAATATCAAAACTGCAATTACAAAACTTCAATAACAATCAAAAAATGTTAGAACTAAAATGGAGGATTAATTAGGATAACTACGGGTAAATTCTTTTATTTGAAAAATATTTAACTCAAAAACATCCAATTTTTCAATGAAATCCTATACAATTAACGAAATAAACGAAATTCTTAACGGAGAAATCGTTGGGTCAACCCTAACAAGCATTACTGCTCCAGAACAATTAGAAGCTGCCAGCATTACGGACATTTCATTTATAGGAAACAAAAAATACGAAAAATTTTGGGCAACCTCAAAGGCTTGTGCTGCTGTTGTAAATGAAGATATTAGCATCGAACCAGGTGATAATCGTGCTTTTATCAAAGTTAAAAATGCTGACTTGGCTATGTCACAAGTTTTAGAACTTTTTGCTCCACCAACTCCAGTTTTTGCAGTAAGCATACATCCTACTGCAACCATCGATGCTACCGCACAAATTTGTAATGGCGCTAAGATTGGCGCTGGATGCTACATAGGACCTAATGTAATAATTGGCGACAACTCAACTATCTATCCAAACGTAACCATTTTAGACGAATCAACAGTGGGTAAAAACACCGTAATCTGGTCAGGAACGGTGGTAAGAGAGCGCTGTCATATTGGTAACGATTGTATTATTCATCCGAACGCAACAATCGGTGCTGATGGTTTTGGTTTTCGACCTGATCCGCAACGTGGTTTGGTAAAAATTCCGCAAATTGGAAATGTCATCATTGGTAATAATGTTGAAATTGGCGCCAACTCTTGTGTTGACCGCGGTAAGTTCAGCTCAACAGTTCTTGGTGATGGATGTAAAATCGATAATCTGGTGCAAATTGGTCACAACAGTAAACTAGGCAAATTTTGTATCATGGCCGGAAACAGCGGATTGGCTGGATCTGTAACCTTAGGAAACGGCGTAATCATTGGTGGAAGTGCATCGATTAAAGATCACACGACTATCGGTGATGGTGCCATTGTTGGTGCAGGGTCTGGTGTAACCGGCGATATTCCTGCTGGAAAAACGATGTTGGGTTACCCTGCAGTTGAGGCCAGAGATGCCCTAAAACAATGGGCAATCTTAAAAAGACTCGTTAACGAATCTAAAAATAAATAATTATTTTTTTTATCATATCCATAAAAAAACAGAAGTTCGCTTCTGTTTTTTTGTTTATATAGCAATCAAACACGCTATTTTTTTCACTAGAACAAAGCATTGATACTAATAATTAAGTTCCTTTTTGTATTTTAGCACAAACTTTTATAACTATAATTGACCATGGATTTGAACTTCAATAAAAACGAAGACCACAATAAACTTTTGTTATCTGCTTTACGCCAAAGATTAAGCATTGTTAAACTAGGCGGCGGCGAAAAACGCATTCAAAAATTGCATAGCGAGGGCAAAATGACAGCACGCGAACGCATTGATTATTTATTAGACCCGAAAGCAAAAAGTATAGAAATTGGTGCTTTTGTAGGCGAAGGAATGTACAAAGAACACGGCGGATGTCCATCAGGAGGCGTAGTGGTAAAAATTGGTTATATCAAAGGCAAACAATGCGTAGTTGTTGCCAACGATGCTACCGTAAAAGCAGGTGCTTGGTTCCCAATTACTGCAAAGAAAAATCTTCGCGCACAAGAAATCGCAATGGAGAACAGATTACCAATCATTTACCTAGTTGATAGCGCTGGTGTTTATCTGCCATTACAAGATGAAATTTTTCCTGACAAAGAACATTTTGGCCGAATTTTCAGAAATAATGCGCAAATGAGCAGCATGGGTATTACACAAATTGCTGCAGTTATGGGAAGTTGTGTCGCTGGTGGCGCGTACTTACCAATCATGAGTGACGAAGCTATGATTGTTGATAAAACCGGAAGTATCTTTTTGGCAGGAAGTTATTTAGTAAAAGCTGCCATTGGAGAAAGCATTGATAATGAAACTCTAGGCGGTGCAACAACACATTGTGAAATTTCAGGTGTGACTGATTATAAAGCCAAAGATGATAAAGACGCTTTAGATAGAATTAAAAAAATAGTAGATAAAATTGGTGATTTTGACAAAGCTGGTTACAACCGTATTGCTCCAGAAAAACCAAAATTTGACGAAAATGAAATTTACGGTTTGTTACCAAAAGCGCGAAGCGAACAGTATGATATGATGGATATCATTCACCGTTTGGTCGATAATTCTGAATTTGAAACATACAAAGATGGTTACGGACAAACCATTATCACGGGTTACGCCCGCATTGACGGTTGGGCAGTAGGAATTGTGGCTAACCAACGTAAAGTGGTAAAAACCAAAAATGGCGAAATGCAGTTTGGAGGAGTGATTTACTCTGATAGCGCTGACAAAGCCACTCGTTTTATCGCTAATTGCAACCAAAAGAAAATTCCGTTGGTATTTGTGCAGGATGTTACTGGATTTATGGTGGGTTCAAAAAGCGAGCACGGCGGAATCATCAAAGACGGAGCTAAATTGGTTAATGCCGTTTCTAACTCTGTTGTTCCAAAATTCACAGTAATTGTTGGTAACTCCTACGGTGCCGGAAACTATGCCATGTGCGGTAAAGCGTATGATCCTCGATTAATTTTTGCTTGGCCAAGCGCTGAACTAGCGGTAATGGGCGGTACGCAAGCAGCCAAAGTTTTAGCTCAAATTGAAGCTTCATCGCTCAAGGCAAAAGGCGAACTGGTAGACGAAACGAAGGAAAAAGAATTATTCGACACTATCAAAGCGCGTTATGACGAACAAGTTTCTCCTTACTACGCAGCATCACGCTTGTGGACAGATGCCATCATTGACCCTCTTGATACCAGAACTTGGATTTCTATGGGAATTGAAGCAGCCAACCACGCTCCTATTGAAAAAGCTTTTAACTTGGGCGTAATTCAAGTGTAAATCACATTGACTGAATTACTAATTGCAAAATACATAAAACAAAATAGCCCGATTTTAAGTCGGGCTTTTTTTGTGGAACAAAACAATTTAAAAATCGATTAGCTATCCTTTAAACATAAAAAAGTGAGTTGTTTCCAACTCACTTTTCTAACAAATTAAATTCAAAATCTAAACCAAATCAAAACGGTCAAGATTCATTACTTTAGTCCAAGCTGCAACAAAATCAGTTACAAATTTATCTTGGCTTGTACTGTATGCATATACTTCGGCAAGTGCTCTTAATTCTGAATTAGAACCAAAAATCAAATCAACTCTTGTTCCAATCCATTTGATACCTCCTGCCATACGATCGCTTCCTACAAAAGCATCATCTGATTCAGAAACCGCTTTCCAAGTAGTGCCTAAATCCAATAGGTTTACAAAGAAATCATTCGTTAAAGCATCTACTTTTTTAGTGAATACTCCGTTTTGAGATTGGTCAAAATTAGTGTTCAATACACGTAATCCACCAACTAAAACGGTCATTTCTGGCGCAGTTAAAGTTAATAATTGTGCTTTATCAATAAGCATTTCTTCTGCTGAAACAGTGTATTTAGTTTTTACATAATTTCTAAATCCGTCCGCTTGCGGCTCTAAAACTGCAAACGACTCTACGTCTGTTTGTTCTTGAGAAGCGTCTGTTCTACCTGCTGCAAAAGGAACTTTGATAGCGTGTCCTGCATTTGCTGCTGCTTTTTCAATTGCCGCATTTCCAGCCAAAACAATTAAATCCGCAATTGATAAATGTTTCCCAGTAGTTTGAGCTGCGTTAAATTCATTTTGAATTCCTTCTAAAGTTTGTAAAACACGTTGCAATTGTGCTGGATTGTTAACTTTCCAGTTTACTTGTGGCTCTAAACGAATACGTGCTCCATTAGCTCCACCACGCTTATCAGATCCTCTAAATGTAGATGCTGAAGCCCATGCTGTACTTACTAATTCAGAAATACTCAATCCTGAAGCTAAAACTTTTGCTTTCAAAGCTGCTTCATCTTCAGCATCAATTAAAGCATGAGTAACTGCAGGAACTGGATCTTGCCAAATTAATTCTTCAGCAGGAACTTCTGGTCCTAAATAACGAACTTTTGGTCCCATGTCACGGTGTGTCAATTTGAACCAAGCTCTTGCAAAAGCATCATTAAAAGCATCTGGATTAGCTAAGAAATGTCTTGAAATTTTTTCGTAAGCTGGATCAACTCTTAAAGATAAATCAGTAGTTAACATAAACGGCTGGTGCGTTTTGTTTGGGTCGTGCGCATCAGGAACTGTACCTGCTCCTGCATCACCAACTGGTTTCCATTGGTGTGCTCCACCTGGACTTTTCGTTAATTCCCATTCGTAACCAAATAAGTTTTCAAGGTAATTGTTACTCCAAGTTGCCGGCGTAGTTGTCCATGCACCTTCTAATCCACTTGTAATTGTATCCGCTCCGTTTCCAGTTCCGTAAGTGTTTTTCCAACCTAAACTTTGCTCTTCCATAGAAGCTGCTGCAGGCTCTGCGCAAACATATTTATTTGGATCAGCAGCACCGTGCGTTTTTCCTAAAGTGTGTCCACCCGCAATAAGTGCAACTGTTTCTTCGTCATTCATGGCCATTCTACCAAAAGTCTCTCTGATATCTTTAGCTGCTAATAATGGATCTGGATTTCCATCTGGTCCTTCTGGATTCACATAAATCAATCCCATTTGCACTGCTGCTAACGGATTTTCAAGTTCACGATCACCAGAGTAACGGCTGTGTGGTTCCGTACTTAATGAAAGCCATTCTTTTTCAGGTCCCCAATAAATATCTTCTTGTGGTTCCCAAACATCAACACGACCTCCTGCAAAACCAAATGTTTTGAAACCAGCTACCTCAAGCGCACAGTTTCCTACCAAAACCATTAAATCTGCCCATGATACTTTGTTTCCGTATTTTTGTTTGATAGGCCAAAGTAATAGTCTTGCCTTATCTAAGTTAGCGTTGTCTGGCCAGCTGTTTAATGGTGCAAAACGTTGTGTACCAAAACCTGCTCCACCTCTACCATCGGCAATACGATAGGTACCTGCACTATGCCAAGCCAAACGAATGAAGAACGGACCATAGCTACCGTAATCAGCAGGCCACCAATCTTGTGAAGTAGTAATTACCTCTTTGATATCATTTTTTAAAACTTCTAAATCAACTGATTTAAATGCCTCCGCGTAGTTAAAGTGCTCTCCCATTGGGTTTGAAGCCACTCCATTCTGACGCAGAATATTCAGGTTTAATTGATTTGGCCACCAATCGCGATTGATTTTACCATTACGTTCACTTTGCTTAGGCGCATTTGCACCAGCAGAGAAAGGACATTTACTCTCTCCATTCACATTGTAAGAGGTAGGTCTTGAATTATTTTCCATAATATGTTTGATTTTTAATTTTCTAATTCCAAATTTACCAATAAAAATTCGAGTGTAATCAAAATTTTAATAGATAAAAACTATACTGCAACAAAAAAAACATACTTCAGACCGATACTAAACGTCTCTTTCTACCTTTAAATCAAACAGATAACCTAAAATTAAGTTCCTAGTCGAAATTAAATGCGGAAGCTTGTATTTATGATAAAAAAAGCATTTGAATTGAGAAAATTACTTAATGAGGCAGACGTTCTTTTAAAAGTCCATAAACCCAAGTTCCAAAAATAGCAGCTAAAAGAGGAATTAACATCACAGTGGCACCGCTTCCTATTTGTGCAAACAAAGGACCTGGACAAGCACCTGTAAGTGCCCAACCGAAACCAAATAGTAATCCGCCTATGATTTGACCTTTGTGAAAGGGCTTATGTTGAAATGTAATTGGCTGACCTGAAAATGTTTTGATGTCATATTTTTTGATAATAAATACAGAAAGCATTCCTACAACTACTGCACTACCAATTACCCCGTACATGTGAAAAGATTCAAAGCGAAACATTTCTTGAATGCGATACCAACTAATGATTTCGGCTTTGATAAAAACAATTCCGAAAAGTATCCCTACGATTAAATATTTTAAAGAGTTTAAAAAGCTAACACGATTGCTGTCCTGCTCCTTATTATTAGTTGTAATATTTTTAAATTGATTCATTGTATTAAAATTAAAGTGTTAAGATTAGAGGCAGGATAAAATGAACCATTAACAAACCACCGATAAAAAAACAACAAGTAGCAATTAAGGACGCTAATTGCAAATTAGATAAGCCTGAAATAGCATGACCACTGGTGCAACCTCCGGCGTAGCGCGAACCAAAGCCAACAAAAAAACCTCCAAACACCAAAACCACAAAACCAGGAATTGTACCTAAATTAGACCAAGAAAACAATTGCTCAGGAAGCAGACCGTTAATTTCAGTAATACCGTATTGCGCTAGATCGGTTTGTAATGATGAGGAAATTTGAATAGGATCTGGATTTGAAAGTCCAAAAAAGGCAATCACGCCTCCAAGCACAATTCCCAACACAAAAAACAAATTCCAAATTTCCTTTTTCCAATCGTATTTAAAAAAAGGAATATTTGCAGGTACACAAATAGCGCATGCATGGCGCAAAGAGGAGCTAATTCCGAATGATTTGTTTCCAATTAGCAATAAAGCGGGAACAGTTAAGCCTATCAGCGGGCCGGCAACATACCAAGGCCAAGGTTGTTGAATAAATTCTAAAATTTCGATAGTGTTAATCATAAATTATTTTTGACAAAGGTTGAGTTTATAGACGAAACGTTCTGTTACTTTTGTCACACAACTCCTTTTATTTGAAGATTCTTTTAAGGTTAATTGATCAAAAGAATACTTTACAGGCTTTCTTAAAGTTTTAAATATTCAAGCTGGTAATCGCCTACGTGTTTTTTATTGTTAGCAATTGACTTTCGATGAACAAAATAATTTGCAATTCCGAAAACAAAAATTATCAATGAACTAGCAAACAAGCCCACTTCGATATAAAAGCTATTTGGAACTGCAATCAAATTTTTAAGGCTTAAACCTGCTATTAAAAAATACATAGCCGTTCGCATAAATGATAAAAAAGTAGATTGATTAGCCAGCGTAGTGCGCTGAAGGGCCAATTTTTCTCGTAAAATGAGATCTTTATTTTTCTTTTGTTCTGAATCCATCGTGGTGATTATTTATTTAAAATTAAATGCTAATTTGCTCGCAAGAAAGTAAACTTGTTTTTCATCCTACACAAAAGTAAGATCCATATAAAACACACACAGTGACAAATGTCACAGAGGCAATAATTATGAAATAAAATTAAAAGAATTTCGAAAAGACTGATGAGCAAATTGCTGCAAGCCTATTATAAAAAGGAGATCAAGAAAAAAAAATGCCAGGAAGATATCAGGATAACATAAATAAAAAAAACCGTAACACT
This sequence comes from Flavobacterium sp. GNP001, assembly GCF_054343775.1. Taxonomy (NCBI): domain Bacteria; kingdom Pseudomonadati; phylum Bacteroidota; class Flavobacteriia; order Flavobacteriales; family Flavobacteriaceae; genus Flavobacterium; species Flavobacterium sp. GNP001. Next base: position 1,763,206 of record NZ_JBTGUX010000001.1, read on the forward strand.
TACAATTAAGTTCTTACGGTTTTTTTTGTGGAGTCGCCGGGAATACTATTACTAAAATTCATAAATTACAAAAGTGTTGATTTTTACACAAAAGCCTTTTGTTTACCAATGAAATAGAGAGGTTTATTAATATTCATTTTTGGATAGCTTTGATTCATTTTGGATAGGTTTGATATAATGTCGGGAAGATGTTGGGAAGGATAAAAGTATTTCGTATATTTGATAGAACAAAAAATCAATATCATGGCTAGGATAAAAGTACTTTTAAAATCGAAAAACAATCCCTCTCCTATTTATATTAGACTAACAGATGGAAGACAAATTGATGTAATAGCTAAGACCAAATACAACATCAATTCAACCGATTGGAGTAATGCAAAAGAGCAGCCAAAAAACTTAAATGACATTCATTACAGTAATATGCATTCTGATTTAGCGACACTAAAATCAAGATTAACAAAATACTATAATGATTCCAAAGATAATGCGATAATAAATACGCAATGGTTAAAAGATTTTCTCAATCCAGCTGTAACGGTTGTCGAAGAAAAAACTATTCCTAACACTCTTATAGAATATATTGATCATTATATCGAATATAGAAAGCACGAACTTAATTATACTTCAATTCAAAAGTTTAAAGTTATTCAAAAAAAGATGGAGCGTTTTCAACAATTTAGAAACAGGCCAATCTATATTGCAGAGATAAATGATGGATTTAAAAATGAATTCGTAAGTTATTATAAAAGCCAATCGTATGCTCAAAATACGATGCAGCGAGAATTAGTAATGATAAAAACATTCTGCAAACACGCTCGCTTTTTAGGACTTGAAACCCATAACCAATTAGATAGTTTAAGATTGGATAGAGCAAAAGTGGAGAAAATTTATTTAACAGTAGAAGAACTAGATACAATTGAACTAATAGAAAAAGATAAATTAACAGAGAGCCTGGACAACGCCAAAGATTGGCTAATAATTAGTTGTTATACAGGGCAACGTGTTTCTGATTTTTTGAGGTTTACTAAGGGAATGATCAGAATAGAAAATGGCAAACATCTATTAGAGTTCACTCAAAAGAAAACGAATAAAATAATGACTATTCCTGTCCATAAAAAAGTACTGGAAATATTAGAAAAAAGAAATGGAGAATTCCCTTATGCCATATCAGACCAAAAATACAACGACTACATAAAGAAGGTTTGTGAAATAGCTGAAATAAATAAATTAGTTGTAGGAAGTAAAAAAACTGAGACTAAACCTAAAAGCGGTATTTTTCGCAAAAAAACAGATACCTACAAAAAGTATGAGCTAGTATCTTCTCATATTGGTCGACGTAGTTTTGCCACGAATTTTTACGGTAAAATTCCAACTACTTATTTAATTTATGTAACCGGACACGCAACAGAAACCATGTTTTTAACCTACATCGGAAAGAGTAACAAGGATATTGCAATGGAGTTAACAAATTACTTTTAATATGTAAGGATTTATTTTATAAATTGACGCTTTTTTAAAATCATAAAATTACAGTATGATAAGCAGTACTTTGAACCAATATAAACAAAGTTTCAAGACTAACTTAGAAGCGTTTTTGAACGAATACGAAGATAATACAACAGCTTTTTTTCTTGAAAAAGAAAAAACCAAATACAAGGCATACCAAAAAGCCTTAATTAAAATATCAGACCAAATAAAGCTATTTACAAGTGCTGAGCTTAAAGAAAATCCAATTTATAGAACTACAGCACTAGACTTGAAAAAGATTGATTTAAAGGCCTATAATTCGATTGTTGTAGAACTTAATCCTGTTAAAGATGATACTGTTTTATCACTTTCTGGAGCCAAAAATGATAAGATTAAAATTGATGAAATTGCTTTAGAAAATCATATTAAAAGTTCCATTTTGATTTTGAAATTTATTTCAGAACAAAATGCAGAACCAAAAAATAGCAGTACTTTTTCTACCGATAATAACCACAAAAAAGTCATTTTTGAGTTTCAAATGGATGACCGTCTTGACAATAATCTCAGTCAATGGCTAATAGCTAATGAAAACAAATTCGATGATTTAGAATTACCTATAAATATTGAAGAAAAAGCGGATTGGGTAACAGATACTTATAAAAGTTTTGAAAAACGTTATTTTCAATATCAAATTTCTGTTTGTAATGCAATTTTAAATGTTGCTCCAAACGAGGTTGCCATAATTAATTTTAAGAAGCAGTTTGAAAATACTCTTGTTCAATTAAATAAGCATTATCCAATTCCTTCAGTTAGAATAGAAGAAATTGTTTCAGATATTAACAACGCTCTTTTTAGACTTGAAAATTTCATGAAAGGAACCGTTCCGGTTTATCAAAGTTTTTTGTTTAACGATGCTTTTACTAAATTTTTCAATGAACTTTACAAAATAGAAAATATCAATCCAGAGAATTTCAGTCTAAGAGATGGATATTATTATTTACTTACTCAAATTGATTATACTTACGATAAAAGTGAGTTCAAAAATCAAAAGGCTTATAAAAATGAGGATTTCAATAGAGATTGTAATGAAATCAGTAATATTCATAACTCCAGAGCTGCTGAATTTGGTCTAAGTACTCATGTTGATGATTATAAATTTGAACTACCTTCTATTGTAGATATTGTAACAGATGCGAAAAGCCAAAAGCAAAAAACAGTTGTTGCAGACTCAAAGCAAGATGTTGATACTCCAATAAAAACCATTGAGCTAACACTAAGTAATTTGTTTGCAATTGGTTTGACACCAGATATTATAAGGAATAATTTTGAAGATTGGATGCTCCAAAATCGCGATATCACAATAGATTTTGACAACAATTTAATTTATTTCGGTATTGATAAAGTTAGAAAAGACCTAGAAACATCAATGTCACTTTTGCGTAAAAATTTGCAGCAAGAAGGTATGTCAGAAGACGAGATAATAAATCACATCGCAGCTACTAAGTCAAGATTAAGTGAAAAATTGAACAAAACAATGGATTGCTTTCACGAAGATCAAAAACTAGAATTTCTACTTAAAACAATTAAAAAAATGAGTGGTCAAGTATCCGAATTCAAAGATGTTTTATTTGAAAACGAAATTGAACAACTATTTAATTTTGAAAATAGAGACAGTGAAAAAACTTCGGCAAAGCAAAGTGTTATAGGCAATCCAATAGAAGCAAACCCCTATCCGAGAATTTTTACCTCTTCCAAAGCCTTTGATAAATTCCAAAAACTGTTAGAGGAATTTGGCAATGGAGACGAAAATTTGGCTAATTATAGTTTTGTTTATCACCGTATGGTGAAAGATAAATTTATTTACGAAGATTATAAACAAACAGAATTCATGTTTTTTTTACTAGATTTTAATATCAATATAAAAAGAATTAAACCTAAAAATCAACTAGGCAAAACAGATTTAAGAGAGAGTATTTACAATAGTGTAAAATAGTTTTTTTTTAAACCGTGTTTAAAAACACACGAAACCATTCAATCTACAACACGACTTCATTTAAACCTTTGGCTTGTTAAACTTAAAACAACAAGCCATGCAAACAAATGCAATTTTACTCGAAACCCTAACCGTTGAACAACTACAACAACTGATTGGGACATCCGTTAAAAACGGAATTTTAGAACTTCAAAAACAACTTCAAGAAAAAGACAATTCTGAGGAATTGCTTACTAGAGAAGAAACCTGCCAATTTTTAAAAATTGATAGCAGCACACTTTGGGCATGGACCAATAACTCTAAAGTTAAGGCTTACGGCATAGGTGCCAGACGTTACTACAAAAAAAGCGAGTTATTAGAATGTTTAACCTTATTAAAAAAATAAGTGATGAATTTCTACGAAAACGCAAAAGACAGCCTTTCAAGAATTGAGAGCAATGTTGTCGAAATGTCTGCCAAGATGAAGTTAGGCTATAGATTAAACCCAGAGAATATCTTTTTTGATAGCCAAGAGTTCATGCAACTAATGAATATTAGTAAACGAACAGCACAACAATGGCGAGACAACAAAGTCATTGGCTTCTCTCAGGTGGGTAATAAAATTTATTACTCACTTTCAGATATTCTCAATCTGTTAAAAGAGAACTACAATCCTAAAAAAGAAACTCTAAAATAATCCAATAAAGCTGATGGTATCTACATATAAAAATTTCAAAACAAAGTTGGAGGACACAAGTTTAATTCACATTCTACAGGACATAAAAAATGGAAAATATGAAAGTGAGATAAAATCTATTCGATATGCTTATCATTCCGGCAAAGACCAAAAAGCGGATGAATTAAAAAGCAATCTCTTAGGTTTTACAACTTCGGGTACATTTTCAACACAACGAAAAGAAGCTTTTTTAACAAATTATACACAAATTATAAATCTTGATTTTGACCACATTCCAACCGAAGATTTAGAAAATCTAGTAGCAATAATAAACAATTGCAAGTTTACACTTGCTTCATTTGTAAGTCCTAGAGGTGAAGGAATTAAAGTATTCATTAAAATAAATTCAAATGCAGACAAACACGCAATCGCATACAATCAAGTGGCTAATTTTTACAAAAGCCTTACAGGTTTTGACTTTGATCCAAAATGTAAAGACATTACCAGATTGTGTTTTGTATCTCATGATCCAGATACTTTTATAGATGAAGAAGCTGAAATATTTACAGTTAAAGAAGATGTAAAAGAACAAAAACCACAAGTTGAAAAACAAGTTTCGCAATGTCTTTCAACAGATGATTTATTAGACAAATGCCTAAAATTCACAGAAAACAAAGAACAATATCAGAATGGGAACAGAAACAATTTCATTCATTTGTTTGCAAGTAATGCCAACAGGTTTGGTATTGATGAATTGAACACTCTGGATTATTGTGTTACTAATTTTGATTTAGCGGAAAGAGAAATTAAAAACGCTGTTCACAGCGCCTATAAAAATCAAATTGCAGACTTTGCAAAGTTTGCAAAGTTTGCAAACTTGCAAAGTACAGAAACAGTCAATACAAATAATCCTATTATTCAATCAGCAGTAGAGGAAGAAGATTATTTAAAATCAACGCCTACTATACCTCAAACAGTCTACGATAATTTGCCACCTATATTATTTGAAAGTTGCCAAGCATTTAAAGAACCGCGAGAAAGAGATGTATTTCTTACCGGAGCATTAGCAATACTTTCAGGGTGTTTACCAAATGTTACCGGTTTATATAGCGGTAATGTAGTTTTTCCAAGTTTATTTTCATTCATACTAGCTCCAGCGGCATCAGGTAAAGGAGCTTTGAAATTTGCGAAAGCACTAGCAGACAAATATCACGATGCGGTTTTAGCAGAATCCAGAGCAGAAAAAGAAAGGTACGATCAAAATTTGGAAGCATACAAAATGCTTAAAGCTAAAGGAAAATTAGAGGACGGACAAGCAATGCCTATAGCACCGAAGTTTAAAGTAGTTTTTATTCCTGCAAACACTAGCAATGCTAAAATCATTCAGCATTTAGATTGCAATGAAGGCAAAGGAATTATTTGCGAAACGGAAGCCGATACTTTAGGACAAACGTTTAAAAATGATTGGGGTTCGTATTCAGATATGCTGCGCAAATCTTTTCATGGTGAAAAAATATCGGTTAGTCGTAAAACAGATGGAGAATTTGTCGAAGTCAATAATCCGCAACTTTCAGTTGCCTTATCAGGAACACCCAAACAAGTATTTAATATTATTGCTTCAGCAGAGGACGGTTTGTTTAGTCGTTTTGTATTTTATGTTTTTAAGACAGATGCAGTATGGCTAGATCCATCACCAAAAGGAAACCCTATTAACCTCACGGATTATTTCAAAAAGCAATCAAATGAAGTTTATAAATTGGTACAATATTTTGAAAGAGACGAAATGATTTTACAACTCACAGACGAACAATGGGAAAGATTTAATCCTGCTTTTAGCTCATATTTACAACAAATAAACACTTTTGTAAGCGAAGATGCTCTTAGTATTGTTAAGCGTTTAGGTTTGATTTTATATCGATTTTGCATGCTTTTTACAGCCATCAGAAAATTTAAAAACAACGACCATACTAAAAATGTATTTTGCTCTGATTTAGATTTTGAAACCGCATTAAATTTAATAAACGTGTACTTGCAACACAGTGTTATTATGTTTGAAAATTTACCAAAGCAAGGAGAAGGAGGAGTATTTAAGTCAGGACAAAATAAAAAGTTATTTTTTGATGCTCTTCCAAATGATTTTCAGCGTAAAGATGCCATTGAAATTGCTAAAAACTTCAATATTAGCGAGCGTTCAGTAGCAACATTTTTAAAGTCTTGTTTAGGACAATATTTAACACAGCCAAAAACAGGGTTTTATGAAAAATTTATGTAAGTAATTTACAAGTAAAAGTTAAGCTTATTTAAAATAATCTTTATTTACTTATTATTATATTAGCAAACCCTAATTAAGGCAAAAACCAATGAAAAACGATAAAATTAAACTCTCACAATTAGAAGGCTTTTTAATGAAAGCAGCTGATATTTTGAGAGGTAAAATGGACGCATCAGAATACAAAGAATTTATTTTTGGAATGCTATTCCTTAAAAGAATGTCTGATATATTCGAACAAAAAAGAGGGCAATACAAAAAAACCGATTATGCACATTTAGACGAAGAAACTCTCGCAATTATTTTAGAAGATAAATTAACTTATGGTGATACTTTTTTTGTTCCTGCAAGAGCAAGATGGAATGAAGGATTTATTGATGAAAATGGAAATCAACAACCACCAATAAAATATTTAAAAAACAATATCGGTCAAATGCTAAACAAAGCATTAGATGCTATTGAAGATTCAAATTCCGAAACTTTATCAGGTATTTTTAAAGGTAGGATTAATTTCAACAAAGAAGTTGACGGAAAAGCAATTGTAAAAAACAATGACCTAATTAAGATGCTGGAACACTTTAATTCTTTTCCTGCATTAATCAATGAAAACTTTGAGTTCCCTGATTTATTAGGTGCCGCTTATGAATATTTATTGAAACACTTCGCCGATGAAGGTGGAAAAAAAGGAGGGCAATTTTACACGCCAAACCAAGTAGTTAGATTACTAGTACAATTGATGAAACCCGAACAAGGAATGTCAATTTACGATCCAACAGCAGGTTCGGGAGGTATGTTAATTCAAGCGCACCAATACATTGAAGAGCAAGGTCAAGATGCAAATAATTTAGAATTGTTTGGCCAAGAAATGGACCCGACTGTAGTTGCAATTTGTAAGATGAATATCATTTTGCATAACATTTCAAAATACACAATTGAATATGGCGATACTTTAGAAGAACCATTAAATGAAAAAGATGGTCAGTTATTGCAGTTTGATAGAGTAATTGCAAATCCACCATTTTCTCAAAATTACAAAGAAGCTGAGATGAAATACAAATCTCGTTTTCCTTATGGTTTTGCTCCAGAAGATGGTAAAAAAGCCGATTTTATGTTTGTACAACATATGTTGGCTAGTTGTAAAAAGAACGGTAAAGTTGTCGTTGTAATGCCTCACGGTGTTTTATTTAGAGGTGGAAAAGAAAAGGAAATCAGAGAGGGAATGTTGAAAGATAATGTAATCGAAGGTATCATAAGTTTACCACCTCAATTATTTTATGGTACGGGTATTCCAGCTTGCGTGATTATTTTAAATAAAAACAAACCTGACAATTTAAAGAATAAAGTGTTTTTCATTAATGCAGACAAAGACTTTGCAGAAGGCAAAAAACAAAATTCATTACGTCCAGAAGATATTGAGAAAATAGATTATGTTTTCACAAACAAAGTAGAAGAACCTAAATATTCCAAATTAGTTGATTTAAAAACTATTGAAGAAAATGAGTATACCTTAAACATCAGAAGATACGTTGATAATACTCCAGAACCTGAACCTGAAGATGTAAAGGCGCATTTAGTTGGTGGTATTCCAATAACTGAAATTGAAGCAATACAAAACTCCATTTGTAAAAAGTTTAATTACAATGGTAGTGTTTTGTTTGCAAATAAAAACGAAGTATACAAAGACTTTGCAATTAACGAGAAAGCAGAAATAAAAAAGCAAATCGAAGAGGATGCAAATGTAGTCAAAACATTAGTAGATTTAGGATTACATTTAGCAGATTGGTGGCAATTAGCCAAAGAAGATTTTTCAACCTTAGCACCTGTTAATGAAACTACTCCACAAAATGCAGCTTCTGAAAGTATTTCGTATTACGTTTCTATTGGAGGTGACAAAATTCCAAAAGTTAGAAAAGAATTATTAGACACTATAAAAGAAAAATTTGTTCCTGTTGGTGTATTAGATAAATTTCAAGTTGCAGGAGTTTTCGTAAATTGGTGGGATAATATCAAGTACGACCTAAAAACAATTATGCAAAATGGTTGGGATGCAGGATTGATACCTGATGAATATCTTATTGCAGAATTTTTCACAAAAGAACAATCCGAAATTGAAAACCTTGAAATTAGTCAATCCGAAAAAGAAACCAATTTGGAGGAAGCTATTGAAGAAGCAATCAATTTATTAGAATACGAAGCAGAGGAAGACGAAAAAGTAACCAATTCTAAAGTAAAAGAACAACTTAAAAAGAACATTGATTATTTGGTTAAAGAAAAGAAGAAACTCGATGAGGCAAAACCTTTTCAAGATGTTGAAAAAACGATTAAAAATCTTGAAGCCGAAATCAAAGAAATCAAAGCTACTTTAAAACTAAAACAAGCAGAATTGGAATTGAAGTTAATTCTAAAACGATACGGTTCTGAAGAAGAAAAAGAAGAAAGCGTTAAGCTTTTGAAAATAGTAAATACCGAATTGGATAAACTGAATAGTGCAACAGCGGAATTAATTATAGATTTCAAAGCCAATCTAAAAAACACTACTGATTTTCAAGATATAAAGAAATCAGTAACAGCATTAGAAAAAGAACTAAAAGCAAATAAAACTAACGAAGCAGAAACACTATTGAAATTATCAAAAGTGATAGAGGCTAAAAAACAAATTGCAGAAATATCAAAACAAGTTACAGCACTAACGAAAGACAGAGGAATTATCACCAATAAATTAAACAAATTAGATAATTTATTGATTGAAATTGGTGCAATGATAACTATAGAGGAAGCCCAAAAGCTAATTCTTAAAAAACATTTTGATATTATAAACAATCAATTACAACGTTATTTAAATGCTGAAAAAAGAGCTTTAATAGGTGCGTATGAAAACCTTTTTGATAAATATTTTGTTTCGGCTGATAGTATAGAAAAAGATCGAAACAACACAATGAAGGAGCTTAATGATTTTCTAACTGATTTAAAATATTTGAATTAATATGGAAGAAAATAATAATATTCCAGATGGTTGGGATAATCTTGAGCTATCAAAATTAACTAATTTCGCCACAGGGAAAAAAGATGTTAATCAAGGAAATTCAATTGGTGAGTACCCATTTTTTACTTGTTCCAAAAAAGTCTTTTCTTCGGAATATTTTTCTTTTGACAAAGAAGCTTTACTAATTGCAGGAAATGGCGATGTAGGTACTGTTCATTATTATAAAGGTAAATTTGAAGCTTATCAACGAACATACATTTTATCTGATTTTTGTGTTGATGTTCAGTATTTGTATCAATACTTAAAATCGAATTTAATAAAACACTTATCAGAAGGTCAAAGTGGCACAACTATTCAATTCATAAAGATTTCACAGCTAAAAAATTTTAAAATATTAAAACCTGTTACTCTAAAGGAACAATCCAAAATAGCAGAAATACTATCTAAAGTTGATAAAGCAATTTTAGAAACAGGAAATATAATTGCAAAATACAGTCTAATTAAATCAGGTTTAATGCAAGATTTATTGACTAAAGGTATTGATGAAAAAGGCAATATTAGAAGTGAAGTAACACACAATTTTAAAGATAGTCCATTAGGTAGAATTCCAAAAGAATGGGAATTTTTACCAATTGCAAATGTTTATGATTTAAAGTCAGGTATTACACCATTAAGAAGTAATAAAAAATACTTTTCGAATGATGGTCATAATTGGGTAAAAACACTTGATTTAAATGAGGATTATTTATTTGAAACAGAAGAAAGAGTTTCTGATTATGCTTTAAGTAATACATCACTTAAATTAATGCCAGTTAACTCAATACTAATTGCAATGTATGGTGGTTGGGAACAAATAGGAAGAACTGCAATACTTAAAAAAGAAGCAGGAACAAATCAAGCTATAACTTGTTTAAGTAATCCAAGATTTGAAATGAATTCAGATTTTGTTCAATTACTTTTACAGTATTACAGGTTTAAATGGAAACAATTTGCAGTCAGCACTAGGAAAGACCCTAACATCACAAAGAGTGATATTGAAAATTTTATTTTGACTTTTCCAAAAGATATAACAGAACAAAATAAAATAGCAGATAAAATAAATTCAATAAAAGAGAATATTTCACTTAATGAAGTTGAATTAAACAAATTGAAATCCATCAAAACAGGGTTAATGCAAGACCTATTATCAGGTAAAAAAAGAGTAACGCATTTAATAAATTAAAACGCATCCAATGATAGTCACTAACGATAACAAATACAGAGGTAATTTGGGTTCAAGTCTAAAACTAGACGAGTATTCACACGTAGAAAAACCTTTTTTGGAGCAGCTAATACATTTAGGTTGGGCATCAGGCAACAACGAAGTGTTAGAATTAGCGTTACAACAAACTCCTCAACAAAGTTATCGTACTTCATTTTCAGAAGTTGTTTTACAACCCAAATTGCGTCAATCTCTAAAAACAATAAATCCATTTTTAACCGAGCCACAAATTGATGATGTAGTTCGCAAAATAACTACGTTTGAAAAAAACAGCTTAATCGAAAGCAATCAAAAAGTATTAGATTTATTGTTAGAAAACACAACCGTTTCTAAAAATGAAATAACAGGAGAGTTAAGCCCAACAGTTCGTTACATTGATTTTGAAAATATAGAAAACAATATTTTTACAGCAATATCTCAATTCAAAGTTAACATTCCAGGCACAGACCACAATATTATTCCTGATATAGTTTTGTTTATAAATGGTTTACCAATAGTTGTAGTTGAAGCAAAATCATCAAAAGTAAAAGAACCTATTCCAGAAGCCATCGACCAATTATTACGTTATTCAGAGCAACGCGGTGATAGCAGAGAAGGAAACAAAGAATTATTTTTTTACAATCAATTTATAATTACAACTTGTAGTTTAGAAGCAAAATTTGGAACTATTACAACTAACATCGAGAAACATTTCTATCGCTGGACAGATCCATATCCTAAATCATTAAATGATCTAGTTCACGGAAAATCTTCACCAAACGACCAACAACGATTAGTTGCTGGTATGCTTGATTTAAGGAACCTATTAGACATCATTCAAGTATTCACAGTTTTTCAAATAGACGATAAGGGAAGGAAAATAAAAGTCGTTGGTCGCTATCAGCAATTCAGATCAGTAAAAATAGCTAACAAGCGTTTAATTGAAGGAAAAAATCCTTTAGAGCGCGGCGGTATTATTTGGCATACACAAGGTTCAGGGAAATCATTAACGATGATGTTTATGGTGCGCGAAATGCGTTTAAAACCTGAACTACTTTCTTGGAAAATTGTTTTTGTAACTGATAGAACCCAATTAGAAGAACAATTATCAGAAACAGGCGGAAGTATTGGTTTTACTATCAAAACAGCAAATTTCATTAATCCAAAAGCCCAACCAAACGGACAAAGTTTAAAAGAATTATTAGCAACTGATAATTCCGACTTGGTGATGGCAATGATACATAAGTTTCAAGAAAACGGAGATTTAAGCGGTTTACAAATTTTTCCAGAATTGAATCCAAGCGCTAATATTTTAGTAATGACAGATGAGGCGCACCGTTCTCAATATTCATTATTAGCTGCAAATTTAGACAAAGCGCTACCTAATGCAACATCAATAGGCTTCACAGGTACACCAACAGGAAAAACAGAAAAGAAATACAAAGATTACATCGATAAATACACAATGCGTCAAGCTATTGATGATGGTGTAACATTAGAAATTGTTTATGAAGGATTAACCCACAATGCCGAAATTCCTAACAAATCAGGAATGGATAAAAAGTTTGAAGATGTTTTCAGTGAATATACATTAAAAGAGCGATTGCAAATTTTAGGATTTGGTTCTCGTGATGCCTATTTAGATGCTATTGAAACTATTAAAGATAAGGCTACCCACATGATCAATCATTATGTGGAACATATCTTTTCAGGAGGTTTTAAAGCACAAATTGTTGGTAATTCTCGTGAGGCCTGTGTACGATATAAAGTAGCATTAGATGATGCTTTAAAAACAAAAATAGCCGAATTGGAAATATCAAATCCGATGTTAGTAAATATTGAGGTGTTAAAACAATTGGAAACGGCAGTAGTTATTTCCGGAGACCATAACGATAAACTTCATATAAAAGCTTTTACAAATGGAGAATACCATAAAAAAAGCATCAAACGTTTCAAACTGCCATTCGGAAAAACAGATGAAGAAGATAAATCAGTAAACGGTAATGTAGGTATTATTATCGTAAACAATATGTTACTTACTGGTTTTGATGCCCCCATAGAACAAGTAATGTACTTGGATAGAGTGATTGTTGCTCATAATTTATTACAGACAATTGCAAGGGTAAACAGAATTGGACCAGAAGGAAAAGACAAAGGTTTTATTGTTGATTATGTTGGTGTTGGACATCATTTAAAAAGAGCATTAAATACCTATGCTGAAAAAGAATTACAGGAATTTATCGAATGTATTTCAGATGATGAAACCGAATTAAATGAGCTTATAAAAGCACACGGCGACATTTGGGATTATCTTATAAATCAAGGTTTAGATGATTTAACAGATATAGATGCTTTCTTTGATGTGTTTTACGATGAAGATATTCGTTTTGAATATATTAAGCGTTATAATACTTTAACGACTTGCTTTAATAATGTTTTGCCACGAAAAGAAGCATTAGACTTTTTTACAGATTGGAAATCATTTACAGAAATTAATGCTTTAGCAAACAAGCATTTTAGAGATAATCGTTTCAGTATGAAAGGTATTCCTCCAAAGTTAAGAGGAATAGCAGACGAGTTTTTGAAATCAAAAGGAATTGAACAAACTATTGCACCAATTTCAATTATGGCAGATGATTTTCAAAAAAATGTAAACACTAAAACGAGAACCAAAACAAAAGCTGCCGAAGTAGAACACGCAATCCGCCATTACATCGATATTAATTTAGATGAAGACCCTGAATTATTTGCATCGTTCTCCGAAGCATTAGAAAAGATTTTGGAAAACTTTAAAGGTAATTGGAAAGCAATCTATGAAGAATTAGAAAAACTTCGTGAGAAAATAAAGAATAGAGAAAAAGAGGAAACCTATGGTTTAGACCGTAAAAAACAAATGCCTTTATTCCGTATTTTCAAGGCTGAATTATTCGATAACAGAGCATTAAGCGAAGACGAAATTGCACAGAATGTAAATCTAACACAACACATCTTTTATCTTGTAGTTACAGAAATAAAACTGACAGGGTTTTGGGATAGCACACCTGCACAATTAAAACTAAAAGCCGAAATACAAAAAATGTTATTATCTGTGGAGTTCAACAAACTGCCAAATATTAAGCTCAAATACAAAGAGTTAATATCAAGGATTATGGAGCTTTCAAAAACCAATCATTTTAAAATGATAGCAGAATAATATGCAGTTAGAGTACGAAATAAAATTTAGTAAAAGAAAAACACTCAACATTACAGTTGAACGTGATAGGAAAATTATTGTCCGTGCTCCGCTAAATTTATCATTAGAAAAGATTGAAGAAATAGTTCAATCAAAAAGACAATGGTTAAAAGAAAAAATTAATCATACTCAAAAATACCCAGTTGATACAAAACCAAAAGAGTTTATTTCAGGGGAAACGCTACTGTATTTAGGTAGAAACTATCAATTATTAGTAGTTGATGAATCAATTGAAGGAATTGAATTTAATCAACGTTTCAGAATTTCAAGAGAAAATCAAGAAGCAGCTAACAAATTATTTAAAGCTTGGTATATGAAACAAGCATTAAGTAAAATTGAACCATTAGCTAAAATGTATGCAACAAATTTAGGTGTTAAGTTCAATGAATTTAAAACATCACAAATGAAATACCGTTGGGGTTCTTGCACACCAAACAACAATATCATTTTCAATTGGCGAATAATAAAAGCACCGATGTACGTTTTAGAATATCTAGTAGCTCACGAATTAGTACATCTTCTAGAAGAAAATCATACACCTACTTTTTGGAATATTTTATCAATTCAAGTTCCTAATTATCAAAAAGCAAAAAATTGGCTTAAAGTAAATGGCCATTTATTGGAAGTAGATTTTTAAATGAATAATTTACAAAATTAAAAATATGGGAAATGTAGTTCACAGTATTACTAACCAAATAGCGAAATTCAAAGAGCGTGAATTAGATCTATCTTGTTATGAAGAAGCAAAACTCAAAGAAATGCTTCTTGATATAGGATATTACAGATTAGGTTTTTATTGCTATTATTATTTTGACGCAAAAGCAAATAAGTTTTCAAAGGATATAAAAATATCAGATATTATAAACCTTTATTACCTTGACATTGATTTAAAATACCTTCTTTTAAAATACATTAACCGCATTGAAATAAACTTTAGAACAAAGCTTATTTATTACGTATCAATGAAATATAAAGATAATTCAAGATGGTATGTTGATGATTCAATAATGGATGCTGAAAGTGTCATAACATTCAAAAACAATATTTATACAGATAAATTTAAGCAAGATAACCTAACAGTAAAAAATCATCACATCAATAATCCAGAGGATGATTTTGCCCCTTGTTGGAAAGTTTTTGAATACCTAACTTTTGGCGCAATCATAACTATTTTTAGTAATATACAAGACCAATCAGTAAAGCAGATAATTTCCGAAAAATACGGTATAAAAGATTTAAACAAGTTTTTTAAACTTTTGAATACCGTAAGACTAATAAGGAATATTTGTGCTCATAGCGGGGTTCTGTTTGATTATTCTTTACCACAAAGTGTAAGTTCAATTCCTCAAATAAATTACAATAAAGGAGATAGAAATTCATTAGATACCTCTATTAAAGTAATTGGCTTTTTTATTGAAACAATTTCATCAAATAGATATATTGATTTTCAACAGGATATAAAACTATTCTTTGATAAAAGAAAACAAGATCCTGTTTTGTTACAAGTCATTAATGATAGAATAAAATATTTAGATTAAAACGTGTTGCATTAGTAAAAAGTTTATATCTTTGCATTATAAAGTGCCTCTCTTAACAATGGCTTATTTGGTGCACTATAAAAAAACATTCAGCTCAGTTTAACAACTGAGCTTTTTTATTTTATTAATACTACCTCTATCATCTGCATAAATACAACCAAAATTAAAAAACTTTTTTACCATAAATCTCGTTCCAATAACACAAGTAATCAAAGCGAAGGAAAAATCAAACATACCTTATAGTTTCTAAATCAATATTTAGCTATAATAGCGCAATAAGTTTAGTAGCATTGCAAGACGGTTTGTTTACAGCTAATTCATCTGCAATTGTTTTCTCATATATCAGAGCATACAAAGTATCATTAACAGCTATTTTTGGTGTTCCTACATTAATTCTTCCAACGCTTAATTTAACGAAACTAGGTTAAAATACTGCAGGTAAAATTGCTATTGAAGAATAATTTTATTATCCACTGTGAGCGTATTATCAATGAGCTGCATATTGTACTGTTTTACTTTTAATTTTATTTATTGACACTCATATTATCATGTTTCTTTAAAATATATAGGAATATTAATTAAATATGTTACTTTTGTACCACCATTCAATGTATTGGTAACGCAACCTACAGTGTTCTATCACTCTAGCCAAGCCTCTTAATAGAGGCTTTTTTTATTTTAAAAAATTAATATTGATGAAGAAAGTAAATATTTACGTTGATGGATTCAATTTTTATTATGGCCTTAAGGATATGGCCAAAATGAAAAGAGACTGGAGAAAATTTTATTGGATTGATTTGGTGAAATTATTTGAGCAGTACCTCAAAGAAGATGAAATAATTGGTACCGTCCATTATTTTACTGCCAGACCTAAAAATATGGGTAAAACAGCCCGTCAAAATAATTTGATGAATTGTAACAAAGCAATAAATGGTGATAAGTTAAAGCTTCATTACGGTAAATATCAAGATAAAACGATGAAATGTCGTGCTGACGATGGTTGTGCAAAAGAATTTATGCATTGGGAAGAAAAACAAACCGATGTTAGTCTTGCCATAAAAATGGTTGAAGATAGTCACAATTCTGATTGTAATAAAATTATTTTAGTTTCAGGGGATAGTGATTTTTTACCTCCATTAAAATTAATTAAAAACTTTTACAAAGAAATTGAATTAATGGTTTTATTTCCGCCCGCAAAATATACTAATTCAATTGCAAGTTTAGGTTTCCCTTGCATATCAATGGATCGATATAAGCAAAGATGGAATAAATCAATATTAGATAATATTTTGGAAGTTAACGGTAAAACATATAGAGTTCCAGTAGAATGGACAGTTTAATTATTTTAAAAATTTATTAAATATCTTCACTAGAACGTAAAGCAATCAAGCGGTCTCTCTACGGTCGTTCCCTTTGTTCCGTTCGGCTGTTTCAGTCGGTCAACCTTAAATTTTTGTAAGTCCATTTTCGGTAAATAGGCAATTCATTATTCTATTCAACAGTAAGGTTTCCCTCCATTTCACAGTCACTTTACAGCACTACAAAAATAGCAGCTTAAAAAACAGCAGCTATTTTTTAGCACTGTTTCGTTCCTCATCTTCACACGGTCTCTTCCTGCGTTCGGTCGGGCTTATGCATCCATAATACCGCTTCATTTCGCTACACTCCGCAGGCTACGTTTCACTACATTCCAGCCATATTATGTCTGCCGCCCTCAGTTTTTTCAGCGGTTGCTCCTTCGCACAGCTATCGGGGTTGGCTCCGTTAGCACTTTGCCCTAAATCAAGGTTCCCCGCCAAAAAAAGGCGGGAGTATTAATTATTTCCCCGCCGTTCACGCTCATACCTGCTACATTTCGCTACGTTCCTTCGCTCAATTCCCGCATCTATGGTAGCTGTTCGATTGCCGCAACCCCGCCACTGCGCTCCTCATCCGCAAAAAAAGTTCCTTCTCGCCAAAAAAAAGGCGAGACCACTTTTTTTTGCTTCTTGCGGTGCTTGGGGGTGTTTGATTGCCTCCTTCGGTAGAACGTATTTCTTAGATACTCCTCAACAGAAAAATATCCTATAAAAAAATAATAAAAAGAAAGTAAAGTAAAGTTTCGGTTTCAAAAAGTAAAGTTCAAGCCCTACGGGTTTTTGAAAAAATCTCCACCCTTATCGTATCGCAACATACTCACTTTCGTTTTGCTACCATTCCATCCGTTGATGCCTTGGGTAGTATTTTTTCAAAAAAACTTGACTCCTTTTGAAACCTCCACTTACAAGATGACTTTCTTTTTTTTCTTTTTTTTTCTTTTAAAAATGATATGGTGCGGAGCGTAGCGACAGCATCACTTTAAATCCGATACTATGCTAAAATTTATCGTTAAAACCCACAGAAAGGATATTGTTCATGCTGGAAATCAAATTTACATTCTAAGCAAAGGATTAAATAGCGGAAAGCCACAGAAAGAGCCTTTTACAAATAGTTTTGTAATTATTCTTCAAAGCGAAGAAGATGCCGAAACGGTTTATTGGCTAGCATACAGCCTTTGGAAAGCTAAATTTTGGCATCAGTCTCTTTGTGGTTCGGTTATTCCTTTTTTACGTTTGACAGAATTTAAGAAAAGTTTTAATATCAAAGTTTATGAAACGACTTTAAATTTTCAGCAGCATCAAAAACGAATTAAAGCTTTGAAAATATTGGAACAACAAGCGCAGCATTTTCAAAAGAATTTGACTTTGATTAATGAATTAAGGAGCACTATTTTACATGGTTTTTATAATAGATAGTATTCGGGTTTTCTTGCTCTTTATTTGGTAGTTATTTGCACCATATTTCACATGTAAGTCCACATTATGGACAAATGAATGCAAATAAAAAATGCCCTCTCGCTGAAAGGGCATATTTTGCAAACTTTGCAGTGTTGCAGAACTGATGGTTTTGTTTTAGAAAGTATCGTGGATTTTTAATGCGTTACCAGCATTGAACAAATAATAATTTGATCCTACCATTTGATAAAATTCTATTCCTATACTTCCAATTACTGCTACATTATTTGTAATTACCGGTGCATTTGGTAACGTTGCTGTTACTTCAATTAGTGAAGTTATAGCGTTTACAGGTGTATAATCAGAATAGGCAATGTTTGACAGTTCATTTAATGTTGGTTCCGCTGGCTCATACGCTCCAGAGATTGGATTAAAAACAGTATCTGAAACGACAGACAAAGCATTAATAATTCTAAAATGACTAGCTCCAGAAGGAACAGTTAAAAAACTAAGAGGATTGAATTCAGGAACACTCAAAGTACTTTCATTTCTATCTTGTGTAGCCGAAAGTGTAAAAGGAGCTTTAAAAATACCGTTTAATGAAATATTACGATTAAAGTCTAATCCTTTCAAATATTGAGGTTGCTGCGATACCAAAACAGCTCTTTGCCCTCTGGCTTCAGAACCATCTTCAATATTTATTTTTTTCATGATTGCGGTTAGTCTTCCTGTAAGTTGACTATCCGACATTTGTTTCATTAATGAAGATAAACCAACTCTTAATGATTTACCCGCATTTGCGCAAGCTGCAAATTCACTCATATTTTCACGAGTACGGACGAAACCTGGTGCAGTTTTTACTTGTTCCCCAGTAGGTCCTCCTTTTAGACCTGCAAAGAAACCTTCGTTTCCTTTAATTTTGAAGTGACGTACTTCTCCTAATGTTCCGACATACTTAATGTGTCCTTTTTGTTTTGCCATTTGAATATGTATTTTAAATGTTTATATTTACTAAATTAATATATAATACATTGATAATCATTAACTTAAATAAAGCATTTTAACGCTTTGTAACGCTAAAAAAACCATGACAAGAAATATTATTCTGAAAGTGAAAAAATTTGTAGATGGGGATGGACTAATTGTAGAAGATTATTTTAGTAAAAAGGAGTTTGAAGTACGATTATATGGTATCGATGCACCTGAAATGAACTACTGCAATAAAATTAAAAAAGATGAAAAAGAACTTCATGTTCCTGCTGCTTTTTTAATTAAACTTGGATTTATGTCTTTCGAATTTTTGAAAGATATCGTTTCGATTGGCGAAAAATGTACATTAGTACAAGAAACTAATAATCTAAAAGACAAATACGGAAGAAGTTTAGGTTATTTAATTTTAAATGATGGTAGAGTCTTAAACGAAATTATGATCAAGGAAGGATTTGCAAAGCCGTACAGCAATGTTTTTTGTGAAATGCTGCCAATGTATCAAGAGTGGAATTTAGAGGCTAGAATTGCTAAAAAAGGATTGTACTCAATAATTGAAAAATTCTAAAATTGTCGGGAAGATGTTGGGAAAAGATAAAATAAAAAACCTGTAAATATCTATAAATCAAGATATTAACAGGTTTTTAAAGTGGAGTCGCCGGGAATCGAACCCGGGTCCAAACAAGCAACTAAAAAGCTTTCTACGCGCTTATTTCCTGATTGAATTTTCGATAGTGTGCTCGGCCAGAAACAACCACACCCTACTTATCTTCTTAATGTCGAAATCCACCCGAAGCTCATGGAAATCTAGGTTTATTTTTACGGTTCCCCTGTACTGAACGCCACAAACCAAGGCTTTCAAGGAGAATCCAGCTTCCCTACCTTGTAGAGACGTGGCGTAATCGTACTATAATTCGGATTATGCAGCTAAAGCGTAGTTATTTTCGCCGTGTAAAAGTGTAAGATCTTATATTTACGAGCAAGGTCTCAATGCTCGACGTGCTTACTTATCAATTCGACTTGCTGTCAAAACCAGTCGACCCCAATTTTCTCATTTTTTTTGAGAGTGCAAATGTACACTTTTTTATAATGTACTATTTCAAAAATAGTGCCTTTTTATTTATTCGTCCTGAAATTTAAAAGGATAATCTCCGAATAAAGTCGCCAGTTTTCTAACATCATACGTTTTACGTGTAAACTTATTTGAAAGTGCGATTATAGTCACGCCTTCCTTAGTCAAAGTAATGTAAGACGAAGTGTTCCCGTGCCACCAACCATTATGAAAATAAAAATTTTGCCCAGTCTCCCAGTTAATCATTCGGATACCAAGTCCGTAATTTTTAGTTCCCTTACGTTCGTTGCTATACGGCTGGTACACTTGTTTATTTAGGTCTTTCGACAAAAACTGAGCACTGCTCCTAGCACGATCAAATTTCAATAAATCTCGTGGCGTGGAGTAAATATTTTTGTCTCCGTACACTGCATCAAGATAATCTTTGCCTATTTCTACTTTATTGCCTTTATACGAAGTGACAGCAGAGTCTTTATCGCGTTCGTAATCAAAAACATAAGTGTTTTTCAAGCCTAGGGGCTCAAAAACAATCTTTTTCATAGCCTCTTCATAAGACAATTTTGTAATATTTTCTATGATTAGCGCTAACATTGCATAATTGGTATTACAGTACGCAAAACGAGTATCAGTTGCAAACTCTAGACCAATATCCTTAGTTGCCATAATGGTCAAAATATCTGTATTAGTCAAAGTATTACGTCTATCCCAAACCGATTTATCACGATCGGTAAAATAAGCATAGTTACGCAATCCGCTTCGGTGATTCAACAAGGTACGCACAGTTACTTCTGGATAAGGAAAAGACTTTAAAATGGTATTTACTTTTTGATCTAAACTCAACCTTTTGGCGTTAACCAATTTTAAAACTGCAGTGGCCGTTAACACCTTGCTTACTGATGCAATATGCAAAGGAGTATTTGCTGTAATGACTGTTTCATCTCTAAAATTGGAGAAACCTTCGTATTTTTCATAAATGATTTGACCATTTTTGGCTACCAAAAAACTTCCATTTGCAGTTTGGTTGGGCCAGTTTTTTTGGTAAAAAGAATCGATTTCAGCCTGCTTCACGTTAATATATGATGCCGTCAGTTTTGGCTCAACTGTTGCTAAAGGCTTCATAATTGGCAACCTGTTTTTTGGCAATTGATCGTCTCGTAATTCTACCTTTACTTTCTCTTTGGCACAAGATCCAAAAATCAAAAAAAGGAGTGATATATGTAGTATATTTGCGTTTTTAATAAAATTCATTGTGGTATAACTAGAAAGACAAATATATAGAATCAGTCTGTTTTTGCTCCTTCTTTTTTTTAAACCTTAACAGTATTTTATCAGTAGTAAAAGGCTTTTTGAATGCTACTAAATTGTACGTCAGTGCATACTTGAATAAAAACTATCGAATTTTTCGAAAAAAAATTAAAAGAGAAATGGTATTTGTTATATTTGTAACAAATAGCACTATTAAAGTTATATTATAATTTAGAAAAAACTTATAAAATGAAGTTTGGAATCATAAAAGAAAGAAAAAAACCAGCAGATCGTAGAGTGGTTTTTTCTCCAGAGGCATTAGTACAATTAAAAAATCAATATCCTAGTATAGAAATTCTTGTTGAAAGTTCAGATTGTCGCATTTTTACGGACGAAGCTTATACTCAAGTCGGAATTGAAGTTGGTACTGATCTCAGTACATGCGATGTTTTGTTGGGAGTAAAAGAAGTTCCTTTTGAAGCACTAATTCCTAATAAATCGTATTTCTTTTTTTCGCATACAATAAAAAAACAGCCTTACAATAGAAATTTGCTACAAACCATACTGAAAGAAAACATTTCATTGTTTGACCACGAAACCATTGTAAATGCTAAAAACCAACGACTGATTGGTTTTGGACGCTATGCTGGAATGGTTGGTGCGTACAACGGAATTCGTGCGTTTGGAATCAAATTTGAATTGTTTAAATTACCAAAAGCAGAAACCCTTTCAGGAAAAGAAGCGCTGATTGCACAATTAAAGCGTGTGATTTTACCTCCTATTAAATTTGTCATTACCGGTAGCGGAAAAGTAGGCAGTGGCGCTAAAGAAATACTCGATGCCATGAAAATCAAATCGGTAACCGTAGAAAATTATTTAACTAAAAATTACACTCAAGCCGTTTACACTCAAATTGATGTTTTAGATTACAACAAACGAAAAGACGGTCAAGTTTTGGATCATTATGATTTTTACCAAAACCCAACGGAATACGAAACTAATTTTGAACTATTTACCACTGTTTCTGATGTTTATATTTCAGGACATTTTCATGCCAATGAAGCTCCAATGATTTTGACACAAGAAATGTTGAATTCAAAAGATTGTAAGCTCAAAATTGTAGCGGATGTTTCTTGCGATGTCAACGGTCCAATTGCTTGTACTTTACGTGCCTCAACAATAGCAGAACCTTTGTACGGTTACTTGCCTTTAGAAAACAAAGAGGTTGATGTTTTTCATCCGGGTGCGATAGTGGTCATGGCAGTTGATAATTTGCCTTGTGAGTTACCTAAAGATGCTAGCGAAGGATTTGGGCAAATGTTCCTAGAACATGTGATTCCTGCTTTTTTTGATGGAGATAAAGACGGTATTTTACAACGTGCACAAATTACTAAAAACGGTAAATTAACGGAGAGATTTAGCTACTTGCAAGATTATGTAGACGGTCAATAAGCAAATTGTTGCGTATTTTAGTAAATCAACATTAATACGCTTCGAGATAAAATCGATGCTAAAATTCATACTTATTAGCCTGTAGCCTTTGGTTACAGGTTATTTTTTTTCATATCGGTATTGTGACAATTACCATTCAATTAACAATCCTGAAAGACTTGCAAAGGGAAGTATTGCTTAATTTTGTAAAAAAAATACAATGTCAGCATCCCTTCCTATTTCGATTTTAGAATTGGCAATTATCGCCGAGGATAGCAACGCTACTACAACTTTAGAAAGAACTAAACTACTTGCTCAAACAGCCGATAAGCTAGGATACAAGCGCTTTTGGCTAGCCGAACACCACAATATGGCACACGTAGCCAGTTCAGCAACCGTAGTTTTAATAGGTCATATAGCTTCGCAAACGCAAAACATTCGCGTAGGCTCTGGCGGAATCATGTTACCCAACCACGCGCCGCTAATTGTTGCTGAACAATTTGGAACATTAGCCACTTTGTACCCCAATCGTATTGATTTAGGATTAGGGAGAGCACCTGGTACCGATGGTTTAACAGCTCAAGCCATCCGTAAAGATTTTGTAGAACAATCGCAACGTTTCCCAGAAAACGTGACGGCTTTGCAAGACTTTTTTAACGTCAATAATGCTTCCGCAAAAGTGCGAGCGTTTCCTGCAGAAGGAGTTTCTGTACCCATTTGGATTTTAGGTTCTAGTTTAGACAGCGCCGCATTGGCAGCATCTAAAGGACTTCCGTACGCATTTGCAGGACATTTTGCTCCAAAACTAATGCATCAAGCTTTTCAGTATTACCGAGATAATTTTGAACCTTCAGCATATTTGCAAAAACCCAAAATAATAGCTTGTGTTAATGCCGTAGCTGCAGATACAGACGAAGAAGCTGCGAAACTTGCCACAAGTTTAACGCAAATGTTTTTGAACTTAATTCGGAATGACCGCAAACCCTTGCAACCGCCCGTTGAAGATATCAATGATCTAATGAGCGAAGTAGAAAAATTTCATGTAGATCAAATGACAGCCTGCTCTTTTATAGGAAGTACTGAGAAAATTGCTCGAGAGCTGCAACAATTTGTAAAATATACACAAATAGATGAGCTCATGATTACGAGTCCCATTTATGATTTTGATGCCAAAATAAAAAGTATGCACCTCATGAAAACAGTGGCGGAATCTATCGTTACTTCAAAAAAAGAAAATCTTGTACTGTAGCGTACAAGATTTTTTTATTCTTTTACCAAACAAAATCTTATCAAGCAGACTATTTTAATTTACCCACCATTTCTTCTGGTCGAACCCATTGGTCAAATTCTTCCGCGGTGACATATCCCAATCGAACAGCTTCTTCCTTAAGAGTAGTTCCATTTTTATGAGCCAACTGTGCTATTTCTGCCGATTTATAATACCCAATTTTAGTATTCAAAGCAGTTACCAACATCAACGAATTGTTAACCAACTCAGCAATCCTTTGGTAGTTAGGTTCTATTCCTTGCGCGCAATGCACATCAAATGACACACAAGCATCGGCTAACAATCGCGCTGACTGTAAAAAATTAGCAGCAATCATGGGTTTAAAAACATTCAACTCGTAATGACCCTGCATGCCTCCTATTGCTATAGCCACATCATTACCTAAAACCTGAGCGCACACCATTGTTAAAGCTTCGCATTGCGTAGGATTCACTTTTCCTGGCATAATTGAGGAACCGGGCTCATTCTCTGGAATAAATAATTCTCCAATACCAGATCGCGGTCCTGATGCTAACATTCTGATATCGTTTGCAATTTTATTTAGAGAAACCGCCAATTGTTTTAGTGCGCCATGGGTTTCTACCAGCGCATCGTGTGCAGCCAAAGCTTCGAACTTATTTGTCGCTGTAACAAAGGGATGACAGGTAAATTGTGCGATATAATTAGCAACCTTTATATCGTAACCATCAGGCGCATTCAAACCTGTTCCTACAGCGGTACCTCCTAAAGCTATTTGAGAGAGATGATCCAATGTATTTTCTAAGGCTCGAATTCCAAAATTTAATTGTGCTACATAACCTGAAAGTTCTTGTCCTAAAGTAAGCGGTGTTGCATCCATTAAGTGTGTGCGACCTATTTTGACAATATCCCGAAACGCAATGGCTTTATTGTGCAAAGTATCTCGAAGTTGCTGCACCGCAGGAATTGTTTTCTCAACCACCATTTTATAAGCTGCTATGTGCATTGCCGTGGGAAAAGTATCATTTGACGATTGCGATTTATTCACATCATCATTCGCTTTAACAAATGGTTCATCTATACCAATTTGTAACCCCGCCAATACTTGCGCTCGATTGGCTATTACTTCGTTGACATTCATATTACTTTGCGTTCCAGAGCCTGTTTGCCAAATCACGAGAGGAAATTGGTCAGCTAAACTACCTGCTAAAATTTCATCGCAAACGACACTGATAGCCTCTTTTTTAACTTCTGATAAAACACCCAAGTCGAAATTGGCATACGCCGCCGCCTTTTTCAAATAGGCAAATCCCTCAATAATTTCAATGGGCATTGAGGCAGTCGGTCCAATTTTAAAGTTGTTCTTCGAGCGTTCCGTTTGGGCACCCCAATATTTATTATGAGGTACTTTTACCTCGCCCATAGTATCTATTTCAATTCGGTACTTCATTTCAATTATTTTTTAGTTGCGTTAGGGAATCTAAAAAAGCAATAAACCTCATCAATTCAGTATTTTAAAAACAAATACAAGTTGTTTTAATTTTCCAAGAAAGTAAGTTACGCTATTTATTGGAAGCTTAAAAATTGTCATCAGTTTTTATCAAAAATTATTGTTATCACAAAGAATTAAACTTACATTTGTAGCAACATTCAAAATTCCGGAAAACATGTTTGAATTTTCACAGTATTTAGGCTTTTTACTTTTCTTGACCATACTAACTATAGGTTTTTGGTTAATGTTTTTTCTAGTTGGTTTCGTATCCTATTGGGTTGGCGGAGCTAGTTGGGAAGCTTTCAAAGAGAAAAGAGCAAAAAAGAAGCAAGAACAATCAGCATAAGCTTTTTGTTACTATAAAAAAGGACATCCAATTGGTTGTCCTTTTTTTTTGGTTTCAATCTGATTTAAAAGAATAAAAAAAAGGACCCATTTTCATGAGTCCTTTTTATTTTATCCTTGGTAATCGCCTTCGCCATCACCTTGCATTTTACGTTCTGGCTTCTCGCGTTCGTTTTTCGGTTTGTTAAAACGGTACGTGAATGATAAGTTTATTTGACGTACTCTCCACTGCATTTCGCTGTATGAAGTTAAACGTCCTGGAATAAATGTTTCCATTAATCTTTTTCTAGAATTAAACACGTCACTAACGTTAAATGACAGCGTCCCTTTATCTTTCAAAATATCTTTACTAAATGCTAAGTTAGCTGCAAAAACACCTAAACTTCTGCCTTGGGCATTGTCTTGAGGCCCGTTGTAAGTAGCGTTAGTCTGCCAGTCAATTTTATAAGGTAAAGTAATTTTTGATGTAATTCTGGTAAACCATGAAGTTGCTATGTTATTAAAATCTTGCACCACTTCATCACCGTTAAAATCAGTATATGTAGATGATCCTTGCGTTTCGTTTCTGAAAAAGTTAAAGTTTCCATTCAATTTCCACCATTTATAAGGGGAATAATTCAGCGTAAACTCAAACCCAGCGCGATATTCAATACCCAAGTTAAAAGGAGTACTAATAATAACAGGAATTCCATTTACAATATCACCTGAGTCTCTTCGTGCAAATTGAAAAGAATCAGTTGTTTTGTTTAAATACAATGAGGTATTAAAAGTCAATTTTTCCCAACGTTTGATGTATCCAAAATCAAGTGCATCCGTAAACGCAGGATTTAAATCTGGATTTCCTACAAAGATGTTAATGTTACTTGATAAATTGTTAAATGGATTCAGAAGTCGACCTCTTGGCCTTTGTACACGTCGGCTGTAGCTCACAGATGCACTACTTTTATCTGATAGCTCGTAGGTTAAAAAAGCACTTGGGAAAAAGTTATTGTACTTTTTGGTATTAAAATCATTTGTTCCTAATTGGTTTACGTCGATGTTTGAATCTTCAAAACGTAATCCTAGTAATACTGAAAACTTATTGAATTTCGTTCCGTACTGCGTATACAAAGCATTTACTTTTTCTTTGTATTGCAATATGTTAGTAAATTCTGGTTTTACTACGCCGCTATTTTGTACATTAAAATCGGTAATGGTTTCTAAAAAATCTCCACGATATCCTGCCTCAAATTGACTTGATTCACCAACAGGCAATACGTAATCTGTTTGAATTAAGTTTCTACTTTGTTTCTGATCATTTAAAGTAGTATCGAATGTTACTTCGTTTGTTCGTGTATCAGTATCAGTTATAAAAGCATCGTTCAATTCATTACTGGTAGAGAAAGAACCATCAATGGTTAACTTATGACCGTCCTTTTTAAATTTTTTGATGTAATTGGTATTAAATTCTACACTCTCATTACCACTTCCCTCTAAATTTATACGATTTCTACGGTAGTCAAAAGAACCATCTGCTTTAAAATAATCTTGGAAAACATTATCTGTATTGTCTCCGTTACTTTTTCTGTAATTAAATGAATTTGTCCAAGAAGTACTTTCGTTCAAAAACCATTCTACACCAAAATTTCCATTGTACCCTTTACTTAACCTTTCATTAGTACGAGATTCATTAACAGAACCTGTGATTTGATTAGCATCGTTTAAGTAATCTGTATTGGTAAACGCATTTCCTGGATTGTTACGATCGTTGTATCCTTGTGTAGTAAAAAGGTTAAAGTTTTTAGACTTATAATTTAAAGTACCACTTAAACCATAATTAGCAGGATCACCTACAGAAGCAATTACAGTTCCGTTCAATCCTTGATTTTTTCCTTTTTTCAAAATAATGTTTAATAATCCTCCTCCACCTTCAGCATCATAACGTGCAGATGGGTTAGTAATTACCTCAACTTTTTCGATTGCATCAGCAGGAATTAAACGTAGCGCCTCAGCGATATTGATCGCATTTGATGGTCGTCCGTCAATTAAAACACGTACATTTTCGTTTCCGCGCAAACTTACATTTCCTTCTACATCTACAGATACTGATGGGATATTATCAAGTACATCACTCACAGTACCTCCTTTTACCATAAGGTCATTTCCTACACTGTATACTTTTTTATCTAGCTTGATATCTACTGTTGTTTTTTCAGCTCTAACTACTACTTCATTCAACTGATTGGCATCTTCATCAAGGCTAATAACTCCAAGATTAGTACTTTTTTGCAAAGCTTTCTGTTTGATGTCATTGGATTTAAAGGATATAAATTCAATTTTTATATCATACACTCCTGGTTTAACCTCAATGTCAAACTGACCTGTTGCATTGGTGATTCCGCCAGCTACTGGCTTTAAATCATTGGGTAGCATAAAGGTAATAGTTGCGTACTCTAATGGCTGCTTGCTTACTTTTTCGACAACCTTACCTGATATTTTAATTTTTGATCCTGCAGCGCCCGGTTGTGCAAAAGTGAAGAGCGATGTAAAAACAAGAACAAGAATTAAAACGGATTTGATTTTTTTCATTTTTTAAAACTTTGGTTACGCTTTTTTAGATGACTAAACCGATTAATGGTTTAATAAGGAGAATCACAAAAAAATGTTAATAAAAAAATACGTACTTAAATTGTTAAAAAATCTTGAAGCAATTTTTCATCTCGACCCACAATAGCTTTGTTACCGTCAATTACAATCGGACGTTCAATTAAAATAGGATACTGCACCATTGCTTGAATAATCGCTTCATCAGTCATTTCAGTTCCTTTGTAATTCTCTATCCAAATTTGCTCTTTTTGTCGAATCAAATCAATCGGTTTGTAGTTTAGCTTTAAAAGGAGTGCTTCTAATTCTTGAAAAGTTGGCGCTTCTTGTAAATAATTAACCACTTCAAAATCGATATTGTTAGCAGTCAATGCAGCCAAACATGTTCTAGACTTACCGCAACGGGCATTATGAAAAACTTTTATCATGAGAAATAATTTTTTTAGATAACTATTAGAAAAATTCTGATTATTTATTGTAACAAAAGTAGCATTTGTTAAACTTATTTAAGAAATAATTAAACTTAATTGTATGTACATCGAACAAGGAATACAAAATAAAAATTCATTTTGGGGCTACATGCTGGGATCGCTGATATTGATAATTGTATCGTTTATTGGACAACTGTTATTTGTAGGTGCGCTTTTTATTGACTCGCAGTCAAACAACCTTCCTTTTCCAACTTCTGAAAAAGGAATGATGCATTATTTCGATTCGAATACAACGTTATTTTTTCTTTTAATTCCTTTCGCCCTTGTGCTAGCAGCGCTTTACTTATTGGTTCGTTTTTATCACAATCAATCGTTTTTATCCGTTACCACTTCGCGCAAAAAAGTAGATTGGAAACGTGTTGCCTTTTCATTTACAGTTTGGGCTTCGATTACCATTATCACCACAGTTATCTCTTATTTTTTATATCCAGAAGATTTTAAATGGAATTTTAATCCTCTACCGTTTGCCTTTTTGGTAATTATTGGCGCGCTACTAATTCCTATTCAAACCAGCACCGAAGAGTATATTTTTAGAGGTTATTTAATGCAAGGCTTTGCTACTTTATCAAAAAATAAGTGGTTTCCGCTGCTGCTCACCTCTCTAATATTTGGTGGCATGCATTGGTTTAATCCAGAAGTAACGCAAATGGGGCCGATTATCATGGTATACTACATTGGTACCGGATTATTCTTGGGGTTCATCACCATAATGGATGAAGGTATGGAACTGGCTTTGGGATTTCATGCGGCCAACAACCTCATCGGCGCGTTATTAGTAACCTCTGACTGGTCAGCTTTTAAAACCAATTCCATTTTTAAAGATATCTCAGATCCTTCTGCTGGCTTTGATGTGATTTTACCTATTCTGATTATCTATCCTATACTATTATTTGTTTTTGGTAAAAAATACCAATGGACCAATTGGAAAGAAAAATTAACAGGGAAAATTTTAAATGACTAACTTTGGTAAAGAACCTAAACCATCTTAAGCTATGATCGCAGCCTATCAAAAAGTACATCCTCTTTTTAAATTAAATGGATTTCATCTGGATCGAGACGATTTATGTCGAGTAGCCTACAGCTTTATTAAAGAAGGGGATCCCTATGAACAAGCTATTGGCTCTTTTATTTTAGATTGGTTTGATGCGAAACCCTATTTAGAAGTCAGTACTTCTGGAACAACAGGTACTCCCAAATTAATACAAGTTCAAAAATCAGCCATGGTTCAATCTGCCTTAGCTACGGGAGCTTATTTTGATTTAAGTCCGGGAAATAAAGCCTTGCATTGCCTTCCAACACAATATATAGCTGGAAAAATGATGCTGGTACGCGGTTTTATTTTGGGGCTTGACCTTGATCTTGTGGCACCAAACAGTACTCCTCTTGCTAAAAACACCACAACCTATCATTTTGTAGCTATGGTACCATTACAGGTACAAAATTCAATAGATAGTTTGGGAAAAGTAAAAAAACTAATTGTGGGGGGCTCCAAAATGAATCAGGAATTAGAAAATTTGGTTGCCAAATTGCCTACGCAAATTTTTGAAACTTACGGAATGACCGAAACGGTTTCGCATATTGCTGCTAAGCGTGTGGGCGCTACCTCTTTCTCGGTTTTACCAAATGTTACTATTAGTCAAGATCAAAGAGGTTGTTTGGTGATTGACGCTCCGCTAGTATCGTCAGAAGTTTTGATAACTAATGATTTGGTTGAAATTATAAATGAAAAAGAATTCATTTTATTAGGTCGAGCAGATAACATCATCAACAGCGGAGGAATTAAATTGATTCCCGAACAAATTGAAACAAAGCTCGCCTCAAAAATAAAAGAACGCTTTTTCGTAGCAGGAATACCTGACACTACTTTGGGAGAAAAATTAATTCTTGTCATTGAAGGTGAAGCAAGAGAAATTCCACTTGGTGTTTTTGAAACTTTAAGTGCTTACGAAAAACCAAAAGACTATTTCTTTGTTACACAATTTCTAGAAACAGAAAGCGGAAAAATAAAAAGAAAAGAAATTTTAGCTCAGATTCCTTACAACATAACTGCATAAAACAAAAACATCTGAAAGGAAATGCAAGTAATGCTTGGTTTCTTTTCAGATGTTTTTTTTTAATTCTACAAACTTAATTTACAATATATAATCCGTGTTGATGAAGTTGGATTCTTTACTATTGAGTAATTCTTGAAGAATCTCGTTATTGTAAGCATTGTCTTTTGATGCTACAAAAGTTCGTATCGAAAACGAACGCAAAGCATCATGAATACTCAAGGTTCCTACTGCCGAATCTTTGCGTCCGGTAAACGGAAACACATCTGGACCTCTTTGGCATGAGCTATTTAAGTTTACACGACAAACTAAATTTACCAATGCATCAATCAATGGTGCTATCGTTGTAATATCCTTACCAAATAAACTTACTTGCTGACCGTAGTTTGATTCGGCCATGTCATTAAGTGGTTCTTGAATTTCACTAAAAGTCATTATGGGAACCACAGGACCAAATTGTTCCTCATGATACACTCGCATTGCTTTATTTACAGGAAAAAGAACCGCTGGAAATATCGCATTTGGAGTTGTTTGACCTCCTTTTTCATTAATTATTGAAGCACCATTTGCTACCGCATCATCAATTAACTCTTGAATATAAGCTGGTTTATCTTTTTCAGGAAGTGGTGTCAAAAACACTCCTTTTTCCCAAGGGTTTCCAAACGCAAGCGCATCTACTTTTGCTGCAAAGCGTTTGTTAAATTCTGCTGCAATCGAATCGTGTACGTAAATTATTTTGAGTGCAGTGCAACGTTGTCCGTTGAATGATAGTGAGCCTGCAATACACTCTTGAATGGCCAAATCCAAGTCAGCATCTGGTAAAACAATTGCTGGGTTTTTGGCTTCAAGTCCTAAAATAAGTCGCAATCTGTTTTTATTTGGATGTTGATCTTGTAAGGCAATCGCTGATTTACTATTTCCGATCAAAGCTAAGATATCAACTTTACCGGATTTCATTATAGGAGATGCTACTTCTCGGCCTCGACCATAAACAATGTTGATAGCTCCTTTTGGAAAACTGTTTCGAAAAGCCTCTAAAAGTGGAGAAATTAATAACACACCATGTTTGGCAGGTTTAAATATTACTGGATTCCCCATGATTAATGCGGGAATCAATAACGAAAATGTCTCATTCAAAGGATAATTGTACGGACCGAGACACAATACTACCCCAAGAGGACCACGGCGTACCATGGCGTTGATTCCTTGTACTTTCGAGAAAAAGGCGCTACGAGTATTGAGTTCTTTTAAACTTGTAATCGTATCATAAATATATTCAACTGTACGATCGAATTCTTTTTCAGAATCGCCCAATGATTTACCAATTTCCCACATCAATAGTTTTACAACTTCGGTTCGAGTGGTTTTCATTTGTTCAACAAATCGTTCCATGCATTTAATTCGGTCAGCAACTTTCATCGTTGGCCAAAGTCCTTGTCCGTTGTTGTACGCTTCACTTGCAGCTTGCACTGCTTCGTTAGCTTCTGCCTCGCCCATAAAAGGAATAGAACCGAGTAAAGTGGGTCCATAAGCATCGGTAGAAGAAATAGTAGAAAAAACAGGTGTGGTTTCTCCCTCCCACTTTTTTAATTCGCCGTTGATTAAATAGGTATCTTGATTCAATAAGGCTTTAATCTGAAATTCTTCGGGAATTGTATTCATTTAGTTGGTGTTTTGTGGTTAGTTAATTAGCTATTGTAGTGGTTTACGGTTCTACTACTTCACCTTCCCAATCTAAGATTCCTCCAAGTAAATTGTATGCATTTTCAAAACCTAATTGGTTCATGATTTCGCAGGCTTTTGCACTACGCATTCCTGAACGACAATACACATAGTATTTTTTGTCTTTATCTAATTCTTCAACAGCGTCAATAAAGCCTTGACCTTTGTGAATATCAATATTAATAGCGTTTGCGATAAAACCTTCGTTAAACTCATCAGCAGTTCTTACGTCAAGTATTACTGCATTTTCTTCAGCTTCAAACTGAGCTAACCAATCTTCTTGTGTTAAATTCATAATGATGTTTTTTTTTGTAAAAATACGACGTTTTTAAGTAACAGTTATCGTGGCTTTTGTTAATTAGATAATAAATAGCAGAAAACGATTTCGCAACCACATTACAATCAATACTATAGCCGAAATCGGTTTTAAAATTAGCAAAACACCCTATTTCATCGATAGGCCATACAAAATTAATTACTTAAAAATAAAGTAGTTAGCTTAAAAAATATATCTAAATCACCTGCTATTTTCTATTTTATGAAGTACTTTTACCTGCATCAGAAATTAAAATAAATTATAGATGATTGTTCCTTTAAAAACAATTTTTCCACAATTCTCGCCTGATCTACTCGCTGCCATCGATCAAGAAGCTTCCTACCAAACGCAAGAGGCGGGTAGCATTTTAATGCGAACTGGTCAGTATATTAAAAATACAGTTTTGGTTGTAAGCGGCACTGTCAAAATTTATCGTGAAGACCAAGATGGAGGCGAATTCTTTATGTATTACTTGCATCCAGGTCAAGCCTGCGCGTTATCAATGATTTGCGCTACCAAAAATGAAAAAAGCCAAATAATGGCCAAAGTGGTTGATGAAGTCGAGCTAATCACCATCCCGCTATCGGTTATGGACAAATGGATGATGCAGCACCGCTCTTGGTATGAATTTGTAATCGAAACCTATAGAAACAGATTTGAAGAAGTCTTAGAAGTAATTGATAGCATTGCGTTTAGAGCCATGGATGAGCGTTTGGAATTCTACTTGCAGCGTCATGCAGACTCTTGTGGTTGCAATGAACTAAAATTGTCTCATCAAGAAATTGCATCCGATTTAAATACGTCAAGAGAAGTTATCTCAAGACTTTTAAAAAAAATGGAACAAAGAGGTTTGTTGAAGTTGCATCGCAATAACATCGAACTGCTTTCTAAAAAATAACATTCATTGTTTCCTTCTCATTTGTAACTTATTATGGAATATTTTGGCTATTTAGCATCAATAATTATCGGGCTCTCGTTGGGTTTAATTGGTGGTGGCGGATCAATATTAACGATACCAATCTTAGTGTACTTATTTAAAATTGACCCTGAGTTAGCCACTACATACTCCTTATTTATCGTAGGGGTTACATCCTTATTAGGCTGTATTAGCCATTACAAAATGGGTAACTTACAACTCAAGTCGGCTTTGTACTTTGCCATACCATCGGTATTTTCGATCTTGATTATTCGAGAAGTTATTTTTCCGCAAATTGCAACTACCCTTTTTACTATAGCAACTTATCAAGTTTCTAAAAACGATTTAATCATGATTGTTTTTTCGATCTTAATGATGGCTGCAGCAATTGCTATGATTCGAAAAAGCAAACCTATTCCTGAAGGTTTAAAAACAAATTACATACAATTAGGCTTTATTGGTTTTGTTGTAGGAATTGTGACCGGTTTCTTGGGAGCAGGAGGCGGTTTTTTGATTATTCCTGCCTTATTATTTTTTGCAAACCTACCAATGAAACAAGCTGTTGGAACCTCCTTACTGATTATTTTTATCAACTCTAGCATCGGTTTTGCGGGCGATTTGTATATCGGGACTGCTATTAATTATCAGTTATTAGTGGTAATTGCCGCAATGGCTTTTGTTGGAATGCTGATTGGAATTCAAATTTCAAAAAAAATTAATGGAGCACAACTCAAACCTATTTTTGGTTGGTTTGTTTTAATCATGGGCATGTACATTATTACTAGAGAACTTTTTTTCTAAAAAATCTACAACTGTAACAATTATCACTTTTATTACTAAAAAACAAAAGTACATTTGTACTCAAATAAAACATACTATTATGAAAATTGAACAAATATATACTGGATGTTTAGCACAAGGTGCCTATTATATTACTTCAAATGGAGTTGCAGCAATTATTGATCCACTGCGCGAAACGCAACCGTATTTAAATCGTTTGCAAAGAGATGGCGTAGTATTAAAATATATTTTTGAAACTCATTTCCATGCTGATTTTGTATCGGGTCATTTGGATTTAAGTAAGCAAACAGGAGCTCCTATTGTTTACGGTCCACAGGCAGTGACTGCTTTTGAGGCGATATCAGCTACTGACGGGCAATTATTCCCTCTTGGAAATGTAACCATCAAAGTTTTGCATACGCCAGGACACACAATGGAGAGTACTTCCTATTTATTGTTGGATGAAAACGGTAAAGAACACGCACTTTTTTCTGGTGACACTTTGTTTATTGGCGATGTTGGTCGCCCGGATTTGGCTCAAAAAGCGGCGCATTTAACACAAGAACAATTGGCAGCTACATTATATCAATCGTTACGTTCAAAAATCATGACTTTGCCAGATGATGTGATTGTCTATCCGGCACACGGTGCAGGTAGCGCTTGTGGCAAAAATATGAGTAAAGAAACAGTATCGACCATTGGAAACCAAAAAGCTACTAATTATGCTTTACGAGCCAATATGACTGAAGCGGAGTTTATTCAAGAAGTTACAGATGGTTTATTGCCACCGCCGGCCTATTTTGGTATGAACGTAGCTATGAACAAACAAGGTTACGAAAGCTTTGAACATGTTTTAAATCTGGGAATGAGAGCACTTACGGCCGACGAGTTTGAAACTGCAGCTTCTGAAATTGGAGCTTTACTATTGGATACTCGTAAAAATGGTGATTTTGCCAAAGGATTTATTCCGCAATCGATTAATATTGGTATTGATGGTGACTTTGCTCCGTGGGTAGGATCGATGATTGCCGATGTTAAACAACCTATTTTAATTATTTGTGAAGTAGGTCAAGAAGAAGAAACTGTAACTCGATTGAGTCGTGTAGGTTTTGACAATTTGGTAGGCCATTTGGCAGGAGGTTTTGAGTCATGGGTAACTGCAGGAAAAGAAACCGATACCATCAATAGAATTACTGCCGAAACATTTGCAAAGCAAGTAATTATTGGCGAAAGCAAAGTAATTGATATTCGAAAAGCAACAGAATATGCAGCGGAGCATGTAACAGATGCTTACAGCAAACCACTTGCTGCAATTAATGATTGGATTGAAGATATTGACCCAAAACAACACTTTTTTATTCATTGTGCCGGCGGATACCGCAGTATGATAGCAGCATCGATTTTAGAAGCAAGAGGATTTAGAAATTTTACTGAAATTGAAGGTGGATTTAACGCTATTGCAAAAACTGAGGTGCCAAAAACTGATTTTGTTTGTCAGAGTAAAATACTTCAAAACTAGTTCAGCTGCAGTAAAATTGTCATAAACCTCAACATTGGTTAGTGTGATTTTCATATTTTAAGTAATTTGGAAATCACACTATCAAATTAAATAAAGCTTGTTTTAATGAGTGATACGAAAGAGATCAATTTGAATCAAAA
This sequence comes from Flavobacterium sp. GNP001, assembly GCF_054343775.1. NCBI lineage: Bacteria > Pseudomonadati > Bacteroidota > Flavobacteriia > Flavobacteriales > Flavobacteriaceae > Flavobacterium > Flavobacterium sp. GNP001. The sequence goes on from NZ_JBTGUX010000001.1 coordinate 1,799,672, forward strand.
ACTAAACAAAAATTATTGGGACAATCGCTATCAAACGAACAACACCCAATGGGACATTGGTCAAGTTGCACCGCCAATTCAGGAATTTATAGACACTATTGCTGATAAAAATGCAAAAATTCTAATTCCAGGTTGTGGGAATTGTTATGAAGCTATTTATTTACTTCAACAAGGATTTACTGCTATCACATTAATTGATATTGCACCTACATTAGTAAATAATTTACAAGAAAAATTCAAAAATCAGCTGCAAATTAGAGTACTTTTAGGAGATTTTTTCGAACATCAAGACCACTACGATTATATCCTTGAGCAAACTTTTTTTTGTGCGTTGCCTCCACAAAACAGGCCCTTGTATGTTTCAAAAATGAAAGAATTACTTGCTCCGAACGGAGAATTGTTTGGTCTTTTATTTGACCGAGATTTTGACTCAGGACCTCCTTTTGGCGGAAGCATAAACGAGTATAAAAACTTATTTGAAAAAGATTTTAATATAATTCGCCTTGAAAAAGCAACAAATTCAATTCAGCCAAGAGCAAACGCCGAGGTATTCATTCATTTACAAATAAGAAAGTAAGGGCTGTACTACTGCAATCAAATTTATTATGATCTGCCAAACACAATTTATAATTTCCAATCTTTCTAAATAAAAAAACGGATAAGAACTGCAACCCAACAGTTTTTACCCGTTTTTTAATTATTTCTCAGTTAACCACAATTGTAACATTTTCTCTAGATCTGATTGTATAATTGGTTTAGGTAAATAATCATTAATTCCAGCTTCAAAACATTTTTCCTTATCACCAACCATGATTCCTGCCGTAATCGCAATTATGGGAACCTCTTCGTACCCATTTATTTTTCTAATTTCGACTGTAGCTTCGTATCCATTTTTGTTTGGCATTTGCATGTCCATCAAAATAATATCGGGTTTGTAATTTCGAGACATTTCAATGGCTTCATTTCCATCTTTTGCTTCATATACTATACAATTAGCAACAAGTCGTTTAACTAATGTTTTAGCCAACATCATGTTGATTTTATTATCCTCAACAATAAGAACCTTTTTATCTTTTAATTCAAATTGAGGAGCAGTTATACTCTCTTCAATAGATTTTTGAATAGCTATTAATTCATTTTTTTTATTTCTGGCGTTTTTAAATTTAATTTCAAAAAAGAAATCACTTCCTTCGCCTAAGGTACTTATCAATTGAAGCTTGCTGTTCATCAAAGCCAAAAGTTGGTTTGAAATTGCCAAACCTAGCCCCGTACCACCAAATTTTCGGTTAGTCGAATTGTCTTCTTGTACAAAGGATTTAAATATTTTTTTGTTGTTATCAGTTTTGATTCCTACACCTGTATCTTTTACAGAAAACTTTATAGTTGACCACTTTTGCCCCGAAGATTCTATTTTATTTATATCTAAACGAATTTCGCCAAAATGAGTAAACTTAATAGCGTTGCTCAAGAGATTGACTAAAATTTGTTTCAATCGAACGGAATCAGCCATAATGTATTGTGGCAACAGTTTATCTATATTTAATGTTAATTGGATGTTCTTTTTGCTGGCCTGAATTTTGAATAAATTAATTACCTGAGTGGTTAACTTTACAAGATTAACCTCTTCAATGTTCAGTTCTAATTTTCCAGATTCAATTTTAGAAAAATCCAAAACGTCATTAACAATATCCATAAGTGTTGCTGCTGACTCATTTACCGTCGTCATGTATTCCGCCTGATTCTTCTTTAAATTAGACTTCATTAATAGGTATGTAAAACCTATAATTCCGTTTAGAGGCGTTCGTATTTCGTGGCTCATATTGGCCAAGAAATCCGTTTTTGCTTTGTTGGCTGCTTCGGCTTGCTCTTTAGCTTTCAGCAATTCCATTTCAAGTGTTTTTTGTTCAGTTATATCAATAAAACTTATAATTACCTCAACCAAATTGCCGTTCATATCAAAATCAGGAAAACCATTGACCAACAACCAAGTTATAGTGCTCGAATCAGGCAATTCTAAACCAATTTTAAAGTTTTTAAGTGGTTTTTTAGAGGTAATAATTTGATTAACCGGATACCATTCCAGCGTCATTTTATCGTTGTTTTCATCGTAAAACTTCCAAATTGGACTATTGGCCGTCATTCCCTTTAAGGATTCTACATCGTACGCTAATAATTCAGCTGCCTTTTGATTCCATACAATAATTGAAGTATCAGGAGCGTGAACAATGATTCCTGCATCTAAATTGCTTATCAGTCCACGATAACGTTCTTCACTTTTAAAAAGCATAAGATCGGACTGCTTTGATTGTGTAATATCACGACTCAAACAAATAAAGTGTTTCTGATCGCTTGCACTATCGGACATTGGTGCAACCGACAATTCAAACCAATGCAAGCCTTTCTCAGGTAAGTCCAGAGAATATTGACGTCCCGTTGAATATCCAAATTCACTAGCCTCCTTTATTGCTGATAAAATCAAATTGGATGCATCAGCTGGTAATATCTCTGAAAACAACTTTCCAAGAAAGTAATCGGGAGTTACAATCAACAATTCATTAGTACGTGAATGGTAATTGTAAATTTTTCCGTCTTCGTCTAATTCGAAAAGCATATCAGGAATGGCGCCAAGAATAGCTTCCATTTTTTTATGCATTTTCAGAAACTCATTGTCAATTTTTTTCCGTTCGCTAATGTTTCTAACAATAGCCACAATCCTTCCATCAGCAATCATCTTAGCAGTAATTTCGACAACAACTAAAGAACCGTCTTTGTGCTGCATACTGCGTTCTAGTAGCGTTTGTTGACCATTTGCAAGTTCTTTAAACATTAACGGAATTCGTTCTAGTTCTTCATTTTGAAATAAATCACTTACGTTTTTAGAGCACAATTCTTCCTTAGAATAGCCTAACATCTTGCAAGCACTTTCGTTTACTTCTAATAGATTACCAGCAACATTATTAATAAAAATCGCATCAGATGCTTGCTCAATTAAACTGCGGTATTGTTCTTCACTGTTACTGAGTTTTTCTTTGATATTTTTTAACTCTGTTATTTCAGTTAATGCTCCGTTTAACCGAATAGCCTTTCCATTCTGGTCCCGGGTGACAACACCACGGTCGTAAAATATGCCGTAAGTTCCATCAGCTTTAAGAAAACGAAACTCATCTGACCAGTTACGTTCTGCGCCAGCGTAAGTATCATCTAACTTTTTTGTAACCCGTTCGCGATCATCAGGATGCACTTTAGAACGCCATAAATCTGCATTATTTATTCCATCAGGCTCTAAACTTCCAAAACCTAGTAAATCAATAAATGTTTGATTATTCCAACTTTGACCAGTAACTAAATCTACTTCAAAAACAGCATCATTGGTAGCCTGTGCAATAGTTTCAAATCGCAAATTTGCAGTCTTTAGTTCCTCTTCGGCTTTTTTAATTTCGGATAAGTCAAGTCCCATTCCCAACAAACATCGTTCACCGTTATATTGAATTGGGTTCGAGTTAATAAAAAACGGAACCATAATCTTATTTTTTGTCTGAAAAACAACCTCAATCCCAGGCAATTTATCACCTTCTTCAAAGTTAGGTCCAAGTGCTTGTTCAATTCGTTCCTTAATTTTTGCTTTTTCATCATCATAAAACAAATCAAGTGCATTTAATTGCCCCACTTCTTCCGTAGTGTAACCAGTGAGCGCTTCAAAGTTTTTATTCCATTTTACAAATTTTCCTTCCTCGTTACACAAGTAGAAAATTCCAGGTAGATTATTGATAATTACTTCCGAAAGCTGCTGCTCCTTTAAAATTGCAACTTCCGATTTCTTACGTTCCGTAATATCTGTAATTGTACCAACGTACCCTACTACTTCATTTTTAATATTGCGTTCTGGAATTGCTTGCCCCATTACCCAAACAATAGTTCCATCGGGCTTTAAAAAACGATATTCTGTAGTTGATTTTTGTTGTGTTTTTGAATCTTCTTGCCATCTTTTTGCCAAATACTCCTTATCGTCAGGATGTACTGCATCGAGCCAACCATAACCAATAGCATCATCATATGAAAAACCTGAAATTCTACTCCAATACGGATTTACATAAGTCGTACAACCTGTAATATCGGTTCTAAAAATTCCAACAGGAGACACTTCTGTTAAAGTGTGGTAGCGCTGCTCACTTTCTATTATTGCCTCAGATGTTTCTTTTCTTTGTGATTCGTTTTGAAGAATTTCAAGTGCAAAAGCAATATCGTTGGTTGCCTCTTGCAATAATTTTATTTCTTCTGCATCAAAAAAGTTCTTTTCACCCGCATAAAACATAATGACACCAATGACTTCCTTAAATTTCTGAATAGGCAATGCTATCACAGAGTTATAATTGCGTTTTAAGGCTTCTTTCTTCCAAGGCAACATCATTGCATCTGCCTCAATATCATTACAAACAATATATCGGTTTTCAAGAAATGCCCGAGCAGCAGGACCTTGCCCCGCAGGCATGTCTGCATTTGTTGAAGGCATTACAATATTATCAAAATAGTCTTGATGGTCACCAGCCATACGAGCAGGTTTTAACAACTGCTTTTGCTCATCATACAAACCAATCCAAGCCATTCTGAACTTGCCTTGCTCTACAGCAATTGTACAGGCCTCATTGAATAAGTTTTCTTGATTAGTTGTACGAACAATCATTTGGTTCATATGACTAATGAAAGAGTATAAGCGATTGGCTTTAATGATCTTTTGTTCAGAAATCACTCTAGAAGTAACATCAGTGATAATACCATGACAAATTACCGTTCCTTCAGGCTCCAGAATAGGTAACGAATTTATGTGATGCCACATTAAGCCCTTTGTAGGATGAAAATAGCGGTATTCTATTTGCAGGGGTACCAAATTATTTTTAGTATTGGTCACGCTAGCTAATAAAGGAGCAAGATCATCCGGGTGTACGGCAGCATAAATTTGTTGTTGATTGTTTTCTATTTCTTCAAATTTAAATCCAAAAATATCGTGGATTGCGTTACTAGCATAGGTGTAACTATAGCTTCCATCTAAATTTTGTCGCAATGAATATATCATTCCTGGCGAGGCTTCAGCAATTTTTAAAAATTTATCTCGTTCAAGTTCCAATTGTTTTTGAGCTGCTTTTGCCTGCGTAACGTCTCGCATATTGGTAATAATACCACGCACATCTTCATCGTGCAAAAGGTTATTAACGTATCCCTCCATCCAAATGTAGTACCCATCACTATGTTTGACTTGAAATTGTACCGGAAATGATAAACCAGGATTTTCGATAGCTAAAGCCATTTTTTCTTTTACATAAAGCAAATGGTCCTGATGTATAAAATCTAGGCCACATAAATCTGTAAAATCATCGTTAATCCAACCTGTTATTTTTTTTGAAGACTCACTTTTAAACAATATTCGATAGTTTTCGTCTAATAAAGTGATGCTATCTTGATTATTTTGAATAAAAGCCCTAAATCGTCTTTCATTGCGAACAAGTTGCTCTTGAATGTTTTTTTGTTCTGTAATGTCTTTTACAAAACCTAAAAATTTATTTTCGGACAACTTTACCGCTTCGGCAGCCCAGCATCTAACTTGCCCAGATTTTGTTTTGATAAATATTTCTTTTTTACCCACCCCATTTTCTACCAATTTTTGAAATTCCTTGATGTACTCTTGAACCTCTTCTTCAATAGATAAATCACCAAACTTCATTTTTAAAAGTTCTTCTCTCGAATATCCTGATAATGTGCATGCTGCTTGATTGACCTCTAAATAATGACCTTTTTCACCTACTACAAAAACACCATCGGGTGCATTTTCGATATAAGTTTTAAAGTTTGAGTTACTTTCTTCCGCTAGTAATTTCAATTCGTAGTCAAGTGCCGAAACCTCAGGTTCTTTTATTTCTTTTTTGAATTTTTTCTTATCCGTAAGGTCTTGAATTGTTCCTTTTAAACGGCGCACAGATCCATCTTCATCTACAATAGGGAAAACTATGGCATTTAAATACTTATTTTTTCCGGTTGATAAAGTCACACATTGTTCAAATATTACTTCTTCTATATCTTGTATACAGGTAATTAATTTACTTAAAAAAAGTTCAGCCGATTCCTTGGTTTGGACCAATAGGAATTCATTATACAAATCCAACTGAGCTGCCTCTTGAACTTCCAAAATAGCAAATAGTTGTTGCGACCATTGCATTTTTTTTGTTGTAAAATCGAGTTCCCAACTGCCTATTTTTGCGATTTTTTGAATATGAGTTAAAGATGCTTCGCTATCGAGTAATTGTTTTTGTATACTTTCGAACTCAGTAAATTCCACACCAATGGCCTGAATACAGTCATTTTGTGATGACAATGTCAACACCCATTCAAAACCGAATACTCGGCCATCACTCGCTACAAATCTATTTTTTAAAGTAGTGACAGAAGTACCACTGCCTACTAACGCAAATGCTTTTAAAGTTTCATTATGATCATCAGCATGTATAAAAGATAAAAATGGTCGACTAAGAAACTCTTCTTCGGAAAATCCAAATTTAAGAGTGAAAGCAGGATTAATTTGCTTAAAAAAACCATCAAATGACAGGATACACACTAAATCTTTTGACTGATGTAGCACATTTTCAATTTTCTTGAGCTCAGCATTTGCTTGCTCCAACCTACTTATTTGTTGCTCTTGAGCTTTGATTTGCCGAATTAGATCATCGTAGGATGGTTCTTTTGATTGCATATTGTGAAAATATTAAAGAAAAAGCTAAATGTATAAATTTTTAAAACTTAAATCAAGTTTACTTTTTCAAATTATAATCGTGCAAGAAACAACTAATCATACCCTTACAATTATTGAAGATCCTAAAATTCGGACAAAAGTTATGGATCGTAAAAAACACTAAAATTCAACCTCTATTTCGATCTCAAAAAATTAACAAAAATTTAATCGACATTTGTATATACAACATTAAATAAAGACTACATTTGTACCCACAAATGACATATATACAAATATGAAAATTGAAGAAATATTAAAATCTACTGTACCGATGGATAATTCAAAAAAAATTATCCTTAATATCATGTACACCCAAAATGTACTTGCAGAGCATTTTAATGAAATTTTAAAACCTTTTGAAATATCAAATGAACAGTACAATGTTTTGCGAATTTTAAGAGGGCAAAAAGGAAATCCAGCCAATATGTGCGTCATTCAAGAGCGTATGTTAGCCAAAACAAGTAACACCACTCGGTTAGTTGATAAATTATTACTTAAAAATTTTGTGACCCGAAAAGTTTGTTCAGACAACCGCAGAAAAATTGAAGTTTTAATCACTCAAAAAGGACTCGATATCCTAGCAGCATTAGACGAAAAAGTTTTGGCCCACGAACAGTCTTTTTCAAAAAAACTAACTGACCCAGAAATTGAAACATTAAATCAATTATTAGAAAAATATAGAAATCAATAAACACCAATAGCAAAATGAATACATTCGTAGACAATCAAAATTGGAGATATGCAACAAAGAAATTTGATGCCTCTAAAAAAGTAAGTACAGAAGATTTAAACATATTGAAAGAAGCAATTAGACTTTCTGCATCTTCTTACGGCTTACAGCCTTACAAAATTATTATTGTTGAAAATCCTGAATTAAGAGCTAAAATTCAGCCATCTGCATGGGGACAAACACAAATTGTTGATGCTTCTCACCTATTGGTTTTTGCTAATGAAGTGAATTTTGGAGCTGAAGGAATTGATGCTTTTATTGCAAACATGAGTCAAACAAGAGGTATTCCTGTTGAAAATTTGCAGCCATACAATGACTTAATGAAAAATAACTTGACTACACTTCCTGAAGAAGTGCGTAACACTTGGGCAGCAAAACAGACTTACTTAGCAATGGGTAATTTATTGAATGCCGCAGCGGAGCTAAAAATTGACGTTACTCCAATGGAAGGATTTATTCCTGCTGATGTAAACGACATTTTAGGACTGAACGCTTTAGGATTGAACGCAACTTTACTTGCAACTGTAGGTTACAGACACGAAGATGACGCAACTCAATTTGGCAAAAAAGTGCGTAAATCAACTGAAGAATTATTTATTACACTATAATTATTAATCCACATTAAACAAAAAAACAAATGAAAAATCTAAAATCAATTGCATTAGCAGTAGTTGTAGCATTAGCTACAGTAACAGGAAACGCGCAAACTAAAAAAGTAGATGCTACTCAAAGCTCTATTAAATGGGTTGGAAAAAAAGTAACAGGTGCTCATGAAGGTACAATCAACCTTAAAAGTGGTAACCTTGTTTTTAAAAGTAAAAAATTAGTTGGTGGAAACTTTATTGTTGACATGAACTCAATGACTGTAACTGACTTAAAAGCAGGTCAAGGAAAAGAAAAATTAGAAGGACACTTAAAAGCTGATGACTTTTTTGGAACTGACAAATTTGCAACTTCAACTTTAGTTTTCAAAAAAGTAACTCCAAAATCTGCAAACGTTTACGCAGTAACAGCTGATTTGACTATCAAAGGAATTACTAAACCAGTAACTTTTGACTTGACTACAACTGCAAACACTGCAAATGCTAACGTAGTAGTTGATAGAACTAAATACAAAATTGAGTACAACTCAGCTAGTATCTTCAGCGCAATTGGTGACAAAGCCATCAACGATGATTTCACATTAGCTGTAGCTTTAAAATTCTAAGAATTTATAGCCCTCACATTATAACCCCAACAAGCAATTGTTGGGGTTCTTTTTTATATACCAATTAATATTCAGTCAGGATTTAACAAAATAGCGTGATAACTGCTTCATTTTTAACAACCGTTTTATTTGCAAGTCCGATAATCATTTCTATATTTGCACCATAAAAATAAAAAATGAACACAATTTTAAACAATACTTGGTGGTGGAACAATTTACGTCAATCGTCGTGAAGAGAGCTCCTATAGTATGTTTAAAACTACTTATACAAAAAGGCTTGTCATGACGACAAGCCTTTTTTTTATGTATCAAAAAATCAAACCCAATCAACTAAAAATACAAGATCTTGAAATCATTTGCTTTACATACCCACTACAAACAAATTCTTGCAGACACTATTACGCCTGTAAGTGTGTATTTAAAAATTAGAGATAAATTCCCTAATAGTTTACTGCTTGAGAGTAGCGATTACCACGGTAACGACAACAGCTTCTCGTACATTTGTTGCAATCCCATCGCTTCAATAAAAATAGAAAATGAAACGATTTACAAGCAGTTTCCTGATGGAACTTTTGAAAAAACGGCAATCGAAGCTAGTACAGATGTACCGTCAATTATTCAAGAATTTTCAGGACAATTCAAATCTGAAAAAAATAATTTTAAATTCATCAATAACGGCTTGTTTGGGTACATTTCGTATGATGCTGTGCGTTATTTTGAAAAAGTAACTATTGCTAAAAAAGAGAATAGCAATACCATTCCCGATATCTATTATGCGGTTTACCAAAATATAATTGCCATCAACCATTTTAAAAATGAAGCTTATATTTTTTGCCACAGCATAAACGGTCACAATAATATTTCAGAAATTGAACAATTGCTGCAGTCTCGCAATATTGCTTCGTATAAATTCACTAAAGAAGGAGCTGGATTTTCGAACTTAACGGATGCCGAGTTCAAGCACAATGTAGCTTTGGCAAAAAAACATTGCTTCCGCGGAGACGTTTTTCAATTGGTACTTTCACGCCGATTTACACAAGGCTTTAAAGGAGACGAATTCAATGTATATCGTGCCTTACGCAGCATAAATCCTTCACCTTATTTGTTTTTCTTTGATTATGGCGATTTTAAAATATTTGGGTCTTCGCCCGAAGCGCAAATTATCGTAAAAGATCGAAAGGCTGAAATTCACCCAATCGCAGGAACTTTTAAACGAACTGGCGATGACGAAAAAGATGCTGAATTAGCCAAACAATTATCCGAAGATAAAAAAGAAAACAGCGAACACGTTATGCTTGTTGATTTGGCTCGAAACGATCTCAGTCGCCACGGCCATGCAGTAAACGTGGAGCGCTATCGTGAGGTTCAATTTTTCTCGCATGTAATTCATTTAGTGTCCAAGGTAACAGGACATTTGCATGAAAATGCCACAACTATGCAAGTAGTAGCCGATACATTTCCAGCAGGAACCTTGAGTGGCGCACCAAAACATAGAGCCATGCAACTGATTGAAGAGTACGAAAAAACCAATAGAAATTTTTACGGAGGTGCAATTGGTGTTATGGATTTTGAAGGCAACTTTAATCACGCCATTATGATTCGTACTTTTTTAAGTAAAAACCATCAATTGCATTGCCAAGCAGGTGCAGGAATTGTTGCAGGATCAGATGAAGAAAACGAAATGCAGGAAGTGTACAATAAATTAAGAGCATTAAATACAGCTTTGGATCTAGCGGAGACAATATAAAAAACTAATTTAAAGATTTAATAATTCAAGAATTTAAAGATTGTCTAAAATAGAATTTTTACACGAGCCTTAGCGGCGAACTGGCGAAGCAATCTTTAAATCTTTCAATTTTTCAATAATAAAAATGAAAAAAATACTAGTCATAGACAATTACGATAGCTTCACTTACAATTTAGTGCACTACCTAGAAGATTTAAATTGCGAAGTTACGGTGTACCGAAACGATGAATTTGAGTTAGACGAAATCGCTTCGTTTGATAAAATTTTACTCTCGCCAGGACCTGGAATTCCTGACGAAGCTGGTTTACTAAAAGCGATTATTCAAAAATATGGCCCAACAAAAAGTATTTTTGGAGTATGCCTAGGCCAACAAGCTATCGGCGAAGTATACGGCGGAACATTAACCAACTTAGACAAAGTTTATCACGGTGTAAGCTCAATGGTGCAAACCACCGTTACTGATGAAGCTTTGTTTGAAGGTTTGGGTAATTCATTTGAAGTAGGACGTTACCACTCGTGGGTTGTCGAAAGCAATTTACCCGAAGTACTTGAAGCTACTTCTGTTGACGAAAACGGACAAATTATGTCTTTGCGTCATAAAACTTTTGATGTTCGTGGCGTACAATTCCATCCCGAAAGCGTTTTGACGCCTAATGGTAAAAAGATTTTAGAAAATTGGGTGAAAAATTAGTCATAAGCCCCAAAGACTCTCAACTTTAAGTCAGATACAAAAATGAAAAACATATTAAACCGCCTAATTAATCACGAAATACTTTCAAAGAAAGAGGCAAAGGAGGTATTGATTAATATTTCGAACGGAAGTTACAACAGTAGCCAAATTGCTTCTTTCTTGACCGTTTACATGATGCGAAGCATTACAATTGATGAACTTGCAGGATTTCGCGAAGCCTTGCTAGAATTGTGCATTCGCGTTGACTTGTCTGCTTACAATGCTATCGATTTATGCGGAACAGGTGGCGATGGAAAAGATACTTTTAACATTTCAACATTGGCTTCATTTGTAGCTGCTGGTGCTGGTATAAAAGTAGCAAAGCACGGTAACTATGGCTTATCATCTGTTTCAGGATCGAGCAATGTCATGGAAAAAATGGGAATTAAGTTCAGTAACGACCCGGAGTTTTTAGAGCGTTCCATCGATCAAGCGGGTATTTGCGTACTGCATGCGCCACTTTTTCACCCTGCAATGAAAAATGTGGGACCCATCAGAAAAGAATTAGCTGTAAAAACCTTTTTTAATATGTTGGGACCGATGGTAAATCCGTCATTTCCTAAAAATCAATTGGTAGGTGTTTTTAATTTAGAATTAGCTAGAATGTATGCCTATCTCTATCAAAATACCGAGGTAAATTTCACAATTTTGCACTCACTTGATGGCTATGACGAAGTATCCTTAACAGGTGCTACCAAAACCATAAGCAATACAATGGAAGGCATGTTGCACCCTGAAGATTTTGGAGCAAGCCTATTGCTACAAACAGATATTGAAGGCGGAAAAACAATTGACGAATCGGCTCAAATGTTTACTAACATCATTTCTGGCAAAGGTACTGAGGCTCAAAATAATGTAGTTTGTGCCAATGCAGCAATGGCTATCGCAACGGTTACTAAATGCAGTCCTTTAGAAGGATTTCAAATAGCAAAAGAAAGTTTATTATCCGGAAAAGGACTTTTATCTTTGACCAGATTGCAGGAATTGAGTAAATAAAATAGTTTAAAGTTTGAGGTTTAAAGTTGTTAGAATTTCGAACAACTTGAAACTTTAAACAAACAAAACGTTAAACAAATAAGAATGAATATCTTAGATAAAATCATAATCGACAAAAAACGAGAAGTTATTCTCAAAAAAAATATCATTCCTGTTTCGCAGTTAGAATCGTCAGTGTTTTTCAACAAAGAAACCATTTCATTGCGATCAAATTTATTAAACAGCAGTTCCGGAATTATTGCCGAACACAAACGCAGATCACCTTCAAAAGCAGCTATAAATTACGACTTCACCGTTGAAGAAGTGACAAAAGGATATGAAAATGCGGGTGCTTGCGGAATCTCGGTACTAACCGATGGGAAATATTTTGGTGGTTCGCTTGACGATTTGCTACTAGCAAGAGCAAGTGTAAATGTTCCGCTTTTGCGAAAAGAATTTATTGTTGACGAGTACCAAATTTTAGAAGCCAAAGCACATGGCGCCGATTTAATTTTGCTAATCGCTGCCGTTTTAACGCGAGACGAAATCAAATCATTATCTGAATTTGCTAAGAGTTTAAATCTAGAAGTGTTGCTCGAGGTACACAATCTTGAAGAGTTACACAAATCGATTATGCCTTCCTTAGATCTTATCGGCGTTAACAATCGCAATTTAAAAACATTCGAAGTCAGCTTAGATTTCAGTAAGGATTTGGCAGCTCATATTCCGGATGAATTTGTTAAGGTTTCCGAAAGTGGTATTTCATCAGTAGCGGCCATTCAAGAATTAAAACCTTACGGATACAAAGGTTTTTTAATTGGAGAAAACTTCATGAAAACCGATAACGCAGGCGCAGCAGCTGCTGAATTCATTCAACAATTAGGTTAAATAAAAAATTACGATAAACACTCTTAAATCGCTCACAATGCAAGAACAAGAAATACCAAATACTGCAAAACCTATTGGCTACGCCATGAAAATTTGCGGCATGAAGTACTCTGAAAACATTCTCGAAGTTGCTGCGCTTTTGCCAGATTACATGGGCTTTATTTTCTGGGAACCATCATCAAGGTATTTCACAGGAACTATTCCAACCTTACCAGCATCAATAAAAAAAGTTGGGGTATTTGTAAATGCAAGCGTGCTTGAAATACAAGCAAAAGTCAACCAACACGATTTAAAAGCCGTACAATTACACGGACACGAATCTGTTGCATTTTGCCAAGATTTAAGAGAAGTTCTGGGTGTTAACATCGAAATTTTTAAAGTCTTCTCTGTTGGGAGTGATTTTGATTTCGAAATAATCAAAGAATTTGAAGACAGTTGCGATTTTTTCTTATTCGATACCAAAGGAAAATTACCCGGTGGCAACGGTACCGTATTCGACTGGAAAATGCTAGAAAATTATCCTTCGCAAAAACCGTTTTTTTTAAGTGGCGGAATTGGTATTAATGAAGTAGCACAAATAAAAGAAATAACAAAAAGCAACTTACCCGTATACGCCTTAGATTTGAATAGTAAATTTGAAATTGAGGCAGGATTAAAAAACAGTAATGCATTAAAGCAGTTTCAGGAACTACTGAAACAATAAACTTTTAAAAAAAATATCATGAGTTACAATGTAAACGAGAAAGGTTATTACGGAGAATTTGGTGGTGCATTTATCCCTGAAATGTTATATCCAAATGTAGAGGAACTACGTCAGAATTATTTAAAAATCACAGCCGAACCTTCTTTTCAAGAGGAGTTTGACAGTTTATTGCGTGAGTATGTAGGTCGCCCTACTCCATTGTACTTTGCCAAAAGATTATCAGAGCAATACAATACCAAAATTTACTTAAAGCGTGAAGATTTATGCCATACTGGTGCGCATAAAGTAAACAATACAATCGGTCAAATTTTACTAGCTAAACGCCTAGGAAAAACGCGAATTATTGCTGAAACTGGTGCAGGACAACACGGTGTAGCCACCGCAACTGTATGTGCATTGATGGGCTTAGAGTGTATTGTGTACATGGGCGAAGTCGACATCAAGCGCCAAGCTCCCAATGTGGCTCGTATGAAAATGTTAGGCGCTACCGTTCGTCCAGCAACTTCAGGATCAAAAACTTTAAAAGATGCTACTAACGAAGCGATTAGAGATTGGATTAACAATCCGCTAGATACTTATTACATCATTGGTTCAGTGGTGGGACCGCATCCATATCCTGATATGGTAGCGCGTTTCCAATCGGTTATTTCAAAAGAAATCAAAGCACAATTGCTTGAAAAAGAAGGCCGCGAAAACCCTGATTATGTGGTAGCTTGCGTAGGTGGCGGTAGCAATGCAGCCGGAACGTACTATCACTTTCTTGACGAGAAAGACGTGAACATTATTGCCGTTGAAGCAGCAGGACTAGGCGTTGATTCTGGCGAGAGTGCCGCAACCTCAGCACTAGGTAAAGTGGGCGTTATTCATGGTAGCAAAACTTTGTTAATGCAAACCACCGATGGCCAAATTACCGAGCCGTACAGTATTTCAGCTGGTCTTGATTATCCTGGTGTCGGTCCAATGCACGCGCACTTATTTGCTTCCGGACGTGCACAATTCATTTCAATTACCGATGCACAAGCCATGGATTGGGGTATCAAATTATCAAAAACCGAAGGATTAATTCCTGCGATCGAGAGCGCACACGCCTTTGCAGTTTTAGACGAAATGAAATTCAAACCTGAGGATATTGTAGTCATCAACCTTTCTGGCCGTGGCGACAAAGATTTAAATACATACATTGATTATTTCAACTTATAACATCAGTATATTTGGGGCGTTTCCCGCCGGGTCGGGCTGTACGCTGTATCTTTTTCATGGCAAAAAAAGCCATGAAAAAGGATGCCGCTTCCATCCCTAACGCACACCAATAACCAGAAATCAAACTACTTATGGAATATTTATTCTCCTACGGTACCCTTCAGTCTAAAGAAATTCAGATGCAAGTTTTTAATAAACTTTTAATCGGAACCGAAAACCAACTTACAGGATACAAACTAAAAGGTTTGCAAATTGAAGAAGAATTTGGAATGGAAGATTATTTTGTAGCCATGCCAAGCGATGATCCCGCTGATGCAATCACCGGAATTGCCTTTGCAGTAACAAGCGATGATCTTATCAAAGCAGATCAATTTGAATCAAACGCTTACAAAAGGACTGAAATCACATTAAAATCAGGCATCACTGCTTGGATTTATATTGAAAGTTAATAGATAACAGTAATCGCATCAAACATAAAAAATAAATGCTTTAGCTTGCTAAAACCTTGCTGAAAGACACAAAAAGAGTTTACAATGAACAGAATAAATCAGAAATTACAAGAATCAAAAAAAATACTCTCCATCTACTTTTCAGCTGGATACCCAAGTTTGAATGATACCGTTCAAATCATCGAAGATTTAGAAAAAAATGGTGTCGATATGATCGAAATTGGTTTGCCATTTAGTGATCCTTTGGCTGACGGACCAACCATTCAAGAAAGTTCTACGCAGGCCTTACACAACGGTATGACCACGCAGGTCTTATTTGATCAACTAAAAGACATTCGCAAAACCGTTTCTATTCCGTTGATCATTATGGGTTATTTTAACCCAATGTTACAATATGGAATCGAAGAATTTTGCAAACAATGTGCCGCTATTGGCATTGACGGACTCATTATTCCTGACTTACCAGTTGACGTTTATGCTGATTCTTATCAATCTACATTTGAAAAATACGGTTTAAAAAACATTTTCCTAATCACTCCTCAAACTTCTGAGGCGCGCATTCAATTTATTGATAGTGTTTCTGACGGATTCATTTATATGGTAAGCTCGGCTAGTGTTACCGGCTCACAAATCGGATTCGGAACTTCGCAAGAAGCCTACTTTGAACGCATTGCCAACATGAATTTGAAAAACCCGCAAGTAGTAGGTTTTGGTATCAATAATGCAGCTACTTTTCAGCAAGCCACACAATATGCAAAAGGAGCTATTATTGGAAGTGCATTCATCAAACATCTCACGGAACAAGGAACAGGAACCATTGCAGAATTTGTAAAAACGATTCGCTAAGCATTTCCACAAACAATTTCAAAAAAACAAATCAGCCTCTGCAAAGAGGCTTTTTTTTACTACATAAATAAAAAAACGAAGGCGCAAGAATAATTTCAACCCTATCCAATCTATAGCAATTTCTTTTCTCCACAGCTCATTTTTCGTCAAAAACCACAAGAAATTGTCAATCTTTTTTTGCAATTTAGCAACAAATATATTTTATACTTTAAATCACCAAAAATGAATTCATTTACCAAAGAGTTATCCTTTAGATGGTCTGATCTTGATCCTAATTTTCATGTTCGCCATAGTGCTTATTACGATTTTGGTGCACAACATCGAATTGAAATTTTAGAAAGCTTGGGGTTGACTATGAGAGTCATGCAAGCGCAAGGTTTTGGACCTATTTTATTTAGAGAAGAATGCGTATTCAGAAAAGAAATCAAACTCTCAGATCGTATTGTCATGCATACTAAAACCTCAAAAGTGAATGAAGATGGCTCTCGATGGTCTATCATTCACGAATTCAAAAACGAACAAGATCAAGTGTGCGCAACCATCACCGTTGATGGCGCTTGGATGGATGTAAAACTGCGTAAACTGGCCTCTCCTACTCCAGAATTGGCTATGCAAGCTTTGAGTATTTTTCCAAAAAGCGATAATTTCTCTACAAAATAATTCAAATTATAACGCTCTTTTTTAAACCCATTTTAAAAGGAAATTGGTTTGCGTACCTTTAAAACTAGGAGGGTTTTTATAAAATTTTCCTAGTTTTTTATTGACCTCCTTATTCAATTTATTTTCAAAAAACATCTTGGTACTTCTAGTTAAAAAGCTCTCAAAACTAATATCTCGTAAAAATTGTTTTTATTCAAATTTAGAGTAACAACTAATGCTTTGGCGAAAAGAGAAATTATACAATTTTAAACAAAAGTTTTATAAGCAATTGTAAGGCAAATTAGCGACCTTTGTATATAATTATATCCCATCAGGATTGCAAAATTGCAACTAATAGTTGTTTTAAATTTAAAATGCTACGTTTGAAAAAATACTTACAAAAAAGTTTGAAAATCGCATTATGGATTTTGGGTGGTTTAGTTGCCCTTTTTCTACTGCTTTTGATTGTCATTCAAATTCCTTCTGTTCAGCTTTATGCCAAAGACAAAGCTGTGGTTTATTTGCAAGACAAAATTAAAACGAAAGTAAAAATTGAGCATCTCTCAATTGGTTTTCCTAAAAATGTAATCTTGCAAGGTGTTTACTTTGAAGACCAAAAAAAGGACACCCTTTTAGCTGGCGAAAAACTTGCGGTTGATATCAGCATGTTTCAATTGTTACGCAATAAAGTCGAAATTAATAGTATCGCACTCGAGGGAATCACAGCTAATATCTCAAGGTCAAAAGACGGCGTATTTAACTTTGATTATATTACTCAAGCATTTACATCACCTCCAAAAATAGAAGATAAAAAAAGCACACCAATGACATTTTCGGTGGAGTCTATTGCGCTAGACCGTATTCAATTGCGCTACAAAGATGCTACTGCCAATAATGAACTGAATACCAAAATCAATCATTTTCAAACGACCATCAAAAAGTTTGATCTGGAAAAGATGGACTTTGACGTTCCGAAAATTAAAATAAATGGTTTAACAGTTCTTTACAAACAAGGAAAATCAGCTCCTAGTAAGACAAAAATTGATGATAAAAATTCGAATCCAACAACACCTTTGAAATTAAAACTAGGCGCATTGGATTTTGGTAAAATTAAAGTAGTGTATGCCGACGAAAACAGCAAAATCGATACTCAATTTTACTTTAAAAAACTGTTAGCAACAATTGATAAATTTGACCTCAACAACCAATTTGCAATTCTTGAAAGCGTTGAATTAACAGGAGTTGAAGGAGAATTAGCTCTGAACAAAAACACCACACAAAAAATTGAAAAAGTTCAAGAAGTAGCCGCAACAACAGGTTGGGAAATCAAAATAAAGAAAACAGCTTTGCAGCGTGTTGATTTTAAATTCAATAACAATAACGCGGCTCCTGTAGCAAAAGGGATTGATTACAACCACATGCATTTGCGCAACTTTAATATGGATTTGGAATCTTTAAACTACAATCCAGAAAATATTTCAGGAGACCTCACCAAACTTACAATAAAAGATAAAAGCGGTTTGAACATTCAATCTTTGAAAGGAAATTTCTTTTATGGAAAAAAGAATTCATTTATCAAAAATCTCTATCTAAAAACCCCAAATACTGAACTTCGTGATGAAATTCAAGTTGGCTATCCTTCAATTGAAGCTTTATCCAAAAATCCGGGAGATTTGAGTGTCATTGCACGTCTTAAAAAGAGTCGTTTGGGTACTCAAGATATTTTGATTTTAGCACCTGCATTAGCCAGTAATCCGCCATTTAAAACCAATCCCAAAGCTATTATCTTAATTGACGGTGCGGTAAAAGGAAAACTTAAAAATTTAGTAATTCCCTCACTTGAGGTAAGCGGAATAGGCAATACCAAATTAGCTGCAAGTGGCACAATACAAGGCTTGCCAGACATAGAAAAAGCGGTTTTCAACTTGAAGATTAAAGAATTTAAATCAACAGCAAAAGATATTTATTCGTTTGTACCAAAAGGCGTGATTCCAAACAATATTCAACTTCCCGCACGATTGAGCTTAAATGGTACTTTTAAAGGAACCATTCAGTCTTTCAAAACAATGCTCAATTTTAATAGCAGTATGGGAATTGCCAAGGTAAATGCCAGTTTAGACCAAAGAAGAAAAAATGCGGAACAGTACCAAGCACAAGCTACATTTGTCAATTTTGACTTAGGGAAACTACTAAAAAACGATTCTATTGGTAAAATAAGTGCTACTGCCAATGTTAAAGGAACTGGTTTTAATCCAAAAACAGCAACTGCGGCATTAAATGCAAATGTTGTAAAAGCTTATTTTAATAAATACAATTACAAAAGCATTGCATTAAAAGGCGCTATTAAAAAAGGATTATTTCAAGCTACTGCTTCGGCAAAAGATCCTAATTTGAATTTCACAATGTTGAGCTCGGGAAGTTTTAGAGACAAATATCCAACTGGAAAAATCAAACTCAATATGGATATTGCCGATCTTGAAAAATTAAATCTGCATGCAGGTCCTTTAAAACTAAGAGGTTTTGTAGATGCTGATATCCAATCGGCAAATTTAGATTTTCTGAACGGAACAATTGTAGCGCAAAATATTGAAGTTACAAATGCTAAAGAGCAATTTGTAATTGATTCTATTCAAGTTACAGCCAAATCTACAGCGCAAAGCAATGTTATAGAATTGAAAGCACCATTTATGAATGCTGCTGTAAATGGACGTTTTTCGTTATCACAATTAGGAACAGCTTTATCTCAATCA
This sequence comes from Flavobacterium sp. GNP001, assembly GCF_054343775.1. Classification (NCBI taxonomy): domain Bacteria; kingdom Pseudomonadati; phylum Bacteroidota; class Flavobacteriia; order Flavobacteriales; family Flavobacteriaceae; genus Flavobacterium; species Flavobacterium sp. GNP001. Next base: position 1,819,314 of record NZ_JBTGUX010000001.1, read on the forward strand.
ATCGCTGCTTACTACAGTACAAATCCTGCTCAAAAGAAAAAAAATACAGCACCTCAACAATTTGAATTTAAAGTAGCTGTAGTAGATCATCCTATCTTATTTCAATTGCTTCCAGATCTGAAAAGTCTCGAGCCAATTAATTTTTCTGGCCGATACAATTCGGTTAACGATACAATCACCATCCAAGGATCCGTACCAAAAATGGTATATGCAGGTGTAACTGTAACTAATGCTGCTTTAAAAGTTGATACGCAAAATAAAGCTCTATTGTATGAGTTTTTGGTAGATGATATCCAAAACAGCGCTTTAGAATTACCACATACAGAATTAAAAGGCAGTGTGAAAAATAATACTGTTGAATACCTATTACAATTAAAAGATAAGAAAGATAAAGAACGCTACCTTTTGACCGGAGAATTAGTTGCCACAAATGGTAATCAAGAACTGTATTTTGATAGTAATCAATTCGTTTTGAATTACGAACCTTGGGAAATTGCCAACAGTAATCGCATTCGTTTTGGTAAAAAAGGACTGTTGATTACCGATTTTAACTTGAAAAAAAACGGAAGTGAAATACAAATTCAATCCGAACCCAATACCGAAAATGCACCTTTGCAACTAGAATTTAAAGATTTTGATATCAGCACAATTACAAGTTTTGTTGAGAAAAACGACCTGCAATTGAGCGGTAAAATTAATGGTGCAGCAAAGGTTACTATTAATACTCCAAGTCCACTTTTTATCTCTGATTTAGATGTACAAAATTTAACCTTTAAAAAAGATACCGTTGGTAACCTGAAAATTAAAATTGATAACGCAATAGCCAATCAATACAATGCCAATATTGAAATAAGTAGCCAGGAAAATCAAGCGGAATTGAAGGGAATCTACAATGCCCTAAACAGTACTTTTGACCTGAACATCGATCTAAAAGCATTACAATTAAAGAGTATTCAAGGTTTTACTTTAGGTAATTTAATTGACAGCAATGGCTTTCTATCCGGGCAATTGAATCTAAAAGGAAACACTTCAAAGCCTGAACTTTTAGGAGAAGTACAATTCAATTCATTTGGTTTTACAGTCAAACCATTGAACGCTAAGTTTCAACAAATCAATGATAAAATTACTTTTGCACCTAATACCATAGTGCTAAATCGCTTTACCATCAAAGATGAAAAAGAGAATGACCTTATTATTGACGGTAAAATAGACATTAGTAACCTTACTAATATGGGCTTTGATTTAGCCATCGATGCTAAAAACTTTAAAGCGGTCAACTCTAAAGCCAAAGACAACGATTTGTATTATGGTGAATTGTATCTTGACAACCAATTACAAATTAGCGGAACATTAGATAGCCCTCAAATTGAAGGGACCGTTACAATTAATAAAGACACAAAATTTAATATTGTTCTACCCCAGTCAGATCCATCGATTGCTGACCGCGAAGGTATTGTTGAATTTATTGATCAGGACAAACCAAAAGCTGCAACAGCAATCGCACTACAAGAATTTAGCAGCAGCACTGAGGTAAAAGGAATAAACGCATCGGTAAATATCGAGGTTGACAAAGAAGCTGAATTATCAATTATTATCGACAAAGCAAATGGTGATTTCTTGAAACTAAAAGGTGAGGCACAATTAAACGGTGGTATTGATCCTTCAGGAAAAACCAGTTTAACAGGCCGATACGAACTTTCTGAAGGAAGTTATGAAATGAATTTTAACGCCATCAAAAGGAAATTCGATATCAAATCAGGAAGCTATATTTTGTGGACCGGCGAGCCAACAACAGCTGATATTAACATTACGGCAGTATACAAAACTGAGGCCGCTCCTATTGATTTGGTCAATGATCAATTGGGCGATGTAAGTGCATCAGTTCGCAACACCTACAAAGAGAAAATTCCGTTTGAAACCGAACTAAAAATGAATGGTGAATTGCTGCAACCAACTATCTCGTTTGATATTGTTTTGCCAGAAGGAAATAATAATGTGGCTACCGAGATTATTAATTCAACTCAAGCCAAGTTAGAACAAATTAGAACACAGCAGGACGAATTAAATAAGCAAGTTTTTGCACTTTTACTTTTGAATCGTTTCATTGGTGAGAATCCTTTTGCTAGCGAAAATGGCGGTACCTCAGTTTCGGCTTTGGCCAGAGAGAGTGCTAGTAAACTTTTATCGCAACAATTGAACAATTTAGCAGGCGATTTAATTCAAGGTGTTGAACTCAACTTTGACTTAAATACTTCCGAAGATTTCACCACCGGCCAACGTGAAAACAAAACCGATTTAAGTGTAGGGATTTCGAAAAAGTTGTTGAACGACCGTTTGAAAGTGACGGTTGGAAGTAGTTTTGGCCTCGAAGGATCTCAGCAAGCCAACCAAAACGCAAGCAATATTGCAGGCGACGTAGCTCTTGATTATCAGATATCAAAAGATGGAAGATACAAAGCTCGCGCCTATCGAGTAAACAAATACCAAGTAGCCCTGCAAGGCGAAGTTATTGAAACGGGCGTGTCATTTGTAATTACGATGGATTATAATAAATTCAGCGAATTGTTTAAAAAGAGTCAAGCACCAAAAGAAAAATCAAAAAAAGCAACGCCAAAAAAATAACAACATGAAGAGTCATTATTTACCAATGGTACTTTGCCTATTTTTGCTATCTGCTTGCAGCGGTACACAATTTTTGCCCGAAGGTGAACTTTTATACACCGGCGCCAAGGTAACCGTAAAAGATACCGCCACTTCAAAAGAGGATAGAAAATTATTAAAAAATAGTTTAGAAGATTTAGTACGCCCAAAACCAAACGCAAGCTTTTTTGGTATGCGACCAAGGTTATATCTTTACGCCTTTGCGGGAAATCCAAAAAAAGAAAAAGGTTTCAGGTATTGGTTAAAAAACAAAGCAGGACAAGCGCCCGTACTTTACAGCCAAATAGATCCTGAGTACACCAAAAATGTACTGCAAAATTACAGTGAAAATTCAGGTTTTTTTACAACGAGAGTTTCAGCCGACTCTACCACGAAAGGCAAACTTGCTAGTGTTTTGTACACGGTTAAACCTGGGAAACCTTATACCATTAAATCTGTAAAATTCCAGACCGACTCCTCTGAAATTGGTAAGGCTGTGAATGCCACAATGCGTCGTAGCCTTTTAAAAATAAATAAACAATACAATCTGGAGGTTATAAAAGAGGAACGCAATCGTATAGATAGTCGCTTGAAAGAAAAAGGATTTTATTATTTTAATCCTGATTACATCTTAGTGCAAGTTGATAGCACTGTAGCAAAAAATCAAGTTGATTTAATTGTAAAAATTAAAGAGACTACGCCAAAATTAGGACTAACACCATACAAGATCAATAAAATAATTGTTTATCCTAATTATTCTATTGGACCAAATGGCATCAAACAATCAGCAGATTCTATTACCAAATACAATGATTTGACCATTATTGATTCTGCAAAATTATTCAAACCACGCATTTTCGACAGAGCACTTTACTTTAAAAAAAACGATTTGTACAATCGTACAAATCATAATTTATCTTTAAATCGATTGGTGAATTTGGGTACTTTTAAATTCGTAAAAAATCAATTCACAGTATCAGATACAACCGCTAACTATCTTGACGCGTATTATTACCTCACTCCTTTGCCAAGAAAATCATTGCAATTAGAACTTCTTGGCAAAACAAACTCTGCGAACTATACTGGTACAGAACTTAACTTGAATTGGAGTAACCGAAATACTTTTCGTGGAGCCGAATTACTCACAGTATCTGCTTTTGGAGGTGTCGAGGTTCAAGTTTCGGGACAAAATAACGGTTTTAATGTATATCGTGTGGGAACAGAAGCTAATTTGATTTGGCCACGATTAATATCACCATTTAAACTAAAAGCGCCATCTGGCTTTGTACCAAAAACAAAAGCAACGCTTGGTTACGAGTTTCAAAACAGAACCAATTTGTATTCTTTACAAACATTTAAAGGTTCGTTTGGGTATTTGTGGAAAGAAAACGAACGCAAAGAGCACGTTTTGCAAATTTCAGAGATTACCTATGCAAGCCCACAAAACGTAACCGATCTTTATTTACAACAAATTGCTAGCAACCCTACTCTAGAAAAAGTTATCGAAAAGCAGCTTATTTTTGGTCCTACTTACTCGTACACATACACCAATACGATGCAAAAAAGAAAGAAAAACACTTTTTATTATAAAGGTAGTATTGACTTGGCAGGGAATATTGCAGGTTTAGCAACAGGTGCAAACATTCAAAAAGGCGATACTATCTCGATATTTAATGTCCCGTTCAGTCAGTTTATAAAAATTGAAAATGATTTTAGACATTATTATAAATTGGGTCGCGAGTCGCAATTGGCTACAAGAGTAATTGCAGGTGTAGGTCACGCTTATGGAAACTCGCGAGAAATGCCGTTTATCAAACAATTTTTTATTGGTGGCACAAATAGTTTGCGTGCTTTTAGAGTGCGCTCAATTGGCCCGGGAAGTTTTGATGGATCAACTACAAATAGTAATGCATTTTTACCTGACCAATCCGGTGATATCAAACTAGAGTTCAATACAGAATATCGAGCACAAATTTTTGGACCTGTTAAAGGAGCTCTTTTTGTAGATGCTGGAAATATCTGGTTGTTAAACGAAAATAGCGACAAGCCAGGAGCTAAGTTTACCAAGAATTTCATGAGTGAACTCGCTGTAGGTGCCGGAGCTGGATTGCGATTTGATTTTTCATTTCTGGTTTTGCGAACCGATTTTGCTTTTCCTTTGCGAAAGCCTAATTTACCTTCAGGAAATCGTTGGGTTTTAGATCAAATCAATTTCGGAAATGGAACTTGGCGCAAAGAAAACCTCATCTTCAATCTAGCCATTGGATATCCTTTTTAAACAAGTATAAAAAAAGAGCATCATTTTGTAATGATGCTCTTTTTTATTTGAATTGGAGTTGGCTTAGTTTACCAAGAACAATGCATTGCTGAAAAGTAAGTTTCCGTTTTCCCAAAAACCTCTAAACAAAGGATTATCAACCATATAAATTACGGTCCCATTTCCTTTATAATCAACAGCAAAACTTACTGTGTTGTCTAATTTCTTGCGAATGTTACTTCCAACAAAGCCATAACTTTTAAAATCTTTAGGAACGTAAGCCACATTTGTTGCTCCTTTTAACAACGAATAATGTCTGTCATCGGTACGCAAACTAAAATATTTATCGCCCAAACCAAAAGCCAACGGATGTGTTTTATTTAATACATTTTCAATAATTGCACCCGGAATTGCTTTTGAAATCGACCTACGTTCTGCATCTTGAAAATCCAAAAAGCGCTCTTTTAATTCGGCTTCGTCATCGGCTTTCGCAGCATTTTCTTTTTCTTCATCAGTAGCAAAACGGGTAAGTGCAAAATTTTCTTTACCATCAAATAGAGACAATGCGTTGTTCATCGCAATGACTTTTCCTCCATTGGAAACCCAATCAGCTAATTTTTTTTGTTGCTCTTCCGACAATGAATAATAACCATCGGCCAAGATTAAAGTGGTGTAACTGTTCCAATTCACTCTATTGAAATTAGCAGTCTCAACCACACTCACAGGATAACCAATTGTTTCTTGCATATAATACCATGCAGCACCAAACTCAGTACTTGACACTCCTTTTCCTGATAATAACGCTACTTTTGGCGCTCGTAACAAAACGAAATTTTCTCCACCAATATCTTTCGCATTAGATGAATAACCTGTTTGTATAAAATTGTAATCGTTCTTAACTTTGATAATATTAGCAACTGTATTTTCAAAATCAGCCATTTTGATATTATCTGTTTTGGTTACAATCAATCCTCCTGGCTCCACTACAACATCACCAAAAACGGCTTTTTTCATAGCTGAACGTACTTTGATATTTTTTTGATGTAATGCAGACAAAACTTGCGCTGAAACTCTGTTATTCCATGGAATATAAAAAGCATAAACCTGTTTTGGAACTACTTTTTCAGCGGTTTCAATACTCTTTTTTGTGGGAACAAGAAGATTGTTTTTTACAGCATAACCCTGAACTCCATAAGCTAACGGAAGAGCCCATGCAGTAATATCATAGGATAAACTATCGTTTAATTTTTGATTCGGTTCAAATAATACTTGTGCAAAAACTGCTTTTTGCTGGTCCACTTTTACAATCATATCATTTGGCTCTACCGAAAAAGCCTTATCGGATTTTGTATAATAATCAAAACCTGTTGCTTTTTGAGAACCTGCTGCATAGCTGTACTCGATATTGTTTTTAGCGAGCAAATCGGCTAGTTGTACTAATTTAGGGTTTTGCTTCAAGACATAAGTTTTGTAATTCCCTTTTACCGTTTTACGAGAATTATTCATAAATCCTCTAAAGCCTTTCAATAAAACATCCGCTTGTCCTGCTGCTGATTCTACCACGGTTAACACTGCAGTGGCGTGATGCGTTAAACGGTCTTTGATAGTTAAAACAGTTCCATTACTCATCATTACTGCACGACCGGCGCCTATTCCTCCTTGCTCCATCGTCATTCCCACTGCTCCGTTGTAGGTTGGATAAGTATCACCATAGCTTGGATAAAATAAATCAAAGCGCTCGCTCGTATTATACATCCAATTTTGAGCATCGAATTTCTTTGAGATATTTTGACCTAGGGTAGCATGAAAATCTTTTTGATACGGCTCAATATATTCGTGCAAAGGTTCTGCCGATGGCGGGAAAAAATAAGGAGAATCATAGCCCATCTCGTGCACATCAGTATGAACTTGCGGCATCCATTGGTTGTAAAGCGCAATGCGTTGTTGCGACTCAATTTGTGTTTGCCAAGCCCAATCACGGTTCAAGTCGAACATATAATGGTTGTAGCGCCCGCCTGGCCAAGCTTCCATGTGTTCTCTATCTGATAATTCAGGATGCGTTTGCTTTCCAGATATTTCGCGTAACCAATTTCCGTATCTTGAATATCCATCTGGATTGATGCAAGGATCAAGAATAACGATCGTGTTTTCTAACCATTTTTTGGTGGCTGCATTACTTGGATTGAGCAATTCATAAGCCACTGTCATGGCACTTTCGGTTCCAGCAAATTCATTTCCGTGTACGTTAAAACTCAACCAAACAATCAGTTTATCACCAATAGTTGCAGTGCGATTGGCTGACATACCAATGGCCGCAAGATTATTATTTCTGATAGCATCTAATTGCGATAAATTTTCTTCTGATGAGATAAAATAAACACTCAAATCGCGTTGCTCAGCAGTTATTCCATACTTCTGATGTTTGATCAGGGGAGATTTTTCGGTCAAATGTTTAAAATAATTTTCTACTTGATGGTAGTATGAAATTTGTTTCCCATAAAGAGGTAAAAATTCCGAGGGACTTTGAACTTGCGCCTGCATATTCCAGACAAAAGCAAGCAGTAGTCCGAAAGAAAAAAAAGTTTTTTTCATATTGTTTCAATTAGTTATGCCTCAAAAATAGCCATTTAGTGTATTATCCACAAACTATTTCGAACTGAAAAAGTAGTTTTGAAGTACTCATTATACATCCGTCAAAATCAACTACTTTTTATGAAATACTGATAATACAGAGGCAATCACTACTAAAAAAACAATAATATTTACTTTTTAACTAGCATCATTGCCACATTCTATTATATTTGCAAGTAACAAAATCACACTACAAATGGAAGAATGTATCTCTGTTTTTGACATGTTAAAAATTGGCGTTGGCCCATCGAGTTCCCACACTTTAGGTCCGTGGCGAGCGGCAGAGCGTTTTTTGACAGAACTTCGTGAAGCATCTATTTTTTCAGAAGTAACGCGTATCAAAATCGATTTATACGGTTCCCTTTCGTTAACAGGAAAAGGACACGCAACTGATCTTGCCGTGATGCTTGGGTTAAGCGGACAAGATCCAGAGTACATTCCGATTGCCAACATCAACAGCATCATTCAAAGCATCGAAAGCACGAATACACTATTGTTGGGTGACGAAAAAAATATTCCATTTTACTTTTTACAAGACATAGTTTTCAATAAAAACTTTTTACCTTTTCATGCCAATGCACTTACTTTTACGGCCTATTTGAGCAATGAAAAAGAGTATGCTTCCACCTTTTACTCTATTGGTGGTGGATTTGTAGTAAAGGAAGAACGCGTAAATGCCAAGGAAAAAGTAAAGATAAAATGCGCTTTCCCCTATCCTATTGACAAAGCAACTGAATTACTAGCCATTTGCCGTCAGGAAAACAAATCGATCTCGGAGATTGTTTACGAGAATGAAAAATCAATGCGAAGCGAAGACATCATTGATCACGAGTTACTGCGCATTTGGCATACCATGTTAGAATGTATGTATATTGGTTGCCATTCAGAAGGCATATTGCCAGGCGGACTCAATGTGCGCCGACGCGCTTTCGACATGCACCAAAATTTAATTGGATTATCTAATTATGATTCGCCACAAACTTGGTTGGAAGAAATCAGAAAAACTGAAGTCAAATTCAGACAAATTTTGCAATGGGTTTCTACTTTTGCCCTTGCGGTAAATGAGGTAAACGCCGCACTAGGACGTGTAGTTACTGCTCCAACTAATGGTAGCGCAGGAGTGATTCCAGCCGTATTGATGTATTATTTGGTAATTGAAAATCATCAAGCAGGTAACAAGGAAATCAAACAATTTTTGATGGTAGCCGGTGAAATTGGAAGTATTTTCAAAAAAGGATCTACAATATCAGCAGCAATGGGAGGCTGTCAAGCAGAAATTGGTGTATCATCAGCAATGGCCGCAGCCGCTTTATGCGAAGTAATGGGCGGAACTCCGGAACAAGTTTTAATGGCTGCCGAAATAGCGATGGAACATCACTTGGGACTTACCTGCGACCCAATTGGCGGATTGGTTCAAATTCCGTGTATTGAGCGCAACACTATGGGTGCCATAAAAGCGATCAATGCCGCTGAACTTGCCTTGCAAACCGATCCTAAAAATGCAAAAGTACCGCTAGACAAAGTGGTCGATACCATGTGGCAAACAGCTAAAGACATGAACAACAAATACAAGGAAACATCCGAAGGCGGTCTTGCTATTGCAGTAAATATGGCCGATTGTTAGAATAATTATCGTTTCATTTTGTTGAAACTTCAGCCGAAATAATTCGATAAAATCTATTTTTTACGAGTGTCAATCAAGTGCACAATTTGCCAAGTATCGGCATTTTTCACGAAAGTGAAAGCGTTAATACCAGTATGACTCACTTTGCCATTAACCGAAAAAACATAAGGCGTCCAAGCATGAGCGATAGCGCCTTGTATTTGAATATGAAATCCTTTTAACTCTTCCTTGAAGGCCATTCCGGCTGGAATTGAAGCAATTGATTTCATAAAACTCGCCACACCATCAGCAGTTACCGTTGCAGTTGTTGGCTTTTCTGCTATGGATTGCATCAGCATTTTCGGGTGACAAAATGTTTTGAGTTGTGCCGTATCTTTGGCATGAAAAGCCTCAAAAAACTGAATTATTGTAACTTTAACTTTTTCTTTTTCTACCTCCTGTGCTTGCAAACTTCCCGCAAAAAAGCACAAAATCATAACGGTAACTATACGCTTCATATCTTCCATTTTTTTAATTAGTACTTTTACAAACTTAGTGTTACATTTTTGATTAAAAAATATTCATTTTACTACCTTTACCGCCTCAAATAAAAGAATTATGTCTGTAGCAAAAAAAGATTACAAACGCATCACAACAAAATCATTGATCGAGATGAAAGCCAACGGCGAGAAAATCTCGATGCTTACCGCTTATGATTATACGATGGCTAAAATAGTTGATACTGCTGGTATTGACGTTATTTTGGTAGGAGATTCAGCATCAAATGTTATGGCAGGTCACGAAACGACTTTACCAATTACGTTAGATCAAATGATTTACCACGCCTCATCAGTAGTGAGAGCTATTGAAAGAGCCTTAGTTGTAGTTGATTTGCCTTTTGGAAGTTACCAATCAGACCCAAAAGAAGCATTACGCTCTGCTATCCGAATCATGAAAGAAAGTGGTGGTCATGCAGTTAAATTAGAAGGTGGTCACGAAATTAAAGATTCGATTAAAAAAATACTACATGCTGGAATTCCGGTAATGGGACATTTAGGTCTTACACCGCAATCTATCTATAAATTTGGAACGTATACAGTTCGTGCAAAAGAAGAAGAAGAAGCTGATAAATTAATCGAAGACGCCAAATTATTAGAGCGTCTAGGATGTTTTGCTTTGGTATTAGAAAAAATCCCTGCACACTTAGCTGAAAAAGTAGCGCAAAGTATTTCGATTCCTGTAATTGGTATTGGTGCTGGTGGTGGTGTAGACGGACAAGTTTTGGTTATTCACGACATGTTGGGAATGAATAATGAGTTCAGTCCTCGTTTCTTACGTCGCTATATGAACCTTTACGAAGGGATGACACAAGCCATTGGACAATATGTGGCCGATGTAAAATCATCTGATTTTCCAAACGCTAGCGAACAATATTAAGCTTTAATTCCCCACTGGGAAATCCGAATGAAAATAGTATCAAATAAAAGCAACCTTCAAATTCTGCACGAAGACAACCATCTTATTGTTGTTAATAAACGCGTAGGAGATCTTGTTCAAGGTGACAAAACTGGTGACAAGCCATTACCGGAGGTTGTAAAAGAATATATCAAAGAAAAGTATGATAAGCCAGGTGCTGTATTTTTGGGAGTTGTTCATCGTTTAGACCGCCCTACTACAGGCATTGTAGTTTTTGCAAAAACCAGTAAAGCACTGAGCAGAATGAACGAATTGTTTAGCAATCGCGCAACTCAAAAAACCTATTGGTGTGTGGTTAAAAACAAGCCTCAAAAAAGCCATGATAAGTTGGTACATTACTTGAAAAGAACTGAAAAAAACAATACTTCTAAAGCGCATTTAAAAGAAGTACCCGACAGTAAATTGGCCAGTTTAGATTATACAATCATAAAAGAACTCAATAATTATTGTGCGCTTGAAATTAATTTGCACACCGGGAGACACCATCAAATTCGCGCCCAACTATCTGCAATCGGTTCTCCTATAAAAGGTGATTTAAAATATGGTTTTGACCGCAGCAATCCCGATGGAGGTATTCATTTACATGCAAGAAAATTAGTTTTTGACCATCCGGTTACAAAAGAAAAACTAGAAATCATTGCTCCAACACCCGATGATGTAATTTGGAATGCCATTTAAAAAACCCATTCCTTCTAATTTTAGAGACATGAAAACCAAATACGGCGAGCTATATCAGCTCGCTTTTTTATTAAAATCAAAATTGGCTTTGAACTAATTAAATTGTACTTTTAAAATAAAATCATCTCATGAAATATAAAACCGATCTAGGGTACCGAAAAGAATCGTTAAAAAAATTGCTCGAAGTAATTACACAACACGAAGACGAAATTATAAAAGCGCTATATGATGATTTTAAAAAACCCGATTTTGAAGCTGTTTTAACCGAAACAAATTATGTTATAAGTGACCTTAAAGCAACGATCAAAAATTTTGACTCTTATACCAAACCTAAAAAAGTTCGTGCTTCGTTACTCAACTTTCCTTCATCTGACTATATTTACAGTGAACCATACGGACATGTTTTAATTTTGTCCCCTTGGAACTATCCTTTTCAACTTGCTTTTTGTCCGCTTGTTGCCGCTGTAGCAGCGGGGAATGCTGTTACACTAAAACCCTCTGAACTTACACCAAATACCGCCGCTATAATTGCTAAAATTGTACGTTTAACTTTTACGGTACAACATGTAGTCGTGGTTACTGGTGATGCCAAAGTAGCGGCAGATTTACTAGAAAAACGATGGGATTACATCTTTTTTACGGGTAGCGTGGCAGTAGGTAAAATTGTAGCCAAGGCGGCCGCACAACATCTTACACCAGTTACATTAGAATTAGGCGGAAAAAGTCCGTGTATTGTTGATGAAACCGCCAATATTAAAATCAGTGCACGACGAATAGTTTGGGGAAAAATTGTAAATGCTGGCCAAACCTGTGTAGCACCTGATTATGTTTTGGTGCATCAATCTGTTAAACAGCAATTGATTGAGGCGCTACGTTTTGAAATTACCACGGCATTGGGCGAAAATCCACAAGAGTCTCCAGATTACGCTCGCATTATCAATCAGAAAAATTGGGAAAGACAATTGCAACTTCTCGAAAACCAATCGATACTTTTTGGAGGACAATCAGACAAAAATAGTTTTTACGTAGCTCCGACCTTAGTTGATGAACCCGCAAAAGATAGTTTAATAATGACTGAAGAAATTTTTGGACCAATACTTCCAATTATCTCTTACACTAAGACCTCCGAAGTAGATCAAATTATCAACAATTACGAAAAACCGCTTGCACTCTATTTGTTTTCTGAAAACAAAAAATATATTGATTATGTTTTGCAAAATCATTCTTTTGGAGGCGGATGCATCAATGACACAGTGGTGCATTTAGTAAACGAGAGACTTCCATTTGGTGGTGTAGGACATTCTGGGATGGGCGCTTATCACGGAAAACTAAGTTTTGATATTTTCTCCCATCAAAAATCGATCGTAAAAAGAGGAACTTGGCTTGACCTACCTTTGCGCTATGCTCCATATAAAGAAAAATTAAAAACCATTCGTAAACTACTAAAATGGATGTAGTTGCATAAAATATTCGGAGCCGCACAATCTTTTTATGATATATAATATTTGAAGAAGTAGTAGATTCTTAAAATTATTTAAAACAAAAAATGAAACTTTTTACAAAAAATGCGACTATTAAAAAATAATAATTTAAAACCAAACCAATGCAAACAACCATGAACACCTACACCAAAAAACGCCTGGCCGAAATCAAAGAACAAGGATATCAACTTGATTTTGGAACCGTATTCAACAACACCATAGAAAACTATAAAAAAATTGCTTGGTATGGAGGCTTAATGATTTTTGTGTTTTTCACTCTTTTTTGTTTAGTTCTTTTCGGAATAGCTGTTGCCTTTATTGGATTTCCTGAATTAAAGGCCATTTTAAAACCAGAAAACTTACAATTAGAAAATCTATCTCTAGAGATTTTATTATACGTCTCGGTCGCAACAATAATTATTACAGCTATTACATGTCCGTTTCCGGCTGGTTTAACAAAAATGGCGCAAAGTGCTGACAAAGATGAGGAATTTGGTATTGCGACCATGTTTCAATATTATAAAGCACCTTATTTTGTAGAATTATTGATAGCTACAACACTATTAGCTATCGTGAATACTGTTTTACAAAACACAATTACCTATTTCCAAATTCCATTTGTAGGCTCGATTTCGTCAGTAATACTTTCGTTATTTACTTTTTTATCAGTTCCATTTATCATTTTTGGCAACCTAAAAGCGATTGAGTCTATTCAGGCTAGTATTCTTGTTGTATCCAAACAGCCACTTACTCTTTTAGGATTAATCATTGTGAGTTCAATTGCTACTTTTATTGGATTTTTAGGATGTTGCATCGGTATTGTTTTTACTATTCCTTTTTTATACTCAATGTATTATGTTGTATACAAAGAAATAATTGGTGTAGAAACTCTTGAGGATTTGCAGGATAATGGCTAGAATACAACTTTTTTAATAAGAACCAAAACAGACCGATTACTTGTTTTGGTTCTTATTAAAAAATTACTTAATTTTCAATAAAATTAGAAGTACTTTTCAAATTTTATTGAATTAAAGCCAAAACCAACCATGACCTACGCTTGTAAAACTATAGCAGCTTTACAAATAAACAATTCCTTGATGGAAGAGATATCAGTGCTTGCGAGTGCCGTGCCAGTCTCATTCATTGACAAACTTGCGATGAATAATAACTTATTCCGCATTCTGAATCCATTTATTTTACTGTTATTGTTTTTGATTATTTTCAAATTTTCAAAAATCACACAGCTTCTTTTTCCTGATTTTATCACACGCAATTCGGAAAAAGATTCAAAAAGTGAAGAATACCAGCTTTATTTTTTGTTTATTGGAATCATAGTTCCTTTTTTGGAAATAAGTTTTGAAATTTTTGGAATAAGAGATTCCAGCTTGTTAGCTACAAATTGTTTTATCGGTGTTTTTTTTCTGGGACTTTACTTTTTAAGCAAAAAAAACGATTTTATTTATCGTAATGGAGAGAAAATTTTCCGCGTTTTATTCCTAATTGCTCTGGTTTATATAGCTCGAAATATCATACTGTACTCGCCAGATATCATACCGTCTATTGCATTTGTTACGGCTTTTTTCTTCTCATATTCTATTATAAAGCCCCAAAAATGGTATTGGATTTTAGTAGCCATTGTTTTGATTTTCTTGTTTGTATTGATGATTTTCGAAATCATTCCTATAAACACCGCGATCATTTTATTCAATTATTGCATAGCAGTAGTGGTGGTAAACTATATCAGACAACTTTCTATTTTAAATCTAAAGAACAAACTTAATTTCAACAACCAAATCATTAATAAAGGGAACTCATTAATTTTAGCTACCAACATCAAAGGTGAAATTGTATTTTGTAGCGATAATGTTGAATCTATTTTAGGTTACTCTGTAGATCAAGTTATGGGCTTAGGATACTGGAAATTAACGGAGGACACAGAGTTTTATGGCGAGGAATATCACAAAAAATTTAAAGCAGACCGCGTGTTTACACGTCGCCTCAAGTGCAAGAACGGAGATTACAAAATTATTCGATGGAACGACAAAAAATTTTCGAATGACCTCATCATTGGAATTGGCCAAGATGTTACGCATGAAATGGAAATGCAAAATCAATATGAAAACCTCATTCAAAACGCAATTGACTTAATCTACGAAGTAAATGATAAAGGGCAGTTTGTATTTGCAAATGAATTCTCCATTAAAACATTGGGTTACAAAAAAGAACAAATTATAGGTAGTTATTTTACTGATTTCATCCGTAAAGACCATGTTTCATCTATGGCAGATTATTATTTGAATAATGCAGCCGATAAAACTTTTTTCCCTACCGTTGAATTCCCAATGATCAAAAGTAATGGAGATGAATTGTGGATATCGCAAAAAGTAATTATTCGTCGTAACGAGCATGGAAAAATTATTGCTTATTCCGGTATCGCAAGAGACATAACTAAGTTCAAAGAAATTGAATTAAACGCCAAAAATCGCCAGAAAAAAGTAGATGAATACAACAAAACCATAGCGAAACTTTCTACCACCAATTTTAGTAACTACATTAACCTTGAACTTAGTATTAGGCAAATTATTCAGACAGCTGCTAAGGTCATGAAATGCAATAGAGTAAGTTACTGGAAATATGAAAAAGATAAAATTATTTGCGAAATTTTATTTGAATTAGATCGCAATTCCTTCAGCAAAGGAGAAGTATTGTACCAAGAAAATTTCCCTTTGTACTTCGAGAAATTAACTACTCGAAAACAAATTTGTGCGTCCAATGTTTTTAAAAAGAGAAGCTTAAAAGAATTTCATGCCGATTATTTTACCAAACACAATATTAAATCAATCCTAGATATTCCATTAATTTTAAATGGTGAAGTATATGCTATCTTATGTCTAGAGGGCACTCATAATAAAATAAAATGGGACAATGAAGACATCAGTTTTGCTAAATCAATTGCAGACATAATTGCTCTAACTATCATTTCACAAAGCCGCTATGAAACAGAGGGTAAACTGGCATACAAGAGTGAACTATTGTCGGCAATGGCTTTGTGTACCGAAAATTTCTTGAATTGTACTGATCTCAACGATATCTTTGCAGATGCACTAGTTATTATGGGTAAAGCTACAAAATCCCATCGATCGTATTATTACGAACACAACCAAGAAACAGGATTAATTAGTCAAAAGCACCGTTGGTTTGTGCACAATACTGAATTAAGCGAGACCAACCCGAGGCTGCAAAACCTACCCCACTCAGAATTTGAAGAACTTTTAATTCCGTTACTAAATAACGAAATTTACGAGGCGACTATTTCGCATATCGAAAACAAATCGCTTCGACAAAAACTAGAAAGTGTCGAGGTAAAATCGCTCATCTTGTTTCCTGTTTTTATAAAAGATAAATTCCAAGGATTTTTAGGATTTGATGATACAATAACTGAACGCTATTGGAGCGAAGACGAGGTGACGATTTTAAAAACCTTGGCTCGAAATATTGCTTCGTCAATAGAACGTATTACCAATGAAACTGCCATTTATGAAAGTGAAGAAAAATTTCGTTCGTTAGCTAACAACATACCTGGAACGGTATATTTATCAAACTACGATGAAAACAATACTAAAATTTACATCAACGATGAAGTAGAGAAATTAACTGGTTATCCAAAATCTGCTTTTTTAACTAATCAAATATCCTTTATCGATCTTATTCATCCAGAGGATAAAATAAAAACGATCAACGAGCAAAAAGAAGCAATCGAAAACAAGAAATCAATTCGTCAAACATACCGCATTATACATAAAGACAACCGCGTAGTATGGGTAGAAGAATTTGGAGATGCCATTTATAAAAATGATAAAATTGCTTTTTTAGAAGGTATTTTTATTGATATTACTGAGCGTGTTATGGCTGAAACTGCCGTTCAAGAAAAAGAGTTAGCAGAAGCTGCCAACAAAGCAAAATCAGAGTTTTTAGCTAACATGAGCCATGAAATACGGACACCTCTTAATGGCATTATTGGGTTTACAGATTTGCTAATGAAAACTATGCTAGGACCTACTCAAAGTAAGTACATGAAAACCATTAGTCAGTCCGCACACTCTTTACTTGACATCATTAATGATATTTTGGATTTTTCTAAAATTGAGGCTGGTAAACTAGAATTGTATATCGAGAAATGCAATCTTAACGAGCTTCTTCATCAAGTGATTGATTTGATTTTATTTGAATCCAATCAAAAAAAGTTAGCATTAGAATTGCATATAGCAGACGATTTACCAAAATTTTTCCTTTTGGATAGTGTCCGATTAAAGCAAATTTTAATCAATCTCTTGGCCAATGCAGTAAAATTTACTGAAAAAGGAAGTATCAAATTAGAAGTAAAAATGCTCAACCCCTTAAAGGATGGCAGCGCTACTATTCGTTTTGCAGTAAAGGATACTGGAATAGGAATATTAGACGAAAATAAAAAGAAAATCTTTCGGGCGTTTTCACAAGAAGACGGATCAACAACAAGAAAGTTTGGCGGTACCGGTCTTGGGCTAACTATTTCTAACCAACTACTTGGCCTTATGAATAGTAAGTTACAACTCGAGAGCACTGCCAAAAAGGGAAGTACTTTTTATTTTGACATAAAATTACAAACTTGCTCTGAAATTATTGTTAGCGAAAGTCTATTTGATACTGATTTTAACGCCATAAAAGATATGGTCGTAAAAAATAAAATCAGCTCAAAAATGGCAACAGTGCTGATAGTAGAGGACAATAAAGTGAATATGTTGTTATTAAAAACAATTTTAAAAAACCTGTCCTTTCCAACTACAATCCACGAAGCTACAGATGGATCGCAAGCTGTAGAGCAATTTGAAAAATGGAAACCTGACCTTGTTTTTATGGATATCCAAATGCCAGTAATGAACGGTTACGAAGCTACAGAACAAATACGTAAATTAGAGTCAGGCAAGCATGTGCCTATTATTGCGATCACTGCCGGAACCGAAAAACAAGAAAGAGACAATTGCCTGAAAGCCGGAATGAACGATTATATCCCCAAACCTATCATTAAAGGCATCGTGGAGGAGACATTTTTCAAATGGCAACAAGTATAAAAAAAACAAAATAACAGCTAAATTAAAACTTATGAAATGGAGTGGCAGACGCGAAAGCGGAAATCTTGAGGACCGCAGAGGAATGTCTTCTGGGGGTAAAACAATTGTTGGCGGTGGAGTAATAGGTATCATAATCCTTTTACTAAACACATTTGGTGGTGAAAACGCTCAAATGCTGACTCCAATATTAGAACAATTAAATCAAGGCGGTCAAAGTGCGCCAACCGAGCAAAGAGACCTTACACAAGCTGAGCTTACAGAGGGCAAAATGGTAGATGCGATTTTAACTGACACTGAGGATGTTTGGACCAAAATTTTTCAAGAAAACAACTTACAATACAAAGAACCAACTATGGTGTTGTTTTCAGATGCTGTAAATACAGAATGTGGAAGTGCAACATCAGCATCCGGACCATTTTACTGCCCTGCTGACCAAAAAGTTTATATGGACTTGACCTTCTTCAATGATCTAAAAACCAAATTTGGTGCTCAAGGAGGCGATTTTGCAACAGCCTACGTAATTGCACATGAAATAGGTCACCATGTACAAACCTTATTAGGCACATCAGCCAAGATGCGACAAATGCAACAAGGAAAAAGTCAAGCCGAAGCCAACAAATTATCTGTAGCTCTCGAGTTGCAAGCTGATTTTTATGCGGGTCTATGGACGCACTACAACCAAAATATGAAAAACTTCCTTGAAGAGGGAGACCTAGATGATGCACTTAGTGCTGCACATGCCGTAGGCGACGATGCAATTCAGTCGAAAATTCAAGGGCATATCGTTCCAGAATCATTCACACATGGCACTTCAGAACAGCGTAAACAATGGTTTATGAAAGGCTATAAAAGTGGTGATATCAGACAAGGTAATACTTTCGAAAAGCTGTAAACAACAGCTAAGATAAAAAAGAAAAATAGGGATCTACCCTATTTTTTTTACTAAAAAAACAAAATTGTGATTTAATATTTACAAAAAATAAGTAATATTCTGTATAAACCAGCTTATCAAAAAATTAGCAGTACCTTCGCGCACAATTAAAAGAAGTTTTTTTTTTTGTAAATGCTTCGTAAACACCATATATGTCATTCAAATCGTTAGGATTATCTGATGAGCTACTCAAAGCCATCAGCAAAAAAGGTTACACAACCCCTTCACCAATACAACAAAAAGCAATACCACCCATTTTAGACGGAAAAGATGTTTTAGCCTCAGCTCAAACCGGTACCGGAAAAACAGCTGGCTTTACATTGCCAATTTTACATACGCTTGCTCAAGGAGTACAACTGCGCAACCGCCCAATTAGAGCGTTAATACTTACTCCAACTCGCGAATTAGCAGCCCAAATTTTAGCAAATATTAAAGAGTATAGCATCTTTTTAGACCTAAAAAGTGCTGTGATTTTTGGCGGAGTAAATCAAAATCCGCAAGTAACACAATTACGCCAAGGCGTGGATATTCTGGTTGCAACTCCAGGACGATTGATCGATTTACAAAACCAAGGTTTAATAAGCTTAAATAAAATTGAAATCCTTGTACTCGATGAGGCTGACCGCATGCTCGACATGGGATTTCTAAGAGACATTGAGCGAATTTTAAAAATCATTCCTGCCAAAAGACAAAACTTATTATTCTCAGCTACGTTTTCTCCAGATATCAAAAAACTAGCAATGGGCATTTTACACCAACCCGTTCATGTTGAGGCAACTCCTGAAAACACAACTGTTGAAGCTATTGCTCAAAAAATATATCCTGCGGCTAAAGAGAAAAAAACCGAATTAATTATCAAATTAATTTCGGAAGGCAATTGGAAACAAACACTCGTTTTTACGCGCACCAAACAAGGTGCTAATAAATTGTGTGAGAGCATGAATAAAGCCGGAATTGTAGCTGCTGCCATCCATGGAAATAAAGGACAAGGCGCACGAACAAAAGCTTTAGATGGCTTTAAAAAAGGAACTGTCGCCGTGCTTGTGGCAACCGATATTGCTGCCAGAGGACTCGATATTCCGCTATTACCACACGTCGTTAACTTTGAATTGCCAAATATTCCTGAGGATTACGTACACCGCATTGGTCGTACAGGTCGCGCGGGTGCTAGCGGCGAGGCCATTTCATTGTTTAGTCCTGACGAAACACAATTTTTAAGAGATATCGAAAAACTAATTGGATTGCGCTTGCCTAAAGAGCAAATTCCAGGTTTTGAGGCCGACCCAAATGCATCTACCGCTCCTATCAAACAAGGGCAAGGCAGACCGCAACGCAATTCCACACCAAAGCAACCTAAAGCTGATGCTAGTAAGCGTACAAGCCCAAATAGCTTTGGTCCAAGAAGACCAAAACAAAATAACGAAAGACGTTCATCTAACTAATATTGGTTGTTTTAGGAGCAGAAAATCTCATTTCAGAACCTAAATTGTCCCGCTTTCCGTTGCAATCTCCCGAAAAAAATCGGGAGGATTTACACTTCAATCGGGGCTACAAATCACCTATATCTTTCAAAACAAATATCAAAACTACTTTCATTAACGAGAGTAGTTTTTTTTTTGAATTTATGCTGCCAATTTTCGAAGGTACCATAATAGAGTTAGCCCAACCAACCATCGCGGTCTAAACTTCGGTACTGAATAGCTTCTGTAATATGCATTGCCAAAACATTCGGAGCTGCATCTAAATCGGCTATCGTTCTTGCTACTTTCAAAATCCTATCATACGCTCGAGCCGACAAGTTCAAGCGCTCCATAGCTGTTTTTAATAATAATTTAGAACTATCGTCAAGTACACAATATTCTCGAATGTGTTTAGTATTCATTTGTGCATTGTAATGAATGTGATCCATTTGCTCAAAGCGCAATGTTTGAATTTCTCTTGCGGCAGTAACTCGTTCCCGAATCGAAACACTGCTTTCTGCCTTGCGATCATCTGATAATTTATCAAAAGGAACAGGCGTAACTTCAATATGAATATCAATGCGGTCTAGTAAAGGCCCTGAAATTTTACTTAAATAACGTTGCATTTCATGCGGAGAAGAAGTTTGTGGCGCGTCAGGATCGTTAAAAAATCCACTCGGACTCGGGTTCATACTTGCCACCAACATAAAAGAAGACGGATAGGTTACGGTGAATTTAGCTCTTGAAATAGTTACTTCTCGATCTTCAAGTGGCTGTCGCATCACTTCTAAAACATCTCGTTTAAACTCCGGTAACTCATCCAAAAACAAAACTCCGTTGTGCGCCATTGATATTTCACCAGGCTGCGGATAACTACCTCCACCCACCAAAGCTACGTTTGAAATCGTATGGTGCGGACTCCTGAATGGCCTTTGATTCATCAAGCCTACTTCTTTTAATTTTCCCGCTACACTATGAATTTTAGTAGTTTCAAGCGCTTCCCGCAAAGTCATAGGCGGCAAAATACTCGGTAAACGCTTGGCTAACATAGTTTTTCCAGCTCCAGGCGGACCTATTAAAATGATATTGTGTCCACCGGCTGCTGCGATTTCCATACATCGCTTTATGCTCTCCTGCCCTTTCACATCCGAAAAATCAAACTCAGGAAAATCTAAAGTTTTATAAAACTCAGCTCTCGTATCTATTTTTGTAGGTTCCAAAGTACCCTTGCCTTCAAAAAAATCAATCACTTCTTGTACGTTTTCAACACCATAGACATCTAAACCTGCAACAATAGCAGCTTCTTTTACATTTTGCTTTGGCAGAAAAAAACCTTTAAAACCCTCTTCTTTTGCTTTAATTGCAATAGGCAAAGCACCGCGAATAGGTTGTAAACTGCCATCGAGTGACAGTTCGCCCATAATAATGTACTCCGACAAAGCATCGGCTTGAATTTGCCCAGAAGCGACAAGAATACCCATCGTCAAAGTTAAATCATAAGCAGAACCTTCTTTTCGCAAATCAGCAGGAGCCATATTAATTGTAATTTTTTTACCAGGCATGGCAAATCCGTTATTTTTAAGAGCGGCGGCTATGCGGTAGCTACTCTCTTTTATGGCATTATCAGGCAATCCTACCAAGTGGTAGCCAATACCTTTATCCATGTTAACTTCTACGGTTATGGTTGTCGCTTCGACTCCAAAAACAGCACTACCAAAAACTTTAACTAGCATATAATCACTATTTTATTTCTAAAAATAAAAAAATATTTCAAATTATACCTACAAATCTTACATGTAATATTAATTATTGCAGAAAAGATAAAAATGATTGCATATTACAGCGTAATTTTATTAAAATCACTTCAAATTCATAGAATAACTATCAAAAATAAATGTTAAAATCAGAAATAAACAAGGTGAAATATTAACATTTTTTTACTTTTAAGAACTAATTAGAAACTAAACCATGAAAAAAATTGTATTACTGCTGATTTTGAGCATCTTCATGCCAAAATCCTATGCTCAGGAATACTTTCCAAACAACGAAAGTATCCCGAACAAGACCAATCATTTTACTGCATTTACCAATGCTACTATTTATGTGACACCCACACAAATTATCCAAAAAGGAACCTTATTAATCCAGAACGGAAAAGTAGTAAATGCGGGAACTAACATTGCTATTCCAAAAAATTGCACCACTGTGGATTTAAATGGAAAATCAATTTACCCATCCTTCATTGATTTGTACACCAGCTTTGGAGTAGAAAAACCAAAACCTGTAGCAACAGCGGGTCGTGGTTCATTATACGATACCAAACGCGTGGGCTATTATTGGAATGAAAACATCAAATCAGAACAAAATGCTTACCAAGCTTTCAAATACGACCAGGCCAAGGCGGAGGAATTCCTTAAAGCAGGCTTCGGCGTAGTAGGAACTCACGTTCCTGACGGAATTGCTCGCGGTACAGGAACTCTAGTTGCATTAAATAATTTTGATAACAGCAAACAATTGCTAACAGACAAATTAACCAATCACTTTGCTTTTTCAAGAAGTGTAACTACAGCACAATCTTACCCAAGTTCATTGATGGGAATGATGGCTTTATTGCGTCAAATGTATCATGATTTAGATTGGTATAAAAAAGGAAATTCAAAAACAACGGATTTATCTTTAGAGGCTTTGGCTAAAAATGAAAAATTAGTTCAAGTTTTTACAACCGAAGATAAACTGAATAGTTTACGTGCTGCCAAAATTGCAAAAGAATTCGGCTTAAGCTACATCCTAAAAGGAAGCGGAAACGAATTTGAACGTATTGAAGAAATCAAACAAACGAATTCTAAATTTATTATTCCAATCAACTTTCCAGAGGCTTATGATGTATCCGACCCGAATCAAGCCAACCAAATGGAGTTAAAAGATTTGAGATTTTGGAATCAAGCACCAACCAATTTAAAAGTATTGTCAGATAACGGAGTTGTTTTTGCTTTGACAACTGATAAATTGAAAAAAATTGAAGATTTTAGAACCAATCTTTTAAAAGCCATTCAATACGGTTTTGATAGTACAAAAGCATTAGAGGCATTAACTACCGTTCCTGCAGCGCTTTTAGGAAAAAGTAATGAAGTAGGATCTTTAAAAAATGGAAGTTTAGCCAACTTTGTGATTACATCAGGAGCAATTTTTGACGCTAAGACGGTAATGTATGAAAACTGGGTACAAGGAAATAAATTCGTAATCAACGATTTAAACACCAAAGATATCAGAGGAAACTACGATTTAACCATTGGAAATGAAAAATTCAAATGGAAAATCAACGGAGAAATCAACGCTCCTAAATCAGAAATTACAACAACTGATGCTAAAAAAGTGAATTCAAAATTGACATTCACCAACAATTGGGTTTCTACAGTGGTAAAACCAATTGATTCAACAAAAACGAACTTTACTAGATTAATTGGTTATGTTGACAATACCGATAATTTATCTGGAAAAGCGGTTTTGTTTGATGGATCAGAATTGAAATGGGCTGCTGTAAAAACGGCCGCTTTTGCAAAAGCAGTAGATTCTGTAAAAGTAGAAAAAGGACCAACAATAATGCCCGTTACTTACCCGAACATTGCCTACGGAAACACGAAAAAACTAACAGCAACTACCCTTTTATTCAAAAATGCAACTGTTTGGACCAATGAAAAAGAAGGAATTCTTGAAGAAACAGATGTACTTGTTAAAAATGGAAAAATCGCTGCCGTTGGAAAAAATCTTTCAGATGCAAGCGCTACTGTTGTTGATGCAAAAGGAAAACACCTTACTAGCGGAATTATTGACGAGCACTCGCATATTGCCATTTCAAATGGAGTAAACGAAGGTGGTCACAACTCTAGCGCCGAGGTAACTATTCAAGACGTGGTAAACTCAGAGGATGTCAATATTTATAGAGAATTAGCTGGTGGAGTAACTACTTCGCAATTGCTTCACGGATCAGCAAACCCTATTGGTGGTCGCTCTGCAATTGTAAAATGGAAATGGGGTGCTGCTGCCGATGAAATGTTATACAAAAACCAGCCAGGCTTTATCAAATTTGCACTTGGTGAAAACGTAAAACAATCGAACTGGGGTAATGTAAACCCAACTCGTTTCCCACAAAGTAGAATGGGAGTTGAACAAGTTTTTACAGATTACTTTCAACGTGCAAAGGATTATGATGTAGCTTGGAAAGCATACAATTCAAGCAACAAAAAAGGCAAAGCGCCTCGCGTAGATTTAGAATTACAAACCTTAGCTGAAATTTTAAACAAAGAGCGTTTTATTTCTTGTCACTCTTACGTACAGTCTGAAATCTTGATGTTGATGAAGGTTGCTGAAAAATTCAATTTTAGAGTAAATACATATACGCATATTTTAGAGGGATACAAAGTTGCCGACAAAATGAAAGAACATGGTGTTGGAGCTTCTACTTTCTCTGATTGGTGGGCTTACAAATTTGAGGTAAACGATGCTATTCCGTTCAACGGACCTATCATGCACAACGCTGGATTGGTTGTAGCTTATAACTCTGATGATGCCGAAATGTCAAGAAGATTGAACCAAGAAGCTGCAAAAGCAGTTAAGTACGGCAATGTATCTGAAGAAGATGCTTGGAAATTTGTAACATTAAACCCTGCAAAATTATTACACATTGATGATAAAGTAGGAAGTATCAAAACTGGTAAAGATGCTGATATCGTTTTATGGAACGCCAATCCGTTATCAATTTATGCCAAAGCAGAAAAAACTTTAATTGAAGGTGTTGTGTATTATGACGTTCAAAAAGACGAAGAACAAAGAAAAGCAATCACTAAAGAGAGAAGCGAATTGATTGGTCAATTATTGCAAGAGAAAAACAAAGGAATGAGCACACAACCTGCTACAAAGAAAGAAAAAGTAGAATACCACTGTGATTCTCTTGAAGAATTGTAGTTAGTAGTACAATAGATTTCTTTAAAAGCAGAGCATTGCTCGATTCAATTCTAAAACTTAAAATTATGAAATTTAAAAAAATAATGCTTGCAACCTTGATGCTTGGTGCATCTACTCTTTTGCAAGCGCAACAAACTCCAGCCAATAAACAAACCAAGTCTGTTTTGATCTTGAATGCAACGGCACACATCGGTGATGGGACTGTTATTGAAAACAGCGCCATTGGTTTTAAAGATGGTAAAATAACGCTAATTGCCGATGCAAGAACGATCCGCTTGGCTGCAGATGCTTATGATACAACAATAAATGCAGGAGGCAAGCACGTATATCCTGGTTTTATTGCACCCAACTCTACATTAGGTTTAGTTGAAATTGATGCCGTAAAATCATCTGATGATGAAAGCGAAATTGGAAGTATGAATCCAAATGTTCGCAGTATTATTGCTTACACGGCTGATTCTAAGGTAATCGAAACCGTACGACCAAACGGAATTTTAATGGCTCAAATTACGCCAAGAGGTGGAATCATTTCAGGCTCATCTTCAATTGTACAATTGGATGCTTGGCATTGGCAAGATGCTTTGGTAAAGGAAAACGATGGTATGCATTTGAATTTTCCATCTACTTTTAGAAGAAGCGGTTGGTGGGCTGAGCCAGGAGCAATTGAGGCCAATAAAGATTATCCAAAACAAGTAAATGACCTAAATTCTTTTTTCACCAATGCAAAAGCCTATTTGGGTGATACGGCCAAGGAAAGAAATTTGGTATTAGAATCTACAAAGGGACTATTTGATGGTACGCAAACCTTATACATTCACGCTAACGAAGAAAAACAAATCATCGATGCCGTACAATTTGCCAAACAAAACGGAATTAAAAAAATGGCAATTGTTGGAGGTTATGAAGCGTATAAAGCAGCTGAATTGTTGCAGAAAAACAACGTAGGTGTATTGTTGAAGCGCGTGCATGACATGCCTGAAAACGATGATCACGATGTTGATTTGCCTTATAAAAACGCAAGACTATTAACCGAAAAAGGAGTTTTAGTGGGCTTAGAAAACAGTGGTTCACACGAAAGAATGAACACCAGAAACTTACCATTCCTTGCAGGTACTTGTGCCGCTTATGGTTTAGATAAAGAAGCAGCATTACAATTAATTACTTCAAATACTGCTAAAATTTTGGGTATTGATGAACAATGTGGTACCTTAACACAAGGTAAAGACGCGACTTTATTTATATCAGAAGGAGATGCTTTGGATATGAGAACAAATAAACTAACCAACGCCTTTATTCAAGGAAGAGCTATTAGTTTAGAAACACACCAAACACGATTAAACGAGCGTTACAAAACAAAATACAATCAAAAATAAATAAAAATGGGACTATTTAATGCAATTTTAGGAAATGCCTCAGAAGTAGATATCGAAAAAATTTCAGCAGAGTTTGAGCCCATCTTGATCGATGGAGAACATATTGAAAAAGCATACAAGCTTATCAAAGACCTCTTTTTGTTTACAAATAAGCGACTGATATTAGTCGAGAAACAGCTTGTAGGCACCAAGGTAGACTATCTAACGATTCCCTACTCTAGCATTAAAAAGTTCTCAAAAGAAAGTGCTGGAATTTTAGATATGGATGCAGAGCTAAAAATTTGGCTCAATCATGATAACGCTCCAATTACAAAACAATTTGGAAAAGGAGGCAACAATATTAATGAAGTCTACAGAATTTTAAGTAAGCATACTTTAAAATAAGTACTTTTAAATTCATAGTGAAAGCGCTATTCGAGTCAAATCGGATGGCGTTTTTTTTATTCAGTGCATTTGAAAATTGAATTTTTATCCTACAATCTATCGGTAAGACCTCGGTTGCCTTTAATAGCCATTAAAGCATAAATCTTATTTTAACAAATTATAAAATTAAGAGTAAAATAATCCTATACCTATAAAAAAATAGGGGTGCTAATATAAAAATGATAAAAATTTAATACTAACTATCATTTTTCACAGGGTGCAATGATGATTTTTATACTTTTATTGAAATTTAAAACAAACAACTATGAGAAAAATTATTTTAAGTGTGATTTTAATCGCCATTTTACTACTGACCCTTTTTTCAAATTATTTTATACTTGAAAGTCCCACTCCGACCGAACCCGTAAAATTTGACACAGGAGATACCGCTTGGATGATTGTAGCAACAGCACTTGTTTTAATAATGACTCCTGGATTAGGTTTTTTTTACGGAGGAATGGTTGGCAAAAAAAATGTAATTAGTACCATGCTTCAGAGTTTTATGGCTATGATAATCGTTACTGTATTGTGGGTTGTAATAGCATTTGGATTATCATTCGGCCCAACAATTAATGGAATTATCGGTAATCCATTACCCAATTTAATGTTTCAAGGCGTAGGGACAAATACCGCTTGGAGTCTTGCACCAACAATACCTTTCTTGTTATTTGCTTTGTTTCAGGCGAAGTTTGCTATAATTACACCCGCTTTAATCACAGGTGCATTTGCAGAAAGAATCCGTTTTTGGGCTTACCTTTTATTCATGGTTTTGTTCATTTTATTAATATATACCCCTTTAGCACACATGACTTGGCATCCTGATGGGATATTCTTTAAAATGGGAGTATTAGACTTTGCTGGTGGTACAGTTGTACACATGAGTGCAGGTTGGGCTGCATTAGCGGGAGCCATATTTTTAGGAAAAAGAAAAGCACAAAAACCTAATCCTGCCCGCATCACTTATGTATTGTTGGGAACTGGATTATTATGGTTTGGATGGTTTGGTTTTAATGCTGGATCTGCATTAGGTTCAAACGGCTTAGCTGTTCAAGCACTAGGAACTACTACTGTTGCAGCTGCTGCTGCAGGAATGGCATGGGTATTTCTTGACAAAATTCTAGGACAAAAATTATCAGCAATGGGCGCATGTATTGGTGTAGTTGTAGGTTTAGTAGCTATTACTCCAGCAGCTGGGTTCGTTAGTATTTCACACGGAATTTTTATCGGTGCCTTTGCAAGTATTGTTAGCAATCTTGTTGTGAGAGCTTTCCACAAGGGGAAAATTGATGATGCTTTAGACGTATTTGCTTGTCACGGTGTTGGCGGAATGGTTGGAATGCTTCTAACAGGAGTTTTTGCATCTAAATCAATCAACTCAGTTGTTGGCGACAAACAAGGACTTATTTTTGGAGATTCCACTTTATTTCTAAATCAATTAACGGCTTTGGCAATTGTATCTGTTTTTGCCTTTACTGCATCATATGCTTTGTTTTTCATTGTAAACAAAATTACTCCACTTAGAGTAAGCGAAGAAAAAGAAGAACTTGGACTTGACATTACACAACACGGTGAGTTTTTATAAGAGGAACAAACCAGTTTAAATAAAAAAACACTCTGAAAATTCAGAGTGTTTTTTTGTATAATTTGATTTTAATTTGAAATTTAAAAGCAAGCTTTTATCTACTTTTTAAAAGACTATAGAATAAGTATTTCATTTATTTTAACACCGTAAACTCAATACTTGAATCATTGTAAATACGATGTATTTGTTTTTGAAAATCTTCTGGCTTAGCATAAAAAATATTTTCTACAAAAGTCTGTGGATTTAAATCAATTAAAGGAAACCAAGTACTTTGTACTTGAATTTGGATTTTATGTCCTTTTTTGAAAGTATGAAAAACATCTTGTAACTTAATATTCACTGGTGTTTTCTCGTTAGCAACAAATGCTTCTGGTTTAGAAAAACTATTACGGAAACGCCCACGCATCACTTCGCTACGTACCATCATGTGGTAATTACTCATTTTTAAATAAGGAGCAACCTCCTTAGTCTCTGGTTCATCAGCAGGAAAAACATCGATGACTTTTACAATCCAATCAGCATCAGTACCTGTGGTAGCAACTTGTAGTTTAGCTAAAATTTCACCTGCCAGAGTCGTGTCATCTTGTAAAACTTCCGTTTCAAAAACAACTACATCAGGACGTCTAGCGGCAAAACGTTGATCATCGGTCATGTATTTCCTCGGTGTAAGACCCGCTTGTTTAGTATCTTCAGAATAAGGAACTGGTTTTTTAGGATCACTAATGAATTCTTCAAATGAAATATTTCTCTTAGCCATTTTTGTCAATTGACTTCCTTGCAAAAAGAAATTTTGTTTTTCAGTATTTTGTGGAGGCCATATTTCATAGGTTTTCCACTCTTTTCTACCAGTATCAAAAACAAAAGCCTCTGGCAATTTATTTTCTCCTTTTCCATTATTTTTTAAGAAATGACGGAAAAAATTCGCCTCAATATTTTTTTGGTAATAAGCTGAAATACTATCGCCAAAATTGATATTACCAATAACTTGTTTAGCGGAATTACGAGCCCAATCACCATGACTCCATGGTCCCATTACGATGGTATTGTAATTTTTGCTGTTTTTTTCAATAGTACTGTAGGTGTTCAATGGACCATACAAATCTTCCGCATCGAACCATCCACCTACTGTCATTACTGCTGGTTTGATATTTTTTAAATGTTGCAATAATCCTCTTTTTTGCCAAAAATCATCATAGCTTGAATGCTCTTTTAATTGCTGCCAAAATTCATTGTCTTTACCATAATATTTATCTAAATTGGATAATGGCCCCGCGTCCAAGAAAAGCTGGTAATCGTCATTCGTTCCTACATTGGTAAATTTGTACCACGGCTCGGTGGTTCGCTTCGTTTTTTGTGGTCCAAACAATGGTGTTACCTTCCAATAACTTAATAAATATGCACCATTATGATGAAAATCATCAAAAAAGAAATCAGCAATACACGCTTGCGGAGAAACCGCTTTTAAAGCTGGGTGATTACTTAACAACGAATAACTCGCGTAAAACCCAGGATATGAAATACCCCAAGTACCAACATTTCCGTTATTATTAGGTACATTTTTAACCAACCAATCAATCGTATCGTATGTATCAGAAGCTTCATCAACGGCTATTTTTCCTTTTTTGTTCGGTATGTATGCTCGCATATTGTCATACAAACCATCACTCATAAAACGCCCTCGTACATCTTGATAAACAACAATATACCCTTCTTTCATCATGGTCTCACTAGGCCCAACTGCACGCTTGTACTGCCCTTCACCGTAAGGCCCAGAATTATAAGGCGTACGCTGCATGATGATGGGATATTTTTTAGAAACATCCTTTGGAGAATAAATAGCGGTAAATAACGATTGCCCATCGCGCATTTTTATATGCACTTCTTTTTTAGTATAGTTTTCGGCTACATAATTCGGCACTTTATCTTGTGCTAAGAGAATTGCACCCACAAAAAGCAGCACAATACTAAATAGTTTTTTCATAAGTTTTTTTATTAAAAAATAGTGTTTAAAGATATAAAAACTACTCGAAATTGAAAGCCAATAGCTAGCTTTTTTAGAAAGAAAACAAATAACTAAATCAAAAAATAAATGCGAATTTAATCGCTATTCCAACCAATATGAATTAGCTTGAAAACAAAAAAAGCACTAAAAACACTTTTATTCTAGTGCTTTTAGTGCTTTATTGTTCAGTAAAAAAAGTATTTACTTTTTATTAAAATCATCTATACCTTGGCGTAACCATGCTTGATAAGCTGTAGCATCTGAATTATAACTTTCTGGTTTTTTGGATAAAGAATTACCCTCGTAATCTAATATGATATAATAGGGCTGCGCATTGGATTTAAACTTTGTAATTTGAAAATCACTCCATTTATTTCCTACAGTAACAATTTCTTTTCCCGTTTCTTTCGAAACGTATTGTTCACTTTTTGGTAAATCTTTTTTAGAATCAACATACAATGAAATTAGAACAACTTCCTTTTGTAATATAGATAAAATCTTGGGCTGTGACCAAACATAATCCTCCATCTTACGGCAATTTACGCACGCATAACCAGTAAAATCAAGTAAAACAGGTTTGTTAACCGATTTCGCGTAAGCCATACCTTTTTCATAATCTTCAAAAGCAATTAAATCATGTGGCCCAAGGTGCGCTCCATCTGGCAACGATTGACTTGAATTTGTTGCGGATCCTTTTGAATTTCCTACACCATAAGGACTTTCACTGTAAGTCATGGGCGGTGGAAAACCAGAAATAACTTTTAAAGGCGCTCCCCAAAGTCCCGGAATTAAGTAAACAGTAAAAGATAACACTACTAATCCAAGTGATAATCTACCAACAGAAATACTGTTCAATGGGCTATCATGAGGTAACGTAATTTTTCCAAATAAGTATAATGCAAGAGTACCAAAAATTGCAATCCAAATAGCCAAGAATACTTCACGCTCTAATAAATGTAATTGCAATACAAGATCTGCATTTGATAAAAATTTGAATGCCAATGCCAATTCTAAAAATCCAAGTACAACCTTAACAGTATTTAACCAGCCACCTGATTTTGGTAATGAATTCAACCAACCTGGGAACATAGCAAATAACATAAACGGCAAGGCTAAGGCCAAAGAAAAGCCAAACATTCCAACCACAGGAGCAATTCCGCCCTTAGATGCTGCTTCTACTAATAACGTTCCTACGATTGGTCCCGTACAAGAAAAAGATACAATCGCTAAAGCCAAAGCCATGAACAAAATACCAACCAATCCACCTCTGTCTGCCTGCGAATCGACTTTATTTGCCCAAGAGTTGGGCAACATGATTTCGAATGCTCCTAAAAATGAAGCCGCAAAAACAACTAAAAGAACAAAAAAGATTATATTGAACCAAACATTTGTAGACAATGCATTC
Organism: Flavobacterium sp. GNP001; assembly: GCF_054343775.1. Lineage (NCBI taxonomy): Bacteria > Pseudomonadati > Bacteroidota > Flavobacteriia > Flavobacteriales > Flavobacteriaceae > Flavobacterium > Flavobacterium sp. GNP001. The sequence continues at coordinate 1,851,326 of NZ_JBTGUX010000001.1, forward strand.
AGCGCATCAGCACCAAAAATAGCAGTTACCAATAATCCTAGAACTACATAAATAAAAATAATTGATACTCCGTAAATTACCGCATTGCGAATGCCGGCTGCTTTGGTTTTACTTTGTTTTGTAAAAAAGCTCACTGTCATAGGTATCATAGGGAACACACAAGGTGTCAATAATGCTGCAAAACCAGATAAAAATGCGATGAAAAAGATAGACAGTAAACCCTTTTTTTCTGATGTATCTTCCACTTTTGACACTTCAGCAGAAGGCACTGATGCTGTAGATTGCTCTCGAACTGTATCCGCTACTGTCGTTGCAACTGAATCAGTTGCTGATTTGATGGTATCAACTTTTGTTATTGTAGGCGTAATACCCTCGACTGAAGGAACTGTAGGAACTTTTAAAGTGAAATTTTTCTCCTGATTGATACAAACATCTTTGCACACTTGATAATTAAAGTCAACTTTGATTTCAGTTAACTTAGGATTTGTAATCTTAATTTCTTGTTGGATTTGTGCTTTCTTTTCGAAAAAAGTTTCATTCACCTCAAAAATATCATTGTAAGCAGTTCTAGTTTTGCTCTCTTTGGCTTTACCAACCAAAGTATAATTACCTTTTTGATTTTTAAAAATAATTTCTAATGCAAGAGGGCCTCCATCTGGTGTGAATTGAGAGTATAAGTGCCAATCATTTTCAATAACCGCATTAAAAGTTAAGAGATATGTAGAACCACCTTTGTTTTCAATTTTGGTGGTCCATTTAGCAGGATCTAGAACTTGTGCACTTGAATTGGCGTAGACCAAAAAAGCAAATAAAATAAAGAATAATTTTTTCATTAGCGTACTTCTATTTTTAAAATATTTTTAGTTGTTTCGGTTACTTTAAACCGTTCGTCTGGTCTTAATCCAACAATCCAAACAATTTTTTCATCGGAATATAGCAACCAAGTTTGCTCTTTTTCATTTAAAGACAATTTTTCATCCTTAAAAAACTTACTGACTTTTTTTGACTTCCCTTGCATACCAAAAGGATGAAAAACAGCTCCCTCACTCCACTTTTGCAATCGCAATGGGTAGTGTAACAAATCTGCGTCTACAAAGATAGAAGTATTTGAGGCGATACTAATGTCCGCTACTTTGCAAAACGTTAGATTTAAGGGAATATTAACTTCTTTTTGATTTTCAGAAATAAAATATTCCTCACTAGCATTTACGAAATTTAATGGACTTAGGATTAAAGAATTTCTGTCTTTCAATAATCGATAAGTTGGCGAATATACAAACTTACCCGTCTGACTTTCGACCAAATTATAAATATCATCCCAAGCCGTAAAGTCAAATTCTTTCAACCATTGGTACAAGTAAGATTTAAAATTTGGCAATTTTATTAAATTATTCAAATCAAAATAAATAATGTCATTTTCCTGCCTTGCTACTTGTTGATACACCATAATTGAAGCATCCTCTACCATTTCTTGTGCTTCCTGCAAATAGTTCTGTGTTTTACCAAAAGATGAAAGAAAGTTTGGATTTAATTCTTTGAACATCGGAACTAGATGATGGCGAATTTTATTCCGAAGATATTTATCAGAGGCATTACTGCTGTCTTCACGCCACGCAATACCATTGTTAGCCGCATATAATTCAATTTCTTCTTGGGTAAATGTAAGCAGCGGGCGAATTATTTTATCATTTTGCTCAGGAATGCCTGTTAAACCCTCTAAACCTGTCCCACGGCTCAAATTGATCAAAAAAGTTTCTAAATTATCATCTGCATGATGTGCCGTCAGTACATAATCATAGCCCTCAGTTTCCAATAATTCATAAAACCAATTATAACGCAATTCACGTGCAGCAACTTGTGTTGAAACAGCATAATCTTCGGCAAAAGCCTTTGTATCAAACTGTGTTATAAACGCTTTAATATTATTTGACAACGCATAATCATTGACAAAATTTTGATCTTCAAAACTCTCTAGACCACGTAACTGAAAATTGCAATGCGCAAGTGCTAAGTCATAATTTAGGTTTTGAAACAAATGCAACATTACCATACTATCCTTTCCACCGCTAACAGCCAACAATAGTCGCTTGCTGTCAAGAAATGAAAAACGTTCCGAAAGAATTTCTTTTAAAGTATCAATCATTAGGATAATTTTATTGATTAAAATTTACTCTTGCAAAACTGCATACATCGCCTTAGCTTTTAATAAACATTCTTCGTATTCTTTTTCAGGAATTGAATTAGCTGTAATTGCACTTCCTACTGAAAATGACAGGTATTTTTTTTCTTCGTTATACAAAATACTTCGAATAACAACATTAAAATCGAAATCGCCATTTGGAGTAAAATACCCAACAGCACCGCTATACACACCGCGTTTAGTTTCTTCTAAACGATCTACAATATTCATAGCTGAAATTTTTGGAGCTCCCGTCATGCTTCCCATTGGAAAAGTCGATTTTATCACATCAACAGCCGTGTAAGGTTCTGCCAAACGTGCTGTAATTGTCGAAATCATTTGATGTACTTGTAAAAATGAGTAAATTTTACAGAGTTCAGTAACTTGAACACTTCCCTTCTGAGCGGTTCTTGACATGTCATTTCGAACCAAATCAGTAATCATAATATTTTCAGAGCGCTCTTTCGGATCTGCGAGCAAGGCATTTTTTGATGCCTCGTCTTGTTCCACATCCAAAAAGCGCTTAGCCGTACCTTTAATCGGTTGCGAAATTATCAAATCTCCCTCTTTACGCAAGTAGCGTTCCGGCGAAGCTGATAAAATAAAATGCTTATTATTCTTGAAAAAAACAGCAAATGGAGGTTGTGAAATTTCGTTCAACTTCAAAAATTTTTCCAACGGATTAATCTCCGCTTTTTCTGCGAAAAACTCCATACAAAAATTGACTTCGTAAATATCTCCTCGATGAATATGGCTTAAAATATCATTGACCTTTGTTACATAATCCTTTTGTGAAATTCTTTCTTCAATAGTTATCGTTCCCAAACTATCAAATTGCAGTTCTTCGGTTGCCTGAATAGACTCGAAATCGTAATCAATTTCATCATCACATAAAAACAAATATTGCATTTCTAATTCTTGCCCCTTCAAGATAAATATCTTTTTAGGCTGAAAAAAAAACAAATCAGGAAAATCTAGATTATCTCGATTGGAAGAGGTAACGCTCTCAATGTCATTTTTTAAGTCATAGGACAAATACCCAAATAACCAATCCTTGGTACTTTCTTGATATTGTTTCAAGTCCTCAAAAGCGTTCGCGTAGTCTGTTTGTATGGCTGTGAATGCATCAACAGCAAGTATACAATCGGCACTAGAATATCGTTGTGGATAAGAATTACTGTCTAAAAATACAACTTCACGAAACTGTTGCGCCCATGTTACAAGTTGTTGCTTGATTTGCAATGGATTTTCAACATTTTTTATGATGGATGTTCTCAAGGAATTGAAATATTTTTGATAGCTCAAAATTACAACAATTTTAGGTGAAATGAGCAATGATAATTATCCTCAATGGCAATAATCTTTAAAGTTTATAATTAAAAAGCATACCCGATTGTAGCAACTTCAATTTATCGGCATGAAATTTGGATTGCGTGAATTGTACCATTTTACTTAAGTAATAAAACGCAATTGAAGAAGAAAACACCTATTAACAAATAAATTATTCACCTAAAAAACAAAAAAATTATGCTTAAAAAACACCATGCTCTACAACCTTTACTGCTAATAATTGTAGCTGTTTCTTGCAAAAAAGCCGAAGCTTTAGAAGAAACTGCTTCAGATACTACAACTTCTTCAAGCGGCAGTACCAACACACTTTCTTCAGCTGCTGCGGTGCAATCAAAAAATAGCGATAGAAAATTTGTTCGTACTGCCGATATTAAATTCAAAGTAAAAAATGTTCCCAATTCCACTTACATCATTGAAAATGCTACCACTAAATTTGGAGGTTTTGTCACATATACCAATTTACAAAGCACAATTTCTGAAAAGAATGAAGTTAAAATTAGCCAGGACAGCACTTTAGAAATTACCAAATATACAGTAGAAAATAACATTACCATTCGAGTTCCCAACACCCAAATGGATACCGTAATTAAAACCATTGCGAAACAAATTGATTTTCTGGAATACCGAGTAATCAAAGCCGATGATGTTTCATTACAACTACTCTCGAATCAATTAAAAGAAAAACGAGAAGTAAATCAGGAAAAGCGCCTCACAAAAGCGATTGATGGCAAAGGCAAAAAACTAAATGAAGTAGTACAAGCTGAAAACCATCTGAATCAAAAATCTGAACAAAAAGACAATAGCAAACTCGAAAATATCTCACTAGCTGACCAAGTAAATTTTAGTACTTTAACGTTACAAATTTACCAACGTGAAACTATTAAGAAAGAAATGATCGCTAACGAAAAGCAATACCGTCAAGGTTTTGGTTCGAAAATAATTGATGGTCTAGAAAACGGATGGTATCTTCTTGAAGGAATAATTGCAATAATCGCACAATTATGGTCGATTATTTTGATAGGTATTTTGGGCTATTTCGGTTATAAAAAATATTTTCAAAAAGGAAATTAAACAAAGAAACCCGTTCAAAACTGAACGGGTTTTTGTTGAAATATAATGTACTTATACGTGTAAAGCTCTATTGTCAGTAGCTGCTAAAGCTGCCTCTTTAATTGCTTCTGCAAAAGTTGGATGCGCATGTGACATTCTCGAAATGTCCTCTGCCGATGCTTTAAACTCCATAGCAGTAACTGCCTCGGCAATTAAATCAGCACAACGAGCACCAATCATGTGAACTCCCAGAACTTCATCTGTTTTTGCATCTGCCAAGATTTTCACAAAACCATCCGTATCTCCACCTGCTCTTGCACGACCTAACGCTTTAAAAGGAAAACTTCCAGCTTTGTAGGCTACGCCGTTTGCTTTTAATTGCTCTTCCGTTTGCCCAACTGCTGCTACCTCTGGCCAAGTGTAAACCACACCTGGAATTAAATTGTAATCGATATGAGGTTTTTGACCTGCTAAAATCTCAGCAACCATAACCCCCTCTTCCTCTGCCTTGTGCGCTAACATTGCTCCACGAACCACATCACCAATTGCATAAATGTTAGGAATATTGGTTTGTAAATGATCGTTTACTTCAACCATTCCTCTTTCAGTTACTTTAACGCCCGCTTTATCTGCATTCAATCCATCAGTGTATGGACGACGACCTACAGAAACTAATGCGTAATCTCCTTCAAGTGTAATTGTCTCTCCTTTTGCATTCTCAGCTTGAACAACAACAGCATCTCCATTTCTATCAACAGATTGAACTTTGTGCGAAACATAGAATTTCATACCTTGTTTCTTCAATACTTTTGTCAATTCTTTAGATAAAGACGCATCCATTCCCGGAATAATTCTGTCTAAATACTCAACTACTGAAACTTGTGCTCCTAATCTCAAATATACTTGACCAAGCTCAATACCAATAACTCCACCACCAATAATTACCAAATGTTTTGGCACTTCTTTAAGCTTCAAGGCTTCTGTTGAAGTGATAATTCTTTCTTTGTCAATTTTGATAAAAGGTAAAGAAGATGGCTTTGAACCTGTTGCGATAATAATATTTTTTGCTTCGATCGTTTCAGAAGTACCATCTGCTTTTGCGATTGCTACGTGCGTCGCATCTACAAATGAACCTAAACCTTCTAAAACGGTAATGTTATTTTTATCCATCAAAAATTTAACTCCACCAGAAGTCTGATCAACAACAGCTTGTTTGCGAGCAATCATTTTTTCTAGATTTACTTTTACTTCGCCAAAAAGCTCAATACCATGGTCAGCAAAATGAGCAATTTCACTGTAATGATGAGAAGAAGCTAGTAATGCCTTAGATGGAATACACCCAACATTCAAGCATGTTCCGCCTAAGGTTGAATATTTTTCAATAATGGCAGTTTTGAAACCTAATTGTGCACAACGAATTGCCGATACATATCCGCCTGGTCCTGAACCTATAATGACTACGTCAAATGAACTCATAGTAAATTTTTTAAATGGTTTTATAAAAGTTATACAAAATTAAGGAATTAAGTTTTGTTAAAAGTTGAATTATGAAGGTTTTTGCAGCCTTTTTAGAGGTATTAACATTTACTTATCATTTAAATCCTTCGCCAAATATTTCTATCTACAATACAATTTGTGTGGTATTTTTTATTTCATCAATCATAAAAGTACTGTGTGTACTACCAATATGACACAAAGAAGTAAGTTTGTTTATCAAAAATTGCCTGTACGCCTCCATATCTTTTACAACAATTTTTAAAATGTAATCATAATCTCCGCTCACATGATAACACTCGACAACTTCAGAAAGTTGCGCTACCTCTTTTTCAAATATCTGAATGTATTCTCTTGAATGTTGGATTAATTTAAGATGACAAAACACTAAAAACCCTTTTTCAACTTTCGATTTATTGACTATTGCTACATATTTTTCAATAATTCCCTCCCGTTCTAATTTTCTTACGCGCTCGTAAACGGCAGTAACGGATAAATTAAGCTTAATCGACAACTCTTTCGTTGTTTTTTTACTGTCGTTTTGAACTAACTCGAGTATTTTTTTATCAATCACGTCTAATATCATAATGTAGCAAAGTATATAAAATATCTATAATTCAACTTAAAAAGCATTTCCCATAATTATTAAAACTACCAAATTACGCAATAATAGATAATAAAACTAAAATAAAGATTAAGTATTGACAAAACACCTATAAATAGCGAATTTAGACCTAAAAATGTAGAAAGCATCATTGAATAGTAACAAGAACAAATTTTAATTTAAAAATAAAAATCATTACTAAATAATCAACAAATGAAAAATTTTAATCCAGCAAACAACATTCAAGACCTTCAATATTTTGGCGAATTTGGAGGAGTAAATCCTTCAATTTCAGATTCATCAACATATACTTTCCTTTCAGCAAAAACGATGTTTGATACTTTTGAGGGCAATATGGAAGGATGTTACTTATATTCAAGACACTCCTCACCTAGTAATTTATATTTGGATCAGGCATTAGCTGCTATGGAAGGTACAGAATCAGCAAATGTTTCGGCTTCTGGAATGGGTGCCATTACACCTACTCTATTACAATTATGCGGAACTGGAGACCACATTGTTTCGAGTAGAACAATTTATGGAGGAACATATGCTTTTTTGAAGAATTTCACTCCAAGATTAGGTATCAAAACTACCTTTATAGATATTACAAAATTAGATGTTGTAGAGGCTGCTATTACTCCAGATACTAAAGTGCTATACTGTGAAACAGTTAGCAATCCGTTGCTAGAAGTTGCTGATATTAAAGGACTCTCTTTACTTGCGAAAAAGCACAATTTGACACTTGTGGTTGACAATACATTTTCACCATTATCGGTTTCTCCAGCTAAATTAGGCGCTGATATTGTAATTCATAGTTTAACGAAATACATAAACGGTAGCAGTGATACTGTGGGTGGTGTAACGTGTGCTTCACAAGACTTTATAAATAGTTTAAAAAATGTAAATAGTGGTGCCAGTATGCTATTAGGTCCTACAATGGATAGTTTAAGATCTGCAAGCGTAATGAAAAATCTACGAACACTGCACATTAGAATGAAACAACACAGCAACAATGCTTTTTTCCTAGCGGAACGTTTTGAAAAAGATGGGTTAAAGACGGTATATCCAGGATTAGAAAGTCATCCAAGCCATACTCTCTATAAAAATATGATTAATCCTGAATACGGTTTTGGCGGAATGATGACCATAGATGTAGGAACGCTTGAAAAAGCAAATGAACTTATGGAATTAATGCAAGAAAGAAATTTAGGCTATCTAGCAGTTAGTTTAGGGTTTTATAAAACTTTATTTAGTGCTCCAGGAACATCAACCTCAAGTGAAATTCCTTTAGAAGAGCAAAAGGAAATGGGATTAACAGATGGATTAATTAGATTTTCAATTGGATTAGATAATGACATAGAAAGAACATACCAATCTATGAAACAATGTATGATTGACTTAAACATTTTGTAATCAAACTATAATTTTTAAGAAAAAAATCAAGTTACCGAATTGTAACAAACGCCAAAAAACTCCCTACTTCATAGGGAGTTTTTCATGTTGATTTAGTACTCAGAGCGGCTCCGAATTTTCGGAGTTGAGGCACGAACATTGCTGTTCACTGGATTTTAAGTCCAGCGTGTCTACCAATTTCACCATCCGAGCGAGCTTTGGTTGTGGTACCTCCAGGGATCGAACCAGGGACACATGGATTTTCAGTCCATTGCTCTACCATCTGAGCTAAGGTACCTTACTTGTAAAAAGTAAATGATAAAAAAAAGCCCATCCGATTAGAATGGGCTTTCAAAGAAAGGCAACGACATACTCTCCCACATAACTGCAGTACCATCTGCGCTGGCGGGCTTAACTACTCTGTTCGGGATGGGAAGAGGTGAGCCCCGCCGCAATAATCACCTTAAGATTATTGTTTAAGGAGTTTCAAGTTTTTATAGTTTCAAGTTTTTCAACCTGCAACATTAAACTTCAAACTTTAAACATCCGCCGCGGCGGACAAATATCTTAACATACTGAGATAAAGAATATAAAAAAGTATACATTGAAGTATTAGAAAGTTTCTCCCTCCCGATTACTCGGGAGGAAAAGGGTGTACATAAGCTTACGGGTTATTAGTACTACTCGACTATGACATTACTGCCTTTACATCTATAGCCTATCAACGTGGTCATCTCCCACGACCCTTAAAAGAAATCTCATCTTGTGGTGGGTTTCGCGCTTATATGCTTTCAGCGCTTATCCCTTCCAAACGTAGCTACTCTGCGGTGCCACTGGCGTGACAACAGATACACTAGAGGTTTGTCCAATTCGGTCCTCTCGTACTAGAATCAGATCCACTCAAATTTCTTGCGCCCACAGTAGATAGAGACCGAACTGTCTCACGACGTTCTGAACCCAGCTCGCGTGCCACTTTAATGGGCGAACAGCCCAACCCTTGGGACCTTCTCCAGCCCCAGGATGTGACGAGCCGACATCGAGGTGCCAAACCCCCCCGTCGATATGAGCTCTTGGGGGAGATCAGCCTGTTATCCCCGGCGTACCTTTTATCCTTTGAGCGATGGCCCTTCCATGCGGAACCACCGGATCACTATGCTCTACTTTCGTACCTGATCGACCTGTATGTCTCTCAGTCAAGCTCCCTTATGCCATTGCACTCTACGCACGGTTACCAAGCGTACTGAGGGAACCTTTAGAAGCCTCCGTTACTCTTTTGGAGGCGACCACCCCAGTCAAACTACCCACCAAGCAATGTCCTCCGCAATGCGGAGTTAGGCCTCAGATAAACAAAGGGTTGTATTTCAACAATGACTCCACAACGCCTAGCGACGCCACTTCACAGTCTCCAACCTATCCTACACATCATTTATCCAAGGTCAATACTAAGCTATAGTAAAGGTGCACAGGGTCTTTTCGTCCCACTGCGGGTAAGCGGCATCTTCACCGCTACTACAATTTCACCGAGCTCATGGCTGAGACAGTGTCCAGATCGTTACACCATTCGTGCAGGTCGGAACTTACCCGACAAGGAATTTCGCTACCTTAGGACCGTTATAGTTACGGCCGCCGTTTACTGGGGCTTCATTTCAATGCTTCTCCGAAGATAACATCTCCACTTAACCTTCCAGCACCGGGCAGGTGTCAGGCCCTATACTTCATCTTACGATTTTGCAGAGCCCTGTGTTTTTGATAAACAGTCGCCTGGACCTCTTCACTGCGGCCAGCATTGCTGCTGGCGACCCTTCTCCCGAAGTTACGGGTCTATTTTGCCTAATTCCTTAGCCATGAATCTCTCGAGCACCTTAGGATTCTCTCCTCGACTACCTGTGTCGGTTTGCGGTACGGGTACTTATTACCTGAAGTTTAGAGGTTTTTCTTGGAAGCCCTTAGGCGCACTATCTCTTCTACCGAAGTATCCGAGTACTATCGTATTTCCCCAAAACCCGTGGATTTGCCTGCGGGTCTTATAGGTAGGTACTTCAACGAACTATTCCGTCAGTTCGCGGCGCTTTCATCACTCCGTCACCCCATCACAGTAATAACTAGTACGGGAATATTAACCCGTTGTCCATCGACTGTCCCTTTCGGGTTCGCCTTAGGTCCCGACTAACCCACAGCTGATTAGCATAGCTGTGGAAACCTTAGTCTTTCGGTGTGCGGGTTTCTCGCCCGCATTATCGTTACTTATGCCTACATTTTCTTTTCTAACCAGTCCAGCATACCTTACGATACACCTTCTACCCTGTTAGAATGCTCCCCTACCACTTACAATAAATTGTAAATCCATAGCTTCGGTAATACGCTTATGCCCGATTATTATCCATGCTCGTCCGCTCGACTAGTGAGCTGTTACGCACTCTTTAAATGAATGGCTGCTTCCAAGCCAACATCCTAGCTGTCTGGGCAGACAAACCTCGTTCTTTCAACTTAGCGTATATTTGGGGACCTTAGCTGATGGTCTGGGTTCTTTCCCTCTCGGACTTGGACCTTAGCACCCAAGCCCTCACTGCACGGAAACATTATATAGCATTCGGAGTTTGTCAGGAATTGGTAGGCGGTGAAGCCCCCGCATCCAATCAGTAGCTCTACCTCTATATAACTTTATGCCGTGCGCTGCACCTAAATGCATTTCGGGGAGTACGAGCTATTTCCGAGTTTGATTGGCCTTTCACCCCTACCCACAGGTCATCCGAAGACTTTTCAACGTCAACCGGTTCGGACCTCCACACTGTGTTACCAGCGCTTCATCCTGCCCATGGGTAGATCACACGGTTTCGCGTCTAACACTACTGACTAAAGCGCCCTATTCAGACTCGCTTTCGCTACGGATCCGTGGCTTAACCACTTATCCTTGCCAGCAACGTTAACTCGTAGGCTCATTATGCAAAAGGCACGCCGTCACCCCACTAAAGGGCTCCGACCGCTTGTAAGCGTATGGTTTCAGGATCTATTTCACTCCGTTATTCACGGTTCTTTTCACCTTTCCCTCACGGTACTGGTTCACTATCGGTCTCTCAGGAGTATTTAGCCTTAGCGGATGGTCCCGCCAAATTCAGACAGGGTTTCACGTGCCCCGCCCTACTCAGGATACCACTATTTATTATACTCGTTACCCATACGGGACTATCACCCTCTATGGTTCGACTTTCCAGTCAATTCCGGTTCCTTGTACATAAAATATCGTGGTCCTACAACCCCAACATTGCCGTAACAACATTGGTTTGGGCTAATCCGCGTTCGCTCGCCACTACTTACGGAATCACTTTTGTTTTCTTCTCCTCCGCCTACTTAGATGTTTCAGTTCAGCGGGTTTGCCCACCTATCGGTGTACTATCTCTTCAAGATAGTGGGTTGCCCCATTCAGGTATCTACGGATCAATTGGTGTGTGCCCATCCCCGTAGCTTTTCGCAGCTTATCACGCCTTTCATCGCCTCTGAGAGCCTAGGCATCCCCCATACGCCCTTATTTTGCTTATTGTACCAATCGTAAAATTAATTACGACCGTTTTTTTTCGCTTTTTCTAATAAATTAGAAAAAACTGCTTTCTACTTTTTATTATTTCTTATCTCAATATGTCAATGAACTTTTATTCGCATCAGCGAATTTGTGGAGAATAACGGAGTCGAACCGTTGACCTCCTGCGTGCAAGGCAGGCGCTCTAGCCAGCTGAGCTAATCCCCCAATCTATTTATGAATTGTGAATTATGAATTATGAATGTCGATTCATAACCTCTCAACTCTAGAATTTCCTTCCGAATGGTTAAAATAGTAGTCCCGGGCAGACTCGAACTGCCGACCCCTACATTATCAGTGTAGTACTCTAACCAGCTGAGCTACGAGACTCTGTTTTACTTCATTCTTCTTTTCAATTTCTTTAAATTAACAGCAAGAGTAATAGAACTTCTTTATTTAGTAAGTTCCTCTATCATTTATCTTTTTCCCTAGCGTGTATTACTACTAACACTAAGGCTCTAGAAAGGAGGTGTTCCAGCCGCACCTTCCGGTACGGCTACCTTGTTACGACTTAGCCCTAGTTACCAGTTTTACCCTAGGCAGCTCCTTGCGGTCACCGACTTCAGGCACCCCCAGCTTCCATGGCTTGACGGGCGGTGTGTACAAGGCCCGGGAACGTATTCACCGGATCATGGCTGATATCCGATTACTAGCGATTCCAGCTTCACGGAGTCGAGTTGCAGACTCCGATCCGAACTGTGACCGGTTTTATAGATTCGCTCCTGGTCACCCAGTGGCTGCTCTCTGTACCGGCCATTGTAGCACGTGTGTAGCCCAAGGCGTAAGGGCCGTGATGATTTGACGTCATCCCCACCTTCCTCACAGTTTGCACTGGCAGTCTTGTTAGAGTTCCCGACATGACTCGCTGGCAACTAACAACAGGGGTTGCGCTCGTTATAGGACTTAACCTGACACCTCACGGCACGAGCTGACGACAACCATGCAGCACCTTGTAAATTGTCTTGCGAAAAGTCTGTTTCCAAACCGGTCAATCTACATTTAAGCCTTGGTAAGGTTCCTCGCGTATCATCGAATTAAACCACATGCTCCACCGCTTGTGCGGGCCCCCGTCAATTCCTTTGAGTTTCATTCTTGCGAACGTACTCCCCAGGTGGGATACTTATCACTTTCGCTTAGCCACTGAACTTGCGCCCAACAGCTAGTATCCATCGTTTACGGCGTGGACTACCAGGGTATCTAATCCTGTTCGCTACCCACGCTTTCGTCCATCAGCGTCAATCCATTAGTAGTAACCTGCCTTCGCAATTGGTATTCCATGTAATCTCTAAGCATTTCACCGCTACACTACATATTCTAGTTACTTCCTAATAATTCAAGTTTAGCAGTATCAATGGCCGTTCCACCGTTGAGCGATGGGCTTTCACCACTGACTTACTAAACCGCCTACGGACCCTTTAAACCCAATGATTCCGGATAACGCTTGGATCCTCCGTATTACCGCGGCTGCTGGCACGGAGTTAGCCGATCCTTATTCTTACGATACCGTCAAGCTCCGACACGTCGGAGTGTTTCTTCTCGTACAAAAGCAGTTTACAATCCATAGGACCGTCATCCTGCACGCGGCATGGCTGGTTCAGACTTGCGTCCATTGACCAATATTCCTCACTGCTGCCTCCCGTAGGAGTCTGGTCCGTGTCTCAGTACCAGTGTGGGGGATCTCCCTCTCAGGACCCCTACCCATCGTCGCCATGGTAAGCCGTTACCTTACCATCTAGCTAATGGGACGCATGCTCATCTTTTACCGTTGGAACTTTAATAATCTCTTCATGCGAAAAAACTATACTATGGGGCATTAATCCAAATTTCTCTGGGCTATTCCCCTGTAAAAGGTAGATTGCATACGCGTTACGCACCCGTGCGCCGGTCTCTAGTTCCGAAGAACTATACCCCTCGACTTGCATGTGTTAAGCCTGCCGCTAGCGTTCATCCTGAGCCAGGATCAAACTCTTCATCGTATATTGTTTGTCCGCCGTGGCGGACTGTTGTATGACGATAAATTCTATCGGTTCTTTTCAAATCTCTCGATTCTATTACTCTTATTCTTTTGTTTTGAAATCTCTTTCAAAACGGCTGTCAATTCAATATGTCTAGGAACGTATTCTTCTTTATTTAATACGCTTTTCGTGTGTCTCAAAGCGGGTGCAAAAGTAGAAATTTCTTTTTAACTATGCAAGAAAAATTTAAAGTTTTTTTCGAAAATGTTTTTCTCAATTTTCTTTTCTTTTTCTCTCAATATGTAATAAGAACTCTGTTGTATTGCGGGGTGCAAAGGTAACATCTATTTTAACTCTGGCAAACTTTTTGCAATCTTTTTTTAAAAATTGTTTCTTCGTTTGTTTCAGGTTTTTAGTAGAACGTTGCGCTGATTGCGGGTGCAAAACTACAACCTTTATTCGCTTTTACAAGCCTTTTTTAAACTTAATTGTAAACTATTTTTTAATTGTCTTAAAATCAAAGGGGTTAAATATAAAGTTTTTTTGGTTGGTAAGATAGTTGGGGTGGTTTTGAGGGGTTGATGAGGGAATTGGGCAGTGATTTGATAATTCGTCTCACTATATATAGTCTTCAATAAAGCTTTACTATATAATAGGTAGCTCTTGCAAAATTCGTCTTTAATAAGAATAGCGCGCGTTAGGGATAGCAGCGGAAAGCCCACAGACACGACCCCCTTGGGGAGTGGCGAGGACTTGTAGCGAATAGCCCGACGCCTTTCTTGCGCTTGCCCTACCAAATGGCAAGAGCAAGAAAAGCGGAACGCCCTACTGTGCCTTAGCAGCTTTGTTTATCCAGGATTCATTAAGATTATCAAAATCTATGGGTTGTGCAGGCCTTTGATTTTGTAATCGGCCCGATTCAAAAGCGCGCACCAATATTGTCTCTATTAAAAAATCTTCATTAACGGTGTAAGGTTGGTATTTAGTCTTGAGATTGATGTCGAATAAACTGGCAGCGGTGTTAGACCAAAAGGCTTTCCAACCGCTTTTGAGGCTTTTGACAAGTTCATAGGTTGTATTACCCGTTTGGCGGTGAATCAATTTGACCAAAATTTGACCTTGTTTGCGAGAAAGTTTTTTAAGCTTGGCTTCGAACTCATTGGTTAAATAGGTCTCTACTATCTTGAAATACTTTTTCTTTTCTTTACTGGTTTTCAAATTTGCCATACCAATATTAAGGTTAGTCAATCGTTCCGAAGCCAACTTGGCATACGGATACGTTTTGAGCACTCTGTTTTGCAGGAGTAAAAACTGTTTTTTTGCCTCGGGATCTAGTTTCTCTTTGGAGATAAAGATTTCTGGAAGCTTAATGGTATCATTGGGATTATAATCTTCATCTAACTCAAAGGCTATTTGAGTGGTATCTTTGGGTGTAACTTGACCAAAAGCAGACGCTAAACCAATTGTAAAGAAAAAGAGGAAAAAAACTTGTTTCATGGGTAAAAATTTCAAGTCAAAATTATGCAATATATCTGCAAGTGTTGTGCCAAATTTATAATTTAGCAAAAAAATAATTTTATGAGCACTACATCTATCTTAAAGGAGTCGTCTTTGACCTTTTTAGAACAATACCTAAACAATGCTTCGCCTACAGGATACGAAAGCAGCGGGCAACGCATTTGGATGGACTATTTAAAGCCTTATGTGGATACCTTTATTACCGACACCTACGGAACGGCCGTGGGAATCATTAACCCGGACGCACCTTATAAAGTAGTTATTGAAGGACATGCTGACGAAATTTCGTGGTATGTAAATTATATTACTGAAGACGGATTAATCTATGTGATTCGAAATGGCGGTTCAGACCATCAAATCGCCCCATCAAAACGCGTCAACATTCATACTAAAAACGGTATTGTAAAAGGAGTTTTTGGTTGGCCAGCGATTCATACACGTATGAGAGATAAGGAAGAGGTGCCTAAACTAACCAATATTTTCATTGATTGTGGTTGCGAAACCAAAGCTGAAGTAGAGGCGCTTGGAGTCCACGTAGGCTGTGTGATCACCTACCCTGATACTTTTACAGTTTTGAACGGCAACAAATTTGTGTGCAGAGCTATTGATAACCGCATGGGCGGTTTTATGATTGCCGAAGTAGCGCGCTTGTTACATGAAAACAACATCAAGCTTCCGTTTGGTTTGTACATTACCAACTCGGTGCAAGAGGAAGTAGGATTGCGCGGTGCCGAAATGATTACCAAAACTATCAGACCGAATGTAGCCATTGTAACTGATGTTTGTCACGACTCGACTACTCCTATGATTGATAAAAAAATTGAAGGAGACACCAAAATAGGAAAAGGCCCCGTTGTGACCTACGCACCAGCAGTTCAAAATAATTTGAGAGAACTGATTTTAGACACTGCAATTGAGAAAGAAATTCCTTTTCAACGATTGGCTTCGTCGAGAGTAACAGGTACTGATACGGATGCTTTTGCCTACAGCAATGGCGGAGTTGCATCGGCGTTGATTTCATTACCATTGCGCTACATGCATACCACTGTAGAGATGGTGCACCGTGACGATGTTGAAAATGTAATCAAATTGATTTACGAAACATTACTCAAATTAGAGAACGAAGATACTTTTTCTTACTTCAAATAATTTTTAGGAGCTCATCCCGCTATCCGCTATATCTTTTCCTGGCTAAAGAAGCCAGCAAAAGGATGCCGCTTTTATCGGGGCTACCAAATCAGAATTCAATACAGAACTTCAATTCTTTTATTTTTAACTCGAAAAGAGACTTTACTAAAAAACGCCATTCAAAATTTTAGTTTTGAATGGCGTTTTGATATTTAGTACAAAATATTATTTAGCTCTTTGCAGACAAATATTCGTTTACGTTTTTTGCAATGCGTGCATCAATTTGTGTGATATCTGCTTTAACGAATTTTTCACCCAAAATATTTTCATACAATTCAATGTAGCGCTCTGATACTGTTTCAATATATTCCTCTGTCATTTCCGGAATTTGTTGTCCTTCCTGACCTTGGAAACCATTTTCGATTAACCAACGGCGAACAAATTCTTTTGATAATTGTTTTTGTTCTTGTTCGTTATCTTGGCGCTCTTGGTATCCATTGGCGTAGAAATAGCGAGAAGAATCAGGTGTATGAATTTCGTCAATTAAAACAATAACGCCATCTTTTGTTTTCCCGAATTCGTATTTGGTGTCTACCAAAATCAATCCGCGACTCGCTGCAATTTCAGTTCCTCTCTGGTACAAAGCACGAGTATATTTTTCTAAAACCAAATAATCGGCTTCAGTTACGATTCCTTTTGACAAAATGGCTTCGCGAGAAATATCTGCATCGTGTTCTCCGTTATCCGCTTTGGTTGTTGGCGTTATAATTGGTTCCGGAAATCGGTCGTTTTCTTTCAAACCTTTTGGCATAGCTACGCCGCAAAGTTCTCTTTTGCCAAGAGCATATTCACGTGCTGCATGCCCTGACAAGTATCCACGAATTACCATTTCTACTTTAAATGGTTCACATAAATGACCCACTGCTACATTGGGATCTGGAGTTGCAATTAACCAATTAGGAACAATATCCTGAGTAAGCTCCATAAACTTGGTAGCAATTTGATTTAGAATTTGACCTTTATACGGAATTCCTTTTGGTAAAACCACATCAAAAGCTGAAAGCCTATCTGTAGCTACCATAACCAAAAGATCGTCATTGATGTTGTATACCTCTCTTACTTTTCCGCGATACACCGATTTTTGGTTCGGAAAATTAAAATCAGTAGTTGTAATTGTGTTGCTCATTGTGTTTGTTGTGTGTTGTTTTTATGGATGCAAATTTAAAACTATTTCAAAGAGTTTCGCAAAGAAAAATCTCGAAGGTTTCAACTTGTGCTGTTTTATTGTTTGATTAAAGTACTGTTGAACAAATCTAGAATTCGGCTGTATTCATCAACCCAAGAATAGGTTTCCTTGAAACCGTGTGCTTCAACCGGAAAACTGGCTAAACTCCATTTTTTCTTTCCTAATTCAATGAAACGTTGTGACAAACGTACAATATCTTTGTACTCCACATTATCATCCACCATACCGTGTAGCATGAGCAAATCACCTTTTAAATTATCAGCAAAATAAATTGGTGAACTTTTTTTGTACGCTTCTGGATCTGTTTCAGGGAAATTTAAAATATTACCTGTGTAACCGTGGTTGTAGTGTGCCCAATCTGTAACTGAGCGCAATGCTGCACCTGATGCAAATTCGCCCGGTGTTGTAAGCATTCCCATAAGTGTAATAAATCCTCCGTATGAACCTCCGTAGATTCCCACGCGAGCTGGATCAATACCTAAATTGTTTACCAAGTATTTTTTACCATCAATTTGATCTGTTAAATCTTTACCTCCCATAAAACGGTAAATTCCGGTTCTAAAATCGCGTCCGTAACCGTCGCTACCTCTGTAATCTACATCAAGAACGGTGTATCCTAAATCGACCAAAAGGTTATGAAACATATATTCTCTGTGGTACGTACTCCAGAAATTGTGTGCGTTTTGCAAATATCCTGCGCCGTGAACGAAGATAACCGCTGCTTTGTTTGCATTTGCAACCTCTGGCTTGTACAAACGAGCATTCACAGGCGTTCCATCTTGTGCTGTAATCGTGATCACTTCAGGCTCGCGCCATGCGTATCCGTTGAAAGCTGATGTTGTAGAATTTGTAATTTGTTGCAACTTTGGATTTGCAGTATTTGGACCAATAAATAATTCCCAAGGTTTATTTTTAAAAGAATAACGAACTAACAAAGTACTTTCATCTGGTGAAAGTGATACTTCATGCGCTCCATCTTTTACCAAAATTGGCTGTAAAACTGGTTTATTCGAATCTAGTTTGTAAAAACTTCTGTTTCCAGGATGCGTTGTTGTTGTAGTCAAATAAAACGTCTTTTCGTCTTTGGCTAATACCGCAGAACGAACTTCCCAATTGCCTTTTGTGAGTTGCGATTTATTCTTGCTTTTTAAATTATAAGAGTACAAATGCGAATAGCCTGTCGCTTCTGATTGAAAATAAATAGTTTCATTATCTGCTAAAAAACCAAGTGTTCCTCTGCCAAATGCATTCGAAGGAATTCCAGGTCCTCCAATCCAAGCTTCGTCATGTTGGTGTTCTATTTCTTCAAAAGTTCCGTTTTCTAGATTCAAACTCACAATCCAACGGTCTTTGTTGTCTTGGCTGCGAATATCGCATACCGCAAAAGTTCCTTCGTCATTGTAAACGGGTTCTTGTACCAAGATTAACTTATCCTTTTTATCAGCAGGTTTTGCCGTAGGATAATCAGCAAAATATTTAGGAACATCTTGAATGTGACTTAATTTTGAAAAATTCACAAAGTAAACGGAATCCTTAGCTACGTTGTAAATTCCGAATTTGGTATTCACAAAATTAGCAGTTGACACTTTTTCCTTGGTATTTTCGATATCATTATACCCATCATCGGTAATAAAAACTTCCATCTTCTCCGACTTTCGCTCCGCATCTTCTACTAATCGAAAAGTAGCATAAGTTCCTTTTGGATGCGCTTTTAAACTTCCTAAAGTATTTTTTCCGTAAAAATAAGGTTTTGCAAAATCCGATTTTGTAGCTTTGGCTGCATTCCATTTTTTCAACGCCTCTTGATCTCTAACAAACTGGAACAACTCAGTCTGTTGTTTTTTCAAGAACGATTCTTTTTCTGTTGCTTGCTCCTCGCCTCTTCCTTTACGGAAATTGGTCAATTGCACCACAGAACCTTCTTTTTGATTGTATTGAAAAATATTATCTCCTTGTCTGAAAAACAAAACAGCCGACTCAGAACCCAATTGTAAGTTTGCAATTGGCGTGCTCATTTGAACTAGCTTCTTAGTTGTCTTCGCTTTTGCATCATACGAAAACAAACGCCCTTTGTCTAAATAATAATGTAAATTTGAGTTAGCTACTTTTTTTAAGTCCATTCTTGAAAAACTAGCTTGGGCTGCTGTTGCTAATTCGGGCTTACTCATTCCTTTTTTCCAGAAATAAGTTGAAGTTCCTAATTCGTTTTTGGGATTCCATTCAAAGAATATTTGTTGCCCATCTACAGACCAACGTTCGCCTTCAGGGGAAACACCAATAAAGCCATTACCTTTCATGATTTCTTCCATCTTAAGCTTTTGCCCGTGCATAGACGAAAAGCAAAGCACTCCAAAAAGCAATAGTATTTTTTTGTTTATCATAGTTCGTTTATTTTAGATTGGTTTTTTAATTAGTAACCGGCAGTAAGACATGCTCTTTTAAATACTTTGCTACACTTTCTTGAACATTATCCCCTATCACTTCTAAATGAGCCAATTTGGTTTGAAGGCTTTCAGGAGCATTACCCATAATTTTACCTTTTGCCGCAGCGCATAGCATTTGTTCATCATTGTATCCGTCGCCAAACGCAATTACATTTTCAAATTGCAAATTCTCTAATTCTAAGATCTTGTCAATTGCAGTTTTTTTATCTACCGATTTCTCCATAAACTCTAAGCAATACGGTAAACTAAAGGCATGACTGAAACGCCCTTCATGTTGTTCTAAAATTTGTTTCCGCAATGCTAAAAGCTTACTGTGTTTGTGATGGGTAAAAAATACTTTAATTGCCGTGAAATCTTCAAGTGTTGCAAAATCAACTAATTCAGGATGGTAATGAACCTCTGGTTGAAACGCATTTAGTTTATCGTTGTGTTTGTTGGTCAACCATACTTTTTCTCGAAAGAGTACCGTAGTAATTTCAGGATCAACTGCTGCTGAAAGAAGCGATTGAACGGACTCACTGGGCATATTTATAGAAAAAATTAGTTCCTGATTAGGTGCATGAATTCGTGCTCCGTTTGAGGTAACCAAATAAAAGGGCAATTCAAGTTTGGAGACAATGGGCAGTGCATCTAAATGATGGCGACCTGTTGCTATGACAATTAAAAAATTTTGGCGGTGTAACTCTTGAAAAACACTCTTGGTGTAGGGTGCAATTTGGTGGTGTTCATTTAATAACGTACCGTCGAGATCTGTGACCACGACTTTTATATTGTGTTGTAAACCCATTTTTAAAAAAGAAGTTTTTATTCTTTTCAAATTTATTGCATTTTTCATAGAAATAAAAAGATTGCAACGGCTTTTATTGATGATTTTAAAATGAAATATCGAACACTGTTAAAATTCAAAAAGCGTTTTTGATTTCACTTGAATCAAAAACGCTTTTTTGCCCTAATAATAACTGCAAAAAAAATTAATCGTTGTTCTCGATCATTTTATAGGCATCGATTACTTTTTTAACCAAACGATGGCGCACAATATCTTTATCATCTAAGTAAATAATTCCGATTCCGTCAATATCTTTTAGTACCAAAAGGGCTTCTTTCAATCCTGAAATTGTTCGGCGAGGTAAATCTACTTGACCCGGATCACCTGTAATCATGAACTTGGCACTTTTACCCATTCGAGTCAGAAACATTTTCATTTGCGAATGCGTAGTGTTTTGAGCTTCGTCAAGAATTACAAAGGCGTTGTCAAGTGTACGTCCACGCATAAATGCCAAAGGTGCAATTTGAATAATTCCTTTCAGGATATAATCTTCGAGTTTTTCATTAGGCAACATGTCACGTAAAGCATCATACAAAGGTTGCATGTAAGGATCTAGTTTTTCTTTCATATCACCAGGCAGAAAACCGAGATTTTCGCCAGCTTCAACAGCAGGTCTAGTCAAAATGATTCTCTTTACCTGTTTTTCTTTTAGAGCTTTTACCGCCATAGCAACTCCGGTATACGTTTTTCCGGTTCCAGCAGGACCTACGGCAAAGACCATATCGTTTTTTTCGAGCGTATCAACAAGTAATTGCTGATTGGGCGTCATGGCCTTTATTATTTTACCACCTACACCGTGCACTAAAATCTTGTCTTGCGCTTGAAACTTTCGATCCTCTTGTACATCACTCATAATAACACGCTCAATAACATTTGTATCTATATTATTGTATCGGGTAAAATGGAGCATTAAGCGCCCGAAACGTTTTTCAAATTCGTCTAAAACTTCTTTTTCACCAAAAGCTTTGATAGTTGTGCCGCGAGCTACAATTTTTAACTTGGGATAATATTTTTTAATAGTTTCAAGATGAGTGTCTTGAGCGCCCCAAAACTCTTTTGGAGCGATGTCTATGAGCTCGATAATTCGTTCGTTCAAATGATAGTGTATTTAGTTGTTTTAATTTAAAGTTAATCGCAAACCTAAGCCATTTGTATTTCCAACAATTTCCAAATTGTTATTATTTGTCTCAGAAGTTGTTTCTAGCCGATTATTGTATTGTGATATGGAATTTTTGACCTTTTTAGAAAAACCAATTTTAACTGGAATAGCAATAAGCATTGCTGCCAAACCTGTACCCATCATAATTTTGGGCACTGTGTTTCTAGGTTCAGCATAGCCAGGATTCATGCCAGAATCAAAATTAGATATGACATATGCCATTGTACCAACACCTATGAGTACCGGACCAGCTAACAACATGGTATTACCCACTGTTTTTTTGCGTCGCCCTATGTTGTACTCCTTTAATAAATCTGGATGTTCGGCTAATGCGATGCGTACCAAATTTGGGGTTAACACCGTATTTTTTTGGTTGGTAACAGTACCACTTCCCTTGTAAACTAATGTTTGGCTCCACGATTTTAAGCACATAAATAATACAAGTAGAAAAAAAACTTTTTGCTTCATACTGACACCTGATTCAAATTGAAAATTCTATTTAAAATAACGCTTAAAATACTTTAGCTTTGCGTTTCTCAAATTTAAGCAAATTTAAGATTACAAAACAGCAATAGTTAGAAAAAAAATTATGTCAATAATTACCCTTACATCCGATTACGGCTTGAAAGATCACTTTGTGGGTGCATTGAAAGGGAAAATTTTATCTGAATTTGGAGAGGCTAAAATTATTGATATTTCGCACAATATTGACCCATTCAACACACTAGAAGCCAGTTACATAATTGAGGCCTCGTATAATAGTTTCCCGAAAGGAACGGTACATCTTATTGGAGTGGATATTGAGCGTAATAAGGAGAATCAGCATATTGTAATGCAATGGAACGATCACTTTTTTATTGCAGCCGATAATGGTATTTTAAGCATACTATCGCAAAAAATTGTTCCGCAAAAAATTGTTCAAATCTATATACACGACCGTTTTCCTACTGATGCCACTGATTTAGATGTGTTTGTAAAAGTGGCTTGCCATTTGGCTAAAGGAGGCGCTTTGAGTGTCATTGGTCGCGAAATAGATCAAATAAAACCTTTGACTAATTTTGAAGCAACCACAACCGATGCTGGCAACACTATAAAAGGACACGTAATTTACATTGATCATTTTGGCAACGTGGTGACCAATATCTCGAAAAAATATTTTATTGAAATTGCTAAAGGCAGACCTTACGAGATTGTTTTAAAAACTAAAAACATAAAAACTATTTTACCCAATTATTCGGCAGTGGCGCACTCCGACAAGTATCCAATAAAATCATACGAAGGGGAAAAATTAGCACTTTTTAACGAAGCTGGTTTTTTAGAAATTGCCATCTTTAGAAGTAATCCATCAAAAGTGGGCTCAGCAAGTAGTCTTTTGGGATTAAATTATAGAGACGTTATTACCATTCAATTTAAAGCAGAACACAAATAAAAAATCAAAACTGTAAAATATAATTCATGTTCGTACGCATCGTAAAATTAAGTTTTCATCAAGAGCATATTCCTGCTTTTTTAAGCAACTTTGAAGAGGTAAAACACAAAATACGCAATTCACCGGGCAATCGTTTTTTAGAATTGTATCAAGATAAAAACAACCCGAGTATTTTTTTTACTTATAGTTATTGGGAAAGCGAAGCTGATTTAGAAAACTATCGAAACTCAGCTCTTTTTAAGGAAGTTTGGGCATACACAAAAGCTTTTTTTAATGACAAACCTGAGGCTTGGAGCGTTGATAAATTAGCTTCTTTACAATAAAATCAATTATTAAGTGTTGAACAGCAAGGGTACATTTGTACTTTTTTCAATTTTTAAATACATCAAATGAAAGCAATCATTTTACGAGAAATTAAATCCTTTTTCGGCTCACCGATAGGTTATTTAGTAATCGCTATTTTTTTAATAATCAACGGCCTATTTCTGTGGGTTTTTGAAGGAGAATACAACATTTTAAATACGGGTTTTGCTGACCTAACACCTTTTTTCACGCTAGCACCATGGATTTTAATTTTCTTAATTCCGGCCGTAACCATGCGTAGTTTTTCTGATGAGCGAAAACAAGGAACCTTAGAACTATTGCTAACCAAACCGCTTTCAGTTTGGAGCATCGTAAATGGTAAATTTATTGGCGCAATTGCATTAATTATTTTGGCAATCATTCCCACATTTATCTATGTTTTTAGCATTTCATCATTGGGTTTACCCGAAGGAAATATTGATATGGGGAGCACAATTGGTTCGTATTTCGGGTTGTTTTTTCTTATTGCGGCCTATTCAGCCATTGGGATTTTCACCTCTACTCTATCTGATAATCAAATCGTAGCTTTTATTGTAGCGGTTTTTTTATGCTTCTTTTTCTATTTTGGATTCGAAGGATTCTCCTCCATTTTACCGGTAGGATCTTCGTTTGTAGCTTCGTTAGGGATGCAAGATCATTTTAAAAGTATGAGCCGCGGTGTACTCGATAGCAGAGACATTATTTATTTTTGCAGCATTGCAGTACTATTCCTTTCGTTTACTGTTTTTAATTTAAAATCTTTCAAATCGTAATGACATCTTTTAGAAAAAATAACATCAAATCAGTACTACTCGTTTTGGCAGTTGTACTTGTTGTCAATGTACTTAGTCGTTCGTTTTTTCAGCGTTTTGATTTAACGGCAGACCAACGCTACACCCTATCTGGAACCTCTTTGGGAATCATAAAACAGGTTGATAATCCGCTGTCAATTAAAGTGTACATGCAAGGCGATTTACCCGCAGAATTCAAAAGGTTACAGGTAGAAACCAAACAACTTTTAGAAGAATTTCAAGCCTACAACAGTAACATTGTATTTGAATTTGTTGATCCTTTAGAGAATGAGGAAAGCAGTATGGACAATATTAAAGAGCTGTACCGTAAAGGCCTCACGCCAATCAATATTACCGTTGATGATAAAGGTAAACAATCACAAGCGATGGTTTTCCCTTGGGCAATTGCCGTTTACAACAACAAAGAGGTGAATATTCCTTTGCTTAAAAACATGATGGGCGCATCGACTACACAAAAAGTGATTGGTTCTGTGCAACACCTTGAATATTCAATTGCAGATGGTTTGAATAAAATTATTAAAGCCAAGCAAAAGAAAATTGCCGTTATTAAAGGAAACGGCGAGTTGCAGGACATTTTGATGGCAAAATTCTTGTTACAAGTCCGGGAAAGCTATTACATCGGACCATTTACTTTAGATTCTGTGGCCAAAAGTCCCGTTGCAAGTTTAGAAGCGCTTACAAAATACGATTTGGCTGTTATTGCCAAACCAACTGAAACCTTTACCGACTCTGAAAAACAAGTCCTCGATCAATTTATCATGAACGGCGGAAAAACCTTGTGGTTGGTAGATCAAGTGGTTGCAGAAATGGATAGTTTGTATAATGATGCTGGCGCTACATTGGCCTACCCTCGCGATTTAGGATTAAATGATATGTTTTTCAAATACGGTTTCCGAATTAATCCTGATTTGATAAAAGACGAGCAAGGAAGTCCAATTAAACTAGCTTCGGGCGAACAAGGATCGGCTACACAATACCAAGAATTCAATTGGAAATTCGCACCGCAAGTGTATCCAACAAGCACGCATCCGATTGTGAAAAATTTAGGCGGAATCAAATTTGACTTCGCCAATCCGATTGACACTTTGAAAAACGGAATCAAAAAAACAGTTTTATTGCAATCATCACCTTATTCGAAAAAAATAGGTACACCAGCCGAAGTCAACTTGAATATTGTAGCCGAAAACAGCGTTCCACAAGAATATTTGAACAAAGGAAACCTACCAATGGCGGTACTTTTAGAAGGAGACTTTCACTCGGTTTATGAAAATAGAGTACTGCCATTTAATCAAAATAACTTTAAAGGCAGCGGGAAACCTACTAAAATGATCGTTATTTCGGATGGTGATTTAGTAAAGAATCAGTTAGATAAAAATTTCCAACCGGTAGAATTAGGTTTTGACCAACGCTCTGGAAATGTCTATGACAATAAAGATTTTATGATCAATTGTGTAAATTATTTACTTGACGATACAGGACTTATTAACATTCGTAGCAAAGACTTGACGTTGCCACTGTTGGATAAAGAAAAAGTATATGCTTCGTATACCCAAACGCAGTTAATCACCATTGGACTGCCGCTTGTGGTATTGCTCGTTTTTGGACTGTTATTTACCTATATTCGCAAAAAAACATACAGTAAATAGCATCTAGTGCTACTACTTGTTCAGTTGGTTTAAACAACTTTTAAAATAGTAAAACCAACAATAGCAAGGCCTTGATAGCCACAGCAAGAACAGGAGTTTGAAAAGCTTTTTTTTAAAGAAATATGTTAATAAAAAAGTTTCCATACTAGAATAGTTTACGATATATTTGTACACGCTATCGCTTTTTTGACAGATGAAAAGGCTTTAAAAATAAAATAAAACAGATGAAATTTATAGTATCGAGTTCGTACTTATTGAAACAATTACAAGTTTTAGGTAATGTGATTAACAGCAACAATACCTTACCTATTTTAGATAATTTCTTATTTGATTTAGACCAAAATGTTTTGACAGTGTCTGCATCTGATTTAGAGACTACTATGTCTGCATCATTGACAATTGATTCCGAAAGTAAAGGAAGTGTTGCGGTACCAGCGAAATTGCTTCTTGAGATTTTAAAAACATTTCCAGAGCAACCCTTGACTTTTACTGTTGAAGAAAATAGCACTATCGAAATTAGTTCTAATTCCGGAAAGTATGCTTTGGCGTATGCACCTGGTGAAGAATTTCCTAAATCAGTTCAATTAGAAGATCCATCTGTTACTTTAGTTCCTGCTGATGTTTTAGCTACTGCAATTAGCAAAACAATTTTCGCAGCCGGAAATGATGATTTGCGTCCGGTAATGTCGGGGGTGTTTTTTCAGTTTTCGCCACAAGGATTAACTTTTGTTGCAACCGATGCACACAAGTTAGTAAAATATGCTCGTACTGATGTGACTGCATCGCAGGTAGCGGATTTTATCATGCCAAAAAAGCCTTTGACTATTTTAAAAAATATTTTAGGAAGTTCTGACGCTGAAGTAAAAATTGAATACAACGACTCGAATGCTACTTTTTCTTTTGACAATTACATTTTGATGTGTCGTTTAATCGATGGTAAATATCCAAATTACGAAGCTGTAATCCCGAAAGAGAACCCAAATAAATTGATGATTGACCGTTCTCAATTTTTGAGTTCAGTACGTCGTGTGGCTATCTTTTCGAACAAAACTACACACCAAATTCGTTTGAAAATTGCTGGAGCTGAATTGAACGTTTCGGCAGAAGATATTGACTATTCAAACAAAGCTGAAGAAAGATTGACTTGTGATTACCAAGGGGATGACATGCAAATTGGATATAATTCTCGTTTTTTAACTGAGATGTTGACCAACTTACAATCGGATATGATTATGCTTGAAATGTCTTTACCAAACAGAGCTGGAATTTTAACGCCTGTTGATGGATTAGAGGAAGGTGAAACCGTTACCATGCTGGTAATGCCAGTAATGCTAAACAGCTAAGATTACAATTAAAATACGCTATTAACCAAACCACTTTTATATTTAAAAAAACCGCTATTCAGATTTGAAAAGCGGTTTTTTTTTTGACTAATTTTCGCTGAAATCAGCATTATCATTAGATTTTTTTACCTCAAAAATAGATGCGTATTTCAGTATCTTAAATGATTTTTACTCTGTATTTCTTTTAAATCACTCCCATTTTTTTCATTAAAAAAGTAGCGCTTTTGTTTTTACAAATTCCGTCACGCAGTTTGTAATCAAAATGCAGGTCATCATTAATAATCTCCACTTCAAAACATTTATTAGCTAATACATTTGGGTATTCATTAGTTGTTAAACACACTTCAATATCGTGAGTAGCAATGGCTCCAATGGCTTTTTTACCAATAGCTTTTTTTACTACTTCAATTGTGCCGTTGCGTTTATCATCTGAGTTCGTTCCGCGTAATATTTCGTCTAGTAAAACAAATGCGGGTTGACTTTCAAGCTCGTCCATAATTTGCTTCAAGCGCTTAATTTCAGCAAAAAAGTACGATTCGCTATCTGCCAATGAATCAGACAAACGCATCGAAACCAAAACCGGTAACGGATGTACATTGGCAGCAGTAGCGCAAACAGGAGCGCCAATTCCGGCCAAAACCATATTGACTCCCAAACTACGTAAAAATGTACTCTTGCCCGACATGTTCGAGCCCGTTAAAATTAAAAATGACTGTGGGTGAAAAGATACCTCATTGGTAACTCTGCTTCGAGAATTTAGTAAAGGATGACTCAAATCTTTAAAATCAATTTGATACTTATCGTTAATCAACGGAAATACAAAATCTGGATTGTTATAGCTCAAATTAGCCAAACTATTCAGCATTTCCATTTCGCCAATCACTTGTAACCATTTAGGAAGTTCAGTTCCATGCTTTTTTTTCCACTGCAAAAGCTGCCTAAAGACGTGTAAATTAAATAGAAAAGTACCATTGAAAACAGTAGCTGTTACAAAATTACCGATGCTATCCATCCTAGAAAACAATTCCGACAAGTATTTTAAATACGCGCTTGCTGTACTTTGATTGCTCGATAACTGTTGTTGTAATTGCTTTAATTTTTGGGATGTAAACGACTCTTGTTCTATCTTTTGCAACAGCAAACTGTATTGAAAAATAATCGCATCAATTTTGGTTGAAGTTGCAACATCAGCCATAATTCGTTTGACAACGCGGCCTAAAATAATCAAGTTGAACACAAAAACATAGCCTGCAAGAGTGGCATAATAAGCATTAGATGTAAAAGCATACACTAACAACAAAACCAAAAATAAGGCGGGAGCAGCATACATAATCACCTCGATCCAGCGTGGGAGCGGTGCACTGTTGAATGATTTCCAACGGAGCAAACTTTCATAACTAGCGGCACTATCCTCACCTACTTTTGCTATAGCTAAAAACTCTTGACGCCATTCGATTTTTGAGGCTAATTCCTGAATGGCTTCTTGATTCTGCTTTAATTCTAAAGGAGTTGCCACAGCCAACAAACGATTAGCCAAGGTTTTCTCTCCAATATGAGTGGCAGTTCTATTTATATTTTGAAATAACGAATGCCCTCCAAAAATATCCAAATCATACGCATACGGATGCTGAAAGTCATTGTAAACGACACCATCTTTAAAAGGGATACTACTGCCGTTTAAATAATCAATTTCATCCTTGTTGATATCGATCAGCGCTTGATTCAATTTCCTTTTTACGCCAAGTGTAGTATGCATTCGCATTAAAATTATAAATAACACGAAACCAAAGGCAGCTGCTACGGCATACATTGAGTCTGTTGTTTGATTATAATAGTAAAGACCCACAAAAAAAAGCACAACCACCAGTAATCTGCATATACTGATTGTGTTGTGCTTTCTTGAAAAAACGAGTGCTTCGGCAGTAAAAAGAGCATGTTTTGAATTATAAATTTGCATAGTAATAAAATTGAAAAGCAAATATAGTGAAATTGCATCGAGCGCTCCTTCCTTAAAAAAACAGTGACGCCGCCATACTACAAGTCGCACAATAACCATAACTTAAGAGTCTCCATTGATTATCAAACGATTTCACATTCGAAAAACAATACAAGCAACTTTTAAAAATTGACAACTATGCCCCAAAACAGCTCTTTGCTACTCTACCTCTGCAGGAATGGCTAAAATTGGCAATTCAGTGTAATTAGCCATTTTTCGGGTTAAACTCGAATTAAAAATACTTGCCAAAAAGCTTCTTTTGTAATGCAACAAAGTGAGTACATCAATGTCTTTTTGCTGAATAAAATCGTAAATAGAACCTTGAACGTCATCACTAATCATAACGTGAAATTGAACTGGATCAGCACTAAACTCCTCTTCCCAAGCTTTAATCGTATCTTTTGTAACATCAGAACTAGCTGTTTTTACATACAAACATTTTACTTTGGCTCCTGTTTTGCGCGCAATAGCCAAAACCTGCTTTAAAGCTTTCTTGTCTTTTTTTCGAAATCGAGTGGTAAAACAAATTTCCTGAATGGGTCTGTATATAGCATCTCCAGGAATGCACAATACCGGTACTGAACCATTTGAAATAGTATTTGCCGTATTGGTGCCCGCAAAAAAATCATCCCAACCTTGCACTCCATTAGTTCCCATTACTACAAAATCAATATCTTCTTCTTGAGTGATATCAAAAATACAAGAGGTCAAGTCGCCTTCAGTCAATCTATGCGATAATATAATGTGTTGCAAATTGCGTTCTTCTGCAATGGCGCGCAATTTAGGAACCTCATCCTTAAACTGTTCAAAATTAATCAACTCGACTGAGTTGTATAAAATGGAATAATTAGGCGGAAAAAACGAACTGTCAAAACTAGGCGCATCAAAGGTATGCAACAATACGATTTCAGCTTTTACGGTATTTGCAAATTCTAAGGCATGTACAAAAGCATTTGTGGCAACAGGAGAAAAATCGGTAGGGAAAAGAATTTTTTTCATGGCAAGTGAAGTTAAAAGATTAGTTGTTGTAACAAAGGTAGACTCTTACTTGCACTAGAAGTATGACATTTATCATTATAGCATCACTTTTTCAAAATTATTTTTCAGTAGCTCAGTTGTCTTGCGCTCCCACCAATTTTGGTTACTTTTGTATAAAAATAAATCAACATGATCGCTCAAGATTCCATCGTTGCCCTTGCCACACCATCTGGCGCCGGAGCAATTGCTATAATACGAATTTCTGGTCAAGATGCTATTCCTATTGCTGATAGTGTTTTTAAATCGATAAAAAATAAAAATCTAGTCTCTCAAAAAACCCACACCCTTCATTTAGGTCATATTGTGGATGGTTCCAAAACACTCGATGAAGTTTTGGTTTCTGTTTTTAAAGGACCTAATTCCTATACCGGCGAAAATACCATAGAAATTTCTTGTCACGGATCAACTTATATTCAGCAGCAAATTATTCAGTTATTGCTTAGAAAAGGATGCCGAATGGCCGATGCTGGTGAGTTTACCCTACGTGCTTTCTTGAATGGAAAACTCGATTTATCACAAGCCGAAGCGGTAGCCGATTTGATTTCGTCAGACAATGAAGCCAGCCACCAAATTGCGATGCAGCAAATGCGTGGCGGATTCTCGAACGAAATTGCCAAATTGAGAGAAGAACTTTTAAACTTTGCTTCGCTTATCGAACTCGAATTAGACTTTGCCGAAGAAGATGTAGAGTTTGCAGACAGAACACAATTTCACGAATTGTTGAATAGAATTGAGTTTGTACTAAAACGTTTGATTGATTCCTTTGCGGTGGGTAACGTAATTAAAAACGGAATTCCCGTTGCTATTGTGGGCGAACCAAACGTAGGAAAATCGACGCTTTTGAACGCTTTACTCAACGAAGAACGCGCTATTGTATCGGACATTGCGGGAACAACTCGTGACACCATCGAAGACGAATTAACCATCGGCGGCATTGGTTTCCGCTTTATTGATACGGCAGGTATTCGCGAAACCAAAGATTATGTAGAGAGTATAGGTATTCAAAAAACTTTTGAGAAAATAGAGCAAGCGCAAGTGGTTTTGTATTTGTTTGAAAGTTTCAGGTTTCAAGTTTCAGGTTCAGAGTACATCCTTGAAATTGAAAAAGTAAAAAACAAATATCCTTTAAAACCCTTACTCGTTGTAATCAATAAAATAGATTTAATTTCGGTTGAGGAAAGAGATTCTATCAGCCAGCAACTTGACAAGTTAAATGTGCTGCAAGTTTTATTAAGCGCGAAACAAAAAATTGGCATTGACGAACTCAAAAACCAATTGCTTTCCTTTGTCAACACCGGTGCGTTGCGCAATAACGAAACCATTGTAACCAACACTCGTCATTATGATTCCTTATTAAAAGCTCTTGATGAGATTAGCAAAGTAAAATACGGCCTTGAAACCAACCTTTCTAGCGACTTGATGGCGCTTGATATCCGCGAAGCACTATACCATTTCGGGATGATTACCGGTCAGGTGACGAATGATGAACTGCTGGGGAATATATTTGCAAATTTCTGTATCGGGAAATAATTTCATCAACTGTTTACTCTAAATATTCTGGCTGCCAATTCCTGCTATACACTACAAGTCCGCGGGTATCGCCCTAAAAAACATAAACCCAAAACGAGCTTCCGTTGGTCGCTGTTTTGGGTTTTGTTTTTATTAGGCTCCTACCCTTGCGGGCTTTTCGTTGCTATCAGGGGCAGGGAGAGTTACTTAAATTACAGATAATCATCGCCGATAAATTTTACACGCCGATTTTCACAACGAATTAATTTTTTCTCCGCAAGTAACAAAAGACAAATTCAAAACAACAACCAAGGCTCCTCCCCTGTTGTAATTTTAGTAGCTACAATGGGTGCAGTGTACGGAAACGCAAAAGAAATAATCGGTTCTTGGTTCAACCATTTGTATTCATCTTCAGGATTTAAAATGATCGGCATGCGCTTTTTGTGATTGTGAATTTCGGCCATTAACGGATTGGCTTCGGTGGTCAAAATGGTATAGGTGTTTTTAATTTCGCCTGTCCGAGCGTCTTTCCAATGCGAATAAAGGCCTGCAAAAGCAAAGAGTTCCTCATTGCAAATTCCAACTTGGTATTTTCCTTTGTTTTTTCCTTTGCTGTCAAGCCATTGCCATTCATAAAAACCATTGGCAATAACCAAGCAACGTTGCTGTAAAATTTCTTTAAAAGAAGGTTTCTCTGTTACAGTTTCAATACGAGCATTTAAAGTTGATGCTTTGATAGTATCGTCCTTGGACCAACTCGGAATAAGGCCCCAATTATAATGTTCAATAATCGTTGGATCTGTGTTTGTAATTATAGGCGTTTTAGGAAAAGTAAATCCATTGTAATGTTCTTGTGGAGCAAACTCATGTTTGTCCTTGATCTTTGCATTAAAACGCTTTTCAATTTGTTTGGAGAGTTTGTTTTGAATAGTATGAAAACACATGGCTTTACTTTATGAAATACAAAAAAATAACATCAGAACAAAGATACTGAATCCTCGAGCAAAAGAATACGCTCGTTTTTACCAACAAAATAGATTAAAAACTACCACTTTTTAATCTTCAAAAACTACTAAGTCGTTCCTTTGCGCCAGCATTACTTTACGTGGATATTTTTGTGCGTAGGCAAACAAAAGCTGCCTGATGTATTGATTCGATTTATAAGGTGTAACATACTCCTTGACTTGTGTAGCCTCATGAATTACAACATCCGTATCTAGGTAACCCATACCGTAAAAATGTCCTTTTTCGACCCAAATGCAACTGCGTTCTTGTAGCGTTCGTCCAGCATCGATAATAGCAAAACTAGGTCTACTATTGGTATAAAAATCCAAAGCTGCCTGTATTTGATCGTTATGAATATCCAAATCAGGTAATTCAGTAACAGCTACCGTTTTTGTAAAAACATCCTCGCTCATGCTGCCGTATTTACAAAAACGTTGGTCAATTTCAAATTTTTTACTGAGTTCCTGCAATACCTGTATGCCTTCGTACAAAGTGTCAAAAGTTTCTAAACAGGTTTGATTTTTGGTCAATTTACCAATGGCCAAATAACGATAACCGTTTCTGGCTTCGTATTCAAACAATCCAAATTTAGGCTCAAAACGTTTTAATGCCTTGTTGTGTACGGGCCATAATTGCTTGATTTCAATGCACTCAAGTAACAACGCCATGAGTTCAGTACCGCAAA
Source organism: Flavobacterium sp. GNP001 (assembly GCF_054343775.1). Classification (NCBI taxonomy): domain Bacteria; kingdom Pseudomonadati; phylum Bacteroidota; class Flavobacteriia; order Flavobacteriales; family Flavobacteriaceae; genus Flavobacterium; species Flavobacterium sp. GNP001. The sequence goes on from NZ_JBTGUX010000001.1 coordinate 1,885,053, forward strand.
GCTCGTAGCTAATAGCGTAAATATCCCGTAAAAAATGCTGTCGTTGAGGCGTAATTTTATGACCTGTAAAATGCGATGCTACCCGTTTTTTCAGGTTCAATGCCTTACCAATGTAAATTACTTTTTTATGTTCGTCATAAAAATAATACACACCCGGTTTTTCAGGTAATTGCTCAAAATCTTCGCGTGGCAAATTGGGTGGTAATCGCTGGTCTTGCGCTGTCTTTTTGATCATTTTACCCATTTCCTGCTCCGTATCCCAGGCTAATAATTTGGTAAATAAAATAGCGGTTGCATCGGCGTCACCTCCTGCTCTATGCCGGTTCTCTAAATCAATTCCTAACGAGGTACACAAACGCCCCAAACTGTAAGACGGTAATCCTGGCTTGATCTTGCGGGCCGCTCGTACGGTACACAATTTTTTAGCACTCCAAGGTAAACCGGCACGCTCTAATTCGTGTTTTACAAATGAATAATCAAAATTCACGTTATGCGCCACAAAAATCCGATCTGTTAGTAGTTCGAAAACCGTATTGGATATGGTTTCAAAACTAGGCGCATCCTGCACCATTTCGTTGGTAATTCCCGTTAGAGCAAAAATAGCATCAGGTATGTATTTTTGCGGATTAACCAAGGTTTCCCAGCGCTCAATTACTTGCGTACCATCATGTATGATAATGGCTATTTCGGTAATACGACTGTGACTGGCATTGCCACCTGTGGTTTCAATATCGACTATGGCGTATTCTTGTTGTTTCATTTTTGTAGGTACTGTTCTGTTTTTTGGGGTAAAAAGTAAAGTTGTACTCCGGTACTAGTGCTAACTATTTGTTAAGCCAATACTGTTTTTTACTTCGGCTAAATCTCTTTTTAATTCTACAAACATATTTTTAATGGCATCACTTTCTAACAGCTCTGTGCGCTGGTCATTTTTAGAAATACTACACTGGTATTCCCAAATTTCAAGAATATCTGAGGCTTTAATTTCGTATGGCGGATAAAAATAATTATCCGAAGCTACTACCAGCGCGTTCTTTTTATTTTTATTGAGTCGTTTATACACCATACCTTCGCTTCGGGTGATAAAAATATAGGTTTTCCCATCTAGCACTTCGCCCAATTGCTCTACATAACTGCCTACAATAATATCCCCGTCTTGATGTGGTGGCATCGAATCTCCTTCAACCGGAAAACCACGGTATTTGCCCACACCCAAAAACGGTAACGAAATTTGTTGCAATTGTTCGATATATTCCGGATCAGCATATCCGTTTAAGTATCCTGCTTTTACTTTTTGGGTGACTACTTCTATACGGTTTTCACCCATTTGATCGACTTGAATAGGCAAAATAAGACGGTTATTTTCGAGTTTTAACAAATCAGTTACCTCAATTTTACGAATATCAACAGAGAGCAACAAATCAATACTGATTTGGTAATACTGTCCTATTTTTTTCAGAATTTCATACGGCGCTTCTGAGGTTCCGTCTTCGTATTTTACATACCTACCCCTAGTAATCATAAGGCTTTCGGCTACTTTTTCTTGCGAAATTTTGTGCTTTACTCGCAAGGCTCTGATATTGTCTGAAAATAACGACATAACTATTTTGTTATAATTTAGAACAACAAATATACTAAAAAATGTTACTATCTGTACTAATTTTGTAATCTAAAATAAAAGGAAATGGCACGTGCAATTGTACATATGGATTTAGATACTTTTTTTGTTTCCTGTGAACGCTTGAACAACTCGCAACTAGAAGGGATTCCGCTTATTATTGGTGGCGGCGATCGCGGTGTGGTGGCCTCCTGCTCGTATGAAGCTCGACGTTTTGGAGTACGCTCTGCGATGCCAACTGCTATGGCGCTCAAACTATGTCCGCAAGCCAAAGTAATCAAAGGCGACATGGAACGCTACTCACAACTTTCGCATACCGTGACCGAGGTGATTCAGGAAAAAGCGCCTATTATGGAAAAAGCCAGTATCGACGAATTTTATCTGGATATTACCGGCATGGATCGGTTTTATGGTTGCTACCAATGGACCAATGAGTTGGCGCAACGCGTAGTCAAAGAGACGGGATTGCCTATCAGCTTTGCACTTTCTATCAATAAAACAGTCTCTAAAATTGGTACTGGCGAGGGCAAGCCCAAAGGCCACTTAGACATTCCCGAAGATCAGGTTCGGCATTTTTTGAATCCGTTATCGATACAAAAAATCCCTATGGTAGGTGATGTCACGTTTCAAACCTTATCGCGCATTGGCATTCGAACCATTCAAACCCTTGCCGAAATGCCTGCCGAAGTCTTGCAACGCATGATTGGTAAAAACGGAATCGAAATCTGGAAAAAAGCCAATGGCATTGACCACAATCCCGTTGAACCGTATACCGAACGCAAATCCATAGCTACGGAACATACCTTTGTACAAGACACCATCGATATGGCACAACTAAAATCAGTTTTGTGTGGCATGGTCGAAAAACTAGCCTTTCAATTGCGCTCTGAACAATGGCTGACCTCAACTGTGGTAGTTAAAATTCGGTATGCCAATTTTGACACCGAAACCAAACAGTGTAAAATTCAATACACCTCAGCCGATCATGCGCTTACGCAAAAGGTACTCAGTCTGTTTGAAAGCTTGTATCATCGAAGGATGCGTTTACGTCTCGTTGGAGTTCGGTTTAGCGGACTCGTTCGAGGCACCTACCAGATTGATCTTTTTGAAGATACGCAAGAAATGCTCTCGCTTTATGCCGCCATGGATAAAATGAAAAGCCGCTACGGATTTGATGCGGTTATGCGTTGTGCTGGTGCAGCTATAAAACCCAATACGAAGGATGTTATTTTGAAGCGTAGAATTTAGTTGACGTATGTATTAGAATTAAGTAAAATCATCTATTGCTGAATCTTTTTTATTGAGAAATAGTAGTTTGATATTTTTCTTTTTTGCTTGATCAAAAAAGAAACAAAAAAATCAAGTCTTACGCTCCCTCGGCGGTCAAATTAGTTTTCGAATGCTAAAAGAAAAAAACTCGCTGCGCTCAAACAGCTTTTCTTTTTTCGCATTCTTCACACATTTGACACTCGCCTGCGGCAGCTAAGGACATACATTGCAAGATGAGAAATATTGCATTTCATAAAAAAAATTAAAATCTAAATCATGTACCTAAACTGCCATTCGTACCATTCCTTGCGTTACGGAACGATTCCACTAGAAGACCTCATCAATAAAGCGGTTCAATCTGTCGTTACGGCTATGGCGTAGACTATGCTGTTGCAAAACCCTATAATGAAATAGAATACAAATTTACACGAACAAAAATCTGTGAAAATCTGTGAAATCTGTGGCGAAAAAATAACAAACTAGATCTTCAAGAGATTAAAAGTTAATTCCTAAAATTACAAAACCGTATGTACTTAAATTGTCATTCGTACCATTCCTTGCGTTACGGAACGATTCCGCTAGAGGACCTCATCAATAAAGCGGTTCAATCTGGCGTTACGGCTATGGCACTCACTGATATTAATACCGTGACCGGAATTTATGATTTCATAACAGCCTGTAATCAAGTAAACATTAAACCTTTGGTAGGAATTGATTTTCGCACCAATAACGAATTCAAATATATTGGCCTAGCCCAAAACACTCGCGGATTGGCTGCCATGAATCGGTTTTTGACACATCATAATTTTAAGAATATTCCATTACCTACTATAGCTCCTGAAATGGAATCGGTAGTGATTATTTACGCTTTTGCGAATGCACCAACAACCTTAAAAACGAACGAATACATCGGCATTCGCCCCGAAGAAGTAGGAAAGTTATTTGGCTACAAAGGCAATCTGGACAAAATAGTAATCCTGCAACCCGTAACTTTTAGAACCAAAAAAGAATACCGCTTGCATCAAATTTTGCGCGCCATTGACACCAATACTTTACTCTCAAAACTGCAAGAAACAGATATAGCAACGCCTTACGAAATCATGGTCAATCAAGATCGCTTGCTTGCTGCTTACAAGGATTACCCGCAAATCATTGCCAATACACAAACGATCATCGATAGTTGCGATTTTCAATTTGACTTTGAAACCCCTAAGAACAAAAAACACTACACCAATTCTCAAGAAAGTGATATCGCACTGCTAACCACATTGGCCCATCAAGGCCTGCATTGGCGCTACGGAAAAAACGATACTGTTGCCTTAGCTAGAGTGCAAAAAGAATTAAAAGTAATTGACGAATTGCAGTTTAGCGGCTATTTCTTGATTACTTGGGACATTATTCGCTATAGCAATAGCCGTGGTTTTTTGCACATTGGTCGCGGTAGCGGTGCCAACTCCATTATCGCCTACTGTTTAGGAATCACAGATATTTGCCCCATTGAGCTCGACTTGTATTTTGAACGTTTTTTGAACGAAAACAGAAAAAGTCCTCCTGATTTTGACATCGATTGGAGCTGGCAAGAACGCGATGTCATTTTAGAATATATTTTTAATCGGTATGGATATGAAAACGTAGCGTTTTGTGGTACCAATGTGGAATTCAAATACCGTTCTATTTTTAGAGAAGTGGGAAAAGTTTTTGGTTTACCCAAAGAAGAACTCGATCATTTGGCTAAAAATCCTATGCGTTTGCAACAAAGCAATAGCATCGTCAAAGAAGTACAAGAATATGGTATGCTACTAGAAAAATACCCTAATCAGCGTAGCATGCACTCGTGTGGAGTCTTAATTTCTGAAGAACCCATCACTAATTATACGCCTTTAGAAATGCCTCCAAAAGGGTTTCCTATTGTGCTATTTGATATGTATGTGGCCGAATCAATTGGGTTTGAAAAGTTCGATATTTTGAGTCAGCGTGGCATTGGTCATATTGACGATACCGTAAAACTCGTAGCCAAAAACAGAGGCATCCGAATTAATATTAGAGACACCAGCATTTCTAAAAATGAAGCTACAGCCAATACGTATTTGGCAAGAGGCAAAACCATTGGTTGTTTTTATATCGAAAGTCCAGCCATGCGTGGTTTATTGCGCCGTTTGCAATGCAACAATTACAAAACCTTAGTCGCTGCCTCATCAATTATTCGGCCTGGAGTGGCTAAATCTGGTATGATGAAAGAATATATTTTCAGACACAATCATCCCAACCAATTTGAATATTTTCATAGCGTTTTTGAAGAACAATTAAGTGAAACTTACGGTATAATGGTGTACCAAGAAGATGTCATCAAAATTGCATTGCATTTTGGTGGATTACCCGCTGCCGATGGAGATATTTTGCGTAGAGCGATGAGCGGTAAAGGGCGTTCCTTGGCAGCTTTACAAAAAATTAAAGATGATTTTTTCGTGAGCTGCGCCAAACAAGGTCATGCCGAAAAACTGAGTCAGGAAATTTACCGCCAAATAGAATCGTTTGCAGGCTATTCGTTTTGTAAGGCACACTCGGCTTCGTATGCCGTAGAAAGCTATCAGAGTTTGTATTTAAAAGTGTATTATCCTATTGAGTTTATGGTAGCCGTAATCAACAATCAAGGTGGTTTTTACAGAACTGAAGTTTATGTACACGAAGCACGAATGGCTGGCGCTACGATTCATAATCCCTGTGTAAATAAAAGTGAATTCACCACAACATTATATGGTAAAGAGGTTTATTTAGGCTTCATGCACATGCAAGGTTTACCCACAAAACTAGCCGAAGAAATTGTAACCGAACGAGAAAAAAATGGCGATTATCTTTCATTAGAAGATTTTTGTAATCGGGTTTCAATTGGTTTAGAAAGTCTTAAATTATTAATCTTCATAGGCGCTTTTAGAGACACAGGCAAAACCAAAAACGAATTACTCATACTGGCTAGTTTGTTATTTAACTCGTCACCACAAGACCATCAAATGTTATTGTTGCAAGAAGCTGTCAAAGAATTTCAATTGCCTAAACTAGAACGTTCCTTTTTTGAAGATGCTTTTGACGAGATTGAATTATTAGGCTTTCCTGTTTCTTGCACACCTTTCGATTTGTTACAAAGTCCTTACAGAGGCAATGTTATGGCCCAACATTTACTTCAATATCATAAAAAAGAAGTTCGCATGCTCGCCTATCTTATTTCTCGAAAACAGGTTCCTACGGTACGTGGCACGATGTTTTTTGGCACTTGGATAGATCATGAAGGTACTTATTTTGACACCACCCATTTTCCTGATAATTTACAGCAGTATCCGTTTCAAGGAGGCGGTTGTTACCTACTTTTAGGAACTGTCGAAGTTGATTACCACTTCCCTACACTAACGATTAGCAAAATGGCAAAAATGCCCTTTGTACCTGACCCAAGATATTCTGATGCTAAAGACCATCAATTTTTAGCCCAACAACGCATCAAGGAAGATGTAAGCAGTACCAATAGAGCGCCTTATCCGAGAGCGCATGAAATTAATTTACCTAGATTTAAAAGCAGTTAATAAAATCAACCAATATCTTTTACTCCCTCATTTGTTATGAAGTGTATTAAAACCATTAAGATAATTAAGAAAAATTAAGTCCAAAACTTAATAAACTTAACCCGCGGGATGAAATTATTAAAAACGTCAGCCCGAGTGTTTTTTGTACAGTAAAAAGATACAAAACTTCTCGATACGCTCCGCTACTCGAAGTGACGCGTATCGAGAACCGTTCTTAATAAAATTTTTCCTTTGTCCTTAGTGATAATCGAAAGGCTCGATCCGTTTTTCTATCGAAAAACGAGCAGACGAAAAATCATCTTTAAAAACTAATTGCAACCAACGGCATTAGACCCTTAAAAAAAGTTACTACAAACAAAAAAATCGGGATAGTAGACCATCCCGATTTCCAATTTGTATACAATAGCTGTTTAATCTAAAATAAAACTAACCATCACATTAGCCGTGATTGTGATTTCACCTAAGGCCAATGTTTCTCTTGGTTCGTTAACATCCATAGCCTCGGATTTTCTCATCATCGCATACATCGGTTGCGGATAATAGGTTTGTGAATTATCAACAATTGTGAATGCTTTACCTACTTTTTGACCCAATACCGATACATAATCTTCGGCTTTTAACTTAGCATCTTTCATAGCCAATTTACGCGCCTCTGATTGGTATTGCGCCAATTTTGAAGACTGAAAAGTAACCGCGTCAATTCTGTTAATTCCTTCATTTACCAAACCTTCCATCAACTCATCGTATTTACCCAAGTCACGAAGCAAAATCACGATAGTTTGAGTGGCATTGTAGCTGTGTTTCTTTTTTTCGTAATCGTATTGCGGGTTGAGTGCTACACGCTCAGTTTTAAAATCAGCTGGAGCGACATTCATTTTTTTGATGAATTTTAGAACCGCATCTATCTTCGTATCATTTTGTTTTTTTACGTCTTTTGCATTGTTCCCCTTCGTTTCAACCGTTACCGAAATACTGGCTTGATCAGGCGTAACTTTTACTTTTCCTTCGCCGTTAGCGCTAATTTGCGGAATTTGTTTTGTTTCCTGCGCTTGCGCAAATGATAGAAAGAATACGGATAAAATGGTAAGTGCTTTTTTCATGATATGCTATTTTAGTTGTTTGTTGCTGTCTATCTCAAAAGTTATGCCACTATAATTTTCCGAGCTTAGCCATGATAAATAAAATCACAATTGGAATGGCTAGTAAAACAACCATAGTAATATTATTAACTAACAAACTAGGCTCTTTTAAAAGCGTAATGGCATATCCACCAATGGCTCCTCCAAAATGTGCGGTATGACCAATGTTATCATTTTTAGCGCGCATGCCATAAATAGAATACAATAAGTACAAAATCCCGAACAAATAAGCCGGTATTGGAACAATAAAAAAGAGACCCAACATCATATCAGGCTGCAACAAAATAGCAGAATACAATACTCCTGTCACTGCACCCGAAGCGCCTACTGCTCTGTAACTGTAATCGTTTTTATGAAACATCAAACTGAGTAAATTACCAAAAATCAAACTCCCTAAATAGATCAAAACAAAAGAAAAATTGCCCAAATAACCCAGTACAACCGGAGCAAAAAACCACAGTGTCATCATGTTAAAAATCAAATGTAACATATCCACATGCAAAAAACCAGAACTTATCATTCTAATCTGCTCACCTGCTTTAATACTTCCGATATGAAACTCGTATTTCCTAAAAAAAGAAAGGTCGTTAAACCCTTTGTAACTAAATAATACATTGATAACAATAATGGCGATAAGTGCGCTATTCATAACTAATTTGTTTTTATTGGTAAAGATAATCATTATCAAATAGGGTTGCGTGCTGAGGCGTAATTTTCTAACAGCAATCATTTTTCCGTTATATTTGCAAAAAAAAATTCATGCAATTACTTGTCTTTATTATTGCTTATCCGTTTTTGTGGATTGTTTCAATATTGCCTTTTCCTATATTTTATTTTCTTTCTGATTGCGTTTACCTACTTGTATATCATGTTATTGGATACCGAAAAAAAGTAGTTCGTGCTAACTTGGCTTTGGCTTTACCTCATCTTACAGCAAAAGAACGGTTGCAAATTGAAAAAAAATCATATCATCATTTGTGCGACATGTTTTTAGAAATGGTAAAAACAATGACCATCTCTTCAGCAGAAATGAACAAACGTTTTGTAGTTACGAACCTTGAGGTGATGACAGACTTAGAAAAAAAAGGAAAAAGTATCATGCTCATTGCTTCACATTATGCAAGCTGGGAATGGTTACTTTCTTTTAACCAAAAAGTATCCCTCAAAGGTATTGGTGTTTATAAAAAATTGGCCAACAAGCATTTTGATAAATTGGTGCGCGATATACGTTCGAAATACAACACGGAATTGGTACCTACGAACCAAACGATTCCGTTAATTGCAAACAACCACAGAAATAACATTCAGTGCATCTACGGCTTGGCAAGCGATCAATCGCCAAAAGCAGACCGAATTTTTCATTGGCACAGTTTTATGGGTGTCGAAGTTCCTGTGCATACAGGACCCGAGATGCTAGCAAAAAAATACGATATGAATGTAGTTTTTGCCAAGGTAAAAAAAATAAAACGAGGGTATTACGAACTAACGATTGTGCCTTTGAGCGAAAATGCCAAATCGGTTCCTGATTTTGAAATTACAGAAGCCTACATCAAAGAGGTCGAAAAACAAATTGCTGAAGCTCCTGAGTATTATTTCTGGACTCACAAACGTTGGAAACACAGAAGGTAAGTGAATTAGTCTAACAGTCTCAGTTTTCAGTTTTACCATTACTTCTTTAAAACTTCCAATTGCATTATTAATTAAGAAAACCAAGTTGTTACCAGAGCATCTTCTAGTGGCTGGGCTTGTTTATGAACAAACTCATTAGTAGTTGGATTGTACTCATAATCTAAAGACCAAGTTCCATGATTTTCTGCTAGTGCTTTAATGCCATTGCAAACAAATTCAATTTCGGCATTGGTTGTTGTTGGATGAATAGACATGCGAATCCATCCTGGTTTTCTAATTAAATCACCCAATGAAATTTCATCAATCAATTTATTAGAAGTTTCTTGGTCTACATGCAATAAAAAATGCCCATAAGTACCAGCACAACTGCATCCACCGCGAGTTTGAATTCCGAATTTATCGTTGAGTAACTTTACACCTAAATTAAAATGTAAGTCTTCAATAAAAAACGAAATCACTCCCAAACGTTCTTGGTGTTGGCCAGCCAAAATTTTAATGTTAGGTACCCACTTTAACTCTGAAAAAATATAATCAACCAGTTCGTGTTCTCTATTTAAAATATTTTCAATCCCCATTTGATCCTTCAACTGAATGGACAAAGCGGTTTTAATAACTTGTAAAAATCCTGGAGTTCCACCATCTTCGCGTTCTTCAATATTGTCAATATACTTGTGCTCTCCCCACGGATTGGTCCAGCTCACCGTACCTCCACCTGGATTATCAGGTACTACATTTTGATACAATTTTTTATTAAAAACTAGGATTCCTGATGTTCCTGGGCCTCCTAAAAATTTGTGTGGCGAAAAGAAAATGGCATCCAAATAACTCTCTGAATCTTCCGGATGCATGTCAATTTTTACATACGGACCACTGCATGCAAAATCTACAAAACAAAGTCCGTTATGCTGGTGCATAATTTTTGCCACTTCATGATACGGCGTTTTGATACCAGTAACATTAGAACATGACGTTATTGATGCTATTTTGAATGAGCGTTCTTTGTATTTATCAAGTAAAAGCATCAAATTTTCTATGCTAAATAAACCGTCTTCGGTAGCCGAAATTACCTCAACATCTGCAATGGTTTCAAGCCAAGAAGTTTGGTTAGAATGGTGCTCCATGTGCGAAATAAAAACAATTGGTTTTTTTTCGGCAGGAATTGTGATGAAATTTTTGAGGTTTTCTGGAACTTTTAAACCCAAAATACGTTGAAATTTATTGACAACGCCCGTCATTCCGGTTCCATCTGTAATCAAAACATCATCGGCATTTGCATTAACATGCTGCTTGATTAGGTGTCTAGCATGATGATAAGCTTTGGTCATTGCTGTTCCCGAAACTGTAGTTTCAGTATGTGTGTTGGCCACAAAAGGACCAAATTCATTCATTAATTTTTCTTCGATTGGTCGGTACAAGCGTCCGCTCGCTGTCCAATCTGTATAAATGATTTGTTTTTTCCCATAAGGAGAATCAAACGTTTGATCTATTCCGATTATGTTATCGCGAAACTGTTGAAAGTATTGCTCTAATTGAGTTGGCGTTTCTTTGGCAGTCATAATATGTCTAATTTGACTTCAAAGATATAGGTTTTCTTAGTATTTCTGAAATTAGAAATGTATTCGGAGAATACACCATGAAATACAACGATTCAAATTTTAATATTTGTAGAAAGAGAACCATTTTTACAGATTTAGCTCCAGTTTTAGTAAAAATCCTTTTCCTTTTTCTTTAAAAAGGGCAAGATTACTTGACTATACTTTAATTTTTATTTGAGTTCAATGAATTTCATTTGCAACTAAAAACAGGAATGATATTTATGAAAAAACACCCATAAGTAGCTCCCGAAATGAAAACAAATTTGACTTAAAAACAAAAAACCTTTCAAAAGTTTACACTCTGAAAGGATTTTTATTTTAAAACTAAATAAGATTATAAATCGAATCCTATTGAAAATTGCAATACTCTATTTTGAGCTTTGCCTTCATCATATAAATCTCCTAATCCTAAATGATAACGAACTCCTAAATTTATTCCTGAATCAAATTTTAAACCACCTCCAAAATTTAAACCCCAATCAAAATTATTAGGATCATACTCTTGCGAGCCGCTAAAAAGTCCATCGTATTCTTCTTTATGAGAAATTGCCAATCCAATTTGAGGACCTGCTTCTAGAAATAAATTTTTAGATGGATACGCTTTAAGCATTATTGGTAAATTGATGTAGTCCAGCTTTTGGGTAAAAGTACCATTGCTATTTGTAAGTGTATATCCTTGTTGCGAATACAGTAATTCAGGTTGAATAGAAAAGCTTTCACTGATAAATGATTCACCGTAAAATCCAATATGAAAGCCGTGTCTTTGCTCTGTTTCGCTCTCACCGTCAAAACTTACCGCTGCAAGTGTATACCCGCCCTTAATACCACCATTTGATTTAGAAATGGTTTTTTCTTGAGCATTGATTGTTGTTAATGCTCCAAAAAATAAAGCTAATGTAATCTGTTTCATTTTCATCGTTTTTTGTTTTTTGTTTTTTGTTTATCCAATTCTAATTTATTTCCCTCCATTGGCACGAAGATCTGCAATACATTGCGAGTCTAATTGTGGAGCTGAACCACTTGAAACCATATTACCAATACCGCCACCAACTTCCGCAGACCAGTACATCAAACACGTTTTTTCAATACAATGTTTAGGGTGCGCCGCATCTTCATGATTGCTTTGCAAGGCAGTTCCAAAATTGGTCAATCCCAGAATATGGCCAAACTCATGAGTAATTACAGTAGTTTCTAGTAGGGTTCGGTTAGGTTCGAAAGCGCTGTCGCTTAATCCGTGAATGGTTTTTTCAAAAATCACAAAGGATGTATTTCTGTAGGCGGTACCTAATACCACACCATCGGCAGTATCTTGCGCTGATTTTCCATCGGCGAAGAAAGCCCAAACCGCAAGCTCCGTACCTGAGTTGTATTTTGTCCTGTTTGCATCTTCAAGAGCTACTATTTGCTGAGTAGTAAAAGTGGCATTACCAGGAGATGTAATAGCACGTTTGATTACATTTATACCTGCAGGCTTGAAGGTACGAGCACTAATAAATGCTACAAAATTATTTATTGCTGCAGCACTTGGCTCAAACCCGTTTACGTACACTATTTCGATAACAAGACTTTTAAACTTTCTGTCCGATAATAAATCGTTTGCTGAACTCCCTGTGATTTGTTTATTGGCTGTTGTATTTACTGCAGCTGAACCGCTTAACTCAGTTTCGTCTTTGGCACAGGAAACAAAAAAACATAAGGCGATGAGGCTAAGAAGAGATATTTTTTTCATTACTAAATTTATTTTTAAGTTTATTTATCTAAAAACAGCTACCCTTTTTGAAGGTAGCTGTTCTTAGTAAACCACCAACTTAAATCAAGCTATATTTGTTTCAATACTAATGTTACTGCTGCATTAGTTGAGCTTTGTAATGTAATTGTCGAAGCAGTAAAACTGGTAACTTTCCATGTATTATTTAATAATGCAAACGAAGCGTTACCCGAAAAATTTAATTTTAGAAAAACATTTAATTCCGAGCTTACTGCATAAGTTCCACTTACAGTCGTGTTCACCAAATTTACAGCAGTTACTGATAAATTATTTGCAAAATCAATCGTAAAATCCTTATAATTGGTTGCTGAATTAACTCCTGCATTCACAAATGAATCTACCTTGAACTTACCATTTACTAAAATAGTTTCTACTTTTTTTCTATTTTGAGCTGCTAAAGCAATTGTCTGTTCTGTTTTTAATGACGCGCTTATAGCTGCTTGTAATTCTGCATCACTTGTAACAGTAGTTTTTGTTCCATCAGCAATTGTTACTGAAATAGGATATTTTACTGAATACAATTCTGAAGCGCTAATATTTGTCATATACGTATATAATTGCTGTTCGGATGTAATGACAACACTACCCGTTTGCTGAAAACTAAGATTGTAGGTTAAAATTGTGATAGGAAAGCTCAACTTTACAGATGAAATTGCATCCTTTCCAGAGGCTTCGGCAGAAGAACAAGCATTTAGAATTGCATTGTACTCTGTTTGATTGGCAACGGTAACTTCTGTGTAATTACTAGTTTTAATTTTTAAAGGAAATTGCAAAACAACAGTGTCCTGATCGTCATTGAATTTACCAAAAATAGAAAGTACTTGTTGGTAATCTACTTGGCTTAATAGAGAAACCTGAACTCCGTTAACTTTTGCAGTAGCCGGCAATACAATAGATGAACATGAAGCTCCATCCAAGAAATCATCAAATGTACCATCATACATCGAAGTACGTTTCAAATTAGTTGTTGTAGTTGAATTAGCTGAATTTGTATTTGGATTTTCTCCTTGTACGTCATCAACTTCACTTTGGCATGATGTAAAACCTAAGATAGCCATCAATGCAATTCCGGTAACAATTTTTAATTTTTTCATAATTTTCAAATTTAATGTATTTTTATATTTATAAGCGATGTTTTTAACGCCTTTCTGTTAGTAAGACAACTACGCTTAGTTTTACCCTACCTAAATTTTAAAAAAAATTTAAAAAAAATTTAAAATACTAAAAATCAAAACGTTAAAGTAAAAAATATTTTAAATAAAAAAGCTATCACCGGTAACACAACTGCTTTTTGAAAAAATAATTTACATTTACAACCTACAAAAAATGAATTAATATTCCATGAGCGACGAAAAAAGTAACCTTTGCGAAGAAAATCACTTTAGAGACTTTTACTTAAAGCACGTGCAATCAGCAACTAATTTTGCCTATTACAAATGTGGTGATGATGAAGCTGCATTAGATCTGGTACAAGATGCGTTTACCAAGATTTGGGAAAATTGTTCTAAGATTGACTTTAGTAAAGTCAAAACGTATTTGTTTACCAGCATTAATAATTTATTCCTGAATAACATTAAGCATCAAAAAGTGGTATTGAGGTATGCCAAAGATGCGCCTAACTTAGACACTACTAATCAAAGTCCCGAATATTTATTCGAAGAGGAAGAATTCAAACTTAAACTCACCAACGCGATCGCATCATTAAGTGATGTGCAACGGGAAGTGTTTTTGTTGAATCGAATAGATGGAAAAAAATACAGAGAAATTGCTGAATTACTCGATATTTCTCAAAAAACCGTTGAAAAAAGAATGTCTGGGGCATTACAACTATTGAGAGCCCAAATAGAAAATATATAATTAATCATTTAGCTATAGGGTAATTTAAAAGTTAGTTGTCTTATAAACATAGAGATAGAAAATGGAAAACGAAAAAGAAATATTAAAATGGTTCAATGATGAGCTTTCAAGCCAAGAAATCGGAGATTTAAAACAATCAGAAGATTTACAAACGCTTGAAAAAATCGCTCATTACGCATCTCAATTAAAGGCACCAACCGTTGATGCGCAAGCTGCTTTGGAAGCTTTTAAGGCCAAAAACCATTCTAAAAACAAAACAAAAGTAAGAACTTTGAACTTCAAATCATTCTACAAAGTTGCCGCAGTTGTGGCCGTTTTGCTAACATCAAGTTATTTTTTGTTGTTCAATAACATTACCTCATTTGAAACCCAAATAGCACAAACAAAGTCAGTCACACTTCCAGATAATTCTGAAGTGATATTAAACGCTGCTTCCAAACTTAGTTTTAACGAAAAAAAATGGGCTGACCAAAGAGATTTATCTCTTGAAGGAGAAGCTTTTTTCAAGGTGCAGAAAGGGCAAACTTTTAGTGTAAATACCGCTGCAGGAGTTGTTAAGGTTTTAGGAACACAATTTAATGTAAAAGAACGTAAAAACTTTTTTGAAGTGCATTGTTATGAAGGCTTGGTGAGTGTTACACATAATAATAAAACCATCAAATTACCTCCTGGGAAAACATTTCGAGTTATAAATGGCACCATCGAAAATGTTGCAGATTTTGATGCACAAAATCCTTCGTGGATTCAACAAGAATCAAGCTTTACTCAGATTCCATTAGAACAAGTCATTGCAGAATTAGAGCGTCAATACGATATCAAAATTAAAGTGGAAGGTGTCGATACTTCAAAACTCTTTACAGGAAGTTTTACTCATACCAACAAAAAAATTGCGCTTCAAGCAGTTACAATTCCCTTGAAATTAAGTTACAAGATCGAAGGTAAAACCATTTTATTTTACAACTATGATGTTAAATAAATGGCTGGTTTTTCTGTTATTTTGTAGTAGTTGTATTTGTTATGGGCAAAATTCAACTAAAAAGACATCTTTGACTGCGGTGATTATTTCCCTCGAAAAACAATTCAACATCAAGTTTTCGTATGCTGTTGAGGATGTGTCAAATATTGCAATTGAAAAGCCAAGCACCTCTTTTACTTTACAAGAAACAATTGATTATCTAAACTCGAAAACGCTTTTAAACTTTAAAGCTTTAGACGATCGATATGTTACCGTTTCAGTACTGAACAAAACAATATCAGTTTGCGGAATTGTTTCTGATGAAAAAAAATCTCGTTTAGTTGGCGCATCTGTTTTTGTAAACAATATTGGAAGAAGCACAATTACAGATGAAAATGGTATATTCAAATTGCAGAATATTCCAATAAATGCAACGGTGACCATTTCGTATGTAGGATTTGAATCCAAACAATTTTCGGCTAACGAATTATTTTCGGCACAAAACAATTGCAAGGAAATTGTTCTTACTACAAAAAATGAAGAGTTGAATCAGGTTTTGATTCCAATATATTTAACTTCAGGATTACAAAAATATTTAGATGGAAGCACCGTTTTAAACACAAAAAAATTTGGTATCCTTCCCGGATTAATTGAACCCGATATTCTACAATCAGTTCAAGCACTTCCGGGTGTGGAAAGTACTAACGAAAGTATTGCTAACATAAACGTTCGCGGTGGAACTAACGATCAAAATTTAGTGCTTTGGGATAATATCAAAATGTATCATTCTGGTCATTTTTTCGGGTTAATATCTCCCTACAATCCTAATCTAACTAATAAAGTTATCGTTAGCAAAAACGGAACAAGTGCTGAGTATAGTGATGGCGTTTCCAGTACTATAAACATGTATACAAAAGATGCAATAAGTAATACCTTTTCTGGTGGTGCAGGAATTAACTCCATTAGCGCCGATGCCTTTTTAGAAATTCCGATAACTAAAAAATTAGAACTTCATATTTCAGGACGTCGTTCCCTCACTGATTTGGTGAAATCACCTACGTACGCTAAATACTTTGAACGTAGTTTTCAGGACACTGAAATCAACGCAGATAGCGACCAACATGACACCTCATCTGATTTTTATTTTTACGATTATACCGCTAAGTTACTTTTTGATTTAAACGAAAAACATCAATTCAGAGCAAATGTCATTGGCATCAATAACGCTTTGGATTATTCGGAACGTCGCATAAATACAAACCAAACCCAATCTAAGACCAGTAATTTATCTCAAAAAAACATAGGTTACGGCGGAAATTGGAAAGCACAATGGAATTCAAAACTAAGTTCAAATTTTATCACTTACTTTTCCAGATACAATATTGACGCTATTGATTACAGAGTAGAAACGGATCAGCGCTTAACAGAAGCCAATGAAGTACTGGAAACTGGCGCTAAAATCAATACCAATTACAAAAAAAATGACCACTTAAATTTCTTGTTTGGATATCAATTTAATGAAACAGGAATGTTGAATCAAACCACTGTTAGTGCTCCATTTTTCTCGAGTACCAAAAAAGATGTTTTGTTGAACCATGCCTTGTTTTCTGAGATAGAATACAATAAAAATAATACCTATTTGCGAGTTGGATTGCGTTTAAATTATTTTCAAAAATTCGAAAAGTTTTTGGTTGAACCAAGAATAAACATTCGACAAAAATTATCCAATCAATTTGCTTTAAAATTAGAAGGGGAATTCAAAAATCAATCGACTACTCAAATCGTGGATTTTGAAGATGATTTTTTAGGTGTTGAAAAAAGACGTTGGGTTTTAGTCAACGATAAAGACATTCCAATTGCCACAAGCAAACAAGGTTCTTTTGGTATGGAATTTAATAAGAACAAACTAAATATCGAGGCCACAGCTTTTTATAAAATTGTTGATGGTATCACGGCTTCTAATCAGGGTTTCTATAACCGTTTTCAGTATGAGACCGCAAATGGCAGCTACACAGCCAAAGGTTTAGAATTTTTAGCCAATAAAACTGCGCGTCAATATAGCGTTTGGTTGAGTTACACGTTTAGTACCAATGACTATACATTTGATACCTTCACCCCTTCAACTTTTCCCAATAATGTAGATATAAGACACTCTGTATCTCTAGGTTTTTATTATGATATTCGTAAAAATCTAAAAATATCGGTTGGTGGTATTTGGAGAAATGGGCAACCGTATACAAAACCAATCGAAGGAAATGAAACCGTTCAAAACGGAAATAACATCTTGGTAAATTATGATTCACCAAACAGTGAAAACTTAGATAATTTCATGCGTTTAGATGCCTCTCTTAATTATAATTTTAATCTTTCGGAATCTATTAAAGCGTCCTTAACAGCCGGAGTAATGAATATTACCAATCAAGATAATGAGATCAATCGCTATTACAGAGTTAATCCAAATGACAAGAATGATGCCATTCAAGTAGACAATAAGTCACTTGGCTTAACGCCAAATATAAGCTTTAGAGTGAATTTTTAATTTCATTTTACATTGTAATTAAAAGAACAAAACCCTTTCAAAAATTGCTTTGAAAGGGTTTTGTATTTGAAATTATTCAGAATTAAATTCCGGCAATAACTTTTATTTCGTCAATAATACGTAACGCCAAAGCATCTGCTCTTTCTTGAGAAGCCGCTTCAGTATAGATACGAATAATTGGTTCGGTATTCGATTTACGTAAATGCACCCAATTGTCAGCAAAGTCAATTTTTACTCCGTCAATAGTGGTAATATCTTCGTTTTTGTACTTTTCAGTCATTGCAACTAGAATGGCATCCACATCAATTTGTGGTGTCAATTCAATTTTGTTTTTGCTCATGTAATATTCTGGATACGAAGCACGCAATGCCGAAACTGTCATTTTTTTGTTAGCCAAATGAGTCAAAAACAAAGCTACTCCTACCAAACTGTCACGTCCGTAATGAAGCTCTGGATAGATGATTCCACCGTTTCCTTCGCCACCAATAATTGCATTGTTCTTTTTCATCAATTCCACCACATTCACTTCACCTACAGCACTAGCTTCATAGTTTCCGTTGTGTGCTTTTGTCACATCACGCAAGGCGCGAGACGAAGACATATTAGAAACTGTATTTCCTGGAGTTTTACTCAAAACATAATCGGCGCAAGCTACCAAAGTGTACTCTTCGCCAAACATTTCGCCATCTTCGCAAATGAATGCCAAACGATCTACATCTGGATCTACAACAATTCCAAGATGTGCTTTTTCTTTGACAACCAATTCGGATATGTCAGTCAAATGTTCTTTCAACGGCTCTGGATTGTGCGGAAAATGTCCGTTTGGTTCGCAGTACAATTCCACTACTTCAACACCCATTAACTCTAACAATTTTGGGATAATGATTCCGCCTGAAGAATTTACTCCGTCAACAACAACCTTGAATTTTGCCGCTTTAACAGCTTCAACATCCACTAGAGGTAAATTTAACACTTCATCAATATGTATATCCATGTAAGCGTCATTGCTGATTACTTCTCCAAGCTGATCCACATCCGAGAAATCGAAAGCTTCGGCATCGGCAATCGTTAATATTTTTTCGCCTTCAATACCATTTAAAAATTCCCCTTTTTCGTTCAATAACTTCAAGGCATTCCATTGTTTTGGATTATGCGATGCAGTCAAAATAATACCACCATCAGCTTTTTCTAAAGGAACCGCAACTTCAACTGTTGGCGTAGTCGAAAGTCCCAAATCAATCACATCAATACCTAAACCAATAAGCGTATTTACTACCAAATTGTGAATCATCGGTCCTGAAATACGTGCATCACGCCCTACAACCACAGTTAATTTTTCTTTTCCAGCATAATTTTTTAACCATGTACCGTACGCCGATGCAAATTTTACCGCATCGACCGGTGTTAAGTTATCACCTACTTTACCGCCTATTGTGCCACGAATTCCTGATATTGATTTTATTAAAGTCATTTAGTATGAGTATTAAATTCTGAATTTAAATTTAAAAAGACAACAAATATAGCAATTGGATACTTACAAACGTAAAATTGATTTTAAAATCAGCAGATAAATCCTTAAATTGTGCGAATGAATTTTTTAGCACACATATATCTTTCTGGCAACAACGAGCTCTTAAAAATAGGCAATTTTATGGCTGACGGTATTCGAGGCAAGCAATTTGAAACTTATCCCAAAGCCATTCAAAACGGTATCCTTTTACATCGAGCAATTGATTCTTTTACCGATGCGCATCCGGTTTTTAGACAAAGCACGAAAAAACTACACGAGAACTACCATCACTACGCAGGTGTAATTGTAGATGTTTTGTACGATCATTTCTTAGCCAAAAACTGGCAAGTCTATTCCTCTGAACCGCTAGCTGATTTTGTACATCAATTTTATCAATCACTGCACAAAAACTACGATTTATTATCTGACAAAACCAAGAATATTTTACCGATCATGGAAGAGGAAAATTGGTTACTGAGCTACCAAACCGTTGATGGTATCAAACACATTTTAACGCAAATGGACCGTCGCACGAAGAACCAATCTCAGATGCGATTTGCCACGGAACAATTAACAATTTACTACTCCGAATTTGAAAAAGAATTTGAGATTTTTTTTGAAGACCTCCGTGCATTTGTACAGCAAAAAATAAACGAATTAGAAGTATAAAAAACTAGCCTTTTAAACTAAACCGAACCAAAAAATGATCTTAACCACTCGAATTTCAACCCTATTTTTAGCACTGTTTTGTAGCAGTGTTTTTTATGCGCAAAAGCAAAATACAAAACCAACAGGATTAGTAACGTCTCACGCTATGGTTGTTTCTGCTCGTGAAGAAGCATCAGCAATTGGTGTGGCTATTATGAAAAAAGGAGGTAACGCTTTTGATGCTATGGTTGCCACCGAATTAGCATTGGCTGTAGCCCACCCGCAAGCCGGAAATATAGGCGGTGGCGGATTTATGGTGTACCGAAAAGCCAACGGTGAAACTGGTGCAATTGATTACCGAGAAAAAGCACCTTTGTTCGCTTCCAGCACTATGTTTCAAGACGCCGACGGAAATGTGATTCCTGGTAAAAGCACTGCTACAGCCTATGCCGTAGGAGTTCCTGGGACTATTGCCGGTATTTTTGAAGTCCACAAAAAATTTGGTTCTTTACCACTAAAAGAAATTTTGGAACCTGTTATTGCATTGGCCGAAAAAGGAGTTGTTGTAACACCCAATCAAGCTAAAAGTTTGGCTGCATTTCGAGCTGTTTTTCAAAAAGTGAATGGTCCAGAAAGCCTTTTTTCGAAAGTATATCATGCAAAAGACACCATCAAGTATAAGGCTTTAGCAGCTACGTTAAAAAGGATTGCTCAAAACGGTCGCGACGAGTTTTACACAGGCGAAACAGGACAAAAATTAGTTGCTTTTCTCGCTAAAAAAAACGGAATCATGAGCACAACCGACCTGCAAAAATACCAAGCAAAATGGCGCACTCCCATTTCGTTTAATTACAAAGATTTAAAAATCACTTCGATGTCGCCTCCTAGTAGTGGAGGAATTTGTTTGAATCAAATCATGAAAATGATAGAGCCTTATCCGCTGGCGCAAATGGGACATAACAGTACAAAAAGCATTCAACTCATTACCGAAGCGGAACGACGTGCGTATGCCGATCGAAATTTTTATTTGGGCGATCCCGATTTTGTATCCATTCCGACAGCGCAATTATTGGATGATTCTTATTTAAAAAACCGCATGAAAAGCTTCTCATTTGACAAAGCGACCAAATCAGCCGATGTAGCTCAAGGAGAAATCGTAGGCCATGAAAGCGATCAAACTACCCACTATTCTATTGTTGATTCCTTTGGGAATGCAGTCGCAGCTACAACCACCTTAAACGACAATTATGGCTCCAAGATTTATTGTGATGAATTGGGCTTTTTCTTGAACAATCAAATGGATGATTTTAGCTCTAAGCCGGGCGTACCCAATTTGTATGGTTTAACAGGTAGCAAAGCCAACAGTATTGCGCCTGAAAAAAGAATGCTCAGCTCAATGACGCCAACCATTATCGAAAAAGACAAAAAACTTTATATGGTAGTAGGAACTCCCGGCGGGTCTACCATTATCACCTCAGTTTTGCAAACTATTTTAAACGTTTATGAATTTAATTTAAGTATGCAAAAAGCGGTAAATGCACCTCGATTTCATCATCAATGGTTGCCGGACTTAATTACTTTTGAACCCAACTCCTTCCCAAAAGAAACTTTGAAAGAATTACAAGCAAAAGGTTACACAACCAACGAAAAAGACAAAGAAATAATCGGAGCAGTTGATGCAATTTTAGTTTTACCCAACGGAAAATTAGAAGGCGGTGCCGACAAAAGAGGTGACAATAAAGCAGTTGGATATTAGGAAACACAGATTGCGAATTCCTAAGCAAAAAACAACTAAAAATATGTCGAAGCGTAAAATAATACTAGCTTTGTAGCCTTCCTATAAATTACAATATGTTCAAAAAAATTCTATCAAAACTAGAGGCCATAATTGCCATTGCTCAATCATTACTTAGTCCGAAACAGTTCATTTTTATGTCGGCAGTTTTGGTGGGTATTTCGGCTGCATTTGCTGTAATTGTTTTGAAAACATTTGCTCATGGCGTTTTTTCATTTGCTACCTACGTCAGCGGCATTTTGAAACTCGGATTTTTAAATAGTATTCTACCCATTATTGGAATTTTACTCACCGTTTTGGTTGTCAAAAAAGTGTTAGGTGGTTCTATTCAAAAAGGAACTTCTCAAATATTATATGCAGTTGCTAAAAAAGCAAGCATCATACCCAAAAAACAAATGTACGCCCAAATTGTTACTAGCTCATTAACCGTAGGCTTGGGAGGATCAGCTGGTTTAGAAAGTCCTATTGTAATTACCGGAGCCGCATTTGGGTCGAATTATGCCCAAAAATACAAACTCAGTTATAAAGATCGTACATTGCTGATTGGCTGCGGAGTTGCTGCCGGAATTGCAGCTGCGTTTAACGCGCCAATTGCTGGTGTTTTATTTGCTATCGAAGTATTATTGGTCGATGTAAGCATTGCTGCCTTCACGCCTATCATGATCGCAGCCGCAACAGGCGCTTTGGTATCGGTTATTGCCTTAAATGAAGAGATTCTGCTTTCGTTCAAGCGTCAAGAAGATTTTGATTACCACAACATCATTTACTACGTTTTACTAGGCATGTTTACTGGTTTTGTATCAGTTTATTATTCTCGTAATTTTCAACGCGTCGAACATTTCTTTTCCCGTTTAAAACTAACTCCTTATAAAAAAGCGCTTTTTGGCGCCTCTATTTTAGCCATATTAATTTTTATTTTTCCGACACTTTTTGGCGAAGGCTACGAAAGCATTAAAACACTATCCGAAAGCGATCCCGGTAAACTATTAGAAAACACCTTGTTTGAAGGTTTTAGAGACAACAATTGGGTTTTACTACTTTTTGTGGGTGCAACAATGATGATCAAAGTATTTGCTTCAGGTATTACTCTTGGCAGCGGCGGAAACGGGGGTAACTTTGCACCCTCACTATTTTTAGGATCGTATGCTGGTTTTTTCTTTTCAAAACTGATCAATCTTATCGGATTGACAAAACTACCTGTAAGCAATTTTACCTTGGTAGGAATGGCCGGGATTTTAAGTGGTTTGTTTCATGCGCCACTCACAGCCATTTTCCTTATTGCCGAAATTACGGGTGGTTATAACTTGATGATTCCGCTTATGATCGTAGCATCAATAAGTTTTGCCATCTCCAAACGTTTTGAAAAACACTCCATGGATGTGAAAAATTTAGTCAAAAAAGGACACGCTTTTACCAGCAACAAAGACACAAACGTACTCTCGACTCTTGAAACAAGCGCGATAATACAAACTGATTTTCTGACTGTAACTGCTAACGAAAATTTAGAACGATTGGTCGACTTAATTTCACACTCCAACCAAGTGATATTTGCGGTGGTAGACACGGAACAAAACCTACTCGGAATTGTACATTTCAATGACATTCGCGAAATTATTTTTAACAATTACCGTGTTAAATATACTTTGGTACACGAAGTAATGACGGCGCCCACTGCAGTAATTTCGCCCGAAGATTCCATGGGAGTGGTTATGAACAAGTTCGAAAGCGCTAACAAAGCCTTTTTACCCGTGCTAAAAAACGATAAATATTACGGATTCATCTCTAAATCAGTTGCTTTAGAGGCTTACAGAAGCAAGCTAAAATCGATGACAATAGAATAACTAATTGTAGAAAAAAAGCAGACCTATAAGCCGGATTCTGTATCTCGATTACTCGAAACCCTTATCATTTATCTAGATCACACATTACTGCGTAACTCAAGCTATCTACCCTTCAGCAACGAACGAGAAGCCCTTAAATGCTGATATACTTGATATTTCACCGCATAGAGTTTACCTGGTTTCACTACAGCATTACCTGTACATACTTTCTGTTGCACTTGTCCTAATCGCGTTCGTAAAAACGCAACCGACGGGTGTTACCCGCTATGCTTCTCTGTGGTGTCCGGACTTTCCTCCCTCCCGATAAATCGGGACGACGATAAGGCGGTCTGCTGTGCAAAAGTAACTTTTTTTAGGAGCTAATCCCGCTATTCGTTCCAATCTTTTTGTTTTTTAAAGAAAAAAACAAAAAGGATTTCCACTACTATCGGGGCTATGAATTCTCGATATTCAATATGATTTTTTTTGTTAATAAAATTATTTAAATAAAATACGTATCCTTGTAAACATATTTTACAAAAAAAATGAAATTTCAAAAAATACTATTTTTACTAACTTTCATTTGTTTTAACAAAGCTTTTTCTTGTGATTGTCCACCTCATAAAAGAGAGACGATGGTTTCAAAAGGACTTGAAAAAGCAGAAATAGTTTTTTTTGGAGAGTTAATAAAAATTGATTCTATATCTCGAACTTATTCATTTAGAATAATTGAAACGTTTAAGGGCAGTTATAATAACTATCTAATAAAAGGAAAAGCAATTAATAATAATTGTGAAATATTTCCCTTCAAAAAAGATTTATGGATAGTCTATGCAAGTTTTAATAAAGACAATACAATTCATCTTAATTATTGTTTGCCATCTCAAACTATAGATATTCCTGCTGGCTTTTTACCTCCAATTCCATTATATACATCCTCGGAAAGTAGAATTACAAAAATTGATTCTTTAAGTAATGAAATCGATAATTTAAATATTAGGAATGAAACGATGTCAAATTGGTTTTACCAATTAGAACAATTAAGAGCTTATAAATTATCTCAAAATAAAATTTCTAAAAATCAGAAAAACTCATTTTATGTCAAAGCTCTAATCATTTCTTTGATTATTAATGGACTATTGCTTTCAGTTCTAATATTGATAGTATTAGGGAAAAGATTTTCTGCAAATAAACAAATTAGCGATTAAACAAATCAACAAAAACCCTATATTTGCTCACATTAATTATAGATTTTTATGGAGCAATTTGTAGTATCGGCACGTAAATACCGCCCGCAAACATTTAAAGATGTTGTAGGGCAAAAAGCCATTACCAATACTTTATTGAACGCCATAGAAAGCAATCACTTGGCTTCCGCCCTATTGTTTACGGGACCACGCGGAGTGGGAAAAACCACCTGTGCTAGAATCTTAGCTCGCAAAATCAATCAACCTGGTTATGATGACCCAAATGAAGATTTTGCTTTCAATGTTTTTGAACTTGATGCGGCCTCCAATAACTCTGTTGATGACATTCGTAATTTAATTGACCAAGTTAGAATCCCGCCACAAACAGGGCAATACAAAGTATACATTATTGATGAGGTGCACATGCTGTCATCGGCAGCTTTTAATGCTTTCTTAAAAACATTAGAAGAACCGCCTAAGCACGCCATTTTTATTTTGGCCACGACCGAAAAACACAAAATCATCCCAACGATACTTTCTCGTTGTCAAATTTTCGACTTCAAACGCATTACCGTAAAAGACGCTAAAGAGCACTTAGCTGAAGTTGCAACTAGTCAAGGTGTAGTTTTTGAAGATGATGCACTGCATATCATTGCCCAAAAGGCTGATGGAGCCATGCGTGACGCGCTGTCCATATTTGATCGTGTGGTTTCGTTTTGTGGTAAAAACTTAACACGACAAGCGGTAACCGAAAACTTAAATGTTTTAGATTACGAAACCTACATCAATGTTACCGATTTGATTCTGGAAAATAAAATTCCAGACCTGTTAATTGCCTTTAATGAAATTTTGGCCAAAGGTTTTGATGCACATCATTTTGTATCGGGATTGGCTACTCATTTTAGAGATTTATTGGTATCAAAAAATCCTGCTACTTTAACTCTTTTAGAAGTTGGCGAAGCTGCACAGCAAATGTATGCAACGCAATCACAAAAATGCAGTCAAGATTTTCTACTACAAGGAATTGAAATTGCAAACGACTGTGATTTGAAATACAAAGTCAGTCAAAACCAACGACTCTTAGTCGAACTTTGCTTAATGCAATTGGCCTCTATCACTTTTGATGGAGAAAAAAAAAAGTTGAGCAATTTATAATCCCGCCCACACATTTCCGTAAATCGGATTATTCTATTGTTGATAATAGTTCTAACACAACTGCTACTGCTAAAACCGCCGAAGCATTAAACGTAACTACGACAACTACAATTGAACAACCAAAACCACTGGTACCCGTTGAAGCGAAGCCAAATCCTATTGTAGCACCCGCAGCTTCTGTACCAACAGAGGGGAAAGTATCTGCATTTTCACTTGCCAGTATTAGAGCCAAAAAAGCACTAGAGGAAAGCACCAAAGGAATTGTAAAAGAAGTATTGCACTTACCTACAGAACCTTTTACAGAGACTGAAATGCTAGTGTATTGGAACAAATATGCACAACGCTTAGGAGAAAAAGGTTTCAAAATTATGGAGTCGCTCCTATTGATTAACGATCCAAAACTAAACGGAACCGCAATTACTATCGAACTTCCTAATGAGGGTTCAAAGTTAGATTTCGAAAGAGAATTGATTGGATTATTGGGGTATTTGCGTGGTCATTTACACAATCACGATATTACTATTGAAGTGATAGTTAATGAAACTATAGAACACAAACGCAGTTTTACAGATCAAGACCGCTACAACCGCTTTTTAGAAATCAATCCGAACATTGAGCTTTTACGCACAACATTCGGATTGGATTTAGATGCTTAATTTATATTTTACCAAAGTACATGGCTTTTACAATTCCGTCAGAAAGTCCAATTTTTGGCACGTAAATCTGTCTGGCGCCAC
Organism: Flavobacterium sp. GNP001; assembly: GCF_054343775.1. Lineage (NCBI taxonomy): Bacteria > Pseudomonadati > Bacteroidota > Flavobacteriia > Flavobacteriales > Flavobacteriaceae > Flavobacterium > Flavobacterium sp. GNP001. Next base: position 1,911,846 of record NZ_JBTGUX010000001.1, read on the forward strand.
TCCATTTCATGGCATTCAGATATATTCTAGTAGCCGGAATAATTACATCAGCACGATCCGGATTTAAGCCTAATTCCGCCACTCTTTGCTCATACGACAAGGAGTTCAAAAATGCATATTGAGAGTTGATGTAAATGTACGAAAGTGGCTTTTCTTGCGGTTTACCAGACATTTTAAACAACTTATTGATGTTTCCACCAGAGCCAATTAAAGTTACCTCTTCGTAATCTTGCGTGTTGGTTTTGATCCATTTTTCAATTTCGTCCCAGACTACATCGCAAACCATATTATTTAACAAGCGTACCGTTCCTGCTTTGAATGATCTCGAATTAATCATTTTACCATTCGAAAATAGAGTGAATTCGGTACTTCCGCCACCTACATCAACAAACAAATAGGTTTGATCTGTTTTTAGCAAATGATGCAAATCTGTTGAAGCAATAATTGCTGCTTCCTTTTTTCCATCAATAATTTCAATCTTAATATCGGCCTTTTTCTTAATGATCGCCACCACTTCTTTGGCATTGTAAGCTTCGCGCATGGCAGAGGTTGCAAAAGCCATATAACGCTCTACTTTATGCACTTTCATAAGCAAGTTGAATGCCTTCATAGCATCGCACATGCGGTCAATATTTTCAGGCGAAATTTCACCTACTGTAAAGGCATCCTGACCCAAACGAATGGGCACACGCACGAGGGAACTTTTATTAAATTGTGGTTCTTTACCGTCTTGCTCTACAATGTTTGCAATTAGCAATCGCATGGCATTCGAGCCAATATCTATTGCTGCATACTTTTTAATTTTAATCATTTTTTACTGCTGTTTTTTCTTTGCAATTACACTGTTTTTTTCATAAAAATCGAACACAAAAAAGACTCGCTAATTTTGTGCCAATTCTTCGTTATGAGCAAGTTCATCTAATTTTTTTTGGTAATATTTGTACGTTTCTAATTGCGCTCTAAAAATAGGATTATGATTGCGCGCTCGGTATTTATTATCTAATTTATACGAATGAAAACGGGCTTTTACATTTCCCTTCCAAGCGATATCAAAATTGTCAATTAACTCATTTTTAATGTTTTGATCGTAAATAGGACATGTAACTTCTACACGGCCATCTAAATTTCGAGTCATAAAATCAGCCGAAGAAATGAAAACTTCTGTTTGCCCTGCATTGCCAAAAATATACACTCTAGAATGTTCTAAATAATTATCAACAATACTGATAGCCTCGATATTTTCACTCATACCTGCAATGCCCGGAATCAAGGAACAAATACCACGAATTTCAAGCTGAATTTTCACACCTGCTCTACTCGCTTCATACAATTTATCGATCATTTCTAAATCAGATAAACTATTCATTTTAAGCTTAATATGTGTTTTTCTTCCAGCTAATGCGTGTGTGATTTCGCGATCAATTAATTTAATAAATCGTGTTCTAGTGTAATGCGGAGAAACGATCAAATGCTTGTAGCGATGCACACGATAATTGATGTCAAAAAACTCAAAAATACGCATGATATCTTTAAGGATTTGTTGGTGACTTGTAAAAAGAGTTACATCCGTATAGATCTTGGCAGTTGACTCATTAAAGTTACCAGTCGAGATAAATCCGTAACGTTTGATTTTAAGATTTTCTACTCGTTCAATAACACATATTTTACTGTGTACTTTTAGGCCTTTAATACCGAAAATAAGTTCAATACCTTCGAGTTGCATTTGCTCTGCATAGGAAATATTCGAAGCTTCATCAAATCGCGCTTGCAATTCTATTTGTACCGTTACTTTTTTACCATTTTTAGCAGCATTAATCAATGAACTGATGATTTGCGAATTCTTCGCTAAACGGTATAACGTAATTTTAATTGATATTACCTTTGGGTCTAAGGCAGCTTCGCGCAAAAACTTAGTCAAGTATGAAAATGACTGGTAAGGAGCATGAAGTAAATAGTCGCGTTCGCTAATTTTTTCGAGCATACTTCCTTCTAAACTCAAACCAGGAATTGGCAACGGATCATTAGTTTGATACAACAAATCTTGTCTTCCTAAATTTGGGAAATTCATATAATCTCTCCTATTGTGATACCTTCCGCCTGGAATGATACTATCGGTAGAAACGATTTTCATTTTATCCAAAAAGAAATTCAAAGTGTCTGGCTCAATCAACTGATCGTATATAAAACGAACCGGCTCACCAATACGTCGGTCTTTGACACTTAGCGTGATTTTTTCAATCATACTTTTACTTAAATCACTATCGATATCTAATTGAGCATCTCTGGTAATTTTAATCATGTGTGCAGAAACACTTTCGTAGTCGAAAATATTAAAAATATTACTGAGATTGTGACGGATCACATCATCAAGCAAAATAATATATTGTTTTTCATTGATTGTGGGTAATACCACAAAACGATTTATAGTAGTTGGAATTTCGATTACTGCGTAACGCACCTCGGCAGTATGATTCATTACCAATTTTACAGCCAAGTAACCAGAAGTATCTTTTAAAACAGGAAACTCAGCCAAATCGTTAAGAATTATAGTAACCAACTCGGGACTGACTTTTTGAATAAAAAAATCTTTCAGAAAGAGTTCTTGCTCGGCATCAATATCAGCTTCAGTGATGATGAAAATGTTTTTGGTCTCGAGTTCACTTTCGATGATATTCAGAATTCGCAAACTTTCGGACTGCTGCTGAATTACAATTTCGGTAATATCCTTAACTAATTGTTGCGCCGAGATACCGCCTAGATATTTTTCGCCAGTAATACCTGCTAAACTCAAGCGCCTAATAGCAGCAAAACGAACTCTAAAAAATTCGTCTAAATTATTAGAAAATATACCTAAAAACCGAAGTCGATCTAGTAAAGGAACTGATGAATCTCCCGCCTCCTGTAATACGCGAGCATTAAATGCCAACCAACTTTTTTCACGATCAATATATTTGTATGCAACTGCTTTATTCATTTTAAATCTTTGGGAAATAGTACTGTTTTTGTTATACCTTTTTTATTAAAATTCCAATCATCGCTATCAAATTGTATAGCTACAAAACCTGCAGTTGATACATTAGCTACAGGTACAGATCCAAATTTATTTACAAAATCAGTTAAGGCATTATTGTGTCCGAAAATGATTAAATTATCAATAGCATTTGGGCAACTTCTTATAACTTTTTCCAGCTGCTTGGATTCAAAAGTATAAAGGTCGTATTTGTAATTGATACTTTCAAGAGGAAAGCCAACATTTTGAGCAAAAATTAATGCAGTGCTTGATGTTCTCTTAGCCTCACTACACCAAATTGAGTAGGATTTTGGCAATAAATCCTTTACATGAAGCGCAATAGAATGAGCGTCTTTAATTCCTTGACAAGTTAGACCTCTATCAATATCTTTCACAGGAACTTCCCAACTAGATTTGGCATGGCGAATCAAAATAAGTTCTTTCATAAACTTTTATTAAAAACCTTAATTTATTAACGTTGAAAGTTACACGAAATAAAGCACTTTTACAAACAAATAATTTTTGCAAAAAGTGACATAAAACGACATCGATAATTAGCAGTGCAAAATCATTAATAATACTAATTTGCTTACAATATTAACACAAAGTAATCAAATGTTGACTTAAATTAAAACATACGTAGAAGTACTTGTATAATGTAATTCAACGGTTATTTAAGTTTTTAAAAGGAAAAATAATGGTAATACAATTTTAACATTTAATTTAGCAAAGTATTATTAGATACTTGCTCAACAGTCAAATTGACAATGATTAAATAAACAAGCAAAAATTAAAATTATTTTACATATAAACACCTGATTTATAGACACATAAAAACAAAATAAAGTTATAAAAAACATAATTATTATCCCTTATTTTTTGGAAAAATTAAGGTGATAATTAATTACTGTTTTGTTGTTTTAGAATACAAAATAATCAATACATTGAACAGGTAAAAAGCTGCTATAATGAAAGCTGTTTTTTCACAAAATAAAATAAACACATGAGCAAAATTACTCACAAAAAATTAAAATTAATTCAGGGATTTATATTCTTTATATTCTTTTTTATCTCCCTTTCTAGTTATAGTCAAACTCCGAGATTTACTGATCCCACATTATACTCGGGAATAGATAAAACGGCTGGTGCTAAGTATCGTTATACAAACGTAACCAATGTGAACGGTACAGATGTTGATGCTATTTTATCTGTTGTAAGTATTAAAGATGCCACAATTGTGGACATTGATAACCCCAACAATGGTAGTGGAAGTTTGAGAGATCGATTTCAACCTGTTATTACTACAAAAAGGTCAAATGGTTATGTTCAATTCACTTTTGATTTTTACAAAGCGGGAACTTACGGCACACCTCAAGAACTTAAAATTGATTTAAGTTCATTTACCTTTGAAGCGCTAGATTTAGATGGAAATGAGTTTTTCGATGTGCTGCGACCTTCTAACGAATTAATAATTTTAGAATTAAACAGTTTTCTTACCATTCTTCCAAATTTAATTGATCAATTTACAAGAATTCAAGGACCATCCAATTCTGTAGACCCGATAAGTATTACAAACACTAGATATATTGCTGCTATTAATTATGGTAATGTTAATTCTGTAACTTTTAGATTAGGAAATAGTACTCAATCAAGTAATAGACAAAGTTCCATAAGTTTCGGAGAAGTTACGTTTTCTGTGCCAACAGCTCCAACTGCAAATAATGATAATAAATTGTGTAATACTTACGGACCAGTAAGTATTGACGTTACAGCAAATGATGTAGATGCAAACAGAAATTTAAATACAAATTCAGTTGATTTAAACCCAACTGCTGTGGGTAGACAGACAACATTATCTGTAACCAATCAAGGTAATTGGTCTGTAAACAATACTGGTGTGGTAACTTTTACTCCATTAACGACTTTTAAAGGAGACCCAACACCTATTAGATATACAATTAGCGACAGTACACCATTAATGTCGAATGAGGCTACCATAACAATTACATACACTCCTGAAAAACCAATTGCATCTGTAACCTCTCAGCCTACTTGTGCAGTAGCAACCGGATCAATAACTGTTTCTTCTCCAACAGGAAATGGATTAACATATAGCATTAACGGAACGAATTATCAAAACACAAGTGGGATTTTTACAAATATTCCAGCAGGTACTTATTCTGTTACAGCTAAATCATCTTCTGGCTGTATATCAAGTGCTACTTCTTTAACAATTAATAGCCAACCTGCAACTCCTAATGCTCCAGTTTCTGGAGGAAATCAAACTGTTTGTAGTGATGGTAGTACCACTCAAACCTTAACTGCAACTGCAACAGGTGGAACCATAACTTGGTATGATTCAGCAACTGCTGGAAATGTAGTTAATGCTCCAACCCAAGTTGGTGTTGGAACTAAAACTTATTATGCGCAAGCATCAAACGGAACTTGCTCTAGTTTGACTAGAACTGCAGTCACTTTAACAATCACTCCTTTACCAGGACAACCAATCGCAACAAACTACGAATACTGCCAGGATGCTATAGCTCAACCGCTAAGCGCTAATGCAAGTTCAGCTGGAGGAACATTATTTTATTTTAGTTCGTTAAATGGCACTCCTCAAACCAGTATTACACCAAGTACCACTACTGCCGGGCAGTTCACTTATTATGTTGCCGAACAACGTAATTCATGTTTTGGTCCAAAATCTCCGATAACTGTAATCGTTCACCCGAAAACAATTATTAGTACACAACCGATATCAAAAGCTATTATCTACGGAAATAGTACCACGTTTACAATCTCAAGTTCTAATGCTACTGCTTACCAGTGGCAGGTTAATACCGGATCTGGTTTTAGTAATATCACAAACAATTCTATTTATAGTAACGCAACAACTTCAACCCTTACAGTTAATAATCCTGCTGTTAGTATGAATTCATACCTGTACAGAGTAATACTGACTGGAACAGGAAATTGTAACCAAGTAACTTCAAGTGAAGCAACTCTGACTGTTACTCCTAAGGCTGCAACTGTAGTAGCTGTTGATAAAACTAAAGTATACGGTGCAGCTAATCCTGCTTTGACTGCAACTGTTACAGGAGCTATTAGCGGAGATACTATTAACTATACATTAGCGACCACTGCAACGACTGCCTCAAATGTGGGTGCTTATCCAATCGTAGTAACTTTAGGAAGCAATCCTAATTATACGGTTACTAAAACAGACGCAACTCTGACTGTTACTCCTAAGGCTGCAACTGTAGTAGCTGTTGATAAAACTAAAGTATACGGTGATGCCAATCCAGCTTTGACCGCAACTGTTACAGGAACTATTAGCGGAGATACCATTAACTACTCACTAGCAACCACTGCAACGACTACTTCAAATGTGGGAGCTTATCCAATCGCAGTAACTTTAGGAAGCAATCCTAATTATACTATTTCTAAAACAGACGCAACTCTGACTGTTACTCCTAAAACTGCGACTGTAGTAGCTGCGAATAAAACGAAAGTATACGGTGATGCTAATCCAGCGTTGACTGCAACTGTTACTGGAGCTATCAATGGAGATACTATTAATTATACCCTAGCAACCACTGCAACGACTGCTTCAAATGTGGGAGCTTATCCAATTTCAGTAACTTTAGGAAGCAATCCTAATTATACTGTTTCTAAAACAGATGCAACTCTGACTGTTACTCCTAAGACTGCAACCGTAGTAGCTGTTGATAAAACTAAAGTATACGGTGATGCCAATCCAGCTTTGACCGCAACTGTTACAGGAACTATTAGCGGAGATACCATTAACTACTCACTAGCAACCACTGCAACGACTACTTCAAATATTGGAACTTATCCAATTACGGTAACTTTAGGAAGCAATCCTAATTATACGGTTACTAAAACAGACGCAACTCTGACTGTTACTCCTAAGACTGCAACTGTAGTAGCTGTTGATAAAACTAAAATTTACGGTGACGTTAATCCAGCTTTGACTGCAACTGTTACAGGAACTATTAGCGGAGATACCATTAACTACTCACTAGCAACCACTGCAACGACTACTTCAAATATTGGAACTTATCCAATTACGGTAACTTTAGGAAGCAATCCTAATTATACGGTTACTAAAACAGACGCAACTCTGACTGTTACTCCTAAGACTGCAACTGTAGTAGCTGTTGATAAAACTAAAATTTACGGTGACGTTAATCCAGCTTTGACTGCAACTGTTACAGGAGCTATTAGCGGAGATACTATTAACTATACATTAGCAACCACTGCATCGACTACTTCAAATATTGGAACTTATCCAATTACGGTAACTTTAGGAAGCAATCCTAATTATACGGTTACTAAAACAGACGCAACTCTGACTGTTACTCCTAAGACTGCAACTGTAGTAGCTGTTGATAAAACTAAAATTTACGGTGACGTTAATCCAGCTTTGACTGCAACTGTTACAGGAACTATTAGCGGAGATACCATTAACTACTCACTAGCAACCACTGCAACGACTACTTCAAATATTGGAACTTATCCAATTACGGTAACTTTAGGAAGCAATCCTAATTATACGGTTACTAAAACAGACGCAACTCTGACTGTTACTCCTAAGACTGCAACTGTAGTAGCTGTTGATAAAACTAAAATTTACGGTGACGTTAATCCAGCTTTGACTGCAACTGTTACAGGAGCTATTAGCGGAGATACTATTAACTATACATTAGCAACCACTGCATCGACTACTTCAAATATTGGAACTTATCCAATCGTTGTGACTTTAGGAAGCAATCCTAATTATACTGTTTCTAAAACAGATGCAACTCTGACTGTCACTCCTAAGACTGCAACTGTAGTAGCTGCTGATAAAACTAAAGTATACGGTGATGCTAATCCAACTTTGACTGCAACTGTTACAGGAGCTATTAGCGGAGATACTATTAACTATACATTAGCAACCACTGCATCGACTACTTCAAATATTGGAACTTATCCAATCGTTGTGACTTTAGGAAGCAATCCTAATTATACTGTTTCTAAAACAGATGCAACTCTGACTGTCACTCCTAAGACTGCAACTGTAGTAGCTGCTGATAAAACTAAAGTATACGGTGATGCTAATCCAACTTTGACTGCAACTGTTACAGGAGCTATTAGCGGAGATACCATTAACTACTCACTAGCAACCACTGCAACGACTACTTCAAATGTGGGAGCTTATCCAATTTCAGTAACTTTAGGAAGCAATCCTAATTATACTGTTTCTAAAACAGATGCAACTCTGACTGTTACTCCTAAGACTGCAACCGTAGTAGCTGTTGATAAAACTAAAGTATACGGTGATGCCAATCCAGCTTTGACCGCAACTGTTACTGGTGCTATCAATGGAGATACTATTAACTATACCCTAGCAACCACTGCAACGACTACTTCAAATGTAGGAACTTATCCAATCGCGGTGACTTTAGGAACCAATCCTAATTATACGGTTACTAAAACAGATGCAAATCTTACTATTACCCCTAAGACTGCAACTGTAGTAGCTGCTGATAAAACTAAAGTATACGGTGACGTTAATCCAGCGTTGACTGCAACTGTTACTGGAGCTATCCATGGAGATACTATTAACTATACCCTAGCAACCACTGCAACGACTGCTTCAAATGTGGGAGCTTATCCAATTTCAGTAACTTTAGGAAGCAATCCTAATTATACTGTTTCTAAAACAGATGCAACTCTGACTGTTACTCCTAAGACTGCAACCGTAGTAGCTGTTGATAAAACTAAAGTATACGGTTATGCCAATCCAGCTTTGACCGCAACTGTTACTGGTGCTATCAATGGAGATACTATTAACTATACCCTAGCAACCACTGCAACGACTACTTCAAATGTAGGAACTTATCCAATCGCGGTGACTTTAGGAACCAATCCTAATTATACTGTTACCAAAACAGATGCAAATCTTACTATTACCCCTAAGACTGCAACTGTAGTAGCTGCTGATAAAACTAAAGTATACGGTGACGTTAATCCTGCTCTAACAGCCGTGGTGACTGGTGGTGTAAACGGAGATACGATTAACTATACCCTAGCAACCACTGCAACGACTACATCAAATGTGGGAACTTATCCAATCGTTGCGACTTTAGGAAGCAATCCTAATTATACTGTTACCAAAACAGACGCAAATCTTACTGTTACCCCTAAAACTGCAACTGTAGTAGCTGCTGATAAAACGAAAGTATACGGTGACGTTAATCCAACTTTGACTGCAACTGTTACTGGTGCTATCAATGGAGATAATATTAACTATACCCTAGCAACCACTGCAACGACTACATCAAATATAGGAACTTATCCAATCGCGGTGACTTTAGGAACCAATCCTAATTATACTGTTACCAAAACAGATGCAACACTTACTGTTACCCCTAAGACTGCAACTGTAGTAGCTACTGATAAAACTAAAGTATACGGTGACGTTAATCCAACTTTAACAGCTGTGGTGACTGGTGCTATCAATGGAGATACTATTAACTATACCCTAGCTACCACTGCAACGACTACATCAAATGTAGGAACTTATCCAATCGTAGTGACTTTAGGAACTAATCCTAACTATAGCATTACTCCAGTAAACGGAACTTTGACTGTAACTCCAAAAGCTATTGATGTTTTGGTTACGGCTGATAATAAAACAAAAGTATACGGTGAAGCTAATCCTGCTTTAACTGCTGTAGTAACTGGTGCTGTAAACGGGGATGTGATTGATTACTCTCTTGCAACTCCTGCAACACAGTTCTCTAACGTAGGTGCTTACCCTATCGAAGTGACTTTAGGAAACAATCCTAATTATAATATTACTCCTGTAAACGGAACTTTGACTGTAACTCCAAAAGCTATTGATGTTTTGGTTACGGCTGATAATAAAACAAAAGTATACGGTGAAGCTAATCCTGCTTTGACTGCTGTAGTAACGGGTGCTGTAAACGGAGATACTATTAACTACACCCTAGCAACTTCTGCTACGCAGTTCTCGAACGTAGGTTCTTACCCTATCGTAGTGACTTTAGGTAGCAATCCTAATTATAACATTACTCCTGTAAACGGAACTTTAACAGTTACGCCTAAAGCTATTGATGTTTTGGTTACGGCTGATAATAAAACAAAAGTATACGGTGAAGCTAATCCTGCTTTAACTGCTGTAGTAACTGGTGCTGTAAACGGGGATGTGATTGATTACTCTCTTGCAACTCCTGCAACACAGTTCTCTAACGTAGGTGCTTACCCTATCGAAGTGACTTTAGGAAACAATCCTAATTATAATATTACTCCTGTAAACGGAACTTTGACTGTAACTCCAAAAGCTATTGATGTTTTGGTTACGGCTGATAATAAAACAAAAGTATACGGTGAAGCTAATCCTGCTTTGACTGCTGTAGTAACGGGTGCTGTAAACGGAGATACTATTAACTACACCCTAGCAACTTCTGCTACGCAGTTCTCGAACGTAGGTTCTTACCCTATCGTAGTGACTTTAGGTAGCAATCCTAATTATAACATTACTCCTGTAAACGGAACTTTAACAGTTACGCCTAAAGCTATTGATGTTTTGGTTACGGCTGATAATAAAACAAAAGTATACGGTGAAGCTAATCCTGCTTTAACAGCCGTGGTGACTGGTGCTGTAAACGGAGATACTATTAATTACACCCTAGCAACTTCTGCTACTCAGTTCTCTAACGTAGGTTCTTACCCTATCGTAGTGACTTTAGGTAGCAATCCTAATTATAACATTACTCCAGTAAACGGAACTTTGACAGTTACGCCTAAAGCTATTGATGTTTTGGTTACTGCTGATAATAAAACAAAAGTATACGGTGAAGCTAATCCTGCTCTTACTGCTGTAGTAACGGGTGCTGTAGCGGGTGGAGATGCCATCAACTATACGCTTGCTACTACTGCAACGCAGTTCTCTAATGTAGGTTCTTACCCTATCGTGGTGACTTTAGGTAGCAATCCTAATTATAACATTACTCCAGTAAACGGAACTTTGACAGTTACTCCAAAAGCTATTGATGTTTTGGTTACTGCTGATGATAAAACAAAAGTATACGGTGACATTAATCCTGCTTTAACAGCCGTGGTGACTGGTGCTGTAAATGGAGATGTGATTGATTACTCTCTTGCTACTACTGCTACGCAGTTCTCTAACGTAGGTACTTATCCAATCGTGGTGACTTTAGGAACTAATCATAACTATAACATTACTCCAGTAAACGGAAATTTAACAGTTACGCCTAAAGCTATTGATGTTTTGGTTACTGCTGATGATAAAACGAAAGTATACGGTGATCTTAATCCTGCTTTAACTGCTGTAGTAACTGGTGCTGTAGCGGGTGGAGATGCCATCAACTATACTCTTGCTACTACTGCAACGCAGTTCTCTAACGTAGGTACTTATCCAATCGTGGTGACTTTAGGTAGTAATCCTAACTACACGGTTACTCCTGTAAATGGTACTTTGACAGTAACTCCAAAAGCTATTAATGTTTTGGTTACTGCTAATGATAAAACAAAAGTATACGGTGAAGCTAATCCTGCTCTTACTGCCGTAGTAACGGGTGCTGTAGCGGGTGGAGATGCCATCAACTATACCCTTGCTACTACTGCAACGCAGTTCTCTAACGTAGGTACTTATCCAATCGTGGTGACTTTAGGTAGTAATCCTAACTACACGGTTACTCCTGTAAATGGTACTTTGACAGTAACTCCAAAAGCTATTGATGTTTTGGTTACTGCTGATGATAAAACGAAAGTATACGGTGAAGCTAATCCTGCTTTAACTGCTGTAGTAACTGGTGCTGTAGCGGGTGGAGATACCATCAACTATACTCTTGCTACTACTGCAACGCAGTTCTCTAACGTAGGTACTTATCCAATCGTGGTGACTTTAGGAACTAATCCTAACTACACGGTTACTCCTGTAAATGGTACTTTGACAGTAACTCCAAAAGCTATTGATGTTTTGGTTACTGCTGATGATAAAACGAAAGTATACGGTGAAGCTAATCCTGCTTTAACTGCTGTAGTAACTGGTACTGTAGCGAGTGGAGATGCCATCAACTATACTCTTGCTACTACTGCAACGCAGTTCTCTAACGTAGGTACTTATCCAATCGTGGTGACTTTAGGTAGTAATCCTAACTACACGGTTACTCCTGTAAATGGTACTTTGACAGTAACGCCAAAAGCTATTGATGTTTTGGTTACTGCTAATGATAAAACAAAAGTATACGGTGAAGCTAATCCTGCTTTAACTGCTGTAGTAACTGGTGCTGTAGCGGGTGGAGATGCCATCAACTATACTCTTGCTACTACTGCAACGCAGTTCTCTAACGTAGGTACTTATCCAATCGTGGTGACTTTAGGTAGTAATCCTAACTACACGGTTACTCCTGTAAATGGTACTTTGACAGTAACGCCAAAAGCTATTGATGTTTTGGTTACTGCTGATGATAAAACGAAAGTATACGGTGAAGCTAATCCTGCTCTTACTGCTGTAGTAACTGGTGCTGTAGCGGGTGGAGATGCCATCAACTATACTCTTGCTACTACTGCAACGCAGTTCTCTAACGTAGGTACTTATCCAATCGTGGTGACTTTAGGTAGTAATCCTAACTACACGGTTACTCCTGTAAATGGTACTTTGACAGTAACTCCAAAAGCTATTAATGTTTTGGTTACTGCTAATGATAAAACAAAAGTATACGGTGAAGCTAATCCTGCTCTTACCGCTGTAGTAAGCGGTGCTGTAAACGGAGATGTTATTGATTACTCTCTTGCAACTTCTGCTACTCAGTTCTCTAACGCAGGTGCTTACCCAATCGTAGTGACTTTAGGAACTAATCCTAACTATAACATTACTCCAGTAAACGGAACTTTGACTGTAACTCCTAAAGCTATTGATGTAGTAGTTACTGCTGATGATAAAACAAAAGTATACGGTGAGGCAAATCCTGCTTTAACAGCGGTGGTAACGGGTGCTGTAAACGGGGATGTGATTGATTACTCTCTTGCAACTCCTGCGATGCAGTTCTCTAACGTAGGTTCTTACCCAATCGTAGTGACTTTAGGAACTAATCCTAATTATAACATTACTCCAGTAAACGGAACTTTGACAGTTACGCCTAAAGCTATTGATGTAGTAGTTACTGCTGATGATAAAACGAAAGTATACGGTGAAGCTAATCCTGCTCTTACTGCTTTAGTAACGGGTGCTGTAGCGGGTGGAGATGCTATCAACTATAACCTTACTACTCCTGCAACGCAGTTCTCTAATGTAGGTTCTTACCCTATCGTGGTGACTTTAGGTAGTAATCCTAATTATAACATTACTCCAGTAAACGGAACTTTGACAGTTACGCCTAAAGCTATTGATGTAGTAGTTACTGCTGATGATAAAACGAAAGTATACGGTGAAGCTAATCCTGCTCTTACTGCTGTAGTAACGGGTGCTGTAGCGGGTGGAGATGCTATCAACTATAACCTTACTACTCCTGCAACGCAGTTCTCTAATGTAGGTTCTTACCCTATCGTGGTGACTTTAGGTAGTAATCCTAATTATAACATTACTCCAGTAAACGGAACTTTGACAGTTACGCCTAAAGCTATTGATGTAGTAGTTACTGCTGATGATAAAACGAAAGTATACGGTGAAGCTAATCCTGCTCTTACTGCTGTAGTAACGGGTGCTGTAAACGGAGATACTATTAACTACACCCTATCAACTTCTGCAACGCAGTTCTCTAACGTAGGTTCTTACCCTATCGTAGTGACTTTAGGAACTAATCCTAACTATCGCATTACTCCAGTAAACGGAACTTTGACTGTAACTCCAAAAGCTATTGATGTTTTGGTTACTGCTGATAATAAAACGAAAGTATACGGTGAAGCTAATCCTGCTCTTACTGCTGTAGTAACGGGTGCTGTAGCAGGTGGTGATGCCATCAACTATTCTCTTGCTACTTCTGCTACGCAGTTCTCTAATGTAGGTTCTTACCCAATCGTGGTAACTTTAGGTAGTAATCCTAACTACACAGTTACTCCTGTAAACGGAACTTTGACTGTAACTCCAAAAGCTATTGATGTTTTGGTTACGGCTGATAATAAAACAAAAGTATACGGTGAAGCTAATCCTGCTTTAACTGCCGTAGTAACGGGTGCTGTAAACGGAGATACTATTAACTACACTCTTGCAACTTCTGCTACGCAGTTCTCTAATGTAGGTTCTTACCCAATCGAAGTGACTTTAGGTAGTAATCCTAACTACACTGTTACTCCTGTAAACGGAACTTTGACTGTAACTCCAAAAGCTATTGATGTTTTGGTTACGGCTGATAATAAAACAAAAGTATACGGTGAAGCTAATCCTGCTTTAACTGCCGTAGTAACTGGTGCTGTAGCGGGTGGAGATGTCATCAACTACTCTCTTGCTACTACTGCAACGCAGTTCTCTAATGTAGGTTCTTACCCAATCGTGGTAACTTTAGGTAGTAATCCTAATTATAACATTACTCCTGTAAACGGAACTTTGACTGTAACTCCAAAAGCTATTGATGTTTTGGTTACTGCTGATAATAAAACGAAAGTATACGGTGAAGCTAATCCTGCTTTAACTGCTGTGGTAACTGGTGCTGTAAATGGAGATGTGATTGATTACTCTCTTGCTACTACTGCAACGCAGTTCTCTAATGTAGGTTCTTACCCTATCGTAGTGACTTTAGGTAGTAATCCTAACTACACGGTTACTGCTGTAAATGGTACTTTAACTGTAACTCCAAAAGCTATTGATGTTTTGGTTACGGCTGATGAAAAAACAAAAGTATACGGTGACGTTAATCCTGATCTAACAGCGGTGGTGACTGGTGCTGTAAACGGAGATACTATTAACTACACCCTAGCAACTTCTGCTACTCAGTTCTCTAACGTAGGTTCTTACCCTATCGAAGTAACTTTAGGAACTAATCCTAACTACACGGTTACTCCAGTAAACGGAACTTTAACAGTTACGCCTAAAGCTATTGATGTTTTAGTTACGGCTGATAATAAAACAAAAGTATACGGTGAAGCTAATCCTGCTTTAACTGCCGTAGTAACTGGTGCTGTAGCGGGTGGAGATGTCATCAACTACTCTCTTGCTACTACTGCAACGCAGTTCTCTAATGTAGGTTCTTACCCAATCGTGGTAACTTTAGGTAGTAATCCTAATTATAACATTACTCCTGTAAACGGAACTTTGACTGTAACTCCAAAAGCTATTGATGTTTTGGTTACTGCTGATAATAAAACGAAAGTATACGGTGAAGCTAATCCTGCTTTAACTGCTGTGGTAACTGGTGCTGTAAATGGAGATGTGATTGATTACTCTCTTGCTACTACTGCAACGCAGTTCTCTAATGTAGGTTCTTACCCTATCGTGGTGACTTTAGGTAGTAATCCTAATTATAACATTACTCCAGTAAACGGAACTTTGACTGTAACTCCTAAAGCTATTGATGTAGTAGTTACTGCTGATGATAAAACAAAAGTATACGGTGATCTTAATCCTGCTTTAACAGCCGTGGTGACTGGTGCTGTAAACGGAGATACTATTAACTATACCCTAGCAACTTCTGCAACGCAGTTCTCTAATGTAGGTTCTTACCCTATCGTAGTGACTTTAGGAACTAATCCTAACTATAGCATTACTCCAGTAAACGGAACTTTAACAGTTACTCCAAAAGCTATTAATGTTTTGGTTACTGCTGATGATAAAACGAAAGTATACGGTGAAGCTAATCCTGCTCTTACTGCTGTAGTAACGGGTGCTGTAAACGGAGATACTATTAACTACACTCTTGCAACTTCTGCTACTCAGTTCTCTAACGTAGGTTCTTACCCTATCGTAGTGACTTTAGGAACTAATCCTAACTATAACATTACTCCAGTAAACGGAACTTTAACAGTTACGCCTAAAGCTATTGATGTTTTGGTTACGGCTGATAATAAAACGAAAGTATACGGTGACATTAATCCTACTCTTACTGCTGTAGTAACGGGTGCTGTAAACGGGGATACTATTAACTATACACTAGAAACTTCTGCTACGCAGTTCTCTAACGTAGGTTCTTATCCTATCGAAGTAACTTTAGGAACTAATCCTAACTATAACATTACTCCAGTAAACGGAACTTTGACAGTTACGCCTAAAGCTATTGATGTAGTAGTTACTGCTGATGATAAAACGAAAGTATACGGTGATCTTAACCCTGCTCTAACAGCCGTGGTAACGGGTGCTGTAAACGGAGATACGATTAACTACACTCTTGCAACTTCTGCTACTCAGTTCTCTAACGTAGGTGCTTACCCTATCGTAGTGACTTTAGGAACTAATCCTAATTATAATGTTACTGCTGTAAACGGAACTTTGACTGTAACTCCAAAAGCTATTGATGTTTTGGTTACGGCTGATGATAAAACAAAAGTATACGGTGAAGCTAATCCTGCTTTAACTGCTGTAGTAACTGGTGCTGTAGCGGGTGGAGATACGATTAACTATACCCTTGCAACTTCTGCTACGCAGTTCTCGAACGTAGGTTCTTACCCTATCGTAGTGACTTTAGGAACTAATCCTAACTATAATATTACTCCAGTAAACGGAACTTTAACAGTTACTCCAAAAGATATTAATGTTTTGGTTACTGCTGATGATAAAACGAAAGTATACGGTGAAGCTAATCCTGCTTTAACTGCTGTAGTAACTGGTGCTGTAGCGGGTGGAGATACGATTAACTATACCCTTGCAACTTCTGCTACGCAGTTCTCGAACGTAGGTTCTTACCCTATCGTAGTGACTTTAGGAACTAATCCTAACTATAATATTACTCCAGTAAACGGAACTTTAACAGTTACTCCAAAAGATATTAATGTTTTGGTTACTGCTGATGATAAAACGAAAGTATACGGTGAAGCTAATCCTGCTTTAACTGCTGTAGTAACTGGTGCTGTAGCGGGTGGAGATACGATTAACTATACCCTTGCAACTTCTGCTACGCAGTTCTCGAACGTAGGTTCTTACCCTATCGTAGTGACTTTAGGAACAAATCCTAACTATAATATTACTCCAGTAAACGGAACTTTAACAGTTACTCCAAAAGCTATTAATGTTTTGGTTACTGCTGATGATAAAACGAAAGTATACGGTGAAGCTAATCCTGCTCTTACTGCTGTAGTAACGGGTGCTGTAAACGGGGATACTATTAACTACACCCTAGCAACTTCTGCTACGCAGTTCTCTAACGTAGGTTCTTACCCTATCGTAGTGACTTTAGGAACTAATCCTAACTATAGCATTACTCCAGTAAACGGAACTTTGACTGTAACTCCAAAAGCTATTGATGTTTTGGTTACGGCTGATGATAAAACAAAAGTATACGGTGAAGCTAATCCTGCTTTAACTGCTGTAGTAACTGGTGCTGTAAACGGAGATACGATTAACTACACTCTTGCAACTTCTGCTACTCAGTTCTCTAACGTAGGTGCTTACCCAATCGTAGTGACTTTAGGAACTAATCCTAACTATAACATTACTCCAGTAAACGGAACTTTAACTGTAACTCCAAAAGCTATTGATGTAGTAGTTACTGCTGATGATAAAACAAAAGTATACGGTGACATTAATCCTGCTTTAACAGCCGTGGTTACTGGTGCTGTAAACGGAGATACTATTAACTACACTCTTGCAACTTCTGCTACGCAGTTCTCTAACGTAGGTTCTTACCCAATCGTAGTGACTTTAGGAACTAATCCTAACTATAACATTACTCCAGTAAACGGAACTTTGACAGTTACGCCTAAAGCTATTGATGTAGTAGTTACTGCTGATGATAAAACGAAAGTATACGGTGATCTTAACCCTGCTCTAACAGCCGTGGTGACTGGTGCTGTAAACGGAGATACGATTAACTACACTCTTGCAACTTCTGCTACTCAGTTCTCTAACGTAGGTTCTTACCCTATCGTAGTGACTTTAGGTAGCAATCCTAATTATAACATTACTCCTGTAAACGGAACTTTAACAGTTACGCCTAAAGCTATTGATGTAGTCGTTACTGCTGATGATAAAACAAAAGTTTACGGTGATCTTAATCCTGCTCTAACAGCGGTGGTGGATGGTGCTGTAAACGGAGATACGATTAACTATACTCTTGCTACTACTGCAACGCAGTTCTCTAATGTAGGTTCTTACCCTATCGTAGTGACTTTAGGTAGTAATCCTAACTACACGGTTACTCCTGTAAACGGAACCTTGACTGTAACTCCAAAAGCTATTGATATTTTGGTTACGGCTGATGATAAAACAAAAGTATACGGTGACGCTAATCCTGCTCTTACTGCTGTGGTAACGGGTGCTGTAGCGGGTGGAGATACCATCAACTATACTCTTGCTACTACTGCTACGCAGTTCTCTAATGTAGGTTCTTACCCTATCGTAGTGACTTTAGGTAGTAATCCTAACTACACGGTTACTGCTGTAAATGGTACTTTGACTGTAACTCCAAAAGCTATTGATGTTTTGGTTACGGCTGATGATAAAACAAAAGTATACGGTGATCTTAATCCTACTCTTACTGCTGTGGTAACGGGTGCTGTAAATGGAGATGTTATTGATTACTCTCTTGCAACTTCTGCTACTCAGTTCTCTAACGTAGGTTCTTACCCAATCGTAGTGACTTTAGGTAGTAATCCTAACTACACGGTTACTGCTGTAAATGGTACTTTGACGGTAACTCCAAAAGCTATTGATGTTTTGGTTACGGCTGATGATAAAACAAAAGTATACGGTGAAGCTAATCCTGCTCTAACTGCTGTGGTAACGGGTGCTGTAAATGGAGATGTTATTGATTACTCTCTTGCAACTTCTGCAACGCAGTTCTCTAACGTAGGTTCTTACCCTATCGTAGTGACTTTAGGTAATAATCCTAATTATAATGTTACTGCTGTAAACGGAACCTTGACTGTAACTCCTAAAGCTATTGATGTTTTGGTTACGGCTGATGATAAAACAAAAGTATACGGTGAAGCTAATCCTGCTCTTACTGCTGTGGTAACGGGTGCTGTAAATGGAGATGTTATTGATTACTCTCTTGCAACTTCTGCAACGCAGTTCTCTAACGTAGGTTCTTACCCTATCGTAGTGACTTTAGGTAATAATCCTAATTATAATGTTACTGCTGTAAACGGAACTTTAACAGTTACGCCTCTTAAAATTCTCGCAAAAGACGATGCAATTACAGCAACAGCCGGCACAACAGATGCTGGTAACGTATTACTGGATAACGGTTCTGGAAAAGATACATTAAATGGAGAACAAGCTACAACAACACTTGTGGTAATAACTGTAACAAGACCTGCAACGTCTGCTACAAATTCACCTGTACCTGTACTCAACCCTAGCAATGGACAAGTAAGTATTCCTTTCGGGACAATACCAGGAACATACGAAATCAAATATGAAATTTGCGAAATTATAAACCCTACTAATTGTTCAAATGCAACTGTGATAATCACAGTAAATGAACCTACCTATAATCCTGGAATTTCAGTTTTGAAAGAAGGTACCTATGTAGACAAAGATGGTAACGGAAAAGCAAACATTGGTGATGTAGTACAATATACATTTGTAATAAAAAACACTGGCGATGTAGACTTGACAAACGTAGTTTTGACAGATAATAACGCTGTTGTAAACGGTGGACCTATCGCTCTTTTAGCTGTTGGTGCAACAAATTCTACAACATATACAGCAGTTCATACAATAACTCAAAATGATATTGATGCTGGCTTTGTGTATAATTTAGCAACAGTAAAAGGTAGCTTACCAAATGGATCAACTATATCAGCAACATCTACTGATCCAACACCTTGCACGACCTGTCCAGTAATTCCAACTTGTACAACATGTACGATAACACCAATTTCACAAAATCCTAGTTTATTGGTTGTAAAAACATCTAGTACTGAAAACTATATCAGTGTTGGAGACATAATCAATTACACCATTAAAGTCACAAACAATGGAAATGTAACTTTAGCACAGATTGTTGTAACTGACCCACTTACTGGTATGAATGAAACTATCGACACTTTACTACCAGGAGCGTCTAAAGAATACGAGCAAAGCTATAGAGTAACTCAAAGCGACATCACTAATTTAAGTGTGACAAACGTGGCTTTTGCAAAAGGAAAAACACCTCAAAATAATGAGGTTAGCACTTCTGATGACGCAGTCGTAGAAGCTGCAATTGTATTAGGATGTGGAAATATTAAAGTTCGTAATGCTTTCTCACCGAACGGTGATGGTATTAATGAAGTGTTTGTTATTGACAATATTGACGCAACATGCTACCCTGAAAATACAGTTGAAATTTACAACCGTTGGGGAGTTTTAGTATTCGAAACGAAAAATTACAATAACGAAACTAATAACTTTGATGGTACTTCTAGAGGTAGATCGACAATTCAACAATCTGCTGGACTACCAACTGGAACTTACTTCTATATTTTAACATACAAATCAGTAGATGACAGTAATAGAGTTGAAACTAAAAAATTAGATGGATATTTGTATCTTTCTAGATAATCATAAATACAATCCTAGGGAACAACATCCTTAGGATTGCATTTAAAATTATGCACACTAACACAAAGAAGAAATAAATCGATTACAACCTGAATAACACATTACAGCTTAGGTACAATTATATTAAAAAAGCCCACTATGAAGACGAAAATATTTTTTGTTTTGTTGCTACTTACAGCTTACAAGAGCGCTGCACAACAAGATTCCCAGTTCACGCAGTATATGTACAATACCATAAATATTAATCCAGCATACGCAGGCTCCAGAGGGGCTATGAGTATTTTTGCCTTACATCGTGCACAATGGGTGGGATTAGATGGTGCACCTGTTACCAATGTAGGCTCTATTAATACACCATTAAATAACAGTAAACTTGGACTTGGGGTATCATTTATTAATGATAAGATTGGTCCAACTAACGAAACAACAATATCTGCAGATTTATCATACAGCATACAAGTATCTGCCAACTATAAACTTGCTTTTGGCTTGAAAGGAACAGCTAACTTATTAAATTTAGATCCTTCAAGATTAGATCCAGTAACAGCTGATCCTACACTTCAAAATTTCAATAATAAATTTAGCCCTAACATAGGATCTGGTTTATATTTACATTCTGATAAAGCATATTTGGGTTTATCTGTTCCCAATTTTATCGAATCTAGTCGCTATGACGATAATGAAGTAGCTATTTTTAAAGAAAGAATAAATTATTATTTAATTGGAGGATACGTATTTGATCTAAACAACAGTGTGAAGTTTAAACCTGCCTTTTTATCAAAATTAGTGACAGGAGCGCCTTTACAAGTTGATGTTTCGGGAAATTTTATGTTTAACGAAAAATTTGTTGTTGGACTTGCCTACAGATGGAGTGCCGCTGTTAGTGCTATGGTAGGTTTCCAAGTAAGCGAAGGAATGTACATTGGTTATGGATTTGACAACGAAACCACTAATTTGAAAAATTACAACAGAGGCTCACACGAAATATTTATTCGCTATGATATTTTCAAAAATAACGATAAAATAGTAGCTCCACGATTCTTCTAAATAAAATTATATGAAACCTAATATACTCTTTTGTATCGCTCTATTGATAACTATTTCAATAACCGGATATGCTCAAAAGGCACAAGTGAAATTAGCTAACAAGGAATATGAAAATTATGCTTTTATTGATGCTATTAAAACCTATGAAAAGGTTGCTGAAAAAGGATATAAGTCAGCAGAAATGTTCAAAAAACTTGGCAACTCCTATTATTTTAATGCACAATTAGATAAAGCAGCTAAATGGTACCAAGCGCTTTTTGAAATGAATACTTCTGATTTAGAAACAGAATATTATTATAGATATGCTCAATGCTTGAGAGCAATAGGTCAAAATGACAAAGCAGATAAAATATTACTTGAATTTACAAAAAAATCGAGTGGAGATTCTAGAGGAACTCTCTATAAAAAAAACACCAATTACTTAGAACAAATAAAAAAAAATTCAGGGCGTTACACTATTGAAGATGCGGGTATTAACTCTATTTATTCCGATTACGGTACAACCCTTTACAACAACAGAATTGTTTTTACATCAGCTAGAGATACAGGTGGAATTAGTCAACGCAAACACAAATGGACTAATCAGCATTTTACCAACCTCTACAGCGCGTCTTTAGATCAAATTTCAGCTGAAGCAAAACCAACAAAATTTGATAAAAATGTAAACTCCAAATTCAATGAATCGACACCTGTTTTCACCAAAGATCTCAACACAATGTACTTTACCAGAAATAACTTTCTAAATGGTAAAAAAGGGAAAAATGCAGAAAAAATAACACTTTTAAAAATATACAAAGCTACTAAAATCAACAACACTTGGACTAACATTGAAGCACTTCCATTTACAAGTGACAACTACAATACCGCTCACCCCGCCCTTAGTCCTGATGAAAAAACACTTTATTTTGCTTCTGACATGCCAGGTACTATTGGCCAATCTGATTTATTTAAAGTGACAATTAACACTGATGGTAGTTTTAGCACTCCTGAAAATCTAGGTAAAAATATAAACACTGAAGGAAGAGAAACATTCCCTTTTGTTAGTCAAGATAACGAATTGTATTTCTCATCTGATGGGCATCCAGGATTAGGAGGATTAGATGTATTCGTATCGACATTGAACAACGATTCTGCTTGGGGAACTGTTGAAAATGTCGGATCAGACATCAACTCTCCTAAAGATGATTTCGCTTACTATATTGACACCACATCACGAAAAGGTTTTTTTACATCTAATAAAGACGGTGGAAAAGGATTTGATGACATCTATAAATTTCTGGAGCTCAAAAAGATAAAATGTGAACATGTTTTGTATGGAGTTGTTACTGATTTAAGTACTTCTGCAGGATTGGCAAACGCAACCATAGTGTTATTAGATGAGCAATACAACAAGATTCAAACTCAGCAAGCAGATGCGCAAGGCAAATACTCATTCAACGTGGAATGCGACAAGATATATTTTGTAAGAGCACAATATCCTGAGTTTACAACAACAGAAGTAAAAGCAGAAACCAAAAAAGAGAACGAAAAAACATATGTTCCAATTGCTTTAGAAAGTTCAAAATGCAAGGTTGCAATTGGTGATGATTTAGGTAAATGTTTCAATATTAAAATGATCTATTTTGATTTGGATAAATCAACGATAAAGCAAGCTGCCGCTTTTGACTTAGAAAAAATATTAGATGTACTGGAACAAAATCCAACTATGAAACTTGACATTAGATCACATACAGATAGTAGGCAAACCTTTAAATACAATGAAGCATTATCTGATCGTAGAGCTAAAGCGACAATAGATTGGTTAATTTCGAAAGGGATTAGTCCTATTCGCCTCACTGGTAAAGGATACGGTGAAACTCAGTTGGTAAATAATTGTGCCGATGGAGTATCCTGTTCCGAAGAAGAGCACCAACTAAATAGAAGAAGTGAGTTTATTATTACAGCTTTGTAATTAGAAATTATTAAACAGTTTAGCAACTGATTAAAAAAAGGAGTAGTGTGAACTACTCCTTTTTTTATACAACATAATTTGTAGCTCAAAGAATTTAATTAGATCTGCTATCAAAAATAGATTTGAAAACAAAAACTTTAAGTATGCTTTCAAGATATTACCTTCAATACAAAATAAAAGGGTGGTACTAAGATTTTCAATCACAATTAAGGAATAACTAAGTACTTTACAAATCAATATAGGTACAAACGTAAATATGCGTTAAATAGAAAAAGAGCTCTTTTAAACTTTACATTGTTGTTTGGTGCACCTTCTTGTGCACTAACTGTCATAAATCACTAGTGAATGCAAGGAACACATGTAATAACGTGTAAAATAGGCTATTCCTCTACTATTTTTGCTTGGATTGAAAAATAGGCCGTTAAAATCACGTAAGATATATTTTAAAAGTAAAACAATTAAAGATTAAGCTATATTCCAAAACGTAAAAAGTAGAAATACAGATAGAAGCGTATAACTAATCACTACCCAATTTTATACAACAAAAAAAAGGCTGCCTCTTGGGGAGAAGGCAGCCTTTTCATTACAAACTCAACTTATATTCTTGCAAAGATATTAGTGTAATACTTTCTACCATTTGCTGGATTTTCTTTAATAGCTAAACCGAAGTGTGTAAAATTTCCTTCGATATTTTCTTTATGACTTGGACTTGCTAACCATGCATTTAAAACTGCCTCTGGTGTGTTAAAATTATAAGCAATATTTTCACTTACTGATTTGGCACCTAAAGTCTTCATTATGTTTTCAGATCTTGCAACAAAATCATTATGGTTTACCACATTGTTTGCAATCATGTAATTGTCATGCTCTTCTGATTTGAATGACATATGATTGATGCGTTGCAAAGGATTTAAACCTTTACTTACTCTATATTTGTTAATCAAATCCATCGTTTCAATCTCGATGGTATTGTACTCATAACTTACTACTTTTTCAAGAGCCGCAGCTGGTTTTGTTTCAGCTTCTGAATCATCAGATGCGCAAGAATTCATTGTTAATACAACATTTGCTATTAAAAAAATACGGAGTAAAGCTTTTTTCATAATAAAAAGTAGATTAAAATTAAAGTAGATTGTGGGGCAAAAAACTTTAATGTATCATTAATTTTTCCCTTGATTTCTTTGACAAATATACAAGCATTATCGTTAAAGTACCAAAAAAAATCGATGAACTACATCATTATAAAAAATAAATAGGTATTTATCTTACATCAAGGCGCCAAACGACTATAGTCCCAAGCTCCGTTTTGTTTAACTATAAATCGAATTCGATCATGTAAACGATTGGGTCTTCCTTGCCAAAATTCAATTTCAACTGGTGACACTAAAAATCCACCCCAATGTTCTGGCCTTTTTACTTCTTTATCAATCATTTCATTTTCTAATTCCTTCAAGGCATCCTCCAAAAATGATCTTCCGGTGATGATATCACTTTGATTCGATACAATTGCGCCGAGCCTACTGCCTAACGGGCGAGAATTAAAGTAGGCGTCAGATACCTCTGTAGTTGTTTTAGCAGCAGTGCCTTTAATAATCACCTGACGCTCTAAATTAGGCCAAAAGAAGGATAAACACACCTGTGAATTAGCAATTATAGCTTTCCCTTTATCAGAGTTGTAATTGGTGTAAAAAACAAATCCTTCCTGAGTTACTTGTTTTAACAAAACGACTCTTGATTTTGGGAACCCATCTTTGCCAATTGTAGCAACAGTCATTGCATTTACCTCAAACTCTCCTCCTGCCTCCTCAACTTCTCGAAACCATGAATCGAATAATTCCATTGGATTAGTTGGAATAGTCGACTCTAATAGTTCATTTTTATCATAAGACTTACGATAATTACTTAAATCATTCATACTTATATATTTTAATTAGTTGTGATAATCTATTTTACAAAACAGAAGCAAGGTTGTAATTATAGCTCACTACTTCCCCACTATATTATTTTAGAACTCGAAACTTTTACCATCGTCAGCCAAAAGAATAGAGGAAAAAATTAATTCAGCCTCATCTTTAAACAAGGAAATAGAATCGTATCGTGTAGAATAATGACCAAGAATCAATTGTTTAACCGTTGCTTTCTGGGCAATCAAGGCGGCTTCTTGAGCGGTGCTGTGGAATGTTTTTTTTGCTAAAGCTTCTTCTGACTGCAAAAATGTCGATTCATGATATAATACATCAACATTTTTTATAATGGGAATAATAGCTTCATGATATATAGTATCAGAACAAAAAGCATAACTCTTGGTAGCATCAGGATCGAAAGTTAGTGCTGTGTTAGGTATGATAGTACCATCATCTAATGTAATATCTCTACCGTTTTTAATCTTTTGATAGTAGCAAGTTTCTATTTTATGTTGCTGTACGGCTACAACATTTAATTTACGCTCTCCGACTTTCTCTTCAAATAAAAAGCCGTTGGTATAAACACGGTGCTTTAATGGAATGGTTTTGACTGTAACCTTATCATCCTCATAAACAATTTCACTATCAAGCGATTTCAATTCATGAAAAAACAAACCATAATTAGTCCAAGCGTTTGATAGTTTAAGTTGAAGCAGAATAATATCCTTAATTCCTTCAGGACCATAAATGTGTAAATCAGTGGTTCTATTTAACAAAGAAAATGTAGAAACCAAACCAACAAGACCAAAAAAATGATCACCGTGCAAGTGAGATATAAAAATATGATTGATCTTAGAAAACTTAATCTTGTTCTTTCGAAGTTGTACCTGAGTACCCTCGCCACAATCAATCAAAAAAAGTCTATTTTTTATTTCTAATACTTGAGAAGTAGGATTGGTAAATGTGCGCGGAGTGGCGGCATAGCAACCAAGGATAGTTAGTTTCAAAGGGTTTCGTGTTCAATTAATGTATTGGTATTCCTTTTTGCAACACTTTCTAAGTATGGGAATAAGTTTAAAAACCCAAATCACGTTCAATTTCTTCCATTTCAATAATATCATGTGCTTCAAGTAATGAAGGCACGACAGTCAACTTGGCTGGAAGTGCGTTAAAATCAAAATCAGCTACCACAATGACAAATGATTTTTTTAATTTTTTATGTTGTTTTGCTAAAGGAGCAAATGACTTTACATCAGCAACTGAAACTTCTTTGTACGCCAACAAATCAATGATTAGATTATGCGTTTCAAAGGTTTTGTGTTGGTGTGTCACTTTCATCAAAAATCCCATTAAATCTCCTTGTGTATCTTTAATGATAATGGTGTGTCCTTTTTGATCTACTTTCATTTTGTATTTATTCTGAAATCAATTTTTATAATCTATTTGTATTGCTTTGGCTAATTTACGAAGTTTTTCAACAAACTATTGAATTTTAGAAGCCAAAAGATAAATTACCGCCATACGGATTGCCACTCCATTTTCAACCTGATTCAAGATAACCGATTGACCAGAATCAGCCACTTCACTAGTAATCTCAACTCCACGGTTTATTGGACCAGGATGCATGATTACAATTTCTTTGTTCAAAGATTCTAACAGCGGAAGATCTACTCCGTACTGTTGGGCGTATTCACGAGTTGAAGGGAAAAAATTCACATCCATACGTTCGTTCTGTACTCGCAACATATTGGCTACGTCACACCATTCTAATGCTTTCCGCAAATTAGGCTCTACTGTAACACCTAAGGATTCGATGTATCTTGGAATTAATGTTTTAGGTCCGCACACTTTAACCTCAGCACCTTGCATTTGTAACGCATAAATATTTGAAAGTGCTACTCGAGAGTGTAAAATATCACCCACAATAACTACTTTTTTTCCTGCTACTTCTCCTAATTTTTCTCGAATAGAATAGCTATCTAACAGGGCTTGTGTAGGATGTTCGTGCGCGCCATCGCCTGCATTTACAATACTGGCTTTTACGTTTTTACTCAAAAAATAAGCGGCTCCCGGATTGGAATGTCGCATTACAACCATATCAACCTTCATGGAGAGAATATTGTTTACGGTATCAATTAAGGTTTCACCCTTTTTAACAGATGATTGTGCTGCCGAAAAACTAATAACATCAGCAGATAATCTTTTTTGAGCTAATTCAAATGATAATTTAGTTCGGGTACTGTTTTCAAAAAATATATTGGCAATCGTAATATCTCTTAACGAAGGTACTTTTTTAATAGGTCTGTTGATTACCTCTTTAAAATGATCCGCAGTTTCAAAAATTAGGTCGATATCATCTTTTGTAATGTACTTGATACCCAATAAATGATTTACGCTTAATTCTTTCATTTTAGTTTACGATTATATGTTTTTACTTGATAGTTGCGCTGGCACTTAGCTTGTAATCAAATACACGCCATCTTCCCCTTCTTGTTCTTTCCAGCTTACTTTTACTTTTTCGTTGTTGATGGCATCAACTTGTCTTCCTCTGTAATCAGGTTGAATTGGCAAATGCCTACTGAAACGTCTGTCTACAAGAACCAAAAGTTCAATTTCTGATGGTCGCCCAAAAGATTGTATTGCTGTTAATGCCGATCGAATACTGCGGCCGGTATAGAGTACATCGTCAATAAAAATTACTTTTTTATTTTCGACAATAAAATTGATCTTGGTTTTGTTTGCCTCGAGTGGTTTATCAGTTCTTCTAAAATCATCTCTAAAAAAAGTAATGTCCAGATAACCTAACGCAATTGCAGGAGTCTTATATTCTTGTTCTAAGATTTGTTTTAAACGCTCTGCCAAAAAAACACCTCGAGGTTGAATCCCTACTAGAATTGTATTTGAAAAATCTGAATGTTTTTCGATTAATTGACAAGCCAAACGATGCAGTATGATAGTAACTTCTTGTGCAGTAAGTAATACTTTTTGACTCATAGTAATTAGGTAGATAGTTGTGCAAATATACAAATTCAAATTTAGCTTTTTGGTATTCAAAAGGGACAAAAAAGCGTAAAATATTTCCGAAAAAGCATTTTAAATAGAACAATCGTGTAAAAACCAAACAGAATTGTATAACCCATACACTTATAAATCGATTACTTTTGATACTTCACTAACCATTAAAACCTCAGCCTTATGTTTCAGCAAATATCAAGAGTCCTTACATTAGTACTCGTATTAATTACCGTATCTAGTTGCTCGTTGATTGAAGGCATCTTTAAAGCGGGTGTTGGCGTAGGCATTTTTATTGTAGTAGCCATACTAGCCATACTAGCCTTTATCATTTCAAGGATCTTAGCACGTAAATAGAACCCAAATAAAAAACCCCAACGGCTATTACAGTTGGGGTTTAAGTATTATTTTCTAGATAATTAGTTTGTAATTAAACCGTATACATTTTAGTTCTTAATTCTTGAATTTTATCATCCTCAAGATACTCATCAAAGGTCATATAGCGATCGATTGCACCGTTTGGCGTAAGCTCTACTACTCTATTACCTACAGTTTGTGCAAACTCGTGATCATGTGTTGTAAAAATCACAGAACCTTTAAAGTTTTTAAGCGAGTTATTGAATGCTGTAATTGACTCCAAATCTAGGTGATTGGTTGGTTCATCTAACATCAAAATATTAGCACGCTCCATCATCATTCGAGATAACATACAACGCACTTTTTCTCCTCCTGACAATACTCTACTTGTTTTTAAAGCTTCTTCGCCAGAGAAAATCATTTTACCCAAAAATCCTCTGATAAAAACCTCATCGCGCTCCTCCTCAGTTTTAGCATATTGACGCAACCAGTCGACTAAAGTCAAATCATTATCAAAAAAAGAATGATTTTCACTTGGTAAATAAGCTTGATTGGTAGTTACTCCCCAATCGTATTTACCAGTATCAGCAACTTGATTGCCATTTAAAATTTCGTAAAAAGCTGTTGTAGCACGGGAATCTTTTGAAAAAAGCACAATCTTATCTCCTTTGGCCATGTTCAAATCGACTCCTTTGAATAAAAGTTCACCATCTACAGTGGCGCTTAAATCTTGTACATTCAAAATTTGATCTCCTGCTTCGCGATCTTGATCAAATATAATTGCAGGATACCTGCGGCTTGAAGGCTTGATTTCAGAAATATTTAATTTAGAAATCATTTTTTTACGAGAAGTGGCTTGTTTCGATTTAGCAACGTTGGCACTAAAACGACGAATAAACTCTTCTAACTCTTGTTTTTTCTCTTCGGCTTTTTTGTTTTGTTGTGCACGTTGTTTAGCAGCTAATTGACTAGACTCATACCAAAACGTATAGTTACCAGAATAGTGACTAATTTTATTAAAGTCGATATCAGAAATATGAGTACAAACTGCATCCAAAAAGTGTCTGTCGTGAGATACTACAATAACTGTATTTTCATAATTTGCCAAGAAATTTTCTAACCAAGCGATCGTTTCAAAGTCAAGATCGTTGGTAGGCTCATCCATAATAAGTAAATCAGGATTCCCAAATAAAGCTTGTGCCAAAAGTACACGAACTTTCATCTTACCCTCAAGATCTGCCATTAATGTATAATGGCTATCCTCAGTAATACCAAGGTTTGACAACATGGCTGCCGCATCAGAGTCGGCATTCCAACCGTTCATTTCTTCAAATTGTACTTGCAATTCGCCAATTCTATCAGCATTTTTATCATTATAATCTAAATACAGCTCATCCATTTCTTTTTTAACGGCATACAGTACTTTGTTACCCATCATTACTGTTTCAAGAACGGTATGCTCATCAAACATGTTGTGATTTTGGTTCAAAACAGACATACGTTTGCCTGGCTCTAGATGAATGTGTCCAGAAGTTGGATCCATATCACCCGAAATTATTTTTAAAAAGGTAGATTTTCCAGCACCATTAGCACCAATCACACCATAAATATTTCCGTGAGTGAAAGTAGTGTTTACCTCGTCGAATAAAATTCGCTTGCCAAATTGAACTGATAAATTATTAACTGTTAACATGAAGATCTGATTATAAAATTTTTGCAAAAATACAAAAAAAATACGGTTTAAAAACCATCAAAAAAAATGGAGCAAATTCTATTGCGATTGTCCGAAAAACCAACATTTCATTAAAATTGTTCTTTCAAAATGACAAATGATTTTTAAAAGTCAAAGCTCTTTTCTAGTTGAAAATTCATCATGTACAACTTGAAAACTACAAAACAAAAGAAGTGCTATACACACAAGTTACTTGACACAAATTTACATACGTGAATAATCACCAAATAATAATTCAACTCATCTATAGTATCAGACTTACAATATTTATCTTAAGAAAAACAAATAAAAAGTTTGAAAAAAAAGCAGATATCTCGATTAAAAACTAGTTATTCAATAATTATATTATTATTTCGTTCGATTAATTTTTTTTTAATTCACTTAACAAATATATTTACGCTCACATCGAATATTAAAAGAGCATACACTATTTCTAACTAAATTCATCTTATGAACACAGAGCAAATCCAAACCAAATGGGGTCAGTTTATTTCACTTATTATTGTTTTCTTTTTTTGGGGCTTCGTCGGATCAGCAAACGACATCCTAATTCCAGTTTTTAAGAAAGTCTTTACCCTATCTCAAGTACAATCGCAATTGGTTGCTTGGGCCTTTTATGCTGCCTATTTTGTTGGTTCACTAATCTTCTTTTTAATCTCATTAAAATCAGACGTATTACAAAAATACGGATATAAAAAAACGCTCTCTATTGGTCTCGTACTATCAGCTATTGGTTCATTCCTGTTTGTGCCTGCAGCAACAATGCAAAGTTTTACTTTCTTTTTAACTGCACTTTTCACCGTGGGCTTGGGTTTTTCAATACAACAAATTGTAGCCAATCCACTAGCAATCAAAATGGGTAGTGCCGGCACAGGAGCACATCGACTAACATTAGCCGGTGGTGTGAACTCTTTTGGAACCACTATTGGAGCCATTCTCTTAGGTATTGCATTATTTGGCATGGGAGATAATAAAAAAACAAATTTATCACTTGAAGACATTAAACTACCGTTTATCATTTTAGGAATTGCCTTTCTCGCAGTAGCTGTATTTATGTATTTTTCACGCATAGAAGATCCTGCTAAATTAGAATCAGAGAGTGCAACCTTAACTGATGAAAATTTCAGCATCATGAATTACCCGCAATTGTATTTAGGGATGATTGCCATTTTTATTTATGTAGGTACAGAGGTAACCATCATTAGTAACCTTCCAGCATTGCTTAGTACGAAAGCCTTTGGCAGCGTACTTGAAGATGCCATTGCTCCGTTTATTGCATTGTATTGGGGAAGTCTAATGATCGGACGTTGGAACGGCGGAGTAAACGTATTCAATACATCAACCTTAGTGAACACGGCACTAAAATTCATTGTCCCAGCCGTAGCTTTCGGGGTTATTATTGGAGCTAATGTATTTGCTGCCCATGACGTCTCTGCCTTTTACATTTACCCAATTTGGATTGGTTTATTCATTGCTATCAGTTTTATTGGAGGCAAAAATGCTGGCAAAACATTAATGCTTTTTGGTTTTTCTGGTTTATTAATGATGGCTCTTGGTTTAATTTGGCCAAATCCAGAAATTGCAAAATTCTTTTTCATATCCGGCGGTCTGTTTTTATCAATAATGTGGCCTTCGATATTTGATCTTGCCATATCAGGACTGGGCAAAAACACAGGAAAAGCCTCCTCTTTTTTGATCATGATGATTCTTGGCGGAGGAGTTATACCTCTTGTTCAGGGAAAAATATGTGATTTAGATCTTTCTAACCCTGAGGGGATTTTAGGAATTACTTACACTCATTTCTCGTATATCGTTCCATTAATAGGATTTGCTTATTTGGCATTTTATGGATATTACTGTCCAAAACTACTCAAAAAACAAGGAATATCCTCCGTTGAAAGCGCTGGCGGCGGACACTAATTCCCAAAAAAACTAACCAAAAGCAAACCAATAAAAAATCCCATTCGCCGCGGCGAATGGGATTTTTTTATTTCATTCAGTGTAACTAAAAACTACACACCAAAAAATGTTTTATTTATTACCTTTCTCGAAATCAGCAACAAACTGCGCCAATCCAATATCTGTTAAAGGGTGTTTTAATAAACCATAAATTGCAGATAACGGGCCAGTCATTACATCAGCACCAATTTTAGCACAATTTACAATATGCATTGTATGGCGTACTGACGCAGCTAATATTTGAGTTTCGTAACCGTAATTATCGTAAACCAAACGAATCTCTTCA
Organism: Flavobacterium sp. GNP001; assembly: GCF_054343775.1. Classification (NCBI taxonomy): domain Bacteria; kingdom Pseudomonadati; phylum Bacteroidota; class Flavobacteriia; order Flavobacteriales; family Flavobacteriaceae; genus Flavobacterium; species Flavobacterium sp. GNP001. The sequence continues at coordinate 1,944,793 of NZ_JBTGUX010000001.1, forward strand.
ATCAATGCCAAGCCATCTGTTGAAACATCATCCAAACGACCTACAAATGGAGATACATATGTTGCTCCCGCTTTAGCAGCCAAAATAGCTTGCCCTACAGAAAACACCAAAGTAACATTGGTCTTAATTCCTTTATCTGAGAAATATTTAGCAGCCATAACCCCATCTTTAGTCATAGGCAATTTTACCACAATTTGGTCATGTAAGTCAGCAAGCTCCTCACCTTCTTTAACCATACCCTCATAATCAAGAGCATTTACCTCAGCACTTACATCACCTTCAACAAGGTTACAAATGTCAACATAATGCTTTAAAATATTGTTTTTACCCGTAATTCCTTCTTTTGCCATCAATGACGGATTGGTAGTTACCCCATCCAAAACACCTAATGCTTGCGCCTCTTTAATTTGAGCTAAATTAGCTGTGTCAATAAAAAATTTCATAATCGTTGTATATTTAATTGTGTGTTACTACTCTTTTGGGCGTTACCCTCCGCAAAGCTACGGGTCGTGCTTTTCGCTGTATCCTCGCAAAAAAGCGAGGGATGCCGCTACAATCACTAACGCATAACTACTGCAAAACTACAATTTAGAATCTGAATTTAGCACCAATCGCCAAATCAATTCTCCATAAATTTTCGTACTCTTCCTCGTCAAGCTTAATAGTTTGGGTAGAGCCATCTTCGTAAGTATATTTCAATTTTTTGAGAACCGCTCCTGCAAAATTTAGCTGAGGCCCAATTAATAAATCAGGACGCAATCTAAAATGATAACTAAAACCTCCAACCATTCCAACGTCACCGCCTGTTATTTTAAGCGGATTACCTACTACTGAAGCATCATTACGGTAACCCATATAACCCAATGCAATCTCTAAACTAGCTTCTCCCAAGCGTGCACTTGCGTTATCAGAAATAATAAATGACGGCCCAACAAATGTTATTTTAACATCGTCAGCAATATCGCCACTTACAAAATTTCCGCCACCAAAATCAATAATTTGATTGCGCAATATTGCATCCGCACGAAACACATTATATTTTAAACCAACACCATTTGATTCGTTAGTAATATAATAGGCAGCTATGTCAAAGCTACTTCCTGATTTTAACTCTTTATAATATTTTTTTTCTTGTGCTGTTAAATTATCAGGTGACGCTGCAACTCTCCAACTCTTAGCAAAATTAGCCATTAGCAAAATTTTTGGACTTCTAGTTTTATCTACAGTAGATATGATTTCATTTGAAGAAAAATCAGTCATTGAATTTACAAATTGATGACTTTTGATGGTGTCAATTTGTGGTGTTACCAAATTCATAGTAACAGTAGCTTTTTCAATTTGAGCAAAATTACCGTTGGTTGTAGCATCAATTTGTTGAGCAGTAGCCATAGTAAAAAACGGAAAAAACAATAGCGCTTTTCTAAAGTCCATTTGTAAATATTTATAAGTTATAATGATTCATTAGCATTTTCTCGTATACCTTATCAGGAAGTATTCGCTTGAGTACGATACTTATTTTTTGTAGAAACGCACCTACCTTGTAATGTCCTCTCGGATTTGAAGTGGTAATAATAGCATAGACAGCTTCTGCCATCTGATTAGGATTACTACCTGTATCCACGTGCGTATCCATAGTCTCTAAAGTTTTCTTATATGGCAACTCATAAGGCGAACCCGAAATAATAGGCGCATGATACCTTCCAGAGGCTATATTAGTAGCAAAATCTCCTGGTGCAACATTTGTAATATGTATGCCAAAAGATTTTACCTCCATACGCAAAGCTTCGGTTATCAACTCTAAAGCTCCTTTTGAAGCCGAATAAATACTGCGATATGGCAAACCCATGTAGCCCGCAATAGAAGTAATATTGATTATCAAACCTGATTTTTGCTCGCGCATTTGCGGTAAAGCGGCTTTCATAACTTCAATTGGTCCAAAAAAATTAGTCTCGAAGTGATTTTTGATTTCCTCCATCGGGATTTCTTCCAAAGGACCTGTAATCCCAACTCCAGCATTGTTAATCACTACATCTATTCGTCCAGCCAACTTAATAACCTCAGCAACTGCAGCATGAATTGAATTGGCATTTCTAACATCTAATTGTAATAACGGAAAAACAGAATTTTGAATGTTCTTAGGATTTCTGCTAGTTCCAAACACCACAAAGTCTTTTTCATGTAAAAATTCGCCTATTGATTTACCAATTCCTGATGATGCGCCTGTAATCAATACTACTTTTTTCATTGGTGTTTTGTTATTGCTAGAAAGGTCCAAAAATAAAAAAATCCTCCGTAAGGAAGACCATATAATGAAGTGAATTTCGGAAAGTACATAAAATAAAAAATGGCAAGCGACCTACATCGCACCGCTCAACCACGTACCCTTGCTATGTTCCCATCCTGGGGGAGTCTGCAGGAGCTGGTCGTGTAGGACTTGCCGGTGCAAATATACAACCTTTTTATATTTTCGCAAGAGCTTTACCTATTAAAAATAACGTTGTATATTGCTTCAACAAAAAATAGATCTCATGAAAAAACATAACTTCCTATCTGTCATTTTATTAAGTACAGCATTAACAAACTGCGGCGATACAAAAAAAGATACAAATACTTTGTTTTCCTTTGATAGCAGCAAATTAAAAGAGCAATACACCCCAAAAGAAACAGCTTCATTAGCTCTTTTGAACAAAGATGATAAAGCAATTGATAGCGTTGTTTATTATGTAAATGATAAAAAAATAGCGACAAAAAAAGATGCTACAGCTTTGCCATTGGTATTACAAGACCAAAAACTAGGTTATCAAACCATTAAAGCTTTGGTTTATTTTGAAGGACAAAACACTGAAGCAACCACTCGAATCGAGCTAGTCTCAGATATACAACCAAAATTGTTAAAGTATACCATCATAAACACCTACCCACATGACACAGCAGCCTACACGCAAGGTTTAGAGTTTTATCGTGACACTTTATATGAAGGAACAGGAAATGGAGCAGGCAACGGCACGGGAATAAAAGGAATTTCGAGCTTACGCAAAACCAATTACAAAACCGGCGAATTGTATAAAAAAGTAGAGCTCGCAGAACAATATTTTGGAGAAGGCATAACCATTTTAAACAATAAAGTATACCAGTTAACTTGGCAAAATGGCGAAGCTTATGTATACAATGCCGACACTTTTGCCAAAGAAAAAACTCTTCCTTATCACAAAAAAATGGATGGTTGGGGATTGGTAAATGACGGGACTAACTTATACATGACCGACAGTTCAGAAACCATTCATATTTTAAACCCTGCTACTTTTCAACCAATTGATCAAATTCATGTTTACTCGCTAAACTCTAAAGTTGCAGCGGTAAATGAACTCGAATGGATCAACGGAAAAATTTACGGAAACGTTTACCAGAAAGACGCTATAGCTGTTATCAACCCTTTAAATGGAGCCGTAGAAGCCATCATTAATTTAGCCGATTTAAAAAAGAAAATCACGCAATTACCAGATACTGATGTACTAAACGGAATTGCTTACAACCCAAAAACCAAAACTATTTTTGTTACCGGAAAAAACTGGGATAAAATGTTTGAAATCAAAGTAACAGAATAACAGTTTATGACCACGCTATTTACCAATATCAAAGAGTTGATTCAAATCAGAGAAGCAGGAATCACTAAGGTTTCCGGTTCAGAAATGGCCGTTTTACCAACCATCCAAAATGCTTTTTTGGTTATTGAAAATGATTTGATTGTTGATTTTGGATCAATGGATGACTTACCAGAAATAAATCCTGACAAGATCATTGATATTACTGGGAAAATGATTCTGCCCACTTGGTGCGACAGTCATACACACTTAGTCTATGCAGATAATCGAATTCAAGAATTTGTAGATCGCATAAATGGACTGAGCTATGAAGAAATAGCGCAACGCGGTGGCGGAATTTTAAACTCTGCCGACAAACTTAACCAAACTTCCGAAGACGATTTATACGAGCAATCAAACGAACGTTTAGAAGAAATCATGCGCTTGGGCACAGGTGCGGTCGAAATAAAATCGGGTTACGGATTAACTGTTGAAGGCGAGTTGAAAATGTTACGAGTTATTCAGCGTTTAAAAATAGCATATCCTATTGCCATAAAAGCCACATTTTTGGGTGCTCATGCATTGCCTACTCTTTACAAGAACAACAGAGAAGAATACATCGACTTGATTATTAACGAAATGTTACCTGCTATTGCAAAAGAAGAGTTGGCTGATTTTATTGATGTTTTTTGCGAAACGGGCTACTTCACCGTTGCAGAGACCGAGCAAATCATGCAAGCAGGAATTTCTTTTGGCTTACAACCAAAAATTCACGTCAACCAATTTACTGCCATTGGAGGCATTCAAGCTGGAGTTAATAACAATGCCCTTTCTGTAGATCATTTAGAGGTTCTTACTCTAGATGATATAGCAGCATTAGTAAAGAGCCAAACAATGCCAGTTGCTTTGCCATCATGTTCTTATTATTTAAGCATTCCGTATACGCCAGCTCGTGAAATGATCACAGCGGGTCTTCCGCTGGCTTTGGCCTCTGATTACAATCCGGGCTCAACACCTTCTGGAAACATGAATTTTGTGGTAGCGACAGCTTGCATCAAAATGAAAATGACTCCTGAGGAAGCGATAAATGCCGCTACCATTAACGGAGCTTACGCAATGAATCTGTCTAATACTCACGGCAGCATTACAATTGGAAAAAAGGCCAATTTTATAGTAACTAAACCCATTTCGTCCTTTGCAGAGCTTCCCTATTCATTTGGAAGCAACTTGATAGAAAGTGTTTTTATTGAAGGAAAAATAATTACATAAAAAAAGAGGAATCGATTAATTCCTCTTTTTTTATGTAAAGTCTACCTTGAATTATTTCAAAGTAAAACTTGTTTTTGAAACCAACTGATCTTTGTCAAAAATGTTAACGTAATAAACACCTTTTGGAAAATCTTTTCCTTTCAAATTTTCAGTTACATCAACTGTTTTGTTCTCATAATTAATGTTTGATACAAAACTATAAGTCAGTGAATTGTCGCCAAAATTTTCTGTTTTCTTGTCTCCAAGAACATTGTTTTTACTGTCAATAACTTGAACAAAGTACGTTTTAGCGCCAGATTGTGCCACTTGATTTTCAGCAATAGTGTAGCTAATTTTTAAAACATCAGCACGACTTGCTTTTTCAGTAGAAATTTCTTTACCACTACTTCTCAATTTAAAAGCAGATCCTCTTGTATTCAAAACAGTCAACTTTGCAGCTTTTTCAACCACTTTAGATAATTCTTCGTTTTGACCCACTAGAGTTTCGTTGTATTTTTTTGACTCACCCAAAACAGTTGCAGTACTATCTCTTTGCGCTGTTAAAGTAGTATTAGCCTTTTTAAGTGCCTCATTCTCCTCCATTAAAACCTTCATATTTCCTTGCAAAGTATTGTATTGCGCTTTGTATTTTGCCAAACTTGCCACATCACCTTTCGACTTTGATAAACTTGCCATTAAATTAACTACTTTGTCACGCTCCACAATCAGTTCATCTGACATTGAAGTATTCTCAGCGATTGCCGCATCATAAGTAGCTTTTAGTTCTTCTAAGTCTTTCATAACAGACTCTTTTTCAGTCGTAGTTGTTTTTAATTCTGTTTCTACAACTTCTGCTTCCGATGTCATTTTAAAGATATACACCAAACTTCCCACTAAAAGAAGTGCTAATATGGCTACTATCGCTTTAAGACTTGAATTGCTTTTTTGGTTTTCCATCTCGATTTAATTTTTTATTTATTTTTCAAATTTAACAATATATAATTACCTAGTAACGAATGTTAACACAATTATATTATTTTTGGAAAAAAATTTATTTCTCGAATGGAAAAAATAATCCGATTTACCTCTCATGATCTAGCTAAAATTACCAACCACCGCAGTGGAGAAATTAAATTTGGAGAGAAAATGATTACCATCCCAAAAGAGAATGACACACTTGAGTTTTTAAAAAAATCAGAGGCCAAATATGTATTATTTGGCATTCCCGAAGATATTGGCATACGTGCCAACTATGGCAGGCCAGGAGCAGCTTCTGCTTGGGAAAGCGCTATAAAAAGTATTGCCAATATTCAGCACAATAAATTTTGTAAAGGAAATCAAATCCTGGTTTTAGGCACATTAGATGTTCGAAAATTAATGAAAGATGTTACCTCTCTTGATTTTAACGATATTGATGACCGTTCAAAACTCAGTCAATTAGTTCAAAAAATTGACAAAGATGTATCGCATATTATATTCAATATCGTTTCCTCAGGAAAAATACCAATTGTAATTGGTGGCGGTCACAACAACTCTTACGGTAATATAAAAGGTACTGCTCTCGCAAAAGGAAAACCTATTAACTCAATAAATTTTGATGCGCACTCTGATTTTAGAATCTTAGAAGGTCGTCACAGCGGCAACGGATTTTCCTATGCCTACGAAGAAGGTTTCCTGAAAAAGTATTTCATCTTTGGATTACATGAAAATTACACTTCAAAAAATGTGTTAGACATCATCAAAAAACTTGAAAATAGAGTTCGATACACTACCTATGACAGTATTTCAATTCGAGGCGAAAAAGACTTTAGACAAGAAATGCAAGCTGCCTTAGAGTTCATCGATGACAACCACTTTGGTATCGAAATCGATCTTGACTCGCTACCAAATATAGCTTGTAGTGCCATGACAACTAGTGGTTTTTCAGTTGAACAATTACGCCAATTTATTTCCTTTTATGCAAAAAACACAAACGCCGCTTACTTGCATATTTGTGAGGGCGCACCCGACTTAGGTGAAGAATTAAACAACCACTTAATTGGAAAACTAATCGGCTATTTGGTAACCGATTTTATAAAAGCAAATCAATAAAATAAAAAACTAAAGTATAACATAAAAAGGGAGTGCAGAAACCCAAACAATAAATAAACTATCTTTGCAGCTCCAATCTTGTACTTCTTGCAAGATTTGTTATTTCACAAAATATATTATTTCACAAATCAAAACAGTAAAATTTTCAAAAAACTGATTATGAATGGATTAGATGTAGCAAAAATTAGAAAAGATTTGAATTTGACTCAAGTAGAATTTGGAAAATTAATAGGAGTTGATAAGAGAACTGTTATAAATTACGAGCAGGGAAAGGTAATTCCGAAAACAAAAGTAACTCTGCTAGAATTAATGCTTGCTAATGGATTAATGAAATCTGCCTCGGCTATTAATGAAAAAAGAGAGGTTATTGTTGCACCTATTAACGATAGTTTAGATGATGATAGAGAAGTTTTAAAAGATTACATTAAAACACTCAAAGATTTCTTAGTTGAGAAAACCAAAATTGCTGAAATGTACCTCAATGAGAATAATATTTTAAAAGAAAAAATAAAAATTTTAGAATCAAAAATAGAAAATTAGAGCGAATTTTTACGTTGTGTTTTTTACACAATTTTTACACAAAAAGCACAACCAACTACTAACCAGCATATAACAGAGCTGTTAATTTTAAAGGAATTAGCTTTTTGTAAATACCCAATCAAAAATATGTTATTCGAAGAGTTATCATTATCCAAAAGCATCCAAAGAGCCGTTTTTGAAGAAGGCTACCTAAACCCTACTCCTATTCAAGAGCAATCCATTCCTATTATTTTATCAGGTCGAGATTTGGTAGGCTGTGCACAAACCGGAACCGGAAAAACAGCTGCATTTGCTATACCTATTATTCACCAATTACACCGAATTGTTGGGTCTTCAAAAAAAGCCAAACAAATTCGTGCTCTAGTAGTAACTCCCACTCGCGAACTAGCAGTACAAATAGGGCAAAGTTTTGATACGTATGCCAAATACACCAATTTAACACAATTAACCATCTTTGGTGGTGTCTCACAAAATCCGCAAGTTGACACCTTAAAAAACGGAATCGACGTACTTATTGCCACACCTGGACGCTTACTTGATTTACACAAACAAGGTTTTGTAGATCTGGATCATCTACACACTTTGGTATTAGACGAGGCTGATCAAATGTTAGACATGGGCTTTGTAAATGACGTAAAAAAAATAGTAAAACTAACGCCAAAAAACAGACAAACGCTATTCTTTTCGGCCACAATGCCAATCGCAATTAGAGAACTAGCCGAATTGTTTTTAACTGATCCTGCTACCGTTACCGTTTCTCCTATATCTTCAACTGCTGAAAATGTAGAGCAACGCGTATATTTTGTAGAAAAAGGCGAAAAAAGAAATTTACTTTATCACTTGATTAAAACCGAGAATTTGACCGATGTACTCATTTTTTCAAGAACAAAACACGGTGCAGATAATGTTGTAAAAGCTTTAAACAAAAACAACATCGCTGCCGAAGCAATACATGGTGATAAATCGCAAAACGCCAGACAAAGAGTACTTGATGCTTTTAAAAACAAAGAAATTGGCGTACTAGTAGCAACTGATATAGCAGCTCGTGGAATTGATATTGAACAACTTCCGGTGGTAATAAACTTTGATTTACCTAACATTCCTGAAACTTACGTACACCGAATTGGGCGTACAGGACGTGCAGGCAATGGCGGAATTGCAATCTCTTTTTGTGGCAAAGACGAACATCCGTATTGGAAGGACATTCAAAAATTGATAAAAGTTGATGTTAAAACAGTAACTGACCATCAGTTTCAATGGCATTCAGGAAGTCCTGACGCTGCAGCGGGAAGCAAGCCAAAAAATTCAAACAGAAGCGGCGGTGCTCATAAATCCAGAAAATCAGCAGGTTCTAAACAAAACAAGAAACGTTGGTATTAAAAAATATTTAGACAATAAATCAAAAAAGCCTCAATTGAAATTAATTCATTTGAGGCTTTTTCTATTGTAATTATTTTACAATTCGATTTTAGCTTTTAATCATTCATCGAAATTAAAAACTCTTCGTTATTTCTGGTTTTCTTGAAACGATCGTTGATAAAATCCATTGCTTCAACAGGATTCATATCAGATAAGTATTTGCGCATAATCCACATGCGTTGTAATGTTTTTTGATCCAATAATAAGTCATCACGTCTAGTGCTTGATGAAGTCAAATCAATAGCTGGGAAAATACGTTTGTTGGCAATTTTACGATCTAATTGTAACTCCATGTTACCCGTACCTTTGAACTCTTCAAAAATTACTTCGTCCATTTTAGAACCTGTTTCAGTTAATGCCGTCGCAATAATACTTAACGAACCGCCATTTTCTACATTTCGAGCTGCTCCAAAAAATCGTTTTGGTTTTTGCAATGCATTAGCATCAACACCACCACTCAACACCTTTCCAGATGCAGGTTGAACAGTGTTGTAAGCACGAGCCAATCTAGTGATCGAATCGAGCAAAATAACTACGTCATGACCACATTCTACCAAGCGTTTTGATTTTTCGAGAACAATATTGGCAATTTTCACATGCTCTTGCGGCTCACGATCAAATGTTGAGGCAATAACTTCACCTCTTACACTACGTTGCATATCAGTAACCTCCTCAGGACGCTCGTCAATTAATAAAACAATTAAATAAACCTCAGGATGATTTGCTGCAATAGCATTAGCAATTTCCTTCAACAACATGGTTTTACCTGTTTTTGGCTGCGCCACAATCATACCACGTTGCCCTTTTCCTATTGGAGAAAACAGATCAATGATACGAGTGGAAATAGTACTTTGTTTTTCGGCTAATTTGAATTTTTCAGAAGGAAAAACTGGAGTTAAATGCTCAAATGAAACACGATCACGCACTACTTGAGGATCGTGACCATTAATTTTTAAGACACGTACTAATGGGAAAAACTTTTCTCCTTCTTTTGGTGGACGCACCACACCTTTTACAGTATCACCGGTTTTTAAACCAAAAAGTCTAATTTGCGAAGTAGAAAGATAAATATCATCCGGCGAAGCCAAATAGTTGTAATCTGATGATCTTAAAAATCCATACCCATCAGGCATCATTTCTAAAACTCCTTCGCTTTCTATAATCCCGTCAAATTCAAAATCAGAGGCTGCGAAATTGTTTTTCTTGTTTTTAAAATTTGGGTTTTGATTCCCATTTTGATTTCCGTTCGGGTTGTTATTTTGGTTTCCGTTAGAATTTCCGTTTTGGTTTCCATTGGATTTATTTAACTGATTCGGATTTATTTTTTTAGGAGCAACTGGGGCTTCAACTGTTTCAACTGCAGCAATTTCAGTTTCTGTAACAGGTTTTACTCCTTCGCTTTTCTTTTGTTTTAAAGCTATTTTTTTCTCGTAAGCTGATTTATTGAATTTTATAACCTTTCCTAATTTCTTTTCAGAAGGTGCGCTTTCATTTCCCAGCGTTTCAACTTTGGTTTGTTCAGCTTCAGCTTTTACTGGAATTGTTTCAATGCGCTCTTGTGTTTGTTGATTTTGCTCTGATTCAACTCCTTCTTCAACATCTCTGTTTTTTGTCGGTACAATACGAACTCTTTTAGACTTATTATCTTCCTTAACCTCTCCTTTAGTTTTTTCAGTTGCAATAGGAACAACGCTTGCTTGAAAATCTAAAATCAGACCAATTAATGTTTCTTTTTTAACACCATTAAATTTAATAGTTTTAGCGGCTTTAGCTATTTGTTGAAGCTCGGTAAGCTTCATTTGTTTTAATGCAGAAATATCAAACATGAAAGTTCTTGGAGTTTAATTAATTTTGTGTTGGGAATACTGTAAGGATAGGTAGTAATCGTAAAATGAATGAACCGCAGTATGAAGTGCTTACGGTAATTTGATGCAATAATACGAATAAAAATTAAGCATACAATAGTATTTTTAAAAAAGAAAATATATTTTTGTAACAGATAATGACCACAAAATGATACAAAGAATTCAAACTGTTTATTTATTTTTAGCATTTGTTGTAACGGGTGTTTTGGTTTTTTTCATTCCTCTTTGGAAAGGAACTGATGGAACTCCTTTTTACTTTATGCAAAGTCAAGTCTACACTGTTCTTCTTGGTTTAAGTACAACTCTTTCTGTTTTTAGTATCCTTTCCTACAAAAAAAGACAAAATCAATTTGTGTTAGGCAGATTGAATATGATATTAAATTTGATTTTATTAGGATTATTTGTTTATCGCTCACTAAGTGTATCTGGAGAAACTGCTGTTTCTGAGAAAGGTATTGGGATGTTTCTGCCTGTCGTAGCTATCGTGTTATTAGCCCTTGCTAATAAGGCCATCAAGAAGGACGAAGATCTTGTAAAATCTGTGGACCGATTGAGATAAACCTATAAATTTTAATTTATTAGTGCGAAGGGAACCCGAATTTAATCATTCGGGTTTTTTTGTGCTCCTTTTTTAAAGTTAATAACAAATAAACCACTGTAGGCTCTTTAAATTTTTCAAAAAAGAAACAGTAAAAACATTCTCATAGCTCTTAAGATAAAGAAAATGATAATAAAGTTCTTAATAAATTAAAAACTTAATATTTTTTTCATAAATTTGATTATTATAATTTCCACATGCTTCACAAAGTCCGTATTCACCTTGCCGATGACCACCAAATTTTAATTGACGGAATTAAAACCTTATTGCATACCCATGCTAATTTGCAAGTAGTAGGAACATCCCTTAGCGGAAGCAACTTACGCCAAGAATTAATTGATAATCAAGCAGACCTACTAGTTCTTGATTTAAACATGCCCGAAACAGACGGAGTCCAAGTAATAAGAGAATTCAGCACTAAAGGATTTCCATGCAAGGTTATTGTTCTATCAAGCCATGACGACCTACGAATAATTAAAGAAGTAATGAAATTAGGAGCAAAAGGCTTTCTAACCAAAAAATGTGCTGGCGAACATATCATTGAAGCAATTGGCGCCGTACTAGATGGAGAAGAATATTTTTGCAAGGCCGTTCGCGAAAAGATTTTTACCTCTGCCACCAAAGATCTCACTAAATCAGCAGTCTTTGAAACCAAAGATGAAGACAATTTGACCGAGCGAGAACGAGAAATAATTACACTCATCGCTCTTGAATTTAGCGGAAAAGAAATTAGCGAACAACTTTTTATTAGCGTCAACACAGTCGAGACACATCGTAAAAACATAATGAAAAAACTAGATGCGAAAAATTCTATAAGTCTAGTAAAATATGCATTAAAGAAAAAACTAATTAAATAAAACTATACCCACATTTTCCCTAATTTCTTCTCTACAAAGCCACTTACCATGCTGTTACCTCAATTTGTATTGTTGATCACATTTTACCTCAGTAGTATAAATACAACTTTTGCACATCCTAACCCAACTCTTAATAACAAAACAGCTGTTCTTGCAAAACAAGCCAATGAGCTGTTGAAAAAAGGAGATTTTGAACAATCTTTGGTGCAATCCAGATTAGCATTGAGCCAAGCCATCGCTTTAAAAAACGATAATTTAATAGCTAGTTGTTACAATACGATAGCTGCTAATTTTGATCAACTTTCAGAGTTTGACAAAGCTTTTTATTATTACAACCAAGGTCTTACCTATGCAAAAAAAACAAACAACGATGTTTTAAAAAACTGGATTCATAACAACCTTGCCAACATTTATTGTTTTGATAAAAAAGAATACAAAAAAGGAATCTATCACTACAAAAAATCATTATCGTACAGCCAGAAACTGAAAGACTCAGCACAGATTGTTTTCACAAAATTAAATATCACTTGGGCTTACTTTGATGTAGGTAATTTTAACCAAGGCGCACCTCATTTAGATTACATCAACAAACACCATCCAAAACACGGAGACAAATCTACTATGGTAGCATTAAATATGCTAAATGGTATGTATCAAGCATCGCTTAAAAACAATAAAAAAGCAGATCAATTTTTTCAAAAAGCAATCAAAGAGGGTACTGCAGGAAACGAAAAATCAGATTTATCATACTCTCACAATGAGTACGCAAAATTCCTTCTATCAGTTGGCGATTATAAAAATGCATATCTCAACTTAGCACGATACAACCAAATTACAGAAGAACTTAACAACGAAGAAAAATTAAACAAGGCAAATGTTGCTGGTATCAATTTGCAAATTGACGAATACAAAAGAGAAATAGATAAAATTGAAAACCAATTTGAAGATCAAAAGAATAAACTATTAAAAGAGCAAGATCGAAATAAAAAAATAGTCATAGTGGTTGTCATAATTGTTCTACTCCTATCTCTACTCTTTTATATTTGGGCGCAGAATTCAAAACTTAAGCACAAAAACAAACTCAAAGATTTAAAAAGTAAGGTACAAGAAAACATCATTAACGCATCCATAAATGGGCAAGAATTGGAGCGTAAAAAAATCGCCTCCTTTTTACATGACAACATCAGTGCTTTACTATCTTCGGCGGGCATGCAGTTGCAAGCTTTTTTAATACAAAATCCTATTGCATCACCAGAAATAAAAAAAACTAAAGCAATCTTAGATAATGCACACGACCAAGTACGCGATTTATCGCATGAACTTATGCCGTCCCTACTCGCTCGTTTTGGCCTTTTTGACGCACTAGAAGATTTGTGCGAAAAAAACTCAAGCCCTTTTCTAGAATTTAAATTCACTTCGGCAACAACACATGACAGACGCTACCATGAAGAATTTGAAATAAAGATATACTATATTGTAATGGAACTTACAAACAATATCATCAAACACAGTGAAGCCAATCAAGCACTACTAGAAATTGAGGAAATCAACCAAGCGCTGCACATCAACTTAAAAGACAACGGAAAAGGCTTCGACTCAAAAAACTTTCAAGTTTTAGAAGGCTTTGGAATCAACCAAATCAAAGCACGTATCAATAATTTGAAAGGTTCTATAATTATCGACTCAAAATTAAACAACGGTTCAAGTATTCAGTTGCAAATTCCAATTGCTTACCAAAAAAAGAAAACTAACCCCGTTTACCCAACTCAATAATTTCCATATCCTTGATAGCTGCTCCGTCAATTACAAAACGTAGCATCGTTCGCATTTGATGAAAACCACTTATACCCGCAGCGCCTGGATTTAAATGCAATACCTGAAACTGCTTATCAAACATCACTTTCAAAATATGCGAATGTCCGCAAATAAATAACTTAGGTGGATTGGTTGCCAAAACCGATTTAATTGCCGCGCTGTATTTACCCGGATAACCGCCAATATGCGTGATCCAAACATCCACATCCTCACACAAAAAACGCTGGTGTAATGGAAACTCCAAACGCGCTTTAGCATCATCAATATTTCCATAAACGCCCCGCAAGGGTTTTAACGCCCTAATTGCATCCGTTACTTCCAAATTGCCAATATCGCCAGCATGCCATACTTCATCAGCTTGTGCCACATATTTTAAAATAACATCATCAACATGACTGTGCGTATCCGAAAGTAGAAGAATTTTTTTCAAAGTTTTTTATTTAGGAGCTATTTCCAGCTATCCGCTTTATTCCCGATCAAAAAACTACGGCAAAAAAGCCTTGTTTTTTAAAATCGGGAGATACCGCTGCTATCTGGGCTAGAATTTTCGGTAAAAATAGCCATTATTCAGTCAATAAGAACGCCTCATTTAATCTTAACAAACTTTGGCTATTTGCCACTTCTTTGCACAAAAATTAATAAGTATCTTTGTGCTTTCAAAAAAAAAGAATTGAGGTATTTTATCAAATTCGCCTACAATGGCACGCATTATCACGGTTGGCAGATCCAGCCCAATGCCGCATCGGTTCAAGAAACGCTCAACAAAGCACTTTCGGTAGTATTAAACACAACCATAAGCGTTATGGGAGCAGGCCGCACTGATACTGGTGTTCACGCCACGCAAATGTATGCCCATTTTGATTTTGATACTCCAATAAACGAGCCGACTTTAGTTCACAAACTGAACTCCTATTTACCAAAGGACATTGTCATTTATGCCGTACAGTTAGTTCATGATGAGGCTCATTGCCGGTTTGATGCTAGTAAACGTACCTACGAATACCACATTAACACCTTTAAAAATGCCTTTTTGCAAGAACAAAGTTGGTATTTTCATCAAGCACTTGATGTAGAATTAATGAATCAAGCGGCGCAAATTCTGCTAGCTCATACTAATTTTCAGTGCTTTTCAAAAGTAAATACAGATGTTAATACATTTGATTGTACCGTTTTTGAAGCCTATTGGACAGCAAACAATGGTCATTTGGTTTTTACCATTTCGGCCAATCGATTTTTGCGCAACATGGTTCGCGCGATAGTTGGAACATTAGTTAATGTAGGTTTACACAAGATTACACTTACTGATTTTTCAGCAATAATCGAAAGTAAAAACCGCGATAAAGCTGGATTTTCGGTGCCGGCACACGGGTTGTTTTTAACCCAAATAGAATACGATTACATCACTGAATAGCCTTGATTAAATTCCTAGACTTTAATTTTAGTAGAAGCTCAGTAAATTATATTTATATCTAATAGCAGACACGAGCAAAGCGAATCGACGAAGTAAATAGCTCCAAAAAAATATGAAAGCAAAAGCATTTGATACCCGACTGTTTAGTCGCATTTTAAAATTCACAAAACCATACAAATGGCGTTTTAATGGCGTTATAATATTTGCCATTTCACTCTCTATTTTTGCAGCATTACGGCCGTATTTGCTCAAGCAAACCGTTGATGCATACATTGCAACCGAAGATCAAAAAGGATTGCTGTTGTACGTAACCTTGATGGGAATTGTATTGTTATTAGAAGTCTTTTCGCAATTTTACTTTGTATTTTGGGCCAACTGGCTCGGGCAAGATATTGTAAAAGACATTCGAACCAAATTGTTTCAACACATTTTAAGTTTCAGAATGAAATACTTTGACCACGTTCCTGTTGGGCAGTTGGTAACGCGAAGTGTATCTGATATTGAGTCTATTGCACGAATTTTTAGTCAAGGTCTATTTATGATTATTAGCGACTTGATGAAAATGGTAGTTGTGCTAGGTTTTATGTTTTATATGAACTGGACTTTGACTTGGATTGTTATTGTAGCCATGCCTATTTTGGTGTTTTTCACTCGTATTTTTCAGAAAAAAATGCAAGTTGCCTTTGAAGAAGTGCGTACTCAAATTGCCAATATGAATTCCTTTGTGCAAGAACGTGTTACCGGAATGAAGATTGTTCAACTCTTTAATAGAGAAAATATTGAATCCGAAAAGTTCAAAGAAATCAATGACAAACACAAAAAAGCGTGGATAAAAACCATTTTATACAACTCCATCTTCTTTCCTATTGCTGATATCATCTCGTCATTGACACTTGGTTTTATTGTGCTTTACGGCGGAATCAAAATTTTAAACGGAGATAACTTTACCACTTTTGGTGATTTATTCTCGTACACGATGTTTATTGGTATGTTATTTAATCCGTTGCGTCAAATTGCTGATAAATTCAACGAAATGCAATTGGGAATGATTGCAGCCAACCGTGTTTTTGACATTTTAGACACCCAAGATCAAATACAAGATACTGGTGTTATTGAAGCACCTACTTTTAATGGTGCCATAACTTTTAACAAAGTTCGTTTTGGGTACATTCCGGAAGAAGAAGTCATCAAAGGCATTGATCTTGAAGTGCAAGCCGGCCAAACAGTTGCCATTGTTGGATCAACCGGAGCAGGAAAATCAACCATAATCAACTTGTTGAATCGCTTTTATGAAATCAACAGCGGCTCGATTTATATTGACAATCAAAACATAGAGAACTATACCTTAGGCTCGTTACGCAAGCAAATTGCGGTTGTTTTGCAGGATGTTTTCCTTTTTGCAGATACTATCTTTAATAATATTACCTTACATAATCCAGAAATTGATCGCCAACAAGTATTGGCTGCCGCCAAAAAAATTGGAGTTCATGACTTTATAATGAGTTTGCCTGATAATTATGATTTTGATGTTAAGGAACGCGGAGTAATGCTTTCATCAGGTCAACGCCAATTAATTGCGTTCTTGAGAGCTTATGTAAGTAATCCAAGTATTTTAATTCTGGACGAAGCCACATCTTCTATTGATACTTACTCTGAAGAATTGATTCAGCGTGCTACCGAAACTATTACAAAAGGTCGTACCTCTATTGTTATTGCGCACCGACTAGCAACGATTGTCAATGCTGATAAAATTGTAGTTATGGATAAAGGATTAATCGTGGAGCAAGGAACACATCAAGAATTAATTAATCGCGAAAGTGGATATTATAAAAACTTATACGAATCGCAATTTGTTTCTGAATACAAATAAAATCCTTACATTTACTTGAAGTTAGTATTCTACTCAACACCATAAGCAAGTGAAAAAAATTGGACTTTGTTTCTTGATTCTACTATTCCATTCGTGTATCCCTTTGCGAATTGCACCAAATATTAAGGGCGACAAAATTGTTCAAGCCAAAAAATTCAAAAAAGACCTGCCCAATTGCTACGGTTTTGTATTTGAAGACAAAAAAAAAGCTGATGAATTTTATAATTTTATCAATACAAAATACAATTTAAAACATAGCAATGTTGATTCAAATGTTCCTATTGTTGTTGACAAGAAGACTTTTTATATGTCTTTTTTTGAAAGAGAAAGAGTCAGCAAAACGCTGAATTTACTCCCAATTGCAGTAGATGCTGGTTTACAAACTAAAGGAAATGACCCAATTTTTGAGGACAATTATACTTCTAGAAATGGGTATTGGTATATTGTAATTTCAGTTCGTGATGGTGAAATCAAAGACTGCCTCGACCCTACTCATCCCGAACAAGCAATTGTAATCAAACATTTAAAAAAGATAAAGGACGAATATTTTTCGACCACAAATTATGTTGAAGCCTATTTAAAAATGAAATGATTCCATTATGGCTATCAACAAAGCTAATAAACTTGTAAAACGGTTAATTTTTTTTAAAAAAAATCCTTAATTTTGCTACCCGAAAAGTGTTTTGAACCACTTGTAAATTGCAGTGGTAGAGGTGCTAGATTTTCAACAATTAAAAAAACAAAAAAACTTTACAATGAAATACGATATTATAGTTTTAGGAAGTGGTCCTGGTGGGTACGTTACAGCTATTAGAGCATCGCAATTAGGCTTTAAAGTAGCGGTTATTGAAAAAGAAAACTTAGGTGGTGTATGCTTGAACTGGGGATGTATCCCAACAAAAGCATTGCTAAAATCAGCTCAAGTTTTTGATTATTTAAAACATGCTTCGGATTACGGATTAACTGTTTCTTCATTTGATAAAGATTTCCCTGCTGTGGTACAACGCAGCCGTTCTGTTGCTGACGGCATGAGCAAAGGAGTTCAATTTTTAATGAAAAAAAATAAAATTGACGTGATTGATGGTTTTGGAAAACTAAAACCAGGAAAAAAAGTTGATGTTACTGACAAAGACAATAAAGTTACTGAATACAGCGCTGATCACATTATTATTGCTACCGGAGCTCGCTCTCGTGAGTTGCCAAACTTACCACAAGATGGTGTAAAAGTAATTGGTTACAGACAAGCGATGACTTTGCCAACGCAACCAAAATCTATCATTATTGTAGGTTCTGGAGCAATTGGAGTTGAGTTCGCTCATTTCTACAACGCGATGGGAACAGAAGTTACTATTGTAGAATTCATGCCAAACATTGTTCCTGTTGAAGACGAAGACATTTCTAAACAAATGGAACGTTCTATGAAAAAAGCAGGAGTAAAAATCATGACCAACTCTTCTGTTGAGCGTATTGATACCACTGGCGCAGGCGTTAAAGCATTTGTAAAAACTGCTAAAGGAGAAGAAGTTCTTGAAGCTGATATTTTACTTTCAGCGGTTGGAATCAAAACCAACATTGAAAACATCGGATTAGAAGAAGTAGGTATCGCTACTGATAAAGATAAAATTCTAGTAAACGCATTCAATGCAACCAACATTCCAGGTTACTACGCTATTGGCGATGTTACTCCGGGGCAAGCATTAGCGCACGTTGCTTCTGCCGAAGGAATTAACTGTGTTGAAAAAATTGCAGGTCTTCATGTAGAACCAATTGATTACGGAAATGTTCCAGGTTGTACATATGCTACTCCTGAAATTGCATCAGTTGGATTAACTGAAAAACAAGCTAAAGAAAAAGGATACGAATTAAAAATTGGTAAATTCCCATTCTCAGCTTCTGGAAAAGCAAAAGCAGCTGGAACACCTGATGGTTTTGTAAAAGTAATTTTTGATGCAAAATACGGCGAATGGTTAGGTTGCCACATGATTGGCGCTGGTGTTACAGATATGATTGCTGAGGCAGTTGTAGCTCGTAAACTAGAAACTACAGGACACGAAATTTTAAAAGCCATTCACCCACACCCTACAATGAGTGAGGCAGTAATGGAAGCCGTGGCTGATGCTTACGGAGAAGTGATTCACTTGTAAGACTACACTTTTTAGAACAAAAAAATCCGATTGGCTCAAAATGCTAATCGGATTTTTTTTATGCAAAACAACACGATGTGATGCATTTGTTTAATTTTTGCACATTAACAATTATTTACAAAATGTAACCTACATTCTAATCAAATCTACTTTATCTTTGTAAATGGTGGTTTGAACCACTTTTTTATTGAACTTATTTTACAGCAATGACTCCAAAAAACAAACGATTTTCTACACTTTTAAGCGAAAACCAGAACAACAATTGGGTACGAGCAATCGATTCGACAAAAATCATTAAATGGATTGATGATTTATTCAAAATATTATTTCCTGAAAAGGCTTTGGAAACGCTGCAGATAGAAGTATTACTAAATCAAAACAAGGCCGATTTTATTAGTATTTTATCTGAAATTGTAAAAGACAAACCTACGAACACCATCTTAGATGATGCTGAGGCGTTTTACAATAGTTTACCGGAACTTTACGCAAACATGCAGGCTGATGCACAAGCTATTCTGGATACTGACCCTGCTGCAGATTGCATTCAAGAAATCATCAATTCCTATCCTGGATTTTTTGCTATTGAAGTGTACCGAATTGCCAATGCCATTGCAAAAAGAACTCCTTGCCTACTACCACGTATAATTACAGAATATGCACACAGTAAAACGGGTGTCGATATTCATCCAAATGCTACTATTGGCGTACCATTCATGATTGATCATGGTACAGGTATCGTAATTGGTGAGACTACCGTTATAGGCAAACACGTCAGCGTTTATCAAGGAGTTACACTTGGTGCTTTACAAGTAGAAAAAAGCATGCAAGAAAAAAAACGCCACCCAACGGTTGAAGATCATGTAATTATTTATGCGAATGCAACTATTTTAGGTGGCAGCACTATTATTGGCAATCATAGTATTATTGGTGGAAATACTTTCATAACAAAAAGCGTTAATCCATACTCGTTTGTAATGCAATCCAATAAAAACACTGTTTTAAATCAACAGGAAACCAAGGATATTAACTTTTTTACTATTTAAAGAAATGACAAAATACAACAACATACTAGAAACCATTGGCAATACGCCACATGTAAAAATCAATCGCTTGTTTGGCGAAAAACACAACGTGTACATCAAATTAGAACGTGCCAATCCGGGTGCAAGCATCAAAGATCGTATTGCATTGGCTATGATTGAAGATGCCGAAGCAAATGGAAAACTTAGTGCTGGAGGCGTAATCATTGAAGCCACTTCTGGAAATACCGGAATTGGACTTGCGATGGTAGCAGCAGTAAAAGGATACAAATTGATTTTGGTAATGCCCGAATCAATGTCGATTGAAAGACGCCGTTTAATGAGTTTGTACGGTGCTGAATTTGTACTTACACCTCGCGAAAAAGGTATGAAAGGCGCTATCGAAAAAGCACAAGAATTAGTCGCAGAATTACCAAATGCCTGGTCTCCTCTTCAATTTGAGAATCCTGCTAACATTGCAATTCACCAACAAACGACCGCTCAAGAAATCATTGCTGCTTTTCCAGACGGAATCGATTATTTGATTACTGGCGTAGGCACAGGCGGACATATTACAGGTTGTGCAGATATTTTAAAACAAAAATTCCCGAACTTAAAAGTATTCGCTGTCGAACCCGAAGCATCTCCGGTTATAAGCGGCGGAGCTCCTGCCCCACACCCCATTCAAGGAATTGGAGCTGGTTTTATTCCAACAAATCTGCATGCCAATTTGCTCGATGGAAGTATTCAAGTTAGCAAAGACGAAGCTTTCACCTACGCACAACGCGCTGCAAAAGAAGAAGGTATGTTTATAGGTATTTCTTCAGGCGCATCGCTTGCAGCAGTTGCACAAAAATTAAATGAAATTCCAGAAAATGCTACCGTCCTCACTTTTTGTTACGACACAGGAGAACATTATTTGAGCATCGAAGGATTATTTGTCTAATTTTTACAACAACCGACTTATAAATTTTAAGTCGGTTTTTTTTTATAAAAAGTAAAGTAACTTCAAAATTTTATTCATAAATTGCTTTCTAAATCAATTACTTAAAGATACTATTAAAAAAATTTTATCGTTACTAGGTATTTTCATTTTCACTATTATTTCCTGTAATCCTGATGATGATTTTCAAAATCCCGAAAAACAAATAAAAGGAACGTGGGTTTTAAAGCAAGTCATACAACAAAAAAATAATGCGACAGTTGTACTTGATCGCAGTAATACCGAATTTACTTTTGACGGAGCTACAGTTTTAATTAAAAAAGATACGCCTCTTCATGCTTTGGGGAACTACAATTACTCATTATTGCTCGAAAATTACTTTAATCCCGATTTACAAGAACCAAAAGGAAAAGTCCTTTCAATAGATGGTGTTAGATATATGTTTGAGATCACAGTATCTGGTAACAAAATCAACTTAACGAATTTTTCAGATGGCTGTATTTTGTATTATTTAGAGCGAAAAGCCAATTGATAGCAAAAAAAATTCTTTTTCCATAACGGCAACTCAGTATAATGTAAGGTGGTCATTCGCAATATTATATTTTGTTTAATATTTTGTTAAATATGTTAGACAAGAGAATTAAATAACTACATTTGAACATCTTAATTTAACAATCTAAAATAAACCTTATGAAATTAGTAAAAACAATTAGTGCATTAATGGTGGTTGGAGCGCTGACCGCATCTTGCGGAGATAAGAAAACAGCTGAAGCAACAGAAACTTTGGATTCAACTGCAGTTGCAGTAGATAGTACTGTAGTAACTGAAACGCCAAACATTGTAGGAGTAGCAGCTGAAAACGCAGACTTCTCTACTTTAGTAACTGCTGTTAAAGCGGCTGGATTAGTAGAAACTTTAAGCGGTGAAGGGCCATTTACTGTGTTCGCACCAAACAATGCAGCTTTTGATAAGTTACCAGCAGGAACAGTAGATACATTATTGAAGCCTGAAAGTTTAGACAAATTAAAAGCGGTTTTAACGTATCATGTAGTAGCAGGAAAATTTGATGCTGCGGCTGTAACAGAAGCCATTACCAAAGGAAACGGTAAATTTACTGTGACTACTGTACAAGGAGGAAATATCGTTCTTAGCTTAAAAGACGGTAAAGTAATTTTAACTGATGCAAACGGAGCTACTTCAACAGTAGTTTTAGCTGATGTAGCTGCTTCAAATGGAGTAATTCACGCGATTGACAGCGTAGTAATGCCAAAATAACGCTCTCTACATACATTTGTAAGCCGCTGTAACTTTACAGCGGCTTTTTTTATATTTATAAATGAATAAAATTTGAATTTAATTTCCATAGTAAATCAGTGCTATTATACAATCAGCTTGAGCAAACCAAGAGGACTTTATATCCAATATTATTATGTTTTTTATATCTTAGATTTTAAAAATATAAAAATCAGTGCATTATGAAATTCAAGTTATTCATCACACTAGCGCTTTTAAATGCCTTCATTGTTTTTGCGCAAAAAGAAAAAGATCAAGAACAAATTAAAAAACTCCTAGAAAAGGAGTCATCAACTTGGCGTTTGCAAGATGCAAAAGGTCATGCTGAATGTTGGTACATTCAACCCTACAGTCGCATTTTAGTATCAACAGCTGATGGACAAACATATGACGTGCCACCTTCGGCAATGACAGCTACAGATCCTCAAAAAATGGGCAACGGCGGTTCAGCAGTTAATAGTAATTACAAAATGAACATCCAAAAACAAACAGCTTGGGTGAGTCATGATGAAATTTCGATTGGGATTGATGGTAAAAAAACATACTCATATGAAATACGTTTACTCGAAAAAATAAAGAAAAAGTGGAAACTTGTTGGCCAATCGATTCATATTTACAAAACGGAATAAATAAAAAACGGAGAAATTGATGACCTTATTTATTTTGCGGATGCTATTTTTGATGTAATTCATAACGTTAAAATAAAGTTTTTCAGGTGGAGAAAAGACTCTAAAATTGTAATTAACGTAAAAAACAAGGCTTTAATTTAAAATTTAGTCGTTATTTATTTACCAAATAATACCTAGCAAAACTAGTAGTTTACAAAAAATAAAATTACATTTGAATACTAATTATATGTTTCTTCTGAATGAGCTACTTAAAAAAGGAACTTTATGAATTAATCTCAAATGATAATTCCATTTTTGATTTTATTCAACAATCCGCACTAGATGGGTTGTGGTATTGGGATTTAGAAAACCCCGAAGAAGAATGGATGAATCCTAAATTTTGGACCACTTTAGGTTACAATCCAGATGAAATGCCGCACAAATCAAGTGCTTGGCAAAACATTATTTTCCCAGAAGATTTAGCCGTAGCTACGAATAACGTGACTAAACATTTACAAGATCCAAATCATCCCTACGACCAGGTATGTAGATACAAGCATAAAAACGGTACTACCAAATGGATAAAATGTAGTGGAAAAGCCATTCGAGATGAAAATGGGAAGCCAATACGTATGTTGGGAGCCCACATTGATATTACCGACTTAAAATACCAAGAAGAACTTTTAGAAAAATGTAATGAAGCTGCTTTAATAGGATACTGGGAAGTAGATTTAGTAGCGCAAAAATTACATTGGAGTAGAATTACCAAAATAATTCACGAAACTCCACAGGATTACGAACCAGTACTTGAAACTGCAATTAATTTCTTCAAAACAGGAGAAAACCGCGATGAAATCATCTCAAAATTTACTGAGTGTGCTACAAACGGGACGCCTTATGACGTCCGTTTGCAAATTGTTACAGTAAACAACAATACAAAATGGGTGCGTTCAATAGGTCAAGCAATATTTGTTGATGGAAAATGCGTAAAAGTCTACGGAACTTTTCAGGATATCACAGCTGAAAAAGTGGCTAAACTTGCCCTAATCAAAGAAAAGGAAAAATTACAAACCGTACTCGAAGGCACTAATCTAGGTACATGGGAATGGGATATAAGTACTGGAGGCCTTACATTTAACAAACGATGGGCTGGGATGATTGGTTACACAATTGAGGAATTAGAACCGATCAGTCTTCAAACGTGGATAAACCTCGTGCATCCTGACGACTTAAAAGAATCAGAGGAAAAACTTCAAGATTGCTTTACAAAAAAAATAGAATTTTATAGCTGTGAATGTCGATTGCGCCACAAAAACGGTGAATGGATCTGGATTCTTGATCAGGGAAGGGTCATTAGTTGGGCCGTTGACGGACAGCCATTATTGATGTATGGAACCCATACCGATATAACTGAAAGCAAAAACAAATTTGAGCTAAATAAACAATTCATAATACAAAACCCTAACGCAATAGCCATGTTTGATAACAACATGCGTTATATTGCTTGTTCCGAAAAATGGCAATTAGATTATAACATTAAAAGTGTTTATGCTGAAGGAAAATCTATCTACGAATTATTTCCCGGATCTGAAGAAAAATGGAAAAAAATTCATGACGAATGTTTAACTGGAGTTGTAAAAAAGAATGACGAAGAGAAATTTTTTCTAGCAGATGGCGCTGTACAATGGTTACAATGGGAAATAAAACCTTGGTATATAGACAAATCAAATGTTGGTGGCCTAATCGTGTATACCCTAGACATCACAGATAGAAAAAAAACAGAAGAAGCCTTTAGAATTAGTGAAGAAGCTTTCAGGGGAAATTTTGAAAATGCCGCTATCGGAATGGCTTTACTCAATGAGTCAGGACAATGGATGAAAGTCAATCAAAGCCTATGCAAAATTGTAGGTTATACAGAGCAAGAGCTCATGCAAATTACTTTTCAAGACATTACACATCCTGAAGACCTAGATGCTGATTTAAAACTACTTAACGAACTTATAGCCGGTGATATTAATTTTTATCATATCGAAAAAAGATATATTTGTAAAAACGGTGACATTGTACATATAATTCTTGCTGCTTCATTAGTTCGAGATGAGAATCAAAAACCTTTGTATTTTATATCCCAAATAATTGATATTACATCGCAAAAAAAGGCCGAAGAGGAAATACAATCATTATTATTGGTAACAAAAGATCAAAACGAAAGGCTGAAAAACTTCGCTCATATTGTATCACACAACTTGCGATCGCATTCTGGGAATATTGCCATGATGCTAGATTTATTGCTTTACGAAAATAAATATTTAGCAGAAAACGACATTATACAATTACTCGATACCGCTTCTAAAAATCTAAAAGAAACTATTGCTCATTTGAATGAAGTAGTACACATGAATACTACTTTAAGCGATAATTTGATCAGTATTAATCTTAAAAATTCAATAGCATCAAGTATTCAAAATCTACAAGCATTAATTAATAGCGCTCATGTAGAAATCCAAAATGAGATTCAAGATGATATTAATATTAAAGGAATTCCAGCATATGTAGATAGCATTTTACTGAATTTTATATCAAATGCAATCAAATACCGATCTACGATTTACCCACCAACAATAAAATTATATTTGCTAAGTGAAAAAAATCACGCTGTATTGTGTATTGCTGATAATGGAATTGGGATCGATTTAAAGAAAAATGGAGACAAGGTATTTGGCATGTATAAAACTTTTCATGGCAACGAAGATGCTCGTGGAATTGGACTATTTATTACTAAAAACCAAATTGAAGCCCTTGGAGGAAAAGTAGAAATAGAAAGCGAACTTAACAAAGGGACGACCTTTAAAATATATTTTAATTATGGCTAAAATTGATATTGCCTGTATTATTGATGACGATCCTATTTTTGTTTTTGGAACAAAACGCATCATGGAAATTGCAAACTTTTGCGAAAGTTTTATGATTTTCAGAAATGGAAAAGAAGCTTTCGATAATTTGAAATCTATAATTATTGCAAACCAAAAGCTACCTGATTTAATTTTATTAGATTTAAACATGCCAATATGGGATGGATGGACCTTCTTGGACGAGTTTATCAAAATCCCAAGCGCAAATCCCATAACTATTTACATTATGACAAGCTCTATAGATCCTGCAGATATTGAAAAAGCAAAAAGTTATGATGCCGTAAGCAATTATCTTGTGAAACCTATTACAATAGAAGAGTTACAAAAACTTATTTCGTAATATTGCTGCTGCAAAAAAAACGTGTAATTTAACACTATTATCTTTTTTCGGTAAAAAACTTTTTTCAAAAGATTTCACGAGTGTATCAATTGAAAAAAGTTTTTTTGTTTTACAACTAAAATAAAGTTGATCAAATAGCTTGTAAAGCTTGAACAAATAGATCAATATCTTCTTTGGTGTTGTATTGACTAAGAGAGATACGTAAACTTGGCTTTTTTAAATCCTCACCAGAGAGTATTTCGGCCAACACATGCGAAGGCTTTATACTGCCCGATTGACAAGCACTCCCGCGCGAAACAGCAATACCTTTCATATCCAAATGAAATAAAATCATCGCCGTTTTACTTTCCGAAAAAGGCAGCAGGATATTTACAACCGTATGTAAACCTTCTGCTGGTCCATTTACTCTAACACCCGGAAACGAATCTTCAAGTGATTTCAGTAAATAGGATTTAAGCGATTTAATGTACTGTTCATCCTCTCTTAAACTATCATAACTCAACGTCAAAGCATGCGCCATACCAGCAATTTGATGTAAAGCCTCGGTTCCTGCACGCAATCCTTTTTCTTGTTCACCTCCAAAAAAGAGTGGTTGTAATCCCGAATTTTTACGAATAAAAGCAAAACCCACACCCTTCGGTCCATGAAACTTATGAGCACTTGATACTAAAAAATCAATGGGTAACTGACTCAAATCAAGCGCTAATTTCCCCACTGATTGTACTGCATCAGTATGAAACAAAGCTGAATGCTCTTGACATATTACACCCACACGTTGCAAATCAAGTACGCTACCAATTTCATTATTCACATGCATTAAACTTACAAGGGTTTTGCGTTCCTGACCAAGCAATTCTACTAAATGAGTCAAATCTACAGTTCCATCAGCTTGTAAATTCACATAGTCTACCTGAATTTTAAATTCATTTTGCAATGCCAAAACTGCATACAAAACCGCATGATGTTCAATTTTGCTAGTTATAATTCGGGTTATTTTCAAATCACGCACCGCAGAACGAAGAATCCAATTGTTTCCTTCGGTACCACCTGATGTAAAAATAATCTCCTGCGCTGTTGCATTTAGGTTTTTAGCAATCGATTTTCGAGCTAATTCTAAAGTGTTTTTGGCAGATCTACCAGAACTATGGGTAGACGATGGATTGCCATATTCTTGCGTTAAAACACGGGTCATTTCTTGAATTACTTCAGGTCGTAAGGCGCTTGTAGCAGCATTATCGAGATATACTTTATTCATGGTGATTAATACTAATTAGGTCAATTAAATGACTTTTGTTAAACCAAACTGGCTTTCTTTTTAGTAAACAATAACTTTTCATTAAAAATTACAATCGAAACTAAGATTAGGAAATACGAGAATAGTTGTACGAAGCTTACTTGTTCTTTGTAATAAAAAATGGCTAGTAAAAAATTTATGATTGGGTTAATATATATCATAATTCCAACCGCCGAAGAGCTTATTCCTTTCAGTGCATACAAATTTAAAAACAAAGGAATTACCGTAAAAAACACAACAATAAGCGCCATGCACCCATAAAACAATGGCTCGGTTGGGACAGCGCCACTGTATGTAGGATAAAAAGGAGCTAAAATTACCGCAGTAAAACTCAATTGTACCGTAAGTCCAAAAAACTTATCAATTGCCGTATTTTTTCGTTGACTGATAATGTAAAACGCATAAGTGGCTGCCGTTAACAGACTATAAAAAATAGCACTAAAATGACCAAAACCCAACAGTATACAACTCACAAAACTTACAAAAACAGCAAACCACTGCCATTTACTTAACTGCTCCTTAAGCAAAAAATAGGCAAAGACTGTGGTTAAAATAGGGCAAATTAGATAGGCTAATGAAGCAGCATTAACGCTTACATGGTTCATTACAAAAATATAAATGAACCAATTACTTGATAAAAATACTGCTCCACCCAAGGTCATCACAATAGCATTACGCTGCTCCGCCATAGGCAAAGAACGCAAATAACGCCAATTTTGCGTAACTACTTTTCTTCTAAAAAGTACGTTAATCAAAATCATTGTAGCAACACTAAAAAAAACGCGGTAAAACAAAATATCGAGTGAAGGATAATTTTGCAGCGGTTTGAGAGCAAAACTAAAAAATCCCCAAATAAAAAAAGCCGCAAAGGCCGCCGCATAATACTTATTTCGTGCCATGAAAGATATAAAATAAGTGCAAAGATACTGATTTATGTTGGCTAAATCCGTAAGTGAACTCCTTTCTGATAGCAAACTTTTGAGGCAAAAAAGAGGTTCCTTAAACACAATATCTTGTTAAAAATGGGAATTTTAAAACGGAATCGATTTGATACAGATTAAAAATTATATTTTTGTTCTAAATAGACCAAAGAAATGAAAAAAATATTGAGCCTAGTAACACTAGCACTACTGTTTACCAGCTGTGATGACGGAGATTTAGTACAAGAAGACCTTAGTTTTGACAATGTTGATCCTATAAAATGTGCTAATAACAACATCATTTACAAGATAAAAGACAACGAAGCTTTTATCATTGATGCTACAGGAATTACTTTTCCTACTGAGGAAGGTAGTCAAGAAATCATTATCAGTTCGACCAATCGTATCCTATACCGCTCTTACAAAGGAACAGTAACATCAGCCACTTTCTGCGAAACGATACCGCCAGCAAATCCAATTGTAAGCAACCAATGGACCGCAAAAGAAGGTGGAATAATTGTGATTAACACTACAGCAATCAAGCCACCAAACACAACTGATAACAGTACTAGAATCACTGGATACAATCACAACATCAGTTTTAAAAACGTTACTTTTAATAAAGAAAATGGCACGCAAGTGTATGAAACATTTGCTTTTGGAAACTATAAAACCACTGCAACACCTTTGCCATTTTCATTCACCAAAGTTTTAAAGCAATGTCCTACATCCAAACAATTGTACGACAGAAATAGTGCTGAAGCGCTAATTTTAGACATCGACCCAAGCCTAATAAGCAATACACCGACACCTATAAATACTCCAAGAACAGCACTAATTGGTACTACAACAAACAAACTTACCTACCGATTATTTGGAGGTTTATTGACTGACGACTACTTTTGCAACCCTACTTATCCTGCTACACCTGTAGTGAATGAAGAGTGGTTGGGCGTAGCTGGAGTTGCCAATTCTAGCGGAATAATTGAAGTTACAACAGCCTCTTTTGGTAACGGATTTAAGCATACAATTGTTCTAAAAAAGGTAAAAATGAAGAAAGGAAATAATGATTTTTTACTAGGTGACAATTACATTTATGGCGAACTTTTAACCACAAATTAAGAGTGAAAATCGGTTAAAAAAACACTGCTTTTTTGATCTAAAAAATCCCAAATTCTAGTAGGTATTTAATACCCTAAAACTAGGATTTGGGATTTTTTTTTGCTTTCAAAAAAACGCGAAAAAAGAGCACTTACATTGCGCTTTGTTTGATAAAAACTTCGGTTGCACCTAAACCATATTTTTGATAATTGGCGTCTCTAAAATCGATATTTTCATAGCGACCCAATAAAAAATCCAATTCCGATTTTAAGATCCCTTCACCAACTCCGTGTATAAAAATGATTCTCGGAATTCTATTTCTGATTGCAAATTCAATATGTCGTTTAGCCGTTTCTGTTTGTAAAGTCAAGATGTCGTAATTTGACATACCACGCTTGTTTGGGACCAACTTTTCGATATGTAAATCAAATTCTGGAGCGGCAATTTCGTGCTTCGATTTCTTTTCTTTTACAAAACTTCTGGGTTTTGGAATTTCTTTCTCCTTTGCAACCTCACTTACATTAATTCTTTTAATGTCATTTAGTAAATTACTGGAATCGTTTACTTTAATAACTTCATTGACAAAAAATGTCATCGTAAAACCGTCCTCAGTTTCTATCGTAACTTGGTTATTTTGAACGCTCAACACGCGTCCGCTGATGGCATCATCTAATACCTCTACTCGATCGCCTTTAGTTATCATGCTCTTCTTTTTTATCTTGATTTTTACTCGGTGTTTTAGCGCTTAATCGCATCATGCCAAACATAAAAACTAGAATTGCTCCCACCATTATGTACACGTTTTTTTCTTTGCTTACCTGTTCGTTGAAAGCAACTGCTATTGCAACTACCATTATCAGAAGTACTATTTTTTTCATCTTTAAAATATCAGTTTCCAAAAGTACTGAATTTAAAATTGCCTCCTTTAATCTCAAAAAAGTTTCTCTTTTTTTTGTACTATTGTAAAATATGAAACTCGAAGAAATACAAAAATTCATGCTGCCTTGTTTAAGCAAAACGCTCTTTGGAATTGAGTGTTTGGGTTGCGGTTTTCAGCGTAGTTTATTCTTGCTTTTTCAAGGAGAATTTAAAGCCGCTTTTGAAATGTATCCCGCCATTTTTACAAGCTTAATTTTTATTGCTTCACTACTTCTGAACGCTGTTCATAAAAAAGGAAATTACTCTAGAGCAATTGTTGTTTTAGCAGTCATTAACGCATCGATTATGATTGTCGGTTACTATTACAAACATTTCTAAAATTTATTTTTTAGAGAAAAACTTGTGCGTAATTGATAATCAAATTCACTATCTGCTTTTATTACAATGAACTTTTTTAACCAATTGAATTGAATTCGTGTTTCAGCTTTTTGCACAAGCGCACCGCCGTGTAAAAATTGTTCAATACCTTTGCAAAAGATCGTGACAATCTAAATTTTAAAATTAAAAGCAAGTCGAAAATCTTCCAAATAAAATAGTCTCAATCATCTCTCAAAAGCTGAAGATGACTTTACAATTACTATGATTAAAATGAAAGATAAAAAGTGCATTACAAATTATAACAAATGAAAGCATACCCCTTACTTCAATTAATTGGCAACACGCCATTAGTCGAATCAAGTCACTTAGTAAAAAATAAAAACGTCAAACTTTTATTAAAGCTAGAAGGAAATAATCCTGGCGGTAGTGTAAAAGACCGAGCAGCCTATAATATGATTAAAGCGGCACTGGATCGTGGCGACATCAAAAAAGGAGATAAACTAATTGAAGCTACCAGTGGCAACACCGGAATTGCATTAGCCATGATTGCTCAACTTTTTAATATTGAAATCGAATTGGTACTGCCAGAGGATTCAACAATTGAACGAACTCTAACCATGAGAGCTTATGGAGCGACTGTTACCTTAACACCAGCCGAGACGGGAATAATTGGATCAAGAGATTACGCCGATCAAAAAGTAGCTCAAGGTGGTTATGTTATGCTGAACCAATTTGCCAATGATGACAACTGGAAAGCACACTACAACACCACTGGACCAGAAGTTTGGCGCGATACCGAAGGAACTGTAACTCATTTTGTGTCGGCCATGGGAACAACGGGAACAATAATTGGCACCTCAACTTTCTTAAAAGAGCAAAATCAAGCTATTCAAATTGTGGGTGCGCAACCTAGTGATGGATCTCAAATTCCAGGTATTAGAAAATGGCCTCAAGAATACTTGCCGAAAATTTTCGATGCGAGCAAAGTAGACGTCACAATTGAAGTAACCGAAGCGGAAGCAAGAGCTATGACCAAACGTTTGGCACGTGAAGAAGGCATTTTTGCGGGCATGAGTAGTGGTGGCTCTGTAGCGGCCGCTTGTAAAATAGCCGAATCAATCGAATCAGGAGTGATTGTAGCCATTATTTGTGATCGCGGGGACAGATACCTATCATCTGACCTGTTTGATTAATAGTGGCCATCTAAAACAGTAATCTTTGCAAACCTTTATATTTATGAAAATGAGCAAATTTATTCCAATTTTTATTTTACTTGTCATGACAACTACCGCTCAAGGTCAGGATTGGCCAAATTTCAGTAAATACCAATCACAAAATGCTGCACTTGTTACTACCAACAAGAACCCTCGACGAATTGTTTTTATGGGCGACTCCATAACCGAATTTTGGAGCGCAACAGATTCTGATTTTTTTTCAGGAAAAAACTATATCAACAGAGGCATTAGCGGACAAACCACGCCACAGATGTTGGTACGTTTTAGAGCAGATGTTATTGCATTGAAGCCTGAAGTAGTGCATATTTTAGCAGGAATCAATGATATTGCGGGCAACACGGGACCGTCAACTATTGAAATGATTGCAGATAATATCTTTTCTATGGCGGAGCTCGCTAAAAGTCATAACATCAAAGTGATATTATGCAGTGTACTGCCTGCCTACGATTTTCCTTGGAAACCCAATCAAAATCCAGCTGAAAAAGTTATTGCTCTTAATACGATGCTTAAAAGTTATGCCTTGGCGCACGAAATTGAGTTCATCGATTATTTTACTGCAATGAAAGACGATCGCAACGGACTTCAATCAGCTTATTCTGGTGATGGTGTGCATCCCAATAAAATAGGATACCAAGCTATGGCTCCGCTAGCAACCAAAGCTATTCAAAGAAGTTTGAAATAAAATCAATAAAAAAAGGCTCAAATTCATACTGATTTTGAGCCTTTTTTTTTAAAAATAAATCGTTCTAATTGATAAGTGTAGCGGTGCTCGATATAGTTGCGTTTAGTAACTTTGAAATCGGACAGTTTTTTTCTGCCTTTGTCACTAATTCTTGAAAAGCATCTTCTGAGATATCCTGTACTTTTGCTTCTACCGTTAAATGAGAGGTTTGTATGGCTCCATCAACAAAATCAATATCGCACTTGGTTTCTATTTGGTCTATTGCAAAGCCTGCTTCTGAAATATAAGCGGTTAATTGCATCGTAAAACAGCCCGAATGCGCTGCCGCAATCAATTCTTCAGGATTTGTACCTACACCTTCATCAAATCTTGATTTAAATGAATATTGTGTATCGTGAAGAACAGTACTTTGCGTACTCAAGTGACCTGCTCCTTCTTTTAAAGTGCCTTTCCAAACAGCGGTTGCATTTCTTTTCATAATAGTTTGTTTTTAGTTTATGTGTTTTATCAAAGATAGACGGAAGTCTTTGAATCAACTGTTTAGAACCTTTTTTTTAACACAAATTTGACGTAGCGATGCTCAACAAATCATCATAGAAGTTTATAAATACAAAAAAAAGAATTAGTAAACTAAAACAAACATTCAATCGGATTTTGTAGTAAAATAATTAACTTTGTAAGGAACAGTTCGACTTCAAAACTTTTAAGAATCATTAAAACCTTGTCAATGTCAGATTTCATCAATAAGCAACTACTTCAATTTTTATCATTTTTAAAAAACCCAAAAGACGAGGTTCCTTTGCCTACAACAATTGCATCAAAGTTTAAAATTGTTCTTTCGTTTTTTTTACTTGAAATACCTGTAATGCTCGTTTTGATTTTAATTATTGGCGGTCTAGAAAATGCTAAATTAATTAATACCGATAATCACTCCATCGAAACCTTATTAAAAACTGTTCCAACAACAGCACTTTTTTTTCTAGTTATTATTATTGCCCCTTTATTTGAAGAACTTATTTTTAGACTTTATTTGCGCTATGAAACGAATTTATTAGTTGGAACAAGCATCAGATTTAGTTACCTTTTTTATGATAGGGAAAAAGCAGCCCAATTCGATTTGGCTATGAACAGCAAATGGTCTCGGTTTTACCCGAAGATTTTCTACTTTTCGGCACTGCTATTTGGCCTTGTTCATCTCGTAAATTTTGAAATAACACCAGCAATCCTCTTACTTTCGCCTATTATTGTGGCACCGCAAATAGTATTAGGATTAGTAATTGGATATTTAAGAGTTCGTCACGGCTTTTGGACTGGATTTTTGATGCATGCTTTCCATAATTTTGTATTCGTGGGTATCAGTGTCATAGCTTTTAAAACAAATCCTGACCTTGAAAAAAAGAAAATTTCGCAGCAGAGAATCATTGAATGGAACTCAAGCCAAGAATGCAGAGTCCACAATACTTTCAAATACTAAAAAGTACTTCAGGTAAAAAACGATAATACATAGTAATTATAACGAAAATAAAATTTTCCCAAACAAAAGATTGTGAGGTTTAAAATCATGAGCCACTTTGGAGCACAATAAGAGCATCAGCAAGGCTTTTCTCTCTCAAAAACAGATAATTTAAACTTTCCAAATAAAAACATTTTAGTCAAAACTAGGTAAGCTAATTGTAAATGTAGCTCCTTTATTTACCCCAACACTTACAGCAGAAATTTCTCCGTCAAACTTCTCTACAATTTTCTTGCAAAGATAAAGCCCAATACCGGTTGAATTTTCTCCGGCGGTACCAGTTCTGCTCCTACTTGTGAATTTTTGAAATAGCTCAGGTACTTTGTCAGGATCAAAACCAATTCCATAATCTTTTATTTCAAAAATAATTCTCTGGTTTCTTTCAAAAACAGAAAACTCAATATGACTATTTTCAAATGAAAACTTGAGCGCATTAGCTACGACATTTACTAAAACTCTGGTCAGTAAATCAACATCAATTTTTAGTTTTACTGACAGCAATTTTATGTTTTGTTGAAATTTAATATTTTTAGATTTTAATTTAGCCTCCATTTCAAGTTGTATTTGTGCAACAAGAGAATCAATAGAAACAGGGGTTAATTTTTTACTTTTTTTAGATGCCTCTTCTTCTGCATGAATTAGTTTAATAAAAGAACCAATCATCTCTAATTGCTGCGTCATTGAATCCTCAATTAAATGTGCAAACTCAGTCACCTCTGCCGATCCTTTTTCGTCAACGATCAAAGTTGCAAGTGTTTTTGCATTTGCAGCAAAAGCTCTAAGATCATGCGATAAAAGATAAACTAAATCTTGTTTGTCATCAATAAAACGTTCATTTTCAATAACAGCACTTTGTATATTTGCCAAAAGCAACCCTGCCTCATCCTGAAAATTTGTAGGTAACTGCGGGATAATTCTTTTTTTACGATATTTACTCAAAGCCTTAGAGGCCAATTCAATTGGTTTAATTAATAATTTAAGCGCCCATAAAGTAATTGAGGTGGCAAGTAAAGTAACCACCAGAATGAAATAAATGGCAGACTCTGCAGAAAAATGCTCTTTGCCAAAAAGTACAAAAAACACCAATCCAATTAAAGGCAAGTGAATTCCAACAAAAGCAACAAACAAAAATTTGAAGGCATACCTTTTTCTAAGAAAAGAAATTTTTGATAACTGACTGTAAAATTGCATTATATAAATTTTAAATGTAAAAATGGAAGCTAAACGAAAATAATTAAAATCAATAAGCTATTTCTTATTTAAATGATAAGAAAAAGTTAAAGCTTTTATTGCAATTGAAATGAGGTACGATGAAATTACTTACTTGGTTTTAGAAATAGACAAAATAGCACAAATTGATTAAAATTATGGAATTATACAGTAATCGAACAAATTTATTAAAGTTATAAACTCCATTAAGCAAGGACATCCTTTACTTGAAAATAATAGGACTTAAAAATATTTCACAATTTAAATTCAAAAAACCATTCAATCCCTTATTTTTGCAGCATGGCTAAGAAAAATACAGACAAAGTTGTCTTTCATCAAATAAAAGTCCTTGATGCTGGTGCAAAAGGCGTTTCGGTAGCAAAAGCTCCTGATGGTAAAGTAATTTTTATCCCGAATGTAGTTCCGGGTGATGTAGTTGATGTACAAACCTTTAAAAAGCGTAAAGCGTATTACGAGGGTAAAGCTGTGCATTTTCATGAATATTCAACACATCGCGTTGATCCTGTTTGCGAGCATTTTGGTGTTTGCGGAGGATGCAAATGGCAAAACATGAACTACAACCAACAATTATTTTACAAACAAAATGAGGTTCAAAACCATTTACAACGTATCGGAAAAATTGAATTACCAGAGTTCGAAAACATTCTTGGTTCTGAGAAGAAGTTTTTTTACAGAAACAAAATGGAGTTTTCTTTCTCCAATAGTCGCTGGTTGACTCAAGCCGAAATCGACAGTACAGACGATTTAGGTAACCGCAATGCCCTAGGTTTTCATATCCCGAAAATGTGGGATAAGATTTTAGACATTACCAAATGCCACCTTCAAGAAGATCCATCAAACGCGATTAGAAACGAAGTACGTGACTTTGCTAATGCAAACGGATTGACATTTTTCAACCCGAGAGAGCACGCTGGATTGCTAAGAACTTTAATGTTGCGTACAGCTTCTACCGGAGAAATCATGGTGTTGATTCAGTTTTTTGAAGATAACAAAGAACAAAGAGAATTATTGCTTGATCATTTATACGCTAAATTTCCGCAAATTACTTCTTTACAGTTCGTAATCAACAACAAGGCGAACGATACTTTATACGATACAACCATCGAATTGTACAAAGGAAGAGATTACATCCTTGAAGAAATGGAAGGTTTAAAATTCAGCATTAATGCCAAGTCTTTTTACCAAACCAACTCTGATCAAGCTTACGAATTATACAAAATTACGCGCGATTTTGCAGGACTTACTGGCAACGAAGTAGTATATGATTTATACACTGGAACTGGAACTATTGCGCAATTCGTGTCTAAAAAAGCGAAAAAAGTAATTGGTGTAGAGAGTGTTCCTGATGCGATTAAAGACGCCAAAGCAAATGCCGTAAGAAACGAGATAACCAATTGTGAGTTTTTTGTTGGAGATATGAAAGTGGTTTTTAATGACGCTTTCATTGCGCAACACGGACAACCTGATGTTATTATCACTGATCCACCACGTGACGGAATGCACAAAGATGTTATAGAGCAAATCATGAAAATTGCGCCTCAAAAAGTTGTTTACGTAAGTTGTAATTCGGCTACACAAGCTCGTGATTTGGCTTTGATGGATGAAAAATACAAAGTAACTCGTGTGCGTCCTGTAGATATGTTTCCACAAACGCATCACGTTGAGAATGTTGTTCTTTTAGAGCTAAGATAAACGCGATAGTCACAACCTTTTGTCAAAATTAGCTGTGTAAAAACAATAATTTTGCTTTAAAAATGTTTGCCATCAAGTACAAAAATATGCAAATGAAAAAAATAGTAGTGTTCATCATGCTCTTGGCATGTGCTTTCTCATCTTGTGAAAAGGATGATATTTGCGATGCGAATACACCAACCACTCCCCGACTCATTATCGAGTTCTATGATTTCGATAATCCTTCGGTGCTTAAAAACGTATCCAACTTGAGAGTCATTGGCCAAGGAATGACAGAACCGCTATTGTTTGGTGGTGCTCCTACTACTAGCGGAAGCAAAATTGCTTTGCCCTTGCGAACTGTCGGTACCACCACAACATTCAGCCTTACACTCAACTCCGGAAATTCAAATCCTGCTTTAATTGATGAAGATATCATCCGTTTTGACTACAGCACACAGGAGTTATTTGTATCAAGGGCGTGCGGCTACAAAAGTATCTTTACATTAGACCCAACCAAGCCTTTTACGCATACAGACCCTATTGCGGCTAACCAAAGATGGATCCGATTTATTTCAGTTGAAAAAAACAGTATAACTAACGAAAATGAAACACACCTTAAAATCTTTTTTTAGCAGTTTGCTTTTCTTTTCGATAGCGATCACTACTGCACAAGAAACAACAACCAAAGGAGAAATTCCGAAAGCACCAAAAGCAAATACTGCTGCACCTGCAGTTAGTAATCAAAAACCGCTGAGCAATACAATTATCAATGATACAGTAAAAAAAGCTACTGTGGTGCCTCCCAAAACAGATCGTTATGGAATACGAGTAGGTCTTGATTTGTACAAAATTACAAGAGGTTTATATGACCGCGATTACAAAGGATTAGAACTTGTTGGAGATTACCGCTTGACTAAAAAATATTTTTTAGCCGCAGAGTTAGGTAACGAAAACAAAACCACTGATGACGATCGTGTAAACTTTACCACAAAAGGTTCATACTTGAAAGTAGGTTTTGATTACAACGGCTACGAAAATTGGCTGGATATGGAAAACATCATTTCGATTGGTTTACGCTACGGCTTTAGTACTTTCAATCAGCAATTGAATACGTATCGAATTTACAATGCCAATCCGTATTTTCAAGAAACACCAACTATAGCTTCTGGACGAAAATTTGAAGGATTGTCAGCAAGTTGGATTGAAGTAGTGGCAGGAATAAAAGCGAAAGTTTTTGATAATGTTTTTATGGGATTCAGCCTTCGTTTAAACCGATTGGTTACTAATAAAGAACCTGATAATTTTTCAAACTTGTACATTCCGGGATTCAACCGAACTTACGATGGTAATTTTGGAGTTGGATTTAATTATACCGTGACGTATTTTGTTCCTATTTTCAAAAAGAAGGTAGCACCAAAAGTAGTCATAAAAAAATAACCGCCAATTGGCGGTTATTTTTTTGATGCAGTTTCAACTACGATCCTATTTCTTTAAATCCTTTTACAAAAAGCCATTTCATATACAGCTTCTCGCCATCTTTGGTTTTAACGGCTTGAAATTTAGGCGCGATTAATGTTCCTATTACAAATGCAGTTAGCGGGATCCAAATCCCTGTTAAATTGGTGTATTCTGCAATGGCGTAACGCGCTGCGATAAATAAAACCGCAAAACTAGCCAATTGATAAACAAATGCTTGTACTTGTTTTTTTGTCATTTCTTTATTTTTTTGAAAATATAAATCAACTTATAAAATTAAGCTTCTTCTGCTGCTTGCTCACCGTCAGTTTTACCAACTGCTGCAAATTTCGTTCTCTTACTACCTTCGTACATTTCGTATTTAGCCAAGCGAGCTTCTAAACCAGCGTTAAATAATTTAATTTTACGAGAAGGTTTCAATCCCACAAACTTTAAGGCTTCTAGATTTGCTGTAATCATCCAAGCATTGGTCCCCGGATAATTCTTCTTTAGCGTATCTCCTATATTTTTGTAAAATGCTTCCATGTGAATATCCAAACGCTCATCATACGGCGGATTGAATACGATATGTAATTTGCCCTCAGAGGTTTTTTCCGAATCAAAAAAGTTAGCTTCGCTTATAGATATATAATCCTCAAGATTAGCATTCTTGATGTTTTCTTTTGCTTTTAAAACCGCACTTGGCGCTTTGTCATAGCCTTTGATGGTATAATGAAACTCACGCACACGCTTAAGCAAACTATCCGTTATGGCATCAAATAGGTCATTATCCCAGTCGTTCCATTTTTCAAATGCAAATTGTTTTCTGTTGATATTCGCCGGAATATTACAAGCAATCATTGCTGCTTCGGCCAAGAAAGTCCCTGACCCACACATTGGATCTAAAAAATCCGATTGCCCATCCCAACCAGAAAGCAATAAAATACCCGCTGCCAACACTTCATTAATAGGTGCTATATTGGTAGCCGTTCTATAACCACGTTGGTTCAACGCATTTCCAGAAGTATCTAATGCCACCGAAACTTGATCTTTGTCAATATGAATGTTGATGCGTAAATCAGGATGAACTTTGTCAATACTTGGGCGTTGTCCTGTACGTTCTCTAAACTGATCTACAATAGCATCTTTACATTTTTGAGAAACAAACTCCGAGTGATTAAAATAGGTAGAATGCACCGTTGTATCAATCACAAAAGTTTGATTGGCTTGCAATAATTTTGACCAATTCATGCTCGCAATCCCACGATACAAACCTTGCTCATTATTGGCTTTAAAGAAATATATAGGTTTTAAAATTTTCAAAGCCGTACGCAAAGACAAATTCGCTTTGTACATAAAACCTTTATCCCCTTTAAAACTAACCATTCTTACACCTTGCTCCACGTTTTGTGCGCCAAGCATTTGCAATTCTTTTGCTAATATTTCTTCAAAACCAAAAAAGGTTTTGGCAATCATTTTAAAATTATTTTCCATCGTAAAATCAAGTATTCGTTGCAAAAATACACTAAATTTGCATCAATCGAATTAATTGAAAAAGAATAAATGTCTGCAGATCAAAATACGTCTCAAGAAAACCAAGAACTTTCTAAAGCCAATTGGTACACTTCCTGGTTTGACACTCCTTATTACCACATCCTTTACAAAGACCGTAATTACCGAGAAGCACAGCTTTTCATGGATAATTTAACACACTACCTTAACTTACCCGAAAAAGCCAAAGTATTGGATTTAGCTTGCGGCAAAGGCCGTCATTCTATTTACTTGAATCAATTAGGATTTGATGTTTTGGGTGCCGATTTATCTACCAACAGCATTGAAACAGCCAAGAAAAACGAGAACAACCATCTGCACTTCAAAGTACACGACATGCGTGTTCCTTTCGAAGAAAAATTCGACGCTATCTTTAATCTTTTTACCAGTTTTGGGTATTTTGAAAATGACGAAGACAATTTAACTACCCTAAAAGCCATCAAAGAAAGTTTATCTGAGTACGGCTTTGCAGTGATTGATTTCATGAACGTCAATCAGGTACTGAACACATTGGTACCCGCAGAAACAAAAACTGTTGACGGAATCGATTTTCACATCACCCGTTACTTGAAAGACGGACATATTTACAAAGAAATTCAATTTCAAGACCAAGGGCAAGACTACCATTTTACCGAAAAAGTAAAAGCACTCACCCTAACCGACTTTGAAACCCTTATGGAAGAGGCCGGAATTTATCTCTTAGACCTTTTTGGCGATTATAAATTAAAAAAATTCCATAAAACAGAGAGCGAACGATTGATTATGATTTTTAAATAGGAAACAATTGTTTTTGTACCCAACTGCATTTTCAACTCACTTTTGCAGCACAATACAACAATTTATTCGTTAACTACGTACCATGAATTACCTATTGCCCTTACTTTCTGTTTTAATTGGTTACCTCATAGCACTCGCTCTTAAACCAAAAAACAAAACCAACTTAAAATTACTACTCGCCTTTAGCGGGTCGTTTTTGTTGTCGCTTACAGTCATGCACTTGTTGCCTGAAATTTACGAAAGTAGCATAAGCAATATCGGTTTGTTTATCATGTTAGGGATATTGTTCCAAATTATTTTAGAATTCTTCTCCAAAGGCGCAGAGCACGGACACGTACATGGCAAAGCCAGCATGAGCCAAATTCCGTGGTTGCTATTCATCAGTTTGTGCATTCATGCTTTTCTCGAAGGCTTTCCAGTAAGCCATCACCACGATTTAGCATTAGGAATAGCCATACATCACCTACCAATCGCCATTATTTTGACCACCTTTTTCATTAACGGAAATCTCAATAAAACGGCCATCTTTTTCTTCATGATCACTTTTTCAGTCATGACGCCACTTGGCTCACTTGCCGCTGATTATTTGCCATTCATTACTCAATACACGACTCAAATCACAGCCATAGTCATCGGAATCTTATTCCATATTTCCTCCACCATTATTTTTGAAAGTAGCGAAGGCCACAAATTCAATATCGCCAAGGTTTCCATGATTGTAATTGGTATTGCATTGGCATATTTTTTATAAATTTACAAGGTGGGCGTGCCCGCCAAAAAAAGGCGGTCGGGCTATTCGTTGCAATCTTTTTTCATTTCGCTGCCGCTTCATGATAAAAAGGATTTCCGCTTTTATCCCTCACGCGCGACCCAAATAAATAGAAAATTTTGTGCTTTGGCACCCAAAATACAACAGCAATGGAATTTACAAAAACTACCGAACAAGCCTCCAAATACGACCATTTAGAAAAAATGTCGGTTCAGGAATTGTTAACCAACATCAACCAAGAAGACCAAACCGTACCACAAGCAGTGGCAAAAGCCATCCCGCAAATAGAAGCGCTTGTTAATGAAATAGTGCACAAAATGCAGCAAGGCGGGCGTTTGTTTTACATTGGCGCAGGAACATCCGGCCGATTAGGAGTAGTTGACGCCTCCGAGTGTCCGCCTACTTTTGGAGTTCCATTTGATTTGGTTGTGGGTATCATTGCAGGTGGCGATGCTGCAATACGCAAAGCCGTTGAAAATGCCGAAGACAATGCCACACAAGCTTGGCTTGACTTACAAGCATTCAATATCAATACCAATGATGTCGTTATTGGAATCGCTGCTTCAGGCACTACGCCATACGTAATTGGCGGTTTACAGGCTTGCAACCAAAATAACATTACAACCGGAAGCATTTCATGCAATGCCAACAGTCCGCTTTCGCAAACCGCACAATTCCCTATTGATGTGGTTGTAGGTCCTGAATTCGTAACCGGAAGTTCACGAATGAAAGCCGGAACAGCACAAAAACTAGTACTAAACATGATTTCGACTACAAGTATGATTCAGCTTGGTAAAGTAAAAGGAAACAAAATGGTCGATATGCAACTCAGCAACAACAAACTTGTAGATCGTGGCATTAAAATGATCATGGATGAAATTCCAGTGACCTATGAGCAAGCATCTGCCTTACTGTTGGAACACAAAAGTGTAAGACAAGCGGTGATGAATTATACTGTATCAAGGTCGTAGATAGCCGTTATTAGGCCTAAAAAAAAACAAAAATGTGAATCAAGATAAAATTTTTAAAGGACTAGATTTTTCAACAGATTTTGCTGTTGAAGATTGGAACGCTTTAATAAAACTTAAATTCAAAAAATACATACCAAATGAAAATTTAATAGAAGAAAACAAAGAAGTTTTAAGAACCGAAATTGTAAATTATATTAGAGTTGCAGTAAAAAACGAATATTTAGAACTTTTCGAATGGACATTAAAAATATATACTGATTGTATAAACTTTAATAAGAAAGAAACAATTAATGTTATTTCAGAATCATTTGACGAAATTTGTAATACTGATTATAAATGGATGACAAATGTATTAACTCAACCAAATATTGAGGAATTTGCAGAAAGAGATAAAATTACTTTTTATTTTAAAATTATAGATGAAACATTAGAAGGAGTTTTTAAACCACGCTTCAAACTATTTGATAAATTAACTAACTTCTTAATAACCCAAAATATAATTGATAATTCAAATTATGATTTTGGAAAAATAATTTCAGATTTCCCAAAACAATATGAAATTGATGCAAAACTTTTTTTAAAAGATCCAATACATTCAATTTCAACAAGTCAGTGGCGAAATATTTCAGCACATAAATCATTTACAATTAACAAAGAAAATATTAAAGTTGAATACGGAAAAACAAACAAAAAAACTGTTTTTATACAATT
This sequence comes from Flavobacterium sp. GNP001, assembly GCF_054343775.1. Classification (NCBI taxonomy): domain Bacteria; kingdom Pseudomonadati; phylum Bacteroidota; class Flavobacteriia; order Flavobacteriales; family Flavobacteriaceae; genus Flavobacterium; species Flavobacterium sp. GNP001. Next base: position 1,988,487 of record NZ_JBTGUX010000001.1, read on the forward strand.
TGAAGATTTTTACAAAATAGTATATTGGACGCAAGACATATATCGAGTAATCCGATTATCTCAAGTTATTACTTGTCTAAACTATATGAAAGAAATTATTGGCAATATTGGCGTTTCAGAAAAATCTAATCATCGTTTTGAATCTTCACTTTTAAATTTAGTTCATAATATGCAAATAGTAGGTTTTGAATTTATTTCGACTGAAATTGAAAATGAAACATTTTGTTTAAAACTTAAAGGAAAAAAAGAACACGATTTAAAATCTTCACTTATTCACGCATCGCAATGTTTGGACCAACTTTCCTGTGCTCTTTACGATGATGTTTTCATAAGAGATAACTACAATAAAGCAAAAATTATAATTTTTAACGAACATACTAATGATATTGGTTCTGCGACAATTCCAATAGTTGTAGCATTAAAAAAAGTGAAAAGTGAAATAAATATAAATGAATATCTTGCCAATATGGAATTTGAAATAAAAAACAATACCTAAAACATGTAAGACAATCACTTTGCTATTTTTAAAGTAATGACAAAATTGTTTTGTATTCGGAAGTTATTAAACCTAAAACAAAACGCAAAGTACAATCAAACCCGCAGTAGCAACAAAAACAACAATTACAAACTGCATAAACTATCACTATGAGCACCAATAGAGTACTTTTATCCAAAGGAGTTAAATATTTAGCGGGTTCGTTGCCGTTGTTATTTATAGGACCGTCCTTGATTTACAATGCCTTTATGAACCAAGGAAATGTTTGGCATTATTTAATTCTTGCCATAGGCATTGCAGCCTGCGGTGCCGCGATGTATTGCATGTTTAAAGGTCTAAAAATAATCATGCAAAGCTTATTTAACGATTAATGGAAGAATTACTCTATTTTCAAAAAAAATTCGATAAAATCGTGCTGCCTTCTTACAAACTCACCAACCGTGAATTTGAAGATTGTGTTTTTACTAACTGCGATTTCTCTTCAAGCAATTGGTCGCAAACCACTTTTATGGATTGCGAGTTTATCGATTGTAATTTGGCCCTAATTCAAACCGCTGGCTGCAGTTTCAAAAATGTACAATTTACCAATTGCAAATTGCTAGGCATTGCTTTTGACCAATGTGCTGATTTTTTGTTTCAAGTTAGTTTTCAGGATTGCAACCTTGATTATGCCTCTTTTGCCAATAAAAAAATGCCGAAAACTAATTTTATTGCGTGTTCGCTTAAAGAAGTAAGTTTTGTTGGCAGTACTCTTACAGGCTCTAGTTTTGAAGATAGTATGCTTGAAGGCACTATTTTTAACAATACGCAACTAGCCTCAGTAGATTTTACCAAAGCAAGTAATTATAAGATTGACCCCGAATACAACCCGATGCGCAAAGCCAAATTTTCGGCGCAAGGAATTGTGGGATTATTGGATAAATATGATATCAAAATAGTTTAATTTTACCCCAGATGGCAGTGAAAACAGGGTTGCTGTTTTTTGCGTTCTTTTTCTTGGCCAAAAAGAGCGACCAACGGAAGCTCCTTTTGGGACAGTAGAAAAAAAGCAAAAAACGCAACACGTTGCAACGAACAGCTGGAATTGGTTCTAAAAAAAACAAGAATGAAAAAAATTATTGCATTAGTAAGTATTTTTATGTTGGCTTCCTGCTACGAGCAAGAACACAATTGTAAGGATTTTAAAACTGGAAAATTCAAGTTTGAATACGAGGTAGATGGCGTTAAGAAAACGACTGTTTTTGAGCGCAACGATAGTATTGAAATTGAAACTTTTGAAGGAAAAACAGATACAGCCAGTATTAGATGGGTGAATGATTGCGAATATGTTTTGCTCAAATTGCATCCAAAAAATATGGCCGAAGAAAAAGCAATTGGTATGAAAATTTTAACCACCACTAAGGATTCTTACACATTTGAATTTGGGATGGTAGGCTCCGATGCTAAGCAGCGCGGTACGGTAACGAAAATTAATGATTAAAGTAGACTTTTAAACACTATAAAATGGAAGTATTTTTGAACCCAGATGCTTGGGTAGCCTTATTAACATTGACTTTTCTTGAAATCGTTTTAGGAATTGACAATATTATTTTTATTTCGATTGCAACGGGTAAATTACCAGTAGAACAACGCAAAAAAGCTACCAAAATTGGAATGTTTTTGGCCATGTTCATGCGTATTGCGCTATTGTTTGGTATCAATATTTTGATTCAAATGAAAGAGCCTTGGTTTCATATTGATTTATCTTGGTTTTCGGCTGGAATTACGGGACAAAGTTTGATTCTGTTTGGCGGTGGATTATTCTTAATTTACAAAAGTACCAACGAAATTAGAGAGAAAGTAGATGAAAAAGGCCATGAAGAAAAAGAGTTAAGCAAAGCCGCAACAAAGTCGTTTCAAAATGTAATTTTTCAAATTATTTTAATTGACCTTGTATTTTCTTTTGATAGTATTTTGACTGCTGTGGGAATGACCAATGGCGTTGAAGGTGCACTTTATATTATGATTACTGCCGTTATTATTTCAGTAATGGTGATGATGCAGTTTGCAGTTCCAGTTGGGAATTTTGTAAACAAACATCCATCGATTCAAATTTTAGGATTATCTTTTTTAATTTTAATTGGAATGATGCTACTTACAGAAAGTGCGCATTTATCTAACGCTTTAATCTTTGGAAGTCATGTGACTCCGGTACCAAAAGGCTACTTGTACTTTGCCATTTCGTTCTCATTGTTAGTAGAAGTACTGAATATGAAAATGAATAAAAGCAAAAGTAAATCGTGAGAAGTGATTTGTGATTTGTGAAAATGATTTCATTTATAAAATAGAATGCCCCCAAATAGCGTAGCACTGTTTGGGGGCATTTTTTATGGAGAATAAAATTAATCTAAACTCATGGTGATTTGACCATCATCATCAAGTTGTACAGGACCGGCATCTTCATCGCTTAAAACAGGTGTTTCAGGCACCTCTTCTACGGGTTCTTCGTATGGCAGTGGATCTAGCAAATTGACTTGTTTTAATTTATCCGTAGTCAATTGATTACCTTGTGCTTTGAATCCTTTTACGGCGATAAAAGCCTCTACATCTACAATTTGATTTTCTTTTTGAACTCCTTTTACTTTTGCAAAAACTAATTCGGCAACAGGTCTGTAATCAGTCGAAACAATTTCGAGTCTTGAATTAGCATGCTCTGAGATGAAAGCTTCTTCTTTGTTTTCGGTTTCTACCAAAAAGCGTTTGATGTAGTAGCGCTCTTTTTCACCGTCATAATAAATAGCAGAAATAGGTTTTTTCGGATTCCATTTCTCTAAAACAATCATGTCTTGATCAAAGTGTGTCGTTAATTCAGGTGTAATCACTTTTAATTTACCTGATTGCGACACGATCAAAATTTTGTCTGAAGGTCTGAATTCACCTAATAATTCTCCGCGTCCATCAACATTTAATCGTTGTACTGTATCGTCAAACCAGACCTTACGAGGTAACAAAGTAGAAATTCCTTTTTCTTTCAGTTCAATCTTTTTGATTGGATATTTAGTCACTAAATTCCCTTTTGAACTTCGTCCTTTGATGGCTAAGTTGGCAAAGTCAATATCAAATTTCAATTTTTTGATCGTTCCCACCTGACGCAGCAAAATGGTAATTACCTCAGCCTCTCCGTTTGGATTGCATGAAAAGTAAACTATTTGGGATCCGGCAGTTTCATTGGTTAAATCATACGCTTTGTCACGAGTAACGCCCGATACATTGAAACGTTTGATGTACGATGGACCAGATTTTCCATCGCGGTAAATCAAGTTGTAAATAGTACGTTTGTCGCTCTTATCAAAAATAGCTACGTGAATAATATCTTTTCCTACGAAAGTCTTTGCATCAACTTTGGTGATCATCATTTTTCCATCGCGCAAAAACACAATCACATCGTCAATATCCGAACAATCGGTAACGTATTCGTCTTTCTTTAAACTCGTACCCACAAAACCTTCTTCGCGGTTGACATAGAGTTTGGTGTTACGTAAAACTACTTTTGTTGCTTCGATATCATCAAAAATACGTAATTCTGTTTGGCGTTCGCGTCCTTTACCGTATTTCTCTTTCAACTTGGTGAAATACGCTATTGCAAAATCATTTAAGTTTGCTAAATGATGCTCTACTTCTTGCATTTCAGCTTCTAATTTGGCAATCATATCATCAGCCTTATCCGAGTCAAATCGGGTAATACGAATCATTTGAATTTGCGTTAGTTTCTGCAAATCGTCATCATTAATTTCTCTGACAAACGATTTTTTGAAAGGCTCAAAACGATCGTACAAATATTTATAAAGCGACTCTCTGTCTGAGTATAATTTGAAATCAATGTACATTTCTTCTCGAATAAAGATTTTTTCGAGCGTAGAAAAATGCCACTTGTTTTTTAATTCTTCAAGCTGAATTTCGAGTTCTTGTTTTAATAAATCAACTGTTCTGTGTGTTGAAATACGCAACATTTCAGAAACCCCAATAAACAAAGGTTTGTTATCTTCAATCACACAGCCCAAAGGCGCTACCGATGTTTCGCAAGCTGTAAAAGCAAACAAGGCATCAATGGTTTTGTCTGGAGAAACTCCTGGGAAAAGATGAATTAAAATTTCAACTTCAGCAGCAGTATTGTCTTCAATTTTTTTGATTTTGATTTTGCCTTTTTCATTGGCTTTCAAAATACTATCAATCAAAGTAGTTGTATTGGTCGAAAACGGAATTTGTGTAATCACCAACGTATTTTTATCTAATTGAGCAATTTTGGCACGTACTCGTACACGCCCGCCACGCATACCGTCATTGTAATTCGATACATCAGCAATACCTTGTGTCATGAAATCAGGATACAACGTAAACGCTTTTCCTTTTAATATTTTGATCGAAGCGTCAATTAGCTCATTAAAATTGTGCGGCAGTACTTTCGTGGAAAGTCCTACTGCAATACCTTCTGCTCCTTGCGCCAAAAGCAACGGAAACTTTACCGGAAGATTGTTTGGTTCTGCACGACGACCGTCATACGAAACACCCCAATCAGTAATTTTTGGAGAATACAAAACCTCCAAAGCAAATTTAGACAAACGCGCCTCAATGTAACGCGAAGCCGCAGCGCCATCGCCTGTTAGGATATTTCCCCAGTTTCCTTGGCAGTCAATTAATAAATCTTTCTGGCCAATTTGCACCATGGCGTCACCAATACTCGCATCTCCGTGTGGGTGATACTGCATGGTGTGCCCTACTACATTGGCTACCTTATTATAACGGCCGTCATCCAACTCTTTCAGCGAGTGCATGATACGGCGTTGAACGGGTTTGAAACCATCTTCAATAGCAGGTACGGCGCGTTCCAGAATTACATACGAAGCATAATCCAGAAACCAGTCTTTGTACATGCCCGTAACCTTGGTTATGGTATCGCCTTCTTCGTTATTGTTTTCGTAAAAATGCTGCATGCCACTCGAGGTTTTTATGTCTTCGAAACCAGCGTCGTTGCTTACATCTTCATTTTCGTCTCCCTCAGGAATTGTATTTTCGTCTTCTTCGTCTTTCATTTATTTTGATTCCGAAATTAAATGTATTAAATCTTCTCTGCTAGGCAGAATTGTTTTGTATTTACTGGCAAATATTTGCTCATTATTTTCAGGCAAAGTATACTCGACAACCAAATCGCTTTTGTTTTGGCAAAGCACAATTCCAATCGTTTTATTTTCATCCTCCAAACGCATTTCTCTGTCATAATAATTGACATACATTTGCATTTGTCCTAAATCTTGATGCTTTAGTTCCCCTATTTTTAAATCAATTAGAACAAAACATTTTAATATTCGGTTATAAAAAACCAAATCGATTCGAAAATGTTTATCATCAAAGGTTATTCTATTTTGTCTCGCTACAAAAGTAAAACCGTGACCTAATTCTAATAAAAAATGCTCCAGTTTATTAATGATTTCCTCTTCTAGTTCCGATTCGGAATACTGATGCAATTCAGGTAAGCCTAGAAATTCTAAAATATAAGGATCTTTGATAATGTCTTTTGGTTTCTCAATAATTTGACCTTCTTCAGAAAGCTTCAAGATCCCTTCTTTATCCCTGCTTAAAGCCAATCTTGTATAAAGTGCCGAATCATATTGTCTTTTTAACTCACGAACACTCCAGTTGTATTTTTCGGCTTCTATTTCATAGAAACGTCGCTCCATTAAGTCTTCAATTCGTATTAAAAAAACATAATGTGTCCAAGTTAGTTTGAAAAACGAAATCAGCGACTGCGTTTTTTGATTTTCAGAAAACCCAGTCACTGACTGAGAAATCTTAGTATTCAATTCCCCAGTCATTGACTGGGATTTTTGAATTTGTAAAATTCGAGACACTGTATCGGAAATTGAGTAAGTCAAATAAAACTTTCTCATACTCTCTAAATTAACAACAGAAAACCCTTTCCCAAACTTAGTAGTCAACTCTTTAGAAAGTCCTTTCAATAATTGCTTCCCATATTCAGCTCGGTTGTTTCCATTTTGTTCTTCTTCAACAATCATTCTTCCAATTTCAAAATAGGTATACACCATTGTTGAGTTTACAGTACGTAGAACTTGCGTTCGAGCATTTTGTAGTAACCCAACAACTTGAGAAAATAAAACTTTATTTTGAAGCTTTTCCTCGAATATACCTTCTTCGTTTTTCATTAAATATATTCTATTGAATAATAGTTGTGTATATTTTTTTTATCTTATCCAGCTAAAAAGAATAGTTCTCCTTACAGATATGTTCCACAACTTCTACTTTCTTTCCTTTTGCATCAACGTGATTTTTAACGATTTTGCCGCACTCTTTATGATCATTTGATAAATTAATGAAAAATAATACTGAAACAGCTAGAGTAAAAATTGAGCCTAATATTAGAGTAATTTTGTTCATACTTCCTTTTTTAATTAATGTTTGTCAATTAGTTAAAACCTTTGCTTTTAAAAAAATTATATTCTTTTGCTCCATTTCCATCTCCATATTCCACAAAAAGTTTTATTCCAAATTTTCGAAAAAGCTCAGCCATATCAGCATAACAATATTTTTGAAATCCTTCCAAATTTCTTGAATTTCTTGAACCAATACAACTCGTACAAAACTCATTGTAACCAATAATTCTATTCTTTTCATCTCTAAACAATATCATATGCCTTGGATTATAACACCCAGCTTCCATCTCTTGGGGAATACAAGTATCACTTATCAACAGATTAATAAGCTCTTTCTCTTGGCTTCTATTTAAAACTACTCTCTCTTGTATCATTGTACTATCAAAAGTAAGTTTATAATTATCAACTAGTGCTTTATATGAAGTTGACTCGTCCTTATATTTTATAGTATCCCAAACTACTCTGTTATAATAAGAAACCAATTCAATCTTAGAGAACTTCTTTATTGGAAAATCTCTTTTATTAATTATTTTACTAATTGATTTTTCAATAGGAATCCCTTCCGACTCCAATTGTTGCTGTCCATTTTCATTTTTACAACAAACCAATAATAAAATAGCAACAAAAAATATTATTCTCCGCATAAACTAAATATCCTAATTAAAATCACTCCTCTACCAAAGCATCCAACTCCACCTTCAAGTTCTTGATAATAAACTCTTGTCGATCTGGCGTATTTTTGCCCATATAAAAGGAAAGTAACTGCTCAATCGACGTATTTTTATCCATCATAATAGGATCTAAACGAATGGTTTCTCCAATGAAATTCTTGAACTCATCTGGTGAAATCTCACCTAATCCTTTAAATCGTGTGATTTCTGGTTTTGGTTTTAGTTTTTCGATGGCATCTTTTCGCTCTTCTTCAGAGTAACAATAAATGGTTTCCTTCTTGTTTCGAACCCTAAACAATGGCGTTTGCAAAATATACAAATGCCCTTCTTTAATTAATTCTGGGAAAAATTGCAAGAAAAAGGTAATCAATAATAATCGAATGTGCATTCCATCGACATCGGCATCGGTAGCGATTACAATGTTGTTGTAACGCAACTTTTCGAGACCGTCCTCAATATCTAAGGCGGCTTGAAGCAAGTTGAATTCTTCGTTTTCGTAAACAATTTTTTTACTCATTCCGTAGGAGTTCAACGGCTTTCCACGCAAACTAAACACGGCTTGTGTATTCACATCGCGCGACTTGGTAATAGATCCCGAAGCCGAATCCCCCTCAGTTATAAAAAGCGTACTTTCTAAGTTTCTTGGGTTTTTAGTATCAGGCAAATGCGCACGACAGTCTCTTAATTTTTTATTGTGCAGGTTGGCTTTTTTAGCACGATCTGTAGCTAGTTTTCTAATTCCAGATAATTCTTTACGCTCACGCTCTGCCTGCAAAATTTTACGCAATAACGCTTCTGCCGTGGGTGGATTTTTATGTAAATAGTTATCTAACTTATTTTTGATAAAATCATTAACAAAAGTACGAACTGAAACTGGCGGCGTACCATCATCTGATCCCATATCTGTGGAACCCAATTTGGTTTTCGTCTGCGACTCAAATACCGGCTCCATTACCTTAATACTAATAGCACTCACAATAGATTTCCGAACATCTGAAGCTTCAAAGTTTTTGTTGTAAAACTCACGAATGGTTTTTACAATAGCCTCCCGATAGGCTGCTAAGTGCGTACCTCCTTGTGTGGTGTTTTGACCGTTTACAAACGAGTGGTATTCCTCACTGTACTGCGTTTTACTATGAGTAAGCGCAATTTCGATATCGTGTTCTTTAAGATGAATAATTGGATATTCTTGGTCTTCAACATTGATCGTTTCTTCTAACAAATCACGAAGTCCGTTTTCCGAAATGTATTTTTCACCATTAAAAATAATCGTCAAACCATTGTTTAAGTAACAATAGTTTTTGACCATTTTGACCACGTATTCCATTCGGAATTTATAATTCTTAAAAATGGTTTCATCAGGCGTAAAAGTTACTTTCGTTCCTTTACGCTTGGTGGTATCAATGATATCTTCTTCAAGGACCAAATTTCCAGCCGAAAACTCAGCGGCTTTTTGCTTGTCATCTCGAACTGATTCTACCCTAAAATAGTTCGACAACGCATTGACAGCCTTAGTACCCACACCGTTCAAACCAACCGATTTCTGGAACGCTTTAGAGTCGTATTTACCACCTGTATTCATTTTCGAAACCACATCAACGACCTTACCCAACGGAATTCCGCGACCGTAATCACGTACCGAAACCGTTTTGTCACGAATAGTCACCTCAATCGTTTTGCCCGAACCCATGACAAACTCATCGATACAGTTGTCAAGAACTTCTTTTAATAAAATATAAATACCGTCATCTGGCGAGGAGCCATCACCTAATTTCCCGATATACATCCCGGGACGCATACGAATGTGCTCTTTCCAGTCGAGTGACCGAATATTATCTTCGGTATATTGATTTTGATTGGACATGGTAAAAATTGTGGATTTTAACTTCGTTCAGTTAGGCCTTCGCTATCCGCCTAGCCCTCGAAAGCGCTAATATAATGCATCTCAAACTATATAAAAAGCAGATGCAAGCAAAGTTATTAAAAATGATATTGACAACGAAACTCCACCAACAATTTTGAAATCAGAGTCCGAATTTACTTTACAATAAAAGCCTTAGTTTTTTTTTATTTAGGACCACAGCAGTCCTCTTTTAAAGACACTCGCTCCCGCCATTCGCTGTATCTTGTACCGGCATAAATGCCACCGTCACAAGGATGCCGCTGCTGTCGGGGGTAATGAGACGAGTTTATTTAATTTGCTATTTAGCCAATATTTGGAATTAAAAAAGAGAAATCAATTTTCTCAATTCCGCATCCAATACTTCATTTGTAATCACGCCTTTTTCAAGATCGAAATTGTCATTAAAACTAGGTAACGAAAAAGTTGCTTTCACATCAGCTCCATAACGCGGAAAAGCATTTTTGGAAATTTCTAAAACCGAAGCGCCACCGCGTGCTCCCGGCGAGGTAGCCAGCAATAGCATGGGTTTGTCCTGAAAAACTTTTGGAGTAATTCGAGAACACCAATCGTAAATATTTTTAAAGGCCGCAGAATAATTACCGTTGTGCTCTGCCATTGACACCACTAGTAAATTAGCTGTAGAAAGCGCTTTTATAAAGGCTTTAGCTAGTTCATGCTGCCAAATTTCGGCTTCTAAATCAACGCTAAAAAGCGGCATTTGATAATCGTTTAAATCTATAACTTGTACTTCAGTTGCACTAAACAAACTTGCCGCATAAGTTGCCAAGTGTTTATTAATTGAATTTTTACTGTTGCTAGCGCCAAAAGCGATTATTTTCATGGGATTGGTTTGTGTATGAATAAAGTAACTTTTAATTATTTGATTTTTTCAAACACTTCATCTGATTGTAACCGTTTTAAGTTAATGAAGGTTTTGAATTCATTTCGTGTTGGTTTTGACAAGTAAGTTAAAGAATCAATGAGAATTGATTTTCTTTGAGTTAGTGAATCCATTCGTCTAACATCGTCTTGGGTGCCTAATGTTTTCCAGTGCAGCACATTTTTTGCTAAGTCAATAGTATTTACTGCCCAGTACAATGAATCCTTGTAGTTCAGTACTAATTTTCCATTAAATCTTTTTGCTTTTTGTGTGTTTGAGAAAACAAAAACAGTATCTATTTCCGTGTGAATAAACTCAATAGAATCACCAATGCTTTTGGCAATAAAAGCACGGTCATCGCCTTTGAAAAAGTATTTGTCGTTCTTAAAATCAAATTCTTGTTTTAAAGAGTCCAACTGTGTTTTGTGAATTTTAAATTTTCTATCAAATTCTCTACGAATCATTTTTTCAGAAATCATTAAGTGTACAGAGTCTGAATTTACAAAAGAACCTCTAAACTTAAATGGAATTTGAGACAATTCAGCATCATGAATTGGCTGTGGTTGTTCGTAATACAAAACATTCTCATCTGCTGGAAAATTTGCTTTTTTACAAGAAAAAACAAGTAAAGATATTGCTATTAACAGAAATTGCTTCATTTGAACCACTTAAAATTAAAGTGAATTTACAATTTATAATTGAATCGGAATTAGAAAGATTACAAAATTACCCCCGATTGCAGCGAAAAGCATTTTTAGATAAAGTCACTATTTTTTCTTGCACTAAAAGAGCGACCACCGGAAGCTCCTTTTAGGGCTTAGAAAAAGTGACTTTAGCTGAAAATCTTGAAGCGGAAAGCGGGATTGGGTTCAAAAAAAAAGTCGAAAGCTATTTCTAACTTTCGACTTTTCTATTTTTACTTGTAAAAACTAGACGTTAAATCTAAAGTGCATTACATCACCATCTTTTACAACATATTCTTTGCCTTCTACTTTAAATTTCCCAGCTTCTTTACATTTAGCTTCTGAACCGTAAGTTACATAATCCTCGTAAGAAATCACCTCGGCACGGATGAAACCTTTTTCGAAATCGGTGTGAATTACTCCTGCTGCCTGCGGTGCAGTTGAACCAATATTAATGGTCCAAGCGCGAACCTCTTTTACACCTGCAGTGAAATAAGTTTGTTGTTTTAGCAACTTGTAGGCAGCACGAATCAAAACAGATGCTCCCGGCTCCTCAAGTCCCATATCTTCAAGGAAAACCTGACGCTCTTCATAGCTTTCTAATTCTGTAATATCAGCCTCGGCTCCTACTGAAAGAATAATTACCTCGGCATCTTCATCTTTAACCAATTCTTTTACTTGGTCTACATATTTGTTTCCGTTTACAGCAGAGCTTTCGTCAACATTACAAACGTACAATACTGGTTTTGCGGTGATCAATTGAAAAGCTTCCATCAAAACCTCTTCATCATTGCTTTGAGGAACAATTGTTCGCGCTGATTTTGCTTGCAATAAAGCTTCACGAATGCGATCTAAAAGCGCTTTTTCAGTTTGCGCTTCTTTATTACCTGTTTTTGCAGCACGATTTACTTTTTCTAAACGTTTTTCAACAGTTTCTAAATCTTTTAACTGCAACTCGATATCAATAGTTTCTTTGTCGCGAATTGGGTTTACATTGCCATCTACGTGAACAATATTATCGTTATCAAAACAACGTAAAACGTGAATAATTGCATTACACTCTCTAATATTTCCAAGAAATTGATTTCCTAAACCTTCGCCTTTACTAGCGCCTTTTACCAAACCTGCAATATCAACGATATCTACAGTCGCCATTATTACGCGCTCTGGCTTTACCAATTCTTCTAGTTTGTTAATTCTGGGATCGGGAACGTTTACCACACCAATATTTGGTTCAATGGTACAAAAAGGAAAGTTAGCACTTTGCGCTTTTGCGTTTGACAAACAATTGAACAAAGTTGATTTTCCAACATTAGGTAACCCTACAATTCCTGCTTTCATGTGTAAATACTTTTTCTATAATAAAGAGACTTGCCACTTGTTACTGGCAATGCCATTAATTGATTTTACTCTTTTAGACCACGTTACAAAAATAAAGAAGGTGGCTTGTTGCTAAAAGTTGGCAAATATACCATTTTAAAATAGGTTTTCAATACGCAATAGAAGGCTTAAAACAGTAAGAACTGTTAAAATCGAAAAAAAATCAAAATTTGATACTAATGTTTTGTTAAAAGATATATATCTTGCAACCAAATTCTAATCAAACCAAAAAAATCACAACGTATTATGAAAAAATTCGCATTTTTATTAATTCTATTAAACATCTCCTTTGCCTTCGCACAGAAGCAGGTTTCGGGAGTTGTAAAAGACAACAGCGGCAACACACTCCCAGGAGTAAATATTGTTGAAAAGGGAACGCAAAACGGAGTATCGACAGATACTGATGGTTCGTACAAGATCAAAGTAAAAGATGGCGCAACTCTCGTATTTAGTTACGTGGGCTTTAATAAAGTAGAAAGAGCCGCTACTGAAGCCACAATTAATGTGGTTATGTCTGAAGAAGGTGGGCAAAATTTAAATGAAGTTGTAGTAACAGGAACTAGAACAGCTCCTCGAAGCAACACTACTTCAGCATTACCTATAGACGTATTGTCTTCAAAAGACTTAACTTCAACAGGACAAGCTACTTTTGACAAAGCGTTACAGTACAAAATCCCGTCATTTAACACAGTGCAAACTCCTGTTAATGATGCAACTTCTTTACTTGACCCGTATGAGATTAGAAACATGGGACCAAGTAGAACGTTGATCTTAATTAACGGTAAAAGAAAAAACTTAAGTTCTTTATTATATGTACAGACTTCTCCAGGACGCGGTGAAACAGGATCTGACATATCAGCAATTCCTACTGACGCAATTGAAAAAGTAGAGATTTTACGTGATGGTGCTTCTGCACAGTACGGCTCTGATGCGATTGCGGGTGTAATGAACATCATCTTAAAGAAAAACACAAATGGCCCATCGGTAACTATGAGAAGCGGAATGACTTCAGAAGGCGATGGTGAAATGATCGGTATTAGCTTAAATAACGGTTCTGAGGTAGGTGAAAAAGGATTCATCAACTATACAGTAGATTTTTCTAAAGTAAACCTTGCTAACAGACCCGGTAAAGTAGATGCGGCTGGAGAAGCAGCTGATTTTGGAGCATCACTAGCAGATGTACAATCGTTTTTAGCATTAAAACCAGATGCAGGAAACATCAATGGATCACCTGAAACTGCTGCTGCTAAATTTTTAGTTAATGGTGGATTTGGATTATCTGATGACACTTCACTGTACTATAATGCGGCTTATGTTTACAAAAAAGTAAATTCATTTGCCAACTACAGAACACCATATTGGAGAACTTTGGCTGATTATCCTTTCTTAGCTGATTTCTTCGGAAACGGAACTGCAGCTTCTTACAAAGGTTATGTACCTACTTTCACAGGAGATTTGAACGATTACAACGCAACATTAGGTTACAAAGCTGTGAAAAATGGTTGGAATACTGACGCAAGTATTACTGTTGGAGGAAACTCTCAGACGTACAGTGTAGAAAATTCATTTAACCGTTCTGACATTCAAGATGAAGATGGTAACAATGTTTACTTAGAGAATAGCCCTATCACATTCAAGCCTGGAGGAACTTCTTTCAATCATATTGTGGGTAACTTAGATATTTCTAAAAACTTATCTGACCAAGTTAGTATTGGATTTGGATCAGAAATTAGAACAGAAACTTTTGAAGTAACAGAAGGCGACAAAGCATCTTGGGACGGAATTGGTGCTGACTCATTTGCAGGAAACAGACCTGAAAACTCTGGGAAATGGAACCGTTACAATTTAGGAGCTTACTTTGATTTAGCTTATGACGTTACCGAAGATTTCTTAATTAATGGAACACTTCGTTACGAAGATTATAGCGATTTTGGTGGAGCTACAGTTTGGAAAATTAGCTCTAGATATAAATTTTTAGATGACAAAATTACTTTTAGAGGATCTGTGTCTACAGGTTTCAGAGCACCAACTTTGCACCAGATTTATACTCAAAAAGCACAATATTCTTTTGTAGCTGGTCAAGGAATTCAAGTAAGTGGTATCATCAATAACGTTTCACCACAAGCACGTATTTTGGGTGTACCGCAACTAGATGCTGAAAAATCTACTAACATTACTATTGGTTTTGGCGCTAAACCTTCTAAAAACTTTAGCCTTACGGTAGACTACTACAATATTAAAGTTAAAGACAGAATTGTTTTAGGTGACAGACAAGACACTCAATTTGGTAACATCGCTTACTTCTCTAATTCATTTGATTCAAGAACAGCAGGTTTAGATGTTGTGACAAACTACAGTAACATTCTACTTGGAGAAGGAAAATTAGGATTCAATTTATCTGGTAACGTGACTTTCCAAAATGAAAGAATTTCTCCTGTAACAAACAATTCATTTGGAGCAACTCTAGATGCATTGATGTTCACTTCAAGACCAGAAACTAAATGGATTTTAGGAGCAAACTATGAAATTGGCAAATTTGGTTTTTCTTTGAATAACACCTATTTCGGAAAATCAACTTTCAAACAAGATGGTATGAATGCAAACTTAAGAACTGAGTTTACACCAAAAATTGTTACTGATTTAGGAGTTACGTTCTCTGCTACTGATAAATTAACTTTAGCTTTAAATGTAAATAACCTTTTGAATGTTTTGCCAGAATGGAATTTCAAAGCTGAAAATGCAGCAGGTGTAGCGATCTTAAATGACCCAGCACAAGTTAAAACACAATCTAACTTGATCACATTTAACCAACGTTACTCTCAAATGACTTATGATGGATACCACTTTAGTCAATTAGGAACTATGTTCAATTTATCTTTGAACTACAAATTCTAATTTTAAAATATCCATATCACACAAAAAGGACTATCGCAAGATGGTCCTTTTTTTTCTGCACTTATGCAAAATAATAACCACAAAAAAAAACCTGAGAATATCTCAGGTTTTTTTTATGATTTACAATAAAAAGTTACTATTCGTTGTGTAAAAAAGCTTGTCTATTTAACAATGTTTCTTCGCTTTCTACGTGGTTATCATCAGGCACACAACAATCAACAGGACAAACTGCTGCACACTGTGGCTCGTCATGAAATCCTTTACACTCCGTACATTTTCCAGGAACGATGTAGTACACCTCATCAGAAATTGGAGTTTGAGCCGCCTCGGCATCTACTTCAGTTCCATCAGGAAGAATAATCGTACCCGATAATTTAGTTCCATCCTTGTACCTCCAATCATCTGCACCTTCATAAATTGCTGTATTTGGGCACTCTGGTTCGCAGGCCCCACAATTGATGCACTCGTCTGTTATAATAATTGCCATGATATATAATTTTTAAAGTCTGACGGTCTGTTGGCAACGATCAATTTCTTTTGAACGCTAGACCTTTGACTTTAGACATATTTATGCTTATTTTTGTGCAAAATTACAATCAAAACAATTCATAAGCAAACATTATGACATTAGAAACAAAAAAAAGTATTTTTGTTGCATTAGGTAAATTTCTCGGGCAATTTACAGCCAACAACACCTCAAAAAATGATGCAGTTTTGCATAATGATACTTTTTTTGACTCGTTTCATGATTTGATTCAGTTGTCGCAAAGTCACAACGGCTGGTACACTCCCGAGAATGTGTACTATGCCATTAATTCATGGGCACAAGCATTAACTTCTGAAAATTTAGATCAGTGGTTAGAATCCTATGAAATTGAGCATCAACAACCGAAAACCATTGCCTTAATATTGGCAGGAAATATTCCGCTGGTTGGTTTTCATGACTTTTTATCAGTTTTAATTTGTGGCCATAATGTGGTTGTTAAAACCTCTTCAAACGACCAACATTTATTGCCTTTTTTAGCCAAATACCTCATTGCAATTGAGCCTGAATTAGCTACTAAAATTGCTTTCGTTGAAGGCAAATTAGAAAATTTTGATGCTGTAATTGCAACTGGAAGTAACAATACAGCGCGTTACTTTGAATATTATTTTAAAGAAAAACCAGCCATCATCAGAAAAAGCCGCAATTCGGTAGCCGTATTAACCGGTAACGAAACTGCAGCACAACTCCATGCATTGGGCGAAGATATTTTTAGGTATTTTGGTTTGGGCTGCCGTAACGTTTCTAAACTGTTTGTTCCAAAAGACTACTCGTTTGTTCCGTTTTTTGAAGCAATTTTTGCCTACCAAGATGTGATTCATTACGAGAAATACGCCAATAATTACGATTACAACAAGGCCGTTTTCTTGATGAGCAATTTTAAATTACTTGACAATGGCTTTTTGACCATTAAAGAAGATGTGAGTCATGCCTCTCCAATTTCGAGTGTGTTTTATGAATTTTACGACAACCTAGATGAACTCAAAAATCGTTTAGAAAACGAAAAAGACCTACTACAGTGCATTGTATCAGATAATTTGATTGAAAACAGTGTCGCCTTTGGCGAAACTCAAAATCCGCGATTGTGGAATTACGCAGATAACATCGATACAATTTCATTTTTAACAAGTTTGCCGTAGAAAAAAGTGTAATTATTCCGAATTAAATAGTCCTTATTAAGCAAGTATTGCCGAAATTTGCACTTTAATTTTTTGGATATAAACTACACCATGAAAAATCACAACTACAGCGCAGGACCTTGCATTTTACCGCAAGAAGTTTTCGAAAAATCAGCACAAGCCATCCTTAATTTTAACAACTCTGGACTTTCACTTTTAGAAATTTCACACCGAAGTAAAGACTTCGTAGCCGTAATGGACCAAGCAAGAGCCTTAGTACTTGAATTGTTAGGCCTTGAAGGAAAAGGCTACCAAGCCTTATTTTTAGCAGGAGGAGCAAGTTTAGAATTTGTTATGGCTCCTTATAATTTAATGAAAGTAGGGGGAAAAGCTGCCTATTTAGATACAGGTACTTGGGCAGCAGGCGCTATCAAAGAAGCCAAACTATTTGGTGAAACCGTAGTCGTAGGATCATCAAAAGACGACAATTATAACCACATTCCAACAGGTTACAGCATTCCTACTGATGCCGATTATTTTCACTGCACGAGCAACAATACCATTTTTGGTACACAAATGAAAACTTTTCCAAATACTGAAGTGCCGGTAGTGTGCGATATGAGTTCGGATATTTTCTCGAGAGTATTAGACTTTTCTCAATTTGATTTGATTTATGCAGGCGCACAAAAAAACATGGGACCTGCTGGAACTACACTTGTTGTTGTAAAAGAATCAATCCTAGGGAAAAGTGGACGCGAGATTCCAAGCATGTTGGATTACAGCAAACATATTAAAGCCGAAAGCATGTACAATACACCGCCTGTTTTCCCGGTGTACACCTCATTATTAACCTTGCAATGGTTAAAAAATTTAGGTGGAATTGCAGCTATTGAAAAGCAAAATAACGCTAAAGCGGATTTATTGTATTCAGAAATTGATCGTAACCCATTGTTCAAAGGCGCCGCTGCAGTCGCTGATAGATCAGCAATGAATGCTACTTTTTTATTGAATGATGAGGCGCATGCCCCAATTTTTGATGAAATGTGGAAAGCAGCTGGGATCTCTGGACTACCAGGTCACCGCAGTGTAGGTGGTTACCGTGCCTCTATGTACAACGCATTACCTCTTGAAAGCGTACAAGTTTTAGTTGATGTAATGAAAGCTTTAGAAACGAAAGTGTAAAAGCCAAAAAAAAACGAACTACAAAAGCAATAGGCTCTAGCCCCGATTGTAATGGAAATCCTTTTATGTTTTTTCTTTAAAAACATAAAAGATTGCAATGGAAAGCGGGAAATAGCTTCTGATAAGATAAATAACTAGAGAATCGTTTAGGATTCTTAAAATATAAAAAAATGAAAGTATTAGCAAACGACGGAATTTCAAAAAGCGGAATTCTTGCCTTGGAGCAAGGCGGATTTGAAGTAATTACAACCAAAGTAGCTCAAGAGCAAGTAGCTAATTTTGTGAATGAAAATAATGTGAGCGTGGTTTTGGTACGTAGTGCAACCAAAGTTCGTAAGGATATTATTGATGCTTGTCCGGGACTAAAAATCATTGGTCGTGGTGGCGTAGGAATGGATAATATTGATGTGGATTACGCTAAAAGCAAAGGCATTCATGTGATTAACACACCAGCTTCGTCATCAGAATCGGTTGCAGAATTGGTATTTGCACATCTATTCTCTGGAGTACGTTTCTTACATGACTCGAATAGAAATATGCCACTTGAGGGCGATACTAACTTTGACGGACTTAAAAAAGCATACGCAAATGGTATTGAACTTAGAGGTAAAACATTAGGAATTGTTGGTATTGGCCGCATTGGTCAAGCTACTGCAAAAATGGCTTTGGGCTTAGGCATGAAGGTAATTGCAGCGGATAGTTTTATTCCTCAAGTGGATGTTACGGTATCATTTTTTGATGGTCAATCAATCACTACCACAATTGTATCTCAAAGTTTAGAAAGTGTTTTTAAAGAAGCTGATTTCATAACTCTTCACGTACCTGCACAAGACGGCTATATTATTGGTGAAAAAGAATTGAGCATCATGAAAAATGAAGTGGGCATTGTAAACTGCGCGCGTGGCGGTGTAATTGATGAAGTAGCTTTGGTAAAAGCCTTGGATAGCGGCAAAGTATTGTTTGCAGGATTAGACGTTTTTGAAAGCGAACCAACTCCTGAAATGGGCATTTTAATGCACCCAAAAATTTCGTTAACACCACATATTGGTGCCGCAACTGGTGAAGCACAAGACCGCATTGGTACAGAATTGGCACAACAAATTATCAGCCTTTTGGCATAACATAATACGATTTCAGGCCTAATTTAAAAAGGATTTATTTCAATGAAATAAATCCTTTTTTTTATTTAGCTTTGAGAACTAAACAACATCAAAAACCTATGTTAGAACAATTAACCCAATTAGCACAACAGTTTGGAGTAGAATCAGTTGTAAAAAACAATGCAATTCCAAATGAACAAAACGAAGCCGTAATTCAAGAAACAAGTGGTTCTATTTTTGCT
This sequence comes from Flavobacterium sp. GNP001, assembly GCF_054343775.1. Classification (NCBI taxonomy): domain Bacteria; kingdom Pseudomonadati; phylum Bacteroidota; class Flavobacteriia; order Flavobacteriales; family Flavobacteriaceae; genus Flavobacterium; species Flavobacterium sp. GNP001. Next base: position 2,008,006 of record NZ_JBTGUX010000001.1, read on the forward strand.
GGCTTACAAAAAATAGCTTCTGAAGGCGGCGTGGAACAATTAGCATCCCTATTTCAAGGTAACAATGCTCAAAATGCATCCAATCCTGTGGTTCAAAAACTAACCGAAAAACTCACAGGAAGCTTAGGTCAAAAATTTGGAATTAATAGCGAAACCGCAGCCGGTGTGGCAGGAAACTTAATTCCACAAATCCTTGGTTCATTAGTAAACAAAGCTAAAGATCCAAATGATAGTAGTTTTCAAATCTCGGATATCATTGCAGCAATCTCAGGAGGTGGAGCAAACGGCTCTAGCATTATGGATGCTGTTTCAAAATACGGCGGGCAGTTTGGACTAGATCAAAACGCTGACGGAAAAATAGATGTTAGTGATGCAATGGCCGCTGTTTCAGGAAAAAGTGGCGGATTAGGAGGTTTACTCGGAAAACTATTTGGAAAATAAAATATTAAAAATCACTCAATTGGGTGATTTTTTTTTGTCAAATGGTTTACTAAAAAGAGAATATAGTTGTAAATTTAGGGTAAATTTTCAGTTATGAAACGCAGTCTCTATATCCTAGGAATAATAGCGCTCATTATGTACAGTTGTGCTACAACTACGCCATTAACAGCGGTGAAAATTCCATCAAATAATGTTGCTAGTGATACCATTAGAATAGCAAATGAGGAGCTCGAATACGAAGTGATCATTATTGAGCCCGGTTTTAATGCTTGGCTTAATGGCAATGCTTTGCCAAGAAATTATCATACCCAATCTTTTCTCGAAAATAAAAACCGTCTCTATATAACCGAATGGAATAACCGTGTTTTACAGCCTATGCGATTCGATCCTAATTTGTATGAAATGACAATTAATTACGACCCAACCATTAACTATGGCTACGAAGTAAATTATCTAATTTATAATTACATGATTTTTTTTCAAAACACTTACAAACAGCAGCTCTATGGTTTTGTTCCCATTAGATAATGTAAGTATCTTTGTAAGCAGATAAAAATATAGAATGAATAAACTCAAACAACGTTGGGGTGTTACAAGTAATTACCAACTTACAATAATTTTTATTGTTTTCGCTATTACTGGCTCTGCCTCTGCATGGCTGTCTAAGCCTTTATGCGTGTGGATAGGCATTACCAAAGAAACTCTTGGCTGGGGTTATTATCCGCTAAGATTCTTGTTAGTATTCCCAATTTATCAAGTTTTATTGGTATTGATAGGTTTTATATTCGGGCAATTCAAATTCTTTTGGACATTTGAAAAGAAAATGCTTCGCCGTATTGGCTTGGGATTTTTATTAAAAGAATAAAAAAAACGCCTTATTAGGCGTTTTCCTTCTTGATAACATATTTATAAAGCCAAGCTAGTGTAAAGGTGGGCACAAAATCAGAGAATGGCAATACCTCTTCGACAAATGCCAAAATACCACCAACTTTTCCTAAAGTTCCTTTGTACATTCGAGTCATTAGAAAACCAGCGAATGGCGCCCAAATCACATCTGAAAATTCGCCTAGAAACGGAATTGTAAAAGACAGCATTCCAATTGCATCAAATATAATACTCAGAGCCAAAAGACGCATTTTGGACTGGGTTTCAGGAACAGCAACAGGGTTATTCATTTGTATTACTTTTTAATATTTCACAAAGCAGTTACAAATCTAATGCCAATTATTTTTTGAGCTTGTCTTTGTACATTTTTTGCAATTTCTCAATTTTAGGAGTAATTACATAACTGCAATAACCTTGCGTTTTGTTTTGATTGTAATAATTCTGATGGTAATCCTCAGCAACATAAAAAGCAGTAGCCGGCGAAATTTGAGTTACAATCGGCTTTCCAAAAGTATTTTCGCTAGTCATTAAAGCAATATAATCTGTGGCTAACTGTTTTTGGGCCTCATTGTGGTAAAAAATCTCGCTGCGGTATTGTGTACCTGAATCGGCACCTTGACGGTTCAATGTTGTTGGATCGTGTGTGGCAAAAAATATTTCTAGCAATTCGCCATAGGTAATTTTTTTAGGATCAAATGTAATTTCAATCGCCTCGGCATGGCCTGTCATACCGCCGCTTATTTCTTGATAAGTTGGATTCAATGTACGTCCGCCAATGTACCCTGAAACTACTTTAGTTACGCCATCTAGTTGTAAAAATAACGCTTCGGTACACCAAAAACAGCCACCTGCAAATGTGGCAACATCCCAATCTTTTTGAATTTCCATATTATTCTTCTCTATACTTTTAGGTACTAAAACTGCTTTTTCTTTGGCACAAGATGAAAAAGGAAGTAATGCCAAAAAAACACCTATCATTTTTTTCATAGTGTAATTTTTAAATCAAAGTTACAAGATAAGCAACAGTCTTGCCCTTGTCATTAACTAAAGTTTATCGTTTGTTAAACTAAAATTACGAAGGATCTTTTTAATAATACTTAAAATCTTTGTTTCTTTGTCAAAACAGTTTCAAAAAATGATCCAAGCTACCAATTTGCATAAATATTACGACCAATTACACGTTCTAAAAGGAGTCGATTTACATATTAAACAAGGTGAAATCGTATCGATTGTAGGCGCGTCAGGAGCTGGAAAAACAACTTTGCTACAACTGTTAGGTACCCTAGACAAACCCACTGTTGCGGCAAGCAAGCATCATGCAACGCCTGGCGAATCCTCATTACTTATCAACGGGCAGGATATCACAAAAATGAACGACACGACTTTGTCACAATTCAGAAATCTTAACTTAGGTTTTATTTTTCAATTTCATCAACTTTTACCCGAGTTCACTGCTCTAGAGAACGTATGCATACCCGCTTTGATTGCCAAAAAATCAAAAAAAGAAACCGAGGCCGAAGCAATAAAACTCCTCACCTATTTGGGTTTAGCGCACCGTATTGATCATAAACCAAATGCACTTTCTGGCGGAGAACAGCAGCGTGTGGCAGTTGCTAGAGCTTTAATCAACAAACCAGCTGTGATTTTTGCCGATGAGCCATCAGGAAATTTAGATACCGTATCAGCCGAAAATTTGCACCAGCTATTTTTTAAATTACGTGACGAATTCGGACAGACTTTTGTCATCGTTACGCACAACGAGGAGCTCGCCAATATGGCCGACAGAAAATTAATTATGGTTGACGGGCAAATTAGTAATTAGGAGCTAATTAGCTACGTTGAATCTTTGATGTCCAGCTATCCACTATATTCCCAATCAAAAAAACTACGGCCGAAAAAGCCTTGTTTTTTTTTTAAAAATCGGGAGATGCCGTTCCTATCTGGGCTAGGAAAACTGCTCCAAACATGCGTAATTAATTTCATTAAGCTACCTCTTAACCATGACTTCAACTGAACTCAAAGATTTTTTAGACGAAAAAGTCATACAATACAACACTCTTGATTTTATCGACAGTGATCCCGTTCAAATTCCGCATCTTTTTTCACAAAAAGAAGACATCGAAATTGCAGGCTTTTTGAGTGCTACTATTGCATGGGGCAACCGCAAAATGATCATTCAAAATTCACATCGCATGCTCGATTTAATGGGTAATGCACCTTTTGATTTTGTAATGTCGCACAGCGAAAGCGATCTAGAACGCCTCAATAATTTTGTGCACCGCACCTTCAACGGGCAAGATTTCATGGGCTTCATAAAATCATTGCAACACATTTATAAAAACCACGGTGGACTTGAGGCTGTTTTTGCGCAAAATCAGGAAGCTCAATCCATGCAAAAAAGCATATCTGAATTCAAGAAAACGTTTTTCTCTATTCCGCATTTGCCACGCACACAAAAACACATCTCTGATCCTTTGAACAATTCGGCAGCCAAACGCATTAACATGTACCTCCGTTGGATGGTTCGACAAGACAATAAAGGAGTGGATTTAGGCATTTGGAAAAGTATTTCACCCGGTGCCCTATCTTGCCCTTTGGATGTGCACTCTGGCAATGTAGCACGTAAATTGGGTATTTTAAATCGAAAACAAAACGATGGCAAAGCCTTAGCCGAGCTAGATACCAAATTAAGAGAATTTGATCCCAATGATCCTGTAAAATACGATTTTGCTTTGTTTGGGTTAGGCGTTTTTGAAGGCTTTTAATCCAAAACAAACTGCCTTTGCTACATTCCTTGTAAAAAGACTATCTTTGCACAAAATTTAAGCAAATGAGTACTTTCGAACAATTCAAACTCCCTAAATCTGTACAAAAAGCAATTGATGATTTAGGATTTACCACTCCAACTCCAATTCAGGAAAAAACTTTTTCTGTAATTATGTCAGGACGCGATATGATGGGAATTGCACAAACAGGTACTGGAAAAACATTTGCCTACTTATTACCTCTATTAAAGTTGTATAAATTCACACCCGGCCATACGCCAAAAATCGTGATTTTGGTTCCTACACGTGAATTGGTTGTACAAGTAGTTGAAGAGGTTGAAAAGCTAACCAAATACATGTCGGTTCGTACTATTGGTATTTTCGGTGGTGTAAACATCAATACCCAAAAAACTACTGTATACCAAGGATGTGATATTCTTGTAGGCACTCCTGGGCGTATCATGGACCTTACCTTGGACAATGTGATCCGATTTGAGGAAATGCAAAAATTAGTTATTGACGAATTTGATGAAATGCTCAACTTGGGTTTCCGCACCCAACTAACTGCAATTTTGGCAATGATGCCCAAAAAACGTCAAAACATTCTCTTCTCGGCTACAATGACAGACGAAGTAGATGCTATTTTGAATGATTATTTTGATTATCCTGAAGAAGTTACCCTTTCAGCATCGGGAACGCCGCTTGAAAACATTACACAAATTACGTATCATGTACCTAATTTTAATACCAAAGTTAACTTATTAAAACACCTACTTTCGACAACGGAAGATATGAGTCGTTTGTTGGTATTTGTAAACAATAAAAAAATATCCGATCTACTACACGAGCGAATCGAGGAAGATTTTGAAGGTCAATTTGGGGTAATTCACTCCAACAAGTCTCAAAATTACCGTTTGAGCACTATGGCCTCTTTTCAAGAAGGCAATTTACGTGGTTTGATTACTACTGATATCATGGCAAGAGGACTTGATATTTCTAACATTACTCATGTTGTCAATTTTGAAATGCCTGAACTACCTGAATTGTACATGCACCGTATTGGTAGAACTGGCCGTGCCGATGCAACAGGCACAGCAATAAGTTTTATAGCTCCTCGCGAAGAAGAAAAAAAGATTGAAGTAGAATTATTGATGAATATGGAATTGGCTTTAGAACCTTTCCCAGAAACAGTCGAGATTTCTAGCAAATTAATCGAACCTGAAAAAGATAAACAACCGATTAAGTTTTTGATGAAAAAACAAAAACTAGCCGGCGATGGTGCTTTTCAGGAAAAAAGCAAGAAAAATAAAAAGGTTAATCTCGGAGGTCCTGGCGTTACAAAGAAAAAAACACACGGATCAGTGAATAGAAACATGCTAAAAACGCGAGCTAAAAAGAAGAAAGACAGCAATAAATAATACTTTTATTAGTTACATAACATTAAAAAAGGCTAAAAATGCAATTGTATTTTTAGCTTTTTTTTGTTTACTTAAACTATTTACTTCTTTGTAAAAACCAAACAAACTGGTGCGCTTAACGAAATCTTCTTACCCGTTGCTGTTAAACTTCCTGTTTTTTTATTTCGTTTAAAAAAAACCACTTCATTTGTATATTGGTGTCCAACCAGTAAAAAATTACCGCTTGGATCAATCACAAAGTTGCGAGGCCCTTTACCTAATGAGCTTTGATGTTCTTGCACTTTTAACAAACCGTTTTTTTCGACTTTAAAAATTGAAATGGTATTGGCTTCTCCACGATTTGAGGCATATAAAAATTTCCCATCCGGAGAAAAATGCAAGTCGGCCGCGCTAAAACTACCTTTGAAATCTGGAGAAAGTAATGAAGTTTCTTGAATTAATTTTAATTGACCGTTTCCATATTCAAAAACGGACAAAACAGCAGTAAGTTCTTGTATTAAATACATGTATTTCCCATCAGGACTGAAGGTTAAATGCCTTGGCCCGCTACCCGATTTTACAGCAATAACAGCTGTTTGGGTAAAAACATCCTTTTCTGAATTAGGATTGTAAGCATAGAGCGTCACGGTATCAGTACCTAAATCAGTTGCTAGCACATACTTTTTATCAGGAGAGAAATGCAACATATGCACATGAGGACCTTCTTGTCGCTGTATATTTGGACCTTTGCCTTTGTGAGAAATAATTTGATTGGCTGCGGAAAGACTTCCATCGGATTTCTTTTTAAAAACAGTAATACTACCACCATTGTAATTGGCTACCATCACATTTGGGCCGTCTGTAATTATATGACAAGGATCTGCCCCTTCTGACGGCTGTGTATTAAGTAATTGCAACCGTGCAGAACTCGCATCGTAACTAAAAGCACTAACGCTACTTTTACTTCCAAATTCATTGACTGCATAAACATACTTATTGTCACTAGAAACTGTCAAAAAACTCGGATTCACAGTTGGAGCCGAAGTGTTATTCAAATTAAAATCACCTGTCTTGCTATCAAAATCGTAAACATAAATTCCCTTACTGTCACACCCTTGCGTGTAGGTACCTATAAGTAAATTCAATTTGTTTTTTTGTGCATAAGTAGCTCCTAAAAACAGAAACGCAACCGTAAATAAAACTATTTTTTTCATGTTTTAAATGGTATTAAGTAGCTAAAATACGCATTAATTGTGTAGGTTTAACACTTTGAATCAAGCGCCGAAAAATAAAAGCGCAATACCATTAATCTGTTCACAAATTTGTATTTTTGATTCCGAAAAGTAAACAAATGCCATTGCAAGTGACTTGCAAAGCTTTAAACACCGCTTACGAATGCATTTTAAACATCCTGAATTTTTATATTTCCTGTTTTTGCTCCTCATACCTATAGTGGTGCATCTGTTTCAACTAAGGCGATTTAAAAAAGAATATTTTACCAATGTTCGATTTTTACAAGCACTTTCTATTCAATCCAGAAAAAGCTCGACCTTAAAAAAGTGGCTGCTCTTGGCTTGTCGCTGTTTGCTTTTAACTACTTTAATTTTAGCTTTTGCTCAACCTTTTTTTGAATCCAAAGACAGTAAAAATGCCAATAACGAATTGTACATAGTGCTTGACAACTCCTACAGCATGCAAGCCAAGGGCAAAAAGGGAGAATTATTAAAACGAGCCGTACAAGATTTATTGGAACACGCACCGGAGCAAACCACGTTTTCTTTACTTACAAATACAGAGAATTTTTGGAATACCGATATCAAAACCATTACGAACGCTTTGCAAAATTTAGATTACAGTGCTACACCTTTTAATGTCAAAGCTCTTTTATCACAAATCAAAGCCCGAAAATCAGCTTTCAAAAAAGATATTGTCATTATCAGCGATGCTGTAGATTTAGACGTTAAAGCGCTTAAAAGCGTATCGAAAGACTTAGCCCCATTGTTGATAATTCCGGAGGCCGAACAAAAAACAAACGTATCCATTGATAGTGTATTTATCAAAAAAGCCGTTTCCAATTTCTACGAGATAAGTGTTGAAATTTCAAACTATGGTTCAGACATGGATCGTATTCCGGTTGCTTTATACAACGAAAATAAATTGATAGCCAAAACATCAGTAACACTAAAAGGCAACAAACAATCCATTCCGTTTACTATTCCCAAACAAGCTTTTCATGGTTATGCTTCTATCAGCGACGATGGTTTAGCTTATGACAATACCTATTATTTTAGTATTGCCGAAATGAAAAAAACAAGTGTATTGAGCATTGGAGATGAATCGAAAAGCGAATTTTTATCCCGAATTTACACCGCTCCCGAATTTAGTTTTCGCAATAGCGCACTTTCTGCTTTGGATTATAACAGCATCGAAGAGCAAAATGCCATTGTCTTAAATGAAATTGATGCCATACCGCAAGCATTGAGTACAACATTACAATCATTTATCAACAAGGGAGGAAGTGTTATTCTTATTCCTGCAGCCAATACAAAGGATACGAATCCATTTCTAGCAAAAGTGAGTAACTTACAGTTGACTGATTGGGCTGCGAATGAAAAACAAATTACCAAAATCAATTTTGACCATCCGGTTTTTAATGCTGTTTTTGAAGAGAAAATTACCAACTTCCAGTTTCCTAAAACCAAAGGCAACTTTGAGCTATCAAATAATAATCCTGCGGCTTTATGGTATGAAGATCAATCGGCATTTTTAACGGCAGTTATCAATCCAGTTGGTGCTTTGGCTGTATTTGCAGCGCCTTTAAATACAGAAAATTCTAATTTTCAGCAATCGCCTTTAATTGTTCCTACTTTTTACAAACTCGCTACTTTACAGCAGTCCAATGGTAGCTTAGCTCAAACTATCGGTAACGATCAACCCCATATTACACCTGTAACCTTATCAAAAGATGCTATTCTTGAAGTAAAAGGTCCCGGCGAACCCTTTATTCCGGTACAACAAATTTTGAGTAACAAAGTCAAAATGCGTTTTACAGAATATCCGCAACAAGCCGGAAATTTCAGGATTTACAATAAAAAACAGTGGATTGAAAACATCAGCTTTAATTACAACCGAAATGAAAGCGACCTGTCTCAAACCAACCAAAATGCTGCGTCGGATTTTGACACTGAATCATCAATTGAATCCTTTTTTGATGCCCTACAAACCAACAGAACCGATAATCAAATATGGAAATGGTTTGCTATCTTTGCGCTATTGCTAGCACTGACTGAAATGGCGATAATTCGATTCGTAAAATAACAACACACACCTTGCTTAACTTTATACAATCATGAAATTAATCATCAGAAATGCCAAGATTATTGATCCAACAAGTCCATTCAACAACCAGACTACTGATCTTTTAATCGTTGATGGTTTCCTGCAAAAAATAGAAACGGCATTAGCCAATCCTGATAATATTGAAGAACTCCAACTAGAAAATTTACACGTTTCGCAGGGTTGGTTTGACAGCAGCGTTTCATTAGGAGAGCCTGGTTTTGAAGAAAGAGAAACTTTAGCCAATGGGCTTTTGGTAGCGGCTAAAAGCGGATTCACAGCCGTGGCTTTACAACCTAACACCAACCCTGTTATTGACAATCAATCACAAATCAACTTCGTACTTTCAAAAGCTAAAAACGCAGCCACTGAACTCTATCCGATTGGCGCATTGAGTAAAGGAAGCGAAGGAATTGATATGGCTGAAATGTTCGATATGAAAAACGCAGGAGCAATTGCGTTTGGAGATTATAACAAAAGTATTGCAAATGCTAATTTGCTGAAAATCGCTTTGCAATACGTGCAAGATTTTGATGGTTTAGTGATCGCTTTTTGCCAAGACAACACACTCAAAGGACATGGTGTAGTGCATGAAGGAATTGTTTCAACTCGCTTAGGTCTAAAGGGAATACCGAGTTTAGCTGAAGAATTGCAAGTAGCACGAAATTTATATTTATCGGAATACACAGGCGGAAAGTTACACATTCCCACCATTTCTACTCAAAAATCAGTTGTATTTATTAAAGAAGCTAAAGCAAAAGGATTGCAGGTTACTTGTAGCGTTGCTGTTCACAACTTAGTTTTGACCGATGAAAAGCTTGATGATTTTGATACCCGTTTTAAGGTTTTGCCTCCGCTGCGTAGCGAAACTGACCGACAAGCTCTTTTGGAAGGTATTCACGATGGCACCATTGATATGATTACCTCTGACCATAATCCGATTGACATTGAGCACAAGAAAATGGAATTTGATGGCGCAAAATACGGAACGATAGGTTTAGAAAGCGCTTTTGCAAGCTTACTAACTGTGCTTCCACTAGAGCTAGTTATTGAAAAATTAACCGCTGGAAAAGCTACTTTTGGCATCGACTCGCACAGCATAACTGAGGGAGCTCAAGCTTCACTTAGCTTATTCAATCCTGATGGAAATGCTATTTTTCAGAAAAAAAACATACTGTCAAAATCGAAAAATTCTGCTTTTTTAGGTAGTGCTATCAAAGGAAAAGTATACGGAATTGTAAACCAAGGACAATTAATATTAAACAAATAATGACACCAACAAATCAGTCTAATTCAGGAAAAACGGCCGCGATTACAAGTTATATTTTAGGGATTGGCGTTTTTATTGCTATGTCAATGAACTCCGAAGATAAAAGTGCCTTTGCCTCATTTCACATCCGACAAGGACTAGGACTCACACTTACCTTTTTTTCATTAGGTCTAATCATTAGTAATTTTGATAGTATGATGATCTCCGCGCCAATGTGGATTTTTATTTTAGTTTTGTGGTCGTACGGGATCACATCTGCCATAAGAGGCGAAATGAAACCATTACCATTGTTGGGAAATCTATACCAAAAATGGCTTTCTAATATTTCATAAACGAAGTTAGAAGCTACTTTTTAACTGAAAAAAAAACCAGAATTTCAGTATTCCTTAAAAAACACAGCATGAATTTATCTTTAGAATATAAAATTAGAGAGCCCAAAAAAATTGAAGCTCAAAATCCATTATTGTTATTATTGCACGGTTACGGCAGCAACGAAGCTGATTTATTCTCATTTGCAGAAGAATTACCGGACGAATATTATGTAGTTTCTGCAAGAGCTCCGTATGATTTGCAATTTGGCAGCTATGCTTGGTACGCCATCAACTTTGATGCAGATGAAAATAAATTTTCAGATGTTGGTCAAGGGCAAGAATCTAGAGACCGTATCAAAAATTTTATTGAAGAACTAATAGAAAATTACCCAATTAATAAACAAAATGTTTCTTTAATCGGTTTCAGCCAAGGAGCAATTTTAAGTTATGCCGTAGCTTTATCGTACCCAGAAACAGTGCAACGAATTGTAGCTATGAGTGGCTATGTAAATCTTGAAATGGCAACCGCTGATTACTTAAAAAATAGTTTTACCAACTTAAAAATATTTGCATCACATGGCACGGTAGACCAAGTAATCCCAATTGATTGGGCCCGAAAAACACCTGCAATAATCGAAAAATATGGTATTCCTATAACCTATAAAGAGTATGCAGTTGGCCACGGAGTAGCACCACAAAATTTTTATGATTTCAAGGCTTGGTTACAAGAATAAAGGAATAAAAAAAATCGCAGAAGGAATTAAATTCTTTACTGCGATTTTCTTTTGATTTTTACTTCTGATAAATAAACGACTGGTTTACTTCAAATGAAATACTGTCATCTTCATTGATAAAGTATTTCAACAGTACTTCGCCCCAACGTTCTCCGTCACTATAATCTGCAATAATCCAACGGTGGTTTAAAATTTTTACTTTGTTTATCACAAATTTATTGGCTCCAATTTGATCCTGACCCGTGTACGGATTCCCTTTTGGATTAGCGTTAAAGTCTAATAATTTTTCAGTAACTACAGGAATTAACTTTTCGTATTGAATGGTTTTATCTGGAAAACTAGCTTCTAAATAATTTTGAGCATTTTCATTTTTTTGCAATGAAAAATAATCGGCATTTGCTAATTGATCTGTCACTAAAGTTAAGCTATCACGTAATTTTTTAGTCGTTTTTTCGTAGCGCTTTTGCTCAAAATTTACTTGATTACTCAAAAACATATAAGTAAAAAGAGTTGACAAAACGGCCAAAATTGTGAGATAAAGCAAGAAAGAATTTTTCATTTTGTAAATTTTTAAATAGTAATTTCCAGGGTATCAAATGCCAAAAAAACATTAGGCGGTAATTTTTTTTGTACCTCCTCATGAAAGCCCATAACATGACTAATGTGCGTTAAATAGGCCTGTTCTGGCTGTACCAAATTTATGAAATCTAAAGCTTCTTTCAAATTGAAATGTGTATCATGTGGCTCTTCGCGCAAAGCATTAACCACCAATACTTTTACTCCTTTTAACTTCTCAATTTCAGCTTTTTCAATCGTTTTCACGTCTGTTAAATAAGCAAAATCATCCACTCTGTACCCAAAAACTTGTAAGTTTCCGTGCAGCACATTGATCGGAATAATTAATTTTCCGCCTAAAACAAATGGAACGTTATTTTGAACCGGAATAGTGCGTACCGAAGGAGCTCCGGGATATTTGTTGACAGTTTCAAAAACGTAAGCAAAACGCTCCTGCAAGTTATCTAATACTCGCTGATGTGCATAAACTGGAATTTCGCCTTGCTTGAAGTTAAAAGGGCGAATATCATCCAATCCTGAAGTATGGTCTGCATGTTCGTGAGTAAACAAAATGCCGTCTACTTTTTGACAATTGGAACGCAACATTTGCTGCCTAAAATCGGGTCCGCAATCAATTACGAAAGAATGCTGCTCCCATGCCAACCAAATGGACACGCGCAACCTTTTATCCTTACTATCAGTACTTTTACAAACAGGGTGATCGCTACCTATTACGGGAATGCCTTGTGAGGTGCCAGTTCCTAAAAAATTTACCTTCAATTTTATCGCTTTTTATTGCAAAAATAGGGTTAATTCTCTTTCTTTGATAACCTATTTCATTAACTTTGCAACATATTAGCATAGTAAACAAAAATGGATACAGCAATTAAATTAAAAGGTGATAAAATCATCGAACAAATACCTTCGATTAAAGACAAAGCACTTCGTATTAATTTGAACGAAAATATATACGGAACTTTTGCTGAAATTGGTGCTGGACAAGAAACAGTGCGTCATTTTTTTAGAGCTGGTGGATCATCTGGAACTATTGCAAAAGCAATGTCAGCTTATGATAAAGACTTCAGTGATGCCGTTTATGGTGTTGAATCGGATGGTCGTTATGTAACCGAGAGTCGACTCAAAAAAATGTTAAGCCACGAGGTCAATTTGATTGAAAAACGTTTGAGTAGAGAAAAACATCCTAACAAAATGTTTTTTAGTTATGCTAATACCGTAGCTACTATCGATTTTGCGAAACAATTTAAAGGCCACGGTTGGGTAGGAATTAGCTACCAAATTGAACCTGACGAAGACTACAACGAAATTATATTGCATATCCGTTTTAAAGAGACTGATGTGCGTTTACAACAAGAAACTTTAGGTATTTTAGGTGTTAACCTAATTTATGGTGCCTTTTACAAATACAACGACCCAAAACGTTTGCTGCGTTATCTGTATGACCATTTAGACAAAGACCAACTCGAAATTGATACCATTAACTTTTCTGGACCTCGCTTTGCTGATGTAGATAACCGTTTGATGAGTTTACAGTTAGTTAAAAACGGAATGACTGATGCGGTGATGTTTAATCCTGATGGAAAAAACATTTTACCTGCTGCCATTTTGTACAAGAAGAATATCTTAGCTTTCAGAGGAAGTTTTAGACCGGTAACCAAGGTAAACATGGACATGTATGAGAAATCATTAAAAATGTTCCTAAATGAAAACAAGGTCGATAAAGACAATACCTTGGTTGTTTTTGAAATTACACTTTCTAATTTACGATCGGATGGTGAAATTGACGAACGAGATTTTATGGATCGTGCGGAATTACTTTGTTCTCTCGGACAAACGGTAATGATATCGAACTTTCAAGAATATTACAAAGTGGTTGAGTATTTTGCTAATTATACCAAAGCCCGCATGGGATTAGCACTAGGTGTAAACAACTTGGTTGATATTTTTGACGAAAAATACTATCGTCACTTAAGCGGTGGTATTTTAGAAGCCTTTGGTAAATTATTTTACCGCGATATGAAAGTATTTTTATACCCTATGATGGGCGAAGATGGTGTGATTATCAACTCTGACAATTTAAAAGTACATCCTAGAATGAAGGAACTTTACAAGTTCTTTAAATTTAATGGTAAAGTAGTTGATATTGACGACTATGATCCTACAATTTTGGAGGTGTTTTCTCGTCAAGTATTGAATATGATTAACAATGGAAAACCAGGTTGGGAAAGTATGCTACCGTCAGGTATTGCAGAAATTATAAAGGAACACCAATTGTTTGGTTATGACCCAAATAAAATTTTAAAAGAAGTCAATTAAAGATTCACTTTGAACGATAAAAAAAACCTTGTTAGGATATACTAACAAGGTTTTTTGTTTTCATCAAACGAAGCAATAGTTGAAATTAACTACTTTACAGGAATGAGTTTGTATTTTTATTTCAAAATTTGAGCAGCGTGCGCTTTGGTTTTTACATCTGAAATTATCTCATCGATTATTCCGTTTTCATCAATAATAAAAGTGGTGCGGTGAATTCCATCGTATTCTTTACCCATGAATTTTTTAGGTCCCCAAACTCCGAAAGCCTGAATTACGGCTTTGTCTTCGTCAGCTAATAAAGGGAAAGGAAATTCATACTTGTCTTTGAACTTTGCTTGTGCTTTTGCCGAATCAGCGCTTACGCCTAATATGGCATAGTTATTTGCTTGAAAACGCTCAAAATTATCTCTTAAATCGCAAGCCTCAGCGGTACAACCTGGCGTACTAGCTTTTGGATAAAAGAAAACTACTAGTTTTTTACCAGCATAATCAGCTAGTTGATGGGTATTTCCGTCTTGATCGATTCCTATAAATGCGGGAGCGGCATCGCCTTTTTTTAATGTTGTCATGGATTGTGGATTTTACTTCTATTTGTGTTTTTAATTGAGGTATGCCCCAGATGGAAATGGAAAGCCCGGACTGAAAAACACTATTTTTTTCAGGATGATAAAGAGCGACCGACAGGAAGCTCCTTTAGCATTCTAGAAAAAAAGTGTTTTGAAGGAGGACTTGCAATGTACAGCTGGATTAGGCTCCTCTTAAAATTTTTGTTATTTTTACCTGAGTTAAATGTACGAAAATGAACAAACAGGAACGTGTAACTTTTGTTATAAATACGTTAAAAGAATTATATCCTACCATCCCAATTCCGCTAGATCATAAGGATCCGTATACGCTATTGATTGCTGTTTTACTCTCGGCACAGTGCACCGATGTTAGGGTCAATCAAATAACACCCTTACTTTTTGCTAAGGCAGATAACCCGTATGACATGATAAAAATGACCGTTGAAGAAATTAAAGAAATCATTCGACCTTGTGGCTTATCGCCAATGAAATCAAAGGGGATTCATGGTTTATCTCATATTTTAATTGACAAGTATAATGGCGAGGTACCGCAAAGTTTTGAAGCCTTGGAGGAATTGCCAGCGGTGGGACATAAAACTGCGAGTGTGGTGATGTCACAAGCTTTTGGTGTGCCTGCTTTTCCAGTTGATACACACATTCACCGCTTGATGTACCGATGGAATTTAACGAATGGTAAAAATGTGGTGCAGACTGAAAAAGATGCCAAACGCCTTTTTCCTGAAGCTACTTGGAACGACTTGCACTTGCAAATTATATGGTATGGACGCGAATATTCGCCAGCTCGTGGATGGGATTTGGAACGCGATATTATAACCAAAACCATTGGAAGAAAAACAGTTATTGATAGTTTTTACAAAGGGAAATAAGCATAAAAAAACCACTTTCATCAACTAGAAAGTGGTTATTTTATACTTATTAAAAATCGATAAATAACTCAGGCCATTTAATTGGCTATTATCAGAAATTTTTGGTCTTTGGTTTGCATTAAATGCAAGGCTTTTGAATAATTGAGTAAAAAAGAAATGGTTTCTTTTTTGGGTTTCATTACAGCACTTGTCTGCAATTTTTTAGAGTAAATTTTTGCCATAGAATACAATATTTTGTTTCTATGATAACGCTCTACTTTGGCTAATATTGCTAAGCCGTTAAAACTATTTGATGTTTATCAATCACTTTACGCAAATTGAGTAATGCATAACGCATGCGCCCAAGAGCTGTATTGATACTAACCCCCGTAGTTTCGGCTATTTCTTTAAAGCTCATGTCTTGATACATGCGCATAATCAAAACCTCTTTTTGATCATCAGGAAGCTCTTCGATTAATTTTTTAATATCTAATTGCACTTGATCAGCAATAATTTGATTTTCTACCGTTAATGATTCATCAGTCATAACAGAAAAAATGGAAAATTCTTCGGTTTCTCTAAAAAGCGGCATTTTTTTAGATTTACGAAAATGATCAATAATCAAATTGTGAGCAATACGCATTACCCAAGGCAAAAATTTACCTTCTTCGTTATAGGAATTAGACCTAAGGGTATTAATGACTTTTATGAAAGTATCTTGAAAAATATCGTTGGTCACATCGCGATCTGGGACTTTTGAATAAATAAAACCGTAAATCTTAGATTCGTGTCTTTTGATGAGTTTTGCTAGTGCATCCTCGTTTCCATCGATATATTCTTTGATTAATGACGCGTCAGGAAGTTGTATACTAACCATAATAGTACTTTTTAGTGGTAATTTATTGAAATAATGTTCTAAAAAGTATTGTTATGCTATAGGCAGTATGTTTTGCGTTAAATTATAAATCAAAAATAGCTATTTTTTTTTTCAAGTTGCAACTAAAATCAATAAAAGTTAACATTTTGATAGCAAAAAATGTTAATTTATCAAACTTGATTTAACTAAGTGTGCTTAAAAGCGAAAATGTAAGACCTTGTATTTCATCTCTTCAAGATTATTTGACATTTTAACTCTGTTCAAATAAAAAGCTGTTGCTCGTAAAAAGAACAACAGCTTTTATATTATGATGCTATTTTTAAAAAGAAAAAAAGCATGAACTCATTTCTTTAAAAATATGAATTGGTTATTGATAAACTCTGATATAATCGATCAAAAATTCTTGAGGTAAGATAGTATCATCAACCGCAGGTCCTCCAAAATTGCCGCCTATTGCCATATTTACAATAAGATAAAATGGTTGATTGTAAGGCCAAGTTGCCTCTGTTTTTTGCTCTGGTTGAAAGGTATATACCAATTGATCGTCTACAAAAAAATCCATTTTGTCCTTTGTCCATTCTACTGCATATATGTGAAATCCATTTTCAATATTTTCAAACTTTGTTTTTTTAGTATTGATCGTATTTCCGTGACTTGCCTGCGTGTGTAACGATGTAAAAACCATGTGAGGCTCTTTGCCCACGTATTCTAGAATATCTATTTCACCACAAAGTGGCCATCCTACTTGTTTGATATTTGATCCTAACATCCAGAATGCTGGCCAAACTCCCTGTCCGACTGGCAATTTAGCTCGAGCTTCAAAACGTCCGTACTGAAATTCTTTTTTACCTTGGGTAGTGATACGTGTGGAAGAATAGGTATTACCTTCTTTTTTGCCCAGAATTGTCAATTGATTGTTAGCTACTTTATGGTTTGTTTTCGTGTACAATTGGCGTTCATTATTACCCCAGCCACAGTTAGGACAGCCATCACCAAGTTCAAAATTCCAATCCTTTTCATTCAAACTTGACCCGTTAAAATTCTCCTCCCAAACTAACTTTCGTTGCTGTTGCGCAAAACTAGTTTGCACAATAATTATCAAAAAAAGGATGTATTTTTTCATCTTTACTTACTTTACAAATTGAAAACTACTTTCTAAAACCGTTTCTGAACTTCCACCTACAAACACTTTAAAATCGCCCGCTTCGGTCTCCCATTTGCGGTTAGCAGTAAAATATTCGATGGTTTTTTCATCAATAGTAAATGTTACTTTTTTTGATTCGTTAGCTTGAAGTTCGATCATTTCAAAACCTTTCAACTCTTTAATAGGACGCGTTGTGCTACCAATTAGGTCCCGAATGTATAATTGAACCACTTCTTTCCCAGCTATTTTACTGTTATTTTTCAAGATTACTGACACTTCAATTTTTCCGTTTACACCAAAAGAATTAGCGTTTAGTTTTAAATCAGAATATTCAAATTTAGAGTAACTTAAACCATGTCCAAATGGATACAAAGGTGTATTTTTCTCATCAATAAAATGCGACCAAAAAACACTTTCAGGCTCGTTCATTGTGGGTCTGCCAGTATTTTTAGCATTGTAATACAAAGGCAACTGCCCCACACTACGCGGAAAAGTCATTGGTAATTTACCACTTGGGTTGTAATCACCATAAAGTACTTGCGCAATGGCATTACCACTTTGCGTACCCAATTGCCAAGCCTCTACAATTGCCGGAATATTTTGATCTGCCCAAGGCAATGCTAACGGACGACCGTTGTTGAGTACCAAAACAACATTAGGGTTTGCTTTGTAAACTTCCTCTAATAATTGTTGTTGTACTCCAGGTAAATCGATGTTGGCTCTACTGCGTCCTTCACCTGATTGCAAACCGTGCTCGCCTAAAACCATTACCACCACATCTGCTTTTTTTGCAGCAGCAACCGCCTCAGGAAAACCACTTTTATCCGTCATATTAATATTAGTTTCCCAAATAAACTGCGTCCTTCCCATCGCTACATCAGCACCTTTAACGTAGGTGATTTGGTTTCCTGTATATTTTTGCATTCCTTCAACCACAGAAACTGCGGTATTATCATCAGCGGCAATGCGCCAACTTCCTAACGGACTTGTTTTATCTGCCGCAAGTGCACCAATAATTGCAATTTTTTGACCTGACTTTTGTAAAGGCAACAAGTTTTTTTCATTTTTTAATAAAACGATAGACTTCTTAGCTACATCTAAAACCCCATCATGAAATTCTTGTTTTCCAACTGTTGTTTTCTCACGATTTTCATCACAATATTTGTACGGATCATCAAACAATCCCAATTCGAATTTTACTTTCAAAATTCTTCTTGTAGCATCGTTGATTGTCGCTTCTTTAACCTTGCCTTCTTTAACTAATTGAACCAAATGATCAACGTATGCTGAAGATTCCATATCCATATCAGAACCTGCGTTGATAGCTAATTCAGCGGCATGTTTGCTATCTTTTGCAAATCCGTGTGTAATCATTTCATTGATAGATCCCCAATCAGAAACTACGAACCCATCAAAATTCCAATCTTTTTTCAAGATTTCTCTTTGCAAGTAAGCACTTCCCGTTGCAGGCACTCCATTTAACTCATTGAATGAATTCATGAAGGTACGTACGCCAGCATCAGCTGCAGCTTTGAACGGAGGAAAAATAGTGTTTTGCAAAACTGATTCGCTGATATCAACTGTATTATAATCACGCCCTGATTCTGCGAAAGCATAACCAGCAAAATGTTTTGCACAGGCCAAAATAGTGTTGGTTGCTGCTAAATCCGTTCCTTGAAAACCTTGGACACGAGCTACTGCAATTTTACTTCCTAAAAACGGATCTTCGCCAGCACCTTCCATAACGCGTCCCCAGCGGGCATCTCGAGCTATATCAACCATTGGCGCAAAAGTCCAATTTAAACCTACTGCTGCTGCTTCTTCGGCTGCAATTGCCGCTGATCTTTTGATCGCTGCTAGATCCCAGCTAGCTGCTTCGGCTAACGGAATTGGACTTATGGTTTTGTATCCGTGAATGACGTCAAACCCAAAAATTAGGGGAATACCCAAACGAGTTTCTTCTACAGCTATTTTCTGTAAGGCACGTACATCCTTCACCCCTTTTACGTTAAGCATAGATCCTACCAAGCCCTTTTTTAAATCGTCGTATTTTTTGGCTGCTTGACCTTCTTTTGGCGTAGGCCCAGTGATATCCCAAAAACCATTGTATTGATTGAGTTGACCTACTTTTTCAGACAGCGTCATTAAGTTAAGGACAGAATCAACTTTACGGTCTAATGTATTTGTAGTTTTCATATTCACCGGAGTTTGCAATGTTTGTTTACTACAAGCCACCGCAACGCTTACACAAACTGCCAGATATATAAATGAATGTTTCATTTTTAGTCTTTTTTAAAAAACAAAAGGTAGGTAATGACACCTACCTTTTATTAATTGATTTATAAATATATCGTTATTGGTAAACTCGAACGTAGTCTACCTCCATTGCTGATTGCATGAAAGCAGGATCTATTGCACCACCAAAAGTACCACCCATAGCCACATTCATAATTAAGAAGAAATCCTTATTGAAAGGTAAACTACTCGTGTTATTTACGGAATGTACCAAGGTATCATCAACATAAATTTGTACCGATGTAGGAGTCCAAAGAGTTTTGTAAATATGAAACTCTGTCGAAACATTAGGAATTGTTTTCTTAGCTGTATTCGCACTACCACCAAAATTACCTGGATAATGGAAAGAACTATGAATTACATTTTGTTCATTTCCTCTGTGTTCCATATAATCAATTTCACCACATGCCGGCCAAGGATTGGTTGCATAATTTTCACCAAGAGACCAGATTGCAGGCCAAGTTCCACGCCCGATTGGTAATTTGGCTCTCACTTCGATCTTACCATAAGTAAATTCAAATTTATTTTCTGTTTTGATACGAGCAGAAGTATAACTTGATCCTACTTTTTTAGCAGTAATTTTCAAAGTTCCGTTTGATACCAAAACGTTATCAGCTGCGCTAGTATAACTTTGAGATTCGTTATTACCCCAACCGTTTGTACCAGTACCTAAGTCATAACCCCATTTACTTGGGTCAGGAGCACCATCTACATTGAATTCATCTGAAAATTTTAACACGGTATAATCCGTTACAGGCGTTGGATTCACCACTGAACCTGCTGGCGATGTCGTAAAAGTATGGTACCAAGCTAGGAATGGATTTCCTGATTGAATTACACGTACAGTCATACGATTGTCAGTAATACTTAAGATTTCGTAAGAGCTAGCTCCAACAAAATATCCCATGAAACCGCCATCAGCAATATTGAGAACTGTCCCTCTTGTTTGCGTTTTCGCATCCGGATTTTTAGAAACAAACGATTCTGATTTGCTCAAGGTAACTGTTTTTAAACCACTAGTGTTTAATGGGTAGCAGGCATCATCCCCTCCACCTTTAAAAGCACCGTTATAAAAAGTTTGTCCCTTATTATCCAATTCAAATTTCATTTGTTTACCAACTAGTGAAAATGTCATCACGCTGTTGTACATACAAGTTGCTGATTTTTCATTTGCCGCAGCACTATAAAATGCAGGAAAATAATTTTGTTTACCAAAAGTAGGATCAGCCCAAGCCACATTTGGTCCTACACCTAAATGTCCTGGCTCGCTTTGTGCCCAATACCATTTCCTTGAAGTACCACCTGTAAGACGTTGTACTGCGATTGGATCATCGTATTCACTAAAAACAGTTACTTCAATAGTACTACTTGAACTAACTCCACCTGCTCCAGAGGCAATAACAGTTACCGTATAAGTTACTGTTCCTGGTGTACTAAAGGTGTTTTCAAAAACACCACTAGGAACATTTTTAGAAGTACCATCACTAAAAATATACTTATACGAAATGGCATCATCAGCTTTACTAACAAACTTCACTTTACCTGAACCGTCACCGTTTGGAAGAGCCGCTGTTTTACCCACAACTTCAGCTGTTATTTGAAGTCCAGAAGGGGCATTAATTGACCCAAAGCCTAAATTATCCTCTTGACAATTGACCATCAACAGAAGGGCAAAGAGAGCTACAATGTTTGATATTAATTTTTTCATTTTTTTATTTTTTTAAATCTTATTACGATTTAGTTATGGAAATAAACATTATCGACATAAACCGTGTTGTTTCCTGAAGGTGCTCCCACATATATCAATTGTGCGATGTGCGCTCTTGTGGTAAGACCAGTGAACTGACTTAGAGGTATATCCAAACTAACCCAAGTGTTCTTTGCAGGTGATGTAATTGTGATCTCATGTTCTACATCGTCACCTCCAGCGAAAACACCATTAGCACCAAAATCAACTAACTTAATTTTGAATTGTGTAAAATCAGACGACCATACATCCGTATGAAAATGTGTCATCGCAGTAGCATTGATTGGTGTAGTAGTTGCTTCAATACCCACAAAGTTTAGTGCACTGTATTTTTTTGTAGCGTTACCGCTAATACTAACATCCGTTAAAGTTGCGCTAGACCATGAAGTTCTCCAAGTATCAACTGCTACATTGCTGTAAACATCACTAAACATAGAAATTACTTTGGATGCTGGTAAAGTTGGGTTTGGCGAAGCAGTAATTGATCCCGCTGTATTGTAGAAAAAAACATTATCAACATACACCGTATTATTTGAAGCTGGAGCTCCTACCAATATCAACTGTGCAATATGACTACGAGTAGTTAATCCTGTAAAGTCACTCAAAGGTAGATCTAAACTCACCCATTGTTCCCTTTTTGGGTTGGCAATTGTAATTTCGTGTTCTCTATCATCACCTCCAGCAAAAACACCATTGGCACCAAAATCGACTAACTTCACTTTGAATTCAGTTAAATCAGCTGACCAAATATCGATATGGAAAAAAGTCATTGCCGAAGCATTAATTGGCGAGGAAGTAGCCTCTATTCCAACAAAATTTAAGGCACTGTATTTTTTAGTAGCATTACCACTAATATTAATATCCTCAAGGGTTGCTTGTGACCAAGATGTTCTCCAAGTATCAACTGCGACATTTGTATAGCTGTTGCTAAACATAGATATTACATTTGCAGCAGGAATAGTAGGAGCCGGAGCGGCAAATAAATTAGTTACTGTAACACTTTCTGTTTTTTCAGTTTTTGCTGCGCCACCGCTAAGTGCCACCACTCTTACTTGATATGTACCTGCTGCTTTGTACGTATGAGAAACTACATCCCCTTGCATAAAGTCAACTGGTACTTCGTTAGGAACATCTCCAAAATAAACTTGAAAGAAAGTTTCCAATTCCGCCTCGGCAGAAACTGTAATTCCTAGATTACTTCCGATTCCTACTTTAGTAACTAAATTGCGTGGCGCCAAGAAAGAAACCATAACTTCTTGAGTAGTTTCAGTTCTTTTACCATTCAAAGTCACACCAATAATACGAGCATTGTATTTTCCCTCTTTGTATTTGTGTGTATATGTCTCACCAGCTCTCAAAAACACTGGAGCTGTAGTACTGTCTCCAAAATAAATTTCAAACTGCGTTACTCCATCTCCTTTTGGCAAAAAGGTAACATTACCTGTATTGTCCTGTGTAATGGTTGTAAGTGCTGAAATATTTGATGGAGCAGCGATGCTGTCTAAATCAACATCGTTATTTTCCTCTGAGCACCCAAAAGCGAATGTCAGTACAAAAACACTTAGTATTAATTTTAACTTTTTCATATCTAAATAGTATTAGTTTTTAGTATCCTGGATTTTGTGCCCAATTTCCGTTAGCAAACTGAATTTCTTCGATTGGAATTGGAAACAATTCGTGCTTATTGGCTGTAAATCCTGTAATTTCTTGAGCTGCTTTTCCGGTACGAACTAAGTCAAAGAAACGGTGTCCTTCGCCTGCTAATTCCACTCTTCTTTCTGCCCAAATAAAATCTGTTAAGGCAGCACCTGATGAAGCGATGTCGTGATTTAAATCTCCAAACGCACGACGACGCACTTGATTTAAATAGCCTCTTGCTTTGGCATCATCTATGTTTCCACGATTTAAAGCTTCTGCAGCCATCAATAATACATCAGCATAACGAATAGCTCTGTAGTTGTTTGGATTGGTTAGGTTCAAATCTCCTTGCGCATTAGTACGTCTTTTTCTTGGAATGTATTTTCTGTTAAAAAACCCAGTATGCTCATACCCTTTACCAAATGTGGCGCCCGTACTTGCTGCCCAAGCTTCGATATCTAAAATTGTTACTGCTTTTCGGTTATCACCTGCTTCAAAAGCATTTACAATTTTTTGCGTAGGCACATTAAAACTGAAACCAGAGCTAAATACATCACCTGTATAGTTACGTGGTCCGCTAAAACCAACTGCTACGTTTCCTTCACTACATTGCAAGCAATTAAAATCAGCACCTTCGGTATCGGTGTATTGCACTTCGAAAACTGATTCTAGACCATTTTCACCAGCTTCTTCAAAAATAGAATTGTAATTAGCCACTAATGAATATGCTGAAGAATTTATTACACGCTCCAGCGCAGTAGCTGCAGGTGCAAATTTATTTTGATACAAATATGCTTTACCTAAAAGTGCTAATGCTGCACCACGAGTCACACGTCCTTTTTGAGTAGCTGTAACTGGCAAATTTTCTGAAGCAAAAATCAAATCTGCCTCAATAGATGCAAACACTTCTGCTGGAGTCGATCTTTTAATTGATTTTTCATCACCAGGACTAAAGCGGGCGTCCCCTTTCATTGGGATTCCTCCAAACCATTTTACTAATTCAAAGTGAAAATAGGCTCTTAGAAAACGAGCTTCGGCAATCACTTGATTTTTTCCTATAAAATCAGTTTTGTCTTTGAACTCTAGGATATAGTTGGCACGTTGTACTCCTGCAAACATAAAATCCCAAAGATTTTTCAAATTACTATTTACTGGAGTGTGAATCATATCATCAATCTGCTGAAAACCAGGAGTATCTAATTGGCTTTCTCCACCTGCTAAGGTATTATCCGAAGCAATTTCTCCTAATAAAACATTCAGGTAAGTTGACTGTAAAATATCATAAGTTGCAATTATTGCATTGTCATAATCCGATTTTGAATTGAAATAATTCTCTGAATCGATTGAATACTGAACCGGTCTGTCTATAAACTCATCGCTACAAGAAACGATTAAAGTAGAGCTAACAGCAACCGAAAGTAAACTAATGTATATGTACTTTTTCATTGTATGTAGAATTAAAAATTAAGATTTAAACCTAACAAATAGGTTCTTGGAATAGGGTAAAAACCATTGTCAATACCTCCACCAATTGGAGCTCCATTTGAAGCACCTGGATCATAACCACGGTACTTTGTAAATGTATAAAGGTTGTTTACCGCTGCGTATAAACGCACTTTTGAAATACCCGCTTTTTCTACAAAACTCGGTTTTACTGAGTAGCCTAACTGAATATTTTGAATTCGGGCATAAGATCCGTCTTCTACAAAATAACTTGAGAAATTTGAGTTTCCGGTAGCACCTGTAGTTACTCTTGGAATAGAGTTTGTACTTCCTTCACCTGTCCAACGGCCTAAAACGTAGTTTAATCTATTGACATCCGTAAGGTTTCTTTCATAGTTACGAACAATATCATTACCAACGGAAGCAAATGTATACATGGCAAAATCAAATTGCTTGTAATTCATTTGAATATTAAAACCCATAGTAGCTGTTGGAATAGGATCACCGATGTTTGTTCTGTCTTTGTCGTCTAAAGTACCATCACCATTTACATCTACAAATCGCAAATCACCAGGGCTAGCTTCAGCACCAAGTGCTAATTGAGATGGATGTGCATCGACCTCAGCTTGATTTTGGAAGATTCCGTCCGTTTTATAACCATAAAAATATCCAATTGGCAAACCTACTTGCATTCTTGATGGTGCTTGTTGACCTACCCCGAAAGATCCTCTTGGTATAAATGGTACTCCATTTGTACTTAAAACTTCATTTTTAATAAAAGTAACATTGTACCCTAAATTGACTGAAAAACTATCCGAGAATTTATTTTTATAATCAAAAGCAAACTCCAATCCTGAATTTCTTACTGTACCTCCATTTATTGTTGGTGAAGACGCTCCTGGCGCTGCAGTTCCATTGATACCCGAAACTGGTATATTAGTGATCAACAAATCAGCTCTTGTGTCAATAAAATAATCCGCTACAATTGAAATTTTGTCATTCATTAACCTCAAATCTAAACCAACGTCAAATTTCCTAGCTTCTTCCCATTTCAAATTTGGATTAGGAATTTGTCCCGTAGCCAGACCGTTGATTAAAGTCCCATCAAAAACATAGGTTGCTTCACCATTTAATTGAGAAATGTATCCATTATTTTGAATTTGATCATTACCCAGTGTTCCATAACTTCCTCTTAATTTCATAAAATTAACAAGTTTGTCTTTTCCAAAAAAACCTTCATCAGAAATTACCCAACCCGCAGTTAATGAAGGGAAATAGCCCACTCTGTTACCCGGACCAAATTTTGTTGAAGCATCTCTACGAATCATAGCAGAGAATAAATATTTTCCTTTATAATCGTATAATCCTCTTGCAAAGTAAGACAGTCTGCGCTCATCGTACACATAAGATCCAACTGGAATCGTCCCTTCCGGCGGAACACCTCTTGTTAAAGTAATATCAGCAAAATCCCATGAATTGTAAGGCACATCATATCCTGTTGCAAACAAACCATTACCAAACTGCTTGTAAATGGTGTTACCTACCGTTGCAGTTACATTATGATTTTCACCAAATTTGTTTGAGTAAGTTCCGTATAAATCGAAAGAATAATCGTTATCATTAATCGCATTTTGAGATACTGAACTACGCAGTACATCAAAAACTTTACCACCGTAGGATACTTGCTTTGCAAAAGATTTCGCTTCACTGTTCGCTGTATTGAAACCAATGGTACTAGAAATCACAAAATTTTTAAATGCTTTGTACTCTAAACCAAAATTTCCATTAATTTTTTTGAAATTGTAGTCATTGTAAGTATTAGCCATTTGCTCTAAAGGGTTGATAATTTCAAAACCCAAACCTGCTGGGCTTGGCACTTTGGTAAAATTGCCATTTGCATCATAGGGCGCAAGTGTTGCTGGTAAATTCAAGGCATTGAACAAAACTGAACCAAGTCCGTTTTCATTTAAAGATTTTCTATTAAAATAAGTATAGATAACATTGGTCTTCAATTTCAGTTTATCGGTAACATCTGCACTTAGTCCAATTCTGGCAGTATTTCTTAAAAAACCTGACTTTGCTCGACCGATAATTCCCTCTTGATCGATGTGTGAACCACTCACAGAATAAGTGATTTTATCAGAACCACCTGAAAAAGACAAATCATGACTTATAACAGGGACATTGGTACTAAAAATCTCTTTTTGCCAATCGGTACCTTTACCTAAACCTGATACATTAGGAAAAGGAATGGCAGCACCACCATTAGCATAACTTTCATTTAAAAGTAAAGCATACTCAGTAGCATTTAATGTAGGTAGCGATCGTGATGTTTCTTGAAACCCGGTGTAAGTATTATAGCTTAATTTGCCTTTGGAATTCTTTTTACCAGACTTTGTTGTAATTAATATAATACCATTCGCACCAATTGTTCCATAAATAGCTGCTTGAGCATCCTTCAAGACAGTGATCGATTCAATGTCATTAGGATTTAATAAGCCCAACTCTCCTACATAACCGTCAATGATTGTGGTAGGTCTGTTCTCACCATTGGTAGCAATACCTCTAATTCTGATATCCAAGGAAGCTCCCGGAGCACCTGATGTAGTAGTTACATTCACTCCCGAAACGGTACCTTGAAGGGCTTGTTCCACTCGGACTGGCTTTAATGTTTCAAGAGTTTTACTATCCACTACTGAAACGGCACCTGTTACTTCACGCTTTTTTTGACTTCCGTAACCAATAACGACTACTTCGTCTAACATTTTAGAGTCCTCTTGCATTACAATATTTAATACATTGTTCGCAGAGGTAACTTTAAATTCAAGGTTTTTATATCCAACGTATGAAAACACTAAAGTTGCTCCGGTTGGAACGTTTTTAATAGAAAACTTCCCATCCATATCTGTAGACGTTCCCAAAGTTGAATTTTTAATTTGAATGTTTACTCCTGGAATTGGTAAACCAGAACCTGCTTCTTTAACAACTCCTCCTACATCATTTCCTTGGGCAAAACCAAAGGAAGTCAGAAATAGAAAAAGAATGATTAGATAGTTTGACTTCATAATTTGTGTTTTTTGTGAATCATAAAATTAGCGGTAACAACTAATAATTAATTAAAAAGAACCTCAACAAAAAACATACAATGCAAAAAAACATCTAATTAATTTCGAATCTCCAAACATACATTGAAAATCGTGCCTTTTTACAGAAAAATATCCCCAACAAAAAGGTTAAATCATCCAACAATAACGTTAATGTTGTGGTGATGTATAGGTAATACCCATTAATTTCGACTTACCTATACAGCTAAAATATACTCAACAAGTCCTTGTTCATGTGTTAATCCCATCTTTTTACGCAAACGATATCTTTTAATTTCGACACTTCGAACAGAGATGTTTAACAATGGTGCAACTTCCTTAGACGAAAGATTCAATCGCAAGTATGCACACAAGCGTAAATCATTAGGAGTTAAATTTGGATGTGCTTCTTTTACTTTCTTCAAGAAATCTTTATCGGCATTATCAAAAGCTTCTTTAAAAACGCTCCAACTATCGCCTTCGGAGATGTTTTTATTGATTGTAGTAATAACAGATTTAATGCTTTTATTTCCCTCTTCGGAAGTTTTCTTTAAGTCTTCTTTTATAAAAGCGAGTAATTCATTTTTACTGTTTAAACTCATAGTCGATACTGCTAATTCCCTGTTTTTGGTATCTACATCGCGAGAAAGCTGCTCGTTACGTACGCGCATGAGTTCTTGTTCATTTTCTAACTCTTTAATCTCCAACAAAAGATTATTTTCTTCAATTAACTTAAGCTCTTTTTCTTGATAATATTTTTTATATGCTTTGTGGATGAATCTAGCTGAAATGGCAAAGAGAACGAAATAAGTCAGCAAAGCAAGATTGGTTAAATACCAAGGTTTTTTTACCGTAAAACTATAACTTACACCATCATCAAGAGTTCCATTAGCATATTTGGCACGAACTTTTAGAACATAATCACCTGGTGGTAAATTTTTAAAATTTATAGACGTTTTAGAATTCCATTCGCTCCACTCTTCTTGAAAACCCGTCAAAAGATATTGAAATTCTGTATTGATGTACTTATTGTACTCCGGAACGGTGTAATTTATTGTGATGTTATTTTCATCATATTTAAAAATACCTTGGCCCTGAATTTCCTGATTTTTATTAGCCTCGTTCTGTTTGTTAATTGTGACTGACGTAATAGCAACTTTGTAGTTTTTAAAAGTCAAATCATTCAGATTTAAAATGTAGTAACCGTCTGTTGTTCCTATTAAATAATGTGCATTAGAAATTTGAGTTATGTTTTCATATCCTAGCATCGAATTGGTTAAAAATGCAGGTATTGGAATTACATTTTGTTTTAATTGACTACTTAATTTTCCAATAGAAAAATAGTGGATGTAATTTTTAGAAAAAAGCCAAATTTTGTTCGACTCGTCTACAATTAACTTACCTGAAGTGTATTCGTCTTTTGCAAATACATTACTTAACAAATTGTCTTTAGCAAATTGATTGGTTGCTGCATTCAATTTATATATTCCTTGCTTGTTAGCGTAATAAATGGCGTTATTAAATTGTGTTAAGCTGGCATGCTTACCTTTGCTTGGAGATTGATACGTGTATAAAGAAGTTATTTTGCTCCAGTTAGCGTCCACGTTTAAGCGATAGACTCCTTTATATTCGTGGCTTATAAAAATTTGATTTTTAGTAGTGGCTTCAAAATATTTCGAAGAATTATTAAAGCCCGCGATTTTGTTTTTAAAACGCCAACCAGAAGCTGTTTTTTGTAGGACTGAGATTCCATAATAATTTCCTTGTAGTAAGAGGCCCTTTTGGTTAGGAACAGACTCAAATTTCCAAGTTCCTGATGCCGAAAAAATAGATTGTGCTGCACCATTATCAACAACAAAAGTACCCGAGTCATGGCCACAAAATAAGGTATTGTCAAAAGTGAATAACGACCATACTTGCCCTTTGGTTCCTGGAACAAACTTAAAAGAATCATTACCACCATATTTCTTGTAAAACAAACCTTGGTTGGTTCCAATGTACAGGATTCCTTTGTACAACTTTGAGGCGTAAACTGTTCCTAAAGTCCCCGTATCATCAACATAATTTTGAACAGGTGATTGCAGGTTGATGCAATTGATACCGTTATCGAGGCCAACCCATAAATTTTTATCATCATCTTCAAATAATGAAAGTACTGTATTATTGCTTAATCCTTTGTTTTGAGTGATATGATATTGAAATCGACCAGTGGAACTAATGATATAAATTCCGTTAGACACTGTTCCTAATGCAAAACTACCATCAGAAAGCCGTTGACTACTATACACGCTACTGGCAGCTAACTCAGCATCTACTTCAGTGCTAAACTTCGTTACAGTATTTCCAACTAGCTTGTAAAAACCATTTAACTGCGTTTGAATCAGCAAACCATCCGCATCTGAAAAAAGATTTACAATTTTATTGTTTTGTAAAATCGGACTGTTCGAAACCAAGCGAGCGTTGCCATTCTCTATTTCAAATAAACCTTGATTTACTGTTTGAAAAAAAATGCCATTTTTAGTCCAAAATGATTTGGTAATCGTGTTTTTAGGACTTATAATTTTAAAACTATTTTGTTTTGAGTCATAAATATAAATCCTATTTAACGATTGAAAAACAACCCAATGCTCATACTGCAAAATATTCCAAAACTGCTCGTCATCTAAAATTTTTGATTTTATCTTTTTACTTAACGAATTGTACTTCAGTTTTCCATTCGCTTGCCTTGACCAATAGCCAAATTCCATGTAACAACCAGTGTATACTTTGTTACCTATCACTTTAACCGAACGTAAAATTGTTTCGTTAGGCGAAGGATACAACTCCCAACTAGCACCATTATATTCAAGTAAACCTTCATTATTGGCAAAAAAAACAAAATGATTTTCATCTTGCGCAATCATCCAGTTTTGATTTCCCGCACCGTAAGTTGCCGAGTTATACTTAACAATAGGTGGCAATTCCTGCGAAAAGACAAAAGAATAAAAAAACAGAATTAGGAAGTAAATAGGTGTTTTCAAGGCTCAAAAGTTTATTTTTTCAAAAGTAAATCTAAATATAGTATTTATTACACATATCAGCCTCATAAAATTTGGATGACCAATTTTATCTGCCTAAATAAACGTTTTAATGATTAATTGTGAATTGTTCACGCTCAAATCTCTGTTCAAAAATGCTTACTTTTGTAAAAATTATCATTTGTATGCAAATTGACCTTTCTAAGCTAGATCCAAAGAAAAATATTATTATTAAAGGAGCTCAAGTTCACAATTTAAAAAATGTGGATGTTGCTATACCGCGTAATAAATTAGTAGTAATTACAGGACTTTCAGGATCAGGAAAATCTAGTTTGGCATTTGATACGCTTTACGCAGAAGGACAACGAAGGTATGTAGAAAGTTTATCATCTTATGCACGTCAATTTCTCGGTCGGTTAGACAAACCCAAAGTAGAATATATTAAAGGTATAGCTCCCGCAATTGCGATTGAGCAAAAAGTGAATACTACAAACGCGAGGTCAACAGTAGGAACTTCAACCGAGATTTATGATTATATGAAATTATTGTACGCTCGTATCGGTCGTACATTTTCACCAATCTCAGGCCAAGAAGTTAAAAAAAACACGGTTACTGATGTTGTAAACGAAGTAAAATCGCTTCCTTTAGACAGTAAATGGCTACTCCTTGCCCCGATTCATCTCGAAGAAGGCAGACTGCTTAAAGACAAATTAAATGTACTCCTACAGCAAGGTTTCGCAAGGATTTTGGTGGACAACGAAATGGTTCGTCTTGATGAATTACCGGATGATTTGGATAAAAAAACTATCTTTTTAATTGTTGATCGAATTGTAGTCAAAGACGAAGAAGAATTCTTCAACCGATTGGCTGATGCGGTGCAAACTGCCTTTTTTGAAGGAAAAGGAATTTGTTACCTACAAGATTTACAGGGCGAACAAAAATATTCCTATTCCAATAATTTTGAGTTAGATGGCATCGCTTTTTTAGAGCCCAATGTACATTTATTCAGCTTCAATAATCCGTATGGAGCCTGTCCGGTGTGCGAAGGCTACGGAAACATTATTGGTGTAGATGCTGAATTAGTTGTGCCTAACACTACCTTATCTGTATTTGAAAACGCTATTTATCCGTGGCGAGGCGAAAGTATGGGATGGTACCGAGATGAATTGGTAAACAAAGCCTATAAATTTGATTTCCCGATACACAAACCTTATTACCAATTGAGCGACGCACAAAAAGAGTTGTTGTGGACTGGAAATTCTTATTTTGTAGGTTTGAATGCCTTTTTTAAAGAATTAGAAGAGAAAAATTATAAGATACAAAACCGAGTAATGCTGTCGCGTTACCGAGGGAAAACAAAATGTACGGCTTGCAAAGGAAAACGCCTGCGTGTGGAGGCTTCTTACGTTAAAATTAACGGCAAAACTGTCTCTGATCTAGTTGACCTTCCAATAAAACATTTAGTTAACTTTTTTAAAGACATTCAACTAGATACTTATGAGCAACAAATTGCCAAACGATTGCTAGTTGAAATCAATAATCGCTTGTCATTTTTAACCCAAGTAGGACTCGATTATTTGACCTTAAACCGAAACTCCGCTACTTTATCAGGCGGTGAATCTCAGCGAATCAACTTAGCAACATCTCTTGGTAGTAGCTTGGTAGGCTCCATGTATATTCTTGATGAACCTAGTATTGGTTTACATCCAAAAGATACCGAACGATTGATTCAGGTGCTACTTTCTTTACGTGATTTAGGAAACACTGTAATTGTGGTAGAACACGACGAGGACATCATGAAAGCGGCTGATATGATTATTGATATTGGTCCAGAAGCAGGAACATTAGGCGGAAATTTAGTGGCACAAGGTACTTACCCGGAAATTCTGAAAGCCGATTCGCTTACAGCCAAATACCTGAACGGAGATTTAGCGATTGAAGTGCCAAAAAAAAGAAGATTATTTAAAAATCATATCGAAATAAAAGGAGCTCGAGAAAATAATTTACAAAATATTGATGTTACTTTTCCATTAGATGTTCTCACTGTTATTACTGGAGTTTCAGGAAGCGGAAAAAGTACATTGATAAAAAAGATTTTGTTTCCTGCCATGCAAAAAAAGCTGGAAAATGTAGGAGACAAAGCCGGGCAGTTTAGCGAAATGACAGGCTCTTTTTCGCAAATCAAACACATTGAATATGTAGACCAAAACCCGATTGGCCGCAGTTCACGATCGAATCCTGTTACATATATCAAAGCATACGATGATATCAGAGATTTGTATGCACGCGAAAAACTCTCTAAATTAAGAGCATACCAAGCCAAACATTTCTCCTTCAATGTGGATGGCGGACGCTGCGAAACATGCAAAGGCGAAGGCAGTATTAATGTAGAAATGGTCTTCATGGCCGATGTACAGTTGCCATGCGAAACTTGTCAAGGGAAACGCTTTAAAAAGGAAGTGCTCGAAGTTACTTTTGAAGGCAAAAACATTCATGAAATATTGAGTTTAACCATAGATGATGCCCTTGCCTTTTTTGCCGCTCACAAACAAACTAAAATCACTCAAAAACTACAGCCATTACAAGATGTAGGTTTGGGTTATGTGCAATTAGGCCAGTCCTCTTCTACCCTTTCTGGTGGTGAAGCACAACGAATCAAATTGGCCTCATTCTTGGTAAAAGGAGCAACGAAAGATAAGGCTTTGTTTGTTTTTGATGAACCTACTACGGGACTACATTTTCATGATATTAAAAAACTTTTAGCTTCATTTGATGCATTGATAGACAAAGGACATTCCATCATCGTAATTGAACATAATTTGGATTTGATTAAGTGTGCCGATTGGATTATTGACTTGGGCCCAGAAGGTGGCGAAAATGGAGGCCAATTGCTCGCCGTTGGTACGCCGGAGCAAATTGTAAAAAATAAAAAATCGATTACTGCAAGTTACTTGAAAGCAGTTTTATAAAGGCCGATTTATAAAAGCAAAAAGCCGATTCTTATCTAGAATCGGCTTTTTTAATTGATTAACTTTCTTTGCTTAAAATCGGTAACCTAAACTCAATCCACTGCGTACACCGCCCCAAGGACCGCTTACTTTAATGGTTGCTCCACGAGCAGTTACTGTTGAAGTCACATCTGATAAAGGCAACTCGATATCCTCTAATTGATTGCGTAATTCCTCTTGCTCAAAAGCATTCAAGTCACGATCTGTAACACCTTGAAAATTACCATCAGATGTACCGTAATGAGGTCCTACAATCCACCAGTCTAAAATGAAATGTTTACCTAAATTAAATTGGGCTCCCAATTGTAACCCGAATGAATTGGCGGTTAATTTACCTCCAACAGCAATATTTTCTTGATTTGTTCCAGTGGGGCTTGTATCAAACGTAAAATTTATATTTGAAATATCATACTTTATATTTCTGTAAAAAGGAGCAATGTAAAATCCTTTTCCATACCCTTTTCCAAGATAAAATCGAACCTCAGGGGTTATCGCTGTGTAGCCTAAAGTCGCGTTTTCAAAAATACCCTGCGTTTCTGGATCATCAGATGTAAAATCGTTAATAGTTTTTTGAAACGGCAAGGCACCTGAAGGAATAAAACTATAACCTAATACAATTCCGATTCGTTTTGAAACACTTCTTTCGTATTGAAGTTGAATGTTTTTGAATGCCAAACTTGTCAAACTAATTTTAAAATTGTTTTTCGGAATTACAATAGAATCATTTTTTGTTTGTGCGACAACAGGCGCGATGGCAAAAAGCAGCAACGCTACTAAAAGGATACTTTTTTTCATAGGATTTAGATTGTTTAATGAATCAAAAATAGGATTTTTTAAGCCATGTGGCAATTTTCTTCAAAAATATTACCATCCTCGTCAATGGCAATAATAATCTCTCTAGGCTTTGCACTTACTCTTGTATAATATAGCCATACAAAAGACCACAGCCCCAATGTAATACAACACAATACAAAGTTGAATAAGTGATCAACTTGCTGTTTTTCCCTACGCAAAACAATGTAGGGCAACTTGTCATTTTGCTCTAAAATAACAAAACCATCTGCAATTTTATTTTTTAAGGTAAAGTAGAAATTCTTTTTTTGCGTCTCTGAGACATCTTGAAGTATAATTTCTGATTCCATAATTAGTTGTAAATTTTTTGATTTGCTAAAAATTAACTTCACAAATTTACTTCCAAAATCCAGTAAAAGCAATACCAACTTTAGGTGATATTTACACCTTAAAAAGAAGTGCTTTATTACAAAATCGATAGTACTTCAAAAAACATAACTATTTAAACTGTATTAGGAACGAAGTTTCAACTTAACTAAAACCATGTCAATAGCATTGTTAATCTCGGGCGAAATAACCAGTTTATAATTGACAGCTACATAAACAACTGTAATTAATATCGATTTTAATATGATGTTAAAAACTGGTACAAATGGAAAGTCCCAAAAATAAAACAATAAAAACAAGAAGAAGGTAATTCCTAAGGAATACACAGTTTGCTTTGTAAATGGATACAAATGCATTCGTTTGACAACAAAAAGTAATTTAGCCAAACTATATAAAGTTATAGATAAAAGCGTAGCGACTGCAGTTCCAGTTATAGCAAACCTTGGAATAAAAAACATATTTAACCCAACTGTCAAAAAAACAAGCAATAATCCTAAAAACAAGACCATTCGATAGTATTTTGAATTGAAAATAATCGCATTATTATTTCCTAAAATCAAATCAAAATATTTAGATATACCAATCAAAAATACCACAAGAATTCCACCACCATATTCTTTTGGAACCATAACATATAATTGATTGATGTTAACGAAAATGCACAGCATTACAAAGCCACCAACAACTTGCAGATTAATAGAAGTCTTTTTATACAAGTCATTTAATTCATCATGCTTGTTCTCATGCATCAATTTAGCAGTTATTGGATATGTGATCTGATGCATTGCACGACTGGGAACAGCAATTACAGAAGCAATATATGTAGCAACTGAATAATAGGCTATGTTTTCAATTTTAATATATTGATTCAGCATAATCTTATCGATATCTAACAACATAACCGCAACACTACCTGACAAAATAATGAAAAAAGTATAGACTAAAACATCTTTCACATTTTGAGGAATAGAGAACTGGAAAACTGGTTTTTTTATACGGAAAGCATAAAGCATGGTAATAATAAAAGCCAGAAAATAAATAATTGCAGTGACATAAATGAATTCAACAACAGAAATCCATCCATAATAAACTCCAATCAAGGCAAATAAAGAAAATAATCTTAAGCCAACCTCTTTAACAAAATTGCCAAAAACTGAATGCATGTGCACTCTAGCCCAAGCATAAAAAATCTCAAAGTAAGCCATACTGAGGCCTATAAATGGAATAAGCCACAAATAATCTTTAACAACAGGATTTTCTTTACTCAAGTATAGCGAAATGGGTTCAAAAAAGAACAATCCTATCAATACTAATGGAATACATAACAATAAAGGAATTAACACCGTAAATGATAAAAAACGAGAGCGCTCTTCCTCTGTTTCATATTGCGTATAAAACTTTACTAAAGTGTTTTGCATCCCAAAAGCTAACAAAGGCATAATAATATTTGCCCAAGAAAGTATGTAATTAGTTAAAGCATAAAATACAGTTCCTAAAAAAAATGGATATAAATAGAGTGTATTGATTGCACCGATACCAAAACCTAAATAGGTAATTATTGTATTTTTTAAAGATTGATTAAGAACTATTCCCATTGTGATTTTACGCAAAGTGTTAGTTACCTTGCTCTTATTTTTAGACTTTGTTTAATAAAGTTACCAGTTCCTGTGTTAAATTTTTACGCGAATATTGCTGCAAACCAACGGGATGCGATTGTAATTTCCCTTGCAGAAATTGGTTATAAAAGTCCAAAATTACACTTTTAAGTTTCACTTTTTCGGAATACTCAAAAAATACTCCCGTATTAGTCTGCGTAATAATTTCGGCAAAATCAGAATCCTTTGGACCAATTGCGATTATTGGCCTATTCGAAACCATATATTCAAATAATTTCCCTGGAATAATACTCTTGGTATCAACCGAATCTATTTCGATAAGCAGTAATACTTGCGACTTTCGTTGGTGAGCAATAGCTTCTTTATGCGACACATAACCTAAGTTGTTCACATAGGAATTTAAGCCAACTCGCTCTATAGTTCCTAAAACTTCCTGACTTACAGCTCCGATAAGCTTTATTTCCAAATCTGATTTGAACGTGGCGTTTTCTTCGCACAATTCTACTAAACTTTCCCACAGCATCATAGGGTTACGTTCTGATAAAAAAGAACCAATATGCGCCAGTGAAAACTTACGGTCCAAAACTTGTACTGACACCTCTTCGCTGTCATATCCGTTGGTAATTACTGTGATTGGTTTTGATGTGATTCCTTCAAACTCAACTTTGGTAGTTTTGCTGGTTACCAAAATCGAATCAGCAGCATTTAGAACTTGTTTTTCTAATTTTTTGTGAGTCGATGCTGCAAAATTAGATAAGCGTAATGCCTTATGATAGCCAATAGTTGTCCAAGGATCTCTAAAATCAGCAATCCATTTTACAGCCAATCGTTTTTGTAATTCCAATCCAATAAGATGCAAACTATGTGGTGGTCCGGATGTTACAATGGTATCAATCTGATTTTCTTTTATGTACTGTTCTAAAAAGTTCACAGAGGGTTTTACCCAAAAAACACGTGCATCTGGTATGAACAAATTACCTCGTATCCATAAAAAAGCTTTATCTAAAAAAGATTGCTTTTTTTGGTTCGGAATAATTCCCGAATTCATCTTTTTAGTTTTATTCTTAGATAAAAACGATGCCAATTGATAAGGTTCAAAAATCTTATTTCGAATAATAACAACCTCATTAGAAACCTCTTGCGCTAATTGCTCATCAATAATGGGATACGTTGGGTTTTCCGGAATATATACAATTGGCTGTACACCGAACTCAGGCAAGTATTTGACAAATTTGAGCCAACGTTGCACTCCTGGTCCTCCTGCCGGCGGCCAATAATATGTGATAATAAGTACCTTTTTTTGAGACAAAATGTGTTTTTTTTAAACTTTATACGCGACACAAAAATAAATAGCCAAAATAAACATGGTTAGCTATGCAGTGTTATTACAAATTCCGACGAAGATTTCGATTTATTTGCTTGCCACCGAAATCTTTTTACGTTCAAAATAAATTCCTGCCACGAGTAAAATCAGGACAACAATAGAACTAATAAGTGTTATGGTACTTCCCGTTTTTACCACTTGAGGTTCAAATTTAAATTCGATAATGTGATTCCCTTTTGGAACAATTAGCCCACGTAAAGTATAATCTACTCTCAAATGATCTACTAGTTTATTGTCAATGTAGGCATTCCAACCATCAGCATAATACATCTCAGAGAAAACAGCCAAGCCATCGTTCGCATTCACAGCTTTATACTTTAATGCATTAGGTTTGTAACTTTCAAGTGTAATAGTTGCAATACTATCTTTGGCGAAAGCCACTGTAGGAACTTGAAACTCTTTTTGGTTTACAACAGCAACTTCTTTAGAGTTTAAATTTGTCAACGCTTTCATTTCCTCATCAGGAGAATTTACTTTTTTAACTTGGTTCACAAACCAAG
Organism: Flavobacterium sp. GNP001; assembly: GCF_054343775.1. Classification (NCBI taxonomy): domain Bacteria; kingdom Pseudomonadati; phylum Bacteroidota; class Flavobacteriia; order Flavobacteriales; family Flavobacteriaceae; genus Flavobacterium; species Flavobacterium sp. GNP001. Next base: position 2,046,397 of record NZ_JBTGUX010000001.1, read on the forward strand.
CATTTCCATTTGCATCTGGATTAGCAGCAACAAAATCATTGTCTTTTTCATCCTTTTGAATCACGTAAACCACATTAAGCATATTGAGTACTTCAATATTGTTTTTGGCTATCTGATAATCCAATAATTGCTGCATACGTCTTGGTCGTACTGCACTGTAACCACCAATTGATTTGTGGAAATAAGAAGTACGAGAACCCATAACATTTGCTACTTCAAATACCCTGAAATTAGCAGTATCCTTTAAAATCTGGCTGTCAACTGCTGTTTCTTGAAATGGAACTTCTACTTCGTATTTACTGACAAAATCCTTAGCTGAAACGTATTTTTTATCTACAAAAAACAAGTCGAAAACCATAAATAGTCCAACTAGAATAATTGCAGTACGTTGCGCAAAAAAATCTTTTACAGCCAACCATAATAGACCTGCAGCGACCAAAATAAAGGATACAGATCGAAGCAAATCTGCAGTATACAAATTCATGCGATCCTGCTTTAATGCAGTTATAAATTCAGGGCCGAAATTTTTAACAAAAAGTGCGTCCGATGGACCTGAGAAGTTAAACATTCCTTTGCTCAAAAATAAAATAATGAGAATGCCCGCACTTAAAATTGTTGTCTCATAAAGTGCTTTCCATTGGGATTTTTTATCTGCTAAAAAGAAGGCTTGCAATCCCATTATTGCCAAAACAGGGAAACATAATTCTAAAACCACTTGAATCGATGAAACAGCCCTGAATTTATCATACAAAGGAACGTAGGAGATAAAAAAGTCAGTGATTAAGCTAAAGTTCTTACCCCAAGAAAGAATTAATGCTACGGCAGCACCACATGCAAAAACGTATTTAATTTTTCGTTTATCAAGAAACAAAGCTAAAATTGCTAGAAAAAATACAATGGCGCCAATATAAGCTGGAGCAGCCACAATTGGTTGGTCTCCCCAATAGGTTGGCATGGCATCTACAAACTCTCGTACTTGATCTTCTCGAGCACCTTGACCAATTAAATACTCGTAAACATTGCTATCTGTACCTACTGCTTCACTATTTGATCCTCCAAAAAGCCTTGGAGCAATTAAGTTAAAACTTTCTGTAATGCCGTAACTGTACTCGGTTATATACTCTGTGGACATAGCCGATGTAGTTTCATTCTTGCTACCATCCGGATTATAAGTCAACTCGCTTTTACCACGAATACTATAATCGGTATATTCTTTAGTAGCTAAAAGACTTGTAGCGTTAGACCCAAGAGACAATATTCCAGCAATTAAAAGTACTCCAAAAGCGATACCTAAACCTTTGTAATCTTTTGACTTAATAAATTTATAGGAATAAAAAGCAACTACAAATAATAACAAAAACAACAAATAATACGTCATTTGGAAATGGTTTGCATTGATTTCTAAAGCCGTAGCAATCAATGTTAATAATCCACCCAAGATGTACCTTTTTTGAAAAACTAGTATGAAACCAGCTACCACTAGTGGCATATAGGCAATGGCGTGTGCTTTTGCATTATGTCCAACACCAAGAATTACGATTAAATATGTAGACAAACCAAAAGCTAAAGCACCAAAAAACGCTTTAAGAGGATCTACCTTCAGCACTAACATCAATCCGTAAAAACCTAGGAAGTATAAAAATAAATAATCGGCAGGACGCGGTAAAAAACGCAAAATATCATCTAAAACTCCCACGTAATCATGCGGATATTGCGCTCCCAATTGGTAGGTTGGCATACCACCAAAAGCAGAATTAGTCCAATAAGGTTCTATATTTTCAGCCGCTCTGAAGTCGTTTTGCTCCTTTGCCATTCCGGTATATTGAACAATATCCGATTGAAATATTTGTTTACCTTGTAAAACAGGGTAAAAATAAAGAACAGAGACCAAAACGAATCCCAGTAAAGCAAGAGCGTGCGGATAGAACTTTTGTACTATTTTCAATGTAAAAAGAATTTGAATTAAATAAATCTAATGCTAAAAAGCGCAAATTTAGTCTATTTCTTCGTAATCCACATACTCTCCTACTTTTTTGGTCTCACGAGGTTTTTTTACATTTTCGGTATTGTATACAACATCCTCATTAGCGCGTGACTTATTCCAGTTATTTTGTTGCTGGTATTGCTGTTGCTGCATATTTTGACCTGCTTTTTCAACTACTTTTTTCACAACAAGAGGTAAAAATAATTTAGCCAAAAAGCGAAAAATATAATAAAAAGCAATCATGTAAAAAATCGCTCTGATAAATCCAGAAAATGAAGCTGTTTGCATATTGGTATATTTTTTTTCAAAATTACTAAATCCAAAGTTCAAAAGTAAGTTATCAATCTTAAATAAATAATAAAAAATAGTACATTTGAAGAGCCTTGTTAATTTTAAAACCAAAAAACAATGAAGCATTTAAAACTCTTCCTCACTTGCACCGTGATGGCCTTTTGCAGCGTCAATTATGCACAACATACTGATGAAATCAACTCAAATCGTCCCGGAGAAACTATGTCTGCTTTTTCAGTCGGTAAATCTGTTATTCAAGTAGAAACGGGAGTATACGGCATTCGTCAAAAGCATTCTATTTTAAATTATGAATCAAATGGCTTTGGCGTGGACGCTGTGTTACGTTGGGGAGTTTTTTCAGAAAAATTAGAACTTATTGCCGATTTGCAGTATCAAAACGAAACGATCAATAATTTATTTAGTTCCACAAAAATATCTAATTTAAAACAAACCGTACTTGGTGCTAAATACTTGATTTACGACCCATTTAAAAACTACGAAAAAAAGGTAAATGTCTATAGCTGGAAGGCCAACAGAGCTTTTAATTGGAGGCAATTAGTACCGGCAGTTTCCGTTTTTGCTGGCGCAAATGTTACTATGGCAGACAATCCTTATGCTTTTGATTTACAATCGAGTATTTCACCGAAAATCATGCTGATTACTCAAAACCATTTGGGTGATGGCAAATGGGTTTTTGTAACTAATATTATTGCTGATTACATTGGTACCGAATTCCCAAGTTATGGCTACGTACTTACTTTAACCAGAGGCATTACACAAAAATGGTCAGGGTTTGTAGAAAATCAAGGGTATAAAAGTGACTTTTACAGTGATGCCATTGTTCGAGGTGGAGCCGCTTACCTGCTTAATAAAGACATGCAAATTGACGCATCAATTAGTACGAGTTTAAAAAACACACCTTCTATTTTTTATGGAGGACTAGGTTTTTCTTGGCGATACGATGCTAATTACAAAGAGGTGCGCATCAATATCGATAGCCCAAAATCGGGATCAAAAAAACCCAAAAACAACAATACATCCAAAACGGGATCAAAAAATTAACACCAGACTTTTCTAAACATAATGATTACAATTCACGAAGCGATTACCAAAAAAGAATTAACTGATTTTATTAAGTTCCCTTTTACCATTTACAAAAACAACGAAAACTGGATTCCGCCACTAATTGCTGATGAATTAGAAGGTTTTGATAAAAAAAACAATCCAGCTTTCGAAAACGCTGAGGCGTATTTCTATGTTGCCAAAAGAAATCAAGAAATAGTAGGACGAATTGCCGCTATAATTAATTGGAGCGAAGTAAACGATCAAGACAAACGCAAAGTACGTTTTGGCTGGTTTGACATAATTGATGATATCGAAGTTACAAAAGCACTATTAGAAAAGGTTTACGAATTAGGTAGAAAACACCAAATGATCTATGCTGAAGGACCAATGGGTTTTTCAAACCTTGACAAAGTAGGCGTTTTAACCGAAGGTTTTGATCAAATTGGCACAATGATTACTTGGTACAACCACCCCTACTATGCACAACATTTTGAACAATTAGGTTACATCAAAGAAAAAGAATACATCGAAAGTACCTTTCCTTTTGCTAATGTAAAACCAGAATTTTTTGAAAAAGCAAATGATTTAGTCCGTAAAAGATACCAACTTAGCCCACTTAATTTTAAAACTACTGCAGAGGTGATGCCTCATGTAGACAAAATGTTCGATTTATTTAACAAATCTTACGCATCGTTATCGTCGTTTGTAGCTATTTCTGATACTCAAAAAGAATATTTCAAAAAGAAATACATTAGTTTTATAAATCCTGAATACATCAAGTTTGTAGAGGACAAGGACCACAATATTGTTGCTTTTAGTATTGTTATGCCTGACTTTGCTCCTGCTTTAAAAAAAGCAAAAGGAAAGTTATTCCCATTTGGATTCATCCATCTTTTAAAAGCCAAAAAGCAGAGCAAAAATGTCATTTTTTATCTAATTGGTGTTTTGCCCGAATATCAAAATAAGGCCGTAACCGCCATTATCTTTAAAGAATATTACGAAACTTTTAAAAAATTGAATATTCAAGATTGTTTTAGAACACCTGAGCTTGCTGACAATGCGGCTAGTTTGAATTTATGGAAACATTTTGATCCAAAAATTCACAAACGCCGATGTACCTACAAAAAAGATTTGTAGAACCAGTGATGAAACTGATAGATGAAACCATAAAAAAAGGAGTAAAACACTGTTTTACTCCTTTTTTGTTTTGATCCAAGAAATTCAAATAGTTAACTTCTTTAGACTTTTATTTATTAGTTCACTATAAAATTATGCCTCCATATCTACAGTTGTAGTCGCTGCAATTTGTTTATATGTTCCGTTTACTAATTTCTCGCGGATAGCTTCGAAAGCTGCCAAAGTTTCATCAATATCGGCTAAAGTATGTGAAGCAGTTGGAATCATACGTAATAAAATAATTCCTTTTGGAATTACTGGATACACAACAATTGACAAGAAAATACCGTAGTTTTCTCTTAAGTCATTCACCATTACCATTGCTTCAGGTATACTTCCTTCTAGGTAAACAGGTGTAATACAAGTGTTGGTATCTCCAATATTAAAACCTTTTTCTTTTAATCCGTTTTGCAACGCATTAACATTTTCCCACAATTTATCTTTTATCTCCGAAGATTCACGTAATAATTGCAAACGTTTTAACGAACCAATAGTTTGAATCATTGGTAAAGCTTTAGCAAACATTTGAGAACGCATGTTGTATTTCAAATAATCAATAATGTCTTTATCTGCTGCTACGAAAGCACCAATATTCGCCATTGATTTAGCAAAAGTCGAAAAATACACATCAATTCCGTCTTGGCAACCTTGCTCCTCACCTGCTCCAGCACCGGTTTTTCCTAAAGTTCCAAAACCATGCGCATCATCAACTAACAAACGGAAATTGTATTTTTCTTTTAAAGCTACAATCTCTTTTAATTTTCCTTGTTGCCCACGCATTCCAAAAACACCTTCGGTAATGAACAAAATCCCACCGCCAGTTTCGGTTGCCATTTTAGTAGCACGCTGCAGGTTTTTCTCCATACTTTCGATATCGTTATGCTTGTAAGTAAAACGCTTTCCACTATGCAAACGTACACCATCAATAATACATGCGTGCGCATCAACATCATATACAATAATATCGTTTCTTGTCACAAGAGCATCAATTGCTGACATGATTCCTTGGTAACCAAAATTCAATAAATATGCTGATTCTTTCATTACAAAAGCAGCTAATTCTTGCTCCAATTGCTCATGGTATTTCGTGTGTCCACTCATCATACGCGCACCCATCGGGTAAGCAGCTCCAAATTGCACAGCGGCTTCAGTATCTGCTTTACGTACTTCAGGATGATTGGCTAGACCTAGGTAGTCATTCAAACTCCAATTCAAAATATTTTTTCCACCAAACTGCATTCTTGGTCCTAATTCACCTTCTAATTTTGGAAAAACAAAATAACCTTCGGCTTGAGAAGCCCATTTCCCTAAAGGTCCTTTATTGTTTTGAATCCTTTCGAATAAATCTTTTACCATAATATGTCAAGTAATAATTTTAATTTTAAGAAGTTGCAAAAATAATTATTTAATTTTATAAAGGACTTGAAAATAAATTTATTTTTTTTGGTTATAAATAGCTTAAAATCATGAAGAATTCCTGCAGACAAGTAAAAACTTTACAAATTATGCAAGCAATTTTCTAACTGTGAATAATATCATAGATTACAATTTTCATAGCATCGGTGCCATTTTAACTTTGTATATTTGGCTGCAGCTTGTTAAACAATAATAGATTATGTCACAAAACACCAAAGAGTTAAAATTAGCCGTATTAATTGACGCCGACAACGTGCCTTACAGTAATGTAAAAGGGATGATGGAGGAAATTGCAAAATTTGGCACACCCACTACCAAACGCATTTATGCAGATTGGACCAAACCAAATGCTGCAGGTTGGAAAAGTGTTTTGTTAGAACACGCCATTACTCCAATTCAGCAATACAGCTACACTGTGGGTAAAAACTCTTCAGATTCAGCAATGATTATTGATGCCATGGATTTATTGTACTCTGATAAAGTGGATGGATTTTGTATTGTGTCTAGTGATTCCGACTTTACTAGACTAGCAATTCGATTGCGTGAGTCAGGCATGAAAGTAATTGGAATTGGAGAACAAAAAACACCAAATTCATTTATTGTGGCCTGTGACCGATTTGTTTACATCGAAGTTTTGGATGGTGCCACTAAAAAAGTGTCTCCCAAAAGAGCCAACACCGATACTAAAAAGACCGTGACCAAAAGCCTAAACAAAATTGATTTGCAAACTATTGAACTTATTGAGGCGACAATTGAAGATATTGGTGACGAAAGCGGTTGGGCTTTTCTTGGTGATGTAGGTAATTTAATTGTCAAGAAAAAACCTGAATTTGACCCCAGAAATTATGGATACACGAAACTAACACCCATGCTAAAATCACTAACTGATATTTTAGAGATTGACGAACGCGACTCCGATAAAAAAGGAATAAAACACGTATACGTACGATTGCGTTTTAGCTAAGTAATCGCTGAACTATTTCGAACAAAGCTTCTTTTTTTATAGGTTTTGTAATGTAATCATTCATACCTAGCTCTTTAACTCGATCCCTGGTAGTTTCCATTACGTCTGCGGTAACGGCCACAATTGGCACATTGGTATTTTGCATTCCTGCCTCGCCGTTTCTTATTGCAATTGCGGCTTCATAACCATCCATAATTGGCATCTGCAAATCCATTAGAATCAAATCATAAGTACTTTCCAATAGAAAATTAATGGCCTCTTGACCATTATTTGCGTAGGCTACATTGGTGTTTAGCCATTTTTTGGTAATCATTTTTATGACCATCTGATTAATAGGATTATCCTCTACAACCAAAATAGATTTACCTGATAAATCATACTCAATCGCGATTTTACTTGGTTCTACTATTTCAACAGCTTTTAAAACAGGAAAGTCAAGAGCAATAACGCAGGTTGTACCTAAATCAACTTTACTTTCAATTTGAACCTGTCCTTTTTGCATATCAACCAAGGTTTTAACGATGTATAAACCCAAACCTAAGCCACCAAATTTTCGTTTATTATTAATGTTATTTTGTGAAAAAGAATCAAAAATACTGCCGATCTTTCTTTTTGAAATCCCAATTCCGGTATCTGAAACAGTCAAAACAATATGGGCCTTGTCTCCCTCAGTTAATTCGCAATTTACAACAAATTTGACATGACCTCGACCTGTAAATTTTATAGCATTATTAAGCACATTATTTACAATTTGCACAAATCTATTTACATCTCCTTCCACACGATCCGGAAAATTACCACTTTGTACAAACTCAAACTCAAGTCCTTTGTCTTTAGCCCGATAAATTGCATTATTTTTTAAATTATTTAAGACTTCAAGGGGATTAAACGGACTTTTATCCAATTTAAGTTCTCCTTTTTCAATTTTAGAAAAGTCTAAAATATCGTTTACAGAACTCAGTAAACTATGTGAGGAGTATTTAATAATTTGACAATTTTCTCGTATTTTATCATCTTGAACCTCTGTTGAAATATTTTCAATTAAATTTAAAATAGCATTCAAAGGCGTTCGTAATTCATGACTAATATTCGATAAGAAGTAAGATTTCAAATCATTCATTTCTTCAGAACGAACTAAAGCAAGGCGATTCAATTCGTTTTTTTCGTTTTTAAGATTTCGAATTAGATTAGACATTGACAACGACAGAAAAATTACCTCAAGTGCAGTACCTAATTTAGAGCTGTTTTGTGTAAAAAAATTAATAGGTAACAATCCAAAATTGTACAAAATAAATACACCAAAACCTAAAATCAAAAACAAAATTCCAGTTGTAAAATAGGAATCAACAGGCTTATTAGTATAATACAAAAACCCTATCGAATAAACAATCAGCAAAAGAAAAACTAAAGTTAAAACATTTACTAATATATAGGAAAATAACAATATGCTTGGCAAGAAAATTACTGAAAATAGGAGAAAAATCAACAAACCATACGCTACCTTAAAAAGTTGGTAAATTGTTTTACTATTTTCTTTTATTTTCAGGTATAACTGACTGTACATACCCGACATGAATACCGCGACAATTGCAATGAGTAAAATGGCATGTTTAGAAAACCAACTACCATCTGAAACTACTAGTTTATAAAAGAAACCATCCAGAGAAAACTGCAACAAACCCACAGAAGTTACATACAAACTGTAAAAAAGAAAAATTTTCTCTTTTAAGGCGAGATAAAAAAAGAAGTAAATTACCGCAACTATAAGAAGCATGCCGTAAAAGACACCAAAAAACAAATTTTCCTTAGACATCAGGGCAATGTAACTTTCAGTCGAATAAATAAGCATTGGGATTTTAACCACTTCGCCGTCGCTCTTCAAATGCAAATACAAATCGAACTGTGCTTTTGGAGGTAGAGTTAGCTCAAAAATTGATTTTCGACTGGTAAAATCACGATCCTCGAAAGGCTTAGCATCGCCACTAATTTTTTTGGTTATTTTACCCGTTGCACGATTAACAATAAACAACTCAACCACGTCAGTCATCGGTCTAGCTGTTTCCATATAATAGTGAAACTCTACATTTGTAGCATTTACTAAACCCGTTTTTGCCCAAAAATGATGTTGCGAAAAACCTAAATCGTCATTTTCAGATTTTAAAGGAACAGGTTTAAAACTATCAAAACCTTTGATTACTTGCTCAATTGTTAAAACACGATCCTGCATATCAATTATAAAGGTATGCTCGTGTAATGAAAATGTACTTAAAGAAGTATTATTTTTTACAATAAATTGTGCCCGGGAATTGACAGAAAATAAGATAACTAAAACCAAACCCAAAAAAGCGAAATTATTTTTTGTCTTTTTTTCTCCCATACTGCTATTCTACTTAAATTCCTGTATTATTATCTACGTGCAGAGCGCACATTTGGTTTTACATCACAAGATAAAGTTAATCATAAAATGGAAGCAAAAATAAGATTTAATAAAAGGTTTTAGTAAAAAACACCATTTAAAAACAAAATGAAATTAATTTGTGAATACACTCACCTGATATCAAAACAAGAAAGTTATTTACAAGTAAAGGCTATCGAAGCCTTCTTCAAATTATTACCTTTGTTTAAACAAAATATAACTCATGAAAATAGTTTTTGCCTCCAACAACCCCAATAAAATAGCCGAACTACAAAGCATGATGCCAGACAGCATTACCATACTGTCACTTGAAAGTATTGGCTGTCATGAAGAAATCCCCGAAACTGCATCCACAATTGAAGGCAACGCTATTTTAAAAGCCAATTACGTTACCCAAAACTACGGCTTTGATTGTTTTGCTGATGATACAGGACTTGAAGTCATTGCTTTGAATGGCGCTCCAGGAGTATACAGTGCCCGATATGCAGGTGAGCAGCGAAATGCTGATGACAATATGAACAAACTTTTGGGGGCACTTGCAACCAAAAATGACCGAAGCGCTCAATTTAAAACCGTTATTGCACTCAATTTAAAAGGAACACAGTATCTTTTTACGGGAATTGCAAAAGGACAAATAACAACTGAAAAAATTGGTAATCAAGGTTTTGGCTACGACCCTATTTTTCAACCTGAGAATTACGAAGAAACTTTCGCTCAATTGCCGCTGAGCTTGAAAAACAAAATCAGCCATAGAGGTAAGGCTACACAGCAATTGCTTGATTTTCTTCATGAAAAAAAATAGCAACGCCAAAGCATAACATTTTTACAACAATTCTGCACTAAACAAGTCATAATTTAACACATTATTTTTTAAAAAGTCTTTATCTATTTGAACAACAAAACATAACTTTCTGATAATCAAATTGTAATAAAACCACAAATCTTCAGATTGCATTAGTTTATATGAATATTTTAGAGTAATTTTGCACCCTATTTTAAAAATACATATGAATAAATTTGAACAATTAGGATTGAGTGAATCGTTACTGAAGGCGGTTTTAGATCTAGGATTTGAAAATCCGAGCGAAGTACAGGAGAAAGCGATTCCCCTATTATTGGAAAAAGATACAGATATGGTTGCGTTGGCTCAGACAGGGACAGGGAAAACGGCAGCTTTTGGTTTTCCAGTTATCCAAAAAATTGATGCTAACAACAGAAACACACAAGCATTAATTTTATCTCCAACGCGCGAGTTGTGTTTGCAGATTACCAACGAACTTAAAAACTACTCTAAATACGAAAAAGGTATTAATGTAGTAGCAGTTTACGGTGGAGCTAGCATTACAGAACAAGCTAGAGAAATAAAGAGAGGCGCACAAATCATTGTGGCAACTCCAGGAAGAATGCAAGATATGATTAACAGAGGTTTAGTAAACATCACTGGGATCAACTACTGCATTTTAGATGAAGCAGATGAAATGCTGAACATGGGATTCTACGAAGATATCGTAAACATCCTTTCAACTACACCAGACGACAAAAACACATGGTTATTCTCTGCAACTATGCCTGCTGAAGTAGCGCGTATTGGTAAGCAATTTATGACCGACCCAGTTGAAGTAACTGTAGGTGCTAAAAACTCGGGATCAGCAACAGTCTCTCACGAGTTTTATCTAATAAACGCACGCGACCGTTACGAAGCTTTAAAGCGTTTGGCTGATGCAAATCCTGATATCTTTTCAGTAGTTTTTTGTCGTACCAAAAGAGACACACAAGCAGTTGCTGAAAAATTAATTGAAGACGGATACAGCGCTGCAGCTTTGCACGGAGATTTATCTCAAGCACAACGTGATGGCGTTATGAAATCATTCCGTGGTCGTCAAATTCAAATGCTTGTAGCAACTGACGTTGCCGCTCGTGGAATTGACGTTGATAACATTACACACGTAGTGAACTACCAATTACCAGACGAAATTGAAACTTACAACCACCGTTCTGGTCGTACAGGTCGTGCAGGTCGTTTAGGAACATCTATTGTTATTGTAACTAAAAGTGAATTGCGTAAAATTTCTTCTATTGAAAGAATTATCAAGCAAAAATTCGAAGAAAAAGTTATTCCATCAGGAATCGAAATCTGCGAAATTCAATTGTTGCACCTAGCTACAAAAATTAAAGATACTGAGGTTGATCACGAAATTGACAACTATTTACCAGCTATTAACAGTGTTCTTGAAGGTTTAACCAAAGAGGAATTGATCAAGAAAATGGTTTCAGTTGAATTCAACCGTTTTATCAATTACTACAAGAAAACAAGAGATATCTCTTCACAATCTGGAGAAAGACGCGAAAGAAGTGACGACAGAGAACCGAGAGAAAACAACAATGGCGGTGCAACTCGTTATTTTGTAAACATCGGATCAAGAGATAACTTTGACTGGATGTCATTGAAAGATTACTTGAAAGAAACATTAGACTTAGGTCGTGATGACGTTTTCAAAGTAGATGTAAAAGAAGGTTTCTCTTTCTTTAACACGGATCCTGAGCATACTGATAAAGTAATGGAAATATTGAATAACGTACAATTAGAAGGACGTAGAATCAATGTTGAAATTTCTAAAAATGACGGTGGCGGAAGACGTGATCACAATGGAAGAAATTCTGGTGGTGGTTTTGGCGGAAGAAGTTCTGCTCCTAGAAGAGAAGGAAGTTTTGCACCAAGAAGAGAAGGTTCAGGCGGATTTAGAAGCGACAGAAGTGCTGCTCCAAGAGAAGGCGGATTTAAAAGTGATAGAGGCGGTTTTTCTTCAAGAAGAGAAGGCGGTTTTTCATCGGATAGATCAAGAAGCGAAGGCGGATCTGACAGAGCACCAAGACGTTCTGAAAGTTTTGGAGACGCTCCTAGACCAAGAAGACCAAGAAGAGACTAACGTTTAGTTAATTTTCTTATAATTATAAGAGAACTACAAAATATTTAATCTTGATTTATTACTTTTAAAGTCTTAAATCTAAGTATGAAATATTTTGTAGTTTTTCTATTTATAACACTTTCAATATCTGCTTTTTCGCAAGTTAGAGAGCCATCGCAAAGAGTAGAAGGAATCATCCTGAGTAACACGACCAAGCAACCCCTATCGAGCGTCAACATCATCAACGTCAATAAAGTACGAGGAGCCACAACTGATGAAAGTGGACACTTTGAACTTGATGTACAAGTAAATGATACTTTACACATTACTAGTTTAGGATATCAATCTTTGCGCGTGCGCGTTACCAATGACTGGATTAAAAATAGAACTACTAAAATTCAATTGACAGAAAAGGCTATTGCACTTGAAGAAGTTGTTATTAGACCTTTTAATTTAACGGGATATTTGGAGGTTGACAGCAAGATAATCCCGGTAAAAGAAAACTACCGCTACAGTATTTCAGGCTTAACACAAGGCTATGAAGCCGGGCAATACTCTCCAAACGCATTTGGAAAAGTTTTAGGATCGATATTCAATCCCGCCGATTTACTCTATAATTTCTTTGGTAAAAATCCGAAGGAATTAAAGAAATTAAAGGAGATGAAAAAAGACGATACGGTGCGTAAACTACTAGAATCTAAGTTTGACCGAGAAACCATTGCCGTTTTGCTTGGCATTGATAAAAACGAAATTCCTGAAATATTACAACGTTGCAACTACTCTGAATCGTTTATTAAAACTGCCAACGACTTACAAATCATGGATGCCATAAGCGCTTGTTACGAAGATTACAAAGTTCTAAAAAAGAAATAAAACAAAATTACTCATTGATAAAATCCTCTTTTGATAAAACCAAAAGAGGATTTTTTATTAAAAAAAATTACAAACAAAAAAACACTCCTACAAGAAGTGTTTTTAAAATATTTTATAACAATCTGCTGTTCCTAATTTAATCCAGAATTGCAGTCAAAAATTATTTTATTTAAGAGGAATATTAGCCAGAATTTCAACTAAGAATTTCCAAAACTTTTGAGAAGAAGATATGCTAGCTCTTTCATCTGGCGAATGCGCACCGTGAATCGTTGGTCCAAATGAAATCATATCCATATCAGGATAATTAGTTCCTAAAATACCACACTCTAAACCGGCATGGCAAGCAACAACTCGTGGTTTTTCGCCATTTTGTTTTTCATAAAAAGGCACCAAAACATCTAAAATTTCAGATTTAGAATTCGGTGTCCAACCTGGATAAGAGCCTGAAAACTCCACCTCGCAGCCCATTAATTCAAATGCAGATCGCAACCCATTAGCCAAGTCAAACTTAGCTGTCTCAATAGAAGAACGAGTTAAACACTGAACCGTAAGTTGCCCCTCAGCTAACATCACTTTTGCAATATTATTTGAAGTTTCAACTAAATTATCAAAGTCGGCACTCATACTATACACGCCATTGTGTGCCGTGTACATAGCGCGTACAAAATAAAACTGCGCAATTGAAGGCATAACTTTAGCAGGAGTCGCCTTTAATTTTTCAAAAACAACCTCTAAATTTGGCTCGGTCGTTTTTAATTCGGTTTTAATTTCGTTTACAATTTGCTGCATATCAAAAACAAAAGCCTCATCGTAAACTTCGGCAATAATTACTTTAGCCACACTTTCTCTCGGAATAGCGTTGCGCAAACTACCACCTTTTATTTCGGCAATTTGCAATCCAAAATTATCAAATCCGTCAAATAATAAACGATTCATGATTTTATTGGCATTCCCTAATCCTTTGTGAATGTCCATACCAGAGTGCCCACCATTCAAGCCTTTTACCGTAATGCTGTACCCTACTGACCCTTCAGGAGTATCCTCTTCGTCATATTCGGCAGTAGCTGTAACATCAATACCACCGGCACAACCAATGTCAATTTCATCATCTTCTTCAGTATCTAAGTTCAATAAAATTTGACCTTGCAAAATACCGCCTTGCAGGTTTAATGCACCTGTCATACCTGTTTCCTCATCAATTGTAAACAAAGCTTCGATAGCTGGATGTGCAATTGTAGTGCTCTCTAAAACAGCCATAATTGCTGCTACTCCCAAACCATTATCGGCACCTAAAGTGGTACCACGCGCACGAACCCAGTCGCCATCAATATACATATCAATACCTTGCGTATCAAAATCAAATACAGTGTCTCCGTTTTTTTGATGCACCATATCCAAATGTCCTTGAAGCACTATAGGTTTGCGGTTTTCCATTCCGGCAGTGGCAGGTTTACGAATAATCACATTGCGAATTTCGTCTTCAAAGGTTTCCAAACCAAGGCTTTCGCCGAAGTTCTTCATGAAAGCAATTACGCGATCTTCTTTTTTTGAAGGTCGAGGTACTGCATTCAAATCTGCAAATTTATTCCAAAGCGCTTTCGGCTCGAGGTTTCTTATTTCTTGACTCATGTCGTATATTTAGATGTTTACATTATTGAAAGTTCAAAGTTACAAAGTTTAAAATCGATTACGATAGAATTGATATTGTAATTATATTTACGGGAATAAAAAAAACACTCGTGCGCAAATCCTACTTCTTGTCCCTTTTTCTATTATTTCAAATTGTACTATTACAAATTCTGCCATACTTCCCTGAACAGGTCGAAACAAAGTACAGCCAAACGTTATACCCTATTCTTTCGCGATTTTTAAGAAGCAGTTTGGGAGGAATTCCCTTTTCAGTGGGAGATGTTCTCTATTTTATTTTGATATTGTTTTTAATACGATGGGTTTGGAATTTAAAAAAATCTTGGCTTTCCAATCGAAAAAAAACAATTTTGGCAATACTGAACTTTTGTTCAGTACTTTATTTTTGTTTTCACTTATTGTGGGGATACAATTATTACCGACAGCCTTTGCACGAAAAACTACAGCTTCAAAAAGAATATAGCAATGAAGATTTATTACTTTTTACAGAAAAATTAATCGTTAAAACCAACGCTATTCATCATCAAATTACTGCAGTAAAAAACAAAAAAGTGATAGTACCTTATAGTGCCGCTGCTATTTTTAAAATGAATCAAAACAGTTACGACAATTTAACAAAAGAACTTCCCTTTTTGAAATACGAAAAAGCGAGCATTAAAAAATCTCTTTGGAGTACACCTTTAACATATATGGGTTTTGGTGGTTATTTGAATCCTTTTACAAATGAGGCCCAAGTAAACTCGCTCGGACCGATGTACAGTTTTGCCATGACTACCAATCATGAAATGGCGCATCAGATAGGATATGCAAGCGAAAGCGAATGTAATTTTATTGGATTTATGGCTTCTACTAAAAACAGTAATCCTTACATTAAATATTCTGGCTACAGCCTTGCGTTGCGGTATTGCCTAGCCAATTGGCAGGCTCGTGATGAAAAACAATATCAAATTTTACTAAAAAAAATAAACCCTGGAATCATTCAGAATTACAAAGAGAGTATTGCTTTTTGGGAACAATATGACACTTTTATCGACGCTGCTTTTCACGCATTTTACGATCAGTTTTTAAAACTCAATCAGCAACAAGACGGCTTGAATAGTTATAGTAAATATGTTGATTTGATGGTGAACTACTATAAAAACAAACCGCTGTAAAAAAGCGAAAAATTTGGCTTATTCAACAAAAAACCAAGCTGTTTTGCACTACATTTCATCAGTGGTAAAAGTAGTAAAACTTCTTTTTTTGTAGGGTCTAATGATTAATCGGCCTTCACGATCAAATCGAATGTAGTTGTACACCCAATTCAAGAAAACAACGGCTCGATTTTTAAAACCAATCAATGCAAATAAATGTACAAACATCCAAACGAACCAAGCAAAAACGCCATGAAAATGATATTTTGGCAAGTCGACTACCGCTTTGTTCCTACCGATAGTTGCCATGGAGCCTTTGTCATCGTATTCAAAAGCTTTCATGGGTTTATTATGCAGGAGTTGCACTAAGTTTTCGCCCAATAATTCTCCTTGCTGTAAAGCAGGCTGCGCCATCATAGGATGCCCTTGCGGAAACAAGTCTGACTCCATAGTAGCAATATCACC
This sequence comes from Flavobacterium sp. GNP001, assembly GCF_054343775.1. Taxonomy (NCBI): domain Bacteria; kingdom Pseudomonadati; phylum Bacteroidota; class Flavobacteriia; order Flavobacteriales; family Flavobacteriaceae; genus Flavobacterium; species Flavobacterium sp. GNP001. Next base: position 2,062,733 of record NZ_JBTGUX010000001.1, read on the forward strand.
AATGGCAAAAACGTTATTAAATCCGCGAACTTGATTGAATTCATTCACCCTTATTCTTGCTGCTTTATCCACGAGTTCACTCCCTTTAATTCCGGCTAGTAAAGCACCTTGTACGCCCGCGGTCCAGATCACTGTAGCGGTTTCAAATTGCAGGTCAGAATTGGTAGTAATCGTTCGGCCATCATAATTGGTCACGCGCACATTTTTCCAAATCACCACACCTAAGCTTTCCAGAAATTGTTGCGCCGCTGCAGATGATTCTTCGCTCATGGTATTTAAAATGCGATCACCACTTTGAATTAGATTAATTTGCATTTTACCCATGTCTAAATCGGGATAATCCTTTTGTAAAATGGCTTTTTTCATTTCGGCCAAAGCACCCGCTAATTCTACACCCGTTGGACCACCGCCTACAAGAACAAAGTTCATCAATGCTTTTTGCTCTGTAGGATCTTGTGTGAGTACCGCTTGTTCAAAATTTTCAAGAATCAAACTGCGAATATTAAGCGATTGCGGTATGGTTTTCATTGACATACTGTTGCGTTCAATTTCTTTATTGCCAAAAAAATTGGTTTTAGAACCAGTTGCAATTACTAGATAATCATAGGTTAAATCACCAATTTCGGTACTGATTTTCTGGTTTTGCGTATCAATTTCTTGCACATTAGTTAACCTGAAATAAAAGCCACGGTACTCTTGAATTACTTTTCGAATGGGATAGGCAATCGAACCCGCCTCTAAACCTCCTGTAGCCACTTGATACAACAAAGGTTGAAACGTATGGTAGTTGTGTTTATCAAGCAAAACGACTTGCAAATTTTTGTTTTTGAGTTTTTTAGCAACTGCTAGACCAGCAAATCCGCCTCCAATGATAACAACACGCGGCAAAGTAGATTTAGGAATATTCATAGTATTCAAAATGAAAATGGTGTAATCAAAGGTACATTTATTTTGTAAGTAGCAGTATCAAAGCAGTAAAAAGCCAAAATAAAATTATTAGTTTTATGAAAATTAATCGACTTTAGAGCCCCGATAGCAGCGTCATCCCTCGCCTTTTTTGGGCGAGGATACAGCGGAGAGCGGGACTGGGCGACTTATAGAAGGGGAAAATTCCTGCTCCTAGAAAAAAAACAGCCGTTTTGTAACAAAATCCAGAAGCGCAGTACTAACGTAAATATGAGTACACAATTAGAACAATCCTTTGTGCATCAATTGCAAGAAAACCAGAATATAATCCACAAGATTTGTAGGTTGTATACCAATGGTGACGATGCGCATAAAGACTTGTTTCAAGAAATCACGATTCAATTATGGAAGGCGTATCCTAAATTTAGAGGAGATAGCAAGTTTAGCACTTGGGCCTATCGAGTAGCCTTAAACACAGCCATTACGCTTTACCGGAAAACCAAACGCTCAATAAATACCGTTGAGTTTGAGGGAAGGCAGCATTTTTTAAATGAGGTGGAGTACAATTATGAAGAGGAAGAACAATTAAAATTAATGTATGCCGCAGTTTACCAGTTGAATGATATTGAAAAAGCGTTAATTTTTATGTATTTAGAAGATAAAGATTACCAAGAAATATCAGAAACATTGGGTATTAGCGAAGTAAACGCAAGGGTGAAAATGAACAGAATTAAAGGGAAATTAAAAAAAATATTAAATCCATTAGGATAATGAAAGAACTGGATTTACTTAAAAAAGACTGGCAAAGGAGCGAAAACTCTTTTGAACAAGTGAGCGCAGACGCGATTTACCAGATGATACATAAAAAATCATCATCGGTAGTGAAATGGATATTGATTGTAAGTATACTCGAATTTGTACTGTTGAACGGTATATCGTTTTTCATGAACAGTAAAGAGTACGATGCTTTTGTTTTGGCGCATCCGATTATCAAAACGATTGAGATCATCAATTACGCTGTAATTTTTGGCTTTATTGTACTGTTTTTCAGGAACTACAGATTAATATCCACCCTAACCTCGGCTAAAGAACTCATAAAACAAATTTTGACCACACGTAAAGTCGTTAAATTTTATATTTTGTGGAATATAGTGTTTGGTGGACTCACAGGTACCTATACAGCAATAGAAGGTTTCAATGAAGGGCAAAAAGCAGCAAATTCACAAGCAGAGCTTTTAGATAGCGAAAACATAATTGTAATATTGATTTTTGCACTGATTATCATGGGTTTAATTTGGTGTTTTTACAAGCTCATTTACGGTAGTTTTTTATCTAGATTATCAAAAAATTATTCCGAATTGAAGAAAATTGATTTATAATATAAAATTATGATCTCAATGAAATAACAGACAAAGTTTTTCATTATCGAGATTCACTTAAAAAATAAAAGTTCGTAACCACGGAAAACGTTTTATAAAACCAAGGAACCAAAAAACAATCGCACTGTTTTTTGGTTCCTTTTTTTATGTGGAATTAGAGTATGAATAGTTTTAAATAAAATCTGATTTATATTTACTTCCACAATCGCATCATTTACTGAAACAAACCTAGGCCAACTATTGCTTGTGTTTTTGTAAAGGGCTATATTTGCAGTATAAAACTATCAAACAATGATTAAGATTACTTTGCCCGACGGGTCAATTAGAGAGTTTGCTCCAGGAGCTACTCCCATGGATGTTGCTAAAAGCATAAGCGAAGGATTTGCAAGAAATGTAATTTCGGCTTCTTTCAATGGTACCACTGTTGAAACCACCACTGCATTGACCACCGACGGAAGTCTTACATTGTATACTTGGAACGATGCAGAAGGAAAGAAAGCTTTTTGGCACTCGACTTCACACGTAATGGCTCAGGTTTTAGAAGAAATGTACCCTGGTATAAAATTAACTCTAGGACCAGCTGTTTCTAATGGGTTTTACTACGATGTAGACTTTGAAAATCACAAAATTACTGATGCTGATTTCAAAAAAATCGAAGACAGAGTTTTAGAGATTTCAAGAGGAAAACACGAATTTAAATTGCGTCCGGTAACTAAAGCGGAAGCATTAGAATTATACAAAGACAACGTTTACAAAACTGAGTTAATTACTAATCTAGAAGATGGAACGATTACGTTTTGTGATCACGATACTTTTACTGATTTGTGCCGTGGTGGCCATATTCCTAACACAGGAATTATCAAAGCCATGAAAATCATGAGTGTTGCAGGAGCTTACTGGCGTGGAGACGAGAAAAACAAACAGTTGACTCGTGTTTACGGTACCTCCTTCCCAAAACAAAAAGATCTAACGGAATACTTAGAATTACTTGAAGAAGCGAAAAGACGCGACCACAGAAAACTAGGTAAAGAATTAGAATTATTTGCTTTTTCACAAAAAGTTGGACAAGGATTACCATTGTGGTTACCAAAAGGAGCTGCATTGAGAGACCGTTTGGAGCAATTTTTGAAAAAAGCGCAGAAAAAAGCGGGTTACGAGCAAGTAGTTACGCCACATATTGGTCAAAAAGAATTATACGTAACATCAGGTCACTATGCTAAGTACGGAGCTGATAGTTTTCAACCGATAAACACGCCTGCTGAAGGAGAAGAGTTTTTATTAAAACCGATGAACTGTCCGCATCACTGTGAAATTTACAACGTTCGTCCATGGTCTTATAAAGATTTACCAAAACGTTACGCTGAATTCGGAACTGTTTACCGTTACGAACAAAGTGGAGAATTGCACGGTTTGACGCGAGTACGTGGATTTACTCAAGATGATGCACACATTTTTTGTACACCAGAACAATTGGATGAAGAATTCAAAAAAGTAATTGACTTGGTTCTTTACGTATTTGGATCACTTGGTTTCGAGAACTTTACCGCTCAAATATCATTACGCGATAAAGAGAACAGAGACAAATACATTGGTACAGATGAAAATTGGGAAAAAGCAGAGAATGCAATCATCAATGCCGCAGCAGATAAAGGTTTAAATACCGTTGTAGAATACGGTGAAGCTGCCTTTTACGGTCCAAAGCTAGATTTCATGGTGAAGGATGCTTTAGGAAGACAATGGCAGTTAGGAACCATCCAAGTAGATTACAACCTACCGGAGCGTTTTGACTTGACTTACAAGGGTTCAGACAATGAATTACACCGTCCGGTAATGATTCACAGAGCACCTTTTGGATCAATGGAACGCTTTATAGCTATTTTATTAGAGCACACAGCAGGAAATTTCCCGCTTTGGTTAATGCCTGAACAAGCTATAATATTGTCTTTGAGCGAGAAATATGAAATATATGCGAAAAAAGTTTTAGATTTGCTAGAAAATCACGAAATTCGCGCCCTCATTGACAATAGAAATGAGACTATCGGTAAGAAAATTAGAGATGCCGAGATGCAAAAAACACCGTTCATGTTGATTGTAGGTGAAGAAGAAGAAAAGAACGGAACCATTTCAATTCGTCGTCACGGACAAGAAGGAAAAGGTAATGTTACCGTTACAATAGAAGAATTTGCAGCTATTGTAAATGAGGAAATTAGCAAAACATTGAAAGTATTTACAGTTTAACTTAAATTATAAAGTCATAGCAATAAGAAGCAACAGAGGTTACCAACCTCGCGTAGAAAAAAAAGATGCACACAGAATAAATAATCTTATTCGTGGTGTACAAGAAGTAAGGCTTGTAGGAGAAAACATCGAGCCAGGTGTTTTTAAACTAGCAGAAGCATTGCGTTTAGCAGATCAGTTTGAACTAGATTTAGTTGAAATCTCGCCAAATGCAGAGCCGCCAGTTTGTAAAATCATGGATTACAAGAAATTTGTTTACGAGCAAAAGAAACGTGACAAAGCGCTGAAAGCGAAATCTACACAAGTTGTGGTAAAAGAAATCCGTTTCGGACCTCAAACAGATGAGCATGATTATGAATTTAAAAGAAAAAATGCTGAAAAGTTCCTAAAAGAAGGAGCTAAATTAAAAGCGTTTGTATTTTTCAAAGGACGTTCTATCATTTACAAAGACCAAGGTCAAATTTTGTTATTAAGATTAGCAACCGATTTAGAAGAATTTGGTAAAGTAGAAGCGATGCCAGTTTTGGAAGGAAAGAGAATGATCATGTTCATTGCTCCTAAGAAGAAAAAATAAGTCTCAAAGTCAAAAGTCTTACAGTCAAAAGTATTTCACTTTCGGCTTTAAGACTTTAGAAACTTTACGACTATGCCATATAAGTAAGTAAGAATAAATTAAAAAACACTAGGAAAAAATGCCTAAAATGAAAACCAAATCTAGCGCCAAGAAACGTTTTAAAGTTACTGGTTCTGGAAAGATTAAAAGAAAGCATGCTTTTAAAAGTCACATCTTGACTAAAAAATCTAAAAAACGTAAATTAGCTTTGACACACTCAGCGTTAGTTCACAAAACAGATATGAAAAGCATCAAACAACAATTAAGAATTATCTAATAAGTCCAAAGTTAGAAAGTCTTAAAGCCGAAAGTTCACACTTTCGACATTCGACTTTTGACATTTGACTTAAGATTTCTTTAGGTTAAAACAATTTCAATAACCTTGGAGTATGGCCTTTAAGTTCTCTTGATTAAATTCGGGACGCCTGCTACAAAAAAAAATTAAAAATTATGCCAAGATCGGTAAATTCAGTTGCTAAAAGAGCAAGAAGAAAAAAAATAATGAAGCAAGCCAAAGGTTTCTTTGGTAGACGTAAAAACGTTTGGACAGTTGCTAAGAACGCAGTAGAGAAAGCAATGTGCTACGCTTACCGCGATAGAAAAGTGAATAAAAGAAATTTCCGTTCATTGTGGATTCAGCGTATTAACGCAGGAGCTAGATTAGAAGGAATGTCTTACTCACAGTTTATGGGTAAAGTAAAAGCTAACGGTATCGAATTGAACCGTAAAGTTCTTGCTGATTTAGCAATGAATCACCCAGAAGCTTTCAAAGCAGTACTTAATAAAGTAAAATAAACGTTTTATCAACTCAATTTAGATTACTTACTTATAAAAAAACCCCATCCACGTTCGTGAGATGGGGTTTTTTAATTATTCAAAATGGAAGAATTAGAAGATTAAAATTGTTTTGATTTTAAAATAAAATAGGTATTTTCGTAATATGAAATACCACAGCGTACACTGCTTTATTATATTCTTCATAACTCTATTTTTACTTTTTTCTTGCCAAGAGAAAAAGGTACAAAACACACAAAAAAAAATAAAATTAGCTGAAATAGGAAATATCCTGGATCGTGCGTACACAACTTTTGAAGAAGCTAGATACGACAGTTCTTTTTTTTATTTTAACAAAGCAAAAAATGAAGCTGAAAAAATACAAGACACTTCAAGAATTGTTCATTCATTAGGATGGATGGCAGATATTCAACATAATCAAGGTGATTTTAATGGTAGTGAATTTACTTGCTTAGAAGCATTAAAAGTTTTAAACAATTCTAAAAATTTCCCCTATGGTGAAACCAATTTATACATAACACTAGGAACCAATTATCTCGATACCTATGATTTTGAAACAGCAGAACTATGCTATAGGAAAGCAATAAATCATAAAACAGACACATTAACAAAAGCTTGTATTTTAAATAACATTGCACTTGTATATCTGGCCGACAAAAAATACGAAAAAGCAGAAAAAATTCTCAAACCATTATTACAGAAAAGAGAAGTAAAAGAGGATACTTTGAACTACGCAATAATACAAGCCAATTTAGGATTCATTTATTTTAAATTGCAAAAAAAGAAAGCGCTAGAATTATTATTATCATCTTTAAAAACAAGAATAAAGCTTAAACAATATGTAGGTTTAAGCGGAAATTACAATTATTTATCATTTTATTTTGAAAAAACAAATGCTGAAAAATCTAAGGAATATGCGCTTTTAGGTTTGGAAATTTCCCGAAAATTAAAAAACCCATTAAGCGAATTAGAATTTTTAGATCTTTTAATTAGAAATTCAAATGGTGGTACATTAAAAAAATACGCAACGGAATACGTTCAAATTAATGATAGTCTCAAAAAAGCAAGTCAAAAAGCTAAACATGTATTTGCTAAAATTCAGTACGACTCCAAGCGTGAAAAAGATGAAAATTTACGTCTTAAAAACGAAAGTATTCAGCAAGCACAAAAAATACAAAAACGCAATATAACCATTGTCCTCACTATTGCAACAATGATCTTGATTGGATTTTTAATCATTAAGAAAATCCGACTTAATAGCAAAAAAGAAAAAGTAAATGCTGCTTATTCTACTGAAGTACGATTGTCACAAAAACTACATGACGAGTTGGCGAATGATGTATTTCAGGCCATAGCATTTGCCGAAGGTCAAGATTTATCAACAAAAGAAAATAAGGAAACACTCATTGCTAATTTGGACATAATATACAATCAAACTCGAAATATTTCACGAGAAAATAATAGTATAGAAACTGAAGCGAGTTATTTGCCCAATTTAAAAGGACTATTTTTTGACTTTAATACGCAACAACAGCATATTATTACCGTAGGACTAGACACTATAAAATGGAACAGTATCGAAAACCATACAAAAATCACTATTTTCAGAATCGTACAAGAACTATTAGTCAATATGAAAAAACACAGTAATTGCACTGTAGCTGTTTTTAACTTTGAAATAATTATGAACGTATTACAAATTTCATATCGCGATAATGGGCTTGGTTTACAAAATCAAACATTACAATTAAAAAACGGTTTGTCAAATTTAGAACGTAGAGTTCAAAGTATTGACGGAACAGCTACTTTTAATACGATGAATGAATCTGGTTTTAATGCACAATTTCAAATTCCGATATAACATCTCTTATGTTTAAAAAAGTTTTAATAGCTGAAGATTTAGATGCAATAGCAGTCTCCCTCATTGATACGATTAAAGAAATTGGGGTTGAAGAAATTCATCATACCAAATATTGTGATGATGCCTTTCTACAAGTGAAAAAAGCCTTAAACCAGAACAAATCTTTTGACCTTGTTATTTGTGACTTATCATTTAAACCCGACCACAGAGAAAACAAAATCAATTCTGGAGAAGAGTTAATAAATGCTATTAAAAAAATTCAAAAAAACATAAAAATAATTGTATTCTCGATTGAGGACAAATCTTATCGCATTCAATCACTTTTCAAGAATTCTGGCATTAATGCATATGTCCCTAAAGGGCGCGATAGTTTAACCGAATTAAAAAAAGCTATTGAACAACTATATAACAACGAAACTTATACGCCAATTAATTTTGTAGCAAATGCACTGCAAGACAAAACTATTTTTGAAATCGAGCATTATGATATTGAACTTTTAAAGCTGCTGGCAAATGGATGTACAATTGAAGAAATTTCACTGTCTTTCAAAAAAAATGGACTCACACCCAATGGTCACAGCAGCATTGAAAAAAGAATCAATAAACTCAAATTATCTTTTAAGGCAAATAATAACGTTCAATTAATAGCTATCACTAAAGATTTTGGATTACTTTAATATTTGAGAATTTTAAGTTTTTTCGTATTTCAACAGCAATTTGATGCCAGTCATCGTTTTTTCAACAGTTTTTCTACTCATTTAAATCAAAAAAAAGTGAGCCTTTACGGATTCCCGTAAACTTTTATGTTTTAAAGATGCTACGTTTGTAACTGCAAAACTTTAAGACAACAAATAATGGCCCTTTTTACAAGTAAAGATTTATCCTATTCTGGTTATTCACAATCAATTATTGATAGTACGCATCCTGATGCCATAACTGTTTTGCAGGGCGAGTATGTTGACAAAGCAGAGGAAGCCGAGGTAGTTTACTTTTGCAATCAATTTCTTAAAAAATATAAAGTTCCCAAAACTAAAGCCACTTTTCAAAAAGTTGAACATTTTTTGCACCACGAAGCGTTAGAAAATGAAATACATAGAAGTCAGTTACAAGATTGGATTGCTACCAATTGGATCAAACTGTAGTAGTAATTTCAAAGCTTCCATTCGCTTATTTTTATTGTTTATAGTATTACAATTTAAAAACTAAATATTCCAGCTCTTACTTTTTATGGAATGAATCTAGATTTAAAATTGTCTATAAACACAAAGCTAATGGTAAATTGTTTTTAAGTATACGCTTAATCCTTGTAAACCCAAAACCAACAACTAGACTGCTGCAACCATAAAAAATGAAAAAAACACCTTGGATTTTGACATTAGTTTTAATTTTAATCTTTTCATTCCCTGCAAAACAAAAACACATCGGATCAATAGAGTCCGATTATACGAACACAAATACCATCTTGTTCAAGCAGCACTTTAAACGAGACGATGATACCAGATTATCGATTAGTCGCATCAACAAAGAAAATCTCGTAAAAAGTGATCCCAACTATCGTACCCGACGTAAAAAAGGAAAGATAATATTTTCGAATTCTTTACTTTTACAATCGGAATCTAAACCTGATTTTAAAACCAAAAAATAGTAGGATGAATACCATTTCTACTTACGGAACACCATTACAATTATTCATTCACAATCAATAGCACCATTTAACGGTTTGAAAAGATTTATACCTCTATTACTGCTATTTTTTATTTCATTTTACACTTTTGCTCAATTAAAAGTAGCCTCATGGAATATTGAAAATCTTGGTAAGTCAAAATCTGCAAACGAAATACTTTTTATAGTCAATACCGTAGAAGATTTTGATATCGTTGCCATCCAAGAGGTAGTTGCAGGACCTGGAGGAGCGCAAGCTATCGCTCAACTAGTTGACAACCTCAATCGAAAAGGTAAGCAGTGGGATTATGTTGTAAGCGATCCTACAAGCAGTAGTGCCTATAAAACCGAACGTTATGCTTTTATTTGGCAAGCATCAAAAGTTAAAAAGCTAGGAAACGCATGGCTTGAAAAAAAATTCAATCAAGAAATTGACAGGGAACCTTTTTATTGTACGTTCAAATACGGGACTAAAACCTTTACTTTGGCGAATTTTCATGCCATTACCAAGCAACGTCAGCCCGAAACTGAGATCAAATATTTTAAATTATTGCCAGAGCAATATCCTAATTTAAACCTGGTGTTTTTGGGAGATTTTAATTGTCCACAATCTCACAGTGTATTTACGCCTCTAAAAAAAATGGGTTATGAACCGGTTTTTAAAGGCCAAAAAACGTCGCTAAAAAAGAATTGTGTTGCCGGAAATTGTTTAGCATCAGAATTTGACAACATTTTTTACAACAAAGCAAAGGTAAAAGTAGATCAAAAAGGAGTATTGCTATTCTATACAAGTTTCACTGCGTTAACTGAAGCAAGAAAAATTTCAGACCACATCCCTATTTGGTTTAAACTTTCGTTGCTATGACTAAAAAAAAAATTTCTGTCTTACACTTTGTACAATGTCATAAAGGATTAAGTTTTAAAACCGACTTACTTTAGGTTTTTAACTTCTTTTTCTTTGCCGCAGGAAATAAAACATTGTTTAAAATTAATCTGAAACCAGGAGAATTAGGATGTAAATCGAGAACAGTTGGCGCATCACCCACTTGATGTTGGTAATCTTCAGGATCATGACCTCCGTAAAAAGTAAACATTCCTTTGCCTTTTTGTCCATGGATATAGCGTGCTTCGTTATTGAGTTCACAAGCTCCCATGACCAAAACATTAGACTTTATTAAATTAGCATCATAAGCAGTGGTTTGCCCCATAAATCCTTTTACTAACTGTGTATGATTTTGACATAACATACTTGGGATAGGATCCCATTTTGCCGAAAATTCCATTAAAGTAAAATAGTCTTTATCCATCGGAATACGGCGTTTAGAAGTCATGTCAATATCTGAAAACTCATATTGTTCCGGTTTACGCTCTAAAGTAAAATCCTTGAAAGCGAAAGCACTCGTATAATTCAATTTAGATTGGTAATTGGCCTCACTCGCGTCACCATCAAACATAGTTTCGCAAATGTCTAATCCATCAGCCGCCAAAGCAATATCGAAGCTGTCAGTTGCTGAACACATCGCAAACATAAATCCTCCACCAATTACAAAATCTCTAATTTTTTTTGTTACTGCGCCTTTTTCGTTTGATACTTTTGCATACCCTAAAGATGAGGCTAAGGTCTCAGCTTCTTTTTTTGCTCAATGTACCAAGGTGTATTTTTGTACGCACCATAAAACTTACCATATTGCCCCGTAAAATCTTCGTGATGTAGGTGTAGCCAATCATACAAAAGCAATTGGTCTGTCAAAACCTCTGAGTCATATATTGCGGTGAAAGGAATTTCGGCATAGGTGAGCACGAGTGTTACGGCATCATCCCACGGTTGTTTGCCTTTTGGGGTGTAAACCGCAATTTTTGGAGCTTTTTCTAAGAGAACAGCTTCCATATTTTGGGACGGACTGTTTATTTCGTTTAAGATTGTTTGTTGCTCATCATCTGAAATTACCTCAAAACTAACCCCTCGAATTTGACATTCTTTTCTAATTTCATCGGCATCAGGCAATAAGAAAGATCCGCCTCGGTAATTTAAAAGCCAGCTAGCTTTGTAGCTTTTATCGATACACCAAAACGTAATTCCATAGGCTTTAAGATGATTTTTTTGTGAAGTTTCATCCATTGGCAACAAAATAAAAGAGGCTTTTGCCTGTAACGAAAGGAACACTACCGCTAAAAAAAGAAGTCGCTGCATCATAGGATATTTTTTTTGATATTTCAAAGATAGAAACTAAGGAGAATAGTAAATCTAATTTTAACTATAAAATGACTCCGCATATTAAATTTACTTCAAATCACGTAAAAACACGTACAAATGGTTTCCAGTGTAGTGCTAAATTCGCAAATAGTTAAAACCAAAACTATGAGAACCTTAATAATGATACCAAACCCAAACAACTCACCATTTAAAATGTTGACATTATTAAAAAAATTAGGAATTATAGTCCTAATTGGGTGTATACTATTTTTCTATATTTTGTGCTTCCGGTTTTTAAGCCAATAACCTAATTCAATAAACACTTTTTCTTTTGAAAAATTACCACGTCAATATCGCCCAAGAAATGCTTTCGATTGCTCAAAAAGGAGGCGATACTAGTGCGCATCGCAGACAACTGTTTTATATTCGAGCATCAAATCTTCAAAATAGCCTTACAACCGATTGTTTAAAAATTGTATTTTGGCTCAACTTATACAATGCTTTTTACCTATTACAACAAAATGAAATAGCAAAAAATAAACAGCACTATAAATTAAAAAAGATAAAAATAGCTCGGTCAATTCTTTCTTTGCATGATATCGAACACGGTATTTTAAGAAAAACAAAACTAAATATAGGTTTTGGGTATTTAAAAAATCCTTTTTACTCTTCCTTCATTAAAAATATGGCCGTAGAGCAATTGAATTACAATGTGCATTTTGCTTTACAAAAAATCAAAACAAATTCCGGCGGAACGATAATCTTTGATGCCGAAAACTTACGCACGCAGCTAAAAAACACTGCTGTTACCCTCTTACAAGAGCAAACTCAAGAAGACACAGCACAAAATATACTTTTTACACCTTCTTTTTTACGCCAATATGCAGGCGATTTTGGGGGCTTTGGTAGTATCAAAAATATACTGCAATTAATTTTAAACAGAGACTTACAAAAACACAGCTTGCGATATAAAAAATTCACGTAATAATAAATGAAGTTTTTTTATAAGTCAAAGAGCATCAGGTCATTTTGCACCGCAAAAACTACTAAACCTGCACTATTTTTAGATTCTGTTTTTAAAAGTAAATTATTGCGATGCCCTTCAACAGTTCTGGGACTTATAAAAAGTATTTCAGCAATTTCTGCTGTACTTTTTTGTGCGCAAATTAGTCCTAAAACCTCTATTTCACGAGTGGTTAAAAAATTAGCATCAAAAACAGATTTCATTTTTTTAGAATTCAAACTATCTTCTTGAATAATTTTTAACACATCCTCTGCATAATAAAACCCTTTTTCAGCAACCTCATTTATAGTAAATAAAAGCTCTTGCGGTGTGGCGTTTTTAATTAAATAAGCCACAGCTCCTACTGCAATCATGTTGGCTATAAAAGATTTAGTTTGGTAACTTGTCAGTGCTAATATTTTTATATCTGGAAAAGAAGTATGAATAATTTTAGTAGCCTCGACTCCATTTATTTCGGGCATTTTAAGATCCATAATAATGATATCAGGCACATCTACATTTTCATCATGTAAAGCATCTAGGAGTTCTTGTCCGTTTGCCGCTTCAAAAACAACGTTAATATTTTCTTCGCGGTCTAGTAAAAATAATATTCCTTTACGAAATAAAATTTCATCATCTACAAGCGCAATTTTTACAACGTTTTTCATTTTTTAAAAATTAAAATTTACTTTGACTCCTTCATTAATTCCTGATTGCAATTGCAAATTCCCTTTCAAAAAAGTCACTCGGCTCTCGATGTTTTTCATTCCTAGACCTTTTTGATTCTCAAATATTTTTTGATCGAAACCGACTCCATTATCAGTATAAAAACCGTGTTTTTTACCGTTTTTTTCATCTAATACAAGATTAATTTCGGTTGCTTTACCGTGACGCAAAGAATTATTCATTAATTCTTGCAGAATCCTAAAAACATGTAAATGCCTATCATTTTCGGCAAGATCAAAACTAGTATTGCAGGTAAAATTCACTTTAACTGCCTTACTACTACTGAACTCCTCACAGAGCTCTTCGATTCCAGCTTGCAAACCAAATTTCTCCAAAACTGGAGGCAGTAAGTTATGAGCTATTTTTCGCGAATTATCAAGTGCTTTACCTGTTAAATCAATAATGGTAGTTGTGATTTCCTTGACTTGTAATTCTGATAATTTGGGGGTGTTAAGCAAATGACTATTCAAAGAAACAATGTTCAATTTAGAACTTATATCATCATGTAAATCTTGTGCAATACGTTTTCTCTCCTCTTCTTGTGTAAGAATTACAGCAGTCAATAGCTCTTTTTGATATTGAATTTCTAGATCTTTTTTCTCAAGCTCTTTTTGAATAATTTTCTTTCTTGAAAAATAAAAAAACAAGACCAAAACAATTCCCATTAGAATAAATGTAACGCAACTATAGATAATAATCTCTATTATTTCATTTTCAGCAAGGGTGTTTGGTTTCATAATTCGTTCTTAATTTCGTTGTTTGAAAATCTTCTTTTCCAATCGATCAAAATAATAATTTGATACAAAAGATACATAAAACTATTCAAAACCCATGGTATTTTATTAAATGCTGCACTTAACGAAGTCATTAAATTACCTACTAGAAATAAAATGGTACTTCCTAATAAGTAAATTAAAATCCCTATGTTCACGTAATAAAATTCTTTTTTTTCATTTAATAAATTATAAAAATGAAAACTTGCTAACACAACTAATACAATTGAAGTAATTACAATTTCTAATAAATTGAACCTAAAAAACAAAGTGCTATCATAAGCATATTGTACGCCTAAAATCAATAAAACAAGAACTAAACAAGCTGTTACAATTTTATTTTGCGTACCATCTTGCTTTAATATTTGTTTATAAAACCCACTTAACAAGATGAATTGTCCTATAAAATAAAAATGGGAAAGAAATAAATTACTACTCTTTTGCAGAATTAAAATTTCAGCCCACATTTGAATAATAAAAGAGAGCGCGAGATAAATTGTAAAGATTTTATAAGCCTTGGTTTCTTTAATAAATTGAGTAGAAAAAAGAATTAGATTGATTAATAAAACAAAATATCCTGTGTATGCTAGAATTGTAATCATTTTTATTTTTGTAATAATGGACTACTCTCATCACATACAGTTGGACAGGGTCTAGTAAAATCATAAATATCGTCTTCACCTTGAGTAACCCCATCAACACCAACAGTAATCATATCAACGTATGTATTTGTTGCTGCATCAAACTTAGTACCTACAATCATTAATTTTTCTACATTGTTATCATCAACTCCAATATAAGCTCTAACCGCATCAACACCCTCAGCCAAAACTTCAAGTAAATCTTCCTTTGGAATTAAAAATGCATTTAACCGATGGTGTTTGTTATAATCACCTTCTTTTTTAGACCAACGTTTGGCCCATTTTTGGGCTGTTTTTAAGGATATCGAATTTGGTTTTTTACTCGTTATACTTTCTTTTGAATTGGTTTCTTTATCCATTATTTAGAAAATTTGGTTGTTTAAATTGGTTCAAGAAAATGATAGGCTAAACTACCATTTTTTTATTATTTTAACAAAAAGAATACGATATTAGAATTTACTAAAAAAGCCTAAACTTTTTGAAATTTAGGCTTTTATATCATGTAAATACTTTTTTCGACCAATTTAATTAAAATGGAACATCACTATCATCATCATCATCATTAAAATTACTACCAAAAGCCTCATTCGCTGATGGTAAATTTTTAGTAATAAACGGATTATCTTCTTGATTCATACTCGAAGGTAAATCATCATAACCTCCGCTGTAATCTTCAAGGTTATCAAATTTACCTAGATGTCCTAAGAATTTTAAACGAACGTTCTCGATACTACCATTACGGTGCTTGGCAATCATAATTTCGGCTTGACCTGCCGTTGGTGCTGCCTCGTCATCATCCCATTCATCAATTTTATAATATTCCGGACGGTATAAGAACGATACAATATCGGCATCCTGCTCAATCGCTCCAGATTCACGAAGGTCAGAAAGCAAAGGTCTTTTACTTGAACCACGGGTTTCAACAGCACGAGACAACTGCGAAAGTGCAATTACTGGCACATTTAATTCTTTTGCTAAAGCCTTCAAGTTTCGCGAAATTGTCGAGATTTCTTGCTCTCTATTTCCTCCTCCTTTTCCGCTACCTCCAGCAGTCATTAATTGCAAATAATCGACAATGATAATTCTAATTCCATGCTGCGAGACCAAACGCCTTGCTTTTGCACGCAAATCAAAAATAGATAACGAAGGTGTATCATCAATAAAAAGTGGCGCTTTCTCCAAATTTTTAACCTTGGTACTCAACTGCTCCCATTCGTGTTTTTCTAATTTTCCAGTACGTAATTTTTCTGAAGACAAACCAGTTTCTGAAGATATCAAACGAGTAATCAATTGCACCGATGCCATCTCGAGCGAGAATAAAGCTACTGGCATTTTAAAATCGATTGCCATATTACGAGCCATAGACAAAACGAATGCTGTTTTCCCCATTGCAGGTCTCGCGGCAATAATAATTAAATCACTTGGCTGCCAACCAGAAGTTACTTTATCTAATTTGTCAAAACCAGTGGCTACACCACTCAAGCCTTCCTGACCAGCAATTTCTTCGATTCGCTTTTTAGCTTGTAAAACCAAACTTTGTGCTGTTTCAGAACTACGTTTGATATTTCCTTGCGTAACTTCGTATAGTTTAGATTCTGCTCTGTCTAATAAATCAAATACATCTGTAGTTTCATCGTAAGAGTCTTCTATAATTTCAGTTGAAATTCGAATCAAACTACGCTGAATGAATTTTTGCAAAATGATTCTCGAGTGAAATTCAATGTGTGCCGAAGATGATATTTTTTGAGTCAATTGAATTAAATACAAATCGCCACCGGCAAGCTCTAATTTGGCATTCTTTTTTAATTGTGCCGATACAGTCAACAAATCAATAGGTTGTGTATCAGTAAACAACTGGGTAATTGCTTCAAAAATATGCTTGTGCGCTTCTTTGTAAAAAGCATCAGGTTGCAGAATATCAATAACATCATCTACCCCTTTTTTATCAATCATCATGGCGCCAAGTACAGCCTCCTCTAATTCAATAACTTGAGGTTGTAATTTTCCTTTTTCTAGGCTTATAATTGTCGATTTATCAACCTTCACTGGATTGATGTTTCTGAAGTTTTCCATAGCACGAAAGTAACAAAATTATAAAAAAGATTAAGCCGGAGTTATTACAAATAAATGTTCATAAGTAACTATTTTTTGTTTATAACCCCAAAAAAAACCGTCTCATATCAGTACGAGACGGTTAGGTAAATATAAGTTTGGAGTGCTTATTCCTTGTACTCTCCCATTTTGCTGTATTTCTCCATTCTTTGTGCAATTAAATCAGCTGTTGATAAGTCTTTCAGCTCATTATAACCTTTTAAGATGTATTGTTCTACGGTTTTAAATGTAGTTTCTCTGTCGTAGTGCGCGCCTCCAAGAGGTTCTGGAATAATATCGTCAACTAATTTTTGTTTTTTCATATCAGCTGATGTCAATTTCAAAGCCTCAGCAGCTTGTTCTTTGTATTCCCAACTTTTCCATAAGATTGAAGAACAAGATTCAGGTGAAATAACAGAGTACCAAGTGTTTTCCATCATGTAAACTCTATCTCCCACTCCTATTCCTAGTGCACCACCTGATGCTCCTTCACCCACAATGACAGTAATAATTGGCACTTTCAAGTTAACCATCTCAAAAATGTTTCTCGCGATAGCTTCTCCTTGTCCGCGCTCTTCAGCCTCAAGACCTGGATAAGCACCAGGAGTATCAATAAGGGTAACAACAGGAATACCAAATTTTTCAGCCATTTTCATCAAGCGCAAAGCTTTTCTATATCCTTCAGGATTCGCCATCCCAAAATTGCGGAACTGACGCATTTTAGTATTGATTCCTTTTTGTTGACCAACAAACATAAATGATTGCCCGTTTATTTGGCCTAAACCACCTATCATGGCTTTATCATCTTTAAATGCTCTATCCCCAAAAAGTTCCAAAAATGTACCTTTTGTAAGATTAGTGATATGCTCTAAAACATAAGGTCTATTTGGGTGTCTCGAAAGCTGAACACGTTGCCAAGCCGTAAGATTTTTGTAGATATTTTTTTTGGTTTCTTCTAGTTTTTTATTGATTTGTTTGCATGTATTTGTAACGTCTACATCTGATTCTGCACCAATGACAAGACATTTCTCTAACTGCTCTTCTAACTCTTTTATAGGAAGCTCAAAATCTAAATATTCCATAGGATTTTTGCGTTTTTGTTTTTATTTCGAACCGCAAATATAAAATTTTAAATCGTTCGAAAAGGTAATTATTGTGTTAATGTATATTTTTTTGAATGATTTGAACGAGTTTCTATTCCTTAAATTTTGCTTTTTGATAATGTTTGATTACCCCATTTAACAATACGGTAAGCACTATAATCACCGCACCAACATAAAACTCGAAACTCATTTTTTCTTTTCCGCCCAAGATAAAGTAGGCTAAGACAATTCCGTACACAGGCTCTAAATTAGTGGTTAACATAACCGTGTAAGGAGTAAGTTTTTGCATTACTTTGACCGAAGCTGTAAAAGCATAGGCAGTACAAACTGAAGCCAAAACTAAAATTAGCACCCAATTTTTAGCGGTTAACGTAAAAAAGTCAGCTGTAAAAACGCCTTGGTACAACAAATAGATAGAAATAAAGAAAACGCCAGCTATAAATTCATAAAACGAAATTACAGCGGGATCGTGCTTGGCAATTAACTTTCCGTTCATCAAAGTAAATAAAACGCCCAATACAATTGAAGCTAAAGCAAACAACATTCCGTTGATGTAATTTACCTCAACTTGCATGATTAAAGCCAAACCGGCGATAATTATTAGTCCAAAAAACACCTCGTACCAGAGAACTTTACGCCCATAAAAAAGCGGTTCTAGTAAGGAGGCAAAAAAGGCTCCCAAAGAAAATACAGAAAGCGTAATGGACACGTTTGAAACTTTTATAGCTTGAAAAAATAAAATCCAATGCAAGGCTATTAGCAATCCAACAAAAAGTAGTTTGAAGAAAGATCGTAAAGGTACCCGAAACGATTTTTTGGTAGCTACAATAAAAAGTGCCAAAAACAATCCTGCAAAAAACATTCTGAACCAAACTAAAGCATCCGATTGAATGGTAATCAATGCGCCTAAAATGGCCGTAAAACCCCAAATAAATACAATTAAATGAAGGTTTAAGTAACTTTTTAAATTATCGTTTTGCATTTCGTAATAAGTAAATGGCTAAAATTCCAAAAGCAATATTTGGCAACCAAACGGCTAATAAAGGCGGTATACTCGATTTTTCAGCGAGTACACCAAATATTTTATCAAAAAACACAAAGGCAAATGCCAACGCAATTCCAATAGCCAAATTGGTTCCCATACCGCCCCTACGTTTCATTGACGAAACTGCAACCGCGATAATGGTTAGGATAAAAGCTGAAACTGGAATACTATATTTTTTGTACAACACCACCAAATACACATTGATGTTCGATGAGCCACGTTCCCGTTCTTTTGCAATAAAAGCATTCAATTTACCCAAATTTAAGGTCTCTGCAATATAAACAACAGGAGTTAAATCTTCTAAATCAAATGCAAAAGTTGCTTTTTTTTCAGGTAACTTCACAATAACATCACTTAATTTGCCTACCGTTCTTTTAGTATAATCGTATAATGTGTAGGTACTGTCTTTTGGGTTCCAAGTGATTCGAGTAGCAGTTATTTTATGCTGCAACTTATCATTCTTGAATTTCTCTAAAGTAAAACTATAGGCTGTTTTAGTTTCTGTATTAAAACTGTTTACATAAATAAACTCATTGTCATTTAATTGGCGATAAACATCCGTATTGTCACCACGCATGGCTTCTTTACCATTTCCTTTTAAATAAGTGTACCTAAAATTATTAAACCCCTCACTTGCTGATGGCACTACATAAAAACCCATCAACAAAACAAAAACCGAAACGATAGAAGCTCCGATCAAATACGGTCGTAAAAAACGAGTAAATGAAATTCCGGAACTCAAAATAGCTATAATCTCAGTATCATTGGCCAGTTTCGAAGTAAACCAAATCACCGACAAAAACAAAAAGATAGGAAACAGCGAATTAGCAAAGTACACTGTAAAATTATAATAGTACAAGGCTATTTCTGCAAAAGGAACTTTGTTTTCGAGTAACTTATTAATCTTTTCAGATACGTCAACCACGATTCCGATTGGGATAAACAACAATAACATGACCACAAACGTGGCCAAATATCTTTTCAGGATGTACTTGTCTATTATTGTAAGCATGTTTTTGTTTAAAGTTTAAAGTTTCAGGTTTAAAGTCAGCGCTAGAACGTTAAACTTGAAACCTTAAACATTTTTTTTACAAACGTTGACTCATGTTTTTTACCATCATTTCTTTCCATGGCTTGAAATCGCCAGCTAAAATATGCTTTCTAGCCTCACGAACCAACCACATATAAAAACCAAGGTTGTGTATTGTAGCAATTTGTTTACCCAAGTATTCATTGGCAGCAAACAAATGGCGCAAATACGCTTTGGTATACTCAGTATCTACGAAAGTGATTCCCATTTCGTCAAGTGGCGAAAAATCAGCTTCCCATTTTTTATTTTTAATATTGATGGTACCGTTGGCTGTAAACAACATTCCGTTTCTGGCGTTACGAGTAGGCATCACACAGTCGAACATATCAACACCTAACGCAATATTTTCTAGAATATTAATTGGCGTTCCAACTCCCATTAAATATCTTGGTTTGTCTTCTGGTAAAATTTCGCAAACTACTTCGGTCATGGCATACATTTCCTCAGCAGGTTCCCCTACTGATAAACCTCCAATAGCATTTCCTTGCTGATTTGAATTGGCAATATACTCCGCCGATTGCATGCGTAAGTCTTTGTACGTACTACCTTGAACAATTGGGAAAAAAGTTTGCTCATACCCGTATTTAAAAGGTAATTTATCCAAATGACTGATACATCTATCCAACCACCTGTGCGTCATTTTCATAGAGCGTTGCGCGTAGCGGTAATCGCAAGGATAAGGCGTACATTCATCAAAAGCCATGATAATATCAGCACCAATGGTACGCTGAATTTCCATTACATTCTCTGGAGTAAAAAAGTGGTACGAACCGTCAATATGCGATTTAAACTTCACACCCTCTTCTTTAATTTTACGATTTGCTGAAAGTGAATAGACTTGGTATCCGCCTGAATCGGTCAAAATATTACGGTCCCAATTCATGAATTTATGCAATCCGCCTGCTTTTTCGAGAATTTCAGTCTGCGGACGCAAGTATAAGTGATAGGTATTCCCTAGGATAATATCTGGGTTGATATCGTTTTTTAATTCACGTTGATGCACTCCTTTTACAGAGGCTACGGTACCTACAGGCATAAAAATTGGGGTCTCAATCACCCCATGATCAGTAGTTATACTTCCCGCTCTAGCTTTCGATAGCGGATCTTTTTTTAATAAATCAAATTTCATCTGGTACTTCTATTTTTTCAGTCGCCTAAACTTTTCACAAAGACTTTCTTTAACAAAATCAGCCTGCGTAACGCCTTTCGTGCGAACCTATTTCACCCGTTTGTTCGGCTGGCAAAGATAGGTTAAATAGAAATCCACATCAAAAAAATATTTCAGTCCATTTACGCACTCCTTTTATTGGCTACACGATTAACCAACACCTCATTTATTTGGGCGCGACCCCATTTCACTAGCGTTGCATTTGGGTCGGGCTATTCGTTGCAATCTTTTTTAGTACACAGCTAGTCGCTGTTCTCTAAAAAAGGATTTCCACTGCTATCCCTCGCGCAAAAAAACTGTCTTGCACAACCCAATCAAAATATTAGTTGAACTAACTCGACAAAAAAATTTACAGTAAAACAAAAAATCTTATTGCAAACTAATTGCAATTTCATACCATAAAACAAACCGTAAACTATTTTTTAAAAACGCAATTTTAACAAAATAAAAACTGCAAAGTAAAATATTAAACAATTAATAGTAAATTTGGAAGTAGTTTTGTGTTGTAACGCTATTATACATATCCATAATAAACAACTGAACAAAACAATATTTATTAGATATTCCATTGGATAACTTGAATTTATGAAGCAAGAAAACGATTTTTATGTCGTAGGTGTAGGAGCATCTGCAGGAGGATTAGATGCGGTTCAGCATTTTTTTGACAACATACCACAAAGCGATAATGTAGCTTATATTATCATTCAGCATTTGTCTCCGGATTTTAAAAGTTTAATGCCTGAGTTGTTGGCTAAACATACTGGTTTAAACATTTACACTGCCGAAGATGGGCAAGAAATTAAACCCAACTGCATTTACCTTAATCAACGAAATAAAAATATTGGAATTGAAAATAATAAATTCATCCTGCTTGACAAAGCTCCTAAAAACCATTTGAATTTACCCATTGACATTCTTTTTCATATGCTTGGTGAATCCTATCGAGAGAAAGCAATAGGCGTTATTTTATCTGGTACGGGATCAGACGGTTCGCGCGGCATTAAAACGATCAAAGAAGCTGGCGGAACCATATTAGTTCAAGAACCAGGATCTGCACAATTTGACGGAATGCCTAATTCGGCCATTCTAACTAATCTCGCTGATTTTATTTTGCCACCTCAAGAATTAGCACAAAAAGTAGTTCAATTTACCCAAAGCAATAAAATTGGTTCTATTCAAAAAGATATTTATGAAAAAAATGAAACCGTTTTTCAAGAAATCCTCTCTGTTATTTACAAACACACCGGAGTAAATTTTAAAAAATACAAAGTCAATACCTTATTGCGTCGCTTAGAACGACGAATGAACTTACATAACTTAAGCTCATTTGAAGAGTACCTAAAGTTTCTTCGAGCAAATACCGAGGAGATAACCGCAATTAACCAAGAATTTTTAATAGGTGTCACCTGCTTTTTTAGAGATAGTGAAGCTTTTGAAATCTTAGAAAAATCTGTAATACCCGCAATTTGCAATCGTACAAACCATCAAAATAATATCCGAATTTGGATTCCCGCTTGTTCTAGTGGCGAAGAAGTATATTCGATAGCCATATTGATTGAAGACTACATAAGGACCAACAAACTCACTATTGATTATAAAATTTTTGCAACAGACATAGACCGCAAAGCCCTACGAAGAGCTAGTTTAGGATCGTACTCAGTAAATAATAGTACTGAAATTAAAAAGGATTATTTACAAGACTATTTTGTAAAAACAGGAGAAAAAATTCAAATCATAAAACGTATTCGGGAAAAAATTGTTTTCTCGTATCACGATGTTATCAAAGATCCACCCTTCATTAAAGTAGATTTAATTTCATGTCGAAATTTACTCATTTACTTTTCTACAACCACACAAAAAACCGTTTTATCTAGTTTTCAATTTGCTTTAAATAAAGATGCTTTTTTATTCCTTGGCAGCAGTGAATCACTAGGAACTTTAAGTAATTTATTTGCGGTTCACGACCAAAAAAATAAAATTTTCCAGAGTATGTTCGAGAATAAAAGACTCACCCGTGAGGATAACGGTGATGAAAATTTATACAATATTAGCGCAGGAACCGCACAATATCTCGTGAGTCAAAACAACCAAATTGTGACAAGCAAAAAGCAAAACGAACTTTTTTACTACAAATACCTCAGCAAAAAACATTCGCCAGTTACTGTATTTGTTGATAAAGAATTTAATGTTCAATTCATTCTAGGCGAATTTAAAAAATGGTTTCGTCAAACAGATGGACTATTTTCTAATAATCTTTTACAAATGGTCGAGCCTGAACTAGCTACTATCATCCGCAACGGAATTAGAAGAGTCATTGAAACAAATAATTCATTGAGCATTAAAAATTTGGTATATGATATTAAGGAAGACAAAATAACAACCGATTTATATTTTGAATCTGTCAACAGCACCGATACAACAGACAATGTTTATATGGTGCAATTTGATATGGGTACTTACAATCAATCTGAAGAAAAGATTGTTTTATCAAATGAAGATGTCTCCAATTTTTCAAAACAACGCATTGAAGACTTAGAGCTTGATTTGAAAGAGAACAGAGCCCAATTGCAAAATGTAGTTGAGGAACTCGAAACCAGTAATGAGGAATTACAAAGTTCCAATGAAGAATTGATGTCCTCTAACGAGGAATTACAAAGTTCAAACGAAGAATTACAATCTGTAAACGAAGAATTATACACGGTTAACTCTGAATTTCAAGAGAAAAACAAAGAACTCGAGAATTTAAACAACGATATCAATAATTTGTTAAACAGCACTGATATTGGCACTCTTTTTCTTGACAATCAACTCAATATCAGAAAATTTACACCTGCAGTAAAACGTTTATTTCATTTAGAAGAAAGCGATATTGGTAGATCAGTTATGAGTTTTGCATCTGAGTTTGATACTGCCATTCAAAAATCAATTCTTAGAGATGCGAAGGCAGCATTAGATAATTTAACCAATGTTGAAAAAGAAGTAAGAGATCTCAAAGGCAACTGGTATCTCAAACGAATTAGTCCTTTTATAACCTCTGATAAAAAAATTGATGGTGTGGTAATCACCTTTGTCGATATTAATAACTTGAAAAAAGTAAAATCAGAACTCAATGCCATTGAAGCTCGATTAGAAACAGCTTTAGTAGCAGGAAACATGGCTTGGTGGGAACTGAAATCAACACCAAATGGATTATTTTTTTCTAAATCATGGGTTGAAATGCTTGGTTTAAATCCTAATGATGTTAAAAATCACGATGATTTACTAGGACTTATCCATCCCGATGATTATGCTAAAACTGTTCAAGCTTTCCAAAATCATTTGGCAGGTAAAACGCAAAGTTACGACTGCCAATACCGTATCAAAAATCATAATGGTGATTACCAATGGTTTCAAGATATTGGGAAAATTGTATTAAAAAATAATCATGAAACCATTATGTCAGGTATTGTAGTTGACATAAACATCAAAAAACAAATTGAATTAGAACTTTTTAGCGCACTTCAAAATGCAGAAACTGCAAATATTTATAAAAACCAGTTTCTTGCCAATATGAGCCACGAAATACGAACACCAATTAACGGCTTAGTTGGTTTCGCCTCTTTATTAGGCAGTGAAGATTTAGATCAAGAAACCAAAAATCAATACGTGTCTATTGTTGAAAGTTGTTCTAACCAATTACTAAACCTAATAAACGATATAATTGACCTGGCAAAAATCGAGGCAGGTGAATTAAAAATAGAATTAGAAAATTGCGACATCAATAAAATTTTTAATGAATTAGAAATCACTTTTAATAATATTCAGCATCAAAAAGAAAAAAATGACATTAGGTTAATTAAAAAAGTTTTTAACCCTAACCAAGAATTAATAATCACTACTGATAGTGCTCGACTAAAACAAGTACTTACCAATTTGATTGGAAACGCACTCAAATTTACTAACGAAGGAAGTATTGAATTTGGTTACCAAATAAATGATCATTCCATTGTATTTACTGTAGTAGATACAGGAATTGGAATGTCGCAAGATCAATTAGACCTTATTTTTGAACGTTTTCAGCAAGTAGAACACGACTCTAAAATAAAGTATGACGGTACTGGTTTAGGTCTTACCATTTCAAAAGGAATTGTTCATTTATTAGGAGGACACATAGTGGTTACATCTCAATTTGGCAAAGGAAGTACTTTTGCTTTCGAAATTCCATACCGTCCTATAAAAAGTAATTCCAAGGCAAAAAACACCAATCTCGATTCCATTATCCCGATTTTTGAGGGTAAAAAAATATTAGTTGTAGAGGATGAAATTAACAACCAACTATATTTAAAAGCGATTCTTCAAGAGTTTCCGCTACAAGTACTCTGGGCAAAAAACGGACTAGAAGCAGTAACTATTTTCAAAAAAGAAAGCAATATTGCCATTGTATTAATGGATATTAGAATGCCTCTTTTGGATGGTTATCAAGCTACCCGAATGTTACTTGACATTAAACCTGAAGCCAAAGTAATTGCACAAACCGCCAATGCAATGTCTGGAGACAAGGATAAATGCCTTGAAATAGGATTTGTAGATTACATACCAAAACCCATTACCAAAGAAAAATTAATTGAAACACTTGGGAAATGGATGGCTTAAAAAGACATTTACTTATCTAAAGAATTAATACTATTTAAAGAGCGTTTATCAAACTATTTTGATGAACGCTCTTTTGAATTTTCTTCCATAAAACTAATCATTTCTTCAAATCTAGCGCTCCAAGGTTTAAAATATTGTAATACCATAGGAACATGCTTTTTCCTCAAACGAATGGTTTGTACCTCAGGCTGAAAAACTTTGATAGCTTTCTCAAAACGTTGTGTTCCCTCAATAATAGAGGGATAGGTTTTTGTACCAACATACAATAAAACTGGCGGCGTTTGGGCATTAACATAGTAAATTGGCGAAGCTGCTTTCCATTGCTCAGGATCGGAAGTCCAAGTTGCCAAATAATCATCCTGATTAGTAGGAGGATATTTTTCGAGATAGTTTTTCATATCTAATCCAGCCGCATCGTTTAAAATAATTCCAGCAACACTATTAGTTTGTACACCATATTTAGGATTCATAACCGCCAAGGCACCGAGATGTGCGCCTGCTGAATGTCCGGTTACAAAAATTTGGTTCGCATTACCGTTGTATTGACCAATATTCTTTTTAGTCCACTCAATGACAGTTGCAATTTGCTGTGCCATGACATCATAATTTACCGTAGGACTCAAGCTATAATCTGGTATAACGGTGATAATTCCTCTTTTAGCAAAATTACGACCTAGTAAATTATAAGTTTCCTTACGCCCGCTATTCCAATTTCCACCATGCACAAAAATCAAAACTTTAGCGCCTGCTTTATTTACTTTTCGAGGAACAAAAATGTTGAGCTTGGGCGCTGTGCTTGCGTTTTCAACCGTAGTTGGTTGGTAAACGATATTAGTAGTCTTTTTAGAGGCACAACTCGTTATCAGAAAAACCGATATTAGAACAGTAGGGATTTTAAACAAACGCATCATGTATTTTTTTTACGAATATACTATTTATAAAATTCATAGACATTAGCAAGTCTCTAAAATAGGCCTTTCGATTGAGAGTCATTTTTAGTTTTGGTAGATTTAAAACACAAAAAAAACGGTCCATATCAAGGATACCAACCGTTTTTAATGAAGCTTTTGATGATCAAATGATTATCAAAAAAGAAGCATTTAGATTAATTAAATTGCGCTGTCACGTACTCAACTAAACTTTGATCTGACATTTTATTCGAAGTGCTTTCAGTAGCTACTACATTTTTGTACTGTGGAGTTTCACTTAAAAAATTTATGAATTGCTCCTGAGCAGTTCCTGTTCCTGTTACGTGCAATTCATCTACGTTTTGCATGTGAGCGGTAATGCTTTTAAATAGTTTTCGCAGCTGATCTCTCTCGGCATTGTTAGCGGCATTTTCGCTGGTATTGTAACCTTGTCCGTCAACGGTTTCATGACCTAGTACTAAAAAATCTCCGGAATCTACATTTTCTCTTCCTACAATGGAAGCGTGATGGGAACCCATCCACACTCCAAATTGCTTTTTGCTGTTCTGTGACATGATTGTTTGTTTAAGTTATAACACCTTTTGCATCAGCTGTATTTTGCTGATTATTAGTATTCTTATAAAGGTAACCCATCTATTTTTAATAAAGTTGTATTTAACAAAGTCTTATGCTCTCTATATAGTATTTGTGCGTTTCATAGGTTTATACAAACTAATTTAAAATTGATCAGAAACTTACAATGAACACACAAAAGCTTAAACAAAATTCACCAGAAAATTAGCAACAGGAGCATTAAATTAAGCTGAATATACAAAAGAATAAACGCTACTTTTTTGTTTGACTAAAGTATTATCTAATAAAGCTTTATTTTTGTATCAATAAAATCTAGATTCGAAACAAAAATAATCCCAATGGAAATAGCTCAAATTATTAAAGAAAAAAGAGGAACCTTAATTGACGTTCGCTCTTACGCAGAATTTACTGGAGGTCATGTTGCAGGATCATTAAATATCCCGCTCCAAGAAATACCACACAGAATACAAGAAATTCAAGAACTTAAAACTCCATTAGTATTATTTTGTGCCTCTGGAAACAGAAGCGGTCAAGCACAAGTATTCCTCACTTCGCAGGGAATTGAATGTTATAACGGAGGTTCATGGCTGGATGTGAATTTTATGCAAGCCCAAGCTGAGTAAAAACCATGAAGATAATTACTTTCAATTGAAATTATACAATGCAAAAAGCCCGCTACTTGCGGGCTTTCTTGTACTATATTGAATCGTCTCAATCAAATTTTTGAAGTATAAAACGACTTAGTCATTCAAAGCTGGATAATCAGTATATCCCTTTACCGTATCGGTGTAAAATGTGGTTGGATCAGGTGTGTTCAAAGGAGCGTCCGTTTCATAACGTGCTACTAAATCAGGATTGGCAATAAAAGGAACGCCATAAGCAACCAAATCAGCATCACCATCTTCCAAAACTTTAATACCTGTTTCCTTATTGAAACCTTTGTTAATAATCAAAGTTCCTTTGTACAAGGGTCTAAAATGTTTCGCTACTTGAGTTACCGCAAAAGGCACTTCAGATACATCTGTAAAAGGCTCCGTTAAATGAACATACGCTAATCCGTAATCGTTCAGTTTATTAACAATATATTCGTAGGTCGGAATTGTTTCTTCATCCAACATTATTCCTTGCGCATTGTGCAAGGATGGATTCAAACGCACTCCCACTTTTGAATAATCGATAACTTCTTTCAAAGCATCTAGAATCTCAAAAAGGATTTTTGATTTGTTTTCAATAGATCCGCCGTATTCATCAGTACGATGATTGGAATAACCGTTAAAAAATTGTTGTAACAAATAGCCATTAGCAGCATGCAATTCTACGCCATCAAATCCTGCAGCGATAGCATTTTTAGCTCCATTTTTGAAATCTAACACAGTTTGTTTGATGTCTTCGATTGTCATTTCTTTTGGCACTACGGTATCTTGAAAACCATCTTTAGTATACGCTTGCGCAAAAGGATTCAACGCTGATGGTGCGTGAGGTAATTCACCGTTATGCAAATCTGGGTGCGACATGCGACCTGTATGCCACAATTGTGCAAAAATAGTCCCTCCTTTTTCGTGTACCGCTTTGGTAACCAGCTTCCATCCTTCGGTTTGCGCTTCACTATAAATTCCTGGTACATTAATAAAACCTACTGCTTTGGTACTTACAAAAGTTCCCTCAGAAACTATTAAACCTGCTGTTGCTCTTTGCGCATAATATTCTGCTGTAAGTGCTGTAGGAACGTTTCCTTCGTTATTTGAACGACTACGAGTCATAGGTGCCATCACCATTCTGTTTTTTAAAACACTATTTCCTAAAGTGTAAGGCTGAAATAAAATTGATTTACTCATTTGATTTATTTTTTTAGATAATTTAAACCGCAACTACATAAATTCAAATCATGCAGTAAAACGGTAAGTAAGAGAAGAAATTAAACAGACACACATTATTTTCTTGATGCAAGTCCGTTTAAATACAAGTTCTATCTTCCTTTTTTTATGGCACAAAGATAAATCAGAACCACAACTCATTTCGTTGACCTAGGACAAGAAACAAGTTTGAAATAAAAAAATTTAGCTGCTAATTTTTCTCCGAACCCTACTAAGTGTAGCTGGAGTACAACCCAAATAAGAAGCAATCATGTGTTGCGGAACTCTTTGAACGATGTTTGGATATCGCTGTAGCAATTGAATGTATTTCTCCTCTACGGATGCGGTCAGCACACTGTTAATGCGCTCTTGATTGGCAACGTAGGCATTTTGCAAAAGCAAACGCTGGTATCTTTCAAATAAAGGCACTTGCTCCATTAAAGCCTCACGAGTGACTGAAGTTAGCAGTAATACCTCTGAATCCTCAAGCGCCTGAATCGTGTAAATCGAAGTGCTTTGAGTTAAAAAACTAGCTAAATCAGTAATCCACCAGCCTTCGACTGCAAATTGCATCGTGTGTTCATTGCCTTTTTCATCGACATAAAAGGATCGAAGTACTCCTTTTTCAACAAAAAAATTATACTGACAAAGTCCGCCAGAAACTTGTAGCATTTCTTTTTTTAACACCTTCCTCGGCACAAAATAAGTTTTACACAACTCGCGCTCTGCTTCACTCAAAGCTACTTTTTCTTGAATACTTTTAAACAATTGATCAAACATGTTTGCAAGTTACAAAATACTGTAAAAACAGTAGCGTAGCATTTACAACTAATAACAATTCAACCTTGATAACTAATGATAAATCTAAAAATGGAACCTTATATTAATCAAATTATCTGATTATATTTGCCGAGTCTAATTTAACACACAAATGAAACCAAACACACAACAATTAAAGGATTTAACAATCCAAGTTAGAAGAGATATTCTTCGCATGGTACACGCAGTCAACTCAGGGCACCCAGGTGGTTCATTAGGTTGTGCTGAATTTCTTGTAGTATTGTACCAAAACATAATGGATCGCAAAAAAGGTTTTGAAATGGACGGAATAGGTGAAGATCTTTTCTTTCTTTCTAATGGTCATATCTCACCTGTATTGTACAGTGTATTGGCCCGCAGCGGTTATTTTCCAGTTGCTGAATTAGCTACTTTCCGTTTGATCAATTCTAGATTACAAGGTCACCCAACTACACACGACCATCTTCCTGGTGTTCGTATTGCATCTGGTTCTTTAGGTCAAGGATTATCTGTTGGAATTGGTGCTGCTCAAGCTAAAAAATTGAATGGTGACAATCATATCATCTACACCCTTCACGGTGATGGTGAGTTACAAGAAGGTCAAAACTGGGAAGCCATCATGTATGCATCTGCTAAAAAAGTAGATAACTTAATTGCAGCAATCGATTTGAACGGAAAACAAATTGATGGAACTACTGACGAAGTTTTAGCTATGGGAAGTATCCGTGCTAAATTTGAAGCCTTTGATTGGGATGTTTTAGAAATTAAAAATGGAAACGATATCGAGGCTATTATTGCCGGTATGAACGATGCTAAATTAAGAACTGGAAAAGGAAAACCAGTTTGCGTATTGTTGCACACAGAAATGGGTAATGGTGTCGATTTCATGATGTACAGTCATGCTTGGCACGGTAAAGCGCCTAATGATACGCAACTAGAAATTGCATTAGGACAAAACGATACTACCGGAGATAACCTAGATTATTAAGTATTAAAATTATGAGGTGCTAATTTCTGATCTACGCAATGGCGAAATAGTTCAGAATTTTTTAATCTTTCAATTTTTTAATCTTTCAATTTTAAAAAGCAATAATGAAAAAATATACAAATACAGGAAGTAAAGATACGCGCTCGGGTTTTGGAGCGGGAATGACTGAATTAGGTCAAAAAAACGAAAATGTGGTAGCACTTTGTGCCGATTTAATTGGTTCATTAAAATTTGACGATTTTAAGAAAAACCATCCAGAGCGTTTTTTCCAAATCGGAATCGCAGAGGCTAACATGATCGGAATTGCAGCAGGATTAACCGTAGGAGGAAAAATTCCTTTTACTGGAACTTTTGCTAACTTTTCTACTGGAAGAGTATACGATCAAATTCGTCAATCAGTAGCGTATTCTGAGAAAAATGTAAAAATTTGTGCTTCTCACGCTGGATTAACTTTAGGAGAAGACGGTGCAACACACCAAATCCTTGAAGATATCGGGTTGATGAAAATGCTACCTGGAATGACCGTAATTAACACTTGTGATTACAACCAAACCAAAGCGGCTACTTTAGCACTTGCAGATCATAACGGACCGGCTTATTTGCGTTTTGGTCGTCCGGTTGTGCCTAACTTTATGCCAGCTGACGAACCTTTCGTAATTGGCAAAGCAATCACACTAACAGAAGGATCTGATGTGACTATTGTAGCTACAGGACATTTGGTTTGGGAAGCGTTGCAAGCTGCTGAAGCCCTAGAAGAAAAAGGAATTTCTGCAGAGGTAATCAACATTCACACCATCAAACCATTAGATGAAGAAGCAATTTTGAATTCTTTAGCAAAAACAAAATGTATTGTTACCGCTGAAGAGCACAATATTTTGGGTGGTCTTGGCGAAAGCATCTCTAGAGTATTAGCTTTAAACAGTCCGGCTCCACAAGAGTTTGTTGCTGTAAATGACAGTTTTGGTGAATCAGGAACTCCAGAACAATTAATGGAAAAATACAAACTGAACGATCAAGCGATTATCGAAGCAGTAGAACGAGTAATGAAAAGAAAATAATCTTTTCGATTTATTCATAAAAAAAAACCAGACTGCCTTAGCAATCTGGTTTTTTTATGTCTTTTAACTTCTAGTTACATTTAACCAAATGTCTTTTAACTCTGTTTGGATCAGTTATATTTCCATCGCAACTTGGAATATCTGCAAAAGGAATAAGCTTTCCGTTAACTGTAATTTCTGTTCTTGTACTTACGCCGTCGCCATCATCGTCAGTATCTAGGAAATTTGGAATTCCATCTTTATCCGTGTCATCTGCATATCGAATATTATCTGCTGGAGTAGTAGGATAATTAGTTGTATTGGCATAATTGTACATATAACCATCGCCATCTAAGTCTTCTAAATAATTAGGAATACCGTCAAGATCGCTATCAATTCTATTAATTTCGTAAAGCTTAATACTAAAAACCAAAGGCGCATAAGGAGGAATCGAATTGCTACCTTGAGAGTAATACCCAAGACCTGAAGGCAAAAACAAAATCCCAGCTCCGAAATCAGAATACGAAATCGTTCCATCAGGGTTTGATGAATAATTTCCTGTTTTAAATTCGGGAAAAGTCAATCCCCAACCCGAAATAGTAGTAGTTAAATTAAAAAAACTTTGAGGAGTGTTTGAAGCTTCAAAAAAAGTAGCCTCCAAGGTTTCTACATCTGCCACTTTTTTTCTAGACAAATACGATCCGCTATACGCAGCTAATACCTCATCAGTATTTGTTGGTGATTGCCCTACTCCTTCACGCAATACCATGTAGTATACTTCATATTTTATATCGTGAAAGCTTATTTCTTTCATCAATAACTTAGGAAATGAGGCATTATTTAAATAACTAAAAATGGATCTTTGCGTTCCACCAGCAGGTATTTTACTAATTTTAGTAACTACATCAGGATTCAAATCTTCGATATAATACGTTTTCAAGTATTCCTCAATATCTGCTTTTTCAGTCTTATATTGTGCAGCATATTCTCTTGGTGGTGTCAATGCCGCCACTTCATCTTTTGAACATGAAAATAAAGAGACTGTTGTAATTAATAAAATAAAATAATACTTAAATTTGTTCATTATAGCTAAATTTTTTAAGTGCGCAAGATACAATATTGATTGATTTTTGTAAACAATTTAACGCTGATTTTAGAAAAATTATGAGAATAGATAAATATTTATGGTGTGTTCGTTATTATAAAACCAGAAACATGGTAACGGAGGCCTGTAAAAAAAACCATATTACCGTTAATGGCCAAGTAGCCAAAGCCTCCAAGGAAGTTTTCCCTACCGATAAAATTACCTTTAGAAAAGATCAAATAACGCAAATTATCACCGTTCTTGACATTCCTGAAAATCGTGTAGGTGCCAAATTAGTCGATATGTACCGCCGTAACGATACTCCTGCCGAAGCTTTTCAGCATTTAGAATTGCTGAAATTATCCAAGGAACATTACCGTAAAAACGGAACTGGTAGACCAACCAAAAAAGACCGTCGTGACATTGATGAATTTGGGAACGAGATAATCACCGATGAAGAAGAGGATTAAACCATAATTTCTCATCAAATAAAAAAATCATTTTTACAACATAAAACCGCTAAACAACAACATTATATAATGAGCAAAAATATCATCTTGAACAACCAAGAAATAGAACATAAAATAAAACGAATTGCCTATCAAATCTACGAAACCTTTGTAGATGAACAAGAAATTGTGATTGCTGGCATTGCAAGCAATGGTTTTACTTTTGCCAAAAAAATTACAGCAGTCCTTGAAAGCATTTCTCCTATCAAAGTATCACTCTGCGAAGTGCAAATTAACAAACTAGAGCCACAGCTTCCGATTACAACTTCATTAACACAAGAGCAATACGCTAACAAAGGACTGGTTTTGGTAGATGATGTACTCAATTCAGGTACGACACTAATATATGCCGTAAAACACTTTATAGACGTACCACTGAAAAAATTCAAAACAGCGGTATTAGTCGATCGAAATCACAAAAAATATCCTGTAAAAGCCGATTTCAAAGGTATCTCACTTTCTACCTCACTTTTTGAGCATGTACAAGTTGTGTTTGATGAAAACGGCGACAACTACGCGTATTTAAGCTAACAAGGCTATAATTTCGGCAACCGTTTGTTCGATAGATTTTTCATCAACCACAATTTTATACTGTGCTTGATTATAGTAAAAACTTCTATCGAACAAATGTTTTGCTATAAATTCCCTCATTTCTTCTTCGTTTTTACTCGCTATAAGTGGTCGTTTGCTTTTATTTTGATGCAATCTTTGAAACAAAGTCTCAATTGAAGCTTTCAAATAGATCGAAAAAACGTTTTCTCCTTTAAAAAATTCATGATTATTGGCATAACAAGGCGTTCCTCCGCCCAAACCGATGACCATTTCTTCTGTTGATTGCATCAAATCGGCAAAAACTTCGTGTTCTATTTTACGAAAATAGATTTCTCCGTGCTTTTCAAAAATAGCATTTACAGATAAATTGAGCTTTTTTTCGATCATTTCATCTAAATCTACAAAAGGGACTTGAATACTTTTTGACAATTTTTTAGCAATAGTAGACTTCCCGCAGCCCATATAGCCTAATAATATGATTTTTTTCATCTTAATAAAACCTTACAAATTAAGGTGTTGTGTTTTTTTGTTTAAAAAAGACAAATTTATAATAAAAACGCTTGCAATTATCCGAAATTAGTTCTTATATTTGCACCCGCATTCAAGGAAAGAATATGACTCGATAGCTCAGTTGGTAGAGCACATCACTTTTAATGATGGGGTCCTGGGTTCGAGCCCCAGTCGGGTCACAAATTTAGTGATCAACACATAATTTCCTTGAAAGCAATGACTCGATAGCTCAGTTGGTAGAGCACATCACTTTTAATGATGGGGTCCTGGGTTCGAGCCCCAGTCGGGTCACAAAAGGTTGTTCGCCATGGCGAATGACCTTTATTTTTTTTAGGCCACGTGGAGAAACGGTAGACTTGCCATCTTGAGGGGGTGGTGCTCGTAAGGGCGTGTGGGTTCAAATCCCACCGTGGTCACGTTTTTGAAATGTAAAACCCCTATAATCAACGATTTAAGGGGTTTTTTTATAAATTTTTCCCAGCATATTCCCGCCAACCATAGTGGTCCTAATTTCTCATATTTTTTACTAGTAGTAACCCAATATTCTGGAGCTTTGCCAAGTTTTGCCATTTTCTATACAGTTAGTTTAACCATGCAAGTGAAATTTCCATTCTAAAGTATCTTTGTCAAGGAATAAGTACCTCCAAACTTACTTCTTGTAATTTTTTCGTCTTGGATTAACTAGTTCACTTTTAGAATTCATGCTCCAATTTATCCATTTTCATTTTTTTAGATCTATCAAATACTACTTTGAAAGTTCCTTTACAACATAATAGCTTGCACACACTTTAGATTTAAAGCTTATCAATTCGATTAACTTGAACTGAAATCACTTTATTACATTTTTCTCAACCTAATTGCAAATGCACCGATAGCATTAGACCTCAATAAACCGACCTTTTAAATTTATCTTTATACATATTTATAAATTGGTAAGTGTATAGTATAACAAAATACACCAAACGTAATATACCGCTTTTAAAGCTTTAATTTTGACTAGGTGATACTTTGATAGTGTTTAGCTTAAAAAACGGCTAAAAACTAACAAAACAAAGCTATTTTCTGTCTTTGAGGTTAATTGCTAGGTGAAAGGTATGTAGTATGTAGTGTGCCGTTGACGACAAGAAATATCGCAATACACGCATTTGCACCCATCGTAGGCAAAGGATTTTATTTGTAGGCATCATATCACGCTCTTTTTTTTTTTTTTTTTCGAGCGAAGCGAGTGTTATATATATATATCTATTAACATACTATGTATATTAATAGAATTGGGGTGTTTTTTTTTTGGGGGTTTGATTATAATATATATATAATCTTAGGGTTCTTATTTTTTTTTTTTGAACTACAAAACTACTACTGCTGAATATCTCTATTTCGTCAATCAAAATACACAACGATTGACTGTCAAAATTAGACCACAAATAAGCATCAAAAAAAAGTCACACATTTTGTCGAGCGTGTTGGAATAATTATAAATTATATATAAATGCCAAAGGTTAAAAAAAAAGGACTCGTTATTCGACCAATATTGTAGAATTAAGGACGATGGAATGGTTAGACTCCGAATCGCTAACGCAGTCGTTCGTTCAGCAGTTTTTACCACCTCAATTCAATTTCAACGATTTAAGCCTTGTTTCCTTTCCATATTCCCGACCAATGTATCGAACGTTTCCAAATACGCTACGTATGACGCCTTGTTTTGCTCAATGTTGGGACTATGTTGGGAAAATAGTACACTGACTAAATACAATTCCTTTGTTAGTAGGCAGTTGCGAATGAAACGAGGGTTCCTCTAAAGATTAGGTACGAGTAGTAGAAACCGAAATAGCTCCAGCGCCACCGACCGAAAAAAGGTAAAAATCTTGGGCATCATTAACGCCTTACACCCCCCTGCCCTTTGCGTTTGCGTTTTCCCGCGATCCCCACCCCGCGAAAAAACTATATTCCATCACCAACACGTTATCCGATAGTATTTTTTTTGCTAACCACACTGTTTCAGTTTCCCTTATCAATCTGCTCTTAACCAATTTGAGTTCAAATTTTATTAAATTGAAGAGGTATGAATTGGCAATATGTATGTAAACTAATTTTTTTATATAACATATTTTTAAAGTAACATTTTTTTGATGTACTCTTTCAAATTTCAAGGTTTTTTCTAATTCATTCTTCGAACAAGGAATAGCTTAATGCACCTGAATGAAATCTTATTTAGACAATCCCTCTTAATTGTAAATGATACTTCAATGATGAAGTTTCTTCGTAATCATCATCAAAAGGTGTTTGATTTTGTTGTTCTGCTGGAGAAAGGGTATTGTATTTATTTAATTTTTCGTAATAATACTTATCTAAAAGCTCTTGCAAATCAATGCAGTTTTGTAAAATGCTTGTTTTGAAGTAAACAGTATAGTCTTCATGTAAAACACATTTGCCGGTTTTTAAACTTTCCACAGATACAACGTTACCAAACAACAATATCAAATCATTATATAAATGTTCCTGTTTTACTAACCATTTTAATAGATCTATTTCGTTGTCAAGAGTAATTGATTTAAATTCGTCAATCGCTATTTTAGCTTCATTTTCGATCATTAAGAATTGAAAAATTTGATTGATATGCTCATAAAGCCAATAAAATGAATGATGATATTTGTAAAAATTATTTATCCTATCGATAACATCATATAATTCTTCATATCGCTTAATCCAAGTGATTATTTGATCTTTTGAAATCTCACTGTCATTGAGTTGCCTCATTTCATTCAGAGCAGTGATTGATTTGTTTTTTAAATAGTCATATGAAGCTGAAGGAACAAAAGTTACTTTTTCATCATCATAAATAATAAAATTTAATTGTCTCTTATTTTCATCTATAACTCTTTTATCTGTGTAAAAATCAGAACAGTTGTAAATGCCTTTTACAGAACAAACCTCGTCTTCTTCTATTATAAAATTGATATAGCGACCTGATTTATTGCCAACAAAGGCAATTCCTTTTTTATTTTTATTGATACATTCATCAGAATTACATTTACCCTCATAAGCAAGTAGCTTATTGTCCTTATTTTGGAATTCCTTGAAGACTTCTTGCAATTTTTGAAGAAAAATAGTTTTGGTAGTATCTTGATATGTAATCTTGTCCTCTAAAATTAACTCTATGGCTTTGCAATTCATTTCTGAAATAGCATCAATAAGACTTGCTGGAGCATTATTTACCATGGCATCTTCGCTTACTTCTGCAAGCTTTTGAATTAATCTTATTTGTTCGGGTTTCATTGATGTTAAAAATTCAGAATTCCTTTATCTTGAGTTATTGTAATTACTTGTTTTAATCAACAAACATAATTATCCTAAAGTCTAGTGCTTTTTCCTTGCAATTAGGACAATAATTATTGACCATGTTTAATTTTAAATCAAAGTTATTGATAGTGATATAATCGAGATTATCACCTTTTAAAACATCATCAGTGTAGAATAGATATTTTTCTGAATTTTTGCTTGCTAAATAATTTATGTTTTCAAACTCTAAGGTTTCCTTATTAATTGCTGGTACTGGACAATTGGTTAGATAATTAAATCTGCCACCACCAAATCTGAACTCATTTGAAAAACCACATGATTGGCATTTTGATTTTATTATATTTCCCATTTTTTCTATCTATTTTACAATTTTGTTCTTTGAAACAAACAAAGGTGATGCACTTTTAAGTTTTAGTAGAAATTGCTCCTTCGCTGAGATTTTCATCAAATTACTTATCAATCATTTTCCAACTCCACATTTTTTTATCTTTATTATACGATTTCATGGCATTGCCTTTAAAAATCATTCCATCTTGTAATCTTAATTTAGTTACTAAAGATGGATGAATAAAAACATCTTCTAAAAAGCCAAATGGTTTACCAGATTGAATACGAACTTTTCCTTCAACTTCTTTTAAAAATTGTTTTTTAAAAGAAGTGTCTTCAATTTTACTTGCTGTATAAAGTTGATGCATACCCTCATTACTACCACCTTGAAACCTTACTTTCAAAGTCTCTCCTATTTTAACTTGTCTAAAGAACCTGTCATATTTCAAAAAGCCAAACTTTGATTCAGAAGCAATGAAATTCAGAATTTTTTTATCTGTATTGACAAATTCTACAATTAGCATTTCTTCTGGTATATCATAATACAAAAGCGATTCTGCTTCAGGTATATACCTTTTGTAAAAATCAGTATTTGATATATGCACCGATGCATTTTTAAACCATTCCTGAGATTGAAATTTGAGGACTTCATTTGGAATTTTAAAGGCATGTTGATTTCTCACTTTTACCAATAATTCAATTTCCGTTTTGGCCTCATTGTAGTTGTTTTTAGAAATTAAAATACGAGCCATTTTTTGTCTTATCCCTACAAGCATTTCTTCTGGACTTTTACACGATAATGCTTTGCAATAACAAGCAAAAACTTTTTCTGGTTCACTTGAAAATGCTTCTGCCAAGATTTCCCATACCCAAAAATCATTACATTTTTTCTTTGCGAAGGGTATAAGTGATTCAAGCATATTATCTTGATCTCCTACCGCTAATAAAAGTTTAGCCTTGAAATAAGCCGGATATTGGTACTCTTTATGTTTCTCTTCCAAAACAGATAGTTTTTCTATAAAAGCCAATGATTTTTCTTTGTGAAAAACAATTTCACCATCCGGATGTTGTATTGGCAACAAGTGTTTAGCATAAGTGATATAAGCCTGCTCCACAATCGACATTATTTCTCTTCCGTTAGGAAGAGTTTCCTTTTGATAATCTACTTCCCTGAAATTTTCAAAGTTCCACCAATCTGCAAACTGTATATAAGTGTTATCAATTTTTAAAGCTTTATGGAATGCTTTAAACAAAAAACTATACCCTTCAGATGGTTTAGTATATTCAAAAGACATACTGATTTCAATCATTAGCTTTAATTTCGCAAGTTGTAAATTATCACTACCAAGAATTTTAAAAACCATTGAACCTATTTGCCAACTTAGATTATCAAAAAGCATTTTTTCATCCACAGGCAATTCCAGATTTTTTATCTCTGATAAAATGGAAATGAATCCATCTACATCCACTGAAGCTACATTTTGCTTTAAATAATCATAATACACCCAGCTAATATTTCTTTTTGCCCATATATTGTCTGGCTGAACTTCTAATTCTGATTTAGCCATAGTTAGTGCTTCTTCCAATTTTCCGGATTGGCGTAGTTCTTTTATTTCTTTAGCTGGCATAATCTTCTTTTTTAAAAGTTTGTAGTGCAGATTGTATGTCTGAAATTAATCTTGGGCTATTGGATTGTTTTTGAATAGGAACCACTCGACCAAAGAAACCTTTCATATTGTATTCATAATCCATAACTGCTACTTCTTGATTGCGCATGAATGTATATCTTTCTTTGTATTGCAGATGTTTTATTTTATCAATACTGATTTGCTTAGATTCTAATACAACACTCAAATCATCAAATAAATTTTTAGTAAATGGTAACATTTCTTCAATCTCAGTATCAAATACTAATTTACTTATAATAGTTTCTACAGTTTTTCTATTAATGGAAATATTGGGTAAATTCTTTAGTAATGTTTCAATGTCGCTATAAAGTTCTTCACTATTAGTATTTGATACTAATTTTTGGTATTTACCATTAAATACACCCTCTTTATTTGTCCAGGTTTTTACGGCAGCAGTTTGATTTTCCCTTTTAAAATAATACCAAATTTCAAGATTTTTCTTTTCCCAACCCATTATTTCAATGTATTGTTTTCTAACAGTTTCACGTACTTTGACAAAATGATCCTGCAGTTGTACTGATTGTTCAAATAGATTAAACTGAGATAGTTGTTCTTGCATTTCTTCATCAATGCTTAGTTCTTCTCCTTGAATGTCAAATCCTGATACTTCATTCAATGCATTTAATACCTCAACATCTAAGAATGCCATTGCAGAATAGGAATTGAAATAAGGCGGGTTTAAAGCATACAATGTACTAGATGCTCTTGTAATCGCTGTATATGCCCATCTGTAGAAGTTTTGATTTAATTTACCTGCTCTTCTTTGATTGTCTGAGAAACAATTAAAACCCTCTGTGTTATCATTATCCCAAACTGTAAAAACATTAGCCCATTCACCACCTTGTGCTTTGTGACAGGTTACCGCATAACCAAATTTCATTAGTAAAGCATTGAAGTATTCATCTTGTATAATAGCTTCTTTGAATTCTTCTGTTTTAGGTTTCAGGTTTTCATGTCTCAACCTAAAATCAACATATAATGCCTGTGTCTCTTCGGGTTTTAAGTAATTATCCCCATAAAGGTAGTTTTCCAACACTTTACCTTTAACTATTTTATTATTGCTATCGGAATCAGGAAACACTAATTCAACATTTCTCCAATTTAAAGTTACTGGAGGTTTTCCTTTTAAAGGTATGGTACGAGTTTCTATTTCATTACTAACTTCATTGATTACAGCAAATTCACCATTGAAAATTCCTTTTCTATAATTATTACCTCCCATTATTACTATGTCACTTTTTTGAAGAGGTAAATTTGCATTTCCAAATCTTCTTTCTCTTATTTGTAAATTGAGTTTTAGACAAGTTTTGTTTTTACTAGCAATAATAATTTTAGGATTTGCTGTTGACTGCCAAGTATCTAAAAAGGCTTCATATGAAGGATTTACAATATCAGCACCGTTTGGACGTAAATCAAAATCGTTGAAAAAACCAGCAGATATACTTTTGCGCATTTTGGCAGCTGCTTTTAAAATGCCACTTTCACTACCTTGACGTTTTACCTCTTTCATTTCTGTTTCTTCAGAGGAAAGATTGAACTTTTCTTTCAAGTACAGTGGTTCAAACGCTTTTGAGCTATTATCGGTTACAGGAGGCAACTGAAATGGATCACCTACAAAGATTATCTTGGTTCTTGCATTTTCATTATTAATTCTTGAATAGGTAATTAAATCACTCAATAGATGCCCTGAGCCGAAGCGAAAAAACTCTCCTTCAGTTTTAGAATCTGATAGCATTGAAGCTTCATCAATAATAAATATTTTACCCGATACATCAGTATTGTTTCGGAGTTTATAATTGTAGAAAAAAGAATCACCTTCTTCGACTTCTAACATTTCTTCATAACTGTATATTGATTTATGAATAGTAAAAGCTTCTTGACCTGTTTTTTCTCGTATTACTTTTGCTGCTCTACCTGTGGGCGCCATTAATAAAAAGTCTTTTTCAATGGCATTTAAGAATTCAACCAATCCTTTAAGAATAGTTGTTTTACCACTACCTGCATATCCTTTTAGCATAAAAACCGGAACAGGGCTTTCCAAAAAAGATTCCAATTTTGTTAGAGCTGTTTCTTGTGCAGAACTTAAGTTTAGATGACTGAAATGATTGAATATACTCATGTCTTATTATTTTGATGCAAAGATTGGAGAGATGTGTGCGGGATTAGCGCATAGAAAAAATTATTCGTTTTGGGTTTGTTTTTCTCAATTATATAAATCACGTAGTATAGTGTTTTTTTTATCCTCTAATGTATAATTAATTAGATGTCCAGAATCTACATATTCTTCTTCACGTTTATTGAGAATTAATATTTCAAGTGTACCATCCATTAATTTATTATAAATTTCATAATCATATGGATAGGACGAAGACACTCTTAGAGTAAATATCACTTCTTGT
The DNA here is from genome assembly GCF_054343775.1 of Flavobacterium sp. GNP001. Lineage (NCBI taxonomy): Bacteria > Pseudomonadati > Bacteroidota > Flavobacteriia > Flavobacteriales > Flavobacteriaceae > Flavobacterium > Flavobacterium sp. GNP001. The sequence continues at coordinate 2,105,200 of NZ_JBTGUX010000001.1, forward strand.
TTATATTCAAATACATTAATATATGAATTTAATTTTCCTAAATATTTAATCCATTTTAGATCTTCTTTTTTGATAAATATAGTATCATCTGAGGGGATATTATAGTTGTCAATTTCTTCAATCATTGCAGCTAATTGTCGTCGGAGTTTAATTAGTAAGTCTTTCATGTTTTCGATTTTGTATTATAATTTTGATGTAAAGATGGTAGGGAAATATGAAGGATTAGTGCATTTATTCTTTTAGATTGTCCGTAATTGTTTTGCAAATATTAATTACATCAACTAATTCATTTATGCTAAAATTTGATTTATCCTTATGTACATAGTTATTTCTTGCCTCTTTTATCTCGTAAACTTTTTTAATTGCAGTATCATTAATGTTTACAATACCAAAATAATCAATGAGCAATGCTGTCATACTATGAAAAAAAGTTGGATTGTCAGCACTGTTGAGCCTTGTAAATTTTCCGCCATCAACTAGTCTATTGTTAGCTAAGTTATACCTTTTCATTTCCACTTCTTCAAAGCCCAATACAAGATCATATTTTATTTCTCTAATATAACTATGCTTAAATTTTTCAAGGAAATTGTAGCAGTTTAGAAAAACTACATCTAATGATGAACTTGAATTTAAATCAATTCTACTTGCTGATTGACGGACAATTTTCAGTGCAATTAATAATTCGTTTTTAAAGTTATAAAAGTCGCTTTGCGGATCTGCACATGCATTTTTTATATTTTTTTGAATTTCTTGGCAAACGTTAAGAAAGCTTTTTAAGAAATTCTTTTTTAAGCACTCCTGACTTATTGAAATAAAGTTTTGAATGGATTGTTTGGTAAATTGATTATCAATACTGTTTTCCGGACTTTCCTTTATAATAAATCCATCAGCACCAGCATCTTGAAGAGCTAACAAATTCCAAATTTTATTAGTTGCAGAAAAAACAATAACTTGAATTCCTTTATTGTGTTCCTTTATTTTTTTTAAAATCTGATAACCGGTTACTTCATTAATACTGATATTCTCAAAATCATCTTTATGAAGGCGGAAATCTAAAATAACTAAATCTATATCTTCATCGATTATTTTTTTTAGTGAAATATCAATTATCTCTTCTTTAGATTTTTCATTAAATTCATAGTCTAAATGCCTAAAAAACAATTTATTTTCATCATCTAAAATTTTACAAAAAATTTCATACCATCCTTTTTCTGCCTCATCATCAATATATAATACTTTAGGATGATCATCGTATCTGATTTTTAATTGTGTAGAATTTATTTTGTCTAGATGACAAATTGGATAAATGGTCTTTAAATATTTGAAGTATAAATTACTATTTTGAATGTCTATTATCTTTTTAATCCCGTCGTCGTTAGCATCAATTACTTGTGACCATCTATATATCGCCCATTCATTTGCAATACTATGATTATCCTCATAGTTTGTAGGTATTTTGAGATTTAATTTTTTAATTTCAATAGGTAACTCTTCAATAGTAAAATTGTTAATCCCTATTTCCAATGCTTTTTTAAAGGCAATTTTTGAATAATCAATTAAAAATATATTTTTAGTTTTTAAAATAGTACCATATTCAATGTTAAAAATATCCTTAAAATCAACCACTGAATAAATAAAGATTGGTTTTAATTGGTTTATTGTAGGTGTACACCTAATATGTGTTGCAAGTCTTAAACCATTAAAATCTGACAAAGTTGGCCCAAAACAAATAGGCAGGAAAATGTTTTCAAATTCATTAGAATTTAAAGTTTGAAAGCATAATTTATTTAAAAAAGTATCTGTTATACCATCTTCATCTTCATAAATTATTTCACTAAAAGTATCCTCGAATGGATCTTCAATCTCATGCTCAAATGATTTAAAAATTAAGTTTTTTGAAGAATTCTCAATACTTAATGAATTATCAATATTATTATTTTTAGTTCTTAATAATTCAATTATCTTTTCTTCAATCTGAATATTTTCACCGTAAACAATATGCTTAATTTCATCATTTTTTTTTGAATATTTTAATAAAAAAATATTCAAATTTTGATAAAATATATCCGCAGGTATATTTACAATATTATCTATAATGGAACGCTCATTTTTCCCTCCACTAAAAAAGGTTAAAAAAATTTCTTTATTTTCTGCCCTGTAATTTATCTCTTTTATAAAATCATCAATAAAACTTTTATTATTTAACGCAGATAAATCTTTAAAAGATTCATGTATGAATATGTGAGTTGCCGTTTTATTAATGGATTCTTTGTTTTTAAAGAGCATATCAATATTATTTATAACGCAAACAATATCTGAAAACTCCTCAAATCTTGATTTATTCCAACCGAATCCAATCTGTCTTGATATGTTATCATCAATTAAATAAATCATACTTTAAAATTTAATATGTGTTTAACTCCGATTCTTTTTTCAATTTCCTGAGCTTTTATTTCTTTGCTATCCCATAAATTTATTTTGTAAGACAAATTGTTCTCAAAAATTGCTTCTAAATATAAATCACAAATACCGTTTATTTTCTCTATCATTCTGATATGTTTTTCTCCCAGCAACATTCTATCTGAAATTGAGTTAAGATTTTTTTTAAAATAATTTACATTTTCATGATGCACAATTAAATTAATGTGATTATTTAATTCTGTACTAAACGAGATATTAATAATAGGTTTTTCTAAATTAAATCTTCTGTAAATATCGAGAGTGTTTTCAATGATAATATTAAAACATTCAATTATGCTATTAACATCTGTGTATAAATTTATAGTTCTTTCAAAATTATCATAATTAAAAATACAATCGTTTTTATATTTTTCATTATTGTAAACGAGAATATCGAATAATGAATTATCAGCTTGAATTCTAAATAAATTTTTAGAATAGATTATTAGTTCAGAAAAGTAATTTATTCTTTTACCATTTAATTTTGATTTTATAGGTTTATCTAGTTTATATCCCTTACTTCTTATCTGTCTTGAAAAATTCCCACCTGGATTAGGGACAATTTTATTTTGATTAGACCAATTTATTAAGTTTTCAGAATTCCAATTTACAACATTGCTTTGTGTCCAAAATCCGATTTTACCTTCATAATTCTTACCTGTGATATAATCCAATAGAAAATTTTTTACTTTTCCTTGTAAAAAATAATTGATAAATAAATTTTTTAATTGGTATTCAATTTTTTCTTGATATTTTACTAAGTCAAATTCTTTAATGTCCATTTTATTAATGATATTTTCAAAGACATCTTTATCATCAAAAGTATGCCAAGTATATTTTAAAAATTCATTTGAATTATATTCTTCTAAAAACTTTACTAGGCCATTAGAAGAAAATGGATTAATGTATTTTAGCGATTTATTTTCTTTTGATTTAGAAACTTTGTCTTTAGAATCAAGATCATTTTTCTCTATATTTGACACAATTTCACTTGCTTTATTTTCTTCAAAATTTATTCCTAATTTAACTTCAATAATATCAATCCTTTTCTTAAGCTCTAAATTATCAGCTTCGAAATTTTTAAATTCATTCTTAGTTAGATCAATGATTCTACTTTTTTCTTCTGTTTTAATTTTTTTAGAAGACAACAAATCATTTATAAAATCAATTTTATTAGTACTCATCATGATTCTTTTTAAGTTGATTGCTTGTCTAAAAACATACTTATATCAAATTGATTAAATTCAAAATCAGTATTTGAATTATTGATAGGATGTTCTCCATTTTTGGAATAATAAAGCTCCATAGCACTTTCAATTCCATTGGTTTCCCAAATGGTCAATACTTTACTAATGAATGATTCTTTATTAGTTAGTTTATTGAATCTCTCTCTCAACTTCAAATACAAGTCATTACTATCACCCTTCACCATTTTAAGGTAATTGAGTTTACCGTCAATAACATTGATCATATCAGGTCTTCCTTTAATACTATATCCTTTATCAGCAATATATTGTTGCTGAAAAAAACTTTGTGCTCTTTCTTGTCCATAGCTTTCCCAATAGTATAGCCACATGCGCAACTGCTTGATATAACGTTTTTGTACATTAACATTCTCATTAACTAAAAGACCGGTTACTTCCTGACGGTAACCTTCTTTTTGTAAACGCGTTTTACTTTCTTTGATATGAAAACCTTGCTCAGCAACAATTCGGTGTAATTCCATTATAAAATCACTATTAGGTTGGTACACATTCTGCATTGAACTGAATGTCATATCATCTGCATAGCGAGTATATTTCAACCCAAAACGTTTAGCTACTGCTGAAAGTAAATAATCCAATCGTTGGCAAATAACATTACTTAGCACTGGAGAAGTTGGAGCGCCTTGAGGTAAAACATTACGCACTACTGTTTCCCATTCACCAGCTGTATTTTTTCGTTCTACATTCATTTCTGTGCAGCATAATGAAGCAATCATATTAGCAATATTTTGTTTAGATAAGCTAATAGACCTAAGATTATTGATGAACTCGTCTTTATGAGTCAAACTTATCCACGTTTGATCTTTTGTTTTAGTAAGATAAAAAACATGATTTGTTTTAATATCTTCGATTTTATCTTCTATGGTAGTGCCTGTAATTTTCGCATTACTATCGATTTTAATTTTTAATACTACCTTATTTCCAATAATGGTATCTATTAAATATAAAAAACCTCCAATTTTAGTTTCTTTTATTATGGCGTGAGTTGGTTTGAAAACTTCTTTAATTTTTTCAAAGGATACTTCCTTTATCTCTTTCTCAAAAAGATTTTCGTTAATTGATGGAGTTAAATTGAATGGTTTCAACTGCAAGCACTTCCATACTCTAGCTTGATCAATACTAGGAAAAAAGTCCTTTAAGTCAATGTTATAAACATATTTATTTCCTACATGCTCTTTGGCATTATCAACAATAGACTTCTCCTTAACAAAACCTGTTGCAGCTTTATGAGGCTCATAGACGCATTGTAAAATGAAACTTAGTGTTTTTTGAATGGCTTTTAGACCATTCACTGGAGCATGAATAGTACGCTCCGCGCCTGATTTCTTCTTTACTTTGAATTCAGTGTAGCGTTTTTTTACCAATTTAGGATTGGAATACCAAGTAAGCTGTTTAAATTCAAAAGGAACCGTTTTTTCACCATAGACTAAAGGTTTTGCTTCATTCAATAAATGAAGAAAATCTTCTCTAGACTTCATATTTTGAAATGCGGTACGGATCTGGTCTATATGTGTTTGTTCTATTTTCATGATATTAAAATATTCCAAGAAGCCTGCTATTGTACTCTTTGTTTATGAACTATATTAAAGAAAATTAAACTAAAAATAGATCATAATTAAAATAATAGAAAAATAATATTTCAAAATAGTTTTACAAGAAGATCATAAAAACCCAAGTGTAAAATAACCACGAAACATTCATCCTAGATCGCTCTAGGACACCAACCGATTTGAAACTTTCTTGCGATAGATTCCAGTTGGCAAAAAATCAATATTATGCAGCAGGCTTTCAAAGAACTTGTTTTTGTTTGACTCTGCAAACGTATAATTCAAGAGTGCGTTTTTGCTGCACACATAAATTTATTTTATACCTTGCGTATTCTTAACTTGGTAAATATAAATAAAAACCCACAATGGCAATCACTAAAAACCCTTTAATTCGTTACAAAATTTTAGATAAGTGTTTTCGAAATCCTTACAAAAATTATTATTTCGATACATTATTAGAAACAGTAAACGAAGCTCTTTTTGAAGTTACTGGTGTTGAAGAACATATAAAGACACGTCAACTGAGGGATGATATTGCTTTCATGAGAAGTCCTGAGGGATGGAACATCGAATTAGCTGATCTATTTGAAGGGAAAAAGAAAATTTATCGATATGAAGATTTGAACTTTTCGATTAACAATGCGCCATTAAATGATGTTGAGATGGACCAGTTCCAATCGGCAATACAAGTTTTAGCACAATTTGAAGGTATGCCACAATTTGAAGGTATTCAAGCTATAATAGCCAAATTAAAAACAGATTTAAAAATAACCAACCACGAAAAACCCTTCATTGGTTTTGATAGCTCGCAAGATTTAAAAGGTATCGAGCACTTCAGTACACTGTATAACGCGGTACAAAATAAAACACCTCTACAGATAACTTATAAGGATTTTAAAACTGAAGAACCTTATACCTATATTTTTCACCCTTATTATTTAAAGGAATACAATCATCGATGGTTTTTATTTGGGCTGCATGTAGAAAGCTGGAAATCAGACTGGAATGTTGCTATTGACAGAATTGTGACAATCGTACCAATTAACGTACCCTTTATTCACAATGATACTATTGATTGGCAAGAGTATTTCTCGGACATGATAGGAGTCAGCAAAACAGAAGGTGCTGTTTTAGAAAATGTTGTTTTGCATTTTAATCAACTGACGGGGAAATATATGGAGAACAAATCTATTCACGAAACACAAAAGCACAAATGGATTAGTAATGATGTATTGGAACTGAAAATTAATGTGATGATCAATTATGAACTCGAACGTTTAATTTTAAGTTATGGAGAGAGTGTTAGGGTTGTAGAACCTCAAGAACTAAAGGAACGGATAAAAAATAGACTTTTTAATGGGATGAATCAATATTAAGCTATATCCGCATTGATACAAACCATTTTTGAATTTGACCCTAATGTTATTCTTTCTGAAAAAAAGTTCCCCACTAATCCTGTTGCTTCTTAAAGTAGGATGGGGTCAGCTGTTATTACAGATCAATTTTAGGAAAAACTTTTTTGTGAAATATATGAACTGCTCTTTTTCTAACAAAATTAAAATCATCATTATTATTTAAATCAAAATGTTTGTCACAATTTAAGCATACAAATACCTTATCGGTTCCTAATTGAACATACTAACTTAGCCATCACAAAAAGTTAAGAAATAATCTTAATTTTAACCTACGAAACAAGTGCGCAAAATTTATGACAAAGCTTTCAAAAAAAAAGCGGTCCAATTGATTTATGGAAACAAACTGATTTCTAAAGAACAAATGAAACTGGAAATCTTTGAATATATTAAAATTTGGTACAACAGAAAAAGGAGACCTTCTGCTTTGAATTATGCAACTATTGAAGAATTTAACAATCAAATTAATTACAAAAATGTAGCTTAACTTAATGTGCAGTTTTTATTTGCATATCCATTATGCTACATTGCTCTTTTAGTATAAAAATTTACAACTGTAATCAAACACTCAATATCCTCTTCAAAGTATCTTGCATTGCAATCCTGAAGGAATCATCTTGGGTTACTTTTTTGTACAAATCGAGTTCTAATTTTCGCTGTTTAGACATGATGTCTGCGAATATTTTATCGAAGGCGATATCTCTGTTTTGTGTGTCAGTATTCTCTGCATACTTTGCTTTAAAATCAGGGTGCGTTTGCATGTTTTTGGCCAAATTCACAAACTTTGCTCTTTGTTCTTCTGGCGTAGCTTCCCAACCTTGGAACCATCTTTCGTTAAAACTATTGATGATTAAATCTAATGGGTTTTCCTCTTTATCTGTTCCGTGAGCGCCTCTCGGATTTGGGTTTTGTGGATCTAATTCAGCTTCGGAATCGTCTAATGCAATACTTGTGTTTAACTTAACGCGCTCTAATCCATAAGTGGATAAATCGACTGAATTTAGTAATTCGTCTAAAGCATCAATATCGGTATCAACAATAATCAGTTTTGGTATCAAGAACTTTAAAAACCAAAAGAGCTTTTCCCAATTCAGTACTTCATACGGTAATATAGATGCCATCTGACCGTAAATTTTCACAAACTGTTTTGCTTTGATTTTGAAATCGGCTTTGTCACTATCTTCCAGATCTAACTGAAAGTTGAAACGGTCTGCCGCGGTATCAATAATTGGACTCAACAATTGTGCATCTACTTTCTTAAAATATTTATCGACAAAATCTTCAACTTCTGACCATTCGTAAACGCCTACATCATCTAAAATTGCCTTGATTTCGTGTAACACATTTACATCTGTGGCTTTGTTTAATGATGTTGCGGTATAAAAAGGATCAAAGGAATCTTTCATGTCTTCTGTCGAGTTGAAGAAATCGAGTACAAATAAATCTTCTGTTTTCTTGCCTAATTTGTTGGCAGCTCTATTTAATCTTGATAATGCTTGCACGGCTAAAACGCCTTGTAGTTTTTTATCGACATACATTGCGGTGAGTTTCGGCTGGTCAAAACCAGTCAAATATTTGTTAGCTACTACCAAAATTTTATAATCGTCACTATCAAATTGATCGCGGGTTTCCTTCTCTGCAAAACCATTGATACTATCTTCTGTGTATTCGACTCCCTCTATTTTTTTCTTACCCGAGAAAGCAATAATTGCTTTGAAAGGTTCTCCCTTCTCTTTCAATATCTTTTGAATGGCAAAGAAATATTTTATTGCTGATTCAATGCTTTGAGTTGCCACCATAGCTTTGGCCTTTCCTTTCAGCTTTTTAGTATTTACTAATTTACTGATGAAATGATCCACCATGATATCTGCCTTAATTGCTATGGTTTGTTTGTCCTGTTCTACAAATGCTCGTAGCTTTTTTTGTGCTTTATTGGTATCAAATAATGGATTGTCTTCTATGGACTTTTCAATCTCGTAGTAACTTTTATAAGTTGTATAATTCGCCAAGACATCCAGAATAAACCCTTCCTCAATGGCTTGTTTCATGGAGTACAAATGGAATGGTTTGAAGGTTCCATCTTCTTGTTTTACTCCAAATTTTTCGAGTGTATTTGATTTTGGTGTAGCCGTGAAAGCTAAATAGGAAGCATTTTTGCTCATCTTGCGCGAGCGCATGATTTCAATAATTTTGTCCTGAGGATCTTCGTCCTCTTCTTCATTGTTGTTTGTTCCCATCGCACGGTTCATATTATCAGCTGCTGAACCACTTTGACTGCTGTGCGCCTCATCGATGATTACCGCAAAACGTTTGTCGCTTAAATCAGCTATTCCATCAACAATGAATGGGAATTTTTGAATAGTAGTGATAATGATACGCTTACCACTTTCTAGACTTTCTTTTAGTTCTTTGGAAGAATAAGCTGGTGCTACGATATTTTTTACTTCCGAGAATTCTTTAATGTTTTCGCGTAGTTGTTTGTCTAACAATCGTCTGTCAGTAACTACAATCACGGAATCAAAAAGCGGATTGGTAATCCCTCTGCTTCCAGGTGTGGTTTCGCTTTCGGGATAGGTTTCAATCAATTGGTACGCTGCCCAAGTAATAGAGTTTGATTTTCCTGAACCGGCTGAATGCTGAATTAAATAGGTTTGACCCACACCGTTTTTACTGGCGTGATTTATTAGTTTACGAACTACATTCATTTGATGGTATCGTGGAAAAAACAAGGTTTTTTTACTCAATGGATCTTTCTCTTTTCCGTCAAAACGCACAAAATGCTGTATGATGTTTGCCACACTTTCACGTGTCAAGACCTCATCCCATAAATAGGCTGTTTTATGTCCGAAAGGATTGGGCGGATTACCCTTTCCGTAATTGTGACCTAAATTAAAGGGTAAGAAAAAAGTATTGGCTCCATCTAATTTGGTAGTCATGTAGACTTCATCGGTATCAACGGCAAAATGTACCACACAACGACCAAAGTTTAATAAGGGTTGTGTTATGTCTCTTTTGTGTTTGTATTGATTTTGTCCGTGTACTTTGGCGTTTTGACCGGTCCAATGGTTTTTGAGTTCCATAGTAGCAATAGGCAAACCGTTTATAAAAACCACCATATCAATTTCTTCTCCTGGATTTGTCAAAGAATATCTTAGTTGGCGCGACACACTGAACTCATTGCTTTCAAAATTGGCTTTTGCCGCTGCACTGCTGCTAGCTAATGGTAATACGTACAGTAAAGTAAAATGAGCATCATCTACTTCTAAACCTTTACGAAGCAAACGCAGGATGCCGTATTTTTTAATCAAACGATCTAAACGTTCCAGAATTTTTAATTTCCAGTCGTTTTGCTTTTGTAATTTGGCTAACTCATCTGCTTGGGTTGTTTCCAGAAAATGCCAAAAACGAACCTCATCAATTGCATATTTAGTATTGAAATCAGCAGCATAGCCTATGTAATAGCCATTGCCAGCGCGGTACAAGTCCTCTCGTTCTTGTAAACTTCCTTCGTTTTTTAAATCTTCAAGACAAGAACCGGTTAGTTTTTTTTCTATGGCGGATTCTAATGCTTGTTCGTTGGTTTGGCTAGGCATGGTCTTCTACTAATTTTGATATTTCGATATTATTGTATCCTTTAAAATCTCCTTGTGTATTAATTATTTTCATTTGATTTGAAAAAATCGCATCCTGATTCTCCCAATGCCTCAAAGCAATATTATTGCCTTTAGACCATAATTTTGAATTTAACTTTTGCGCATACCAAATGAGTTGGGTTCTTAAATCATCTATTTTCTCTATTTCTGTAAAATCAATTCTTTTGGTTTCTAAGAAACTATGGATCGAACCATTAAAAGTTAAAAACTCTTTGAAAAACTCTTTGAATGCAATATTTTGTTTATCAGAACTTATAATATGTTCGCGAATAATTTTTGCCCAATTATCAAATCTATAATTTTCATAATAATAAGGTGATACTCTATCCCAGTATTCATTGTAATGTAATAATATGTTCTGAACAGTTGGATGTTTTAATTCTTTTGGTGGAAATATTTCAAAAAACTTATTTTTTATAAGATAAAGTTGTTCTAAACTAATTGTTTCAATGCTATGAATTAAATGACTAATATTCGTTGCGCCTACATTTCTTCCATTTAAATTCAATTTATGATCTTCTATTTCCCATAGAACAGATTCAATCTCTTTAAAAACTTCTAAATCTTTGAACTTATTAAGAATTTTAATTCTTATAATTTCATCATTAGTCCTTAGTTTACTGTCGTTTCCATTTTGATCTACTTCATTCTTAATACCATTGTTTTGTTCTAATTCATGAATATTTAAAAGCCCGTTTTCAAATATTTCATCTATAGTTTTAAATAATGTTGAAACTGAACGATTAAAGTTATTGTACCTTAAATAAAACATTCTCATCGTACGGAACGAACCATCTATGTTAAGTTCTCCAGTAGACGTATTAAAATATAAAATCGACCAAATAAAAATCATTCGATTCCTTTCAGTACCTTTATTATTATCTTGAATGTCAGCAAACCAATTGGTATTTGTCTCGTTAAATAATTTCATTAAATCATTTAAACAATTATCTACCCAATCACAGTATCCATAAGCTCCTTTAAAATTTTCTTTGTTTGTAATAAGGTATTTGTATGCATCGAAATATCTTTTTATGATTAGAAGATCTAAATTTTCTTTTATCAAAGCATATTTAACACTATGATTATCTATATTTTGATAAATCTTTCTTTTATCATTTCTAATGTTTTCAAGACCTGCAATACAAAACAAAAATTCATTGAAGCCTATATCAGCATTTTCATTTTTGCCTTTATTTTCCCAGAAAAAGTCTTGCCAATCTTCCCATAATATCCCGTAACTATTTTTGTCATCGATATTATCAAACTTACTTAATAAATCGGCTTTCAAATTTTCGTTACTCTGCATTTGTTCGCCTCGCGCATTCATATAAATATAAAGTTCCTCTCCTTGCTCGCTAATATTAGTGTCAAAGTACCAAAACTCAACTTGATCCTCTATGAAATAATAGAAATCGACAATTTCGTCATCTGTTTTGCCATTAAAATATTTTGACAAAAAATTAAAATTTGATAGCCAACTTTGAATAGTAGTATCCGAATTATATTTCGTAGTTAGATACCAATGTTGGTTTACAAATTCTTTTTCTCCCTCCAAAACATGTAGGACAAATGCATTTATAAAGTCATGTGTTAATTCACGAACTTTATAATCCAGTTTTATATTTTGATTAAGTAAATAAGTTGCTTTAAATTTTTCTTTTAATCCTTCATTTAAACTAGCCAGTGCCAATAAAATGATAAATATTGTAGTAATGCGTTGTTGCCCATCTATTAAAAAATACTTGCCATGATATTGTTCATCGTTGTAGGCATAGATAAAGCCAATATTTGAGGAATAATTTCTTTTTTTATAAAAGGCTGCAAATGATTTGACAAGTAAGTCATCTTTACTTTCAATCAATGGAATTTCTGCTGACTTAAACAGATTATAATCATTTTCTATTGAGTCCAACAATCCTTTGACTTGTTCAAGTTTCCAAACATAATCTCTTTGAATTTCGGGTATTATAATTTGCTGTACATATCTATTTACAAACAATTCTTTTACGTTATATTTTCCTGCTTTCATATGATCAATTACTTAGAGACTCAACTAACTCAATAGATTCAATAGTTTCATAACCAATTGAATTTTTAATATATTCTAAATGTGCATTAAAATCAGAAATTGTCCAGTTATTCATACTCTCGGTATTTGAATTAGAAAACATTTTGCTAAACACATCAAAAGTGTGTTTTGGGACAAAACTCCCACGTTGTATTAACGATAAGATATTTAATCTTTTTTCGTTGAAAAATTTGTTACCATTGGAGGAATTATCCCCACCTGTAAGCAAACACATATTTGCAATACTATTTAAGGCAGGATGTTCTTTTAATGCTTTGTAGTACACATTTTTTTCTTCTTCTGTTCTCACATCTAATTCTAAAACATCGTTTACCTCATCAGACACATTTACCAAAATTTGCTTAATAGCTTCTTTATCCGCGTTATTTAATATTTTATTTTTACCCTCTGGTGTTTGTGGAAAAATATGTTCTAAAGTCCATTTTTCTTTTTCAAATTGATAAAAATCAAAACGAGTGTTTTCTTGTCCTTTAACAAACACACTTAAATGCAATAAAATTTGATGGATTTTTTCGGGTGTCTCCTCGTAGCTAATTTCATTAAAATCTATGTTAGTAATTAAATCGAGCTTGATCCTATTTAGTTTGTTCTTGATCAAATCAGTTTTCGTTTTCGATTTTAAACATTCTTTTAAGAAATTAAGATTATTTCTACCGCTTTTTTTGGTAAATCTACAGTAACCTAGAAGATTATAGATTTCTGTCGTATTATACCAATCCTCAAGGGTGTTTTTTACGGCTAACAATTTATTGTACAATACAGAACAATCCGTTTGCTCTAAATAATAATTAAAAAGAGGAAAATCTTTTGAATGATTGTTTAAGTTTTTAATAACAATTGCATCGTCTTGGCAAGCAGCAGTTAAGGCCAGCAACTCGTGCATGGCATCTTGTTTATTATTAAAATAAAAGCTTTTTATTTCGGGTTTGTTTGCCCAGTTATTTATTTCATCCCAATGCCTGCCAATGTTCATTCGGATTTCCATAATTTCCTTAAAATGTTTTGTTTGTTTGTTGGTTTGCGTTCTGCCAACTTTGGTAATAAGTAATCCCTTAATAAGTTCGGCTTCAGTTAATGGTACTTTATTACTATTCAAGTTTTTAAAAACTGTTTCGCTACTGATGTGTTCCTCTACTGAGTTTACTATAATTTTTACCTGATTAAGCACAAAATCATAAAATTCATACAGTTTTTTATTGGTAAAAAAAGTATTCATTGTGATAGCGGCATTAGCCATGTAAAAAACATCTTGATTGTTTTCAAGCATTTTATTTTCTTGTAGATCTTTCCAATTACTTTCAATAATTACCTTTAATTTTTCTTTAGGGTAAATGTGCTTTTCAAAAAAATTATCTCTAATCGCGTAGTCTAATTTATTTTCAGCTAAGTTTTCTTGATCTAATTTTAATGACAAAACAGAAAGTAAAATTGATAAAGTAGTCAAACGTTGTTGCCCATCTATAACTTCTAAACAATTTCCTTTTGCTAATTCAATTCTCTTTACTGTTATATATTGCAAGTAATATTCTGACTTTTCTTGCTTTATAAAACTATCAAAAGCTTTCCACAAATCGTTTAATAGAATTGTTACTGCTCCATTATGATTGGATGCCCATTTGTAACCTCTTTGATAAGCAGGAATGTGATAAAAGCTACTTTCATATTGGCTTAAACAACCATTTTGATTATGATTATTAAATATGTCCTTTATATTGAATATTAATTCTTTCATAGTTGTATTTTAACTCACTTTTACCTTCCCCGTAACCACCCCATCTATCAAACTCATTTTATATTCCTTCAACTTATCAATCTCTTGCTCTTTTAATGAAATGGCGGTATCTATTTTTAAATTTATATTTTCAACAAAAGCTCTAATTGTATCCATTTCTTTTTGTGGTGGAATTGGTACTAAAATAGAATTTAAATTACCAATTGTTAATTGGTTTATAGTAGATGTTAGAAACATTCCTGACAATGCTTTAAAAATTGAAGAGTTTAATATGCAAAATATATATGGATTAATTTCTGATCTGAAAACTGTTGTAAATGCACCAAATGAATGTCCAATATCTTCTTTTGAAATTAAAGCACATTTACCAATTAAATCTCTACTTCCATTTCTAGAACAAATTAAAATATCATTTTCTTTTACCATCAATTTATTTGAAATCCTTGATTTTACATAGACATTTTCTTTTTCACCATATCTAATTTTACCTTCATATAAATTTGAAGATCTAAATACCAAAGTACCTTCATCTTGATCACATAAATCATTTGGGCTATATGTTAAACCAATAATTGAATTTCCAATATATTTCAGTGGTTTCACCTCCCAATGCTCCGGAATCTCCCCAATCCATTCCACACCACTGTCTTTCAACTTTACATTTTCGTTTAAACCTCTAGTAACCGCTTTATGAATTATTATTTGTCTGCGTTCTTTAAGCAGTTCTATTTGCTTTTGTTTGATGGCAATGGCTTGGTCTATCTTGGTAGTTTTATCGTCAAGGAAATTGGCTATTGCAGTTTGTTCTTCGATAGGTGGAATTCCAACCATAATCGATTTCATTTCATCATAACGAGTTGTCCATAAATCTGCAACAATTCCATGACCCATTCTATAAAATTCTTCAACAAAATTGTAACCCCTTAATAAATAATTACAATAAGTACTATTTATGCTAATAGGCTCAATCACAATGTAAATTAATGATACAGAGCCGTCTCTATCTGAGATACCGCTAGATGCCTTTCTATCGGAACGACTATTAATAACAAAATCACCTTTTTTGACTAGCTTTCTATTATCTCCATCATTACTTTTGGCAGCACTTGCTAATTGAGGGAAAACTCCGTTTTTTGTAACTGATAAAGGTTCAAAATCTTTATCAGAAACTTTTGTTCTTCTTTCTAAAAAACGTGTTCCGAGTCTAGTTAACTCCCAATGCTCAGGAATTGCACCCAACCATTCCACACCGGAATCTTTATATGCAGAATAAGATTGCAATATTACTTTTTCTATAGTTGCTTCCATTATACTAGGTTTAAAATTTCGGCAATTAGTCCATCGCTCAATTTTTCTAAATCTATAATATCAGCACTAACTTCATTAATAGCACGCAAGGGTTTGTGTTGGTAGAAATATTTGTTAAAGCTTATTTCGTAACCAATTTTGGTAGCATCCAGGTTTATCCAAGCTTCTTCCACATGTGGTTTTACTTCTCGTAAAAAGTAGGTATGAATGTCTTCTTTTAAAGGTACATTTTCGGTGTCACGCAAATCACTTTCTGTTTCGTAAGTAAGGTATTCGCCTTTTTTAGCCGTTGGATAATACCCGTAATTAGATAATTCACTTTCAGTACAATCTAAATGATCTAAAAGCGATGAAAGTTTTTCGCCCGTTAGTTTTACAGTGCCTTTAATTACTTTTTCGGCTTCGGCATCGTACCAACTTACGACATTTAGAATCGCATTTTTTTCTGATGCGCCTAATTTTAGTTTTTTGTCTTTGATAACCGCATCGACTTTTTGTTTGAAAAGGTTAAAGTCACTAAAAACTTCGTCTCCTAAAGCATCCAACAAAATAGTAGCTTGCTCTAGTAAAAAAGCTTGCTTGTCCCAAGTAGTTTTGGCCACTACTTTCTTTTGGTTGGCAGCGGTTAGGTTCAATTCGTTCTTCTCGCACCAGTCGAGAATTTCTTTTTTATGATTTTCAATTTCAGTATAAATCGAGTCACCAAAAGTTTCATAGGCATACACCATGGCTTCTTTCAGTGATTTGTCATAACGCAATTCGGCAATGCGTTCCGCAGTGAATTGTGCTTTTAAGCGTTTAGGCCTTTCAATGATTACTTTATGATAGCCAAAATCACTGTTATCAAATACTTTTGCGGCAATGCCTTCGTCAGCCGTTCTTTCGATTGCTGCTAAATCGGTATAGGTTTTTACAATTTCAGTAATGTGTTCTGGAGCAAACTCACAGTTTTTGTTCCCTAAGTTCTTACGTAGTTTGCGGTACAATTGCCCAGCATCAATCAATTGCACTTTGCCTACACGGTTGGCGGTTTTATTGTTGCTTAGTATCCAAATGTAAGTGGTAATTCCTGTATTGTAAAACAAGTTGTTGGGTAGTTGTACAATGGCTTCGAGCCAATCGTTTTCAATAATGTAACGACGAATGTTGCTTTCGCCACCGCCAGCATCACCGGTAAACAAACTACTTCCGTTATGAACGGAGGCAATGCGTGTACCTGTAGGACTTTGCGAAAGGGATTTCATTTTACTGACCATTTCCATCAAGAACAACAATTGCCCATCAGAAGAACGCGGAATGGCATCAGCATCTTCGTCAATTCCCCAGTAGTTTTTCAATCGGATTTGGAAACGACTGTCGATTACGTCTTTTCCGTCCTTGATGTATTTTTGCTCGGTTGCCCATGATTTCCCGTAAGGCGGATTGGATAACATAAAATCAAAAGAAGTTCCTGCAAATTCATCTGTTGATAAGGTAGAGCCCACACGAATATTCTCAGGATTATTCCCTTTAATCATCATGTCGCTTTTGCAAATGGCATAAGTTTCATCATTGATTTCTTTTCCGTACAAATACACATCCGAGTTCACGGCACGTATTTCGCCGTCTTCGTCTTTGATAAAATTTTGCGCTTCGGTCAACATTCCACCACTTCCACAAGCCGGGTCGTAAATGGTCATTACCGGAGGCAAATTGTTTTTTATAGGATCAAAAATAATATGCGTCATCAGGTCGATTACTTCACGTGGTGTAAAGTGCTCTCCTGCTTCTTCGTTATTATCTTCGTTAAATTTTCGGATTAATTCTTCAAACACATAGCCCATTCCGAGGTTTGACAAGGCAGGAAGTTTTCTGCCATTGGAATCATTTTTTTCAAAAGGCGTTAAATTAATATCTGGTGACGTGAATTTTTCTAATACATCAAGCAGCACATCTTTGGCTGCCATGTGACGAATTTGACTTTTGAGTTTGAATTTTTCAATGATCTCCTTCACGTTACTACTGAAACCATTCAGGTAATCTTCAAAATTAGCCTGTAATAATTGTTGGCTATTGGTAGCCGTATCGTGTAAACGCTGTAAGGTCCAATCGCTGGTGTTGTAAAAAACATACCCAGAAGCTGCTCGTAAACCGCTTTCGTCCCATTCTGTGAAACCTGCTTCATCGCGTTGGAAAGTTAACTCTTCCATTACGGCCTCTTTCGTTGGTTCAAGCAAAGCGTCTAACCTACGTAAAACCACCATAGGCAGTATTACATCGCGGTATTTTCCACGAACATAGACATCGCGAAGGCAGTCATCGGCAATTGACCAAATGAAGGAAACTAATTTATTGTGCACGGATTGATTCATTGTATTTTGAAATGGTATTATTAATTGTGGTATTTTTTTCTTTTTTTTTAATTGTCTGTTTTGTTAGTTTTTGACCAACCGAATTATTTTTTCAATCAGCATTCGCTCTGATTCCTCTATTTCGCCATCACTAATTGCTAATTGATTTAATTTTTGAATTACTTCATCAGCTCTTTCTCTAGTGCTGAAAGTAGTTTCCTTAGCTGTTAGGTCAGGTAAAACTGTAGCATTCATTAAATCAAACAAAAGTTGTTTTTCAGTGTTTGTAAATTCATTTAAGTTACCAATCATTTCTGAAAGGAGTACTTTTTCTTGTTCCTCAATTTTACCGTCAACTTTAGCTAAATGCAGCAGTAAAATAATTTCGTTTCTTTTATCCTCTTTTGTTTTGAAAGTGTTTGTTTTAAAAAGTTTTCCAAAAAAACCACCAACTGCTTTTGAAGCATTGCCAATATTTTGTTTTAACTGCTCTGCATCGCTATGAAAAATCACTTCGGGATTATCCCAAATATCAATAATTGAAATTTTATGATCTTCGTTGGTAATGATATGTTTATAACTAATTTCAACACAAGGTATTATTTGATAACTTATTTGTTCCCGGGTAATCATTGGGAAACTATCTTTACTTAGCTTCAAAATTGATTCAAAATTTGTTGCAAATTTATGACTATAATCGTCGTAGTTTTCGATTGCCACATCGTTCAACTTTTTATAAATCTCGATCATAGGTGAATCATCAACTACGTGTTTTCTGATTCGTTCCTCTTCTATATCAATGCGATCCCCTTCAAAAGTAAGGTTATCAATACTATCGTTAGAGACAGTTGTGTTAACATATACAACTTGCGCTAAGTGCCCCATTGTCTGGCATATTGGGCAGTCAACCATTCCATATCGCTCTTTATCTCCGTAACATGTTTTGCAGATGATATTTCCTTGTGCTTTACAATAGCTACAATTTATTTCTCCACGACCACTGCAATTTTCACAACGCAATTCTCCTTTAGAAGCACATTTATTGCAATTAACAATTCCATGACGACAATCTGAACAAGGATAATTACCTCGACCACTACATTTTTTGCAACGTTGTTCTTTTCCATTGTAAGTTGCTTTTCCTGTTCCATTGCAACCAATATCAAAAAGTCCAGAAACACACTTTATTTCTCCTTTTCCTTTACATTTAGAACATTTACACTCTCCACTACCTCTACATTGATCGCACTTTATAAATCCAGAGCATTTGCATGGTTTACAGTCTACCTTTTTGTTTCCATTACATGTAGGACAGGTATAATCATGTCTTCCTTGACATTCTGTATTTGTACAGCCGATGTATTTAGCTGCATTACAGTTCGAACAATTTTCTTGATATGTTAAATCTGGGAAAAAATATTTGGTTTGACTCGCTTTAATTTCATTGTCCATCTCATCAAAAGGAAATTCGAATGGATTTGCAAGGTGAATCTTTTCAAGTTTCTTAGGATCTATTTTAAAGTGCTGACTTAATATTTTTAAAATATTTTCACTTTGTAATACTGCTTTTTGACCAAATTTTAACTCCCCACCTTCGATCTCTCTAAAATTATCTAAGACAGCACCATAAAGCGGAAATTTCACATACTGAATTTCTCTCTCTACCTTTTGAAAATTCATTTTTGAGTAACTATAATCTGCTCTTTTAATAGCTTGATTTTCGTTGATAATTATCTTATCAAATTCATTGGGGATTTGATTTTTTAAAATGGTTTTAATTTGATCGTAAATTATATTTTGAAGTTGCTTGTCCGCAGAAATTTTCATTGAAGGTTTTTGTTTTTAAATGAATGAATAATCATAAAAAGCTATCGTGTTACACTAAAAATGAAGCCCAATCACTCACTTATCATTGTTCATTAACGATTGAAACATTTTTTGTCAATTGGTAAAGAAACAATTTTTTAAGAGAATTTACCATACCCACTTTTAGTGATTTTAAGACAAAATTCATTCGTTTAGGATTTGAAACAAAATTTATGTCAAAAAATGATATTTCCTTTTGCGGCTCATAATGTAAGCTTACATTTTGCAGCTCTCAAATCCAATTTTAATAAATTGAATATCATAAACTAAGACTCAATTAACTCATTCGTTCCCATTAAGATTTTTCCTCTTATTTTTTTGCCGCTACTTATAATTTTTTAAAATTTTGCTTTCGCCCTTTTAGCACTTTAAAAATTATGAGCACTTTTGAAAATATACTTATCTGTATCGTTATCAATAAAGTATTGGATTGCTTTATAAGATTCCTCTTTTGTTAAATCTTGTTTTTGTTCCTTGCGCCTTTGTATTATTTCGTAAACTTCCAAACTTCCTTCTGAAAATTCATGCTCTTGTTTTGGCTTCCTCTTTTCTGGCGGTGGCTCGGCTAAAATTTCATTGATATAAACATCTGCTAAATCTGTTCCAATTGGATAATCCGTATTTTCTAACCAGTCATCAACTAAAATTCTAAACCCTAACTTATTTAATTCTATAGCTACATACAACCAATCTGAATACTCGCCTTTATCTGGAAATGCTGCAATTTTATAATCTTTGACAGGTTTTAAGAAATCATATTTTAAACCGCTTTTTGAACCAGTTGCCAACCAAGTATAGTTTGGCTTTAAAATACTCATTATAACGGCAGTCTTTTCGCTCTCAACTAATGCAATTTTATTTGTTTTGTCTTCATTTATGAGGTGTAAACCAAACAAGCATTGACCAAGGTTAAATTCTGAGATTGATTGATTTTTTTTTAAAAGACTATGAATCCAATCTATTGATGATTTATTATTCTTGTCTTTCATTCTTTTACCCTTTTCTGGATTGTAATGTAATATTTTACCAGCGTGAACTTTTTCTAAATTATCTATTTGCCAAAAAACAGTAGCTCCTTGCCAGCGTTCATTTGAAGCTGTAATCAGATATTTCTGCATGGCTATAAAAACCTTTTCAGCCTTAAACTTAGTTTTTAGAAATTCGGTAAAATTATTAACGCTTGTTTCTTCTGCATACATTTTGTTTACTAAATCCAAACCGTGATAACTTATTTTAGGTTTAGACATGGTTACTTTTTCAAAAGTGTAGATCTTTTCGGCAGTTGGTATATTGAAA
The DNA here is from genome assembly GCF_054343775.1 of Flavobacterium sp. GNP001. Taxonomy (NCBI): domain Bacteria; kingdom Pseudomonadati; phylum Bacteroidota; class Flavobacteriia; order Flavobacteriales; family Flavobacteriaceae; genus Flavobacterium; species Flavobacterium sp. GNP001. Next base: position 2,126,161 of record NZ_JBTGUX010000001.1, read on the forward strand.
TAACCACAATTCGTTTCTCTATCACATCTGCCATACTCTTCTTCTAAATAGCATTCTGTTTCAATATCAATAAATTTGACAAATGTTTTTTTATGACATCTAGGACAAATAAATTTCTTACTACTTTTATCTAAACTGTGTTTATATTGTTTCATAAATAGATTTTAAAATTTTGCACTTTGCATTATTGACATTATTGACACTTTTAAAGTGTTGAAAGTGCTAAAAGTGCAAAGTGCAATGGTTTATTTATAAACTTGCAGTTTTTGCTTTCTATATTGTTTTTTTATAGAACCCATGTTTTATTTTCTTGAACAAAATAGTGTCTTTTAAAAATTCTTTAACTCTTCTATCTTGCATGTCAAAATTTAAACCAATCATAATTGCTTCAGCTGTGGTAAAATTCTCCTTGAGTTCCTTGTAAAATTTTTGCTTATTAATTACTAAAGTGTTTAAATATTCTTTTGGGTTTTGGATAGCTTCCAACACCTTAAAACTACAATTCATAAAATAAGAACATAGTTTTTCAGCACCCATTGCTGCTTTAAGTTCCACAAAATCACTTTCTGGGTTTTCCATTATCTGAAGCAATAAAGCTAGTCTTACAAAATGATTATCAAATTTTGAAGCTATTTCACCTTTTATCGAATTGCTGTATTCATTAACTAAATTGCAATTCTCTTTTTGCCATTTATAGAAAAAAGCTTTAGATTCACTATTCCAATTTAAGATCTTGCTATTAATTTGTCCGTTTTCTTCTATTACATTTGTAGCATCATAATATTTTTTTATGAAGTTTTCATATTCTTTTAGAATTTGAAAATTTGATTCATTGTCATTTATCGGACTTTTGAAAATAACATCAGGATAAGCAAACAAAAACCTTTGAAAAAATCCGTTATTTATTTTTTGAACTGGAAAGGATTTAGCTAAAACTCTCGGCTGCAGACCTCCAATAATTGATAAAAAAGGATTTTGAATAAACAGAGGAATTGGGTTTCCCATCCTATCAATTGTTGTCGATTGATTGCTCCAAAATGATAAATAAATCCCTATTTGGTCCCCTTTGGAATAGTTATTCATTCCTTCGAAAAAAGTAGCCATTTCATCACTTAAAACAGTGCAACCTCTCAAATTTTCGTCTAATCTTTTATACAAGACTTCGGGTGTAAAATTTGTTAAAATACTTTTCCTAAGAGGAGGAACGTTTGGTTCTTCCATCTCTATTTTCTCTTCTTTTGGTAATTTACTCCATTTGACCCATTCGTTTGTTTTGCTAACAAAGCTATCGTGATTACTTTTATCATATTCCTTTATCGGCGCAAAGACCGTATTAATTGGGTGCGTTTTATTAGCTCCTGCATTTCCAATTATGCAACTATAAATTGAAGCATATTCAAACCAATTGCCCTTCACTCTTATTTTTACACTCGTTCCTACCACTGTTGAAACTGCTGTTAAAATTGATGTTCCTGTATAGTCAATAGGAAAGTTCAAACTTTTATTTAAGTCAATAATTAAATTCTTAAATATCTTAGGAAATATGTCAATAGGGAATTGGTTTTCAGTTGAAACTACAACACTATTCATTGCAATGTCAACTGCATCTCTCAAATTAGTAACTTTTAAATTTCTGGTGAGAGAATTTATCCGGTTATTGTTATGTTCCAGCATAGTTTACCTTTTTTTGTTTTGTTATTTTTTTTTGCTTCAAATTAGATTTCTACATTTTTTTAGGTAGCTAGTACTTTGTAAATGAATTCGACGTCAGTCCGCTTAATATTCTGGCTAAATAAATCATGACGAATTTTGCACCAAAGGGTTAAGCGTCAATCAATTCAATTGTTTGACTAGTTTTAAACAATCATTGAGTTTTTTTTTGCAAAATGATTTTGCTGTTTGGATAACCGATAACTTCGCACAACCAATTCCTTTTTTGAATGTAACATTGTTACCGTTGTAGTTAAATTTTTTATTTATACTTTCTTCCTTTGCCTTACAGCTCTTTTATTCAGTATTTCGCTGTACAATTTTTCTATGGAGTGGATTGTTTTTTTAAATACACTAGTATTAAGTTTTTTTGTCCTTTGAGAAAAAATACAATAGTCAACTAAACGTTCGTGCAATTCTTTTTTTGTTATTAGTCCTATATTATATTCTAACAGCGCTTCTACTTGAAAAATAAATGTAACAGAGTTTATTTTGAGCATTGTTCCAAAATTATGTTCATATGCTTTGCAAAACGCATCTAATACTTGTTTATCTAAATGGCTTTTATCTAAAAAACTTTGATAATCTTGATAATATTCTATCAACTCATTTGTTGCCTCATCTTGTGTTTGGATGAAATCGGCAGGAGTTGTTTCTAAATTAAAAATTGTATTCATTAGCATTGAAGTACTTTCACATGAATTGTATTCTTTACTATGATTTAATACATATTTACCAAGGTAGAATACGTGATACTTATGATATGCTTTGGATAAAACATATAAGTCAGATAACCTTAAACATCTTTGGCCTTTTCTGTATTGAACGTCGAGATCTGTTTGACTGTGGATTGGATTTAAGGTTCCGCGAAATAACACTTCTTTTTCTGTTGAAACTCTTTTTGTATTTTCAATTTTGTCGGTTGCTTTCTGATCTTTATTTTCCATTTTCTTAATTATTACAATTATATGATTTATAGTTTATTTTTATATTACTTTTTGGATTACTCTACTGCGATAAGGTAAATCTCAGTCCTAATTTGATCTTTACTGTTAAATCAAAATGTAAACTGACGTTCTTGATTTTTTTGCAAAAAAAAACCTTTAGCGAGGCGGATAGCTAAAGGTTTTAGGGAATAAAAATTGTTTTTCAACGATTATAGAACCCGATATTCAAACCGAGTTCCGCCTCGTTTTGAATTACAAAGCTATAGAATAATTTCAAACAAAATAAATTAAAAATAATAAAAAGTATAAAAAAATAATTTATTTGTATAGTTATTAGACAATAAAAAAAGAAGGTAAAACAGAATCCTAAAAAGAAAAAAATCTAAAAAAAGCCAATACTCTCCGGGCTTGGAAATGTTTTACATTCATAGCTGAAACAGGAAGGGGGATGGTAAAGTCTGTTTTTTTTGTATAGTTTTTGGACAAAAAATAATTTGCTATTTATCTATTTTTTTTATGATTTCGTACAGTTTTTTGATGTCGGTTTTGATATCTTCGAGGTCTTGTTTCTTAACGAATATGTATTCTGCCTCTTTAATTGGACTTTTTTCGATGATCGGCTCGCCAATGCCTTTTACAAGGAATTTTTTATTGACCTCCGGATAAGTATTGCAGATTTTGTCGATCACGTTTTTAGAAAGTTTGTTTTTACCCGAAAGAATATGATAAAGTGCTCCCGAAGAAAGTTCTAATTCTTGTGTCATTCTGTATGATGACATTCCTAATTCATCGAGTATTGTTTGAATTTTTTGGCCGTCTGTAATAATTTCTTCCATTGTGTTCATTTTTAGTTTTGTTCTTCCCAATATTTTTTTAGCTCCTCTGCTTGCTCTCGGTTTGATTTCTTAATATAGTGCAGCATCATCTTTTCAGTAGCCCATCCGCCAACTGCTTGAATTACATAGTTTGGCACCTTTCCGAATAAGTTAGTTGCAAAGGATCGTCTGCAAATATGAGAAGATACCAATTTGTACTTTTCATAATAGTCTAATTTGTTGCGCTTAGTAGCTTTGTCAAATACTAGACCTTTGGTAGTTTCATTTATTTTGGCGTCTCGACATACATCCTTAATCGATTCGTTAAATTGAGCATCGTTAACTTTTTTGGGTAAATTACCGTTTCGTTTTTTTAGAATTTCAACAATGTATTTATGGAGCGGAATAGCTACTGCAGTGCCTGTTTTTTTGGTCTTAATTTCAATGAAACCATCTACTATATTAGACTGGTTCAAATTGTTATTAAAATCGCTAACACGGAGCCCTGTACATAATCCAATAATGAAGTTATCACGGATGTTGTCTAGTGTAATGTTGTCTGAATAATCTAGTTTATAAATTCTTTCAATTTCATCTTCATTAAGATAAATTTCTTTTACAATTTCCGTTTCTTTGCTGACTTTTACTGACTCTTTGTAATTTCTATTTACTTGTAAGTTCATGTTTTCAGCTCGGTTAAGAAAAAATTTAAAACGATTTGCATGTCGTTTTACTGTATCAGAAGAATAGTTCTTACCAAGCAAATAATCAATAAAATCCTCAATAGTTTTATTCGTTACCTCTTTGATTTTTATTTTACTTAGACTTTTTTCTTTGAGATAATTTGTCAGATGCAAATCGACAAAAACAGTATATTGCTGACGTGCGGTTGCATTTATCTTTGTAGATTCATTTTTCAACCAATGTTTACAAAAATCAAGGAGATAAATCTTCCATGTTTCAATTTTACCTGCAGTTATTGGAACTCGACCAAAAGCTTCGTCTATTGCTTTTTCCAACCAAATACCATCGATGACTTCTCCGTTAATATTGTCGAAGTTATACTTGTCAGTTATCTTGGATTTTAACAAAAATAATTTCGCGTTAATCTTATCTTTGTTTGGCAATTTATAGGAGTTCTTAATCTTTTGTTTGACTGAATCCCAATGCTCCGTTGGAATAGAAATTCCGATTTTTTTAGAAATATCAATTTGTCTGCCAGCGGTCAATCTGCAGTACAAATTATTACTTTTTATTATTATCCTAACATTCATTTTCCCTGTATTTTCCCTGTATTTTCCCAACAAATATAGTACTAAGTATAATTAAATACAATTAAATAATAATATAATATATTTAAGAGGGACAAAATAGCGCTATTTGGTAATAAATAGTAATAAAAACCTAGTCCCACCGTGGTCACTTTAAAATTTTAAATCCCATCTTGATGGGATTTTTTTTGTTTCAAACCTTTCTGTACCCAAATGAAAGACAAGAAATAAAATTCGAAAAAAATCTTCTACAAAAGCATTTCTCAAAATCATAATCCTCGATAATGTTCTTACCATCGAATAAAAAGTATTTCCGATTTTTACTTCATATTTTTAAAACTAACTGATAAAAACAATAATAAACCAAGCATAAAATCGTTGTATACTTTCAGTAATAAATGTACTTTTATTGCAATTAGAAAATAATCCAAAAAAGAAAACCCAAACTGTGCCAATCCTCATGAAAAAAATATTTTTACTTGCCATTTTATTAAGTCCCTACGTAGGCTGGAGCCAAGATCCCGCTGCTTATGCCTTGTTTGACAAAGCCATCAAAAAAGCAGAAGCAGGAAATTCAAAAGGAGCTATTGACGATTATACAAAAGCTATCAAAATTGATCCTTTGTTTGCCTCAGCTTATCTCAACAGAGCACTTTTAAAACAAAAATTAGGAGACATAAATGGAGCCTTGAGCGATGTGAACATAACTATAAAAATAGAGCCACAACGAGCTGATGCTTTTACCACCCGTGCTGATATTAGCTATAAAGCAAAAGATTATAAAACTACCATTCAAGATTGCACCACGGCCATTAACATGAATGCGAAAGATTACATTGCTTATAATCTACGAGGTTTGGCTAATTACCATTCAAAAAACACCAAAAATGCTTGTGCTGATTTTACAAAAGCCATTCAACTCGGTAGTCAAAGTGCCGTGAAAAACAAAAAAACCTTTTGTAAATAAGCTTTTAAAAGCTTTTCTATAAAAATGACTTACTTAATAGTAGGTCATTTTTTTTAAATCTCAAGAAACAGCTTGTCTTTTAAAACAATACAATACCTAATTATTTTCACTTTCAAAATTTAACATCTGAGCTATTTATTATTCTAAAGGAACAAGTACTTTTGCAAAATCAAAATACCCCCTTTGAAAAAGTTCAGTATCTACATACTTTCTTTTATTTTACTCCTGCCCTCTTTTGGCAGCTCATTTACGTATTTGAACTTTAAACTTCAGCAAGAAGAAATTGCAAAAACCATTTGCGTACAACGCAAAATGGTTTTTAATAGTTGTAACGGCCGATGCGAACTGCAAAAAAGCCTAAAACGCTACACTGATAATGAAAAAAGTATGCAAAACACCCTCAAAGAAAAAGTTGATGTGGTGTACGTGCAAGAGTTACTAAGTACTTCATACGAGTTGGTACAACTTATCGTTAGTACAACAAAAACTGAAACTGTTGTAAACCGTAAACCGATTTCCTTTTCGGCTTACACCTTTCGTCCTCCCGCTTATTTCATTTAAAAAGATCAATCTGTTTTAGAACGAAATGCACCTTATGTTGCCTATTTCGTTTTACAATATTGTGTAGGCACTAACCGCGTCTTGATCTTTCGTGCTTTGTTTGCTGCTCTCTAGCTTTGCAAACATTTTGAACCCAATATCAGCTAATTCAGTTTCATAACTTAATTAAATGAGGATTCTGGGTTAAATTTTCACTGAAATAAGATATTTACACCTTTCAAACAAAATGAAAAAATTGATTTTTGTAATGCTTTTGGCGTTACAATATACCTATGCACAAAAAACTGCTGCAGTAGATAGCAGCACCGTAGAAAACCTAAACGAAGTAGTAATTACTGCCAATCGTGGCAAAGCCAAACGAAGTGAGGTGCCAGTAGCAATTACTAAACTATCTACAAAACTCATTCAAGAAACTAAAGCAACTTCTGCTTTCGAAATTGTGAATAAAACACCTGGGGTAATAATGACAAATCTGGGCAACGAGCAACACGGAATGTCAATCAGGCAGCCTATGGGTTTGAGTCCGTATTATTTGTATCTCGAAGACGGTTTACCAATTCGACCACTCGGCGTTTTCAACCACAATGCTTTGCTTGAAATGAATCCGTTTAATTTACAGAATCTAGAAGTGATCAAAGGACCCGCCTCATCGCTGTACGGTCCAGAGGCTGTGGGCGGAACCATAAATTTTATCACCGTAAAACCAAGTCGCGATCCTGAGTTTAAAGTAGGTATTCAGGCAGATCAATACGGCTACCGCAACCTGCAAGCCTTTGGGAGCGCTACCGTTGGTAAATTTTCGTTTGCTATTGCGGGCGCTAGCACTGACCAAACTAACAGTTGGCTCACTTTTTCTGATTACAACAAAAACAATTTGAACGCTAAATTCCAATATAATTTTAGTAGCAGTCTCCGCTTGATCAGCAGTACTTTTTATGGGCAATATTACTCGGATATGACGGGCAGCGTAAACGAACAAGACTTTAAAAGTCGCTCCTACAAAAGTACAACCGATTTTACCTACCGAAAATCAGATGCATTACGCAGCCGTTTAACACTTGAAAAAGAGTGGTCTGAGAACAGCCAAACCGTTGTAACTGTTTACCATCGAGACAATAAATTAGGACAAAATCCAAGTTACGGCATTCGATGGAATCCCACACCATCAGCAACCAACGATCCTACAAAAGCAACTGGCGAAATCAATTCGAACGATTTTAAAAGTTACGGAATAGTAGCGCAGCACACGCAAGGATTTTCATTTTTAAACTCTAAACTAATCGCCGGAACTACTTACGATAGGTCACCAAACGAGTATTTTTCGCACCAAATTAAACTACAAGCCAACCGAAATCCTGATGGAAAGACGGTCAACAAGTATCAAATTTTAGAAATTCGTCCTGATTTACGCATTTCAAATTACAATGCTACCATTTACAACAATTCGGGCTATTTACAATACAGCTTTGCACCACTTCCAAAAGTAACGGTAACCACAGGCGCGCGCTACGACTACATCAAAATTGATTACATCAATAACATCAATGCTACTTCGGGAGCCAAAACTTATGATCAGCTGACTTTTAAAGCGGGCATCAATTACAATCCGCTTACTAATGTTGGGTTTTATGCTAATTATTCTCAAGGATTCTCTCCACCTTCGGTGACCACTTTATTCCGTCCAAAACCTGGAGTTACACCCGTACAATTTTACACTGATCTTGATGCGGCACATTTTTCAAACTACGAAATTGGCGGTTATAGCAATTTACTAAAAAACAAATTGACACTAGATTTTGCCGTGTATATACTTGATGGTCGCAATGAATTATTGAGCATTCGCCAACCAGATAATTCAACCGATACCCAATCAGCCGGAAAAACAAGCCATAGAGGAATTGAACTTGGACTACAATACAATCCGTCCTTACAGCTTGCATTTCGCCTTGGCGGAACCTACGCGCGCCACGAATTTATCGACTTTACCGTTTCCAGACGAAGCACCGATGCGGTTCAAAAACTCGACGGCTTTGACATGCCTAGCGCACCACTATGGATCGCTAATGCTGAGCTCAATTACTACCCAAAATGGTTCCCGAACTTCCGTGCAGCACTAGAATGCCAGTACGTTTCGAGCTGGTTTCAAAACCAAATAAATACCGTTTCCTCCGCAGGCTACACCATTTTCAACGCTCGTTTGGGCTACCGCTACAAACAAGTTGAAATTTTCACAAATATCATGAACTTGACCGATAAATTGTATGCTACCAATGTTTCTAGAGGCAATGCCGAAATTGATCAGGCTACGTATACCGCCGCCGCACCCCGCATTTTAATGATGGGATTGCAGTACAACTTATCATTAAAAAAATAATTATCAGGAGCTTATCCGGCTATCCGCTTTATCTTTTTTGAGGCCAAAAAAAGGCCTCAAAAAAGGATATCGCTCCTATCCGGGCTAAAAAACACACAAAATGAAAAAAGAAAATCAAAAGGCATCTACACGAAAAAAAGATTCCAAATGGATCAAAAAAATCAAGCAGCACGTCTACGCGTGGCACCGTACTTTGGCCATTATCACCATTATTCCCGTTATCTTTTGGACACTTTCAGGCGTCATGCATCCGTTTATGGCGCATTTTTTTAAACCTGAAATCGCCAATCAAGAACTACCTCAAACCGCCATTAATCAGAGTCAATTGCCATTGTCGTTGAAAGAGGTTTTACAAAAAAACCAGCTCAAAACGTTCAAAAACTTTCGTCTAGTCAGTCTGAACGACAAAACCTATTATCAAGTAAAAACCGAATCAGGAGCCCTACTCTATTTTGATGCAGCCACGGCTCAAAAACTTGAAAACGGTGATCAAAAATACGCCGAAGTTCTAGCGCGTTACTTTTTACAAGACAGCAGCAGCAGCAATTCAAACAGCAAAGTCCTCACTGAATTTACAACGCAATACAAGTACGTGAACCGCTACTTGCCCGTATACCAAATAAGTTTTGATCGTGACGATGCCATGCAAGTTTATGTAGAAACAGCCTCAAGTAAACTAGCGACTTTCAACCCGAAATCGCGACAAATTTTTATTTGGTTCTTCGATACCTTTCACAATTGGTCCTTTATTGATGCGATTTCTAATAACAGTTTGCGCATCATAATCATGATTTTAATTTTGTCTGTGATCTCCTTTTCAGCAATAAGCGGACTCTTGATTTACGGGCTTTTCTGGAAACAATTCAAAAAAAGTGATGCGCTTGCTCCCAAAAAAGGCATTCGTCGATACCACCGACAAATCGGAATTTGGATTTCACTGTTTACTTTAACCTTTGCTTTTAGCGGTGCTTATCACGCCACTACCAAATGGGACCCGTACACGCTATCGCAAATGGTATACGAACCTAGCTTTAAAACCGAAGCACTTACAACTTCACTTACTGATTTAAAACTAGATTGGAGTCGGTTTGAAAATGCGAGTATAGTTGCTTTTCAAGACAGTTTGTACTACCGTTGCCAACTGCTTCCCAAGCAAGTAACAAAGACCAACACAGCCATCAGTTCACCCGAGTCAAAATGGGCAAAGAAAGACAAACAACCACTAGAAATTGTTTACATCAACGCACAAACTAATCGCATAGCGCCTATTCTAGATGTGAAATATGCTGAATTTTTAGCCCATTATTTTACTGATGGTGCGCCAAAAGCCGCTTGCTGCGAAATGATCCCTGAAACTGATGAACCTGAAACTTCTTTACAAAACGCAAAATTGGTTGAAACGAAAACCATTTACGAATTTGAAAGTCGTGAGTATGGCTTTGTGAACAAGCGACTTCCTGTGGTAAAATTGGCGTATGACACACCTGAAAACACTACTTATTTTATAGAAACTGCCACCTCAAGATTAGCCGCAAAAGTAGAAAACGCAGACAAAAGAGAAGGATATTCCTTTGCTATTCTACACAAATTTTTGTTTTTAGATTGGGCGGGCAAAAATGTACGTGATGCTGCAATGGTTTTGGCCGCACTTGCAATTTTAATCGTGAGTGTTTTAGGATTGATTTTGTTCCTAAAGAAAAAATAAAAGCCAAAAAAAAGCGTCATAAACAAGAGTTCATGACGCTTTACTTTTTTGTAGCAATAATTATTTCATCAATTGCTGTAAAGGTTTTAGCTGTTCCATATCAATTTTTGATTGTTGCAGCACACTCATCATGGTCATAATGTGCGTCGGGTTCATGTCTTTGCCCAAAACACGTACAACTACAAAACCGTTTTCTTTTTTGTTTCCGTACAAAATAAATTCATCAATGTGCTCATCAGTACCTACAAAACTCACCGAAGCACCCTCTTTTCCTGAACCGAATTTCATCAATTGCTGGTACTTTTTGTCTTTTAAAATCAAATCGACTTTTGCTCGTTCTGTTTCAAACTCAGCTTTATTGGTTGGATTTGCTTTAAAGGCCAACACATTCATCTTATCAAAAGATTTTAAGGCTTCCGTTTGAGCGACTGATAATTTGCTCGCATCCACATTCAAAATAGTAGGCGAAACATCTAAGGCAACAAAGTTTTTATCTTCTGAATGTTCTACAAAATACTTTTGCAAAGAAGATTCATTGTTGCAACTCCATAAAAAGAGTGCCATTACAACGGGAATACCGAATCGCAATTTCATCTTACTTTTTACCTTTAGTTGCTTTTTTCAAGTCGTCACCGCCCGGAATACGCATTTTATCTGTCAAAACCGAAAGCTGATTCAAGTCGAAATTTCCTGTCAAGGACATCAAAACAGTATCTTCGTTTTTGGCACCTTCAATAAACATCAACAGCTCACGTATTTGCGTATCGCTTGTCCCTGATTTTACCATGATTTTTACATTTCGGCCATTATCGTTAACACGCATTAACTCTTCAAGACCTGCTGTTTTTACATATTTTTCAGCTGCAAGTTTCATTTCGCCCTCTACACGAGTACTTTTGGTTGTAAACACTTTTAGGTTGTCTAACTTTTTAATTAAAGCTAAATATTGCTGCGTATCTTTATCGGATGCATCCATTTTAACTTTGCTCATTAAGTCGAACATTTTTTTGTTGACAATGATCGAGGTAACATCATCCTGTCCGTCAAATTTATCAAACACCGATTGCGCAAAAAGCGAACTTGTAGCCAAGAACAAGGCTAACGTAAGCGCTATTTTACGAAACGATTTTTGAATTGAAACTCCATTTTTTGCGTTAACTAACGCTTTTTGATTGATTGATTTCATGATATAATTGGGTATTTGTGATTACTTATTCTTAAATTATAATTCTTACTTAACTGCCTTGCTGTTTCGTTACAGGCTTCTTGAAAACTTTATTTTTTGCAATTTGATACTCTTCAATATACTGTACACTTTCTATGCCAACATTTACTTGACTAGATAACATTGATAAAGCCTTTTGTGTTGCCTCAAATGCCACTTTAGGATCTTCGTAAGTACCTAAATCTGATTGCTCAGGTGCTGTGGTTTGCAATAAAGCAAAAGTACTCCAACCTAGAAGCACCACAACAGATGCTGCTGCTGACCACCACAGCATTCTATTACGGACAGGTTTTGCAGTTGTAAAAATTGGCAATTGTTTAGGATACTCTTCAAATTTTGCTTGATCAAAATATCCAAAAAGCGATTGGTATTGTTGCAAATGTGGCGCAGGAACCTCTGTGGAAAAATAATCTCGTAGTTGCTGCTCTTCGCTTAAAGAAGTTTCTCCGTTAAAATATTTCTCTAAAAGACTATCTATCTCGCTCCATTCCATAATTGTGTGTTTTTGTCATATTTTCTCTAATTGTTTTACGCGCTCTTGATAGCGCTACGCGAATGGCACTTTCGCTCATGTTCAAAATTTCGGCCATTTCGTCAAAATCATATTGCTCAATGTCTCTCAACTGAATAATTACTCGTTGTTGTTCAGGCAACTGCAGCATTATTTTGTTAACCCATTCTAGGCTATCAGTATCTTCAACGGTTTGTTCAACTCCCGCTGCTCCGTCAGTATAATTGGTATGAACTAATTGTAGATTTCCGGAGCGCTTGGCTTTTAACTGATCCAAGCAATAATTTTTGGTCATTGTCATAGCCATCGCCTCTGTACTTTTGTAGGTTTGTAAGTTGTCATTCTTAACCCACAACTTCACCATAATTTCTTGTGTAGCATCTTCCGCTTCTTCGGTACTTACCAACAATCGTTTGGCCAATCGAAAGAGTTTGTCTTTGAAGGGTAAAACGACTGTTAAAAATTCATTTTGGTTCATACTAAGGGTGCTGTTTGACCGTTTACAAAAAGAAGACGATTCACATTTATTTTTGCAACAAAAAAATGTAAAATAAAACTAAAGGTATTATTTTTACGTTAATTAAAGAATTAAACCAAATTTATGAAAACCTACTTTAAACTCACCCTAATCGCTTTTGTCTCTGCCTTTTTTGTTCAAGGCTGTCAAGACAATGATGATATAGCAACACCAACAAGACTTGAAGTTCAAGATTTTATCTGGAAAGGAATGAATCAATACTATTTATGGCAAGCTGATGTACCCAATCTAGCTGATGATAAGTTTGCCAATCAAAATGCTCTCAATTCTTTTTTACAAAACTACAATAAACCAGAAGATTTATTCAATGCACTACGTGTAGCACCTTCTATTGATCGTTTTAGTTGGATAGTAGATGATTATCTAGAACTAGAAGGACAGCTTCAAGGAACAACTAAAAATAACGGTGTCGAGTTTGGTTTAAGCTACAAACCAGGAAGTAATACTGAAATTCTTGGTTTTGTGCGATATATTGTTCCAAATTCTGATGCTGCAAATAAAGACATAAAACGAGGTGATATTTTTATTGGTGTAAATGGAACACCATTGACCATTACTAATTACCAATCTTTATTATTTGGAGCAAATGAAAATTACACACTGAATATGGCCGATCCAGCATCAGCAAACTTTACTAGCAATGGTAAGTCAGTTAATTTAACCAAAACCGATTTGACTGAGAATCCTATTTTAGTTAACAAGGTATATACCGTAGGACCACACAAAATTGGATACTTAATGTACAATGGCTTTTTCTCTAACTTTGATGAACAGTTGAATACAGCATTTGCAAGTTTAAAATCACAAGGCGTTACGGAATTAGTTCTTGACTTGCGCTACAATGGTGGTGGCTCAGTGCAAACAGCAACACGATTGGCAAGTATGATAACCGGACAGTTTACAGGTAAAATATTTGCTAAGCAGCAGTGGAATAAAAAAATAAACGACTATTTTGAGGCCGAAGATCCAAATGCGTTAAACAACCTTTTTACCGATAAAATTGGTAGTACGCCGATTAATAGTTTAAACTTGACCAAAGTATATATCCTTACCTCTGCCAGCTCAGCATCGGCTAGTGAATTGGTAATAAACGGGCTCGAACCACACATCAATGTGATTCAAATTGGAGATGTGACAGTAGGTAAAAACGTAGGATCAGTCACTTTATACGATTCGCCAACTTTTGGTAAAGAAAACAGAAATCCAAGACACCGTTATGCAATGCAGCCACTAGTGTTGAAAATTGTAAATTCAGTAGGCTTTGGTGATTACTTTAATGGTTTACAACCCGATTTCTTGCTTAAAGAAAGTGTTAGAAAATTAGGTGAACTAGGCCATTCTGAACTACAAACAATAAATAGTAAACAGGAATTGATTTCAAATGAACCACTTTTGGATTTAGCTTTTGCGAAAATTACAGGTAGAACGACAACATCAAACCGAATAAATTCAAATTATTCAGGTTCAACTCTTCGTTTTATCACGGATCAAAAAGCTACGCAAGGAATTCAAAATCAAATGTATCTTGAAAAAGCACCTGAAGGTTTATTGAAAGCTTTAGAGCAAAAATAATTTTCGACCACAAACATATCTAAAATGCCACAACAAGAAAGGAAACATTCTTTTTTGTTGTGGCATTTTCGATTTTAAATAACTAGGAATTGAAATTTTTTAGAGTTGAAAAATAAAAAAATGATTCACCGTACAATAAACAATACTTTTTGTAAGTTTATAAATACTAACATCAAAAAAACATACCTATGAAAAAAGCAATTCCGTATTTTGTCGCTTTAACTGCACTAATAAGTTTAAGCTTTACGCAACCTAATTTCAATAACAATAAACAAATTCATGTAGTTATTGATGCCGGGCATGGAGGAAGCGATTTTGGCGCAAGCTCTATCCTTTATAAAGAAAAGCAAATTGTTGCTGCTATATCCCAAAAAATAAAAGCATTAAACCAAAATCAAGACGTAGTAATTCATTTAACAAGAGAAGAGGATGAATTTTTATCATTAACAGATCGAGCCAAAATGATCAATGAAATCAAGCCTGATTTAGTGCTATCACTTCACATTAATCAAAGTGCGAATAATGAGAAATCCGGAATGGAATTTTATGTATCAAATACTTCAAAAGACAATGATACAACGCACACTATTGCCCAAGCGCTACAAGAAAAATTCAAAAAAGACAATGCTATCAGTGCAACCGAGATCAAAAAAGCACCTTTTTTCATTTTAAAAAAGTCAGCAGCACCAGCCGTTTTAATCGAATTAGGATATCTTTCTAATACTGCAGACAGAGCAATGCTGACCGATGAAAAACAGCAAGAAAAAATTGCCTCTACAATTCTATCTTTTGTTTCAGAATTAAAATAAAAAAATAAAAAAGCGAGATCATCAATACTGAGTCTCGCTTTTTCGTTTCCAATTCAAACAAAATCTATTTTATAATCTTAAAATAAGAAATTCAAACCTACTTTAAAGTTTCGACCTCTGGTAGAATACCCTCTAGTCTCAACAAAATCACGATCAAAAATATTATCAACAGCTCCAAAAACTTGAAGTCTATTCTTTAGTAAATCATAACGTGCATTAACATGCACTAATTGATAATCTTTCAAAATTTCTGAATTGAGCACCGGATCAAAAGTTGGCGCAGGATAAGTTGTGTATTCAAAAACCCTGTCCGAAACAAATTGATACACCATATTAAATGCCAATCGAGAAGAAGCTTGGTAATCAAGAGTAGCGTTTACTTTATGTTTTGGATTTAGAATTCGAGACTGTCTTTCTAATTCTGTGAAGGTATAGTTAGCTGCAGCTTTTACTTTATCTGAAAAAGCATAAGATACCATAGTCTCTAGTCCGCGCGCCTTGTTTTTACCAAGTACATTAAAATATTTATAATCGATTAAATCAAACCCGATAGCATCCTCCTCTTCACGTTGAAAAGCAACAGCATTAACTACTAATTTTTTGTTCAAAACACTAGTTTCAAAACCCAATTCAGCCGTAGCATCTTTCTCTGGTGCCAAATCTAATTTTCCGTATTCAGAATACAATTGGTACAAACTTGGAGTTACAAATGCCGTACTAAATGAAGCCAAAACTTTAAAATTTGAACTCACATTGTAAGACGGATTAAAATTGTAAACTAGGTTATTTCCGTATTTACTGTGCATGTTATAACGTGCACCAGCGTTAACGTTTAGTCCGAATTCAGCGTTATAAACTAAGGTGAAATAAGGATCAATCATATTGAATTTTGCCAATTCAGTTGGAATTACAGCGAACTGACTTTCGTTTGACATTTCATGAAACTGAAATTGCGCACCAGTTACCAAGAAAAACTCTGAGCTGAAATTGTATTTGTTGAATAAATCAGCATTGACATTTCTGGATTTGTAGTTGCTTAAACTCCCGAAATTAAAAATCCCTCTTTCAATCAAACCTGCACTTGTATTCAAAACTAATTCGCCTTTGGCATATTTCAATTTCGGTGTAAACCCAACTCTAAACTGCTCAGAAACGCTAAAATTATCTTTATTGTCTGCAAATGAACCTGAATCAAAATCGCTTTTCAAACGATCATAATTAGAGAAAAAATCTAATGAAAACGCATCATTTGCTTTGAAGCCCACTTTCACCACTGCATTAACACGGGAAAAAGCATCGTTTTCAAAAACAGCAGCATTCGAAGCTGGACGTGCCTCAGAAATACCAGTTGTTTCAGTACTATTTAGTCCCGTGAAATAACTGAATTTTTTAGAAGTACCATTTACTGCAATTCCTTGATTAAAATCTTGTAAACTGTAATCGACAATTTTAGCAGCTGTTTGTGAACCCATATTCACGTAGGCATTTCCGGCGATTTCTTTTTTAGCTGCTTTTTTAAGTGTAATGTTGATTACTCCTGTCGCAGCACCAGAACCGTACAAAGTACTTGAAGCTCCTTTTAAAACCTCGATACTTTCGATTTGCTCAACTGGCAAAAGGCGTAAATCGTAAGACAAACTAATTCCAGAAGCATCGGTTACTGGAACTCCATCTATCATAATCAAAACTTGGTGGTTGCGTCCGCCACGAATGTAAAGGCCTAAATCTTTACCCATTCGGCTTTGGTTTCCGTTGATTTCAACACCAGCAACAGTACTCAAAATCGAGGCTACTGACTGTCCCGCTCTTTTTTTAAGATCTTCGGCGGTGATTTTAACAATTACTTTTCCTGATTTTTCTTTAGCCAAAGCAAATTTTGAATCAGATACTACTACCTCATCTAGTTTTTGAGGTTCTTGTTCTTGTGCATACGCACCCACTGCAAAAAATAATGCAAGCGCACTAAAGCGAATGAATTTTTTGTTCATTTTAAAAATGTAAAATTTTAATAACTGGGAGAAAAGCACAGAATTACCCATACCCAAACCTTTTTTCCCGAAAGTTTGATACTCGATGTATTAGGCAGGTCTCCTGGCTTGCGTCTTGTTGTTGACCTTCCCACTCGCCGCGGCGAGCAGTGGTTTTGTAGATAACAACAAGCTTGGTAGCTTACAGTTGCGGGTACAGCTTAGGTTTTGAACCTAATTCCCTTTTAATGCTATTGGAACAAACTGAACCAATAACAACCTCAATACGGGCACAAATATAGAATTATAAAAGTGTACAATGCAACAGAAATTTGATTTTTATATTTCAAGCCGAATAACTTGACCAAAATCGACCTTGTTTTGAAAGGCATCTTTCAGCGGTAAATTGCTGTAGGCACATAAAATACTTCGAATTACACCGGCGTGAGCCACGATTACAATTGCTTTTTGTGATGGATGGGTTAATTCTGTTTCAATAAAAGACAAAACACGATCATGCAAATCAAGAAAAGATTCGCCATTAGGAACACGAACCGAAACAAAATCAGCCATCCAAGGTTCTAAAACGGCTTCATCAATGGCATTCCATGGCTGAAGTTCCCAATCGCCAAAATTCATTTCGAGCAATCGATCGTCGTGCTTTATTTGAGGGATAGCAGCATACTTTTGAATAAATGTTGCTAAAATACGGCAGCGTTGTAAGGGACTAGAAAACAACTCAAAATCAGTGGGCAATTGTTTTACTATTGCTTTAAAAACCGTTTCGAAAGGCGTTTGAATTTCGACATCGGCTTGACCGTAACACACTCCTTTTTCGCAAACAGTTTCGGTGTGGCGAACTAAATAAATTTCCATATTGCAATACTTGAAAGATAAAAAACAACTTCGCATACTTGTTGGGTAGCTCCTAAACAATCACCTGTGTAACCGTCAATCCATTTCTGGAAATAGCGTGCCATAAAAATTCGCGTTACCGCTACAGGAACAATGGTAATTAAAAATAAAGGTTGCTGCATGGTCAATAAAACCAAAGGCAGTAAACCAAAAAAACTAGCTCCTACTACTTCACGCCACGTAAAATTTTGAGCAATAGGTTTGCTTTTACTTGTGGCGTCATCCCTTGAATATTGATGGGTAAATACAATTGAAATCGCCGCAAATCGACTTAAGGAATGACCACTAACAAAAAACAAAACAATCCAATAAAATGAAGTGCTATCGACTGCAACGAGCTCGTGTAAAGCTAAAAATTTAAGTAAAAAAAGTAAGATCAACCCAATGGCTCCGTAGGCTCCAATAGCGCTATCTTTCATGATGAATAAGATTTTTTCCTTGGTCCAACCGCCTCCGAAACCATCACAAACATCAGCAAAACCATCTTCATGAAAAGCTCCTGTGATTAAAATGGAAGCAATCATGGACAAAACCAAAGCTATACTTTCATTAAAAAGCTGGCTACCCAGAAAATAAATAGCAAATGAACCGCTGCCAACTATCCAACCAATCAAGGGAAAATAACGAGATGCTTTGTTGAGGGAATCAGCGGCATGATCGATGTTTTTGGGACAAGGAATCCTGGTGTAAAACATCAAGGCAGTAAAAAACAAGTTTATTTCTTTTTTCATTTGTAGTGTATTAAAAATCATTTCCTCTCTTCAGAAATTATCGAACAAGCATTAAATATCTTTCGAGTTTACTCCGGCACTTTCAAAACTTGCCATTTCATTCAAAAAAGCTACAGCCGATTGTACCAAAGGAAATGCGAGCGCACAGCCCGTTCCTTCGCCCAAGCGTAAATCTAGTTGCAACAAAGGACGGACGCCTAAATAGTTTATGATTTTTTGATGTCCTTGCTCAGCTGATAAGTGAGAAAAAATCGCGTTTTGCAAAACGGCAGGATCTTTTTTAAAAGCGACCAAAAAAGCAACTGTAGCTATAAAACCATCCACAAGGATCAACATGTTTTGTGCTTTTGCCTCGAGCATAGCTCCCGCAATTTGCATGATTTCAAAACCTCCAAAGTAGGCCAATTGACTATCTAAAGTTTCAGGACCGGTGTAATTATTCAGTGCTCTTTTAGCAATTTCTAGTTTGAATTGGAGTTTTTCATTGGCAATTCCTGTTCCTAAACCGATACATTCTTCGATGGGGATTTGCAGCAAGACACTCATCAAAACGGCTGCTGTTGTGGTGTTCCCAATTCCCATTTCGCCAAAACCGATACAATTACAATTAGTTTGCGCTATGGTACGAACAATTTCGGCTCCTTTTGCAAAACACAATTGCAACTCGGTACTACTCATGGCAGGTTCGTTCAAAAATGAAGCCGTTCCCTTCCCTATTTTAGCAGCAATTAAGGCTGTGTTTGTCGGGAAATCGTAGTTTACACCTGCATCAACTATCGAAAGTGCAATATTATTTTGTTTGCAAAAAACATTTATCGCGGCGCCACCTTCTAGAAAGTTGTTCACCATTTGCCTGGTAACATCCTGTGGATAAGCGCTAACGCCATGATTAGCAATGCCATGATCTGCGGCAAAAACAACTAAATGTGGCGCGATAATTTTTGGTGAATCAGTTTGGAAAACCAATGCTATTTGCTTCGCCAAAGTTTCTAAAACACCTAATGAGGCAGTAGGTTTTGTTTTTTGATCTATTTTGAACTGAATAGCTGCTTCAAAAGAAATATTTTTTGATTGTTGTTGAGCAACAGAAGGAGTATTAACATCCTCTATCGGATGCAAAAGATCGATTGTTGTTACCTGCGCAGCAGATTGTTTTTCTCGCCATTCAAGTTGTTGTAACATGGGTTGCTTGCCATAATCCGTAGCCGGTTTGCCAACGCAAAAGTAGCCCAAAGGCTCGATATGTTCTGGTAATCCGAGTAATTGTTTGAATTGATGGTAATTTAAAATCGACACCCATCCCATAGAATAACCTTGCTCTGTGAGCGAAAGCCAAATATTTTGTGCTGCGCAAACTGCACTAAATTTGATGGACTCATTGCTGCCCACGGTGCCAATGGTAAACGAATTTAGCACCGAACGATCATAGGCAATTACTAAGCCAACAGGCGCTTCCTCTATTGCTTCTAATTTCAAGGCTTTGTAGGATTGCTCTTGTTCAAGATTGTCAGTTTGGGCAATTGCTTTCGCATCATAAGCCACAAAGAGTTTTTTTATTGCTTTTTTTACCTCAGCAGAATGAATCGTGTAATAGCGCGTAGCATCCGTTAAACCTACAGATGGCGCATAGTTTCCGGCTTGTAAGGCTTTTGCCAAAACATCATCCGGAACAGGATCTGCGGTAAAATGACGGGTATCGCGACGCGATTGCATGATTTTATCTAAATGTGTCATTTTGCTTTTTTAATTTCAACCGGAATTCCTGAAACCATCAGCACCACGTTATCGGCTTTGCTCGCAATGTATTGATTCATCCAGCCCTGCAATTCGGTAAACTTGCGTCCAACCGGAGTTTCAGCATGAAGTCCCATTCCGATTTCGTTCGTAACTATGATAATTGTAGCATTTTCTTGTTTTACTAAAGCATCAATTTCAGCTTTGGCCTGTTCCAAACATAAGGGTACATCATTTTTTGTATCGACAAAAAAGTTAGTCAACCAAAGCGTCACGCAATCAACCACTGCAACCTTACCAGAAAAATCAATCTCACTCAAAAACTTCTCTTTTTCGATATTGATCCAACGTTCGTCTCGGTCTTTTTGATGTCGGTCAATACGCTCTTGAAAATTAGCATCCCACTTTCGCGCAGTTGCAACATACAATGGTTGTTCTGCTAAACTTTTTGCAAGGTTTTCGGCATAAGAACTTTTGCCCGAGCGCTCACCACCTGTAATTAAATACATCATTTGAAAATCATTTAGATGCCAGACTAAAAACTAAAAAGTTCACTTGTCTGCATTTTTTTGAGGGGTAAAGATAGTGTTTGTTGATTTTTTTACTGCAAAAAATAAACAAGAAAATAGATTAATTTGGGCTACCTTTGCCGTGATTTTAAATTTACCTCATGAGAATTTCAGTACCAAATTTACTTATTCTACTTACTTTTGTTGTTTTAAGCTCTTGCAAAAACGAAGTAAAGTCGGATAAAAAAATCAACTTAAAAGGTCAGAATAGCATTTCGTACGCCAGTGGTTTATCAATTGTATCGTATGATGGTTATGACGTAGTAACCGTATCGGATGCTTGGCCGCAAGCCAAAAAAGATTTTACCTATGTCCTGAAAGAGCAGCAAGCTCAAATTCCAGATAGCTTATCTGAATATGAAACTATAAATGTACCTTTAAATAGCGTTGTTGTTACCTCAACTACTTCGATTCCGTTTTTAGAAATGTTGGGTGTTGAAAAAAAATTAATTGGTTTTCCGCATACAGATTATGTTTCATCAGTTAAAACGCGTCAACTTATTGATGCTGGAAAAGTCACTAATATTGGACAAAATGAAAAGCTAAATATTGAACAATTAATTGCATTATCACCTGATGCAATAGTGACTTTTGGTATTGATAATTCAAATCCTGTTTTGGATAATTTACAAAAAAGCGGTTTAAAAGTATTGATTCAAGCCGATTGGATGGAACAAACTCCTCTTGGAAAAGCAGAATGGATTAAACTGTATGGCGCTCTGTTTGGAAAGAAAAAAGAAGCCAACACACTTTTCAATACTATTGTAAAAAATTATAAAGAGGCGCAACAAATGGTAGCTACCAAAAAACCCTCAAGCACCGTATTGTATGGATCGATGTATTCTGACACTTGGTATGTAGCCAAAGGAAACAGTTGGGTAGCACAATTCATGAAAGATGCAAAAGCCAATTACCTTTGGTCAGATGTGGCCGGCTCCGGAAGCTTGAATTTACCATTTGAAAAAGTTCTTGAAAAAGCTCAAAATGCAGATTATTGGATTGCCACTGGAGCCATCAAAAGCAAAGCTGAATTTGAAAAAAGCAATCCGCATTATGCTCAATTTACGGCTTTAAAAAGAAATAAAGTTTTTACTTTTGAGGCGAAATTAGGAGCCAAAGGCGGCACGATTTATTATGAAACAGCTGCCAGCAGACCTGATTTGGTTTTGAAAGATTATATTAAAATTTTTCATCCAGAGGTGCTGCCAAACTATAATTTTACCTTTGCGGAACAGTTGCAATAATCGCAAAACATTTTATAAAACATAACTTTTCAAACAACATCGCCCAAAAATAAATCTCCAAAAACATTGAGTTCAAGCAAGAGAAATAGCTTTTTATTTGTAATCCTAACCATTGGTTTGGTGGTGCTGTTTTTTATAAACATCAGTTATGGCGCAATTCAAATTCCTGTGGCAGATATTTATCACAGTCTTACGGGAGTGCATGCGAGCAAAACAACTTGGGAATATATCATTATCAACTATCGCTTACCAAAAGCAATTACGGCTATTTTGGTTGGTGCTGGATTATCAATAAGTGGTTTATTGATGCAAACCTTATTTCGGAATCCGCTTGCAGGACCGTACGTTTTGGGTTTAAGCTCAGGAGCAAGTTTGGGCGTTGCCTTTGTAATTTTAGGAGCTGGATTATTGCCTTCATTTTTAGGCACCCTCATCACCTCGCCTTACGGAATAGTACTAGCATCTACCATGGGAAGTTCATTGGTTTTATTGGCAGTATTAGCCGTGTCACAAAAGCTGCGAGACACCATGGCCATTTTAATTGTTGGATTAATGTTTGGTAGTTTTACCAGCGCTATTGTTGGAGTTTTAACCTATTTTAGTTCTGCAGAGCAACTACAAAAATTTACCTTTTGGTCAATGGGAAATTTAGGAAACCTATCTTGGACTTCTATTGGGCTGTTGACAGTTTGTGTTTTCTTGGGAATTTTAATTAGTATATTTAGCATCAAACCTTTGAATGCTTTACTTTTAGGCGAAAATTACGCTCGCAGTATGGGTTTAAATTTTAAACGCACTCGAAATATAATTATTTTAGCAACCAGTATTTTGGCGGGAAGTATTACGGCATTCGCGGGCCCTATAGCCTTTGTTGGTTTGGCAGTACCACATATTGCTAAATTGGTTTTTCAAACTAGTAATCATGCTGTTTTATTTTGGAGCACCCTACTATTTGGTGCAGCAATTCTTTTATTATGTGATATTTTAACGCAACTTCCAGGTTTAGAAGTCATGCTGCCAATTAATGCCATTACCTCGATTATTGGCGCACCAATTGTCATTTGGTTATTGGTACGAAAACAAAAAATGATTGCCTAATGAATCATAAAATACTTATTTCAGCAACCGATATTAGCATAGGCTACACGCACAAAAAAACAACAATTACCGTTGCTTCAAAGGTGAATGTACAACTTGAAACTGGTAAACTTGTTGCTCTTGTAGGTGCCAACGGAATTGGAAAATCTACATTGTTAAAAACGCTTACGGGAATACAAAAACCCTTGCAAGGAACTGTTTATTTGGAGGATAAAAAAATCGATACGTATAGCCCGTTGGACCTTGCGCAAAAATTAAGTTTAGTTTTAACCGAAAAATTACCACCAAGCAATCTTACTGTTTTCGAATTAATCGCGCTGGGCCGTCAACCTTACACCAATTGGATAGGCACATTGACACCGAATGACATCGCCAAAGTAAATGAGGCGATGGAGCTTACTCAAATTAGCCATTTGGCGCACAAAAAACATTTTGAAATTAGCGACGGACAACTTCAAAAAGTACTGATTGCACGAGCATTGGCACAAGACACAGAGCTGATAATTCTTGATGAGCCCAGCACCCACCTCGACTTGTTGCACAAAGTGGCTCTTTTTAAATTGCTTAAAAAATTAACCTCGGAATTAGGCAAATGCATTTTATTCTCAACACATGATATTGATATGGCCATACAATTGAGTGACGAAATGATCATCATGACACCTGAAGCTACTTTTCAGGACCAGCCTTGTAATTTTATCTCAAAAGGAACTTTTGGTACCCTTTTTAATGACGAACATATAGTTTTTGATCCTGAAAAGGGAAAGTTTATGATTCAGTAATTTTCTTTTTAGGAGCTTATTCCAGCTATCCGCTATATCTTTTATTTTTTAAAGAAAAAAATAAAAGGATGCCGCTCCTATCTGGGCTAAAAAAATGTAGATCCAGAGCCTATCTCAATCCAATTTGTCTCCTAGCTTCACCAATGACAAAAGCAACCGAATTAGCAATATTAAAACTGCGAATTAAATTTGACATCGGGATTTTAAGTTGATTTTCTTTCGCAAATAAACCCAAAACTTCTTGGCTTAAGCCAACGCTTTCTTTACCAAAAACCAACCAATCTTCATCTTGGAATTCGATGTCTAAATATGAATTTTCGGCATGCGAACTCATCAAAAAAACACGTGATTTATCAGGAACCTGATCGAGCCATTCGCTTACATTTTGATATTCGGTTACATCGAGATGTACCCAATAATCCAGCCCTGAACGTTTTAAATTTTTATCATTAATAACAAATCCAAAAGGGTGAATTAAGTGCAAACGGCTTTCGGTACCTACGGATAACCTGCCAATGTTTCCTGTATTATTTGGGATTTCAGGTTCTACTAAAACAATGTTTAACATTTTATACTTTATTATAAGATTGGAAAATTAAAAGATTAAAAAACTAGTACTACCTTTTAAATTTCTATTTGAAAATTTTCTACTTCAATTACTTCTCCTGCCTGCAAATTGTCGAGATTTACGTTTCCTATTCGTACACGAACCAATCGTAAAGTAGGAAAACCAACTGCAGCAGTCATTTTACGTACTTGTCGAAATTTACCTTCGTTGACGGTGATCGATGCCCATGAAGTGGGACCATGACGTTCATCACGAATTTTTTTACCACGTGGGCCAAAATCGGGCGCTATCTCAAGTGCATTTGCTTTGCAAGGCTTGGTTATGTATTTCGTGCCATTAAACCCAATTTCAACACCAACTCTAATTTTCTCAATAGCTTCTTGAGTGATTAGCCCATCAACTTGAACAAAATATTCCTTTTCGACTTTTTTACTTCTAATACGTTCACTTTCTTTTCCGTCTGTGGTTAAAAGTAATAAACCTTCTGAATCCTCATCCAAGCGACCAATAGCCATGGTGCCTTCGGGAAAATCATACAATTCCCCAAGTAAGCGTTTCTTTCGCTTTAACTCATAAATAAATTGGCTTAAATAACCGTAAGGCTTGTGAATGATAAAATGGCGGTGCATGCTTAAATTATTTGGCGACAAAGATAGGTCGTTTCTCTTTTGTAAAAAAACAGCACCTAGTTTCCTTCAAAATCTATTTTTTTTGAAAAAAAGCAACTGATAATATTGGCTTAACCTTAGGAATTCTATTTTTGTGCCCAATTAATTAATTGTTACCCTATGAAACACAATTACGCATTCAAAACCTTAGCGTTTTTCTTATTAGCACTTTTGGCATTCAGCTGGAATATTTCGGCGCAAGCCACGCAGCCAACCCCTCAAGCCTTGCCGTTTTTACAAAACTTTAATGCTCTTGATGTTGCATCAACTACTTATCCAGACGGCTTTCAAGGATGGACAGCCAGTACTTCACCTGGAAGCAGTTACAACACTTCAGCAACTATAGCTGCTGATAGAGTTTTAGTAGGTAGTAGTACCGCTGCAACAAGTAGTGGAAACGTGCACAACTACAACGGTAAAATTGGTTTTTTAAACACAGGTTCATTAGATTTAAGTATTGGCTTGGCTATAAAAACTACAGGTAAATCAGGAATTTTTGTAGAATATGATGCTATGGTTATTCGTAACCCATATAACGGATCGACCAATACCCGAATCAATGATATGATTTTACAGTATCGCGTAGGAACAACAGATGCTTTTGTAAACTTACTTGCAACTGCTTACGCAAGTACTACCACTCCACAATCAGCAGGAACAGCAGAGCAAAATCCACAAAAGATAAAAATACAATTACCAGCCGATTGCGACAACAAAGATATTGTTCAACTCAGATGGATTTCAAAACAAACATCTGGCGGAGGTGCAAGACCATCTTTTGCAATCGATAACATCAGCATTACAAACGATACCGAAGCCCCAAAATATGCAGATGGTTTTCCAAAAATAAACAATATCCTTTCAGAGGGATTTGACTTTGCTACGCAACTTAATGAAAACGGAAAAACGTTTTTTGTTGTTTTACCAGCTGGAAGTAATGCTCCTAGCGTTGCGCAGATTAAAGCAGGAACTGATGCTAATAATTCGGCTGCACTTAAAACAGGAGTTCTTGTTATAGCCGATCCTGCTATTGTTTACACTGCTGCAGTAAGCGGCTTAACATTGGGAACTACCTACAATGTTTACGCTGTATCTGAGGACACTTCAGGTAATTTACAAGCTGCAAGCACCTTACTAAATGTAACTACTTCGAATGTTGTAGTACCTTCAATTACAACCACTGTAAATGAATTAAACTTTAGTTTTGTGGAACAAAATACTTCAAGCTCAATTTTGAACTACGGTATTCAGGGACAAAATTTAACCCAGGCGGTTACAGTCACTGCTCCTTCAGAATTTTTGATTTCAAAAACAGAAAGCACTGGTTTCCAAAGCAGTTTAAGCTTTGAAGTTAGCGAATTCGCAAACAACGCTACTCCAAAAGTATTTGTACAATTTAACCCTACAACAACTGGGGTAAAATCTGGAGTAATTACACTTGCAACTGCAGGTGGCTCATCAAAAACAGTAGCTGTTAATGGAGTAGGAATCAACCCATACACTCAAGATTTTAACGACATAAATGTATTGACTAATAGCGGATGGACTTCATATAGTGTAGCTGGAGATAAAGTAAAATGGAGCAGTACAACTTCTCGTTTTAATAGCTCACCAGCAGCAGTACAAATGAATGGATTTTCAGAAAATGGACCAAGTAAAGATTGGTTGATTTCGCCAGCAATGCGTTTAAATTCATTTGATAAATTCCCATTGTTATCTTTTTTCAGTAGAAAATTCTTTTCTGGAAATACTTTAAAATTAATGGTATCTACCAATTATGATGGAAAAAGCAACCCCGAAACAGCTACATGGACTGCTTTAAATGGTGATTTTCCAACTACTACAGGAACTTTCAAACAGTCGCAATTTATCAATCTAGAAGCCTATAAATCAAACAGCACCTATGTTGCATGGGTATATGAATCAGGATTGAATGGAGCTACAGACAGTGCTGAGTGGACACTTGACGATGTAAAAATTACAAATGAAGCTGCGTTCATCGCAACAATACCGACTTTAAATTTTGGTGAAATCGCCCCAAATACAGTTTCTGCTAGCCAATCTTTTACTTTCATGGCCGGAGGATACGGCGCTATAACTGTTACAGCACCTTTGTACTATCAATTGAGTTTGGACAATACTAACTTTCAAAACAACGTACAAGTAACTGCTGAACAAGCATTGGCTGGAATTACGCTTTATGCTCGTTTTGCTCCAACTACTAAAGAGTTGAATAGTGCTGGACCATTGCAATTAAATGGAACAGGATTGAACCAACAATTGGGTATGTTAACTGCATCATCTTTAACTAAATCTGAAACTTTTGATATCGTTACTTACAATTTAGAGTTTTTTGGTACTGATGTAAAAGATACTAGCGGAGCTGAATTTGGCCCAACAGATGACGCACTACAAATAGATAATGTGGCAAAAGTAATGAACACTTTAAATGCAGATGTATACGCTGTGCAAGAGGTGTCTGATGATGCTGCTTTAGAGACTTTGATTACAAAAATAAATGTGAACGGAAAAACTTTTGCAAAAGCAGTTTCTCCTGTGTGGTCACGCTCTTACCAACCAGCCGATCCTACTTTTCCACCTCAAAAGTTAGTTGTATTGTACAACACTCAAACTACTGCTGTTAAAAAGACACGTGTCATGTTTAGTAAATTGTACGATGAGGTTCGTTCTGGAACAACTACTTTACCTAATTACCCAAGTACTGGTGAAAGCTTTTATTCATCTGGTCGTTTACCGTACATGGTAGAACTTGAAACTAATATTGGTGGTATTAAAAAAGACCTTAAAATAGTTAATTTACACGCTCGTGCTAATAGTGGTACCGACATTACGCGTTACAATATGCGTAAATATGATGTTGAATTACTAAAAGACAGTTTAGATGCTCAATATCCAGATGCTAACATCATTTTGTTAGGTGATTACAATGACGACGTAGATGTCTCTGTAATTGCTGGCAATCCTTCATCTTACCAAAAATTGGTTGAAGATACCGCTCGTTACAATGCATTAACATTAGACATTAGTAAAGCAGGTGCTTTTAGTTTCTTATCATCTGGAGGATTTTTAGATCACATCTTGATCTCGAATGAGTTAAATGACGAGTACATCGCGAATTCTATTCAAGTATACGACCCACGTCCTGAAATTACAAATTACGTTAACACCACTTCAGACCACGGACCAGTTATTGCTCGTTTTGAATTAAAAGCAGATCCTACACTTGGATTATCTAATCCAGTAACCAATAGCACTGCTGTAAACGGTTATCCAAATCCAGTGAACGATATTTTTACTGTAAATGTAACTAGCACTGATAGTGAAAAAACTAGTGTACAATTCTACGATCTTCTTGGTCGTAAAGTAGGAAAACCAGTTATTTTAAAAGCTACTTCAAATGGTAGCTCAGCTGCGATTGATGTAGCCCAATTACCTACAGGTATTTACATTTATACCGTGACAAGCGGTGAAAAGGTAATTTACACTCAAAAAATAATTAAAAAATAAGCTTTAAAAGCAACTCTAAAAAGCCAGATTTCATACTCCTGAAATCTGGCTTTTTTTTATGCAACAACACGTTAAAATGCAACACTAATTTGTTTGTCACAATCAAAACCTAGAATCTTTTCCTTACTTTTACCAACTGACAAATATTTAATTTATGACCAACCTACTAACATTTTTAATCGTTTTTATTGTAGCCCTAGGCATTGGAATTTTTATAGGAAAATTGCTTTTTACCGCTCATGCAAAAGGCGAAAAAATAAGTTTGGAAGAAAAAATTCTTGCTCTTACGCAACAATATTCACAAGTAAAAGAACAAGCCAGTGCAGAGCAACTTCAATTTGAAAAACGGATTGAAGTAATTAGCAATGAAAAAGAACGCATAAGAGACGAGAAAGACAGCCTAGCCATACAGCTTTCTAAAAAAGAAGTAGACTTTGAAAATCTTTGGGAACGTAACAAAGAACAAAAAGAAGAGGTGGAACAACTGCAAGCTAAATTCACAAAAGAATTCGAAAATTTAGCCAATAAAATTCTCGAAGAAAAATCGAATAAATTTACCGAACAAAATAGAGAAAATATGAAAAATATCTTGTCACCGCTACAAGATAAAATTCAGTTGTTCGAAAAAAAGGTCGAAGATACCCACAAGGAAAGTATTGATTATCATGCCGCCTTACGCCAACAAATTTTGGGCTTGCGCGAAATGAATATTCAAATGAGTAAAGAAACTATCAATCTAACCAAAGCTTTAAAGGGCGATAGCAAAATGCAAGGCAATTGGGGCGAATTAGTTTTGGAACGAGTTTTAGAAAAATCAGGACTCGAAAAAGGACGAGAATACGAAGTGCAACAAGCTTTTACGACAGAAGAAGGCAATCGTGTTTTTCCTGACGTAGTGATTAACTTACCTGATGGCAAGAAAATGATTGTCGATTCAAAAGTATCCTTAACTGCCTACGAAAAATATAGTAACGAAGAAGATGACACCATCAGGACAGGTTGGTTAAAAGAACATGTAAACTCCATAAAACGTCACGTAGAACAATTAGGAAACAAAAACTACCACGATCTATACCACATTGAAAGTCCTGATTTTGTATTGCTGTTTATCCCAATTGAACCGGCTTTTGCTGTAGCGCTAAATGAAGACAATAGCCTTTACAATAAAGCTTTTGAGAAAAATATAGTCATCGTAACGCCATCTACATTACTAGCCACTTTACGAACCATTGATAGCATGTGGACCAACCAAAAACAACAAGAAAATGCCCTCGAAATTGCAAGACAAGCAGGCGCACTTTACGATAAATTTGAAGGCTTTGTAAATGATTTGATTAAAATTGGTAAAAAAATTGACGAAAGTAAAACAGAATATGCAGCGGCCATGAACAAATTAGTGGAAGGAAAAGGAAACTTAATAATTAGTGTCGAAAAATTAAAGAAAATGGGTGCCAAAGCAAAAAAAGCTCTACCCGAAAGTATTATAAACCGAGCAGAAAAAGACGAAAATAAACTACTAAACTAAGTACAGATGAGAAAATTTTTAATGATCACTTTAGCAATATTAGTCTTAGGACTCGTTTCCTATTTTACCTTTTTATACAATGCCACTTACAGCGAAGGAGTGCGCTCTGGCGAATTAATAAAAGTGAGCCACAAAGGAGTTATTTTTAAAACCTGGGAAGGCGAAATCAGTCAAGGAATCTCAGGTGCACAAATATTTTCATTTTCTGTTTTAGATAGCCAATCAGATGTAATTACGCAGCTACAAGAAATGGAAGGACAATATGTACAAGTAAATTATGTTGAAAAATACCGTACTTTCCCATGGTGGGGTGACACGCGTTACTTTATCACTTCAGTAAAAAAAGTAAATTCTCCTTTCAAAATCAAGTAGATGAAAACTTTGTACAAAACCGTGGCGAGTTCAGATATTAAAATTTCTGAATTGATGCTCCCGTCGCATACCAATTTTAGCGGAAAAATTCATGGTGGCTACATTTTATCCCTCCTAGATCAAATTGCTTTTGCATGTGCTTCTAAATTTTCAGGACATTATTGCGTCACGGCATCAGTAGATACGGTTAATTTTTTACGCCCCATTGAAGTGGGCGAATTGGTAACGATGAAAGCCAGCGTAAATTATGTAGGCAATAGCTCCATGATTGTGGGCATTCGTGTCGAATCGGAAAACATTCAAACAGGCGAAGTAAAACACTGCAACTCCTCTTATTTTACAATGGTTGCCAAAGACAATAACGGTAAAACCATAGCCGTTCCTGGATTGATTTTGTCTACAATGAATGATGTTCGACGTTGTTTTAATTGTATCAAACAAATTGCTCAAAAAAAAGAAAAAGACCTACACGAAGAAATATTCGATTATAGTTCGCCCGAAGCACTTGCCAGCTTAGAGCAACATCATATCCAATTGGATTTACGCTAAAAATGACATCATAAATATACTAAGTCCTATTGAAAATCATAGGACTTTTTTTTGTGTATCTAAGAAACGATTCGTAAATTTAAGTGTTTATTGTTAATTAGTAGTCATGAAAAAGATGGTCCTTTTACTACTTACCTGCTGCCAACTTTCTATGTTGGCACAAGACCGTTTGAGCACTACAAAAGGAACAACAGAATTTGAAGCCTCAATACCTATGTTTGAAGAGGTGAAAGCTTTAAATACCAAAACCTCTTGTGCCCTACTAACCAAATCTGGGAACATAAACTGCTGGATGAACATTAAGGATTTTAATTTTCCTCGTGCCTTAATGCAACAACATTTCAACGAAAATTACATGGAGAGTATTCGGTTTTCAAGATCGTTCTTCAAAGGGAGTATTGAAAAATTTGACTTTGAAAAATGCAGCAATTCAGCACAGAATTATATTGTTTCGGGAAAACTAACTATCAAAGGAGTTACAAAAAGAATTAGTATTCCGGCTAGTATCAAAAAAACAAGTGAAGGATTGTCTTTCCAAGCTAATTTTACAGTCAATACAGACGACTACAACATCGAAATTCCACTTTTGGTTCGTTCAAAAATTTCTAAAAAAGTAAATACAAGCCTCTTTTTTGTCTTACAATAAACTTATTTTATTAAACAGTTGCGCAAGGCACCTTCAAGGTTTTTAAATTGAAAACGAAAACCAGCAACTTCAATTTTTTTAGAAGAAACTCTGCGACCAGTCAGCACAATTTTTGACATTTCGCCCATTGCTAATTTTATAACAAACTCAGGAACCGCAGGCAACCAGATGGAATAGCGATACACACATGCTAGAGTTTTAGAAAAAATAGCATTGTTAGTGTCATCTTGAACTGCAGCATTGTAAGCGCCTTGCATTTCATTGTTTTCTAGCGCCATAGCATACATCTCACACAAATCATCAATGTGAATCCATGGCATATATTGCTTGCCACTTCCAATAATAGCACCCAATCTGTACTTGAATAAGGGAGCCAATTTAGACAAAAAACCATCTCCTTTTCCTAATACTAAACCAGTTCGAATTTTAACAGTTCGAATGTTTCTGTTTTCAATAAAGTCTAAAGAATCCTCCCATTTCTGGCAAGTATAGCCCAAAAAATCATTTGCAGGAGGCATATCCTCTGTACAAATCTCAGGCCCATTAACAGCACCATAAATACCAATTGCTGAGGCAGATACAAAAGCCTCAAGCTTTTTATTTTGTTTTTTTATTGTAGAATACAACAAAACAGTTGATTGTTCTCTACTTTCGATGATGGCAGCTTTACGTTTTGCCGTCCATCGTTTCTCAGCAATGTTTTCTCCAGCTAGATGTACTATATAATCAGCCTTGGCAACAGCTTTTTCATCTATAGTTTGCTGAGCAACATCCCATTTGTAATAAAAAACATCTGGTTGATTTGGTTTTACGCTCCTAGTTAAAATAGATACAGAATACCCTTTTTTTAACAATAAATCCGTTAGATGTTTTCCAACAAATCCAGTACCGCCGCTAATTAATACATTCTTTTTCATAATACCGTAAAGCTAGTGATTTTTTAATGATATAAAATTATATTAAATTTTGTTTAACTTTATTAATATATAGTTAAACATTTACTACCTTTATACCTTAATTTGAAATACACACGAAATGGCTACTAAAAAAACAGCAATTACAAAAGATAAAATAGTTTCTATGTACATGGATCACGTACTGGAGCACAGCGAAAAACCTAAATCAGTTTACAATTTCACTAAAACTAACGGCTTTACTGAAACAGAGTTTTACGCGTTTTTTGGAACTATTGAAAGTATTGAGAAAGAGATTTTCAGAATGTTCGTTGAAAAAACAATTGAACTTTTGCACAAAAACAGTGAATATGAGACCTACGACATGAAAAGCAAAATGTTGAGTTTCTATTTTACCTTCTTCGAAATCCTAACAGCCAATCGCAGTTATGTTGTTTTGGTTTTAAAGGAGCACAACAACCAATTGAAAAAATTGAGTTTATTAGCTGGTTTGCGTGAACGCTTCAAAGAGTTTTTAACCGAAGTTATTGAAGATGATTTTAGAACACAGCAAGAGCGCTTTCAAAATTTTCAAGAAAAAGCATTTCAAGAAACTTCTTGGTTTCAGTTGTTACTTACACTTAAATTCTGGTTGGATGACGCCTCACCCGCTTTTGAAAAAACAGATATTTATATTGAAAAATCAGTAAAAGCAACTTTCGAATTAATGAACATTGCTCCTATTGATAGCCTAATTGACTTTGGAAAATTCATTTTCAAAGAAAAAATATACAAAAAATAATGAAAACGATAGACTATATACCTACTTCAAAAATTGAAAGAGCATCAAAATTAGTGCAAACAGGCGCTAAAATTGGCGTGAATTATTTGAAGTACTACGGCGAAAAAATGGTCAACTCTGATTTGACTCGCGATAAACTTAACGAGGACAATGCCGAGGATATTTATGACGGATTGAAAAGCTTAAAAGGAAGTGCCTTGAAAGTAGCTCAAATGCTAAGTATGGACAAGAATTTCTTGCCTCAAGCTTATGTTGAGAAATTTTCGTTGTCTCAATTTTCGGTACCGCCTTTGTCTGCGCCTTTGGTTTTAAAAACATTTAAAAATAATTTTGGTAAAACGCCAACTGAAATTTTTGATGATTTTAATGCCAACTCTGTAAATGCTGCGAGTATTGGTCAGGTTCACGTGGCACACAAGGACGGTAAAAAATTAGCCGTGAAAATTCAGTATCCCGGCGTTGCCAATAGTATTTCATCTGACTTAGCAATGGTAAAACCTATTGCGATTCGTATGTTTAATCTTCAAGGAAAAGACTCTGATAAGTATTTCAAGGAAGTTGAAGACAAATTAATCGAAGAAACGAATTATCTATTGGAGTTAGAGCAAAGTACTGAAGTAGTTAATGCTTGTTCTAAAATTGACAACTTGGTTTTCCCTAGTTACTATCCAGAATTTTCATCAGAAAAAATCATCACGATGGATTGGATGACAGGCAAGCACTTGTCTGAATTCACGAAAATTAATACCGATCAAGAAGCTGCAGATAAAATAGGTCAAGCACTATGGGACTTTTATATGTACCAAATCCACGTGCTTAAGAAAGTTCATGCCGATCCGCATCCTGGCAACTTTTTAGTAGATAGCGACAATAATTTAGTTGCACTTGATTTTGGTTGTATGAAAAAAATTCCAATGGACTTTTACATCCCATACTTCGAACTCATCGATAAAAAAGTAATTAATGACGCTGCCTTATTTCACAATAAGTTATTAGAATTAGAAATTCTACGTCAAGACGATACGAAAGAAGAAATGGCCTATTTCACGAGTATGTTTCATGATTTATTGTCATTATTTACCAAGCCGTTTCAGGAAAAAACATTCGACTTCTCGGACGAAAAATTCTTTCAAAGTATTGGCGAATTAGGAGAGCGTTTTTCAAAAGATACCAATCTTAAGAAGATGAATGGCAGCAGAGGTTCGAAGCATTTTATTTATATGAACAGAACTTTCTTTGGTTTGTACAACTTAATGTTTGATTTGAAAGCCAAGATTGTAGTAAACGAATTTGAGAAATACACCTAGTGAAAAAAGAACATTTACCCACCAAAATGTGTTTGGTATGCGATAGGCCTTTTGCTTGGCGCAAAAAATGGGAAAAAGTTTGGGATGAAGTAAAATATTGTAGCGAAAAATGCAGAAGAAACAAAAAGGTTTAGTTTGGTTTAGAAACGATTTACGTGTTCATGATAATGAATCACTTCATCTTGCAATTAAAGAAAATGAGGCGGTGGTAGCTGTATATTGCTTTGATCCAAGACATTTTGCGAAAACAAAATACGGTTTTAAAAAAACAGAGAAGTTTAGAGCGCAGTTTCTATTGGAATCGGTTGCTAACCTTCGTAAAAATCTCAAAGAACTGCACATTCCTTTGTTTGTGTATTTTCAAGAGCCTGAAAATATTGTTCCCGTACTGATTGAAAACCAAGAAATCACCAAGGTTTATTATCAAGAAGAATGGACAACTGAAGAGCTGGCAGTAGCCAATGCGTTAAAAGCTAAAGCTACTGATAACGTAATATTCAAAGCTACATACGGACAATTTTTGTTTCATCCAAATGCAATTCCGTTTACGATTGAATCGATTCCGAATGTGTTTACACAATTCAGAAATCAATGCGAAAAGAAAGCAAAAGTAAGTGCCGAATTTAAATTAGGTTCACTCACAGCTGCTAATTCCCAAGAAACGAATACGACGTTACCAACTTTACAGGAGCTAGGATTTGAAGCTTTTGAAAAAGATACTCGCACTGCATTTCCGTTTAAAGGTGGAGAGCAAGAAGCGTTACGCCGAATGGAAAATTACTTTTGGAATACTGAAAAACTAAGTTCTTACAAACTTACGCGCAACGGACTAGTTGGCACCGATTACAGTTCAAAATTTTCGCCTTGGCTAGCTAATGGTTGTATTTCGGCAAAAAGAATTTACTGGGAAGTGGCACAATATGAAAGAGAAGTAGAGAAAAACGAATCGACTTATTGGTTGCTTTTTGAGCTGATTTGGCGTGATTATTTCAAATACATTTCACTTCAAAATGGTAGTGCCATTTTTAAAATTGGAGGAATTTTAGAGCGCGATTACGAATGGAAAAACAACAAATACGCCATCAACAAATGGATTAACGGTACTACCGAAGAGCCTTTTGTGAATGCCAATATGATCGAATTGCAGCAAACGGGCTGGATGAGTAATCGCGGCCGACAAAACGTAGCTTCTTATTTTGCCAAAGAAATGTTGATGGATTGGCGCATTGGCGCTGCCTATTTTGAAGCCATGTTGCTGGATTATGACGTACACTCTAACTATGGTAATTGGATGTACGTATCTGGCGTAGGCAACGATCCTCGAAACCGAAAATTCAACATCAAATTGCAAGCAAGCAATTACGATGGACAATCAAAGTTTCAAAACTTGTGGTTACAACAACAATTATTCTAAAAAAACATGACGACCAACAAACCAAAGATTAATGTAGTATGGCTCAAAAGAGACCTTCGTTTGCAAGATAACGAAGCGATTTTTAACGCCACAAGAACTGCTATTCCTACTTTGTTGCTGTACGTTTTTGAAAAATCGCTAGAGCAAGACGCCCATTATAGCAGCAGACATTGGAATTTTATCAAACAATCTATCGTTGACCTGAATAAACAGCTAGCCCCTTGCAATACCAAAATTTTAGCCGTTTCATCTGAGGTGATTCACGTATTTAACATTCTTGAAGAAAGCTATAAGATTAATGCTGTTTTTTCACATCAAGAAACTGGGCTTCGCATTACATACGAGCGCGACAAGGCATTCAAACGCTTTTGCAAAAACAACTTTATCACTTGGACAGAAAATATAAATAACGGCATTTTTAGAGCGTTAAAGGACCGTAGCAATTGGGTGCAAAAATGGGAAGATTACATGAATCAACCACAATGCCAATTTGATTTTACACCATCAAAATACCTCAACCTAGAGGAGATTGCAGCTCTTGAAACCTCTTTGGAAGTTCAAGATTTAGAAACCCTACCGGATGCTATTTTCCAAAAAGGAGGATCAACTATGGGTTGGAAATACATGAATAGTTTTTTAAATGATCGCTACCACAATTACAGTGCGCACATCTCTAAACCAA
The DNA here is from genome assembly GCF_054343775.1 of Flavobacterium sp. GNP001. Classification (NCBI taxonomy): domain Bacteria; kingdom Pseudomonadati; phylum Bacteroidota; class Flavobacteriia; order Flavobacteriales; family Flavobacteriaceae; genus Flavobacterium; species Flavobacterium sp. GNP001. The sequence continues at coordinate 2,163,160 of NZ_JBTGUX010000001.1, forward strand.
CGTTGGCTCGCAAAAGCTGCAGTCGTTTGTCGCCGTACATTGCGTGGGGTAACTTGTCCTCGAGACAAGTTTTGCAAAAAGCAGCGACCTTTCGATTGAATTGCAACAATCCAAAGCAAATCGATTCATTTGTATCGCGTTTAACATGGCAAGCACACTTCATTCAAAAATTTGAAATGGAAGACATCATGGAGTTTGAAAGTGTGAATAAAGGCTTTCATTCGTTACAGAAAAAAGTGAACGAAAACTATATTGAAGCTTGGAAAACGGGTCAAACAGGTTTCCCGTTAATTGATGCGTGCATGCGTTGCTTGAATGAAACCGGTTATTTAAACTTTAGAATGCGTGCCATGTTGGTATCGTTTTTTACCCATAACTTATGGCAACCTTGGCAAGAAGCCACACAGCATTTGTCGCAAAAATTTTTAGATTTTGAACCTGGCATTCACTTTCCGCAATTGCAAATGCAAGCGGGCGAAACAGGAATTAATATGTTGCGTATTTACAACCCAATTAAAAACAGTTATGCGCACGACCCGCAAGGGGAATTTATCAAAAAATGGGTGCCTGAATTGAGCAATTTGCCAACCAACTTTGTACATGAACCAAATAAAATGACCTATTTGGATCAGAAATTTAATGATTTTGAAGTTGGTGTGCATTACCCAAAGCCCATTGTCAATATGGAACGTACCCGAAAGTTTGCAAGTGACTTTTTATGGAAAATGAAAAAAAATCCGCTTGTAAAGGAAGAGAGCAACCGAATACTACGCCTGCACACCATGGCCGATATTGGTGATTCAGACGCCTAAAATACTATAGAAACCATTTACGAATATAAAAACCGTTGACCGTGACTACAAAAAGAGAATTAACCGACCTTGAAAAAGACAGAATCATAGAGATGGCCTGGGAAGACCGTACTACTTTTGATGCAATCCTGAGACAATTTGGACTTAAGGAACAAGAAGTGATTAACTTGATGCGTACCGAAATGAAACCCTCTAGTTTCAGAATGTGGCGTGAGCGTGTACAAGGGCGCAAAACCAAACACGAAAAACTGCGCGAGTTCAGAGAAGGTCGCTTTAAATGCAGTATGCAAAGGCAAATAAACAACAATAAGATTTCCAAACGATAAGCTCAAGAGCAGCAACATATTTAATAACTGATTGAACAAAACACATGAAAAACATCGTAATCATTGGTGGCAGTAAAGGAATTGGCAGTGCCATTTTGTTGCAACAACTAGAGTCAAATATAGTGTACAACATCAGCAGAAATGCACCTGAAATCACGCATCCCAACTTAAAACATTTTTCAGTAGATGTTTTGCAAAATGCACTTCCTGATTTGGAAGCTGTTGATACCTTGATTTATTGTCCGGGATCAATTAACTTGAAACCAATTGGCAGTTTGAGCATTGACGATTTCAGAAACGATTTCGAAATCAACGTGATTGGCGCTGTAAAAGCCATTCAAAAATACTTACCCCTTTTACGCAAAGGAACGAATCCTTCTATTTTACTTTTTAGCACGGTAGCAGCAAAACTCGGAATGCCGTTTCACGCTAGTATCGCTACAGCAAAAGCTGGAATTGAAGGTTTAGTAAAATCACTAGGTGCTGAATTGGCATCGGTAATTCGTATCAATGCTATTGCACCAACAATTACCGAAACTACACTTGCGGCAGGCATTTTGCGCAACGATCGTATGAAAGAAAACATGATCGAAAGACACCCAATGAAAGGGTATTTAAAACCAACAGAAGTAGCCAACATGGCCAATTTCTTAATCTCAGATCAAGCAAAATCTATTTCAGGACAAATTTTTGAAATGGATTATGGCATTGTCTCTTTTAAAATCTAATACAATAAAAATTACATATATAGAAAACCGAAACCCATGATCAAAGAAATGAAAAGTTACGAGAAAATCGAACAATACGACACCGAAATTACTTCAGCATTAGCGGACAACTATAAAACCATAATTGACAATTTAGGTGAAGATGTGACTCGTGAAGGACTTGAAAAAACACCAGAGCGTGTGGCCAAAGCCATGCAATATTTGACTCACGGGTACGGATTGGATCCTTTAGAAATACTTAAATCAGCGATGTTTACTGAGGATCACCAACAGATGATCGTTGTAAAAGATATTGAAGTGTACTCTATGTGCGAGCACCACATGTTACCGTTTTTTGGAAAAGCGCACGTGGCTTACATCCCAAACGGAAAAATTGTAGGATTAAGTAAAATACCACGCGTGGTTGATGCATTTGCTCGCAGAATGCAAGTACAAGAGCGTTTAACTGACCAAATTAAAAACTGTATTCAAGAAGCTTTAAATCCGCTAGGTGTAGCCGTAGTAATCGAGGCACAGCACATGTGTATGCAAATGCGCGGCATCCAAAAACAAAATTCGGTTACTACAACTTCTTCGTTTACAGGTGCTTTTACAAAAGACAAAACAAGAAAAGAATTTATTAGCCTAGTTTCGAATAAATTAAGCTAACTTTATGTAGGTAATCCAACATTAATAATTGCCACGAAGGCGCAACAATACAAAGTCATACTCTCCTATTTTAGATTGTCATCTTTGCCATTGTTGCGCCTTTTGGTTTAAAACAGAGGCGCTATGAAAATTTTACTAACAGGAGCTACGGGATATATTGGCAAGCGACTTTTGCCAATGTTAGTAAATAATGGTCATGAGTTAGTGTGCTGCGTTCGGGACAAAAACCGATTTTACTGTCCTATCGATTTACAAGATAAAGTTCAAGTAGTTGAAGTAGATTTTCTTGATGAAGATTCATTAATTGCCATTCCTAAAGATATTGATGCAGCGTATTACCTCATCCATTCGATGTCTGGTTCAGCATCTAATTTTGATGATTTAGAAAGCTTGTCGGCACACAATTTTGTCGAATATTTGAATAGCACGCAAGTAAAACATGTTATTTATTTAAGCGGAATTGTAAACGACAGTGCGCTCTCTAAACATTTATCATCACGACTGCGTGTTGAAGAAATTTTACGGTCTGCCAATTTTGCAACCACTACCCTACGCGCCGGAATTATTGTCGGCTCAGGCAGTGCCTCCTTTGATATCATTCGGGATTTGGTGAATAAATTACCTATAATGATTACTCCCAAATGGCTCAACACCCGTTGCCAACCCATTGCCATTCCTGATGTTTTAGATTTTTTGTACAAATCTCTATGCAATCCATTGACGTACCACCAAAGTTTTGATATCGGCGGACCCGATGTACTCACCTATAAAGAAATGCTTTTGGGGTTTGCCAAAGCTAAAAACTTAAAACGATACATTTATACCGTTCCGGTGATGACTCCCAAATTATCGTCATATTGGTTATATTTTGTAACCTCAACTTCGTACCGTTTGGCATCTGCATTAGTAAGCAGTATGAAAGTAGAAGTCGTGTGCCAGGATAATCGAATTAATGATTTATTGGGCGTGCAACCCATGACCTATCAACAAGGTTTGTCACGTGCATTGATCAAAGTAGATGAAGATCAAGTGGCTTCGAGTTGGAAAGATTCGTTAGTAAGTGGTCGCTTCAACCGTAATCTGTCGCCTTATTTAAAAGTCCCGAAGAAAGATTGTTATATCGATCGCCGCAAAATGGAGATTATTGATCGTGATTTCACCATACGCCGCATTTGGTCAATTGGTGGCGAAACGGGTTGGTATTATGGCGATTGGCTCTGGGATTTACGCGGATTTATTGACAAACTGTACGGAGGTGTTGGTTCTCGACGCGGACGCACCAACCGACATGACATACATGCAGGCGATGCCCTGGACTTTTGGCGAGTTTTATACGCTAACAAACAAGAAGGAAAATTGATTTTGTTTGCCGAAATGAAACTACCTGGCGAAGCTTGGCTCGAGTTTAAGATTATAAATAATACCTTGTACCAATCGGCTACGTTTAGACCGCGCGGCATTTGGGGCAAATTGTATTGGTACTCCGTTTTGCCATTTCACGGATTCATCTTTAAGGGAATGCTCGAAAAATTAATTCGGTAATTCCAATATCAAATAATTTCAAAAATGATCAGCAACAAAAAAGGCTCGAAATGAATTCCGAGCCTTTATTTTTTGCTATAAAAATGATTTTGGTTTATTTTAAAATCCCCGCTTTGTAAGTTGCAATAGCGCGATCGCGGGCCATGGCGTGCTCCACCATTGGTTTTCCGTAACCTAAATTGAATTCTTTAATCCAAGTGCGGATGTAAGCTCCTTTTTCATCAAATTTTTTCTGCTGAATATCAGGATTAAAAACTCTGAAATAAGGCGCGGCATCGCAACCTGTTCCTGCTGCCCACTGCCAATTGCCGACATTGGCTGAAATGTCATAATCCAACAGTTTTTGAGCAAAATACGCTTCGCCCCATTGCCATTCAATCAACAAGTGCTTGCATAAAAAACTCGCCACAACCATACGCACGCGGTTGTGCATGTAACCCGTTTCGTTGAGCTGGCGCATGCCTGCATCAACCATAGGATAGCCTGTTTTTCCTTCGCACCAACGTTTAAAATCGTCTTCATTGTTGCGCCATTGAATGCCGTCATAAGCCGACTTGAAATTTTTATTAGCCACTTTCGGAAAGCTGAATAAAATTTGCATGAAGAATTCCCGCCAAATTAACTCACTTAAAAATACATCATTTTTGTGAAAAGCCCAATTTACTAATTTGCGTACGCTTACTGTTCCGAAACGCAGATGCGGCGATAAGTACGAAGTTTTGTCCATGGCTGGAAAATCGCGCGTGTCGTGGTAATTGACTATAAACTTTAAATTATGCGGTTTTACTTTTATTGGACTTGGTTCAAAACTAATTGCGGAAAGCGTTAAAATTTCTCCCTTATGTTGGTACAACTTGCTAAAATGTGCTGCAGTATCCCACTCTTGAACAGGCGCCAATGTTTTATACTTTTCTAACCATTTGTTTTTAAATGGCGTGTACACTGTATACGGCAAACCATCCGCTTTAACGATTTCTTTTTCCTCAAAAATAACTTGGTCTTTGAATGGAGAAACGCTTACTCCACGCTCTTTCAGCAAAGTTGTAATTTGTGCGTCGCGTTGCAGTGCATAAGGTTCGTAATCTTTGTTATAAAAAACCTCTTTGACATCGAACTCATCCAATAGCGATTCCCAAACACTATTGATTGCTCCGTGGCAAACACGCAAGCCACTGGAATGTTTTTGCAATTGGACATGCATTTGCTGCAGATTTTCATGAATGAAACCTACTCGAGCATCGTTTTTTGGGAGTTTACTCAAAATAGCCTCGTCAAAAATAAAAATAGGAAGCACCGGATAATCTGATTGTAAGGCTTGATACAAACCTACATTATCTTCAAGGCGTAAATCACGACGAAACCAAAAAATAGAAACAGCTGCTTTGCTCATTACTTCGAATTAAAAAGTTCATCTACTTTCTGAACGCGGTATTCAAAGATGGATTTCAATTTGTTTTTTACCACCAAAGTGTTCATGATACGACCAATAAAACCAAGCGGCAAACCGTAATGAACCACATCAGTCATTTTGGTTCCGGTGGCAGTGGCTTCAAAAAAATGTTTGTGATGCCAAAAACTGTACGGACCAAATTTTTGCTCATCGATGAAATAACTGTTCTCTTTCACGGCAGTAATTAAAGTCATCCAAGAAAGTGTAACTCCAAAAAGCGGCGTGACTTTATATTGAATAATTTGTCCGGGATACATTGATTTTTGATCAAAATCAGTGATTTGGAATCCCATATCCTGAGGTGTTATTTTTTGAAGGTTTTTTGGATTTGAAAAAAAAGCCCAACACTCCTCGACCGTTGCATTGATGTGCTGCACGGTTTCTTGTTTGTATATTTTCATGGTATTTTGTTTAGGATATTTAGCAGCGATCCGCGTGAGGGACAGCAGTGGAGCTCTTTTTGAGAGCCCTTTTTAGGGCGATAAAAAAAGCGGGAACGGATTGCCCGACCCCGCTGTAACGCTAGTGAAAGCGGGGTCACGCCCCAAAAAACTTTACATTTTATAGTATTTGAATGGTACGAAAAGCATTCCGAAACATTCGCCATCCTCTTTACCTAGGTGTTTGTGGTGTACTTTGTGTGCCTTACGAAGACCAATTAAGTACTTGTTGTTAGTGTGCTTAAACCATTTGAAACGCTGGTGAATTAACACATCATGAATCAAGAAATAACACAAGCCGTAAAACATAATTCCAAGGCCGATAAAGAATTTGTAATTCAAGCCGCCTTCGACTCCGTAGTAAAATAAGGCGATGCTTGGCGCTGCAAAAATGACAAAAAAGATGTCGTTGCGCTCAAAGATATTGGCATATTTAGGTTGGTGATGATCGGCGTGGAAATACCACATAGAACCGTGCATCACGTATTTGTGTGTGCACCAAGTTATGCCTTCCATGGTCAGAAAAGTACCCAAAAAAATCAAAAAAAAGATCATTTTATTATAGATTTAAGTGAAAATTAAAGGAATGAATTAAACTAGTTTTAGCTTGTACGATACAAAAGATTTGGCCAAAAGACCTGCTTTGGTGTAATTAGAAACGCGAATACGGGCGCTTCCTATTTCGTGACAAGGTGTGTTTTCTAATTTTTTGAGTAGTTTGCGGTAGTACACATACGCCGTGTATACGCCAAACTTAGCTTCCATTGGTAGTTTTACAATACCTTCGTAGGCTACTCTAAAATCTTCTTCGATTTCGTTGATGATGGCTGTTTTGGCCTTTTCATCGAACGAATTCAAGTCGACACCCGGGAAATAGTTGCGGTTGAGTACTAAGTTATCATCTTTCAAATCACGTAAAAAGTTTACTTTTTGAAAAGCTGATCCCAAACGCATGGCTTCATCTTTCAGTTGCTCGTAACGTGCATTGTCACCCGCCACAAAAACTTTAAGACACATAAGCCCTACCACATCGGCCGAGCCATAAATATAGGCATCGTACTCTTCTTTGCTGTGATAATCGGATTTTATGAGATCTAATTTCATACTTCGCAAGAAGGCCTGAATTAAATCGTCACCAATATTATTCTCTTTCACTGTTTGTTGAAACGAATTCAAAATCGGGTTCAAACTAATTCCACGATCGTAGGCTTTGTAGTACTCGTCTTCAAATTCGGTGATTAGAGTTTCTTTGTCGAAACCGTGAAAAGTGTCGACAATTTCGTCAGCAAAACGCACAAAACCGTAAATGCTGTAAATTGCCTCGCGAATTGTTGGGGACAACATATACACCGCGAGTGAGAAAGATGTACTGTAATTTTTAGTAACTAACTTACTGCATTTAAAAGAGACATCGTCAAATAATTGCTTCATATTATTGTTCTGAAAATTGCTTATTAATTAATTCCGACACTAATTTTCCAGAAATCAGTGCAGGCGGTACTCCAGGTCCAGGAACGGTTAATTGTCCTGTGAAATATAAATTCTTTACTTTTTTGCTCTTTAGTTTTGGTCTTAAAAATGCGGTTTGCAATAAGGTATTGGCCATACCGTAAGCGTTACCCTTGTACGAGTTGTACTCGGACACAAAATCATTTTTACAAAAAGATTCTTTAAATATAATATTATTTTTGACACTTTGCTGTGTTAAAGTTTCGAAACGGCTGATAATTTTTTCGAAGTACTCTTCGCGCAATGCCTCGGTATCATTGATTCCGGGTGCTAATGGCACAAGGAAAAACCCAGATTCCATTCCTTCAGGAGCCGCAGTTGCATCAGTAACCGATGGAAAGTTGGCATAGAAAAGCGGTTCTTTTGGCCACTGTGGCTCATCATAAATGTCTTTCGCGTGTTGGTAAAAATCAACATCAAAAAACAAAGCATGATGCGAAATGTTATCTAACTTTTTATCAAAACCAACATAAAACAACAAGGACGAAGGCGCAAACACGCGCGAGTCCCAATATTTTTCAGAATAAGCGCGGTGCTCTTGATCGAGTAAAGTTTCGGTATGATGGTAATCGGCACCGCTCAAAATCAAATCAGAAGCGATTATCTTTCCGTTTACTTGAATGGCTACAGCTGTTTTATTTTCGACAATTATTTTTTCAATGTTTGCATTGGTTACAAATTGAACACCAAGTTCAGTTGCCAAGTTTTCCATGGCACGCACTACATCGTGCATACCTGTTTTAGGGTGCCAAGTTCCTAAACCAAAATCGGCGTAGTTCATAAAGCTGTAAAACGAAGGCGTGTCCGAAGGTTTTGCTCCGAGAAATAAAACAGGAAATTCTAAAATTTGAATCAAACGTTCGTTCTTGAATTTCTTGCGTACATCTTTGCTAATATTAGAGAAAAACTCCCCTACTTTTAACGCTGTTTCAACAGTAATTAACTCAAGTGGCGAAACACCTGGGCGATAGACCAAATCCTTGATGGCGATATCATAATTGCTTTTAGCATGATCCATAAAAGCTTGCAATTTGGCTCCACTTCCTGTTTCGATGGCCTCAAAAGCCGATATAATTTCTGGAAGATTATCTGCAATTGCTATAAAATCATCAATTCCGTAATACACGCGATAAGCAGGCGATAGTTTTATTAGCTCATAATAATCGGTTGTTTTTTTGCCAAAATCAGCAAAAAAGCGTTCAAAAACATCAGGCATCCAATACCAACTTGGTCCCATATCAAAGGTAAAACCTTCGCGTACTAGTCGACGTGCGCGACCGCCAACAGCACTATTTTTTTCATAAACGGTAACTTGATGACCGCTCTTAGCTAAATAAGCCGAAGCTGCTAAAGCAGAGAAACCCGATCCTATAATGGTAATATTTTTTACTTTCTTCATTTGTTTAGCAAATATACAAAATCTTTAAACAATTATTTTTAAATCCAATCTACTAATTCCGTGATAGAATTAAAAATAGTAATGCGCTCGGCCAGCTTTTCTCTATCGATGTGTTCCACCATTCGACCAATAAGCCAAAGTTCGGAAGTATCATCTAAAAGTTGATCAGACATTTGCTGCACGTATTCGTCTAGAATGCCTTTTTCAGGTTGAACCGTCATGTAAGATACATATACAATCGAGTCAAAATGTTTCTTAAGATCTCGTAGGTTTTCTATCGGCATGCTTTCGCCCAGATAGATGGTTTTATAACCGTGTAAAAGTACTTCGTAATTTAAATACATCAATCCCAATTCATGAATTTCATTCATTGGCAATGACAAAACAAAAACTTTATCGGTCTTGGTTTGTTTTAAAATTTGCAATTTCTCAGTGTTGATGAGCAATTTTTGTTTGATCAAATAACTGATAAAGTGCTCGTGTGCTGGGGTAATAGTATCGGATTGCCATAACAATCCCAACTCGTTCATTAACGGAATGAATACTTGATGGAAAATTTCTTTAAACGACTTTTCGGCGATTAACCAATTGTAGGTATTAAAAAAAAGTTCCTGATCAAAGTTCATCATAGCCATTTTGAACTCACTTATGGCGTGACTTTTGGCTGTTTTGTTAGATATAATCTCACGAACCAAAGATGGGATTTTCTCCTGTGGATAGGTCGCGATTTTAGATATTTTATAACCGTAATCGTGTAGCAATGTGATATTTAACAGCTTTTGCAAACTCGGCAAATCATACAAACGAATGTTAGTATCGGTACGCATGGGCTGCAGTATATCGTAGCGTTTTTCCCAAATTCGTATCGTATGCGCTTTGATTCCTGAAAGGTTTTCAAGATCCTTGATACTGAATACATTTTTTACATTGTTCATCGTTTCTGAAAATTTATTGAACAAATGTAAAATAAATTTAGATATAAAACGACCTAAACCGTTGTAAAAACGCTATTTTTCTTTAAAATCGACTTTTTGATAACTGTTTAACAAATCTAAGTGTAAGATTGTCTTGGAGTTTGATTCATTTCGGGTGTACATCGAATCGAATTTAGCACCATAAACTACTTCATCAAAAGTATAAGACGTTCGTGTAGCCACTGTGTTGCTAAACATATCGTCAAAAGCAGTCAAGTGCACGATAAACTCTCCGTTGATGGAAGCGAAATCTTCAGCTGAAAGACCATACAACGGACTTTCAGGTGTTATAGGGTGCACGAGTGTCCAACTCAAACTAAGTACATTTATGCGATCGAGTTCTAAATCTAAAGCAAAAAAGCGATTGGTCATGGCGCCGTTTTCGTTGTCACTCCTACGCATCGTAATTCTTGCGAAAGCATCGGTCAAGTCGGTGTTTTTAAAAGGAGTCAATCGCAGCATTAAAGCCGTTCCCTCGCGGTAAGGCGCAATCAGGGCATTGTCTGAAAATTTGATGAAAGCAGTAGGTTTACTAAAACGCCCAAAAAACAATCCGGTAGCAATAGCAAAACTGAGTAAACCTATTAATGCCTCGGCGGCAGAAAGCGCACTAGCCAAAAAACCAACAGGACTGATGTGCCCATAACCCACAGTCGTAAAAGTTTGCGCACTAAAAAAGTAAGCTTGCCCAAACTTACCCAATTCGGTGCCCGAAGGATCGATACCATTTAAATGTTCGATACCTATAGAAAAATACAAAAGCGCAAAAATGAAATTCATCCCCATGTAAAACAGCAAAAGCGTCAACAAAAAACGCCACTGCGGCATGGCAATCATGGTGTGGTACCAACTAATACGACGCAGTAAAAACATGCCTCGTTTTTCTACATTGGCGCTGCCGTCTTTATTGATGAATCGGCCGCCGTAGTTGCTGGCATTGGTTCCAAAACCTGTATTTTCTTGTGATTTCCCTGCTGTGCTCATTTCTGCTTGGATTTAAAATTCAAAAATAAAACTATTATGGCAACGTAGCACTATTAATTCGAGGAAGATGATTAATTGGTTTCACAAGGTTCTCGATACACTTTGTTCTCCATTGCATTACAAACAAAGCACTCGAACTAACGAACTGCAAAAAACTAGCCTGCTGAATGGCACGTCAGTTCGAGTGATGGACTTCCGATACTTCGGGAAGGCCATTGTATCGAGAACCAATTACTACAATCTTTTTTAGTATCTTAGTACCAACTAATTCAAAAAAACATGACCAAAATAACCAAAGAAGACATCAGCCAAGAGGTTTTTGACCTTTATGACGATTACGCACACAACAAAATCGACCGTCGCGGCTTTGTTGAAAAACTATCCCTATTCGCGGTGGGAACCTTGACCCTACCCTCATTACTGAGTTTTATGTCACCCAATTATGTTGACACTTTACTAGTTTCACCCAATGATCCGCGACTGAAAACAGGTTTCATCACCTACGATTCGCCCAAAGGTGGTGGCGCTATCAAAGGTTTGTTATCGCAACCTGTGGCTAGCAAAAAGAAACTTCCGGGAATTATTGTCGTTCACGAAAACCGTGGCCTCAACCCTTATATTGAAGATGTGGGGCGCCGAGCTGCGCTTGATGGTTTTATCACCCTAGCGCCAGATGCCTTGTCGCCATTAGGCGGTTATCCCGGTAACGATGATGCGGGTCGCGAATTGCAAAAAAAACGGACTCGCGATGAAATGCTCGAAGATTTCATTGCAGCCTACAACTACCTAAAAACCCATAAGGACTGTAACGGACACATAGGCGTTGTTGGTTTTTGTTTTGGAGGTTGGATTGCCAATATGATGGCGGTAAAAATTCCAACTTTGCAAGCTGCCGTACCGTACTACGGAGGTCAACCCACTGCTGCTGAAGCAGAATTAATTAAAACCCCTATTATGGCCCAATACGCGAGCTTAGACACTCGCGTGAACGAAGGCTGGCCTGCCTACGAAGCTATTTTACAAAAAAACAAGGTACCACATACAGCACATTTTTACGAAGGTGTGAACCATGGTTTTCACAACAACACCACACCGCGTTACGATGAAAAAGCCGCTACCCTATCCTGGGAACGAACCATTGCTTTTTTTAAACAAGAACTCAAAAAGAAATAAGCGCATTGCGAAATAGTAAGAAAGTGGAAATGAAGGTTTCCACTTTTTTTTATGTTAAATTTCCTAATTTGTGGATTTCCGTATAGTTTTGAAGATTGGATTTTGTAATATTATCAAATGAAAGAAATTAGCATCATAGACGTGACTTGCGCATTGATATTTTTGGGAAATAAAATACTTGTTACTCAAAGAAGTGAAAAAATGAAACTACCTTTAAAATGGGAGTTTCCGGGTGGTAAACTAGAAGAAAATGAAAGTGAAGCAGATTGTATTAAAAGAGAAATATTAGAAGAAATTAATATTGAAATCGAAGTGCTAAAACAATTATCAAATAGTGTTTATGATTACGGAAGTTTTAAAATCAATTTGATTCCTTTTATAGCCAATTATGTTTCTGGAGAAATCATTTTATCCGAACATAAAGATTATAAGTTATTAGATAAAGCTGAACTATTAAACTTAGATTGGGCAGAAGCGGATTTACCTATCGTTGAAGAATTTTTAAAACTTGAATTATGAACCAAGGATTGTACGAAGAATTAGTAACCAAACTTATCAACTATAAATTAAACGAACTAGATAAAGATACTTTTCAAGTTAAAAAAACCTCGATTGACAGAGCAGAAGCAGCACAATTATTATCGCAGCATATTGGTAGAACTATAAAACAAGCTTTTAACTTAATTAAAGGTGAAGATGTTCTTGAAACTCAAATTGAAATTGCCAATAAGATTATTCTTTTTTTGAAAGAAGAATTGAAAAAGGAAGAATTTGAAGATGACTTAATTGAAACAGAAGGGAAAATATTAAAAGCTGTTTTTACAAAAGTTGATAGTCATTTTACAGATTTGGATTTACATTTAAAAGAAATCACACCCTACACAAGATTAATTCACAGTGAACTTTTTACAGGTGGAAATTCAGGAACAACATTAGAAAGTGAATTAAGAAAAGAAATTTTATCATCAGATGAAATTGATTTGTTGGTTTCTTTTATCAAATGGAAAGGAATTAGAATTCTGGAACGTGAACTGAGAGAATTTACCGAACGAGGCGGAAAACTTAGAGTAATTACAACAACATATATTGGTGCAACTGATGCGAAAGCAGTTGAGTTTTTATCTTCTTTAAAAAATACTGAAGTCAAAGTTTCTTATAATACAGGAAATGAAAGATTACATGCAAAAGCCTATTTATTTCAAAGAAAAACAGGTTTCCACACAGGATATATTGGCTCTTCAAATTTTTCTCGTTCTGCATTAACAGATGGATTAGAATGGAATTTAAAAATAACAACCAAAGAAGTTGGTCATATTATTGATAAATTCAAGAAAACATTCGAAGCATATTGGCAAAATTCTGAATTTGAATTATATGATAAAAATATTCATTCTGTAAAGTTAGTTGAAGCTTTAAAACAAGGAAAATTTTCTAAAGAATACACTTTTACAACATCTTATTTTGATTTAAAACCATTTCATTATCAGAGTGAAATCCTTGAAAAATTAGAAGTTGAAAGATTAGTTCATAATAGATTTAGAAATCTTTTAGTTGCCGCAACAGGAACTGGAAAAACTGTTATTTCTGCTTTTGATTATAAAAATTTTAGAAATAATAATCAATCATCAAAGTTACTTTTTGTCGCTCATAGAAAAGAAATTTTACAACAAGCAAAAGCAACTTTTCAAGGAATTCTAAAAGACAATAATTTCGGCGATTTATGGGTTGATGGAATAGAACCAAATTCAAATGAATATGTTTTTGCTTCGGTTCAAACTCTTAATAACAGAATCAAAGACATCAAACTTTCACCTGATTATTATGATTTTATAATTTTAGATGAAGCTCATCATGGACCAGCATCAAGCTATAGACCATTTTTAAATTATTTTCAACCAAAAATTCTACTTGGATTAACAGCAACTCCTGAAAGAATGGATGGAGAAGATATTTTAGAGGATTTCTGTAATCGTATTGCTGCTGAAATTAGACTTCCCGAAGCTTTAAATAAGAAATTGTTAAGTCCGTTCCAATATTTTGGAATTACAGATAGTATTGACTTAACTAATGTAAAGTGGGAAAAAGGAAAGTACGTTGCAAGTGAATTGACGAGTTTATATACAAAAAATGATGTGCGTGTTGGTCAAATAATTTCAAATCTTGAAAAGTATACAAATGACATAAACGATGTGCGAGCGATTGGATTTTGTGTAACTGTTGAACATGCAGTTTTTATGACAGAAAAGTTCAATTTAGCAGGTTTAAAAGCGGAATGTTTGACACGCAAAAATTCAACTGATAGAGAAAGAATTAGAGCTCAATTCAAGAAAAAAGAATTCAATTATTTATTTGTCGTAGATATTTTCAACGAAGGTGTTGATATACCCGAAATTGATACAGTTTTGTTTTTAAGACCAACAGAAAGTTTGACAGTTTTTCTTCAACAATTGGGACGTGGTTTACGTTTAGCTGAAGGAAAAGATTGTTTAACCGTTTTAGATTTTGTTGGAAATTCAAGGCCTGAATATGATTTTGAAAGTAAATTTAGAGCATTGATTGGAAAAACTACTACATCTGTGCAAAAGGAAATAGAAGATGATTTTCCGTATTTACCATTGGGTTGTTCTGTTATTTTAGAAAAGAAAGCAAAAGAAACTATTCTTGAAAATATCAAGAAAGCAACATCCTTAAATGTAAATCAACTGATTGCAAAGATCAGAAATTTTCAACATCAAACGACGTTACCATTATCTTTAGAAAACTTTATTAGTTTGAATCATTTATCAATTGAAACAATTTATAAAAAAGATAGTTGGTCAAGATTATGTCAAAAAGCAGGTGTAATAGATGATTTTGAATCAAAAAATGAAAAACAAATTTATTCAGCTATCGGAAAAAAATGGTTGTCTACAAATTCCACCAGTTATTTCAATTTCATTTTGAACATTGCAAAAAGTGGTTTTAATATTGACATCAATGATTTTAATGAAAATGAAAAAATCATGTTACTTATGCTACATTATGATGTATGGCAAAGTGCAGGTGGTTTTGATTCTTTAGAGCAAAGTATAAAGCAAATTGGGAAAAATAAAATACTAGTCAATGAAATAATTGAAGTATTAGAGATTTTAATTGATAAAATTGGATTTAAAGAAATTGACATTAAACTTCCTTACGAGCAACCATTAAAGTTACATGCTAGATACACAAGAGATCAAATCTTGGTCGCTTTTGGACTTAGTACATTTGACAAAAAATCTTCAAACCGAGAAGGAGCCGCTGAAAATAAAAGATTAAACACTGAAATTCTCTTTATCAATTTAATTAAATCAGAGGAAAATTTTTCTCCAACAACGATGTATGATGATTATGCAATTAGTGAAACATTATTTCATTGGCAATCACACAATGCTTATGGTCCAGAGACTGGCAAAGGCCGATCATACATAAATCATGGTAAATTGAATAAAAAAATACTTCTTTTTGTTCGAGAAAAAGCTAATGACGAAAACGGAAATACGCTTGGTTATGTTTTTATCGGTGAAGCAAATTTCAGAGAAACAGAAGGCTCAAAACCGATGAGTATAAAATGGGAACTTAATGAACCTTTACCCAACTATTTGTGGAAAGAATCCGCAAAAATGTCAATTGGATAAAATAATTTCAAATTCCTCACAACAAAAAAAGCCCCAAACGGAGCTTTTTATATACAACGATGTTAGGTTTTATTTACTTAAATACATTTTCCTGCGAGAGTACAATTCGTAGAACTGATCGTCTTTTAGGTCATCAATAAACAAGATGCTTTCACCAGTTGATTTCATTTCAGGTCCTAACGCTTTATTTACATTGTGAAACTTACTGAACGAGAACACCGGCTGCTTTATGGCAAATCCTTTTAATTGTGGATTAAAGTCGAAATCAGTTACTTTATTGTGTCCTAGCATTACTTTCGTGGCGTAGTTTACATACGGTTCGCCGTAAGCTTTGGCAATAAACGGCACTGTACGTGACGCACGCGGGTTGGCCTCAATAATATACACGGTATCGTTCTTGATGGCAAACTGAATGTTAATCAAACCAACTGTTTTGAGTGCCAAGGCAATTTTTTTAGTGTGGTCTTTTATTTGTTGCATTACAAACTCACCCAAGTTAAATGGTGGTAAGGTCGCATTACTATCGCCAGAGTGCACGCCACAAGGCTCAATGTGCTCCATGATACCAATGATGTAAACATTTTCGCCATCGCAAATGGCATCGGCTTCGGCTTCGATAGCACCATCTAAATAGTGATCTAAAAGCAATTTATTACCCGGAATGGTTTTTAATAAATTGATTACGTGCTCTTCTAATTCTTGTTTGTTGATTACAATTTTCATTCCCTGACCACCCAACACATACGAAGGACGAATTAACAATGGGAAATCCAATTGATCAGCCAAGGCAGCCGCTTCATCAGCTGTTTCCGCAATACCAAACTGCGGGAACGGAATTTCTAATTCGGTTAACAAATCAGAAAAACGACCGCGGTCTTCGGCTAAATCAAGTGCATCAAAACTAGTTCCTATAATTTTGATTCCGTATTTAGATAACTTTTCAGCCAGTTTCAAAGCGGTTTGTCCGCCCAACTGCACAATAACACCTTCTGGTTTTTCGTGCTGGATGATGTCGTAAATATGTTCCCAAAATACTGGCTCAAAGTACAATTTATCGGCCGTATCAAAGTCAGTCGAAACCGTTTCAGGGTTACAATTGATCATGATTGTCTCGTAGCCACATTCTTTGGCAGCCAAAACCCCGTGCACGCAAGAGTAATCAAATTCGATTCCTTGACCAATTCTATTTGGCCCAGAGCCCAACACAATGATTTTCTTTTTGTCGGTAACTATACTTTCGTTGTCAACGTATCGCGTACCATCTGCTTTTTCGATTTCAGCTTCAAAAGTTGAATAGTAATATGGTGTTTTTGCTTTAAATTCGGCCGCACAAGTATCAACCAATTTAAACACACGATTGATGTTTTGTTCGGTACGTAGACTGTGTACTTCACTTTCTAAGCAACCCATCATGTGCGCAATTTGTCTGTCGGCAAAGCCTTTTTGTTTGGCTTCAAGCAACAACTCTCTTGGCAAAGTAGCGATGGTGTATTTGGCAATTTCTTTCTCGAGTGTAAATAATTCCTCGTATTGTTTCAAGAACCACATGTCAATTTTGGTGATTTCGTGAATTCTACTCAACGGAATTCCAAGCGCAATGGCATCGTAAATAACAAACACACGATCCCAGCTGGCATAGGTTAATTTCTCTATAATTTGTTCGTAATTGGTGTAGCCTTTTCCGTCGGCACCCAATCCGTTTCTTTTAATTTCTAATGATTGTGTGGCTTTGTGTAAGGCCTCTTGAAACGAGCGCCCAATTCCCATAACCTCACCAACCGATTTCATTTGCAGCCCTAAAGTTCTATCAGCTCCTTCAAATTTATCAAAGTTCCAACGCGGAATTTTAACAATCACATAATCCAAAGTCGGTTCGAACAAAGCCGAAGTTGACTTGGTAATTTGATTTTGTAACTCATCTAAATTGTAACCCAAAGCCAATTTTGAAGCAATTTTGGCAATAGGATAACCTGTAGCTTTTGATGCCAATGCTGAAGAGCGCGACACACGAGGATTAATCTCGATGGCCACAATGTCTTCTTTTTCATCTGGTGAAACGGCAAACTGAACGTTACAACCTCCGGCGAAGTTACCAATAGAACGCATCATTAAGATGGCATAGTCACGCATTTTCTGGAAAGTCGTATCCGATAAGGTCATTGCTGGCGCTACCGTAATCGAATCTCCTGTGTGAATCCCCATTGGATCCATATTTTCGATAGAACAAATAATAACTACGTTGTCGTTTTTGTCTCGAAGCAATTCTAATTCGTACTCTTTCCAACCCATCAAAGCTTTATCAATAAGCACCTCATGAATTGGAGACGCCTCTAAACCGCGAGTTAAGAGTTCGTCAAAATCTTCTTTTTTGTACACAATTGCAGCTCCTGTTCCTCCTAAAGTAAACGAAGGACGAATTACCAGCGGAAAACCAAATTCTTGCGCAATCTCTTTACCACGTAGGTACGAAGTACAAATTTCGGCTGGAGCAGTTGGTACATTTATTTTTTTAAGTAATGCTTTAAATTGGTCTCTGTCTTCGGTAATGTTGATGGCATTAACGTCAACGCCAATTAATTTCACATCAAAATCTTTCCAAATTCCTTTCTCCTCAGCTTCCAAACACAAGTTCAAAGCGGTTTGTCCGCCCATAGTTGGTAAAACAGCATCAATTTGCGGATGCGCTTTTAGGATTTCGATAATCGATTTGGTAGTAAGTGGTTTTAGGTAAATATGATCGGCCATAGAAGGATCGGTCATAATGGTAGCCGGATTGGAGTTGATCAAGATTACCTCGATTCCTTCTTCACGAATAGAGCGTGCTGATTGCGAACCTGCGTAATCAAATTCGCAAGCTTGACCAATTACAATAGGACCTGAACCTATTATTAAAACCGATTTTATTGATGTGTCTTTAGGCATGTTGTAGTGTGTTGTGTAGTTATGTGTAAATGTAAAGGTACTGAAAGGAAGACTTTTGGGTCGATTTGCAGTGATTTTTTTACCGAAAAGGTATAAAAAAAGGCGATACTAAAAAAAGTAACGCCTTAAATATGTTTATTCAAACATTATTTTTTGTGTCTTGGTTCGCTAGAAACAGTCAATTTATGTCTTCCTTTAGCTCTTCTACGCGCAAGAACTTTTCTTCCATTAGCAGAAGCCATTCTGTCCATAAATCCGTGCTTATTTCTTCTTTTTCTTTTCGATGGTTGAAACGTTCTTTTGCTCATTGCTTTGTATCTTTAAAAACTTATTTATATGTCTATTTAATTCTCAATAGTGGTTGTTCGAAAACCGAGTGCAAATATACAAAGACTTTTTTTCCTCACAAGTAGTTTTGTAAAAATATTTTCAATTCCTTTTACTATATTTGTGCTCTTAAATTAAACACGCTATGTTTCACAAAAATATCAAATTTATTATTGCCGGACTTATTATTGCCGCTGGCATTTGGCAATTTACTGAGAGTAATATTGGTAACGGAATTTTCCTATTAGTATTAAGTGCCATTCCAATATTTTTATACTTTAGAAATGAATTTATTTTACTCGCTTTCTTAAAACTGAGAAAACAAGATTTTGAAGGAGCCAAAAAATGGTTGTCGCATATTAAAAATCCTGAAACTGCTTTGATTCAAAAACAACAAGGATATTTTAACTACCTACACGGAATCATGCTGGCGCAAACCAATATCAATCAAGCCGAAAAATATTTCAAAAAAGCAATTGAATTAGGTTTATCAATGGATATGGATTTGGCTGTTGCCAAATTGAATCTGGCAGGTGTAGCGATGACACGTCGTCGTAAATTAGAAGCGACTGCTCTTTTGAACGAAGCTAAAAAATTAGACAAGCAAAACATGCTCAAAGAGCAAATTGCAATGATGAAAGAACAAATGAAAAAGATTTAATTGCTTCAATTTTATATAACAGAAAGGGTCAAATTTATTTTTGACCCTTTCTGTTATACTTTCAATTCAGATGTTCCTAAAATTAATGCAGGCAAATGCTCATTGAGCCATTTGTATTTATTTAAAATCATGATGTGTGTTCCGCCTTTTACAACGATACATTTATTAATGTATTGAATCGGAAAAACGTCATCTTGATCGCCATGAATGTGAATTACTTTATCATCAATTGCCACCCGATCCCACAGCACAACTTGTTCTACGGCCCAAGTTAGGTATCCCACATCACGAACGGATAAAAATTTCTTGTACAAATGCAAGCGTTCGTTAATTTTATGACCAAACGAAAACCGCGCTAAAGCATCTATATTTGCAATGAATCGCATGGGTAACAACTTGTATGCCTTTGTCGCCTTGGCTATTTTTAATCGCCTCGGAAACTGATTATTGCAGCGAACACTTGAAATAATGATTACTTTACGAGTTGTAATAAACTTTTCCATTTCTTGAACCAAGATTCCCCCAAAAGAAACTCCAACAAGTACTGGATTTACGTGTGTAATTTTAGCAGCCATTCGAGACGCATACTGCTGTAGAGATTCATTGGGCAGCGGAATTTCCCATTCTAACAAATGCATTTCAAACTGCGATTCAGGCAAAGAAATACGTTCAAAAATAGCAGTACTTGCTGCTAAACCAGGCATGAAATAAACTGGAATTCTATCCATAATTGTTTTAACTATTTTATAACATCATTCGGATATTTAATCCCGAAATTTGTTTAAAAATAATTCTTTTTTCAGAATAAGCGCTTCTTTACAATTACATATTACCATTAAATTATGACTTCGCAACTATATAAAGCAAATACAAGAGGTACTGCTGATTTTGGCTGGCTTCAGGCTAATTTTTCTTTTTCGTTTGGTAACTATTTCAATCCAGAACGCGTGCAATTTGGAATGTTACGTGTACTAAATGACGACACCATTGCAGCTGGAGCTGGTTTTGGTACGCACGGTCATGCCAATATGGAAATCATCACCATTCCGCTTGAAGGTGGATTGATGCACAAAGACAGCATGGGTAACGAAGGCGTTATTCGCTTTGGCGAAGTACAAGTAATGAGTGCCGGTAGCGGAGTGGAACATTCTGAAATGAATGCCAGCAAAACCGAACGCGCTAAAACGTTACAGTTATGGGTTTTTCCGGATACAGAAGAAGTAACACCGCGTTACGACCAAAAATCATTTGACCTAGAACATCACAAAAACACTTTCGTAAATGTAGTCTCACCAAAGGATCTCAACGATGGGAACGCGCTTTGGGTGCACCAAAAAACGTTTTTCAACTTAGGTATTTTTGACGAAAACACCACGGTAAACTACCCGATTCAAATTCCTAACAACGGAGTTTACTTGTTTTTAATAGAAGGTGAAATTGAAATAAACAACCAAATTCTGACAGCAAGAGATGCAATCGGAATAACCGCAACAACTGCAATTGATATTAAAATTAACAGTACAGCTAAAATACTGTTGATTGAAGTACCAATGCAGCAGTAATCCTCCTTATTTTTATGGAAATTAAAGACAATACATTTTCGAGACAATTTGAAACCAACGGCCCACAAGGTTTACTCGCTGTGGAGTATTCTTTTCAGGAAAAGAAAATCTTTCTCACCAAAATTCACAAACCAGAAGGATTTGAAGATGAAGATTTTTTGAATGATTTTTTAAAAAGTATTTTAGAAAATGCCATCGAGAAAAAGTGGAAAGTAGTTCCTATTTTACCACGAATTGTGCAGTTTTTTAAAAAATTCCCACAATACAAAGAATTACTTCCTCCCGGAATTAGATTGTAAAAAAAATTGCTTTGATTTTTTTCACGGCAGATTCGCAGATTTAAAAAACAACTTAAAGTTATAGATTATTACTAAAAATTTGCGAATCTGCGGTTTATTATTATTATTTTTTAAAATATTCCACCGCAAATTCGCAGATTTAAAATTATTTATAATTAAAGATCATCAATAAAATTTGCGAAGTAGCAGTAAATCACTTGCGATATTTTTTTCAACTTCCGCACTGTTTTGATTGCTATTCTATTTGTCTATTTCGCGCATACTTTCCATTTTCTTATTGGCTAAGAATCCAGTAATATCTTCAAAATGCTCTACCACACGTTTGTTTCCAAATTCAAATACTTTAGTCGCCAATCCGTCAAGGAAATCACGATCGTGCGAAACCAAAATTAAAGTACCATCAAAATCACGCAAGGCATCTTTGATAATGTCTTTGGTTTTCATATCTAAGTGATTTGAAGGTTCATCCAGAATTAATAAATTCACTGGCTCAAGCAACAATTTAATCATCGCCAAACGCGTTTTCTCTCCACCTGAAAGTACTTTTACTTTTTTGGTCACATCGTCACCGTGAAACATAAACGCACCTAAGATGTTTTTGATTTGAGTTCGCACATCACCTACTGCAATGCCGTCAATTGTTTCGAAAATAGTAGCATTTTCATCTAATAAAGCCGCTTGGTTTTGAGCAAAATAACCAATTTGTGCATTGTGTCCAATTTCTACACTACCTGAATCAATACCAATTTCTTTCATAATGGCTTTGATCATCGTCGATTTACCTTCACCATTTTTACCTACAAAGGCAACTTTTTGACCTCTTTCGATTACCAAATTAGCATCTTTAAAAACCACATGATCGCCATACGATTTCGACATTTCTTTTACAATCACAGGATATTGTCCCGAACGCGCTGCAGGCGGAAATTTCAAACGCAAGGCAGAAGTATCAACCTCGTCAACCTCTACAAGTACTAATTTTTCTAACATTTTAACTCGCGATTGAACGGCATCTGTTTTAGAAAAAGTACCACGAAATCTATCAATAAAAGCTTGATTGTCTGCAATAAATCGCTGTTGCTCATCGTATGCTTTTTGCTGATGAATACGACGATCCTTGCGCAGCTCTAAGTAATGAGTATACTTCGCTTTATAATCGTAAATACGTCCCATTGTTACTTCAATAGTACGGTTGGTTATATTATCAACAAATGCTCTATCGTGCGAAATTACCACAACCGCTTTAGCTGAATTAATCAAAAAGTCTTCTAACCATTGAATACTTTCGATATCCATGTGGTTGGTGGGCTCATCTAGTAAAATCAAATCGGGTTTTCTCAAAAGAATTTTAGCCAACTCGATACGCATTCTCCAACCTCCTGAAAACTCAGAAGTTTGACGATTAAAATCAGTACGCTCAAACCCTAAACCAGTTAGAATTTTCTCTACTTCAGCTTCATAATTTATCTCTTCGATGGCATAAAATTTCTCACTCAAATCAGAAACGCGCTCGATTAACTTCATGTATGCATCACTTTCATAATCAGTACGAATGGTTAATTGTTCGTTGATTTCGTCAATTTCAGCTTTCATTGCAAAAACTTCCCCAAAAGCTTTTGAAGCTTCTTCAAGCACAGTAGCACCATCAGTTGTTAGCAAATGCTGTGGCAAATAAGCCACGACAGCTTCTTTTGGTGCGGAGATATTTCCAGTTGAAGGTTTACTTTGCCCTGCAATAATTTTAAGTAAGGTAGATTTACCCGCGCCATTTTTACCCATAAGGGCGATTTTGTCATTTTCATTAATGGCAAAAGAAACATCACTAAAAAGCGTTGTACCACCAAATTGCACTGAAATATCGTTTACTGTAATCATTATTTGAGTTTAAAGTTTAATGTTCAAAAGTGTAAAGGATTCCATATTTTATGAAACCGTTTTTTTGAAGGTGCAAAGATAGATTAAATAAGGAATTGAGCAATTATTAATTTTTTATGCCAAAAACTAAAAACCGCTAATTCACGAATTTAAAATTTGCGAATTAGCGGTTTTTTAATGGCTTTTTATTTTTTTAAACAAGAAGCATTTATTCTTTTCTCCACTTTTTAGTTGCCTCAAAAACATGTTCTAAAATGGCCGCTTCACGCTCGTCAAACTCCATATTACGGCGACTCATTACCAAGCGTGCTGTTTCGAAAGCTTTTTTAGTAATGTATGTTGTAAAACCAGATGCACCACCCCAAGAAAAACTTGGTACAAAATTGCGAGGAAAACCGCTTCCAAAAATATTAGCGCTCACTCCCACTACGGTTCCGGTATTGAACATCGTATTGATTCCGCATTTACTGTGATCGCCCATCATCAAACCGCAAAATTGCAGTCCTGTTTTTGCAAATCCTTCGGTTTCATAACTCCATAATTTCACCTCTTCGTAGTTGTTTTTAAGATTCGAATTGTTACTATCCGCACCAATATTACACCATTCGCCAAGAACTGAATTACCTAAAAATCCATCATGCCCTTTGTTCGAATATCCGAACAAAACCGAATTATTTACCTCGCCACCTACACGGGAATGCGGACCAACTGTGGTTGCACCATAAATTTTGGTAGCTAATTTTACTTGCGCATGATCGCACAAGGCAAAAGGACCTCTGATTACCGAACCTTCCATGATTTCAGCATCTTTACCAATATATATAGGTCCAGTAGCAGCATTTAAAGTTACATATTCTAGTTTAGCACCTTCTTCGATGAAAATGTTTTCAGGTGCAATCACATTTACACTTTTAGGAATAGGTTGTGACGTTCTATCTTCTGTTAGAAATTCAAAATCAGCACGAATTGCAGCATCATTTTTAGCAAAAATATCCCAAGTGTGCGCCACTGTTAGGCAGTCATCATTGTACTCGATAATTTCGTAAGAGTCAAAATCTACTTCTTCTTGCTCGTCATTGGTATAAAAAGCGATGACTTCATCGCCTTTAAAGACAGCTTGATTTGGTTCTAAATTACTCACTATTTCCGCCAAAACTGGATTAGGAAGAAACGAGGCGTTGATCATTACATTCTCCTCTAATTCAACCATTGGGAATTTCTCCGACAGATATTCTTCTGTTAAAGTCGTTGTGGTTGAACCTAAGTAAAGTTCCCATTTTTGACGAATAGTCAAAATTCCGATTAAAATATCAGCAACAGGGCGTGTAAATGTAAAAGGCAAAAGTGCATTTCTGGCAGGTCCGTCAAAAAGTATGTAATTCATGGTGTAGCTTTTCAGATGTTATGAAGGTTCAAAGTTACAAAGTTTTAAATAGCAATAAAAATAAAAGGTCAACGAAGGAATTGTCGATAAACTCGTAATGTTTTTTAAACCATTAAGGTATTACGGGAATTAAGGTTTGGGAAAATAAAAGTATTGGGAAGGAACTGGTGTAAAGTACCATTACAAGAATTGATATCAAATAAAAAGCCCCGCAAATTGCGAGGCTTTGATATGAAGTAAACAGTTAAAATTATTTAACGTGTTTCGCGTATTTAGTTTTGAACTTGTCAATACGTCCTGCAGTATCGATAAGTTTAGATTTACCTGTGTAAAAAGGGTGAGAAGTTCTAGAGATCTCCATTTTTACAACTGGGTATTCAACACCGTCAACTGTAATTGTTTCTTTTGCATCTGCAGTAGATTTAGTGATAAAAACTTCGTCATTTGACATGTCTTTAAATGCAACTAATCTGTAATTTTCTGGGTGAATTCCTTTTTTCATCTTGTAAATCTTTTTTTATTGATTGGTTAGTCCTTGTTTTGCAGCTTTTTCAAATACAAAAAAGGTATAAACGCCTACTAACTTTTTGTTTAACACTATTATTTTGAGTGTGCAAATTTACAATTAATTTTCAATAAACAAATCTTTGATTCACTTTTTTTACGCAAATCCAAAAAACGTTTTTTAGCGCTGTATGTTTTGGGAATTGTTATCTTTGTGGATTAATTTTAAAACTAGCAAAAATGACTAACGAAATTGTTAAAAAGAACGGAATTACATTTGGAGTTGCAATTGGAGTTGTTTCTTCATTAATTACTGCCCTAATCTATGCTATTGACTTGAATTTGTTTACCGAATGGTGGATAGGAGTACTCAGCATTTTAACATATTTAGTTTTAGGAATTGTATTGTTGGTTAGAACAAAAAAAGAATTAAATGGCGTTTTCACTTTTAAGCAAGCCTTTACGACTTATTTTATTGCCATCGTAGTTGGAATTTTAATATCTGTCCTATTCAATATACTATTATTTAATGTAATTGATCCATCTGCTAAGGAGGCCGTTAATGAATTGATCATTAAATACACGATGAATATGATGCAAAAATTTGGCGCACCAGCATCAGCAATTAATGAAGCTATTGCTAAAATGAGAGAAAACGATCCGTACTCGCCTATTGAATTATTGAAAGGATCCCTTTTCAGTATTGGTTTTAGCTCACTATTTGGTTTATTATTAGCTGCTATTTTCAAAAGCAAATCTACACAAGAATAAAAATTAATGAATTTATCTATACTTATTCCGCTTTTAAACGAAGAGGAATCCCTGCACGAACTCTACACATGGATTATCAAAGTGGTTCAAACCCATAATTATTCGTATGAAATCATTTTTTTAGATGATGGAAGTACCGATAATTCTTGGGGACTAATTGAAGGCTTTTCCAAAGAAAACCCTCATGTAAAAGGCGTTCGTTTTATGAAAAACTTTGGAAAATCGCAGGCCTTACACGCCGGTTTTGCAAAAGCTCAAGGAGATGTTATTATTACCATGGATGCTGATTTGCAAGACAGCCCTGAAGAAATTCCGGGATTGTATGACATGATTACCAATGGAAAATACGATTTGGTTTCGGGTTGGAAAAAGAAACGCTACGACTCTGTTGTGGCTAAGAATTTACCCTCGAAACTATTTAATTGGGCAGCACGAAAAACATCAGGCGTAGAATTGAATGATTTCAATTGCGGCTTGAAAGCGTACAAAAATATTGTTGTTAAGAATATTGAAGTTTCTGGCGAAATGCACCGTTACATTCCGGTATTGGCTAAGAATGCAGGTTTTGGCAAAATTGGTGAAAAAGTAGTGCAACATCAAGCCCGAAAATATGGTGAAACTAAATTTGGGATGGAACGTTTTATTAACGGATTCTTAGATTTGATTACCATTTGGTTTTTGTCTCGCTTTGGCAAAAGACCAATGCACCTTTTTGGCGCGATGGGATCTTTGATGTTTATCATAGGATTTATGCTTGCAGGATATATTGGGTTTTCGAAATTATATTATATGTATAACGACATGCGCTATAGCTTGGTGACCAACAATCCTTGGTTTTATATTGCTTTGACTACGATGGTTTTGGGAACACAATTATTTCTAGCTGGATTTCTGGGAGAAATCATTTTGAGAACGAAAAATAATGAAGAGCGCTACAAGGTTGCGAGTAGTGTAAATTTGTAGTTTTAAGCAAAAACGACATGCAACGGGACAAACCCTAGCCCTGATAGCAGTGGAAATCCTTTTATGCGCCGCGGCGAATAAAAGATTGTAACGAATAGCAGGAAATAGCTCCTAGAAAAAATAAAAAACACATCAAATGGAAATTAAACAAAACATTTTAGATGCGGTCAATGAATGGTTGACACCAACGTTTGACCAAGCCACACAAGAAGCAATTATAGAATTAATGACCTCATCACCGAAGGATTTAGAGGAAAGTTTCTATAAAAATTTAGAATTTGGAACCGGTGGAATGCGCGGGGTAATGGGTGTGGGAAATAACCGAATCAACAAATATACATTAGGAAAAAGCACGCAAGGATTATCTGATTACTTGAAAACTACTTTCCCGAACCAACCTTTAAAAGCAGTTATTGCTTATGATTGCCGTCATGATAGTGATACGCTGGCAAAAGTAGTTGCTGATGTTTTTTCGGCTAATGGAATTGAAGTTTACTTGTTCTCTGAACTTAGACCAACACCAGAATTATCCTTTGCAGTAAAGCATTTGGGATGCCAATGTGGAATTGTACTTACTGCATCGCACAACCCACCAGAATACAACGGATACAAAGTATATTGGCAAGATGGTGGACAAATTGTACCACCAGAAGACAAAGGAATTATTGAGGTAATTGAAAACTTGACTTACGATCAAATCAAATTTGCAGCAAATGAAGATTTGATTCATTACGTAGATACTGAAATTGATGCTGCTTTTATAAAATCAACTATTGAGAATGCTAGTTTTGGTACTTCGGCTGAGGCCAAAAAAGACTTGAATATTGTATTTACCTCTTTACACGGTACTTCGATAAAACTTGTTCCAGATACTTTAGCGCAAGCGGGCTACACCCAAGTGCACATTGTTGAGGAGCAACGCGTGCCAAATGGTGATTTCCCAACAGTAAAATCGCCAAATCCTGAAGAGCCAGAAGCATTGACTATGGCATTGGCGTTGGCAGATAAAACTAATGCCGATATCGTTGTGGGTACTGATCCAGATTGTGACAGATTAGGAGTTGCAGTTCGTAATAACGAGGGTAAAATGGTATTGTTGAACGGAAATCAAACTATGGTTTTGATGACAGCCTTTTTACTAGAGCAATGGAAAAAAGCCGGAAAAATTAACGACAAACAATTTATTGGTTCTACGATTGTATCGACTCCTATGATGATGGAGCTAGCTACTAATTATGGCGTAGAATGCAAAGTTGGTTTGACTGGTTTTAAATGGATTGCCAAAATGATCAAAGACTTCCCAGAACTAGAGTTCATTGGTGGTGGCGAAGAGAGTTTTGGTTACATGGTGGGCGATGCTGTACGCGATAAAGATGCTGTTGCGGCAACCCTTTTGGTTTGCGAAATGGCAGCTCAAGCAAAAGCCAATGGAAGTACTGTATACCAAGAACTAGTTAAATTGTATGTAGACAACGGTTTTTACAAAGAACACTTGGTCTCAATTACTAAAAAAGGAATGGAAGGATTACAAGAAATCACACAAATGATGATTGACTTGCGTGAAAATCCTTTGAAAGAAATCAACGGCGAAAGAGTGATTATGGTAGAAGATTACCAATCAAGTACAGCTAAAAACCTTTTAGACGGTAGCGTATCTGAAATGACGATTCCAAAATCGAATGTATTGATTTACTATACCGAAGACGGTTCTAAAATATGTGCTAGACCAAGCGGTACCGAACCAAAGATTAAATTTTATATCAGTGTAAATACTACACTCGATGCTGTTGAAGATTTTGAGGAAGTAGAAGCAATTCTGGACCAAAAAATCGCCAATATTATTACTGCAATGCAATTGAACTAATGGATCAGAACATAAAAAAATTAATACCTTTTACAAAACCCTATCAATCACATATTGTATGGAACATTATATACAACATTTTGTATGCTTTGTTTAGTACAATATCTATGTTGACTTTGTTTCCTGTTTTACAGGTACTTTTTGGTAAAACTGAGAAAGTTTACAAGGAGCCTGTTTACACAGGAATTGGTAACTTAAAGGATTATGTAACCGAATATATCAACTTTAAAATTTCCTCTTTATCAGATAATGAAAGTACTGAAGTAGTATTGTTGTTTGTGGTAGCGATGGTTATCACTACATTTTTCATTAAGAATTTATTCAACTACTTGGCTTCCTATCACATCATGCACTTAAAAAACGGTGTATTGAAGGATTTGAGACGCTCGATGTATGCCAAAATTATTGAATTGCCTATCTCCTATTATTCTGAAAAAAGAAAAGGCGATATGATGGCGCGCATGCTGGGTGATGTCAACGAAGTTCAAAACTCCTTTTTCTCTATTTTAGAATTGGTAGTAAAAGAACCTTTGACTATTGTTTTTGCATTGGGAATGATGTTTGCCATAAGTACCAAATTAACATTATTCGTCCTTATTTTCATGCCTATTTCGGGTTACATCATTTCTAAATTGGCTAAAAATTTAAGAAGCCAATCGAGAGAAGCACAAAAAGAAAGTGGGTCTTTAATCTCTGTAGTTGAAGAAACATTAGGAGGCTTAAAAGTCATAAAAAGTTATAATGCTGAACCTTCATTTAAAGGTACCTTTAACGAGTCTGTAACAAGATTATTGAACTTAACTAACAGCATCGGAAGCCGCAACAACTTGGCTACACCATTGAGCGAATTTCTTGGAGTAACCACAATTGCTATTTTACTTTTTTACGGAGGTCTTTTGGTTTTGAATGACAAAACGCTTGACGGCGCTTCGTTTATTGTGTATTTAACACTAGCTTTTAATATTTTAACTCCTGCAAAAGCCATTTCAAAAGCAACTTATTCTGTGAAAAACGGATTGGCAGCTGCTGAACGTGTATTTGAGGTTTTAGATGTAGAAAACGAAATCACATCCAAAGAAAATGCTATTCAAAAAGACGCATTTGAATCGGATATTAACATTTCAAACATCAACTTTAAGTACGAAGACGAAAAAGTGCTAAAGAACTTTTCGTTGCAAGTAAAAAAAGGACAAACGGTTGCACTTGTAGGACAATCAGGAAGTGGTAAAAGTACCATTGCCAATTTACTAACTCGTTTTTATGATGTAAACGAAGGCACGATTTCAATTGATGGAATAGACATCAAAGATCTTGATTTGCAATCATTGCGTGGTTTAATGGGATTGGTAACCCAAGACAGTATTTTATTTAATGATACCATCAAAGCCAATATTTCATTAGGAAAACCAAATGCTACCGACGAAGAAATCATTGAAGCTTTGAAAATTGCCAATGCCTTTGAGTTTGTTCAAGATTTACCAAAAGGAATTCACACAAACATTGGCGACAGCGGAAATAAATTATCTGGAGGACAAAAACAACGTTTGTCTATCGCTCGTGCGGTTTTGAAAAATCCACCGATCATGATTTTGGATGAAGCAACCTCAGCATTGGATACCGAAAGCGAAAAATTCGTTCAAGTAGCGCTAGAGAACATGATGCAAAACAGAACTTCAATTGTTATTGCTCATAGATTATCCACAATTCAAAAAGCAGATGTCATTGTCGTGATGCAAAAAGGAAAAATTGTAGAGCAAGGAAACCACGAAGAATTGATTGCACTGCAAGGCGTTTACAATAAACTAGTTAGTTTACAATCGCTTGAGTAATTAAAATCGACAACTCAGCACTGAAGTAAGACATTTCAGTATACATTTTTTAAAGGTTACGTAAGATAGCAATATATTTACGTAACCTTTTTCATTTAAAACAATCTGTTATGCTATTCAAAACTGTTTTAATACTTCACATTCTTTCTGGATTTACTGGTTTACTGTTAGGCACCATAGTTTTAATTCGCAAAAAAGGCGACCGAATTCATAAAAAAATTGGCCTGATTTTTACCATAGCAATGGTCAGCACCGGATTGTGTGCTTTTTACTTATCGTATGTACATCCTAATTTATTTCTTTTTATCGTGGGTGTTTTTACGATTTACTTGGCCATTTCGGGCTACAGAATGATACAATTAAAAAAAGCCAATTTGGGTCAGAAACCGCAACTTGGTGATGCACTGCTAACGATTGCCATGTTAATCTGCTCAGTCATTTTTTACTACATTGGGATTCGTTATGTACTAGCTAAACAAGTTTTTGGTATCGTATTTCTATTATTTGGATCAGCCAGTTTAAGATTGTGTTACATAGAATACAAAGCCTATACTGGCAAAGTAACTGATCCTTTATACGGTTTAAAAAATCATATTGGCCGTATGACAGGCGCTTATATTGCAGCTTTTACAGCTTTTATTGTAGTTAACAATACTTTTTTACCTGATGTGGTAGCTTGGAGTTTACCCGGAATTATAGGCGGTATTTTTATATCAAGATCCATCCAAAAATTAAAGTCTAACTTAAATAAAATTTAATGATGAAAAGAATTTTTGCTTTAACACTATTCTTGAGATTTTCATTTTCAAATTATGCTCAAAACACAAAAATAGATCCGATGCAAGTAATCTTAGCAAATGAAAAAAAATAACGTTGAAAAAACAAGTTCTTAAATCATAAGTGAAAAAAATTGGTGAACTTTACACAAAAGCATTTCCTATAAATTGTAGCTATGTACGTTAATAACACCTCGATTAAACTTCCTCAAGATCCGAACACAGTCGTTTGGAAATACCTAGACTTATCTAAATTTCTGGATTTATTGCTTTCGAAGAAGCTATTCATGTCGCGCTCAGATAAGTTTGAGGATCAATACGAAGGTACCTTTAGCGAACCCACTTTTGAGGAAATCAAAAAATTATCGCAAGACAATCCTGATTTTTTAAATTACTACAAAAAGCATCGCGAAAAAGTAGCTATTAGCAGCTGGCACATTAATGAATACGAATCTTTTGCAATGTGGCAAATATTTACTCAAAACACAGAGGGACTTGCCATTCAGTCTACTTTGGGCAGATTACAAAAAGCGCTGCATTTAGAAAGCGACCACAAGCAATTCATTGGTGAAGTCAACTACATCGATTACAAAAAAGAACACATTCCGTTTGATGATTCGTTTTTCCCGTTTTTGTTCAAAAGAAAAAGTTTTCAGTACGAGCGCGAAGTACGCATCATTACTGATATTGGCGAAAGTGAAAACAAATTAAACGAAGGACTTAAAATAAACGTCGAGGTGACAACTTTGATTGAAAAAATATACATTCACCCAAAATCTGAGAATTGGTACAAAAACCTAGTAATTCAATTGGTAAAACAATTGGGCTATGCTATTACCATTGAAAAATCAGATTTAGAAAGTGATATTTTGATTTAAATTAAAAAACTAAATTGGCTCGTAAGCAATGATCTTCCACTCTTTCGCAGTCAAATCAGTATAATAATAATGAACCAAATCATTTTTATCAAATTGACCATTTTTATTAGTGTCCTCAACCGTTCTAAAATACAAACGATTGCGAGAGGCTAGAAGTTTCCAATCTATTAATTCCTCGAAGTCAGGTGAAATTTTAGTGAAACGCTCCCCGCTGATAGTACTCAAATGCAAGGATTTAATATCGCTAGTTTCTAATTTACCATCTTTGTTGGTATCCATATCGACCATGGTGTACACCATAATTTGATTTTTGGTTCTATCTGCAACCGTTTTTAAATACGTTGCAGTTTGAATTAAAACCGGCTTGTCAGTTAATTTGGTTATAGAGTCTGAATCGATTTTTTGGAATTTAATATTTTGTAAAAAACCTGTAATTTCATATTCGCCATAATTTGAAATCGTAAAACTCAAATCATTCACACTTGATGAACCATAGCGGGTTTTAACGCCGCGATCACGAATACTCAAATCAGCAATAGGATGAATTAAATAATCAGTCCCCTCCATTTGCCAAGGTAAATCAGCTATTTCTATTTGGGTTGAGTCTGCCCTTACAATTGACTTTGCTTTATTAGCTGCATCGTAAGTTACTTTTGGTGTTGCTGCATCCTCTTTACAACTTGCTAAAAATAGCAATGCAATTCCTAAACAGGTGATCTGTATTTTTTTCATGTGCTGATGGTATTAAAACTCAAATGTAATCATTTTAAAAAAAAGGGTAATTGAATTATTTATTTTTATTAAACTTTACTAAAACCAAAATATTAATAAGTACGATACCAAAATAACCTAGAAAAAGAATCCATTGACTTTTAAAGAATAAAATCTGATATTGAAGTTTTTCTTCTACTCTTAAATTCTCTTGCTTTCTCAAATATTCTTGCCTCATCAATTCAGATGTACCACAATTCATCCGTGTTGCAGTTATTTTATTTTTATCTCTCTTTGGTTTATTATTAGAACCTATAATATAAATATCATCATTATGTAAAACCGAAGTAGAAACTTTTTCTACAGCCAAAATATCAAGAACACTTATAAAAACATCGTAATGAGTTTTTGGACCAAAAATAACTTTTGCTCCATTTATTGTATCCTTTTCTTTAACTAAATCTCGTAAAAAAAATTGTAATTCATTTAAGCTCTTTTGTTCTTTTGACAAACTTCCATTAAGATCAAATTTTTTATATTTACGTAGGCTCGGCACTTTATATTCATAAAAAAAGTCTTCATCTGAATCAACAAAAACTAAACTTCCATAAACATTAAAAGAATCCGTTTTATAAAAATAAACCAAACATAACAAAGGAATAAAAATTAAAGAAATCATTCCTGGAACGTAAAAAATCTTTTTTCTTTGTTTATTTGTCATAGTCTTGCTGTCAACTTTATGTTAAAAACACGTGTAGTCATATAATTAGGAATACCGTATTGGTTCTTAGAATATACGTCTCGCACCCAAGTGTTTGTAATTGCGTTTTGGTTATTAAAAAGATTAAAAATTTCTAAACCTAAAGCCAGTTCTTTACAATCTTTAAATATGCCTTTTACCTTTCCAGCATTGGTTTCATCTATAAAAACTTTAGAAAAACCAATATCTGCTCTGCGGTAGTCATTCAATCTATTTTGGTACAAAAAAGGATCTGCGTACGAGGGTGCTCCACCAGGTAATCCGGTATTGTATACTAAATTCAAATACAATTTCACACTCGGAATATTTGGCATATAATCTTGAAAAAGCATCGCAAATTTTAAGCGTTGATCTGTTGGCCTTGCAATAAATCCACGGTCATTGCTATTTTCCTCGGTTTTTAAATACCCAAAACTAATCCACGATTCGGTTCCCGGTACAAACTCACCATTCAAACGCACATCTACACCTTGAGCGTAAGCCACTGCATTGTTGTTAGCTGCATATCGAATTCGAACGTTATCAATCGTATACGTATTTACATCAGTCAACGATTTATAATACAATTCAGAAACCATTTTAAAAGGTCGGTTCCACATGGTAAAACTATAGTCATTGGCTAACACCAAATGAACTGATTGCTGTGCTTTCACATCAGGCTGCACCGCTCCATTTGTCGCTCGCAATTCCCTGTAAAAAGGCGGTTGATGGTACAAACCACCCGAAAATCGAAACACCACATCGGCATCCCAGTTGGGCTTGAGTGCTATTTGCGCTCTCGGACTCACAGTAAATTGCGATTTTCCGTCTATAGCAGCACCTTGCACCTGCCACTGATGAGCACGCACTCCGGCATTGTACCAAACTGTATGCGCTCCGATATTCGATTTTAAGCTCCACTGCGCATAACCAGAAAAACGATTAATCGAGTTAAAATTTAAAGCACGAACTTCTTGAAAAGGAACCAAAGGTCCGGTATACGAGGTGTACGGTTGGTCATTTTTGGGCAAATCAATTCGTGGTGGATTCAGAGAAAAACCAGCCGAATCAATCACTTCCCATTCTACAATTCTATCTCGGATCGACTCGCGTGTGTATTTTACGCCCCATTCAATTTGGCTTTTTTTCCAATCCAAAAAACCTTTGATTTCTGTATTTACTATTAAGGCATCCAAATCGTTACGCGCATGATTCAACTGCGAACCTACACCACGAGAAAAAGTAACCTCACCGAGTGTTTCAGAACCTATATTCGTATCTACTTCACCTAAGCGATATTGTGCAAAAATATCAAAGTACTCCTGCTCTATCGTATGAAAAACCGATCCAATAAATTTTAAGGTAAAATTGTCCGAAACATTAAAAACCGATTTCATGGCACCAAAATAGGTATCGTATTTGTCTTTTTCTTGGCCTTCATAAAACACCGTAAGCGCCATCGGATTATCAATGGTTCCAAAATTGGTCTGACGTGTTAGCGGTTGGTAATTGTATTTATTTTGCGAAATAGTTCCGAGAAAGCTCCATTGCCACTTTGCGGAAGCTTGGTAATTGATATTAGTTTGAATATCGGCAAACGAAGGCGTAAAATTGGTTTGCGTTTCTTGACTATTGACCAAAAGACTGTTGTTTCGGTAGCGAAGACCTGTTACTGCCGACCATTTTTTATTTTTAGAAACGGCATCAAATGAAAGGCTTCCGCCGAGGAAACTCGCTTCCATACTTGCACCAAATGCCACTGGTTTACGATACGTTATATCTAAAACAGAAGACAGTTTGTCTCCAAATTTAGCTTGAAAACCACCCGCCGAAAAATCAATATTCTGTACTAAATCAGAATTAACAAAACTCAATCCTTCTTGTTGTCCTGAGCGAATCAAGAATGGTCGGTACACTTCGATTTCGTTTACGTACACTAAATTTTCATCAAAATTCCCGCCACGAACGGAATATTGCGTACTTAATTCGTTGTTAGAATTCACGCCAGGCAACGATTTCAAAATATTTTCGACACCTGCATTCGCTCCAGGAATTTTTCGTAATATTTCAGGCTCTAAACTTGTAATTCCCTGAACTGCTTTTCGATTGTTAGCCTTAACTACTACGGCAGTCATTTGCTCCTCACGATCATTCATTACGGGATTAAACTCCCTTTGGTCATTGGCTTCAAGAAAAAAAGTAACAGTGATTTTTTTTAAAGAAACGTGTGTAAAAACCAACGTAACATTTTGATTGGCAGGAACTTTAAGTTCGTAAAAACCATTCGAATTGGTAGCTGTACTTTTATCTAAAAAACTGATGTTTACGTTAGGTACCACTTTTTGGTTGGCATCTAAAACAACACCTCTAATTCGGGCAGTTTGCGCCGCTATTGATGTAGTTAGCAAGACCAAAAACAGGACAATTAGCTGTTTGATTGAGTTCAAATGATATGCTTTTAAGGTTTAGAGTTTCTAAAAAAACGCGTTTCAAAGGTAGTTGAATTCCCCATATTATCCACCACAACCACTTTTAATTCATTGGCACCATCAGCAACTAATCCTTCGGTGAAAAAATGGGTTATTTTTCGCGTTTTATTGTCGTATTCAAACAAAACCCATTTCCCGTTAAGGTAACCGTTGTACGATTTAATGCCCGACAAATCATCAGCAATCGTGAGCTGTAACGATTTTTGTTGATTAATCCATTTGCCTTCAATAGGAATTGCCATACTGATTCGAGGCGCTACCGTATCTGAAACCAAAGCGTAGGATCCTAATACTTTTACCTTAGTTTGAAAAATATCATCTTTACGATAAGTTGAATTGTAACTTATTTTTTTTCCATCGACACGACCAATGAACATTTTTTCGCGCTGTGCTGCCGTTAAAGTAGAATCCTTGATTGTGATTGTAAAATTGGAATGTGCCGGCACGGAATCATCATGAACAGTAACCGTATTGTTTTTTACCTTGAAATTCAAATTGAAATCGTCGTAAAATGTTCCTGCTGGAAAAAACACCGAGGCATTTTCCATTTCAAAATTGCTATCCTTGGCGGCTTTAACTCGATAAGGACCGCTAACTTCCTCTTTAGCAATTCTGGTAGATGTCAAATCGTATTGAATAGGAACGTTAATCAATTTTTTATTGCCAAAAAAATCAGCAACCTCAATTCGATACAACAAAGAGAGGTTGGGAGAAACTGTCAAGACACCCTTGGTTTCATCTGTTTGAATAAAACGCAAATTGTACGGCGTTTTCATGAATAGTTTTTGAACTCGCTGCTGCGTTGTTTTGTACCGAGGATAATCGATCAAAGCATTGATGAATCGCATATCTTCGAAAGAGTAGGTGTTAAATTCATATCCAAAATTTGGCTTTCCATTCAAAAACGACTGTACTTTATAAACCCCATTATTATTAAATGAAACGTCATCGGTATCGTTCGCAGTGATTCCAAAGCCAATTACACCATTTGCAATCACTTTATCTGAAAGATAAGAACCATCTTTTTGTAACGAAACGTTTAAGAGCAACGGGCGTTTGGCATAATTCACCGTAGTATTTCCATCAAGAGGATACACATACAAGCCAGAGATTGTTGGTTTTTTAGTATCTTTCAATAACGAATCATATCCGAACAAAAGCGGATTAATTACAAATTCGCTAGCGGTATCTCGAAATTCAAAATGCAAGTGCGGCCCTTCGGATGCTCCTGTGTTTCCAGATAAAGCAATTACATCACCTTTTTTTACAGGAACTTCATCAGGCTTAAAAAAAAGTTCAACTTCAAATGATTGTTCCTTGTATTGCGCTTTGGTAATTATATCGTGAATTGAACCTACTGCATTTTGCAAGTGCCCGTAAACAGATGTATATCCGTTGGAATGGTTGATATAAATGGTTTTTCCGTTTCCAAAAGTTGAAATTTTAATCCGTGATACATACCCATCTGCCACAGCATATACTTTCAAGCCCTCACGCTGCTGGGTTTTCATATCAAAACCTGCATGGAAATGATTGGGCCTTAATTCACCAAAATTCCCTGATAATTGCAACGGAATGTCGAGTGGAGATCTGAAATAATCTTTTGGATAATCAGTTTGTGCCAAAAGAGAGCACGAACACAAGAAAAAAACTAAAATGAATTTCATAACGGCAATTTTTGCTAAGGTAAAAAAAACATTTTAAAACACTCCTTATACAAAAAAATCTAAACAACTGATGGAAAGAGAGTTAATCAATTTTACCGAAAAATAAAAATAAAATATTGGAAAATTAAAAAGGAATACTAACTTTGTATGATTATGTAATGAATTAAATCTATAATGAGTGTAATTGCAGAAATTATTGATATTCTTGAATATAAAGTTGATAAACTTTTTGCTAAAACGAAAAGTTTAGAACAAAATAATCAGGAATTAAAAAATGATTTAGTAAAAGCTGCTACTCTTATTGAAAATCAAGCGCAAGAAATTGAAACCTTGAAAAAACAATATGAAACACTCAAAATGGCGCATTCATTATTAGGCAGTGACGAAAATAAAAGAGATACAAAGCTTAAAATAAATTCATTAATTCGAGAAATTGATTACTGTATAGCACAACTATCAGATTAAAGAAAATATGGACGAAAAGCTTAAAATAAAAATAT
This sequence comes from Flavobacterium sp. GNP001, assembly GCF_054343775.1. NCBI lineage: Bacteria > Pseudomonadati > Bacteroidota > Flavobacteriia > Flavobacteriales > Flavobacteriaceae > Flavobacterium > Flavobacterium sp. GNP001. Next base: position 2,201,522 of record NZ_JBTGUX010000001.1, read on the forward strand.
CAATTGCAGACCGTGTATATCCACTAAATGTAGATATGGCGCAGGAAGAAGGCTTGAGAAGCGCCTCCAAAAAAATTGATACTATGATTAAGCAATTTGAAGAAAATTATGCCGTGAGAGATAAGCAAGATGTTTTGGCCATGTGTGCCCTGCAATTTGCCTCACAAACTGAACAAAAACAAATTGATAATGCCATTGATGGTGAAGCAACGATTGAGAGATTAAAAAAAATCAATGCTAAACTCGATCAATATCTCGACAAATAAACGTTCTTTACAAAAACTAAGATACTGCCTACATTAGTTCTTATTTGGTAAACTCAACACTAACAATTTAGGATGAGCGAATCGTCACTACTATAGCATGCCACGCCCCGGCGAGGAAACTTGAACAGTGAGTTAGCTCAAAACTTGTCTTTTCGAGTTTATACAATCCCACTAATGTAGGCTTTTTTTATACATAAATTTTAATAAACATGGACAACATAATAACGATTATCACCTCAGGAATACTTGGAATTGCAGCAGGATTTGCTATTGCAAAATTAATTGAGAAAAGCAATATTTCTAATCTCATTAAGAACTCCAAAAAAGAAGCAGCATCGATTTTAAAGGATGCCAACTTAGAGGCTGAAAACATCAAGAAAGATAAAATTCTGCAAGCAAAAGAAAAATTCATTGAACTTAAAGCAGAGCATGAGCAAGTAATTTTGGCACGCGACAAAAAAGTAGCCGAAATTGAAAAGAGAGTTCGTGACAAAGAATCGCAAGTATCTAACGAACTATCAAAAGCTAAAAAAGTAAATGACGAATTCGAAGCGAAATCTGCTGAATTCAAGTCTAAAATTGAAAATTTAGACAAAAAGCAAGCTGAAGTAGATCGTTTACACAAAAGCCAATTGCAACAATTGGAATTGATTTCTGGATTATCTGCCGAAGAAGCTAAAAATCAATTGGTAGAAGGATTAAAAGCAGAAGCCAAAAGCAAAGCGATGTCACACATTCAAGACACTATTGAGGAGGCAAAACTTACTGCGCAACAAGAGGCTAAGAAAATCATCATCAACACTATTCAACGTGTAGGAACTGAAGAAGCAGTTGAAAATTGCGTTTCCGTTTTCAACATTGAATCAGATGACGTAAAAGGTAGAATCATTGGTCGTGAAGGTAGAAATATCCGTGCGCTAGAGGCTGCAACCGGTGTAGAAATCATTGTAGATGATACTCCAGAAGCTATTATTCTTTCTTGTTTTGATCCAGTTCGAAGAGAAATTGCTCGTTTGGCATTGCACAAATTGGTAACAGATGGTAGAATTCACCCCGCTCGTATTGAAGAAGTAGTAGCAAAAACTACCAAACAAATTGATGACGAAATCATTGAAGTTGGTAAGCGAACTGTAATTGACTTAGGAATTCACGGCTTACACCCAGAATTAATTAAAGTGGTAGGTAGAATGAAATATCGATCATCATACGGACAAAATTTATTACAACACTCACGTGAAGTTTCTAAATTATGTGGAATCATGGCTGCTGAATTAGGCTTGAACGTAAAACTGGCCAAAAGAGCAGGTTTATTACACGATATAGGAAAAGTACCAGATGCTGAAAGCGATTTGCCACACGCATTATTAGGAATGCAGTGGGCTGAAAAATACGGTGAAAAAGAAGAAGTTTGCAACGCCATTGGAGCGCATCACGATGAGATCGAAATGAAATCTTTATTGTCTCCAATTATTCAAGTTTGCGATGCTATATCAGGTGCAAGACCAGGAGCAAGAAGACAAGTTTTAGATTCTTATATCCAGCGTTTGAAAGACCTTGAAGAAGTAGCTTACGGATTTAGTGGTGTTAAAAACGCATATGCTATTCAAGCAGGTAGAGAATTACGTGTTATTGTAGAAAGCGAAAAAGTTTCCGATGATAATGCAGCTAGTTTATCATTCGATATTTCTCAAAAAATTCAAACAGAAATGACATATCCAGGACAAGTGAAAGTTACGGTAATCCGCGAAACTCGCGCCGTAAATATTGCTAAATAGATAATGTCATATAATGATATAAAAAAAGCTTCCAGTAACGGAAGCTTTTTTTTATATGTATCAATTTTGGATTTGATTAGAAGAAGCTATGATAGACATCGCTTTATCAAATTAGCTTTAGCTGAAAAAATGAATTTTAAACGTAGACCCAACTCCTTCTTCACTTACGACAGAAACAGTACCTTTCATAGATTCAATTTGATTTTTGGTTATATACAAACCTAAACCACGTGCATCTGCATGCTGATGAAAAGTTTTATATAATCCAAACAATGATGCTCCGTATTTCATTAGATTAATTCCTAGCCCATTGTCTGAAATTGACAATACTTTTTGGTTGTTTTCAATTTCTAATTTATAAGTAATTTCTAAAGGTCGTTTCGGATCAGCGTATTTGATTGCGTTTGTGGTAAAGTTGAGTAAAACACTTTCTAAATAAGCAGGATTAAAATCTACCTCTACATGCTCAGGTACTTGATTGTGAATTTGAAATGGAATTTGGGCCTGAGCCGAATGAACAAGATCTAAGGTTTTTTCTACATAATTTTTTAAATTTAGAGCACTAACAGGGATATTGGTATTATTTTGTATGGACACCAATTGCACTAAATTTCGGATCGTTTCGTTGAGATCGTTTGAAACTGTTCGTAAATAGGGAAGCATCTCTTCAATAGTACTTTCTTCAGAATCGGCATCAATTAAATCTAAGATAGATTTAATATTGCCTGCCTGTGTGTTCAAATTATGCGAAACAATATGGGAAAAATTCAAAAGTCTACTATTTTGCTTTTGCACCAAGTCAATAGCCTGCTCTAGTTCTAATTCTTTTTCTTTTTGCGCTGAGATATCGGTGTGGGTACCAATTACTCGTAAAGGTTTTCCATGTAAATCGCGTTCAATAACTTTCCCACGATCTAAAATCCATTTGTATTTTCCTTGACTAGTAAGAACGCGATGGTGGTTTTCGTAAAAAGGAGTACGATCATCAAAATGATCCTGAATATCTGAAAAATACCGATTTAAATCATCTGGATGCACGATTTTGTCCCAACGTTTTGGAGAATCAAAAACATCTGCAACATCTTCATTTAAGATCTTCATGGATTGTGCAGAATAAAATACTTCATCAGTGGCAACATTCCAATCCCAAACGCCAGCAGTAGATGCCTCAAGGGCAAATTTAAAACGTTCCTCACTTACTTTTAATCGATTCTCATTGTCTTTTAGTGTTGTACAATCTGAAATACGACCATAAAAAGCAATACTACTATCAGGATACAACTCTGGTTTTGCAGCAATTTTTAACCATCGTAACCCTTTCAGAGGCAACTGAACTCTAAACTCAAATTCCCAACTAGTTAAATTTCGTTTTGCTTGTAGCAAAGATTCAAAAAAGGGAACACGATCTGCCTCAACAATGCGTTCATAAATTAATGTTTTGTCACTATCTAAGAAATGTGTAGCCGACAGTTCGAAAAAATTATTAGCCGACCTACTAACCAAAGGAAAGAGATAGGTATTATCAGGGGCAATTACGAATTCAAAAATTAAATCAGGAATTTCATTAAATAATTTATTGTAAAAATCATTTACCTCTTGATAAGATTCATTTTGGAAAAAATCAAAAACCATATGCTCGTATTAATTATTCGAACTTTATTTCATTAATAAGTTGACAATTTATAAAATAAAAGATGAAGAAAATGGGATTAAGTCTCTTTTTTTGAAGATTAAAACAAAAACAATAGCAACTATAAACTTTTTCTTTCTTTAGAAGTAATCTGAAAAAGATCGTTAATCTTATTTATTTTTTTCTTGGATGAAAAGTATGCAGCACTTCGGTAAGAAAACTGCGGTCTAAATGCACATAAATTTCAGTAGTAGTAATAGATTCGTGGCCGAGCATTAATTGAATCGCGCGCAAATCGGCTCCATTTTCTAACAAATGCGTAGCAAAAGAGTGACGTAATGTGTGTGGACTAATTGTTTTATGAAGTCCGATGGATAGCGCCAAATTCTTAATAATCGTGAAAATCATGGAACGCGTTAATTGCCTTCCTCTTCGATTTAAAAACAAGGTGTCATCAAAACCTTTTTGAATATTTAGGTGTGGCCGAACGTGATCCTTATAAATATTGATATATTTTTGCGTCAATTCACTAATAGGTACAAAACGTTGTTTGTTGCCTTTACCTGTAATTTTGATAAAACCTTCTTCAAAAAACAAATCCGAAATTTTTAGAGTTACTAATTCAGAAACCCGTAAACCACAGCCGTACAAGGTTTCTAGCATGGCCCGATTGCGTTCGCCTTCGTTTGTACTTAAATCAATAGCTGCAATTAAAGCATCTATTTCGGCTACAGATAAGGTATCTGGAAGCTTACGCCCTGTTTTTGGTGTATCAATTAATTGCAATGGATCATCTTTGCGGTATTCCTCAAAAATTAAAAAATTAAAAAAACTTTTGAGGCCAGAGATAATACGTGCCTGCGAACGAGTATTAACCTCTTTTGCGACAGCGTAAATGAATGCTTGCAGTGTTTCATCAGTTATTGAAATTGGCGAAGCAGAAAGGTTATTTTGTTCAAGAAACAAACACAATCGCTCAATGTCAAAGGTATAATTAAGAATGGTGTTTTCTGACAAACCCCTTTCAATCTGTAAATACGACTGGTATTCTTTGATGTACGTGCTCCAATTCATACCCCAAAGAAAGGTATTTTTAGGCAAAAAAAAACCTCTTTTATTACAAAGAGGTTTAAGAATATTTTAATGAATATTAAAATTTATATGCTAGAGAAACTGACAACACAGTATTCTGAACTTTGTCATTTCCAAAATCTTTAAAAATATTAGACAAACCTAAGTTATAACGAACTCCTGCTGAGACATTCTTTGTAAAATCGAATCCAGTTCCAAAGTTCAAACCAAAATCAGTTGTTTCAAATGCTTCTTTTACATCTTGTTTTTCACTAGATGAGTTCGTACCATCTGTTACTTCAGCTTTGGCCTTGGCGCTAACCAAAAATCCAATTTGAGGACCTGCTTCTAAACTAAATTTATCAGCAACATAAAATTTAGCCATCACTGGAATATTTATGTAACTTAAATTAAGTTCCTCTTTGAATTTAATAGTATCCTCAGTATATTTGGATTGAGCGCCTTGAGTAGAAAAGAGTAACTCAGGTTGTACAGAAAATTTTTCTGAAATTTTGATTTCTACAAAACCACCCACATTAAATCCAACCTTTGTAGAATTGTCTTCTACATCACCTGAAAAGTTAGCGAGGTTTAACCCACCCTTGATACCAAATTTTGATTCTTGTGCACTAGCAAATCCAAAAGCACATACAGCCGCAACTGTTAAAATAATTTTTTTCATTTTGTTTTTTAATTTGTTTGAAGTGCAAATGTAAGTAAAACATTATTTATTAGAAAATATTTATACCTAAATCAAACATGCTTAAACTAAAATCAGAATCATAATTCTATTTTTAAAAATGAACATAGCATTAATAATCAATAAATTAAAAAAAAGAATATACCGGAAAATAGTGAGATAAAAAAAAACAATTTAAGCGCTAAAAAAGTAATATAAAGCTTAATAAAAATAATTATTAAAGCATCTTTTAATTGTATTTCTAAAGAATTTTAAACTAACTTAAATCAGAAAATGATTAACTTTTTTTAAAGCTAAAGAGTCATTTATAAAAAAGAAGTAGTGTATTTTATGTAAATAAATTGATTAAATTATCTTTGGAATAATAATTGTAAAATTGAATAAAAGACAATATTTATACAACAAAGCTGTTTTACCTATTGTCTCTTATTGAATACTAACTTTTAAATAGAAAAAAATGAAAAAACTAATTTTAGCTGCCATCGTTTTATGCGGAACCACAATGAGTATGAATGCACAAAGTATTAAATTCGGACTAAAAGCGGGTATTAACTACGCCAATCAGTCTGGAAGTGATATTACTGTAAATAGCGATAACTTTGACAAGGAAGCCATTACGAGCTACCACGCGGGTTTAATTGCCGAAATTAATATTACAGAAGGTTTTGCTATACAACCAGAACTTTTGTACTCAACACAAGGAGCCACATATAAAAATGCAACCGAAGAGTTTAAAAATGAATTGGGCTACTTGTCTATTCCGGTTCTTGCAAAGTTTAAACTAAGTAATGCTTTGAGTCTTGATTTAGGTCCGCAAGCATCATATTTATTAAGCGAAAGAGAAAATGTAGATTTTAAGAAATCTGAAACATTCGAATTTGGTGCAGCAGCTGGTTTAACAGTAAACCTTACTAAAAATTTATTTTTACAAGGTAGATATGTAGCTGGCCTTACGGAAGCTTCTAGAAATGCTGAAATTAAAAATTCAGTGGTGCAAGTATCTGCTGGTTTCAAATTTTAAACCAATCATAAAATTAAATCCCTAAACCGTTCCTTCAATTGGAACGGTTTTTTTATTTTTACCAAAAAAGTTAAATCATGAAAATTTGTATTATCAACGGTCCGAATCTTAATTTGTTGGGTAAACGAGAACCTGAAGTTTATGGCAGTCAGTCTTTCGAGGATTACTTAATAATTTTAGAGAAAAAATATATGGACGTAGAATTCAATTATTTTCAAAGTAATATTGAAGGTGAATTGATTGGAAAAATACAAGATGTTGGTTTTTCATATGATGGCATTATTTTGAATGCTGGTGCCTATACGCATACCTCTATTGGTCTTGGTGATGCTATTAAAGCTATTTCAACTCCAGTAATAGAAGTTCATATTTCAAACACCTATGCCCGCGAAAGTTTCAGGCATCAGTCGTACTTATCAGGTAATTCTAAAGGGGTTATAGTAGGATTTGGAATGAAAAGTTATGAATTAGCATTACTGTCTTTTTTATAATTTTTCAAAAAACTCAAAACGAAACGTTTAACAAATTATTAATAGCTTCTTGATAAAGTTCTGTTATTTTTGAGAAAGAAAAAACTTTCATGAAAAAACACTACGCTATTTTTTTGCTGCTCCTTTCTATTTGGAGTCAAGCTCAAATTAAAGGAACTATTGTTGATGAACAAGGCAAACCACTACCCTACGTTACTATCTTACAAGAAGATTCTTTTTACGGGACCACCAGCAATGATCAAGGTAATTTTGAATTCACTCTGAAAAAAAGCGAAAAACCCATACTCGTTTTTCAATTTCTTGGTTTTAAAACACAAAAAGTTACAATTGAAACTGCTAAGCTACCGTACTCTATTGTAGTTAAAATGATCGAGGAAACTTTTTCGTTAAACGAAGTGGTTATTAGCAGAAACGTCAATCCCGCGTTAGCTATTATTAAAAAAGCAATTGCCGCACGAAAACGAAATACCGAAAAAACCAACCGATTTACCGCCGATTTTTACTCCCGTGGTATTTTTAAATTAGAAAATGCTCCAAAGAAAATATTAGGTCAAAAAATTGGCGATTTAGATGGCGCACTCGACTCAACGGGAACAGGGATCATTTCCTTATCGGAAACATTTTCTAAAATTTCCTTCGAGAAACCCAACAAATTAAAAGAAGTAGTAACCGCATCTAAAGTCAGCGGAAGCAATAATGGCTATAGTTACAATACCGCACGGTCGTCATTTTATGATTTTTATGACAATACTATAGATTTTGGCGTACCCATGATTTCACCCATTGCTAGTGGTGCGTTTAACTATTACAATTACAAACTAGAAGGTACTTTTTTTGACGAAAACAACAATCAAATTAATAAAATTTTAGTCTCGGCCAAACGCGATAGCGAACCTGTTTTTGAAGGACATATTTACATTGTAGAAGATTCTTGGGCTATTTACGCCGTCGACTTAGATATAAAAGGATATCGAATGAAAGAAGAATTTGTAGATGTAATGACTTTAAAGCAAAATTTTAGTTTTAATAAAACCGCCGCTATTTGGGCAAAAAACACACAAAGTTTAGAACTTGTTGCCGGCGCTTTTGGTGTTAAATTCAACGGAAAATACAACTACGTTTACAACAATTACGATTTTATTTCTGCCTTTGCACCCAAAACATTTTCAAATGAAATTACACGAATTGAAATAAACGCGAATAAAAAAGACAGTACTTTTTGGAGTAGTAATCGACCGATTCCGCTTACTAGCGAAGAAAATTTAGATTATATCCGAAAAGATAGTATTTACAAAACACGTAATTCGCCTCGCTACCTCGACTCTATTGATGCCAAGAATAATAAATTCAGATTTCTTAAAATCCTGACCGGCTATACGTACACCAACAGCGTTAAAAAACAAAGTTTTAGTTATGATGGCTTATTGAATTTGGGTTCACTAAGTTTTAATACCGTTCAAGGTTATAATTTTGATACTGGTTTTAGATTTACTTCACGTAAAAATCAAGAAACCAAAGGCCAATATACCTCAATTGGCACCAAATTTAATTACGGATTTGCCGAAGATAGATTACGCGCAACAGGTCAATTTACGCATCGTTTTAACAACCAAAACTATGCAACAATTTATGCAACTGGTGGAAGCGAAGTAAAACAATTTAATGCCAGTGAACCTATAAGCAAATTCATGAACAGCATCAGTTCCTTGTTCTTTAAAAACAATTTCATGAAGCTGTACCAACTAGAATCGGTTGCTGCAGGATACAATCAAAATATTGCAAACGGACTCAATTTAGGCGTGCGAACCAGCTATGAAAAACGCAAACCTTTGTTCAACACAACTGATTTCTCTTACTTTAAAAAAGAAGATTTCTACAGTTCGAATAATCCGCTAGATCCCACAAATGAATTATCGTCACCATTTGAAACACATCATTTAATGAAAAGTAATTTACTTTTACGTATCAATTTAGGAAATAAATATGCCACACGTCCTGACGGAAAATTCAACATTCGCAACAGTGATTACCCCACTTTGTACTTTGGTCTAGAGAAAGCTTGGGCAGCATCTGATAAAAAGTACGAATTTGAACACTGGAATACGAGCGCTTTTTATGATTTAAAGCTAGGCAACAAAGGCCTTTTGGGTATCAATCTGAAAGCAGGCTTGTTTACAAATGCAAAAAACATTGCATTTACAGATTACAAACATTTTAATGGTAATCAAACCAGTATTGGACAAACTGCTCGTTATTTAAACACTTTCAATTTGTTACCGTATTATTCACAGAGTACGAATGATCGCTACTTTGAAGCACACACAGAGTACAATGACAACGGATACTTGATGAATAAAATTCCGCTTTTGAACAAATTAAAATCGACTTTGATTTTGGGAGCACACCAACTTTCAACTCCGTCGGCAAAATCGTATTCCGAACTTAGTGTTGGTTTAGACAATCTTGGTTTTGGTAAATTAAAATTGTTTCGTGTTGATTATGTCCGATCTTTTCAAAATGGAGTATCGAAAGACGGAGTCGTTTTTGGTTTGAAAATTTTAAATGTTCTGGAATAAATCGAAAATATCTTCAATAGTTTCAAAAAAAAAACACCCAATTGGGTGTTTTTTTATATCGATTTAATTGGGTTCAACGTGAATCAAAACATGACCTAGCTCTGGAATACGTTCTCGCAAGGTATCTTTTAATTGGTGTGCTAAATCATGACCTTCTTTTACTGAAATAGTCGAATCGACAATGGCGTGCAAATCAACATGGTATTGCATACCTGCTTTTCGAATAAAACATTTTTCAGTATCAATAATTCCATTTACTTGCTGCGCTACTTCACGTATTTGTTCTATCAAATCATCATACAAATGCTCGTCCATAATTTCACCTAAAGCAGGTCGGAATATCAAATAACTATTGTACAAAATAAAGAAAGAAGCAAAAAGAGCCGCCCAATCATCGGCAGCCTCGTAACCTTTACCTAAAAATAAAGCAATCGAGATTCCTATAAAAGCAGCTACACTAGTAATAGCATCAGATCGATGGTGCCAAGCATCAGCCTTTAATGACGAACTGTTGGTTTGAATACTGCGTTTCATAACAACCCGAAACGAATATTCTTTCCACAAAATAATAGCGCCTAGAACTAATAATGTCCAAGGTTTAGGCAAATCATGGGGTATACGAATGTTGACAATACTTTCGTAGGCAATTATAGTTGCCGATGTAATTAAAAAACCAACTACTAAAAACGTAATCAAGGGTTCGGCTCGGCCGTGACCATAGGGATGATTGTCATCTGCTGGTTTATTGGAATATTTGATTCCGAACAATACCAAGAATGAAGCAAAAATATCTGTTGTAGATTCGATAGCATCAGCAATAAGCGCATACGAATTACCAAAAAAACCTGCAACACCTTTAATTAATGCCAATGTAGTATTGCCTATGATACTAAAATAAGTTGCTTTTATGGCTGTTTGCTCCCTTGACATGTGTTGATATATAAAAATAAAAATCGTTTAAGTAAATGCAGATCACTTGTATCAATTGCTATTTACTTAAACGAAAATTGTGATAAAACTAGTATTTATGCGCGTACAATATTTGCACCAATCGCTCTTAAACGCTCGTCAATGCGCTCATAACCGCGATCAATTTGCTCAATATTTTGAATTGTGCTCGTACCTTTTGCTGAAAGCGCTGCTATCAATAAAGAAATTCCCGCACGAATATCTGGTGATGACATGGTTGTGGCTTTCAATTGAGACTGAAAATCATGCCCCATTACTACAGCGCGGTGCGGATCACACAACATAATTTTGGCACCCATATCAATTAATTTATCAACGAAAAACAAACGGCTTTCGAACATTTTTTGGTGAATTAACACATCGCCTTTTGCTTGAGTAGCTACTACTAAAACGATACTCAATAAATCAGGAGTAAATCCTGGCCAAGGTGCATCGGCAATTGTCAAGATAGAGCCATCAATATCTGTTTTTACTTCATATCCGTTTACGTGCGCAGGAATATAAATATCATCTCCTTGACGCTCCAATGTAATTCCCAGTTTACGGAAGGTGTTTGGAATAAGTCCGAGGTTATCCCAACTTACATTTTTAATAGTAATTTCTGATTTTGTCATTGCTGCCAATCCAATCCAACTACCAATTTCGATCATGTCAGGTAAAATTCTGTGCTCACAACCACCTAAACTTTCTACCCCTTCAATAGTAAGCAAATTAGAACCCACACCAGTAATTTTGGCACCCATAGAGTTCAACATTTTACATAATTGTTGCAAATAAGGTTCGCAAGCGGCATTGTAAACAGTTGTAATTCCTTTTGCCAAAACTGCTGCCATCACAATATTTGCAGTTCCTGTTACTGACGCTTCGTCTAGTAACATGTTCGTTCCTATAAGTCCATCAGTTGCTTCTACACCGTAAAAATGATCTTCTCTATTATAACGGAATTTGGCACCTAGATTGATAAAACCTTCAAAATGGGTATCTAATCTACGGCGACCAATTTTATCTCCACCTGGTTTTGGAATGTAACCTTTACCAAAACGAGCTAAAAGTGGCCCTACAATCATAATTGATCCACGCAATGAACCACCTTCTTTTTTGAAAGCTTCAGTTTCTAGGTATTGTACATTTACCTCATCAGCTTGAAATGTATACGATCCAGAACCAATTTTTTGAATTTTAACTCCTAAATTTCCTAATAGGGTGATTAGTTTGTTTATATCAATAATATCTGGAATATTATTAATCGTCACTTTTTCAGGGGTTAAAAGAACGGCACATAAAATTTGTAACGCTTCGTTTTTTGCTCCTTGTGGCGTGATTTCACCTTTTAGACTAATGCCTCCTTCTATTTTGAAAATTCCCATTTTTTTACAGTTATGAGTTATAAATTAATTCTTCTTTCGTTTATCTCGTAAAGCTTTGCTGTTTTTAAAAACAATCACGCTTAGACCTCTTTAAATTATTGAGGTTTTCTATTTTGATTTTTATGTGCAGGATTTAATTTCCCTGACTTTTGATTTTTGTTACCCATAATTTTCGGCTGACCTGGAGGCGTAATTTTATTCGACATACGCTTATTGGTTCGCAGTAAATCAGTGGTGTTTAGCAACTCTTCTGAACTTTGAATTAGGTTTAACTTACCGTCAGAAAGCTCGTATAAGTGTTCAAAAATCACATCATCTTTAACGGTGTCTTTATTCCAACTCAAATATGATTTTTTCATGTGATTGGCAATTACTTTAACCAATGCACTTTTCATTTCGCCCTCTTCCCACTTATTAGCCACATCAATCATGTACTTGATGTTATTTCCGTAAAAACGGTACTTTGGAAAGTTTTGTGGGTATTGCAACACATCTGGTTTCAATTGCAAGACTTCACGCGATGGAATTGGATAAGGAGAATCTGCAACTAATCTAAAATCAGACATGATAAAAAGTTGATCCCAAAGTTTATGCTGAAAATCAGGCACATCCCTCAAATGCGGATTCAAACTACCCATAACCTGGATAATATATTTAGCCGCTTTGTTGCGTTCTACATCATCTTTTATTACCGTAGCTTGATCAATTAATTTTTGTAAATGCCTGCCGTATTCCGGGATAATGAGGTGCGTACGCTCTGCATTATACTCCAAATGGTGTACGACATCGTTGGCATTTTCTTTTATATATTTTGGATTCATATTCGGTTGTATCAATTTTGAAAGATTCACATGCTGTCGAAAATAAAATAATTCAACCCTGCTTTCAAAAAAATTATAGTTTTTGTTTTTATAGCGATACGATACCTTCGATCACGGAAACTTCTTGGTATTTACTTATAACTTGTTGTGCATCAGTCATCATCACATCAATAGAAACACTTGTAAATTTACCTGTTTTGGATGCAGTGGTTTTAATGACAGCTCCTAAACCATCAAAGGACTTGTGCACAAACTCAACATTAGTAGTGGTTGTGGGCACAATAAATTTGAATAAATAAGCTGAGGGCCAAGTAGTACTCGACTCTAATTCGCCTTTTAATCGATCATAAAATTCTTCCGTCTTTTTGTCCATTTTGGGTATAAAAAATAAGGGCAAAGATACGTTTTCAAACGTAAAATATGAATATTGACATGTGAATTTTTGAAAGCTTAAATTTTAAATGGCTTGAATTTTTCAAATCCCAATAAGTTTAAGTAAATTTGCCCCTTATTTTTTAAAAGTGCAAAAAGAAATTATAGTTATCATTGGCGGTCCAGGAACAGGAAAGTCTACATTAATAGACGGTTTAGTAGAAAAAGGACATTGTTGTTACCCTGAGATTTCTCGGGAAGTAACACTTGAAGCCAAAAAACAAGGAATAGACCAACTGTTCCTTGAAAAACCTTTATTGTTTAGTGAAATGTTGTTGGAAGGGCGTAAAAAACAGTTCTCCAATGCTGCGAAAGAGCCTCATGAGGTTGTATTCATCGATCGTGGTATTCCGGATGTGTTGGCTTATATGCACTATATAGGCGATACCTATCCTGACAGTTTTGATGCTGCTTGCAGAGAACACCTTTATTCTAAAATTTTCCTTTTACCACCTTGGGAAGAAATTTATATTAGTGACGAAGCACGTTATGAAAATTTTGAACAAGCACAAATCATTTATAACCACTTGGTTGAAACATACCAAAAATACGGTTACAATTTGATTGAAGTACCTAAAGACACCGTTGAAAATAGGATTCAATACATATTAGAGCGCATTTAAGCCTGATTTTTTGTTTCTCATTTAAAATTACGTATCTTTTATTCCAATTAAATACATTAGTTTGTAACAACGAAATTTGCTCCGTATGCAAGAAGCAGTTGCTATTCTTCAAAAATATTGGAAACACTATTCTTTTAGGCCTCTACAAAGCGAAATAATACAGTCCGTTTTGGGCGGGGCAGATACCTTTGCACTTTTACCAACTGGCGGGGGTAAATCTGTATGTTTTCAAATTCCGGCATTAGCGAAAGAAGGGTTATGCTTAGTCATTTCGCCATTAGTGGCTTTGATGAAAGATCAAGTTGCCAATTTAGCCGAACGCAACATTAAAGCTATTGCGCTAACAGGTGCCATTCGCTCTGATGAAATCATCGATTTACTGGATAATTGTCAATATGGCAACTACAAATTTTTATACCTTTCGCCCGAACGCTTACAATCTGATTGGATTTTAGATCGAATTAAAGGGCTACCTATAAATTTAATTGCAATTGACGAGGCACACTGCGTATCCCAATGGGGTCATGACTTTAGACCTGCTTATTTGAAAATAAATATTCTAAAAACGTATTTCCCCAAAACGCCCTTTGTCGCACTTACTGCTACGGCTACCACAAGGGTAAAAGAAGACATTATCAACCAATTAGGATTGCGGCAACCAGCAGTTTTTGAACAATCATTTGCACGTGCTAATATTGCCTACATGGTGTTTGAAGTTGCTGATAAATTTTTTCGCATTGAACAAATTTTAACAAAAAATCCGCAAACAGCAATAATTTATGTGCGCAACAGAAAATCCTGTCTTGATATTGCTGCCCAACTCAATTCAAGAGGATTTACAGCTACCTATTATCACGGCGGACTTCACGCAAAAGAGAAAGACAAAAACATGCAAGCTTGGATGACCGAAAAAGTACAAGTTATTGTAGCTACCAACGCATTCGGTATGGGGATTGACAAGGCAAATGTAAAAACGGTCATTCACATTCAACTTCCTGAAAACATGGAAAACTATTACCAAGAAGCAGGAAGAGCAGGCAGAAATGGAGACAAAGCGTTTGCTGTTTTACTCACGAGCCCATCTGACGTTGATCAGGCACAAGGCCAATTTATAGCTGACTTACCCGACAAGGCTTTTTTAAAAACCATGTACATTAAACTGTGTAATTATTTTCAAATTGCTTACGGTGAAGGGATACACGAAACTTTCCTTTTTAACCTTAATCATTTTTGCTTGCGCTATAACTTTCCTGCGGTTCGTACCTATCAAGCGCTACAGTTTTTAGATCGTCAAGGAGTAATTAGTCTGTCTCAGGAATTTTCAGAAAAAATAAATTTACAATTTTTAATTCCTTCAAAAGAGGTTATTCGCTATACGAGTCTGAACCCAAATGATGAAGAAATTATTTTAGCAATATTAAGAACCTATCCGGGAATTTACGAAATGCCAACCGTTTTTAACTTGGCACTAATCGCTAAAAAATCAAAACATACCGAAGCTCAAGTGCAAAATGTCCTTCAAAAATTAAAAGAAAAGGAAATCATTTTGTACCAGGCTAAAAACAATGATGCGACTTTAATTTTTAATGAAATAAGAGAAGACGATAGAACAATAAGTAAAGTAGCCAAATATCTTGAAAGGCAAAACGAACTCAAAAAAGACCAATTGAACGCTGTTATCCATTACGTCACAACTAGCGATAGCTGTAAAAGCAATTTAATCCTAGCCTATTTTGGCGAAGAAAACAAAACAAATTGTGGTATTTGCTCGTATTGCATTACCCAAAAAAAGCCAGCAAAAAAAAGTGATACGCTTGATGCAAAAGTACTGCAATTGCTAGAAGAGGGCGACAAAAGCTCACGCGAATTGCAATTTATGAGTCAAAACAGAGCCGAACAACTTATTCCAATTTTACAAGAATTACAAGAGAACAATCAAATTAAGATTTTACCAAATAATAAATACACCTTAGTCAAATAATGGAAAAATTACGAATCGTATTCATGGGAACTCCCGACTTTGCTGTGGGAATTCTAGATAGTATCAAAAAAAATGGGTTTGAAATTGTAGGCGTCATAACAGCTCCTGACAAACCTGCTGGACGTGGTCAAAAAATAAAATATTCTGCAGTAAAAGAGTATGCATTAGTCAATGAACTTCATTTACTGCAACCAACCAATTTAAAAGATCCCGATTTTCTATCGAATTTAAAAGCACTTAATGCCAATTTGCAAGTTGTAGTAGCTTTTAGAATGCTCCCAAAAGTAGTTTGGGAAATGCCAAATTTAGGCACTTTTAATTTGCACGCCTCACTCCTACCTAATTATCGTGGAGCCGCACCTATTAACTGGGCTATCATCAACGGCGAAAAAACTACAGGTGTTACCACTTTTTTTATTGATGATAAGATTGATACTGGCGCTATGATCCTGAAACGTGAAACCAACATCGATCCAAATGAAGATGCAGGGACACTTCATGACCGATTGATGCATTTAGGAAGCGAGACGGTTTTAGAGACCTTAGAGAAAATAGCAAACAATGATGCCACTACTACGACTCAAGTAGAAGACAGCAACATTAGAACAGCATACAAACTAAACAAAGAAAACTGCAAAATTGATTGGTCAAAATCTGGCGTGGAGATTCATGATTTAATTCGCGGGCTATCTCCCTATCCAGCAGCTTGGAGTTATTTTGTAGATCAAGAAAACGAGTGGAATGTAAAAATTTATCAAGCAACATTCCAGATTGAGCAGCATCAATTTGAGATTGGACAAATTATCTGTACTAAAAAAGAAATAAAAATTGCGGTTAAGGATGGCTTCGTGCAAATATTAAACTTACAATTCCCTGGTAAAAAAAGAATGAACACTGCAGAATTTTTAAATGGCGTATCGTTTTCGGATGGCGCAAAAGTACAATAAACCCCGTAAAAACAAGGGCTTTAGGGTTTTTACAAGATATTTATGAACAAAAAAATCAAGTTATTAACAAAATTATCTAAATTAACACAAAAGACTTGCAAGGAACGGAAATCCTCCTAAATTTGTGTATTAACAATTTATTTAACCAACAATTAATAACTATTTATTATGAACAAATCAGAATTAATCGATGCTATCGCTGCGGATGCAGGAATTACAAAAGCTGCTGCAAAACTAGCTTTAGAGTCGTTTTTAGGAAACGTAGGTGAAACTTTGAAAAAAGGTGGAAGAGTATCTTTAGTAGGATTCGGATCTTGGTCTGTATCTTCAAGAGCTGCTAGAGATGGAAGAAATCCTCAAACAGGAAAAACAATCCAGATTGCTGCTAAAAATGTGGTAAAATTTAAAGCCGGAGCTGAATTAGAAGGCGCTGTAAACTAATCGTAATTAGCAATATATAATTAAAACCCTTCTTTTGGAGGGTTTTTTTATATATTTATTCGAAAAAATTTGGCATTATTATAATAAAAACCTTAATTTTAATAAAAAATCAAATCGTATGACTACAGATAAATTAAAAAAAGGATCCCTGCTCATTGCAGAACCTTCGATAATTGGAGATGTATCGTTCAACAGATCGGTGATTTTATTAGCTGATTATAACGAGGAGGGCTCCATTGGTTTTATCATTAATAAGCCCCTAAAGTATACGATTAACGACTTAATTCCAGAAATTCACGCGCGCTTTAAAATCTATAATGGTGGCCCTGTAGAGCAGGATAACTTGTATTTTATTCATAATATTCCAGACCTAATACCTAATAGTATCGAAATTTCTAACGGTATTTATTGGGGTGGCGATTTTGAGTTCACTAAAGAGCTTATCAACCAAGGCGCTATTAGCAATGAGAACATTCGCTTTTTTCTTGGCTATACTGGCTGGCATGAAAAACAACTAGAGAGCGAAATGGAAAATAACTCTTGGATCATTACAGCGAATACTTACGAAAACAAAATCATTGGTAAATCAGCCACCCACTTTTGGAAAGAACAACTCATTGAGTTAGGTGGCGATTATATTATTTGGTCTAATGCTCCAGAAAACCCGTATCTTAATTAAACGCTAGCGATCAAATCATTTAATTTGCCGTTCAATTGTTCTGATAATTGTGTTGTGAATTTCTTTTTGCGGTATTGTGTGATGGGACGAATTCCTTGAATCACATTAGTTAAAAATAACTCATCTGCTTTTTGTAAATCAAATGGTGAAATAACCTCTTCCACCACTTCAAGTCCATCAATATTTTTGGCAAGTTGTAAAATTTGCTTGCGCATGATTCCGTTTAAGCAACCTTCAGTTAATGGCGGCGTACTTAATTTGTTACCCACAAGCATAAATAAATTTCCTTGCAAAGCCTCGACCACATTTTTAGCATCATTAAGCAACAAGCAATTATCCAAACCATTTTCTGACGCAAAAATACTTCCTGTAATATTAACTAATTTGTTTGTTGTTTTAATAGACGAAAGCAACTGTTTTGTGATGTAAAAATCTTTAAACAAGTCAACCTCGTAAACAGAATTTTGAAAAACGTATTTAGCGTTTTCAAGTGGCGCAGCATGAATTAAATACGATATTGTATTTGTTGTGGGTAAATAAAATCCTCCGTCGTTGCGAAACACAGTAATACGTGCTCTTGCAGAGTCAAGAATATCTTGCGCTTTAACCACTGATAAAACCTGCTCTTCTAGAAATTCCATTGTAAAATTCATAGGGATTTCCATTCGAATCACACGCATAGAAGCCATTAGTCTGAAATAATGATCTTCGAGAAAAAGAATTTTTCCGTTACTTATTTTAAGTGTTTCAAAAACAGCGTCTCCGTATAAAAAGCCTCTGTTTTGAGTAAGTTCTGTATTCTCTTCTGATAGTAATGTTCCGTTAAAATTAATCATAAAAAAAGCCCTAAATTAGATTTAGGGCAAAGATAAGTTTTAAAATATGATTTTTTATACAGAACCTATAAGATGTTTTAAATCAGAAATCTGATTTTCCCAGAGTAATTTCGCCTCATCAATTTCTCCTTTTTCTGCAAAATCAACTACCATCAACGAAACATCTTTAGTTAATTCATCAACTAAAATATGTAGTTCAAAAAAATACTCTGAATCCTTGTTACTATCATCAACCCACTTGAATTTAACTTTCTCACCTGTTTTTTTAGATGCCAAACGTGCTTTTTCTTGTGAATCGTTCCAGATAAAAGTAAAAAACTCGCCTCGTGAATTAACATTATCTGCAAACCATTCTGACAATCCAGATGGCGTAGAGATGTACTGATACAATAATTGCGGTGAAGAATTGATTGGGAATTCGATTTCGTAACGTACTTTTTGATCCATGAGCTACATTTAATTTTTTGGAAATATATAGAATATAACTACAACAAAAAAGCATTTTTAAAAATATTTTTTTTTCTTCACTTTATGCTTGCAAGGTCTAAAATAGTTGCTATCTTTGCACCCGCAATCAGGAATAGTTAACCACCTGACCATGGCGAGATAGCTCAGTTGGTTAGAGCGCAGGATTCATAACCCTGAGGTCCCGAGTTCAAATCTCGGTCTCGCTACAAAAACAAACCCTTAAACATCAATTGTTTAAGGGTTTTTTATTAAAATTGTATTAGCAGGAAATAGCCTTTAAAAAAATATCTATTTAACTTCATACGCTACTTTTCCTTTTCGTTTTCTTTGAGAGCCAAAGTTTTGATGGTAGGAGGAAATATTTTTTTGAAATTCTTTTAGCACTTGTGGTTGTCCAAAACAACAAAAACCATTCTGCAATTGCGGAACTGAATTACTTAAATTACCTTTTTTTTGCATGCGTTTGATTTTGCCAGACTGTTTTTCCATTGACATAAAAAAACGAACATAAAAAAAACACGAGTATAACTAACTTCTTGGGAACTGGAATTGTTATCATTTTTAAAATAGCGATTCATTAATTTTGAATAAATCCAAAAGTAACGAGCTACAAAATCATTTCTTTGCGGGAAACCGTAAAACAGTATTCTTTTCTTGACAAGAATCAAATTTAGTATGAATATGTAGTAAAGGAATAAAAATTATGTGTTTTTAAATCAGACCCAGATCTTTTGCGATTGATACCAAATGGGTAGTATTGAGCGCTCTAAAGTAAATTTTCAGTTTTCCAATTCGCTTTTCGATGGTGCTTTTGCTGTTTGGGGTAATTCCTGCTTCTTTAAAAACAGACTCCATTGCTTCTTGAGAAACACCTTTTGAGAGGTACTCTAATAACTGAATGTCGTAGTCATCAATTTCGTTTACTAATTTTTCTTGAAAAATAAACTGTAAATCTGCGGGTAAATACGGAGTATCCTGAGCCGCAATTGCCTCGACAGCTTTGCGCAACTCGACCATTGTATTTCGACCTTTCATAACAAAACCGTTGACACCTAATTGTTCAAATAGGGCTTTGATACGATAGGATTTGTCCTCAATAGAAAAAGCAATGATTTTTAAATCCGGGAAAATTCCCTTTACTGCATCAATCAAAGCTTCGCCAGATGATAATAAAGTGGTACGATGATCAGCTTTGAATGACAAATCGGTTATCAACAAATCATAGGGAACCTCATCTAAAGCTGCTTTTTTTATTTTCAGCAAAGCATCGTCACAGTATTTTGTAAAGTCAATTTGTGGGATTCCCATTTCCTTTAAGACACTGACCGCTGCTACATCATTGAAATCAATATCGTCAACTATTAAAATTTTTTGAAACATAAGTCACTTATTTAGGAAATGTTAATCTGATTTTTAGCCCTTTTGAGCTTTTCGAGTCAAAAATAATACTTCCTCCAATGGCATGAATACGGTTTTCCACATTAAGCAGTCCATTTTTACTTTGAAGAGGATTTTTTATACCAATTCCGTTATCTGAGTAATAAACATAACATTGTTTGTTGTTAGTCTCAAAACGCAACACTACAAAAGTTCCTTTACTGTGTTTTTTCATGTTGATCATTAATTCTTGCAACACACGATAAAGAGCAATTTTCTTTTCTTCGGAAATCTTGTTCCATGGAATGCTATTACTATCCTTTAAAATAACCTGTACTTGGGCTGCATTAAAACTAGAGAGCATTTCCTTTAATTCGCTTTCATAGGTTTCACCCGTGGGAATAGGGCTGTTTTCTCTCGATATGTTGCGTGTTCGACGGTAAATTTTATCCAAATTATCTAACAAGGTTTCTTTTTGACTTACATTTTGCAAGTCTTGCGTTTCCGCAAAAGCAATGGTTTGATAAACGTCATTGGCTAATTCATCGTGCAATTTTTTAGAAATTCGAATTTCACTTTCATACACTGCTGCTTGTTTTTCCTTCTTGTTCTTATCTTGGAGATAGAGGAATAAAATGAGTGCCAAAATTACCCCCAAGAGCAAGATAAAAAACAACATATAATTTTGAAGTTTTTCTTGCTCTAATGCCAAAGCTTTTTCTGCATTATCAGTTTTTAATTGTAAATTCTCATTTTGTGCTTGGGTAGCATCATACTTGATTTTGGCAAACTGATTTTTAGCAATCTGCCTGACTTTAGTAATACTATCATTCAGATGAAGGTATTTTTTTGTGTAGTTAGGCACTTGTAATGGAGTACTTATTTCCATCAGCAATGCCAAAGCCGACAAGCGATCATCAATACTTTTTATCGCTGTGGCTTTAGCATAGGATTCTTGTGCATATTTAATAGCCAATTGTGGCTGGCTCCTCTGATAATACTGAGCAAGATTGTTAAAACTTGTGACCATACCAAAGTCAAATTGCAATTGTTGTCGAATCTTCAAAGCTCTTTTTAAGACCAGACCGCTTCTGTTATCTCCTACTTTGTAATAGCAATAGCCTAGATTACCTAAAACTCTGGCAAAGTGTTCTAAGTTGGCCTGAGCAATTGGTGATTTAGAGAGCACCTCAAGTGACTGTATGGCTTGTTTGTAGTTTTGTTGCTCCATGTGCACCACCGCAATGTTGTTCTGCATGATTTCTTTTTGCAAAGGCGTATCAGCCAATTCACTTGCTTTTTTGTAATACGTAATGGCACGGGGATAATCGTAAAGGTTCTTATAATTAATCCCCAACGAATTGTATATCGCCGCTTTATACTGGGTTTCAATTTTGTTTTTAAAGTAGGAAATCGCCTCTGTAGCAGTAACTTCACTTCCTACATAATCTCCCTGTGTTTGCTGTATCGCGGCCATTTTTAGGAGTGCATATACTATTTTCTCTGCATCTTCCTTAGCGGAACTTTGGGTTCGAATTTGATTGTAATAATAGTAGGCGCTGTCATAAACACCCTTCGCATAAAAATCTTCTGCAGTTGTAATGTACTTTTCATAAACCGTAACCGATTTTACTGCTGTTTGATTAGGAGTTGTTTTTGAACAGGAACAAAAAAAAGCCCCTATGAATAAGAGCAAAATAAAAAATGGGAAACGTACTTTTTGTAGTATCATTTCCCGAAAATATCAAATTAATTTTAATAAATGTAAAATCAAATTCTATTTTTTGGAGAAGTTGTTGGAGATTGTCCACTAGAATCTCCTCCGCTCCCGCACGTTTCACTGGCAAAAATTTGAGTGGCAGTAATTGGGGAATTTGATATTATTATTCAAAACATC
Source organism: Flavobacterium sp. GNP001 (assembly GCF_054343775.1). NCBI lineage: Bacteria > Pseudomonadati > Bacteroidota > Flavobacteriia > Flavobacteriales > Flavobacteriaceae > Flavobacterium > Flavobacterium sp. GNP001. Next base: position 2,223,890 of record NZ_JBTGUX010000001.1, read on the forward strand.
AGCTCGACATAAGTCGCACAATTGTTCTTTTACGAAGTATTATAAAAAAGGTTCCAAAAAAGCAAATCTAATGATGCTTGCATTTAGAAGTATAAATGGTTCTTAATTACATTTGAAATCGAAAGCTATTTTCCCCACAAAATCTTTCGGAAATAAATCAACAATACAACAAAATACAATGCATTATCAAGTGCATGTGCCATCACAACACCTTTTAAGCCATAAATATTCATTAAAAAATGACTACTCCAATACAAAAACAGTAGAGAAAGGAACTCTGAAACCAAAAATGCAATTGTATGTTTTTTTGCAAAAAATTGATAACCCAAAATCAGTGCTGCAACTTTGAAAATATCACCAAGCAATTGCAAAAAAAACAAATCGGTAACAGGTTTAAAGCTTGTCGCCAATAAGAATTGAATGATAAAATTGCGACATAAAAAAATCAAAACAACCATCACTATGAATAAGGGCAGAATAGTTTGGTAAAAATTTCGAAAAATGAGTTTAGAGTCTGTTTTTGATTTTGCCTGAGCTAATTTTGGAAAATAATAAATACTTACAATTGAGGTAACAAATAACATGTAGTAACTAGCTATTCGAGCCATCGTTTCCCAATAACCCGCTTGCTCCAATCCTAGCGAAAGAACAATTTCTTTACGGATTATTAAGTACACAAACGGACTAGCAACAGCTGCAAACAGTGCCATGATTGAATAACTAGACAAGCTTTTCAGAATCTTAAAATCAAAATATCGCATAGAAAACAAGGTTCCAATCTGAACCACTTTGGGCATCAAAAGCATAGTAACCAAAAACCAAACTGCAGGGACAAGAGCAACCAACAATACTGCTCCCGTAGTTTTGAATTGGTAAATCAAATAAACAGCAAGCAAAATACTGGCACTATTACCAGCAATAGCAACGCCCAAAACTCGTTTGTAATAACCCAATCCATTTGCTACTGCAACCCAAATCAAAGACAAAGCATACCATGGCAAACTAAGTGCAACAACTTTAAATACAAACTCATACCGAAGTGAAGAACCAAATACGACTGCATTCCAATAAGAGGCGAAACAAAACAATGTAACTCCGATAATAATCGACACAAGCATCAAAGTAAAACTGACAGTGAAAGCCATCTTTTTAAGATAGAAGGAGTCATTCTCATTTTCAGCGGTATATTTCACTACTCCATTTTGAAAACCTAGTGTCGAAATTCCTTCTAAAGCACTAAAAAATACTCTAAAATTCCCCACTAAACCCATACCGCTTGGCCCCACAAAAACAGCCAATAATTTTGAAGTAATTAAGCCTGAAATAATCTTTACAAAAACACTTAAACTATTTAATGACAATAGTTTTATAAATTTGCTTTTAGCTATTTTGTGCAAAAACAACATCTTAGTAACGGTTTACAACTGCAATAATTTCGCTTATTTCCTCATCAGTAAGCACAGGACTTATCGGCAAACTGAGTACTTCCTGAGCTAATTTTTCAGTAATGGGAAGTGAAAGCTGACGGAATTCTGACAAGGCTTTTTGATGGTGCACCGGAACAGGATAATGAATGACTGTTTCAATGCCATTCTGCTGCAAATAGTTTTGAAAACTAGCCCTATCAGCAGTGCGCACTACAAACAAATGATACACATGTGGCGGTAAATTTCCCATTTCGTCTACTCCTTTAGGAAGTATTACTTTAGGATTTTTAATTTCTGCAAGATACCGTTTGGCAATTGCACGGCGGCTTGAATTGCTTTCATCCAAATAGGGTAATTTCACATTCAGGAAGGCAGCTTGCACCTCATCTAATCGAGAATTTATACCCGCTAAATCATGAATGTATTTGGTTTGAGAGCCATAATTACGTAATGCTTTAATACGATCTGCTAGCTCAGCATCGGTAGTTACAACTGCTCCTCCATCGCCTAATGCGCCTAAATTTTTACCGGGATAAAAGCTGTAGGCAGCAACAGTAGTATTTTTACTGAATTGCATCTCAGTGGCAGATAATACGCCATGGGATTGAGCTGCATCCTCAATAACTAACAAATTATTAGCCTTTGCGATGGCGCGCATTTTATCCATATCAGCTAATCTACCGTATAAATGAACAACCAAAATCGCTTTGGCGGAAGCCGAAATTTTATTTTGCAGATCGACAGGATCTACTGTAAAAGTTTGAATATTTGGTTCTACCAAAATTGGTACTAAACCAGCTTGCTTTATAGCCAGTACACTTGCAATATAAGTATGCGCAGGAACCAAAACGGAATCGCCTTTTTTCAATTTACCCAAAGCAATGTAAGCTTCAAAAATAAGCACTAATGCATCAAATCCATTTCCGACGCCTACGCAAAAAGGCACACCACAATAGGTAGCGAAATTTTTTTCGAACTCCTGAACTTGATTTCCCAAAATGTACCAACCACTATCTAAAATAGTTGCAAATTTTTCTTGAAAAGCCAAATGATAAGGCTCGTTTATTTTTTTTAAGTCTAAAAATTTAATCATGGTCAGCATTTTTAGGGACTGTGAAATAATCTGTCAAAAGTTCATGCGCCACCGTTTCGCATTCATAAAAATCATGCACAATGGCGCTTGCCCCAAAACTTTCTTTCCAATAGCTCAAACCTTCATTTAAAAGCAAACCATTCGACTCTGTTGAAATACCAAAATCAAAAAAACGTTTGTCCGCATAAACTTCCGTGAGTAGATAATGGCACAAGAAATCTAAACTGCCTAAATTTAATCCCTTTTCATATTTCGAAATATATTGGCAATGCGCCACGGTTTCAGTTTCAAAAATTGTTGTTCCTGCCACAATTACGCCTTGGTAATAAACATTAAACTGACGAATAGCTTGAGGAAAACAACTTTTTAAATAATGTATTTCGTTTATAGTGTGCACTGGCTCAACTTGGTGTCGTTGCTTAAGGTTCGGCACTAATATTTCGTTCCAAAAAGAGTTGAAATCCTGCTCTTCTTTCACCTCTAATTCATGTTGCTTTGCACGCAACAATCCTCTCTTACGTATTTTAGATAATGAAAAACCTCTTGGCCTGTCAATCACAGCCAAAACATCTCGCCGAGTAAGCGTAGCTTTGGTCAAAAACAGAGCGTAATGTAATTCCTCAGCTGGTTTTATATGATAGATTGCAGGCAGTGTTTTAATTTGTAAAGTGCTAACACCTTCAGATTCCAGATATTTCAAAATTGCCGCAAATGACCCAATTACTGATGTTAATTTACAAGAATCTTTATAAATCAAACCGCCATAGGTTAGACCTTGATGCGAAAAAACCTTTGATTCACTGCGATTGGCCGGCAAAAGAGCTACTAATCGATCTGATTCATAAACCATAAGAGAGCAATCAGAAAACCGCTCTTTATGATATTCCATAAAATTTCGGTGAAATAAAAAGGTAGCATTTTTTGCCGCTGAAACAAATTCGTTCCAGATCTCAAAATCAGTTTTTTGATATGCTTTTACCGTGTAGTTTTTCACCCTAAATTTTTTCTTGACTGTGAATGTAGTTAATTTTTACTGATTTTCGAAAGCAGGCAAATACCATTTGAACTTTACCGCCATCAATCGCAAAGAAATAATTATTGACGAACTCAATAAATACAATACATCATTTTCTAAATTCATCGACCTCAAAATGAAAAACAAAACGCCTCCCACAATACAGAGAGTAGCATAAATTTCTCGTCGAAAAATAACTGGAATTTCATTGCACAAAATATCTCGAATTACGCCACCAAAACAAGCGGTCATAGTTCCTAACGCGACGCAAATTACAGGATGCAAACCTATTTCAAGACCTTTTTCGAGACCTATTAAAGTAAAAACACCAAGTCCGATAGTATCAAATAAAAAAAGAGAAGTTCGTAATTTATCTAGTTTTTTTCGAAAGACAATTGCCAACATAAATCCGATAAAAATCACATAAACATATTTTAAATCGAGCATCCATCCTACTGGAGTTCTTCCAATTAGTACATCACGCAAAGTTCCGCCGCCAACTGACGTAACGAATGCAATAATAAAAACGCCAAACGGATCAAGCTTTTTACTCATAGCCGTTAAAGCGCCTGACATAGCAAAGGCCATTGTACCAATAATGTCTAAAAAATGAAACATAGTTGTAAAGGATTTGGACAAAAATACAGAAAACACCGCTACTTTATCCTATTAACACCATCAATTAATCCGTAATTAGGAAACAAATAAATGCCATATTTTCCTAAAAACTGCCAATTCTCTCTGTATCTTTGTACTCGCAAATATAATCGTGAAAAGCCTTGAAACACATAACTTCTATTCAAAATCCTTATATTAAAACGCTTGTGCAATTGCAAGAAAAAGCAAAAACGCGCAAACAAACTGGCACTTTTTTAATGGAAGGAAAGCGCGAAATTAGCATTGCTGTAAAAGGCGGTTACGAATTGATTACAGTCTTATTTGTACCTGAAATTTGCCCAGAATCTGAAATCGTTGCTTTACACGGAACAGCCGAATTGATTTCGATTACCAAAGATGTGTATCAAAAATTAGCGTACCGCGATACCACCGAAGGCATTTTGGCTGTAGCCAAAACCAAGTCGATGCAATTAAAGGATTTGAAATTATCTAAAAATCCATTGATTTTGGTAGCCGAAGCTCCTGAAAAACCCGGAAACATTGGTGCTTTATTACGCACTGCAGACGCCGCTAATTTGGATGCCGTATTAATTGCCAATCCAAAAAGCGACTTATACAACCCAAATATCGTCCGTTCAAGCGTAGGCTGCTTATTCACCAATCAGATTGCAACAGGAACTACAACAGAAATTATTGCATACTTAAAAGAGCACAACATCAATTTTTACTGTGCCACTTTGCAAAATTCAACCGCATACCATACGCAAGATTACACCTCCGCAACAGCTTTGGTAGTTGGTACCGAAGCAACTGGACTTACGCAGGAATGGCGCGAAGCTGCAACGCAAAATATTATTATACCCATGCAAGGCGAAATTGACTCCATGAACGTATCAGTTGCAGCGGCAATTTTAATTTTTGAAGCCAAAAGACAAAGAGGATTTTAAATTGCTAGCCATAAACCTAGAAATCTCTCAGCAAATAAACCAATCACAAGCAACAAAATGAATCTAGAAGAAAGAATTTCACAAGCTGAAACAAGAATTTTTAAAACCGTTTTTCCAAGTACAACAAACCATTACGATACTCTATTTGGAGGAACGGCCATGTTGATGATGGATGAAGTAGCATTTATAGCAGCTACCCGATTTACTAGAAAAAGATGTGTTACGGTTTCGTCTGACCGAATCGATTTTAAAAAACCTATTCCTGCTGGTACGATTGTGGAGCTTGTTGGGAAAGTATCTAAAATCGGCAATACTAGTTTAGATGTAAAAGTGGATATTTACATCGAGCAAATGTACAGCAACCACAGAGAAAAAGCCATATCTGGTAATTTTACTTTTGTTGCATTAGATGAAAACAAAAAACCGATTCGCATTCTCGACAATAATGACACTATTTAACTATTTAACAGATTTTCAAAACCTAAAATCTTCTTGCTTTTTTGATTAGTTATTGCTATTTTTAGAAAATGAACCATGACGTTATGATAGAAATTGATATCGAGAAAGAAAACAAAGCGATTGCGCAAGAATACAAAGAACTTTTACGCATTAGTTACCAAACTTTGACCGATGAAGATAAAAAACTCATCCGAAAAGCTTTTGATGTATCTGTTGAGGCACACAAAGACCAACGCAGAAAATCAGGCGAAGCCTACATCTTCCACCCTATTGCCGTAGCAAAAATTGTTGCTTCTGAAATTGGATTGGGTGCCACTTCAATTGCAGCGGCACTATTGCACGATGTAGTAGAGGACACACCGACTACCGTGCAAGATATTGAGCGTTTGTTCAATCCAAAAGTAGCGCAATTGGTTGAAGGATTGACCAAAATATCCTTAGTTCAAAAAGACCTAAATGCCTCTATGCAAGCTGAAAATTTCAGAAAAATGATCTTGACACTCAATGATGATGTTCGAGTGATTTTGATCAAATTGGCAGACCGTTTGCACAACATGCAAACAATGGATTCTATGCAAGAGGACAAACAAACTAAAATTGCCTCAGAAACCTTATACATATACGCTCCATTAGCGCATCGTTTAGGGTTGTACAACATTAAAACCAAACTTGAAGACTTAGGTTTAAAATATACTGAACCCGCTATTTACAATGAAATAGTGAGTAAAATTAAAGAAACCAAAGAGCAGCAAGACGCCTACATTGCTGATATCTCCGAAGTATTAAAAGCATCTTTGGACAAAGAAGGAGTTGAATATATGATTAAGGGCCGACCGAAATCAATATATTCTATTCGCAGGAAAATGAAGGCTCAAAACGTAAGCTTTGACGAGGTTTACGATAAATTTGCTTTACGAATTGTTTACAAAGCCAATCCAAACGAGGAGAAATTTGTCGCTTGGAAAATCTATTCTATAGTTACGGATCATTATCGACCAAGTCCAAGTCGTTTGCGCGATTGGATTTCTTCGCCAAAAACTACCGGTTATGAAGCCTTGCACATCACTGTTATGGGACCAAAAGGACGTTGGGTAGAAGTACAAGTGCGCAGTGAACGTATGGATGAGATTGCCGAAAAAGGTTATGCTGCTCACTACAAATATAAAAATGGAGCTACCGAAGAAAGTGGTTTAGATGTCTGGTTGAACCTTTTACGTGAAGCCTTAGAAAATTCAGAAACAAACGCTGTTGATTTTGTAGAAGATTTTAAAATGAATTTGTATTCAAAAGAAATCTTTGTGTTTACCCCAAAAGGTGAAATTAAATCACTCCCAAAAGGAGCAACATCATTGGATTTCGCATTTGGGATTCACTCCGAAATTGGTATTCGCACCCGCGGAACACGCGTAAATGGCAAATTAGTTCCTTTAAACTTTGAATTAAAAAGTGGCGATCAGGTAGAAGTAATCACTTCGCAACATCAAAAACCAACTATCAACTGGTTGGATTATGTAACAACATCACGCGCCAAAACAAAGATTAAAAATGTCCTCAACGAGAATACCAAAAAAATTGGCGAGGAAGGAAAAGAATTGCTTACCAGAAAATTAAAGCACTTAAAAATCACGATGAGCGAACAAGTGGTTAATGAGTTAGTTAATTTTTTTAAACTAAAAACTAGTTTAGACTTGTTTTATCGCGTGGGTATTGGTTCCATCGAAAACCAACAACTTAAAGATTACGCTTCGCAAAAAAGCAATTCGTTTATCAACTTTTTCAAAAATAAAATCAAACGATCTGGCAGCAGTACCACATCGGATGAAGACATTCATAAACCTGTTATTAGCAGTAATTATGACATGTTGGTTTTTGGAAAAGAACACGACAAACTTGACTATAAACTTTCACCTTGTTGCAACCCAATTCCGGGTGATGATGTTTTTGGTTTTGTTACCATAAATGAAGGCATCAAAGTCCATAAAAAAGATTGCCCGAACGCCATTGGTATGCAATCTAACTATGCTTACCGCATCATGTCCGCTAAATGGATTGACTCGTCGCAAGAAGAATTTAAAGCCATCATTAACATAACAGGAATGGATGTTCTAGGCTTAACTAACCAATTGACTAAAGTCATCTCCAACAACATGCACGTGAACATTCAAAGCATTGCGCTGAGCACTGATGCCGGAATTTTTGAAGGACAAGTAGCTGTAATTGTTCAAAACAATACCATTTTGAAAAAATTAATCAGCAACATCAAAAAAATAGATGGTGTTGATAAAGTAACCCGAGAATACAAAACGTAGCATTTAGAAAGTCTTTCTACATTCAGATAAAAAAATCAAGAAAAGCAGAAAATTAAAAACTAAACAAACGGGAAGTTTTAAACTTTGAACTAAAAAAATTATCTTTGCGCGCATATGACACTCATTTCCACAGACAATACTAAAAACCAAGAAATTGTAAAAAATGTTTTTACAATGTACCTTGAGAAAAAAGGACACCGCAAGACTCCCGAGCGCTACGCGATCCTTCAAGAGATTTATGATAGCGAAGAACATTTTGATGTAGAAAATTTGTACATCAAAATGAAAAACAAAAACTATCGTGTCAGCAGAGCTACCTTATACAACACCATAGAATTACTTTTGGATTGTGCTTTGGTGCGCAAACATCAATTTGGGCAAAATCAAGCGCACTACGAAAAATCATATTTCGACAAGCAGCACGATCATATTATTATGACTGATACAGGCGAAGTAATTGAGTTTTGTGACCCAAGAATTCAAAGCATTAAAAAAACGATTGAGGATATTTTTGATATCGAAATTACCAATCACTCGCTTTACTTATACGGCAACAAAAGGCAAGCACCAGTTTTGAACGAGGAAGATCGTACAGAAATTTAAAAAAACTAACTACAAATAACATTTAGAATGACAGTTGATTTATTACTAGGATTACAATGGGGAGATGAAGGAAAAGGAAAAATTGTGGATGTCTTAACTTCAAAATATGACATCATTGCACGTTTTCAAGGTGGTCCAAATGCAGGACACACATTAGAATTTGATGGCATCAAACACGTCCTAAGAACTATTCCCTCAGGTATTTTTCATAAAACTGCCGTAAATATCATTGGAAACGGAGTGGTAATTGATCCTGTTGTTTTTCAAAAAGAAATTGAAGGTCTTGAAAAATTTAATATTGACATCAAAAAGAAATTAATCATCTCGCGTAAAGCACACTTAATTTTACCAACACACCGCTTGCTTGATGCCGCATCTGAGGCATCAAAAGGAAAAGCAAAAATTGGTTCTACTTTAAAAGGTATTGGACCAACTTACATGGACAAAACAGGTAGAAACGGTTTGCGTGTAGGTGATATTGAATTGGAAGATTTTGCTGATCGTTATAGAGCTTTGGCTGACAAGCACGAAGAGATGATTCAGTTTTACGATGTAGCTATTCAATACAATTTAGCCGAAATGGAAGCTGAGTTTTTTGAAGCCATTCAAGAACTTAAAAAATTAGATTTTATTGATAGCGAAGAGTACTTGCACCAAGCTCAAAAATCAGGAAAATCAATTTTATGTGAAGGCGCTCAAGGTTCATTGCTTGATGTTGATTTTGGTACTTATCCGTTTGTAACATCATCAAATACTACAGCCGCTGGAGCTTGTACAGGTTTAGGTATTGCACCAAACAAAATCAAAGAGGTTTACGGAATTTTCAAAGCTTACGTAACTCGTGTGGGTAGCGGACCGTTCCCTACAGAACTTTTTGATGAAGATGGAGCTACCATGGCAAGAGTAGGAAACGAATTTGGATCAGTTACCGGTCGTCAAAGACGTTGTGGATGGTTGGATTTAGTAGCGCTTAAATATGCTGTTCAAGTAAACGGTGTTACGCAATTAATGATGATGAAAGGTGATGTTTTATCTGGTTTCGAAACTTTAAAAGTGTGTACTTCTTACAATTATAAAGGTGAAAACATAGCGCATTTCCCGTACAATATCGAGCCTGAAAATGTAACTCCTGTGTATCAAGAGTTCAAAGGTTGGAAACAAGATTTAACAGGTATGACTACTTATGATGAACTACCGGTTGAATTAAAAGAATACATTGATTTTATTGAAAAAGAAATCGAAGTGCCAATCAAAATTGTTTCTGTTGGACCAGATAGAAAACAGACAATTTTAAAATAAAAATACAAAAAGCGCTCTGAAATTCAGGGCGTTTTTTTTGTAAAAATAAAAAAACAATGAAAAACCCTGCTATAAAAATTCAAAAAACAGAATTACTATCTGATAATTGGTATGTTTTAAATAAAGTAACTTTCGACTTTCAAAAAAAAGACAATTCTTGGATTACGCAAAAAAGAGAAGTCTATGATAGAGGCAACGGTGCAGCCATTTTGTTGTACAATACGGAACAAAAAACAGTAATTTTAACGCGTCAGTTTAGGCTGCCCACCTATTTAAACGGAAATGCATCAGGAATGAGTATTGAAGTTTGTGCAGGATTATTAGACCAAGACCAACCGGAGCAATGCATCATTCGAGAAACGGAAGAGGAAACCGGCTATCGATTATCAAACGTAACAAAAATCATTGAATCGTATATGTCTCCTGGTGCCGTTACTGAAATATTATACCTGTTTACCGGTGCTTACAATGCCTCGATGAAAGTTAGCGAAGGCGGCGGTGTAGCGCATGAAGAGGAAAACATCGAAGTTTTAGAAATGCCTTTTGACCAAGCTTATGCGATGATTGCAACAGGTGAAATTAAAGATGCCAAAACAATTATGTTATTGCAATACGCCAAAATTCACCAGCTTGTATAATGAATAACAAAACAAAAGGAATTGTATTTGCTCTTTTAGCTACTTTGCTTTGGTCTGTCAATATGGTTATTGCAAGCAGCATCAAAGGGCACATTCCACCAATTGCCCTGGCTTTTTGGCGCTGGTGTGTAGCTTGTTTAGTCTTCGCACCATTTGCCATAAAAAGTACGGTTGCTCAATTATCAATCGTCAAAAAACACTGGTTGTATCTTTTTTGCACTGCCATTTTAGGTATCACCATCTTTAATACATTAATCTATTTTGCAGGAAAAACAACAAGTGCCATTAATTTGTCTTTAATAGCCATTTCTATTCCCCTCTTTATCATTTTTTTGTCTCGAATTTTTTTAAAAGAACGCATTGCAACACTCAAATTGGTTGGCATTGCCACCATTATTTGTGGTGTTTTAGTATTAATTTCAAAAGGGTCTTGGCAAGCCTTACGCTCGATAAGTTTTAGTTTTGGCGATATTCTGATGCTAATTGCCAGTTTCTTTTTTGCCTCATATACACTTTTGGTTCGCAAAAAACCGGCAGAAATAGATTCAAAAGTTTTTCTTTTTTCGGTTTTTGTAATGGGTACCGTGGCTTTATTTCCGTTTTACTTTTACGAACATTGCTACATTACAACTGTACAATTTGATACTAAAACAATATCGGTAATATTGTACGTTGGCATTTTTGCTTCGCTAGTTTCCTTTTATTTATGGAACGAAGCCATAGCACTTATTGGCACTGCTAAAACAGCACTGATTTATTATCTTATTCCTGTTTTTAGCGGACTCATAGCCTATCTTATTACTGATCAAGCCATTTTACAGTCGCAACTAATTAGTATGTGCATTATTGTAACGGGTTTGCTACTAACGAATAAGAATTCGAACTAAACCGTTTCTTTTTTCTTCAGATTGGGCAAAAACAAAGCAATTATGCCAATCAGCGGTAAAAAAGCACAAAGTTCGTATACGTACGTAATACTGCTATGATCAGCAAGATTTCCTAAAAGCGCCGATCCTAAACCACCCATCCCAAACGCAAAACCATAAAAAAGACCTGAAACCATACCTAGTTTTTTTGGCAAAAGCTCTTGAGCATACACCAAAATAGCTGGAAAAGCAGAAGAAATAATAATACCAATCACCACTGATAAAATTCCGGTCCAAAACAAATCAACAAATGGCAATAGTAAGGTAAAAGGAGCTGCTCCTAGTACCGAAAACCAAATCACATATTTTCGTCCAAATTTATCTCCCAATGGACCTCCAATTAAGGTTCCGAAAGCGCAAGATGCTAAAAACAATACCAATTGAAATTGTGCCTCTTGTACGGATAAGCCAAATTTTTCAATTAAATAAAAAGTAAAATAGCTAGACATACTGGCCATGTAAAAGAATTTTGAAAAAATCAAAACCAACAAGATAACAACCGAAATCACAATTGTTTTTTGAGATAACTGCGGCAAATCAATCACTGCTTTTTTGGTAGCTCTTAAACTCAAATGATTTTGATACCAAAAGGCAATTCTACTCAACACCACTAACGCAATTAGTGCAACTCCTACAAACCAAACAATATGTCTTTGCGTATTGGGAACAACGATTAAGGCTACTAAAAACGGTCCAATTGCTGTTCCTGCGTTTCCTCCTAATTGAAAAATCGATTGTGCCAAACCGCGCTTGCCTCCCGAAGCCAAAAATGAAATTCGAGAAGCTTCAGGGTGAAAAATCGAAGAACCAATTCCCACTAAAACTACCGCCAAAATAATCATCGGGAAACTCGATGCGTAACCTAAAGCAATCATTCCCGAAAGTGAGAACAGCATCCCGAAAATCTGAGAGAAAGGTTTTGGTCTAGTATCCGTATATAAACCTACAAGTGGCTGTAATATTGAAGCTGCCAATTGATATGCTAAGGTAATGAGTCCGATTTGGGTAAAAGTCAACTTATAATTTTCTTTCAAAATAGGATAAGCAGCAGGAATTACGGCCTGTAGCAAGTCGTTTAATAAGTGAGCAAAAGCAATGGAAAAAAGTATGGAATACGCTGTTTTTTGTGCTGTACTGCTAGCGATAGTTTCAGGATTTGTAGAATCAGTAGATTGCATTAGTATGAAAATTGTAAATAAATAATTATGGTAAAAAGATTAAATAAATTGGACCATAAAATACCAAAAAGTCAGAGTGATAAATGAAATCGGAATTCCGAAACCAATCATCATACTGCTTAACCTAGGCTTAAGTCCGTGTGTGGCCGAGAGTATACAAGCGGTTATCATGGGAGCCATAGCTGCTTCCATAACTGCAATTTGAATACTGGTAGAATGTTGTTGTAGCATCACGACATAAATTAAAAAAAATAATGCTGGCGTGAGTATTAATTTATACAAAAGACCAATGGCAAGAAAAGGCCAATGTTTACTGTTCTTCTCAAATTTTAATTGTAAACCTACCGAAATTAGCGCCAATGGTGTCACTCCGCTACCTACCTTTTGCAACAAAATTTGAAGAGTTGAAATAAATTCTATCTGAAATACATTAATCAAACAAGCCAATAAAAAAGTGATAAATGGTGGGAAAAGCAGAATTTTTTTAGCTATTTGCTTCGGCTCCGGATTACCGGCAGAGAATAAAGTGGCTACCACAATCCCGAGTGTTGACAAAACCACAAATGTACCGGGCTGGTCTACCAAAATAGCCGTTTTTAATCCGTCTTGTCCGTACAATGCTTCAATAATCGGGAAACCTAAAAAGGAAGTGTTTCCTAAACCCGCAGTCAAAATCAAACATCCTGTTAACTTTTTGGACCAACCCAATTTTTTACCCAAAAAACTAAAAAACAAATACGAACACCCAAAAGCAATCCAAGCAACACCAATGGGAAAAAGCAATTCAGTACTCCAATGTATCTTTGGGATGTAATACAAAGCCAAGGCAGGAAGACAAACATTAATTACAATTTTGTTTAAAGCTTGGTAAATGCGTACGGGAAACCCTTTGATGTTTTGAAACAACAATCCTATACCTAAATAAACGAAAATTAAAACTAAATTGACCATAAAGCTGCAAAGGTATTGACTAAAACACTAGAAAAGGAATGCTTTAAAACAAATTTTGTTACAAAAACATTCTCTTAACCACAGTAGAAAAAAGCATCTTAATTTTAGGCTAATGCAATCACGTAGACCGTCTATTTTTAGTATTTTTACTTTCATAAAAAAGAGTTTTGTCAAGTAAAAAATACCATCCTAGCGCCTTACACGAAAAACCGGGCATTCCCGCTCCTGAAACCATCAGCGACTCTGCTGTGCAACACATTCAAAAATTCAGAAAATTGCAACCATCAGCTAATGAATTGGTAGCTGGAATTTTGAATGGTAACATCACTGCTTTGAGTAGGGCCATTACTCTTGTAGAAAGTACTAGCAGTGCGCATTTGGCGAAAGCCAATGAAGTAATTACAGCTTGCTTGCCACACGCCAATAAATCGGTGCGAATTGGAATTACAGGTGTTCCTGGCGTGGGAAAAAGTACTTTTATTGAAGCTTTTGGAACCTATTTAACTAGTTTAGGCAAAAAAGTGGCGGTACTTGCAGTAGATCCTAGTAGCACGATCTCACACGGAAGTATTTTGGGTGATAAAACCCGCATGGAAGAATTGGTGAAGGATAAAAATGCGTTCATCCGTCCATCAGCCTCAGGTGATACATTGGGCGGTGTTGCTCGAAAAACTCGCGAAACCATAACGCTATGCGAGGCGGCTGGTTTTGATACCATTATTATAGAAACCGTTGGCGTAGGCCAAAGTGAAACCGCCGTTCACAGTATGGTTGATTTCTTTTTATTGCTGAAAATTTCCGGCGCTGGCGATGAATTACAAGGTATAAAGCGCGGAATTATGGAAATGGCCGATGCTATCGTGATTAATAAAGCGGATGGTGACAATATTAAAAGAGCGAATCTTGCTAAACTGGAATTTAATAGAGCGTTACATTTGTTCCCTGCCAAAAAATCAGGATGGACACCAACCACTGCAGCTTGTAGCGCAATAACTCAAGAAGGAATCAGCGAAGTTTGGACTACAATCGAAAAATTCTTGACTCTGACTAAAGGCAACAATTATTTCTTTGAAAAACGCAAAGAACAAAATCAATATTGGATGTTAGAAACGATCAACGAGCAATTAAAAAACAATTTCTACCAACATCCAGAAATTCAAAAGCTACTTGAAACCAATAAAAAAGCGGTGCAAAATGATGAAATCTCACCTTTTGCAGCCGCTCAAAAATTATTGGAGACGTACTTTAAATTTTAGCAGTACATTCTACTATTAACGCATGTTACTCACCGAGTTTTTAGCGGTATCGTGTTTGGTTTTTAAAACATTACTTATTATTTCAAAACCAATGCGGACCTGAGTTTTTAAAGTATCCTTTAAACCAGAGGTAGCTTTTTCAGCTATAACAAATATCAATTCAAATTCCCCGTTAGTCAACTCTAACGTCACACCATCTCCTTTATCATTGATTTCCCAAGCTTTTTTTCCAGTTTTTGCATAAGAAGCTGTAGCAGCACCTCCTCCTGCACCACCAGATAAATTGCCTACGCTTGAAACTGCCGCAGATATAATAGCACCACCTGGCATAGAACCGCCCAATAACGAAGCACCTTGCGATAATGCACCACCGGCAGCTTGTAACCCTTGATTTACTTTTTCTCCAAAAGCCACACACTCATCCCTTGACAATTCAACAATACTATTATTGGCGGTATTAACCCTGTATCCTGTAGTAGAAGCAAATAAAACGACACAACCTCCTTCAACTACTGACACAGTTATTTGACCAGCGCTAACTTTTTCCCCAAATGTTGCCCCTTGAGTCTGTTTTGGAACAGTAACATTCATCGAAATTCTATTAGGCATTCCACCATTTATATTATTTATGTTGCTTTTTCCATAAACTATTGTTCCTTGTATTTCCTTTTCTTTAACAGTGGTACTTATCCCTTTTTGTTGAGCAAAACAATTTTGTACCAATAAAATTAGCGCGAAAAAGATTTTTGAACTTGTTTTTATACTTTTCATGACAGTTTAGATTTAATGGTTTATCGTAATACAGTTTTAAAGGTTTATTTTTTCTAGCTCAATCCTCCTTAATCTTATTTACCTGTAATCTATTAAAATTCAGAGTGTTAAAGGTATAACTAATTTATTTTTATATCACCAAAAAATATGAAATAAAAAAGCGGTGCAAAATGATGAAATTTCACCATATGCAGCCGCTCAAAAATTATTAGAAACATACTTTAAAAAATAGTAAAACCTACTCTTTTTCGTAGCGCTCCATTTCGCGATCGTAAAATTCATTGGCAAGAACGATTAATCCTTCCATTTCTGTATTCAATTCGGCTTCGTCTAAATCCTCCGCTTCTTCCATGAATTCTACTTCATCATCTTTTAAATTGATGATAAATCTCGGATAATCAAGGTGAATAATGAATATATCTTCGGGGAAATCAGTATTGTCGCCTAGTAAAAATTTTGGTAATTCCATGAATATTTTTATTTAATAATTGTTGTTTTTAATTCTTGTCTTGCTGCAAAATCAGCTTTTTGGTCAGTCTAGCAAAGCGAATATACAAAAATAATGAAGCAGCTGTTAGCCCAGCCAAAAGACCGATCCAAATTCCAACCGCTTTTAACTCTGTATACTTTCCTAGATAATAGGAAATAGGAAAACCGATAACCCAATAGGCCACAAAGGTAATGTACATAGGTATTTTGACATCTTGCAAACCTCGCAATGCACCTAGTACAACCACTTGTATTCCATCAGAAATTTGAAAAATAGCCGCTATTAAAAGGAGTTGTGCTGTGATTTTTATAATTTCCTCATTATCCACTAGCTGAGAAAGATCAGACATATTCAGGAATAAATGAGGTAAATAGTTGTGAAACAGAACAAACACTAATCCGAAAATAATTTCTAAAATAATAGCCAATAAAAATATCGAACGCGCCACCACCACAAGGTATTTATAATCGTTCGTGCCTTTGGTATTCCCGACGCGAATCATCGCTGTAACGCTCAAACCCATCGCTACCATAAACGTTGATGAAGCCAGCGTCAAGGCAATTTGATTGGCAGCTTGACTATTTTTACCCAACGAACCAGACAACCAAATGGCAGCTGTGAACAAAGTTACTTCAAATAACATTTGCATGGCCGATGGCATACCGAGATCGATTATTTTCTTTAAAATCGACTGTTGAATATCTTTAAAACTAAAGTTGGCAAAGTATTTTTTCAGTACTTCATTGTTTTTCATTAGATAATGCATGAAAACTACCATCATAATTCTGGAAAGTACCGTTCCCAAAGCCGCGCCTAAAATACCTAGTTTAGGAAAAAACCAAACGCCATAAATAAGCACATAATTGAAGAACACGTGCACCACATTGGCCAATAAAATAGCATACATGGAGTATTTGGTGTGCGATAATCCATCGGCAAACTGCTTGTAGCCTTGGTAAATAATTACTGGAATTAACGAGAAAGCCACCCAATCAATATAAGGAGCGGCCAAAGCAGCCACTTCTGCCGGTTGGTGCATCAAATACATCAACTCTTTTGATAAAACGGTTAATATAAATAAGGAAACGCCTAAAATGGTACACAACAGAAGACCGTGATGAAAAGTAGCTCTAATTTTATCTTCTTTTTGCTCGGCATCAGCCTCAGCAATTAGTGGCGTAATGGCAGTTGAAAAACCAATTCCTAGCGACATGGCGATAAAAATAAAACTATTTCCTAAGGATACGGCTGCTAACTCCGTCGAGCCCAGTTTACCAACCATAAAATTATCGACAATTCCGATTAAGGTGTGCCCAAGCATTCCTAAAATTACTGGGTAAGCCAATTTAATGTTATATGAAAACTCCTTAAAGTACTGAGATAAATTCACTTGTGTTTTTTTGAGTGCAAAGATAATTAGAAGCTTTCAATTTTTAGGTGACAGCTACCATTATAAGTAGCTATTGATGCATAAAAACAAGCCTCCCTCAAATTCTGTAACAATGCTTTTAAATTCTATAACATGCTAAACGCACTGCCAATATATCTTTGTCCTGTAGATTTGTTACAACCAACACCACATCTACATTAATAAATATTAATAAAAAAAATTACATTATGACAATTTCAAGAAAAGTAACAACAGGAATTTTAGCAGCGGCGGCATTTATATTTACAGCTACAACCCAAGCTCAAGAAACTAAAAATGCAGCTACAAATTACGACCAAGGATTTCGTTTAGGAGTAGGATTAAATGCAGGTTACTCTACTAACGATCCTTACAAATTAGCACTTGGTGCCGATGTTAGAGGACAATATGATTTATCAAAAAGATACTCATTGACTTTAACTACTGGATACACCAACTTATTTCAAAGTAAAGCAGACGGATTTCCTGGACAAACAGAAGGAAAAGATTTAGGTTTAATTCCAGCAAAAGCGGGTTTCAAAGCTTTTATTTGGGACGATCAGTTTTATGTAATGGGTGAAGCTGGTGCAGCATTTGCAGTAAGTAACGTTGACAATACTAGAGACAAAACCTCTTTGTTATTATCACCAAGTATCGGATACGCAACAAAATATATTGACGTATCTTTAAACTACACACACTACAATCATTTAGACCGCATCAACGATAATGGTTCTGTAGGTAGAGGTGTTGGACAGGTTGGAGTACGTTTGGCTTACGGTTTCAAATTGTAAGAGGCAATCACATTGAATTAGTTATAAAAAAAGGCACTGCTTGATCTCAGTGCCTTTTTTGCGTTTACTCTTTTTGAAGCATTTGTTTATAGGTTTCAAAATTAGCTTTGACTTTTTCATCCAATTCCGGCTCCTTGATATCGGTATATTTTTGCATTTCTTCCCAAATAATTTTGGCTACGATGTAACGAGCCATCGCTTTGTCATCAGCAGGAACAATAAACCAAGGTGCATTTTCAGTAGCAGTTTTGGTAATTGTTTCCTCGTAGTAGTGCATGTAATCGTCCCAACGCTCGCGCTCTTTCAAGTCTCCCGCCGAAAATTTCCAATGATGCTCCTCCTCCTCTAACCTACGCAGCAATCGCTTGCGTTGCTCTTCCTTGCTCATGTGGAAATAAAACTTCAACACAATCGTGCCGTTTTGAGTCAGGTGATTTTCAAAATTTTTAATTTGCTCCATCCTGTTTTCCCAAAATTCAGGCGTAATATCCGCCACCTCATTTATTCCAGGTAAATTCTCGTTCAAAATATATTCAGGATGCACTCTCGTCACCAAAACATTCTCGTAATGCGTACGGTTAAATACGGCAAACTTTCCTTTTTCCGGCAAGGCCAAATAATGCCTCCACAAATAATCGTGTTCTAATTCAGTCGAATTGGGTGTTTTAAAACTGTGCACCACCACTCCACGCGGATTAAACTCCTTAAAAACCTCCCGAATCAAGCTATCCTTACCCGATGTATCCATTCCTTGCAAGCAAATCAATACACCATAACGATTGTGCGCATACATCACATCCTGCAAAGCGCTCAACTTGGCCTGCACCGCATTCAGTTTTTCCTCTTTCTCGTCATCGCTTATTTTATACTGCAATTCCGTTGGGATAGCAGCCAAATCAATTGGTCCAACTGCTCTAAAATCATCTGGCTTTATGAACTTCATCGTATTTATTTTATCTTTACTTCTCAAATATAACAAATTATTAGGAGCTTTTTCCTGCTGTACGCTATATTCCCGATAAATAAAAACTACGGCAAAAAAGCCTTGTTTTTCTAAATCGGGAGATACCGCTGCCATCAGGGCTAGGGTCTTACTGCAACATTATAAAACATGGAAAAATTCACACTCGAAATTCTTTGCCAAATCATCGGAATCGGATCAGCATCAGGACTCATTTGCCAAGACCCTTCACTCTATGTGATTGGTGACAACAGCGGTTTCCTGTACCAATACGATCTACAATCCAAAGAATTACAACGCCATCCTTTGGTAGAAAACCCAACCGAAAACACTCCTAAAAAAGACAAAGCCGACTTTGAAGCGATAACGCATTACCAAGATAGCCTTTATATTTTTGGCTCCGGCTCTACCCAAAAGCGGAATAAAATGGTGCACCTTAACGGAAATACCAAACAAGTAATTAGCACAAATGACTTGACCGATTTGTATGCAGTCATGCAAAACTTTGGCGGCATTCAACCCGCAGATTTCAATATTGAAGGCGCTATTTTTGACGGAGAAAATTATTATTTATTGAATCGTGGCAATGGTAAATCTGGCAAAAACGTCTTGTTTACCGTAGCTGGCAAAAATCTCAGCAACGATTTTCAAATTCTTTCAAATGCTTACAAATTACCCAAAATAAAAGGCGTTCGAACCAGTTTTACTGATGGTGTTTTGGTTGGTGATCAACTTTATTTTTTGGCCTCTGCCGAAGATACACAATCAACGTATGATGATGGTGCCGTTTTAGGAAGCTTGATCGGGAGCATCGACTTGAAAACCATGAAAATCAATTTTACTCAAAAAATTAGCGACACCCATAAATTTGAAGGATTAACGCTATTTGCAGATACGCCAGATAAAATTCAATTTTTACTCTGCGAAGACAATGACACCGAAGTTTTGGAAACCACTATTTACAAATTAACAGTCAACAAAAAAAGATAGCCCGCTGCTTTAGTTTTCATTCGCTCCACGCGCGTTAAAATTTAATTAAAATAAAAATCAAATGCAGTTAGCCGCTGGAAACGTGGTAATTTTGTAAAACAAGTTTTCAAAAACTGACATTAAAAAAAAACACCAAATGACTGATTTAAAAAATAAAAATGCACTGGTTACAGGCGCCGGAAAAGGAATAGGAAAAGCAATTGCATTGGCTTTAGCCAAAGAAGGCGTAAACGTAATTTTAGTAGCGCGCACTCAAGAAGAAATTGACAGTGTAGCTGCAAAAGTACGCTCGCTACGTGTAAAAGCTTTGGCTGTTACTGCAGATGTTGCTGATATCAACTCTGTAAACGCTGCGGTAGAAAAAGCACTAAGCGAATTTGGCGCTATTGATATTTTGATCAACAACGCAGGTATTGCATCGTTTGGAAAATTCTTAGAATTAGAACCAACCGATTGGGAACGCATTATTCAAGTGAATTTAATGGGACCGTATTATGTAACCAGAGCCGTTGTTCCGAACATGATTGAAAAACAAACTGGAGATATTATCAACATTTCATCAACTGCTGGATTGGCAGGAAATGCCATGACGAGTGCGTACAGTGCCTCTAAATTTGCGTTGTTAGGACTTACCGACTCTTTGATGCAAGAAATGCGCAAACACAACATACGTGTTACCGCACTTACACCAAGTACAGTAGCTACTGATATGGCCAAAGAACTAAAACTTACGGACGGAAATCCGGATAAAGTAATGCAAGCCGAAGACATGGCAGAGCTCGTAATCGCGCAACTGAAACTAAACCGACGCGTGTTTGTTAAAAACAGTAGCCTTTGGTCTACTAATCCGTAAAGGTCTTACTAATAGATAACGTCAGTTCGAGTGTTTTTTGTGTAGTAAAACGGAACAAAAAAAGTATCGAGAACCGTTTTTAATGAAATTTTTCTTGTTCTAAATATATTTTTCTTCCAGAAGCTTCGACGGAAAAAACTCGAACAGATGAAAAATCATAATTTAAAAGTTGGTTCAACCAACGGATTAATAAATAGGTTAAAAACTAAAAACCATTGAGAATCGCATTTTAATTGCATTCTCAATGGTTTTTTCAATTTTACAAGATGTGGCTATTCTTGATTTTGTTGCGTAACTCTATTTTTCTGTTCTTTTAAAATGGAATTCAAGTGTGGTTTTGTTTCTCTTTCGATATCACTTTCGGTGAGTTGTAAACCTTTAGCATCTTCAACCAAAACATACCAGGGTTTGGCTTTACCAAACGGATAGGCTCCAAAAACAATTACAGGAGTTCCTTTTACTTTTACATTTTGATCATCTTGAAGTATCCATTCGTCCGCCCAACTGTACAATTTTTTGGCATCCGCTTCCTGTAGTCTCAAACAAGAGTGCGAAGCAGGATACCCTGGTAGAGCATACTGATGAAAACCAACACCCAATTTATTTTCGATGTTAAAATTCCATTTTAAATCCCACTCGTCATTAAAAGTACTGGTTGTTTCTTCAGCTTTCCAGTTGGTAAAAAACAAACCAGTTGGTGTTTTATCTTTTTCCCTTCCCATATTGGTTGGGCCGGTATAAATCAATTCGCCGTTTTCATAGGCTGCAAAGGTTTGTGTTGGGTACGAAAAATAGATAATCTTGTCAACATCTTTTAAGGACGAAACTTTCAAAGGAAAAGGCAAATAATAAGCAATATCACCCGTAAAATCATTTGGAACAATAACCGAATCTAATTTTTTGAAGTTCTCGGCATCTGTTCTATTAATCGCATAAGCAAGTTGCAATTGAGTGCTATCATTGGTAGCTGTCTGTAACCATTCTTTCGTGTTTTCAAAATGATAAGTGACCTTACCAGGTTTTTTTCGTTCAATTTTAGTTGGAACTTTTTCTGTTTGATTTTTGTTTTTAGAACTTGCTGCGCCCTCTTTACAAGAAAACAAAACAGAGCAAACTAATACACTAAGGATATAAACTATTGGCTTCATCAGGCTAAATTTTAATTAGTCTAAAATTACCTCAATCAGCTATCAAGTCTCTTACACAATTTGTACTAGTTGTTATAGAATTAAACCTCATTTAAACCAATTAGATAAAAGTATTAGAAAACGACAGTTGGAGTTTTTTTTGTGTTTTAAAACGGAACAAACTTCTCGATTCGCTAGACTGAACGATGCGACCTGTATCGAGAACTGTTTTTACTGAAATTTTTCTTGTTCTCGATACATTTTTCTACCGAAAAACACTCGAACTGACGAAAAATTATCATCAAAAACTATAAATGAACTTACTTTTTAGTATGAAAAAAACCATTAAGAGAATGAAGAAAATTAAGCGTAAAACTTAATAACCTTAACTCACTTAATGGTTTAAAATTGTTTTACTTAAATGACTTATATGTTTCAAACAAAAATCATTAAGAAAATGAAGAAAATTAAGCCTAAAACTTAATAAACTTAACTTACTTAATGGTTTAAAGTTCTTTTACTTAAATGACTTATATGTTTAAAACCTACACTAACACAGATACAAAATCCATGCGCACACTGCCATCCTCATCAATTCTAGTCAAGTTGATATCGTGTAGCGTATTCACCAATTCAGGATTCCAAGGCGTTTTAACCTTTACGTAATTCTCAGTAAATCCGTGAATATAACCTTCCTTGTTTTCGCTTTCAAACAACACTTTGCGTTGCGTTCCCAATTGACTTTCGTAAAAAGCACGACGTTTTTTCACAGATAATCCACGTAACATTTTACTGCGTTTCGCACGCACATTGGCCGGAACTACGCCATTCATAGCAGCAGCTTCGGTATTATCACGCTCCGAATACGTAAAAACATGCAAGTACGAAATATCCAAATCATTCAAAAAATGATACGTTTCCAGAAAATGCTCGTCTGTTTCACCCGGAAAACCTACAATGACATCCACACCTATACACGCATGTGGCATCACCTCGCGAATTTTACTAACGCGCTCCGTGTATACCTCGCGCAAGTAACGACGCTTCATTAACTTCAAAATATCATTACTCCCAGATTGCAACGGAATATGAAAATGCGGTACAAAAGTCCTGCTTGTGGATACAAATTCAATCGTTTCGTTTTTCAATAAATTCGGTTCAATAGAGGATATTCGCAAACGCTCAATACCGTCCACTTCATCCAAAGCCTGAACTAATTCCAGAAAAGTATGTTCGTGTTTTTTATTTCCAAATTCCCCTTTACCGTAATCGCCAATATTTACGCCCGTAAGCACAATTTCTTTAATGCCTTGTTTCGAAATTTCAGCTGCATTTTTCAATACATTTTCTAAATCATCACTTCTAGAAATTCCTCTCGCCAGCGGAATCGTGCAATAGGTACATTTATAATCACAACCATCCTGAACTTTCAAGAACGCACGCGTTCTATCGCCTATAGAATAACTGCCTACATAAAAATCAGCTTCGGCAATCTCGCACGAATGCACCTCGCCCATATCATTTTTAGACAAATCATTGATATAATCGGCCAGTTTGAATTTTTCGGTAGCACCAAGCACCAAATCAACGCCATCCACCGCCGCCAATTCCTCCGGTTTAAGTTGCGCATAACAACCCACCGCAGCTACAAAAGCTTTATCGTTGAGCTTCATAGCCTTACGCACCACTTGTTTGAATTGTTTATCGGCATTTTCAGTAACTGAACACGTATTAATCACATACATATCAGCCACTTCTTCAAAATCAACGCGATCAAACCCCTCGTCTTGAAGATTGCGCGCAATAGTTGATGTTTCTGAGAAATTGAGTTTACAGCCTAAAGTATAAAAGGCTACTTTTTTGCGTTTTTCCATAAGTAAGCGCTATCTAATGAAATCGTTGTCAAAAAAATAGCGTGCGCAAATTTACGAACAAATACGAGAATACGACAACGATTTGAATTTTTATTAATTAGGGAGTGCCCCTCCGTAAACTGCGGGTCGGGCTCTACGCTCTATCTTTATTTTTTTAAAGAAAAAAATAAAGGATGCCGCTGCTATCCCTCACGCGAACCAACTCGCTGCAAACCAAATCTACGGCAACAAGAAACAAATTATCACTTTTGTAATAAAATTATTATTTCTATATTTGGTAAGTGCAAACTAAGTATATCACCTGAAAATCATTTTCAATTGGTTGAAATCGGGGAGGATTTGCTGCACCTTTCAAGTGGTTAGTGATATTACCTAAACTACACGTAAAAAATAACATTTAGAAACGATAATGAATATAGAGATACCAAAATTTCACGAAACTTTTAATCCTATTTTAGAAATATTAAGTAATGGAGAAACAATTCATACAAGAGAATTGCAAAAATTGGTAATTGAAAAATATTTTTCTCAACTAACTGAAGAACAATTAATAGAAAAAACAAAATCAGGAGAAAATTTAGTAAATAACCGAATTGCTTGGGGGAAATCATATTTAAAAAAAGGCGGTTATATATTTTATCCTGAAAGAGGAAATGTAAAAATTACAGATAAAGGCCTCAAACAAAAATCTGAGTTATCTTTAAAAAATGTTGTTGAAGATTCTGGAATTGTAAATTTTTATTCCGAAGAAAATCCAAAAACTAACTCCAAAAAAAGCGATCTAAAAGGATTAATAAATTCTTCACCTCAAGATTTAATTGATACAGGTTTTTCTCAAATCGAGAAAGAAGTAAAAAATGATTTACTAGAAAAGTTAAAGACAATTGACCCATATTATTTTGAAAAAGTAATTTTAATATTGCTAAAAAAAATGGGCTACGGAGAATTTATTGAAACCTCAAAATCTGGAGACGGCGGAATTGATGGAATTATAAATGAAGATAAACTTGGCTTAGATAAAATTTATATTCAAGCAAAGAGATTTAGTGAAAATAAAGTTCGCGAAAAAGATATTAGAAATTTTATTGGCGCGATGAGTGGAGATACAAATAAGGGTGTTTTTGTGACAACTTCATTGTTTGACGTCGGGGCAATTGAAAAAGCTAAAAATGCACATCACAAAATAATTTTATTAGACGGCAATAAATTAGTTGACTTAATGCATGAATTTAACGTCGGAATTCAAATAAAAGCAACTTATGAAGTAAAACAATTGGACGAAGATTTCTTTGAAGAACAATAAAAACAATTTACCGCTAGCAATGGTTCAATGTTATTAATTTAAAAGTAAAAAACCTAGCACGCAGATTCAACAAATTTAAATTGATTCTTCAGCGGAAATCTGCAAAATCTGCGTGCAAAAAATATGTAATCCTACGATTTTTAGTTTATGCAAAATCAATCAAACCAGTTTAGCGCCAGGTTTTTTGAGATTCCTCCTTCGTCGGAATGACAAAAAAACATGCACAATTTTCTGAAAATAAAAACCATCAAAAAATCAAGTTTAAGAACAAATCTTAAATCCCTTAATTTCTTAATGGTTTAAAAAAAATGGTTAAATAGCTTAGACCAAAATGTATTTTTGAATCACCTCGGCTACTCCGTGATTGTTATTCGAGGCAACAATAGCGTCACCTTTTGAACGTAATTCAGGATCAACATTGTCAACCCACACGCCTAAGCCGGCATATTCAATCATAGTTAAATCGTTGCCAGCATTACCAACCGCGATAATTTCGCTTTGATGAATGCCTAATTTTTCAGCCAAGATTTTAATACTTGCCGCTTTGTCAATTCCGTTTTGGGCTACTTCCAGAAAAAAAGGTTTCGACATACTCACACTTAAATGTGGCATGGCCGCTTTTAAATCTTGCTCCACTTCTTTCAAGTAAGAAGGCTCCTCGAGCAGAATACATTTCACCGCCGATGATTGCACTGCATCTGTAAAACGAGCCACTTTATTATGAGCTAAACCAGTGATATTTTTTTCAACTTCAATGTATTCGGAGTCGGTTTCGCTTATAATTTCGCCCTTCAAATAGGTGATAATATGCGTTTTGCTTTTTAGGCTGTAGGCATACAACTCATGAATTTGTTCTTGACTTAGCGTTTGTTCAAAAATTACGGTATCGGTTTTTAAATCGGTAATGACAGCGCCATTGTACGAAATCATGTAAGAGTCCGTCAACTGCAATTCTTCAGCAAACTGAACCATTGCCGGAGTAGGTCTGCCCGAAGCCAAAATAATGCGAACGCCTAACGCTTTTGCTTTTTCAAGCATTAATTTATTTTCGATTGAAATGGTATGCGCATCCGTAAGCAACGTATCATCTAGGTCTAAAACCAGCATTTTATATTGCATCTTTTATTTTTTTAATGTGCTTTGATTTTGTCTTGTATCAAAAATTTGAAGAATTCTAATTTCAGTTTCAGAATGGATTTTATAAATGATTTTAAAGTTTCTGACCACCATTCGTCTGAAAAGTTCTCCTAAAAATTCATCTACCTGATATTGCTCTGCAAAATGAATGTTTTTACTTTGCAAAACAATATCTCTGATGACATTTTTAGCTCCTTCGGGCGACTTTAATTGGAGAAAATCAAAGATTAGTTTTAAATCGGCTTTGGCTTTATTATCCCAAAGTATTCTAATTGGTCGACTCATTTTACCAATTCTCGATTTCTTTTTCTAAATCTTCAAGTGTGGTATAATTACCTAATGTAATTCGTTCATCAGCTTCTTTTACCAAATTAATGTATTCTTGTTTGTCGACAGGATAACCGCTAATAGTATGCCCAACAGTCTCTTTTTCCAAGACTATTTTCAGCGCCATTATTTTTTTTAGTTTACTTTCATCGTTAATATGAAGCAACCAATCTAATAATTCTATTTTTTTTGCATCAATATCCATTTCCCAATTTATTAGAATAACAAATATACAACTATTAAATACTCATTCGGAATTCCTCGATAACCGGATTTACTTTTGCAAATTCTGTTTCTTGTACAAACAATTCGACTGCTTGTCCTGTAGTGCCAAAACCCGCCAAACGTGCCGATTGAATATTATTTTTTAGCAAAGTCTCTACGCCAATTGCTTCAATTTTTTCTTTAAGTGCCAATGCTAAAATTTCACTTCCTGAAAACACTTTCATTAATCCCATGCTATTCCTATTTATTTATTATCGTCATTGTTTTCTTCCTCGTTGTCTTCAGCTTCTTCATCTTCGTCCTCTTCATCCTCTTCATCCTCATCTTCATCTTCATAAAAATCAAATTCAAAAGGCTCAATCAACATTCTTTCAGCCATGATTTCAATTCGTTCTGTGAACTGCTCGGTGAAAATAATACGTTGGGTTTTATCGATACTGTTCGAAATACGCATGATTTTAGTTTCGTGACGCAATTTTAAAATCGGGTCGGCATCGTCAAGAATAAACATTTTCAAGCGGTTCACGTTGTAACCTGCGGATGAAAACATTTCACTTAATTTATTTGGTGTACCAATCAATACATCAATGCCAGTCGAAATGTAATTTTTATCGTAATCCATGTCGCCTTTGTCATGCACTCCATAAATTTCCAAGTCGGTATATTTAGCCAATTTTTCAAATTGCGCTACCATCTCGACCACTTTTTCTTTATCAGAAACAATGATTAAAGCGCGTGGCGACTCCTCAACTGAACCCACCAAACGCTGGATAACATTGATCACAATGGTAGTCGATTTTCCGCTGCCAGCAGGTGCAACAATAATAGCGTCGGCGCCACTTTTTAGGGTTCCAAAGGTTTCCTTCTGAATGTCATTTGCCTCTAAAAACCCGTTATCGATTAGGTTTTGCTGCAGCGTTTCGTTTATTTTTTTTAATTTCATTCTTTTTATATTGAAAGGTTCAAAAATTTAAAAATTAAATGATTACTTCACTACTTTTTAAATGATTCAACCTCTAAATTATTTAATTATTTTGATGCAAATAGTTTGACATCATTTTCAGAAATTTCGCTTCCGCCAAGGATAATCAATCGTTCTACTACATTGCGCAACTCTCTGATGTTTCCAGTCCAATCATACTCTTGCAGAAGCGTGATAGCCGCTGCCGAAAATTTCTTAACCGCATTTCCTTGTTCCGATGCTATTTTTTCTGCAAAATGAGCAATCAACATCGGGATATCATCACGACGGTCGTTAAGAGCTGGCACTTTGATCAAAATGACCGCCAAACGATGGTATAAATCCTCACGGAATCGGCCCTCAGCGATTTCTGTTTTTAAATCTTTGTTGGTTGCGGCAACTACACGAACATCTACTTTGATATCCTTGTCGGCACCTACACGGGTAATCATGTTTTCTTGTAAGGCACGTAATACTTTGGCTTGCGCGGAAAGACTCATATCGCCAATTTCATCTAAGAAAATAGTTCCTTTATCAGCTGCTTCAAATTTACCAGCGCGGTCTTTTACGGCAGAAGTAAATGCGCCTTTTACATGACCAAACAATTCACTTTCGATTAACTCACTTGGTATTGCAGCACAATTCACCTCAATAAGCGGGAAATTAGCGCGCTCACTTTTTTCGTGTAATTGATGCGCGACTAATTCTTTTCCGGTACCGTTTGGCCCGGTGATTAAAACTCTAGCTTCGGTTTGCGCTACTTTATCAATCATCAATTTGATGTGGTTGATGGCTTCGCTTTCGCCAATCATTTCGTAGTTTTTGCTAACCTTCTTTTTGAGAATTTTGTTTTCAACTACAAGTTGTTTTTTGTCCAAAGCATTGCGAACAGTATTAAGTAATCTGTTCAAATCAGGCGGTTTTGAGATGTAATCAAAAGCGCCCAAACGCATGGTATTGATTGCGGTTTCCATGTCGCCATGACCAGAAATCATGACCATCGGGATTTCGGGTTTTATTTTTTTTACGGCTTCCAATACTTCGACACCGTCCATTTTTGGCATTTTAATATCGCACAAAACCAAATCGTAGTCGTTGTTTTTTATTTTTTCGAAACCTACAATTCCGTCCTCGGCCTCATCTACTTGATAGGAATCGTTTTCTTCTGAAAGAATTTTTGACAGCACTCTGCGTATTGCTGCTTCGTCTTCGATAATCAATATTTTTGACATAATTCTAATTTTTTGTTGCCCATTGGGCTTGGTATTGTTACTTGCTAGCGTACACTAGTTTTCTTTAAAAACGTACTCCTTAGCCCCGATTGCAATGGAAATCCTTTACTGCGGCGCGCTAGCAAAGTAGAAAAGATTGTAATGAAAAGCGGGAAACAGCTCCTAAAAAACAATTTAGCTTAATATTTGAGCCAACGGTACATTTCTTTCCACGTTGGTTTTTTGCCGTACATTAAAATTCCGATTCGGTAAATTTTTGCGGCAAACCAAACCACTGCAAAAAACGAGCCTAAAAGCAGCGTTATCGAAATTGCAATTTGCCACAAAGGTACGCCAAATGGGATGCGCATAAGCATTACAATAGGCGAAGTAAGCGGAATCATAGAAAAAACGACTGCTACGGTACCGTGCGGATCATTAATTACGGTAAAAAAGCCTACATAAACACTGAGCATGAGTGGCATGATGATAGGCAATAAAAACTGTTGCGAGTCGGTTTGATTATCGACCGCAGCGCCAATGGCCGCATAAAAAGAGCTATACAAAAAGTAACCACCTATGAAATAAATGATAAACCCAATGAGAATACTAGCAATAGGCAAGTTCCAAAGTTCCTTGATGTACAATTGTGCCGTGCTGCTCATTTCGTGCTGCGCAGCCTGCATCATCTCTGGCGAAACACTAGCGGCTGGACCTACATTGACACCAAAAAAGGTAGAAATTGCAAAAAATAGCAGCAAACCAAGTACGGCCCAAATGCAAAATTGTAGTAAACCGGCAAGCGCCGTACCGATGATTTTGCCCATCATGAGCTGAAATGGCTTTACTGAGGAAATAATGATTTCGACAATGCGGCTGGTTTTTTCTTCGATTACGCTGCGCATGACCATGTTGCCGTAAATGATAATAAACATCATAATAAGGTAACCAAAAGCGCCACCAATTCCGATTTTGATTTCATTGATTCCCTTGACACTTTCTTCGCCAGAAACTTTAGTTAAATTGACATTGACCTTTGCTTGCGCTTTGTTTATGGCCAAAGTATCTAAGTTTGCTCTTACCAAATTGCTCTTGGTAAGACTTGTAGCAATAACATCTTGTATGTTTTTGACAAAGGTTAAACTTGGACTTTCGTTAGAAATGTATTGAATTTTGGTTTCAAAATCTTTTGGATTGTTTGTTGCAGGAACGTACAAAATGCCTTCGAGACTTTCCTTAGAAAGACTGTCTTTAAGAAACTGTAAATCGATAGCAGACAAGTCTTGGTATTTATAGGTTTCGCTTTTGGCATTGCGCGCTACAAACTCTTTCGCAAAATTGCCTTGCACATCATGAATGGCAACGCGTTTGGTATCTGGTTTCATAGTGCTCAAATAGCCTACAAAAACCGCAATTCCTACAAACAGTAACGGACTTAAGAAAGTCATTACGATAAAGGATTTATTGCGGACTTTGGCAATAAATTCTCTTTTGATGATTAATGATATAATGCTCATTTAAAAATTTTGATTTCAGATTTAAAAACCAGAACCGTTTGGAGAGGTTCTTTACTTTTGGCTCACGGTTTGAATAAAAATATCGTTTACAGACGGGATTTTTTCAACAAAATGCGTCACTTGACCACGCTGTGTGAGTAAGTGCAACAACTCGTTTGGTGCCGACTTGCCTATTTGAATCTCTAATTTTAGTTCTTGATTTAAAGATTTAAAATGAGCAGGGCTTACCGTAAACTGTTTTGTAATATCGTACATCAGGCCTTCAACATTGTCGGTTAAAATACCTACTTCAAAACTATTGGTTTTAAATTGACGTTTGACATCATCTAATTTTCCTTCGATCAACTTATTGGATTTGTGAATAAGTGCGATATGATCGCATAATTCTTCGACACTTTCCATACGATGCGTAGAAAATATGATGGTAGCACCTTGATCGCGAAGTGCTAAAATTTCGTCTTTTATAATATTGGCATTCACTGGATCAAAACCCGAAAATGGTTCGTCAAAAATTAAAAGTTTTGGTTTGTGTAAAACGCAAACAACGAACTGAATTTTTTGGGCCATACCCTTAGACAGTTCTTGAATTTTTTTGTTCCACCAACCTTGAATTCCAAGGCGATCAAACCAGTATTCCAATTGTTTTTTGGCCTCAGCTTTAGACAATCCTTTCATTTGAGCCAAATACAAACACTGCTCTCCTACTTTCATCGTATGATACAAACCGCGCTCCTCAGGCAAATAACCAATATATTGTACGTGTTTGGGTTGCAAAGGTTCGCCATCTAAAAAAACTTGACCTTGATCAGGCAAAGTAATTTGATTAATGATTCGGATTAAGGAAGTTTTACCAGCGCCATTAGGACCAAGAAGACCATAAATACTTCCTTTTGGCACGGCTAAAGAAACGGAATTGAGTGCAACATAATCGCCGTATTGCTTGACAATAGAATTGACTTCAAGTAAATTATTCATACGTTGTATTTAATTGCTGTAAATGTAAAAAAATTAGTCCTGATATGTAGCGGAACGGGTGCATAAAAAAACCCATCCGTGCTAAATAACAGGATGGGTTTGCTGGCGTTTATCAAAATACAATCAATCCAACTTGGATTGGGTTTGTATTATGAAAACATATCTTTTACCTTTTCAAAAAAGGACTTGTCTGACTTTTCTGGATTAGGGAGAAAGTTGTCATCATTCATGTTTTTTTCAAAAAACTGTCTTTGTTCTTTGTTTAATGTTTTTGGTGTCCAAACATTTACATGAACTAGCAAATCTCCGTTTCCGTATCCGTTGATACTTGGAATTCCTTTTCCTTTTAAACGTAAAATTTTACCTGATTGAATTCCTTCTTCTAATTTGATACGTACTTTTCCGTTGATAGCTTCAATATCTTTAGAGATTCCTAAAACCGCTTCAGCAAAGCTAATGTACAAATCATAGTGCAAATTCTCACCTTCACGTTTCAAGGAGTCGTGCTCTAACTCTTCGATTGCTACGATCAAATCACCTGGTACGCTGTTTCCTGGAGCATCGTTTCCTTTGTTTGAAACTTTTAACTGCATTCCGTCAACAACACCCGCTGGTATTTTGATCGAAACCGTTTCATCTTCAAGAACCATTCCTTGTGAATCTGCATCAGCTGGTTTCTTATCTAAAATTTGTCCTGAACCATTACAAGTTGGGCAAGTAGAAGCAG
The DNA here is from genome assembly GCF_054343775.1 of Flavobacterium sp. GNP001. Classification (NCBI taxonomy): domain Bacteria; kingdom Pseudomonadati; phylum Bacteroidota; class Flavobacteriia; order Flavobacteriales; family Flavobacteriaceae; genus Flavobacterium; species Flavobacterium sp. GNP001. Next base: position 2,256,260 of record NZ_JBTGUX010000001.1, read on the forward strand.
ATTGCATACGACCTAAAATGGTGTTCGTCACACGCATTACTTGACCTTGTCCGTTACAAGTATTACAAGTTTTATAAGTAACGCCGGCAGCTTGTACTTTACGTTTTACTTTTACTTTTTTCTCAACACCATTGGCAATCTCTTCCAAAGTCAATTTTACTTTGATACGTAGATTACTTCCTTTAGTACGACGATTTCCGCCGCCACCTCCGCCACCGAAGCCGCCAAAACCACCGCCAAAAATATCTCCAAATTGACTAAAGATATCATCCATATTCATACCGCCGTGACCACCGCCGCCAAAACCGCCAGAGCCATCAAAAGCTTGGTGCCCGTACTGATCGTACTTGGCTTTTTTCTGAGGATCACTTAATACTTCATAGGCCTCAGCAGCTAATTTGAATTTTTCTTCTGCTTCTTTGTCTCCAGGATTTTTGTCAGGATGATATTGCAACGCACTTTTTCGGTATGCTTTTTTAATTGCAGCCGCATCCGCACTTTTTGAAATGCCTAATATTTCGTAAAAATCTTTTTTCATCTTTATTTTTTCTTGTGCCTGTTCAGCTTACATTAATTTGCTAGTGATTGTAGCGCCTTACTGACCAATAACCACTTTAGGAAAACGAATGATTTTGTCACCCAATTTGTATCCTTTTTCAAGAACATCAACAATTTTTCCTTTCATACTATCTGATGGAGCTGGGATTTGAGTGATTGCTTCAGCAAAATCAGCATTGAAAGCATCACCTGCATTTACATCAACTTGCTCTAATCCTTTGGCAACTAAAGTATTTTTTAGTTTTTCGTGGATCAACTCTACACCTTTTGTCAACAATTCATCTTCTGACTTATTGATTTCGATAATTGCTCTGTCAAAATCATCAAGAACAGGAAGTAAAGCCAACAAAACTTCTTGATTTGCTGTCTTAAACAAATCGATACGCTCCTTAGTTGTTCTTCTTTTATAGTTTTCGAACTCAGCAAAAAGGCGTAAATACTTGTCTTTTTCTTTTGCTAAATCCTGAGATAATTGCTCCTCTACACTTAATTCCTCAACAACTGTTTGCTCTTCACTAGTGGTATTCTCTAATGTAGTGCCCTCTAATTCTTGATCGATTTCTGTATTTTCAGTAGTCATAGTATTCTTATTTTTAAAAATATTCTTAAAATTCATTTTAATTTCATTTTGATTGCAAAAGTACTGCCAATTCTTTTAAAATGTCAAATTGTCACTCTTTATATTTTATAGTTGTCAAAGTTTTGATTGTAATACTGCAGAACAATTCGTTAAGGTGTCGTCTTGACCTAATTATAGCAGCAAAAAAAAGCTCTTTTTCAATAAGATAGCTAGCTGTACAGAATAAGGAAATCGAATTTTAGATTGCGCTATTTGATAATAAAAGAAAAAAATTAGGATTATTTTATGATTAAATCAATTCTATTTTTATAGTTTTGTGATTGATGGTAGTGCAAATAGAAAATTTGAGATGCCACGAGAATACCAAGTAATTATTAATTCACCATTACATTATAGAAAAAAGCTTCGTTTGAGACAAACGAAGCTTTTTTTTATGCTATTATTTTTCTTTAAGCACCTTTAACAATTCGTCTAAAGTGAGGTTTTGCTGCTCTCCAGAAGCTAAGTTTTTAAGAGCGTAAGTTCCTGCCTCCATTTCAGTTTCACCTACTAAAACTGCGTAGGGAATTCCGCGCTTGTCAGCGTGCTGAAATTGTTTGGCTAGTTTTGCCGCATCAGGATACAACTCAACGCGCACGCCAGCTTGGCGTAATTTGCCAATGGCTTGCATGGCGTACAAGGCTTCTTTGTGACCGTAATTCAAAAATAAAGCTGCCGAAGTTGCCGTAACCGTTTGTGGAAACAAGCCTAGCTCTTCGATTACTAAATAAATGCGGTCAAGACCAAATGAAATTCCAACGCCACTCATGTTTTTAAGTCCAAAAATACCCGTCAAATCATCATAACGGCCACCACCACCGATAGAACCCATTGCAACGGTTTTAGGAGCTGCTACTTCAAAAATAGCTCCGGTGTAATAATTTAAACCTCGTGCTAGGGTTACATCAAGATCTAAAGTTGCTGCTGATAACCCTAAATTTGCCACATTGTCACAAATAAAACGCAACTCCTCTACTCCTTTCATACCTTCGGCAGAATCTGCTAAAAGCGCTGAAAGTTGTTGGATTTTCTCAGCAAAAGTTCCTGAAAATTGAAACAGTGGCTGCACTTTTGCAATGGCATCGGCGGTAATGCCTTTTTCGGTCATTTCTTTTTTAACGCCGTCTTCGCCAATTTTATCCAGCTTATCAAGTGCTACGGTAAAATCAATTAATTTATCTAAGGCACCAATTACCTCAGCAATTCCTGAAAGAATTTTTCGATTGTTAATTTTAATAGTCACTCCTTGCAATCCGAGTGTTGCAAAAACACTGTCATACAATTGCACCAACTCTACTTCTTGCCAAAGCGATTGCGAACCTACCACATCAGCATCACATTGAAAAAACTCTCTGAAACGGCCTTTTTGCGGACGATCAGCGCGCCAAACAGGCTGCACTTGGTAACGCTTGAAAGGAAACTCGATTTCGTTTTGATGTTGTACTACATAACGTGCAAAGGGCACTGTCAAGTCGTAACGCAATGCTTTTTCAGAGATACTTGCTGTTAACTTCGTGCTGTCTTTCGCTTCTAAATGCGTGGCATTGGCTTTAGCCAAATAATCACCTGAATTTAAAATTTTAAAAATCAAACGATCTCCTTCTTCGCCGTACTTACCCATGAGGGTTTCAGAGTTTTCAAAAGAAGGCGTTTCGATAGGTTGGAAACCAAATTTCTCGAAATTGGTTTTTATAATTTGAATGATATAATTGCGTTTTGCCACCTCAGCAGGTGAAAAATCTCTCGTTCCTTTTGGAATACTTGGTTTTGATGCCATGATTTTATGATTGCTTTTTACAATACCTTTTTAGATCAAAAACGCGATGGCTAAAATCTTGATCAATAAAAGATGAATTAAGGTGCAAATATCATATTTTTAAAATTATTCTCTTTAGAAAAAACGTCATTTTATTGCAATACGCCTAGCCCCGATTGAAGTGAACAGGTGCAGCGAAACAAATGCTATTGTTTTATTGCAGCCAAGAGCGACCAACGGAAGCTCCTTGGGTGAAATAAAAACAAAGAATTTGTTGCTGCGAATGGTAACAAAAAGCGGGAAAAAGCTACTGATAGAAAAGTAGAAGAACAAAAAAGCAGGTTACGATAGAAAATTGTAACGAAATAAGTCAATTGGTGTCAAACGTAGTATTATGATAAAATTATTCAAAGAAAATGTTCGAATTGCCTTAGGCTCCATTAGAACACAATTGTTGCGAACGGTGCTTACGGTAATGATTATTGCTATTGGAATCACTGCATTGGTGAGTATTTTAACCGTTGTATCTGCCTTGGAGAACACCATCTCTTCTGATTTTGCATCGATGGGAGCCAATACTTTTAACATCAAACAGTACGAAAATACTACTCGTAATCGTGGTGGTGGCGAGCGCGAAATCATCAACCCGATTATTTCGTACCCAGAAGCGGTTGCTTTTAAAAATAAATACACTTACCCGTTTACCGAAACTTCTTTGTCATTTACAGCTACATCGGCGGCTGAAGTTAAATACGAAGCCACGAAAACCGATCCTGAAAATTCAATTGTAGGCGTTGACGAATATTTTATGACCAACTCCGGATTAGAAACTAGTTCAGGTAGAAATTTCACCCGATTTGACATTGACAACAACGCTTATGTTTGTGTAGTAGGTTCTGATTTTGAAAAAGGCTTGCTGAAAAATGTTAACCCAATTGATAAAATAATTTCCATTCGTGGGGCAAAATTTAGAGTTATTGGCGTGCTGAAAGAGAAAGGATCTACTTTTGGTAACAGTCAGGATTTGCGAATTTTGATTCCAATTCAAGTGGCGCGTTCGTTATTTACCGCTCCTAATATTAATTATACCGTGAGTGTTATGGTGGGCAAAAAAGAATTGCTAGAACAAGCGCTTGACAATGCAACAAGTACGATGCGACGTGTGCGAAAATTAAGCCCGGTAAAAGACAACAACTTTGGAATTGTACGCAGCGACGATTTAATTAACCGTATTTTGGGAATCACACAATATTTAGGACTTGCCTCCTGGTTGATTGGAGTAATCACCGTTTTGGGCTCTTCGATTGCCTTGATGAATATCATGATTGTATCTGTAACCGAAAGAACGCGCGAAATTGGTGTGCGTAAAGCGTTGGGTGCTAAAAAAACTACTATTGCGATTCAGTTTTTTATTGAAACCTTACTTATTGGACAATTAGGTGGACTGGTTGGAATTATTTTTGGAATTCTAATTGGTTTTGGAATTGCAACCGCCATGAGTTTTGCATTCGTGATTCCGTGGGGAGCAATTATGGCTGCTTTTATCACTAGTTTTATCGTGGCGATTGCATCTGGACTTTACCCTGCTATTAAAGCGGCTGTTTTAGATCCGATTGAAGCGTTGCGATACGAGTAAGAGAGATTTTATGACATAATTTGGTCGTCGTGACCAAAAAAAAGGAGCAACAAATCGTATTGAATTGTTGCTCCTTTTTATATGGCTTCCTTTTTTCGGCTTCGCTGCGGCAATTTGCTTTAAGACAACATTACGTTAGACTTCCGCAACCGACTTTTTTTTATATTGCAGATTTCTATTGAATCAAGAAAAAAGTGTAATTGAATTATGGAAGTAATCTGCGAAAATGCTTTTAATCTGTGTCAAAAAAGCTTTGGTACTTGCTATGGACTAATATTCACAATAAACTAATACGTAGCACATATCATTCTATCATTACCATAAATATCTTTCTTGAGAGCGATGTTTTTAAAACCCATATCCTTCAACATTCCAATCATTTCAGGGCCTAAATACTGATTAATTTCAAAAAAAAGAAAGCCGTTTGGTTTTAGATTTTTCTGCGCCAATTCGGCTATTTTTTTATAAAAAATCAACGCATTATCATTTTCAACAAAAAGCGCTAAGTGTGGCTCGTAATCCAAAACGTTTTTCTTGATTTCTACTTTTTCAAGATCCCGAACGTATGGCGGATTAGAAACGATTACATCAAACTGTTCCTGTAAATCATTTGTTTCTAGAATATTTTGATTTTTAAAAACAACATCAACTTGGTTATTTTGTGCATTTTTTTTGGCTGTTGCCAAAGCATCGATAGATATATCAAGTGCGGTAACCTGGGCGTTCGGAATATTTTTTGCTAAAGAAATTGCAATGCAACCGCTGCCGGTACCAATGTCAATAATTCGCAGATTTAAATCTTTTGCAGTTTCTTTTTGACTTTCAATGATCCAGTCGACTAACTCTTCCGTTTCAGGTCTCGGAATCAAAACAGCAGGATTCACCTCAAAATCTAATCCGAAAAAATTGGTTTTACCTAAAACGTACTGAACCGGAATTTCTAATTTCAGCTGTGTCAAATAGGCGTTCCATTGATTCAGCTGATCTTCTGATAACGAAAGATCAGGACTTAAAGCTAAATCGACCCTTTTGAGCTGTTGCAAATCTTCCAAGATAATGTAAAAAAAACTCTCGGCTTCTTCAGCAGAACAAATAGGTGTTAATTCTTGAATAAAATAGGCACGATAGTCTCTGATTTTCATGGAAAGGAGGTTTGAAAATTGCGTAATTAGGCGTTTAAATCTTTCAGCATCCAGATCGGACAACTACTGTGACCGGTGCAACCCATTGGCTCAGTAAGCGATTCAAAACCTACTTTTTTATAGAGCTTTTGAGCATCAGTCATGAACGGCATTGTTTCGAGGTAGCATTTATCAAACCCCATATTTTTAGCGCTTTGCAAACACAACAACATCATTTCGTGACCAATTCCTAATCCGCGTGTTTGTGGTAGAAAATACATTTTTTGCAATTCGCAAATATTGTCGGTTTGGTTGGCCAAAGGTGCAATTCCAGCTACACCCACGATTGTCTCTTGATGTTCTACTACATAATAAACGGATCTTGGTTTGCTGTACTCCTCAAACATCAAATCAAGATACGGATCCTCGTAAGCAGTACCTACTTTTGGGATGTTCATTTCGTCAAAAATAGCACGGATTAGTGCTGCAACAGCAGGATTATCTTGCTTTTCAATCTTTCTGATGGTGTAATTTTCCATTTTATGAGCCAATTATTTATTGGCAAAAATAGAAATACTTTATGACAAATTTTTGAATAGTTCAAAACAAAAACATCCGCTGAAAAATTAGTACTTTTGCGCCGTGAACAAACATGAAAAATACATACAGCGCTGCATCGAATTAGCCAAAAATGGCTTGGGTACCACCTACCCAAATCCAATGGTAGGAAGTGTAATTGTGTACAATGATACTATTATTGGCGAGGGTTGGCACCAAAAAGCGGGACAAGCTCATGCCGAAGTAAACGCCATTGCATCAGTAAAAGACAAAAGCTTGCTTGCAAAAGCGACTATTTATGTCAGCTTGGAACCTTGCAGTCATTTCGGAAAAACACCACCTTGCAGTGATTTGATTGTGAACAATAAAATTCCGAACGTAGTCATCGGGACGGTAGATCCTAATGTAAAAGTGGCTGGAAACGGAATTAAAAAATTGGTTGAAAACGGTATCAACGTCTCTGTTGGGGTTTTAGAAAAAGAGTGCAACGAATTGAACAAGCGTTTTTTTACTTTTCACCAAAAAAAACGACCATTTATAATCTTGAAATGGGCGCAAAGTCGTGATGGCTTTTTGGCGCCTTTGCAAAAAGATATTGCTGCACCAGTTTGGCTTACCTCTGATCACTCAAGACAATTGGTTCACAAATGGCGCACCGAAGAACAAGCGATACTTGTTGGTGCACAAACGATATTGGATGACAATCCAAAACTCAACGCCAGAGATTGGTTTGGTTTACAACCTACACGAGTGGTTATTGACCCGAACAATCGGATCTTAAGTTCAAGTGCTGTGCTTGACGACCAGCAAAAAACAATTGTTTTTACTCGAAATCAGAATCTTCTAAAGACAGAAAACACCACTTATGTCACGATTGATTTTGATCAAAATAGCGTGTCACAAATGATGCAACATTTATACGAGAAAGAATTGCAATCAGTTATAATTGAAGGCGGAAGACATACCTTGCAGGCCTTTATTGATTGTGGGATATGGGACGAAGCGCGAATTTTTACCAGCAAAACACTTTTGGGAAATGGAATAAAAGCTCCCTCTTTTCCTTATTTTAGCTCGAAAGAACAACAAATAGGGACTGATCAACTTGTAATTATTAACAATCATGATTCAATCGATAGTATTTGATTTTGGTGATATTTTTATCAATTTAGATAAACAAGCCACGTTAAACGCACTGCAAAAACTAGGTTTACAACAATGGAATGCTGCTCTTGACGAACTTAATGAACAGTTTGAACGTGGAGAAATATCCCGAAACGCATTCTTAGAAGGATTGCAACAACAATTACCCAATGCAACTCAGGAGCAAATATTGGCTGCATGGAATGCTGTGTTATTGGATTTTCCGCAACACCGCTTGACCTTTTTACAAGAGCTGTCTAAAAAATACCGTTTGTTTTTATTGTCGAATACCGATTCCATTCATATTTCACATTTTGAAGAACAAAACGGAAAAGCGTTTTACGAAGCTTTTTATAATTGTTTTGAAAAAGTTTATTTTTCTTTTGAAATGGGCATGCGCAAACCCGATTCAGCGATTTATCAACGCGTCCTTGATGAGCAAGAACTTTATCCTGCAACTGTTTTATTTGTAGATGACAAAAAAGAAAACACCGATGCTGCAGCAAAGCTAGGAATCAAAGTATGGAATTTACAAGTGGGCCAAGAAGATGTTACAGAACTTTACGAAAAAGACCTACTTTAAAAGAACACATTTCGAATCTATAAATACACCAATCGCACTTCGTTGAAAGATACTTACCTCACTATTGCCAATCCTACTGAAGAAATTCTGTTTAAAGAAAAAAACAGTAAATTTTATGGATATGCTTTTCCAATAACACACGAGGAAGAGCTAAAACCGATACTTGAAACCCTTCGAAAAACACATCCACAAGCCGGACATTTTTGCTACGCTTACCAGCTAGGAACGGAACAAACAACTTATCGCGCTAATGACGACGGCGAACCAAGTAATAGCGCAGGAATGCCAATTTATGGCCAAATTCAGTCTTTCGGGTTAACTAATGTGCTTGTTGTTGTAGCTCGAGTTTATGGTGGTGTAAAATTGGGTGTAGGCGGCTTGATTTCAGCTTACAAAACCACAGCGCAAGAAGTTTTAAAAGAAGCAAGCGTCATCGAAAAAACAGTCGATAGCGAATTTATAATCGAATTTGACTACCAAAATATGAACAAAGTCATGCGCGTGATTAAAGAAAAAAAGCTAGAAATTGTAGCTCAAGAAATGAAAATAAATCCTGAAACGGATGCGCCATTAGGTGTAATTACAATAAAAACACGCAAAAAAAATGCCGAAATTACTTTCGACATTTTCAATTCTATGTTTGAAATTAACATCAAAAGAGCTTAAAATTAGCTCTTAAAATTGCATTTTTCGCGCTTTATTCGACCGTTTTTAGCAAATCCAAAATGTAATCAGGCGGAGCGGTAGCTTTTCCTGTTTTTAAGGACACAAAAACCAGAATAAATTGGGCCGTTGTTAATAACTCACCACCTTCATTATATATTTCGCAATCAAATTCAATCTTTACTGAACTTTGACTTTTAAATGTTGTATGAACTGTTAAAAGTTCATCATATCGTGCTGATTTTTTGTAATTGATATTCATTGAAACAATTGGCAAAGCAATACCACTTTTTTCCATCTCTTTATATGAAATCCCTTTGTTTCTAAGCCATTCCACTCTTCCAATCTCAAAATAAGGGATATAATTTCCGTGATAAACAACTCCCATTTGGTCTGTTTCTGAGTATCGAACTCGAACTTCTACTTGATGACTTTTCATTATATTTATATTAAAATTTGAATTAAAAAAAGGTGCCTTACAACAATATTTTGAAAAATTACCACCCCATATATTTTTTTTTAAAAAAATTTGTTCACATATTTGTTACCCCGAAAATAAGTAACCAAACATCTTTCTTTTAGTAAGCTAAAAGTTACAAAACAAAACATTTTATTTAGAATATATGAACAAAACTGCTCAATCAGTATGGGAAAACTGTTTGTCTTTTATAAAGGACAACATTCAAGACCAAGCTTACAAAACTTGGTTCGAACCAATCAAATCAGTTGAACTTACCGATAACGCATTATATATTCAAGTACCAAGTAAATTTTTTTACGAGTGGCTCGAAGAACACTATGTAAAATTATTGAAAGTGGCGCTTACTAAAGAACTAGGCAAAAATGCAAAGTTACTTTATAAAATTAGAATGGAAAACACTTATGGCAACAAACAACCGTTTACTGAACAGTTGCCAAGTGCCAATAGAGTTCCTATGAAACCACAGGAAGTTGATGCTCCATTCAAAAACTTAAATCCAGAACTTAAAAACCCATTTGTAATTCCGGGGATTCGTAATTTAAAAATCGAATCGCAACTGAACGCGAATTACAGTTTCGATAATTTCTTAGAAGGAGATTCTAACCGTTTGGCTCGTTCAGCAGGTATGGCCGTGGCTAACAAACCGGGTGGAACTTCTTTTAATCCATTATTGATTTTTGGTGGAGTTGGTTTGGGAAAAACACATTTGGCGCACGCTATTGGTGTTGAAATCAAAGACAAATATCCTGAGAAAACAGTTCTATACATTTCAGCTGAAATTTTCACACAACAATACATCGACTCTGTAAAGAAAAACAACAGAAACGATTTTATTCACTTCTATCAATTAATCGATGTTTTGATTATTGATGATGTTCAGTTTTTATCAGGTAAATCAGGAACTCAAGATGTATTTTTCCATATTTTTAATTACCTGCACCAAAACGGAAAGCAAGTTATTTTAACTTCGGATAAAGCGCCTGTTGACATGCAAGACATTGAACAACGTTTGTTGTCTCGTTTCAAATGGGGATTATCTGCTGAATTGCACCAACCAGATTACGAAACTCGTATTTCTATCTTAAAGAATATTTTGTACCGCGATGGTGTTGAAATTCCAGAAGACATCATTGAGTACGTGGCTCGCAACATCAAATCAAATGTTCGTGAACTTGAAGGTGCTATTATTTCATTAATCGCGCAATCATCTTTCAATAAAAAAGAAGTAACAATTGAACTAGCCAAAAGCGTAGTTGAGAAGTTTGTTAAAAATGTAAAAAGAGAAATCTCTATTGATTACATTCAAAAAATCGTATCGGATTATTTTCAATTGGATTTAGAAACGCTTCAATCGAAAACGCGCAAACGTCATGTGGTTCAAGCCAGACAATTGGCTATGTTTTTTGCCAAAAAATTCACCAAAGCTTCTTTGGCAAACATCGGTTCTCAAATAGGAGATCGTGATCACGCTACTGTATTGCACGCGTGTAAAACAGTTGACAATTTGGTTGCAACCGACAAGCAATTCAAAAAGTTTGTAGACGATATCAACAAGAAACTAACTTTGTAATAGCATCATGTCCGTAAAAGTTTTAATGGTTTGTTTAGGAAATATTTGCCGTTCACCTTTGGCAGAAGGCATTTTAGCAGCTAAACTACCCAAAGATCTTTTTACCGTTGACTCCGCTGGTACGGGCGCTTGGCACGTAGGCAATGGCCCAGACGAACGCTCTATTGCGGTAGCTCGCAAAAACAACATCGACATCACGCAGCAACGTGGTAGACAGTTTAGTGAATCTGATTTTGAGCACTTTGATCACATCTACGTGATGGATAGTTCAAATTATAAAAATGTAATACGACTTGCTCGTAACACAGTAGAAGCGGCTAAAGTAAAAATGATTTTGAACGAAATTTTTCCTGGTGAAAATGTAGATGTTCCAGATCCGTATTACGGTTTGAACAATGGATTTGATATGGTTTATCAAATGCTAGATCAAGCATGTGATGAAATTGCAAAAAAGCTATTGGCTCAAAATTCAAATTAATTCCTTTTTATAGTCGTTCAATTCAAGTTAGCAATAAAATTGAACCGTTAGCTGTTCTTTTTACATTTTACAAATCTATTTTATGCAATCAACCAACACTTTTGGCAAACTCTATTTAATTCCAACAACCATGGGCGATTGTGACCCGATGGATGTGTTGCCACAAACAATAAAAAGAAGTATTGAACTGATTGATCATTATATTGTAGAAAACGACAAAACTGCTCGAAAATCAATAAGACTGGTTGTTCCTGAAAAAAAGCAATCAGAATTGAAGCTTTTTGTTTTAAACAAACACACCGAAACCAAAGAGCATCTTGACTTTATAAAACCTTTACTTGCAGGCGAGAACATGGGTTTAATGAGCGAAGCAGGTTGCCCCGGAGTTGCCGATCCTGGCGCTGTAATTGTAAAACTAGCGCACGATAGAGGCATTCAAGTTATTCCGTTAGTTGGTCCTTCCTCTATACTTTTAGCAATGATGGCCTCAGGCATGAACGGTCAAAGTTTTACGTTTCACGGCTACTTACCTATCGAAAAAGACGAAAAGAAAGCCAGCTTTAAAACCTTAGAGCGTGTTTCTTTTGAAAAAAATCAGTCTCAAATTTTTATTGAAACTCCTTATCGCAACAACAAACTACTAGAAGATTTAATTCAAGTTTTACATCCCGAAACCTTGTTGTGCATTGCTACTGATATTACTTTACCAACAGAATATATTCGAACTAAAAAAATTGCCGCTTGGAAAAAGGAATCCATAGATTTACACAAGCGTCCTACCATTTTTATCATTCATAAAATGTAAAAGTTGTTTTTTAAACGTCATTTGTAAGTTGGTAATGCGAGAATTTAGTAAAAGGAACTCTTTATTTTTGTTCTGTTTTGTAAATAGTTTTGAGAGTTTTCATTCTGTAAAAAACAACTTCTGACGAAAAAAAAATCTGCTTTATACAACAATTTCATAGCAAAGTTTGCAAAAAATTTACTTTAAATTAGCTATATTGAGGTCCTAATTTGGCACCTTAACTATGAGTAAATTACCCAACAGCGGAACAAGTATTTTTACAGTAATGTCGCAGATGGCAGCAAAGCACAACGCGATAAACCTATCTCAAGGCTTTCCTAATTTTCCCGTTGATGAGCGACTAACCGCCATTGCTGCAAGACTCACCCATGAAAATGTCCACCAATATGCACCTATGGCTGGATATGTACCCTTGTTAGAGAAAATAGCAAAATTGATACAAGATTCCTATCAAAGAAAGTTAACAGCCGCAACCGAAGTTATGGTAACCACCGGTGCAACCCAAGGAATTTTTACTACGATTACGGCGCTCATTCAAACCAATGACGAAGTAGTAATTGTTGACCCAAGTTATGATTGCTACGAGACTCCGATTCTCTTAGCCGGCGCTATACCTGTTCGAGTACCACTCGATGACGACTATGCAACAAATTGGGAACGCATTGAAGAAGCATTTAACTCAAAAACCAAAATGCTGATCATTAATAATCCGCACAATCCAACAGGAAAAATCCTTAAAGCAACTGATTTTGAAGCACTAGAACGATTATTGGCAAAATTTCCAAAAGTACTTTTACTCTCTGACGAAGTGTACGAATACATCACGTTCGAAGAAAACCATATTTCCGCTCACACTCGTCCCTTTTTGAATGATAGAACCATAATTGTATCCTCTTTTGGAAAATCGTTTCACATCACCGGATGGAAAATTGGGTATTTAGTTGCTCCAGAAGCCTTGATGACCGAAATTAAAAAAGTACATCAGTTTTTAGTGTTTAGCGTCAACAGCATTTGCCAAGTTGCAATTGCAGAATATTTAGATGTAGTTGCTATTGCCGACATCAAAACGATGTATCAAGAAAAAAGAGATTTTTTTAGAAGTCTTTTGCAAAACAGTCGCTTCAAACTAATGCCTTGCGAGGGAACGTATTTTCAAGTGGCTTCTTACGCGGCAATTTCGCAAGAAAGTGATGTCGATTTTTGCAAACGTTTGATTACCGATTATGGAGTAGCGGCCATCCCAATTTCTACTTTTTATGCCGATGGAAAAGATTTAAAACTAATTCGGTTTTGTTTTGCCAAAGACAATGAGACCCTTGAAGCGGCTGCAGCGCGCCTGTGTGCGCTTTAAAACTGGTGTGAAAATAAATTTATTATGCGTGCATACTATTTAATTTTTAGTATATTTACAATTGTAAAAAAGAAAAAAGATGAGTTATACAGATAAAATGTTACGCGATAATGCCCTAGAAGGCAAAGTAATTGTGGTTACTGGCGGCGGAAGTGGCCTAGGAAAAGCCATGACTAAATATTTTTTAGAGTTGGGTGCCAAAGTTGCTATTTCGTCTCGCGATTTAGAAAAATTGAAAACAACTGCTGCAGAATTAGAACAAGAAACAGGCGGTAGCTGCTTACCAATTCAGTGTGATGTACGTCATTACACCGAGGTGGAGAACATGTTGCAAGAAGTTTTAAAAACTTTTGGAAAAGTTGATGTACTGCTAAACAACGCAGCCGGAAACTTCATTTCACCTACCGAGCGATTGTCAGCTAATGCATTTGATACAGTAATTGATATTGTATTAAAAGGTACTAAAAACTGTACTTTAGCATTTGGTAAACATTGGATTGACACCAAACAAGCTTCGGCTACGGTGCTAAACATTGTTACGACTTATGCTTGGACGGGATCAGCATATGTAGTACCTAGCGCCACTGCAAAAGCTGGTGTATTGGCCATGACTCGTAGTTTGGCTGTAGAATGGGCAAAATACGGAATTCGTACCAATGCAATTGCTCCAGGTCCGTTTCCTACCAAAGGCGCATGGGACCGATTATTGCCTGGTGATTTGGCTGAAAAGTTTGATATGGCTAAAAAAGTTCCGCTAAAACGTGTGGGAGATCACCAAGAGCTTGCTAATCTAGCTGCCTATTTGGTATCTGATTTTTCAGCTTATGTAAACGGAGATGTTATTACCATTGATGGTGGCGAATGGTTAAAAGGAGCGGGACAATTCAACCTTTTAGAAGCTATTCCAGAAGAGCTTTGGGATCAACTAGAAATGATGATCAAAGCCAAAAAGAATAAATAAACATCAGTTTATAAAAATAAATAAAGGCAAACCAACCAAGTGTAACCCTTGTTTGGTTTGCCTTTCCTATTTAGAAAAATTATTATTCTAAAGCCAGTAAGATTTCGCTAGTAAGTAATCCGCTGCCACCGCCGTAATGTTGTACGATTCGGCAATGGGGCTGTTGCTTTTCAAAAAAAGAGCGTAAAGCCGTTTCTTCTTCTTCTAAAATTCCACATCCCAACAAAACGATATCGAAATTATATGCTGCAAAAATTGCTTTGGCTTCCTCATCTTCTAATACGCCTTGCGCCTGCCAATTATCTTGCTTATTGATCAAACGAATTACCGTTTGCAATATTTCAAGATGCCTTCCTATGTATAAAATATTGACTTTTTTCATGGCATGAGCATACATTTCTTCGGCGAAAGCCTAAACAACGACTTACTTTTTACAATAGAATTTATTGTTTTACGAATTGCAATTCGATTGCCAAACGAACCTCATCACTTACAAGAACACCACCTGTTTCAAGAGCTGAATTCCAGGTCAAGCCCCAATCTTTGCGGCTAATTTTACCTTCTAAAGCAAAAGCTACTTTAGTATTTCCCCAAGGATCTTGCATTGTTCCACCAAAATCAGCAGCTAAATTAACAGATTTTGTTACGCCATGTAATGACAAATCGCCTACCAATTCATAATCAGAACCGCTTTTTTGTGTAAATGAAGTCGCTTGGAAAGTGATTTCTGGAAATTGCTCTGCATCAAAAAAGTCGGCACTTTGCAAATGCTTGTCTCTATCGGCATTACCTGTATTTACTGAAGCTACAGCTCCTGTAAAATTAATTTTAGCATTCTCAAAACTTTCAGTTTCAGTTTCGATAGTAGCATCAAAAGTTAAAAATTTACCTGAAACATTCGTAAACATCATGTGTTTTACTTTAAATCCAATTTCAGAATGTGTTGGGTCAATTGCCCATTTAGTTGTAGCCATAATTGTTTTATTTAAAAAATTAATTGATTGTTTGTTATTTAAAGTTGCATTGGTACTTCCATCAAAAGGACTTCGGCACCGTCAGAATTTGCAGTTATCGAAAACGAATCCGTATCCCAAATTCCTAAACCGTCACGTTGATTCAAATTGATGTTTTGCACCGTAAAATCGCCTTTCAACACAAAAACATAAACGCCGTTTCCTTGCTTTTTGATTTGATATTCAGTTGCAACACCAGCATCAAATTTCCCCATATGAAACCAGGCATCTTGATGAATCCAAACTCCCTCATCTTCAGGATTTGGTGACAAAACTTGTTGTAATTTGTTATGACGATCGTTTAAATCAAGCGTCACTTGATCGTATCGAGGTGTGACATTTTTTTTGTTCGGATATATCCAAATTTGCAAAAACTTAACCAACTGGTCTTGATTTTTGTTGTATTCGCTGTGAAAAATTCCTGTTCCAGCACTCATGGCTTGTACATCACCTTCTCTAATTACAGTAGTGTTTCCCATACTGTCTTGGTGTTCCAAATCGCCTTCGAGTGGAATAGAAATAATTTCCATATTGTCGTGTGGATGCTTACCAAATCCCATTCCTTGGTTGACTCTGTCATCATTTAAAACACGAAGCACACCAAAATTCATGCGTTCTCTGTTTTGGTAATTTGCAAAACTGAAAGTATGGTATGATTCTAACCAACCATGATTGGCATGACCACGAGTCTCAGCCTTGTGCAACACATGTTTAAAATTGGTATCAATGCTTGGGGTAGTATTTGTATTTTCCATTTTTCAAGTTGTTTAAAAGTACTTTGCAAAGTTGTAGCAAAAGCCAAATAAAAACATTGAACTAGGACAAGAAAAACAAAACTCCTTTTTTACGTTTTAGCGATTTTATGACGGACTTTACTTAAAAATTCAGCTGAAATACCGAGATACGAAGCAATGTAATGCTGGGCTACACGCTGCGAAAGTGTAGGATACTGTTCTAAAAACTCCAAATATTTTTCGGTTGCCGACTTAGCAATAGTATTAAATAGGCGTTCTTGGGTAACCGCCAAACTACGCTGCATCAGGATTCGGAAAGCGCGTTCAAATCGAGGTGCTTGCGCAAAAAGTGCTTCTTTGTTTTCTGGAGTAAAAATGAAAAAAGAGCAATCCTCTAGCGTTTCAATATAGACTTGACTCGGTTTATGCTCATAAATACTAAATGAAATATCGCTAACCCAAGCATTTTCAATAGCAAATTGTAAAATTACTTCAGAGCCATTGGCATCAATATAATATTTACGAACGCAACCTTTTATAACAAAAGCTTCAAAATTGCACATCTCGCCTGCTTGTAGCAACATTGTCTTTTTGGGCACTTGCTGATACTCCATCAAAGAATTAAAAATCCTTAATTCCTCTGAATCAAAAGGTACGTAGCGAGAGATATTTGTGTTAATTTGTTCGTACAAAGCTTTTTATTTAGAGTGGAAAGTTACAAAAATAAGCACTGCCTTTGGTAAAAAAAATGGTTAAGATGCACCAATATTTATGTAAAAAACAAAAACTGCTGCCATTTAAATTGTTATTTTTGCACCATCAAAAACATAACAAAATTATTATGCTCATTATTGGAATTGCCGGTGGTACAGGAAGTGGAAAAACAACAGTTGTACATCAAATCATGAACGAATTACCACAAGCAGAGGTTGGTATTATTTCACAAGACTCGTATTACAAGGAAAACCACGGTCTTTCATTTGATGAAAGAGCATTAATTAACTTTGACCATCCACGTGCGATAGACTTTCCATTGTTGGTAGAGCATTTAAAAGAATTAAAAGCTGGAAACAATATTCACCAACCCGTATATTCTTTTGTAACCCACAACAGGACTGACGATACCGTTTTTACACATCCGCGTAAAGTAATGCTTGTAGAGGGGATTTTGATTTTGGCCAACCCAGAGTTGAGAGAACTTTTTGATGTAAAAATTTATGTTCATGCTGACTCAGATGAGCGCTTGATTCGTCGTATGAAAAGAGACATTGCAGAGCGTGGTCGTGACATGAATGAGGTGATTAATCGTTATCAAAATACGCTTAAACCAATGCACGAGCAGTTTATTGAACCAACGAAAGCTTTTGCAGACATCATTATCCCAAATGACAAATACAATACTGTTGCCATCGACGTAGTACGCGCCGTAATTAATCAACGCATTTTATAATTTAATTGTACCTTTCGGGTATTCTAGAATACATATCAACAAAAAGCATTTGGCGCTTTACAGCCGCAACAAAACAGGAATATGAAAAGCAGTTTTAAAAACAATCCATGGTTTAAATTTTTAAGCAATAAATACATTTGGGTATTGTTGTTTTTTACCATTTGGATGGTTTTCTTGGACAATTACTCCTATTTTGACCATCAATTTCTGAATGATGAAATTGAAAGTTTAGAGGACAATGCTGCTTACTATCGAGAAGAAATCAAAAAAGATCAGGAAAACATTAGGCAACTGAAAAATCCCGAACAAATTGAAAAGTATGCTCGAGAAAAATATTACATGAAGAAAGACAGTGAGGACATTTACATCATCGAGTTTGAAAATGATTCACTAAAGCAAGAGTAAAACCTCAAAATAAAGTTTACACCTCCTAATAAACGGCTCTTGTTTTTACAAAAATTGGAGCCGTTTCAAATAACAAACACAATGACAACAAACCTTTTTGATGATTTCGATTCCGTTTCGGCGAAACAATGGAAACAAAAAATTCAATTTGAACTCAAAGGCGCTGACTACAATGAAACCTTGGTTTGGACATCGCCTGAAGACATTCAAGTAAAACCTTTTTACACTCAAGAGGATAGCAAAAATACTTTTGATGTTGCCACAAAGGCGGCTGATTTTAGTATTTGTCAAAATATTTATGTTTACGATCTCGAAAAATCGATAGAAAGAGCTACCGATACTTTACAACGCGGCGCAGACTCCATTCGTTTTTCTATTGATAACGAGGCTATTGATGTTACTAGCTTGTTAGAAAAAACACCTCTGAACGACAGAACGGTTTACTTTAACCTGTCGTTTATTTCAATCGATTTCGTGAACAAAATCGCTGCGTTTGCTGCAAATAGTAGTGCGAAAATTTTCCTGAACCTAGATCCAATTGGGCATTTAGCCAAAGAAGGAAACTGGTTTACTACTAAAGAAAAAAACAATTTTGAAACCCTGCAAAACATTTGCGCAAAGCATCCTTCGCTTTCAGTACTGAGCATTAATGCGGCCTTGTACCAAAATGCAGGAGCGAATATGGTGCAGCAAATTGCTTATGCTTTAGGTCACGCCACAGAATATTTCAATCATTTGTCGTACCAAAAGCAACCGATGGTGTTTGAAATTGCCGTTGGAACCAATTATTTTTTCGAGATAGCGAAATTAAGAGCTTTACGCTTGTTGTTTTCACTAATTGCAAAAGAATATGAGGCCAACCCAAATTGTCACATTATTGCAACACCAACCAAACGCAATAAAACGCTTTACGATTACAATGTAAACATGTTACGCACCACGACAGAGTGTATGAGTGCTATTCTTGGCGGAGCTGATGCTGTTGCGAATTTAGCCTACGATGCTTTGTACCATAAAGACAATGAATTTGGCGACCGAATTGCTCGCAACCAATTACTTATTTTAAAGAACGAAAGTTATTTTGACAAAGTAAATAATCCAGCAGATGGAAGTTATTACATCGAGACGTTAACGAATCAATTGGCTGAAAAAGCATTGACTTTGTTCAAAGATATCGAAGCTAACGGCGGCTTTTTGAAACAATTGAACGAGGGAATCATAAAGCGAAAAATTCAAGAAAGCGCTGATGCAAGTCAAGATCTTTTTGATAATGGCAAAGAAATATTGTTGGGAACCAATAAACATCCTAACAAAAACGACAAGATGAAACACGACCTAGAATTGTTTCCTTTTGTAAAAATAAAACCTCGCAAAACCCTTATCACGCCAATCATTGAAAAACGTTTGGCTGAAAAACTAGAACAAGAACGATTGAGTTCCGAAGCGTAATTCAAACTAAGGGTTCAACACATTACACCTTTCCAACTTGTACAATTTGGTATGACACAAATGAAAAGAAAAGATTTACAACATTTACAATTACAACCTTCAGCAACTGCAAATCAACCGGAGGCAGCAAACGAGTCGGTTTTTTTAACTGCCGAGGGAATTTCAGTAAAGCCTACCTACTCTAAATTGGATTTAGAAACAGTATCCCATCTTGATTTTGGAGCTGGATTTGCTCCCAATTTAAGAGGGCCATACGCTACGATGTACGTGCGACGTCCTTGGACTGTTCGTCAGTATGCTGGATTTTCTACTGCCGAAGAGAGTAATGCTTTTTACAGAAGAAACTTGGCAGCAGGCCAAAAAGGTTTGTCAATTGCATTTGATTTACCAACGCATCGCGGTTACGACTCAGATCACGAACGCGTGGTTGGTGACGTAGGAAAAGCTGGAGTAGCCATTGACACTGTCGAGGATATGAAAGTTCTTTTTGATCAAATCCCACTAGATGAAATGTCGGTTTCAATGACCATGAACGGTGCTGTTTTACCTATTATGGCCTTTTATATCGTAGCCGCCGAAGAGCAAGGTGTAGCTGCAGAATTACTTTCGGGAACCATTCAAAATGATATCCTTAAAGAATTTATGGTGCGCAATACCTACATCTACCCTCCCACTCCTTCAATGAAAATCATTGCTGATATTTTTGAATATACCAGTCAAAAAATGCCAAAATTCAATTCCATTTCTATTTCTGGCTATCACATGCAAGAAGCTGGAGCTACCGCAGATATTGAGTTGGCATACACGCTTGCTGATGGATTGGAATACATTCGTACCGGATTAGCAACGGGAATGAAAATTGACGATTTTGCACCTCGCTTATCTTTTTTCTGGGCCATTGGTATGAACCATTTTATGGAAATTGCCAAAATGCGTGCTGGCCGAATGATTTGGGCTAAACTAGTCAAACAATTTGAGCCAAAAGACGATAAATCATTAGCATTACGCACACACTGTCAAACCTCTGGATGGAGTTTAACAGAGCAAGATCCTTTTAATAACGTAGCTCGTACTTGTATTGAAGCAGCAGCGGCAGCCTTTGGAGGAACCCAATCGTTGCACACCAATGCCCTTGACGAAGCCATTGCTTTACCAACTGATTTTTCTGCCAGAATTGCTCGTAACACTCAATTGTACTTGCAAGAAGAAACGAAAATCACCAAAACAGTAGACCCATGGGCAGGAAGCTATTACGTAGAAAGCCTTACAAAAGAAATTGCCGATAATGCCTGGAAACTTATTGAAGAAGTAGAATCATTAGGCGGTATGACCAAAGCAATTGAATCTGGTATCCCGAAATTGCGTATTGAAGAAGCTGCAGCTCGAAAACAAGCTAGAATTGATAGCGGACAAGATATTATTGTTGGCGTTAACCAATACCGTTTAGAAAAAGAAGACCCGTTGCAAATTTTGGATGTAGACAACCAAATGGTTCGCAAGCAACAGTTGGAACAACTAGATCGTATTAAAGCTACACGAGATAGTGAAAAAGTAAAACAATCACTAGAGAAACTAACTCACTGTGCAAAAACTGGCGAAGGAAACTTGTTAGAAATTGCAGTAGAAGCAGCTAGAAACAGAACGACATTAGGAGAAATTAGTGATGCCTTAGAGTCGGTTTTTGGAAGGTATAAAGCACAAATCAAATCATTTAGCGGCGTGTACAGTAAGGAAATCAAAAATGACGAAAGCTTTGAAAAAGCTAAACAATTGGCCAATGATTTTGCCGTTGTAGAAGGGCGTCGACCTAGAATTATGATTGCAAAAATGGGACAAGATGGTCATGATCGTGGCGCAAAAGTAGTAGCCACAGGTTACGCTGACGTAGGTTTTGATGTTGATATAGGTCCACTTTTTCAAACACCAGTCGAAGCAGCAAAACAAGCCGTTGAAAATGACGTGCATATTTTAGGCGTTTCGTCATTAGCTGCAGGACACAAAACCTTAGTACCACAAGTAATCGATGCTTTAAAAGAATACGGCCGAGAAGATATTATGGTAGTAGTTGGCGGTGTAATCCCGGCACAAGATTATCAATTTTTATTTGATGCGGGAGCGGTAGCAGTATTTGGACCAGGAACTAAAATTAGCGAAGCTGCCATTAGTATTTTAGAAATTTTAATTGGTAGTGAAGAATAAATTAGTTTTTTATCTTGAAAACTAATAAGCACAAAAAAGGCTAGTATTGCACTAGCCTTTTTCTATTCTTGTAATTTTAAATAGACGTAACAGTTGCGTTTCCATCTGCTTCTATAAACGAAGTATCATACCCGCTAAACATTTTCATATAACTGCGAATTGACGATCCGTAAGCATCAGAAAAATTGCGTCTTCCTTTATACCTAAAGTATTTTTTAACTGATCCAGCACCACCAAGGTGAGCTGCTGCCAGAATTCCTGACTCTGTAATACGAACACCATTTAAAACGGTTCCTTCGTATTTTTCAATTTCTTTTTTTAATTCCCATTTATTTTTAGCTAACAAGGCCAAAAATGCTTTTTCTTGTAATTCTGGACTGTTTAAAAAATGAGAACTGCTTTTTACTCCTACCGATTTCAATGTCTCGGTTCCAAATTGATATTTACCTAAATAACCTAAGGAATTGATTTTTTTATACTTGCTTTCTGATTCTCTTTTTCCGATAGCTTCTTTAAAACCAACAAAAAAATTACCAGTGTAAGGAATACTTGAATTCTTGTATTCACTTGCTTGTTCAGATGGAAATAAGTAGTGTGAACCATCTTCTTCATTAATGAGAAACCAGGGGTTAGTTTCTAAATTTAAAGGCTTAAAACCTAAACTCAAAAAAACTGTAACCACAGTCAGACTAGTGTAAAAATACCACTTCTTTATCATAAATTGTTTTTCTTCAAAACGCTGTCCCGTTAAGAAATTTCTATGCGCAAAGGTACGTAAAAAATAGCAAGCCTGATAATCAGCACGTTAAACTTTTCTAAAAATAGACGAAGTGGTATTTTATATCGCCGAACTGACTGATTTCGAGTGTTGGAGCGGGTACCTTAATGGTGTTAATTAAAGAAAAAACAGTCTTTAAAACCGGAGATTGGGTCTTTATTTTGGTTAAATCAACATCCAAACTAAGGTAAAACTGTCTCGTTCGGCTTGCATTAAAGCCGCCCGTTGCAACTTGATCTTTAGAGTTTCCTGCTAGCATTCCATCGGCGCCGTATCCCAAGGCAATATTGAACCATTTGGGCAATTTTGATTGCTTGGCAAAGGAATGCAAGTTCACCGAAAGCCAATAGGTTTGACCGTTGTAATCTTTTAAAATTTGTTCCGTCAAATTGGCGCCTAAAACTTCTGGACGGTATTTTGCAAAAGTGGTTTGATGAAAAGAAAATTTAGGAATAATACGTTGTTCTTCCCACAGAAGATCCTGTGCGAGATACAAGCCTGTTCCCGTTGCGTTGGCCACTACGTCACCTACAGATGCTCCCCATTCTTGAGAAAAACCATCCATAACCTCAACAGCAGTTAAAAAAGCAAAGCCCCTTCCGGCACCATACAACCTTTGTTTTTTTTTACTGGCACCGCTCCATTGCCAAAGTTCAGCGCTCAGGCGACCTAATTGATAAGAAGAATAAACATGTCCTACCTTATCCATTTGAAGCCATTCTGCATTATCATCAACAAAATGAAACTTCGACCGAGGATACGAAGCATACCACAACTGATTTAACCCGATTAATGTTCCAGCTGCAAGTGTGGCTTGGGAAATCCCTACTGCTTTTTGTCGTTTAACATTTAAAGAATCAGCAGGTTCAAAAAAACGCTGTGCTAAACTTAGTTGAAAAAAAAGGAGTAAACAAAGAACAAGACGCATTTTATCTTTGCACGCCTTGACTGTTAATCCAATCAGAGTATTTTTTTGCATTAACATTGTGCTCCTCTAAAGTTGTAGCGAACTCATGATACCCAAAACGATCTACGCTGGCGCAAAAGTAAATGAAGTCGTTGTTTTCAGGATTTAAAACTGCTTCGAGCGCAGTGATATCTGGCATGGCAATTGGTCCCGGAGGCAAACCAATGTTCATGTATGTATTGTACGGATGTGGCGTTACCAAGTCTTTGTAAAAAACTCTTTTTATCACTTGATCAAAGTCGTTAGATTTCTTTTTCAAGGCATAAATCACGGTTGGATCGGCTTGCAAAGGCATTTCTAAACGCAAACGATTCAAGTATACGCCTGCAATGCGTGGTCTTTCGTCTTTTTTTACTGATTCTTTATGAACGATTGATGCTAAAGTTGTTGCCTGAATAGGTGTTAAACCTTGTTTTTGCGCTTGAGCGATACGCGCCTCAGTCCAAAAATTACGGTATTCTTTTAGCATTTTATCTCTGAATTTAACCGCAGATGTGTTCCAATAAATCTCATAGGTATTTGGAATAAGTAAGGCCAAAACCGTCTCTTCATTAAATCCGTTTTCTTTTAAAAAAGTAGAGTCTTTGAAAGCTTGCAATAATGAAGTACTGTCAGCTTCAATTTGTGAACCCACACGACCTGCTAAATTCTCGATGCGTTCTTGATTATTAAAAGCCAATTTAACCGCTGAATTAAGGCGCAGACTTTTAACCAATTCATAACTATTCATTCCTTTTGTCAAAAGAAAGCGACCTGGAATCACATTCTCGGTATACCCACGTTTACTCGCAACCGTTTCAAAACGTTCCATATCTTCAACATAAGGCACAAGCAATTGTTTTACCTGCTCATAATTTGCATCAGTAGGAACGTATAAGTAAACTTCATTTTCTGAAAATTTGGTGTTCGGCGAAAATACTTTTTGTACAAAATACAAACCGTAAACCAATAAAATGGAGATTACAACTACAGATACAATGCTAATAATTTTTTTAATATTCATTTGAGGGCTTTTATGAATGAAGAAATATGTTTTCTAATTTATACCTAACTATTTGAAAAACAACAACTCATTTTGTACAATTAAAGCGATGGCCAATGTTTGTTAATGAGTTGAAAAATGGCTTCGTCTTTGTAGACTCCTTTTACGAAAGTCCAATCTTTTTTGACGCCAATTTTTTCGAATCCAAATTTAGTAAAAAGTGCCGTACTTGCAGCATTTTCGGTACTAATATTTGCATACAATTGATGTAAATTGAGGTTTGTAAAAGCATATTCAATTAATAAATCTAACGCTTCTGAACCGATGTTTTGATTTCTGTTTTCTGATTTTTGAATAACGATACCTACACCTGCCCTATTGTTTTTGGGGTCAAAATCAAACAAATCTATTAAGCCAACTGCCGGAAAATCTTCGTCTTGACAAATAGCCAATCGCAATTGTTTGGCTTCATAAATATCTTGTTGGGCGTTTTCAAGATATTGTTTGACCAAAAATCTGCTGTAAGGAGTTTGCGTATTGCTTACTTCCCAAATACTTTGATCGTTTTCAATGGCGTAGACAAACTCCAAGTCATTGGGCTCTAGCGCACGAATATAGATGTTTTTGCCTTTTAATGTTTTCATTTAATTATTTCAGGAAGTTACATTGAGGAATCGCAGCGATGCACCAAAGTTGGTTTTAATATTGATTTGGGAAATTAAATTTCGATCGTACCTTTAAATACAAATTGAGCAGGTCCTTTCAGAAAAACATTTGTAAACTGCTCCCCTTCTTTTTCAAACGAAACGGTTAATTTTCCGCCCTCAACATTCAAATTAATTTCGGTTTCAGCTGTTTTTCCTAACACATTCATGGCTATGGCTACGGCTGTTGCACCAGTACCGCAAGAAAGTGTTTCATCTTCTACTCCTCTTTCATAGGTACGTAAAGAAAAGGTATTCGGATCGATTTGGTTCACAAAATTGACATTACTTCCGGCTTGACCGTATAAAGCGCCATAACGAATGGCAGCTCCATTTTGTTTTACGTCAAAATTTGGTAAATCAGCTACCAACTGCACATGATGTGGCGAACCGGTGTTCATAAAAACATAATCCTTTTGCACATTGACATCGGCTACATCAATCATTTGCAGTGCAACAATTTCGTTCTCTTCAACAGTAGCGTGATGCAAACCGTCTGTTGCAATAAACGTAGTTTTGTTTTCAATAACCTGTAGCTTTTTGGCGAAAGCTACCAAACAACGACCACCATTCCCGCACATAGAACTCGTATTTCCATCTGAATTGTAATACACCATTTTAAAGTCGGTTTCAGCATCGTTTTCCAGTAAAATTAAGCCATCAGCTCCTATCCCAAAACGTCGGTCGCACAATTTTGCCACAAGTGCTGTGTTCTCTTTTGGAAAAAAAAGCGAACGGTTGTCAATCATAACAAAATCGTTGCCTGTGCCTTGGTATTTATAAAATTCTAATTGCATTTTTTTAATTTTGTGAAGTACAAAAGTACAAACTATTAATGAAATGTTAATCATTGTTAAAGAGCGTTAAACGGTATTTTAACAAACCAAAAAAGTTTTAATTTTACTCGTAATTATTTTTTAAAACGAAATTAAAGATGAAAAATTTATCAACATTATTTGGAGTTTCCTTGTTAAGCGGTGTGGTTACTTTAGGTTCCTACAAGCTATTATTTGATACTGATGGTTATTTTTCTAAAGATAATGGTTCAGTAGTCACCATGGCATCCAATTCATACGGAAAAAGAGTTGGTTTAGCATCAGAAGTGCTTGATTTTACTGAGGCTGCTGACAAGACCATACATACGGTGGTTCACGTAAAAAACGTTTCAAGAACAACTGTTTCTAACCCAATTCTAGAATACTTTTATGGCTTTCGAGGCGGACAATCGCAGGAGCAAGTAGGAACTGGATCTGGCGTAATTATCTCTGAAGATGGCTACATCGTGACAAACAATCACGTGATTAAAGATGCATCCGAAATTGAGATTACACTTAACAACAAGAAATCATACAAAGCAAAACTGATTGGTACCGACTCAAAAATGGATATCGCCTTGCTTAAAATTGATGCCGATGAAAAGTTACAATACACCGCTTTCGCGAATTCTGATTCAGTTAAAGTGGGTGAATGGGTTTTGGCGGTAGGAAATCCGTATAACTTGAACTCGACTGTTACGGCAGGTATCGTTTCGGCGAAAGCCAGAAATTTAGACACAAGCGGAATTCAATCGTTCATTCAAACAGATGCGGCGGTAAACCCTGGAAACAGTGGTGGTGCTTTGGTGAACACTCGCGGTGAATTGATTGGAATTAACACGATGATTTCGTCACCAACAGGAAGTTATACTGGTTACTCATTTGCCGTTCCTTCTAACATTACCCGAAAAATCATTGAAGACTTAATGGAGTTTGGGAATGTACAACGCGGAATTCTAGGTGTTGAAGGTGGTGAATTGAACAGCATGAGTTCTAAAGATTATGGTATTAGTTTGACTCAAGGATTTTACATCAATAAAGTCACTAAAAATTCAGGTGCTGACAAGGCTGGTTTGGCCAAAGGAGATGTTATTGTAAAAATAGACGAACAAAACATCAGCACTTTTGCAGATTTGTCAGGCTACATCAACACCAAACGTCCAAACGATAAAGTACAAGTAACTTACAACCGAGATGGAAAAATAAAAACCGTTCCGGTTACGTTGAGCAAAAACGAGTTTTTTAATGCGGAGTTCAAAGGAATGACCTTAGAAAATATTGAAGCAGCCGATAAAAAGAAATTTAAAATCGATTACGGTGTGCGCATCAAAGGCATTAGCGACCAAAAATGGCAGCAATACGAAGAGGAATTGGTTGGAAGTATTATTTTGAGTATCGATAATGTGAAAGCGACTAATGTAGAAACCGTATCAAAATTAATGAGTAAAATTGATGACAATCAAAAAGTACGCATTGAATTGATCAGTAAAAACGGTGAATTGCTACGCTTCTTTATGTAAAAAATTTTAAAGTTTAAAACACTAAGCCATCTTGCAAAACAAGGTGGCTTTTTTATTTTGCAAAAAAAATGAAAAACACGCTACGAAATCGATTGAAATGGGTACTTTTGCACAAATTTTAAAAAAATACAAGACCTTATTTTCATTAAATTTTCAACATGACAACTACAACTTTATACGAAAAAGAAGTCTCTTTGCAAGCCGACAGGCGACGTGCAGGAGTAGAATTGATTAAAATCATCAGTGATTTATGGTATGACAAATCCATTGAAATGGTTTTGTTTCGCAACCAATTGATCGATCGCAATGTAAGCGAGGTAATCAACCTACATGAGTATGCTGCTGCATTTGTTGGCAAACCTATTTCTATTTTTAATTCTGTTAAAATTGCTAAAGCGATTTTAGAATTAAACTTGCCGCCCGCAAAATTAGACATTGGAAAACTTACGTATGAGTTTGGCCAGGAAGAAGACAATTATCCTGACGCGAAATATTTTGTAATTGACAAACTAAAAAACGCTAAAAATTCAGAAGAAATTCAACCTAAAGATGTTGTATTGTACGGTTTTGGACGTATTGGTCGTTTATTGGCTAGAGAATTAATGTCGAAAACAGGTAAAGGAAGTCAATTGCGCTTGCGTGCTATTGTAACTCGCGATAAAAACGATGCAGTTTCATTAGAAAAACGTGCTTCGTTGTTACAATACGATTCTATTCATGGTGATTTTGAAGGTTCAGTTACTGCCGATCCTGCAAACAATGCGTTAATCATCAACGGTACAACTGTTCATGTTATTACTGCAAACAGTCCTGAAGAAATTGATTATACGCAATTCCATATTGATAATGCCTTAGTGATTGATAATACGGGAGCATTTACAACTCAAGAAGCTTTGAGTCGTCACCTTACTTCAAAAGGAGCTGATAAAGTATTGCTTACTGCTCCTGGAAAAGGAGTTCCGAATATTGTTCACGGAGTTAACCACAACGAGTACAACCCAGATGAAATCAGTATTTTCTCAGCAGCTTCTTGCACAACCAATGCGATTACTCCGATTCTAAAAGCGGTTGAAGATACCTTAGGCGTTGTTAAAGGACATTTAGAAACCATTCACGCCTATACCAACGATCAAAACTTGGTAGACAACATGCACAAGAAATACCGCCGCGGAAGAGCTGCTGGTTTGAACATGGTAATTACAGAAACTGGTGCCGGAAGCGCTGTTGCAAAAGCATTACCATCGTTAGAAGGAAAATTAACTTCTAATGCGATCAGAGTTCCTGTACCTAATGGTTCGTTAGTAGTTTTAAACTTGGAAGTTTCTAAAAAAACTACCGTAGCAGCTTTGAATTCAATTATGAAAAAGTATGCGCTTGAAGGTGAATTAGTTGAGCAAATTAGATATTCAATGAATAACGAGTTGGTTTCCTCAGACATTGTAGGAACGGCACAACCCGCTATTTATGACAGTAATGCTACCATTGTTTCAAAAGATGGTAAAAGCATAGTACTTTACATTTGGTACGATAACGAATACGGCTACAGCCACCAAGTAATACGCTTGGCTAAATATATTGCTAAAGTAAGACGTTTTACGTACTACTAGCGTACCGTTTACAAGTTGTGGTGGGTGGTTGTGATTTTTTTAGTTTTAGTTTTAGTAAATAGTTTTAAATTTAGAACAGCCACTTCCCGACTTGAATAAAATTCAAAATCCGTCTTGTTTTAGAACGAGACGGATTTTTTGTTTATGCTTTTTGATGTGGTACCGAATTGGAACGCAGATTACGCGGATTTAGCGGATTTTCAACTTTAAAATATTCAATTTAAACTCCGAGATTAAATACTGAGACTGAAAACTGTGACTGTGACTGAACCACAGATTTCACAGATTCCACAGATTTTCAACTTTAAAAATATTCAATCAAAACTCCGAGATTAAAAACTGAGACTGAATACTATGACTGTGACTGAACCACAGATTTCACAGATTCCACAGATTTTCAACTTTAAAATATTCAATTTAAACTCCGAGATTAAAAACTGAGACTGAATACTGAGACTGTGACTGAACCACAGATTTCACAGATTCCACAGATTTTCATCTTTAAAATATTCAATCTAAACTCCGAGATTAAATACTGAGACTGAAAACTGTGACTGTGACTGAACCACAGATTTCACAGATTCCACAGATTTTCAACTTTAAAAATATTCAATCTAAACTCCAAAATTAAAAACTGAGACTGAATACTGAGACTGTGACTGAACCACAGATTTCACAGATTCTTTTAGTTTTAGTCAATAGCTTTAAATGTAAAACAGCCAACGCTTTGTTATGTAATGAATTGGCACGCAGATTACGCGGATTTAGCAGATTTTTTATTGATTTTTTATTGATTTTTTATTGATTTTTTATTGATTTTTTATTGATTTTTTAAAAACCTCTAAACGAAATCAACAATGACTTTTTAAAACGTATGAGGAATTTAATTTTATGTAAGTTGAACTATTTTAAATTCATGAATAATATAATACATCTCGCAGCTAAATAATTCATAAATAATAATTCATAAATAATAACTCATAATTAATAACTCATAATTAATAACTCATAATTAATAACTCATAATTAATAACTCATAATTCATAACTCATAATTAAAAAAAACTACTCCTTCGCCTTTGTCAAATAGTAAATCGGGATACCAATAAGCATAATCAACACGCCCCAGCCACAAGTAGTCGGTTTCGTGTACAATAACGCCAAGCATATCGCCGAAGAAATCAAAATGTACAAAGCAGGCAGTACCGGATAACCAAAAGCTTTGTACGGACGCTCTACATTTGGCATTTTTTTGCGTAAAATAAATATTCCTAATATCGTCAAGATGTAAAACACCAGTACAATAATCACCACAAAATCAAGTAAATCACCATACTTACCCGTCAAACACAAGGCCGAAGCCCAAATGCATTGCGCCCAAATAGACCATTCTGGTACACTCGCTTTGTTTAACGAAGCCGCTTTTTTAAAGAAAACACCATCCTGCGCCATCGTATAATACACACGAGCACCAGCCATAATCAAACCATTGTTACACGCAAAAGTCGAAATCATAATCATCACGGCAATAATCAAAGTACCAACCGACCCAAAAATAGTTTGCGAAGCCACCACAGCCACACGATCTGATTCGGCAGTAGCAATATCAAACAAAGGCACCACAGCCAAGTACATTACATTGGCCACAATATAAATCACACTCACTAATAATGTTCCTAGAAACAAACTCAAACCCACATTGCGTTTAGGGTTTTTAATTTCGCCTGCTATAAAAGTCACGCCTTCCCAAGCCACGCTAGAGAATTGCGATCCCACAAAGGCCGCCGAAATACCCGATATCAACGCAATACCACCAATAGGCAACCACTCGCCTGTTTCCACATTCAAACTTTGAGCTTGCCATGCGTTGGCCCAATTCGCATCCCAAACCGCACTATCGGCAGCAATGAAACCAAAAATAATCAAACCCGCTAACGAGAGTACTTTGATCACCGTAAGCACCGTTTGCAAAATCTTAGAATTCTTCACCCCGCGACTGTTCACATAACTCAACAACACAATCGTAACAATAGATACAATTTGGGCCGCGTTTAGTTTAAAATCGCCTATTTCATACAAAATATTTTTATCACTCCAAGGCGCATACAAGTAAGCCGCAAATTTGGCAAAAGCCACACCCACCGCTGCAATAGTACCGGTTTGAATCACCGCAAAAAAGCTCCATCCGTACAAAAACCCAATCAGTTTACCGTAAGCTTCCTTAATATACACATACTGCCCGCCCGCCGTAGGGAACATCGCGCTCAACTCGCCGTAACTCACCGCTGCAATCACGGTAATCACGCCCGTAAGCACCCACATAGCAATCAGCCAGCCGGCAGAGCCGAGTTGTCGCACCATATCCGAGCTTACAATAAATATCCCCGATCCTATCATAGAGCCCACCACAAGCATGGTCCCGTCAAGTAGTCCTAATTCTCTCTTAAAATTGTCTGTTTTTTGGTCTTCCATAAAATGGTTTTTTGGTTAGTTGTGGGTTAAAGATATACTTTTTTTAGAAATCTAAATTCAGATGCGCTTATTTTGGGCATGTCCCAGCTTCCGCACGGCTACAGCTGCGTCAGGCTATCCGCTCTATCTTTATTTTCTTAAAGAAAGAAAATAAAGGATGCCGCTGCTATCCTTCATGCAAAATCCTCCTTTTCAAGTTTAATCTCGAAAAAGAAAAGTATTTCATTAGCGTTTTAAGTACGAAAAGGTTGAAACTATTAAAACGTATTTGCTGTTTTGTAATACTATTATACTTATATTTGGAAACAGATAAATGTGGCTGGCATCAAGGAAGTGATCTAATTTGAAGGTTCGATGTGTCATTTTTTTAGATTTATATACTAGTTAGCACTAATGACTGTGCGGAATCCATCAAGGATCGGATTTTTATAACGAAAATTCATATTTAAATAAATAAGCAAAAATCAACTAAATTTTTAAAACATTGAAAAATGAAAAAACATACATTTTCTGTAATTGCATTTTTAATCATAGCATATAGTAGCTACTCGCAGATTGTTTACGTAAAACAAAATGCAACTGGTTTAAACAATGGAAGTAGTTGGCAAAATGCCTACAAAGATTTAAGCACAGCTATTAACTCGACTTCGAGTGGACAAATTTGGGTATCTGCTGGAACTTATTTTCCCACGACTGATTTAAATGAAAAGATTCCGACAAATCCTACTCTAATGACTTTTAAATTAAAACCTAGTGTAGCCATTTATGGCGGTTTTAGTGGACTCGAAACCAATTTAAATCAAAGGAATTGGGTTGATAATCAAACAGTATTGAGTGGTGAAATTGGTAATCCAAATGATTTAACAGACAACTTAATACATGTCGTTTCATGTGAATATGTGAATTTAAATGAAAATACAATTCTAGATGGTTTAATAATAACAAAAGGATATGCTAGAACAACTAATGGTTCCAGTTATGGAGGTGGTATTTTTGTATACCAAGGTTTAGGTGGGTCATTTAAAATGAAGAACTGTGTCATAAAAGAAAATTATTCTGCGGGTCATGGTGGAGGAATGTACATTTCCAGTAGTAATCCATTGATTGAAAATTGTATTTTTAGGAATAATGTAGCTTACAGCGGTGGAGCACTAGAAATATATTATTGTAATGCCACAATCAAAGAATGTCAATTTATTGAAAATATAGCAACTGGGCATGCATTACACTGGGGCGAAGGCGGTAGCATTAAAATTAATTCATATTCAAGTCCAAAAATTATTAATAATTCATTTACAAATAATTTTGCTCAGTATAAAGGAGGTAGTGTGTATAATTCTAATAATTACAATTTATCTTTTTACAATAATGTTGTATCTGGAAATCGATCAAGAGAGGGTGGCGCTCTATTTTTAGATGGTAAATCAGATTTGATAAATAATTTGCTTTTTGACAATAAAGCATCTTGGAATGGTGGTGCTGTTTTTATGGATTATAGTGGTTGGGGTAAATTTATTAATAATACTGTAGTTCAAAACTCTGCAGGTACTTCTGGCGGTGGACTTTATATTTATAAACCAGCCCCAGAAATTGTCAATAGTATTTTTTGGAATAATACTAGTCCGATTGGTTCACAAATTAGAACTTTCAACGATGTAGTAGGTTGGACACCAAGTTTTCGATATTGTAATATACAAGGTGGATTATCAGATATAGCTATTTATGGCAATGCAATTGTCTATGAAAATAATTTAAATAGTAACCCGTCTTTTATTGATGCAAGCAATAACAATTTTCGACTTCAATCAAATTCAAGTTTAATTAATGCTGGAAATATGACAGTATTTCCAACATCTTGGCCAGGAGTAAACGGTGAAACATTTTATTTTCCAAATAATGACTTACAAGGTAATCAAAGGATTGTTAACATGATTGATATTGGAGCTTATGAAGATGATAGTTTATTAGGTGTTAGTCAGATTGAAAAAGGTACTTTCACAATTTATCCAAATCCGTCAAATGGAATCTTTAATTTTAGCTCAAACATTGAGTTTGATTCATTGTCTATTTATAACATACAAGGGGCAAAAGTCTTTGAGACTTTTTCAAAGCAAGGATTAAAAACTATTAATCTTATTGGTTACCCAAGTGGGTTGTATTTATTTAATTTTTCAGTTGAAAACAAAACTTTTAGTTATAAAGTGATTGTACAATAACCCATAACGATTTAAAATAAACATCCCCCGCTAGCGCGAGCGTCCCGCTCATGATGGTGTCAACGGATTAAAATGATTTTAGTTTGTAGCAGTCATATGGTTTTATAAAAATATTGAAATAGTATTTGTATTCACAAGCGTGACCCTTGCACTTGCTTGCATACAAGTTTACTTTAACACCTAATCCGCGAGGTCATCCTAAGGTTGGCTGCCGATTTCACTAAACAGAATTACAACTTTAAATAAAATAATGATGAAAAAAATAATTGCAATCCTCGTATTTTCTATTTGTTCCATTTCCACATTTTCACAAACAAATAGTGGTAATGAAATAATGGCACAAGGAAGTTCAAAAACAAAAGTAAAACCTGATTTGGCGTATTTAAGAGTAACTATTGAAAAAGAAAATCAGGTTGAAAGAAATGCAATCAAAGAACTAAATGAAGAAATTGATAAGTTGCAGAAAGTACTATTTAAAATAGGCTTTACAGAAAAAAATATTAAAATTTCAGATTATAAAGTGTCAAGTAATGAAAACGATGACAATAAAAAAGAATATTCTGCTACAAATACTTTGTCAATTGATTTTCCTTTGAACAATAAAGTTATTGAAGCATTTTATCAAGAAATTCAAATCGAAAACATCAAAGATTTAGATATAGGATTTGAAACTAAAATTTCTGCAGAATTAGAAAAAAAAATTAGGCAAAAATTAGTTCAAATAGCAATTGCAGATGCAAAAAGTTATGCGGAAAACGTTGCAAATACATTAAATGTTACGATTAATAATGTAAAACAAGTATCGAAATTTAGCCCACGAGATTATTTCACAGCTTCGGATGATGTATCTGAAATGAAGTTTGATAAAACAATGGCGGCTTCGGCTCCAAATCCAAAAACTTCCTTCGACAAATTTGAAGTTGAGGAAATAGAATTAGAGGAAACCATAACTATCGTTTACGAAATAGTAAAAAAATAAAAAGCAATCCTACCGCTAGCGCGAAGATCGCTCCAGTTATGCATTTGAAAAATGTGTGAAAAATGACAAATTAAAAGCAGAAAAAACATCAAAATTTCTATAAATTGACAAATTATCAATTGATTAAATATTAAAAAAAATAATGACAGAATATCGTACTAAACCAAATTTATTAAAAAGATTTATTGCGGGTTTAATTGACTATTTATTAGTTTATGGTTTCTTCTTTGCTTTTGTTTACGCTTTCGGAGAACCAAATAATGAGGGCGGATATTCGGTTACGGGAATACTAAGCTTAATTCCATTTGTATTCTGGTTTTTAATTATTGTTTTTACCGAAGTCTTTCTTGGAGCAACTCTTGGTAATGCTTTAGTTGGACTAAAGCCGCAATCTTTAACAAAAAGTAATGGCGAATTGAGTTTGAGCCAATCAATAAAAAGACATTTATTTGACCCGATTGATATGTTCCCATTTGGCTTGGTTGCGATAATTACAATTAAAAACACCGACCGAAATCAACGCTTAGGAGATATTTGGGCAAAAACTATCGTTACCGAAGTAGAAAATAAATAAAACCGTCCTTTAGCGCGAGCTTTTCGCTCGTGATGGTGTCAACGGATTAGAATGATTTTAGTTTATGCCAGTCATAAGATTTTTTATGCTGTTCAATTCTAAAATGTATTTTCGAGCGAGACGGTCGCGCCAGCCGAGGTTTCCAATAAACAATAACTCACTCTTAATAATTTTAAAATGAAGAATTCAATATTGCTATTATTACTTATCGCAACTACTACTATTTTTTCACAAGAAACCCCAAAAGAAACTCAAGATGACTTTTTAATTGATTATTCAGAGGTTCAAGTAAAACCTGAGTTCCCAGGAGGATTGAAAAGTTTTTACTCATTTATTGCCAAAAACTTTATAACTCCCGAAGAGGAAAATTTAAAAGGAAAAATCATAGTTGATTGCATTATCGAAAAAGATGGTACATTGTCAAATATGAAAGTCAGAGAGGATGTAGGCCATGGTAGCGGTGAAGAAGCAATTAAAGTTTTAAACAAGCTTCCTAAATGGCGACCGGGCCAGCAAAATGGCTATACTGTTAGAACATCCTATTTTGTTAAAATTCATGTTGAATCTACACGCTAAAATAGCAATCGCATAGCAGCCATTACAACGGATTTAAATATTAGGCTTAAATGGAAGTTTGTTATTTAAAATTTTATTTTTAATCGAAAATTTACGCCTTTTAAACACTAGCTCGTCTCAATACAAGATTGTTGAGAGCAATTTTAATGAACATCATGAAGAAAATAACAACATTTTACATAGTAGCTTTATTCATATTTTCAATAACTGGAATGTACGGTCAAAGCCCATCAGATATCGTGGGGAAATGGGAAGGAATTGATTATTTGAATAATCCTTCCGAATTAATTTTTACAGAAGACAGCTTTGTGTCGTTTACAATTAACTGTGAAAAACTGGGTGGTGAAAATTTTAGTATCAAAGGACAAAAGGCAGATTTAAGATACTTTATTGATTCTGTAAAAAATCCGTTTTGGTTTGATTTTATCGTTTATTCACGAACTGAAAAGATAGAAAAAGGTCGCATCAAAGGAGTCCTTAAGTTTATTGATATTGATAATATTCAAATCGCAGTAAGTTTTGATGGTACTCGAATTACTGATTTTAGTGAAAAAAATAAAGAATCAACCATTACATTAAAGCGAATAAAGTAAAACCCACTCACGGGAGCGCTGCACAGGCTCACATTATTAAAGAATTATTACAATTTTAATTTGTCAAAAATTCAGTTTTTTTAATAGTGAGATATTTATAATGTTCACGAGCCGGAGGGTCTCGCCAACACTAGGGCGTTTTATGATTCAAACTGTATGACGCTCAGTAACGACTAAAACAACCTACTACTTTACACTTAAGTAAAAATGACTTTAAAATTTCAGATGAAATTTATTTTTATGTTAACAATGATTTTTGCTAACATAACGACCTACTCTCAAACTTTACAAGGTAGGATAATAGATAGTATCACAAAAAAACCTATCGAACTGGTGAATATCACATTTGTCAAAAAAGACTTAGGTGTTAATTCGGATATAAATGGAAATTTTAAAATTAAAATCAAGGACAATACCGATAATTTGCAAATCTCATCCGTTGGGTATAAAACAAAAATTGTTGATTTATCGAAGTTTAATAAAACTGCAGATATTGAGTTAAGCCCTAAAATTGAAAAACTTGAGGAAATATTAATTGCAAATAAGAAGAAAAACTATACCAGTAGCAAAACATTAGGATTAAAGAAAAAATTAAAAGTACGAACTGGTCTTCCATTTGGATATGAATTTTGCAATTTGATAAAAAATCCATCAGATAAAAACGGTAAAATAAAGAGCATAATTTTAAGTCTAAATAAGAGAAGAGAATTTGATTACTTGGCAACGTATAATATTAGGTTTTATGAATATGACAGCATAAATAAAACACCAGGAGAAGAATTGTATTTTGAAAATTTAATTGTTGAGCCACAAAATAAAACTTATCAATTGAAAATTAATATTGATACTTTAAACATTAAACTACCTACAAAGGGTATTTGTATTGGGGTAGAAATTATTAACACCAACTATAATGAAGAAATAAGTTCAATGTCTAAAATAGCACCAAGTATTAACTTTACACACACAAAAAAGGACATTTTGACTTGGATAAGATTTAGAAGTAAAAATTGGAAAATAGGTACTCATAAATCGCAAGTAAAAGATGCTTATGTAAATGCAATGATAAACATTGAAGTACAAATAGAAAAATAATGAGTAGTAATTGTAATAATACAAGTCACATTTAAAATTTCATATTTATCATAACTACATAAAAACCACAACTATTGCGAGCATCTCGCTTTCGGAC
Organism: Flavobacterium sp. GNP001; assembly: GCF_054343775.1. Taxonomy (NCBI): domain Bacteria; kingdom Pseudomonadati; phylum Bacteroidota; class Flavobacteriia; order Flavobacteriales; family Flavobacteriaceae; genus Flavobacterium; species Flavobacterium sp. GNP001. The sequence continues at coordinate 2,293,764 of NZ_JBTGUX010000001.1, forward strand.
CGAAAAAAAATGCACCAAATCCTGAACAAAAATTAAAAATACAAATATTTTTAAACCAAAATAGTTATGAAAAATTGGACGCATAAAATGCAAGAGGTTTTAAATGAGAAAACTGAAAATTATACTCCCCAAGAAAAAATTCATATTAGTTTTGAATATTTAAAAAACTTGCTTACCAAGATTGAAAACAACCATATATCAGAAAGTGAATTACTTTGTACCAAAATTGAACAGGTGATTAATGGTCTACAAAATAAGACATCAGAACAAAAAGTACAGTACCATGGAAAACATTTAACTGAAATAACTAAATTAAAAACCTTTGTCGAAGAAAACTTTAGTTACGTCCAAAAGGGTAAATTCAAAAAAAAATATACCAGTAAAGGGATGCTTTTGGGGATGACTGTAGGAATGGCAATTGGATCTGCAAATGGAAAAATAGCCAAAGGTTTATCACTGGGTATGCTATTCGGTATTGTTGTTGGACAGATTATCGGTAGTAATTTAGATCGCAAAGCTGCATTAGAAAATAGAGTGCTTTAAAAATTAATATCAAACAAAGGATTCTTTGGTCTCTGATTAGAGTTGGAATCGGTTTTTTGTTGGCGAAACTGACGAGTTATTTGTAAGTTTTAAACCAATACAACTTCTTCCTTAATGTTCTATCAATAAAATGGTTTTGTTACCAAAATTAAAACGTATTTTAGTGTGGTTTTCTAGAGGTTTCTAAAACTTTAAAACCAGAGAGAAAACCAATCATTTTTTTGAATAAGAACACTATGAAAAACATACAATTAGGATGGGTTGGTCTCGGCAATATGGGCAACCCAATGGTACTTAACTTACTCAAAGCAGGATTTGAAGTATCCGTTTTTAACCGCACCAAAGACAAAGAAACGCCATTGCTTGCTGCGGGGGCAAAATCAGCAAATAACTTGCAAGAACTAATTGCAACAAGTGACGTGGTTGTAACCATGTTATCCAATGACACAGCTGTAAAAGAAGTTTTTGAAGGTCCGAGTGGTTTGTTATCGAAAGCTAATTCAGGGAAAACCATCATAAATATGAGCACCGTTTCGCCTGAAACTTCTCGCTATTTAAATACCATTTGCAACCAACATCAAGTAGCATTTATAGACGCTCCCGTTTCGGGAAGTGTAAAACCAGCGCAAGATGGAACACTCGTGATTTTGGTAGGTGCTACTCCAGAAAATTTTGCAATTGCAAAACCAATATTTGATGTTTTGGGTAAAATTGCCATTCATATAGGAGAACCCGGTGTAGCAAGTTCAGCTAAATTAGCTATCAATTATTTGCTTGGCTTGAACTTACAAGGCATAGCCGAAACGGTTTTATTTGCGGAGAAAAACGGAGTCAGTAAAGAGGACATGCTCAACATTATCAATCAAGGTGCTTGCGGTAACGGCATCACGAATATCAAAACACCTTCTATATTAAATGATTCCTTTCCAGCGGCATTTGCGTTGAAACACTTGGTAAAAGATTTAGGCTTGGCCAAAGCTGCAGGATTAGATTCGCCACTAATTCATCCTTTATATCACAGTTACGCCTCAGCTGAAAAAGAAGGATTAGGCGATCAAGATGTAATGGCAATTATTAGTAGTTTAAAAAATTCCCAATAAATAAAATTAAAATCAAAACCGTTTGATAGAGAAAAAAATAAATCGGCCAATTCAAATACTAAAGCTCTACAATTTTGTTATAAAAAGCCTTATCAACGTATTTCTACTGGTTGTGACACCTCGAATCATCGACTAATAAAACTCAAAACATTCACTTTTAATACAGTACACATTATATTGTATACTTTTTAGGATTAATTCATCGATTTTTGTTTCTGTATAAAGTTCTTTTCATTATATTTGAGAAAGAAAATTAAGACGTGCTACTTAATAAAGAGTACAAAAACCGCTGTTAAGAATGGAATCAAAAAATAACAGATTAGAAGAGCTCATTTCCTATCAAATTTTGGACACTGAACCAGAAATGGAATTGGATATACTCTCTGAAATGGCTTCTTTAATTTTTGATGTACCCGTTGCTTTAATCACCTTTATTGATGAAGATCGCCAATGGTTTAAAGTCAACAAAGGACTAGATATAACCGAAACCAAAAGGGAAGATTCATTTTGTCGACACCTACTTAGTGGAACTTTAGAAAATTTAATTGTTGAAGATGCTTTAAAAGATCCTCTTTTTTGTAAAAATCCTTCCGTAATTAATAATCCGAAAATCCGCTTTTATGCAGGTGTTCCATTAACCACTCCGTCCGGAAATGTCCTCGGAAGTTTTTGCATTATTGATCACAAGCCAAGACAATTAACTCCCGATCAAATCAAAGTTTTGCACATTTTGGCAAAAAAAACTATGGTTTGCTTGAACTCACGAAAACTTCTTTTGGAACAAAAAGATGAGATGAAGACCAATGCAGCGCGATTAAAAAAACTAACAGATAGTGTGCCCGATGGAATTTTTCAATTAAAAATGACTGCCGAAGGCGCCTTAAAGTTTGAATTTATTAGTGAAGGTATGATTGAATTACACCCTTCCGTAACCATGCAACAATGGTTAGACACGCCTGAAATTGGTTTTACACTAATATGTAAAGATGATTTAGATGATTTTAAATTGAAATTAATGGAGTCGTTTACGAATTTATCCTTTTTGAACATTGAGTATCGCGTGAAGCATGATTCTGAATACAGATGGCATTCTATGAAAGGAAATCCGGAACGTATGCCAGATGGAAGTGTGGTTTGGTATGGCAGTTTTCACAATATAAATGATCGTATAGAATACGAAATCGCCATGGATCAAATTGTATTTGACATTTCGCACGTACTTCGAAGACCGGTTACTACGCTGATGGCATTAAATAATATGATCGAAAACGAAAAAAACATCAGTCATGAAAGCCTCGTAGAATACGTGACTTATATCAAAAAAGTATCGGAAGAAATGGAAATATTTACGAAAAACTTAAATGAAATTTACCAAAGAAAAAAAGAATTAATAACAAACAAAAGTGGTAGACTTAAGCCAAATTGTCAATAAATTATGCCCTTGAACCTTCATGTTGGTGTTTTAAAATTCCTTTCTCCGTTTTTTCAAAAATCGTACTTCTACTAATAAAAACAAAAGCTACCAAATTACAAGGTAGCTTTCGTTTTTTTATCCTAAAACTGATAAGTTTTTTCTATTTTGTTTTCACAGGAGGCAAGTCAAACGCTGCTGGCTCATGCTCAAAACCATTGCGGTGTGCGCCATCACAAAATGGTTTGTTGGCAGATAAACCACAACGACAAAGGCCCAAAGCCGTTCTGCCCTCTAAACCGTAGGTTTGACCATTGCAATCGGTTATTTCAAAATCACCTTCAATTTTTATAGAACCATTTTTGTTGATGGTTAATTTAGTTGTACTCATAATCAGATATCAATATTAGACCCCAAAGGTCAAGAATTATTTTAAAGCAATCGCACTTGAAACACCTTTTTTCTGATAAGGTATTATAATTTACAATAATTCTAATTTAATGAACCCGCCGAGACCAATGCCAATTAAACAACAAGCAAGTATGAAGTTAAGCACACCATTAAAATTGCGCCACTATTGTTTAAAAATTAAAATCGGATCGTCTAAAATGCAATCCAAATATGCTTTCTGGTAAATAAAAGTAAAAAACACTTAAAAGTAATACTTTCAAAAAAAGAAAACTTTATATTTAGCCTCGCAAAAAATGCTGAGACTTGCTTATTAAAACAAGCTTTCTCCAATTTAAATCAAGAGGATATTATCCTTCAAATACATTTTTAAAAACTTAGATTTTAATATGACATTATTAAAAAAAATAAATATTTACCGCCGAATTTTAACCAAAAGTTTAACCAAAAACATTGGTGCTTCAGCACAAAAATTTGTTGTTGATCCGAATCAAAAAATAGAAATTAAAAGAGTATTAATCTCTAGGCCCAATCATCGACTAGGTAATTTATTGTTGATAACGCCGCTGGTACAAGAGGTGCAAGCAACTTTTCCGGATTGTAAAATTGACTTGTTTGTAAAAGGTGGTTTAGCTCCCATTGTTTTTGAGAATTATCAAAATATACAGACCGTAATTGAACTACCTAAAAAACCTTTCAAAGATCTGATTGCTTACTTCAAGGTGTGGACAACCATCAAAAAAGGAAATTATGACATAGTTATTAATGTGGATAAAAACTCTTCGTCGGGACGTTTATCTGCGCAATTTGCTAACGCAAAATATAAATTTTTTGGAGAAGAAGACACTACTTTAGCTCAAAAGCATTCTGACTATTGCCATATTGCAAAATATCCTATATACGAATTCAGGAACTTTTTAACGCAATTGAATTTTCCCGAAAATCAACAAGAAGTACCTCCTTTAAACTTAAAATTGAGTGCAAAAGAATTGGAACAAGGTAAAAATACCGTTGCCAAAATAGTAGGGAACACTAGCAAAACGATCGCCATTTTTACTTACGCCACAGACGATAAATGTTACGCCACAACTTGGTGGGAACAATTTTACGCTCGTTTGCTCAGTGAGTTTCCTGATTACGCCATTCTTGAAGTATTACCAGTAGAAAACGTTTCTCAAATAGGTTTTGCTGCGCCTACTTTTTATAGCAAGGATATTCGAGAAATTGGCGCTGTTATTGCCAACACGGCGGTTTTTATTGGTGCTGATAGCGGTATTATGCATTTGTCAAGTGCTTCACTTACGCCTACAATTGGACTTTTTTCAAGAGACAATATAGAAACTTACAAACCTTATGACAACAATAGTGTGGCCATTAATACCAACGAAGGTAATCTTGATGATTGGATGGCCATTGTACAGCGCACTTTACAATCTAATTCATAAAGTAAACTACAGATCAAACAGCAAAGCGACCCATGAAACTAAAATTCCTGTTACTTATCGTAGTATTACAAAGCAGCTATAGCATTAGCGCTCAGCAAAAAGAAAATTTCAGCCTGCAACTGGATCACATGGCACTTTCTGTAAAAAACTTGGATAATTCAGTACAGTTTTACAAAAACGTATTACAACTTCAAGAGATAACCAATAAAACTCAAAAAGAAGGAATCCGCTGGATGTCGTTAGGCGAAGGAAAAGAATTGCATTTGGTATCAACAATAAAAGATCCTGTTCAAATTAACAAAGCAATACATCTTGCTTTTAAAGTAATAGACTTCGAGAACTTAATTAAAAAACTCAACCAATTGCAAATTACGTATTGGGATTGGCCCGGTAAAAAAGATACAATTAGCATTAGAGCTGACGGAGTAAAACAAATTTACATTCAAGATCCTGATGGGTATTGGATTGAATTGAACAGCCTATAAAAGTAAAAAGCCAAATCAATGATTTGGCTTTTTTGTTATTATTGAATTACTCTATTGATCTGCGAGAAGTTTTTTTCGTAATATTTTTCCTTTGTAGAAGAAATTATGACACCATTGCTCGTCGAGGAATGAATGAATTTAATTTCGCCATCGGTGACCTCAACTACCATCCCTACGTGGTTAATTTGACTGCGCCCATTAGTTTTAAAGAAAATTAAATCGCCTTTTTGAGCTTCCTCAACGCTTACTTGAACACCAACGGTTGATTGCTCTCTTGAAGTACGAGGTAGTTTGATATCAAAAGCACCAAAGGTGTTACACATCAAACCTGAACAATCAAACCCTGCTTTTGATGAACCACCTGACCGGTAGCGCACACCGATATTCTCAGAGGCACTTTCGATCAATTGATCTAAAAAATCGTGATTAAAATTAGGCTTAGATGTAGCATTAAAATCGATTTTACTCTTTTCTATCGCTACGTCATTGATAGAAATAGGAGCGGCAGCAACTGCTTCACCTTCTGGAATAGTACTTGAAGTAATATTAAGTTTAAAACCAACTGGTAATCCGTTTTTGATTGCTGGATTTTGATTTTCTAATTCTCGAACACTTAAACCGTATTGTTTTGCTATTGCGTACTTTGTTTCTTTGGGTAAAACTTCGCGTACTATTGTAATTGCTTCGCTCGTTTTTGCTTCTGGTTTAGCAGGGGCTACATTTGGCTGTTTATTTTCAGTTTGTTTATCAGTAGCAATACTATTTAATGTTGTTGGAACTGCCGTGGCTAGCGCAACATTACTATTGGGACTGACTGGAATCATCACTTTTTGACCCGCTTTTAAAGCCTTTACACCTAAAGTTGGATTGGCTTTGTCAAATTCTTTGATTGTAATTCCGTATTTCTTGGTAATCGAATATTTAGTTTCTTTGGGTAATACTTCCCATTCAAAAGATTCTCCAGCAGAAATTGCTTCTGTTTTGGTAGTTTCTTCTTTGGTTGCAAGATCTGATTTTACTGCTGCAATCGTACTACTTTCAATTGCTTTGGCTGATGCGGGAACATTGATTTTTTGACCAATTTGCAATTCTGTACTAGCCAATAAAGGATTTACTTCTTTTAAATCATTAATTGTAATGCCGTATAATTTTGCAATTGCGTAAAAGGATTGTTTGGCTTGTACCTCGTGTTCTTTGGTAGCAATTGTGGTTGTTTTTTTATTTTTTTGTGGAAGTGCCAGCGGTTCGTTAGTTGGGATTATTAAAACCGAATTTAATTTTAATAGCTTTTTAGCACTTGGATTTAGTTTAAAAATAGCGCTTTGTTTTACATCATATTTTTCTGCAATACTTGAAATAGTTTCGCCTTTTACGATGGTATGCTTGATGGTTTTTTCTTGAGCAAAGGCAAGAAAACAATTAAAAAACAACACAATTAATACTATCCGTGAACTCATATATTTTATTTCAATTTAGCTCTTTAAACCGCAACGATACAAGTGCTATTTGCAACTGACCGTTTTCCTTTAACACAACAGCCTATTTAACTTTGTGTAACTGCTTTTAGAGAATTTCAAATTTCAAAAAAGCTAATTTAAGTGATTTAATCAAAAAACAGGTCGTTTTTCTCAATTTTAACGTTGAAAAATTAAAATTTAACCCTTTTTTTTGAATTCCATTCTAGAAATACTGGCTTCGCAAGCTTGTTAGTTTTTAATTAAATACTAAAAAAGTTATCTTGAAGTACGCAATTTTATTGCTTCGCGAATATCTTCGACTTCGCGCTATTTAAAAAATTTTTTCACCGCAAATTCGCAGATTATTGTGTTATCTAATCTGCGGTTACATTAGATTTAATGATGCTCAGTGTAGATTGGGAGTGACATTCGCACAGCTTTTGATAAGAAATTTTTAGATGAGCGAATCACGGAATGCAATTCCGCCTATCAATATACAATTCATCCTTCGCACCAATTAAAAAATTTTTTCACCGCAAATTCGCAAATTATTGTGTTATCTAATCTGCGGTTATCTTAGATTTAATATAGCTTATTCAGATTACGAGTGCGAAGTCGGAGACATTCGCACAGCTTTTAATAAGATGTTTTTCGGAGAGTGGGCGGGAAATCTATATGAGTCTCTAGCCCCGATAGTAGCGGACCTCTTTTGCAACTCAAGTGCTATTTTTTTCTGGGAACAAAGAGCGACTAAAAGAAGCTCCTTTTGTGACCTAGAAAAAAAGCACTTGAGTAAAAAAAGGGAAGCGGATAGCGGGAAATAGCTCCTAAAAAAAAACTCCCAAGTTTCCTTGAGAGTTGATCTTTTGAATTAAAACTATTTTAAACATTGCCAGCCGCTGCAATTAAGTTGAGCGCCGATCCTGCAACAAACCACCCGATTTGACCTTCGTTGTAGGTGTGATTTGCCAGTATGTAATCCGTAGTTCCGTCGCTGTGAACGAAAGCTAGCGTGAGCGGTTTCCCCGGCGAAAAATCAACCAAGTCGATAAAATTGATGGTATCATCTTCTTGGATTTTGTCATAATCAGCCTCTGAGGCAAAAGTAAGCGCTAACATTCCTTGTTTTTTCAGGTTTGTTTCGTGAATACGCGCAAACGATTTAACTAAAACTGCTTTTACACCTAAAAAACGAGGTTCCATTGCGGCATGCTCTCTTGAACTTCCTTCGCCATAATTGTGATCACCCACAACAATAGATGGAATTCCAGCTGCTTTGTACGCTCTGGCCACTGCAGGGACAGCGTCGTACTGCCCAGTGATTTGATTTTTAACTGAATTGGCTTTTTGATTGTACGCATTGATCGCGCCAATAAGCATGTTGTTTGAAATGTTATCCAAATGCCCTCTGAAACGCAACCAAGGCCCAGCCATAGAGATGTGATCGGTCGTACATTTACCAAAAGCTTTAATTAAAAGCTTAGCTCCAGTGATATTTTGTTTGTCCCAAGGTTCAAACGGCTCCAAAAGTTGCAAACGCTCTGAAGTTGGAGAAACCGCCACCGCAATACCGCTACCATCTGCTGCTGGTGCTTGAAAACCTGGATCTTCGGCATCAAATCCTTTGGATGGTAATTCATCACCAAATGGAGCGTCAAGACGCACTTCTTCGCCATTTTCGTTGATAAGCGTATCGGTCAAGGGATTAAAACCCAAATCACCTGCTATGGCCAAAGCCGTTACCAACTCAGGCGACCCAACAAAAGCTAAGGTATTTGGATTTCCATCGGCACGTTTAGAGAAATTTCTATTGAATGAATGTACGATGGTATTGCGTTCCTCTTTCTCCGCTCCTTCTCTGTCCCACATCCCGATACAAGGGCCGCAGGCATTGGCAAAAACAGTTGCTCCCATGGCGTCAAAAGTATCAATGAAACCGTCGCGCTCTATGGTGTAGCGCACTAATTCAGATCCTGGAGTGATAGTGAATTCTGATTTAATTTTTAAATTTTTATCCGTTACTTGTTTCGCAATAGAAGCTGCGCGTGCAATATCTTCGTAAGATGAATTGGTGCATGAACCAATTAAACCAACTTCAATTTTAAGCGGCCAATTGTTTTTGATGGCCTCTTCTTTCATTTTAGAAATAGGAGTAGCCAAATCAGGCGTAAAAGGTCCGTTAAGATGAGGCTCTAATTCGTCTAAATTAATTTCGATTACTTGATCAAAATATTTTTCAGGTTCTGCGTAAACTTCTGGATCTCCGGTTAAGTACGGCGCAATAGCATCTGCGGCAGCGGCCACGTCAGCACGATCAGTAGCCCGCAAGTATTTGCCCATTGATTCATCATAACCAAAGGTAGAGGTTGTCGCACCAATTTCGGCACCCATGTTACATATAGTTCCTTTCCCCGTGCAGGACATTGCTACAGCGCCTTCACCAAAATATTCAACAATGGCTCCAGTTCCTCCTTTAACAGTAAGAATACCTGCTACTTTTAAAATCACATCTTTTGGGGCGGTCCAACCTGATAATTTACCGGTTAACTTCACACCAATTAATTTAGGAAACTTTAGTTCCCATGCCATTCCAGACATCACATCAACTGCATCGGCACCACCCACTCCAATGGCCACCATTCCTAAACCACCGGCATTTACGGTGTGCGAGTCGGTACCAATCATTAAGCCGCCAGGAAAAGCATAATTCTCTAACACTACTTGATGGATAATTCCTGCTCCCGGTTTCCAGAAACCAATACCATATTTATTTGAAACTGATGATAAAAAATCAAAAACCTCGTTACTCTGCGTTTTGGCTCGAGCCAAATCGGTGGCGGCATCTACTTTAGCTTGAATCAAGTGGTCACAATGTACTGTAGTTGGGACAGCAACTGTTTTTTTTCCAGCATGCATAAATTGCAATAAAGCCATTTGAGCAGTGGCATCTTGGCATGCTACGCGATCTGGTGCAAAGTCAACATAATCCTCTCCTCGCCTGAATGGCTTTTCGGGCATTTTATCCCAAAGATGATTGTATAAAATTTTCTCTGTCAAGGTAAGCGGACGCCCCACTAATTCACGTGCTTGATCTACTCGTGCAGGCATTGAAGCATACACTTTTTTGATCATTTCGATATCAAATGCCATAGAATTTGTATTTAGTGATTATTGTTTCATTTATTGAACCTACAAGTTACGAAAAAATCAGAGCAAAAAAAAGCCTGAGCGATAACACTCAGGCTTTTGAAAGGAAATTAACAAAAATTTACCTTATTTTACTAATAATTTGTGAGACGGAGCAAATTGTGTTAAGTTGATTCCGTCAACAGCAGTTTTATACTCTTCGATAGTAGGTGTTCTTCCTAAAATGGTAGATAAAACAACCACTGGCGTAGAAGAAAGTAAAGATTCTCCTTTTTTACCTTCGGTATCTTCAACCACACGACCTTGGAATAAACGAGTTGATGTTGCCATAACCGTATCTCCTTTTGACGCTTTTTCTTGGTTACCCATACACAAGTTACAACCTGGACGCTCTAAGTACAACATGTTTTCATACTCGGTACGTGCTGCAGCTTTCGGTGCGTTGTCATCAAACTCAAAACCAGAGTATTTTTGTAACACTTCCCAATCACCTTCTGCTTTTAATTCATCCACAATATTGTATGTAGGCGGCGCAACAACTAATGGTGCTTTGAACTCTACCCTACCGTTTTGTGCTTCAACATTTTTAAGCATTTGTGCCAATATTTTCATATCGCCTTTGTGCACCATACAAGATCCTATAAAACCAAGATCAACTTGTTTGGTTCCTCCATAAAACGAAAGTGGTCTGATTGTATCGTGCGTATAACGCTTAGAAACATCCGCATTATTTACATCTGGATCAGCAATCATTGGCTCCGCAACGATATCCAAATCAATAACTACCTCAGCATAATATTTAGCATTAGCATCAGGAGTTAAAGCTGGTTTTTCACCAGATTGAATTTCAGCAATTCTTTTGTTTGCGATATCGATCAAACCTTTAAGCACTTGCTTTTGGTTGTCCATACCTTTATCAATCATAATTTGAATTCTACCTTTTGCAATTTCTAAAGATTCAATTAAAGTAGCGTCTTCAGAAATACAGATAGAAGCTTTGGCTTTCATTTCAGCAGTCCAATCGGTAAACGTAAAAGCTTGATCTGCTGTTAATGTTCCAATGTGTACTTCGATAATACGACCTTGGAAAACATTTTCGCCACCAAACTGTTGTAACATTTGCGATTGTGTAGCATGCACCACATCACGGAAATCCATGTAGTTTTTCATGTTTCCTTTGAAAGTCACTTTTACAGATTCTGGAATTGGCATAGAAGCCTCACCTGTTGCTAATGCAAGGGCTACAGTTCCTGAATCGGCACCAAAAGCAACTCCTTTTGACATTCTAGTATGTGAATCTCCACCAATAATGATAGCCCATTCATCAACAGTAATGTCATTTAAAACTTTATGAATTACGTCGGTCATGGCATGGTATTCTCCTTTAGGATCACGAGCTGTAATTAAACCAAAATCATTCATGAACTTCATCAATCTTGGAATATTCGCTTTCGATTTATTGTCCCAAACCGAAGCAGTGTGACATCCTGATTGGTAAGCACCGTCTACAATTGGAGAAATTACTGTAGCTGCCATCGACTCTAATTCTTGTGATGTCATCAAACCAGTTGTATCTTGAGAGCCCACGATATTCACAGTCACACGAACGTCTGAACCAGCATGTAATATTTTACCAGGAGTCGCTCCAACTGCATTTTTATTGAATATTTTTTCAACCGCTGTTAAACCTTGTCCTTCTACAGAAACTTCTTTTGAAGGTGCAAAAACTGGAACCGTTGCGATCCCTAAAGTTTTAGAAGCAAAAGTTTGTAATTTTTTACCAAAAACAATGGCGTAAGAGCCACCCGCTTTGATAAATTCCATTTTTTGAGGTGTGAAAGCTTTCGAGATATCGATCAATTCTTCACCGTCCTTGTATAATTTTTTGGTTTTGGTATTGATAGTCAAAACCGTTCCAGTTGCTACTGAATAAGCTTCTTCAAGAATTGGATCACCACTTTCATTACGAAGTACTTCACCATTTGCATCTGTTTTTTTAACCCAGTTTTTCAAATCCAAACCGATTCCACCAGTTACATCAACTGTTGTTAAGAAGATTGGAGAAATACCATTTGTTCCCGCTACAATTGGAGCAATATTGATGAATGGTACGTATGGACTAGCTTGTTTTCCTGCCCAAAGTGCTACGTTGTTCACACCAGACATTCTAGAAGAACCTACACCCATGGTACCTTTTTCAGCAATAAGCATCACACTTTTATCTGGATGTTGCGCTTTTAAAGCTTCAATTCCTTGTTGTGCTTCTGGCGAAATGAAACATTTTCCGTGTAATTCACGATCAGAACGCGAGTGCGCTTGATTTCCTGGCGACAATAAATCAGTTGAAATATCACCTTCGCCAGCAATAAATGTAACTACTTGAATTTCTTCGGCAACTTCAGGAAGTTTAGTGAAAAATTCCGCTTTTGCATAACTTTCTAAAATAGAAGTTGCAATTGCGTTGCCTGCTTTGTAGGCCGCCTCTAAACGATCTGTATCTGCTTCATACAAATACACTTGTGTTTTTAAAACTTCGGCTGCAGCCAAAGCTTTTTCGGCATCGTCACCCAAAGCAATATCTAATAAAACTTTGATTGAAGGTCCACCTTTCATGTGCGATAATAACTCCAAAGCAAATGCTGGGGTAATTTCAGCAACTATTTCAGTACCTAAAATGATTTCTTTTAAGAAAGCTGCTTTTTGAGCAGCTGCAGGTGTGGTACCTGGCACTACATTGTAAATAAAAAATTGAAGGGACGCGTCACGATGTGCATTCGCTGTGTCTTTAATTTGAGAGATGATTTCGCTTAATAACTCAGCACCATCAATAGGCTTTGGATGAAGTCCCTGCCCTTTTCTGTCTTCGATTTCTTGTAGATAATCGTTATATAAACTCATAATTGGAATGTTTTTCTATGTTTACAACTTTTACTTTGAGCAAATCAGAGACAAAAGCAGAAACTATTTATTTATCTAGCAAATTTAGTAGATTAAGATGAAATTTAAAAAAATATAATGAAAGCGAGCATTTGAAAAAATACTATTAGTAAATACTGAAATCAAGGGCTTTAAAATAGGAATAAAATAAAATATTAACATATTTGTGCTATATTCTCAAGAAACAAAACACTTTTTAATTATTTCGTAAAAACAAAAAATACCGATTTCAAGAAAACGTTGTAGTTCATCTCGAAATCGGCACTTAAAATGGTGTTTTTAATTTTTAAAACAACTTAGCAATGATCATTTCCTCTGTAATTCCTTCCGCATCGGCTTTGTAATTTTTAATAATTCTGTGACGCAAAATTCCAATAGCTACTGCTTTTACATCTTCGATATCTGGAGAAAATTTACCTTGAAAAACGGCATGAGTTTTCGCAGCTAAAATTAAGTTTTGCGAAGCACGAGGACCGGCACCCCAATCTAAATAATTTTTCACAAAGTCAGTTGCTAAGTTATTATCAGGACGGGTTTTACTCACCAAAGTCACAGCATATTCAATCACATTATCAGCAACCGGAATACGGCGAATTAATTGTTGGAAATCGATAATTTCTTGAGCCGTAAATAAGGGATCAACTATTGGTTTTAGATCGGCAGTAGTTTGTTTCACAACTTGTACTTCCTCTTGAAAACTAGGATATTCTAATTTAATAGAAAACATAAAACGATCTAGTTGCGCCTCAGGCAAAGGATAGGTACCTTCTTGCTCAATTGGATTTTGCGTTGCCAACACAAAATAAGGTAAAGCAAGTTTGTAATTGGCTCCTGCAATCGTTACCGAGCGCTCTTGCATGGCTTCAAGCAAAGCTGCCTGAGTTTTAGGCGGTGTTCTGTTAATCTCGTCAGCGAGAATTATGTTTGAAAAAATAGGTCCTTTGATGAATTTGAATTGACGGTTTTCGTCTAAAATTTCGCTTCCCAAAATATCCGACGGCATCAAATCTGGTGTGAATTGAATGCGTTTAAAATCTAATCCTAAAGCTTGGGCTAATGTATTTACCAACAAAGTTTTTGCTAAACCTGGAACACCTACAAGCAAAGCGTGACCACCACTAAAAACGCACAACAAAATTTGTTCTACAACGGCATCTTGCCCAACGATAATTTTGGCGATTTCTTTTTTTAAATCATTTCTTTTTTGAACTAAATTTTGAACTGCAGCTACGTCTGACATGTATGAAATATTTTTAAATGAAAAAGAGTTAGTTTTTATGAAAACATAAAACTAACTCTTTTTATTAATTTATCGAAAAAAATATGAAACTTCTCAATTAGAAAACAAGTACTTATTTTTTCAACCAATTATTGGTGAAAGCACAATCTCTGTATTCCCCAACAATTTTTATGTAAGTCTCTTTAATTTTCTCATCAAACCATTTGCCAATAGCGGTAATACGTTTTTTGTTTAGAGCTAATTCTTTAATTTTTGTATAGTCCTTTGCATAATCAGCAGCATGCTCATCAATTCTATTAGTAACCGTTATGATTTTAAATTTCTTTTTACCTTGATCATCTTGATCTAAAATTGGTGCTGAAATTTCATTGGTTTTTAAATTAGAAACCTGACTGTAAAACGATGGGTCCATTTTGGTCAACTCAAAACGAGTATCCTGAGTTTGAGGATTTATTAGCGCTCCACCATTTGCTCTAGTCTGTTTTTCATCAGACAAACTTCTTGCTGCCTCTGCAAATGTAATTTCTTTAGCTTCGATTCTTTTTTTGATAAGTGCAATTTTTTCTTTGGCTTCTTTCAAAGAAGTTTCAGTCACAGTTGGCGCTAATAAAATATGTCGCAATTCAACCTCTTGCCCTTTTATTTTTTCTACATAAATAATGTGAAAACCAAATTCAGTTTCAAAAGGAGCAGATATTTCTCCCTCGGATAAACTAAAAGCAACTTCTTTAAATTCTTTTACAAAAGGAGTTTTACGATTCATCTTGTAATAACCACCATTAGCTCTTGAACCAGGATCTTGCGAGTATAAAACCGCTTTTGTAGAAAAACTAGAACCTTCTTGAATTTCCTTTTTGAACTCATTTAACTTATCAATAACTTTTTGCTTGTCTTCCTGTGAAACCTTTGGCTCCACCACAATTTGCGCTACTTCCAACTCCACTCCAAAAGTAGGTAAGTCATCCTTTGGGATATCTTTAAAATAATTACGTACTTCTTCAGGTGTTATTTCTACAGCATCAACAATCTTTTTTGTCATTTCAGAGGTTAACTTTCCCTCTTTCAAAATATCTGCAAAATACGTTCTAAAATCTTCTTCAGAGTCTTTTTTATAGTACTGAACTACCTTTTCCATTGAGCCAATTTGGCCAACCAGGTAAGCCAATCGTTCCTCTAACATTCCTTTTACTTCTGCATCTGATACAATAATACTATCTTGAACGGCTTGGTGTGCATATAATTTATCTTCAAGCAATTTACCTAACATTTGACATCTGGTAATATCCTTGACAGAACCACCGTTAGCAGCAATTTCTAGATATGACTTATCAATATCCGAATCTAAAATGATGTAATCGCCAACGGTAGCAATAACTCCGTCTACTTTTAGCTTTCCTTTTGAAGGCGCTTTTTTAACTGGAGCAGCAACAGAATCGACAATAATCTCTTGTGCATTGGCCTGAGTACTTACAAAAAGGAGACAAACTAAAGTAAGTAATAAGACACTTTTGCTAGTGATAAATTTCATTTTAATGGTAGTATTAATTGATGTAATATTTTTATAATTAAGCTTTTAGTTTCGCTTTTGCAATACTAAATAAATGAAGCGGCTGGCAAATATACACTTTCAAAAACAACTTCAAATATAAAGTCAAAATTGTATGCAACTGCTCAATCGGTTCAAGCGAACAAAAATAGCAATTCATTGACACAAAACAAGTTTCATTGGTACTATTAACAAAAAATTATAGGCAAAAAAATTAGTACAATTTTCAGCAAACTTTCCTAAAAAAGCAACAAACAAAAACCCAAATTAAAACCTAAGAAGCACGATCTAATTATCAGCAACAATACCAGAACTGCTTTTAAAAAAATAAATTATTACCTACGTAATTCTTTGTAAGAAATAAAGTTGTAAACACTATAACGTTTTCGTAATGTGCTGAAAAAAAATAAAGAACAGTATTTCGAATAATAAAAATATATTCGTAAAAAAATAAATTATTCATAAAATTAAACATATTAAAATAAACATATCTTAAGTCAAAAGAAATTTAACTAGCTAAGTAGCAGAAAATTTTCCTTTATACATTAACCAAACTATCAAACCATGAAAAAACCAATTTTTAAACTCTTTGCGCTGACTACCGCCTTAATGGCTTTGTATTCTTGCAGCAATGACGATTCGGCAAACACCCTTGAAACAGCAAAAGAATTCAAAACGATCAATGTAACAACACATGACGGTCGCCCATTTGATACGGGTAAAAAAACTAATCTTTCTAACGGTCGCTATGTAGCGAATCCTGGCGGAGGTGTCATGATGCAAGCATTTTATTGGGATGTCCCTGCAGGAGGCACTTGGTGGAATGTGGTAAATTCAAAAATTACCGCATGGTCAAACGTAGGTATTGGCTCAATTTGGCTACCACCTGTATCAAAAGCACAAAACGGACCATTTTCAATGGGATATGACCCAACTGATTACTTCGATTTTGGAAATTTTAATCAAAATGGAACCGTTGAAACTCGTTTTGGTTCTAAAACCGAACTGGAAAGTTTAATTACGAAAGTTCACGCCGAAAACATGCAAGTATATGCTGATATGGTTCTAAATCATAACAGCGGCGGGCAATTAGAGAGCAATCCGTTTACAGGAACTCAAACCTATACTAATTTCACAGGAGTGGCCTCAGGAAAATTCAAAAGAACTAGTGCCGACTTTTACAAAAATGCCTATGGAAACAATGACGAAGGATCATTTGGTGGCTTTCCTGATCTTGCTCACGTAGTACCTAATGTACAAGATTGGCTTTGGAAAAGAGCCGATGGAGTTGGTAAATTTTATAAAAATACCATGAAATTTGACGGATGGCGTTTTGATTATGTCAAAGGTTTTGCTCCTTGGGTTATACGTGATTGGAATGCTAATGTAGGTGGATTTTCAGTAGGTGAACTTTGGGATGCCAATGTTGATTTGCTAAATAATTGGGCTAACAATGCCAATAGTTCTGTGTTTGATTTTGCATGCTATTACAAAATGAATGACGCATTTGACAATAACAATCTTAACCTCTTGAACGATGACATGATGTGGAAACGCAATCCATACAAAGCGGTTACATTTGTCGCCAATCATGACACTGACGAAATTTGGAAAAAAGAACTCGCCTACGCTTATATTTTAACTCATGAAGGCTACCCAACTATTTTTTACAGAGATTATGAGGAATGGTTGAATAAAACTAAAATGAACAATCTAATTTGGATTCACAATAACAAAGCTACTGGGAACACCTCTATTTTATATACCGATACAGATGAGTATATCGCTAGACGAAACGGATACAATGGCAATCCAGGACTAGTTGTGTACATAAACAACTCTAATACTTGGCAAGAACGATGGATTCAAACCAATTGGACCAATGCTCAAATAAAAGATTTCACTGGGAATTCTGGTTGGTATCCTACCACACAAGCAGACAAATGGGTTAAAATACAATGTCCACCAAATGGCTATTCCATATGGTCTATCAATATGTAAAATCAAAGGCTACCAAATACGGTGGCCTTTTTTTATACAACATTACTAATAAACTCTAATTCAAGCCGAAATATGATACTGAAACCACTTTGATATTCTTGCTTTTAGAGAGTACATTTTTTTTAATTGGCATTTATAAATAGTACTTTTGCAACCTATTTAAATATACACATGGCTTTTTTAGAAGAAATACAACGCAGAAGAACTTTTGGAATTATATCGCATCCCGATGCGGGGAAAACAACACTTACAGAAAAACTCCTCCTTTTTGGTGGCGCTATTCAAGAAGCAGGTGCTGTAAAAAACAATAAAATTAAAAAAGGAGCTACGAGTGACTTTATGGAAATTGAACGCCAAAGAGGAATCTCTGTTTCTACATCCGTTTTAGCTTTTAACTACCAAGATAAAAAAATCAACATCCTTGATACGCCTGGTCATAAGGATTTTGCCGAAGATACTTTTAGAACCTTAACAGCCGTAGACAGCGTAATTGTAGTGATTGACGTTGCCAAAGGTGTAGAAGAACAAACAGAAAAATTAGTTGCGGTTTGTAGAATGCGAAAAATCCCTATTATCGTTTTCATCAATAAATTAGACCGAGAAGGACAAGATGCTTTTGACCTAATGGACGAAGTGGAGCAAAAATTAGGACTCGCTGTCACTCCATTGAGTTTCCCAATCGGAATGGGATACGATTTTCAAGGTATTTATAATCTATGGGAACAAAACATCAACTTATTTAGTGGTGACAGCCGTAAGAATATTGAAGAGACCATCGCTTTTTCTGATGTACAAAGTCCTGAGCTGGAAAAAATTATTGGACAAAAACCTGCTGATAAACTTCGCGAAGAACTAGAATTAATTGATGAAGTATATCCAAAATTTGACAGACAAGACTACTTAGATGGTAAATTGCAACCTGTATTTTTTGGTTCGGCCTTAAATAATTTCGGGGTTCGTGAATTATTGGATTGTTTTGTTCAAATAGCACCATCGCCAAGACCAAAAGACTCCGAAACGAGATTAGTAGATCCTGCTGAACAAAAAATGACTGGTTTTGTATTTAAAATCCATGCCAATATGGATCCTAAACACCGCGACCGTTTGGCTTTTATTAAAATTGTATCTGGTACGTTTGAAAGAAATAAACCGTATTACCATGTACGTCAAAAGAAAAATTTAAAATTTTCAAGTCCGAACGCTTTCTTTGCAGAAAAAAAAGAAATTGTAGACATATCCTATCCTGGTGATATTGTGGGTTTGCATGACACTGGAAACTTTAAAATTGGAGATACACTTACAGAAGGTGAAGTAATGAGTTTTAAAGGAATTCCGAGCTTTTCTCCAGAACATTTTAGATACATTAATAATGCAGATCCTATGAAAGCAAAGCAGCTGGATAAAGGAGTTGATCAGTTAATGGACGAAGGAGTTGCACAGCTTTTTACGCTTGAAATGAATAATAGAAAAATTATTGGAACCGTTGGAGCGCTGCAATACGAAGTAATTCAATACCGATTAGAGCACGAATATGGTGCAAAATGTACTTACGAAAACTTTCCAGTTCACAAGGCTTGCTGGGTAAAACCTAACGACGCTAAAAGTGATGAGTTTAAAGAATTCCGACGTATCAAACAAAAATTCTTGGCACACGATAAATACGGACAATTGGTATTCTTAGCCGATTCAGACTTTACAATTCAGATGACTCAAAGTAAATACCCAAACGTAAAACTATTCTTTACCTCAGAGTTTGAGTAATAAAAATGTACTGACTAACATTATGTCAGTTTCATGAACAAAAAAAACGCTACTTTTTCAAGTAGCGTTTTTTTTATATTCTTAAATCAATTATTAGGCAATCATACTTTCTAAACTTGAAGCTTTTTTTAAGAATGCTTTTATTAGCAATCTATTTGGAGCGGTACCAGATGTAATAATTTGTTTTTTTGTTGTTGTTCCTTCTGGATTTATTGTTTTGTTAGGATCTTGTTTTGAACCCATAAACCATAAAACGAAGTTCATTGAATTTGAAGTAGTAGCTGTGGAAACATTTTCTGTTTTAGTAGAAGCTACTTCTGTCTGATTCATTTCTACAACCGTGTTTGTAGTCTGAGCAGATGAAATAGAAGACACTAAAGTAAAAGCAAGCACCATTACGGTGTTTAATATAAATTTATTGCTTACTTTAAGAGAAAAATGTTTCATATTACTTTCTAATTTTATTGGAATAGTTGCTTTTCCTATATCTCGAGAACGAAAGTATAACATTAGTATATCGTCAAAAAATATTCTCGACAAAGCGCTTTAAAACTCGTTCAAAGCACAAATTGAGCACATGAAGCACTGTTAAACTGCATCTTAACAGAAATCAAGGGTGAGTACAACTGGAAAAACCCACAATAGAAAATCAATTGAAATTTTATATCTACCATATAAAAAACCATTTCAGAAATTTAAAATAGTGCATAAAAAAAAGGCTCCAGAAAAACTGGAGCCTTTTGAACTATTCTTTATGCTTGGCCAGCAGGACCAAAATTTAAAGGAATTGGGGCTTGATCTGTATCTTTGATCTCACCATGAGCGATTTCAAATCTATGAATATTTTCTCCAATTGCTTTTAATAATCTTTTAGCATGCTGCGGTGTCAAAACAATTCTCGACTTTACCTTTGCTTTAGGTATACCTGGCATGATACTTACAAAATCTAGAACAAACTCAGACGAAGAGTGATTGATTATTGCTAAGTTAGAATAAATTCCTTCAGCAGTAATTTCATCCAATTCGATATTAATTTGATCTTGTGGTTGATCTTTCATATTTATAGTATTTAGTGGTTAGTTAAATAGTCCTCAGTGATTAAACATTATGAAAAATCACTAAGGACTAGGCACTAAAACCTTAATAGATGTACTCCTCTTTGTTAGCCATCATATCATTGTAATCGTCTTTTGAACCTACAATTGTGTGATCATACTCTCTCATACCTGTACCGGCTGGGATTCTATGACCTACAATTACATTTTCTTTCAATCCTTCTAAGTAGTCAATTTTACCTGCAACTGCAGCTTCATTTAATACTTTAGTAGTTTCCTGGAACGATGCCGCAGAGATGAATGATTTAGTTTGTAACGATGCTCTTGTAATACCTTGTAATACTGGTGTTGCTGTTGCTGTTACCACATCACGAGCTACTACTAGATTTTTATCTGTACGTTTCAATAAAGAGTTTTCGTCACGCAACTCACGAGGCGTAATGATTTGTCCTTCTTTTAATACAGCTGAATCTCCAGCATCTTCTACCACTTTCATACCGTATAACTTATCGTTTTGAACGATGAAATCTTTAGTATGAATCAATTGATCTTCTAAGAATAAAGTATCACCTGGATCTTGTACTCTTACTTTACGCATCATTTGACGAATCACAACCTCGAAGTGTTTGTCGTTAATTTTTACACCTTGTAAACGGTATACTTCTTGAATTTCATTCACCAAGTACTGTTGAACAGCAGCTGGACCTTGAATTCTTAAAATATCATCTGGAGTAATTGCTCCGTCAGACAATGGTACACCTGCCCTTACGAAGTCATTTTCTTGAACAAGAATTTGGCTTGATAATTTAACTAGGTATTTACGAACATCTCCAAATTTAGATTCGATAACAATTTCGCGGTTACCTCTTTTGATTTTTCCAAAAGAAACAACACCATCAATTTCAGAAACTACAGCTGGGTTAGATGGATTACGAGCTTCTAACAACTCTGTAATTCTTGGTAAACCTCCTGTAATATCTCCTGATTTAGAAGAACGACGAGGAATTTTTACCAATACTTTACCTGCTTTAATTTTCTCACCGTTTTCAACCATCAAGTGGGCTCCAACTGGTAAGTTGTATGAACGAATCAATTCACCATCTTTACCGTAAACCAATAAAGTTGGGATTAATTTTTTAGCTCTTGATTCAGAAATTACTTTTTCTTGGAAACCAGTTTGCTCATCGATTTCAACCATGAACGATTGTCCTTGCTCTAAATCTTCGTAAGCAATTTTACCAGTAAACTCAGAAACAATAACTCCGTTATATGGATCCCATTTACAGATAACTTCTCCTTTTGCAACAGATTGACCATCTGCAACAAAAATACTAGAACCGTAAGGAATGTTATTGGTACTTAATAAAATACCTGTTCTTTCGTCAATTAATTTCAATTCAGTAGAACGAGAAACAACAATATCAACTGAGTTTCCTTCACTATCTTCTCCTTTAACAGTTTTAAGATCTTCAATTTCAAGCTTACCTGCAAACTTAGTTACAATGCTTGATTCTTCAGAAATTCCACCCGCAACCCCTCCAACGTGGAAAGTACGTAATGTTAACTGTGTACCTGGCTCACCAATAGACTGCGCTGCAATTACACCAACAGCTTCACCTCTTTGAGTCATTTTACCAGTTGCTAGGTTACGACCGTAGCACTTAGCACAAATTCCTTTTAGAGCCTCACATGTTAATGGAGAACGAACTTCAACTTTCTCGATTGGAGAAGCGTCGATCGCTTTCATAATTACTTCTGTAATTTGCTCACCTGATCGAACTAATACTTCGCTTGTCAAAGGATTGATCAAATCTTGTAACGCTACACGTCCTAAGATTCTCTCTCCTAATGATTCTACGATTTCTTCGTTCTTTTTCAATGCTGAAACTTCAACACCTCTTAAAGTACCACAATCATCGATATTTACAATTACGTCTTGTGAAACGTCATGTAACCTACGAGTCAAGTAACCAGCATCGGCTGTTTTAAGAGCGGTATCCGCAAGACCTTTACGAGCACCGTGAGTAGAGATAAAGTACTCAAGAATCGAAAGACCTTCTTTAAAGTTAGAAAGAATTGGATTTTCAATAATTTCACCACCACCAGCAGTAGATTTTTTAGGCTTAGCCATCAAACCACGCATACCAGTTAACTGACGAATTTGTTCCTTAGAACCCCTCGCTCCAGAGTCAAGCATCATGTACACAGAGTTAAATCCTTGTTGATCTTCTCTAATGTTTTTCATTGCTAACTCCGTTAACTGTGCATTAGCAGAAGTCCAAACATCAATAACTTGGTTGTAACGCTCGTTATTGGTAATAAGACCCATGTTATAGTTAGCAGAGATACCTTGAACTTGCTCTCTTGCATCGGCAATTAACTTAGGTTTTTGGTCCGGTATTCTAATATCACCTAAGGAGAATGATAATCCACCTTTGAAGGCAAATTTGTACCCCATATCTTTCATGTTATCCAAGAAAGCAGCAGTAGTAGGTACATCTGTACAGCTAAGTACGTGCCCAATAATATCTCTTAAGTTTTTCTTTGTCAATACGTCATTGATATAACCAGCTGCTTCAGGAACAACTTCGTTAAACAATACACGTCCAGCAGTAGTTTGAATGATTTGGTAAACTAATTCACCAGCCTCATTGAAATCTTTTGCTCTAATTTTTACACGAGCATTCAATTCTACTCTTCCTTCATTCAAAGCGATATTCACCTCTTCTGCAGAATAGAATGTAATCCCTTCACCTAAGATTTTCAATTCAGGAGTTGACAAACGTTCTTTGGTCATATAATATAGACCCAAGACCATATCCTGAGATGGTACAGTGATCGGAGCACCATTTGCAGGGTTCAAAATGTTGTGCGAACCTAACATTAACAACTGAGCCTCTAAGATAGCCTCTGGTCCTAATGGTAAGTGTACCGCCATTTGATCCCCATCAAAATCCGCATTAAAAGCCGTACAAACTAAAGGGTGCAATTGAATCGCTTTTCCTTCAATTAATTTTGGCTGGAACGCCTGGATACCAAGACGGTGCAAAGTAGGAGCACGGTTTAATAAGATTGGGTGACCTTTGATTACATTTTCAAGGATATCCCAAACAACAGGCTCTTTTTTATCAATTATTTTTTTAGCAGATTTAACTGTTTTGACAATTCCTCTTTCGATTAATTTACGAATCACAAAAGGTTTGTACAATTCAGCTGCCATATCCTTAGGAATACCGCACTCTGATAATTTTAATTCTGGTCCAACAACAATTACCGAACGAGCAGAATAATCCACACGTTTACCTAATAAGTTTTGACGGAAACGACCTTGCTTACCTTTTAACGAGTCAGAAAGTGATTTTAAAGGTCTGTTTGATTCGGTTTTAACAGCAGATGCTTTACGCGTGTTGTCAAACAATGAATCTACAGATTCCTGCAACATACGTTTCTCGTTTCTCAAGATAACTTCTGGAGCTTTGATCTCCATTAATCTTTTCAAACGGTTGTTACGGATGATTACACGACGGTATAAATCATTCAAATCTGAAGTTGCAAAACGACCTCCATCAAGTGGTACAAGCGGACGCAATTCTGGTGGAATAACTGGCACCACTTTCATAATCATCCACTCAGGACGGTTTTCGCGGTTTAAGTTAGACTCACGGAAAGATTCAACAACTTGTAATCTTTTTAAAGCTTCAGTTTTACGTTGTTTAGAGGTTTCATTGTTAGCGCTATGTCTTAATGAATATGATAATGCATCAAGGTCAATTCTTGCTAACAAATCCATAATACACTCTGCTCCCATTTTGGCAACAAATTTATTAGGATCAAAATCATCTAAATATTGGTTGTCTGCAGGAAGGGTATCTAAAATATTCAAATACTCCTCTTCAGTCAAGAAATCTAATCTTTGTAAAGATTCGCCATCAGCATTTTTAGCAATACCTGCTTGAATTACTACGTATCTTTCGTAGTAAATAATCATATCTAATTTCTTAGAAGGAAGACCAAGTATATAACCAATTTTGTTTGGCAAAGAACGGAAATACCAAATATGAGCAATTGGCACCACAAGATTGATGTGACCTACTCTATCTCTACGTACTTTTTTCTCTGTAACTTCAACACCACAACGGTCGCAAATGATACCTTTGTAACGAATTCTTTTGTATTTTCCACACGCACACTCGAAATCCTTTACAGGTCCAAAAATACGCTCGCAAAAAAGACCATCACGCTCTGGTTTGTGCGTTCTATAGTTGATCGTTTCTGGCTTTAATACTTCACCTCTTGACTCTTTTAAGATTGACTCTGGTGATGCTAATCCAATAGAAATTTTATTAAACCTTTTAACTTGGTTTTTATCTTTATTGTTATTATTTCTGTTATTCATCATAGTTTCTACTATTGATTTATCTGCAATTAAAAAATTGATTTTTGCGCCAGTCTTAGTTTTAAACGTATGGTTCAATCCTCGACTATAACACTACCACGAATTACTTCTCTAAACCTCAAGCCCTTGCTTGAAGTGCTAGTTATTGAACTTTAAAACTCAATAAAAAATCGGAACGGTTTACGGGTATAAATCTTGAAAACTAATTTAAAAAGTAATCAGTGTTCAGCATTCAAAATACATTGAACACTGACCACTTTTTACTGAATATTATTCTTCTAATCTGATATCTAAACCAAGACCTTTCAATTCATGCATCAATACATTGAATGATTCAGGTAATCCTGGCTCTGGCATAGATTCTCCTTTAACGATTGCCTCGTACGTTTTAGCTCTACCAATTACGTCATCCGATTTCACTGTCAAGATTTCACGAAGTGTACTAGAAGCTCCATAAGCCTCTAATGCCCAAACCTCCATCTCTCCAAAACGCTGACCTCCAAATTGTGCTTTACCTCCAAGTGGCTGCTGAGTGATTAAAGAGTACGGTCCGATAGAACGTGCGTGCATCTTGTCATCAACCATGTGACCTAATTTCAACATGTAAATTACACCTACAGTTGCAGCTTGGTGGAAACGCTCTCCAGTACCACCATCATATAAATGCGTATGACCAAAACGAGGTACTCCAGCTTCATCCGTTAAAGCGTTGATTTGGTCTAAAGATGCTCCGTCAAAAATTGGTGTAGCAAATTTTCTACCCAAGTTCATACCAGCCCATCCTAATACCGTTTCGTAAATCTGACCAATGTTCATACGAGAAGGTACCCCAAGTGGGTTCAACACGATATCAACTGGTGTTCCATCTTCAAGGAAAGGCATATCTTCATGACGTACGATACGAGCAACAATACCCTTGTTACCGTGACGACCCGCCATCTTATCACCCACTTTTAACTTACGTTTTTTAGCGATGTATACTTTAGCTAATTTCAAAATTCCTGCTGGCAATTCATCTCCAACAGTAATGGTGAATTTTTCTCTACGTAATGCACCTTGTAAGTCGTTCAATTTAATTTTATAGTTATGAATTAAATCATTAACCATAGTATTAGTAGCATCATCAGCTACCCATTGACCTTTGCTTAAGTGAGCAAAATCCTCTACTGCATAAAGCATTTTTTGAGTATATTTTTTACCTTTTGGCAAAACTTCCTCACCCAAATCATTCATTACACCTTGAGATGTTTTTCCGTTAACGATCAAGAAAAGTTTTTCAACTAATTTGTCTTTCAATTCAACAAATTTCACTTCAAACTCCATTTCAAGTGCTCCTAAAGCATCCTTGTCTTGTGTACGTTTACGTTTATCTTTAACTGCTCTTGCGAACAATTTTTTATCTAAAACAACACCATGTAAAGAAGGAGAAGCTTTCAAAGAAGCATCTTTCACATCACCTGCTTTGTCACCAAAGATGGCACGCAATAATTTTTCCTCTGGAGTTGGATCTGATTCCCCTTTTGGAGTAATTTTTCCGATAAGAATATCACCAGGCTTCACCTCGGCACCAATTCTAATCATACCGTTTTCATCCAAATCTTTAGTAGCTTCTTCAGAAACGTTAGGAATATCGTTCGTTAATTCTTCATTACCCAATTTCGTATCTCTTACTTCTAATGAGTAATCATCTACGTGGATTGAAGTAAAGATGTCATCACGAACAACTTTCTCAGAAATCACAATCGCATCCTCAAAGTTGTACCCTTTCCATGGCATAAACGCCACTTTCAAGTTACGACCTAATGCTAATTCTCCATTTTGAGTAGCATATCCTTCAGATAAAACTTGACCTGGAACAACTCTATCCCCTTTTCTTACGATAGGTTTCAAGTTGATACTTGTTCCTTGGTTAGTTTTTCTAAACTTAATTAGGTTGTATGTTTTTTCATCAGGCTCAAAACTTACCATTCTTTCTTCTTCAGAACGATCGTATTTGATAGTGATGATGTTTGCATCAACATACTCAATAACTCCATGACCTTCCGCATTAATCAATACTCTAGAATCAGAAGCTACTTGACGCTCTAAACCGGTACCTACAATTGGAGCTTCAGGGCGTATCAATGGTACAGCCTGACGCATCATGTTCGATCCCATCAAGGCTCTGTTCGCATCATCATGTTCCAAGAAAGGAATCAAAGATGCAGAAATAGAGGCAATCTGGTTTGGAGCAACGTCAGTATAATCAACATTTGACGGATCAATAACAGGGAAATCACCTTCTTGACGTGCAATAACGTCTTCGGCAGTAATTTTTCCAGAATTATCCATTTGAATGTTGGCTTGTGCAATTAACATTCCTTCCTCTTCCTCAGCACTAAGGTAAACTGGAGTAGATTCTAAATCTACAACACCATTAGTTACTTTACGGTAAGGAGTTTCGATGAATCCCATTCCATTCACTTTAGCGTAAACACCAAGTGAGGAAATCAATCCAATGTTTGGTCCCTCAGGAGTTTCAATCGGACATAAACGCCCGTAGTGCGTATAGTGAACGTCACGAACCTCAAATCCTGCTCTTTCTCTTGAAAGTCCACCTGGCCCAAGTGCAGATAACCTACGCTTGTGCGTGATCTCAGCCAATGGATTAGTTTGATCCATAAATTGAGACAATTGGTTGGTACCAAAGAAAGAATTAATTACAGAAGATAATGTTTTAGCATTAATCAAATCAATAGGTGTAAACACCTCATTATCTCTTACGTTCATTCTCTCGCGAATAGTTCTTGCCATACGAGCAAGACCAACACCAAATTGTTGAGAAAGTTGTTCACCAACAGTTCTTACTCTTCGGTTAGATAAGTGATCAATATCATCAATCTCCGCTTTAGAGTTGATTAATTCAATCAAATATTTCACGATAGTTATGATATCCTCTTTGGTCAAGACTTGCTTTTCCATTGGGGTATCTAAACCTAACTTTTTATTAATTCTGTAACGACCTACTTCACCTAAGTTATAACGTTGATCAGAGAAAAATAATTTATCAATGATACCACGTGCTGTTTCTTCATCAGGCGGTTCTGCGTTACGCAATTGTCTGTAGATGTGTTCAACAGCCTCTTTCTCAGAGTTTGTTGGATCTTTTTGTAACGTATTGTGAATGATGGCATAATCACCTTGATTAGCATCTTCTTTGTGTAACAAGATAGACTTAACGTTAGAATCGATGATTTCTTCCACATTATCTTTGTCGATAATCGTATCTCTATCAAGAATTATTTCGTTACGTTCAATAGATACAACTTCACCTGTATCTTCATCTACGAAATCCTCGTGCCAAGTGTTCAATACACGAGCAGCAAGTTTTCTACCAATATATTTCTTGAGACCAGTTTTAGAAACCTTAATTTCTTCAGCAAGGTCGAAAATTTCAAGAATATCTTTATCTCTTTCAAAACCAATAGCTCTGAAAAGAGTGGTTACAGGTAATTTTTTCTTTCTATCAATGTAAGCATACATTACACTATTGATATCAGTAGAAAATTCAATCCAAGAACCTTTAAACGGAATTACTCTCGCCGAATACAATTTTGTACCATTTGCATGGAATGATTGACCAAAGAAAACACCCGGAGAACGGTGCAATTGAGATACAACTACACGCTCAGCACCATTGATAACAAAGGTACCACTAGGCGTCATATAAGGAATTGTACCAAGATAAACATCTTGAACAATAGTTTCAAAATCTTCGTGTTCTGGGTCAGTACAGTACAGTTTAAGTCTAGCCTTTAATGGCACGCTGTATGTAAGACCTCTTTCTATACATTCTTGAATTGTATAACGTGGAGGATCTACAAAATAATCAAGGAACTCTAATACGAAGTTGTTTCTTGTATCAGTTATTGGAAAATTTTCCATGAAGGTATTGTAAAGCCCTTCGTCACCTCTTTCGTCTGATTTAGTTTCTAATTGAAAAAAATCTTTAAACGACTTAACCTGAACATCTAGAAAATCTGGATAGTCAGGAATATTTTTTGTTGAGGCAAAATTCAATCTTTCAGTCTGATTTGTTAGCATCAATGGACAAAATTTTGATTAAAAAAGTAATTTGTTTTGTGAATTTTAGAGTTCTAAAAACACATTTTATAACCAGTACATCTTTAAAAATTAATTATTAGGATAACTACTTTCTTATTATCTATTAATTTTTTTTCCTCGTAATGGGAATAAATAAGGTATTCAACGTGCTAGTTTGTTGTAATACAAGCTAGACTTTTGTTATACGAAAAATGGTTTAGGTCATTGAGTGACTAAACTCAAGACCTAAACCTTATTTTATAAACTTAGTTTAACTATTTAAGCTCAACTACAGCTCCAGCTTCTTCTAAAGATTTCTTAAGACCTTCAGCCTCTTCTTTAGTTACACCTTCTTTAACAGTACTTGGAGCACTATCAACTACATCTTTAGCTTCTTTCAAACCTAAACCTGTAAGTTCTTTAACCAATTTCACAACTGCTAATTTAGAAGCACCAGCCTCTTTCAATACAACTGTAAACTCAGTTTGAACTTCTTCAGCAGCAGCTTCACCACCACCTGAAACTACTACAGCTGCAGCAGCTGGTTCGATTCCGTACTCATCTTTTAATATTGTTGCTAATTCGTTAACTTCTTTTACAGTAAGGTTAACTAATTGTTCTGCGAATTGTTTCAAATCTGCCATTTTTTCTATCGTTTTAAAATGATTTGTAAAAATATAATTTATTTATTGTGCGCTAATTTAAATAACTATAGTTTGAAATATAGCTATTATGCCTCTGCTTCCTCAGTTGCCTCTTCGCTACTAGCGAATTGGTTTTGAAGAGCTGAGATAACTCTTTGTGCAGGAGATTGTAATAATCCAATGATTTCGCCAATAAGCTCTTCTTTAGATTTGATGGTTGCTAATGCATCTAATTGATCGTCTCCGATGTAAACTTCAGAGTTAATGTAAGCTCCTTTTAATACCGGCTTAGCTGATTTTTTTCTGAAATCTTTGATAATTTTTCCAGGTGCATTTGCAACATCTGAAATAAAGATTGCACTGTTACCAGTTAATACTGATGGCAAATCTCCATAATCATTATCAGATGCTTCCATTGCTTTTGCAAGCAAAGTGTTTTTAACAACCTCTAATTTTATACCTGCTTTAAAGCAAGCTCTTCTCAAGCTTGAAGTAGTCTCTGCATTAAGTCCTGAAATATCAGATATGTAAATGATATTTGTACCAGCTAACTGTGCAGTTAAATCTTCAATCGCGATTGATTTTTCTTCTCTAGTCATACTAAAAATTATTAACTACCAATTATACTGCTTTTGGATCCAATGCAATAGCTGGACTCATTGTGCTTGTAAGGTGAATACCTTTAATGTAGGTACCTTTAGCAGCAGTTGGCTTAAGTTTGATTAATGTTTGAATAATTTCGTGTGCATTGTCATAAATTTGCTCCGCACCAAATGATACTTTACCAATTCCTGCATGTACGATACCAGTTTTATCAACTTTAAAATCGATTTTACCAGCTTTAACTTCTTGAACAGCTTTTGCAACATCCATAGTTACAGTACCTGTTTTTGGGTTTGGCATTAAACCTCTAGGTCCTAAAATACGACCTAATGGACCTAATTTACCCATAACAGCAGGCATAGTGATGATAACATCAACATCTGTCCAACCATCTTTAATTTTTTGAAGGTAATCATCAAGACCAACATAGTCTGCACCAGCTGCCAAAGCTTCCGCTTCTTTATCTGGAGTAACTAATGCTAATACTTTAACATCTTTACCAGTACCGTGAGGTAATGTAACTACACCTCTTACCATTTGATTCGCTTTTCTTGGATCTACACCCAAACGAACTGCGATATCAACAGACTCATCAAATTTTGCAGAAGCAATAACTTTGATTAATGCAGCAGCATCTTTCAAAGAATACAATTTGTTCTTTTCAATTTTTGAAGCAGCCTCTTTTTGCTTTTTTGTCAATTTTGCCATGTCTATCTCTTAATTAAAAAGGAGAATCTCCTGATATAGTTATACCCATAGATCTAGCAGTTCCAGCAATCATGCTCATAGCAGATTCGATTGTGAATGCATTTAAATCTACCATTTTATCTTCAGCAATTGCCTTGATAACATCCCAAGTAACGCTAGCTACTTTTTTACGATTTGGTTCACCAGATCCTGACTTTAGCTTTGCAGCTTCCAATAACTGGACAGCCGCTGGAGGAGTCTTAACAACAAAATCAAATGATTTGTCTTTATACACAGTAATTTGTACTGGGCATATTTTGCCGGGTTTATCTTGAGTTCTAGCATTAAATTGCTTACAGAATTCCATGATGTTTACCCCAGCAGCTCCTAAAGCAGGTCCAACCGGTGGCGACGGGTTCGCAGCACCTCCCTTAACTTGTAGTTTAACTACCTTACTAATTTCTTTAGCCATTTTTAAAAAATTTAACATTGCTACCAATGGAAGCGGCAACAATGATTATTATAGATGTAACAAAAATTATACTTTTTCAACTTGCATGAAACTCAATTCTAAAGGTGTTTTTCTTCCGAAAATTTTCACCATTACTTCAAGTTTACGCTTTTCTTCATTAATTTTTTCAACCGTTCCGTTGAATCCATTAAATGGTCCATCAATTACTTTTACAGTTTCACCCATATTGAATGGAATAGCACGTGTATCTGTATTAACAGCCAACTCATCAACTTTTCCTAGCATTCTGTTAACTTCCGACATTCTTAACGGAACAGGCTCTCCACCTTTAACTTCTCCCAGAAAACCAATAACACTTGTTATAGACTTAATGATATGTGGTATTTCACCAACAAGATTCGCTTCGATCATTACATAACCAGGAAAATAAACCTTGTCTTTAACTAATTTTTTTCCCTCCTTAACAGTAACGACTTTTTCGGTTGGAACAAGAACTTGAGAAACATAATCTTCCATTCCTAATCTTGCGATTTCGGTTTCGATATATGCTTTTACTTTGTTCTCCTGGCCACTAACCGCTCTAACGACATACCACTTCTTCACATTATTATCTGCCATAACAAAAATTAAGCTTTTATCCAATTAAAAAATCCAGCTAAAGCTTTTGCGAAAATCTCATCTACTCCCCAAGTCCCCAAGGCAAATAAAACAGAAAATACAGCTACAACAATGGTTAGACGCTGTACTTCAGACCATTCCGGCCAAGTTACATTTGATTTTAATTCCTCAAATGCCTCTGATATGTAATTTACAACTTTTGTCATTGTGATTTATTTTTTTGCACGGGCGGAGGGATTCGAACCCCCATCAACGGTTTTGGAGACCGCTATTCTACCCTTGAACTACGCCCGTAGAATAAAAAATAGTGTCATCGTTAAACGACACTATTTTTTGATTGTATATTTCGTGGATTAACCTACGATTTCAGTTACTTGTCCAGCACCTACTGTTCTACCACCTTCACGGATAGCGAAACGTAAACCAACACTCATTGCGATTGGGCTTAACAAAGATACATTGATAGTTAAGTTATCACCTGGCATTACCATCTCTACTCCTTCTGGTAAAGTAATAACTCCTGTTACGTCAGTTGTACGTACGTAGAACTGTGGACGGTAGTTATTATGGAATGGAGTGTGACGTCCACCTTCTTCTTTTTTCAAGATATAAACCTCAGCTTTGAAAGTTGCGTGTGGCTTAACAGATCCTGGCTTAATGATAACCATTCCTCTTTTGATAGATTCTTTATCAATACCTCTCAACAATAAACCTACGTTATCTCCAGCTTCTCCTCTATCAAGGATTTTACGGAACATCTCAACTCCAGTGATAGTAGAAGTCAATTTCTCAGCTCCCATACCAATAATTTCTACTGGATCTCCAGTGTTTGCAATACCTGTTTCGATACGACCTGTAGCAACAGTTCCACGACCAGTAATTGTAAATACATCCTCAACTGGCATCAAGAATGGTTTGTCAGTATCACGTAATGGCTCTTCGATCCAGTTATCAACAGCTTCCATCAATTCTAAAATTTTAGGAACCCATGCAGCGTCATTGTTCAATCCTCCTAAAGCAGAACCTTGGATTACTGGACAGTTGTCACCATCATATTCGTAGAAAGATAATAAATCTCTAATTTCCATTTCAACAAGCTCTAACAACTCAGCGTCATCCACCATGTCAACTTTGTTCATGAAAACAACCATTCTAGGAATACCTACTTGGCGACCTAAAAGGATGTGCTCACGTGTTTGTGGCATTGGTCCATCAGTTGCAGCTACAACAAGGATAGCTCCATCCATTTGAGCAGCACCAGTAACCATGTTCTTTACGTAATCCGCGTGACCTGGACAGTCAACGTGTGCGTAGTGACGGTTAGCAGTTTCATACTCAACGTGTGATGTATTGATAGTAATACCTCTTTCTTTTTCTTCAGGAGCATTATCAATTTGATCAAATGATTTTGCTTGACAGTAACCAGCATCAGATAATACTTTTGTGATTGCTGCTGTTAAAGTAGTTTTACCGTGATCTACGTGTCCGATCGTACCAATATTTAAGTGTGGTTTCGAACGGTTAAAGGTTTCTTTTGCCATTTTACTTAATTTTAATCTTGTTATATATTAATTTTTATTTCCTACTTACTTGAGCCAACTACGGGAATTGAACCCGTGACCTCTTCCTTACCAAGGAAGCACTCTACCTCTGAGCTAAGTCGGCAGAACCTCTTATCAAAGAGCTTAGTTCAATAAAGAAAAGCAATATACTTTTCTAAAACAACTAAGTTTTATTCTTGTGGGGAGAGCAGGATTCGAACCTGCGAAGTTCACACAGCAGATTTACAGTCTGCCCTCGTTGGCCGCTTGAGTATCTCCCCTCACTTTCTTTATCTTTAAATATGTTAACTTGGAGCCGGCGGAGGGACTCGAACCCACGACCTGCTGATTACAAATCAGCTGCTCTAGCCAACTGAGCTACGCTGGCGAATTGATAAAAAAAGTCCGCTATTTCTAACGGACTGCAAATGTATAGATTTTATCTAGCAATCAAAACATTTTTTGAAAAAATTTTATATTAAATATGCGAACTAATCTTTTCTTTTCGTTTTAGAAGCATTCGCTCTAGAGATTCTGCGGCTAACTCGGTTGCTTCTTCAAATGATTTACACTGTTTTTTAACCAATAACTCATCACCAGGCACATTAATTTTTACTTCGACAATTTTATTTTCTTTCTCACTCGTTTTTTCCACTTTCAAATACACATCAGACGAGACGACCTTATCGTAATACTTTTCAAGTTTATCCATTCGTTCTTGAACAAAATCAACCAACTTTCTGTCAACAGTAAAGTTAACTGCGTGAACACTTACCTTCATAATCATCGTTATTAAAAATTATTAAATATTTTTTGTCATCAACCCCTTGGATGCGCTTTTTTATGCACTTCCTGCAGAACCGATAAACTACTGTGTGTGTACACCTGCGTAGAAGCTAAACTAGCATGCCCCAATAATTCTTTGACTGAATTTAAATCTGCACCATTATTAAGTAAATGGGTAGCAAAAGTGTGACGAAGGATATGAGGACTTTTCTTCAACTTGTGTGACACTCTACTAAAGTATGAATTTATTAACCGATACACAAGACTTTCATTTAATTTTATTCCTTTTTTGGTCAGAAAAAAATAATCAGAATCTTCAATCACTTCTAAATCAGTCCTTACAGCGAGGTATCGCCTTATTGACTGTATCAAAAACGGCAATAACGGCAGCAAACGCTCTTTTTGCCGCTTCCCTAAAACTTTGATAATACCTGATGCCAAATCTACGTTTTTAAACTGCAACCCTATTAACTCCGCTCTTCGCATGCCTGTTGCATAAAACAGCTCTACGATCAATTGATTGCGTACTGATTCAAAATCAGTTCCTTCTGAAAAAACCTCCGCAACCTGCACCATCTCTTGTTCTGAAAACGGAATCTGAATTATTTTTGGGGTTTTTAAGGCCTTGTGAGTCGCCAAAGGACTGGCTTTAATTTGCTTGCTTCGGAGTAAAAATTTATAGAATGCTTTGAGACTAGCAATTTTTCTATTAATTGTAGTGTTTGAAAGTGACTGATCGACCAACTCTACTATCCAAGCTCTTATTTGAACATACAGCACATCATCAATTGTAGCTTGCTGATATCTCAAAAATACAAAGTCTCTAAAAGAAACTAAGTCGTTATTGTAAGCCGTGATGGTGTGATTGGAATACTTTTTCTCCAAGCGGAGGTATTGCTCGAATGCTTCTATACTTTTAACCATAAAAAAAACCGTTAGCATCAAAGTTAAATAATTTTGATAACTAACGGCTCCTATTTTCTGTAGAATCGACTAACTTTCTATGTTATCTTTCATATTTTGGATATAAGCCATTTTTTGAATTTTGATTCTGTTTGTTACTGACTGCATAACAAAAGCACTACGTGCTCTTTGATTGCGAATTCTCTTTATTTTTTCTTTTTAAAACTAAAGTAGTAAGTAACTTCAAAACCTAAGTCATAATTGGTATCCAAATCTGTATTGGGCGTTCTTTTAATCACCTTGTTAAAGTTGATATTATCTACAAAAACAGACAACAAAACCGCATCATAGGATTCTGACCACAATTTACCCAAAACCCCCATGTTTAAACCAAAAGAACGACTAACTCCTTTACGGGTTTCTTTTGTATAAATTGTTTTAGTCTCTTGATAAACAAAAATCGCATCTGAAGCTTTTATTTCGGCATAATTATATTTTGGTTTTACTGCCAAGTACCAATGTTTATCTTGATCCAAAGGAATAGAAAAATTGGGAGTAACACTCCAATTTAAAGCCTGAAAAGTTGTAAAAATATCTTTTATCCGCATCAAAGAATTTGCAGAATCATAAGTGGTATTGTTTTGCAAAGCGCCGAAAAAGAATCGGAATTCAACCTCTGGCTTAATAAAATCCTGTAGATTATATTGAACTCCTGTAGAAATATTTAGGTAACCATTATTTTCAAAAGATGTATTGATATTTTGCCCCGCACCCAAAAAAGGCAATACTTTTTGTGCATTGACAAAAAAAGTATTGACAATTACTACAAATAAAAATTTACTTATTTTAGAATAACCCATGCAACAGTAAAATTTAAAATAGGAACAACTTGATGAACTAAATTACTACTGAAATTATATCCCAATCCTGTATTCGCACCAAGATTCATCCCTGTTTTATATGTTTTTTGAAATCCCCACACAGCCCCTGCTGTAAGGCCGTCATAATCGCTTAAATAAGAACCATCATTTATAGGCTTCATATAATAACTAATAGAAGGAGCAATATAAGCAGCTGAATTACCCCTTATTGATTTATTTTTAGCCAAGCGTTTTTCTAAATTATAATAATAACGATATTGAGCTCTGCCGAATGGAGATGCCAACAGTTTTAATTGCCCACCTCCCTTACTAGTACCTCCAAATGACAAATTAACATCAACATTAAAAGCTGTCTTATCACCTAGAACCCGCTCATAAGTCAAGCCTGGCGCTAAAATATTAACTTTAAATAAATTTCTCGATAAATCACTTTCTTTTTGCGAATAGGCAAGCGTTGAAAAGATTAAAATAGCGGTAAAAATTAAGATTTTTTTCATGGTTAATAGTGTTTTACAAATTAATAAGATGTTTTACTCTATTTGAATAAGTCTTGATCCAGACCATTCACCATCATTATACACTGCACCGTAATTTTCATAATTTTCCTTTTAACAGATAATAAAACAAATATAAGATTTATTTTAAAAAACACTTAAAAAAACAAAATTTGTTTAACAAAAAAAAATAGCAATAAAGTTAAAAAACTCTAATGCTATTTTTATAATAATGTAGAATCGACTAACTTTCTAAGTTATCTTTCATATTTTGGATATAAGCCGCTTTTTGAATTTTGATTCTGTTTGTTACTGAAGGCTTAATA
Organism: Flavobacterium sp. GNP001; assembly: GCF_054343775.1. Taxonomy (NCBI): domain Bacteria; kingdom Pseudomonadati; phylum Bacteroidota; class Flavobacteriia; order Flavobacteriales; family Flavobacteriaceae; genus Flavobacterium; species Flavobacterium sp. GNP001. Next base: position 2,330,734 of record NZ_JBTGUX010000001.1, read on the forward strand.
AAAGCAGTACGTGCTCTTAATTGACGAACAGTTCCTGTTTTATCAAATTTTCTTTTGTAACGTTTTAACGCTCTATCGATATTTTCCCCGTCTTTAATTGGTATAATTAACATAATATAGACACCCCCTTTCTTTAGTCTGCAAAAGTAGTTATTATTTTTCGTTTAATCCCTACTGTTCTTCAATTTATTTTGGTGTGCCGGCACAAAGCGCATCCATTACATTATCAATCAAGCTTCGGTGCCGTCAGGCTATTCGTTGCAATCTTTTATTTCGCTACGCTTCATAAAAGGATTTCCACTACTATCCTTCACACAAAAAAAAGGAGCGAACAAACCGCTCACTCCTTGATTTTATTCATTGGAATTCCTCACAATGATACTTAATTACAACTTATAATGAATAGTCAAAACTATTTCACAGCAGGTTCGTAACTTTGATCATCAATAATCATTTTTCCTAAAATTTCTTTTAAAATCTCTGAAGTACCACCTCCAATTGGCCCTAAGCGACTATCTCTAAACAAACGCGCCAAAGGATACTCTTCCATGTAACCATAACCACCTAGCATCTGCAAACAACTGTAAATAGCCTCATCAGCAACTTTGGTTGATTTAAGCTTCGCCATTGTAGCCTCTTTTACTACATATTCTCCTTTATCTAATCGAGCAACAGCAGCATAATTAAAAATTTTACAGTGCTCTACTTCAGTGGCGTGCTCTACAAGGGTGTGACGCAAGGCTTGAAATTTACTTATCTTTTTTCCAAAAGCTTCACGTTGAGACATATAATCGATAGTATAATCAATTGCATATTCCCCTCTAGCATGTGCATTAATTGCCATTATTAAGCGTTCAAGTGCAAAATGCTGCATGATGTACGGAAATCCTTTCCCTTCTTCACCCATAAGATTTTCAGCAGGAATCTCTACATTATCGAATGCAATCTCTGCCGTATCCGATGCTCTCCATCCCAATTTATCAAGTTTAGAAGCTGATATTCCTTTTAGACCGGTATCCATCAAAAAGATACTAATTCCTTTGTTACCCAACTCCGGATTTGTTTTGGCTGCCACAATATAATAATCAGCGTAAATACCATTAGTGATAAACGTTTTCGATCCGTTTATGATATACTTATCACCTTTTCTAACTGCTGTGGTACGCATTCCTGCAACATCACTTCCTCCGAAAGGTTCTGATATACACAATGCTCCAATTTTTTCACCTGCAATACTCGGCGCAAGATAATCTTTCTTGATTCTATCATCGCCCTCTGCATTTAAATGCGTCATCGCTAAATAGGCATGAGCCCACATAGCGGCAGCGAAGCCAGATGATTTTATCTTTTGTAGTTCTTCTAAAAAAACAACTGTGTAAAACAAATCAAGATTCATCCCGCCGTACGCCTCTGGGTAATTAATCCCAAAGTATCCCATATCGCCAAATTTTTTCCAGATAAAACGCTCTATCGTACCTGTTTTTTCCCATTTTTCAATGTGAGGCACCACTTCTTTTTGCAAAAAATCTTTTAAACTTTCTCTGAAGGCCTGATGCTCTTCTGTGAAGTAAACTGAATTCATATTCTATTATTTTTTTCTTTTAACAATGAAAATTAAGGTCGTCATTGTTGGACTGAGGCTTACAATTATTAAATGCAACAATACATCAACTAATCTCAAGAAAGACCCTTTACTTTAATAGTTCACTCAAACTAAACGAGATAAAAAACCTACGTAGCTCCCAAAACCAGCAACTTCTAACGAAAGTCCAAATATAAGGCAATTATTTTTGCTTTATCAACAGGAAATCCTTTAATTTTTGTTAAATCCTCAATTTTAGCAAAATCTCCTTTCATGCTACGGTAGGTAATTATATCGCGAGCAAGGCCACCTTTAAAATAATAAAACTGACTTAATTCTTTTAGAGATGCATTATTGATATCTAACTTTATAACAGCCGGCGATGCGCCGATCTGAAAATGTGTGTTCAATTCTGAAACTACCTCAGGGGATAAGCCCCAAACTTCTATTAATTGTTCCATACTTACAAATCCACCAAGAGTGGAGCGCTGCTTGATAATTCTGGCAGACAATGCCTCACCAACGCCATAAATTTTCATAAAATCATCTTGACTTGCGAGATTGATATCTTTAACAATGATTTTTTCTTTAGCCCCTGCAGCCGTTTTATAATCAAACGATTTTTTGCTGTAGTCACTTTTGGGTTTCGTTGCTACCCAAGTCGGAAACTGAAACATCGGAGCAATTACTTGCAAAAGCGAATCGGAAATTTGAGTCACCATTTGAAACTCAGCTGCAGAATTGACATATTTATTTTGTTTTCGAAAAGCAAATAGGCGGTCAATCTCTGCTACTGACATCCCTAATTTATATCCTTTGTAGTCAGAAATAAAATTAGGGTTAAATTTATATATTTTGCTTGACGCTTTTTTAGAATTATCACTAAGTGTGTCGATGGTACTTTGCAGAGACAACCATGTTTGCTCTTTAGGATCTTTTTTTTCTATGACAGACCAATCACAAAAAAACACTAAGCTTTGTAATATGACGATAAAAACTAACAGTATTAAAACACCCGTACGTTGCTGTTTGGTATAATTAAAATAGGAAACAATGGTTTTTAATACTCTCATAGGCTTAAAAATTGGCACCACACTAGATTAGTTTTAAAAATAAGAAATAAATACGAAACTCATTACGAATTACTGTAAAAAAATTGATTCTCAACATACAACCAACTTTTATCATATTGCGGTAATTATGACAAATCAATAATAAAAAAGAGTTTGAGACATTTTTTACAACTTAAAATTCAATAATTGTTTTTATTTTTTGTAAAAAAGAATACATTTGGTGCTTAATAACTTAAAACATTAAACAACCATGTCAATCTGGAGAGTTAAACCAGTATCGGCTTTTGAAGCTGATATGAAAAAAAGTCAATTAAAAAGAGTTTTAGGTAAGTGGAGCCTTACCGCTATTGGTATTGGAGCCATCATAGGAGGAGGAATTTTTGTATTAACAGGAACTGGAGCTTATAATCACGCAGGTCCCGCACTTGCTCTTTCATTTGTAATTGCAGGTATTGCCTGTGTATTTGCAGCTTTATGTTATTCTGAATTTGCATCTATATTACCTGTTGAAGGTTCTGCCTATGCCTATGCCTACGGAACTATTGGAGAAATATTTGCCTGGATTATTGGCTGGGGATTAATATTAGAGTATGCCATGGGCTCGATGACGGTCGCCGTGTCATGGTCGGGATATTTCAATAAGATGCTCAAGATGTTTGGCATAAGCTTACCCGAATACTTAACCGCAGATCCAGGAAGTTACACCGGAGAAGGATTTAGTATGAACTTACCAGCGTTTCTAATCGTATTATTAGTTATATCATTACTGATTAAAGGAACTGAAAAAGCGGCAAGCGCGAACAACTTCATTGTAATTTTAAAAGTATCTGCTGTAATTTTCGTAATTATTGCTGGAGCATTCTTTATAGATGTAGACAACTGGTCTCCATTTATCCCAGAAGCACAAACAATTATTGTTGATGACAAACCACATGAAGCATACGGTTTAGCTGGAATTGTTTCGGGAGCAGCTGCAATTTTCTTTGCTTATGTAGGTTTTGATGCTGTTTCTACTCAAGCTGGTGAGGCCATCAACCCAAAGAAAGACGTACCTTTTGCAATTATTGCATCATTATTAGTTTGTACTGTTCTTTATATCTTAGTTTCACTTGTGTTAACTGGTATGATTAGTTACCAAGATTTCAACCCACTAGGTAAATACCCAGAGGCAATTAAAGCTCCTGTTGCATACGCATTTGATATTGCAGGTCAAGCTTGGGCTGGATACATCATCACGATCGCTGCTACGGTAGGTTTAATTTCTGTATTGATGGTAATGATCATGGGACAATCACGTATCTTTTTAGGAATGTCAAAAGATGGATTAATTCCAGCTGTATTCTCTAAAATCAACCCGCTTTCTGGAACTCCAAGAACCAACTTAATGATTTTAGGTGCTTTTATCGCTACCGTTGCTGCATTCACACCAATTAGTAAGCTTGCTGAAATGACTAGTTTTGGTACCTTATTTGCCTTTACAATGGTATGTATCGCCGTTTGGATTTTGAGAGTAAAACAACCTACTTTAGAACGTAGTTTTAAAGTTCCTGCTTTACCAGTAATTGCAGTTTGCGGAATTGCTATCAATACTTACTTGATGGTAAACTTGAGTAAAGATGCTCAATTATTCTCATTAGGATGGCTAGCAATTGGTATGGTGATTTACTTCCTGTACGGAAAAAGAAATTCTAAACTGAATAACCCAGAAGAATAAATAAAACGAAAAAGGCTCCTAAAATTAGGAGCCTTTTTTTATACTATAAATCAAAAACCGAAGTACGTTTAGCACGGATAAGATCTTTTAACTTTATCCAAAAAGCCAACGTTAGATACACTGCAAACCACAACCCAGCAGTGACAAACGATAAGTAAATAAAAAACAGTCGTACGCTACTAGCACGCATTCCTAAAGTATCGGCCAATCGTGAAGACACATGAAATCCGTGTTTTTCGAAAAAAAACTTGAGTTTTATAATTACTGACATACTATTTAATTATTAGAACAAATCTACAAAAAATACAGGATGAAATAACTCTAGTAAAATTAAAGTCCAGCTTTTAGTAAATCGACACCAATTGCACACTCTAAGCATTTACTTTTATTACAATATTCATTTTTGAGCTGCAATAAAGCTTGCGAATCAAATGCATTATAGGCATCAATCCCAAAACTAGAAAACTTAGTAATTATAGCGTTTTTTTCTGCTGCAATTCCTTCCATTATCGTCAGTAAATTATCTGAAGCTTCGCCACCTCTACTCTTTTCGTAAGCAAATTGCATGGGAATTATAGTATTGATCAGAAGCAAATCAATAAAAGACTTAGATAACTTTTTGGTCCTTTTAATACTGTTTTTATCAAATTGATAGTGCAAATCCCAATAAGAAGATGCTGAAATTTCAAACAAATGATACCATTTTTCAATAGTTTGTACTTGCATCAAAAGTTCGAATAAATTGGCATTTTGATGGTATAATTGCGCCAATTGCGACAATCTAACAGTTGGAAAATTATCCGGACGGTGTTTAAAAAACTGCACTGTACCTTCAACTCGTGGCTCCAAATTGTACTTGTGCACCAAATACAAAAATCTAAATTTTAAATCCTTGAAGTACGCATCTTCATGCTCTTGATCTAACAAACCTAACAAACCAAAGAGCAAAGCTTCTAAATTAGCAAGCTCTAAACGTTCTTTGCGAATAACTGAAAAAGGAATAGATTGCGCCATCCTTAGAAAAATATCCCCATTGGTATTTAACCCAAAATTCTTGGCTAATAGCCAAAACAAAGTAGCCTCCCAGTCGTTTTGTGATTGGTCTAAAAACGCCAAAATAGGCGTTGCTTTACGATCTAATCTTTCAAAAAACAAACGCTCTTTCCAATTACTCCAAACAAAATTAGCTATACTAGCTAGGTGTTTTTCACAAAAAATCCAAGATTTAGGTTCTATTAAAACATTGTAATTTTGCACTGTTTGAGCGTCAACATAATTTTTAAGTTCCAAAACTGGGATGGTACTGTTATTTTTTCTAAAAATTTCGGTGTCATGTTCCCAAACAACATGAAGGATCACATTTTCATAAGCTGGGTCTTGCTCATGATGATGAAGGTACCAATCAGATGATTTTACATGAATTTCAATATTCCCAGCCCATCTTTGATCCCCAATTGTGACTTGAGCATTAAAAAAATCAGGACCGGCTAATTCTAAATATTGACCAGCGGCAATCACAGTTACAGCCTCACCACTTGTAGTTGTCATTTCGAAACTGCTGAATTTTTTAAATCTCCAGATGTAATGTAAAAAATCTTCCTTCATAGATCTAAATTTAAACAGACCTAATGTACAAAAAAAGATTATAATTTAATAAGAAAATAAAGATTCAAAAGCAACTACTGACAGATAATCAATCAATTACACCCAAAAGATGAGCTATATACAGCTTAGCACAAGCACGCGCATCAGATAAAGCCTCATGATGTTGCAATTTAATATTCATGACACGGCAACAATCTTTAAGAGTTGTAGGCTTTAGACCTTTGGCTCTGTACAATTTCACAGTACACTCCCAACTGTCTTTTAAATCTAAATCTTGATACTGCAATTCATGCATCGCCATCGATTTTTGAAGTACAGACCGATCAAAACTCTCATTGTGTGCGACTACAATTTGTCCTTGCAAGCGTTTTTTAATCTCAGGAAAAATATCCAGAAAAGTCGGAGCATAACGTGTATCAGCTGGTGTGATTCCATGTACCGCGATAGTGTACGGGCTATAACTATTATTGGGCGGCTGAATTAAACTTACGTATTCATCGACAATTATTCCGTCTTGAACGGTCACAATACCTACTGAACAAGGATGAAAAGAAATAGCAGTTTCAAAATCAATAGCAGTAAAGGTCATTGCGTGTGAATTATAAAATTTAAACAAATAGTAAAGATGGGTATGGGGTATAAAAAAACCACAGTATAGCAAATCAAAACGTATGTAGTTAGATTTTGCTGTACTGCGGTTGAAATTCTTATATTATTTTATGGAACCAATAATGTCGTACTTCGTAATAATATGGTGTTTTCCATTAGCCAATTCTACTAATACTGCGGCATTTTCTTTCGTAAACAAACGAGACACTTCATCAATTGGAGTGCTCTCGCTTACAACTGGAAATGGTTTGCCCATAACATCTTTAATAGGTTTATCAGCAACGTCTTTGTTTGCGACATAGCTTTGAAACAAATCACTTTCGTCAACTGAGCCAACAAAACCATTAATATCAATTACTGGAATTTGTGATATTTTGTATTTACGCATACGCTCTATGGCATGCGAAACCAATTCCTCGGTACGAACAACTACAAGCGGTTTATCAATATGATCTTTGATAACATCAGCTGCTTTTGTAATCTCATCTTCAAGAAAGCCTCTTTCTCTCATCCAATCATCATTAAACATTTTACCTACATAACGACTTCCTGAATCGTGAAAAAGTACCACAACAACATCCTCAGGTGTAAAATGCTCTTTCAATTGCAACAAACCTTTAATGGCTGCCCCTGCTGAATTCCCAACAAAAATACCTTCTTCTAAAGCAATTTTTCTGGTGTAAACTGCAGCGTCTTTATCAGTCACTTTTGTAAAACCATCGATTAGAGAAAAGTCAACATTTTTAGGTAAAATATCTTCTCCAATTCCTTCGGTGATGTACGAATAAATTTCGTTTTCATCAAAAATTCCGGTTTCATGGTATTTCTTAAAAACAGAACCGTAAGTATCAATTCCCCAAATTTTAATGTTTGGATTTTGCTCTTTTAAATATTTAGCAGTTCCAGAAATGGTTCCACCTGTACCTACTCCTACTACAAAATGAGTAATTTTCCCATTGGTTTGTTTCCAAATTTCAGGTCCTGTTTGCTCATAATGCGCAATTGCATTAGAAGGGTTATCGTATTGATTTACGTACCAAGAATTAGGAGTCTCCTCAGCCAAACGTTTAGAAACAGAATAATAAGAACGCGGATCAGTAGGCTCAACATCAGTTGGGCAAACTACAACTTTAGCACCTACGGCACGAAGAATATCCATTTTTTCTTTGGATTGTTTATCCGAAATCACACAGATTAACTTGTATCCTTTTATGATAGCAACCAAAGCCAATCCCATACCGGTGTTACCAGAAGTACCTTCAATGATAGTCCCTCCCGGCTGTAAACGACCATCAGCCTCTGCATCTTGAATCATTTTCATGGCCATTCTGTCCTTAACAGAATTTCCCGGATTGAAGGTTTCTACTTTTGCTAGTACCAAGGCATCAACTTCGGCGGTAACTCTATTTAGTTTTACTAGTGGAGTATTACCAATAGTACCTAATATATTTTCTGCGTAATGCATAAAAAAGTATGTTTAAATTTAAGATTTGTTACAAAAACGAATGCAAAGATAGTGTTTTGTTAGAAATTAATCTTATTCAAGACAGATTGCGTTCGTGATAGTAGCGGCATCCTTTGCTTGCTTTCTTTAAGCAAGCAAAGATAGAGCGGATAGCACGACAAAACGCCCAAATAGATTAATTGAAAAAATTCCAAATTAAACCAAAACGGATTGTGAAATCACGAGACGGATTGTTTGGTGAGGCATAGAAATTATTTCCGGTAAATGACGAGTTGAAATGCTCTGCTTTGAAATAAATACGTGTGCGCTGAATTTTAGCATTGATAAAAAAATCTAAATTAGGATGATTCCCAATTTCTTTTTCATTCTGCACAAAAAACTCACCAATTACTGGATTGTACTCATTGGCTAAATATTTAGTGAAATAATTTAGAGAAATACCTGTTTGCAGAAAAAGTGCATTTTTGAACAAGTAATCAGAGTAATAAATAGTATTACGAGTTACTATTTCTGGAACATTTAAAATAGCATCATTTTGTTCTGTTTTTTGATACAGTACAGTGTTGTCAAGAGCGAATTTGCCAAACTGAAATTCTCTACCCAATTTTACAGAAAGATACTTAATTGTTCCGTTGTACTGTGCAGGTGCTATGATTTGTGTACGCTCACTTTTTTGCTCAGCGGTTGATACATCTACAAAATAGAGATGATCGTTGAGAACTGATAAATGAAGTTCAGCATTCAGGAAGGGAGTTGTAGCCGTTCCTTTGATAACATTGATTTTTTCGTTTTTAAAATCATTAGACCAATTGTATTCTATGTAACTACTTTGGTATAAATTGTAGTTATTATTAGGTAATTTATTCAAGTTTTGATACTGAAAAGTAAACTGATAATCGTCGTTCAAGTCATAAGCAACTTGCGCATCTAGGTTAGACAAAGACTGATTGGTAATGCTACGCGAGTATAAAAATTTACCTTGAACATTGTCTTTTTTATACGTGTATTGGCCACCTGCTGAATTAATATTTTGATTAAACGTATTTGGAATAGGTTCCTGATTATCAAAAAACAACACACGGTTGTAGTAATAATTAGAACGAAAATCATCAACAAAAAATTCAAATACACCCAAAGTGGTATTTTCGTAAACAAGACCCGCTTTGTTATACATGCGGTTGTAACGGGTTTGGTCATTGATACCGGTATCAGTAAATGAGGGTCCAAAACGATTTACCTCTGTACGACCCACATTTGAGGGCACTGTTAATTGGTTGTATTCAAAAAATTTATTTTCATAATTAATTTGGTGTACAACCGAAAGATTATTACTGCCTTTTTTTGGATTGATTCTGAAATTTTGGTCCAAGAAAATTCTTCGTCCTTTTAAAAACGACTTTGCATCAGTTAGAAAAACCTCAAAACGCTGGCGGTTATTAAAACTTGGATTTTCACTTTCAAAATCAGTAATAGTCGTAATACCACCATTTTCCTCATTTAAAATGTCTTGGTAGGTATAATGAGCTTTGGCGAAGTACCTTTTGTTTTTAGAATTAAAATTAACCGTAAACCTAAAATTACCGGTACTAGAGAGTTGGTTCAAATACTTACCTTCTGAACGAAGTCCTTTATAGGCGATACTAAAATTCAAATTTTCAGAAGTATTTAAACTAAGGAACGAATCAACTGACTGTCCACGACCAATAGTGCTTTTAAAATAAAGTTCAGTTATAGGTGTAGCTACTGAGTTATAACGAATTTGATTCGCCTCAAGAAAATTAAAATGTTTTGCTTTGAATCCCATTTCCGGCAGTGGAGAATAAGCATTTAGACCAAATTGCAAGGTATTATAAGTTTGCCCATCATTTGCAAATGGTAAAAGACCAAAAATGTCTTTACGCAAGTAATTATGGCTGTACTCTTTTTGAATGGTAAGCGAAGTATCTATATAGGTAGTGTCGTTATCTAAACTAATGAAACGGTATAAATCTAAAGTAGCAACTTTGTCGGCACTCTTCTTTTTCGCGTTGACCATACCCAGATTGGATTGGTCTTTGTTTGCGTTTTGTTCTTTATCCTGCGCACTCACGAACACAGAAAACAAAATAAAGGAAAGCAAAAAAACGATTCTCATATTCGAAATATCATAAATTAAGGTGTAAAGATAAATCTAATCCTTTAAATGATGAGTCAATTAAAAAAAAACTCTAAAAATTACTATTGAAAAAAATACTACACATTCATAAATTCAAAATGAGCAAATAAAAATAAAACAAAAAGACCGCAAGTATGTACTTGCGGTCTTAATAAATATACTAAATCTTAAAAAGATTTGAAATCTAATTAGTATCCAGGGTTTTGAGTAATCGTTGGATTAGCATTCAATTCCGAAATAGGAATTGGCAAAGCAAATTTAGTACTAGACAATGGTAAATTAGATGGATTCGCAGCAGGATAACTAGCCGATTTAGAGCTGTAATCTGCAGGATCTCTATCGATAGAAGAACCACCTGCTAAAACACCTAATCTTTTCAAGTCAATAAAACGATGACCTTCAAAAGCGAGCTCTATTCTTCTTTCATCTAAAATCGCTTTCCAAGCAGCAGTTGCATTAGCATACACTGGCAATGGTTGAGCAGTAGCAAAACGATTGTCTCTGATAGCCTTGATAGCCTGCGCAACACCTAATAAGTCATTTGCAAATGCTCTTCCTTCAGCACGTAGGAAATACATTTCAGACAATCTCATTATTTTATAATCTGAATTAAGATTACCTACTGAAGCTGAACCTGGATACTTTCCAAGTACAAGTACATCAGTTTTGATGTAGTCAGCAGATGTAGCGTAGTTTGGATCAACTACAGATGTAGGAGCAACAATAACAGCTCTTCTTACATCACCAGGAGTTGCGTCAACTTTATTATATAAAGCTCTTGAAATTTCAAAAAATGGAGAACCACCAAAAGTAGCATTAACCGAAGCCCATCCATTTCCTAAGTTAGTACCTTGAGCAGACTGCTGCAAAGTACGTTTTAATCTAAAAATAACTTCGGTGTTTACAGGTTCAGCGTCTGTTAAAAATACACTTGAATAATTTGTAGCATTGGCTAAAACTAAACCAGAGCCAGAAATAACATTATTTGCCCAAATCTCAGCGTTAGCAAAGTCGCCTTTGTAACCGTAAGCTCTGGCTTTTAAACCCCTTGCCAAGTTAGCATTAGCATATAACTTAGCAGCAGCTCCAGTATAAGGAGATGGAGTAGTAGCAAAAATTGCTAATGCATCATCAAGATCTTTATGAATAGCAGCATAAAAAACACCATTAGTTGATCTCTGTTGCACAGGATCACTAGAAAAAATGATCTTATCGGCTAACACACCTGCTAGTGCAGCATCACTTTTCAAATCTGGTGAGAAATAAGCCATGATTTTTAAATGTGCCATAGCTCTAATAGTTAAAGCTTCTGCTTTTAGTGATCTCAATTTTGCTAACTCGGCTGTATTACTTGCAGCAGTTTTTGCAATTAAATCATCCGCAAAAGTAATAACACGATTGGCACGAGACAAAACAAAATAACTGTTTGACCAAATAATATCTGGCGATGCAGACGAAATATTTAGAAAGAAAATATAGTTATCACTAATTCCTTGTCCTCCGTTTGCAAAACCGATCCCAGCCTCATCAGTAAACACAGATGAAAACACAATGTCTTCTCTATTTGCAGCAAGACCATAAGTAGAATTCATAACACGTTGCAAATCACTAGAAGAAGTAATAGCTAAATCCGCAGTTAATGACCCTGGTGTAAATGGCTCTAATAAATCATTATTACAAGATACAGTTAATGCACCTGCGAGTAATGAAAGTATAAATAATTTTTTCATTTTCATATAAATTATAATTAAAATTTCAAATCAACACCGAAAGTGAATGTTTTTCCAGTTGGATACTGACTTTGGTCTCCAGATCTAGCGCTTTCTGGGTCAAAACCTTTCCACTTTGTAATGTTAAATAAGTTTTCACCTTGAATAGTAAATGCTAAATCAGACATGAAAGTTCTTTCAAGATATTTCTTTGGAACTCTATAACCCATTTGAGCATTTCTTAGTCTTACGTATGATGCATCTCTCAAGAAACGATCAGACAAAGATTCTGCACCAAAATTTGACGCGTTTAATCTAGGCACATTTGATGTAGTATTAGTAGTAGTCCATGCATTTAACAAATCATCTGTGACATTGAATTGACCAATTCTACCACTACTGTAAAGACCTGACAAATCAAAATCAAAACGATCAACTTCTTGAGCAAAAGTAAAGGTAGTAGATGTAAAAAATCCTTTGTAAGAAAAATCAAAACCAAAACCACCTTGATATTTCGGTAACGCATTTTTACCAGTAGCTTTTCTGTCTGCACCAGTTGGTGATTCAGTAGGGTTTCCGTTAATATCTTCAAACAATAAATTACCATTTACAGGGTTAACTCCTAAATATTTGTAAAGAAAAAACTGATTTAACTTACCACCATTTTGGTTTATTATAGTTGTTCCCACTATACGTCCATTATTTGCAGATATACCATCTATAGAGTTATTGTTGATAGATCCGTTGGCTCTAAGTGTTAACTTTACATTTTCATTTTTAACTAAATCGTAAGCTAAATTCAATTCAAAACCTTCATTTATTACGAAAGCGTTTGAGTTTTTAGTAATACTTAAAGCACCTGTTGCAGGAGCTAAAGGCTCACTTAAATACAAATCATCAGTTTGTTTGTTGTAAAAGTCAAACGAACCTCTCAAAGCACTTTTGAAAAATTCAAAATCAAGACCAACATTGTACTGAGTTGTAGTCTCCCATCTTAATTGAGGAAAACCAATTGTCAGACCATATCCTTGACCGTTGTTGTAAGCATTGTTAGTACCTGGATAAATATCTGCAAATGCTGGTGGATTAATACCTGCGTAGATAGAACCATCAACAATACGCTGATTTCCAGAAGTACCATAAGAACCTCTTAATTTCAAAACGTTTACAAAACCTAAAGATTTTATAAAACCTAACTCTTCAAGGTTTGCTCTACCTCCGATAGAATAAAAATTGTTGAATTGATTTTCTTTAATAAACCTACTTGATCCATCTATTCTGTAAGATGCGACCAAACCAAACATTTTTTTGTAATCGTAGTCTACTGTACCAAAGTAAGAAATCAAATCATTTCTAAGTTGTAACGCAGATACTGCTGGTACGTTAAAATCATTAGCAGATGTATCACCTACATAACCAGCACCAGTATTAGGCACAAATAAAACAGGATCTAAACCATTTTGCGTAAAGTTGTTTACATTTAATCTAGAGTGATTATACTCTGAAAATGCAGCAACATTGAACGTATGATCACCTATAGTTTTGTTGTAATCTAATTGAAATAAATTACTAAACAAGAACTCACGTCTTTGATTCATGATTTCATACCCTCCAAAAACTTGGCCTGGCTGTAAAAACAATAATGTATTAAAAGATATTGGGAATCTAGCCTCTGTAAATCTATTTTCTAGCAATTGTCCAGCAGTTCTAACACGACCTGTCAACCCTTTTGTCAATTTGTAAGAAGCCTCAGCAGCTAAGTCAATTCTAATTTCTTCAGTTAAGTTACTAAACTTTTTCAATTTATCAATTAGAAAAAGAGGAGTGTATAACAATGTACCACTTGTGTTGTAAAGCTGAAGAACTTCTCTAGAGCCTTTGTACTCACTTGGATCGATGTAAGGAGCAGATTGAAATGCACCCAAAACGATGTTCTGATTGATTCCACCTGTACCAAGACCTGTAGACTCATTACTTTTAGAGTAACCAACAGCTGAATTTAAGGAATATTTGAATCTTTCAGAAGATGATTTACCATTGATGTTATTTCTAACTGTAAATCTTTTCAATCCTGTCTCTGACAAGATACCGTCTTGATCAAAATAACTTAAAGATGTGAAAGAGTTTAAATTCTTACCGTTTTGTTCGATACTTAAGTTGTGATTTACCGATGTTGAAGTTCTGAAAAAATAATCAACCCAGTCCGTATCAATTCCATAACTAGCTATTTGAGCATCAGTTAGAGTAGCACCTCTTCCTCTTCCAAATCTTTTCTCAATTGTCAGCAATTGTTTAGAATCTGCATAAGAATATCTTTGCTTTTGTAAAGTTGAAATACCGTATTGAGTGGCATATCTAAAAGTAGTTTTGTCATCATTAAAACTTCCTTTTTTCGTTTTAATAACAATTACACCATTTGATCCTCTAGATCCATACTCTGAAACAGCAGAAGCATCTTTTAATACATCTAAACTTTGAATATCATTTGGATTGATTGATCTAAATCCATCACTGTTTGATGGAAAACCGTCAATAACATACAATGGATCTGTATTACCATTAAGTGTACCAACACCTCTAATAATTACAGAAGGCTTAGCACCTGGCTGACCAGTGCTTGCTGTGATATTAACACCCGCTAATTGCCCTTGAATTGTATTCAATGCGTTAGCATTAGGCCTGTTTTCAATAGTTTGAGCAGAAATAGAAGCGGCTGCAGTAACGGCAGTTTTCTTGGTAACTGTTCTATACCCTTGAACAACAACTTCAGATAAAACCTTCGCATTGTCCGTCATTAAGACATTAACACTACTAGCAGCACCTACTACTTTAGTTGTTTCAGTCATACCTACAAATGAAAACACTAAAACATCGCCCGTTTTAGCTTTAATAGAATACTTACCGTCTAAATCTGTTTGCACACCAGTCTTAGAACCCTTTACTCCAACATTAACTCCAGGAAGAGGACCGGTAACATCTGTTACCACCCCAGTTATCGTTTTCTCCTGAGCAAACGATAAGTGCATTGAAAACGCTACAAGTAGCGTCATAATCCATTTGTACTTTGATCTCATATTTAATAAATTGAATTAGTTATATCGCAAAAATCACAAATAAATCTTAAATAAGCAAGCATTTGAATTTTTTTAACAAAATATAATCCTCAAAAGATTTACATAAAAAAAACTAACATCACAACAATAGCAGCACTTCCCTTCCATATCACTCAAAATTTAAAGAATTTATCTACTTTTACACAAAAAACAGAAAATGTTAAAATCTTACTTTTTAGAAGCTGCATTAGAAGCGGGTACTGATGAAGCTGGCCGCGGTTGCTTGGCAGGCCCCGTCACAGCTGCAGCTATTATTTTACCACCAAATTTCAAACATGAACTTTTAAACGACAGTAAACAATTATCAGAGAAAACTAGATTAAAACTTCAACCTATTTTAGAAAGTGAAGCGATAACATTTTCAGTAGTTCATTTGGATGCTCCCGCTGTAGATGAGTTAAACATTTTGAACGCATCTATTAGAGCAATGCAAGAATGCATTATTGCTCTTACGGTTAAACCCAAATCGATAATTGTAGATGGTAACAGTCCTTTTATTCCAAAAGGCGGCATTAAACAAAGAGTCAATAGACCATTCACCACACATGAAATAGAAATCCTAAACAACATTAAAAGTACGAGCATTATCAAAGGTGACTCTATATATAGGAGTATTGCCGCTGCCTCTATTTTGGCAAAAACCTATCGCGACGCGTACATGGAGCAAATACATGAAGAATTCCCAATGTATAACTGGAAAAAAAATAAAGGCTACCCAACTAAAGAACATCGAGAAGCCATACGTAAATACGGCGTAACTAAATACCACCGCATGTCATTTAGACTTTTACCTGAACAATATGAATTAGAATTATAAAAATTTAATCCTTAATAGTGGTCTCTTCAAATTGGGCTTCAAATAAATCGGTAAGATGTTTGATTATCTTACTTTTCACCTCGGCTTCATCTACTTTTTCAACCCCCAACTCTACTTGCAAAGAAGTTACTGCTTTACCACGAATGCCACACGGTATGATATTATCAAAATATCCCAAATCAGCATTTACATTCAAAGCAAAGCCATGCATAGTCACCCAACGAGAGGCACGCACTCCCATCGCACATATTTTTCGGGCAAATGGTGTTCCTACACCTAACCAAACACCTGTTTCGCCTTCGCTTCGGCCGCAGGTTAAACCATATTCTTGAAGAGTAAGAATAATGGCTTCTTCTAAAAAACGTAAATATTTATGAATATCTGTAAAGAAATTTTCAAGGTCTAAAATAGGGTAACCTACAATTTGTCCCGGTCCGTGATAAGTAATATCACCACCTCGGTTGATTTTATAAAAAGTAGCGCCTTTTGCTTCCAATTGTTTTTCGGATAAAAGCAAGTTATCTAAGTCACCACTTTTACCAAGTGTATACACATGAGGATGTTCAACAAAAAGAAAATAATTAGGCGTAGCCAAGTCGAGCTCTTCTCTGCGATTTCGAATTTTTAAATCAACAATTCCTTTAAATAGTTCCTCTTGAAGCTCCCAAGTTTGCTTATAATCTTGTAATCCTAAATCCTGTAATTGAATGGTTTTGTTCATGCCTAGATACAATTTTTGGAGATTATGCAGTACATAGTGCACAACCTATATATATAATAAATGCAAAGGTACAAAGTTTAAAGTGAAGAAAAGGTGTTATGAGTTTTGTTCCTTACTCAAAAAACACCTCTAAATTGGTACTCTCAGGATCAGATAAACAATCAGAAAGCAGCAATTTTAATTGCAATGATTTACGATCTTCACTAATTTGAGCTAATGGATTGGAAACCGATTTAATTTTTCGAGCAAAATGATAGTCAAGCAATAGATTTTGTTTGAGGTTAAATGCTTCGTATCGCTTTTTTAAATTGCTAATTTCATCTTGCTGCTTTTTTAATTCGGTTGGATTCGTAATTTTCACTTTCCTTGAAAATACATTGTCTCTTAAACAAAAGCTAACCACGTAATAATGCTCCTCGGCTACTAACGCATAATTGTTTACAATATCATCTGCGTAATCCTCTGTTTTATACAAATCAGGAATTTCTTCTACTGAATTAAAAGAGTGTTTTATTGTGGTTCGAAAAACTTTTTCAATTGCACTCTTAAATTCATGTACTGTCACCACTGCGTACTTTTGGAAAATTGCTTTTTCAGAATCAGGAAGTCGCGCAAATGTTTCTTGATGTTTAGCAATCACATCTTGAAAAAGATAAGTTTCATCTTTAAAAAAAGATTCTTTTGTATACTCCTCACCGACAAGCTGCATGTAACTTTGCTCATCGCGAAGCTCGGTAACTGTTATTGAACCTTGACCCTTTTCATCAATAGTTAAAGTTTCGCTTACCTGACAACTTATACAGCAAAAGCTTAGCAGTAAAGTCAAGATTGTATATTTCATAATTCCTTTTTAGAACAGGAATCCAAAAGTACGAATTTTACATTTAAAAAATTAGCTACTGAAAAAATAAAACGACTCCCTTAGCCCCGATTACTTCACTATACATTTATTTCAATCGGAGTTCAGTGAACTTCGTTTGCAGCGGCATCCTTTTTTACTTGTTTTTTTTTTAACAAGTAAAAAAGATATAGTGGAAAGCGGGAAAAAACGTTTATAAAAAACGAAAAAATGCGCTTCAAAAAACCTTGTATTTTAAGCTTTAGATTTAAAAACTTATATAGTATCTTTGCGCTCTTAAAATCAGCATAAAATGGCATTATCCGAACAAGAAATATTACGCAGAGAAGCACTAACCGAATTACGTAATTTAGGCATTGAGCCTTACCCAGCAGCCGAATTTATCACCACCGCATATTCTAGCGAAATCCTTGCCGATTTCGAAAAGTATGAAGGAAAAGAAGTGGTTTTAGCAGGACGTTTGATGGGAAAACGTATCATGGGAAAGGCCTCATTTGCTGAATTGAAAGACGCCGAAGGCCGTATTCAAGTATATATTTCGAGAGATGATGTGTCGAATGACGAGGAAAAAACAATGTACAATGTAGTGTTCAAAAAACTCTTGGATATTGGTGATTTTATTGGAGTACGCGGAACGGTTTTCAAGACTCAAGTTGGTGAAATATCTGTTCATGTTTATGGATTAACGGTGCTTGCTAAAGCGTTGAAGCCACTTCCTGTTGTAAAAACAGATGCCGATGGTAAAACCTACGATGCATTTGCCGATCCTGAGCAAAGATACCGCCGTCGTTATGTTGATTTAACTGTAAACGATCACGTTAAAGAAACGTTTATCAAACGTACCAAGTTGTTTAACGCCATGCGTTCTTTTTTTAATAATGCAGGATATCTTGAAGTTGAAACTCCAGTTTTGCAACCTATTCCTGGAGGAGCCGCTGCAAGGCCATTTATTACGCATCACAATTCATTAGACATTCCGTTATACATGCGAATTGCGAACGAATTGTACTTAAAAAGATTAATTGTTGGTGGATTTGATGGGGTGTATGAGTTTTCTAAAAACTTTAGAAATGAAGGAATGGACCGTACGCACAACCCAGAATTTACCGCTATGGAAATATATGTAGCCTACAAAGACTACAACTGGATGATGAAATTTACCGAAAACTTACTAGAACATTGCGCTGTAAGCGTAAATGGTACTAGCGAAGCTACTTTTGGAGAACATAAAGTCAATTTTAAAGCGCCTTATGCACGCGTTACGATGACAGATTCTATCAAACACTTTACTGGTTTTGATATTTCTGGTAAAACAGAAGCAGAATTGTTTGAAGCAGCGAGAGGCATGGGAATTGATGTTGATAAAACAATGGGTAAAGGGAAACTTATTGATGAAATTTTTGGCGCTAAATGCGAAGGAAATTACATTCAACCCACCTTTATCACGGATTACCCTAAAGAAATGTCGCCACTTTGTAAACAACACCGTGACAATCCAGAACTTACAGAACGTTTTGAATTAATGGTTTGCGGAAAAGAAGTTGCCAATGCCTATTCAGAATTGAATGACCCAATTGATCAAAGAGAACGTTTTGAAGATCAAATGCGCTTGGCAGAAAAAGGTGATGATGAGGCGAACGGTACAATCGATGAAGATTTCTTAAGAGCTCTTGAATATGGTATGCCACCTACCTCTGGATTGGGAATTGGAATGGACCGTTTGATGATGTTTTTAACTAATAATTCATCAATTCAAGAAGTATTGTTGTTTCCGCAAATGCGTCCTGAGAAAAAACAAGTTAAAATTGAACTTGAAGAAGACGAAAAGCTAATTGTAACACTTTTGCAAGCAAATAACAATCAAATGGAGTTTGGTTTATTAAAGAACAATGCAGGACTTAGCGGTAAAAAATGGGATAAAGCCATGAAAAACCTTTCTTCATTAGGCATGACCGAAGTTGTAGTGGATGGTGATGTGAAAGCTTGCCGATTGAAGGAATAATAGATCTTATTATAGAACATTAAAAGGAACTTCGTAATGGAGTTCCTTTTTTTTAGACCAACTTCAGTTACAATAACAGAGCTTTACTGCTACTAAACCTTAGCTAAATTTAAAAGATATAGTTTGAATTCGCTAATTTTTTGACAAAATCATAAAGACGTTAAATATGTATTAAAAATCACACGTATTTTGTTTTAAGTTCTATTTTTACTAAAAAAAATAGATATGAAAAAATTTACAACGTCATTATTTGCACTGTGCGCATTTGCATTTGCAAATGGACAAGCCAAAGATGATCAACTATTAAAAGGCAAGTGGTTAATTGAAGCCAATACTGGTTTTGGAAATAATGTAGGTTCTACTGCTTTATATTTCAGTAATTCTAATGGCGTAAACTCCTTTAATATTGGAGCAGAAGGCGGCTATTTTATTAAAGATAACCTTGCTATTAAACTTGGTTTGGGCTACGGAGAAATTGATGGAGTTGGTGAACCTATTGCCTACAAAATTGGAGCTAAATACTATTTTAAAGGTTTGATTCCTTTTGAATTATCGTATAACGGTATCGGTTTTGGGGATGCTGATTTAAATCCTACATATGTCGGTACACAAATTGGTTATGCCTTATTTTTAGGAAAAAACGTGAGTATTGAACCTGGAATAAGATACAATCTAGCTACACACAAACAATTCTATGATAACGCTTTACAACTAAACATAGGTTTTGCACTGCATTTTTAAGCACTTCTTCAGTATATAAAAACAAGTAAGCCAACCCTTCCCAGAGTTGGCTTACTAATGCAAAAAACAATCTAACTGTTAAAACCCTAAACCTACGGCCATTGCAGTAGCTTGTATATTAAGATCTGCTACTTTTGTTGCAGCTCCTGTAGTAGTGTTCAAGCTGTAAACTCCTGTTACACCGTTAACTTTTAGTAGAGCAAAAGCACTTCCACTTGTTCCTCCAATATCAAATCCACTATCCGCATCAATATTAACTCCTAAACTTCCAATAGAAACTAATGTTCCGTTGTTTGGTGGATCTTGACGGAACATGGTATCAGTTTGTGAATCAAGTACAAATAATACCGTTGTTGTAGCACCTGCAAAATTATTAGTGTATGCTGCAGCATTGACAAATGGAGTTCCTGGATTCAAGTTACCATCTGTAAACACTATGGTTCCCAAGTCTGGGTGTAAACGCAAGTTTTGTCCCGTGTTACTCACTAGACGAATTCTATCTACTGTTGGATTAAAATCAAATCCAAAAGAAGTACCCGATAATGGCGTAGCTAACCCTGTACCAACAACAGTCATAGCACCACTTGCTGTATTGATTGTAAATAATCTACTTTGATTTGTAATAGCAAACAACGCACCTGTTGCAGGTCTGAAATCGATTCCTACTACACTTTCGCCTGAAGCAAGTCCTGTAAGTGCAACGCTATTGCTAGTACCGTTTGTTGGATTGAAACGAACTAACATATTTCCTGCTGTTGTAGCGTAGGCTATTGGATTCGTTTTGAATGCAATACTAATTACTGATGCAGTAAATTTACCAACATTTTCTGCTTTCCCAGTCAATAGGCTAACTGTAAATAATGTAGATACATTGTTACTGTTTGTTACCGCTAATGCTGTAGAATTATCTGCCAAAATATCCATATCTCCAGTTCCCTCAAAATTCACGCCTAAGTCACCCACTAATTGCAAAGCTCCGTTATTTGGTGGATTTTGAATATATAATTTATCTTGTTCAAAATCAATATCATACAATAAAGTAGAAGATGCTCCTGCCATACTATTTGTATAACCTACAGCGCCAATTTTAGCTGAACCACCACCGTTTATAGCACCATCAGTTGCTGCTACTGTTCCTAATTCAGGGTGTAATCTTAAATTTTGACCTGAATCAGTTACTAAACGAATTCTATCAACCGTTGGATTAAAATCAATTGATGCGTTTCCTCCCGCCAATGCCGGAGAGAAAGCTGCAGCTCCTAGCGCCGTTGCTTGTCCACTTTTTTCATTAATCACATACAGTCTGCTTGAAGAACCTAAACCGTACAATTGACCAGTTGCTGGTCTGTAATCAATACTCACAATGTTTTCTGACATTGGCAGACCAATAATAGCAGTTGTTGACGTTGCAGTGTTTAAATTACGTGCATTATACGTTAAGATAGTATTATTACTAGCCAAAGCAGTAAAATTAACATCCGGTGCTACCACAACAGGTGGTGTAACAGGAGTTTCCATTTCCTTTACGTCATCATCATTACATGAAACCGTAAAAATTGATAAAATAGCTAGTCCAAATATGGAAGCTAAACCTAAGTTTTGTTGATTGTTTTTCATTGTTTGTTTATTTAGTTATAAAAGGATGTACGAAAGATTTTTAAATCTGGTTTCCAGCTACTCTGAAAAAAATTAAAAAACAAAATTATTTTCAACTCTAAAAATCTAAAAAGACCCTATTTTGTTGGCTTCTCCCGTTCCTAATTCATTTACAAAAAAAAATGTTGAAAATCTTTATTTTGGACTTGAAATCACTAGCCCCTTGTATAAATGACAAGCCGTAAATCTTAAACAACAAAGTATTTAATCCTTGCAAATCAAACTGTTAAAACATAAATTGCTTTACAAAATACCACTTGATTCTAAACACAAAAACTTATGTACTAAACGATAAACTTATGTTAAGGATTAAACTATTAGCTTTCAAAGCCATCTTAATAGTATTAATCCAAAAAACAAAACACAATGAAAAAAGTACTAATTGCAGTTGCATTAATTGTAGGAATGGCAAGTAATGCACAAGAAAAAATGGAAGGTCGTAGAAATTTGAGAGAGAATCCATTAACAAAAGAACAAAGACAAGAGTTGCATTTAAAAAAAATGACTTTAGACCTTGATTTGTCAACAGCGCAACAAAAAAAAATTCGAGCTGTTCTAAACGAGCAGAGCGACAAAAGAGAGGTTGAATTGGCTAACCGAAAAGAAAAACAAGCAGAAAATGCTAAAAAACCAACTGCTGATGAACGTTTTGCAATAAAAAATCAAATGCTAGACAATCAAATTGCAATGAAAGCACGAATGAAAAAAATACTTTCTAACGAGCAGTTTAAGAAGTGGGAAACGATGAAAGAAAATAAAACCGATCGCATGCACGACCGCCTTGCCATGCACAAACAACGCAAAGCAAGTAAAACTAATACCAATAAATAAAATTAATATTGCACATAAAAAAGCCCAAAATGACATTCCATTTTGGGCTTTTACTTTTAAATAATAAGTTACTAAAAAGTTTTAGACACTCTATCTATGGCTTCAATTGTAAAATCTAAATCCTCATACGTTAAAGCATCAGTGATAAACCACGTTTCATAAGCCGAAGGTGCAATATAAATCCCTTCCTGTAACAAACCGTGAAAGAATTTCTTGAACGTTTCATTATCTCCTTTTGCTGCCGTTTGAAAATCAACAACTGGATCAGCATCAAAATGAACCGATATCATTGAACCAATAGTATTAATTGTAAACGTTACTTGGTTTGCCTCGAGCACACGTGCTATTCCAGCAGCCAAATAAGCCGTTTTCTCTGCCAATCTGGTAAAGATGCTTCTATCTTGATCTAATGCTTGCAACATAGCCAATCCTGCTGCCATAGCCAAAGGATTTCCAGACAAGGTTCCTGCTTGATAAACAGGACCAAGTGGTGCTAAATAATTCATGATTTCCTCACGTGCTGCAAAAGCACCTACTGGTAAACCTCCACCAATTACTTTCCCAAAACAAACGATATCTGCATTTACTTGCATTAATTCTTGAACACCGCCTGCTCCCAAACGAAAACCGGTCATAACCTCATCAAAAATTAATAGAATTCCGTTTTCTGTACAAAGGCTACGCAAACCTTCAAGAAATCCTTTTTGAGGCGGGATACATCCCATGTTTCCTGCTACAGGCTCTACAATAATAGCGGCAATTTCGCCCTTGTTTGCTTCGATCAATGCTTTAACACTCTCTAAATCATTGTATTTGGCTAGTAAGGTATCTTTTGCAGTACCCGCGGTAACGCCTGGACTATTTGGCGAACCAAAAGTAATTGCTCCACTACCCGCTTGAATTAAAAACGAGTCAGAATGACCGTGATAACAACCTGCAAATTTTACTATTTTGTCTTTTTTAGTAAATCCTCTAGCTAAACGAATTGCACTCATACACGCCTCAGTACCTGAGTTGACAAATCGAATTTTATCAATATTAGGCACCATTTTAACGGCTAATGCTGCGATTTCAGTCTCTAAAGCAGTAGGCATTCCGAATGAGGTACCCAACTTTGCTTTTTCAATTACTGCTTGTACAACTGGTTCATAGGCATGACCCAAAATCATCGGACCCCAAGAGTTGATGTAATCAATTAAACGATTACCATCTTCATCATACAAATAGGCTCCCTTGGCACTTTTTACAAAAATAGGAGTTCCTCCTACTGCCCTAAAGGCACGAACTGGCGAGTTTACTCCTCCAGGAATTACTTTTTCTGCTTCAGCAAAAAGCTGACTACTTCTTTGATATAACATTGTATTATTTTGAGAATTAGTGTTAGTGATTTATTTCACAACCAGACGTTGTCCTATAGAAAGGCTATTGTCTGATAACTTATTTTTTTCTTTCAATTCTTCTATTTTTAATGCAAATTTTTTAGAAATCGAATACAAAGTATCCCCTTTTTGCACCACATATTCGGCCTCATTTAGCTCATTATTTTGCACTAGCACCACCGTTTCTTTTGATGGTATGTAATTAATATCTAATACTTGATTGTCGTATTGATGCAATTGGTATCGGTCTATATACGAAATAAGTTTGTCTGGGTATTTAGGATCAGTGGCATAACCCGCTACACGCAATCCATGCGCCCATGCTTTGTAATCGCCTTTTGGCAATTGGAACAACTTAGCGTACCTACTTCTAGTTGTTAAAAATAAAGCATGATCTCGAAACGATTCTGATGGGCTTTCGTATTTGCGAAAACATTCTTGCGAAGCATCGTCATCGTGTTTAACACTGTCACCGGTCCATCCTACATGGCATTTTATACCAAAATGATTGTTGGCATTGAAGGCCAAATCACCTTTTCCGGCACCCGATTCTAGTATTCCTTGCGCCAAAATAATGCTGGCAGGAATACCATAAGATTTCATATTATTCATGGCGATATCCTTAAATTTTGCCACATACATTACAATCACATCAGAGGTAACCACCGTTTTTGAGGTAGAAACAATTGTTTCTATTTCGGGTTTTTTAGTACTTGTAGAGGTTACTTTTTTCGGAATTGGCTTCGTTTTGGTAACAGTCGAAACAGGATTTTTTTTAATCATCCTAGTAGGAGTTACTTTTGTATTTGAAACCGGTTTTTTTGTCGTAATAATGGGTTTTGTACTGTTACAAGAACCCAATAATATGACGAAAAAAAGAAGTATTATTTTTTTAAACATGGACATCTATCGTTGGTAACTGTTTGTTTTTTAATTTTAAATTCATGCCTGCAATACCCTGTAAACCGCCACTGTGCACAATCAATATTTTAGAATTTTCAGGAAAGTAATTCTTTTCAATCAAGTCAAAAACCCCATACACGGTTTTTCCTGTGTAAATTGGATCAAGCGGAATTTTAAATTTTGAATAAAACTCATTAATGAATTTTACCAGCTCTAAATTTACTTTACCATAGCCACCAAAATGGTACTCTGTAATCAACTCCCAATTGTCTTGATTTACAAAATTACGAATTTCATTGCTTAAAAAATCACCTTTTAAAGCAGGAAATCCTAAAACTTTTTGGGAAGGTTGCGTACTAGCAATGATTCCAGATATTGTACCACCAGTACCTACAGCACAGCATATAAAATCGTACTCGACATCATCTTGGGTTAAAACTTCTTGACATCCTTTGATTGCTAGTGCATTTGTTCCTCCTTCTGGTATGGTATAAAACCAACCAAATTGCGATTGTAGATTTTCTAAAAATGCAGGATTTTCCTTTTCTCGATATTGTGAACGAGTCACAAAATGAAATTGCATGCCACACTCTTGTGCAAAAAGCAAGGTAGGATTATCGGATATTTTATCAATGAGTTCTTCACCACGAATCACACCAATAGTCTTTAATCCATTCGCTTTACCTGCATACGCTACTGCGGCAATATGATTTGAAAAAGCACCTCCAAAAGTGAGTAATGTATAGTGCTGCTCTTTTTTAGCTTGCTGCAAATTGTATTTTAGTTTCCTGAATTTATTGCCTGAAACAAAAGGATGCAATAAGTCCTCTCGCTTAATGGCAATAGTACAATTATTAGAAAAAAGCTGCGGCAAGATTTGATTCAATGTTCTCAATTTACGACAAAGGTAAAACTATTAAACAATAAAAAATGCAACCCTCGCGAGTTGCACTTTTTCCGTAACCAAATCCACTAACTTAATTTTTTACAATAATTTTTTTTCCAACTGTTTTATTATCTGCTGAATTTAATTTAACGATATATATCCCATCTGCTAAACCATTTGTAGGGAACTCATATTTTACATTTGAACCAATATCTTTTTTAGAAAACAATAATTTCCCAGCAATATCATAAATGCCGCAATAGCTCAAATCTAGTGATTCTGGATTTTCGATTACCACGCTTTTTGAGTTGTTATTGTGATAAACAATAAAGTTTTCAGCCTTCAATTCATCAATTCCTAATGTTGTGCTCTTACGGAAAGTAATTTCGAATTGTGTTGTGTTTTTTCCTGCAGGCAAATCTAAATCATGAAAGTTATTTTTAATATCGTAATAAGCATCACTTACCTTATCGTGTAAGTATACAGCATTCACTGCATCTAAATTCATAATATCTTTTACGGTAATTTTGTAATTCGCGGGCTTATCATTTTTAAAACCAACAGCAATTTTTTTATCAATGTCAAAATTGGTAACATTAATAATATATTCTGCATTATTAAGTGCAATAAACATATCGGCAGCTGCGCTATCACTGGAAGACAAGGCATCCATAGCGCGATCAACACCGTCTGTAGCTTCTGGCATAAAAGCCAATGCTAGTTGGCGGATTCCTTGATTATTTAACAAAGCGTTGATTCTAATTTGAGGTGTTACTGCTACACTTACTGTCTTATAATCAAAACCAGAAACAGACTGTACTCGTGATAAAAATGCAACATTGGAATCAACAGATTTATCTTTTTTAGATTGAACTCTTTCAAATTGAGAGTTGTTTGCTGCGCCTTCTTTTACAAAAACGCGATAACTATTTTTCATTTCAACCATTCCATTTGCCGCACCTCTGATCATAAAGCCTTGTCCAACTGGCGAAAATCGTCTTTCAAACAATCCACCTGTAGTACCAACTGTGCTTGGGTTACCTGAGCCATCATACGAATAAAAAGTAGCTGGCACATAAACTCCTGCACCAACACCACCTGCAGGCGAAAAAGCTCCGTAACCGCCTTTATAATCAGCAATGTAATGAGAAGATACCGTTTTATCATGCTCCCAAAAATAGGCAATACCAGTAGTATTTAGTTGTTCTGTCAAAAAAGCTGACAAATCAATCGCAGAAGGATAAGGATTACCTGTTAAGGTAAATTGTAAAGCTGCTACTGGAATTTGAATAGTTCCGTCATTTGGCTTTCCCCTAAAATCATATCGCTGATTGCTTCCTGAATTGTTAGGAACTCCATATACAGTCGTTGTATTGGTTCCCGCAGTTCCCTTCATAGTAAAGCCTTCACCTGCATTGATATTTGATGCAGCACCAACTGAAACCCAATTTGCATAATTGGATGTCCCAGCTAATTTGTAAATCCAATAGGGAGCAATAGATAACGGATTTGCTTGGCCATTGTAATTATTCATAGGTAAAATGACAGCATCAGTAGAACTAATCAAACCAGTCACATCTTTTAATTGTGAAATACCAAAAGGTGAATTCCCAGCAGTTGCATTTGCTCCTCCAACTGGTGAACACCAATAATTGAATTGAAAGTTATTTGTTGTCCCTTCTTGAAAAACAGATAAACTACCCAAGCCTTTATTTGCACTTCCGCCAGTACTTCCTTGCACCAAATGCGCATTATCTCGTAAGTACAGATTACTTGTTGCTGCGTAAAGCTCGACTTGTTGTTTTACAAAAACCACTTGATTTTTGGCAAACACAAAACTATTTGGACTCACATACATTTGCGCATAAACTTGAAATTGAAAAAGAACCATCACTAAAACGGCTGATCTCTTAAGTAATTTTGTCTTCATAATTGCTACAATTAATTTATGACTCTAGTTCCTCTTAAATTCGTTGCATTGATTTGAAATAAATCTTTCTGTTCTGCAACGAGACAAAGCTACAAAAAAAAACAGTTAGAAAAGGTTAAAAAAACCGATAAAAAGTATAAAAAATCGATTAAATACATTATTTGTATTAAAATATATTCTTTTTCTTATAATTCATAACTTAAAAACGAAAAAACTTCAAACAATCGAATTACCTAGTGAAAACAATTATTTCATTTTTTAAAAAGACTTTTATTTAATTCGATTTTACCAATAAATAGAACTACCCTAGTTTAAAAAACGGAAGAAATTAAAAAGGGGTCTCTTTTCCAAGAACAACAAGTCCCGCTCGTGTGCATACGCCTCACGCTCAAAACTAATTGCGCGATACGCGAGCTGCCATTTTTTTAGTTTTAACAAATGCCAACAAAATTCAATAGTGTACCACAAAAAAAAGGGAACAATTAAAAGCTCTAGTTGCTGTCTCAGATGTATTTTTTCATGCTGTACCAACACAAGATCTTGTTTTTCACTTTTATCATTAAAAATGATAAACGGAAAAAGAGTGATGCTGCGGTATCCTTTCGGAATTAAATATTTGGCCACAATCAAAAACATTCGCTTTAAAATTTATAAGTTTGTAATGGGTCTAGGCCATTTTAAAAGCTCGAATTCGCAGTAATAAAAGACCCAATAAATTCAAATTACACTATGACAAGCCAAAGTAATGAAAATAAATTGACAGAGGGCGAAGATTTCTATTATACTCCAGAAGGATACAAATGCTTTACCGAAAAACACCATTTAAAACGCGGTTATTGCTGTAAAAATGGCTGCAGACATTGTCCGTACGGGTTTAATAAAAAAACAGGAACATTAAAAAAGTAAGCAGTTTTCAGTCTCAGTTTTCAAATAACATATTCAGGTAAAAACGAATAAAAACACATCAAAAAATGACTTTTCAAGAACAAATACTTCAAGGAATACCAAAAGTTTTACCACAACTTAAACCGTATGACAGTGCCCGATTTGCTGATCCAACTGCACCTACAGCAATTAATCATGCACCCAAACGAAAAGAAATCTTATCTGATGACGAAAAAATATTGGCTCTCAAAAATGCCTTACGCTACTTTGAGCCACAGCAGCATGCCGAATTACTTCCAGAATTTAAAGCGGAATTAGAAATTTTCGGTCGAATTTACATGTATCGTTTTCGACCGGATTACGAAATTTATGCCCGACCAATAAACGAATATCCTGGGAAAAGTACACAAGCAAAAGCGATCATGTTAATGATTCAAAATAATTTGGATCATGCTGTTGCACAACATCCGCACGAATTAATTACCTACGGTGGCAATGGCGCTGTATTTCAAAATTGGGCGCAGTACTTGCTTACCATGAAATACCTAGCCGAAATGACCGACGAGCAAACACTCAGCATGTATTCTGGGCATCCAATGGGATTATTCCCTTCGCACAAAGAGGCACCAAGGGTGGTTGTAACCAACGGAATGGTGATTCCAAATTATTCTCAACCGGATGATTGGGAAAAAATGAATGCCTTGGGAGTGTCACAATACGGACAAATGACAGCGGGTAGCTACATGTACATTGGTCCACAAGGAATTGTTCACGGAACTACAATCACAGTTTTGAATGGTTTTAGAAAAATTAAAAAAGCTCCTAAAGGTGGTTTATTCGTTACTTCTGGCTTAGGCGGAATGAGTGGCGCACAACCGAAAGCGGGAAATATTGCCGGATGTGTAACTGTTTGCGCCGAAGTAAATCCGAAAATTACCCATATTCGTCATTCGCAAGGTTGGATTAATGAAGTGATTGAAAACATTGACGAATTAGTACCAAGAGTTCAGAAAGCATTAACTAATCAAGAAGTCGTTTCGATTGCATATCTCGGAAATGTCGTTGATGTTTGGGAACGATTTGACCAAGAAAATTTGCACATCGATCTGGGTTCTGATCAAACTTCACTGCACAATCCGTGGGCTGGAGGTTATTATCCAATTGGCTATACTTTCGAAGAATCGAATGAATTAATGTCTACTAATCCTTCTAAATTTAAGGAAGAGGTTCAAAAAACATTACGTCGTCACGCTGATGCAATAAACAAACACACCGAAAAAGGAACCTATTTCTTTGATTACGGGAATGCCTTTTTACTCGAAGCCTCTCGAGCTGGAGCGGATGTTTTTGCAGAAAACCATATAGATTTCAAATATAACAGCTATGTTCAAGACATTATGGGACCAATGTGTTTTGATTACGGTTTTGGGCCATTCCGTTGGGTTTGTGCCTCAGGAAATTCAGAAGATTTAGCAAAAACCGATAAAATTGCCTGCGATGTTCTAGAAGAAATGATGAAAAATTCACCTGAAGAAATTCAGCAACAAATGGCTGATAACATTCAATGGATAAAAGGCGCACAAGAAAATCAGTTAGTGGTGGGTTCACAAGCCCGAATCCTTTATGCTGATGCCGAAGGAAGAATAAAAATTGCCGAAGCATTCAATCAAGCAATTTCCCGTGGCGAAATAGGACCAGTAATTTTAGGACGCGATCACCACGACGTTTCCGGAACCGATTCTCCGTACAGAGAAACATCTAACATTTATGATGGCTCCCGATTTACAGCCGATATGGCCATTCAAAACGTAATTGGAGACAGTTTTAGGGGCGCAACTTGGGTATCTATTCACAATGGCGGAGGCGTAGGTTGGGGCGAGGTAATTAACGGTGGTTTTGGTATGGTTCTTGATGGCACTAAAGAAGCATCAAAGCGTTTAGAATCAATGCTTTTTTGGGATGTAAACAACGGAATTTCCAGACGTAGTTGGGCGCGCAACGAAGGTGCAATTTTTGCAATCAAAAGAGCAATGGCTGCGCAACCTTTGCTGCAAGTGACCATACCTAATGAAGTTAGCGATGATTTGCTCAGCAAGTAAATAAAGAACATAAAATAAGTCCCATTAATATCAAACTGAAATACCATGAAAACAATTAAATTACTCTCTGTACTATTCGTTTTTGTATTGGCTTCCTGCGCCTCCGTTCGGGTGCAATCTGATTTTGATTCGAAAGTTGATTTTTCACAATACAAAACGTATGCATTCCATAAAAACGGAATTGATAAAGTCGAAATTTCACAACTGGACAAAAAACGAATTCTAAACGCAATTGACGTTGAGCTTAGCGCAAAAGGAATGACTAAAAGCGAAAATCCTGATTTATTAGTCAACATTTTTACTAAAGAAAGAGAAAGAATCGACGTTAACCAATTCAACATGGGTTGGGGTTACGGCTGGGGTTGGGGTTGGAATCCATTTTTATGGGGCGGCAACAACACCTTTGCTTCTTCTAGCGTTGAGGGCACTTTGTTTATTGATTTAATCGATGCTAAAAAGAAAGAATTAATCTGGCAAGGAGAAGGTATCGGTAATATCACCCAGAATCGCGGTAACAAGGAAAAAAGAATAAGCGAATTTGTAAACCAAATTTTAGCTCAATTTCCGCCGAAAGCAAAATAGGAACACCCGTTAATAAAACGAAAAGTCTACCTTTGTGTAGGCTTTTTTTATACTTTATTATGACTACACTGCACGATATAAAAACACTAGATGATATTAAAATTTTGGTTAATTCCTTTTATGCCAAAGTTCAAACAGACGATTTGATTGGACCGATCTTTAATGCTAAAATAGGCGACAAATGGCCGGAACACCTCGAAAAAATGTACGGGTTTTGGGAAACAATTCTACTCGAAGTACACTCGTATTCTGGTAGCCCGTTTCCGCCACACAAGCAATTGCCTATTGGCAAAGAACATTTTAACCGTTGGATGCAACTATTTAATGAAAATGCTGATGCGCAATTTGCGGGACCGCTGGTTGACGAAGCCAAATACAGAGCCAAAGGAATGGCCGATATGTTTCATTATAAAATTGATTATTTCAGAAACTTAGAACAGCAACAAAACAAAGACTAAAAGTTATTAACTTCAGTTCAAAAGTTTTCAAACCCTAAAAAATAATGATACGTAACTCCATTTTCGTCTTACTTAGTTCCTTTTTATTTTTAGCTTGCGCGACAAACAAAGCAAGTCTGTCAGCAGAAAAAGCGCCTCAATTGCGATTTTTGAATCAAATTGAAATTCCGTTTAACACAAGTTTTCAAAACACAACGGTAGGCGGTTTATCTGGAATTGATTACGATACTAAAAACAATTTGTATTATCTAGCTTGCGACGATCGTTCTATTTACCAAGAAGCTCGTTTTTACACTGCTTCCATCGCGATTCAAAACAACGCCATTAGCGAGGTTGCTTTTAAAAATACCTATCGTTTGCAAAACGAAAAAGGAGAATCCTTTGCCAATTGGGAAACGACACCCAACCTATCAACCGATCCTGAAGACTTGCGTTACAATGCAAAAACTAAAAGTTTGCTTTGGAGTAGTGAAGGCGCTCGCGTATTAAGCTCCGGGAAAAAAGTGTTGCAAAATCCTGCCTTGACCATCATGGACACCAACGGGACTTACGTAACCGAAATGACACTACCTGGAAATTTACAGATGCAGGAAATTGAAAAAGGCCCAAGAAACAATGGCACGCTAGAAGGTTTAACTTTCGATTTCGATTATAAAAATTGCTTTGCCAATTTAGAAGAACCTTTGTTTGAAGACGGTCCACAGGCGAATTTAAACACCGGAGGTTTGATCAGGCTGTACCAATTTGACACCCAAAAAAATCAGAATATAGCGCAATTCGGTTATCAATTAGAGCCGATTGCAAAAGCGCCATCGCCGGCAGGTTCCTTTGCTGTTAATGGTATTTCGGCCATTCAATATTACGGAAAAAATCAACTTTTGGTGGTAGAACGGTCCTACTCTACAGGTACGCAAGCGTGCACGGTAAAAATCTTCTTGTGTGATTTAAAAAATGCGACTGATGTAAAAAACAGTACGTCATTGCTAGCAAACAACATTCAATTGGCATCAAAAAAATTGATTTTAAATCTGGATGAACTCGGGATTTTTATCGATAATATTGAGGGAATAACCTTTGGCCCTCGACTTGACAATGGCAACAGATCGCTAGTGTTAGTAACCGACAATAATTTTTCAGACAAACAAAAAACGCAATTTTTGTTATTTGAGGTAATCGAGTAATAAATCGAGGCGACTTTTTTGCAATACACCCCTAGCCCCGATTGAAATAGAAAGCTTTTTGCTAGAGCCGTTTTGATTTTTCTTGTTGCGGCAGAGCGACCAACGGAAGCTCCTGCCGAAACTGTAGAAAAACAAACGGATGTGCAAAAACTTGCCATGAAAAGCGGGAAATGGCTCCTGAAATTCGTATTTTTGCAGCTGAACTACAACGTTTTCGACATGAACTCAACTATAGAAAGCAATCCGTTATTAGACCGATTGCCAAAGCACTTACGACAATTTATTAAACCTCAAGATTATAGCGATTACACGCCCATTAACCAAGCGGTTTGGCGTTATGTGATGCGAAAAAATGTGGCGTATTTATCAAAGGTAGCCCACAATTCGTACCTAGACGGTTTACAGAAAACAGGGATTGAAATTGACAATATTCCGAGTATGTACGGAATGAACCGTATTTTGAGCGAAATAGGCTGGGCTGCGGTTGCAGTTGATGGATTTATTCCGCCAAATGCCTTTATGGAATTCCAAGCTTACAATGTATTGGTTATTGCATCAGACATCAGACAACTCGAACATATTGAATATACTCCAGCTCCCGATATTATTCACGAAGGTGCCGGACACGCGCCTATTATTGCTAATCCCGAATATGCTGAATATTTGCGTCGATTTGGTGAAATTGGTTGCAAAGCGATATCATCGCACAAGGATTACGAAATGTATGAGGCAATTCGTTACCTATCAATTGTAAAAGAAGCCGAAGGTACGCCTGAGGCCACTATTGCTGCTGCTGAAAAAGCGGTTGAAGATTTGCAAAATAATATGGGAGAACTCTCAGAAATGGCTCAAATTAGAAACTTGCATTGGTGGACAGTAGAATACGGCTTGATTGGCACCGTAGAAGACCCGAAAATTTACGGTGCGGGACTACTCTCCTCAATTGGCGAAAGCGCACATTGTATGACTCCAGCGGTAAAAAAAATACCTTACGATATTTCGGCAGCGAACCAGAGTTTTGACATTACTAAACTGCAACCGCAGTTGTATGTAACTCCAACTTTTGCTTATTTGAATTTGGTTTTAGAAGAATTTGCCAATAAAATGGCGTTGCGAACTGGTGGCTTGTCGGGGATTAAAAAACTTATTGATTCGAAAGCATTGGGTACAGTTGAATTGAGTACTGGCTTACAGATTTCAGGTGTTTTCAGTTCGGTTATTGAACACGATGGAAAACCAATTTACTTACAAACAACGGGGAAAACGGCACTGGCTTACCGCGAAAAAGAACTAGTAGGACACGGCACTTTAACGCATCCTGAAGGTTTTGGTAGCCCAATTGGAAAATTAGAAGGCATCAACTTGGCTATTGAAGACATGAGTCCGAAAGACTTGAATGCTTACGATATTTTAGAATCGAAAACAGTTACATTAGATTTTGAGGGCGGTATTAAAGTTACTGGTGAAATTATTACTGGATCTAGAAACTTACAGGGCGAAATTACTTTGATTCGTTTTAAAAACTGTACGGTGACGCATGGTGCTAAAGTATTGTTTCAACCTGAATGGGGCGTTTATGATATGGCAGTTGGAAAAAAGATAACCTCTGCTTT
This sequence comes from Flavobacterium sp. GNP001, assembly GCF_054343775.1. Classification (NCBI taxonomy): domain Bacteria; kingdom Pseudomonadati; phylum Bacteroidota; class Flavobacteriia; order Flavobacteriales; family Flavobacteriaceae; genus Flavobacterium; species Flavobacterium sp. GNP001. Next base: position 2,365,302 of record NZ_JBTGUX010000001.1, read on the forward strand.
TTCAGGACCTGCTGATGTGAATAGTTTTGATTTGATTACGCATTTGCCATCGAGCAAAACAATCAAAGCAAAACAATCTGCTGAGCGCGATGATTTGGAAATATTGTACCAAACTGTTCGAAATATTAGAACTACAAAAGATACACAAACTTCTTTGGCTCCCATTTTTGAGAAGTTGCAAAACAACCATCCAAACGATTGGTTATTGGCTGTTGAAATCACTGAATTGCTGCAAGAAAGAAATGAACCGCAATTGGCTCAGGAAATCATGGTGTATTTAGAGCAATTGCAAAGTAAAAGACCTGAAGTAGCTCATTTGATTGCTGGTGGCTTAGACTTGATTTTTGACAAAACGAAAGCTTAAGGTAATTAACCGCAAATTCGCAGATTTAAGAGATGTGGATTTGGTGGCGGAAAGTGTTTGAAAAAAATTTGACCGCAAATTCGCAGATTTGTATCAAACAAGATAGAGATGAATTTTGTGGGAGAAAACAGTTCAATAAAAATTTAACCGCAGATTCGCAGATTTTAAAGTAATTCTAAAAATCTGCGAATTTGCGGTTTTTCTTTGCTTTACATTTTTATTTTCTGCCCAAAATCTTTTTCGGTTTCAATTACTTGACCGTCATATTTCAATGTCCAGCCCAACTGACTTGTGGTAATCAATAACTTGGATAACTCACTAATTAAGCGGTTTTGTGCGTTAGCTTTTAAGGACGATTTTTCAATTTTTTTGGCCAAATTGGCTTTTACTGACTTGTTGATTTTATTATAATCGTCACCCGTGAAAGGATTTAATTTACTTTGTTCGACATCATAAAATTGAATATCGGGGCTGATTTTTATTTCTTCCTTTGGAATTTGAACAATCGTAATGATTTTGTTAATGGAATCAATATCGTATTTCATAAGGTGCAAATCGTAAGCCACAGTAACATCTGCATTAACCACAACCAAGGCTTTTTTCTCAAAAGAAAGCATGTCCATCAAATATTTCTGTTGGTTTTTATAAGTAATCACCTCAGAAAAATGCCCTTCGGTAACTACCAATTTCCCAACATTTAAAATTTGTTGCTGAATAAGGTTGGTGTTATACGTTATATCTTGATCTTCGTTTTTCTTGAAGTCGCAGAATTTAAATAGCAAAAATATGATTAGAGCAGCTGCGATTCCGATTAATATTCTTTTGAGCATAATTAAAATTTCATGAATGAGTATTGAGATTCTAATATAGTTATTTTTTCTCTGACTTTGGCTTGAAATTTCAAATGACTTTCTGATTCGGGGTTGAATGGCTTGTGAGCAAGGCTTTTTTGAATACTTTCTACCTCATCCATTGTTGACCAAGCTTTTTCTGAAATGACGGCATCTACAAACCGTTTCCAGATATAATTAATGGCTGTTTGATTGGGATGCAACATATCATCGGCGTAAAAACGATAATCTCGCAGTTCGTCCATCATGATTTCATACGAAGGGAAATAAGTTACAGTCGAAAGTTGAAAGTCAAAAGTCTCATGAAGCGCGCTAATTATATTGGCTTTGCTCCTTTGGTTTTCAACAAAACCATCTTTAATGTGTCGAACTGGTGAAACTGTAAATATAAGCTTGCAATCCGGGTTTAGAGTACGAATTAAACTCACTGTATTCCTGATACTTTCTTGTATTGTAGCAACAGTTAGCAATTCTTTCTGAAATTGTTTTTGAGGTACTTTATGACAATTTGCTACAATTTTTTGGCTTTCGGTGTTGCGATACACCCATGAAGTCCCATAAGTGATAATACAATGGCTTGCTTGCATGATGTATTCGTGCACTGACACAAGAATTGCATTTAGTGTAGCCAATAAATCGTCTTTACTTGGAGTACTCAAATCAGAATGCGCATCGAAACAATGCCAGCGTTCGTTGTGAAAAAAGACATCGTTATCAGTAAATTCCTTTTCAGAAACAGCATACTCGATAAGTTTTTCAATTGCTAATGGATGAAAGAGAATTCCAAATGGATTACAGCTATTTTGAAATTTAAAATAGTCTAATTTTTCAGCCATATTTACAGCAAAACAAGAACCTATTGACATGACTTTAGAGTTGTAATCTATAGGAAATTCACTCTTCTGAATGGGAATTGGTGTTGTAAACTGCATAGAAAAAAATTTAAACTTGTATTGCTTTTGTATTCAGGGTACAAAAAAAGCCCTTTTCTAATGAATCGAAAAGGGCTTTAAAAAAAAATTTATCTTAATAAAAATAGGTCGCTTTTACGTATCCTCGACCATCAGGCGCATCTTCAAAAATTTGTTCAATAAGATAATTGTCGTCATCATATTTCATAGTACAACGGTACATTTTAGCCGAAGAGGTTACGCTCTCGTCTGCAGAAAGAGTCGCGTTTTCAACAACCATCATAATGCCGTTGTTGGCAGAAATAACCGAAGTATGGTCTAACAAATTAGTAAATCCTGCAATAGCGTTCCAAGGATTTTTTGCTTGGTCGTAATCGTATGAAATCGATGTTGTGGATTTTGCTCCGTTTTCATCAACAACAAAATTTTTCTTGTCGGTGAGAACATTCGAAGTTTTCACAGTTAGGACTCCTGAGTACAAACGTTTTTCTTTTTGATTTTCAAGCTGAAAGCCTTCGTAGGCAATTGTCCCATCAGGATTATATTGATAGCGCACTATCAGTCTGTCAGACGATTCAACGAGAGATAATTTACCTTTCACGTAGGTATATTTAAATACCGCAATTTTATTGGTTTTCTTATCCATTCTTTTAATTTGCGAAATCAAACTATCATCATAAGTATAATCAACACGCATCAACTCGCTGTTAGTACTTACCAAGTGATCTCCCTTGTAAGAAAAAGCGGTGATTACAGTCTTACCGTCGGCGTTTGTCTCAACAATTTTACTTACTAGTTTGGTACTGTTGTTTTTATCTTGACTACAAGAGGCAAAAAGTAACAACAACAAACCAATAACGGGTACTATTTTTGTTTTTTTCATTGAGTATAAAAGGTGCAACTGCAGGTAAATAATTAATTAACTACTTTAATCACAGTGCAACATGATGACAAAGTTACGAAAAATAGCTCACATTTAAAAAATTTTATCTCTTTGTCTTATTGTACAAAGGCAACAACTTGATCAAGTGAAGCAGCAATTCCGTTTGCATTTTTACCTTTTCCAGAAGCAAAAAATGGTTGTCCACCACCATTTCCGTCTATTAATTTTCCTAATTCTCTAATTACCGTTCCAGCATTCAAGCCTTTTTCAGCAACCAATTCTTTTGAAATGTAGCAATGAATATTTGGTAAACCTTCTTCGATTGAAGCTAAAAACACAAATGAATTTGGCTTAGTAGTTCCAATAGCTTGCGCCAAATCTTTAGTAGAACTCATTGATAAATCCACTTGTTTTGCCAAAAAGTTAATCCCATTTACCTCTTGAAAATCAGCAACCAAAACATTCTTTAATCCGTCGATTTTTTCTTTTAGCAATTGCTCGATTTGTTTTTTCAGCTTGGCATTATCGTCTTGCAATGAAGCTACCGATTTCAAAACGTCTTGTGGATTTTTCAAAGTTTCTTTGATTTCCGCCAAAGTATTTTCTTGATTTTGGTAGAAATTTTTCACCGCATCACCTGTTATTGCCTCAATACGACGAATTCCTGCAGCAACTGCTCCTTCAGAAATGATTTTGAAATGCCAGATTTCGGCGGTGTTTTTTACGTGAATTCCACCACACAATTCTTTGCTTTCGCCAAATTCTATCATTCGAACTGAATCGCCATATTTTTCTCCAAACAGAGCCATTGCACCTTTGTCTAAAGCTTTTTGAATTGGAATATTACGGTGTTCTACTAATTGTAATTGGGCTTCAATTTGAGCGTTCACACTTGCTTCTACTTGACGTAATTCCTCATCTGAAACTTTAGAGAAATGCGAAAAGTCAAAACGCAAATAGTTAGGATTTACTAACGAACCTTTTTGCTCAACGTGCGTTCCTAAAAGACTTCTTAAAGCCAAATGCATCAAGTGCGTAGCTGAGTGATTCTTAGAGATTGAACTTCTTAAATCGGTATTTACCTTAGCTACAAATCTAGCTTCAATATTTTCTGGAAGTTGCTTAGCAAAATGTAAAATCAAATTATTTTCCTTTTTCGTATCGATGATATCAATCGTTTGGTTTGCAGAAACTAATGTTCCTTTATCACCCACTTGTCCTCCACCTTCTGGATAAAATGGTGTGTTGTCTAAAACTATTTGGTATAAAACACCATCTTTTTTAGAATCTACTTTACGAATACGAGTGATTTTTACTTCGTTTTCTGTTTGGTCGTAACCTACGAATGTTTCTACATTTCCAGGGATCAACACAGTCCAATCTTCGGTTGAAACCTCAGATGCAGCACGCGAACGATTTTTTTGTTCTTGCATAGAAGCATCAAATTCAGCTTCATTGAAAGACATTCCTTTTTCTTTTAAAATCAAAGCCGTTAAGTCTTTTGGAAAACCAAAAGTATCGTACAATTCGAAAGCTTTTGCTCCTGAAACTTCATTTCCTGATGTTTCAGCAACCACTTTGTCTAACAATTGCAATCCTTGATCAAGAGTTCGTAAAAACGAAGCTTCTTCCTCGCGAATTACGTTCGTAACCAATAGTTGTTGTGCTTTAATCTCTGGGAAAAACTCTCCCATTTGGTCAGCCAAAACAGCAACTAGTTTATTGATGAAAGGTTCTTTGGTATCTAAAAATGTAAATCCGTAACGAATAGCACGACGCAAAATTCTACGAATTACGTAACCAGCTCCTGTGTTTGATGGTAATTGTCCGTCAGCAATAGCAAAGCCAACCGCACGCACGTGATCTACAACAACACGAATAGCAATATTAGTTTTATTCTGTTCCTCTGAAATGTTTTTCACTTCATCAGATGTGTATTTTAAGCCTGTAATTTGTTCTACTTTTTCGATAAGTGGTGTAAAAACATCCGTGTCATAATTAGATGTTTTGCCTTGCAACGCCATACACAAACGCTCAAATCCCATTCCGGTATCTACGTGCTGCGCTGGAAGTTTTTCAAGAGATCCATCGGCTTTACGGTTGAACTCCATGAATACATTGTTCCAGATTTCAACCACTTGTGGGTGGTCATTATTCACCAAACTTTTTCCTGAAACCAAAGCTTTTTCAGCATCGGTACGTAAATCAACATGAATTTCAGAACAAGGTCCGCATGGTCCTTGATCGCCCATTTCCCAGAAATTGTCTTTTTTATTTCCAAGAATGATGCGGTCTTCATCAATCAATTCTTTCCAGATATCCCAAGCTTCTTGGTCAAAAGGCACATTGTCTTCCTTGCTTCCTTCGAAAACAGAAACGTATAAATTTTCTTTCGGAATTTTGTACACTTCCGTCAAAAGTTGCCAAGCCCAATTGATAGCTTCTTTTTTGAAATAATCACCAAAAGACCAGTTTCCTAACATTTCGAACATAGTGTGGTGGTAGGTATCAAAACCTACATCCTCCAAGTCGTTGTGTTTTCCTGAAACGCGCAGACATTTTTGAGTATCGGCAATTCGGTTGCTTTTTGGAGTTCCGTTACCCAAAAAATATTCTTTAAATTGGGCCATTCCTGAGTTATTGAACATCAAGGTAGGATCGTCTTTTAAAACGATGGGCGCCGAAGGCACAATTAAATGCCCTTTGGATGCGAAAAACTCTAAAAACTGCTTGCGTACTTGTTGTGATGTCATTTTTTTAATTTAAAAATTTAAAGAATTAACAATTTAAAGATTATTTAGAATTGAATTTTTCAATTTTTTAATCATTAAATCTTTTTGTTCCTTTTGCCCCAGATAGTAGCGAAAAGCGTTGTGAAATGAAATTTATTTTTTCTTGAACTAGCAGAGCGACCAACGGAAGCTCCTGCAAGGGCAATAGAAAAAACAATTTCATGAAACAACCTTGCAGCGGATAGCTGGATTGGGCACATTGTATTATTAATTCCTGAAAAAAGGCGGTATCGAATGAAACATTTCTTAAATTTGTTCGACTAACCCTTTACAAAGCGCAAAAATAGGGTATTTTAAAATATGTCGAAAGTAAAATATTATTACGATTCTGAAAATCTAGCCTATAGAAAAATAAAAACTAAAAAAAGGCAAAAAATAGGTGTTGCATTGCTTTTTGTAGTTGCTGCAGCTTTGTTTGGTTTTTTGAGTTTTGTTGTATTATTGAACACTCCTTATTTTGAAACGCCAAAAGACCGTTTGCAAGCTCGTGAAATTGAAAATTTAAAACTAAATTATGCGATTTTAAACGAACGCTTGGATGAGATGAGCGATGTTGTTGCCGCAATTGAGGACAGAGATAATAATTTGTACCGCGTGTATTTTAACAAAGCTTCGATTCCAGATTCGATCAGGAAAGCGGGTTTTAAGGATGCTAATCGTTACCAATTACTTGCCGGATTTGACAATTCAGAGTTGGTAAAATCAACTACCAAAAAAGTAGATGTTTTGAGTAAACAACTTGCCATACAATCAAAATCTTTGGATGTCATTTTGAAGCTTGCCGATGCGAAAAGTGATTTTTTGTCAGCCATTCCTGCCATTCAACCGGTGCGAAACGAGAATTTAAAACACATGGCATCTGGTTTTGGGTACCGAACAGATCCTTTTACGAAAGCGCGAAAAATGCATGAAGGAATGGATTTTACAGCAAAATCAGGCACTCCCATTTATGCTACTGGCGATGGAGTTGTGGCAAAAGCAGATAATACTGCCTCGGGTTACGGCAATCATATTGTAATTCGGCACGGATTTGGATATGAAACTTTATACGCACATTTGAGCAAATACAACACTAGAGCTGGAAAACGCGTAAAAAGAGGCGATATTATTGGGTATGTTGGCAGCACAGGACGTTCAGAGGCGCCACATTTGCATTACGAAGTTCATAAGGATAATAAAGTAGTGAACCCGCTTAATTTTTATTACGGAAATATTTCGGCGGTTGAATATGTGGTTATTGCGCAGTTAGCGAATCAAGAGAATCAGTCGTTGGATTAAAGTCTGATTTAGTCCTTAGTGAGTAGTCCTTAGTGATTGGTCCTTAGTGGTTAGTCCTTGGTGATTAGATAATGAATAGACAAGTTTTAGAGAATAAGCAAAAATTAAAAAATTAAGTACCTAGGCACTTAAAACTGATAACCAAAATGCACATAGATTTACAAGAGGGAAAAAGATATTACAGCATTGGCGAAGTGGCCAAAGCATTTGATGTAAATGCATCGCTCATTCGGTTTTGGGACAGTGAATTTGATATTTTAAAACCCAAGAAAAATGCAAAGGGCAATAGAATGTTTACGCCTGAGGATATTACCAATTTGCAATTGATTTATCATTTGGTAAAAGAAAGAGGTTTTACACTTGAAGGAGCGAAGATTCATCTAAAAGAAGGTCAAAAGAAAACCTTAGATAAATTCGAAATCATTAAAAAACTAGAAGCAATTAGAAATCAATTAACTAATATTAAAAACGAACTTTAGCGTAACGCTAGGAGCACCAAACAATTAAAACAAATAAACATTAAATTAAACAAACATGAGAAGATTTTTGCCTTGGATTATCATTGGAGGATTAGTTGTAGCTGTCATTTTATACTACATCAATGTAACTAACGGAGCTGTTGTAGTTGATCAAGCAGTTAAAAAAGAATGGGGTAACGTGGAGACTTCGTACCAAAGACGAAATGATTTAATTGGCAACTTGGTAAATACAGTAAAAGGCGCCGCTGATTTTGAAAAAGAAACCCTAACAGCTGTTATTGAAGCTCGTGCCAAAGCTACTTCTGTAACAATTGACCCAGCTAACGTGAGCCCAGAACAATTAGCAGCTTTTAACTCAGCGCAAAGCGGTGTGAGCAGCTCATTATCTAGATTATTAGTTTCTGTAGAACGCTACCCTGAATTGAAAGCAAATTCTAACTTCATGAAATTGCAAGATGAATTGGCTAGTACAGAAAATCAAATTTTAACAGCTAGAACTCGTTTCAACGAATCAGTGGAAGTATACAATAATTATGTCTTGAAAAATCCTAGAAAATTGTTTCTATCTGACTATAAAGAGAAAGCTGCCTTTAAAGCTGTTGCAGGTGCTGAAAAACCTGTTGAAGTAAAATTCTAAATCCTATTTTTAATTTTGAATAACGATTTTTGATTGCAATCTTGCAGTTAAAAATCGTTATTTGTAATTCAATCCCTTTCTTATGTCAAAAGTAGAAGATTTGTTGAGCAGTGCCGAAGAGCAAGAAGTAGTAGCAGCCATTTGCAGTGCTGAAAAAAATACCTCAGGAGAAATTCGAGTTCATATTGAAAAAACTACTGATCAAGATCCATACGACCGCGCTATGGAAGTTTTTCATGAGTTGAAAATGGATGCAACCGAATTGAAAAACGGCGTATTGATTTATTTGGCAGTAGAAGATCGCAATTTTGTTATTTGTGGCGATCAAGGCATCAACGAAGTGGTTCCAGATGATTTTTGGGACTGTACGCGTGACATCATGGTGGCACATTTCAAAAAAGGCGATTTCAAACAAGGCTTAATTGATGGCATTCACCGCGCTGGCGAACAATTACAACGCTACTTTCCTTGGCAAGAAGGCGATACAAACGAATTATCAAACGAAATCTCAAAAGGATAATGAAGCTATATCCAAAAAATATCTTAACCACACTTTGTTTTATTAGTTTCTTACTAATATGTTTTGCAGCAAATGCTCAATTTACTATTCCGGCTAAACCAGATTTCCAAACATCCGTATACGATTATGCTAATGTTTTGAGCAGCACCGAAAAAGCACAATTAGAGCAAAAACTCATCCGATATTCTGATTCGACCACTACGCAAATTGTTGTCATTATCATTGAAAGTTTAAAGGGTGAAGATGTGAGCTTACTCGCTACCAAGTGGGCACAAACTTGGGGAATAGGTGGCTCAGCACAAGATGATAATGGCGTAATTGTTCTTTTGGCTAAAGCCGAAAAACGAATTGCTATAAATCCAGGATATGGATTAGAGGACCGATTAACTGCTGGTTTAGGTGGTGAAATTATTCGAAATATTATTGTTCCCGAATTTAAAGCCGGAAGTTTTTACAACGGTTTAGATAAAGGAACGGATGCCTTAATTGACGTTTTTAAAGGAAAATACAAAGGCAAACGCGTTGAAAAAAAATCGGGCAAAGGCTTTCCTGTTGGGCCCATCATTGTAATCGTGATTGTTTTACTAGTCATAGCATCGCGTAATAAAGGCAATCGCAATAATGGCAACAACGGTGGCGGAGGCATTGGCTCTTCCCTACTCGATGTGATCATTTTAAGCAACCTAGGCCGTGGTGGCGGAGGTGGATTTGGTGGTTCTTCAGGCGGAGGCTTTGGAGGCGGCGGCTTCGGTGGAGGTTTTGGCGGAGGCGGTTTCTCTGGCGGAGGATCTAGCGGAGGTTGGTAAACGCTACAGCATTTTTAAGATTAAAATAATTCCCTTTATAATTAAAACACTCTTATTTTATGCCTTGCATAAATAAGAGTGTTTATTTAAAATTAGATTTTCATGCTTTCACAAAAAGCCAAATATGCTTTAAAAGCACTTTTGTATTTAGCACAACAAGAGGAGACACACGTGTCTCGAACTCTTGAAATTGCTGACGCAGCTTCGATTCCGAAAAAGTTCTTGGAGCAAATACTCCTTGACCTCAAACGCGGGCATTTTGTAGGCAGCAAACAAGGAAAACTTGGTGGCTATTACCTTTTAAAATCTAAAAACGAAATCACCTTAGCTGATATTCATCGGCTTTTTGATGGTGCAATCGCTTTACTACCCTGCGCCTCTTTAAATTTTTACGAACGCTGTTCTGATTGTACTGATGAAGCTACATGCGCCTTACGTCACGGGCTAATTGTCATTCGTGAGGAAACACTCAAAGCGATGCAAGGCATCACTATTGCTTCGTTAATACATCGTTAAAAAAATATTTTATAAACTCGACTAGTTTTATAGAATTTATATATATTTGCATTTTTAATAGCTATTCCAACTACTCTAGCAAAAAGAGAATTGGTCCTGTATTTCCTCACTTGTTATCTATATTTTTTTGATGATTAAATTTAAAAAATTATTCCTGCTACTCCTTATTTGCTCTGCTACGTCAAATGCACAAACCGTAAAAAAAGTAGACCATCAAAGTATTGTTTGGACGCGCTATTACAACCAATTGCTGTTGAGTGAAAAATGGTCTTTGCATTCTGAAATTGACAATAGAGTTTTCACAAAACCCATTCAGCAAAACGTTTATGTGTTGCGTGTGCAAGGACGTTACAGAATAAACAGCCATCTGGAAACAGGTGCTGGATTTGCTCATTTTTCGGTTACTACGCAAATACCTGAAATCAATCCCGACTTTAGAATTCCTGAATACCGCGGCCAACAAGATTTGACTTGGAGAATCAGCGGCAAAAAAACAGTAATCAATCAGCGTTTTCAAGTGGAAGAACGTTTTATTCAGAACGCGAATTCCTCAGGATTGCTACCCGGAAGTACTTTTTCATGGCGTTTTAGATACCGTCTGCAGGGAGATTATACCTTTTGGAAAAAAGAAAACCAAGCTATAAAAGCCATTCTCTCTGATGAAATCATGTTCAATGCCGGCAAATCTAATCGTAAAAATACCTTTGACCAAAACAGAATTTACGCAGCTTTACATTTTCAAGCCAGCAACCATTTTTCGTATGAGTTAGGCTACCTCAACAGTTATCAAAGACGACCAAGCGGTGTTGACTTTTTTGATCGTGATATTATCCGATTGAGTGTTTTTCATCGTTTGAATTGGAAAAACAAATCCTAAAAAAAATCCCGAATTTCTTCGGGATTATTGTTCTCGTGATATAGCAGATTTGGAACTAAATTAAGCCTTATTTTCGCATTTACTAAATATTCCAAATATAAAACCTATTTTTCTATTAAGCCAAATGCCCAAATCCTTTGTAGTGGCTGTCAGGCAGAGTTTTTTTTATGGTCTCTGAGGTATTGCAGAATAATTTTCTTCTGAGGTTTGATGTAATATACCAATAAATTTAAAGTCAACTTCTTTTTCCTTACTAATTTCTATAGTAAGTGGCATTGTAGGAGTAATTCCTCTTGCAGCTTTCATTGCTTCAGCATTAACTACATTACCATTATTAAGTTTCACATCATTATTAAACCCACCATTGAACATACCCTCTGTCGGTAAAGAAAAGTTTAATTCATTTTCGTTATTTTTCACTAAAATTAGAAAACTTGATATTGGTTCAAGGTAATGGCTTGCAAAGATTTTGATTGTAATTTTTGTTTCGGTTTGACTTTCTATTTTAAATGAAAGATTTGAGAACGTATTTGTGTTTACACTAAAAGTTGAATTTCCTTGAATGACATTTACCATTTGTCCAACTGAAGTATCAATCCCGTTAGAATATAAGTCTATATACAGACTTTGAGACAGAATGGAAGGCATTGATGTAGCATCAAGTCTTACAGGTATAACCTTACATTTTCCTTTAGATGCTTTATAAACGGCGTTCTGCCATTCCATTTTCACCATATTGCTGCCAATACTGTTTTTAGAAACAAAGAAAAAAAAATGAGTGCACTTTTCTAATCCATCATTCATCTTATCAATAAGTCCGTCTCCTGGTTGCATTGACCAAGAGTCATAAAAAACATTTTCTTTTCCGAAAATATCTGCGAGTTTTAAGGCAATTGGTTCTATTATTATTTTGTCCGTATGATTGTGACTTATAAATATCATTTTCTGTTTTTTTGGTTAAAATTGCGGCTAGCGCTCTGGCACCACTGCGGGTTTGGTATTAAATTAAGCCCATTTTTAGGATTTGCTAAATTTCCAAATACAAAACCATCTTCAAATTAATCCAAATATCTAGCTTGTTTGGTGCGTGTGTTGGTATCAGTTATTTTCTTCTTTTTGTTAAAGTTGGTTCTGAATTTACTCCGCCAATAAAATAAAAATTATGATTTGTATAACTTGCCATTTTAGAATAGTATTCCAAAAATTCATAAACCATATTTCCTAGTTCGTATTCATCTGTATTATGTTTTATTATTTCTGTTCCCAAAATATTTATTGCTTCTGTTTTGTCAATTACAAATCCGTGGTCTTTATATTTGTACACTAATTCGTTTGCAATTATTTCTGCATTTCTTGGAAGATTTTCCTTGTGAGTATTTAATAAGTTTACAGCATACTGCATAGCCGACTCTGCAACTCTTTCATAATAGCCAATTTGAACTGGTTCAATTGACATACTTAAATATTTAGCAAACATTTCCGATGATTTTGGGTTTTCAGAAACTAATTGAGCAATATGCTCAATTGAATTTTTTAGCCCAAGAGTTGGTAAATTATTTATTTGAGGGTCAATTGGTCCAAGTTCACTTAAACTTCCCATATGAATTTCATTAGCAGCACAACACAAAAGTGTTGCTGCTGATTTTGCATATCTTGGAACAGCAATAACAAATTTATTATTTGAATATTCCCGACATAATTTACCAATTAAATATGCCGAACCAGGAACTCCTCCACCGGACAATAAAACCATTAATACTGGTTTCTTTTTGTCAAAAGTTGTAACTGCACTATAGATTTTATCGGCGTCACTTTTAAGCATTGTACTATCATCATATAAAATCACAACGTTGTACTTACTTGATATATTTAATTTCTTAATTTCTTGATTTAATAGTAACTTAAAGTTTTCCTGAAACTTTGCAATTAATTTTTCATTACCATCTTCACCGTAAGCACTGAATAATAATCGTAACACATCAAACTTATTTATTTCGGTTTTAGTTTCTTCTACTTTTTCTACTTCAGTTTTAGATTCTTCTTTTGCCATTATTAGTTAATTTTATGATTATTTTCGTTTCGAATTCTTTCGTTTTTTTATAGGATTACTGGCCAATAATAAATATTCACTATCAAACAAATTCAATCTATCCTAATATAGATAGTTTCATGCCATTACATTAGCTCTTATTTCTACGAATATAACTACAACAATTACAGTAAAAACAAAAAATCTACAAACGGTTAATAAATCCGTTAATAGGAAACAAATACTACAAAAAAAGCCCAAGAATCAAATCTTGGACTTTGGACATTTGTATTAACAAAAAAACCACTTCGTTACAAAGTGGTTTTCTAGTTTTATTTCTCTCTAATATAAATATCGATTGGCACTCCTGAAAAATCCCAATTTTCTCTAATTTTATTTTCAAGGTAACGTTTGTACGGTTCCTTAACATATTGTGGCATGTTGGCAAAAAATACAAACTGAGGCGTTTGTGTAGGCAACTGCATGCAATATTTAATTTTTACATATTTTCCTTTGGTAGCTGGTGGCGGATAGGCCTCAATTACCTTAAGCATGAATTCGTTAAATTTAGAAGTCGCAATACGCTGCTGTCTGTTTTCGTATACTTTTACCGTAGCTTCTAATGCTTTTAGCAAACGCTGTTTGGTCAAAGCCGAAACAAAAAGAATTGGCACATCTGTAAACGGCATTAATTCTTTTTTGATTTTCTCTTCGTAATCGCGGGTTGACATGGTATCTTTTTCAACCAAATCCCATTTGTTTACCAAGATTACAACACCTTTGCGGTTTTTTTCGGCCAACCAAAAAATACTTTGGTCTTGTCCTTCAAATCCACGGGTAGCGTCAATAACAAGGATACAAATATCAGCGTGTTCAATAGCACGTACAGAACGCATTACCGAGTAAAATTCTAAATCCTCTTTTACCTTAGCCTTTCGACGAATTCCCGCCGTATCTACCAAGTTAAATTCAAAACCAAAACGGTCAAACTTCGTATCAATAGCATCACGCGTAGTACCCGCAATGTCTGTTACCATAAAACGTTCTTTACCAATCAAGGCATTGATAAAACTTGATTTACCCGCATTTGGTCGCCCAACTACTGCAAAACGTGGCAATACCACTTCCTCTTGAACAGGTTCTGGTTTTACCGGGAAAGCATCAATTAAAGCATCTAATAAATCTCCTGTTCCACTACCTGATATACTCGCAAATGTAAAATAATCTCCTAAACCTAAGTTGTAAAACTCCAAGGCATCTTTCTCACGCATGGCGTTGTCTACCTTGTTTACCGCTAGCAAAACGGGCTTAGTCACTTTACGCAACAAGCGCGCTACAACATCGTCCATAGGCGTAATGCCTTCCTCAACATCAACCACAAAAATGATTACATCGGCCTCATCAATAGCCAGTTCTACTTGCTTGCGGATCTCGCCCTCAAACACGTCATCAGAACCTTTTATGTATCCTCCGGTATCAATTACAGAAAATTCTTTTCCGTTCCACTCGCTTTTACCATAGTTTCTATCGCGGGTCACCCCAGATACTGAATCTACAATAGCTTCTCTTCTTTGTATCAGCCTATTAAAAAGGGTCGATTTCCCCACATTAGGTCTTCCTACTATCGCAACAATGTTATTCATAATATAATTTGAAAATTCGTTTTTCCGAAACCTTATTTTTCCGTTTCGGGTGGCAAAGGTAGTGTTTAAAAGCGTGATTATCAATTTTTTTCGAATATTAGCCACATTAGCAAAACCTAACCGACTCATCTTCAAAACAAAACTCACAACGACACCACTGCCCTTTGTATTTATTCGTTCTTCGAATATTCTAAAATATCGCCCGGCTGGCAATCTAAGGCTTTACAAATTGCTTCCAACGTACTAAACCGAACCGCCTTAGCCTTTCCTGTTTTTAATATTGATAAATTTGACAAGGTTAAATCTACCTTCTCCGAAAGCTCGTTCAATGACATCTTGCGCTTGGCCATCATCACATCTAGGTTTACAATTATTGCCATAACTTAAATGGTTAGTTCGTTTTCTTGCTGCATTTCGATTCCCTTTTTTATAATTTGCCCAATTACCAATAAAATTACACTGGTAAACCACCACACATCACCACCTCCAAAACTTAAATCGGCAACATTAGGCATTTGTATTCCGTCTGCAATCAAATTCTTTGTAAAGCCTGCTCCCCACAAAGAAAATAGCCCAATTCCAAAAGAAATACTAGCCACCAAATCGATAAATTTTTTCAGAGAATCATTAAACGGCTGTGCCAAATCAATTTTTTTATTGTGAAAAACAAGTACAATAGTACAAAACAAGACCGCTTTCAACACCGCAACAATACACAATAAAACAGTCAAAGTCACATAATGCGACTGGTTGAAGTAATACAAAGCTTCCAAATCAACCTCTGTCCAAAACTTACTTGCCCCAGCAGGATTGAGCAGCAACGTAAAAACAGTGTTAAAAATAAAGCCACCCGCCTGGATGCAAAGCCCCACAAAAATAATCCAAGATACCACCTGCAGTACTTTAAAAACAAAATTGGTTTTTCTAGACATGATACAAAGTATTTAAAATTAAAGTACAAATATATCAATATTTATTGATAAACAATAAAAAAACATCATCTATCAAAATATATTTATCGCTTTTAAAATCTTCAGGAGCTTTTCCAGCGCTACAATACAACTCCTCGCGCCTCAAGGAGCTGTTGCAAAGCCCGTGCAGGAGCTTCCTTTGGTCGCTCTACACGCGCAGCAACACCATCCTTTTTTCGCTCCGGGGTTTCCTTTTCGCTCTGGGCTAAAAAAAAAATCAGTACAAGAGACTAACTCTAGTACTGATTTCAATGTTTTGCAGCTGTGGTAAGCTTGAGTTTTTAAACTACGATTTATTTTGCAGCTAAGCTAAATTACCAATAACCTAAAGGGCGAACCCATTGTTGCTGATTAACTTAATTTATTTTATTTCATTTTTTTTTATGTCGAAGTATCTTGCGAAGTCTGTAATTGGCTGACCATTTTTATCAAACCGAATTATTATTTTATCTCCTATAATTGAAACTGTATCAGGAATAAAATTGTTATCATCGCGCTTATCCTTGAATATTATTTTGTTACCAATAAGCTGATAGTTTCCTTTATAAATTTTCTCACTTAATAAATTTGAGGATTCCATTTCAAATTTTTTGTCATCTCTAAGCGTCAAACGCATAGCACTTTGGTCATCAATTAGAGTTGCTTCTAATATTCTTTTGCTCTTTAAAATTTCAGAATTCAGTAATTCAGAGCTTAAAAATATTCCAAATATTACAACTCCAATGAAAATCCCCAATCTATTTTTCTTTAAGATTGCCAACACGAAAAAACTAATTGAACAAAAACCAAAGAAAGCAGGAGGTATCAAGTAAAATATCGATAAATATCTCGAAATAAAATCACTAAGAAAATAAGTCCCTAAAAAAAGAAGACCAATTAGTAAAGTAAACAAGTGAATTTTAAGTTTCATAAATGTTCTATTCTTTTCGAAAATACCTTTAAGACATTGTATTTAACTGAATACTAAAAAGCTAAAATCAATTCACATTTCACTATTCACTAATCACCATTCACTTCTCACTCCTAACTATTGATTATACCCAAAACGCTTCAACATATTCGCATTACTTCTCCAGTTTTTGTTCACTTTTACGTAAAGCTCAATGTGAATTTGTTTTCCAAAGAATTTCTCTAAATCTTCACGGGCCTCTGTTCCTACCTTTTTTAAAGCGGCACCTTTATGACCTATCACAATTCCTTTTTGAGTTTCGCGTTCCACCATAATCAATGAACGAATGCGAATGATATTGTCGTCTTCAAAAAATTCTTCGGTAACAATTTCAACTGCGTACGGAATCTCTTTGCTGTAATTCAGCAAGATTTTTTCACGAATGGTTTCATTCACAAAAAAACGCTCTGGCTTATCCGTCAGTTGATCTTTTGGGTAATAGGCTGGTGACTCTGGCAAAAGTGTAATGATTCTTTGAAAAACCTCAGGAACATTAAAATTTTGCAAAGCTGATATTGGATATATTTCAGCATTCGGAACTTTTTCTGTCCAAAAAGCCACTTGTTGCTCTAATTGTTCTTGGTTCGAATTGTCAATTTTGTTAAGTAATAGCAAAACTGGAATTTTCGAGTGGATAATTTTATTAAAAAATGCTTCATCCTTAAGTTCCTGCTCCCCTATCTCGACCATGTAAATCAACACATCAGCATCTTCAAAAGCCGATTTCACGAAGTTCATCATCGATTCCTGCATTTCGTAGGCTGGCTTAATGATTCCTGGCGTATCCGATAAGATCATTTGAAAATCTTCACCGTTTACAATTCCTAGAATTCTATGACGAGTTGTTTGTGCTTTTGAAGTAATAATTGATAATCGCTCTCCAACAAAGGCATTCATTAATGTTGATTTACCAACATTTGGATTCCCGATGATGTTTACAAAACCTGCTTTATGTGACATTTCTACTATAATTTATGCCACAAAGGTAGTCATATCAAGTGAATAGATGAAATAAAACATTTTTTAAAAATTTAATTGGAAATACAGAAATTCGTTGTACATTTGCACCCGAAACAACGTGGGATAGAGCAGTAAAGCTTTCGTAGGGTTTCATATCCGCCACGGCGGACACAGGTTCTGAAACATTGATTAAAAATATATCGCGGGATAGAGCAGTAGGCAGCTCGTCGGGCTCATAACCCGAAGGTCACAGGTTCGAGTCCTGTTCCCGCTACTAAGTAGCCTTATTGAGATTACATAACGCACATCGCGGGATAGAGCAGTAGGCAGCTCGTCGGGCTCATATCCGCCGCGGCGGACTCAGGTTCAAAAAAAGTAATCTTATTGAAAGTACAAACGCACATCGCGGGATAGAGCAGTAGGCAGCTCGTCGGGCTCATATCCGCCGCGGCGGACACAGGTTCAAAGAAAATAATCTTATCGAAAGTACAAACGCACATCGCGGGATAGAGCAGTAGGCAGCTCGTCGGGCTCATAACCCGAAGGTCACAGGTTCGAGTCCTGTTCCCGCTACTATAAAAGCTTCAGAGAAATCTGAAGCTTTTTTTGTTTATCTTAGATTTAAAAATTGGCTCGGATTGTAGACACTAATTAGGAGGGCTCATATCCGCCGCGGCGGACACAGGTTCGAGTCATTCCAACGACAGACTCAAAAAAAATTCAGAGAAAGCTGATGTTTTTTTTTGTTTTTAAAAACTTTCTATCATGGATGAATTTGTAGTTTACATTTTATATTCTGAAAAATTCAATAAAAATTATACTGGATTTACATCGAACCTCATTGAGCGATTCAAATCACATAACGTTTTAGGCACCAAAGGACACACCTTGAAATTTAGACCTTGGACTGTAATTTATGTTGAATTTTTCTCTTCTAAAGCTGAAGCCATGAAAAGAGAAAAATATTTAAAGTCAGGAATTGGAAGAGAGTTTATTAAAAACTTAATTCTAAAATAAAAACTCGTCGGGCTCTTATCCGCCGCGGCGGACACAGGTTCGAATCTCCGCCACGGCGGACTACTAGAAAAGCTTCAGAGAAATCTAAAGCTTTTTTGTTTATCTTAGCTTTATTCAGATTGTAGAGACCAAATTGAACTACCTTACCTCGCGAATGTCTCCGACTTCGCACCATTTAAAATATTTTTTTACCGCAAATTCGCAAATTATGATATTATTTAATCTGTGAATCTGCGGTTATCATAGATTTAATAAAGCTTATCCATATTGCGGGTGCGAAGTCGGAGACATTCGCACAGCTTTGTAAAGATACTTTTCTGAGAGAGCGGGAACTATTGAGAAAACACCATTTGAAAAAGCTGGTGTTTTTTGCTTTTAAAAAAACCTCAATCACTATCATTTACTGAACCTTAAACCCAAAAATTGATTCTCGAAAAAAAAAAAATTAAAAAAAATGCTTTTTTGAGGTAACAATTAATATAGTACTGTATCAAAAGGTAAACTCTAAAAAAATACATCTTATGAAAACGAAATCTATTTTAATTATTGCATTTTTCCTTTTGGTCTCAAAATCTGTTTTTGCTCAAACTGCCTTCAAAGTAGAGGTAAAAGGAAAAGGAGCTCCAGTTTTATTATTTCCTGGTTTTGGTTGTACCGGTGAAGTTTGGAATGAAACAGTGGCGGAACTTTCTAAAAATAACGAATGCCATATTTTTACTTTTGCGGGATTTGGGAATGTCCCTCCGATTGAAACTCCTTGGTTGGCAACCATCAAAGATCATGTAATTTCCTATGTAAAAACAAAAAAACTTAAGAATGCTACATTAATTGGTCATAGTTTAGGAGGTACTTTAAGTTTGTGGTTAGCCTCTCAGGAAACTAATTTGTTCAAAAAATTAATTATCGTTGATGCTTTACCCGCAACTGCCGCTTTAATGATACCTAACTACAAAGGAGAAATTATTCCATACGACAATCCGCAAAGTAAAATGATGATGACTATGGACCAAAAAGCGTTTGACGGAATGAATTCGCAGTCAACTTCTTTTATGTGTATGAACAAAGAAAAACAAAAAACAATCAATGAATGGATGCGCCTTGTAGATAGAAAAACTTACGTTCACGGTTATATTGACATGCTTAATTTAGACCTGCGCAAAGAAATGTCTAAAATTAAAATTCCTGTTGTAATTTTAGCTGCTTCAAATCCAGATCTTACCACAGTACAAAACACCTATAAAGCCCAATATGAAAACCTGCCTTCTGTTAAAATGGAGTATGCAGCAAACTCCGCTCATTTTGTTATGTACGATCAACCAGAATGGTTTATGAATAAAGTAAAACTTGAATTAAAATAAGGTGGCTAAAAAAGAACTATTCGACGAGATTTATTACAAGCATTACAATAAAGTGTTTCGTTTGTGCAAAGGTTATTTTTGTGGTGATACAGCATTGGCCTCTGATGCAACTCAGGAAATCTTCATCAAAGTCTGGGAGAAATTAGACACTTTTAGAAATGAATCAAGTATCAGCACTTGGATTTACAGAATTGCAGTAAACACTTGTCTTCTTTATTTGAGAAAATCATCTACCAAGAAAGAATTTAGGACCGATATTCTGCCTCAGATTGTTGCAGAAACTTATTCGAGCGAAAAAGATGAGCAGCTTAGACAAATGTATCAATGCATACAAAAATTGGAAGAAACGAACAAGATGATCATCCTGATGACTTTAGACGGTTTAGAATATCAGGAAATATCAGAAGTAATCGGGATAACCGAAGAAACCCTTCGTGTTAAAATTCATAGAATCAAAAAAAGTTTAACTCAATGTGTACAAAATGAAAACATTTGAAGAATTACAAAATATCTGGGACCAGCAGACAGCATCTGAATCACAACCAACTGCGGCCGAAATTATAAAAAAAGCAGAGTCACATACTAAAAAAATTAAACGTAGTCATTTGTGGACCAAAGTAATTTTGAGCTTGACTTCTATAATATTAATCTCCTATTATATCTGGTCAGGTGCTTACAGAAACATACAGTTTAGTATCGGCTTGTGCATTATGATTGTCATGCTTGTGAGCCGCGTAGCCTTAGAATGGATCAGTGTAAAAAAGCTAGCCAATTTAAATACTGATCTCACATTAATAGAATACAGTAAACTAGCACATCAGTTTTATACTTGGAGAAAAAAAATACATTACATCCTTACTCCTATTATTTACCTCACGTATACTGCTGGATTTACATTGCTTTTACCTGTCTTTAAAAATATTTTCTCAAGAGGCTTTTACCTTTACATTTTATTAAGCGGATATATTTTTTTATTTCTATTTGCATTTTTTATGATAAGATTCATTCAAAAGGAAATAAAACTTTTACACTTCTTGAAAAACATTTCGTAAAAAAAAAATTGGTAGCTATTTCACCATTTACCGCTACTAGAAAAGCTTCAGAGAAATATGAAGCTTTTTTTGTTTATCTTGGATATAATAAAGATTGGCTAAGAATGTGGAGACCAATTTGAAAGACCTTGCTTCGCGAATGTCTCCGACTTCGCGCCATTTAAAATATTTTTTTACCGCAAATTCGCAGATTATGATAATATTTAATCTGCGGTTATCTTTGATTTTTTAAAGCTCAACTCCGCATGCGAAGTCGGAGACGTTCGCATAGCTTTTAACAAGACAATCTTTGGAGAGCGGAGCTAAAACAAGGAAATACAAAATATTCCCTCACCGTAATTGCCTATCAAACTTTAAAATTTTGAAACGTGCCCGTAAAGTCTAAAATACCAGAATTTAGAAGTCAAATTAATGCTAAGCTTCATCCTTGGTGTTTTTTACCAAACCAATTCCGGTCAAAAAAAAGACAAATCCTAAAACACCATATACAATTAACGACTTAATATCTTTTGTTTCACCTGATGTATTGGTGAAAACAATGGCAGTATAGACTAAACCTGCAATTCCAAGAACAGTTAACATTCCTCCAAAAATTCTCTTTAAATTCATAATCTTATTTATTTCAAATTAGTAAAATCAACAAAATAGAAATTATACTTGTGGTCTTTCACCACCAATATTAAATAGTCTATTGAGTAAAAACGCTCCCAAAACTTAACTTTTAATTTTTGCATAGCGCTTTACAAAGATGCTTCAAGTTCACTAATTGTAGTTACACAATAATAGTTTATTGTTATATGATTTTCTTTACCAAAAGACATTCAATAAAAACACAACCGCTTTATTAACAATAGTTTAAATAATCACCAGAGATTTTAGAAAAATAAAATTGTATTTATCAAATTTATAACTACCGTTGCACCCGAAACAACGCGGGATAGAGGAGTAGGCAGCGCGTCGGGCTCATATCCACCACGATGGACACAGATTCGAGTACTATTCTCACTACTAGGAAAGTTTTAGAGAAATCTCTGAAGCTTTTTTTGTTTATCTTAGTTTTAATGAAGATTGGCTCAGATTGTAGAGACCAATTTGAGAGGCATTACTTCGCGAATGTCTCCGACTGCGCACCATTTAAAATATTTTTTCAACGCAAATTCGCAGATTATGATATAATTTAATCTGCGAATCTGCGGTTATTTAAGATTTAACTCAGTTTCCGCATGCGAAGTCAGAGACGTTCGCATAGCTTTTGAAAAGAGTAATTCGAAAGACCTTACTTCGCGAATGTCTCCGACTTCGTGCCAATTAAAATATTTTCTCACCGCAAATTCGCAGATTATTTCATTATTTAATCCGTGAATCTACGGTTACATTAGATTTAATGATGCTTAGTGCAGATTGGGAGTGACATTCGCATAGCTTTTGATAAGACAACCTTTAGAGAGCGGAGGTATTTTTAAAAATTGAAAATACTATTTTTAAATACTAAAAATTACTTTGAAAATTTCAATTTCTCAGCGGTTATTTTCCTCACTTGATTGACCAATAATGGCAAAGCAGGCTCTACCATATTATGCCCGAAACCTTGAATTTCATAGAGCGTTGTAGCTTTATGACCAACAACTTTCATCATTCGCATGAAATAAGCATTCTCTTCATAACGTCCTAACATTTCTAGCTCTCTATCGCCCGTAATGAGTAATAACGGTGGTGCATCAGCACGCACATGATACAAGGGAGCAAATGCGTCAACGACAGGTTGGGTGTCTGGAATTCCGCGTTCTTTACGCAATTCATAATGAGTAATTACTTGCGGACTTAACGGAATTAAACCTGCAATTGTATTCGCATCGGTATTTTTTGCCTGCAACCATTTTTTATCCATACCAACCATCAGGGCCAAGTAACCACCTGCGGAGTGTCCAGATACAAAAATTAACGACTTATTTCCACCGTACTTTTCGATATTTTGAAACGTCCATGCTACCGCAGCAGCAGCATCTTCAATACATTTTTCGACTTTTACCTTTGGTGACAACCGATAATTAACAGAAATCACTGCAAAACCTTTGTCTTTTAGTCCGTCCGGGAGCTCTTTGTTTCCGCCTGAAAGTCCGCCACCATGAAACCAAATTACCGAAGCGAAACCTTTATTATTTTTTGGATAATAAACATCCAAAACGCAGCGCTCTTTTATGTACTCATCGGTCTTTGAGTTAGTAATATCATAATAAGAAACGTTACTAACCGTAGCGTATTCTGTTTTTTGAGCCCATAAAATGGAGACTGTAAAAAGGAAAAAGATTGCGAAAATTTGTTTTTTAATCATGTCGTAAGGTAGCATATTTATTTTGTAGCTCTAAAATTAAGTAAAACGTGTACCCTGGCAATTTAATACTACCTAAAAAATCTTGATTATTATTACAACTTATCTAAAGACTAATTTGAATTGTTTGCACTGATCATTTTTTATAAACAAAATAATAAATAGAAACCACAATCCAATATTGATCCCAACTGTAATAGTAAAATTACCTTTAGTTTTCGTTAGTTAGTGAAAAGGGAACGTCTTCTTTTTTAATACCTCTTTTCAGATTAGGTGTAGCCGACATTTCAATTTTTAAAGTAGCACCTTTCATTAACTCAGAATGACTGATCCAGTTTTTAGAATAAGATTTACCATTGAATTGCAATGATTGGATGTACCTATTATCAACAGTATTTGCTGGAGCATTAATTTGAATTGTCTTACCGTTTTCTAGCTGAATAGTTGCCTTTTTAAACAATGGAGCCCCCAAAACATATTGATCAGATGCTGGAGTCACAGGATAAAATCCGAGAGCCGAAAAAACATACCAAGCCGAGGTTTGCCCATTATCCTCGTCACCACAGTACCCATCGGGAGTGGCGTGATACATTCTGTTCATCGTTTCACGCGCCCAGTACTGCGTTTTCCATGGCTCATTGGCGTAATTGTACAAATAAATCATGTGCTGAATGGGTTGATTTCCGTGAGCATATTGTCCCATATTAGCAATTTGCATTTCTCTCATTTCATGGATTACACCTCCTTTAAAATTGCCCGTTGCAAAAACAGGTGGAGCAGAAAAAACTTTATCTAACTGCGATACAAATATTTTTTGTCCGCCCATTAAATCCATCAAACCTTGCACATCATGAAAAACGGACCACGAGTAATGCCAGCTGTTCCCTTCGGTAAAACCATTAAACCACAGAAAGGGATCAAAAGGCGTAATAAATTTACCATCCTTGTTTTTTGGTCGCATTAAATTATAAGAAGGATCAAAGAGATTTTTATAATTTAAACTTCGTTTTTTATACAAATCGATTTCGGATTTTGGCTTTTTCAAGGCTTTCGCCAATTGATAAATCGCAAAATCATCGTAAGCATATTCCAGAGTTCGAGCTGCACTTTCATCAACTGCGTCTTGTGGCACATACCCCAAAGTATTGTAATAATCTACTCCCGCTCTACCTACAGCTCTCAAAGGACCTGCATTATTGGCGCCATGAATTAAAGCTTTGTATAAATTTTCGATGTCGTATTTTGAATTTTTTCCGCTCTTTAAATACGCCTCAGATACAATAGAAGCCGAATTATTACCCACCATGATATCGCGTAAACCAGGACTTGACCATTCTGGTAACCAACCGCTTTCTTTATAAGCATTCGATAAGCCTTCTTGCATCTTAGCATTCAGATCAGGATACATCAAGTTTAAAAATGGGTATAAAGCCCTAAAAGTATCCCAAAACCCAGTGTCAACAAACATATAACCAGGTAGTACTTGACCGTTGTAAGGGCTGTAATGAACTACATTTTTGTTTTTGTCAAACTCATAGAATTTTCTTGGAAAAAGAAGCGAGCGATACAATGAGGAATAAAAAGTTCCCATTTGGTCAGTCGTTCCACCTTCTACTTTTATACGGTTTAGCTCTTTGTTCCAAATGGCTTTTCCTTTGGCTTTTAGTTGGTCAAAAGTATCGGTACCGATTTCATTTAAATTCAGTTCCGCTTGTTCAAAACTAATAAAAGAAGAGGCTACTTGAGCATTCACTATTTCGCCATTTTTAGTTTTAAAACCGACAACTACTCCGGCATGGTTGGCTTGCATTTCTAAAGCATTTTCTAAAACATCGCCATTAAAAGTTGCGTTTGTCTCAAAATCTTTATCAAAAACAAGCACAAAATAATTTTTAAAATTTTGAGGCACACCACCACTGTTTTTTGTGGTATAGCCAATAATTTTTCTTTCAGAAGGAATTATTTTCACATAAGATCCTTTGTCAAAGGCATCAATAACTATGTAAGCTTTATTGGTTTCAGGAAAAGTGAACCGAAAACGAGCGGCTCTTTCAGTAGGTGTAATCTCGGTTGTAACGTTATGATCAGCCAAATACACACTATAGTAGTATGGTGTTACAGTTTCTGCTTTATGTGAAAACCAACTTTGGCGTTCCTCTTCCTTAAATTTTAGCTCACCGGTGATAGGCATTATCGAAAACTGACCGTAATCGTTCATCCACGGAGAAGGTTGATGGGTTTGCTTAAAACCTTTAATGCGGTTTGCTTTATAGGTATATGCCCAACCATCGCCCATTTTTCCCGTTTGTGGTGTCCAAAAGTTCATTCCCCATGGCATTGCTATGGCGGGATAGGTGTTCCCATTCGAAATTCCGTAATCTGAATCGGTACCAATTAGCGGGTTCACCCAATCAACGGCTTGCCTAACTTCTGTAACCATCAGTTCTTGCGCTTTACCTGAAACTATGAAAAACAGACTCAAAAACACGAACCGAATTCTATTTATTTTTACACTCAAAACTTAATTATTAATTGCGTTAATTATTCCTTTTCTGACTTCGGAATTTCTAAAAATATCTTTTACCAAGCTTTCGAAAATAACCTATAAAACAGTTTCCTTCTAAATCTAAATCTGTTGTTTGTGTTCAAACTGCTCCTGCAAAACCAACTTTAGATGATTGTAGTTACATTTATTTTTAAGTTGTTTGCTTATATACAATTTCACTAATCTAGACTGTTGGCCCACCAAACAGTAATTTTTAACATGGATTTTGGTAAACTGAAAGAAAATAAAGGCGATATTAGATTCCTTATTCACAAAAATACTAATACGTTTTAGTTTAAAAAATATTTTTTGCTAAATTTCTCTTTCAAAATGGCTTCATAAGATTTGGATTGAGGAACATCAAAATTTTGAAAAATTATTCATTAAAAAAGCCATAGAACGTAAAAAACATTTCATTGTTAGCAAGCCAAAAAAATAAACGAAGGAGGAATAATTACGTAGATATTCAAAAAAGCAATTGAATTACTCAATTCACCGAGCAAATGACTATAAAAGTTATTTAAGTCTAAAAAAAATGAACGGATTACAATAAACCAAATAAAATTTTAGAAAAATACTTTTTCTGCGTTTATCTACCAAAAAAACAAATCTTTGATTGCGATACCTAAAAATATTCGTTAAAATACCCTGACTAAATTCTATAAAAAAAGGTCTATTGCATTTGCAATAAACCTTTTAGACTTTACTTTTTTTTTTGTATTTGGCTTCCTTTGTTGAAAAGAATCATCCTGAAAATTATCTACCAAAATCATCCTGCAACCTGACAATATCCTCTTCGTCTGAAGGATGATCAGGATCAGTATGCTGCCAAATTTCGGCTACAACACCCCAAGTATTCAAACCTATCAATCGATGACGTTCTCCCGTATTCATTTTGATAAAATCACCCGTTTCGAGTACTTTCAAATCTCCTTCTTCATCGGTGTCACTTATTTTTACACCTACAGGTCCGTTGACTACTTTCCACACTTCAGACCTTCTGAAATGATACTGCCAAGAAAGTCTACATGACGGAGCTACTACCAAAATTTTTGGGCTACGCTTTGCTGCAACATCTTCTAACTCTGAATCAAGATTAGGAAAAAAATTTGCCGCAAAAGCATTCGTAACCTCTTCATTAATCACAAAAAAACCACCCCAAGGCCTAGTTTGATCTTCATTTTCGATAGTGTAGTTTGCCGTTTCTAATTGATTTCTGATCTCATCAAAAACAACTGATTTATCTAAATCCTTTGATAACTGTAATTGCATTTTTTAAATAATTAAATTAAAAATGAGGCAGTTCCTCCTTTATTTTTTTTCAAAAAACCTCATTGTAAAAATAAGCTGCCTCCAATATATCAGTTGCTTCGGCGTTTTCTAAAATTGCTAAAGGCATCTTTAATCCCAAATTAGCAAATTATTGTTTTAAAGCAGTCAGAAATATTCATTCACTATTTGTAAATTTCCTATCGACACTGATATACTTCGGCAAAATTACGCAGAAAAGGCGTTAAAAATAAACTTAAATTGAGTGTAAATTTTTGACACATCTTTTGAGCCGCTTCATTACTCAGTTCTGCCAATTCCGTTATTCCTGCTTGTAGCTATAACCCTATTCCCTTTTCCTATTCCTAAATAAACCGTCAAGGTGAAAATAATTATTTACTGCACTATCTTTTAATTCTTTATACTGCTAAAGTCCTGTTTTCGGAATTGTAACGGCTTTAGCTATTGGCAGAGTATCATTTAAATTACAGCGCCATAATTGGTCCATTATGTTTTTGGCACAAATCTTAAAAACATCATTAGTGTTTTTATAAGTAGTCAGTATTCTATCGACTACAAAGTAACTCGCATCATTTAAAAATCGAATAGATAACTGTGGTAAATATAGATTTTTCGGAATTCTTCTGCCAAAAAAACATTATCCAGCTTCTTAATTTATATTTCATTCAAAAAAGACAATTGTTATTTGATAATGAAAATGCAACTCCAATTGGTAACACGGCTAATACTTGAATCTTAAAAGATTGAATTCAAAAAATGTTATAACCTATGGTTTATCAGACAAAAAAAATATTTTTTAAATACAAGTGAAATATCAAGATGTAAAACAGTTGTCTATAACCGTTAGGCAGGATTAAAAAAAATAGATTGTACTGTTCTTTACGTACAGGATAAAGGATAGTAAAAATAAAAAGAGCTAAATATAAGGTTTAAAGCGTGAACCTAGTTGCTAGTTAGAGGCTGCCAAAGAGGACTCTCTAATTTTCAATTTTCCTTGTAGCACAATTCGTTTAGGGTTTTCATTAGCCTCTTTGCGCTGCAACAATGGTAAAAGTATTTTCATTACTTCGGTACTTATTTCGACCATGGGCTGAGAAACAGCTGAAATGGTAGGTGTATGAATTTTGAAAAATTCATTATCATCAAAAGTAAACATCCCCAATTTAGTAATTAAATGAGGTGCATTTTTCTTAAGTACTTTTAATCCTGTTTGAGCTAAATAGTTAGTAGCAAAAAATACAGCGTCTCTATTTTCGACTTCAATAATAAATTTTTTAATCGATTCCCTTGATGTTCCTGCGCTTGATTCAACGTACGGTATCACTAATATATTGGACACTAAACCAGCCTCAGTAATCGCTCTTTCATAACCTCCACGACGATCAGTCATTTGGGTTTGAGTAGAATCTGTTGTAATAAAACCAATACTCTTAAAGTTATTATCGATTAAATGTTGAATTGCATTGTACGTAGCTTGTTCATTATCCACCACAACGCTGTTACAATCTAAGTCAGAAAAATAACGATCAAGCAAAACTACTGGTATATTTTCGTCGATCAATTCTTGAATTACACTTTTAATTCCGGGAGATGGCACAATGATAAAACCGTCTACTTGTCTGAATTTAAAAAGACGAATAAGCTCGATCGATTTTTCATCATTGTTTTCGTTGCTACAAAAAATAACTTTATAGCCTTTACTGTATGCAATATCCTCGATTATACGAGCTAACTTAGAGAAAAAGCTATTCGAAATATCTTCAACCATGAACACTAAAATATTTGATTTTCCGGTACGAAGACTTTGCGCTATTTGATTTGGTGTATAATTTACCTCTTTGGCGTAATTCAATACTTTCTGAATAAGTAAATCAGAAATGTGTTTCTCCTTCCCTTTTCCATTCAAGACGAAAGAAACCGTTGTCACTGAAATTTTAAGATGTTCAGCTATGGATTTAATCGAAACAGGTTTTTTTTTCATCATGACAACTGCATTAAAAACGGACAATATACTACATCTTGATTACCAAATGGTAAGCACCAAAGATAATAAAAGTATTTTTAACAGAGATTGAGCGAGACAAGTTGCACTCTATTTATTTTTCAAATCTGCCTGTAATAGATCATTGAAGCAATAAAGTGACATGAGGGAGATGAAACGATTTACAAAGTGAATATATTTGGTCAAAGTAAGAAATGCAACAGCAAAAAAAACCTGCAAATTTTACTTTGCAGGTTGTAACGTACTACGTTTATTAAAAACAACTAAATATGATTTCTATTGCTAATGTTAATCTTCGGCTGCGATTGCAGTATTACGAGAGGTACTCAACTCTAATAAAGTTGCTACACCTTTATCATTTAACATAGTCATGTTTAAAGTATCTAAAACAGCTAGATTTCTTGAAACTAAACCATTAAAACGGTTATAAGAAATATTCATTTCTTTCAAATTATTCAATTTTTCCAATTCAAAAGGAACTTGACCGACCATTTTATTATCAAACAAACTTAAATTTTCTAATGCTGTTAATTGCTCAACTTTTCTGTCTAAAGCACCAACTAAACGGTTACTATTTAACAACAACGCTTTTAGGTTTTTGATTTCGTATAGTGATGCTGGTATCTCACCTTCTAATTCATTATTAAAAAGAGAAAGCACCTCTAATTGACTTAAAGCACCAATAGCTTCAGGCAATTCACCCGACAAACCATTCATGTACAATTCTAATTTCTTTAAATTATTTAATTCACAAATTGCATTTGGAATTGACCCTTGCAGTTTGTTGAAAGAAAGATTCAATAATTGCATTTGTTTTAGCTCTCCTACAGCGGCAGGAATACTACCTGAAATTTGATTTTTATGTAAATCTAACTCTTGTAAACTTTCCAGATTACTGATCTCAGCTGGTAATTCTCCAATCAAATTGTTATCTGCCAATTGAATTGCTACCACTTTATCATTAAACAACTTTACTCCAAACCATGTAGAAACTGGAGCTGTTAAATCCCATTTTACTTTCCATTGTTTACCATTAGTAGACTCATACAATTTCACAAGTGCTTCTTTTTCGCTTGGAGAAACGGCAGCTAGCATTGAAAATGCACAAAATAATGTAAGCAATAGAGTAGTTTTAGTTTTCATGCGCTAAAATGTTTGATTTAACGATGTAAATGTACACTTAAACGGGTTTACCAGCAAATAAAATCGACGAACGACATTGTTTATCAAATTTTTTACTGATATACCTTACAAGTTGTTCGCAAAATAGTCTCAATTGCTTTTACTATATTTGTTTTAACAACTTAAAAACTAAAATTATGGAAATCAATTTTTTAGCGCTACTTGTAGCCGCTTTATCAACATTTGCGGTAGGATCTATTTGGTACCACCCAAGAGTTTTTGGTACACGATGGATGAAAGAAACAGGACTAACATTGGGGCAACTTCAACAAACTAATTTCTTTGTTTTATTTGGTGTGTCAATTATTTATGCACTAATGATTAGTTTTTTAATGCAATCACTTACTATTCATCAATTTGGTGCATTAGGAATGATTGGTGGTGACCCAGCAGTAGCTAAACCATCTTATGGAGATTTTATGGATGATTACGGAACAGCCTTTCGAACTTTTAAGCATGGCGCTCTTCATGGCTTCTTATCGGGACTTTTCTTGGTTTTACCCATAATAGGCACGACCGCTTTACACGAAAAACGTAGTTTTACTTATATAGCTGTTGTCAGCGGATATTGGATAGTATCATTCATGATAATGGGTGGCATTATTTGCGCTTGGCAATAATCGATACTGTTTGTAGCTATCTTTAAAATATTAAATTTTATTACTTTATTGTTTCAATTGCTTGTGCAATTTGCAGGTCTAAATCAGTAACTCCATTAAGATCGTGAGTTGTTAAGGCAATTGAAACTTTATTATAAGTATTTGACCAATCAGGATGATGATTCTGTTTTTCACACAGCAGCGCCACTTGAACCATAAAAGCAAACGCTTGTCTAAAATCAGAAAAAATAAAGTCTTTGCAAATACGATCGTTATTCAATTCCCAACCATTAAGCTTTTCTAATGCAGACTGAAGGACATCTGGAGTTAATTTTTTCATTTTTTTATCTTTTTATCATCATAAAGATAGCTATTTAATCAAGAAGATAAAAAACATTAAGATTATTACTTAATTTTGAGCAAAATTAAAAAAGCCGATTGACCTCATCGTTTTCATTTCAATTATTTACTTCAGCTATTGCACTTCCTCTAGAGTGGGATGCTATTGCTGTGACCAATCTTTTTCTTACTCGTAATTACCTTCAAATATTAGAGGAATCAGCACCCGGAAATATGGATTGCCATTTTATTGGAATTTATCAGGAAAACCAATTAAAAGGAATTGCACTTGCTCAATTTTTAGATTTAAACCAAGTACCATCCTACGGAGCTCGCGATAAATCATTGAAAACAAACATCCGTAACTTTGCCTTTAAAAATTTTGGAGCCCACGTATTAGTTATTGGTAACAATATGCTTACTGGTCAAAATGCTATGGCTTTCGCCAATGATACTCCTAAAGACACAGCTTTGCAATGCATTCAGCAAGCGAGTAAAGCATTAGAAAAAAAATATAAGTCATCAGGAAAAAAAGTACACATCAGTACTTACAAGGATTTTGAGAAGAAGGAGATTAATGATTTTGAACTCCCTTCACATAAAAATTACTATCGATTTAGCACCCAGCCTTCCATGTTATTTTTTATTAAAGAATCCTGGAAAAAAGAGCAAGACTACATTGATGCTTTGTCAAAAAAATACAGAGACCAATATAAAAGAGCTCGCAAAAAAGCAGCAGGAATAGAAAAACGAAAATTACATTTAGAAGATATCATTCACTTTGAAGAGCGTATTTACGAATTGTATTTACACGTTGCGGAAAATGCTCCTTTTAACACCTTTTTTCTAGCCAAAAATCATTTCAAAAAGCTAAAAGAAATTCTCAGAGATCAGTTTTTATTTTACGGATACTTTATTGATGATAACTTAATTGGGTTTAACACTTTATTAAAAAACGGCAACACTATGGAAACCTATTTTTTGGGTTACGATGATTTGCTACAACGAGAAAAAATGTTGTATTTGAATATGTTATACGATATGATTGCCTATTCAATCAACAAAGGATTTAACGAAATTGTTTTTGCCAGAACGGCGCTCGAAATTAAAAGCTCAGTTGGTGCTATTCCTGTTGAAATGCAAGGTTTGATGCGACATAGCAACCCTTTGATTAATCGATTCATGCCCTTATTGTTTCCCTATTTAGAACCTGAAACTATTTGGCAAGAGCGAAATCCTTTTAAATAGTATTATCAAAAACAGGAACTGCAACTTTTATTTGTTGGTGTAAAATAGCAATATCGAGCTTAGTTTGCTTCCCACAATATTCGCCATCAATTTGAAAATTAACTGGTTGTTGAGTCGTTATTGTTGCTTTTTTTGCCGAAATAATCTCAATATCTTCATCATCTATTGGCATGTTTCCGGTGATAATTTTACCAAAAAGCACTAGATCCATATTTTTTAAAATAACGAGTTCAAACAATCCATCATCCATTAGTCCCAATGGATTAATCGTTACACCTGTTCCATATTTTTGCGAATTGGCAATAACAATCATGCGCGCCTCACAAGCAACAGTCGGAAAATCTCCTCTAATGGTTGCAAAAAAAGGAGGCTCTAAATCAATTAGTGTCGAAACGGTTTGCAACATGTATCCTATTTTACCTCGAATACTTCCGTTTTCATAATTTTTCACTAAATCAGCATTCAAACCAATATCACTCAAATGAATGCTTTTTTTACCGTTTATCTCAATCATGTCAATGGCTTTCGCCTCGTTAGAAAATGCAATTTCAAGATTCTCTTCGATAGTAGATGGTAAATTTAAATCGACTGCCAAACCATTTGCAGAACCTGCTGGCAAAATACCCAAGATAACATCATGCTCCTCCATTGCCTCTGCCACCATCTTAATTGTACCATCTCCACCGGCAACTAGTATGCGTTCGAAAAGAGATTTGTCATACAAGGTTTTGATGTTTTCAATATCATCTTCTCCAGTTGTGGTATACACCTCAAGATTCACTCCTAGATTTGCGGCAAATTCAGAAACTAAGGTTGTAATTTCTACCTTGTCAATATCACCTGAAATAGGATTTACGACTAGCAATATATTCTTTTCCACTTTCATTATGTTTATTACTTAAAAATCTCTAATTTGACCCTATCAAAAGTACCAAAATATATGAAACCAATTCTAAAATTATATCGCGGCTATGCAAATGACCAAGAATTGATTGTGATGGGACATGTTTTTAAACCCTCTTCCGTCGAAGAATATAATTTCCAAAAGAAGAATCTAAAAAATGCCAGCTCTATCATCAAGCTTTTTCAAATAAAAACTTTATCCAATGCCGATGTCTATTTGCAATACAAAGGCCTAAACATACATACTAAAACATTAGACGATGGCTACTTTAAGTTTTGTATACCAATGGATACAGAAATGCAGTACGGTTGGAACGAATACAAAGTAAGCACTCCCTACAAACAAAAAAGTATTTGGGAAAAAGGCTCCTTTATTCGACCTCACAAAGGCAATCTTGGAATAATATCTGATATTGATGATACTTTTTTAGTATCGCACACTTTTAATCCGTTAAAAAAACTCTACGAACTACTTTTTAAAAACATCAATAAACGCACAGTATACGATGATGTTGTAACCCATTACCAGGCGCTTAGTACAGCCGGTCGATCGCAAAGCGAAGAATACAACGTGTTTTTTTATGTCTCAAGTAGCGAGTGGAATCTATATCGGTTTATAACCAAGTTTACTGAAATGCATCAGTTACCCAAAGCAGTTTTGTTACTTAAGGATATCAAAACCAGTCTTTTGGATTTCTTTTCGACAGGGAGAGGCAATCACAATCATAAATTTGAAAAAATCAAACATATCCTTGAGTTTTATCCTAACCTTGAATATGTTTTGCTTGGTGATGATTCACAGCAAGATGCTTTTTTATACGAAGCAATTTGTAAAATATTCCCAGTAACCGTAAAAGCCGTTTACATTAGACAAACCGGCCCTTCTCCAAAAAAGAAAATAGAGACAACCCTCGAGAATATCGCATCATTAAATGTTCGTATTTGCTATTTTAAAGACAGTAGTGAAGCCATTGCGCATTCGAAATCTATTGGCGTTATTTCATAAAAAAAGAGCCTTTTTAAAGCTCTTTCTTGAATTATAAATTATCAATTTCCTCTTGAATGATTTCCCAATCTAACAAAAGTTGGTCTAAATCTGCTTTCTTTTTATTGTAAGCGGTAAAGAACTTAGCATCCTCAATATGTTTGTCATAATTGGATGTTAGCATTTTATCATCATTTTGAATGTCTCGCTCTAATTGTTTGATTTGACTTTCAACCTTACTGAGTTTGTTCTGCAAAGCTTTACCTTTCTTTTGGTCTTCGTACGAAGCTTTATTGCTCTCTTTAGGCGCAGCTGTTTTATTCGCGTCCTTTTTCTCCACTTCACGCATGTTTTCTAAGTTGCGCTGCTCTAAGAAATAGTTGATATCGCCTAAGTATTCTTTGATTTTTTGGTCTTTGAATTCGTAAACAATATTCGACATCCCTTGTAAAAAGTCCCTATCGTGAGAAACTAGAAGTAGCGTTCCACCAAATTTTTGCAAGGCTGCTTTTAAAACATTTTTAGATTTAATATCCAAGTGATTGGTAGGCTCATCCATTAACAAAACGTTGATGGGCTGTAACAATAATTTACACAATGCTAAACGGTTACGCTCACCTCCCGAAAGTACTTTTACTTTTTTCTCTACATCATCACCACGAAACAAGAAGGACCCAAGCATATCTCGTACTTTCATACGATTGGTATCTACAGCTGCGTCCTCCATAGTTTGTAACAAGGTTTTCTCTCCATCTAAATATTCGGCTTGATTTTGCGCAAAATATCCCAATTGCACATTATGACCGAGCTTTATAGAGCCTTGATATTCAAATTCATCAACAATTGCTTTGATAAAAGTCGATTTTCCTTGACCATTTTGTCCCACAAAAGCAATTTTACTTCCACGTTCTACAAGTAAACTTATATCTTTTAAAATCGTTGTATCGCCATAACTTTTAGTCACATCTTCAGCCTCAATAACCACTCTTCCTGGTTCTTTTGAAACTGGAAAAGAAATATTCATCACTGAATTATCATCTTCATCTACCTCAATACGCTCAACCTTATCCAATTTTTTGATTAAAGATTGTGCCATTGATGCTTTCGATGCTTTGGCGCGAAACTTTTCGATTAATTTTTCTGTCTCTTCAATTTTCTTGGCTTGATTTTTTTGAGTTGCTAATTGCTTCTCTCTAATTTCATGACGCAACTCTAAATATTGCGAATACGGTTTATTAAAATCGTATGCTTTTCCTAATGAAATTTCAATAGTTCTGTTAGTTACGTTATCCAAAAACATTTTATCGTGCGAAACAATCACAACTACTCCAGGATAATTACGTAAAAAGCTTTCTAACCAAATGATACTTTCAATATCTAAGTGATTCGTAGGCTCATCGAGTAATAAAACGTCATTCGATTGCAGTAATAATTTGGCCAACTCAATACGCATTCTCCAACCGCCTGAAAACGTTTCAGTTTGATTGTCAAAAACTTCTCGTTTAAAACCAAGACCCAAAAGAATTTTTTCGGTGTCGCCTACATAATTGTACCCGCCTAAAACTTCAAATCGATGCGTATAATCAGAAAGATCTTCGATAATTTGGCTGTATTCGTCGCTTTCGTAATCCGTTCTTGTTACCAAAAGATGGTTGATTTCTGCTAACTTTTTCTCAACCGCTTTTATCTCTGTAAACGCTTCGTAGGCTTCTTCTAAAACAGTACGTCCACGCTCAAAATCAATGTCTTGTCGTAAAAAACCCATTTTGATATCTTTCTCCTGAGATATCACACCCGAGTCTGGAGCAAAGTCACGTGCTAACATTTTCAACATGGTTGATTTTCCCGCACCATTTTTTCCAACTAATCCAACCCTATCTCCTGCACCGAGTCTAAAAGTAACTTCTTCAAATAAATAAGAGCCACCAAAAGAAACCGATAAATTATGTATATTAAGCATGTATTGTGATTTTATTCCTCTGTGATTTATTAAATTTGCCTATCTTCTGGTAGGACTAAAATCAGGAAAATTAAATTTTTTGCAAATGTTAAAAAAAGGATCCAAATTATATAGCATTTTAACAGGAACTTGTCCTAAATGTCACAATGAGAGCATGTATTTACAAAAAAACCCATGGCATTTAACCCAAGTTTTAAAAATGCATGACAATTGCAGTCATTGTGGATTGAGATATCAAATAGAGCCATCCTTTTTTTACGGAGCCATGTACGTAAGCTACGGATTAAATGTCGCTATTGGTATTGCAGCGTTTGTCATTTCTTTTTTCTTCTTTAAATCAAATTTAAAAGAGGCATTTGTTGTTATAATCATTGCACTAACAGCACTATTTCCGTTTGTTTTACGCTGGGCTCGAAACATTTATATCAATATGTTTGTTTCGTATGACCCTAATCAAAACAAAAAATAAATCCCTACTTTTTACGCTTTTCAAATCGCCAACAGTCAATACTTGGGTCTAAGGCAATTTCAAACTCGATAAAATCATACAAGGCCTTAGCCATTGACGGACCCAACATAACGCCTCTAGTTCCTAAACCATTTAAAACGTGTAATTGACGATGTATTTGGTGGGTTCCAATTAGCGGTCTTCTATCTCTAACAGTAGGTCTGATTCCTGCAAAATGAGATATTATTTTAAAATCACAGTTGATAATTTCTTGTATTCGATCAATCAATTCTTGCTTGCCCTCTTCACTAGTATCATTGGTTTTATCTTTCCAGTTATAAGTAGCTCCTACTTTAAAACGGTTTTGTCCGAGCGGTAAAATAAAAACGCTAGTGTTGACAATAACATCCAACTTTAAACCTGGTGCTTCGATAATAAAAAGTTCGCCTTTGGTACCGTCAAGCGGAAGTGAATTAAAATACGGATTAGCATGCAAACCATAGCCTTCGGCAAAAATAATATGTTTAGCGATGATATCTTTATAACATACCCCATCGGATGTTAGTTGCAAAGCATCATAGTCAAAATCATTTTCTAGATATTGACCTGATCCAGAAAGGAAAGCCCTAAATTTCTGAAGTAACAAAGCGGTATCAACATAACCTGTATGTAAAACTTGACCGTAGCCATAAGGAGATTCAATACCATCAAACGTATCATGAACTATTGTTGTCGATAAAAAAGGAGACAGATTTACCTTATCTGAAGCAGCAAACCAATTATTTTGCTCTTCAATAGAGAAAAATTTTCTCAAAATAGGCCTTTTAAAATCAAATTGAAAAGATAATCGTTTTTCAATTCTATTGTAAAAAGCGTTCATATGCTCAAGTTGCTCCTTTGCATTCCAAACTTCACTGAACCGCTTTAAAATAACTGGATTGTACAAACCACCGGCTACTCTGGAAGAATTTTGAGAACTATTATCCACTACACAAATGCTCTTATTGTTTTCAAGTGCCCATTCTGCAAAAGAAAGTCCACCCAAGCCAGCACCAACTATTAAATAATCAATCATATAAAATCAGTTTAAATATCACTAGTAAACAAAAAAAACTCCTACCACATGGGTAAGAGTTTTATCTGTTTTCATCTTATAGAAACTAGTAGTTCCACATATCCGATTCAAAATTTCTAATCTTATCTTTTACTCTTTCAGATTCTAACAACTGATTTTGAGCATTGTCTTTCATATACTCTTCAATTGCACGATCTCCATAAACGTTTTCTTCCTTATAAATCAAACTGTTAAAACGGCGTGAGTTTAAGATTTGATCGAACGAAATTGGCATAGCTGAATTTTTGTCATTAAAAGCTTTTGCATTATGTAAAACTTCCCGCGCCGCTGGGAAAAATACCCAAAACAACTCAATATAATCTTTTTCATCACTGTTCATTGTGTATACATCAGGCGTAACAGGACAAATACCCAGCAAACGATACTTCAACTCACTTTGACGTTTATCAAAATACCAGTACCCTTTAATTTTGTATTGCGTTACATCTTGCGCAGATAAATCTTGTCTAATAATATACTCATCGGAAATTCTATTACCAGCATTTAATTGCTCTCTACCCGCATCGGTTGTATCAATACGCGTTAAGGAACCCTGAATGTCTTGCAGAGATTTTTTAGTATTGAAATAGCTATCGGTATATACTTCTGTGATCTGACCATTTTTCATGGCCTTAGTCAAAACATCATACAAAGACCTTCTATCAGAACCAATATTCGCTGTATCAATAGGAAAGTATAACGCGAAGTTAATCTTTTCACTTAAATCAATAATTTCCCATGTTGTTTTACCCATTAAAACATCACGATCATGTACATAACCGTATGCTAGTGGTTTATCGTTATCTGAATCCAACTGCGCAGCGGTTTTTAGTCCAATTTGGTCTGGAGTTTTTGCATTAAGCAAATTCGACTGCCCTACGGAACTAATGCTCCAAGAAAGAGAGACTATAGCGATAAAAAGATTTCTTACATTCATAATATTGTCCTAATAAAATATTGACTTTGGTTTATGCAACCGTTGTATTATTGTATTTCATAAATTACAGGTGCAGTTCTTGGCAACAAGTAGCTACCCGCTCCTTCTAATTTTGTTTTGATCTCAGAGATTGTAACCTGATCTCCACGTCCAGCTTTTGATAAAACAGCTTTACATTGTGCGTTTAATTTGTTTCCTTGAACAACTACGGTAGGTTGACCAGTAACTTTTAAGTTGAAACCAACCACACTCAATCCTACTTCAAAGTCAAAATCAACAAGCTTAGCTCCAACAGTAGAAATTTCTAAACTTGATTTAGGACCTTTAACAACTCCCATTTCTCCACGGATAGTACCAGTTGGACCAGGAATACCTTTGATTCTAAACACACGTTTATCAGACGCTACTTTACCATCAGCCATTTTTCCAGAAACATTGATTACAACTTCGTTACCAGCTTGTGGGCTCATGTTGTATTTTCCGTTTCCTACTTTAGTCAATCCTGGTGCAGAAGCATTAACATTGTTATCCGCAATTCCTGCAAAAGAAATAGAAATTGGGTTTACAACTCCTCTATAAACAACATTCATTTTGTCTGCTGAGATAGTAGCAGAGTTAGGTCTAGGAACCACAACATACTTGCCTTGAAAAGGTAATGGAATGTTCTTTCCGTCTTCTAAGAAAGTAAATTTACCGTTGATTGATTGCTCACCAACACTTCCAGCAGTCATCGAAATTACAGCTTGTCCGTTAACGATTTTTCCAGGACCAGAAAAAGAAGTTGGTTTTGTGTTTTCGTCATAACGACCTAAAACTACTTTTCCTGTAACTTGTTCTCCTTGAAAGTAAGCACTCTTGTCTAAAACAACAATCGCTTGATAGTTACTATAAGAAGCAGCAGCAACAGCCGCTTTTCCTAACAAAGTATTATAAACATCCGTTTCTACTTTTTTAACATCATTTTGCCAAGCCGATAACTTTGCTAACGATGCTACAGCTGGAAAGCCTTTAAAATGGTAATCTAAATATGCTATTGCTATTCCGTCTTTGTTTTTAACTGGAGCAAGATCAAATTTTGACTCTACTTCACTTAAAATTGGAGCTAATTTTTTGTTTCCACCTAAAGCTGCCTTAACATCATTTTTATACTGCTCAATAGTTTTAACGACTTCGTTACCTTTTGCAGAATATCCTGCAGGACTAAACCAAGAATTATCTAAGTTGTCTCCTTTATCCATTTCCTCATAAGGTAATTTACCTGTATCTGGATTTGTTTCAGTACCTGTTAAAACTTCCGTTTTTAAACCTGCAATATAGTCGTAGAAATTCTTAGTAAGTGTCTCTACTTTGTGAGCAGTTGCAGCAGCGTCTTTAAACTCTCCACCTGCTTCTGCAGCTTTAGCATCTAAACTCAATAACATTTGAGCATTAGATTGTTCTGCTGCTGTATTTGATCCTTCAAATTTTTCATTCATTAATCCAAAAGCAGATAACACTTCTTTGGACATGTTTAATGCCAACATAGCGATGAAAACCAAATACATTAGGTTAATCATCTTCTGTCTAGGGGTTAGTTTTCCTCCTGCCATATTTTCTAAATAATTAGTTTGTTGTTAATGTGTCGATTGACTAATTATCCCTTATTGTTCATAGCAGAAAGCATTCCACCGTATACACTATTTAAAGAAGATAAATTAGAAGTTAAAGACTGCATTTGCTCTTTCAATTTCAAATTGTTTGCTGCAACTTCCTCATTAATTTGTGCATTTTTTGAAGCACTTTCTAATTGTACTTTGTACAAGCTATTTAGAGACTCCATTTGAGTAGCTGCTAAACTTAACTCTTCACTATACTTTTTTGTAGAAGCAATAGAATCTACAGTAGGAGCAATTCCTTTTGCTGCTGATTCAAAATTTTTGATACTGTTTCCTAAACTTGCCATTAACTCACCGTCAATTTTAGCATCTTTCAACATAGCATCTAATTTTTGAGATAGAAGACCTTGCGTATCCGCTGCTGGTTCTGTTTTTTTAGCAGCTGGTTTTGCCGTTCCACCTACTAACTCAGGGTAAACGTTTTCCCATTTGTATTCATCATCAACTGGTTCGAAAGCTGAAAGTGCAAAAATTGCAGCTTCAACAACTAGTCCAATTGTCAACATCAAGTTACCCGTTATAGGACCGAATTCAATATGTGTGATTTTAAATAATGCTCCGATGATTACAACTGCCGCTCCCATACCGTAAGCGAAGTTCATTGCTTTTTTACCTAGTAATGCCATAATAATAGTTTTAAAATTTAATAGATTGGGTTTTTGTTATTTTTTCTTTTTTCCTGTTCCAGTTGTTTGAAGTCCCATGTAGTCTTGTACTGTTCTAAAACCAATATAACTTCTTGCTGAATCAGCGTATTCGTAATCCCTTGTGCTTACTTGTAGGAAATAAGCAACATCTTTCCAAGATCCGCCACGTAATACTTTACGTTTGTTGGATGCATCTAAAACGTTTGGGTTCATTGTAGATACATACTCATAAGCGTTTGGATCGTATGCTGAATCCGTCCATTCGGAAACGTTTCCAGCCATATTGTATAAATTATATCCGTTTGGCTCATACGATTTGGCTTCTACTGTGTATAAAGCTTCATCTGCTGCATAATCACCACGGTTTGGCTTGAAATTAGCTAAGAAACATCCTCTATCATTTTTCGTGTAAGGACCTCCCCAAGGATATGTAGCTGATTCCAGACCTCCTCTAGCTGAATACTCCCACTCAGCCTCTGTAGGCAAACGGAATGAATTGATTAAATCTTGCCCTTTTTTCTTTGATTTTATGTATGTGTTTTTGTTCAAAGTTCTCCATGCACAAAAAGCTTTTGCTTGCGTCCAAGTAACACCAACTACAGGGTACTCTCCATAGGCTTTGTGCCAGAAGTAGTCGTTATGCATTGGTTCATTGTATGAATAAGCAAAATCTTTGATCCAAACGGTAGTATCTGGATACACCTTAATTGTTTCTGTTTTGATGAAATCTTTTCTTCTACCAACTTTAGCTTTGGCTGCAGCTTGAATATCCATCCAAGAATAGCGGAACTTCAATTTATTTACATCTATGGTACGTAAACCGTTATATGATTCTTCGATTGGCAAGTACATAGAATCCATCACCTCAGTGTAATATTCATCTGGATATAATTTGGTATCCTTAATTAACTTCACTTTTCTGTTTAATTTTCTACCAGCGTACTGATCATCCTCTGTGCCAATACTGTAATAGTTATCATACATATATTTGTCGTATGCAGTCATTTTTGCAGGATCTGAATCATTGAATGCGAAATCACCAATGCTCCCAGCATTTTTGCCTCTTCCAGTACTTGCAGTTGCTGTTTGACCATTCATATCAGCCATAATAGCTAAACGAACTCTCATTGTAGAATCTTTAACCCACTCTACAAACTGTCTGTATTCTTTATTCGTGATTTCCGTTTCATCCATATAGAAAGAACGCACAGTAACAGTCTTGGTAGGCGCATCTTCAACATTTGCTAAATCAGCATCTGATTTACCCATAATAAAAGATCCTCCTGGCACCAAAGTCATCCCATAAGGTTTTTCAGGATGCCATTTCCCTCCATTAACACCAACTAATTCTCCTCTGTCGCTTGTTTTACCACAGCCAACTAAAAGGGCTATAATCGCTGTGAAAGCTATGAACTTCTTCATATAAATTTGGTTATCTAATCATTATTTTTAAGTGTGTAAACCTATTTATTATTTTTTACAAAAACAATTTTTTTGTAGCAAACAAACTGTTTTTTATAAAAAAATCATAAATATGTCCTAAAAGGCTCTAAACGATGTTTTTTCTTTGTGCTTTCCACCACCTTTCAGGCAGTTCTTGGTTGCAAGCAAGTAGGTATTCATCGTAGGAACACGGTAATAACGTGTTTCTTTTTAATTTATTATTAACATTTGAAATAAATGGAATTTCTATCCACCAACGGTCTGTTTTATCGCTTTTATAAAAAACCAGTTCCTCCTCTTCTAAAGGAACAATATATTTCAAATAATTGTCTTTGCTCCCAAACGGATATTCATGTGAACGGTAATGAAACCCTTCGATAAAGTACCAAACGACTTGGGCTGCAAGTACTGCTTCGGCAGCAGTATTGTTATGATTATAGATGCCAAATGAAGATACTTTGTCACTTATTCCTGCATACCTGCTTAATGCGCAAATTTCTTTACCATTAAAACCATTTGGCTGAAAACGAATTGTATTTCCAGAATCAGAAGATTTAACCGAATTCAGGTCAATGCTAACCATATCGGCATCTCTAAAAACAGGTTCTGCAATTGCAATATTATTAGAAACCTCACCTAATCGGTAGGCGTCAAAATACAATTTTTCGATCAAATCAATTTCTTCTTGCGAGTTGAAATAAGTTTGATATCCGATGTTGCAATAATTAAACAAATTATTAGGTTCCTCTACAATCATTTTGGTCAAGTACGAAGTAGCAGAAAGATCTTCTTCATCTGTACCGAAATCAAATTTAGCATCAACGGCAACCAAATTTACCATTTGCTCTAAAGTATCATAAGCACGATACAAAGAATAGGTGATGTCCTGAGAGCCGCCAAGAACAATAGGTATTATTCTTTTTTTAATTAATTCAGCAGCAATTTGCTTCACTGCAAAATAAGTATCAGAAACATTACTTCCTGCGGGAATATCTCCCAAATCAGCGATAGAAGCGTCCCAATTTCCCGGAAACAAACTATAAAATTGTTCCCTAATTGAATTGACATCTACCTCAGAAATAGCATTACGATCGCCTCGATTATCCAAAACACCAAAAATGGCAATTTGAACTTGATCTAAATCCGGAAATTGATCGTTGGTATGTAAAACAACCTTACTCCCTAATTGCTGCGCCTTGAGATTACCTATAAAATCAAGAACATCTGAGTCTATGGGTTTCAAAAAATCAAATTCCATTTTCTATTTTTTTGCTACTGGCTTTTTTACCGCTGTTTTTTTTGCTGTTGCTTTTTTGGCGGGCGCTTTTTTCGCCGCTACTTTTTTGGCTGGAGTTTTCTTTGCGATCATCTCTTGTACTTCGGCCAAAGTCAATTTTGAAGCATCAACATCCTTACTTAATTCAATTTTTATCTTTCCTTTAGTAATAACAGAGCGTCCCCATCTTGCTTTTTCAACCAAAATCCCTTCTTCTTCCCAATTGTGAAGTACTTTATCTATATTTTTTTGTAACTTATCTTCAATCAAGGCTTCAATATCGTTTTGAGATAAATTATCAAAATCATATTTCTTGCTCACATTGATAAAAAGGCCATTCCATTTGATAAAAGCACCAAATCGACCCAC
This sequence comes from Flavobacterium sp. GNP001, assembly GCF_054343775.1. Taxonomy (NCBI): domain Bacteria; kingdom Pseudomonadati; phylum Bacteroidota; class Flavobacteriia; order Flavobacteriales; family Flavobacteriaceae; genus Flavobacterium; species Flavobacterium sp. GNP001. The sequence continues at coordinate 2,409,466 of NZ_JBTGUX010000001.1, forward strand.
ACCTTTTTGAACACCTTCGCCTTTGTATACTGCAATTGGAGCATCTGCAAGGGCTTTTTCATCAATTAATTCTTTGGCACGTTCAAAATCAACATCCAATGGGTTTTCGCCTTTTGGCAAAGATACGAAAGCTGCGCCATGACGAATGTATGGACCGTAACGGCCATTACTGACCTCTACTTCTTCATCCTTATAAACACCTAAGTTTTTTGGTAATAAGAACAAGTTTAAAGTTTCTTCCAGCGTGATGTTACCAATATTTTGGTCGTTCATCAAGCTTGCGAACTTCTTGTCTTCATCATCAGCAGCACCAATTTGAGCCATTGGGCCAAATTTACCCAAACGTACCGAAACTGGTTTACCTGTTTTAGGATCAGTTCCTAGAATACGTTCGCCACTTTCGCGTTCTGCATTAGCTTCTACATCTTTCACCGTTGGATGAAATTGATCGTAAAACTCTTGCATCATTTTCGTCCAAACGATATTTCCTTCGGCTATTTCATCAAAATCTTGCTCTACTTTGGCAGTAAAATTGTAATCGAGAATGTTTCCAAAATTCTTAACCAAGAAATCGGTAACAATGGTTCCAATATCAGTTGGAACTAATTTTCCTTTATCAGAGCCTGTATTTTCTTTTAGTATTTTTTCAGCAACCGTTCCTTCTTGCAAAGTAAGTTGCGTATACTTACGTTCTTGCCCATCAAGATTTCCTTTTTCAACATAATTTCTGTTGATAATAGTAGAAATGGTTGGTGCATACGTAGATGGTCTACCAATACCAAGTTCCTCTAATTTTTTTACCAACGAAGCTTCCGTGAAACGAGCTGGAGGTCTAGAGTAACGCTCAGTAGCGGAGATATAATTATTTTGTAACTTTTCGTTCACTTTCATGGCTGGCAACATGCCTTCTTGCTCCTCTTCGTCATCATCATGGCCTTCTAAATAGACTTTTAAAAATCCTTCAAAAAGCAACACCTCTCCAGAAGCTGTGAATACCTCGCTGTGATTATTAGCTTCAATTTTTACATTGGTGCGCTCAAGTTGCGCATCACTCATTTGTGAGGCAAGCGTTCGTTTCCAAATCAAATCGTACAAACGGGCTTGATCTCGATCAATATCTACCGTATGACGCGACATATCCGTTGGTCGAATAGCCTCGTGAGCTTCCTGAGCTCCTTTGCTTTTATTGGTGAAAGTTCTTGGTTTTGAGAACTCCTTACCGTAGGATTTGATGATTTCAGCCTGAGCTGCTTCCATCGCCTCTTTTGATAAATTAACGCTATCCGTTCTCATATAGGTTATTAATCCCGCTTCATACAAACGTTGTGCTAGCTGCATGGTAATACCTACTGGTAAATACAATTTTCTTGCTGCTTCTTGTTGTAAAGTTGAAGTGGTAAACGGACCCGTAGGCGACTTTTTGGTAGGTTTTGTTTCTAACTCCCCTACTTTATATTGTGAACCTACGTTATTTTTTAAAAAAGCTTCTGCTTCTTGTTTGGTATTAAAATTTTTAGGCAACTTAGCTTTGAATGCTTTTCCGGCTTCGTTAGTAAATTCAGCTACAACTGAATAAGTTGCTACTGCATTAAAGTTTTGAATGTCGCGCTCGCGTTCAACAATTAATCGAACCGAAACCGATTGTACACGACCAGCAGACAAACCTCCTTTAATTTTTCTCCACAAAACAGGCGATAATTCGTAACCAACCAATCGGTCAAGTACACGTCTGGCTTGTTGTGCGTTTACTAAATTATAATCAATCTCACGTGGATTGTCAATCGCTTTTAAAATGGCCGTTTTTGTAATCTCATGAAAAACAATACGTTTGGTTTTTTTGATATCCAAATTTAGCTCTTCGGCTAAGTGCCAAGAAATAGCCTCACCCTCGCGATCCTCATCGCTCGCTAGCCATACCATTTCTGCTTTTTTAGCCAAACCTCTCAATTTGGTAACCAATGCTTTTTTATCTGCAGAAACCTCATACTTTGGTTTAAAACCTTGCTCCACATCTACTCCTATTTCTCGTGAAGGCAAATCGGCAATATGTCCATAACTGGACTCTACCTGATAATCACTTCCAAGAAATTTTTCGATTGTTTTTGCCTTTGCAGGAGACTCTACGATAACTAAATTCTTTGCCATTGCTCTATTTTTCTGGGACAAAAGTAGAAGTTTTTTTTATATATCGGGCTTTTGCCGATTTTTAAAATAGAATAAAACCTACTTGAATTGATTATTTGTAGCGAAACCCCTTGTTTTATATCTCTCGGAAAACACTTCGAAAATAAATAAATTCCGCCTCTTGTTTTACGAAAATAAGTCTTTTAAGGTTCATTTTAAATAGTAACATTTGTTGCCGCTCTTGCAAAACACTAACCCTAGTTATAAAAATAACCATCGACCAATTTTTAGTAATGGCATAAAACAGAATTTCTTATTTCGCCATGCAAAGTAAAAAGTAGAGCAAAACCAAGGCTTTTTCAACAACTTCATTTACCCTAGAAGCATTGGATTATAAAACGCAAAACATTGTTAATTTGTAGGCTGACATCTTGTCATATTTACTCAAATTATTCTATCTTTGTACTTTGAAAAAATGGAATGGAAAAGATAATTGAAGAAAGCAAACAAGGCGAAAGTCTCGTTTTAGAAAATAAACCCGAAAACACTAAAAAACTATTTATCGAGAGTTATGGTTGCGCTATGAACTTTTCAGATAGCGAAATTGTAGCTTCTATTTTATCCGGAAATGGATACAATACTACCCAAGTATTGGAGGAAGCCGATTTAGTTTTAATAAATACATGTTCTATTCGCGACAAAGCAGAACAAACCATCCGAAAAAGATTGGAAAAATACAATGCCGTAAAACGCATTAATCCAAAAATGAAAGTTGGTGTTTTAGGTTGTATGGCAGAGCGTTTGAAAGAAAAATTTTTAGACGAAGAGAAAATCGTTGACATGGTAGTTGGTCCAGATGCCTATAAAGATTTACCTAATTTATTAGCCGAAGTTGAAGAAGGTCGTGATGCCATCAATGTAATTTTATCAAAGGATGAAACTTATGGCGACATATCGCCTGTTCGTTTAATGACTAATGGAATAACTGCTTTGGTTTCTATTACTCGAGGATGTGATAATATGTGCACTTTTTGTGTGGTTCCTTTTACCCGCGGTCGCGAACGCAGCCGTGAACCACAAAGTATCTTGAGTGAAATTCAAGACTTGTGGAATAACGGTTACAAAGAAATTACTTTGTTAGGTCAAAATGTTGACAGTTATTTGTGGTACGGTGGCGGCTTGAAAAAGGATTTTGCTAATGCTAGCGAAATGCAAAAAGCTACTGCGATCGACTTTGATCAATTGCTTGAAATGGTTGCGGTTGCTTTTCCTAAAATGCGCATTCGATTTTCAACCTCGAACCCGCAGGACATGCACGAAAGTATTTTACAAGTAATTGCTAAATACCCAAATATTTGCAAACACATTCACTTACCAGTACAATCAGGAAGTAATCGTATTCTAAAAGAAATGAATCGTTTGCATACGCGTGAGGAATACATGACTTTGATTGATAAAATCAGAACTGTAATTCCAAACTGCGCAATTTCGCAAGATATGATTGCAGGTTTCCCAACAGAGACTGAACAAGACCATCAAGATACATTGGCGTTAATGGACTATGTGAAATATAATTTTGGTTATATGTACTCGTACTCTGAACGTCCGGGAACACTTGCCGGAAGAAAAATGGAAGATGATGTACCCGAAGAAACAAAAGCTCGTAGACTACAAGAAATTGTCGACTTACAGCAAAAACATGCTTGGTTTCGTTCAGAGGAATTTATCGGTCAGATTGTAGAAGTTTTGGTCGAAAAAGTTTCTAAAAAATCAACTGAAGAATTCTCAGGCAGAAACTCACAAAGCATTACAGTGGTTTTCCCAAAAGAGAATTACAAGATTGGAGATTTTGTTAATGTAAAAATTACAAGTTGCACAAGCGGAACCTTAAAAGGGGAAGCAGTTGGATATTCTGAAATGAATTAGAAAAGTTAGTTTCAAGTTTCAGGTTTAAAGTTCTCTCGATAGCTTGAAACTTGAAACAAAAAAACTTTAAACAAAAATCAAATGGAATCAGTTCAAAATATAAAACAGCGCTTTGAGATTATAGGGAACGATCCCAAGCTCAATCGCGCCATAGAAAAAGCCATTCAGGTTGCTCCTACTGACATCACCGTATTGGTTGCCGGCGAAAGCGGAGTTGGTAAAGAGAATATGCCTCGTATTATTCACTCCTTATCACATAGAAAACACGGCAAATATATTGCTGTAAACTGTGGAGCTATTCCGGAAGGAACTATTGATAGTGAATTATTTGGTCACGAAAAAGGCGCTTTTACAGGTGCTACAAGCACACGTGAAGGTTATTTTGAGGTAGCTGATGGCGGAACTATTTTTCTTGACGAAGTGGGCGAATTGCCTCTTACCACCCAAGTACGCTTATTGCGTGTGCTTGAAAATGGTGAGTTTATAAAGGTAGGATCATCCCAAGTACAAAAAACTGATGTTCGAATTGTGGCTGCCACCAATGTAAATTTGTTTGATGCCATCGAAAAAGGAAACTTTAGAGAAGATTTGTACTATCGTTTGAGTACCGTAGACATTACTTTACCGCCTTTGCGAGAGCGCAAGGACGATATTCATTTGTTATTCCGAAAATTTGTTGCTGATTTTGCACACAAATACAAAATGCCTCCGTTAAAACTAGATGAAAATGCGGTGCTGTTACTGCAAAAATTCAGATGGAGCGGTAACATTAGACAATTGCGTAACGTAGCGGAACAAATTTCAGTTCTTGAAACCAATCGTGATATTTCTGCAGCAACTTTGCAATCGTATTTACCCGAGCAAGGAAGTAATTTGCCATCGGTAATCAAGGATAAAAAAAGTGAAAACGATTTTTCGACCGAAAGGGAAATTTTGTACAAAGTACTTTTTGATATGAAAAGCGATTTGAATGATCTCAAAAAACTCACCCTTGAACTAATTCAAAACGGAAGTACCAAAGTCCAAGAAACGAATCAACATTTGATCAAGAAAATCTACGGAACCAAAGACACCGATAGCGAAATAGATTTTGAAGAAGAACCAAGAACCGGTTTAATCACTACGCCTTCTGCAGAAGAATTGTATCAAGAAAACGATGATAATTATCTATTTGCAGAAACAGTCGAGGAAGAAGAAACCCTACGCTTGGAGCAAAAGGAAATTGAAATGATAAAAAAATCGTTAGAAAAAAATAAAGGAAAACGAAAAGCTGCTGCTGATGAATTAGGAATTTCGGAGCGCACTTTATATCGAAAAATTAAGCAATTTGATTTGTAAAAAACAGATTAAATTTTCACCAATTACTTTCAAGAACATGAAATTTATAAAATATTTTTTTTTAGCCATATTGATTGCAAGCACCAATAGCTGCTCTGTTTATAATTTTACAGGAACAGGTAACATTGACGCCAAAACCTTTCAAGTAGGATTTTTTCAAAATAATGCAGAATTAATTGAACCAGGAATTGACAGAACATTTACCTTAAAATTACAAGATTTGATTCAGAATCAAACGAATTTAAACCTTGTAACGAATGGTGCCGACTTAACCTACGAAGGTGAAATTGTGGATTACAGAATTAGTCCAATGACTGCCACGGCTGACCAAAGAGCTGCACAAAACCGCTTGACCGTTCGTGTAAATGTTCGTTTTACAAACAAGAAAAAAGAAACAGATGATTTTGAAAAATCGTTTAGCTTTTTCTTTGATTATCCTGCTGAACAACAATTAACAGGTGCACCACTCAATTCTGCTTTAGAAGAAATATTCGACCGTATTACCCAAGACATCTTTAACGAGTCGCTGGCTAAATGGTAAGTAATTCAAACCAGTACTCACAATTATTTGTCCAACTAGCTGTATCTTAGCATACAACTTGATTTAAAAAAAATGGAATTAGCTGACTTTACCTATTTAATAACCAAGCCGGATGCTATCCTTGAGAAGCAAACCACAGCGTTAGATGACGTGATTGCATCGTATCCTTATTTTCAAAGTGCGAAAGCCATTCAGCTAAAAGGGCTATACAGTCAAAACAGCTTTAAATATAATGGCGCTTTAAAAGTAACGGCCGCCCACACCACAGATCGTTCGGTACTTTTTGATTTTATCACTTCCGAAAATTTTGTCGCCATACACAAACGCCTGTATGAAAAGAAACTCCAAGCCATCTTAGACATTAATGTTATTGATAGTGAAGAAATAAAGCAGCCTGAAATTACGACACCAGTTTTGAGTCCTGTTGAAAGATCAATCTTAACCTCAATTAAAGAAGCTTCATCTCCCGAACCCAAAGAGCAAAAAGCAACCATTATTGAAAAGCTCGAAATTGGAAGTCCATTAGAATTTTCAAAACAAGAGCAACATTCGTTTCAAGAATGGTTACAACTTTCAAGAACGGAGCCTATCAAAAGAGACGAAATTGAGCAAAGTATTCCAGAAGAACCTGCGCCTGATCCCGAAAAATTAAAAAAATTAGCCATAATAGATAAGTTCATTGAAACTAGCCCTAAAATTTCTCCGGTAAAGCATAACACGAGTCCAGCTGTGAATATTGAACTTCCTACAGCAGATCATTCAGCATTAATGACAGAGACCTTAGCGCGAGTTTATTTGGAGCAAAAAAAATATCAAAAAGCGATACAAGCTTATGAAATATTAATTTTGAAATATCCAGAAAAAAGTAGTTTCTTTGCGGACCGCATATCGGATATTAAGATTTTACAACATAATAATAATTAAACAATGAGCACATTTTCAATTTTTTTAGTTTTAATAACTATAGTTTGTTTCCTATTAATCGTAGTAATCATGGTACAAAACCCAAAAGGTGGCGGATTATCATCTAATGTTGGTGGTTCACAAATGTTAGGTGGAGTACAAAAAACAACTGATTTCTTAGACAAAAGTACTTGGACACTTTCTGCTATTTTAATTGCGCTTATTTTACTTTCAAGCTTAAGTTTCACAGGATCATTAAGTGATACAGATTCTAAAATCATTGAAAATACGCCAGCATCTGCGGTTCCAGCTCCAGCTGTACCAGCACAAAACGCTCCAGCTGCTACAAATCCAGCTAAATAATTTTTTCGATACACAATACAAAATGCCAGCCTGTCAAAGCTGGCATTTTTTTTAAGAAATTATGTCAGTTTTAATACCATGGCATAATTTCTGAAAGTTACTGAGCATTCCAAAATAAATAATTTAAAAACATAAATCATGGCATTAAACATTAAACCACTTTCAGACAGAGTTCTTATCGAACCTGTTGCCGCAGAAACAAAAACTGCATCAGGAATTTTCATACCAGATACAGCCAAAGAAAAGCCTCAAAAAGGGACTGTTGTTGCTGTAGGAAATGGAACTAAAGAACACACAATGACCGTAAAGATTGGAGATTCTGTACTTTACGGAAAATACGCTGGGACAGAATTAAAATTAGAAGGAAAAGATTATTTGATCATGCGCGAAGATGATATTCTTGCGATAATCTAAATTTTGTTTCAGGTTACAAGTTAAATCCCTGCAACATATTTAAAACTAAAATAACTTAAAACTTTAAACTAAATTAAAAATGGCAAAAGATATAAAATTTGATATTGAAGCACGTGACGGATTAAAACGTGGAGTTGACGCATTAGCAAATGCTGTAAAAGTAACATTAGGACCAAAAGGACGTAATGTAATTATTGGAAAAGCTTTTGGAGGTCCGAACGTAACCAAAGATGGTGTTACCGTTGCTAAAGAAATCGAATTAAAAGATCCTTTAGAAAATATGGGAGCTCAAATGGTAAAAGAAGTAGCATCAAAAACCAATGACTTAGCTGGTGATGGAACTACAACTGCAACCGTTTTAGCGCAAGCAATCGTAAAAGAAGGATTAAAAAACGTAGCTGCCGGAGCTAACCCAATGGATTTGAAACGCGGTATTGACAAAGCAGTTGAGGCTATTGTGGCTGACTTAGCGCAGCAAGCTAAAGTAGTAGGTAGCGACTCTGAAAAAATCAAACAAATTGCTTCTATCTCTGCTAATAATGACGAGGTTATTGGTGAATTAATCGCCACTGCTTTCGCAAAAGTAGGAAAAGAAGGAGTGATCACAGTAGAAGAAGCAAAAGGTACAGATACATTTGTAGATGTAGTTGAAGGAATGCAATTTGACAGAGGTTACTTATCTCCGTACTTTGTTACCAACTCTGAGAAAATGGAAGTTGAATTAGAAAATCCATTCATCTTATTATATGACAAAAAAGTTTCTTCTTTAAAAGAATTATTGCCAGTACTTGAGCCAGTAGCGCAATCAGGTAAGCCATTATTAATTATTGCTGAAGATGTTGATGGCGAAGCTTTATCAACATTAGTGGTAAACAAATTAAGAGGAGCATTAAAAATTGCTGCTGTAAAAGCACCTGGATTTGGAGACAGAAGAAAGGCAATGCTAGAAGATATTGCAATTTTAACTGGAGGAACAGTAATTTCTGAAGAGAGAGGTTACACTTTAGAAAACACTACAATTGAAATGTTAGGAACTTCTAAAAAAGTAACTATCGACAAAGACAATACTACCATTGTAAGCGGTGCTGGAGATGCGGACATGATCAAAAATCGTGTGAACCAAATTAAAGGTCAAATGGAAGCTACTACTTCTGATTATGACAAAGAAAAACTACAAGAGCGTTTGGCTAAATTAGCTGGTGGCGTTGCTGTTCTTTATGTTGGTGCTGCCTCTGAAGTAGAGATGAAAGAGAAAAAAGACCGCGTAGACGATGCATTACACGCAACTCGTGCTGCTGTTGAAGAAGGTATTGTTGCTGGAGGTGGTGTAGCATTATTAAGAGCTAAAAATGTTCTTGCTGCACTTACTGCTGATAATGCTGATGAAGCTACAGGAATTCAAATTGTTTCTCGTGCAGTAGAAGCTCCATTAAGAACTATCGTTGAAAACGCAGGTCTTGAAGGATCTGTTGTAGTAGCGAAAGTTGCTGAAGGCGCTGGTGATTTTGGATACAACGCTAAAACAGATCAATATGTAGATATGCTTGCTGCTGGAATTATTGATCCGAAGAAAGTAACTCGTGTAGCATTAGAAAATGCAGCATCTGTAGCTGGAATGATCTTAACAACAGAATGTGCACTAATTGACATCAAAGAGGAAAACGCTGGAGGCGGAATGCCAATGGGCGGTGGAATGCCAGGAATGATGTAATTTCCTGTTCATTACTAAACATAAAAAAAGCCCCAAATTAAATTGGGGCTTTTTTGTATAACTATTTTTTTACTCTTTTGATTTTTTACTGAACTTATAAATAACCGGTAGTATTGTAATTCCTACGAGTGACAAAACAATTAATTCAATGTGTTCTTTCAAATCAACTTGATAATTCTTTAATAGAAAACCATACAAGTAGTGTCCTGCGAATATCAAAGTGAAAGACCAAATAAATGAACTCAAGACATTATAAAACATAAATTTTTGCTTGTTCATAGAAACAATACCAGCGACTATTGGTGCAAAAGTTCTAAAAATTGGTAGAAAACGAGCAAAAATAATCGCCTTGCCACCATACTTCTCGAAAAAATCTTTAGACTGAACTAAATACTTTCTTTTGAACCAAAAACTATCTTGCTTGTTGTACAAATAATATCCGCTTTTTGACCCAAACCAATACCCAACTACGTTTCCTAAAATACCAGCTAATGCTACCAATGTAGCTAACAAGACCACATTTAAGAAATCATGATCAATAAAAACGATATTTTCAATTAATTCGCGACTGTAAATTCCTGCCAAAAACAACAAACTATCTCCTGGTAAAAAGAAACCTGCAAAGAGGCCCGTTTCGGCAAACACAATAAATAAAACGATATAAATTCCCAACTTAATCCCGTTGACATCAAAATGGATATAAAAAAGTGGGTCTATTAAATTCTTCCAATCAAAATTGTTCATTCTAAGTTTTTTTGTACTACAATTATTTGCGCGTGAAAGTACATATAATAAACATCAAGAACAATTTATTGTTTTATTTTAAAGTTTTATTAACGGTTGTAAAAAACACCGATAATACCCAAAATGAATTTACTTTGCTTTCTTTTGATAGTACAAACCGGCCAAAAACAAAAGCAAAAAAAGAGGCTGAATTATAAATCTTCTGATGTAGAAAAGATACCAATTTTGATTTGGTAAATCATTCAATAGCACAACATAGAACGCAACAATTAACACCACAAAAAAGCACAAATACAAAAGTGATGCAAACTTAATAAGAGCTTTGTCCCGATATAAAACAAAAATGATTGCCAGCGAAAAAAGAGTATTCAAAGAATACCTAAAAAATAAGCCAAAGAATAATTTACCTTTATTTAAAACAGGAAGTGCTGATTCTTCAAAATCGTTTTTAAAAAAATCTAAAAGTGGATCATAAAACATTTGATTCTCAAAAGCACGTACCGCAATTAAAAGTACAACAAGAACAATCAAAAAGAAAAAACGCGATTTATTTTGAAGTAGTTTACGCAGCATAACTTGAATATTTACGAACCCAAATTAACCATAATATAAATACCACACCATAAATAGACAATGGAAAAATGACTCCATGCAGAAAAGGCTCATGCTCTGGATAATAAAAAATTAAAGCGCTCAAGGCTGCAATGCGAAGTACGTTTAAGATATAAATTAAAACACAACCACACAAAACATACCCAATTGTAATAGCCCAGCGACCAGAAAAGGAAATTACAAATGAGGCAAACAAAATAAGAACACTCACTGCATTACAACCTTCGACAATCCTAGCAACGTAGTGATTTTGATACATGAGTTTCATGTAAGCATGTTTTGGACTTTCAGTCACGAAAGAATTAATAGTAAAACAATCCAGAACCCAAGCCGTATGATTGCTGACCATTTTGGTAATCCCATCCACTTTATTCGATTCAAATCCAGATAAATAGTATTGATACAAAGCTGTCAAAACAATATAACTCAGAAAAAAAGAACCCAAAAAAAGCAAAAATGGTTTGTATTCGTAATAATATTTTTTCAACTTGATTTTTTTTAACAAATTTATACAAAATATAAAACCGTCTTTAAATACTTTTGTAAAATAAAATCAATAAAACATGACCTTTCAAGAATTACAACCTAAAGTTACCGAAATTACCCAAAATACAATTCAAAGTAGAGACGAAAAACTTTTGTCTATCTGTCAATTGTTAAACGAATCTATCTCGTATTACAATTGGGTAGGATTTTATTTTGCCAATCACGAGGCAAAAACGCTTCATTTAGGACCTTACGTAGGTGCCGAAACAGATCACACTGTAATCCCTTTCGGAAAAGGAATTTGCGGACAAGTTGCCGAGTCAAATGCAAATTTTGTGGTGCCCGATGTAAGCGCTCAAGACAATTATATTGCTTGTAGCTTTACCGTAAAATCAGAAATTGTTGTACCCCTTTTTGTAAATGGACAAAATATTGGCCAAATTGATATTGATAGCCACGTAATAGATCCTTTCACTGAGGAAGATGAACGATTTTTAGAGTTTGTAAATCAAGAGATTGCAACATTATTTTAGCATGAAAAATAAGAAGCAAGCCTATAATTACTCAAAACTTATTTTTTGGTGTTTAATTCTACTACCTATATTTGGTTTTAGTCAAGAATCAGTCGGTAAAAAAATATATCTTGACTCACTTGGTGTAGAAACAAACTACGATAATCACTTGTACTATCGTGTGATTGAATCTTTCGATACGACCACGAATATGTATAGTTTTAAAGAGTATTATAAATCCGGAGCTATAGCAATGTCAGGTCAAGCACTCACTGCTAATATTGAAAGCAAATCTGGAGAGTTTATTAATTATTACGAAAACGGGAATAAGAAAAGCATTACCAACTACTTAAAAGGTAGATTAGTTGGAAATGAAGAACTTTGGTACGAAAACGGTACAAAGGAATCTGAATCAGAATATTTTGAATCAGAAGATGGTTTTTCGACGTTACAAAAACTTAAAAACTACTGGCTGGAAAACGGCAAGCAAACCGTTGTAAATGGCAATGGTACTTCTGAAAAAACTTTTAAGTTCGGGACTGAAAAAGGAATGTATAAAAATGGACTGAAAGAAGGTTCTTGGACAGGAACCTTTATCACTATTTATGGCTATACTGAAGAATATAGAGACGGCGAGTTAATTTCAGGAGTGAGCACAGATCAAGACAATAATGAATATTCCTATACCCAATTAGAAGTTAAACCAGAACCATTAACTGGTATGAAAGATTTCTACCAACATATCGGGAAAAACTTCCAAATCCCTAGAGCTTACGACAGAGTAAAAGGAAAAATATACATCTCGTTTGTTGTAGAGAAAAATGGTGACTTGGGCGAAGTGAAAATCCTCAAATCATTGAACGATGTTTTAGACCAAGAAGGAATTAGAGTCGTTAAGAGTTACGGAAAATGGAAACCAGGTATGCAAAGAGGGCAGAATGTTAGAGTACTGTACTCCCTGCCTATTGCACTACAAAGCTCTAGATAATTTACAAAAACCTCAAAATAAATACCGATTAATGTTTCCTTATTCATAATTATTTTTTACTTTTGCACCCGTCTACCAATAGATGGCAGACATACATAAGAATCATTAAATAATATTGGAATGTATTTAACTAAAGAGATTAAAGAAGAAATCTTCGCACAACACGGAGAAAAAACGAATACTGGAAAAGCTGAAGCGCAAATCGCTTTGTTTACTTACAGAATTAGTCACTTAACTGAGCACTTGAAAAAAAATCGTCATGATTATAACACTGAGCGTTCATTAGTATTACTAGTAGGTAAAAGAAGATCGTTGTTAGATTACTTGAAAAAGAAAGAAATCAACAGATACCGTGAAATTATCAAAGTATTGAATATCAGAAAATAATCAATAGGAAAGAGGTGCGAAAGTGCCTCTTTTTTTATTTTATATAATATTGTCTTAAATCATTATAGAAGTCCTGACACAAAAGGGATTAGAGCTAAGACAAAATCGCAACATCAATTCATTTGGATTGATTATTAAAAAAAGTTTGGTTTTTCATTGGGTTTTAGGCATTAACTACGCACAACAACAACTACAACACAACTAGAACCCATGTTTAACTAAAAAATTAAATTTATGATTCCACAATTATTTGTAGAAAGTATCGATTTAGGTGATGGCAGAAGCATCACAATCGAGACAGGTCGTTTAGCCAAACAAGCTGATGGATCTGTGGTAGTAAGAATTGGAAAAACTGTTATTCTAGGTACAGTTGTTTCCGCAAGAAAAGCAAGTCCAGGTATTGATTTTTTACCATTAACGGTAGATTATCGCGAAAAATTTGCTGCAGCAGGTCGTTTTCCTGGTGGTTTCTTCAAAAGAGAAGCACGCCCTAGTGATAGCGAAGTATTAACAATGAGATTGGTAGACCGTGTATTGCGTCCGCTTTTCCCAGATGATTACCATGCTGAAGTTCAAGTTATGATTCAATTGATGTCTCATGATGAGGATGTAATGCCAGATGCATTAGCAGGATTAGCAGCTTCGGCAGCACTTGCATTGTCTGATATTCCATTTGAAACTTTAATTTCTGAAGCTAGAGTTGGTCGTATTGATGGTAAATTCATCATCAATCCTTCTCGTGCTCAATTAGCATTATCAGACATTGACATGATGATTGGAGCTTCAACCGATTCTATCGCCATGGTAGAAGGTGAAATGAAAGAGATTTCAGAAGCAGAAATGCTAGAAGCAATTAAATTTGCTCACGAGCACATTAAAGTACAAATTGCTGCACAAGAAAGATTAGCTGCCGCTTTTGGAAAAAAACAAGTACGTGAATACGAAAATGAAAAATCAGACGAAGCTATTTACGCAAAAGTAAAAGAAGCAGCTTACGACAAAATATATGCTATTGCTAGTAAAGGTTCTTCTAAACAAGAACGTACTGCTGCTTTTGCAGAAGTAAAAGAAGAAGTAAAAGCTTTGTTTACTGAAGAAGAATTGGCTGAAAATGGAGATTTAGTTTCTAAGTACTTCTACAAAACCAACAAAGAAGCTGTTCGTAACGTAACCCTAGATTTAGGAACTCGTTTAGACGGAAGAAAAACTACAGAAATCAGACCAATCTGGTGTGAGGTAGATTATTTACCATCAGTACACGGATCTGCGTTGTTTACACGTGGAGAAACTCAAGCTTTGGCTACAGCTACTTTAGGAACTTCTAGAGAAGCCAACCAAATTGACTCTCCATCTGAACAAGGTGAAGAAAAATTCTATTTGCACTACAACTTCCCTCCTTTCTCAACTGGTGAAGCTCGTCCTTTAAGAGGAACTTCAAGAAGAGAAGTTGGTCACGGTAACTTGGCACAACGTGCCTTGAAAAACATGATTCCTGCTGATTGTCCTTATACAATTCGTGTAGTTTCTGAAGTATTAGAATCGAATGGTTCGTCTTCTATGGCTACCGTTTGTGCTGGTACATTATCATTAATGGATGCTGGTATCCAAATGATTCGTCCAGTATCTGGAATTGCAATGGGATTAATTACTGACGGAGAGCGTTTTGCAGTTTTATCTGATATCTTAGGTGATGAAGACCATTTAGGAGACATGGACTTTAAAGTAACTGGGACTTCTGAAGGAATTACCGCTTGCCAAATGGACATCAAGATTGACGGTTTGAAATACGAGATTATGGAAGCTGCATTGGCTCAAGCTCGTGACGGTCGTTTGCATATTCTTGGAAAATTAATTGAAACTCTTGCTGCTCCAAAAGAAGATGTGAAACCATACGCTCCAAAAATTATCACCAGAACTATTCCTGGTAATTTTATTGGTGCTTTGATTGGACCTGGTGGAAAAGTGATTCAAGAATTACAAAAAGCTACAGGAACTACTATCGTAATCAACGAGGTAGACGAGCAAGGTGTTATTGAAATTTTAGGTACTGATCCTGCTGGAATTGAAGCAGTATTAGCTAAAATTCAATCAATCACTTTCAAGCCACAAATGGGTGAAGCTTACGAAGTGAAAGTAATCAAAATGCTTGATTTTGGTGCGGTTGTAGAATATACAGCAGCTCCAGGAAACGAAGTATTGTTACACGTATCTGAACTAGCTTGGGAAAGAACTGAAAACGTTACTGATGTTGTAAACATGGGCGATGTATTTCAAGTGAAATACCTAGGACTTGATCCAAAAACTAGAAAAGAAAAAGTGTCTCGTAAAGCACTTATCGCTAGACCTCCACGCGAGGAGAAAAAAGAGTAATCAGATCTTAGTTTACTAAAGGTTTATTTATAGAAAATCCCGTTCGCATTCACGAACGGGATTTTTGTTTTCTAAAAATACAAAACATCATAAAAAAACGACTCCGCATTAGGGATAGTAGTGGAAATCCTTTTTATTCGCCGCGGCGAATAAAAAGATTGTAACGAATAGCCTGGACCGCAGGGAATGCCCTCCTTCGGCTTCGCTCAGGATTAAACTAAATTAAATTATTTTAAAAATATTGTAACTTTTTTGCAACTCCTTACGTATAACTATTTGTACACTTTAAAATTGAGGAGACAACACCATGAGACAACTTAAAATTACAAAGCAGGTAACGAATCGTGAAACTGCATCATTAGACAAATATTTACAAGAAATTGGAAAAGTTGATCTTATCACGGCTGATGAAGAGGTAGAGTTAGCACAAAAGATTAAAGCTGGTGACCAGCGCGCCTTAGAAAAATTAACAAAAGCCAACTTACGTTTCGTAGTATCGGTGGCAAAACAATATCAAAACCAAGGTTTAACTCTTCCCGATTTAATTAACGAAGGGAACCTTGGACTTATAAAAGCAGCACAACGTTTTGATGAAACTCGTGGTTTCAAATTCATTTCGTATGCCGTATGGTGGATTCGTCAATCGATTTTGCAAGCTTTGGCTGAGCAGTCTCGTATCGTACGTTTGCCTTTGAACAAAATTGGTTCTATCAACAAAATCAACAAGATGTACGCGTTATTAGAGCAATCTAACGAGCGTCCGCCATCTGCTGAGGAAATTGCGAAAGAACTTGACATGACTGTAAATGATGTAAAAGAGTCTATGAAAAACTCTGGTCGTCACTTATCCATGGATGCTCCACTTGTAGAAGGTGAAGATTCTAACCTTTACGATGTATTGCGTTCTGGCGAATCTCCAAACCCAGATAGAGAGTTAATTCACGAGTCATTGCGTACCGAAATTGAGCGTTCTCTTGAAACTCTTACACCTCGTGAGGCTGATGTAGTTCGTTTGTACTTTGGTCTTGGCGACCAACACCCAATGACTTTAGAAGAAATTGGAGAAACTTTCGATCTAACTCGTGAGCGTGTGCGTCAAATCAAGGAAAAAGCAATCCGCAGATTAAAACATACTTCTAGAAGTAAAATTTTAAAAACCTATTTAGGATAACTATATTTGTTTCAAGTTTAAAGTTTCAAGTTGCTCAAAACATCTTGAAACCTTAAACTTGAAACTTTTTTAAAGCAAACAACAGTCTGATTAACTGTTCGTTTTTTGATTGATGATTGAAACCTCGGCTGATTACCGAGGTTTTATTTTTTTCAATAAAAACCACCAATCACGATTTACTGAGAACAATTCACTTCTCACTATGCACTTTTCACTTCTCACTTTAAAGGCGTACCCCTCCGTAAAAACTTCGGGTCGGGCTATTCGCTATATCTTTTGTTTCGCTAACGCTGCACAAAAGGATGTCGCTATTATCCCTTACGCTACCTTCGTTACAAAAAGACGCTATTTCTTCTTAATGAAAAAGTACTTCAATTGGTCTAAAAAAACTATTTTTGCACAAACAACAACTACACAATGAAAAACACACTTATTGCTCCATCAGTATTAGCGGCTGATTTTGGAAACCTACAGCGAGACATTGAAATGATCAACAACAGTGAAGCCGATTGGTTTCATATAGACATCATGGACGGCGTTTTTGTACCAAACATTTCATACGGAATGCCAGTTTTACAAGCTATTGCAAAACACGCTACTAAAACAATTGATGTACATTTAATGATTGTAGATCCCGATCGTTATATTAAAACTTTTGCTGAATTAGGAGCTAATATCCTTAGCGTGCATTATGAAGCGTGCACACATTTGCATAGAACACTACAAGCCATTAAAGCCGAAGGAATGAAAGCGGGAGTTGCAATAAATCCACATACTTCAATTGACTTGCTAGAAGATGTAATTAATGATATTGATTTGGTTTGCATCATGAGTGTCAATCCTGGTTTTGGAGGACAATCTTTCATCGAAAACACTTACGCAAAAGTAGAAAAGCTAAAAGCTTTAATAAACCGCAAAGGAGCGCAAACTATTATTGAAATAGACGGCGGTGTAACCAACAAAAACGCCCGTCAGCTAGCAGAAGCTGGAGCCGATGTTTTAGTTGCTGGAAGCTACGTATTTGGAGCTACAGACCCAATTGCCACGATTGCCGACCTAAAAAAGATCACTACACTATAAAAAGACAAAAATCCCAATCAAATAGATTGGGATTTTTTATTTCTAGAAGAATTATTCTCAAAAATTTTCAGGGATTCCTATTGCATAAGTTATTCAAACAATAGAAAAGCAACAATCAGAGTCACAATCACGTTGAACAACTGCGCCAATAAAAAAGCGAACAATGGTTTTTTACTACTATTTGCAAAAAGCTCTTTAAAATTGGTTTCAAGACCAATACTAGTAAAGGCTAACGCGAACCAAAGACCTTGAATATTTTTTAAACTTTCTTTCACGGTTTCTCTCGTTTCAGATGGAACTAAAAAAGAAAAAAACAAAGAGGCAGCAATAAAACCTAAAACAAACTTCGGAAAACGTTCCCAAATAACTCCTAAAGTAGGTTTGGCAGCCTGAACATCGGCCACTTTGTTTTGCGTATACGTCCAATATACCGAAATTGCAAAAGCCGCAATTCCTAATAAAACATTTTGAGAAAACTTAACGATAGTACTTATTTTTAAAGCCGTCTCGCCTACTAACGAACCCGATGCAACTACTGCTCCCGAAGTATCAATACTACCGCCTAACCAAGCGCCTGTAACTGTTTCTGGAAAATTGAAATACTTTGCAATCATGGGCATAAAAATCATCATTGGGATTGCAGTAACCAACACCATCGAAATTACGTAAGATAACTTTTTTGAATCTCCTTTAATAGCTCCCGAGGTAGCAATTGCTGCTGATACACCACAGATGGAAACGGCACTGGAAATCATCATGGTCAGTTCATCGTCAACTTTAAGTTTTTTACACAACCAAAAGGCGAAGTACCAAACTGACAAAACCACAACCAATGCTTGTATAAGTCCCAACGAACCTGCCTTAAGAATATCTGAAAAAATAACACTCGTTCCTAAAAGCACCAAACCAATTTTGACAAAAACCTCAGTTGAAAGCGCTGTGCGAAACCATTCAGGTAGTCTAACCAAATTACCGATACACAACCCTATTGCTAAACTAAAAATAACCGCTTCTAAATTATAATTTTTCACCCAACTGTTTCCGGCACAAATAAGAGCCAAAAGGGTGAGAGCATACAATACTGGAAAAATTAGAGCAAAATTCCGCACCGACTTACCAATCAACAAAGCTGCAAGACTGCCTAATGCTCCAAAATAGAAAAATTGAACAAGGATAAGCAGCACATTTTCTTTTGAGAAAACCGTATCCATCAAATCAGAACCCGTAGACCATTTAAAAACAGGAACATCAGGCAAAAATACAAACAGCGATATAGCAATAATTAAAAATCCAATGAGTACCACAGTCCAATCTTCGTGAAGACTAAAATTCTTTTCTTTGCTTTGCATTAGAATTAGTTTGTGTTATAAAATTAATATTGTGGAGCGATAAAGTAGGCTTATCAAATATAGCAAACTTTAAAAATTTACTTTCCCCACTTGTCACTACTATACAAATCTTGGTAAATAATTATAAAAAATAGCATTACAATTGGGAAATAACAAAAAGACGCCCCTCAATTCGCTTGGCGGCAGAGAACAAAATTACCTGCTTTTGTAATTTAGCATCCTAACAACATGTTGGTATAATTCGGGATGATTTGCTTTAAAAACCAAAGGAGATTCAAAGAAATGCTCTAAAACCACGGCCATAAATTCAAACTCATTTTCATAGGCATAAGCTCTAAAGTATCCTTTTCGAAGCAATTCATTTTGACGATTAGGGTCTAAAAAATAACTTAGTGATTGGTTGAAAGAATCGTGATACACGATTGCACTTGCATCTTTACTTTTTACACCATGCACGTGTAAGGCATGCGCAAACTCGTGCAAACCCAAATTAATATTGTCATTTTTCGTTTGTAAACCAGACATGAAATCTTCCCACGAGAAAACTATGGCCTTCGCTTTTATATTTAGCTCGCCTTTGTGAAAGACACCATTACCATCTGAATCATAAGCAGAAGGATAAATTAGAATCACTTCAAAAACAGCTATTAAATACTTACGCAAACCAAAACTCAACATGACGTAAGTAGCAGCAATTAAAACCTTCATTTCATCGGTAACTTCAATTTGTCTACCTACAAATTGATAACGCTCAATAAAACACACTATTCTATGTTCAAAATAGGATTTATATCGTGTAGAAAGTGAGGTGTAAAAGGGGAAATTATCTAGAAGCAATTCTCTTTGATTCGGCAACAATTTGCGTTTTACCGGATAAAAATGAACATAAAGCGGTCTATTAAAAAGAAATAAAAAAATGGGCTCTACAATTACAAAGATCACATAGAGCAAGAGAGATATAGCAACAAACCCAGAAATTATCAATGCAATTGTCATACGAAAAGATGGATTTATTAAAAAAGCTTCAACCTCGCTCCCGCTATGGGAAATCAGTTGAAGCTTTAAAGTTAAATGTGGCCGCGACAGGGTTCGAACCTGCAACCCTCAGAGTCGAAATCTGATATTCTATCCAGTTGAACTACACAGCCAAAAAAATCTCAACCAAAACTTTTTGTTCAATTGAGTACTTAAAAGCTATTCGTTTGCAAGATAGCAACCGAAGTTCACAAACAAACTACTTATCAACTTAAACATAAACACATAAAACAAACTAAAAAGCTTTGTTTTTTTTTGAGAGGCGCAAGTAACGATTTTAGATTTACAAAATAAAATCGTTATGCATAAATTTCTGACTAGGTCAATAATTTTTTTACTATTGTTGAAATGGTTTTACCCTCAGCGGTTCCACCAAGTTGTGCAGAAGCCAATCCCATTACTTTTCCCATTGCAGCAATGCCAGAAGCTCCTGTTTCAGCAATAATTTTAGCAATTACAGATTCTACTTCCTCTTCACTCAACTGAGCTGGCAAGAATTTTTCGATTACAGCGATTTGCGCCAATTCTGGCTCAGCCAAATCCAAACGATTTTGCTCCGTAAAAATTCGTGCACTTTCTTTACGTGTTTTTACCAAACGTTGTAATAACTTCACCTCTTCATCTTCGGTAATTTCTTCTTTAGATCCAGAAGCGGTTTGCGCTAAAAGAATCTCACTTTTTATGGCTCTTAAAGCTTCTAAAGCAACTGTATCTTTGGCTCTCATAGCGGTTTTCATTTCGTCCATGATTTGTACTGATAAACTCATATATTGGGTTTTAAATTTTATTTTACTATTGCAGTTGAAACAACTTATGAATGATGCATTGTTGCCCCAGATGAAAGTGAAAAGCCTTTTGAGAAGAAAACACATTTTTTTCTTGGACTTAAAAAGCGACCAAAGGAAGCTCTTTTAAGGCGGTAGAAAAAAGTGTTTTGTGCCAAAAGCTTGTAACGACAGCTGGAGATAGGCTCGACAAATTTACAGCATTTTAACCGTAATAGCAACTGCTCGTAGTGTCATAGCATCAAAAAAAATAACCCGAAAATAAGTTCTATTTTCGGGTTATTTATATTTAGTATTATTGCGTATTAATCAACGTTATCGTGCAAATACGAGTTGTTTGATCTGAATTGTAAATCGTTGTTACTGTCAGTACTCAATGAAATTCTTGAATTAGCACTGTTCACTTGATTAGTTGAAATATCGATTCCAGAACGCTTGTAGGCTGGTCCTTTATCAAAATCGTCACGATTCGCTACGTTGTTATTGAACTTGTAGTTGAATTCTTTTAATTTTTGACGACGCTCATCTGCTTTCATACGCATTGATTCCTCAATAGTCATTTCCATTGGTGAAATTGCTGCGAAATCTACTGGCTCCTCATTTACTGTGCGCTCAACTTGCTTTAGTGTAATATTTAATTCAGCTGGAATTACAGGTTCAACTACCTTCGCAACTGGCTTTGGCATGAACTCTGCTTCTGGCTCCATAAACTCCTCTAAAGAATATTTGATAATGCCGTTATCTGAAAGTTCTGTTACAGGTACGAACTGAACTGCATCATTTACTTTGATTTCTTTTGTTTCGTTGGTTAGTTCCCAAACCACTTTATTTTCTTGCACTGGAGCTGCTGCTTCAGTCTTAAAAAGTGGCAAGTCAAAAGAAAATGCGGTTTGTTCTTGTTTTTCTGGGGCTTTTGGCTGAACTGCTTTTACCTCTGGAATAGCATTAGTCACCACAAAATCGATATCAGTGATTGGAGAAACTATCTCGAAAGTAACATCCAAATTTTTGATAAAGTCAGACATTCCAATTAACTCCTCAGCATTTACCTCTGGAGCTGCAACTACGGGAGCAGGAACGACAACTTCATCTTCCATAAGATCAAAGACAATTCTTTCGTTTGAATTTGAAGATACTGGAGTTTCAATATTGATATCAAAAGTATTTACTGACGTATTACTTAAATTATGAACACTTCTTTGCTCATCCTCTAAGGTGTGAATAATTTTTTTGGGCTCTGTGTTTACGATATCATTCTGTTGTTCGATATCAAAACCTGTAGCAATAATTGTAACTGCAATAGAATCGCCAAGAGCTTCATCCTCACCAACACCCATAATAATATTGGCGTTGTGACCTGCTTCAATTTGAATGTGGTCATTGATCTCGCCAATTTCATCTATAGTAATTTCATTAGTTCCAGAAACGATAAGCAACAATACGTTTTTGGCACCAGTAATTTTATTATCATTCAATAAAGGAGAATCTAAAGCCGCAATAATAGCCTCTTTTGCTCTGTTTTCACCAGAAGAAACAGCCGATCCCATGATAGCCGTTCCGCTGTTATACAACACGGTTTTAGCATCACGTAAATCGATATTTTGCGTGTAGTGGTGCGTAATTACCTCTGCAATACCTCTTGAGGCTGTAGCTAAAACTTCATCCGCTTTTGAAAATCCTGCCTTGAAACCAAGATTACCATAAACTTCTCTTAACTTATTGTTGTTGATTACAATTAAAGAGTCAACCTGCTTACGCAATTTTTCGATACCAATTAACGCTTGTTCCTGACGTACTTTACCTTCAAATAAGAAAGGCAAAGTCACAATACCCACAGTAAGAATATCTCTTTCTTTAGCTAATTGTGCAATTACAGGAGCAGCACCAGTACCTGTACCTCCACCCATACCAGCGGTGATAAAAACCATTTTGGTATTTACATCTAACATTTTCTCTATCTCAGAGATACTTTCGATGGCTGATTGTTGTCCTACATCTGGATTTGCGCCTGCTCCCAAACCTTCAGTTAAGTGTACACCTAATTGAATTTTGTTTGGAACAGCACTATTATGCAACGCTTGAGAATCTGTATTACAAACGATAAAATCTACCCCTTTGATTCCTTGTCTAAACATGTGGTTTATAGCGTTACTACCGCCGCCACCGACCCCTATAACTTTTATTACATTTGATTGATTTTTAGGCAAATCAAATGAAATACTTCCAAATTCTGTGTTGCTTGGCATAATTTTGGGTTTTTGATATTTATTATTAATTCTTATTCTTTGCTAACTTTTATTCTACGTTATCTAAAAATTCTTTGATTTTTTCTACATAACAATCAAAGAAGTTTTTTTGTATTCCTTTTACTGTCGAAGGTGCCTTCACTGCTTCTGGCTCTACCTGCACTTCTTCTTCTGGTTCATAAACAACAGTTGGTGTTTCTTGAACTCTTTTTACAACTTCTTTTGGTTGTTCTATTTGACCTTTTCGAACAGCGCTTTGAGAATTATTCTCGATACTCTTAATTACCAAACCTACTGCTGTCGCGTACAATGGACTAGAAATTTCTTCATCTGAATTACCTGCCAAATGCTCATTAGGATAACCAATACGCGTATCCATACCGGTAATGTACTCCACCAATTGTTTGATGTGCTTGAGTTGTGCACCACCTCCGGTTAATACAATACCTGCAATTAATTTTTTGCGAGGATCTTCGTGTCCGTATGCTTTAACTTCCGTAAAAACTTGATCAATGATTTCTACAACTCGGGCGTGAATAATTTTAGACAAATTTTTCAAAGAAATCTCTTTTGGCTCTCTACCTCTTAAACCAGGAATTGAAACAATTTCGTTGTCTTTGTTTTCACCTGGCCAAGCAGAACCAAATTTTACTTTAAGCAATTCAGCTTGTTTTTCTATGATTGAACAACCTTCCTTGATGTCATCTGTTATTACATTTCCACCGAAAGGAATAACAGCTGTGTGACGAATGATTCCGTCTTTAAAAATAGCCAAATCAGTAGTTCCGCCACCAATATCAATCAAGGCAACACCTGCTTCTTTTTCTTCTTGACTCAAAACTGCATCTGCCGAAGCCAATGGTTCTAAAGTAAGTCCTGACAAATCGATACCCGAACTCTGAATGCAACGTCCTACGTTTCTGATAGAAGCGGCTTGCCCTACCACAACGTGAAAACTAGCCTCAAGGCGTCCGCCGTACATCCCGATAGGTTCTTTTATTTCAGATTGCCCATCAATTTTAAATTCTTGTGGTAAAACATGAATGATTTCCTCTCCCGGCAACATAGCAAGCTTGTTTACTTGGTCAATTAAAAACTGTATGTCGTTTCCGCCAATAACTTCCTCTGGATTATTTCTACTGATATAATCTGTATGCTGTATACTACGAATGTGTTGCCCGGCAATACCTACAACAACATCTTTAATTTTAAAACCTGAATCTATCTCCGCCTCCTGAATTGCTTGCTGAATAGATTGAATAGTTTGGGTAATATTATTTACTACACCTCGTGCCACACCAAGACTTTTGGATTTACCTAATCCTAAAATTTCGAGTTTCCCGTACTCATTCTTTTTACCTATCATGGCAACAATTTTAGTTGTCCCAATATCTAGACCTACTGCAATGTTCTCTTTTTCCATTCTCTATTATTTAGTGCAAACTACTTGATCCGTAAATCGGAGGTCAATTTTCTTATATTTATACAACGAACTATCTAAAACTGCTTTTTGAAAAAAAGCTTTATAGTTTTTAAATTTCACTGCCGCATTTTTTAAATTACCAAAATCGATGCGGTAATCAAAATTCCTATTGTACATTTTTAGGCTACTGTTCGGCATTATCTCGACTCCAATTATATTTTTTTTCAAAAAATCATCTTCGTAAATCAAGCGAAACAAACTCACCAATTCTTCATTATTTACTGACCCAATTACTCCAGAAACAAGCGGAACTCTTGCAGTAAAATTGGTTGACAAAGGCATTGTACCACCTTCGTAATCAATATAAAAAGACCGTTCATTGGCAAAAACTCTTGCTATTGGGGTCTTTTGCTTTACTACTGCTTTAAGCACGCCATCAATAGTCACAAAAACATCTGATTCTTTAATCATTTTTTGTGAATTGATAGTTTGCTCCAACTCCCTCAAATCTAAAGTAAGTTTTTCAATACTTTTTACATCACTATTTTTTTCTATTAACAATTTATTAACCGATTCTTGTTTAACATATGGGCCTAATTGCTCAACAAAAATAACTTCTGTAGCTCTTAATTTTCTTTTTTCGTTTCGTTTTGAAGTGAACGAAAAAAGAAAAATAACCAGTCCAAACATCAGGACTAATCGGGTATTTGTCCAATTAAAGCGTTTCATTGATAGCCATTTTTATTTGCGGAACCAGCTCTCCAATATCACCTGCGCCAATGGTCACAATCACCGTTGCATCGCTAGCTAAAATAGCAGGAATAATGTCCGATTTTATTACTAACTTTTTGTGCTCAATAGACACCATTTCTAACAACCAACTTGAGGTAATTCCTTCAATTGGTAGCTCTCTTGCTGGATAAATATCAAGCAACAAGATTTCATCAAAAGCTGAGAGACTTTTTGCAAAATCAACTGCAAAATCTCGCGTTCTACTAAAAAGATGTGGTTGAAACACTGCAAGTACTTTTTGCCCTGGATACAATTCTCTAACGGCTTGATGTACGGCATTAATCTCAGTAGGATGGTGAGCATAGTCGTCTATATAAACCTTTTCATCACCCTTAATTTGGTACGAAAATCTTCTTTTGATTCCTTGAAAAGAAGCAATGCCTTTTACAATGGCCTCGGTTGGGGTGCCGAATAAATTAGCCATTGCAATCGCCATTAATGCATTCATTAAATTGTGTTTTCCTGGCAATCCAAAATGAAGATCTTTAATGATTTCAGTAGGTGTCTGTACATCAAAAACATAACTTCCGTTGCCAATTCGCACATTGTACGCACGATAAGGTGCATCAGTATTAATTGAGCAAACGACCCCATCAATTGGTAACTCATTTGTTATGAATAACTTATTTTTATCTTCTACTTTAGAGGCAAATTCGATAAACGACGCTTCAATTGCATCGCTCGTGCCATAGATATCCAAATGATCTGCATCCATAGAGGTAATACATGCAATATTTGGATGCAAATGTAAAAACGAGCGATCAAATTCGTCGGCCTCTACAACAGTGACCGTTTTTCCGTTTCCGATTAAGTTTGAATTGTAATTTTCTACAATGCCGCCAATAAAAGCGGTAACATCTGCGCCACTTTGATGTAAGATGTGACCTAAAATACCAGAAGTAGTTGTTTTACCATGTGTACCCGCAACGGCAAAGCAAAAAGTATCTTTAGTTATAATTCCGAGTACCTCGGCTCTTTTTTTAATCACAAAATTGTTTTGCAGAAAGAAATTCCATTGTGAGTGCGAAACTGGAACAGCCGGAGTCACTACTACCAATGTGCTTTCAACAGAAAAATGAGATGGAATAAGAGTTACGTTATCTTCAAAATGAATAGCAATACCTGACGCTATCAACTCATTAGTTAATACCGATGGCGTTTTATCATAGCCCGCAACTTGTTTACCAAGCGTTTTAAAATAGCGCGCCAGATTACTCATACCAATACCACCAATACCGATAAAATAAACGTTATGTATTTGCTCTAGATTCATTTTTTATTCTGTTTTAAATTTTATTCTAACGAAGTTTCACTGTTTTATACTGAACTTAATTTCCTTAATCCCGAATCAGTTTTACAATTTCGTCAACAATATCTTTAGTCGCATTGGGCTTAGCCAAAGCTTTCATATTTGTACTTAAACTTTTTTGCAACTTTTCATCGTGCAATATATCGTTGAAAAGTGATTGAAATTTTACCTCTAAATCGCTTTCTTTTAATAAAAGTGCTCCCTTTTGATCCACAATTGCTTGTGCGTTTTTAGTTTGATGATCTTCGGCTACATTTGGTGATGGAATGAAAATAGTTGGCTTGGCTACCAAACACAATTCAGACACAGAAGAAGCACCAGCACGTGAAATCACGAAATCAGCAGCTGCATAAATTAAGTCCATTCTATCTATGAATGCTACTACTTGAACGCCAGGTTTACTATTCAAGTGCTCGTATTCTGATTTATAAAAATTCCCACATTGCCAAAAAACTTGCACACCCGAAGCAATCAAAAAATCTAGCTCTTTTTCGATCAATTGGTTAATTCTTCTTGACCCAAGGCTTCCGCCTAATACCAAAAGCGTTTTTTTGGAAGCATCTAACTTAAAATATTCAATTCCTTGATTTCTTTTTGATTCAATATCTAATAGATCTTGACGAACAGGATTTCCTGTTACAATAATTTTATCTTTTGGAAAAAAACGCTCCAAATTGCTATAAGCCACACATATTTTGCGTGCTTTTTTACTCAATATTTTGTTTGTAATTCCGGGATAGGAATTTTGCTCTTGAATTACAGTAGGAATTCCTGCCGAACCTGCCATTTGCAATAGCGGACCACTCGCAAAACCACCTGTACCGATAACAACATCTGGTTGGAATTTTTTAATTATAGCTTTTGAACGCCATAAACTTGACATTACTTTTAGTGGAAATACCGCATTATCAAATGTGAGCTTTCGTTGTAAACCAGCAATCCACAAACCCTCGATAGCATATCCTGCTTGAGGTACTTTTTGCATTTCCATTTTATCTTGTGCGCCTACAAATAGAAAAGAGGCGTCAGGATAATGCAACTTTAATTCATTTGCTATAGCGATTGCCGGATAGATATGTCCACCGGTTCCGCCTCCACTCAATATGAATTTATAGTTTTTCATTTTTGTATGCTTAAATATCTATTGTACTTTATTTGTTGTAAACTGCCTTCAAAGGATTAGAACCTTTTTCTTCAATTGAATAAGAAGGCTCTGCATTGTTTTCAGCCTCGATAGTCTCATCAATTAAACGTTGTAAAACTTCGTCACGCTTGGCTGCTTCTTTCTGTTCTTCGGCAATTTCTTCTTCTTTTTTCGTCACACTTAAAATAATCCCAAGTGCAATACATGTCATCCAAATAGAAGTTCCTCCACTACTAATTAACGGCAAAGTTTGTCCTGTAACTGGTAATAACTCAACCGCAACAGCCATATTGATCATTGCTTGAAATATCATCGGAAATCCTAAACCAATAACCACTAATTTCCCAAACATTGTAGGCGCTTTATGAGATGCTACTACGAAACGAATAAGCAAAAACATGTAAATAATCAAAACTCCAATTCCTCCCACAAGTCCATATTCCTCAACGATTATGGCGAAGATAAAATCGGAAGAAGATTGTGGTAGAAAGTTTTTTTGTACACTTTTACCAGGACCCAAACCGTAAATTTTACCAGACGCTATAGCAATTTTTGCTTTTTCTATTTGGTAATCATCTTCATCTGGTTTGTCGCTTGTAAAACTTTCTATTCGGCTAATCCAAGTATCTACACGATTAGGAAAAGCATTGGGAAAGGCTTTAGCAACTAAAATAAAAAATACTAAAGCTACAATACCTGATCCAACTATAAATCCGATATACTTTAAAGGATATTTACCAATAAAAACTAACATAATTACCATTGAAAAAATCAAGGCAGTTGTTGAAAAATTCGATGGCAAAATAAACATTAGAGTAATAAAAACAGGCAACCACAATTCCTTAAATGATTGTGCAAAGGTTATCGGAGTTTCTCTAGTTTTAGATAGGTATCTTGCAACATAAATGAACAAAATCAAGGCAGCAAATGCCGAAGGTTGAAAGGACAAACCGATAAACGGAATTTGCAACCATCTACTTGCGTTTGCGCCACCAATGACGGTTCCTTTTACCATTGTAATCAACAAAATCACCCATACAAGCGGCAATAGCAATCTGGATAAGGAACGAAAATATTGGTATGGAATTTTGTGTACATAAAAAATAATAGCAAAACCACAGCAAATGTGAACCAAATGTTTCAGTAAATATCCCAAGGTATTTCCCGTACCGTGACCCAAATAAGCTAAATTACTACTCGCACTAAAAACAGGCATAAACGAAAACAAAGCCAATAAGGCCACAAACGACCATATTACTTTATCTCCTTTTAATTTGTTTACTAGATTTTTTATCATTGCTTGTAGTTTTGAACTTTTGGGATATTATTTATTATAAACTTTTAACCGCTTGCTTGAATTGTCTTCCTCTGTCTTCGTAGTTTTCGAACAAATCAAAACTAGCACATGCAGGCGATAACAATACCGTGTCACCTTTCTCCGTTAAACGCTGAGACATACGAACTGCATCGTTCATATTTGTTACCTCAATCATCATATCAACTACATTGCCAAAGGCATCAATGATCTTTTTATTATCCACTCCAAGACAAATAATAGCCTTTACTTTTTCACGAACCAAAGACATTAACTCATTGTAATCGTTTCCTTTATCTACACCACCCACAATCCAAACTGTTGGTGTATTCATGCTGTCTAATGCAAAAAAAGTTGCGTTTACATTGGTCGCTTTTGAATCGTTGATATACTGTACGTTTTGAATTTTAAGTACTTTTTCAAGACGATGCTCTACTCCTTGAAAATCCGAAAGACTCTCTCTAATAGTAGCCTTTCTTATTTGCATTAATCGAGCTACAGAAGTTGCTGCCATTGCGTTTTTCATGTTATGTTTTCCTTCTAATGCAATGTGCTCTGTGTCCATTGTAAATTCGTCTTTAGTAATCTTTACTTCCATTTTGTTATCTTTTATAAAGGCTCCTTCGCTGAAAGTTTGTGTCAAT
The DNA here is from genome assembly GCF_054343775.1 of Flavobacterium sp. GNP001. NCBI lineage: Bacteria > Pseudomonadati > Bacteroidota > Flavobacteriia > Flavobacteriales > Flavobacteriaceae > Flavobacterium > Flavobacterium sp. GNP001. The sequence goes on from NZ_JBTGUX010000001.1 coordinate 2,439,178, forward strand.
GAGAAAGGAATTAATTTTGCTTTTGTTGTATTGTTTTTTAACCAATTTGTTATCGCCTCATCGTCGGCATCGTAAATCAAATAATCTTCTTCGGTTTGATTCATTGTAATCCTGAACTTGGCTGCTATGTAATTATCATAATTGTATTCATAGCGATCCAAATGATCCGGACTTATATTTGTAATTATGGCAATATGCGGTTTGAATTTTTCTATTCCGTCAAGCTGAAAACTGCTTAATTCAAGTACGTACGAATCGTACTTGTTATCGGCCACTTGCCAAGCAAAACTTTTACCGATGTTACCTCCTAACCCAACATTCAAACCTGCCGATTTTAGCAAGTGATGCGTAAGCATGGTGGTAGTCGTTTTACCGTTACTACCTGTAATACCCACAATTGTTGCTTTTGTAAAAGGAGCTGCAAATTCAATCTCTGATATTACCGGAATTCCTTTTTCTAAAAGCTGTTGCACCATCGGAGATCGATCAGGAATACCGGGACTTTTCATCACCACATCGGCGTTTAAAATTAAATCTGCCGTATGTTTTTCTTCTTCCCAAGCAATGCCATTAATTAAAAGAACTTCTTTGTAATTGTTTTTGATTTTTCCAAAGTCGGATACAAAAACATCGTATCCCTTACTTTTTCCAAGGATCGCAGTACCTACACCGCTCTCGCCTCCTCCTAAAACTACTAGCCTCATACTATCTTAATTTTAATGTAACGATAGACAAAATGGCTAACATGATGGCTACAATCCAAAAACGAGTTACAATTTTGCTTTCGTGGTAACCTTTCTTTTGATAGTGATGATGTAAAGGCGACATCAGAAAAATTCTTCGGCCTTCGCCAAAACGTTTTCTAGTATATTTAAAGTAGCTCACTTGCAGCACTACAGAAAAATTTTCGACTAGAAAAATTCCGCATAATAAAGGAATCAACATTTCCTTACGCACTGCAATTGCTAGTACAGCGATAATTCCCCCTATGGTTAAGCTTCCTGTATCGCCCATAAAAACCGATGCAGGATAAGAATTGTACCATAAAAATCCAATTAACGACCCAACAAATGCGGCTATAAATACAGTCATTTCACCCGAATTGGGGATGTACATAATATTGAGGTAGTTCGAGAAGATTATATTTCCAGAAACAAAAGTAAAAATACCGAGTGCTAGGACACTAATTGCCGATGTCCCTGCGGCCAAACCATCAATACCATCTGTTAAATTGGCTCCATTTGAAACCGCTGTAATAATAAAAATAACAACTGGAATAAAAACCAACCAAGCCCATTTTTCATAACCATCACCCGTCCAAGCTAAAACCTCAGCATAATCGAATTCGTTGTTTTTGAAAAACGGAATTGTAGTAGCTGTAGACTTTTCTTCGATAGGAGCTGGAGTTATTACTGTGCTATTTGGCGCTTTAAAAATATCCGATGTTGAAGTATCTGTACGAACGGTAACTCCCGCATGAAAGTACAAAACTGTACCTACTATCAATCCTAATCCTACTTGACCAATTACTTTAAAAATTCCTTTTAGACCTTGTTTGTCTTTTTTAAAGATTTTGATATAATCGTCAATAAAACCAATAGTTCCCATCCACAGAGTGGTAACAATCAACAAAACGATGTAAATATTATGCAGTTTAGCAAACAAAAGAACGGGTAGTAATGTGGCAAAAATAATGATCAATCCACCCATGGTTGGTGTACCTGCTTTTTCATTTTGACCTGCTAAACCCAGCTCGCGAACTGTTTCACCTACTTGCTGTCTTTGTAAAAAACGAATAATTCTTTTACCATAAATGGTAGACAATAATAACGAAAGCATTAAAGCCAAGGCAGAACGGAAAGTAATGTACTGAAAAACTCCTGTGCCCGGCACATCCATTACTTTGTCTAAATATTCGAATAAGTAGTATAGCATAATTCGTTGTTTATTTTATGATTCGGTTTGATTTACGATGCAAAGCAAACTTGAACTTGATTTTATTTTTCTAATAATTGTAATAACTCTTTTACCGTTTCCATGTCATCAAAATGATGACGAACACCGTTTACTTCTTGATACGACTCATGCCCTTTTCCAGCAATTAAAATGATATCGTTGGACTGCGCCAATTGACACGCGGTTTTTATAGCTTGGCGTCTATCTGTGATTGAAACCATTTTTTTGAAATCCTGCGCAGGCACACCTTCCTCCATCTCTTTGATGATGATTTCTGGATCTTCGTTACGCGGATTATCAGCCGTAAAAATGGCTTTGTCACTCCAAGTAGTTGCCAAAGCTGCCATAATAGGTCTCTTAGCTTTGTCTCTATTTCCTCCACAACCAACTACCGTAATCAATTGCTCGTTCTTGGTGCGGATATCGGTTATGGTTTTCAAAACATTCTCAAGAGCATCGGGTGTATGGGCATAATCCACAATAGCAGTAATGTTCTCTTTCGAAACGATGAACTGAAAGCGACCTGAAACACTTTCTAAATTTGACAACAACCTTAAAACCTCTAAGCTCTCTAAGCCCAATTCTAGTGCAGCGCCATAAATAGCTAATAAATTATAAGCGTTGAAGGTTCCTATTAACTTCACCCAAACTTCATTTCCATTGATCTTAAGCAGTAAACCTGCTAATTGATTCTCTAGAATTTGCGCTCTGTAATCGGCATACGATTTTAAAGCATACGTACATTTTTTAGCTGCCGTATTTTGCATCATCACCATTCCGTTTTTGTCATCGGCGTTCACGAGTGCAAAACTACTTTTTGACAAACCATCAAAAAATGCTTTCTTGACATCTCTGTATTCTGCAAACGTTGCGTGATAATCCAAATGATCGTGCGACAAATTGGTAAAAATCCCACCCACAAACTGCAGAGATTCGGTTCTTTTTTGATGAATACCGTGCGAACTAACTTCCATAAAACAGTAAGTTACACCGGCATCGACCATTTCACGTAAGTAACGATTGATAGTCAACGAATCCGGAGTAGTATGCGTTGCTTTATACTCAACATCATCAACTAAAATTTTAACGGTAGAAAGCAAACCAACTTTAAAACCCGCTTTTTTAAACAATTGATATAGTAAAGAAGCGATAGTCGTTTTACCATTTGTACCCGTAATCCCAACCAATTTCAATTCACTTGATGGATTTTGGTAATAATTGGCTGCCATAAAAGCTAAAGCAGCGTTCGCGTCAGCCACACGGATATAAGTCACATTCGACTCCAAAACCGTTGGTAACTGCTCACAGACAACAGTTACTGCGCCCTTCGAAATGGCAGTGCTAATAAAATCATGCCCATCAGAAATTGTTCCTTTGATAGCCACAAAAACATCATTTGCTCCAATATTTCGGGAATCAAAATCAATTTTATTGATAGTTACAGTAGTTGCCCCTTGAATAGATTCAATGGCTACTTTATGTAATATGTCTTGCAATACTTTCATGATAATTCTAATAATACCGTTGCGTTTTTAACCAATGCATCTCCTGCTTGCAACGATTGTTTTTTAACTTTACCAACGCCAATCACCTTCACTTTCAGCCCAAGATTGCCGACTAATGCTACGGCATCCATGCCAGACATTCCTTTGAGGTTTGGCATAACATTGGCTTTCTTTTGCACTTTTGAATAAAAAGAAGCATAATGTGTTTCTTGTTTTTTGATCTTTCGATCAATATTTCTTATTGCGTTTGTTGAGGGCGCATCAGTAAATATCTTTTGTGCAATTCGTTTAAAAACAGGGCCTGCTACATCTGCTCCATAAAAATTATTCAGTGCTGTGTTAGGCTTGTGAACTACTACGATACAAGAGTATTTTGGATTTTCAGCTGGAAAATACCCCACGAACGACGAAGCATAATACATTCCTGTTCGACCTGCTTTACCGTAATTAACCTGAGCGGTTCCTGTTTTTCCTGCCATCGAAAACTCTTTCGAATACAATTTTTCTCCTGTTCCTTTTTTAACCACATTGGTTAAGACTGCTTTCAGTTTTACAATGGTTTCCTTCGAACAAATTCTCGGGTTAAGGACTTCTTTATCGTATTTTTTAATGGTTTTATTCCACTCCTTAATTTCAGAAACAAACTGTGGCTTCACCATTTCACCATCATTAGCAACAGCATTATAAAAAGCTAAGGTTTGCATAGGTGTAATGTGCACGCCATATCCGAAAGCCATCCAAGGCAAAGAAACTCTTGACCAATTTTTATCGGTAGGTTGCGGCACGTAAGGAATTCCCTCTCCTTTTATAGAAAGTCCCAAAGTTTTATTTAAACCAAAATTATTAAGGTGATTTACAAATTGTGACGGATTGTCTTTGTAAGCATTGTAAACCGCTTGAACTAAAACCGTGTTCGAAGAAACCTCAAAACCACGTCCTAATGAAATTTTGCCATAACCTCCTTTATGAGAGTCGCGAACTTTGCGACCGAAATACGTAACCTCTCCGCCTTTGCTATCAAAAACAGTACTCGTATCAGCTTTTTTATCTTCAAAAAGCGCCATTAAATCGGCTAGCTTGTAGGTAGAACCTGGCTCGTGAGATTCTGCAACAGCATAATTAGTGGTTTCATAATAAGTCCCGTCATTGGCGCGTCCTAAGTTTGAAATTGCTTTCACATGACCTGTTTTTGTCTCCATCACTACTACTGATCCGTGATCTGCCTCATAGGCTTCCAATTGTTTTAGCAAAGCATGATGCGCAATATCTTGTATGTACACATCAATTGTTGAAATCACATCATATCCGTCTTGAGGATCTACCTCATTTACATCACGAATTGGTTTCCATTGGCCTTTGGCAATTTTTTGCTTTAAAATTTTTCCGTCTTTACCGTTTAAATAGTCTCTAAAAGCCCATTCAATTCCTTTACCATCAACTGAAACGCCATTTTCGGTACGTTCGTAACCCACAGTTCTTTCGGCTATTTTACCAATTGGATGCTCGCGAACTGTTTCTTGCTCAACGATAATTCCACCTTTGTAAGCTCCTAAATTAAAAAGTGGGAAACCTTTAATTTTAAAATATTGCGTATAACTTAATTTTCGACCAATTAAAAAATACCTGTTTTTGTTGGCTCTGGCTTTGCGTAGTTCATTCTCGTAGAAATAAGCCGTTTTACCTAAAACAGTAACTAGCGAGTCTGATAATGCCTTTACATTTTTCTCAAAAGTTTCGCTTTTTGGAGCCAAAGCATCAAAACGAATTTCATAATTAGGTATAGATGTTGCCAATAAACTACCATCTGCAGAGTAGATATTGCCTTTGTTGGCCGGAATAACAAAATTCCTAACCGTTCTTTCTTTTGCAAGCTGACGATAATATGCTCCTTCGACCCACTGAATGTTGGTCAACTTTACCACAATAGCAATGGCCATCAAAAAGATGAAGCCTGCAACTAGGTAAACTCGGTAGGAAATATTTTTATCGTCTACTGCCATATTTTTTGAAAAAAGTTTTTCTCTTCTTTTTTAACTACTTTAATTTTAATTGGAGGAACTGTTGCTGGAAAAATTTGTTTTTCCTCCATTTTTTTCGATACGGTCGATTCCATTTTTAATTTCATTAACTCTGAACGGCGATCTACAAACTCTGATCGTAACTCCTTGACTTCATTGGTTAATGCTACAATTTTAAACACTTTTTGCTCGTAACGCTGCGTATTGGCAATCATGATTATCGCCAGTATTATTATAAAGACAATAAATCTCCAGTTTTTGAACGCATCATCGTCAACTAGAAATCGGGCTTTTAAAATATTATAAACTCCGTTTTTCATCAGTAATGCATTTATTTTTTTTCTGCTATGCGCAGTTTTGCACTTCTTGCTCTATTATTCTCCTTAATTTGCTCGTTGTTTGGAACAATTAATTTGCCTACACTTTTGAAAGGAACAGAAAAATTACCAAAGAAATCGCGTTCTGGTTCTCCGTCAAAAAGTCCGTTTTTCATAAAGCGCTTCACCAATCGATCCTCAAGAGAGTGATACGATATAATACTTAAGCGGCCTTCAGGACTTAATATTTCTAATGACTGCTCTAAGAATTCTTTTAAAACATCCATTTCTTGATTTACCTCAATACGAATGGCTTGATATATTTGCGCCAAAATTTTATTCTTTACACGATCTGGTAAAAAACGAGCTAAAACTTCTTTTAATTCGTCGGTAGTTTTTATAGGATATCGCTCGCGTTCCTCCACAATTGTTCTGGCAAGAGCAGGCGCATTTTTCAATTCCCCGTAATCCAAAAACACTCTTTTTAATTCCGCTTCTTCGTATTCATTTACAACCTTGTATGCGTTTAGATCGTTTTTTTGACTCATACGCATGTCTAAACCTGCATCAAATCGAGTGGAAAAACCGCGTTCCGGCACATCAAACTGATGCGAAGAAACTCCAAGGTCGCCCAAAATTCCATCTACACTTTTAACACCATAAAATCGTAAAAAGCGCTTGATAAATCTGAAATTCTCATTTATTAAGGCAAAGCGATCGTCATTTAATGCATTAGCCAACGCGTCTTCATCTTGGTCAAAGGCAAACAATTTACCGTTTGGACCTAATCTTTTTAATATTTCTTTGGAGTGACCACCGCCACCAAAAGTTACATCTACATACACTCCATCAGGTTTAATATTCAAACCATCAACTGATTCGTGAAGCAAAACTGGATTATGATATTCCATTGTCGTCGTCATTTAAATTCCCCATTACTTCTTCGGCTAGATCAGCAAAATCCATATCTTCACCACTTATTGATTTTTCGTATAAATCTTTATCCCAAATCTCTACAATGTTCACTGCAGAAGAAAACACTACATCTTTTGAAATACTGGCAAAAGAAACTAAATCCTTTGGTACCAAGACTCTTCCTAAAGCATCAATCTCAACCACTTTTACACCTGCTGTAAAACGACGGATGAAATCGTTATTCTTTTTAACAAATCGATTCAACTTGTTAATTTTTGCCATCATCGCGTCCCATTCTTGCATCGGATACAGCTCCAAACAAGGCTGAAACACCGAACGCTTCAAAACAAATCCGTTTTGAAGAGAAGAGGCCAACTGCTTTTTGAGAGGCGCCGGCATGAGCAGCCTTCCTTTAGCATCGACTTTACATTCGTATGTTCCGACAATTGTGTTCAAACAAAAAGTGTTTATTGATATAGAGCAAAAATATAAAAAATATTACCACTATTTACCACTTAATACCACTTTGTTAATAAGTTTAACCACTTTCCTCCCTAAATTGGTAGTTTATAGACTGTCAACACATTAGCCTTTAAAAAAGGAAAATGCAGGAAACCTTAACCTAGTTTAAACATAGCCAAATCACATTGTGTAGTTTATCGGTATTTAGATGGAATTTATCGATAAAATGAGCACTTAGGATACTGCATTTGATAATAAAAAATAGGTGTCTTACTCAAGGTTTAATGATAATTTTAGAATTAAAAAACACCCGAAAAATTCATTTTTGTTTATTAAATCCTATATTTGTCGAAATTGAAAATAGGCATTCAAAAAAAATGGAAAAACATTATAAAAAAGAAGGTAAATACAGCTATTATGAAGCAGGTGAAGGAACTCCCATTGTCATTTTACATGGCTTGATGGGCGGACTAAGCAACTTTGATGCCGTTGCCAATCACTTTTCCTCAAAAGGATACAGAATCATCATTCCTGATTTGCCAATTTATACCCAGAATATTTTAAAAACCAACGTAAAAAGCTTTGCTAAATACGTTAAAGATTTTATTACCTACAAAGGATTAGAACGCGTTATTTTATTAGGCAATTCATTAGGAGGACATATTGCGTTGTACCATACTAAAATGTATCCTGAAAAAGTAGCAGGACTAGTAATCACAGGAAGTTCTGGATTATACGAAAGCGCTATGGGCGACAGTTACCCAAAAAGAGGTGATTACGAATACATCAAGAAAAAAGCCGAAGACGTATTTTACGATCCTAAAGTTGCCACAAAAGAGTTGATTGATGAAGTGTACGAATCAGTAAATGACAGAATCAAATTAATTAAAACTTTGACTATTGCCAAAAGTGCAATCCGTCATAACATGGCCAAAGACCTACCAAAAATGCACGTGCAAACTTGTATTATTTGGGGTAAAAATGATAAAGTTACGCCACCAGATGTTGCTGAAGAATTTAATAAACTATTACCAAACTCAACTTTGTATTGGATTGATAAATGCGGTCATGCCGCTATGATGGAGCATCCGGAAGAATTCAATAGGCTGTTAGAGGAATGGCTTACGCACACTCATTTAGCAATACATTAATCTCAGCAGAGTCACATTCCCAATCTAATATGAAAATCAATACCGCCGAATTTATAATTAGTAACTCTGATGTATCAAAGTGCCCGAAGGACTTTTTACCAGAATATGCCTTTATTGGTCGTTCTAACGTGGGGAAATCTTCGTTGATTAACATGATTACCAATCACAAAAAGTTAGCAAAAACTTCTGGCCGACCTGGTAAAACACAATTAATCAATCACTTTTTAATCAACAACAATTGGTTCTTGGTTGATTTACCTGGTTACGGCTACGCCAAAGTATCTAAGAAAACAAAATCTATTTTTCAGGAATTCATCACAGATTATTTTGAAACTAGAGAGCAATTGGTATGTGCATTTGTATTGATCGATATTCGTCACGAAGCGCAAACTATTGATGTGGAATTCATGTCGTACATGGGAGAAAGTGAAATTCCGTTTTGCATCATTTTTACCAAAGCTGATAAAATTAGTAAGGTGAAAATTGACTCGCATATTGCGGCATACAAAAAGAAAATGTTTGCTAATAATTGGGCCGAAATGCCTCAATACTTTGTAACCTCGGCCACCGAAGGCATCGGAAAAGAAGAATTACTCAGTTATATTGATGAAGTAAATCAAGAAGTTTTTAAAAACAATAGTCAGTTTTAAAAACTGGTATAAAATAAAAAATCCAAATTCAGTTTTCGAATTTGGATTTTTTTTTTGATGTTTATTTCCCGCTTACAAGCTCTAACTTCTCGGCAAAATAATCACAGAAATCTTTCATGGTGTCAGCCATTTTCTCATCGTTTGTAGCGCGTTTAAAAGTATCAGCCATTGCCACTAAAGTTTGATGAAAGAAAATTTTCATCTCATCAACAGGCATGTCTTTTGTCCATAAATCAATACGCATGCTTTCTTTCGCCTTACTATCCCATATAGAAAGCATGATGGCTTTGGTATCTTCTTGTTCTACGCCACCATCAGCAGCAGACCAAGTTAATTTTTCAGGTACTCTATTTTCATCAAGTTCGATTTGAAACTTAATTTCGGAGGTGTTGGTATTAGCCATTATTTTTTAGGTTTGTATTTTGATTGAACAAATATTTCTTTAGCGTTGGTTTTTAATAATTCTGACAAAGGTACTTCGCTATTTTTCGCATACGCTCGTACAATTTGCCATCCAATCCAGGCACCAACTTGACCTGGTGAGTCGTTATCAATTTCAAGATAAAATTTAGAAAAAGGCGCCGGATTAATAAATCGTGGCGCTAATTTTTGGTCGGTGCTATACAGCATTTCTTTTTCAAGAAAGTAACGCCAAATGTAGTTTTCATTCTCTTCACACCATTTAATTTGCTCTGGAGTATATCCCATCTTGTCAGCATCTGAGTAATCAGGCAACAACAAATCTTTCATATAAAGTTGTTTCCCTTGATAAATCATCTGACTCATAAAATATTTTTCGAGTGGCAATTGCATTTTGCTATTAGCAAAACTGCTAACTACATCCGGTGCGATTTGTTTGGATTCGAAATTTTGTTTTATATACTTCGGAAACTGATAAAACTTATGCCCTTTTCCCAAATACAATTCTAGTGAAACAATGACCAAACTGTCTGCATAAATAGCTTTGCTGTTATAATCCATTTCAGCAATTATGGTGACTAACTTTGGCGTTTTTACCTCTGGGAAATAATATTTTGCATGTTTAAAAACTTCGGTCAACTCTTGCTTTACAGAATCGATATTGCTGTATTTTTTTTGTACTTCGGTGTACAATTCGCGCCACAACGGGTTTTGCATTTTTTCTATCCAAACCGCATCAGGAGTTCCTTGCGGAAAAAAGTAAGGATAACGCTTTTTGATTTTTTGAAGATCTTCTGGTTTTGTTTCAAAAAACAATTGATCAAAACGTTCCACCTTCATTTCGACAGGGATTGCTTCAACTTCTTTCTCAACCTTAGATTTCTTATCACAAGATGCAATAAAGAAACAAAAGACTACAAGAAACAGGTATTTTTTCATATTAATTTTTTAAATTTGTTAGTAAGGAATCCTGAAAAAGGAGAGCATTACAAATTGCTTTTGCAAATATACATTCCTGCTTTTTAAAACGTAATTATTATGACTAAAAAAAGAACTATCAACGTAGAGAATGTAAACGAGCAAATTGTTAATTGGCTAAAAACGTATGCTCAAAACGCGAAAGTAAATGGATTTGTTGTTGGTATTTCAGGAGGAGTTGATTCGGCCGTAACCTCTACTTTGTGTGCACAAACAGGCTTGCAGGTTTTGTGCGTCGAAATGCCTATTCACCAAGCAGCAAGTCACGTATCTCGTGCACAAGAACATATTGAACAGTTGAAAGAGCGATTCCCAAATGTGAGTAGCGATCGCGTAGATTTGACACCTGTTTTTGAGACTTTTAAAAGTGCAGTACCAACAAGTTCTGATACTGCCAAACTGAATTTGAGCTTGGCTAATAGCCGTGCTCGATTACGAATGACTACCTTATACTACCTAGCAGGTATTCACGGATTGCTAGTTGCTGGAACTGGAAATAAGGTTGAAGATTTTGGAGTGGGCTTTTATACCAAATACGGAGATGGTGGTGTCGATTTGAGTCCGATTGCTGATTTAATGAAATCTGAGGTCTATGCTTTAGGAACTTATTTAAAAATTCCAAATTCAATTTTGACCGCAGCACCTACAGACGGACTATTTGGGGACGACCGCACTGACGAGGACCAACTTGGTGCAACCTACGATGAACTTGAATGGGCGATGTTAGCATCAGAGGCAGGACAAAATGCTTCTGATTTTGAAGGAAGGCAGCGTATTGTTTTTGAAATTTACACCCGTTTGAACAATGCAAATCGCCATAAAATGGACCCAATTCCGGTGTGTTTTCTTAAAATTTAATTAAAAAAAAATATTTTCTGTTGATTTACAAATATTTACAGAATTTATTTATTAATTTTACAGCTCCAATTACAAACAATTCTAAAAAATTTTTATTATGATTAAAGTATGTATCGCCGACAACTTCCCTGTTGTGCATTTTGGAGTAAAATCTTACTTTAAAGATAATGCTGACATCTCGATTGCTGCTAACGTAGGCAATTTTATGATGGTAAGGGATATTCTTCAGACGAAGGAAATTGATGTATTAGTTTTAGATTTAGAGCTAGAAGGCCTTTCTAGTATTTTTGAAGTGAAAGCACTTTTGAAAAACTTTCCAAAAACTAAAATTATTATCTACAGTGGACTTTCTGAACAAATCTACGCACCAAATGCAATTAAAGCGGGTGTTTCTGGTTTTGTTCACAAGTCTGAAAAGTTAGAAACTCTTGGTATTTCTATTGTTAAAGTACAACAAGGAAAAATCATTATGAACGAAACTGTTAAGAAAAACTTAGCCTTAATTGCTAAGCAAAGTAAGAGCGAGCGTTTGTACAGAAAACTTTCTAACAGAGAAGTTGAAGTTTTACGTTATTTAAGCGGAGGCAAAAAAAACCACGAAATTGCCGAAATCTTGAACTTAAACGAAAAAACAATCAGTACTTACAAATTGCGTTTGTTAACTAAACTGAACGTAACCAACTTAGTTGACTTAGTTGACAAAGCTAAAAAGTTAGAGATCGTTTAGTAATAGCGAGACATTACTCTACCTAATTTTTTCGAAAAAGAATGGATTAAAATATTATAATCCATCACAAGAGATAAAGACTCCGTATTGTCTGAACCTGGTTCAGATGATAGGGAGTTTTTTAATTCTTCGATAAGACTGCCTACCAAATACCATCTCAAGGTTAAAATGGTCTCTGAAACCTCTTGTGCAATAGTTTCGGTTTTTGATTTCGGAAAAATATTTTGTCCTACCCAATTGTGCAATACCAATTGTTCATCTTCCATCAAGATATCAGTTACTTCTTGGGCAAAATCAGCATGTAGCTGCATCAAATACTGCTCAATTGTAAAACTTTCATTTTGATGATAGTAGGCAATTAAATCATTGTAAATCCCTCTAAAAAGCGGATTTGCCAATTCGACCTCATCCTCTTGCAAACTCAAATAAATGCGTTGATACACTTTATAAAGCTTACGCTCTGTAACGATTACAATTTCACCTTCTTCGTTAGCTCTATGAAAAGCATCTTCAAACTCTTCCTCATGATTGCCATAGAGCAATAATATTTCAATTATTTTGCGCTCTAATCTGTGGAGCACATCTACTTTTTCAGTAGTAATTGGATTATCATTTTTAACTACTTCAAATGCTTTTGGAGCTCCAGCTTCAGCTTGTTTTTGCTTTTTACCAATTTCAGCAATATCTTTTTGCATCAGCTGAGCGAGCGTACTTTGTAAAACTTGCTCCGAGATATCCATGATTCGGGAACATTCCTGAATATAAATTTCACGCTGAATGCGATCTGGAATTTTTGAGATACTACCCACCATATCTCTAATCAAATCCGCTTTTTTGATTGGATCATTTTTGGCCTCATTCATCAAAAGCGAGGCTTTGAACTGAATAAAATCTTTGGCATTATCCTCTAAATAAAGAACTAAATCATCATAAGGTGTTTTTTTGGCAAAACTATCTGGATCCTCACCATCAGGAAACGCACATACTTTTACGTTCATGCCTTCCTCCAAGATCAAATCAATTCCGCGAACAGAAGCGCGCAAACCAGCGGCATCACCATCAAACAAAACGGTTACGTTTTTGGTCAAACGATTAATCAATCGAATTTGATCCGGCGTCAGTGCCGTCCCGGAGGAAGCTACTACGTTCTCAATTCCGGCTTGATTGAACTGAATCACATCGGTATAGCCTTCAACTAGATAACAGTTATTTAATTTGGCAATAGATTGTTTAGCTTGGTAAATCCCATACAAAACTTTACTCTTATGGTAAATTTCGCTTTCGGGAGAGTTCAAGTATTTGGCAGCTTTTTTATCGTTGGTTAAAATTCGTCCTCCAAAACCTAGAACGCGGCCAGACATGCTTTCAATGGGGAACATCACACGTCCTTTGAAACGGTCAAAAGGTTTGTCCTCACGAGGAATAGTCAAACCTGTTGCTTCTAAAAATTCTAATTTATATCCTTTTCCGAGTGCCTCTTTGGTGAAAGCATCCCATGATTCAGGCGAATAACCTAAACTGAACTTTTTGATGGTTTCGTTTGTAAAACCACGTTCTTTAAAATAAGAAAGGCCAATGGCTTTGCCTTCCTCGGAATTTAAAAGTGTATTGTGAAAATAGGTTTTTGCAAATTCTGACACCAAATACATACTTTCGCGCGTATCGGTATTTGCTTTTTCTTGATCTGTTTGCTCTGTTTCTTCAATTTCAATATTGTACTTTTTCGCTAAATATCGAATGGCTTCTGGGTAGGTAAAATGCGAATGTTCCATCAAAAATGCAACCGAGTTCCCTCCTTTTCCAGAACTAAAATCTTTCCAAATTCCTTTGGCTGGCGAAACCATAAAAGAAGGAGATCGCTCTTCGGAGAACGGACTTAATCCTTTAAAATTACTTCCTGCTCTTTTGAGATTTACAAAATCGCCAATAACCTCCTCTACACGAGCAGTTTCGAAAACGGTATCAATAGTAGCTTTTGAAATCAAGTTGAAAAATTATTTAGGGATTGAAAAATGTAAAATTACGCAAATCAAATTGGATTATTCATGGTCTAAAAAAACAAAAAAGCACTTCTTTACAAAGTGCTTTTCAAATTATGAAACTAACTAAAACAATTTCTAATTAAAATCAAAACGCAATCCTAAGGATACATTATTTTGTTTCACTGCATTGTTTCTAAACAACGGATTTAAATCGTATTTCAAATACAAGCTAGTTGCTTTGTGCCCAACGTAAGCGCTCAAACCATAAATAAAATTTGAAGTATTGAAATCGCCTTTGGTAACCGTTCTTTCTTTATAACCAGCCTCATCGTAATTGATGTATTGCTTCGATTTTAAATTGGCACCAACATATCCTCCTAGACCAATGCGGAAACTTTCATGTGTTCTGAAATAAGTTTTACCATCTCGCTGTGTTGGTTTTGTAAAATCAAATTCTAAATAAATGGGAATTACCAGGTTTACGTTTCGAAAACGTGAATCATCATGAGTGTTTGGATTTACAACCAAATCCGTTTGCTGTCCGTTATCTACAAAAATTCTATTGTTCGTGGGTCTTAGGTTATTGTACATTATTGACAAGCCGTATTTGGCATGTAACAAGTTATTGTTTTGTAACAAACGTGTGTTGTAACTCAATCCCCACTCATAAAAATGAGATCTTACATATTTGAAATCTGAGTTGGTAACTTTTCCATCTGTAACTACATTGTTAACCCCTGTAGCAAAAACAAATTGTGAAGTTGTTTTTTTAGATTGACGTGCCTCTTTATCCTCTTGTCCGTTGTAGACCTTCATTGATGTGAGGTTAATTTCGGTTTGTGAACCAATTGGACTTGAATTAGTACCCATTACAATTGTTCTGCCTCCAGATCTGTATTCCTTAGCATCTTCTACTTTACCGTCTACTTTATCTTGAACTAGTTTGTTAAGTTTAGCTTGTTCTACGGCTACTTTTGACTCGATATTATTTGCATGAAGCGTTGCTTTTTGCATTTTCAACTCATTAGCTTTCTCTTTTGTGATTGATCCTTTTGCAAGATCAGCATCAATACTTTCAATGGCTTCTTTTAGCGCTTTTTTCTCTGTGCTTGTAATGCTTTTAATTTCGTTACTTATGGCTTTAGCTCTCGTTTCAAATGGAAGAGAAACATTATTTCTGCCTTTAGTTTGACCTGTTTCGGCTGTTGCATCGTCAACTACGGTTACTG
The DNA here is from genome assembly GCF_054343775.1 of Flavobacterium sp. GNP001. Taxonomy (NCBI): domain Bacteria; kingdom Pseudomonadati; phylum Bacteroidota; class Flavobacteriia; order Flavobacteriales; family Flavobacteriaceae; genus Flavobacterium; species Flavobacterium sp. GNP001. The sequence goes on from NZ_JBTGUX010000001.1 coordinate 2,454,346, forward strand.
CTACATCTTTGAACCACACCTGACCCGTTTCGTTTAACAAAACTCCGTATGAAATTGCAGTAGCCTCTTCAGGGACAAACAAAACCACTTCGTAATTTGCCCAATCTTTCGAACCTTTTATTGGTCGTCTTTGCATATTATCAAAAGCTAAAACTGCAGCATTGTAATAATCAACACGCATCCACAAACCAGCCCATGATTTTACATTTTCTGTTTTTACAGTGGCCGTCATTTTAATTGTTTTTCCTGCGTATGGCGAAGGAGCTACCGTTTTCATGATAGTACCAAAACCATATATTTTTGTATGATTGGATTTAATTTGATACACGTTTGCATCAGTCGCATCTGGCCCCATGACATAACTATCCGGTTTTGAACCTCGATAATGCCAATCGGAACTGTTTTTAATGGCTTCTACTCCTTGTGCGTTCATTTTATTGAAAACTGAAAGCAACAACATCGCTGTAATTAAAATAATTTTTTGCATGATTTTCGTTTTTTGATTGATGATTGATTTTGATATTTATTCGTAATTTCTGTTTACCAAAACTGTTCTGATGGCGTTGAAGTTTTTATTGAATTTATTGATAGCCGACTCTTTGAAGGTCTGATTTAATTCTGATTCAGCCTTTGACAACAACTGATCAGGTTGCACCACAATTGATGTTGCAGAACTATTGTTACTTTTTAAATTAGCCTCAGATTGAAAATTATCATTAGTTACTTCTGCAAGTAAGCGTGCAGCCGATAATGAAATAGTTCTTTTTTGAACATCTTCAACTGTTGTAATTGGCGTTACTACATTGTTCTCCGTAGTTGTGCTTTGAGCAATTTCATTTTTACGCGCACTATTCGAATTTTGAATAGATAAAGATTTTAGACCAACATTTTGTTTTGTAGCCTGCATCCCTTTTGCAGAAGCTGTTTGTACTACTATTTGTTCTTTTGGAGTAATTGAATTTGATTGTGCTTTTTCATTTTCATTCGGAGTCATCTTTTCAACACCAACTACAGTAGTTTTTGACGGAATTAGATCGTTTTTATTACTCCTAAAAAACAAAGTAGATAGCAATAAAACGCCCACAAAACTTGCCGCTAGGTACAACCAAGGAAAATTACTTTTTGGTTTTGGCTGCTCACTTAAACTTGGGCTAGCTGCAGTCAGCATAGCATCTAGTTTGGACCAAGCCATTTCCGAAGGCAGGATTTCGCGAGCATCCAAACGTTCTTTAATTTGTTTTTCGAAATTATTCGGTTCCATTTTGATATGATTTTAAGGTTTGCACCTGTTCTTGTAACATTCTTCGCGCATGCGATAATTGAGATTTTGAAGTTCCTTCAGCAATGCCTAAAAGACTTGCTATTTCATGATGCTTGTAGCCTTCGATAGCGTACAAGTTAAAAACAGCTCGGTATCCTTCAGGTAAATTATCAATTAAAAATTGAATTTGCTCCACAGAAAATTGATCTGTTATTGTATCCTGAGATTCTTCAACAAAAAATTCATCTTCAGTATAATTCATTTTTTTATGTACTCTTAAAAATGAAATGCACTCATTTACCATGATGCGGCGTATCCAACCTTCAAAACTTCCTTTGTGCTCAAAATGATTAAGATTGGTAAACACCTTCATGAAAGCGGTTAGCATTACATCTTCGGCTTGCTGTAAGTCTTTGATGTATTGCCTGCATACGCTTAACATTTTGGGAGCGAATTGCGAATAAATTTTCTGTTGTGCTTGTCGGTTTTGCTCGACAGCCAACTGAATTAATTCTCGTTCTTCTTGATGTAAGTGTATCACTTTCATGTGCGTGGTTCTTGCGCTACTTTTATCTCAAGTCCGTTTCATACAGACTTCTATTAGCATAGACGCTTGTGGTTGTAAAATGGTTGCATGGGAGCCCCATTTTTTTCAAAAAAAATTTAAAAAAGGAATTTTGAAAGTAAAAAAAAGGGACTATTTTTTGCGTTCTATTACATAATTCACCATCAAAACCAAGGCTGCTTTGAAATCGGAATCTGGATAATTAGCCAGTAAACTCAAGGCCTCAGCTTGAAATTGCATCATTTTATTTTCGGCGTAAGCCAAACCTTGATTGTTTTTTACAAAAGCAATAACCTCTTTGACGCGTTTTTTATCTTTATTGTGGTTTTTGATGGAATTGATCAACCAACTTTTTTCTTTTGAAGTGCAGGTATTCAAAACGTGTATCAATGGCAATGTCATTTTTTGCTCTTTGATATCAATTCCTGTTGGTTTTCCGATGGCTTCATCTGTATAGTCAAACAAATCGTCTTTAATTTGAAATGCCATACCAATGAGTTCGCCAAATTTGCGCATATTTTCAACTTGCACGGCATCTTCAATCACTGATTGTGCACCAAGCGCGCAACAAGCAGCAATAAGCGTTGCTGTTTTTTTACGTATAATTTCGTAGTAAACCTCTTCGGTAATGTCAAGTCGGCGTGCTTTTTCTATTTGCAACAATTCGCCTTCACTCATTTCGCGAACGGCCACTGAAATAATGCGCAACAAATCAAAATCGCCGTAATCAATAGAGAGCAACAAACCTTTAGAGAGCAAATAATCGCCAACTAAAACAGCAATTTTATTTTTCCAAAGTGCATTAATGGAGAAAAAACCTCGACGTCTGTTACTATCATCAACCACATCGTCATGAACTAAAGTAGCAGTATGAATAAGCTCAATTACGCAAGCACCACGATAGGTACGTTCATTAACTTGGCCTGACGCTAACATTTTTGCCGTTAAGAAAACAAACATCGGACGCATTTGCTTCCCTTTGCGATTGACAATATAATACGTAATGCGGTTTAAAAGCGCCACTTGTGAAGACATCGATTCGTAGAACTTTTTTTCGAAAAGTTCCATTTCATCAAAAATGGGCTGTTTTATTTGTGAAGTGATATTCATTTGCCCTTCAAAGATACAATTTTGAAACAGAAAAACTGTACGGAAATATAAGTATGTGTATTATTTAAGAAGCATCACACTGTACTTCATAGCAATTACGATTGCTAAAATATTTATTATTTAACTTTTATTTACTAATTTTAAATATAATATTAACATATATGTTAAACCTTTTTCCCAAATAAGCATCAAATAAAAATAAACCAAAAACCCCATCATTATGAAATCAAAAATTTTAATACTCGGATTGACACTTAGCATTCTTAGTTTTAATAGTTGTACCAACGAATCCGAACCGGTTGCAGCTGACACGATAGTAACCACTAATGAGGTCGCTGCAACGCAAAAAATGGATAATGCTGTAGATGATATTGCTGTTATTGTTGACGATCAGTATGAATTATCCGAAGGGACATCAACAGGAAGAACAATAGGCAACTACCACTCCATATTGCCTACTTGTGCCACTGTAAGCGATTTGGGCTCTACAGCTACCGTTAGAAAAATCACAATCACTTTTGGTAATCCAAACACAGCTGCTTGTTTGTTTAGAGGTCAATTACTTAAAGGCCAAATTATTTTAACGCGTACAGTAGGAATTACTTTCCCTAAAATAATGACTGTTACCTTCAATAATTTTTATATCAATGACAATAAATTAAAGGGAACATCAACCTGGAAAAGAGAAATGATTGGAACGGGGAATGAATTACATCCAAAAACCACATTTTCTATGAACGCTATGACATGGACAACTAGTGAAGGTGTTTATAGCCGTAAAGGAGAGAGAATAAGAGAAATGATTGCAGGTTTTCCTACTCGTTTGAATCTTGCTGACGACGTGTTCGCCACCTATGGAACGTTTACCACCAAACATCCAAATGGATCGATTTACACTTGGCTAGTTGAAAAGGGAACTGCATTAATACACAAAACGGCTTGCAGCTTACAAAAAACTCCCATGCCTTTTCCTGTTTCAGGAAAACTAAAAATTAGCAAGGAATCTCACTATGCAATTATTGAATACGGCAATGGCGAATGTGATAATCTTGCAATGTTAGCTATTGATGGAGGAACGGCAAAACCAATAGTGTTAGGAAATTAATTTTTAATCCTATCGGAAACTAAAAATGGAGCTCAACTTTGAACTCCATTTTTTTATGCTTCTTTGTTTGCCAATTGTCCGCAGGCAGCATCAATATCTTTACCGCGGCTTCGACGTACTTTAACCACAATCCCACTGGCCTCTAACGCCTTAATGTAGGCATTGATCGACTCCTCGGAAGCTTGTTGAAATTCTCCATCATCAATCGGGTTGTATTCAATCAAGTTTACTTTACATGGCACGTATTTACAAAACTTAACCAATGCATCAACCGCTTGTTTATTGTCATTTATCCCTTTCCAAACTACGTATTCATAAGAAACCTTACTTTTTGTTTTACGGTACCAATACTCTAACGATTCACGCAAATCAGCTAATGGAAAACTAGCGCTAAAAGGCATAATACGTGCGCGAACTTCATCAATTGCAGAGTGTAAAGAGACAGCTAATTTGAATTTGACATCGTCATCAGCCAGCTTTTTTATCATTTTAGGAACTCCTGATGTAGAAACCATAATACGTTTTGGAGACATTCCGAGACCTTCTGTAGAAGTAATCATTTCAATCGCCTTCAAAACATTGTTGTAATTCATAAGCGGTTCGCCCATTCCCATGAAAACGATATTCGAAAGTGGATGATTGTAGTACAAACGACTTTCTTTATCGATAGCAATAACCTGATCATAAATTTCGGCAGGTTCTAGGTTGCGCATTCTTTTTAATCGTGCCGTAGCACAAAAATTACAATCTAAACTACACCCAACTTGACTAGAGACACAAGCGGTTGTTCTGGTAGCCGTAGGAATCAAAACCGACTCAACAACCAAACCATCATGTAAACGAACTGCGTTTTTAACCGTTCCGTCTTCTGACCGTTGCATCGTATCAACCATAATATGATTGATTACAAAGTGCTGTTCGAGCATGCTGCGTGTTCCTTTTGAAACATTAGTCATATCTTCAAAACTATGAGCTCCTTTGCTCCACAACCATTCATACACTTGATTACCTCGAAAAGCTTTGTCGCCATTAGCCACAAAAAAATCACGAAGTTGCTCTTTTGATAAAGATCGTATGTCTTTTTTATCGATTTCCATGCTGCAAATTTAATGACTATTTGTTGATTTATTTCATCAATTTAAAGAAATGCACACTTGTTGATTTTATAATTTGGTAACTTTGCAATCCATTGCAAAAAAAATTGAATCATGCATTTTATATCGCCTGAATTAGAGGATTACATCGAACAACATTCTGAAAAAGAACCTGCATTATTAGCGGCTTTGAATAAAGAAACTTACCAAAAAATTCTGCTTCCGCGAATGCTAAGTGGGCATTTTCAAGGTCGCGTTTTGAGCATGTTATCTAAACTAATTAGACCATTGAACATACTAGAAATAGGAACCTATACCGGCTATTCTGCATTATGTCTCTGCGAAGGCATGCAAAAAGGAGGGCAATTGCATACGATTGACATCAAAGAAGAATTAGTCGATTTTCAGCGAAAGCACTTTGACAAATCGCCTTGGGGAGAACAAATTGTACAGCATTTAGGCGAAGCAATTCACATTATACCCACGCTAGAACTTAAATTTGATTTGGTTTTTATTGATGCTGACAAAGAAAATTACTTGGAATATTTTGAATTGATTCTGCCAAAAATGAATCCGGGTGGCATTATTTTATCTGATAATGTACTTTGGAGCGGTAAGGTTTTAGAACCTTTGAACCCGAAAGATTTGAGCACAAAAGTATTATTAGAATACAACCAACTTTTAGCTACAGACCCAAGAGTAGAAACTGTTTTATTGCCCATTCGAGATGGCTTGACAGTCAGCCGTGTTCTATAAAACTAAAACTTTTTTCAAAATAAAAATCCGAAATCATCTTACTTTTTGTAGTAACATGATTTCGGATTTTGAATTTTATACTAAAGATTTAATTCTACTGTTTTTAAAATTATCGTCCTAGCGGAAAATACTTTTTTTGAAAATGAGAATAAGTTTTAAATACTAAATGACCACTTAAAACTCCAAATAAATAGCCAGTAAGTATATCTAGCGGATAATGTAAACCAAGATATATTCGGCTGTAAGCAAAAACTAACGGCCATAAAAAAATGAAACCAAAATATTTAAATTGAGATCGAAAAATACAAAATATAAAAGTTGCAACTGCCATAGAATTTGAAGCATGGCCTGAAAAAAAGCTATACGAGCCACGTTGTTGCACAACTCGAATGAAAGAGTTAATATCAGTATTATTGCATGGTCTCAAACGTTGAAAACCATTTTTAAATAAGTTTGTGACTTGATCTGTAAACGTAACTAACAATGCTACAAAAACTAGTAAATAAATGGTTTGTTTGACACCTATTTTGGAGTAAATAAGGTATAGTAAAAACAAAAAAAGAGGAATCCAGTTGATTTGTTTTGTAATCAACAACCAAAAAGGATCGAAAGACTCTGAACCTAAACCGTTAAGAAAAACGAATAAATCAATATCAAGTGCACGTAGTTTGTCCAGCATTACATTTGGCGTTTGATTGGACCTTCTATCTCCTCAATAACTTCCTTAGCTGCATCAAGAGGCTTACTTGCATCTACAATTAAATTGTCTTTCACAGTATTGATTTCGTTATTAAAACCTTCTGTAATACTTGTGAATTGTGTTGTATCACCAATTAAATTTTCTTTTGCTTTGTTGATTTCGCTAGTAATATTTCCTGTAAAATCAGTTAATGATTTAGAATCAAATCCATTAGCTTCAGCTCCTTTTTGAATTTCATTCTTAATATCGTTTGTAGCGTTTTTTAGTTGCGCCATGGTCTTACCCAAAGTGCGTGCGATTTCAGGAATTTTATCTGATCCGAAAAGCATGAGCACAATAAACATGATAAAAACTAATTCGCCTCCTCCTATACCGAACATAATAGTGTAATTTTATTTCAAAGACAAAGATATTACTTTTTGACCCTTTGACTTTTAATTATTTCATAAAAAAAAGACTCTTTGCAGAGTCTTTTTTTTTATTTTCAACCTTAGTCAAATTTCGATTTCACTTCTTCTTTTGGCCAAGTGTTATTGGTTACATCAATATCAGCAGTTTCTAATTTTGGATCTACTTGAATTTTTTTGATTGCCTTTGCAGTAGCGTATACTTTTTTGGCAGTATCATTGTTTTTTCTCCAAATTTGAGCTGGATACTTGAATGTTTCTTTAGTGTCGTCTTCATAAGTTAACTCCACAATAATAGGCATTAACATTCCGCCTGGCTTGTTGAACTCCACTTCGTAGAAAAATTTAGGTGCTTTAATCGCCGTTTTTTCTTCTGCTGAGAAGTTTTTATTTACGTAATCAGATAATAAATTAACATCTGAAATAGCCAATGCTTTTTTATCTTTCGCTGGCAACTCTTCGCTTGTTCCAGGAACTAAATAAACGAAAGGCCCTTTTTCTTGTCCGAAACGTCCTCTGCGCACTACTGCATCTTTTAACTCTTTAGTTGCTGTTTCAGAAACAAAATATTGCTTCACTTCTTTTACACCAATATCAACATAGTCTGTTGAGTAAAACCAACCTCTAAAAAACCAATCTAAATCAACTGCTGAAGCATCTTCCATCGTTCTGAAGAAATCTTCTGGAGTTGGGTGTTTAAATTTCCATCTGTTAGCATAAACTTTGAATGCATGGTCAAATAATTCTCTTCCCATGATTGTTTCTCTCAAAATGTTCAAACCCGTTGCAGGCTTTCCGTAAGCATTAGAACCAAATTGAACAATCGTTTCAGAGTTAGACATGATTGGCTCCAAGAATTTTTGATCACCGCTCATGTAAGGAACAATTTTACTAGCAGGTCCACGGCTCGAAGGGAAATTAACATTCATTTCTTGCTCAGCCATGTATTGCATAAACGTGTTTAATCCTTCATCCATCCAAGACCATTGACGCTCATCAGAATTAACGATCATCGGGAAAAAGTTGTGTCCTACCTCGTGAATTACTACACCAATCATTCCGTTTTTAATACGATCGCTTGTTACACCTTTTTCGTCAGGACGACCATAGTTCCAGCAAATCATTGGGTATTCCATTCCTTGATCTTCGGCAGATACTGAAACTGCTTTTGGGTAAGGATAATCAAACGTGTGTGCTGAATAACTTTTTAAAGTGTGCGCCACAGTTCTAGTTGAAGTTTCGCCCCATAATGGGTTTGCTTCTTTTGGATAAACTGATACTGCCATAACTGTTTTTTCATTCAGTTTTACAGCCATTGCATCGTAAATGAACTTTCTAGACGTAGCAATACCAAAATCTCTTACGTTTTTGGCGCTAAATTTCCATGTTTTCTTTTTATCTGAGAAACCTTTTTCAGCCGCCTCAGCTTCTGCTTGAGTTACAATAACCACTGGCTTATCATATGATTTTGTTGCCAATTCGTATCTTTTAACCTGCTCTGGGGTAAATACTTCGCTACGGTTCATTAACTCCCCAGTTGCTTCCATCACGTGATCAGCAGGTACAGTAATGTTTACGTCAAAGTTTCCGAAAGGCAAAGTAAACTCACCTGTTCCCCAGAATTGCATGTTTTGCCAACCTTCAACATCATTATACACTGCCATTCTTGGATAAAACTGAGCAATTACATATAATTTATTACCCTCTTTTTCGAACAATTCGTATCCAGAACGACCACCTTCTGCTCTGTAATTATTGATGTTGTACCACCAATTAATTCCAAATGAAAATTTCTCACCTGGTTTTAGAGGAGTAGCCAAATTGATACGCATCATGGTTTGATTGATCACGTATGATAAAGGATTGCCCTTTGCATCTTTTACTTGCTCAATATTAAAACCACGCTCTAATGGATCTTTGAAAAACTTGCTTGCAAAATTTGATGCAGGCAAAACTTGATCCATTCTTTGGCTTTCTGCCAAAGGAGTTTGTGAATTTTTATTTTGCTGGTTTTGGTCTAATTGGACCCATAAATACTCTAAAGTATCTGGGGAATTGTTAGTATAAGTGATGGTTTCAGAACCAGTTAATCTTGATTTTTTGTCATCAAGCTCAATGTTGATTTTATAGTCTGCTTGCTGTTGGTAGTAAGCTGGACCTGGCGCTCCAGAAGCAGTACGAAACATGTTTGGCGTAGCCATCAGATCATACATTTGGCTAAACTTGTTAGTGTCGTATTTGCCTGGTTGTCTTGGCGCGACTGTCGCCGGTTTTTCCTGTGCGAAGAGCATAGCAGGAAAAAATAGTAAAAAGGACAATTTTTTCATAAGTAGAAATCTGGTTATTATCTGGTGTGAAATTAAGAATTTTAGTGATTACGAGCCTGTTAAATTAGTATTTTAACATTCCGCGAGCAGAACTACTAGTCATCAGTAAGGTGTTTTTAGTTCCTTTTATATTAAAATGCATGATGTTTTGTTGCTCTGAACTGCTCTCAGTAAGCAAACTGTTAAACACCTCAAGTTCCGATATTTTTTTTACTTCATTTACACGAAGGTAACAAACCAAAACATCACCTTCTAATTCTTTTGTAACAAAGGAAAACGCTTTACTTTGGTTGTTAATTTTGATATTGAATTTTTCACTCAAATACTTTTTCAATAAAACGACATCCTCTGTGGTTTCTTTTTCATCTCCCAAGTACACTTTTTTGTTGTATTTTTTTCCTAATGCCACGTTTAAATCATCAACAAACAACCGAGCTGTAACTTGTAACATTTTTTTTTCAGGCACGAAATTCACCTGAAACAGGCCTACATAAAATTTGTGATACGCAAATGAAGACACCGTCAAACTTAACAATGCCAGTAAAATAACTATAACTGATTTTTTCATTTTATAAACAATAATTCCTTTTGAGCAAATAACACTTGCGAACTAGAATAAGTTAGACGCCAAAAAACGCAAAAGGTTTCATCTCGACTTAAAAAAAATTATGATTTTTTTAATAGAATGCAAAAAAAAAACAGCAAAGAAGTTTATAAATGTGCAATTAAAAATAATTTAATACATTTCATTATTAAATAAATACAGGCTATATCTAATCACGTGACCCCAAAAGCGATTTATATCTTACAGCCAAAATAGCCAGTTCAAAAGCAATTTTATTTTTATCTCGAGTATCCATTAAAACTACAAAAGAAGGTTCTTCAGCAACGAAAAACTTAAAACCAGAACAAAACTCCGATGGAATTTGTAGTTGATCGGTGTAAAAATTAGGCTCAAACCATTCCGACAAAAGCTTTATTACTTGCTCCTTTTTCTCCAAGGCAACCAAAACTTTTAATCTTTTCGTTCGTCCATTAATTTTATTAATCAAAGGATCGAGCGGCATTGAACCACCAAGTAATCCCAACAACATAATTGGTTTGAAATCTCCAGCAGTTTGAAGCTTTCGCTCTGCAGCCGTGAACCGTTTGGGTTCTGTGAATTGAGCTCCAATCGAGCGTGCCGTAATCGATTGATCCCTTATAATGACTTCGGGTAATACAGTAATTTTTTGTGGAAGTTCAAATTTTACAATACTTGAAAGTAAATCTTGTGCTGTTATTATTTTTCGAACAGTCTCATAATTGAACGCCGAAACAAGTAGTTCATCTCCTGTTTTTGCTAAAACAGAAAAACTTCCAATACTGTTACTTTTAACTTCTTGCCCCGTGGTTGAATTTCTAATTGTAGCGTCGGCGATGGATTGCTCTTGACACACAACTAAACCTCTAATCGAAGTTAGTTTTTGATCTTGCGCCAGCATTACCGCAGTGCTAAATCCAAACAAAAGGAGATAGATACTAGTTTTCACTCATTCGAAGTTGGTTGTACTTTTCAGCCAAGGGCACAATTAAAAACATAACCAATGTTTTGTTTTTGGCTTTCAATGCTGCTGCAAGAGCATTATCTTCAACACAATAATATAAAAATCCTTTTACATAATCTTGTGGCACTTTTAAAGTTTCAGTAAAATAGGTTTCGTCAAATAAAGTTTCTAATCGATATAAATTACTTTCTTTTTTTTCGACCAAAATCTCTTTTTTAAGCATGGCCTTCCGACCAGAAATAGTATTTAATAAGCCATCTATTCCTCCACCAGAAGTTGCTGTATACAACTTTCGTTCTGCTGCGGTATATTTTTTTTGACCATATGGAATAATCCCTAAACTTTCAGCGGTAATAGACGATTCCGCAATAACCACTTCTTTTAAAATGATACTTTTGGAGTACATTCGAATTTGCATTTCATTCCCTGCATCTTGATCCATGACTGAAATCGTTCTTCGCACGGTTTCTAAATTTACAGCAGAAAAGACGAGTACGTCACCGTTTTTAACCTCAATTTCGAAAGTACCGTCACTTTGAGTAAGCACCAAAACTTTACTTGTGATGTTGTTGATATTGATTCGGTCTACACTTACAGAATCAGCAACAACCCGACCTTTTAACTGACGACTCAAGTTGACTTGCGCACTAATGCCTTGCATCAACAGCACGAAAAACAGCAACAATAGGACTCTATGTTTATTCACTTAGTATTTTTTTATATTTTAAGGCCAAATCATTAATTAAAAATTGACTCATTGATTTATTTTTAGATTGTAAAGAGGCCACAAATTGAGGATCTTCGATGGCAAAATACTCAAAACCTTTTACATAATCTGATGGGATTTTAAGTTTACTAATAAGATAATCTGGCAAAAACAAAGCTTCAAATTGCCGCATGTAGCGCTCCTTTTTCTCAATTTGAAGTTCTTTTTTTAACATTTTCGTTCTTCCTGAAATCCAATTCAAAAGCGGATCAGCCGAAATAGATCCTCCGGCCATGCTCCCTGCATTTGCCGAAGCATTTAAATGTGTAGCCGTATATAATTTCCGTTCTGCAGGTGTATATACTTTTTGTCCTTTCGGGATAATGCCCAAACTGGTAGCGCTAACTTTCTCTGCAACAACTACTTCATCGAGTTCATTGACAATTCGTTTCAAAAAAACTGACAACACCTCTTTTTGTAAAGTAATTGCAGTGAGCACCAAACAAAATTCTTTATACTGAGGAGCCGTGAAACAAAGGGCATCACCCACGGTAGCTTTTATTTCAAAATTACCCTCTGCATCTGTCTGCACAACATCATTTGTAGTATTATTAGCGACATAAATCCCTGCCGCATCTGTACGAACAACCTCAACTCGACCTTTTACAATTGATCTATTTGCATTTTGTGCAGACAAATTAAAACCAAAAAGAACCAAAAATAAACAGTATATCCGCATTGTATGTTGCATAACTATATCCCTAAGCACGTAAAAGTATCATACTCAACTCCAAATTTAATACTAATGCCGTGGTAAAAAAATGTTAATTAAAAAGGAATACAAAAACAGACTTTAATACCTTTATCAAAAAAATTATATTAATCTATGAAAAACGCCATCATAGCGAGTACCTCGACATTAGCTAATGAAGAATATTTACAATATTTACTTCCAGAATTAGAATTGTTATTCAGCCAATGCAATACTATTCTTTTTATTCCATATGCAAGGCCAGGCGGTATGAGCCATGAAGACTACACCGATAAAGTAAAAAGTGCATTTGCCAAAATCAATAAAAAAGTCGTAGGCATTGATGAATATGACAATCCTGAAAGTGCAATTTACCAAGCCGAAGGAATATTTACAGGGGGCGGAAATACCTTTGTACTGGTTTCTCAGCTTTACAAGAACAAAATAATGGGCGCTCTAGCAGAAGTTCTAAAAAAAGGAACTCCTTATTTGGGATGTAGTGCAGGAAGTAATATTTGTGGCTTGAGTATGCAAACGACTAATGATATGCCAATTGCTTATCCACCAAGTTTTCAAACACTAGGACTTATTCCTTTCAACATAAATCCGCATTATCTTGATCCTGATCCAACATCTACTCACATGGGCGAAACACGAGAAACCCGCATTAAAGAATTTCACGCGTACAACTCGGCTCCAGTTTTGGGCCTGCGCGAAGGAAGTTGGATTGAGGTGAAAGCAGATAAAGTAACACTAAAAGGTCCTTTAACAGCAAGACTCTTCTTGAAAAATCAATTAGCAGAGGAGTTACCAACTGGTTCTGATTTGAGTGCTTTGAAATAAGGAAATTAAAAAAAATCCAAAGTAGATTGCTTTGGATTTTTTTTATGGTTTAAAACAGAATCTACAAATAAGAGATGAATAAACTGCATAAAAAAAGCCCCAAACAAATGTTTGAGGCTTTGAGCGAAAGACGAGGCTCGAACTCGCGACAACCAGCTTGGAAGGCTGGAGCTCTACCAACTGAGCTACTTTCGCATTGTAATATTTATTTTTTGCTTCAAAACTAGATTTGAAACCTAGAGCGAAAGACGAGGCTCGAACTCGCGACAACCAGCTTGGAAGGCTGGAGCTCTACCAACTGAGCTACTTTCGCATTACAACGGTGCAAATATACTTAATAACTTTGCTTTCTTGCAAGTTTTTTTCTGAAAAAAACTAAAATTCACTCCGCTTTTTGACCTCAACAAAGTAGATTTTAGCACCTAATTTATTTACTGTGAAAATCTTATCATCAATAATTTTGACGAAAAAAAAATTAAAAATTAATTATCCGAAAGGAAAATCAAGCTCTCTAACCTTCAATTTAGACCAAAATTTAATTCTTTTTTTAAACAATTCGATTTTTCAACTATCAATTATGAAACAAATGTGCCTCCCAAAGCAACTGCACGCGAAGGATGGTAGATAAAAAAGCAAGATTTGTTTTTAATAAGATTAATAATTTCTTTAGAAATACTACTTGGTACAGCAGGACAACCTTGGCTTCTGCCCAGCCTTTGATTGTTTTTTATAAAAGATTCCGAAACATAATCGGCGGCATGCATCACAATACCTCTTGCTCTCGCATGATCATTTACTCCTTTTTCGAGACCATCTAATTTAAGTGATAAACCATGTTTGCCTGAATAAACCTCTGCAGTTAGATAAAGACCAAGACTACTTTTAAAAGATTCTGCAGCGTTTGAAAATGAAGTAGCAAACTCTTCGCCAGTATTGCGTCCGTGCGATACCAAAGAATGAAATTTAACTTCGTGGGTGGCCATATCAATTACCCATAATCGTTTAGTATTTGCCGACAAACTAAAATCAATAATAGTAAGCAGTTCCTTTTGCACAAGCCCTTTGTGCTTTATTTTGGTATAGGCATCCACGGCTTGCTGGAAACTTTCTAATGTTGGAATTTGTTTGTTTTTGAGCTGTAAATCTTGATAAAGAACTTCTACTTCGTCAAGATGTGACACTTCATGACGAGCAACAAACGATTGTTTAGTTTCTGTTGAAATAGAAGTACCATTTTCAGAAAGTAAAAATAATGAGCAAAGCGAAATAAATAGCGTAGGAAGTGTATTATAAATCATTGATTATCTATAGGTTGTAAATAAATTTGGGTTTGCAAACCTAAGTTATTTATTGAGAAATGAATAATTTTTAACACAATTTTATTCTTACAGGTATTTTTGTAAAAGGAACAATAAAATAGCAGATGGTGAAAAAAACTACAATTTATTTGTTAATTTTATTACTTTTGTTCAGAACTAACCAACCATTTCATGCCAAAACCACAATATTCAATAGCTTTGCTCATGCTATTATTTTCTGTAAATAATTACAGTCAAAAAAAAATACTCCAAGCCAAAAAAACCACCGAAAGCATCATCATAGACGGCAAAGCTAACGAAGCAATTTGGGGCTCAACTGCAGTAGCTACTGACTTTATCATGTTTGAACCCGATAATGGAAAACCTATTAGCGCGGATAAAAAAACAGAGGTTAAAATCGTTTATGACAATGATGCTATTTACATTTCGGCACTGCTTTATGACAACGAACCGAGTGAAATTCAAAAGGAATTAACCAACCGAGATGTTTTTGGAGTATCGGATCATTTTGCGGTGTACATCAACGGATTTAATGACGGCCAGCAAGATTTTCGTTTTTTTGTTAGTGCCGCTGGAGTACAAATGGATTGCTTGGCAATAGAAGAATTTGACGATTTTAGCTGGGATGCTATATGGGACAGCGAAGTGGTATTAACTGATTTTGGATGGTCTGTTGAAATGAAAATTCCTTATGCTGCTTTGCGTTTTTCAAAATCAGATCAGCAAGTTTGGGGCTTGAACTTTATGCGCGAAATAAAAAGAGACGTTCAAAAATATACTTGGAACCGAATTGATACCAAAATTGGAGCTGTGATTCCACAAGCCGGAATTTTAGAAGGCATATCAAATATCAAAACTCCTACTCGATTATTTCTTATTCCGTACGCTTCAGCCTATGCACAAAAAAGCGATATTGGTTATGATAATACTTTTAAAGCGGGACTTGACATAAAATACGGAATCAATGATTCATTTACTTTAGATGCTATTCTTGTACCTGATTTTGGACAAACAAAATTTGATAATGCCATCTTAAACTTATTGCCATTTGAACAACGTTTTGAAGAAAACAGACCTTTTTTTACTGAAGGAACAGATCTATTCAATAAGGGTGGACTGTTTTATTCCCGCAGAATTGGCGGATCGCCAACAAGTGAACCCGAATTAAATAATACTGAACAGATAATCGATTACCCAAGTACTGTCAATTTAATAAATGCGGTAAAAGTTTCAGGCCGCACCGAAAAAGGACTAGGCGTTGGATTTTTAAATGCTATTACTGAAGTAACGAAAGCAACAATTCTAAATGAAGCTACTGGCACGACCCGCAAAGCGGTAATTGAGCCCTTAGTTAATTATAACATGTTAGTACTTGACCAACGATTTAATCAAAATTCTTCGGTTACTTTTGTGAATGCCAACACTACCCGAAATGGCGGTTTTAGGGATGCCAATGCATCTGCCTTACTTTATGATTTAAGTACTAAAGAAAATACCTATAATTTATATGGTGATTTTAAGTTTAGTAATGTGAATGACACTAAAAATTACAGTGGCTACAAAACAAGCATCAACTTTGAAAAAACTAGTGGCCGCTATCGCTATTTGCTTTCAGGAAAATATTTATCTGAGAACTATGACATCAATGACCTAGGGATTATCTTTTACACTAACTATCATGCTGCTTCTGCTAATGTTAGCTACCGTATTTTAAACCCCACTAAAGTATTTAACACATTAAAAGTGGAACAAGAACTCAATTTAGAATTACAAAACACTACCGGTAAAATGCAAGAAGCTTGGTACAAAACTGTTGTTAAAGGAACTACCTTGAAAAACAACTATTTTGAACTAGGAGTAACGGCAAGTCCTTTTACAGTATATGATTTTTACGAACCTCGCGTTTACGGCAGTTATGTTTACAGACCAAGAAATTTATCCAGTTATTTTGGTTTTGAATTAAACAGAAACAATGCCTTTTTGGTAGATATGACCTTTAGCTATGTAAAATTTGACGAACAAGGACGTAACACTTACGAATTTTACGCGTCCCCAAAGTACCGTTTTAATGACAAACTATCATTAGCCTTCGCTATTGATTACTCAAAATTAAATCAAGATCGCGGATGGGTTGATTTTGGTGACAATGGTGAAATTATTTTTACAGAACGAAACCGCGAAATCCTGCAAAACGACCTTACCGGAAAATACTCCATCAACAATAAGATGACACTCAACCTAACTGCACGTTACTATTGGTCATACTCTAAAAATAGAGAGTTTTTTACCCTGCAGCCAAATGGATTTTTAACTTCGAACAACAGTTACAACCTAAATAAAGACCGAAATTTTAATTCTTGGAACTTTGATTTGTCCTACTCTTGGTGGTTTGCGCCCGGCAGTGAAATCTCACTTTTGTATCGTAATTACGGCCTACAACGTGCTAGTACGGTTGAGAAAAATTTAAACACAAATTTAAAAAACGTATTCAACAGCGACCTAACTAGTGTGTTATCAATAAGTATCCGTTATTTCATTGATGCAAATGTGTTAAAATAATATTTTTTATGCTACAACTGTAACATTTCAAAGACAAACTAGTCTATTAATGCAAACTTAAAAGCAAAAAAAGACAATCTTCTTGAAGCTATTTTGGTTTTACAATCATCATCAATCAACCAATCAATCGTGTCATGAAAAAACTGCTCTTTTTTATCCTATTTTTAAGTGCAATCAGCAGCTTTGGACAAAGAAAAAAATTAGAAACAAAATTCGTATCTGACAAAATTGAAATAGACGGAAAAATCAACGAGTCTGTTTGGCAAACTGCGCCAATAGCGGGTGATTTTATCACATTTGAACCTGATAACGGTAAACCAATTCCTGAAAATAAGAAAACTGAAGTGCGCGTTCTTTATGACAACGATGCCATTTACATAGCCGCAATCATGCAAGATGAAAATCCTGAAAAAATTCTTCGCGAAATTACACAACGCGATGATTTTGGTACCTCAGATGTATTTGGAGTTTTTATCAATGGGTTTAATGACGGGCAGCAAGATTTTCAATTTTTTGTAAATGCTGCCGATGGTCAAGCCGATTGTATTGCAACAGACACTAATGGAGAAGATTATTCTTGGGATGCTGTGTGGAGAAGCAAAGCCATAATCACAGATAAAGGATGGAACGTAGAAATGCGAATTCCATATGCTGCATTGCGATTTTCAGCGGAGAAAAAACAAACTTGGGGTCTAAACTTTTTTAGAGAAGTACGCAGAGATCGATTTAAATACACATGGAATTTTATCGACTCCAAATTAGGCACTTTTACACAACAAACTGGAATTTTAGAAGGAATTGAAAATATAAAACCACCAACTCGACTCTTTTTATTGCCTTACTCCTCTTTTTATGTTGATGCCAATTCTCGACAAAAAACAGTAGGAACGCTTAAGGGTGGTTTGGATGTGAAATACGGTATCAATGATGCTTTTACCTTAGATATGATTTTGATACCTGATTTTGGTCAAACAAAATTTGATGATCAAATCCTGAATTTGGGTCCGTTTGAACAACAATTTAATGAAAATAGGCCTTTTTTTACAGAGGGAACTGATTTGTTTAGCAAAGGAAATTTGGTTTACTCTAGAAGGATTGGTGGTAATCCAACGAATTCACCATCAGTTGGAACCAATGAAGTACTTATTGAGAACCCCGCCAATGTAAGTTTAATAAATGCCTTCAAGGTATCAGGAAGAACTAAAAATGGACTTGGAGTAGGAATTTTGAACGCCGTTACTCAAAAAACCTCGGCAACTATAGCTAACACTGTAACTGGAGAAACACGCAGAGAATTACTTGAACCGTTGGCTAATTATAATGTTTTGGTACTTGATCAGCGCTTTCGCAAAAACTCCTCTGTTTCATTTGTAAACACCAATGTCACTCGCGACGGAAGTTTTAGAGACGGAAACGTAACGGCACTAGTTTGGGATTTGAATACTAAAAAAAACACCTACAACTTATCGGGCGATTTTAAATACAGTCATGTCAATGAAGGCTCAACTAAAACTGGAATCAATTCGCAACTTAACTTTGCTGAAACAAGCGGTAAATTTCGCTATGGCATTGGAGGCGATGTCATGAGTAAAGATTTTGACAATAATGATTTGGGGATCAATTTCGAAACCAACTATTATAGCGTTTATGGTAATGCTAGTTACAGAATTTTAAACCCTACTAAATATTTCAATTCCTTTAACACTAGGATTAATGCCTACACTCAATTTCAAAAAGAAACTGGAAAAATACAATCGAGTAATATCAACTATCAGGTGAATTCAAACACCAAAAAAAACCATTACATTGGTTTCGGATTCGATGCTAACCCGGTAGAAACTTATGATTATTACGAACCTCGATCAGCTAATCGTTTCGTAATTCGCCCTACTAGAATTGGCGGTTTTATTTACATTTCGACCAACTACAACAATCCTTTTGCTCTTGATTTTAATCCTTCATTTTCTGTTTTTGATGAAGCAGGTCGCAAATCATATGGCTTCTCTGTGGGACCGAGATACCGTTTCAATGACAAGTTATCATTGAATTACAATTTCAATTTCTCTAGACAAAATAACAATAAGGGTTTCATTGATAGTGTAAATGAAGATCAAAATGCAGCAACACCCAACACAATTGTTTTTGCTAACCGTAATGTGGTAACTTATGCCAATACATTATCAGGTAAATATTCCTTGAACAGTCAAATGACTTTTAACATTGCTTTGCGTCATTACTGGTCGTATGCCGAAAACAAAAATGCACTTACCTTAGGTAATGATGGCCGATTGAATCCAAATAACACTTATAACGCAAACAAGAATTCAAGTTTTTACTCTTGGAATGCCGATTTATCGTACAATTGGTGGTTTGCTCCTGGCAGTCAAGTATCAGTCTTATACCGCAACAATGCAGGTAAATTTGATCGAAGCATCAATAAAGAATTCACAAATAATGTAACTGCTTTGTTAAACAATGATGCCTTGAATCATGTTTTCTCTATTAGTGTTCGCTATTTTATAGATGCAAACCAAGTAGCCAAACGCTTATAACTGCATTAATTTTAAAAATTACAACTGCAAATAATAGAATTATCATTTTTTTTGAAGCTATTTAATCTATTACGCAATTGTGGTTTTCATGTTCCTCAAGATTTTTAGAAATACTTTACCTTTGTTTAAAACTAAAACTAATGAATAAGAAAGTAATTTTAATGATTTTGGACGGTTGGGGAAAATCACCTGACCCGAAAGTATCTGCAATTGACAACGCGCATGTTCCGTTTATAAATCGTTTGTATGTGAACTATCCTAGTGCACAATTGCGCACCGATGGATTGAATGTTGGCCTACCAGAAGGACAAATGGGCAATAGCGAAGTAGGTCATATGAATCTTGGCGCAGGACGAATTGTTTACCAAGATTTAGCAAAAATTAATTTGGCGGTAGCACACGGTACGCTTGCAAAAGAGCAAGTGCTTATTGATGCCTTCACCTATGCTAAAATAAATAACAAAAAAGTACATTTTTTAGGTCTTGTATCTGATGGAGGAGTGCACTCACACACCTCGCATTTGCGCGGACTGATTGATGCCACACAAGAATACGGACTGGAGAACGTTTATGTACACGCTTTTACTGACGGACGCGATGTTGATCCTAAATCAGGAAAAAATTATATTCAAGATCTTCAAGATTATATTGCTCCTACCAATGTAAAAATTGCTTCGGTGATTGGTCGATATTACGCAATGGACCGAGACAGACGCTGGGAACGGGTAAAACTAGCTTACAATTTATTGGTAAATGGTGTTGGAATCCCATCGAATGATGCAGTAGCATCTATAGAAGCTAGTTATGACGAAAATATTACTGATGAATTCATCAATCCGATTGTAATGGTTAATGAATATAATCAACCGCTTGCATTAATTGAAGAGGATGATGTGGTAGTGTTTTTTAATTTTAGAACTGATAGAGGACGCGAGCTTACAGAGGTTTTATGCCAAATGGATTGTCACGAACAAAACATGCACAAACTAAACTTGTATTATGTTACGTTGACCAATTACGATGAAACATATCAAAACGTAAAAGTAGTTTATAACAAAGACAATATCACCGAAACGCTAGGTGAAGTACTTGAAAGAGCCAACAAAAAACAAATTCGAATTGCAGAAACAGAAAAATACCCACACGTAACCTTTTTCTTTTCGGGCGGTAGAGAGCAGCCATTTATCGGCGAAAGCCGAATTTTAAAAAACTCGCCAAAAGTAGCTACTTACGATTTACAGCCCGAGATGAGTGCTTATGATTTAACTGAAGCATTGATTCCTGAGTTAGAAAAAGAGGAGGTCGATTTTGTGTGTTTGAACTTTGCTAATGGTGATATGGTAGGACATACCGGAATCATGAGCGCGGCTATTCAAGCCTGTGAAGCAGTTGATAAATGTGTAGAAAAAGTCATTACAACCGCCCTTGCGCACAACTATACCACACTTGTAATTGCTGATCATGGAAATTGCGAAACAATGATTAACCCTGATGGCAGCCCAAATACAGCACACACCACAAATCTGGTTCCATTTTTATTGGTAGACAAAGAAATAAGAAACGTTCACGACGGAGTTTTAGGTGACATTGCACCAACTATTTTAGAGTTAATGGGAATTGAAAAACCTGCAGTAATGACTTGTAACTCTCTACTATGAAAAAGTACATCATTGCGCTGTTAGCTATCTCTTTATATAGTTGCAGCTCATTAGGAACAGGCCAGAATGGTACACGGGGACAAGATGGTTCAAATGCAATAGGAACCGAGAAAGGTAAAAATGGCGCTCCTGGTAAAAACGGTAAGTCCCACTATAACTAACAATAAATAAAAATCTAGGAGTTGTCAAAAGTAATTTTGAACAGCTCCTTTTTTTATTCATAGAACTATCGTAATTGAGATTAATCAATACACAAATAAAAGTTAAATAGTTATTATCAATAGTGATACTATTATTTTTAAATGCATTTGCATCAAATTATAAATGTGAAACTAATATTTTAATAGTATGAAAAATATTCATACCGGAAAAGTAGAGTTTTTACCAGAAACTTTGCATAACTTGCCACAACTTAAAAAATAATGAAAAAAAACGCCATTCTTTTTTTAGCCCTGTTGTCTCTAGTAGGCAGCAGGACTTTTTCGCAAAATACCCGTATTACTGATAGCAACCAAGTAGGCTGGCTAGGCTATTTTGGTACTGTGAAAATTAGTGATAAATACAGTATTCACTCTGAATATCAGTGGCGTCGTGACAACTACATTCAAGACCCATTACAAGGATTATTGCGTGTGGGTCTCAATTATCAAGCAAATCCAAAATTACAACTCAGATTAGGTTACGCTTGGATAGAGACACAACCCTACGGAGATTTCCCAATCAATGGTTTTGGTAAGGACTTTACCGAGCATCGCATTTTTCAAATGGCTACATTAACAGATAAACTTGCGCTCGTAGATATTTCGCATCGCTTTATGCTGGAGCAACGTTTTGTAGGCCGCTACACCAATGCTGCATTAGAACGTGAAGACGATTATTTGTTATTGCATCGCTTGCGCTATATGCTTCGCGTACAAGTGCCATTAAAAGGAACCAGTATTGCAGACCATACACCTTACCTTGCTGCGTATAATGAAATCTTAATTGGTTTTGGGAAGAATGTAAATGAAAATATATTTGATCAAAACAGGTTAGGACTTTTGTTAGGATACAAGTTCAACAATCAACTTCGTTTAGAGGCTGGCTACTTGAACCAAACCGTCCAATTAGGCCGAGAAATAGAGCAACGCAATGTTTTTCAAAACAACAATGGTTTCATAGTGAACACCATTATAAATATTGATGCCACAAAAAAGTAAATCTCAAGGGCTGCAAGCCATGAATTGCGCAAGCAGCCACTTGAAATTTTTAAAACGCTACATACTCGATTATTAAATTAAAGTTAAAAACACCATATTGATAGTGTTACTATTAACCTTCTTGATACCTTTGTAAAAACCGTAAATAGTTGAAAAATGAAAAAAGTACTTTTGCTCGCGTTTCTTTGTATTTACAATTCCTCAATTTTTCCACAAATCAAAACCGAATCAAACAAGGAATACACCAATCTTGAGGAGGCGCTGCAACATCCTGAACAAATTATTAATTTGAATTTGAGTAATCAAAAACTTAAATTCAATACTATTGATTGGTCAAAATTTACCAACTTAGAATATTTATCTTTAAGAGACGACCATTTAAAGGAAATCCCTGCTAGTATTTTAAAACTAAAATCGCTTAAAAAACTTGACCTAAGTGGAAATGATTTTAATGTTCTACCTTCTGATTTTTCGCAGTTATCGAATTTAGAGGAAATCATATTGAATGACGAGAAAAAGATGAATTTGCCAAAAACATTATCCATCTTAGCTAAACTCCCCAACTTAAAATCGCTGCATCTCGAAGATGACAAATTAACGCAATTTCCAGATGAAATTTTAAATTTTAAAATGCTTGAAAATTTGTATTTAGGAAACAATCAGCTGCAAACCATTCCCGTAATCAAAACGCTTGATCATCTTAAATACCTCGACTTGAAAGGCAATAAAATAAAAGTCGAATTACAGGATATGAAAGACACCAATTTTGGCTTTAAAATCAATTTTTAATTCACCAAAACTCAATAATAAAAGTAACAGTACTTCAAAATGGATTCCATTCTAACAAACATTATTATTTCGGTCAACGATAAACTTTATGTAAAAAATCCCGAAACATCCGCTTTGGGCAAAAAAATTATTGAAAATAGCATCATATTGATTGATCAAATTGGTTTCGAGAATTTTACTTTTAAAAAATTAGGAGAAATAATAGGTTCCAATGAAAGTTCTATTTACCGTTATTTCGAAAGTAAGCATAAATTAATGCTGTATCTATCTTCATGGTATTGGGGCTGGATAGAATACAGGTTGGTTTTTGCCACTAATAATATTAAAAATCCCCTTGAAAAATTAAAAATAGCTGTCAGCATAGTTACGGAAAAAATTGAAGATGACTCTACTACAGCACATATTAATGAGTCTGTTTTAAACAAAATAATTATTGCTGAATTCACTAAAACACTTTTAACAAAGGAAGTAGATGAGGAAAACAAGGAAGGCTTTTTCCTGATTTATAAACGAGTGATCAACCGATTGATTGATATAATTGCACAAGTAAATCCATCTTACCCTTTCGCAAAAAGCTTAGCATCATCAATCGTAGAAGGTGCCTTACACCAACACTTTTTAAAAGACCATTTAAAAACAATTACTAATTGTAATGAAACAGTATCGCCAACTGATTTTTACCTTGATTTAGTAGAAAAAATTGCAATATAAACAACTATGAAAAAAACACCGTTACGTAGATTTTACAACTTACTTTCGTTAGATAAAAAAGATGTTTACCAAATATTTTTCTACGCCATTTTTGCAGGTTTAATTAGCTTATCGTTACCATTAGGAATTCAAGCCATTACTAACTTTATACAATCAGGTCGCGTAAGTGCTTCTTGGATTGTTTTGATTGTTTTAGTCGTTTTTGGAGTAGCACTTGTTGGAATTTTGTCTTTAATGCAATTGCGAATCACCGAGAATTTACAACAAAAAATATTTGTACGCTCGTCTTTTGATTTTGGCGCGCGACTTCCTAAAATAAAAACAGAAGAACTATACAACACCTATCCGCCTGAGTTAGCCAATCGTTTTTTTGATACTTTAACCATTCAAAAAGGAACCTCTAAATTATTAATTGATTTTTCAGCAGCATTATTACAAATCGCTTTTGGAATCATTTTACTCTCACTTTACCACCCCTACTTCATCGTATTTGGTCTTTTGCTTTTTATGCTTTTGTACTTTATTTTTAAATTCTCCTACAATTCAGGTCTTGAAACGAGTTTAAAAGAATCAAAATTCAAATATAAAGTTGCAGGTTGGTTGCAAGAAATGGCGCGTAATAGCTTTAGTTTTAAAAATGATTTGAATTACAATTTCGGGCTTCAAAAAAATAACACGATTGTATCTGATTACTTAAATTACCGCGAAAAACACTTTAAAGTTATCCAAAGACAATTCACGCAATTGATTCTGTTTAAAGTAATAATCACGGCCAGTTTATTATCAATTGGTGGTTTCTTAGTTTTATCACAACAAATGAACATTGGTCAATTTGTTGCTGCAGAAATTATTATCCTTTTGGTTATTAATTCGGTTGAAAAAATCATTTTAGGTTTAGAAACTTTTTATGATGTACTAACTTCAGTTGAAAAAATAGGACAGGTCACTGACTTAAATCTGGAGGAAGAAATTGGGTTTGATAGCGATACCTGCTACAACAGGATAGCATTAGAAACCGAAAATTTAAGCTTTAAATTCCCTGACTCTCCAATTGAAATTTTACAATCTTTATCGATCAAAATTGAACAAGGTGAAAAAATAGTCATTGATGGCGCTAACGGATCAGGAAAAACGACACTTATCCGAATCCTTTCAGGTTTACTTCAACCAACTTCTGGTGCTTTTTACATTAACGACGACACTTTTAAGAAAATCAATTTAAAACAATACCGCTCACAAATTGGTACTATCATTTCGGGCGAAACTCCTTTCGAAGGAACTTTGTTAGAAAACATAACATTCAACGATCCAAGTATTACTAGTGAGGATTTGAAATGGGCAATTGATGGCGTTCAATTATCCGGTTTTATCAAAGCTTTACCAAAAGGTCTTGAAACACCAATTTTTCCAGAAGGCAAGCAACTTTCTTCATCTAATGCTCAAAAGTTACTTTTGGCACGAAGCATTATTCACAAGCCAAAAATTTTGTTTTATGAAGATCCAACTGATGTTATGGATGAAAAAGTGGCTAACGAAATTATTGATTTTATAACTGCAGATTCACACAAATGGACCATCATTGTTTCCTCTAAAAATCCGTATTGGAAAACAAAATGTACTCGAAGAATAACCATGCAAAATGGCATCATACAACTTGATTCAAAAAATATTTAGACATGCTAAACATATCTGAAAACTCCTCCAAGCTGCCTTCATTAGAACGCTTTACTACTGTAAAAAATTTAGTTAATAGGCCACATTATAAAATTCTAAACAAAATAATTGGCGGAGTATCTATAATTGGGGTTATTGCCTTGTTTTTACCTTGGACACAAAACATATCTGGAAGCGGTAGTGTGACCACTCTTAAACCTAATCAACGACCATTATCTATTCAGAGTGTGATTTCAGGACGACTGGAAAAATGGTACGTACAAGAAGGGGATTATGTAAAAAAAGGCGATACCATTCTTTTTATCTCAGAGATTAAAGAAGAATACATGGACCCGAACTTGGTACAAAATACCGCGAACCAAATGAATGCAAAGAAACAATCCTTACTTTCATACGAATCAAAAGTAACCACTTTAGAAGGTCAAATAGAGGCAATTGAACGCGAAAAGGTTTTAAAGCTTCAGCAAGCAGATAATAAAATTAAACAAGCTTTGCTGAAAATAAAAAGTGATAGTATCGATTTAGTTGCAGTGCGAACACAACTTAAAATTGCAACTACACAATACAATCGAACTGTTGAACTGAACAAAGAAGGATTAAAACCTTTAACTGATATCGAAGAAAAACGACTTAAATTACAAGAGGTTGAAGCTAAAATCATTACTCAGGAAAACAAATTGCTAACCAGCAAAAACGAGTTGATCAATACCAAAGTTGAAATTAACCGAATTGGAGCTGAATACGCAGAAAAAGTTTCGAAAGCAACTAGTGATAAATTTACAGCCTTAAGCAATCAATTTGACACTGATGCTCAAGTAAACAAACTACAAAATCAGTACGCTAGCTACAGTATTAGAAACGGAATGTACTACATCAAAGCGTCTCAAAACGGTTACGTAAACAGGGCTTTGCAATCAGGGATTGGTGAAACAATTAAAGAAGGTACACCTATTGCTACAATCATGCCTGCCAAATATGATATTGCTGTAGAAACGTATGTGAATCCTATAGATTTACCCCTTTTAAGCAAAGGCGAAAAAGTTCGTGTATGGTTTGATGGATGGCCAACAATCGTTTTCTCAGGTTGGCCTAATATGTCCTACGGAACTTTTGGTGGAAAAATTGTAGCTATCGAAAATTTCATTAGTCCAAACGGAAAATACCGAGTTTTAATTGCTCCTGACGAAAATGATCACAAATGGCCTAAACAACTAAGCATAGGTGCAGGTGCACAAACACTTGCGTTGTTAAACAATGTTCCCGTATGGTTTGAAATCTGGAGAACACTCAACGGATTTCCACCAAATTATTACAAACCTGCTGCACAGCCTACAAAAGATAAAAAGTAATGAAACAAATACTAGTAGCGTTTTTATTTTTTAGTATCACATTATCCGCACAAACTACTGTTTCAAAAGAATTCACATACACTGAATTCTTAGGTTATGTAAAAAAATACCATCCGTTAGTAAAAAATGCTAATCTTGAAATCAGTAGAGCGCAAGCCAACTTAATGATGGCACGAGGTGGTTTTGATCCAAAAATAGAAGTCGATTTTAGCAAAAAACAATTCAAAGACAGCGAGTATTATTCCATTTTAAACAGTAGTTTTAAAATTCCAACTTGGTACGGTATAGAGATTAAAGCTGGTTTTGATAACAACGAAGGTATTTACCTCAATCCCGAAAATACAGTACCTAATCAAGGACTCACTTCACTGGGAATCACGGTGCCTTTGGGTCAAGGATTACTGATTAATCAACGAATGGCCGATGTGCGCAAAGCAAAAATGCAATTGCAATTGAGTGCCGCTGAACAAAAACTACAAGCGATTGCCGTATTGTACGATGCTTCGATTGCGTACTTCAACTGGAAAAAAAACTTTAACGAAGTTGTTTTATATAAAGAGTATAATGAGAATGCTCAAATCCGATTTAAAGGAATTAAATCCTTAATTGTTCAAGGAGACAAACCTGCAATTGATAGCGTAGAGGCTGGTATTATTGTAAAAAACAGAGCGCTGAGTTTAGAAGACTCTCAATTGAAACTTACAAAAGCAAAACTAGAGTTGTCTAACTTTTTATGGTTAGAAAACAATATTCCGCTTGAACTTGCTGAGGAATTAATTCCAGAGGCACAATTAGAATTCACCATTCAAGAGAGTTTACGAACTAATGACTTGGTGAACCAGGACTTTTCAATTACCAATCACCCAAAGATTAACGCCCTTGAAAGTAAGATTGGAATGTTGAATGTTGACAAAAATTTAAAAGCCAATATGCTTCTTCCTAAGATAGATGTAGGCTATAGTTATCTTTCGGAGCCAAGTTACATTGATAATTACCGCTTTGAAGATTACAAAATTGGCCTCAACTTTTACTTTCCGCTATTTCTTCGCAAAGAGCGTGGTAGTCTTAAAATAGCCAAGTTCAAAATTCAAGAAACTGAATTTGAATTAAATCTTGAAAGAGTACAATTAACCAATAAAATCAACGCTCAAAAAACGGAAATAGAATCACTGTTAAAACAGAAAGAGTTGATAAAAGGCTTGGTGAATGATAATTTAACAATGCTAAAATCAGAAGAGCGACTTTTTTCATTTGGTGAAAGTTCCTTGTTTTTAATCAACACTCGTGAAAATAATCTAGTTACGGCGCAACTCTCTAAAATTGCAATAGAAAACCGTTTTTTCATTTCTAACTCCGAACTTTTTAAAATTATGGCCAATCCGGATTAAATAATTTTAAAATTGTACTTTTGCGAACTGAAAATTCGAAAATATGATTATTCAAAAAACTCTTGAAGAAATTGAATTAATGCGCGAAAGTGCCCTAATCGTTTCTAAAACATTAGGAATGATAGCCTCTGAAATCAAAGAAGGTGTAACTACTTTATACCTAGACAAATTAGCAGAAGCCTTCATTCGTGATCATGGCGCTGTACCTAGTTTCCTTGGCTTGTATGGTTTCCCAAATTCATTGTGCATGAGCCCTAACTCTCAAGTGGTTCACGGAATTCCAAATAATACTCCTTTAAAAAGCGGCGATGTCATTTCAGTAGATTGTGGTGCTTTTAAAAACGGTTACCATGGTGATCACGCCTACTCATTTGAAATTGGAGAAGTAGCACCTGAAACTAAAAAGCTTTTACAGGTTACCAAAGAATCTTTATATGTAGGTATACGCGAACTTCGTGCGGGCAATCGTGTAGAAGATGTGGGTAATGCCATTCAAAAATACAACGAAGCGCACGGTTATGGTGTGGTTCGAGAATTAGTAGGACACGGTCTTGGCCAAAAAATGCACGAAGATCCAGAAATGCCAAATTATGGTAAAAAAGGACGCGGTAAATTATTGGTAGAAGGAATGGTTGTTGCCATTGAACCAATGATTAACATGGGAACGCGTAACATCAAACAACACAAAGACGGTTGGACAATTACCACTGCCGACGGAAAACCATCAGCTCATTTCGAGCATGATGTAGCAATCATCGATGGAAAACCAGAATTGCTCTCTACTTTCGCCTACGTGTACAAAGCTTTGGGGATTGTTAGTAACGAAGAAGATGAGTTTAGAAAAGTGCCTTTGGTGATTTAATTATTTCACGAAGATTCACAAAGAAATCGCAGAGATTCACAAATTTCTATTCAACACTGGTAAACAAATGCAAGAAGAGCTATCAAAAATTCCTGCTGATTTAGAATCACTTTCATACAAAATAATAGGATTAGCAATTGAAGTTCATAGACAATTAGGGCCTGGTCTATTAGAATCAGCTTACCAACAATGTTTATTTTATGAAATAAAAAAAGCAGGTTTGAAAGTTGAAAAAGAAGTAATGCTGCCAATTATTTACAAAGAAATAAAAATTGATCATGGCTATAGAATTGATTTATTAATTGAAGACAAATTAGTCGTAGAATTGAAAACTGTTGAAAGTTTTACTTCGGTACATTTTGCTCAAATTATAACCTATTTGAAACTGGGACAGTATCCACTAGGATTACTAATCAATTATAATTCAAAAATTTTAAAAAACAATATTAAACGATTCATAAACACCGCTAGAGAATTGTAAAACTTTGCGAACCTCTGCGATTTCTTTGTTAATCTCCGTGTCATAAATCATGAAAAGACTTTTCAAAACCGTACTCAATACCATTCCACGTCCGTTATTAATTCGCTTGAGTTATATCGCTAGACCAATCATTGCTTTTACCTTAAAAGGGGACCAATTTACTGATCCAATTGATGGCAAAAGTTTCAAATCGATGTTGCCGTATGGATACGAAACGCAGCGTAACAATGTGCTTTCGCCAAGTACGCTTTCTTTAGAGAGACACCGTTTATTGTGGTTGTACCTCAACGAGCAAACCGATTTTTTCACAGCTCCAAAAAAAGTTTTGCATTTTGCACCCGAGCAGGCTTTTTATAAATTGTTTCGTAAGCAAAAGAACCTTGATTACACTACTACCGATTTGTTTTCTCCATTAGCAGATGTGAAAGCAGATATTTGTAATTTGCCTTTTGGGGACAATCAATACGATGTGATTTTGTGCAACCACGTTTTGGAACACATTCCAGACGACACCAAAGCCATGCAGGAATTGTACCGCGTATTGAAACCCGGCGGAATGGCCATTTTACAAATTCCACAGGACTTAAAAAGAGAGGTAACGTTTGCAGATGATACCATTACCGACCAAAAAGAACGTGCCAAAATATTTGGACAATACGACCACGTGCGCATTTACGGTCGTGATTATTTTGACAAGTTAAGAAGTATCGGTTTTACAGTTGTTGAAGAAGATTACACCAGTAAAATTGCTCATGAACTCGTTGAAAAATACTGTTTAGCCAAAGGCGAAATTATACCGGTTTGTTTTAAATAATTTTTTCAAACAGACTAAAATCCAACACAGATTCCACAAATTTGCACAAAATTATCTGTGTGAATTTGTGGAATCTGTGTCTTTATAACTTAACAATCAAAATACGTTTTACTTTTGCAAGCCGAAAATCATTTCCAGTTTTGCTTTGATCTTAGTTTTGAAGCTAAACTTAATTGCTACATTCCTACTGTCTATGTGGTCGGACATTGCGATACCATCACGTATTTAGAAAAAAAAGCAAGTTCAGAAGTGCTGCAGAGTATGGGCGTTGAGACAAAACAACTCCCACTTGCAACGCAAAAAACACTTAGCATTTGCGAAAGCTTGCAACCAGAAGTCTTGTTTAAAAAATACCGTACGAAAAGTAAAGCTGCCAAAAAGATTGAAGACTTGTTGCAAGACGAGAAATTAAAATTCGGAATTACACAATTCATACAACTGCAATTAGCGTCCTTTTATGCTTTAGTTCGCGAACATGATTTTCCGCTTTCGTTTCAATTAGGTAAAGAAAAAGATTTTCGCATCAGTCGTATTGGCACTCAAAATCCAGCTTTAGAAACTGAACTGCATTTTGATAAACACGAAAACGGAATTTCATACACCTTAAAACTAAAGGAAAGAGACCTCACTTTTTATCCTTCGGACACAACAGTAACATTGTTGTTAGATGAACCGGGATGGTTGGTGGCACATCACAAATTGTATGCATTAAACAGCATCAATTCCAAAAAAATCACCCCTTTTTTAAATAAAAAAACAGTCGGAATTCCTTCAAAACTAGTTCCAGACTATTTTGAAAAATTCATTAAAGACATTGCCCAAAAAGTAGATATCAGCGCTACGGGATTTGAGGTGATCACCCAAACCAGCATTCGTTCTTGCAACCTTCAATTGGTGCATGATTTTTTTAAAAACACCTATTTCATAAGTCTTTCTTTTGATTATGATGGATACGTTTTTGATGCTACTAAAACCAAAAACACTTATACGGAAATTGATTTAAATGACTTAGAGAACATAAAATTAATCCAATACAAGCGCAGTCAAGCTGAGGATCAATTTACGGAATCTCTGCAAACACTTGGTCTTGGCAAACAAGAAAATCAGCTTTTTGGACTTTTGCAAAAAACAGAACAAAAAGACACTTATGCTT
This sequence comes from Flavobacterium sp. GNP001, assembly GCF_054343775.1. Classification (NCBI taxonomy): domain Bacteria; kingdom Pseudomonadati; phylum Bacteroidota; class Flavobacteriia; order Flavobacteriales; family Flavobacteriaceae; genus Flavobacterium; species Flavobacterium sp. GNP001. The sequence continues at coordinate 2,486,026 of NZ_JBTGUX010000001.1, forward strand.
GTGTGCAATGGGCATTAGAAAATCGCGTGAAATTAGAGTCATTGGGTTTTTCGTTAGAGAATCTCAAAATCGACGGAAAAAATATTGATAATAATACAGTCACCATTACATTCTCCAACACCATACAAAACGATTGGTTTGATATTAAAATGACTGTGGTGTGTGATGATTTTGAATTCAATTTCAGCGACTTAATTCCGAATATAAAGAGCCAAAACCGATTGTTTCTTTTACCAAACGGGCATTATTTTTTAATTCCGATTGAATGGATGACAAGCTACGGAGCCATGGCCAAACTGGCTAAAATCAACAACGGAACTATGGCAGTGCTCAAAAGTAATTTTGCCGTTTTTGAAGAAATTCCGCAATTAAAACAGACCTTGCATGTAAAAGAAACCGTTCAATACCAACCTTCGCCTTTGGTTAAAGCAACGTTACGACCGTACCAAATAGAAGGCGTACAATGGCTTTTAGAACATAACAACAATGGTTTAGGCGCTTGCTTGGCCGATGATATGGGATTGGGAAAAACATTGCAAACCCTATCAACACTGGTCGCGGTACAAGAAAAATTAGATTTTGAAAAAGCCGAAAACATTCAACTCGATTTGTTTGGTAATGAAATTACTGTTGCCAAAGAGTACCTAAAAGCCTTGATTGTGCTTCCCTCCTCTTTGGTGTTCAACTGGTACAACGAAGCTAGAAAATTTACGCCTCATTTCAGGAGAATTCAATATGTGGGACAAGAGCGTAAACTAATTTCTAAAAAATTAGAAAAATACGACTTGATCTTTACGAGTTATGCGGTGGTGGCGAGAGATCTTTCCATTTTAGAAAAGTATCAATTTCGGTATTTGATTTTGGACGAAAGTCAATACATCAAAAATAAAAACTCGAAAATTTTTCAAGCGATCAATCAAATAAAAACAATCCATAAAATTTCGTTGAGTGGTACGCCAATAGAAAACTCATTAGACGATTTGTGGTCACAAATGCAATTCATCAATCCAAATATCTTGGGGAGTTACGCATTTTTTGCGGAGCATTACAAAATTCCCATTGAGAAAAAACAAGATGAAAACAGTCTGTTGGAACTCAAAAACCTAGTCAGTCCGTTTATTTTGCGTCGAACCAAAGAACAAGTTTTAAAAGACTTACCGGAACTTTCTGAGCAAGTTTTCTATTGTGATATGGAACCCGAACAAGAAAAACTATACGAAGAAGAAAAGTCGAAAGCGAGAAATGCACTTTTAAAAACCGATGGTTCTGGTATTGACAAAATCAATATTATCAATACGTTGATGCGCTTAAGACAATTGAGTAATCATCCTAAAATGATTGATAAAAAATCAGAACTTGATTCAGGAAAATATATTGCGGTAACGCGTTATTTAGAAACTTTGGTACAATCCAATCAAAAAACGATAGTGTTCAGTTCGTTTGTGTCGAATTTGGAATTTTATAAAAAATGGAGCATCGAAAACAAAATTGATTTTTGTGAATTAACAGGCGCAACGCCGCAAAATGAACGAGCGTATCAAGTTCAGAAATTCCAGGAACAAGAGCGCTCAAAATTGTTTTTCATTTCCCTAAAAGCGGGTGGCGTAGGACTAAATATTACCAAAGCTTCGTATGTCTTATTTTTAGATCCGTGGTGGAATCCCTTTGCCGAAAAGCAAGGAATTGGTCGCGCGCATCGTATTGGACAGTTGAATAAAGTAAATGTCGTACGATTCATTACCAAGAATACCGTTGAGGAAAAAATCATTCGTTTACAAGAAAACAAAAAACTGCTTTCGGATGCACTGCTTGATGAAAACCATATCAGCCCTGAAATTGAAGAAAATTTAGATTTTATATTAGCATAAAAAAACCTGCTACTTCAATGAAATAGCAGGTTTTAGTTTTAAGACTAAAAAAATTATTTTTTCTCTGGCATCAAAATACCGATCACTTTATCCTTAGTAAGATATTGTTTGGCGATGTTCTGAATATCTTTGGCAGTAACAGCATTTACCATTTCTTCCATTTTCAAAACATCCTCAGGATTAGATGCATTTAAATACGATCTTGTTAAGTTAGACAACCAAAAACGGTTTTCTTTACTATCTTTTCTAAAATCGGCTAATTCACCTTCTTTGAATTTAGCTACATCTTTTTCATCTGGTCCTTTGTCAATAATATTTTGAAGTTCTTTCAAGGCTGATGCAGTCAACTTCTCAGCATTTTCTGGTCCGCAAGGGAAACCTATTGAGAAAGTATACGATCCGTAAGGCATTTTGTTCATACTTCCTCTAGCATTTACACCATAAACACCACTTTCATTTTCACGTAATTGCTCTACCAGTTTGATAGTAAGTACTTCACCTAGCGCTTGCATACTCATAGCATCTTTAGCAGAATATTTAGCATCTCCATAAAACATGATGGTCACGTTACTCTTTGGATCTGCACCTTTATTTACTACTTTTTTCAAGTCGCCTTTCAGCAATCGGTAACCTAGATCTACTGCTTTTTCTTTTTTATCATTCGCTGGTAATGAAGCAATATATTTAGTAGCCATAGCTTCGATTGTTGCATCATCAACATTTCCTACGAAGAAAAATTCAAAATCAGCAGCATTAGCAAAACGCTCTTTGTACTTTTCGTAAGCCAATTTATAATCGGTATCTGCCCATGATTTATCAGTAGGCATGATTCCAAAAAAGCGTGGATTATTCTGGTTCAAATAGGTATAAAATTCTTGTTGAAAGTAATTCTGTGGCGTAGAAGCCATGTTTTTGAAAAAGCTTGATTGTTTTTGTTTGAATCCTTCAAAAGCTTCTTGGTCAAAATTTAAATCTGTAAAATAAGCATGCGTCATTTGCATTAAATACTCTAAGTCTTTAGGAGTTGATGTACCTCTAAGTCCTTCGCTAGTACCTCCAATGTAAGGATTCACTCTTGCAATTTTACCTGTCATGAATTTGTTGATGTCATTCAATTTTAATCCAGAGAAACCAGCTTCAGCAAGTGCTCCATTGGCAAACTGAACTTTTTTCATCTCCTCATTTGAGTACAAATTAGACCCTCCTAAACTTACTGCCTCAAAAAGCACTTCGTCGTTTTTAAAATCGGTGTTTTTGTAAGTCACTTTAGCACCATTAGAAAGAACTAAAGTTTTTGTACCCAATTTTTCATTACTACTTCTGCTTACTACCGTTCCTGCTTTTACCTCTTTTCTAAGCAAGCTAGTAGCTACTGCAGCATCTTCGTAAGGTTTTAATTCGTCAGTATTTACTTTTATGGCAGCTAATACTTCTTGCTCTGTAACTTTTTTCAAGCCTTCTTTTTCAGGACCCGTTAAAATAATAACTCGGTTATCCTCTTTAACGTACTCTTTAATTAAGCCATTAACATCTGCTAGCTCGATCAACGGTAAGATTTGCTTGAAGGTTTGAAAAGTCCATTCAATACCCGGAGCTGGCTCTTTTTCTAAGAAATTTGCTTGAAGCTCGCCTACAAAATTTTCTGAATTCGTTTTACTTCTATCATTGTATGCTTTTTCAATAGAGGCCATGAATTCAGACTTAGCACGGTCTAATTCTCCTTGTGTGAATCCAAATTTCTTAGCACGCTCATTTTCTGTCACCAATGTTTTCAAGGCACTCAATTGCTTATCTTCTGATGACATGGCAATAGATTGATATCCTTTTTTAGTTCTGGCAAAAGTACCACCATAGTACGAATAGCCGTAAGTAAAAGGTGGTGTCGAAGAATTAGTCAACTCATCTAAACGTGTATTTAAAAGCGTTGCAAACAAATTCTCGATCATATAATTTTTAAAATCACCTAGATTTACCATTTTCTTAGGTGCAGCATAATCTTTGTACAACAATTGTACTTGAGTACTTGAGGCTTCTTTGTCACTTTCTACAGCTACAAAAGTTTCTTTGTGATTAGGAACTTCAAATACTTTTCTTGGTTTTTCATTTGCAGGATTTTTGTAAGCAGAGAAGTGAGAAACAATTTTTTTCTCCATTTCAGCTACATCAATATCACCTACCACAATAACACTCATCAAGTTAGGACGGTACCAATCTTTGTAAAAATTAATTAAAGACTGATGTTTGAACTTTTCTAACACCTCTTTTTGACCAATTGGCAAACGAGTGGCGTATTTTGAATCGTGCATCATTTTAGGAAGATATCGACCCATCATTCTTTTTCCAGCACCAAGACCTAAACGATATTCTTCTAAGACTACGCCTCTTTCTTTATCAATTTCTTCTGGTGTCAAAACCGTATTGAACGCCCAGTCCTCAATGATTTGGAATCCTTTTTCAAGTTTTTCAGGATCATCTGATGGAATTGGTAAAAAATATACAGTTTCATCAAAACTAGTATATGCATTTAAATGTTGACCAAACTTAACTCCAATACTTTGAAGGTAATCTACTAATTGGTTTTTAGGAAAACGCTTCGTTCCATTAAAACACATGTGTTCCATGAAATGTGCTAGTCCTTGCTGATCATTTTCCTCGAGAATAGAACCTGCGTTAACTACTAATCGAAGATCTACTTTCTTTTCTGGTTTGGCATTTTTCTTGATGTAATACGTTAAGCCGTTCGGTAAAACACCTGTCTTGACACTTGGATCGAGCGGAATGGCAGCGTTATAATCTAGTTTTTGCGCAAAAAGCGCAGCAGGAATAATAAAAATTCCTACTAATAAATGGTTGATTTTTTTCATATGTTTATTTTGTTTGCTGTAAAACTAACGAGTATTTTTCTACTTTATTACTATTTTTAAAAATAATTAACAGAATTTACACACGAAAACACAATTAAGAAGCAATCAAAATAAATCTTTCCTATTTTACGTTTTTTTGTACCTTTAAATCTTGAACTCATTTACAAAAAATGTCAAAGATCCGACTCATATATTCCATCCTATCTCTAATTTTATTTGGCAACTTTACGCTTTTTGCACAAGTTGAAAAAGAGATCCCGCCGCCTTTTCACATTAAAACAGTTGCTTTTGTACAAAACGATCAAAACAAAGTGCCTATTTTTCAGCTTGGCGAAGGTTTTCAATTGGAATTTGACGACTTATACGGCAACGAAGCAAACTATTATTACGAAATTGTTCACTGCAATTTTAAATGGGAACCCTCTCCCATTCCAAAAATAGAATACTTACAAGGATTCGATAACCAACGCATTCAAGATTACAGTAACTCCTTTAATGCCCTGCAACTGTATTCGCATTACAAGTTGTCCATTCCTAATCAATTTACGCAACAGCTCAAAATAAGCGGCAACTACATCCTTAAAATTTTAGACGAAAACCGCGATGTAGTGTTTAGTAGAAAATTCATTTTATACGAAGATCTAGCCACAGTACCCATTCAAGTAAAAAGAGCACGTACCGTGAACACTCTAGGCAGCAAACACAACTTAGATTTTAGCGTAAAAAGCAACAGCCTTACATTTCAAAATCCGCTTAAAAATGTTAAAGTAGTCTTGCTACAAAACGGACAATGGCACACAGCAATTCAAAACATAGTTCCACAATACACTATCGGAAACGATTTGATTTATAAATACGATACCGAAACACAATTCTGGGCCGGAAACGAATTTCTGTTTTTTGAAAACAAAGACATTCGATCTGCAACAAATAATGTAGCAAGAATCAATGCCAAAACAGATATTTATAGCGCGTATTTGTACACTAGTGCCGCACGAGCCAACACACCTTACACTTTCATGCAAGATGTCAACGGCGGATTTGTGGTGAACAACCTCAACGCGCAAAAAAACGAAATCGAAGCCGATTATGTTTGGGTACATTTTAGCGTATCTGCACCTACTTTTAGACTCAACAAAAACATTTACGTGACAGGAATGTTCAACAATTACGCCCTTACAGATGAAAATAAAATGGATTACAATCCTGAAAAAGCCATTTACGAAAAAGCCATTTTAATCAAACAAGGGTTTACTAATTTTCAGTACACCATTGCAGACTCTAAAGGAAATATCGATTATGAAAACGCCATAGATGGTAATTTCTTTGAAACAGAAAACGACTATACCATTCTAGTATATTACCGAGAAGCCATCGACCGTTACGACCGCGTTATCGGAAAAGGAAATGCAAGTTCAATAAATATCATCAATTAAAAAAACTTTGGCAATAACCATTAAAATAACATCCTTTTTTTGTAAATTTGTCAATAATAAACACATATTCATCCTTTTAATATGGTTTCTCAAATAACAAGAGGCATAAAAATTTCAGTATTAACTAGTTTTGAAGGCACCTACTTCAAAAACTACAAGATTCACTTTGCTTTTAGTTACGTAATTACTATCGAAAACCACAGTAAAGATTCTGTTCAACTTATTACCCGTCATTGGGAGATTTCTGACTCGCTTAATGACCTCGAAATTGTCGATGGCGAGGGAGTAATTGGTAAAAAACCAGTCCTTAAACCAGGAGAACAGCACACTTATAGCTCTGGTTGCCTCTTGTCATCGCCTTATGGCGCTATGAAAGGCTATTTCAACATGATTAACTTTACCACCACCCGAAACTTCAAAGTCATGGTTCCTACTTTTAGACTTTGTGCGCCATTTGCATTAAACTAAATCCTAATATCAGGAGCTAATCCTGCTTTTCGCTACAAGTTTTTTTGTGTCAAGCCCTTTTTTATAGTCCTAAAAAGAGCTTTTTGCAGTCGCTTTTTTAGTCCTTAAAAATGTGGCTTTCCACTTCAAAAAGCTTTCCTCTACAATCAGGGCTACAACTACATTACTCTTACCAAAAAGCTTCACATAAGTTCAAAAAATAATAAATCTTTAAAGAAACCTTTGTACTTTTGTTTTTAGTTTAAAAAACAATACAACACTATTTTTAACCCAATAAAAACATCAATATGTTAAAAGGATTTTTTCACGTACCCAATGCGGTCAACGAACCTGTAAAAAGCTATGCCCCTAATTCGCCAGAACGCGCAGCCGTTTCTGCAGCATACGCTGAAATGTGGAACAGCACAGTAGACGTACCCCTTTATATCGGAAACGAAGAAATAAGAACTGGAGATACAAAAAACATGACTGCACCACACGACCATCAGCATGTGGTTGGTGTGTATCATCAAGCCGAAAAAAAACATATTGAAGCCGCTATTGCCACTGGACTTCAAGCAAAAGAAGCTTGGGCTAATATGGCTTGGGAACAGCGCGCTGGAATTTTCTTAAAAGCAGCAGAATTATTGGCTGGACCTTACAGAGCTAAGATCAACGCCGCAACAATGATCGCACAGTCAAAAACAATATACCAAGCAGAAATTGATGCCGCTTGTGAACTCATTGACTTTTTACGTTTCAACGTACAGTACATGACACAAATTTACAACGAGCAACCAAAATCTACTGCTGATATGTGGAACCGCGTTGAATACAGACCTCTTGAAGGATTTGTATACGCTATTACTCCTTTTAACTTTACAGCAATTGCCGGAAACTTACCTACAAGTGCTGCCTTAATGGGTAACGTTGTGGTTTGGAAACCTGCAGCTACTCAAGTGTATTCTGCTAACTTATTAATGCAAATTTTCAAAGAAGCAGGTTTACCAAATGGTGTTATCAACATGGTTATGGGCGATTCAGGAATGATCACCGAAACCTTATTGGCTAGCCGTGATTTAGCTGGAGTTCACTTTACAGGATCAACAGGAGTATTTAATGATATCTGGGCAAAAATTGGTACCAATATTAGCAAATACAAAACTTATCCGCGTATTGTGGGTGAAACTGGTGGTAAAGATTTCATTATTGCACACCCTTCTGCGCATTCAAAACAAGTAAGTACTGGAATTTCTCGTGGCGCATTTGAATACCAAGGTCAAAAATGTAGCGCTGCTTCACGCGTATACATTCCGCAAAGTTTATGGCCAGCTGTACAAGCTGAACTAGAAGCTGATTTAAAATCAATGAAAATGGGATCACCACAAGATATGAGCAATTTTATCACTGCGGTAATCTCTGAAGGTTCATTTGATAAATTGGCTAAAGCTATTGACCAAGCTAAAGCTGATAGCGATGCAGAAGTTATTATGGGTGGGAATTATGATAAATCAAAAGGGTACTTTATTGAACCAACGGTTATTTTAACTACCAATCCAAAATACGCAACAATGGAAACCGAATTATTCGGACCAGTTGTGACTATTTATGTTTACGAAGATGCTAAATGGGCAGAAACTCTAGAATTAGTAGACACTACATCAGAGTATGCTTTGACAGGAGCTGTTTTCAGTCAAGATCGTTATGCTATTGAAGAAGCTACAGTAAAATTACAAAACGCTGCTGGTAACTTCTACATCAATGATAAGCCAACAGGAGCAATTGTAGGAATGCAACCGTTTGGTGGAGCAAGAGGATCAGGAACAAATGATAAAGCAGGATCTATGCAAAACTTATTGCGTTGGACTTCTGCAAGAACTATCAAAGAAACTTTTGTAACTCCAGTTGATTACAGATACCCATTTTTAGGAGAGTAGTTTTTAGTCATAAAGTTTTAAAGTCAAAAGTCCTTCAAGTACTTTAGCAAATACCAAAAAGCCGAATCTAAAGTTTTAGATTCGGCTTTTTTATGTCATACTATCGATCAAGCGCTTGTTTGTGTTCTTTTTGAATTTGAATAATTTTTTTAAATACTAAATGGACATTGGAAATATTATAGATTATATTACTATTTTCAAAAATTGGAACTCCATAGGTTTTTCTCGTAAAAAAAAATCCAATCACTTCGAGTGCATCAACATCTATTTTTGGCTCAGAAACCTTGATCACTATATATCCATTATTTGAGACATTTTCTGTGTAGTCTATTTCTATTTTATCCAATTCAAAAGCTTTAACCACATTGTTAAATTGTTTGTCAAGAAATAATATCCTCTGGTTTGTAACAATGTATTTCCATGACTTTACGTCATACCATCTCCTAAAAATCCTTCCCAATGTTAAAAACAAGGTCATTAATATTACTAGAGGAAGGATAAATAGGTAATACAATCGCTGATACGTTTCGACACTACTTGGGTCTGGTTTCAATAAAAACAGAATGGTTATTCCTATTAGTATAAAAGCAGGCACAGTAACAAGATCATTTAAGCGTAAAGGAACAGCTCGAAACGGATCTATTTCTATAATTACATTTTCATTCTCTCTCATTTATTTAAAACATCGACTTATTACAAACTTTAAAATACTAGACCTTAGTACTATGATTGAAACTTCAACGGCAAGTGTACTACTTTTTTAGTTTCAAAAAATTCATCTTCAAAATAATCTGCTAAGTTGTACTCGGTAGCCTTTGGGAAATCTTTTAATTCTTCGGTTAAGTCGCCTCCTTTTAGGTAGAGGATTCCGTTTTTCAATTCGTGTTTGTTTTGTTTTTTAATTTTTGTTTTTACCCAAGAAACAAAATCAGGCATGTTGGTTACGGCGCGACTCACGATAAAATCGAAATCACCTTTTACATTTTCAGCGCGCATTTGCTCTGCTTTTACGTTTTTCAACTCTAAACCTTCGGCAACAGCTTGAACTACTTTTATTTTTTTGGCAATAACATCAATTAAATAAAAACGCGTTTCAGGAAAAAGAATCGCCAATGGAATTCCCGGAAATCCACCACCCGTTCCCACATCTAAAACGTAAGTCCCTGGTTCAAAAGTCATCACTTTTGCAATACCAAGTGAGTGTAAAATATGTTTGGTATACAAAGCATCAATATCTTTTCTAGAAATCACATTTATTTTTTGGTTCCAATCGTGATACAGCGCATCTAATTTTTGAAACTGTTCGATTTGAATTGGTGTCAAATTAGGAAAACACTTAAGAATCTCGTCCATTTCTTCTTTTTTTTAACAAAAGTAATACTTTACAGTTAAAATATTTATGCCAATTTTGTATATCCAAAAATTTATAATAATTACCTTTGAACTTTATCAAAATTATATGAATAACACTGCGCCTACTTTTGCTAAGCAAGATAGCTTGAAATTTTTTAGAACACTTAACTCACGGGTTAACAACTACTTTAAAGAAAACAACATTCAAAAAACAGGAAACTGGAAACTGTATTTAAAAACCATCATTTTATTTACTGTTTTTCTTGCTCCTTACTTCTTAATATTAACACTTGATATGCCATTTTGGGCACACCTTTTATTAACAATCGTCATGGGAATTGGTATGGCCGGCGTTGGAATGAATGTAATGCATGATGGAAATCACGGATCCTATTCGAACAAATCATGGATCAATAAATTTATGGGTGGTACCATATATGTATTGGCTGGAAACGTGTACAATTGGCAAGTGCAACACAATGTGTTACACCATACCTACACAAACATTCCTGGTCATGACGAAGATTTAGATGCTGGTCGTGTAATCCGTTTTACGAAAGAAGCAAAATGGTATAATTTTCACCGTTTTCAACAGTATTACTCTATTTTCTTGTATGGTTTATTGACGTTCAATTGGGCAATCACAACCGATTTTAAGCAAATGCGTAACTATTTAAAAAGAAAATTATCTTACGGAGAAGCTAAGAGTCCAAAAATATTATGGACTACTTTAATTATTACTAAAGTTATTTATGTTGCTATTTGGATTGCATTACCAATTGTAATTGGAATCACTTGGTGGAAAGTTCTAATAGGTTTTTTTGTGATGCATTATACTGCTGGTTTGATTTTAAGTGTAGTATTCCAACTAGCGCATGTTGTGGAAGAAACAACAAATCCAACACCAAACGAATTAGGCGAAATGGACAATACTTGGGCTATTCACCAATTGTTTACCACTACTAATTTTGCACCTAAAAACGCCATTGTAAACTGGTACACAGGTGGTTTGAATCATCAAATTGAGCACCACATTTTCCCGAATATCAGTCACATTCACTACGGTAAAATTGCAAAAATTGTAAAAGAAACGGCGCAGGAGTGCAATTTACCTTATTACGAATACAAAACAATGCGAAGCGCTGTCATTGCTCACTTCAAACATTTGAAAGAATTGGGGCAAAACCCAGCAATTACTGCTTAATTCTCAATAGCAGCAAAAGAATAAAACTAACTACAACTATATACTAATGAATCCATTATCCGATAGAATTAACAACTTATCAACTTCGCAAACCCTTGCCATGGCGGCTTTAGCCAGAGAATTAAAAGCACAAGGAAAAGACATTATTAGCCTTAGCCTTGGTGAACCTGATTTTAATACTCCTGATTTCATCAAAGAAGCAGCAAAACGCGCCATCGACGAAAACTACAGTACATATTCACCTGTTGAAGGGTACTTAGAACTAAAGGAGGCTATTTGCAGAAAGTTTAAAAGAGATAATGATTTAGAATATAAACCGACTCAAATTGTAGTTTCTACAGGAGCTAAACAATCATTGTACAACATTGCTCAAGTAATGTTGAATGACGGTGACGAAGTAATTTTACCAGCGCCGTATTGGGTATCGTATTTCGAAATTGTAAAATTATCAGGTGGAGTTCCTGTTGAAGTTCCTACATCTGTAGAAACCGATTTCAAAATCACACCTGCGCAATTAGAAGCTGCCATTACACCAAAAACAAAAATGATGTGGTTTTCATCGCCATGTAACCCATCAGGATCGGTATATAGTCGCGAAGAATTAACGGCGCTTGCAGCAGTTTTAGAAAAATATCCAAACATTTATGTAGTTGCTGACGAAATTTACGAGCACATCAATTTTTCTGGAACTTTTTGCAGTATTGCATCCATCCCGGGAATGCTAGAAAGAACTATCACTGTAAATGGTGTAGCCAAAGCTTTTGCCATGACAGGATGGAGAATTGGGTACATTGGAGCACCTGAATTTATTGCCAAAGCGTGTACTAAAATTCAAGGTCAAGTTACCTCTGGAGCTAATTCTATCGCACAACGCGCTACAATTACCGCTCTTGACGCTGACCCAAGTGTATTAAAAGAGATGGTAAATGCTTTTCATAGTCGCAGAGACCTAGTAGTTGGATTGTTAAAAGAAATTCCGGGTGTAAAAATCAATGTTCCTGAAGGTGCTTTTTATGTGTTCCCAGATGTATCTTCATTTTTTGGAAAAACATTAAACGGAACCGAAATTAAAGACGCCAATGATGTATCGATGTATCTTTTGGCGCAAGCCAATGTAGCTACCGTTACCGGAGATGCTTTTGGAAACCCTAACTGTATTCGTTTTTCATACGCCACAAGCGAGGCCCTTTTAACCGAAGCACTTTCTCGAATCAAAAATGCATTAACGGTTTAATATCCTCACACACATACCTAAAAGCCTCTTGATCAAACAAGAGGCTTTGTTATTTAAAGCCAAAATCAACGCCAAATGCGAGCAAATTTTTAAATATCAATTGTTCTGTTTCATTTATAAGCTGATGGTAAAAGATAAAATCCAAAAAATACGGTTTTGAATTAGAAATCTTGAATAATTTATTAGACCTTTGCACACTTTTTTCGGCGAAAGCCCAAAAACCTAATGTTTTAGCAATTAACCCATTATCATCCCAAAGATGAAAAAGAAAATAGAAATCCTAGCACCCGCCAAAGACCTCATTCACGGTATGGCAGCCATTAACGCAGGTGCTGATGCTGTATATATTGGTGCTCCACAATTTGGGGCCCGCTCAAATGCCACCAACTCTATCGAAGACGTGGCCGCGCTAGTAAAGTACGCACACCTTTTTAACGCACAAGTTTTTGTGGTTATCAACACGATCTTGTACGATAACGAGCTAGAAACTTGCCGTCAGATGATTTGGCAATTGTATGATATTAAAGTTGATGCTTTAATTGTACAAGATATGGCCATCATGGAAATGGACTTGCCACCTATCGTGCTGCACGCGAGTACGCAGGCCAACAACCGCGATCCTCATAAAATTAAATTTTTGAAAGATGCCGGAATGAAACGCGTCGTTTTGGCTCGTGAATTGAATTTACACCAAATCAAAGAAATTGCAGATACTGCTGATGTTGAATTAGAATTCTTTGTAACTGGTGCGCTTTGTGTGTCGTTCAGCGGAAACTGTTATATGAGTGTGGCCAATGGCGAACGCTCTGCAAACCGTGGTTCATGCGCCCAAAACTGTCGTTTACCTTACAACTTAATCGATGGGAATGGCGAGACTTTAATCAAAAACAGTCACTTACTTTCTATTAAAGATTTTGATGTTTCGGATCAAATTCCAAATCTTGTTGAAGCTGGCGTGATGTCCTTTAAAATCGAAGGACGTTTAAAAGATATCGTTTATGTAAAAAATAACGTTTCGTATTTACGTCAAAAATTAGATGCTTTCTTGGAAGGGAATGAAAAGTACACTAAAGCTTCTTCTGGAAAATGTACCTACACTTTTGAGTCTGCTTTGAACAAAAGTTTCAATCGTGGATACACCGATTATTTTGTAAACGAAAGACATCAATCTATCGGTTCTTGGGAAAGTCCAAAATCAAAAGGGCAATACATCGGGAAACTAATTCGTACTGTGGGTAACGCTTATGAAATAGAAAACGGCGAATTACTCAACAACGGCGACGGTTTGTGTTACATAAATGAGAACAACGAGGCTGATGGAATTTATGTAAACAAAGTCGAAAACGGCTTGGCTTACCCAAATGTATTAAAAGAACTAAAAGAAGGCACTTTTATATACCGTAACAACGACGCAGCTTTTATCAAAATAGTAGAACGTGAAGACAGTGCGGTTCGTAAAATAAGTACCACTTTGCACCTAACCGAAACCGAAAATGGCTTTGAATTAAAAGCTACTGACGAAGATGGTAATGTGAGCAAGGTTCAATTGGCACACCCAAAAGAAAGAACCAAGAACAACGAGTCGATTGAAGAAAACTTCAAAATTAACTTAGCCAAAACGGGTTTCACGCCTTACACAGCTGATGAAATTACAATTGCATTTTCTGAAAATTGGTTCTTACCGATATCCAAAATCAACGAAATGCGACGAACAGTTTACGAACAACTGTCGGAAATTCGTTTGGCTAATTACAAAGTTGAGGAACACCAATTGGTTAAAACATCGCATCCATATCCAGAGACCAAATTGGATTTTATGTACAATGTTTCGAACAAACTGGCACGTAAATTCTACGAACGTCACGGCGTAACCGAAATCGAAAAAGCCTTTGAATTGCAATGGGATCCTGGAAAATCACGTGTGATGACCACGAAATATTGTATTAAATACGAATTAGAACGTTGCCCAAAATACCATCGTGAAAATATGGACAAGAAGGTAAAAGAACCTTTGGTATTGAAACAGGGCGAACTAGAATACAAACTCAAATTCAATTGCAAACCGTGCGAAATGGAGATTTGGGAAAAAGACGCTGAATTCGAAATTGAAGAAGATCATTTTCATTAAAGTTTAACCGCAAAGGGCGCAAAGCTTACGCAAGGTTCGCAAAGATTTTTTCAGAAGGTCTTTGCGAACCTTTTTTAATTCAACACAAAGCTTTGCGATCTTCGCGTAAATCCTCGCAGACTTTGCGGTTAAAAACATTTTTAGTTACTTCCCTCGCGATTAAAACTTAAACACAAAGGGCACAAAGCTTACGCAACGCTCACAGAGATTTTAAATAAAAGTCTTTGTGAACCTTTTTTAATTCAATACAAAGCTTTGCGATCTTCGCGTAAATCCTCGCGGACTTTGCGGTTAAAAACATTTTTAGTTACTTTTACTATTCTAACATCTCACAACAACACAAAAATTCAAAATGAAAATACTACTCCTTGGCTCAGGCGAATTAGGCAAAGAATTTGTAATAGCTGCCCAACGCATTGGGCAGATTGTAATTGCGGTAGACAGTTATGAAAATGCACCCGCTATGCAAGTTGCGCACGGTTTTGAAGTCATTAATATGCTTGACGGAGAGGCATTAGACCGTATTGTTGCCAAACACCAACCCGATTTTATTGTTCCTGAAATAGAAGCCATTCGCACCGAACGTTTTTATGATTACGAAAAACAAGGTATTACCGTAGTTCCATCCGCAAAAGCAGCCAACTTTACGATGAATCGTAAAGCCATTCGTGATTTGGCAGCCAAAGATCTTGGACTAAAAACCGCCAACTATCGTTACGCCACGACCGCCGAAGAATTAACAAAGGCAGTAGCCGAGGTTGGAATGCCATGTGTAGTAAAACCTTTAATGTCTTCATCAGGAAAAGGACAATCCACCATCAAAACTTCCGATGATATTTTAAAAGCCTGGCAATACGCTGTTGACGGTTCTCGTGGTGATGTAGTTGAAGTAATTGTAGAAGCTTTTGTCAAATTCAATTCGGAGATTACCTTATTGACCGTCACGCAAAATAATAATCCTACGCTTTTTTGTGCTCCAATTGGTCATAGACAAGAACGTGGCGATTATCAAGAAAGCTGGCAACCTGCCCTGATATCCGACAAAGACTTGTACGAAGCCCAAGATATGGCCGAGAAAGTTACTGAAGCTTTGGGAGGCGCAGGACTTTTTGGAGTCGAATTTTTTTTGGCAGATGATGGTGTTTATTTCTCAGAATTATCGCCAAGACCACATGATACAGGAATGGTAACTTTGGCGGGAACGCAAAACTTTAACGAATTCGAATTGCATTTACGTGCTATTTTAAGTTTGCCTATTTTTGAAATTAAGTTAGAAAAAACAGGCGCTAGTGCTGTGATTTTAGCATCTGAAAACTCTGAAAATCCAAGTTTTACAGGAATAGAAAAAATTGCCGCTTTACCTAAAACTGATTTTAGAATCTTTGGCAAACCCACTTCAAGACCTTTCCGACGCATGGGTGTAGCTTTGGTAAATGATAGTCTCGAAACACCAATTGAAACGGTTGTAGAAAAAGCCAAGAAAGCAGCTAATTTAATCACCGTTCATCCGTAATTTACTTTCGGTAATATTTTCAAATCGGGGGCATTCGAGAGGCAACAGTTGGTCTCGAATGCGCCCGACTTTAAAAGCGTCTTATAAACTAATTTCTCATTGCTTTTTAAAATTGCGGAAGTTCGTTGGTGTCAATCCAGTCTGTTTCTTGAACAATCGGGTAAAATACGAGTAATCTTCATATCCTAAACGTAGAGCGATTTCGTTTACCGTAAAATCTTTGTCAAACAACATTCGTTTGGCTTCAAGTATAACTCTGTCCGTGATAACCTCAGTGGTGGTTTTCTGGAGTCTTTCATTGCAAATTCTATTTAAATGTTTCAGCGTGATGTGAAGCTGGGCTGCATAAAAAGAGGGCGCTTTCTCTGTTTTGTAATGCTTTTCTAATTCGGTTTCCAAAGCTTTAATTTTTACATTATAAGCATGTGCTTGATGCAAATTCGATTTCTGGTACTTACGTGCAATTTGAATATGAATGCAGTCTAGTAGATTCAAAATATAATCCTTTTGCCAAGGCTGATGAGATTGCGACTCTTCGATTAGTCTTTCAAAATACGGTACAATAGCAAGACTTTCGGCAGTTTGTAAAACAAGTTCGGGTTTATTATCCACAGCAGAATAAAAAGGATAGTCGGCAATGTCTTTTTGTCCAAAGTAAAGATTATAAAATTCCTGCGAGTAAAAAACAACATATCCTTCGACATCTTCGGATAAATGCCAATGGTGAATTTGTCCGGGTTGCATAAAAAACACACTTCCGGGCTGAATATCAAAAACATCAAAATCAATTTCATGCGTTCCTGAGCCTTGTGTAAAAAACACTAAAACATAAGAATTATGACGGTGCGGCTCCTCTACAAAACTGTGCGTAATCAAATGATTTTTAAAGGTGTTAATATACAAACTACTGTTGACTGCATTGCAATTAAACCGCTGAATATTGTAAATGGGATACTTAGCCATGATCTCTAAATGTCTTTATTGTCCTAGAAGTAGCGAAGATAGAAAATACTACGCATAGCAATAAGAAATACCTTTGATAAAAATAAATATCATGTCACGCGCTATCGCTCATATCCTAAATAATGATTGTCCACAGTGTCAAAAAGGAAAAGTTTTTAATGAAAAAAGTATCTTTTTTACTTTTGGTTTCCCTAAAATGAACGAGTATTGCTCGCATTGTCATTACAAATTTGAGAAAGAACCTGGCTATTTTTTTGGAGCCATGTATGTCAATTATGGCCTAACTGTAGCGCAAGGAATTGCAACTTATGTGTTAGCTCAATTTTTTTTCAAAGAGACTTTTGATTTAAGAATCATTCCTATTATTGCTTTTGTAATTATCAGCTTGTCCTCTTTTAACATCCGATTGTCGCGACTGTTGTGGATTTACATGTTCAAAAACTATTCGATGTAAAAAAACCGGTATCTTTGTTTTTCTTATAACTTTATTACCATGAAAAAAATACTTTGTTTAGCACTTCTATTTATGGCTACGCTTGCCAGTGCTCAGGATAAGAAAGAAAACCAAAAAGCTAAAATTGTTGAAGCTTCATGTGGTCAATGCCAATTTGGAATGACCGGACACGGCTGTGATTTAGCCGTTCGCATAGACGGAAAATCTTATTTTGTTGACGGCAGCTCCATCGATTCTCACGGAGATGCACATGCCACAGATGGATTTTGCTCTGCTATTAGACAGGCTTCTGTACAAGGAGAAGTGGTAAATAATCGTTTCAAAGCAACTTCCTTTACCCTTTTGCCAAAAGAGAAAAAGAAATCCTAAAAAAATACCCCAAAGAGTCTTGAACTTTTTGGGGTGTTTTTTATCTTAAACTATTCTTTCTATTTGCCTTTTGAATTAGGCTTTAAAGTCTTATTGGCGAATGTTGCCACATCAATCACTTCTTCTAAATCGACATCAAAAGAAATCATCACACTATCGCCCGCCATGGTCACAGGCAGTTGATTGGATATTTGTGATGAGCCTACAAAAATATTAGGATAATCTTTAACCTTGAAATAGTAAAAGCTATTTCCGTTTTTTACATCATTTTGAATGCGCGTCACAATAGATTGTATTGATTTTTGAGTCGAAGCATCATTCGGATTTATTTTATTATCTGCCATATTGTAGACATTTTTAAACGAAGTCAGCGTTTCGCGCATGGTATTGCCCACACCTACAATCGTGTAATCTGAAATGGCCACCATAGCAAACATTTTCACCAAACCACCATCATCTTTTAAAGTCATTACGTAGGTTGGAATATTGTTAATGTTATACGGAATTGGCAATGAGGCGCGATAACCTTTTTCTTGAACTTTTCCCTGAGCCGAACTTTGGGCTGCAAATTCAGTTGCGCCGCCTTGTTTGTAAAAAGTAGTTTCTTTGGTTCTAGTATCGACCAATACAAAACCCACCGCCGATTCATCTTTCCCCACTGAAGTTAAGCCTGTATACCAATAGGACTTATTATCTTTACCATACACCAATGTCAAACCTTCTGTGATTTGAAGTTTATCTGCATTCGAAAAATTCCAATATCCATGCACGTATTCGCCCCAATCATTCAACTGATCTTCGATAAAGGCTAAAGGTTGAATGCGATCAACCCACTTTGGAGTATTGGCGATAGAATATTCGGTAATTGCACCCGACTGAGCATCAACAACCAAGATTCCTGTAGCTTCTTTTCCTGAAAAACCTATTTTTTTATCGTATTGTGTTATAATCCAGAACGGATTTCCAGCATCGTCAATTTCAAAACTAAAATCAGTCAAACCCACTGTGGCATTTCCGTTAAAGTAAACATGTCTGTGAATATCACTTTGGAAATACGCACCTTGCTGGTACTTAATTTTAACCGCTTTACCCGCTACGTTTTGCACCAATTTTACATCACGTTCATTGGTTGCTGAAACCATCACATATCCGGCTGTTCCCTCTTGATTGTTGAACCATTTAAAAAAACCAGAGTGTAACAAAGGCGCCACCCAGTACAAATTGTTATTTACTTTTTGAATACAAAATTCACCCAACTCTACTTGGCTACCTAAAGCCGGTTGCGATCCCAATATTTTTTCACCTAACAAATGCGCTAACTCTTCATCAACTACCCGAATTTGATCAATAGCGATTGGTGCAATATGATTGGTAATTTTTTGACCAGTCTTGACCGTTCCAAGCAATTTCTGATACGACTCAGAACGAAACATTTTGAGACTGGTTACAAAAGGTAAAACCGTACAATAACCCAAAACAACGAAAAAAGCATATACTAAGAACTTACTTGGCTTTGAAACGAGTTTGAGCTGATTATTAGAGCCTGAAACCGCCCAACCTGCCGAAAACAAAAGAGCCAATACCGCTAAAATGAGCAGAATAAAAGCAAAGCCCAGAAAACAGTAATTGAAAACGGGTAGGTTATTGTAAACCAATAAAAAACCTAAAAGCAGTAAAAAAATAAAAGTAAATGTCTTTTTCATTTTGAAAAGTTATTTGTGTACCAGATTAGTCTTGGTACATCAAAAAGCGTTACACATTTGCCTGCTAAAAAGGCACTATTGAATGATGCAAAAAAATAGTATTTTTGCAGCGAGATAGAGTCGTAATTTCTATCCTTATTTTTTTCAATTTTAAAAGAAACACATGAAAGCATACGTTTTTCCAGGGCAAGGCGCACAATTTACAGGTATGGGTAAAGACTTGTACGAGAGCAATCCTCTTGCAAAAGAATTATTTGAAAAAGCGAACGAAATTTTAGGATTTCGCATCACCGATATCATGTTTGAAGGAACTGCCGAAGAGTTAAAAGAAACCAAAGTAACTCAACCGGCTGTTTTTTTACACTCTGTAATATTGGCTAAAACTCTAGAAAATTTTACTCCAGAAATGGTAGCGGGACATTCTCTTGGGGAATTCTCTGCACTAGTTGCTAATGGCGCTTTATCTTTTGAAGATGGTTTAAAGCTAGTTTCTCAAAGGGCTTTGGCGATGCAAAAAGCTTGTGAAATTACTCCGTCAACAATGGCTGCTGTTTTAAACTTAGACGACAAAATTGTTGAAGACATTTGCGCTTCTATCGATGGTGTTGTGGTAGCTGCCAATTACAACTGTCCTGGACAATTGGTAATTTCTGGTGAATACAAAGCCGTTGAATTAGCGTGCGAAAAAATGAAAGAAGCGGGTGCCAAAAGAGCCTTGATTTTACCTGTTGGAGGTGCTTTCCACTCTCCGATGATGGAACCAGCTCGTGAAGAACTTGCTGCAGCTATTGAGGCCACTACTTTTTCGACACCAATATGTCCGGTGTATCAAAATGTAACTGCAAATGCCGTTTCGGACCCGAACGAAATCAAAAAAAATCTAATCATTCAATTAACTGCCCCTGTAAAATGGACGCAATCTGTACAGCAAATGATTGCTGATGGAGCAACCTTATTTACCGTAGTTGGTCCTGGAAAAGTACTTGCTGGGTTAATTGGAAAAATCAATAAAGAAGCAGCTACAGCCAACGCATAAGCTACTTTTCAGTTTTATAAAAAATTCTCATAGGCATTCCTTTATGAGGATTTTTTTTATATCTTTAAAATATACAAACCCATAAATTAATAAAATATGAAAAAAGTAATTTTAGGAATAGCCTTTTTAGCATTAGTAACTGTATCTTGTAAAGAAGAAACCAAAGAAAAATTAGACGATGCAAAAGATGCTGTAGGAGTTGAACTTGAGCAAAAACTAGATACTGCTGAAGTTAAAATGGACAAAGCAGTAGATACTCTACAATCAAAAACTGGAAAAGCACTTGAAAAAGGTGCAGCAAAATTAGATGAAGCAGCTGCAAAGATGAAAGAAGCAGCGAAAAAATAAATCAATAAAAAAGGCAGTCTTTGTAGACTGCCTTTTTTTAATTAAGCTCTTACTTTCTGTTCCCATTTCCAGGCACTTGCCATGGCTTCTTCTAGTGTTGATTGCGCCTTCCAACCTAAGACCTCATTAGCTCTTTCAGTACTGGCGTAAGCTGATGTGATGTCACCTTCGCGTCGACCTACAATTTTGTAAGGCAACTTATTCCCACTTACTTTCTCGAAAGTTTCAATAACTTCTAGAACTGAACTTCCGGTACCGGTACCTAAATTGAACGTCTCTACTTTGGTTTCATTTTTTTTATTCAATAAGCGCTGTAATGCAATAACATGGGCTTTCGCCAAATCGACTACGTGAATATAATCGCGAATGGCAGTACCATCAGGCGTAGGATAATCGTTTCCGTAAACTGATAATTCAGCTCGCAATCCCATTCCGGTTTGCGTAATAAAAGGCACTAAGTTTTGTGGAACTCCCAATGGCAATTCTCCAATTTCAGCTGATGGATGCGATCCAATTGGATTAAAATAACGCAATAAAATTGCATTGATATTGGTAACTTTGGCTGTATCAGTGATAATTTCTTCACCGATTTGCTTGGTATTTCCGTATGGAGACATCGCTGTTTGAATAGACGCGTTCTCAGTAATCGGCATTGTTTCGGCTTGACCGTAAACTGTACAAGAGGAACTAAAAATAAAATTGGCTTCCGGTTTTTGCTGTAATTCTTGCAACAGATAAATCAAAGCGCTGATGTTGTTTTCATAATATAACAACGGATTTTCAACACTTTCGCCCACCGCTTTTGAGGCAGCAAAATGTATTACCCCTGCAATATCATCATGTCTTTTAAAAAAATCTTGAACTTTATCTTTCTCTCTTAAATCAATTTTTTCAAATGCAGGCTTTACTCCTGTAATATTTTGAATTCCATCTAATACATCCAAAGAAGTGTTAGATAAATTATCAACAACCACAACTTCGAATCCTTCGTTTTGCAATTCAACCACGGTATGAGAACCTATAAAACCAAGTCCTCCGGTAACTACTATTTTCATACTAAATTATTTTATATGCGTAAATTACGCTAATTTATATCATAAAAAAGACGCGAAAACCGCGTCTTTAACTTATTTTAAATACTCTAAAACACTCGATGTAATGAAAGCAATTTGCTCATCATCTAACTCGGTGTGCATTGGTAAAGAGAGCACTTCTTTAACCAACTGATTGGTTACCGGAAAATCTTCTTCTTTATACCTAGTATCAGCGTATGCTTTTTGTGAATGCAACGGAATTGGGTAATAAATTGCACAAGGAATGCCTTTGTCTAACAAATGTTGCATCAATCCATTTCTATCGGCATCAAGAATTCTTAATGTATACTGATGAAAAACGTGACAGTCGCAAATATCACAAATACTTGGTGCGATTATATTTTTGTGTCCTTCAAAAGCTGCAGAATATTTACGTGCAGCATCTTGTCTGGCTTTTCCGTATTGATCTAATAAAGGTAATTTAGCATTCAAAACTGCTGCTTGTATGCTGTCTAATCTTGAGTTTACACCCACAACATCGTGGTGGTAACGCTCGTACATTCCGTGATTTACAATGCCGCGTAGTTTGTGAGCCAAAGCATCATCATTGGTGAAAATTGCACCACCATCACCATAACATCCTAAATTTTTAGAAGGAAAAAATGAAGTAGCACCTACATGACCAATAGTTCCTGCTTTCTTTTTAGTACCATCAGAGAATTTGCAATTGGCACCAATCGCTTGAGCATTATCTTCAATCACGTACAAATTATGTTCTTTGGCAATGGCCAAAATCGCTTCCATATTGGCTGCACGTCCAAACAAGTGAACCGGTACAATGGCTTTTGTTTTTGGAGTTATGGCTTTGCGAATCCCGTCAATAGAGATGTTCATGTTATACATATCTACATCTACCAAAACAGGAGTTAGTTGCAATAACGCGATAACTTCAACAGTAGCTGCAAAGGTAAAATCGGCAGTAATAACCTCATCACCAGGTTTTAAATCCAATCCCATCATTGCAATTTGCAAAGCATCAGTACCATTGGCACAAGGAATTACGTGCTTTACATCTAAATATTCCTCTAGTGATTTTTGAAATTCATGCACTTTTGGTCCGTTGATATACGTATTGGTGTCTAACACTTCTTGAATAGAAGCATCAACAACCTCTTTTATTTTTTCATATTGACTTTTCAAGTCAACCATTTGGATTTTTTTCATTTCGATTTTCAGTTTAATGTTCGAAAGATAAGCTTGCTATTGCATTCTTGTTCCTTTCTTAAAACGAAGAACAAAAATAGTTATTTATGTCTTGATACCAATGCAACGTTTCTTAAAAAGCGGGGAATACAATAAAATAAAATTAGCAGTCTTGAAATTTAAAAAAATGATGCGTTAGAAATTCATTTAAAGAAAACGTATTTTAGCCCAAAAATTTTAGCCATGCTTTTTATCTACAATTTATTAGTTTTAGTTGCGAGTTTTATTTTAAAAATTGTGGCGCTTTTTAGTCCAAAAATGAAACTTTTTGTAGACGGCAGAAAGGGTGTTTTTACGCAACTTGAACAGCATATAAATCCAACCGACAAAACCATTTGGTTTCATGCAGCATCACTAGGGGAATATGAGCAAGGCTTGCCCGTGATTGAAAAAATTAAAGAACAATTCCCAAGTCATAAAATAGTACTTACTTTTTTTTCCCCATCAGGTTACGAAGTCCGAAAAAACAATACTGTAGCTGATGTTACGGTATATTTACCAATGGATACAAAGGAAAATGCACAACAATTTCTTGACCTTGTTCATCCTGAAATGGTGTTTTTTATCAAGTACGAATATTGGCCGAATTACTTAAACGAACTCAAAAAACGCAATATAAAAACCTATTTGATTTCTGGAATTTTAAGAGAAAACCAAGCCTTTTTTAAATGGTATGGCGGTTTTTATAGAAAAGCGCTCGATGCTTTTACTTACTTTTTTGTACAAAATGAATGTTCTAAAAAACTTTTGCAACAATTAGGCAAAACCAATGTTATTGTGTCTGGTGACACGCGTTTTGATCGTGTGGCTACTATTTTAGAAAAAGACAATACGCTGGATTTTATTGCTCAATTTAAGGACAACACAGTTACAATTGTTGTGGGAAGTTCGTGGCCCAAGGATGAAGATTTCATTGTAAACTTCCTAAATTCGACTATTTTGAATGTGAAATTTATAATTGCTCCACACAATATTAAAGATGAGCAAATTCAAAAACTCAAAAACAGCATCAGCCGAAAAACTGTTTTATTCTCTGAAAAAGAAAATAAAAACCTAGCCGATTTTGATGTTTTTATCATTGACACCGTTGGGATTTTGACCAAAATCTACAGTTATGCCGATATTGCTTATGTGGGCGGAGGCTTTGGAAATCCTGGCGTGCACAATGTTTTAGAACCAGCTACTTTTGGTGTTCCAATAGTTATTGGTTCTAATTATTCGCATTTTGCAGAAGCAATCGCATTAGTTAAAATGGAAGCGTGTACTGCCATAAACAACCAACAAGAACTGAACGAGGCTTTTGAAAATTTAATTCGAAATGAAGACATCCGTCACGAAAAAGGACATATGTGCAGCACTTTTGTACAAATGAACAAAGGCGCAACACAAATGATTGTGAGTCGAATTTAAGCTCGAATTCAAACCAAAAAAAAAAATCGTTTTTTAAAATTCTGCTGAACTTGTTATGGTTACAAACTTAGCTTGTCTTTGAAATTACTGGCTTGTCGTCTAGAAATTTCTACTTTAATATCTTTTGGAAGTTCTGCTAAAAGATTTCCGCTAAACCAGGTTTCAATTTTACCAATGTATTGCACATTTACAATTTGGTTTCTATTGGCTCTAAAAAAATATTTCTCGGGAAGTTTTTCCTCAATTTGATTTAATGATTTGTTGATCGTGGCTTTTTCATTTTGAAAAAATACTTTGGTGTAATTTCCATCAACTTCAAATAAGTAAATATCTGAAATTTTGACCAACCAACATTTTTCACCATCTCTGATGAAAATCTGATTGTCTAAAGCTAGTTTCTTCTCATTTTTTTCGGCTTTTTCGATCAAGTTTGTATTTACTTTTTCTATTGCTTGAGCAAACCTTTTTGGATTAATTGGTTTTAACAAATAATCGAGCGCATTGTATTCAAAAGACTTGATAGCATACTCATCAAAGGCAGTCGTAAAAACCGTAATAGGCACATTATCGAGCATTTCAAGCAAGGCAAAACCATCTTTTTCAGGCATGTTGATGTCCAGAAAAAGCAAATCAGGCTGCTTGTTGTTGATGAGTTCAAAACCCAAATCTACATTTTCGGCTTCACCAATTATTTGAATTTCAGAGTGATTTTTAATTAATTCCTTTAGCTCATTGCGAGCCAAACGAGAATCTTCGACTATGACAGCTTTTATTTTTTTCATCGGTTACTAAGAAATAGGTAGTGTTATTTTAGCAATGACTTCATTTTCAAATTCATTTAGTGAAAAAGTGGCGCTTTCGCCGTAAATCAATTGCAATCTTCTTTGAATGTTTTTGAGACCTAATTGTGTAGTTCCTGTTTGTTGCGATAAATTCCCTGTATTCGTGACTTGAATTTGTAAATCGGTATTTTCTTTTTTGATTTTCAATAGTAAAATACCGCCGTTTTTTAGCTGTGAAATTCCATGTTTTATGGCATTTTCAATCAACATTTGAATGATCATTGGCGGAATAGGCAATTTTAAAGTCTCTTCTTCTATTTCTGAAATAAATTGCAATCGATCCTCCAGTTGAATTTTTGAAATGGCAATAAAATTTTCAACCATTTCAATTTCTTCCTCAAGCGCAATGGTATTCACCTCACTTTTTGTCAAAGAATACCGCAGCATTTCAGACAATCGCGTGATCATTTCCCTTGATTTCATCGGGTTTTCCAGAATCAAACCGCGAATATTGTTTAAACTGTTAAACATAAAATGCGGGTTAATTTGTCCTTTTAAAGCGTTAATCTGTGACTCTTTGAGTGTAGACTCTAGCTCTAACCGATTCATTTTATTGTCTTTTAGCAGTAAAATTGTTTTAATTACGGTGTAAGCAATCATCCATATAAAAAACAAAAATGCAACTGTCAACATAACAAACGCACCAGCTTTTAGATTTTGGCTAGGATGATCGATAATCTCGGCTTTGTCGTAAACAAAAGTGGCCATCAAGTAATTATATCCATTAACGAATACAAAAAACAGAATGCTTGACACTAAAAAAACAAGCAATAATTTAAAGAAATCTTTTTTAGAAAAACTTTCAAAATCAATGTACTTTTTAAAAAAGTAACGAACTGCATAGGTTAGCGAAAGTATTGCAACCGTGTGAGAAAAATAATCTAAGATCAGTTGCCAGGTTTCGTATCCTAAAACATTGCTTTTGGGATTTAGTATTGAAGGCAGAAATACAAATCCAAATATAATGGTCCAAATCATAATTTGAATGATCCAAAACGTATATTTTCTTTTTGATATTTTTTCTATTGAATTCGTTTTCATTGTTTTATTATGAAATTAATGCTGAGCCATACTCAGCAAGTTGTATTACCAAAGTCAAAATTAGTTTTACCATCATTTTGGGTTTTAAATTAAAATATTCCTTTTAAAACTTTTGGCGAAATACAACTACTCCGCCAAAAGTAAACTTTTTCGAATTAATTTTTACTACTTCAAGTGTTGTGCAAAAAAGCCAAGCATTGATTTATAAAGCTCAATTTGATTTTCTTCTCTAAGAAAACCATGTCCTTCATTGTACTTGACCATGTAAGGTACTTCAAATCCTTTTTTGCGTAAAGCAGTCACAATTTGATCTGATTCTCCAATGTTAACCCTTGGATCATTTGCACCTTGAACAACAAACAAAGGCTTTTTGATTTTATCGACTTGATAAAAAGGCGATACCTCTTTGGCAATTTTAGCCTGTGCAGGATTGTCTAAATCATACCAAATTTTCTTTGTCGCTTCTGTATAAGGTTTCCAATATTCAGGAAAAGAACTAAAAAAAGTTTCAATGTTTGAAATTCCTACATAATCCACTCCACACGCATATAAATCAGGTGTTTTTACTAATCCCATCAAAGTAGCATACCCTCCGTGACTTGCACCATAAATAGCAATTTTATCTTTATTTATCCATCCCTGTGACAATACATATTGCACTCCATCTTCAATATCATCCATCACTTTACGTCCAATTTGACCATATCCTGCTTTCAAAAATTCTTTTCCGTATCCTCCTGAAATTCGGAAGTTTACATGTAAAGTGGCATAGCCACGACTAGCAAACAATTGTGCTTCTGGACTAAATCCCCAACTGTCTCTTAACGTTTGTGGGCCACCATGCGGATTAACAATTAAAGGTACCTTTTTTCCTTGTAAAGCCTCTTTAGGCAAGGTGATGTAGCCATAAATTAAAATTCCATCACGACTTTTAAACGAAATCGGTTGCATTACAGCCATATCTTTTTGCTCTAGTTTTGGCATCAAATCGAACATATAAGTCAATTTATTTAACTTTGAATCGTACTGATAATATTTCCCGTAAAATTTATCACTAGAAACAATGATCAGCATTTTTTCTTCATCGTCACTTTGGGAAACAATAGAAAATTGCGCATCCTTAAATTCTTTTTGAATATTGTCATATATCTTTGTAAAAGTTTTACTTATTGGGATGATGGTGTTTTTTTCTCCATTAAAACCAACGTAGTCCACTTCAAAATTTCTTTTTTCAGAAAGCCCCAGAATATTAGAATCAAAGGTCGGGTTAGAATAAATTTCTTTAATCATCTTATTCTGCTTTAAATCATACAAAATAATTTGTGTTTTATCAGATTCTAAATTTGATATTACATAAGCATCATCTGGATTGGGCGTTTGATAATTTAAAGAAACAAATGTGAAGATTTCTGTAGATTCAAATTCTTTTAACAATTTAAAATCGTTAGCACCTGAAGGCTTATAGTAATACTGCATACTTATTCCATTAGCCACTCTTACAAAGCCTATTAGTTTACCATCTTGATCAAAATTATAGACCAGTATTGGGTTTTTAAGGTCCGTATTGGCATATAATCTTTCTATCGCTCCCGTTTTGGTATTTATTTTATAAGGTTCCTTAAGCTGCTTGTTTTCCTTATTCATAGAAACGATAATAAAATCTCTCTGATTTTTTAGTACCGTATTAATTTCTGCCTGTACACCGTCAAAAGGAGTTAAATCAATTGGAGCAGAACCATCGATGCCGGCAGAATAAACATGTATGTTTTCATTTCCTCCTTTATCCATGGCATAAATTAATCGCTCATTATTCAACCAAAAATACGTTTTGATGAGTTCATCTTTTTCCTCTATTACCAGAGAAACTTTGCCTGTTTTAATGTCTTTTACATACACATTGGTTTTGCCGTTATCCATTTTTTGAAAATAAGACATGCGTAATCCGTCAGGTGATAATCTAAACGTTCTTGCTTTTGCTTTTGTAAAGAAATCTTCAACAGCATATTTGTAATTTCCATTGTCAAAAGAGGCTAATTTTTCTAGATCTCCTTTCGACGAAGGCAGCGAAATATCGCCAGGTTTTTTTGCTTCAGGTTGAGCTGTTTGTGCATTGGCATTTGATAATCCCATTATTGCTAGCGCAAGTGCTATGATGTTTTTTTTCATGATTTAACTTGATTTGATTTTGATTGATTGATTTTGATTGATTGATTTTGATTGAATGATTTTGATTGAATGATTTTGATTGATGATCTATTTTTTAAGCTATTATTAATTTCAATAAGTAAGCTAGTAAAACTCCAATTGTAAAACTTAAAACTGCTTTTACTACAACTATCCCTTTTTTTAGAAATTCTGTTTTCATACTTTATGTGATTGGTTGATTGATTGATGATAGAATTGCTTACGCCAATTTCAATTTAGCCTATTAACATTTTAACTAGATAATACAGTGCAAAGCCTACAATAAAACCTACTACTGCTTTTGCTACAACTACTCCTTTTTTTAAAATTTCTGTTCTCATTTTTATTTGTTTTAAATTGTTTTTATTTGTTTTGATGAGACAAATATAGAAGGGCTTCTGCTGTTGTTTTACCGAAAAATGACGAACGGTTGTATCGAAATGACGAACGGTTATGGCAAGACCAAGTTCGATATTAACTACCTTTACGCTCCTAAAAAGAACAATATGATTCACTTTAAACCAATAGATAAACAAGATGTAGATACTGTCAGTGCTTTGATGGTTGATTTTTACACCATTGATGGTTATCCTATTGCTATTGAAAAGACAAAAGAATTACTAGATCAATTTATAGACAATCCAACGTTAGGAAAAGCTTGGCTGATCTATTGGCAGGAACAAGTGGTTGGCTACATCATCCTAACCTTTGTGTTTAGTTTTGAATACCAAGGAAAAATTGCTTTTTTAGATGAATTATTCGTCGCAGAAACAGCTCGAGGCAAAGGCATTGGCAGCAAAGCCGTAGATTTTATAAAAGCCGAAAGCCATAAATTATCGTTAAAACTGATCTATCTTGAGGTAGAGCCACACAATAAAAAAGCGCAAAAATTGTATCTTGCCAGCGGTTTCGAAATGCATAATCGAAAATTAATGCGTCTTAAAACTGATTGAAATTGCTAATAAAATAACCAAATAGGGACTTTTTAAAATTTATACTAAATTGATTCGTTTTGTAGAAACCTATTCAAAAGGAAGTATTGATTTTAAAAAGGAAACGTCGCTATTGAGCTAATAAAATGAAAACCAAAATATGTGAAATTTGCTCTATTGCAGCCAGTACACTGTTTCGGGTTCAAATCGCCTCGGGAAAAAATTGGATTTTCGTTTGTCAATCTTGCTGCGAAAAATCAAAATCATTGCCTCAATATAAATACGGAGGAACTTGGAAAGGAAAACGACATTGAGTCATTTTCTGTTCCATTATATTTCAAATCAATCATCCATTTGTATCACACTTTTCTCAAACTAAATTATATACCAATGAAATTTTTAAAATTGTTTTTATTACTATTTGTCATTCAAACACAAGCGCAACAAGGCGGTATGTGGATTCCCTCTTTATTGAAAGGAATGAATGAAACCGAAATGAAGAATCTAGGCATGAAAATGTCAATCAAAGACATTTATGATGTGAATCAATCTAGCATGAAAGATGCAGTGCCGCATTTTAACGGTGGCTGTACTTCTGAAGTGATTTCGCCAAAAGGTTTATTGCTTACTAATCACCACTGCGGTTATTCGCAAATTCAATCGCACTCCTCAGTTGATAAAGATTATTTAGCTGATGGATTTTGGGCCTATAAAATGGAAGACGAATTGCCAAACGAAGGTTTAACTGTTACTTTTATGGTGAAAATTGAAGACGTAACTACGCAAATCCTTGAAGGCACTGCGACACTTACAAACGAAGCCGACAAACAGAAAAAAATTCAAGAAAACATCACTCGCTTGAGCGCCTCTTTCCCGAAAGAATCTTGGCAAGAAAACAAAATTCGTACGTTTTATGAGGGCAATCAATACCTTCTTTTTGTAACAGAAACTTTTTCTGATGTGCGTTTGGTTGGTGCTCCACCTACATCAATAGGAAAATTTGGGTCTGATACAGACAATTGGGTTTGGCCACGTCATACAGGAGATTTTTCGTTGTTCAGAATTTATGCTGACAAGAACAATCGTCCCGCAAAATATTCCAAAGACAATGTACCTTACACTCCAAAACACTTTTTACCAATTTCGCTTGACGGTGTTGCCGAAGATGATTTTACCCTTGTTTTTGGTTATCCAGGAAAAACCAATGAATACCTACCTTCTATAGCCATCGAACAAATTGTCAACGAACTTAATCCTGCAAAAATTGAAATTCGTGATAAAGCCTTAAAAGTAGCCGATGGATTCATGCGTAAAGACAATGCTATTAAAATTCAGTATGCCTCTAAATATGCTAGTATTGCTAATTATTGGAAAAAATGGATTGGTGAAACCCAAGGGCTTCAAAAATCGAATGCGGTAGCTGTAAAACGCAATGACGAAAAAACTTTTCAAGAAAAAGTAAAAAAAGCTGGTAAAGAAAAAGAATACGGAACCTTACTTGCTGATTTTGACAAGAACTACGCAGCAATTGCTCCTTACGCGCTTGCTAGAGATTATTTTATGGAAACCGTACAGCGCAACACTGAGTTGTTAAGTGCTGCTTACCGCTTGTACCAACTAGAGCAAGTTTACAACGCAAGAGGTGAACAAGCCTTTAATGATCGAAAAAATAATTTAGTAGGTGGCTTAGCTGATTTTTATAAAAACTTCAATGCAACTGTTGATGAAAAAGTTTTTGAACAATTGATTGCATTGTACGCTACAAAATCGCCACAACAATTTTTACCAAATAGTCTAGCTAATGTTGATGCAAAAAAACTAGCTACCGCTATATACAGCACTTCTAAAATCACTAGCTACGCGGGCTTAAAAGAATTACTTTCTGGTGATGCGGCTACTGCTTTAGCCAACCTAAGAAAAGATCCGGCTTACCAATTGGTAAAAGAACTTGCGGATAGTTACAACACTCAAATTGCTCCGAAATACGATGAAATCAACCAAACGATAACTGCTTTGCAGCGCACGTATATGAAGGCGCAATTAGAACTTAATGCTAACGGTCGTTTGTTTCCAGATGCTAATAGTACCTTGCGTGTTACCTACGGAAAAGTAAAGGGTTACGAACCAAAAGACGCTACTTTATACACTCCTGTAACTTACCTAGAAGGTGTTATGGAAAAATACATTCCTGGAGATTATGAATTTGATGTTCCTTCAAAATTAGTGGAGTTGTACAAAAACAAAGATTACGGCAGTTACAGCGATGCTACCGGTAAAATGCCCGTTTGTTTCATTGGAACAAATCATACTACAGGAGGTAACTCAGGAAGCCCTGCGGTGGATGCAAACGGTAATTTGATTGGACTAAATTTTGACCGTGTATGGGAAGGTACAATGAGTGATATTTACTATGATCCTAGTATCTGCAGAAACATTATGGTAGACATTAGATACGTCTTATTTATCATAGACAAATACGCTGGTGCAAAAAACTTAATGGCCGAATTAAAGCTTGTACATCCAAAAAAAGACAAGACATTGATAAATAAACCATTAAAACAAAAGCAGTCAGAAAAAAAGTCCAAATAAAACTTTAAAAAAAATTGCATTTGATGTGCAAAAACTGGCACAATAATTGTAAATTTGCTGGACACTGGGAAAGAATAATATTTTTTAAAAAATAAATGAAAAAATATTTTCCATATTAAAAAATTTATATCTTTGCCACGAATTAATAATTAACCTTTATATTAAATTAAGATGAAAAAAGTATTTTTAAGTTTAGCTGCTGTTGCTGTATTAACTGTTGTTTCTTGTAAAAAAGCTGATGCTCCTGCTGAAGGAACTGAAACTGCTGTTGACTCTGCTGCTATGGTAGTTGATTCTGCTGCACAAGTTGTTGATTCTGCTGCTCAAGTAGTTGATTCTGCTGCTGCTGCTGGAACTGAAGCTGCTGAGGTTGCTACAGAAGCTGCTGAAGCTGTAAAAAAATAATTAGAATCTAAATTCTAAAGATTTTAAAGCCATCCGCTTAGCGAGATGGCTTTTTTATGCCATAAAATGAAATAATTTCATGTCGCAAAACAAAAAAGAGTCTTGAATACGTTATCGTTTTCAAGACTCTTTTCTTTTAATCTAAAAAAATACAGTCATTGGTTGAGAAATCCAAGATCTCTGCTGCCGAGCCATATTTCACAATTTCATCAATACCTTTTTGCAAACGCAAAGCTGTTGTGTATTTTCGACTAGTAGCAAAATGATGCCCTTCAAGAACCACTTTAAAAAAAAACTTACCACTAGTTGATTTAAATTTTAAAAAATCAGCTGACGAAAGTACTTTTTTAAAATGCTCAATAGCTTCCTCTGCTTCGAACTTCAATTCGTAACTCAAACTTGTAAAAATCACTTTTCCTTTCCTTGAGGTAAAAACAAACTTATACTCGTCATTGTAGCGCTTGCTTATCACAAAAGCCCCCATATTTGATTGTATTTATAAAATTAAACCTTGTTTGATTACTCTACCTCTTTGTCAATCAAAACAAAACACACTCTGACTTTCGGCCATAAAAAAAGCCCCTTCAATTGAAGGGGCTTTTGTACTCAGAGCGGGACTTGAACCCGCACGAACATTGCTGTTCACTGGATTTTAAGTCCAGCGTGTCTACCAATTTCACCATCCGAGCATTAAGAGGTGTTTGAGCGAAAAACGGGGCTCGAACCCGCGACCTCGACCTTGGCAAGGTCGCGCTCTACCAACTGAGCTATTTTCGCGTTTTGTATTTGTAAGAACTACAACACTTGTTCTGTATTGCGGTTGCAAATTTAGGACATTTATTGAATTAAACAAGCCTTTTTTTTAAAAAAATTAAACAAAAATGATAACAATCTGATAACGTGTGCTTAAAAAGAGAAATTATTTTCGAGTCAACATTCTTTTAATTTCATTGAGTTTCATTAACGCCTCCATAGGCGTTATGGTGTTAATATCAAGACTGATTATTTCCTCTTTTATTTCTTCTAGCAAAGGATCATCAAGGTTGAAAAAACTCATTTGCATGGTTTCAGTTTGCGCTTCTTTTAAACTAGCGCCACGTTTTGCTACTGAATTCCCGTTTAGCGATTCACTAGAATGATTTTTTTCAAGCTTCTTGAGTAGTTTTTGTGCTTTTAAAATCACTATTTGCGGCATTCCAGCCATTTTAGCCACGTGAATTCCAAAACTATGAGCACTTCCTCCTTTTACCAATTTTCGAACAAAAAGAACGGTGTCTTTTAATTCTTTTACAGCCACATTATAGTTTTGAATTCGAGTTAGTGATTCACTCATTTCATTCAATTCATGATAATGTGTTGCGAACAACGTTTTAGGCTGCGCAGGATGCTCATGCAAAAACTCGGCTATAGCCCAAGCAATAGAAATTCCGTCATAGGTACTCGTTCCACGACCAATTTCGTCTAATAAAACTAAACTTCGATCTGAGATGTTATTCAAGATAGATGCCGTTTCATTCATCTCAACCATGAAAGTAGATTCTCCCATCGAAATATTATCACTTGCTCCAACTCTCGTAAAAATTTTATCTACAACGCCCATTCGAACACTCTCTGCAGGAACAAAGCTTCCCATTTGCGCCAGCAATACAATTAAAGCTGTTTGACGCAAAATAGCCGACTTACCCGACATATTCGGCCCTGTAATCATGATAACTTGCTGCGTATCGCGATCTAAAAAAACATCATTAGCGATATATGGCGTACCTACAGGCAATTGCTTTTCGATAACAGGATGCCTACCGCTTTTGATATCCAACTCAAAACTCTCATCTAAATCAGGACACACATATTGATTTTCGATGGCGAGTTGCGTAAATGAACACAAGCAGTCCAATTGCGCTATCAAATTAGCATTCATTTGTACAGGCTTGATGTAAGTTGCTATCCAAGCCACCAATTGCTCGAACAACTCCACTTCTATTTTGTGAATTTTTTCCTCGGCGCCTAAAATCTTAGTTTCATATTCTTTTAATTCTTCTGTGATATAACGTTCTGCGTTTACCAAGGTTTGTTTTCGAATCCATTCGGTAGGAACTTTATCTTTATGCATGTTTCGCACTTCGATGTAGTAACCAAAAACATTATTAAATGATATTTTTAATGACGAAATCCCTGTTGCTTGTGATTCGCGTTTTTCAATACCCTCTAAAAATTCTTTCCCTGAAGTTGAAATTGCTCTTAACTCATCCAACTCTGCATGCACGCCGGTAGCAATTGCATTTCCTTTGGCAATAGCCACTGGCGCATCTTGATTTAATACCGTATTTATTTTTTCACGAAGCAAATCGCAACCATGCAAACTATCACCGATAATTTTCACAGCTTCCTGCGGGCTAGCCAAAGCCAACTTTTTGATAGGTACTATCGCGTCTAACGATTCCTTCAAGTACACTACCTCACGAGGCGACACCTTTCCGGCAGCAATTTTTGAAATCAATCGCTCCAAATCAGAAATTTGCTTGATTTGGTTTTGAATATCTCTTAAAACTTCTTGATTATTTTTCAAATAAGCCACCACTTCATGTCGACCTTTTATTTTATGACTGTCTTTTAAAGGCAAAGCTAGCCACCTTTTGAGTAATCGTCCACCCATTGGCGAAAGCGTTTTATCAATTACATCAAGCAATGTGACCGCATTTGGATTGTAGCTATGGTATAATTCTAGGTTACGAATGGTAAAACGATCCATCCAAACATAAGCATCTTCAGCAATACGCTGAATTGAAGTAATATGTTGTACTTTATTATGTTGCGTTTCTGAGAGGTAATACAAAATAGCTCCAGATGCGATAATTCCGTCAGACAGCTCCTCTACTCCAAATCCTTTCAAGGAAACTGTTTGAAAATGTTTGGTTAAAGTTTCAAATGCGTAGTCCTGTTTGTAAATCCAATCTTCAAGATAAAAACAGTGAAAATCTTCGCCAAAGGTTTCTTTAAATTCTACTTTTTTATTTTTCGGAATCAAAACCTCACTTGGGTTGAAGTTTTGAAGTAATTTGTCAATGTATTCTGCATTGCCCTGAGCGGTTAAAAACTCGCCCGTTGAAACATCTAAAAATGCAATACCAATCGATTTATTGGCAAAATAAATGGCTGCCAAAAAATTATTAGTTTTAGACTGAAGCACCTCATCATTAAGGGAAACTCCTGGTGTTACCAATTCGGTCACGCCTCGTTTCACAATCGTTTTTGTCATTTTAGGATCTTCAAGCTGATCGCAAATAGCAACTCTAAGTCCCGCTTTGACCAACTTAGGCAAATACGTATTTAAAGAATGGTGCGGAAATCCGGCCAAAGCAGTTTCTCCTTCAGATCCTGCACCTCGTTTAGTTAAAACAATTCCTAAAATTTTCGAAGCCCGAACAGCATCTTCACCAAAGGTTTCGTAAAAATCCCCAACACGAAACAATAAGCAAGCATCAGGATACTTCCTTTTGATTTCATTGTATTGTTTCATCAACGGTGTTTCCTTAACTGCTTTATCTTTAGAGGCCAATGTGTTTAGTTTTTTAAATTTAATTTCATGGCGAATTTATAGTTTTTTGGCCAAAAATGAGGAGATTCAAAAAAATTAAACAAGTTATTTAAGAAAAAATTAGGCCTACAAAACGAAAAATTACATAAATTTGTCTAACATAATAAAAATTAAAAGAAATGAAAAAGATAATTGCTCTAGCCTTGCTAGTTACTTTGGGAGTTACTGCTTCGAATGCGCAAGAGACTTCAAAAAAATTAAAAGCTAAAAACACGAAAATTGCTAGCGCTAAAGTAAATGGCGCTGGGATGGTTTTTGTTACAGAAACTATTGATTACGGGACGATTGCCGCTAATTCTGACGGAAGAAGAGAATTTGTATTTACTAATAACGGAAACAAGCCGTTAATTATTACAAACGCTCAAGGTTCTTGCGGATGTACAGTACCAACATACCCAAAACAACCTATCGCTCCAGGTGCAAAAGGTGTTATTGGTGTAAAATATGATACTTCAAGAGCGGGACAACCGTTTACAAAAACAGTTACTTTGACTACAAATGCAGTAACTCCAAGTAAAACATTAACTATCAAAGGAAACGTTTTACCTCTTGAGGCAGCGAAAAGCTAAGAAATACCAAACATACTAGAAAAGCTTCCATAACCATCTGGAAGCTTTTTTTTTGATAAAATACAAAATATGAGAAAGCTAGAAAATAGCGAGTTAGACCGAAAATCGATTGCTGATTTCAAACAATCAGAAAAAACACCACTCATTGTAGTTCTTGATGATGTAAGAAGCCTACACAATATTGGCTCTGTTTTTCGTACTTCGGATGCGTTTTTGATCGAAAAAATTTATCTCTGTGGTATTACAGCCACACCTCCTAACAAAGAAATTCATAAAACAGCTCTTGGCGCTACCGAAACAGTAGCTTGGGAGCATTGTGAAAGCGTTCTTGACGTAATCACTAAACTGAAAGATGACAATATTACAACACTTGCAATTGAGCAAGTAGAAAGTGCAATTTTATTGCAAAATTTTAAAATAGAACCTCAAAAACGCTATGCAATTGTGTTTGGAAATGAAGTTCACGGAGTTTCACAAGAAGCAGTGGCACTATGCGATGGCTCAATAGAAATTCCGCAATTGGGCACCAAACATTCGTTGAACATTGCGGTGAGTGCCGGAATTGTGATTTGGGATTTATTTCAAAAACTACATTGGCCAGTTAACCAAACGGCTCTATAAAGTAAATTACGTCACATGAAATTAAATACTTTCTTAAAAATAGCGGTAGTTTTCCTCGTATTTGGTCCACTGATAGCAAACGCAGCGATTACTGTTTCCATTTTTAAAAGAGAAAGTGACTCAATTTCTAAAAAAACAAAAACAACTCTTACCGTTAACTCCCCTCGAATAGCAGCAAGTGGGAATCAAATATTTTGCCCAGGAAGTCCCTTAAATGTAGTTACTGATATTACCATTACTGGCGCCGATGCAACTGACATAAGAACAGAAGCAGTTTACATACAAATTACTGGTGGTTACGCTAACGGACAAGATCTACTTACACTAACTAACATCGGTATGCACCCCACTATAATTGCTACGTGGAGTTCCGCTGAAGGTAAGCTACAACTGTCAAGCCCAATAAGTGGTGCAAAAGTATTGTATCAAGATTTTGTACGCGCTGTAAAGGATGTTGTCTTTAGTAGCTCAAGCCTGAATCCAGCGGGAACAACCCGCACTTTTTCTATAACTTTAGGACAAGCCAACTACTTACCGCGAAATGGACATTATTACCGATTTATTTCAGCAATAAATATTCCTTGGCAGGATGCAAAAACAGCAGCAGAAAATAGCACTTATTTTGGATTACGAGGCTATTTGGCCACATTAACAGCTTCAGATGAAGCACAAATATCTGGAGAGCAAGCCCAAGGAACAGGATGGATTGGAGGTAGTGATGCTGAAACCGAAGGTGTTTGGAAATGGGTAACTGGTCCTGAAAACGGAACTATATTTTGGAATGGACTCGCCAATGGATCGGCACCCGCTAATCAATTTTCCTTCTGGAACAGGGATGAACCAAACAATTCAGGTAACGAAGATTTTGCACATATCACAGCGTCTGGTGTTGGAATTCCAGGTTCATGGAATGATTTATCTAACACCGGAGATACTAGCGGAGATTATCAACCCAAAGGATATATTGTTGAATATGGTGGTATGCCAGGCGATCCCGTACTTGAAATTGCAACAAGCACCACCATGACTATTGCTAAAATCACCACCACTACACCTGATAGCCGTTGTGGCTCTGGAACACTAAGCCTTCAAGCAACCGCCACTACAAGTACAATTGACTGGTTCGACACACCAACTGGCGGGAATATACTTTTTAGTGGTCCTTCCTTTACTACCGAGTTTTTAACAAATTCTAAAACCTATTATGTTTCAGCAGGCTGTCCAACAAATCGTATAGCTGTAATTGCTACCGTACAACAAATTCCTAGTATTACAAGTACTAATTCACCCGTTACGCGCTGTGGCGCTGGCAGCGTAACTCTACAAGCAACAACAAATTCAGGAATCATCAACTGGTACGAAAGCGCTACTTCAACTCAAATTATTGCCACAGGAACTAGTGTAACATTTGCCAACGTAACACAAAATACTACTTACTACGCACAAGCTTTTAACAACAGCTGTACTGACGGCGTTAGAACAGCTGTTACCATTGAAATCAATACACCTACATCAGTTATTGATGAAGATTTAATTCTGTGCCAAAACGATAACCTAACTCTTGATGCAGGCATCACCAATTCCAGTTATGAGTGGTCAACCGGTGCACAAACTCAAACTATTCAAGTTTCCTCGGGCGGCACATATACTGTAAAAGTAACCAATAGCCAAGGATGCAGCGCCGTTAAAAAAATTAATGTTGTAGAATATTTAGCGCCTACAATAGATCGAATTGATGTAAACGAAAATAGAGTTGTAATTTATCCCGAAACGGAACAGAATTATTACGAATACTCTGTAGATGGTATTACTTACCAAAATTCGAATGTATTTTTTAATGTTCCAAGTAGTTTACAAACTGCTTTTATACGAGAAAAAAATGGTTGCGGAATTGATTCAAAACCTTTCGTAGTGGTTATTGCTCCTAAATTCTTCACCCCTAATAACGATTCTTACAATGATATTTGGGAAATCAAAGGTCTAGGCAACTATCCAAAAGCAAAAGTCTCTATTTTTGATCGTTACGGAAAATTAATTTTAGTTCTCAACCAATCCAAAACATTTTGGGATGGCACTTTTAATAAAATTCCTCTGCCGGCTGATGATTATTGGTTTGTTCTTAAGCTAGACGCTACATCGCCAGAAAAAAGAGGGCACTTTTCACTTAAAAGATAAGAGCCAAGAAAGGAGTTAAAAATTTTGGGAGAGCATTTTTTTCTTGATTTCCTCCAAAATGTAAAGATAGTCTTCTTGATTTTTTACAAAATCACGATCAGAAACATCGATGATTAGTACGTTTAAATTGGTTTGCGACTTGATATAATCCAAATAACCGCTGTTGATTTTATCTAAATAATCAGCTGGAATTTTTTGCTCGTAACTGCGTCCCCTTTTTTTGATGTTTTGCAACAAACGTTCTGAATTTTGATATAAGTACACATACAAATCAGGTCTAGGCATTTCTTTGTAAATTATATCAAAAAGATTGCGATACAAGCGGTATTCGTCTTCTGCTAAAGTGATTTTTGCAAAAATCAAGGATTTAAAAATATGATAATCGGCTACTAAAAAATCTTTGAACAAATCGAATTGTGCCAAGTCGTCGGATAATTGTTGGTATCTATCAGCAAGGAATGACATTTCCAGCGGAAAGGCGTACCGATTTTGATCTTTATAAAATTTAGGTAAAAATGGGTTGTCAGCAAAACGCTCTAAAACGGTTTTCGCGTTGAAGTCCTCTGCGATTTTGGTTGCCAGCGTGGTTTTACCGGCTCCAATATTTCCTTCGAAAGCAACATAATTGTAGCGTTCAAGCGGGATACTTTGCAAAGGTTGTGTCATATTTTGCACAACAGTACAAGCATTGACATCGGTTGACATCGATACCATTTGGGTTATTGTCTTGCCCAAAACGGGATGCTCCCAATCTAAATTTAAATCTTGTAAAGGCAACAGTACAAAATTACGATCTTGCATTAATGGGTGCGGCACTTGTAATTTTTCAGACTGAATTACTTCGTTATCAAAAGCAATAATATCGATATCAATAGTTCGGGCAGCATAGCCAGCTGTACCATTACGAGACCTACCCAATTGTTTTTCAATTTTCAGAACTTGGGTCAAAACTTTGTGTGCGCTGTTATACGTATGTATCACGACAGCGCAATTATAAAAATCATCGCTTTCAAAACCCCACGCAGGTGATTGATACAATCTAGAAACACGCAAAATAGTGCCCACTTGTTGATGAATCAATTGAAGACTCTGCTCAATCGAAGCCAAGCGATCGCCTTGATTGCTGCCTATAGATAGAATAACTTGATGCTGTGATTTCATAATTGATGCAAATTAACTAAAAGAATTTTAGAATTAGGAATATATTTGCGCCCACTTTTACTTGCTTAATTTTTGAAATCCTATACAACTGTACTGTAACATTTCAAGAATTTTGCGACTTATACAAAAAATAAATTATATGAGATTTTTAGGAAATGTACTGGCAACTGTCATTGGGATATTTGTCTTTTTTATGTTATTCTTTTTTGGAATCGTTTTAATAGGAACCATTTTTGGTGGTGAATCTGATGGAGTTGTGGTAGATAATAATTCAGTTATTGAATTGAATCTGGAAAACGTTCAAAATGATTATGCTGGTAAATACAACGATCCTTGGGTTACTGCTTTTTCAGAAAATGAAAAAATAGGTGTAATTGACATCATTAATTCTATCGAGGCTGCAAAAACGGATGATGATATCAAAGGTATTTCTATTTTAAATAACAACTCGTTTTTAGGAATGGCTCAGACTAAAGCTTTACGAGATGCCTTAGAAAGCTTTAAACAGTCAGGTAAATTTGTAATGGCCTACGGCAATACCTACTCACAGAAAGAATACTACTTGAACTCGGTTGCTAATACCGTTTATTTGAATCCAGTGGGCGAAATGGATTTTAAAGGATTGTCTTCAGAGATTATGTTTTTTAAAGATTTTCAAGAAAAATCAGGTTTAAAAATGGAGGTTATTCGTCATGGTAAATACAAAAGTGCGGTTGAACCTTTCCTAGAAAACCAAATGAGCGAAGCCAATAGAGAGCAAACTACTGCATTATTGACCTCTGTTTGGAATTCAATGATAAAAGACATCGCAAAAAGCAGAAATTTAAGTGTGGCAAAATTGAATGAAATTGCTACCGGTCTTTTAGGTCGTACGCCAGAAATGGCAAAGGCTCAAAAACTAATTGACGTAATTGCTTACGAAGATGTTTACCATGATGCCATTAAAAAAGCATTAAAAGTCGATAAAGACGAGGATTACAACAGTGTTTCGATACTTGATTATGCTCAAAAAACAGCAACAACTGCAAGTGTAAATAGCGCTAAAAACGAAATTGCCATCATTTATGCGCAAGGCGAAATTATGGGCGGCGAAGGAGATGTAACTGTAATTGGAGAAGGTTCCATGCGCAGGTCTTTACAAGAAGCTAGAACTAATAAAGACGTGAAAGCAATTGTTTTGCGTATTGACAGTCCCGGTGGAAGCGCCTTAACTTCTGATTTGATTTGGAGAGAAATTGAGTTGACTAAAAAAGTCAAACCAATAGTAGTATCTATGGGTAATTTTGCGGCATCAGGCGGCTACTACATCGCTTGTAATGCAAATACTATTTTTGCCGAAGAAAGTACAATTACAGGATCAATTGGCGTATTTGGGGTGTTACCTAACTTTACAACTCTAGCTACCAAAATTGGTATTAATACAGAACAAGTAAAAACCCACTCGAACGCTGCTGATTACAGTCCGTTTGTACCATTGGATGAAAATTTCAAAGCCGTAACGCTTGAAGGTGTTGAACATATATACAAAACTTTTGTAACTCGAGTAGCTCAGGGCCGAAAAATGTCGTTTGCACAAGTAGACAGCATTGCACAAGGACGCGTTTGGACTGGAGCTGAAGCACTAAAAATTGGTCTTGTAGATAAGATTGGTGGTTTGGATGATGCTATTGCAAAAGCGGCATCGTTAGCAAAAGTAAAAGAGTACCGAACTCAAAACTATCCAGAATACGACAAAAATTTCGATGATTTACTAGCAGGATTCCCTTTTGCACAATCAAAAGAGCGTTTTATTAAAGAGGAAATAGGAGAAGAAAACTATCGCATGTTGAACGAAATTAAAAAACTTCAAGCCAGACAAGGCGTGCAAGCCATGCTTCCATTTGCAATCAAAATGAATTAAATTAAAAAGATTGAAAATACTTTTAAACCCGCTATTGTCATTACTTTAGCGGGTTTTTCTTTAAATCATATAAGCTTTTATGAAAACATTAGAAAGATAGAAAGTCAAAATCCAGTATTTTTGTACAATAAAGTAGTTGGTAAGCAATTCAAAATAAGCAACATCACATGGTAAAGAAAATTTTAAAAATAGTAGGTATAGTCCTTTTGTTGCTAATAGCAACATTATTTGCAGCACCCTTTTTATTTAAAGATCAAATAAAAGCAAAAATTACTGATGCCATTAATGCAAAAGTTGACGCGACGGTATCCTTTGCCGATGCCGATTTAAGTTTATTCAAAAACTTTCCAAATGCTAATGTAACGCTTGAAAAACTAGTTATCATCAATAAAGCACCCTTCGCAGGAGACACTTTGGTTTCACTGGGAGAAGTCAACCTTAAAATGTCAATTAAAGAACTTTTTAAAGATAAAAAAGAAGCTATTGCTATTGATGGAGTTACCTCAAAAGACGGACTGATCAACATTATTTTTAACAAAGATGGTGTTGGAAACTTTGATATTGCGCTTAAAGATGCTAAAAAAGAAGAGGCCTCAACAAGTAATCCGCTGGCCTTAAAAATTCAAGAATACAAAATTGAGAATTTTCAGTTTCGCTATTTTGACGAAAGTTCAAAAATTAAAATGGTTATTGACAGCTTGAATCATGAAGGTACAGGTGATTTTGCATCTGAAAAACTAGACTTAACAACCAAAACTACAGCTAAGGTGAGCTTGAATCTGGATAAATTGAATTACATGAATCAAGTAGCATTAACACTTGATGCCGTATTAGGAATCGATTTAAAAAACAGCAAATACAGCTTTAAAGAAAACAAGGCATTAATCAATCAACTTCCGTTAGAATTTGATGGCTTCATACAAATTGCTGATGCAGGACAAGAATACTACTTGAAATTTAAAACACCAACTTCGTCATTTAAAAACTTTTTGGGTGTGATACCAGCGGCCTATGCAGCTAGTTTAGACAATGTACAAACCACAGGTGATTTTACCATTGTTGGTTTTGCAAAAGGATTATACTCTGATACCAGCGTGCCCAAATTCAATATTGCCATTGCCTCCCATAATGCTTCTTTCAAATACCCGAACTTGCCTAAAACGGTTGAAAAAATTGTTATTGATACTAAAATTATCAATGAAACCGGAATTCTTAATGACACTTATGTCAACTTAGATAAACTCTCGTTTCAAATTGATCAAGATGTATTTAATGCCAAAGCAAACATCAAAAACATCACCCAAAACGCAATAGTTGATGCCGCATTGAAAGGAACTATCAATTTAGCAAATCTATCTAAGGCCTACCCTATCAAGCTTGACAAACCATTATCTGGAATTTTAAAAGCCGATGTTACCACAAAATTTGACATGCAAAGTGTTGAAAAAAGTGAATATGAAAAGATAAATAATGCGGGTATCATGAGCTTGTCTGGCTTTAAATATGCTGATGAAAATGGTAAAACCATGAACATTAGTACGGCGGTAGTACAATTCAATCCAAGTCAAGTAAATTTGAAACAATTGAATGCCACAACTGGAAAAAGTGATATTAGCGTAAGTGGAATTCTGGAAAACTTTTATGGTTTTATTTTTAGAAATCAGGAGTTAAAAGGAAACTTTTTCATGTCGTCAAATCAATTGGCGGTAGACGATTTTATGACGACTGAAGAACCTGCAAAAGATAACACTCCTGGAAAAAAAGCCGAGGCTATGAAAATCCCTGCTTTTTTAAATTGTACGCTTAGCGCAAAAGCCAATACGGTATTGTATGACAACCTAAAGCTAAAAAATGTAGCAGGAAAGTTAATTGTGAGAGATCAAAAGGTAACACTCGAAAATGTGAAAACCTCTATTTTTGGTGGAACAATTGGAGTGAACGGAGCGGTCTCTACAAAAGGAAAAGTACCTGTATTTAATATGGATTTAAAATTAAACCAAGTCGATATTGCGCAGTCATTTACACAATTGGAAATGCTGAAGAAAATTGCTCCAATTGCGGGAATTATTAACGGCCGTTTGAATTCGAATATTAAACTAAA
Organism: Flavobacterium sp. GNP001; assembly: GCF_054343775.1. Taxonomy (NCBI): domain Bacteria; kingdom Pseudomonadati; phylum Bacteroidota; class Flavobacteriia; order Flavobacteriales; family Flavobacteriaceae; genus Flavobacterium; species Flavobacterium sp. GNP001. The sequence goes on from NZ_JBTGUX010000001.1 coordinate 2,530,705, forward strand.
CGGAAATTTAGATGCCATCGAGTTTACGCCTGACTTAAAGACTTTGACCGGTGATTTATTAGGCCAACTGTTATCATCAACTGTCAATGATAAAAATTCGACTTTATTGAAAGCTATTGGGTCGAACATTAAGTTTGTAGATGTAAGCAAAATTAATTTGAATGACATCAAAGCAGCAATCACCTTTAAAGATGGTAAAGTAAATATCAAACCATTTGACATTAAGTACAAAGACATCAAAGCTACAATTGGCGGAACACACGGTTTTGATCAAAGCATGAGTTACAACCTAAAATTTGATGTTCCGGCTAAATATTTGGGTAACGAAGCGAATGCCTTGCTAGCAAAATTAACTCCTGCGGAAGCTGCTAAAATAGAAAACCTGCCTATCAATGCAATTTTGGGTGGTAATTTTAGCAATCCAAAAATAACAACAGATATCAAAACGGCTGTGACACAATTAACAAACCAGTTGGTGAAACAACAAAAAGACCGTTTGGTAAAAAAAGGAACCTCAGCAATAACGGATTATATCAATAAAAATAAAAAACCTGGAGATACCACAAAAACAGCTGTGCCTACCAAACCAGCCACAAAAGAAGAAGTAAAAGCCAAAGCTGCTGATTTATTGAATGGTTTGTTTAAAAAGAAAAAGAAGCCAGCCGATACCACAAAGGTAAACTAGGTAGGAATACAATAAAAAAAGAGGAATTTCAATGGGTTTGAAATTCCTCTTTTTTTTATGAAATATAGTGGCGTTTTGTCATTGAAAGCTAAAACGGGTATTTTATGATATGTTGCGTAAAGGATGGCAGCGGCATCCTTTTATGCAGCGCAGCGAAATAAAAGATACAGCGAACAGCCTGACCTTTTTTTAAAATTTTTTCTATTTTAAAAAAGGGTACGCCCAACTGTTTTACACGGTGATGGATACCACATAGCCTTCGGAGCCGCGAACATTAAAAACGGTGCCGTCATCAAAGAGTAAATATTGCCCTTTTACGCCTGTTAACTTGCCTTCGAACTGAGGTGTTTTATCAAGATTCAAGCTATTTACCTTCGCGGGATATTGCAAAACAGGGTAGTTCATTTCATACAGATCGTTGTTTTGATTGTAAAAATACTCCTTAACTTCGGTTGGAATTAAGTGTTCCAATTTTAAGCGTTCTGCCACCAAATCGACTGGCTCAATCGTGTTGGTTAACATTTTGCGCCAATTGGTTTTGTCTGCATAATGTTTTTTTAAAGCGACCTCGGTGATTCCGGCAAGATAGCGATTGGGAACCTCAACGATTGAAATGGCTTGGTTGGCGCCTTGATCAATCCATCGGGTTGGGACTTGCGTTTTGCGTGTTACTCCTACTTTGACCTCGCTCGACAAAGCCAAGTAGACAATGTGCGGCTGCAATTGTACTTTTTGCTCGTAGACCAAATCACGATCAGCGATACCAAGATGCGCGGTGCTGAGTTCGGGTTTCATGATCCAATCGCCCACGGCTGGACTCGAATAAAAGCAGTCGTAACAGAAACCTTGACGAAAAATCTTTTTCTTTTTGTTGCAATTGAGACATTGGTAGCCTACAAATTGTATCGAAAAATTTTTGTTTAAAAATTGATTGACGTTTAAAAAACTATTTTCAAAAACGATATAGTATTGAATGGGAGCTCCCATTTCGGTTTGCATTTTGGCCAGTACACCTTCGTATGTCATTATTCGTAAAGTTTGTTGTTTAAATTTTTAGGTTAAACAAATTTTGTTATTTTTGGTAAAGTTGTAAAGTTAGTATTTGTGTACCGATATTCAAATTGGAAACTATAAAACTGCGCCTGACTTTTAGAAATTGTAAATAAAAAAAATGCCTTTAACAATCATTAATTCGTTTGCCTCTTGGGTTTTAAAGCAAAGGATTCATCAGATAGAATTATTCCTAAAATACCCGAACGAGGTTCAGGAGGAATTGCTTATGAACTTGATACAAGCCTCGAAAAATACGGTTTTGGGCAAGGAATACGATTTTGCATCTATAAAATCGTATGCTACTTTTACATCGCGCGTACCTATTTCTACTTACGAAGAATTGCAACCGCTTATTGAACGAACGCGTCAAGGAGAGCAAAATGTTTTTTGGGAAACTCCTATAAAATGGTTTGCCAAATCAAGTGGTACAACCAATGCCAAGAGTAAATTTATTCCCGTAAGCAATGAAGCCTTAGAAGATTGTCATTACAAAGGCAGTAAGGATTTGCTGTGTTTGTATTTGAATAATAATGAGGATTCGGAGTTGTTTATAGGCAAGAGTTTGCGCTTAGGTGGAAGTTCTCAAATTTACGAAGACAAGAATACTTTTTTTGGTGATTTGTCGGCTATATTAATAGAAAACATGCCTATTTGGGCGGAGTTTAGTAGCACGCCATGCAACAAAACATCATTAATGAGCGAATGGGAAACCAAGATTGCAGCTATTATCAACGAAACTAAAAACGAAAATGTGACCAGTTTTGCAGGTGTTCCTTCTTGGATGCTGGTATTAATGAATAAAATGCTAGAGGAAACCGGCAAAGGCAATTTACTGGAGCTTTGGCCTAATTTAGAGGTCTATTTTCATGGCGGTGTTAATTTTGAACCTTACCGTGAGCAATACCAAAAAATACTTCCTAAAAAGGATTTTAAATACTACGAAATATACAATGCTTCTGAAGGTTTTTTTGCCATTCAAGACTTAAATTATTCTAGTGATTTGTTGTTGATGTTGGACTACGGAATTTTTTATGAGTTCATTCCGATGGATACTTTTGGTACGCCGAATCAAAAAATTATTCGACTGGCAGATGTTGAATTGTTTAAAAACTACGCCATTGTAATTACTACTAACTCTGGTTTGTGGCGCTACATGATAGGTGATACGGTGCGCTTTACCTCCTTAAATCCCTATAGAATTCGAGTTACAGGCAGAACCAAACATCATATCAATGTTTTTGGTGAAGAATTAATGGTTGAAAACACGGATCAAGCGATTGCACAAGCTTGTAAAATTACCCACACCGAAGTGGTGGATTATACCGTGGCCCCCATTTTTATGGAAGGCAAAGAAAAAGGTGCTCACGAATGGATGATTGAGTTCAAAAATCCACCTGCTGACGTAGCTCAATTTCAGAAAATTTTAGATGAGTCTATACAAGCGCTCAACTCTGACTACGAGGCCAAACGCTACAATAACATGACTTTAAACCCATTGGTAATTAATGTAGCCCGTAAAAATTTATTTTATGATTGGCTCAAAGACAATAGCAAACTAGGCGGGCAACACAAAATACCAAGATTATCTAATCAAAGGGATTATTTGGAGCAGCTCAAAAACTTGTAAAAAGATTATTTTCTTAAGAAAATTGTCCTCCTACTCCATCATATCAATGTGCCTGTCGTGATAACCTAATAGGTACAAAACACCGTCAAGACCTAAACTAGAAATAGAACTTTCGGCTTTTTCCTTTACGGTTGGTTTGGCATGAAAAGCGATGCCTAAACCTGCTAAATTCAACATCGGTAAATCATTGGCACCATCACCCACTGCAATAGTCTGATTGATGTGAATGCCTTCTTTATCTGCAATAGCTTGCAGGTATTCGGCTTTCTTTTTACCATCAACAATTTCGCCCAAATAATTACCCGTTAATTTTCCGTCTATGATTTCAAGCTCATTGGCGTGTACGTAATCAATGCCCAATTCTTTCTGTAAATACTTCCCAAAAAAGGTAAAACCTCCTGATAGAATAGCCGTTTTGTAACCATAATATTTCAAGGCTTTCATCAAGCGATGCGCACCTTTGGTTATGGGTAAATTTTCGGCCACAGTTTGTAACACGTCTTCACTCAAACCTTCAAGCAAAGCCATGCGTTGTTTGAAGCTTTCGCTAAAATCAATTTCGCCGTTCATGGCTGATTCGGTTATGGCACGCACTTGCTCGCCTACTCCAGCAAGCTCTGCTAATTCATCAATTACTTCTGTTTGTATGAGCGTCGAATCCATATCAAAGCACACCAGGCGGCGGTTTCGTCGGTACATATTGTCTTCTTGAAATGAAATATCTACATCTAAAGTTCGAGAAATTTCCATAAAACTAGCCGTCATAAACGACTTGTCAACTATTGTTCCCGTTACCGAAAGCTGAATACAAGCACGAGGAAATTCTTCTTTTTCGATTATAGATACTCTTCCTGTAAGGCGTTTGATCGCATCAATATTCAAGTTTTGATTGGATAAAATACGAGTCACAGCAGCGATTTGCACCGCAGTCAGGCTTTCGCCCAAAACATTAATTGTGTAGCGCTGCTTGCGTTGTCCTTTGACCCAAATTTCATAATCTTCGATAGAAATGGGAATGAACTTCACCTTCACACCCAATTCATACGCTTTGAACAATAAATCTTTTAAAACAGGTCCCGATGTAGAGCCAGCTTTGATTTCGAACAGAATTCCCAGTGAAAGTGTATCATGAATATCGGCTTGACCTATATCTAAAATAATAGCGTCATAATTTGCTAAAATAGAAGTTAAACCAGCGGTTACTCCAGGTTTATCTTGACCTGAAACTTTTAATAAAATGACTTCTTTATCTGCTACTTGCATGCGATTGGCTTTAAAATACCAAACAAAAATCGACAATTGAAAGGGGATAAAAAAAAATAAAATTCCTTTTTGCTCACAAAAACAAATCCGACAATTTAAGCACAAAAAAACCTGCTCAAACGAATGAACAGGTTGCTGTTTTTACGAAAATCGCAATTTATATCGTAAACCAAAAAATGTAATCTAGGTTTTTCTACCGTATGAGGTGATCAACTTCCAGGCTATGAATTGTAAAAAAATTAAATACTTGCCGCTTCAACATACTTTTTAAAATTATCTAAAATAGCCTGCCAGCCTTGTTCTTGTAGTTCTTCTGAGTTCTCTGTTTCGGGATTAAAACTTTCAGTCACTTTGGTACCTGTTTCATTTTGCTCAAAAGTAATTTTTACTTTTCTACCATCTAATATTTCGTATTCTATTAGCGAAAAATCTATAATAGCAGTATAGACTCCTTCAAAATCAAAGCGCATGGTACCGTCTTTAGAAGCCATTGTATATCTGAATTTCCCGCCCACTTTCAAGTCATTTTCTGCAAAAGGAGTATGCCAATCATCAGAAGCATTGTTCCATTTCATGATGTGTTGTGGTGTTGTCCATTTTTCCCATACTTGTTCTATGGAAGCGTTTATAGTATTTTGTACTGTTATCATTTGAAGTTGCTTTTATCAATTAGAATTATAAAAATACAAAATAATTAAAATCGATTCTCATTTTTAAAATTAACAAAAAAAACCTGCTCAAATGAATGAACAGGTTTTTATATTTTACTGAGAAATTGATTTATTATGAAGCAATCTCCAAACGTTTCAACAGATTTTTACTCAAAGCTTCCTCTGCATATTCTTGATTGATCTCGAGTACTTTATCATCTGAACTTGGTAATTCATACATAGCATCAGTTAGAATAGCTTCGCATAAGGAACGCAAACCACGAGCACCTAATTTGTATTCTAAGGCTTTATCAACAATAAAATCTAAGGCTTCGTTGGTAATGGTAAAAGTTACATCATCCATTAAGAACAACTTTTCATATTGCTTGATCAAGGCATTTTTAGGTTCTGTCAAAATAGAACGCAAAGTTGCTCTATCTAAAGGATCCATGTGTGTAAGTACCGGCAAACGACCAATGATTTCTGGAATTAATCCAAAATCTTTGATGTCTTTTGGAATAATGTATTGCAATAAATTGTCCTTGTCAATGGCATCTGCTGTTTTTGAAGTAGAATATCCTACAGCCTGACGGTTCAATCGTTTCGAAATAATTCTTTCGATACCATCAAAAGCACCACCGGCAATAAACAGAATATTTTGTGTGTTTACCTCAACAAATTTTTGGTCTGGGTGCTTGCGTCCGCCCTTTGGTGGCACATTCACAACGGTTCCTTCTAATAATTTCAGTAACGCTTGTTGTACTCCTTCGCCAGATACATCACGTGTAATAGATGGGTTGTCGCTTTTACGTGCAATTTTATCTATTTCATCAATAAATACGATTCCACGTTCCGCTTTCGCCACATCATAATCAGCAGCTTGTAGTAAACGCGTTAAAATACTCTCTACATCTTCACCTACATATCCTGCTTCGGTTAACACAGTAGCATCAACAATAGCCAAAGGAACATCTAACATTTTCGCGATGGTTTTAGCCACCAATGTTTTTCCGGTTCCAGTTTGCCCTACCATGATGATGTTGCTTTTTTCAATTTCAACCTCATCGTCTTGCTGCTGTTGCATCAATCGTTTGTAGTGGTTGTAAACGGCTACCGACATTACTTTTTTGGTTTGGTCTTGACCAATTACATATTGATCTAAGAACGCTCTTATTTCTTTCGGCTTTTGCAAAACCAAATCGCTTGCTAGCGCGCTGCTACCTGAAGTTCTTAATTCCTCCAAAACGATACCATGCGCTTGCTCAATACATTTGTCGCAAATATGCGCTTCAATACCTGCAATTAATAATTTAGTTTCTGGCTTTTTTCTTCCACAAAACGAACATTCTAATTTTTCTTTCGCCATATTTTTTGTTTCAAGTTTAAAGTTCCAAGTTTAAAGTTTCCATAATAACTTTAAACTTGAAACCTGAAACTATTTTTTTATCCTCTTCTCAACACTTCGTCGATCATTCCGTATTCTTTTGCCTCATCTGCTTTCATCCAGTAATCGCGTTCGCTATCAGCGTGTACTTTTTCGAATGATTGTCCAGAGTGGTGCGAGATAATATTGTATAACTCTTCTTTTAGTTTTAACATTTCTCTTAAATTGATTTCCATATCAGTAGCAACACCTTGTGCTCCACCTGATGGTTGATGAATCATAACACGCGAATGTGGCAATGCTGAACGTTTTCCTTCGGCACCAGCGCACAATAATACTGCACCCATAGATGCTGCCATACCTGTACAAATTGTAGCTACATCAGGCTTAATGTACTGCATGGTATCATAAATTCCTAAACCAGCATAAACGCTACCTCCAGGAGAATTCAAGTAAATTTGAATGTCTTTTGAAGCATCGGCGCTTTCTAGGAATAACAACTGTGCTTGTACAATATTTGCAATTTGATCATCAATTCCAGTTCCCAAAAAGATAATTCTGTCCATCATCAATCTAGAAAAAACATCTAATTGTGAAATGTTTAATTGACGCTCTTCAATAATATAAGGTGTCATATTTGTTGGGTTCATTGCTGCAACGATTTTATCGTAATACATGGCATTTACCCCTTGGTGCTTTGTAGCAAATTTTTTAAATTCTTTACCGTAATTCATTTGTATAGGTTTAAAAGTTTGTAAGTCTAATGTTTGAATTGTAAACAACGCAAAGGTTGTACCTCTTTCGAATTGGTGCCAATATGTCTTGTTTTTAGCCCAGATTGAAGTGGAAAGCTTTTTGAATTCCGTTTTTTAGTTTTTTTATTCATGCAAAGCGACCAAAGGAAGCTCTTGCAGGAATTTAAAAAAACCGAAACGGAAGAAAAAACTTAGAACGTAAAGCTGGATTGGCTCCTGAAAAAATAAGCTATTCATTTCAAACAAAAGAGCGCCAAAAAAAATTTTCTGACGCTCAAATATAACTATTTTTTATTGTTTTGCATTTGTAATAAAATCTTAAAATTTGAAACAAAAAACGAAATTGTTTTCCGATTTTTCAACTTTTGACTTTATGACATTTGACTTTACGACTAGGATTTATTCTCCGTATGAAGCAGCAATAAACTCTTCGTAAGTAACCTCTTTAGTAGTTGGGTTTGCTTTTTCTTTGAATAATTCTAATAATTTTTCAGCAACAACTTGGTCTGAAAGTCTTTTTACCTCGTCTTGGTTTGATAAAACACGAGCTACAATACCTTGCACTTCTTCGTCAGTTGGATTTGTTTGTCCGAACTGAGCCATTTGCAAACGAATGTTTTTAGTAGTAAACGTTTTCAAGTCTTCAAAAGTAATTTTGATGTCAGATTGTGCCATAGCTCTACCTTCGATCAATTGAAAACGCAATCCTTTTTCAGAACGTGCATATTCAACTTCAGCTTCTTCTGGAGTTAATTTTTTCTCACCAACAGTTTGCAACCATCTTTTTAGGAATTCAGCTGGCAAATCGAATTTTGTGTTTTCAATTAACCATTCTGTAACATCGCCTAATAATTTTTGATCTGCTTGTTGCGCGAATTGGCTTTCAGCATCTTCTTTGATTTTAGTTTTCAACTCATCAAGAGTAGAAATTACACCCGCACCAAATAATTTATCAAAAAGCTCTTGGTTCAATTCAGCCAATTCAGCTGTGTTGATCGCCTCAATAGTGAATTGAACATCAACTGCTAAACCGTGAACGTCATCATGAGCCACTTTCATTACATCCATCAATTGGTGATCATCTTCAAATAAACCGCTAGTGTTTACTGTTACAACATCACCTACTTTTTTACCAATAAACAATTCAAATGTAGCTGCATCTTTAAAAAGATCTGCTGCAATTGTAGTACTATTATTGATTCCTTTTTCTTCATTTACAAAAGTACCAGTAACATCGCTGTTAGCCGCTACAACTTCTTGTGGAATAGCAGTACCAAATTGTTTTTGAATTCTAGCTACTTGACCATCAATTAATTTATCGTCAGCAGTAACTACATATTTTACGATTTCGTTTTTAGCCTCTAAGTCTAAAGTGAAATTTGGCACTAAACCAATTTCGTACTCAAAAGTTAATTCTTCAGCATCCCAATCAAAGTTTTCATTAGCGATTGGTAGTGGAGTTCCAAGAAGGTTCAATCTTTCAGACTGCACAAAACGCTCTAGCGCCAAGTCAACTACTTTTTGTACTTCTTCTTGTTTGATTTTTTTTCCGTATTGTTTTTCGACAAGATCTTTAGGAACTTGCCCTTTTCTAAATCCTTTTACAGTAGCCAAAGGCATTTTCTCGTTGATTCTTTTTGCTACTTGACCTTTGTAATCCATGTGTACAACTGTCATTACAATTTTCTCATTTACTGCGTCTATTGCTACTCTTTTGATATCCATCTTGTTCTTTACTTTACATTAGAAATTCGGTTGGCAAAATTATAAAATTTTTACACGCTAACCAAGTTTTTCACAACCAACCTTTAGCCCTGAAATTCACTATCTTTTCACTTATACAACTCATGATAATTCGACTCATTTGGGCGTGCCGCACCGCCGTTTCTCTATGGTGCGTCAGGCTGTTCGTTCCCGCTTTTGGGGTTTTGCCCTGCGGGACAAAACCCCAAAGAGCTCAACTGCCATCCTTCACGCGGCAAAATTCCCGAACACGACTTTACTAAAATCAAGAAAAATTATTCGCACACTTTTCCAAAATACCAGAAAATTCAATTTAACACAATAAAAAAAGCCTCAAGAATTACTTCTTGAGGCTTTAACTAATTGCGTACAGTTGCAAAATAATACAGATAATCTTTCTTAATACTTGCGTTTTTGTAGCCCGTAGCGGAATCGAACCGCTCTTACATGGATGAAAACCATGCGTCCTAACCGATAGACGAACGGGCCTTGTTTTGTATTGCGGGTGCAAAATTAGAACTTTTTTTGAATGTTGCAACACCATTTTAAAAAAAAATCTACTTTTTTTTCACCCAAAAAATACAATTCGCTGTAAATAAGCTAGCTAATGTATTTCTTTTAGCAAAAAATAAATTTGATTTTGCACTACCTTAAAGAAGCTGGCTATTCAATCAAACCAGCTTCTTGTAGTAGCATTACTAATTTATTACTGTACAACACCAATTCTTCGGCCACAATTCAACATCTCTGCACCAAAATACGGATTGACCACATCCTTTGTTTCACTTATCCAATAGCCGCTTTTACCATTCTCGTACATTGGGCAATAATCTTGATATAAAACCTGCGAGGTTCCGTAAGCTTTAATAAAATCGAATATGTTTTTGCTTAGTTTTGCAAAATATTCTCGCTGCTCCTTTAAGCCTCCTGAAGAACCTCCTACATAACTAGCGTTTTCTCTCATTTCTTTTACCAACTTAGCGTATTCAGCCGCTGCTTTTTTATCAGTAGAGCTCGACTTTGCTTTGTCTAAATTAGCCTTCATACTTTTTGCTAGTGCCGCTGCATTTCCAGAATCGTCTTTTGTTAGTGCATTTTTCACTTTTAAATAATCAGCCACTATTTGATCCGTCGGGAAAGCTTGTTGTTTTTCACCGCGAGTCTTAATTTTTCGTAACGAAACTTCATCTTCCAACGTGTCTTCAGTAATGACGGTGCTATCTGAGGCAGCCTTCACTTCTACTTTCTCCGTCAGTTCCATGCCACATTCCGGACACTCGGCACCGTTCTCGCCTTTTACATTCGGGTGCATCGGACACGCGTATAATTCCGCACTTTTTTCTGATTTAGATTCCTTAGTTTCTGTTGCCGAATTGTTTTTAGGATTACAGGAAACAGTAACTATTGCCCCTAGTAAGACTGCTATAATTGTGTTTTTCATTTATTTTTATGTTTGATTTTATTAGCCCGTTGGATGCAATTAGTTTTTAATTATGATTTTTCGTCAGTTCGAGTTTTTTTCGATAGAAAAAAGTATCGAGAACAAGAAAAATTTCATTAAAAACGGTTCTCGATACTTTTTTTGTTCCGTTTTACTACACAAAAAACACACGAACTGACGTTTTTAATAATTTCAACCAGCGGATATTATTATTCTAATTAACTACTTTACCTGTTTACTTGGTGGTGTTAAAAAAAGTATACTCTAATTTCAACAACACACTATTGGTTGCCATTCGGCTCATGTCACTATAAAGTTGATGACGGTACGCCAAATCTATTCGGGCCTGACTATTCACAATAAATTGAATTGACGGCACAACATCCAGATAAGATTTACCATTCTCATTTAGGCGCTGACCTAAAAACTCAACCATTGCATTAATATTAGTCTGCTCAAAACTAGTATATTTTTTAGGATGCAACAATTGACCAATTGATAAGGAATAATTCAAACCACTGTTAGATTGCAAAGCAGGAAAAACAAAGTCGCCATTATTCAAGGCGCGCTCATAACTTACTGTAGCACTTATTGCTGTTTTGTTTAGCAATTGCGTTGCGACCAAACCTGTTTCGTAACCCGAGTTCATTCCCATAGTTTCAATTTCTTCTTGAAAAATTGGTGCGCTATTAGTGCTCAATCTCCCGTATGCCGCCAAACGAAAATGACTATGCAAATCGTCACTCGAAAAAAAGCGGTATTTGGCATACACGCTTCCGCCTTGTAACTTGAATTGCTCCTGAGTGGTATTCAAAAAAGCTGTAGCATGAACCATCCAGTTTTTATTAACTCCCCACATGACCTCAGGCATGGCATGAAAATCAGTCTCTCCTTGCTTATTCCAAGTTAGCATTGAGGCTTGACGCACACCAATTGCTCCTGTTGGCATGTTGCTGGCCGGCTCTGTCATTACAAATAATTCTTGTGCATTGATTTGTATCGTGAAAAAGGCCAGCACCAATAAAATAGAATACTTCATTTACATTTACTTTACCAAGTACGTATTCTCTTGTGCTAAAACATCAGCGTACTTGGCGAGCATTTTTGCCGACTTTTTGAATTCTTTTTTAGTTACAAAACCTTCGTTAAGCACCTGCATTTGAATAGGTCCTGTAGCTTTTTTACCTTTTTCTACAAACACGTAGGTTCCTGATTTACTTTGTACTTTTTCATTTTCTTGTGTATTTACCGCACCCAAATCAACAGTTAATACTAACGAACCAATAAAAAAACCAGTTTTCTCAATACTGTTTTTCAACGCTTTTGGCGTTAAAGTATTATTTGCTTTTAATTGTACCGTAAACGTATTGGTATTCAAATCAGTCGATACACTTTCTACTTCAGGCATTGATTTCAATTGCTTGTTGATAGCATTAGAACACATCGAACACGTTAATCCTGTTGCTATAATCTCCGCTTTTGAAATTTGCGCGTTACCTTGAACCACAGCTAAAACAAATAGCATAGCGGTTAAAACGATTTTTATTTTACTATTTTTCATCACTTTTATTTTTTTAATTGAGCTGAAATTTCATCCAAACTCGGGTTTATTGCTACTAACTTTCCGTTTTTATCAAACAAGAAAGCACTTGGTAATTGCTCTACGCCAAAAAGCGCCGCAACCTTTGCCTCAAAACCATTTGGATCAATCAATTGTACATTTGACAACTTGTCTTTTGTGATTGCGGCCAACCATTTGTCTTTTTTAGTATCAATCGAAATTCCGATCATCTCAAAATTCTTTGATTTATTGGCGTTGTAAAAAGGCCCTAATTTTTTGTTAGCAATTCTACATGGCGCACACCATGATGCCCAAAAATCAACCAAAATCACCTTACCTTTGAAAGACGCACCCGAAACATTTACTCCCTTTTGATTCAAAAGTTGAAAACTCGGCATTGCATCTCCTATTTTTAATTGCGCATTCGCTGTTGTCATACCTAGTATTACAAACAACATTATCACTAATTTTTTCATAATTCTTTTCTTTTAAATTTCAATTTATTGAATAATCCCAATAACCTTACCACAACTTTAGTTTTTAAATTAAAAGTTGTTTTTTTAGTTTTCAAACTCCTTTTTCACAGCTGGAGCAGTATCTAAACTTGTTTCACGATCGTACTGGCAACAGCCATGTAAATTATTGTACACCTCATCTGCAGCTTTAAAACGAGCACTATCATAACCAGCAGCCGCTACTCGTTTCAAAATTTCATCTTGTGATGTTACTTTGCTGTCATAAGTTAGCGTTGCCATTTTAGTGTCTTTATCCCACACTACGGTTGCAATTTTTTTAACAGAACCCGCTTTTTCGATATTGCTTTTACACATACCGCAATTTCCGTTGATTTTTACCTTCTCGGTAACTGAATTTTTAATTTGCGCACTAGCACCTACTACAGATAACAATAAAGTTATTGCCATCAATATTCTTTGAATTGATTTCATTGTTTTGATTTTAAATAATTGAAAATTTAGAATAGGGAAATAACAAGATAAGGCGACAGCCAAATAGTTATAAATCCGTCCATTCTTTTTTGAAAATACTCGAACCCTTTTAAGGATATACGAAGAAAACACACTTTTGGCTGTTGCCAAAAGAATTTAGCTTATTTTGGGTGGAAGCCAAATAGCACTAAAATCATTTGAAATAAACACTTTAGTGTAAAAATGAGGAGTTTGTTTTGTTGAAAAACCAAATACTATCGACTTAAAATCAAAATCAATAGCGTTAGTCAGGCCTAGAACCAAACTTGAAGTACCACAAGATAAATCTTTACAGGCACCATTGCACTTTTTAGAAGAATCTTTTGACGCAGAGGATTGTTTTTTACAACACTTTTTGTCAGTTGACGATGTTGCTGATTTCTTTTTGCAACAGGACATTTCGACTTTTTGACTACAAGCCATAGCGTCACTCGGCATCATCAAGAAGCCAAAAACTAGGAAGAGCAAAATGTAAATTCTTTTTGTCATGTTACAAATTCAACAGTACAAAAGTATTAAAAAGACACGTGCGAACAAGTTATTAACTGCTAAATAGCTGTTAAAAATGCAGTTAAAAAAAATCTCGATACCTACACTGTTTTAAAACAGCCACGCATCGAGATTCAAATCATTAGATACAAAAACGGCTAAGTAGCCAAAAAAACTCCTGATTATGGCCCTAATTTATTTTTTAACACCTAAAATAAGGTTCATCACTGATTGTAAAACCGATAATATGATACTAAACAAAAAGGCTGTTATAAAACCATCAATCTGAAAACCGCCAACAATTTTTGTACAAAGCAATACCATTAATGCATTGATGACTAATAGAAACAAACCTAAAGTAAGCACAGTTACCGGCAAGGTGAAGAACACAATTATTGGTTTTATAAAGATGTTCAACAATCCTAGCACTACAGCAACAATAAGCGCTGTTGTAAAACCGGCAATGCGAACACCCGGCATAAAGTGCGACAAGATGACAACAAGAAGCGCAGTAACGATAATTTTTATGAGTAAATTCATTTTTGTTTGTTTTTAAGAGGTTGGGTTAATTGATTTTTGATTATGATAAAAAATTAATAACGAGTTGGTAAAACATTGCAGGATTTTCGGCATGCAACCAATGACCAGCATTAGGAATCGTTTCGATAGTAGATTGCGGAAAATGTTCTTGAATGTTTTCGATGTCGCTATCTAAAATGTATTTTGAATTTCCACCACGAAGGAACAATGTAGGTTTTTCAAAACGAGCAGACTCTGTTAATGGTACACCAACCGCTTCAAGATTGGCATTGAAAGCAGCCAAATTAAATCGAAAGCCGAGCTGCCCAGGTTGCTGCCAGTACAAACTTTTCATTAAAAATTGACGCGTTCCGAAATCAGGAATATACGTTTCAAGAATAGCCTCGACAGCTGCGCGACTTGGTTGGGTTGAAAAATCGACCGCATTGAGTCCTGCCAAAATATCTTGATGGTGTTGTGGGTAAAATTTAGGTCCGATATCAGCAACAATTAATTTATTAACCAAATCAGGCTGCGAACAAGCGAGTAGCATAGCTACTTTTCCTCCCATGGAATGTCCTAAAATAGTAGCGTTTTGTATATTGTGCGCTTGGCAATAAGCCACTACATCTTGCGCCATCAAATCATAACTAAATTCCATGGTGTGCAAACTACGGCCGTGATTGCGCAAATCGAGTAAATGTACTTGATATTGCTCAGCAAATTGGGCTCCTAGGGTTTTCCAATTGTCTGACATGCCTAAAAATCCGTGTAAAATAAGGAGCACTGGACTTGCCGTAGGGTTTAAAATAACACTATGTAAAAGCGGTGTTGTAGCCATAAAAGTCAAGAGTTTGGTGGGCTCGCGTGAGGGATAGTAGCAGAAAGCCCGGAACAAAACGGAATGCAATGCAGTTTTGTGAGGACTTGTAGCGGATAGCCCGACCCTGCTGCAACGCTAGTGGAAGCAGGGTCACGCCCCAATTATTTTATTTTAATTTTTGAAGATACATATTAACGACATTCTCTAGTCCGAGATACAAAGACTCAGAAATTAAAGCATGTCCAATAGAAACCTCTAAAAGTCCCGGGATATTTTGTTTGAAAAACTGAATATTATCCAGACTTAAATCATGTCCGGCATTGATACCCAACTGCAATTCATTGGCCAATTCGGCCGCAGCGATATACGGTTCAATGGCTGAAGTATTACCCAAACTGTATTGGTGTGCAAAAGCTTCGGTATAGAGTTCGATTCGATCAGTACCTGTTTTTTTTGCGCCTTCGATCATATCGAGTCGTGGATCTACAAAAATAGAAGTCCGAATGTTGTGGCGTTGAAATTCCTGAATCATCTCGGTCAAGTAAGCTTGATTTTTAACCGTATCCCAGCCAGCCGAAGAAGTGATAGCTCCAATGGCATCAGGTACCAAGGTAACTTGTGTAGGCTGACACTCTAAAACCAAATCGATAAAATTATGCTGCGGGTTACCCTCGATATTAAACTCGGTATAAACAATCGGTTTTAAATCGCGCGCATCTTGATACCTGATGTGTCGTTCGTCAGGCCTTGGGTGAATGGTGATTCCTTGACCGCCAAATCGCTGAATATCGGTAGCGACTTTTAACAAATCAGGCACATTGCCACCGCGAGCATTTCGTAAAGTTGCTATTTTATTGATGTTTACACTTAACTTTGTCATGAATACAGGTTTAGTTTGATTTACTAGTGTTTAATTGAAAGCAAAAATACAAAGTAAAACTTAGGAGATTTTGCTATTTTTTGATTATTTTGCATGAAATATTGCTTGCAAACTTATGACAGAACTACTCCAATTTATCAACAACGACTATAAAGCCCTTGACAGCCAAGAAACTATTGCGGAGGTTCAGGACTTTTTTAGTGATATTGCGTTCTCTCACTTTCCGGTGGTAGAAGATGGCGTGTATTTGGGCTGTATTGCTGCCGAGGATAGCGAGACCTTTGACAGTGATAAAAAAATCATTGATTACCGTTTTACTCTCGAAGGCTTTTTTGTACGAACTACAACTATTTGGCTAGATGTTTTAGAAGTTTTTGCCAAAAACCATACTAATTTGGTACCCGTTTTAGATCCAAATAATAACTATGTTGGTTATTACGAAATGGAGGATGTCATGCGATTTTTTCACGAGACACCATTTTTGAAAGAACCGGGTGGAATCATTGTAGTTCAAAAACCAATTTTAGAATACTCGATGAGTCAGATCACTCAAATTGTGGAAAGTAATAATGGTAAACTTCTTGGCTTATTCGTTTCGGAATCGGCAGTTGATAGCATAGTCGTTACCTTAAAAATTTCTTTGGGCGCCATGAACGAAATCATTCAAACCTTTAGACGATACAATTACGAGATTTTGTCAGACCATCAAGAAGACAATTACATTAATAACTTAAAGGAACGCTCTGATTATTTAGATAAGTATTTAAATATATAAGGAGCACCTTAAAAACAACAAGCGCAGCTTTAAACCCGACATATAAAATCATGAAAGTAGCAATCTACGGTCAATATTATCAAAACAGCACGGAACCTATTATAAACGACATTTTTGATTTTTTCAACAAGAATAATGTCGAGTTGATTATTGAATCAAACTTCATGCAAATACTTGATGAAAAGAAATTAGTGGCTGCAGGGTACAAAACATTTTCAAATCACTACGAACTAGACAGTAGCTTTGATATGCTGATAAGTATTGGTGGTGATGGTACCATATTAAGAGCCGCTACTTTGGTTCGCGACTCAGGAATCCCTATTTTAGGCATAAACGCAGGGAGACTCGGCTTTTTGGCTACGGTTCAAAAAGAAAATATTGCCTCTTTCATGCAATTTGTAATTGATAAAAAATATACGCTCTCTAAACGCGCTTTACTAAGTTTGCACTGCACACCAAGCAATGAAGCAATCGAAGAAATGAATTTTGCCATGAACGAAATTACGGTAAGCCGCAAAGACACTACCTCTATGATTACCATAGATACGTATTTAAACGGTGAATTCTTGAATTCGTATTGGGCTGATGGTTTAATCATATCAACACCTACTGGCTCCACAGGCTATTCTTTAAGTTGTGGCGGACCCATTTTAACCCCCGATGTAAAAAGCCTTGTTATTACGCCAATTGCACCACACAACTTAACCGCAAGACCACTAGTTGTTCCTGACGAAACAGAAATAAAACTAAAAGTATCTGGTCGCGAGGAGAATTATTTAGTTTCATTAGATTCAAGAGTCACCTCAATAAAAAACGAATCTATACTGACTTTAAAGAAAACTCCTTTTTACATAAACATGGTCGAAATTCCCGGCGAAACATTCCTAAAAACCCTTAGAAACAAATTACTTTGGGGACAAGACAAACGCAATTAAGTCGAAATAAACTGCGTAGATACAATTTTCTCAATCTTTGACGTTTTAACAAAACAATCCCTTTATTTAAAAGCGCTTAAAGTACTAATTATTAAAAAAACGCACATTTAACAGATTGGGCATTGTATCGAAGTGATTATTATTATATTTGCACGCAATTTTTGATTTAATGAAGAAGATTTTTATTATTTTTCTAAGTCTGTTTTCCTTGACAAACCTACAAGCTCAAATTCATGAGATTGGCGTTTTTCTAGGCGGGAGTAATTACATAGGTGACATCGGGCCAACGACTTACATCAATCCCAATGAACCTGCAATTGGAATTTTGTATAAGTGGAATAAAAGTCCGAGACACTCGTATCGAATTTCATATGTACAGTCGCAAATTAGCTCTAGAGACTTTGACTCAAAGGAAGCAAGTAGGTACGAACGCGGCTTCAACTTAGAAAATGATGTAAAAGAATTGTCTTTAGGTCTTGAATTTAATTTTTTCGACTTTAATTTGCATGAAGGACAGCCAAAACTTACTCCTTATGTTGCATCAGGCTTAAGTTACTTTTTTGATAGTTTTACTTTGACAAATGACTTTGCGGATGTAAAAATAACGGGAAGAAGCCGACGAAAAAAATCAATTGCGATTCCGATGATTGTTGGACTGAAAGCTACCGTAATGCCCCAATTTATCTTGGCGATAGAAGCAGGAGCAAGATACAGCCAAAGCGATAACATGGACGGAAGTTTTAATGAAAAATTTGGGAATATAAATAATAATGATTGGTACGTTTTTTCAGGACTAACACTTACCTACACCTTTGGTAAGTCGCCCTGTTATTGTGCAGAATAAAAAATGAATTTAGTAGAAACGATCAATAAAGAAAGATTACCACAACATCTTGCCATCATTATGGACGGTAATGGACGTTGGGCAAAACAGCAAGGGCTTCTTCGAGCTCTAGGACACCAAAGCGGAACAAAATCTGTGAAAGTGATTATTGAAGCAACTGCAAAATTGGGCATTCCGTTTTTAACGCTTTACGCTTTTTCGACAGAAAACTGGAACAGACCCAAACTTGAGGTAGAAACATTGATGAAAGTTTTAATCAATTCACTAAAAAAAGAATTGACTACCCTGCAAAAAAATAACATCAAACTCAACGCAATTGGTAATTTAGAAATGCTGCCAAAATCTGCGCAAAAAGAGTTGTTGGATGTTATGGAAAAAACAAAAAACAACACCCAAATGACCTTAACTTTGGCCCTTAGTTATGGTTCCAGAGAAGAGCTAGTATCTGCAATGAAGAAGATTTGTAGTAAAGTTAAAAATAATATAATTTCAATAGACAGTATTGACGATTCAATTATTAATGAGCATCTTTACACGCAAAATTTACCCGACGTAGATTTATTAATACGAACAAGTGGAGAACATAGAATAAGTAATTTCTTGCTGTGGCAAATAGCCTACTCAGAGTTATATTTTACTGATATATTGTGGCCAGACTTTAAAGAACAGGATTTATATGAGGCTATCATTAGTTATCAAAAAAGAGAACGTAGATTTGGAAAAACAAGTGAACAAATTAAATAATTTTTTAGTGTTAAATAAGAGCATCAAAACCGTACTTAGCGTTTTATTTTTTATCAGTTTTTTTCAATCTCAAGCACAAGATCGTGTTCCGTTTGATCAAGGAAAAAAATACATTTTAGCAGATGTAGCTGTAGTAGGTGACATAAGTTTTAATAGCCAAACGGTAGTTACATTTACCGGTTTGCAAAAAGGTCAGGAAATAACAATTCCGGGCGAGCAAATTAGTGCAGCAATTAAAAAATTAGGCAAACTAGGATTATTTGACGAAATCTCTTTTTACGTAAATAAAGTACAAAACGACAGTATCTATTTAGACTTAAATATTGTTGAACTGCCTAAATTAAACCAAGTTAAAATTGTTGGTGTTAAAAAAAGTAAGATAGAAGGCCTTATTAAAGACAACTCTTTAAATAAAGGAAAAGTAGTAAACGAAAATTTAATTACTACTACTAAAAATTATATCGAAAATAAATACCGTAAAGATGGTTTTTTTAATACAAAAGTAAACATCAACACCACTAAAGATACTAGCGCGACAAACCAAGTAAACATGCTAGTTCGCATTGATAAAGGCGCAAAAATTAAAATCAGCTCGATTGATTTTGTAGGCAACAACAAAATCTCTGATAAAAAACTTCGCAAGGCCATGAAAGATACGAAGCAAAAAAATCCGATTCGATTTTTAAAAGCTTCGAAATTCATCAAAGACAAATACAAAACTGATCTTGAGAAAGTAATTGCTTCTTACAAAGAAAGAGGTTTTCGTGATGCCAGAATTGTATCTGATTCTGTTGTTTACAACGAACAAAAAAATGCTTTAGATATCAAAATCAAATTAGAAGAGGGAAACAAATACTACTTTGGAGATATTAAATTTTTAGGTAATACAATTTATACTGATCAAGGTTTATCAAGACTAATTGGAATTAAAAAAGGTGATACCTACAACGGTGTATTACTTGAAAAACGAATCGCTGACAAAACAAAACCAGACGGTGAAGACATTACCAACCTATATCAAAACAGTGGTTATTTATTCTCTAATGTAAATGCTGTTGAGGTAAAAACGGCAAATGATACTATCGATTTTGAAATTAGGATTACCGAAGGGCCGATTGCTTACTTTAACAAAATTACAGCAGTAGGTAACGATAAAACAAATGACCGCGTAATTTACCGCGAATTAAAAACCAAACCTGGAGAAAAATATAGTAAGGAAGAATTGGTTCGTACAATTCGTGAGATCGGACAATTGGGTTTCTTTGATCCAGAAGCGATTGATCCTAAATTTAAAAATGTAGATTCTGGCGCAGGAACAGTAGACATTGAATACAACTTAGTAGAAAAAGGATCTAGCCAAATCGAACTACAAGGTGGTTACGGTGGCGGCGGATTTATTGGAACACTCGGACTATCATTCAACAACTTCTCAGCGAGAAATATGTTTAATAAGGAAGCCTATAAACCATTACCTATGGGAGACGGCCAAAAAGTATCGCTGCGTTTGCAAGCAAGTACCTTTTTTCAAACCTACAGTTTATCATTTTCTGAGCCATGGTTTGGAGGTAAAAAACCCGTTTCTTTCAGTACTTCATTGTCTTATAGTAAACAATTTTTGAATAACTTTATCACTCAAAGAGCGGATAGAACCAGAAGTTTTGACATTCTTACTTTATCTGTAGGACTAGCAAAAAGGCTAACAGTTCCAGATGATTTCTTTGTACTATCACAATCTGTAAGTTACCAACACTACTCATTAAACAATTACAACACAGGTCTTTTTACCTTTGGTAACGGAACTTCTCGTAATTTAGCGTACACAGTAGCTTTAACTAGAAATAGTAAAGGATTCAACCCGATATTTCCAACCTATGGTTCAGAATTTAGCCTTTCGGCAAAAGTTACACCACCATACTCTTTGTTTAATGGAGTGGATTATGCTACACTAGGTGATCAAAAGGAATACAAATTAAGAAATACAACTGATAGACAAAATGTTCCCGATGCTAATGGAAACATCGTGGCAATTGGGGATTATGTAGATGCAAATGGAAACAAAGTAGAAGAAAAAGACTTCCGTTTGGCTGCAGCTGACCAAAGTAAAGTAGATCAAAAACGATTCAATTGGTTAGAATATTATAAAGTAAAATTCAAAGCAGATACCTATACTAAACTGTATGGTAAAATCGTTTTACGCGTATTGTCTGAGTTTGGTTTCTTAGGTGCTTATGACCAAGCACGTGGAGATGTACCTTTTGAAAGATACTATTTAGGAGGTGATGGTTTAGCTAACTTTGCAATGGACGGTCGTGAGAATATTCAATTAAGAGGTTATCCTAACAACTCCCTTACTCCTACTAATGAGAGAGGAGAACAAATAGGAGGAACAGTGTACAACAAATTCTCTTTGGAGTTACGTTATCCTATTACATTGAAATCTTCTGCATCTATTTATGCTTTAGCGTTCTTAGAAGGTGGAGCAGCATTTAGTGATTTTAAAACCTATAATCCATTTGCGTTAAACCGTTCAGCAGGTATTGGTCTGCGCGTGTTCATGCCAGCCTTTGGTTTATTAGGTATTGATTTCGGACACGGATTTGATGCATTACCAGGACAAGCAAAAGCAAACGGATGGGAAACGCACTTTATCATTGGACAACAGTTTTAGAACTGATAACACCCATCATTTAATAAAATATTGATATGAAAAAACAATTTTTGTTACTTTTTTTAGCCTTTGTACTAGCGCAAACAGCCTCTGCACAAACAAGAGGTACAAAGATTGGTTATATTGATATGGAGTATATTTTGCAAAATGTACCTGATTACACCGAAGCAAAAAACCAATTGGAAATAAAAGCTCAAAAATGGAAGTCAGAAATTGATGCAAAAACCAATGAAATTAACAAATTAAAAGAGGCTTTGAAAGCTGAAAAAGCTTTATTAACAAAGGAACTAATTGAAGAAAGAGAAACTGAAATTCGTTTTTTAGAAAAAGAAAACTCTGACTACCAGCAGCAACGCTTTGGAGCAAATGGAGACTTAATTAATCAAAAATCAGTTTTAGCTAAGCCAATACAAGATCAAGTTTTCACAGCAGTACAAGACATTGCAGAACGCTTGAAGTATGACTTTATATTTGACAAAACATCTGATTTGACCATGCTTTTCTCAGCGAAAAGATTTGACATTAGTGACCAAGTTTTACGTTCTTTAACACGATCAGAAAAGAGAGAGCAACTTACCAAAAAGCAGCAAAAAGAAGCCGAGGCTCGAGAGAGCAAAGAAGACGCAATTGACGACAATCCGGTATTAGCGGAGAGACAAAAAGCACTAGAAGAGAAGAAAGCAGCGAGAGACAAACTTATTGAAGATCGTAAGGCCTTACAAGAACAAAAGAAAAAAGAGTTCGATGACAAACGCAAGCAAATGCTAGAAGCAAGAGCTGCCAAAAAAAATGGCACGGTTTCTGCAAATGTAGCAAAAGAGGCTAGTACAACAGCTACTGACACGAATTCTAAAGTTGATAGTGCGAAGCAAGCAGCCGAAGAGGCAAAACAAAAAGCTGCAACCGATCGTGCCAAATTGATCGAAGAGAGAAAAAAGGTAATTGAAGATCGCAAGCAAGCTTTTGAAGCAAAAAGAAAGAAAGTACTAGAAGATCGCGAAGCAGCGAAAAAAGCAAAAGAAGAACAATTAAAAGAAAAATCAACCAATAATTAATTACTTACTTAATATTTTAAAAACGATGAAACAAATCAAAACTCTATTAATTGCTGCAGTTTTAATGATGGGAGCAAACCAGACAATTAATGCGCAAGCAAAAACAGCTCACGTTGATGTTAGTGAGATCATGACAAAAATGCCTGCAGTTTTGGATGGTCAAAAACAATTAGAAAAATTGACGACTACATACGACGCTGATTACAAAAAAATGGTAGATGAATACCAAGGTAAATTAAAAAAATACGAAGCTGAAGCTGCTACTGTAACTGAGGTTGTAAATGGAGAGCGTTCTAAAGAAGTTCAAGAAATGCAATCTAGAATTGTAGCATACAGAGACAATGCACAAAAAGAATTACAGCAAAAAGAATCAGACATCATGAAGCCATTAATGGAAAAAGTGAGAGCTTCTATTCAAAAGGTAGGAAAAGCTAAAGGTTTCCAATACATCCTAGACGGATCTTCACTTTTACTTGCAGACGGACCAAACTTGACTGCAGACGTTAAAAAAGATTTAGGTTTTTAATAATCTGACAATATGAATAAAAACTGCTCTTTCTCTATGAGAAAAGAGCAGTTTTTTTTATAACCATATTGCAAATGTTACTACAAACAGTAACTTTGCTTTCATGAATAGCAACAATCAACCGATCGGAATATTTGATTCAGGAGTAGGTGGGACTTCTATATGGTCTGCCGTACATGAGTTATTACCCAACGAACAGACTATCTACCTAGCAGACAGTAAAAATGCACCCTACGGACAAAAATCGAAGGAGGAAATTATTGCTTTAAGTATAAAAAACACCGAGTATCTTTTAGACCTTAATTGCAAATTGATTGTTGTCGCCTGCAATACCGCAACGACAAATGCCATCCAAGAATTACGCCAGCGCTACACCGTTCCATTTATAGGGATTGAGCCAGCTATTAAACCAGCCGTGACTCATTCTAAAACACAAGTAATAGGAATACTAGCAACGCAAGGCACGCTAAATAGCGATTTATTTCACAGCACGGTAGCCAAATACCAAAACACTAAAATAATTGAACAGGTAGGCCACGGACTAGTCCCTTTGATAGAAAGTGGCGCTATGAATTCGCCGGAGATGACAGCACTTTTATTATCGTATCTCAGCCCGATGATTGCTGCTAACATAGATTATCTTGTATTGGGTTGCAGTCATTACCCCTACTTAATACCGCAAATCAAAAAGATTTTACCAGCGCACATACAAATTATTGATTCTGGTCAAGCTGTAGCGCGTCAGACTCAGTTTGTACTTCAAGAAAAAGTGGGATTATCTGCCCTACACAAACCCGAGCCAATATTTTATACGAATACCAACCCAAGAGTTTTACAGGAAATTATAGGCGCACCGTTTAAGGTTAGTGCAAAAGATTTTTAAATTATTCTTCCGATTTAAACCAGCTGGAATACAAAACGTAATTATTAGATATACGTTCAATTTCGCCTGCAAAATCAGACTGATCAATATCTTTTACTTTTTTGGCTGGAACTCCTGCCCAAATGGTTCCCGAAGGGACCACTGTATTTTGAGTAACCACAGCACCTGCAGCAACTATCGCATTACTTTCTACCACGCAGTTGTCCATTACAATGGCGCCCATACCAATAAGCACATTATCATGAATAACACAACCATGCACAATGGCATTATGACCAATTGAAACGTTGTTACCAATTACAGTTGGATGTTTTTGATAGGTACAATGCACTACGGCACCATCTTGAATATTGACTTTATTCCCTATTTGAATTGAATTGACATCGCCACGCAACACCGCATTAAACCAAACACTACATTGCGATCCAAAACGAACATCACCAACAATTGTTGCGTTTTCGGCAACATAACAGTCCTCAGGAATTACAGGGAATTTACCATTAACAGCTTTTATAACTTTCATATGATTTAGTTAATCGCAGGGCAATTGCATTCGTATTTGACTGGTTTACAAAATAAATCAATCCCCAAAGTTATTTGGTGATAGCCTCCATTATCAAATTTTACCGCTCCTGACAACTGAGAATAAGTGTAGGCAACCATTACCGAGTCAAAATTAACACCAACAATAGGTGTAATATATTGTAGCTTTTGAGAAGCAACACTGCCATTATTCAAGAACTCTGCTCCATCAAAACTGCGTCGGTAGGACAAACCACCCCACAAACGACCGAAATCCATATTTTTGTAGGCTTTTAAATTTATGTCAATGGATTTTTCTTGAGTTTTTTCGACCATTTGAAATAACAAAGACGGTTCCCATAAAATTTTGTTTTTATCTCCAAAAACATATCCTGCACTTAAAAGGTACTTTCGTAAATTGTCACTCTCGTATTCGGTATATATTGATCGCCTAGTTTCTACTGCATTTTTTACCGTCGCGTGCGCATAAAAATCTAAATAATTATAAGAGGCACCTATATCAAAATTAAAATAAGCATCTTTTTGAACAATAGTACCATTGATATTCGGGTCAAAATCGCCTGAGAGTAAAAAAGAAGTTTCATCTAACTGGCTTTGTATAAACCCAGCACTCATTCCAAATGACAATTGATTTAAATCGATTTCATCACGAGAAAACATCAAATGATAAGCATAAGTAAACTTTACTCCTTTTTGAGAATGATAGCCATTAACATCGTTAAATAGTATGACTCCAGCCCCTGCTTTCTCACCTACACGACCATTAAAACTTAAAGTTTGTAACTCCGGCGCATCTTGCTGACCAAACCATTGCTTGCGCCCTGTAAGTCTCACTTTAGCACAATTAGCGGCACCTGCCATTGAGGGATGAATTAGGTAATAGTTATCAGACAAATAATCAGAGTAAACAGGAATTCCTTCTTGCGAAAAAGATATTTGAGTAAAAAATAGTAGGGATAAAAATGATATTAATTGTTTACACATCATTATTGCTTTAAGATGATCTAATTTTAGCTATCAACAGCTATTCATTACATCAACTGATTTAAACTAAAGTTAATTTATTCATTAAAAAACCAAATATAGGTATTCGTAGAAAATAACTTTAGTAAATTTGCACAAAATTGAACACTCATGAACAAAGTTACCATAAAAGAAACACAAAACCCAACTATATTAAAATTTGAATTTCAAGAATTTATTACACAAAATGAAAACTTTGAATTCAAAAACATCGATGAGGCAAAATCATCACCACTAGCACAACAATTGTTTTATTTACCGTTTGTTAAAACGGTTTACATATCAGGTAATTTTGTTGCTATTGAACGTTTCAGTATTGTTGAATGGACTGATGTACAAGACGCTGTTGCGGAGCAAATTGAAAAATTTGTGGCCGATGGCGGTAAAATCATCATTGAAGATGAAAATCGTACCAAAAAGCAACCAGTAAACGTATATGGAGAATCAACTCCAAATCCAGCTGCTTTGAAATTTGTAGTAAGTAAAATGCTTACCAAAACTGCAGTTGAGTTTAAAAATATCGATCAAACAGCCTCGTCTCCTCTAGCTAAAGAGTTGTTTAAATTTCCTTATGTAAAAGAAATTTTTATCGATGAAAATTATATTTCGGTAACCAAATACGAAATCAATGATTGGCAAGAAATCACATTAGAACTTAGATCATTCATAAAACAATTTATTGAAAATGGTGGTCAAGTGTTAGATGAAAATTATGTGGCAGCTGTAACTGCAAACGAGAGTATCAAAGAACAAGAATTTGATCATTTGGATGCCACTTCACAACAAATCATCAACATTCTGGAAGAGTATGTAAAACCAGCCGTTCAAGCCGATGGTGGAAATATTGCATTTGACTCGTATAACGAAAGTGACAAAGTTGTAAAAGTAATATTGCAAGGTGCTTGCAGCGGTTGTCCGTCATCAACATTTACCCTTAAAAGTGGAATTGAAAATATGTTGAAAAGCATGTTAAACGATAATGCTATTCAGGTAGAAGCGATTAACGCATAATAATTCGCCTGTTTCAAAATTAAAGTATGGAAGTTTTCTAAGGAGAGCTTCCATTTTTTATTTAAAAAAGCCCAACACTATTTCCCCCAACTAATACTTATAGCGTAATCATTGCTCTGCCAACAATATATTAACCAAGGAAGTTTCGTATTTGCCAAAAAAAAGTGTACTATTGTGCTATTAATCAAAAACTTAAACCATGGGATTATCAAGCTTTTTTAAAAATTTATTTGGCAGTGCCAAAGAGAGTGCTACTGAGTTGGTAGAGCAAGCAGAATCAAAACTAGAAGAAGTAAGCGCAGCTGCAGAGCCCTACTTGGATAAAGCCGAAGCTTTTGTTACCGAAACGGCCGCCAATGTAAAAGAAAGTGCAGCACCTTATGTGGAGAAAGCTGAGACTTTTGTATCAGAAACAATAGAGAATGTAAAAGAAACTACTGAACCATATTTAGAAAAAGCCGAAGAAGTTGTTGGTGAAACTATAGACAAAGTAAAAGAATCAGCCGCACCTTATGTTGAAAAAGCAGAGGAATTTGCTGATGTAACAAAGGAAAAAATCAGCGATGGAATTGACGCTATCAAAGAAAAATTCAGTGACAAAGCAGATGAAGCAACTGCCACTTTAGAAGAAGTTAAAGAAAAAGCAGTAGAAGCGACTTCAGATACTTTAGAAACAATTGAAGACAAAGCAAGCGAAACTGCAGAACAGCTCAAAGAAACAGTCGCAGAAAATGCAGAAGCAGCAGAGGTCAAAATCAATACTGCAGAAAACAAGATTATTGATACAGCTGAAACGCTTAAAGATAAAGCCGAAGAACTGTAAATTGGTTAAAAAAAATCAAACCATTCTGAAAGCGACGGAGCTGTGCGAAGAAAGACTTATTTTGATACTCTAAATTAATTCGTATTTTTGCAAACAACCTACCTTCTCAACATCGAGAAGGTTTTTTTAGCTTAATAATGATAGTAGATACCAATAAACTTAGTTCGTATTTTGAAAATTTCATAACCGTCTTGGTAGATTATTCCCCCAAATTGATTTCGGCATTTATCATCCTTTTTGTAGGTTTGTATTTGATTCGATTGATCAACCGCTTTATCAATAAAATCATGGTAAGTCGAGACCTTGACCCTACTTTGACACGTTTTTTATCTGACATTTTAATTTGGGTTTTGCGCGTTATTCTTTTTGTTTCTTTTATATCCAAATTAGGTATCGAAACTTCTTCATTTGTAGCCATTCTAGGAGCTATGGGTCTGGCTGTTGGTCTTTCATTACAAGGAAGTTTATCCAATTTTGCGGGCGGAATGCTTATTATTTTATTCAAGCCGTTTCGCGTTAATGATACCATCGAGGCACAGGGCGTAACCGGTACAGTGACCGACATTCAGATTTTTGTTACTAAGTTAATTACGGCAAATAACCAAACTATTTTTGTACCCAACGGTTCACTTTCAAACGGAAATATTATCAACTATTCAATTGAAAAAACACGTCGTGCTGATTTGACAATTGCCATTTCGTACGAAACCAATATTAAAACAGCGATTGAAATTATCGAGAAAGTACTTCAAAACAATTCAAAAGTATTGAAAAATCCTGCTCCCAATGTAAGCGTCAAAAACCTAACAGACAACTCTATCCAATTGGCAGTTCGTCCTTGGGCATTAAATGAAGATTTTGGCGATATGACTGCAGAAGTTTTACAAGAATGTAAAGAAAAGTTTGATACTGCAGGTATTGTAATTCAACCTTATGTTAAAGAGGCTTCGCTGCAAAACTAAACCAGGTAAAGCTAATCAATTACTTAATTTTTGGTGTAGTAACCATAAAATCTTTTAAATAGTAAGGCTCAAAATAGGCTACATCTACGGTATCGTGTTTTTGAAATTTTTCAAAACTAAAGGCACTCATGTCTTTGGCAGAAGGAAACTTTACTTCTTCTAAAAAAACGAAATTACTTTTAGTCAAAACCTTCTGGCATTTCTCCGCACAATCGCCCACGAAATAAACGGTTCCTTGTAATTCTTCAAAAGATGTTTCCTCAATTATTTCAGCCTTGATGGCCCTTTTTGATTGTTTGTTACTTTCATAAACCGCACTGTACACTTCCATTCTGCGCGCATCAAGCATAGGCACGATGTACCCATCTGTTTGCTTTACTTGCGAGGCTAACACTTGCAAAGTATCTACCGCAATTAAAGGAATATTTAAAGCAAAACACAATCCTTTTGCTGCCGAAACGCCGATTCGTAAACCGGTATAAGAACCAGGACCTTGACTTACTGCCACTGCTACTAAATTTTTAAAACTAATTCCGGCTTCATTGATCAATTCCTCTATAAAAACGTGTAACCGTTCAGCATGTGAATATCCTTCTTCAGCGATCTCTCTGCATGCAATGGTCTGCCCATTATTTGAAATAGAAACAGAACAATTTTTAGTAGCGGTCTCAATATTTAGAATGTAGCTCAAAGTTGGGTGTTTATTAAATTAAAAATCACAATCACAAAATTAGATTTTATGATTGTGATTTCAAAATGCTAGTTTAAAACAACTGCTTTATTTTTTGCTATCGCCTTTTTTCTCTTTATCTGTCATCAATGCAACTTTGTCACCTGAATTTAATTCTTTGGTAACGGTTGCGTAAGGACCCGTAATTACAACGTCACCTTTTTTCAAACCTGATATAACTTCGATGTTGGTATCGTCTTGAATTCCGGTTTTAACAATTCTAATTTTAGCCTTATCCCCTACTTTTACAAATACGCATTCTAGCTTTTTATCACTTTTAGGAGCTTTTTCTTTTTGCTCCTCGTCAACGTCTGCTACCACGATATCTTTTACTGCTGTTGTATCTGACTTTACAACTACTGCACTAATTGGCACCGAAAGAACGTTCGCCTTACGCTCTGTGATAATATCAACTGTAGCTGTCATTCCTGGTCTAAAAGGGGAATAGGTATCAGGCTTACCTTCTAATAAATCTTCATAAGACTCTTTTAAGATACGCACTTTTACTTTAAAATTTGTAACCTGATCTGCTGTAAGTGCTGAACTTGCCGAATTAGAAATACTAGTTACAATTCCTTTGAACTGTTTTTTCAAATAAGCATCAACTTCTACATTTGCCTCGTCTCCTACTTTTATTTTTACAATATCATTTTCATTTACATCAACTTCAACCTCCATATTATTCAAGTTTGCTACTCGTAATATTTCAGTACCCGTCATTTGCTGCGTACCTAATACACGCTCACCTAGCTCAACATTTAACATCGAAATTGTTCCATCTGCCGGTGCGTAAATTGTCGTACGACCCAAATTATCTTTGGCTTCGTTTACAGTTGCTGAGGCACTTTGAACATTATAGTACGCATTTTGTTTGCTTGCTTTTGCTACTTCGAACGATGCTATAGCTTTATCCCAATCTGATTTAGAAATAATTCCTTTGTCGAATAAAGTTTTATTACGATCATAATTGGCTTTTGCCTCTTTGTAAGACGCATCGGCTTGGTTCAAATTCGCTTTTGTTCCTGATAAGTTAGAAACTGATCTATTGTAACCGGAAGTATATAAATCCGGATTAATTTTAACCAATAAATCTCCTTTTTTTACAACTTGACCTTCTTTTACATTAAGTGCAATAATCTCTCCAGAAACTTCAGAAGAAATTTTCACCTCAATTTCAGGCTGTATTTTACCTGTTGCCGAAACGGTTTCAGTAATTGTTAACGGATTTACTTGTGCAATCTCCACTTCGGTTCCTACATCTTTCTTACCGATTACACCTGTTTTAGAAAGTATAACCAAACTAGCAATAACAACTACTGCTCCACCTATTAAAATATAAACTGTTTTCTTTGACATAATAATTAGTTTTTGATAAGAGGAATTCCAAAGTAGAATTCTAAAATTTTAATTTTAAATATATAATCGTATTTGGTTCTCAATACTTCTGATTGGGCATTCGTCAACAATGTTTGTGCTTGATTAAAATCAAAAGAGTTCATTAAACCCACATTGAAACGCTCTTTAGCAAAATCAACCGCATTTTGTCTAGCCTCTACAGCTGTAATGGCAGATTCGTATGATTTTAAAGCTCCTTTTGCATCTGCGAAAGCGGTATATACATTGCGTTGCAAATCTAAATCTTGTTGCTCAACAGCAATCTTAGATCGCTCAACATTAATTTTAGAACGGTCAACATTATTTTTAACGGATAAGCCATTCAAGATAGGAATTGACAATTGCACTCCAAAAGAATGACCTTTGTTATCACTAAACTGATCGAAAAATGGAGCGGGCTTTCCTAAAACTCTTGTAAAATTAGGAGCTAAAACATTTTGATTTGTTCCTTCAACAAAACCAATTTGCGAAGTAGGATTTGACGAATTCGGTACCACGCCTACAACTCTTTCACTATATGCAACCCTTGAATTAAAGCTATAAAAACCTTGAATAGTTGGTTGGTAGGCTCCTTTTGCAATAACTACGTCTTTTTCTGCAAGTTCTAAATTGGTTTTTGCAATTTTTAATTCTGTTCTACCTTCAAGAGCTTTACTGTAAATGGCATTGGGAGTTTGCATCATGATATTATTTTCATCCTTTACATCGGTATCATCAACAATATCAAAATTTTCAAATTCCTTAAGTTGTAATAATTGAGACAAACTCAATTTAGAAATCAACAATGCATTTTCAGCTGCAATGATGTTTTGATTATTAGTAGCAACAGTAGCTTTAATATCTAACAAATCGCCTCTTGGTATCGAACCAGCTTTTACCAAAGCTTCTGAGCGAGAGAATTGTTTTTCATTAATATCTAATTGTTCTTTTTGCACTTTCAAATTTTCTTTATTAAAAAGCACTTGTAAAAAAGCATTGGCTACGTTCAAAGCAATATCCTCTTGCATTTTGACCAATTGATACTTTGCAGCCACAAGAGATAAATTGGATCTACGTAATCGGTTTTGATTTTGTAAACCTTTATAAATATCAATTCCAACATTCACCCCAGCAGAAGTAAATTGTGTAGTTTGATTTTGAAGCAAACCAGTTGTAATATCTTGGTTCAAACCAATATTCCAAGAGTGCGAAGTACTTGCATTAATTGACGGTAAAAAACTACCAATGGCACCTCGCTTATCAATCAAAGCAGTTTTGGCATCTAACTCCGATTGTTTGATAGAAATGTTATTTTGAATGGCGTAATTGACACATTCTTGTAAGGTCCATTTCTTAGTTTGCGCATGAGCTGACAAACTGAGTAATGCCATACAAATGAAACCGATACAACTTTTATTTTTCATATAATTCGAATGAAATTGCAGGACAACTGCAAAAAAAATTTAACATTTTAGTTCTTGTGCGAAATCAATGCTTAACAATATGCAACACTACAACTGTAATTCTTCAATTAGACTTGGCAAGTAAGCATTTGTTACAAAAAAAATTAAAAAAAGAATAGATTGCTTAATTTTGCTACAACAACTCCCTTTTATGAAAACAATTCAGAAGACATTAGTAGCATTAACCTTTATATTTTTTGCAGCATCTTGCGCGAGTACCTCAAAAATAAATACACTTAAACCAGAACCTGATGATGCTGCTCCATTGCAATACGAAAGCCAGATTTCGTATATCAATTTACCCATTTCGGTACAACTGAGAGATATCGAAAAGCAAACTAATTCAAGCTTAAATGGACTGATCTATGAAGACAATTTAATCGATGATGACGATATTGAAATGAAAGTGTGGAAACAAGCTCCAATTCAAATTACAGATGCATTTGGAAAAATAAAAACCATTTTACCACTAAAAGCAAACATCAAGTATCGACTTGGAACTAAAAAAATGGGGATTGAACTTTATGATACGCGTGAATTTAACCTGAATGGAATCGTAACATTAGAAAGTGATGTGCAATTGGTGAATTGGAAATTAAACACCAAAACCACCTTAAAATCATTAGATTGGACCGAAAGTCCGAGCATGGTTGTTTTAGGTAAAAATGTTCCAGTTACCTATTTAATCAACCCAACAGTTCAACTCTTTAAATCAAAAATCGAAAAGAAAATTGATGATGCTATCGCTAAATCACTCGATTTTAAACCTAATGTTTTAGCTGCCCTAGAGAAAATTTGCCAACCATTTCAGTTGAGCGAAACTTATGAAAGTTGGTTACAAATTGCACCACTCGAATTATATACAACAACTGCAAAACTAAAAAACGGAAACATTTTATTAGATATGGGTTTAAAGTGCAATATGGAAACCATAATTGGCAAAAAGCCCGATTCTAAATTCAATGCCAACAAAATCGCACTAAAAACTGTCCCAAAAATTCCTCAGCAACTTTCAGCTAACATTGTTGCCATTTCAGGATACCAAGAAGCATCACGATTAATGACTAAAAATTTTAGTGGTCAAGAATTTGGATCTGGCAATAAAAAAGTAAAAGTAAACAAGGTAGACATTTGGCACAAAAACGGCAAAATGATTATTGCTTTAGAAGTTCAAGGCACTGTAAATGGTACATTATATTTGGCCGGAATCCCAGCGTACAATGAGCAAAAAAAAGAAATCTACTTTGAGAATTTAGACTATGCCCTTGACACTCAAAACAAACTTACCCGCACCGCCAATTGGTTGGCACAAGGACTAATTTTGAAAAAAATCGAGCAAAGTTGCAAGTATTCAATAAAACCGAATTTAGACGAAGCACAACAAAATATTAAAAATTACTTGATGAATTATTCACCAATGCCGGGAGTTTTTGTCAATGGTAAAATGCAAGACATCGAATTTAAAAAGGTAGCACTTACCAATCAAGCGATTTTAGCTTACTTAAAATTAAACGGTAACGTACAAATAACAGTTGATGGATTTGAATAATTACACAAAAAAGCATGTTTTAATTATGCTTTTTTCTTTTTCATTTTGTAAATCAAAAAACCAATCACAGCCACTAACAAATATGGTATTATCATTAAATAAACAATACCATCATTAACGGCAGCTGCTTGAGTAGTATTATCATCACTTGTTAATGCGGCTCTACACATAGCACATTGCGCAGCAACTATATTAGACGATAAGAAGAGTAGAAATGCTAATACTAGTGTACTTGAGCGCAATCCTTTTACAGCTGCGCTATTTTCTGCCTTTTGAGAATTAATGTACATAATAAGGAGAGATCATTAAATAAACAATTACACCTGTTACCGCTACGTACAACCAAATAGGAAAAGTTATTTTCGCAATTTTTTTGTGCGCATCAAATCTTTGAGATAACGCACGCACGTAAGTAATCAATACCATTGGGATTATAGCAATAGATAAAACAATATGCGTAATTAATATAAAATAATAAACTGCTTTAATGGCTCCATCACCGCCAAATTTAGTTGAATCTGCCGTCATATGGTAAGCAACATACATCACTAAAAAAGCTAATGATAATGCGATAGCTGCCGTCATCAAACTTTGGTGTAACTTTCTATTTCCGTTTTTGATAGCCATAACAGCAGCAACAAGCAATAGAGATGTTAAACCATTAGTTGTGGCGTAAATAGGTGGCAAGAAAGACAAAGGCTCCACATTATAACCAAAATCTTTTAATTTAACACCAAATAAAATTGCCACTACTACGGGAATAACAATTGACACTATGATTATCCACTTGTTGTATTTTTGTTCTAAAGTTCTATTTTCCATTTTACTCTTTTAATAAAATATTTATATCCTGCTGAATGTTTCTTACTCCCATTTTATCAAGTCCGTCGTAATACAATATTGGATTACCGAACTCATCATTTCTACAACGGATATTCCCGTTTTTGTCAATTAAAGCAAAAAGACCCGAGTGTTCAAAACCACCCCCTACTTTGTTATTTTGGCCAGCATACAAATTAAATCCTTTATTGGCCAGGTTAAAAATATAGTCTTTTTTACCCGTTAAAAAATGCCAATTAGAAGAACGCACGCCTAGCAATTTAGAATGATCTTTTAAAACTTCAGCAGTGTCATGATCGGGATCAATAGTGATGGATGCTATTCCAAAGTTAGGATTTCCAAAAAACTTTTTTTCAATGAGCAACATACTCTCATTCATCTTAGGGCAAATAGTAGGACAACTCACAAAAAAGAACTCTAAAACATAGACCTTCCCTTTATACGTGTCATTATTTATCTTTTTGTTATCCTGATTAATTAATTCAAAACGAGGTGCGGGCCCAATTTTAATCAACTTATCATCATCGGCAGTAACAGGATTTACACGATCTAAACGATCACCTTGTACCACTTTATCTGTTTTTATACGCTGTACAATCTTAGGAATAGCGTATATACCGAAAATCAAAATTATAAATGAAATACCTATGTACGATTTATTTTTAAACATAAAAGAGAGGTGTTAAATTTTGCGAGAAGCATTGTTATTCTTTTTCAAGGCAGCTCTGTATTCATACAAAATGACTTTAAAATCATCTAACATTTCATTACTTAATTCAGCTGGATGAAATGTATTGTATCCTTCCATCTCATCTTTTACCAATTTACGACCACGCAAATTTCGTTTTTTATCAATGATGTATACTTTTGGTGTACCAAACTTATCATCAAGTTTTTCAACCAAATTTAACTGTGCATAATATTTAGAGATCTCCTCTGGAGTAGCAAACACAAAACGCCATTGAGCCACATCAGTAAATGCACCCAACGCAGTAATTACCTTTTTAGCATCTTGCTCTGTTCCTTTTGGGCACAATATTACAAATTGCACATCTTTAAACTCATGGTAACGTTGATATATCTTTTGATTCAAATTAAATAGATTCCCTCTGTTTTTTAACAACTCAAAACCTGAGAAACCTAAAATAGTTACCTTACCTGTTAGCGTAATAGGCTTACCATCTAAAGTCTCCCATTTTCCAAAATCAGCAGTATTTGGAGTTATTGTCGGTAATTTAGTATATCCGTTTACACCCGAAGCAAAAAACAAATACGCTACGATAGGAAGGATAAAAAGAACAAAAAGAACTATATTTTTTTTCATTGAATGAGATACTTTTATTAGAGTACAAAAATAAAAAAAGGTACGCAATGCGTACCCTTTTCATGAATTAATATCTTGTTAAAAATTCCATTTAATTGTTGAATTTTTAAAAACCTCATAAATATAATCGCCTTCTGTTAAAAGAATAAAAAGAAGGTATAATACTAAAAAGATAACTGGATAAACTACTGATGCTCTCAAAGAACTTTTTTCGCCTTCCATGTGCATGAATGCCCAAACAATATAATACGCTTTATACAAAGTAAGAGCGTAAAAAATCCAGTTTAGCAAGTTCATACCCATTAAACTGTTCATGTGAAGAGACTCTGGCTTCAAGATACCTAGAATAACCTCAATAATTGTTACTGCAGATAAAATTCCGAAAACTTTCCAGATTCTACCAGTATTTGATACGTGATCGTGTGACATGATAATTACTTTTTGAAATTAAACTAGATAGAAAACTGTAAATACGAAAACCCAAACTAAATCGACAAAGTGCCAATATAATCCAACTTTTTCTACCATTTCATAACTTTTTCTTTTCTCGTAAGTCCCTAATAACACATTAAAGAAGATGATGATGTTAATAATCACTCCAGAGAATACGTGGAAACCGTGGAAACCTGTAATAAAGAAAAAGAAGTCAGCAAACAATTTACTTCCGTACTCGTTTCTAATCAAATTAGCTCCTTCTACAACATAATGTGCATCAGCTAATCTAGCCTCTGACTCTTTTCTAGAAAGAACTGTTTTTTGTTTTTTCTCATTCAATACTTCAGTTCGAATCAAGATATCTGGATGCGATTTGAAACCAGCTTGAACTTCAGCAACTGAATAAGAAGGTAAAGTAGGTTCATCCATAAACCACTTTGCTTTATTACGAGTTAGTTGTTCTCTCTCCTCAGGAAGAGTAGCCGCAAATTCTGCTAAAGCAACTCTTTTACCGTCTTTATCCACAAACTGCAGTAAACTACCACCTTTAGTTTCAACAGCGCCATATTCTCCTTTGATGAAGTTTTTCCACTCCCAAGCTTGAGATCCTACGAAGATTAAACCACCAATGATTGTTAAAAACATGTAGATAACTACTTTGTCTTTTTTCATTTGGTGACCTGCATCAACAGCCAATACCATTGTTACAGACGAGAAAATCAAAATAAACGTCATCAACGCCACATAATACATAGGCGCTGAAACTCCGTGTAAGAACGGAAAGTGTGTAAACACCTCATCAGCCACTGGCCAAGTTTCAATAAATTTAAATCTAGAAAAACCGTAAGCCGCTAGAAATCCAGAGAACGTTAAGGCATCTGATACGATAAAAAACCACATCATTAATTTACCATAACTTGCTCCCATTGGCTCATTGCCGCCTCCCCAAGTTTTTTCTTCACTATTTGCAGTAGTAACTGTCGCTTCCATAAAAGTTATTCGTTAAAAAGTTCCCAAATTTACGTTTTTTTCTTATTTAAAGAAATATAAAAACAAAAACAAATAAACCCACAATAAGTCTAAAAAGTGCCAATACATTGCACCGAGTTCTATACCAAGGGTTTGAGATGAATTGTATTTTTGTTTAAAATGATTATAAATTATAATTAGTAGCGAAATCACACCACCAGCAAGGTGTAACAAGTGTACAACAGTCACAACATATAAAAATGTTGTTGTAATTGAACTTCCGCTACCAGTGAAATAATAGCCACTTTGTACGATTTGATCAAAGCCTTCGAATTGTAAAAATACAAATAAAAGTCCCAATGCTAAAGTCCCCAAAAGAAAACCTGTCGTAGCGCTTTGATTGTTTCGTTGTATTGCTTTTTTAGCCAAATGAAAAGTTACACTACAAGCAATAATAACAACTGTACTGTAATAAAATGCACTTGGTAATTCAAAATCTTTCAACCAATCTGCTCTTGATTTACTCACTACAAACGCGCTGGTAAGTCCAGCAAACATCATGGTCATACTTACCATAGCAAACAATAAGATCAGCTTATACGACCTATTGCTACGTGCTTTTTGCTCCTCTGCGGTCATCGTCATATTCATATCTATCTTAAAAATTTATCAATAATATACACTAATTGCAACAAAGTAATGTAAGAAACACTTACCAACATTAAGGTTCGTGCCGCTTTTGCTGTGCGTTCTTTATACAATTTTACAGCATAGAACAACATCCATATTCCTAACAAAAAGACAATCACTGCTGTGACAGGCGTAATATACAAACGTCCAGTATAACCAAAAACAGGTAATAATGAAGCCAAAATTAGCCAAACGGTATACAATATTACTTGCAGAGCAGTTCCTTTATCTTTTTTACCTGTAGGCAACATAAAAAATCCTGCCTTTTCGTAATCTTCATACAAGAACCAACCAATAGCCCAAAAATGCGGAAACTGCCAAAAAAATTGAATCAAAAATAAAGTTCCAGCTTCGATACCAAATTCACCAGTAGCAGCAACCCAACCCAGCATAAAAGGTATAGCGCCTGGAAAAGCCCCAACAAAAACTGATAAAGAAGTCATTGTTTTTAGAGGCGTATACACACTGGTGTATAAAAAGATCGAAATAGCACCAAACATGGCGGTTTTTTCGTTGATGGTATACAACAAAACTAAACCAATCACAGTGAGCAAACTGGCAATTATTAATGCTGAAGTAACAGTCATTCTGCCTGCCGGAACCGGACGATCTTTTGTCCTATCCATCAAAGCATCAAGATCTTTTTCGATAACTTGATTAAATGCATTAGAAGCACCTACCATACAGTAGCCACCAATAGCCAACTTTAACAAAACCATCCAACTAAGTGAATTCCAATCGTAAATACCCAATATAAAACCAGCTATTGACGAAAAAACCACACTTACAGCTAGACGCGCTTTAGTGATTTCTCTGAAATCGATATAAACAGATTTTAATGAAAGTGTACTGGATGTTGCGCTCAAAGCTAGTAATATTTTGTTTCTAAAAACTTTTGCAAAAGTAGACTAACAAAAGGGATTTGACAAAAAACAATTCACAAAAAAGTATAAAAATCAATACGGTAGCGATTAATAATCAAAATACCAATTAAAAATATCTGCTCTAACCCCCATACTAAACCAAGTTGTATTTTGTTTGAAGGTGGTAACAGTATCAACATCAGGATTAAAACTTCGATAAATCAAACTACCAAATAGCTTTAAATTAGTTGAGGGATTAATTAAATAGCCCGCTTGAAGATCAGCGATAAAAACTGTTGTTTTGTTTCCTTGACCAACTTTTACACCAGAATCAAAAGGTCTTTGATCGTCGTAATTTTTATAAATATTTCCTCCGTAATTAAAAGAGTCGGTTGCAGTATTAAAATCAAATCCACGAGTACCCAAAATAACTTTTGCATCAGCAAACAACCTACCTTGATGGTAACGAGCAATTCCGATTAGCTCCCTAAAATTACCACCCCATTGATGTCCTAAACTTTGATTGTTGTGACCATAATTTGTAATCACAGCACTGTGCGAATAAACATAAGGCCTTACGTGATTATACTCAACTTGAGCTAATAAATTTTTAACACCAAAAGCGTTGTAATATTTAGCACCTATTTGGTAACCATACTTATTTTTCCAACTATTATCTCCTTCTTTCACATCGCCAAGCGAGAATTCATCTAAAATAAACTGCCCATAAAAATTAATGGCATTGTTCCATTTGTATTTAAAAGTCAGTCCTAGAATAGCGTTTCCGCTTCGCGCAGATGACGTAAACTCAACCGAACGATAGAATATTATAGGATTTACAAAGTTCACATCAAATCCACGATCGTTTGTATTAGTCCACACTACCGATTCGAAAAAACCTAAATTCAGTCGGTTGGAAACATTCCAACTTAAATAATGATTAGCCATGAATTTTGTTGCATAAGTCCTCTCGGTAGTCACCTCAGGTCGCACGTCTTTCAACCACATATAGGTATTGGTATATTTAATTTTCCAAAAATTGGTGTTTAATTTAAAATAAGGATAAGGACTGGCACCGTCACTTTCTAACAAAGAGCGATATCCATCACCGATAAAATTTCTGCTGTAGCCCAACTGCATGTCTAGGTATTTACTTGGCGTAAAAGTCAAATTAGCATCTGCCGAAGGGAAGTCAAAAGCATCAGCCTTGAATTCTTTAGCAATTCCTATTCCTGGAATGATTGCTGGATTTCCTCCGTCAGGACGAATAGAAATGGCGTAGTTGTTGTAATAATCCGCAAAACGACCTTGGCTTTCAAAAACTGTAGTGGTAAAATGAAGGTTTTTACCCAAACCTCCTCTAAAATTAATTCCTCTTGTATTGGTATAAGTGTATGATGCCTTACTATCTGAAGCGCTACCAACTTGCAAATCTAGAATCGGATTTAACGTAAACCAGTAATCTTCGCCTTTTATCTGTACTAAATTTTCGTTCCACAATTTCTTTGCCCACCAACTTTTTGTATTCTTTTGCAAAGATTGATTAACAGACTTAAAATCATAATATTTAGCTACTTGAGCATAGGTAAATGGCTTAGAGGCCGTGTGATTATTACTACCCATTTGGTTCATCGCTGCATCAAACTGCGCGTAATAACTATGAGAAAAGGGAATATTAAGATTGCTTTCAAACTCAGGACTATCGAATTTTTTATACACAATACTATCCAATTCAGTAAGTACAACCTCTTTTTTTACCACATTAGGTAACACAGCTTTTATACTTGTTACTGTTTCAGTTCTAGATTGAAGCGGAATCGGAATTGTCATCGTAAACCTTGAATAAGTAGGCTTTCCATTGTAAGTAGCAGGCGAAACTTTTGGCATAGACAAAAACACACGTTTGGTTTCTTGTAATAATTGCTCATTAACGGCATCAGTATAAATAACTTTGAAAACACCGTCAGCATTCACTTCAAACAATACCTTTACATTACCTTTAAAATCATTTTGAATCAAGTCTTGTGGTACCACAAAATTAACATTCACAAAATCTTGTACTTGATCGTAAAAACATTTTTTTAATTGTTCTCCCTGAAAATTTTGACAATTAGTAAAAACAGGAAAGCGGTCTGCAGTAGCATCTTCTTGAGGATTTACTCGGCTAGATTCTTGTGCTGAAGTAAAGAAAATAGTACCCAAAAGAGCTATTACTACTAAAATTTTATTCATGCGGGTGGTATTTATATTTTTAATATTCATCTTTGGTTATTTGACCTGAGGCAATTTCTTTAGCTCCCGAAGTCCCTATTCGCTTTACCCCAAGGTCAATCATCGCTACCGCTTCTTGATAAGTCCTTACGCCACCTGCCGCTTTAACAGGCAAAGGTGCTGCATTTTCTAACATCATTTTTATGGTAGCCACAGTCGCTCCATTTGGCAAATTATCTTGGGTTTTGAAAAAACCTGTTGACGATTTTACAAAAACACTAGCCAATTGTTCTTGATTAAAATGTTTTACAACCACATTTTTAATCAAACTACAAATTTGAATGATCTCTTTATCGGTGAGTGCCGCGACTTCAATAATCCATTTTACCACTTTGTGATGCGTTAAACCCAATTGTGTACCAAGGAGTATTTCACGTTTTATGAGATCTACTTGCCCATTTTTAAACGCTTGGTAATTGCATACAAAATCTAAATCATCAGCACCTGCAGCAATAGCGTCTTTGGCTTCATCTAATTTTTCGTCAATGCTTGCTTTACCTCCTGGGAAATCAATTACAGTTCCTATTTTTATTTGAGATTCTTGGTCTGCTCGCATGTGGTATGCCAATGAAACTTTTTCTGGACGAATCATAACGAGCTTGAATTGCTCATCGATTGCTTCTTGAATACAGTTTACTACCAATAGATCATTTTGCTCTTCAGAAATTCCTGCCTGCAAAGCTGTTTTTAAATAGGTGCTGTCTAAATAATTCTTGATGTCCATTTTTTTGGTTTTTGGAAAGCTGTGCTTAGTTCTACAAAAATACATTTTATCTTTACATAAGGTTAGCGTCTAGCTGTAATAATCAATACGGAGGATAAAAAAAACGATGAATTTTATTTTCTAAAAAAACAGCACAAAACAAAAAATCCCGCCGAAGCGGGATTTCAATTCGTAACTAGTACTTATGTTTTAATTTGATACGTTCATACATCGAATATGCTCCTATAGAAAGTAATGCTCCTGTAGTATTTGCTAATACATCTAATACATCGGCATGCCTTGTTGCTGTACAAGTCTCCTGCACTAACTCGATGACTATTCCAAATAAAATAGCACTTACAAAGGAATAAGTTTTTACTACTTTCTTTGACCAATTGGCCTTCGATTCGTTAAGAAATAATTGCAACAAAAATGTAAGCACAAAATAAAAGAATGCATGAACTACTTTATCCAAATGCGATACAGTTCCTAATGGAACACTTTTAAATTGGACTAAGCAAAACACAGATATAATTGCAGCCCAAATTATTGTGCTGAAAAAATAAATGTTTTTAAGCACCAATTAATGCTTTGTAATCTGCATCTGAAAGCAAAGTAGCTACTTCGTCAAGGTTTGCAATTTTCACTTTAATCATCCAACCTGCACCGTAAGGATCTGAATTTACACTTTCTGGAGTGCTCTCAAGCGCATCGTTGAATTCGATAATTTCACCTGCTATAGGCAAAAATAAATCCGATACCGTTTTTACAGCTTCAACCGTTCCAAAAACTTCGTCTTTTTCAAGTGTTTGATCTAAAGTCTCCACCTCAACGTATACAATATCTCCTAATTCTTTTTGTGCAAAATCAGTGATTCCTACTGTTGCGATATCGCCTTCGATACTAACCCACTCGTGATCTTTTGTATACTTTAAATTTGCTGGTATGTTCATCTAATTTGTAATTGATAAATAGTTATTAGTAATTGATTTTTTATGAGACAAATGTAACAATCTTCTACAGAAATTCTGATCAGATTTCAAAAATTAATTTCCAAAATTATATCGGAGTGTAAATCCAGATCTAATGTTTGTTAATGGAAATGCTGTTGAAATTACCGCTTTAGAAAACGAGTGATCGTAATAGAAAATAGCTGTTAGGTTTTTACTAAATGCATAATCTGCTTTAAGTTTGATTGTCCAAATATTTTGCCCTCCTGCTAATTGATTGTTGTCGTAATCCAAGTAGCGCACCAATGTTTCATTGTTTCTATAAGTTACATCGGCTGTTAAATTGATATCACTTTTGATGATTCCGGTCGGATTATCAGCCAAGCGCGATGAGAATATTACATCTTTAAAACGATATCCAAGCCCTACAACATACTCTACACCTTTAACTTCTGTCAACAAATTATTATCAAAACTCATTGACAAAGCGCGATCTTTTTTAATTTCGGTTAGAATTTTTAACGAACTTTTCAACTCAAAATCCATACGAACTAACGGATTGAATTGCTCCACCAAGTTGATATTAGACATGATCGTTTTGTTAAAAAAGTTTCCGCTGGCATCTAAACCGGCAGGATCCTTATCAAACTCAAAATTAGAACGGAAAGCATTGATTGTATACGATGCGCGGTAATTGTGTTGCAATGAAAAACGTTTAAAAGCTTTCTTGAAAATTTCGTAACGCATCAATCCGTTGTACTTAATGGCCCAGTTTGGTATTGGAAAACTTCTAAAAATTCCTAGAGAAACATCAGTTGCATTGCCACCACTGTAAGCAGCCAAAAACGAGGGTAATAACACTGCTTGATTGTTTTTACCAAACCCTCTAGGAAACCCTTCCGGATCAAGATTGGCGGGATTGGTAATATCAATTCCGCGCTCCGTCGCTAAACGATTCGCTACTGTTAACCTATTGGCTCTAAAATCATCAAAAGCACTAGAATTATTTTGATCGCTAGTTGCAAAAGAAGTTTTTATTAATACTGTAGATATTGAAAAAATCCCTGTATTGTATGGAGATCTTGCATTATATATTCCATTAGAAACATCATATTGTTCTGAGAAATTATCCGAATAAGACCTATCTAATGTTAAATCAATTTTAAAATCTGGAAACAAATCAACATTGGCAGTAGCCTTTAAAACCTTATTAGTGACCTGGCTGTAATTTTGATTGAAATCTTGGTATGTGGTTAACCAACCATTCTTGGCTGCCTCAAAACGAACATCATCTTGGCTTCCAAAAATAAACCCAAGTGATGGTCTAGACGAACCCAAAAACCCAACTCCTGGTGTGTATCCTGGTAAAACAGTTCCGCTATTGTGCGTATAATTTACTTGAATGTTTTTTACACTGGTTAAAATTCCGAGTAAACCATCTACAAATGGACTCTTTTTATCGGCAACATTTGGAGCTGTATT
Source organism: Flavobacterium sp. GNP001 (assembly GCF_054343775.1). Classification (NCBI taxonomy): domain Bacteria; kingdom Pseudomonadati; phylum Bacteroidota; class Flavobacteriia; order Flavobacteriales; family Flavobacteriaceae; genus Flavobacterium; species Flavobacterium sp. GNP001. The sequence continues at coordinate 2,574,999 of NZ_JBTGUX010000001.1, forward strand.
AACTATTTTTTCTCCAGGTTTAGGAATAGCGGTTTTAGGTTTAGCAACTGGTTTTTTGGCTGTTTTAGATAAACCCAAATATTTATAAAGCGTCTCCATATTGAATGTTCCGTTAATATTATGAGATGCTGCATTTTGAATCGTGTTTCCTAAATTGAAATCCTGGCCGTCAATACTAATTTGTGACAACGCATTTGAGGTACGCTGCCAACTGTAATCACCGGTATAGGTATAATTCGCTTTTACAAAACCAAACAGCGGAATTTTATTAATTGGGATTTCATAATTTAAAACCAACTGTTGCAGGTGCTGATTAGGATCACCCATATCCCAATAACTATCCCAAATTGTGAAACTGTCAATAGGTTCGTTATTTTCGTTGAGATAATTTTTGACAATATTACTTGACGATGCGGTATAATTTAATTTTAATGCCTTAGTCAAATTATAATTAAAACCGTATTGATAATTGAAAGCAAAGTTACGTCGGTACAATGGGTCTAAGCCGATACCCTCTACTTCTACTTGTCTAAATTGCTGACGGTTGTATTGCCTGTTGATATTAGTATTAAAGTTGATTGTAGAAGGCAAGTAATTGAAATTGAAATCACTCAACATTTTCCAATAATTGTTTTTTTGCATCATTTTATTTTTCTTGAAAGGCTCAACAGGTTTTGATTTGAACGCATAAGAATAATCAATGGATGAATTAGCCTGCTGATCAACATACTCTTCTATTTCAAAATCATGACGCTCTACTTCATTATACGATTGCGAAAAAGTAAAATTTTCGATGTCATATACATGTTGTTTTTGCTCAGCTTGACGCTCTTTTCGAACTCCAATAAAATTGATGCTAGTTCGTTTGGTATAATCAATTGCGCGATTGCGAATGTTATCTTTTTTGTTTTGTTCCGGCGTTTCGGCAATAAGTTGTTTTAATCTAATATCTTGGTTAAAAGGATCGTATTCTGGCGTAATCGTTTCCTCGCCAACGGCATAATTAAATGGTAAATTCACTCCCCATTTTTGCGGAAGCAATTTACCCATATTTACATTAGTAACGATATTGTACTGCTGCACATCTTCGCGACTGCGTTCGTTAGGTCCTTGCTCTAAAGTACCAAAGCCAATTGTACTTTTTCTTCCGCTTGCCGAAACAGTTGCAAAATCAGCAAAATTAGTATCTATATTAAGTACAGCGGCCATCCCGCCTTTGTTATCCATATCAGCCAAGCGCAATTCGTTAAACCAAACTTCGCCTTGAATATCGTTTCGTAAATCATTGTTTTTAACCCCTACCATTAAGGTGCGTACCAAACCAAAATTTGGATTCCCTTTAATACCAATTCGCAAATTAGCACTACCATCACCATCAGGTTTTGAAGGATCTAAGTCAGGATAATAAACTCCATCAAGTGGTAAAGTTGTGGGGTCAATACTCATGGCCAGAATTTTCAACTTAGTCAATAAATCTAGTGGCAAGTCGATTTCGTTTTCTGTAGGCCAAACAGCCTCTGCGTTTAAAGGTGTACAATCAGAATTAGATACCCCATTTGGAAGTGTAACTTTTAAAGGGATCTCTACTTGATAAAAGTTTTGATTAAAATCGTTTCCAAAACGAATGAAACCACTCATTTGGCCATCTTGTAAACTAATCTCACCCGGTAAAGACTCAGCATGTAAAAACATTTTAAGTTTATTGAACTGACGCATGTCAATACTTACGTTTTTAAATACTGCTCTTGAATCTTGTGGCTCTAATCCATTCCCCGAAACTCTTAATGCCAGCGATTGTTCGTTTTGATTGATGATGGTATTGTTATTAAACAATTGCTCCCTTTGTACTCCCGGCGGAACTACATAATTGATTGGGCATCTCTCGTTATTTTCTTGGACATTTACCGCCAAAACATCTAAAATGGTATTATCGTCAGCAAGATTTGTATCATTAAAGTCAAGTGTATTGGTATACCTTCTCCATTCTCCTCGAACTAAATCTAGCGCTCCAAAACGAACGGTAACTTCTTCATTAAAACCCGTCATGAACATTCTCATAAAACGTATCGATCTAAAATCAGAAATACTTCCAATTGTGTTTTCTGGCTGCGAAACCGGAATTTTAAACTGTATCCATCGTGCCAAAGTTGTAGAACCGTTTGGTAAAGTTTCTTGTGTGTTACGAATATCTGTGATGTAATTTTGACCAATCTGCATACCCGGTTGCACATCTATACTGTACTCGTAATAGGCATTTATGGTATTCATTGTATTGTCACGATTAATATCTTCAACATCAGGAGCAGCTGTAGCACCACGGTTAGCATCGTTAATATCTACGGCAGAGTTGCCATCAGTACCGTTGTATTGTTTGTAACGATCTATTATTCCGCCATTTGCATTCAAATAAAAACGATAATCATCAGCTGCAGGGTCTAGTTCTGATGCAAAATTAGTATACACTTGAGCTTCTAAATCATTCGATAGACCGTCTAAACCAATATCTTGAATTCTTCTATTAGCTGTATTGGTATCAAAAGCATAAATTAACGATTGTGATGCTGGTACGTCTCCCCAAATGGGTCTTGGGTTCACCAAAAGTTGATCAGTACCTAAACCGTTCTCATATTGCTTACGACCGTCTTTTAGAATATCCTCAGAAATTTCGCCTAAGTTAAAATAAATTTTGCCTGTATTAGATTGCGGTGCAGGACCGTTACCAACGTACGGATCTAGAATCCAAAACTGAATATACTCTACATTTCCTTGTTCAAAATTGGTGGAATTCAAAGAGCGCATGATTCCCCCAAAGTTGTCACTTGGATTGGTAGCAAAATTTGAATCATTGTTGTAAGGTCCTCGCTCTGTAGGGAAATAAGTTAAATCTAAAGTATTTATAACTTGTGTTTGCCCTTGAGCGATATCAGTAAGAGGATATAATTCTCTACTAAAAATACGACGGGTTTTATTAAATGATAAATCATCATCTGATATACCTGCGGGTTTTTGGGTGTAAAAAATTGGGTCAATAGCATACCAAGCCAACTTTGCTCGCTTGAAACCATATCTTAAATCGGTAGCGTTTCCGCCAAAATCATAACGACTTGCTGTATTACGCTCTGGCACCGAGGCCAAACTCCAAGCAAAAGGTGACCTTAAATCAATGGTAGATTGTGAGCCTTCAAAATCATCTACGTAAATGGTAGATTCGCCTTCAAATTGATCAGCCTTTGGAGTGTCTGGTCTTAAGAATGCAACTTCACCTCTTATAGATAAATTTGAAGGAACATCAGTATCAATATTAGGCAGTTTGTTTACTAATCGTGTAAAGAACGGCACCTCGGTAGAAAAATTGGTATTAAAACCGAAGATGGTATTGTTTACTGACTCCTGACCAAAACTTGATTTTTGTGTAAAAGGACGCTCTGACATTTTTAAGAAAGTACCACCTACTACAAAATTATCCGAAATTTTATGCTCCACATTAAATCCCATAAAACGTCTGGTTTGCTGACCAAATATAGAATTGTTTTCTAATGAAATTTCTATTGGCGTATTTGAGGCTTGCAAAGATGGGTCTAAAATTTGTACTCTACCAAATTGATAATTCACACTATAATCAACGCCTTCCACTAATACTCGTCCAGCGGCGGTTACCACTACTGATCCTTGAGGAACGTTTAGAGCACCAATAGGAATTCCATCATTTCCGTTAGATTTGTATTTACCGCGCAATAAAAATTTGTTTTTATCACTGTCTTGTAAAGCGCCCGCTTGCGTACTGCGATACATGCTTCTAAATACATATTTACGCTGATTTTCATTATAAGTTGAAGGATTGCTATAGTTTTCACCACTATTCGGATTGGATAATTTTTTAAAAAGCAACTCTCCAAAAGGCTCCTTAGTACTAAACATGATACGACCATTTTGTGCATCAATTGTTAATCCCGGTAAAAAGTCAAAAAAACCATCACCTCCTGCTTGGGGATCGTTATTATAATTTAATTTATCTAAGTTAAAAACCTTCAATAATGGTGTTTCGGCTACTTTATTTTCAGCTGTTGGGTTGGCAGGAAATGGAGTTCCATTTGCCTCTGTAATATAATTTAATGGTGATGGATCTGTGTATAAAATGTTGAATCTAAAATCCTCTTGAGTAAGTTGATACCCTCCCTGAATTTGATAAATATTTTTCATCATCAAATTCCAAACCGGGTTGGTCACGTTTGTCAAATTGCTTTTCAGCATTTTCAAAATCAAACTTTGCGAAATAATGGCTTGTGTTGCAGGCGTATTCCCTGTAACTACAGTAGCATCTACCCCATCATTACCAAACTCTCCAACTTGGTAAACTTGATCACCAATAGTATACTGATAGGCTACTGCTAAAACCTCATCATTAGCCAAACGTTGTTGCAAAGAGATAAAACCTAATTGCGGATTAAAGGTATATTCGTTTGGATTTAATTTACGAGCATTTTCAAGTTTAGAGTAGTCTTGTCCTTCGTTTACAGTTCTATTAAAACCAGAATTGGCTGTAGCAATTTCACGAATATTTGGATTTAACAAACCCGTTCCAGCATTAATTTGTGCAGGATCGTAATCATTATTCGTATTGTCGGCAGGCGTATCTACCGGATTATTAAAGATTCCTGTTGATGGATTTAAAACTACAACTTCAGTATCCGGTGTGTCAGACAGCTGCCCTTCTCCTAAATCTTGTAACGCGATAATATTACGCAAGTTATTATTAGTAGTAGTTACTCTATTTTGCCTATTGGTTACCCAAACTTCTATTCTCGAAATTTGTACCCTACTGTCAATAAATGGGTAATTTGCTAAAGCTTTATCGTATCTATTTCTGAAGTATTGCGATAAAAAGAAATGCCTGTCACTGTCATAATCTAAGGCAAACATCTCAAAATTTTCAATCGTACCGCCGCCTTGTGCTACTAAACTTTTAGTCTGAGATTTTTGCTCAGAAAACACACCCGTTACCGTTGTTTTACCAAATTGCAATTGGGTTTTTACCCCGAACAAACTTTGTGCGCCACGAATTAAGGAACTGTTAAGTGGCATACTCACGTTACCCACTTCAATTTTTTGAATAATATCGTCTTCGGTTGGAGCGTAATCGAGTTTAATTAAATTTTGAAAAGCAAAAGTAGATTGCGTATCGTAATTAGCATTTACATTCAATCGGGTTCCTACTTTACCCATTAAACTCATGCTGATACGTTGATCAAAATCAAAAGATAAATTAGATCTGTTTCGAGGCGAAAATGAAGGATTGTCTTGTTTGGTGTAACGTATTCCTAAATCCATTTCAATTGAACCAGTAGGTCTAACATCAATAGTATTGCTACCAAAAATAGATTCAAACAAGCCTGATTTAACGTAGTAGCGAGGCAAAAGATCTTTTTTAGCCAAGTCGCTACCTTCTTTTTTACCCTCAATAGCGTCAACTTTTTTCTTAAAATAATCCCTCATTGATTCCTTAAGAATCAATTTTTCGTATTCTTTTGGTGTTAAGAAAATGGGATAATTTATAGACAAACCGTCTAAAGAACTCGTATAAACATAACGATCTGTAACAGGATCATAGGTGTAAGCAGAACGAATACTTGGTGGGTTTTTTAATTGAATTTTTCCAACAGAAAACCCAGTTTTAACTGTATCCTGAGCCACTTGTTCTACTTGAGAATGGACTGAAAATCCACAAAATAAAACAAGTAAAAAAGTACAAATTTTATGCATATATCGCTGGTTTCTTGACTACTATTATAGGTTTTTTAACGCTTGTTTGATGATGGATTCTACAGAAGCTTCGGGATCATCCTTAACAATTTTTTCGATGACTTTCTCAGCACTTTTACGCACAAATCCTAACACCTCCAAAGCTGATAACGCCTCATCACGATTTGTATTGCTTTGCGACATTGAAACTTCATCTAAATCAAACAATTTGAGCACTTTTTCTTTTAAATCAAGGATCACGCGTTGCGCAGTTTTACTACCAATTCCTTTAATAGATTGAATGGTTCCTACATCACCTGAAGCAATTGCATTGGTAATTTGTTTGGGATTTAATGACGAAAGCATCGTACGTGCGATACCAGCACCAATTCCGGAAACAGATAATAAAAGTCTGAAAATTTCGCGCTCTGATTTTTCCATAAAACCAAAAAGCGTATGCGCATCTTCCTTAATTTGCAAATGCGTATACAACTTTATCAAATCATTGGTTGGCAGTAACGAATAGGTGTGCAACGAAATATTAACATGGTAGCCCACGCCGCCACAGTCGATAATTACGTGTGTTGCCGACTTTTCGACTAGTTTTCCTTGTAAATGTGCTATCATGACGGTTTAAAATTGTGTCAAATATAAAAAAATTAGCATCTGTTTGAACCGAAAACGGCACTTTAACAGATGCTAATTATTTGGTGCTTATTTAATTGAATTGGATTTGCTTTTTTTCATCTCCTTTTCTTGTGCATCAATAACTGCAATTGCAGCCATATTAACCATTTCTTCTACACTTGCACCCAGCTGGAAAATGTGAACTGGTTTGCCCATTCCTAGCATGATTGGCCCTATGGAGTCAGACTTATTCAATTCTTTCAACAATTTATAAGTGATGTTAGCTGCATCTAAGTTAGGGAAAATTAAAGTATTTACTTTTTTTCCTGCTAATTTAGAAAACGGAAATTTAGCTGAAAGCATCTCTGCATTAAGCGCAAAATCTACTTGAATTTCACCATCAACAATCATGTCTGGATGATTTTTATGAAGATAAGCTACCGCCTCGCGCACTTTTGCTGCACTATCACTTGGTGACGATCCAAAATTAGAGAACGAAACCATTGCAATTACAGGCTCTACACCAAACATCTTAGCTGTTTTAGCGGTCATTACTGCAATCTTAGCCAAATCATCAGCCGAAGGATTGATGTTAATTGCCGTATCGGCCAAGAACATTGGTCCACGTGCGGTCATCATCATATTTGTAGTTGCAATGATTGAAGCGCCAGGCGCTTTATCAATTAACTGCATCATTGGTTTTACAACTGATGGATAACTTCTTGAATGTCCCGTAACCAAAGCATCAGCTTCGCCTTCATTCACCATCATTGCTGCAAAATAGTTGCGCTCACGCATTAATTTTTGAGCATCAAGTAACGAAATACCTCGTCTTTGTCTTGAAGACCAATATGTGTTTGCAAACTGATTTCTACGCTCTTTTTCTTCGTTGATTTTTGGATCAATGATTTCAACATCAGCATCAAAACCAATTTCCTCTTTCAACTCTAAAATAATTTCTTTATTTCCTAAAAGAATTGGGAAACCAATACCTTCTTCGTGTACAATTTGAGCTGCTTTTAATACATCCAAATGATCTGCTTCTGCAAATACAATTCGTTTTGGATCCATTTTAGCGCGATTGGTAATCAAACGCACCATTTTATTGTCGTTACCCAAACGATCGTTCAATTCGTCTTCGTACTTTTTCCAATCTGTAATCGGATTAAGTGCTACGCCTGATTCCATAGCAGCTTTGGCTACAGCCGGTGCCACAATCGAGATCAAACGTGGATCAAATGGTTTTGGAATAATATAATCGCGACCAAACACTAATTTTGTAGCGCCATAAGCCACATTTACTTGCTCTGGAACCGACTCTTTTGCCAAAAGTGCTAAAGCTTTTACGGCAGCCATTTTCATAGCTTCGTTAATTTTGGTAGCACGCACGTCTAACGCTCCTCTAAAAATGTAAGGAAACCCAAGAACATTATTTACTTGATTAGGAAAATCTGATCTTCCTGTGGCCATAATTACATCTTTGCGCGTAGCGAGGGCAACATTATAATCAATTTCAGGGTCTGGATTGGCCATTGCAAAAACAATAGGATTGTCTGCCATGGTCAATAACATTTCAGGCGACATTAAACCTCCTGTTGATAGACCCAAGAAAATATCCGATCCTACCAAAGCCTCAGCCAATGACATCGACGGAATATCTTTTGCGTATTTCAATTGTAATTCAGACAAACTCGGATTGTCTTTGGTTAATAAACCTTTACTGTTGAACATTAAAATATTTTCGACTTTTACGCCCAAAAGAACGTACAAATCAGCACACGCCAATGCAGCTGAACCCGCACCTGACACGACCATTTTCACATCCTCAGCATTTTTACCAGCTAATTCCAAAGCGTTTAACAAAGCCGCAGATGAAATGATAGCTGTACCGTGTTGGTCATCATGCATTACCGGAATATTCAATTCCTCAACCAAACGACGTTCAATTTCAAACGACTCTGGAGCTTTAATATCCTCAAGGTTGATACCTCCAAAAGTTGGGGCAATGTTTTTTACAGTTTGGATAAACTCTTCGATATCTTTTGTCCCAATTTCAATGTCGAAAACATCGATATCGGCAAAAATTTTAAACAGCAATCCTTTTCCCTCCATTACAGGTTTTGATGCTTCGGGACCAATATCCCCAAGTCCTAAAACCGCAGTACCATTGGTAATTACTGCTACAAGATTTCCTTTTGCTGTGTATTTATAAACGTTATTAATGTCTTTTGCAATCTCTAAACAAGGCTCTGCTACACCTGGAGAATAGGCCAACGATAGGTCTCTTTGTGTTGCATATTTCTTTGTAGGAACTACTTGAATTTTTCCAGGCGTTGGTTTCGCGTGGTATAATAATGCTTCTTTTCTTCTACTATTTTTGTCCATTTTTTTTAGATTTTATTCTAGCCTACAAAGATAGAAGACTTGGTTTAAAAAGTCAGCTTTTATCCTATTCTTTTCTAAAAATGCATGATTAACAAGTCTTAAAAATAAAAAAAGCCTCTGTAATCAGAGGCTTTTTTTATTGATTATGCAAAAGATCCTATTGTGAAATATAGGTATTCAAATGATTGATGGTGTCTTTTTGAATTTCGATGATGGCTTTTACCACATCACTAATGGATATCAACCCTATAACAGTTTGATTTTCAAGAACTGGCAAATGTCTGATGCGTTTGCTGCTCATTAACTCCATGCAATAGTCTAAATTATCTGAAGGTTGTACCGTAATAACCGTGGTTTCCATAATTTCACTCACCAAGGTTTTTTTAGATGACTTGTCTTTTAGAACAATTTTTCGAGCATAATCACGCTCTGATAGAATTCCTTTTAAAACGGCATCTTCAATTATCAGAATGGCACCGATGTTTTTTTCACTCATCACGGTGAGTGCTTCATAAACCGTATTAGTCGATAGGATAGAAATTACTTCTTTCCCTTTGCTGCTTAAAATTTGATCAACTGTCATAACTTATTCATTTAGTGAACTATAAAGTTATGAAAAAATAGATTGCAATTACAAAATACGATTTATTTAAAAAGCAAATCTGGCGAAATTTGTTTACTTAGATCGGCACGCATGGTTGGAGTTAAAATTTGTAAACCGTATTGATAGGAGGCATTAACCCATCCAAAACCTTCTTTAGCGATGTAATTAAATTCGGTCCCTACATTACCATATTCAGCAAAAACCTTGTGAGAACTAATTTGTAAATCAAATTTTTCAGGAATTGTACCGTTGTAATCGACGGCATTTTTGGTAATCAACCACAGCCAACGGTACACCATTTCTTTGGCTTTTTCGCGGTAACCGTAACGCAGTAATCCTTCCCAAAGCAACATTTGATGCGGTGCCCAGCCAAAAGGATAATCCCATTGTCGTTGTGGAGCATCTGCCGAAAGGTTCGCGCTACTTGCTTTTGTGCTGCCTGTAATTCCGCCCGTTTGTAAAAATTGCGGAAGCGCTACCTCTACCAATTGCTTGGCTTGCTCCTGAGTGCACAAGCCTGCCCATAGCGGAAAAAATGTAGTAGCTGACTCAAAAGGAAATTGCTTTTTATTGACAAAATCGTAATCAAAAAACATTCCTGCCGCCTCGTTCCAACAAAGCTCGTTCATTTTTTCTTTTCGGAAATGTGCTTTCTGTTCCCAATCGTCTGTGGTATAAACAGCCGAAGCAGTTTCAAAAACACCTTCGAAATGAGTCGCGATCAAATACGCAATATCTTTTTCGTATTTGTATAAAAAACTATTGACGTCAACCGAATTCAAGTTGGCGCAAGTATTGATAAACCTAGTGGTAGTATCATGCCCGCTCTCTCTCATACTGCGATCGTGAACAAAGTACTCATCCAAATCTTCATCAACTAAAGTACGTTCTAAATATTTTTGCTCGAATTCGCGAATCGGCAAGCCGTATTTTTTGGCATAAGGTTCTAAAATATCGTCAAAATGGCCTGGTTCTACCTCAAAAGGCATTCCAACACCATCGGCTTTATATCGGTTTAGACCTGTAGGTGTAAGCCGATTTCCTTGCACCATCCATACCGAATCGTACTCTAAAATCACCGTTTCAAGATGAGAGCGCAACCACTCTTTGGGAACGGCGCGTTTTTTTGTAATGTCGATTAGCAATGAAGAATACAATGGAGGTTGCGTGCGTGTTAGGTAATAACTTCGGTTAGCATTTAGTATTTTCCCGTAATGTTTTATCTGGTACTGAAAATTATCTGCTATTGCAATTGCCTTCTCAAAATGATTGTCAATGAGTAACCCTACACCAATAAAATAACTATCCCAACCGTACATTTCGTTAAAGCGACCGCCAGGAACTACGAAAGGAACCCCTTGTAAACTGTATAATTTCTGCTGTAAAGCAAGCGCCAAAACACCTGGACTTTTATCTAAAGTTGCAACATGATCGACTGAATATCCTTCAGGTAAAACCGTTACTTGAAAATTAGAAAACTTAGTTTCTAAATCTTTAAAATAAGCTACACCTTGAGCATCAGTCGCTGCCACATATAGCGTTGCTAAAGCACTTGAAGTTTTTTCGTCTTCAAGAATTTGAGCTAATCCTTTTTTATCAATAGTTCGGGTTAATTCATTCCAATAATCGTCACGAATTTTTCTTGAAATCCGTTCGACTGGATCTTCTTGAATTCGATTGAGATCGACTTCTCCCAAAACAGACTTTACGTTTTTTAGCTCCGCTAACTCTTGTAATAAATTGGATAAATGATAGGTACCCTCAATGACTACTTCATTTTTCGTAATTTCATCAACCAATACAAATCGTTTCGGACCAATATCGTCTTTGGTGATTTTTTTATCTTTATCGGTATCTTCTTGTGCTAATAAAGCACTAAATACCTGATCAACATTCAATAAGATTTTCATGACCTAACCGTTAATTTTTTTAAAATGAAAAATGAAATCAAAAGCAAAGCCATTGGAATCAATGTGTAATAAAACGCATTTTCTGGTCCTTGATTTTTAAATAAATAACCAATCACTCGGGAGCCTAAAGTACCACCAAGTGCTGAAAAAACAACAATTAAACCCGTCATTGAACTGTGCAAACTTTTTGGCAAAGCACTCAAAACCACCGAATTTAATAACGGATAAATTGGCGCAATAAACAAGCCTACGAGTGGAAATGCAAAACCAATTAAAGGGATATCGCCTAAACTTGTCACTTCATTTACCTGCAAGCCAACAGCTTTGGGTAAAACAAAAATTACTATCAACATGGCACAAACAATGCAGGAACTTAGCACCCAAATCCAATTTATTTTTTGAGTTAAAAAACCTGCCAATAAACGACCAACCGCTAACGAAACCGCCAGAATACTAGCCATCATGATGCTAATGTTTTCTGGCAAATGAAGTACTTTGTTATTAAAGGTAGGCAACCACGACATGATTCCCTGCTCAATCATGACAAACAAAAAGGCGCTAATTACAAAAACAATGGTCAATAGTTTGGCTAATAATTGGAACATTTGTTTAAAATCATCAGCAAGATTTACACCGGCTATTTCTTTTGGATTTTCAAACTTGGCGAGAAACAAAAAAACAAACGAGAGTAACGCACTACCCGCCAGTAACCAATACACATTTAGCCATGCATCAGGATTGGCTGTAGAATTAAAGGCTGGGAATAAAAAGTAAGCCAAGGCAATACCAATCATGAAAACACCTTCAATACTACTCATCAAGCTGTTGTGTTCTTTTTGATTATCTGTAATGGTACCAATTAAGGAATAGACCGAAACTTTGATCAATGCAAAAGAAACGCCCACTGTGGCAAATAAAATTTTTGCTGCAGCAAATGAATTTCCAAAATACATTCCAATACACGCCAGTGTCACCAAGGCCAGACCAATAAGCATGGCTTTTTTATAACCTATTCTAGGTAAAAAAGAAGCAATAAAAAACGAGACAATTGCAATTGGCAAATCCTTGAAAGCCTCCAAAACGCTGGCCTGCACCTCATCAACACCATAATTGGATTGGGCTTTTAAAATCACGATACCCACGCTGTTGAGCAAGATGGCAAACACAAAATAATTGAGATACATGGCTAACTTGATTGTACTTTTTTTCATAGTCTAAACTCGTATATTTTTTTAGTTAAAAATTTAAGATGTGCGTTGCATCATTTTCTTGATGCTCAATAGTAAAACTTAGCGTTAATAAATCAGCTTTTAAATGAGCAACAGATTGATCTTTTACCCATCTAATATCAATTTTTGTGACATCAGAATCGTCAATTTGCACTTGTCCTGAAAAGGCAAGAGCGGTATTTCGTAAACGAATAATTTCAAGTTGTTTTTGGACAACAGTAGTTTTCAAACCTTCGTTAACCTCATCAAGAGTAATTGTAGTTCGGTTAATTTCTTTGTGACCGGCACTACCGCCTGCATCAGCCGCTGCATAATTGTTTTTACCAGCAAAAATATCCAAGTACCATACTTGAGGAATTCCAGGAACAAACATCTGGATGGCTCTCGCCAAAAGTAATTTTTGATCGTCTTCGCCTAAAGCACTATAAAAAGTAGCGTTGATTTGATAGTAAGAGATTTTTTTGCCGGATGGATCGTATAAATTTTTAACACGCCCGCCACGTTCCATGATTGTATTCATGATCGACTCGATTTCAGCATCTTCGAGCAAGCCTTTATTGTAAACGCCATTAACTTCTTTTCCTTTTAAATCCAAAACCGGAATACCATCATGGCAACCCAACATGTTCACGGTTTTAAAACCTTTGGCAACAATTTCTTTGGCCCATCGGTTTAAGGCGCCACTGTTTTTATTTTCAATAGTGTGTAAGGTGAGTCCTGGTAGGAAAAAATCATAAATATAATAACCCTCTGTAGCTACTTCGTCATGCAAATGCAAGCCGTATTCCGCATGGATTTCTGGCAATAGCATTAAATTATTTTTTTTAGCAATTTGGTTGATTCGCTCTAAGTAATCCCAAGTACCGGGTTTATTAAAAAAATTGGATTCACCTACTTGCTTGTGCAAATAAGCAAAGGCATCCAAACGAAGAATTGTACAACCGTAATCCTTCAATTTTTCTAAAGTTTCATTATAAAATTGCCACACCAATTCTGAAGCTCCATTTACATCCATTTGCCCCAAGTAAGAGCGCTTTTGCTCAATAATTTGTACAATTTGCGAGCTAAAATTAGCAGCATTTTTAAAATTAATAGTTGCCAAGTCTTTTTGTGCTGCAATTGCCTCATTGGCTACAGCCAAGACATCTGCATACTGCTCCTGTGGTAAATTTTGAACCGCTTGTAAATCTTCGGTTGTTATCGGATTGTATGTGATTTGCTGATAAAAAGTGTTCCAATACGGTTGGTCAGAACCATCAGGAAATCGAACTTTCAAAATAGGCAAACCTGACTTTCTCATGAATAATTTATTGAGAAATTCTGGTTTCGGAATTCGGATTCCCTCCTCATTTAAATCGCCGTCGTGCTGCCAAAACTCATTCCAATTGATAAAAAAATCTTTGTACTTGGAATCTTTTCCATGTTGCAAAAGATCTTTAAACTGCGGAGACGCGACCGACAGGTGATTTAGAACGATGTCGAATTTTAATTTTATATTGAGTTCCTCCAGTTCTTTTAAATCATTTGTAGAGACTAATTCTTTATTGATATTGTAATCAATAATAGAAAAACCGCGATCTAAATCACTATTAAAAAAGGTTGGCAAAACGTAGAGCAACGAAAAAACATCTTTGAACTCTGTCATTTTAAGCATCGAGATAGAATCACTCAGTTTTACCCCAATACTATCTGGATAAACATTGAGCATTACTCCGTTGCTAATTGTAGGACTATTGTGCTGCATGATATTTATAATAGTTTGGAAAGAATATTAATATTATCTGGCAAACGACCCACATTTTGTAATTTCAAAGCTGCCAGTTTAAGTGCAATATCTAAACATTCTTGCGTTGATTTTTCTTTGATATAAGCAAATAAGAAACCCGACCAAAAAGCATCACCTGCCCCAGTAGAGTCCATTACTTTATCAATTTTAATAGCTGGCATTTGAATAATTTGATGACCTTTTTGCGAAAGCTTTACCCCTTTACTACCTAAAGTGAGGCAAACAGTATCGACTCCTTTATCATGAAAAAATTTAAAAATTTCTTCATGTGGCAATTCTTTTTCAAAAAGTCGTAGCATATCATCTTCGCTTATTTTAATCAAGGGATTAAATTGGCAGTACGCATCAATAACTTTGAAGGCTTTTTTCTGGCTTTTCCACAACTTGCTCGCATAGTTTAAATCGATGCTTAATTTACAACCCAAATCATACGCTTCTTGCGCTTTTTTCAGGATGGTTTTTTGAGCTGGATTTTTACTCAAAGCAAAACAAGTGGTGTGAAAAATAGTGGTGTTAGCCAAAATATCTTTGGTGATTTGTTGCTCATAAATACAACAATCGGCAGAGCGATAGGGTATAAAATCAGGCGTACCTTCAGACCTTGATACAAAAATCACACTTGTTGATTTGTCATCTAAAACAGAAAGATGATTAGTGTTTACTCCTACTTCATTCAAGCGCTCAGCAATATAAGTCCCAAAACCGTCATTCCCAACGGTAGCAACCATTATGGTATTTAATCCCAATCGAGTTGCATTCATCGCTACGTTAGTAGGCGAACCTCCTAAGTACCGATGATAGTCTCTAGTTTCGTTTATCATCACCCCTTCTTGATGACCAATAAAATCAACAAGAACCTCGCCTACACAGAGAATGTCTATTTTCTTCATTATATAAATCGTTGTATTATTCGAGAATCTTATTTTTATTAACTTTAATTAAAAGAGTTGATGATGCTGCTAGAACAAGTAAAACTCCTGCAAATGTTATGGCTTGGCGCGGATCATTATCTAAAAAATTACGCAGCACATATCCAAAAGAAACGTTTTGAATAATCATTGGTATCACAATCATCATGTTTATGATTCCCATATACACTCCGTAGCGCTCTTTTGAAATAACCGCTACTACCATTAAATAAGGAATTCCCATCATGCTAGCCCATGCAATTCCATAACCTATTACAACCGCAAAAAACAAATATTGATTTTGGACTAATGGAAAGCACAAAAGCGAAACTGCACCAAACAGCAAGCAGACAAAATGAATCATTTTGGCACCATGTTTTTTAGCGAGTTTGGCTAAATAAAAAGCAATTGAAAAAGTCACTATAAATCCAAACGCACCAATTAACCCATTCCACTCTACCGCTTTTTCGTATCCTTGAGGATTACTTGGTGTAACATTCCAAACTGAAAGTGCGATACTTTTAGAGTTATTTTGCCAGTAACACATCATGGCATACCATTGAAAAAGGTAGACCAAAAACAGCTGCCACATCACTTTTGGCATTTCTAAAACTGCTTTGTAAATATCTATAAAAGGTGAAAAAACATTTAGAGGTTCTGCTTTCAAAGCTGCTAATTCTTCCTGAGTTGGCGGAATTTCTTGAGTTTTGCTCATACTCCACCAAATAGAAGTAATAGACAAAACTGCACCTAGAAAAAAGGATGCGTAAATCCAAGTGGGTAATGATCCCGTGTAACCCACGAAAACTATTGGAAACAAAAACAGGGATATATAAGCTAAAAATTGCCCAAAGCCTGTAAAAAAACTTTGTGCTTGAAAACCGGTAGGTTGCTGCTCTTCATTCAACGTGTCAGCTATGAAAGCACGATAAGGCTCCATTGCAGTGTTGTTACCTACATCTAGAATCCAAAGTAAACCAGCCGCCATCCAAAGTGAACTACTAAACGGAAATAAGAACAAAGCCAAACTGCATACTAGCGCTCCAATAAAAAAGTAAGGTTTGCGTCGACCCCATCTTGGATGCCAAGTTTTGTCACTCATTGCTCCAATTATGGGTTGAATGATTAATCCTGTAAGCGGACCAGCGAGATTTAAAATTGGAATTTCATCAGGACTAGCGTGTAAAAAGTCGTATATCGGGTTTACGGCGCTTTGTTGCAAACCAAAACTGTACTGAATGCCAAAAAAACCAACATTCATATTGATAATTTGCCAAAAACTTAATTTTACTTTTAAATTCATTCTGGTTGCTTAATTTGTTAATTTTTCATAAACTTAATTTTAAAATCGCCAAATAAAAACAGAATAAACAAAAAAACGTTTTCGGAAGACCCGAAAACGTTTTCGACTGCTATTAAACAAGTAAAAAAGTTATGCTATTTTTTTTGAAAAGGAATAATCACTTTTGTTTCCCATTTTAGTTCATCACCACCATTAAATGGATTAGCTAAAAAATGCTCCAAAACACTATGTTCTAGCTGTAAATTATTTCGCTCTGCATAATCTTGCAGGGCAAACCAAGCGCGGTCTGACGTTCTAAAATTCCCATAATAGGTAGCTTTCAAACCTTTGATTACTGGCAAGGTCTTAAATTTAACCGTACTGTGAGGAATTATCTTGGTATTTTTTGCTACCGGAAAGCAGTAGTTAAATTCAAGAGTTTCTTTTTCTTGATCCCAATTGGTTACCTCAACGTATGGTCTTCCTGTTATCTTAATTTTGTTTGTGTATAAAAATCCAGTTATGATCGCATCATTAGCAATCATGGTTTGGGCTTTTTCCTGTACTACACTTTTTAGAGCAATGTATGCCACGAATTCCTCATTAGAATTCCCCGGACCTTCTATTTTTACTTTAAAATTTTTAAGATGCGCGTCAAGACCTTTTTTAAAATCAGTGATTTTTTCCAACTGCTCTTTCTTAAAATCAGTTTCAAAAAAAGGAACTGTCAGTTTATTATACCAACTCTGTTTTATTTCTGTAATGCCAACATTGACGGAAACAACCGAATCATTCTTCGAAACCACTTCCCAATCGTAAACCACTTGTTTTTGTCCTTGGGTTAGGGTATAACTTACTTGAGAAAAGCCGCTTTTTTGGGTTAATACATATTTCACTCCTTCTTTTTGTTCTCGACTAGCTGCCCATTCTTTAATTCCTTGTTGTACCGTTGCTCGTGCAGCTTCTACCTTGAAATGAATGGTATAATCTGATTGTTTAATTAAAAAGTACCATCCTAAAAAAGCCGTAAAAAACACACTGCATCCAATCCAAATTTTCTTTTTAATACTCATTATTTTGTCTTCATTTTTAATTTACTAGTAATAAAATCTCCGATATTTTTACCTTGAACGACTCCATTTTCAATAGCTGCACGATAATGAATTCCGCCATACAACCTACTAATTGATGCTTCATCTGCAGCTTGTTGAAAAGATTTAAAAGAGCGCTTTGGTAAGCCAAAAGGCACCTCTGAATCATCAACATAACTAAAATTATCTCCGAAAATAGAAGTCAAAATTATAGCAGAGCAAGACGAAACAACAGAGTGACCGCTGGTATATTCTGGAAAAGGAGGCGTTTGTAGTTGCGGACGCCAATTTTCATCAATGTTTTGATTGATATAGGTTTCTGGGCGAATGACATTGCTTCGGTACTTTTCGTTCCAACAGCTGATAAAACTTTCAAAAATACCAATAGACGCCTTTGTGTATGCAAAAACAGTAGTTTCAAAATCCGCCTTTGTTTTTTTGAGAGCAATTTTGGTGATATTAATCCAATGTGCATCGGGTGTGTTTTTCTTTTTGGCAAACATCATGTGACCTTGCACCACCGTTGCATACGGATTACAATCCCAAAATGAAGCAATGTCAGACTCTTCAGGAATAACTCCTTTTCTGTTTTTTTCAATGGCGAGTAATTTTTCAGAAATTGTATTTCCTATTTGATAGGTTTCTAGAGCATCTTTGTAAAATGCAGAATTTTTATCCGTTGAAAAAGGATATGGCGCTTTTGGCTTAAATTGTGCCGCAGAATCCATTACTAAAGTTCTTATTTCTCCCCAGTGTGGCTCCACTCCGTCCATATATGATGGCGGTGTAGGTTGCCAACGGCCCGGCTCATCCGCATTTACTGAATATTTAGAAAAAGTTCTAGTTTGCTTATAATTGTCTTTGGCCATCCAAGCGGCAATACGCTCTACTACTTTCAAGGCATAGGTTTTAGAAGCTTCAAACTCCTCGGAATTTTCATCACTCCATTTAGTGTACAAACTGTCGCGGTATTTTTCGAGTGCTTCTTCAGAAAAAATCAATTGCTTGCTCAGCTCCATGTGTGCAATTATGGCTGCCAAGTTTTTGTTGACACCACTTTTTGGGTCTAAAACTGGGATTGAATCAAGACCGTTCAACTGACCTTGTAAACTGTTATAATTGCTATTGTTTTGCGCTATAATCTCATAAGCAGCAACGTTTGGGTACACATAAATACGACTAGCCACAGGTGGTGAAAAGATATCATGAACCATTATGCCTGTTACGGTATCGACCGCTGCACAAAAATCATCGGTGGTAACTTCTATACTTTCTTTTTTCTTGCAAGAACTTAATGCTGTTAAAATAACAACTAGTCCAATCATCATGGACTTACTTCGAGATATAATAAGATGTTGTCGTTTCATTATATTAATTTTTTAATAAAGGCAATTGATACACGGCTGTTTTTGTATTCGTACTAGTAACTATAAGGTATTTTTTCCCTTTAACCGTAATCATATCCAAATGTCTCACTGCTTTTTTAGTCAAATCGATACCAATTTGATGGCCTAAGAAAATAGTTTTATCACTTTTAATCAATGCTCCAGAAAAACCATCAAACCTACTGTGATACGGTGTCACTCCAAAATAATTTCCTGCGGCAAATACAGCTGGTTTAGAACTAGCATCAAACTTCGCTTTTACAAAAGTGGTAATTGGTGCTACCTGCATTTTATTGGTAAAAGGAACAAATACAAACTTGCCTTTGTCATTTCTCAAATACCCTGACTTTAAATTATGCACTTCAAAAAAAGCGCCTTTTGCTAACATTTTAGGATCAAAAATTTCTTCGACCGTTTTTCCTGCAAATGATTTGTAGGTATTAAATTTCTTTCTGAGCACACCACTAAATTGCTCTACCAATTCATCTAAACTATGAATGGTGTAGTATTTACCATTTTTTTCAATGGTTACAATGGTTTCATAGGTTCCATTCTTGTCAAAATCATCGTAGTACATTTTCATTGGGAAAGTAGTTGAAGCTTTGAACTTAGAATTCAATCCCCAATTGCCTACCAAATAGTCCAAATCGCCATCGTGATCAATATCAAACGGAATAATTGCCTGCCATATGCCGTTGTTTTTTTCCGGAAAAACAGTTTCGGTTACATTGGTAAATTTTCCATTTTTATTGGCTAAAAAAGTTGGTTTCATAAATTCACCCACAGCGATAATATCCGTTGTGCCATCAGCATTAAAGTCGGTAAAAACGGCTGCTGTAACCATGCCCATTTTCTCAAATACTGGATTTTTCACGACTGTAAAAACTCCTTTATTATTGTTTAACAAATAACAATCAGGCATCGAACCAAACCTATTGGTAACCGAATTGTTACCTACAAATACATCCAAATCACCATCTTTATCATAATCAAAAACCTGAACTGTTGAGGCATTCTGTGCCAGTTTGGGAAGTGTTGCTGGGCTGAATTGTTTATTATCATTTAAGTACAAACGGTCTTGCAAATCAGATGCGTTTTCACCGCTACCTGAAACAACAAATAAATCATTGATTTTGTCTTGATTAAAGTCGCCAATAACCGCCGAAGCATCCTCAAAAATTGAATCTTTTGCCAGTAACTTGTCTTGTTTCAAACTGAAACCATTTGTGTTTTGGAAATAAACAGCTGCTTGTTTTCCTTTGGCACCACCAAAGAAAATATCATCAAGCCCGTCTCCGTTTAGATCGCCCACGGCAGTTGCTGCGCCACGATCAGAGCGTTGAAAAGGGATTAATTTTTGTACCAAAACATCGATATACTCATTTTCTTGTTGCAAATGATCAATACCTAAATTACCATCTACTTTCTTAAAAATAGGCAGTGCGGTTGGTTGTAATTTCGAGTAATTGAACGCACGTCTGTCTTTATTAGCGGTAATAGTAAGACTTTGATTCACTTTTACATTCTTAACCGTTTGAAAAGTTTTATCAGGCCAAATAACTACTAACGAATCTATACTTTTTTGAGTACCCAATCCAAAATGAATCGCAGGCTCTGAGGACGACTGAAATCCGCGTGTAGTTTGTAACTCTTTAAATTGTTTTTTACCCTTGTTATAAGTAATTACTTTAGTTCCTATTCCGAAGGAGTTTTTACCCGCAAAACGCAATTTTACTTTTAAATAATTGGCTTTTGAATTGGTCGAATTAATATAAAGCGATGCAACAGCGTTAGTGTTGTTGGTTACAATATCTAAATCTCCATCGTTATCAAGATCTGCATAAGCGCTACCGTTTGAAATAATTGAATCGTTTTCTATCCAATCCTGAGATCTATTTTTGTATTGCAAATCAGCAGCACCTTGAAAAACGTAATTAGTTACATTTCCTGCTGGCATGCGCTTTAAAGCTTCTTTATCTAACAATTTAGTCGAGCTTATTTTTTTCTTGACTTGATCGTTAGAGTAATATTTTACATAATCTAAGTCATTTGGTCGCTTTGGAATACCGTTACTTATAAAAATATCTTGTTCGCCATCTTGATCATAATCGCCAAAGAGCGTGCTCCAGCTCCAATCGGTCGCTGCTATGCCACTCAACAAAGCGGTCTCTGTAAAATGTTTTCCTGCCTGGTTTATTTGCAACATGTTACGCGCATACTGATTGTGATAACCCAATTTTTCTGTTCGCAACTTTAGCATTTGCATATTGTCATCACCTAAGGAAGCTTTGAGGACTTTTTCATCTTCTGCTAACATATCTAAGCTTAGAATATCCGGAAATCCATCGTGGTTTACATCGGCAACATCAACGCCCATAGAGAAACGACTAGTATGCCCAAAAAACTGTTTGAGACTCTCGGTAAAAGTACCATCACCATTGTTCAAATAGTAATAATCGTCTTCATGGAAATCGTTACCTACATAAATATCTGGATAACCATCTAAATTAAAATCAGCAACAGCTAGACCCAATCCGTAACCATTCGCTCCACCAAAAATGCCAGCTTGTTCACTTACATCAATAAATTTACCGTTGTCATTGCGAAATAATTTATCTCCTGATTCGTAACTTCTGTTTTTGCGTGTTTCGGCTTTACCAAAAGAAAGCTCGCTGTGCACCGCGTGATTGAGCAGGTACATATCAAGATCGCCATCCAAATCATAATCGAGAAAAGCGGCAGAAGAACTGTAGTTATCTAAATCTAAGCCGTATTGTGTTGCACTTTCCGTAAACGTATTGTCTTTATTATTGATGAACAATTCGTTTTGACCTTCAAAACCATTGATACCAACAACCGCACAAACATAAATATCCAGGTAACCATCGCCATTTACATCGGCCATCACGGTACCCGTATTCCAGTCGCTATTGCCTTCCACACCGGCTTTTTCAGAGATATCTTCAAACTTATTTTTTCCTTTATTCAGGTAGAGTTTGTTTTTCCCTTGGTTTGATGTAAAATAAATATCGACTAATCCGTCGTTATTTATGTCTCCCAAAGCTACACCGCCGCCGTTGTAATAGTACAAATAGTCTAAGATGGAAATATTTTTAGACGGTATCAATTCGTTTTTAAAAGCAATATTGCTCTCTTCTTGTGGCAATTTATCAAACAATTGCCCCTCTTTTTTAGTGCAACTCACAACTAAAAGTGATGCAATGGCGAGTCTAAAAATATTATTCATTGAGTTTGAAAAGTTTTGGAACATCATTGTTAATAGCTGCTAATAGAAATGTTTTTTTATTTTTATTTTTTATCAGTTGTATCTTTTTGATTTCGCCTCTCACAAAAAATCCAGATGAAGTGCTGTTACTTTTTATAAAAGTTCCTTTTTTAGACCCCAAAAGAATACTACCATAATTGGCATCAAGTCTGCCGTATTGTGGTTTAAACTCGTATTGATTTCCTCCTAAAATAAGATCGAGATAACCATCGTTATTTACATCCATCGTTGCAATGGTATTCACTGATGAAAATTGAACTTGAGCAGGCAATGCGGTAACTACAAATTTTCCATTTCCGGTATTAATTGCCACACAACTTTCTTGATAAGCAACCGTTTTCTGAATCGAGTTTTCAACTATTTCTTTGCTAAATAAATCTTGAAAATTCTTAGTAGCATAAGCTGCGTAGCTTAAATTTTTCTTTTTGATAGACGGAATTTGCTTGGCTAATTCTTGTTTTAAATTGATCGGCAAATCTTTCCCGTTAATAGATCGAGTTGCAATTTGTTCGATTGTGCCGTTATTATCAAAATCGTTAGTGAATAATTTCAAAGGATTGTTTTGACTTGGTTTGTAAGAGGTATTGGTCCCTTTATTGCCGAGGACTAAATCTTTTTTACCATCATTATTCAAATCAACACAAGATACCGAATTCCAAAATCCCGTGTAGGTAGATAAATTCGATTTATATTCTACCAAACGGCGCCCGTTATTTTTAAAAATCATTGGTGCAGTCCAATCACCTACTAAAATCAGGTCTTTTTTAGAATCGTTGTCGATGTCTTCCCAAATGGCATCGGTAATCATTCCGATGTTATTGATTTTAAAAGCTTTTTTATCTATCACATTCCTAAAATTCCCTTTACCATCATTTTCTAAAAGTAAATGTTTAGGATCAATACCATACACACCGGGAACACTTCGGCTACCAATAAAGACATCAGTGTCACCATCTAGATCAAAATCGTAAGCCGCAATAACAGCAACATTATTGGAAGTGGTAGGGATTACAGTTTCACTTCGAGTAAAAACACCTTTGCCATTGTTCAAATACAATCTGTTCTTGTAATTGGCTTGATCTGCTTTTTCGTTTCCGCCTGAGCCAACCAATAAATCAACATCACCATCATTATCACCATCAAAAAAACTTGCGGCAGTATCTTCAAAAGCAGCATCGAGGTCTAAGTCTTTTTGTGAAGAAATTTTAAAATTACCATTTCCGGAATTGAGGTATATTTTACCAGATTGTCCTTTGGCTCCACCAATAAAGACATCGTCATTGCCGTCTCCATTAACATCCGCCACAGACATTGAAGGACCTTCTTGCGAAAGCATTTTCGAGACTAAACCTTCATGATCAAAATCGATAAAATTATTTTCTTTGTGCGCAACAAAAGAGGAATTAACAGCTGAAAATTGAGTTTTTTGATAATTTGCTTTAGGTGAAAAAGTACCTTTTGCTATAGCAATATCTAAATTCAAAACAGCATTTTTAGCAATCTTTTTTACGGTTTCTGTTGTTCCATTTGGCCAAATAACACGCAATGAATCAATTTTTTTATCACCAATTCCGAATGTCATTGTGTAATCAATTGACGATTGAAAACCTCGGGACGGAATCAATTCTTGTCTGATGACTTCAGATCCTGCGAAAAGCTCCACCACACTACCAACTGCAAAAGTATTTTGACCGTTCCCTTTTAGTTTCACTTTTACATATTGGTTTTTGGCATTTTTATCCGCGTTATTACGGTAAACAAACGCTTCCATATTAACATTATTTACAACCAAATCTAAGTCTCCGTCATTGTCGAGATCAGCATAGGCCGCACCATTAGAAAAACTTGGCGTATCCAAACCCCAATTTGTAGCCTGATTGCTAAAGGTTAAATTTTTATTGTTTTTGTAGGCATAATTAGCAATAGGAGTACTTGGCATCTTACTAATAATAGTTTGAATTTCTTCTTTTTTACCTGTGACCACCATTTTTTGCATGAACTCATTCGCAAAAAAATCAACAAAATCTTGATTAGTTAAGTCATTGTAAATACCATTACACACAAAAATATCTTTGTAGCCATCATTATCCATATCAAATAATAAGGCACCCCAACTCCAGTCGGTTTTTGCTACTCCTGCATAATTGGCAATTTCTAAAAACTGATTTTCCCCATTGTTGACTTGCAAAGTATTCTGCATGTATTGATGATAAAAATCTAAATTTACTTTACGAACAAATAAATCGTAATTTTCAAAATTGGTTGTAGTTTTTAAACGCTCGTCAGGTTCAGGCAACATATCAGTTACAAAAATATCAGCTTTACCGTCATTGTTTATATCAGCCATATCAGCTCCCATTGACGATTGACTGATGTGCGAAGTCCATCCTTTAATTTCCTCAGTGAAAGTTCCGTTTTTATTATTGATATACAAATAATCTCTCTCGTAAAAATCGTTTGAAACATAGATATCTGGATATAAATCACCGTTTACATCACCAACAGTAACTCCTAATCCAAATCCAATGAGACTACCATAAATTCCAGAATCGGCACTTACATCAGTAAATTTCCCATTGTCATTTCGTAATAATTTATCTCCGCCACCTTTTAAAATTTCGGCAACATCCCAATCTTTATCGCGTAATTCCCTTTTATTTGAATAATTCAAACTACTTACAGGTATAAAACTGTTGTTTAGGATATACACATCGAGATCTCCATCTTTATCATAGTCAAAAAAAGTAGCATGAGTAGTAATTCCAGTATCGGCCAAGTTGTATTCTTCTGCTTTCTCTGTAAATGTTCCGTTTTTGTTATTAATAAAAAGTTCGTTTTTTTGTTGATCGCCTAAGTTATTTCCAGCATTACAAACATAAATATCTAAAAAACCATCTGCATTTAAGTCTACCATTACAACACCCGTAGACCAAGATTTTTTTCCCTCAACACCTGCCTTTTGGGAAATGTCTTCAAATTTGAAATTACCTTTGTTTAAATACAGTTTATTAGGTCCTAAATTTGAGGTAAAATAAACATCAGAAAAACCATCATTATTAATATCACCAATTGCAACACCTCCGCCATTGTAGAAATTACGGTATTTAAAGATGTTCATATCAGCTCCATTCTTTACTTCATTAAGAAATGAAATTCCTGTTTCTGAGCTACTCATCTTAGTGAATAACAACCCTTCTTCACCTTGCTTCTTATCGGAACAATTTAAAAAAGCAACAGCGAGAATACAGCTTGCAACTAAGCGCTTTAACATAATTGGTTTTGACATTGAATTAGAAAATTGTAAGTATTAGAATTGCCTAATTTATATATTATTAGTAGAATAACGAATAAAATTATAAAAAAATAAAGAGGGTAATAAATACCCTCTTTATGACTAACTCAAAAAAATAATTAATTATAAACAACTCTTAATATCCAGGGTTTTGCTTTAAGTTTGGATTAAATAAAGCAGCGGATGGTATAGGGAATAAAGCATATTTTTTATCAGAAACATAAGCTTTAAGCTCTCTTGCTTGTAAAAATTTGCCAAAACGAATCATGTCGTTTCTTCTATACTCTTCAAACCACAATTCACGTCCTCTTTCTGCATACACTGCATCTAGAGTAGTTGGAAGTGTACCAGCCACATTTGTTCTTGAGATTAACTGTGCAAATTTCGCCGCATCGTTAACTCCCGTACCCCCACGCAAAATAGCCTCAGCTTTCATCAGTAACGCATCTGAATAACGCATCAAAACAAAATCATTGTTTGGAGAACCTAAACTACTCACATCTGGAATATATTTTTGAGCTCTAATACCTGCAGACTCTAAAGTAGCACCACTCGTAATTAAAGTCAAATTTTTTGTAAATACTAAAGGCTGCCCGTTAGGATTAGCTGTTGTTTTAATTCTATCTAAAACTTTAACAGCCCCTCCTGGCTTATAAACCTGACCTACTTGAAAACCTACAGGATTACCGAAGTTTGCAATAATAGCTGGGTCAGCATTTTTTGCTCTTCTATCGTTCGGATTAAATCTATCGTAGTATTCCGCAACAGTTGCAAAACCATTCCATCCATCAGGTGTTTGGTTGTAGTGCATACCCATTCTCCAAAAACATTGAATGTTTCCTCCATTACCTGGACTATTTCTAGAAGAAAATAATATCTCTGGCGAAGTATTATTATCTGGCTTAAAGTTATCCCAGTAGTCAGGTGCTAAACTTGCGTTTATAGCATCTACATTTTGTACAACTTTTGTCATATCTGCTGGTGCAAATGTGTAAGGCCCAGCAGCATCTTCTGCAGTGAAAACTCCTTTGTTCAAATATAATTTAGCTAATAAAAAATGAGCTGCATCCTTATTTGCAACATTGGCATTTCCAGCGGTTCTATTTGGCAAAGCACTTAGAACAGCTTCTACCTCTTGAATTACAAAATCAGTTGCTTGTGATCTGCTCCAAACCTTAGGATCTGCTAAAGAAGACTCACCAGCTTCACGATAAGGTACTTGACCAAATAAATCAATTACATGGTAGTAATAAAAAGCTCTTAAAAATCGCGCTTCAGCCTTTTGACTTGCCGTTCCGCTACCGCTAAAAATTACTAAGTTACAGTTATTAACTTGGGATAATAATTGATTCCAAGCCCCTCGTACTTCATTGTGATCTGGTCCCCAAGTATGCGTATGAATTTGTCTCCATACACCTGCATCATCCCAGTCACCACCTCTTGTAGGACCAACTAGTGCATCAGAAGACATTTCATTTAATGCAAACATAGTCCCTTGCCCCTGAAAGTTTCTTAAACCTTCATACGAAGTTGCTAAAAATTGCACTGGATCGATGGCTCCGGTACTAGCGTCCTCAGGAATTGCATAACCATCCAATACCTCTTCTTCGAGATTGGTACAACTTATTCCTAGTACTAGAGTACCAGACAATAAGATGCCTTTAATAATATTAATTCTTTTCATCGTCTTATAATTAAAATGTTACATTAAGTCCAATACCAAGACTTCTTTCTCTTGGGTAAGATAAATATTCCATACCTGCTGAAGGGACACCGTTCAAAGACTTGTCAGTATCAACCTCTGGATCAGTTCCTGAATATTTAGTAATTATAAATAAATTAGAACCGTTAACAAATAACCTTGCTGATTTGATTCTTAATTTCTCAATCATATTATTTTTAAATGTGTAACCAAAAGTTAAGTTGCCCATTCTTAAGAAATCACCTTTTTCTAAGTATTTAGTACTTGGTGAATTCGGGTCACCTTGTGCTTGCGGTGATGTTGCAGCCTCTAAGGTAGTGTTTCTACCTCCTAGGAAAGCACCTTTGAAAAAGTATGCGTTAGAGGTATTATTATAAATATAATGACCAAAAGCTCCATAAAATGATGCTGAAGCATCGAAATTTTTATACGTAAAGCTTGTAGAAAAACCTACATTCACTTTCGGTAACGGTTGCTTGTCAAGAATTTTTTTAGCTGCATTACCTAACCCTGTATCATTACCAGCAGCATCAGCATAAATTGAATTTCCAGAAGCGTCATAACCTCTCCACTCATAAAGATTATATGAATATAAAGGCTTGTCATTTGTTATAACTTGTGCGTAAGCCCCAGATAAACCTTGCCCACTTAAACCTCCGGTTTGTACAAAACCAGCAAAATTGGTGAATTTATTAGTGTTAAAAGACGCATTTCCTGAAACATCCCAGGTAAAATCATCTGACTCCATAACTTTGTAGTTCAATGAAATCTCAAAACCTTTATTTATTAAATTGCCTTTTGCATTTAACAAACGAGGAAAATAAGTCCCTGGCTGAGATCCATCTGGCTGATTAGGGAAAATAAGGTCAGTAGTATTCTTATTATAGTAATCCAAAGAACCTGTCAATCTGTTATTTAATAATTCAAAATCAATTCCCGCTCCTACAGAGGAAGTAGTTTCCCACTTCAAATCTGGATTTGCATTATTCACGGTCACCGGAGTACCATTTAAACCAAACTGACCTGCCGATACCGCTGAGTTAGGAGCAAATTCCTGGTTACCTGTAATACCATAACTTCCTCTAAGTTTTAGATCATTCACGAGTCCTGACTTTGCCTCTATAAACTTATACCCAACTCCTACGGATGGGAACGTTCCATATTTGTTGTTGGCACCAAATTTACTAGAGCCGTCAACACGAATCGTTCCTGTAACCAATAATTTTTTCATAAGGGTAGCGTTAAATCTAGCGAAATAAGACTGTAAATCAACTTTGTTGCGACCAGATGAAACTCTATATTCTCTGGAAAGTGCACCCTCCATATTATCAATTAAATTAGTCTGATTGATATTGAATCCTTTTGCACTAGAGCCAAATCCGTCAAAACCATATTCATAAAATGAATATCCTGCCAATGCATCGAATACAAAATTCTCAGTAAATTCTTTGTTGTAATTTAAAGTATGTTCGAAAGTTCTATTGAACTTATTTTGTGTCGAAATAAAAGCAGTTCCTCTTTTAACGGTATTATCCGCAGGATCCGTAGCTTGAAATTGATCTCCTTGAATATTCATAGTTGGCAACAATTGACTCTTTCTGGTAGAAGTTGAATTTTCTACACCGAATAGAAACTTGTAGCTAAAATTGCTGTTAATTTTGTAGGTTGCCGATAAACTACCAAATAACTTACTAGTATTAGTGTAGTCATTATAAGAGTTTAACAATTGAACAGGATTCAAAAACGTGTTACTAATAACGTTAAAAGTACCATCTGGGTTGTAGATTGGTGAAGTTGGATTCCAGTATAATGCTGATCCGATTATGTTACCAATAAAACCAGCATCATTAGAAATCAATGTAGTTTGATCTTTGATACCAGCATATATTAATCTTGTTTCTACTTTTAATGCTCCTCCAAAAAAGTCATTAGAATTGTAAAGAGATGCTGTATATCTTCCTAACCCAGTATTTTTAACAATACCATCTGTATCTGTGGCACTTAAAGAAAGTCTTGTATTTGAGTTTTCTGTTGATTTACTGAAAGATAAATCATGGTTTTTAGTAATTCCTGACCTTAAAACAGCATCTTTCCAGTTATACGATCTTGAGTTTTGGTCATCTCCACCTGCTGCGGCAAATTGATCACCTGACATTACACCAAAATCTCCAGCGATTTTACTGAATTGTACCGAAGTTGAATAAGCTAATTCAGGCTCTTTAGATTTTCCTTTTTTAGTAGTAATTACAATTACTCCATTTGCTCCACGAGCACCATAAATAGCGGTAGACGAAGCATCTTTCAAAACAGACATACTTTCGATATCGTTTTGATTAACAAAATTTAAGGGATTCCTTGGTGTTGACCCTCCAAGTAAACCGTCTCCACTAGCAGAGATATTTCCCCCATCAAGAGGTACACCATCTACAACAATAAGAGGACCATTTCCAGATCTTACGGAGGTGTTACCACGAACACGAATAGAAATAGCTCCCCCTGGCTCACCACTTGACTGTGTAACCTGCACACCTGCTACTTTACCACGTAAAAGTTGTGCCGGTGAAGGAGATGCTACATTATCAAATTTTTTGGCGCTAATTTGATCAACCGCACCTGTTGCATCTTTCTTTTTAACAGATCCATAACCGATTACAACAACTTCTTTAAGCTCTGCTGAATCCTCTTTCATTACCACATTCATTGTGCTTTTGCCGGCTACAGTTATCTCTTGTGTTTTTAGACCAATGTAACTAAAAACTAAGACTGCATTAGGTCCAACATTCTTGATTGTAAATTTTCCATCGAAATCAGTTTGAGCTCCGTTTTTTGTTCCTTTTACTAACACAGAAGCCCCTGGAAGAGGACCGCTACTGTCAGAAACCGTACCTGACACATCCTGAGCATAGGTCAAGCTTGTGCAAAGTATCGTCAGAAACAACATCAAGCCTTTAATTAGACTATTTTTCATACGTAATAAATAAGTTGGTTAATAATTTGTTTTACTGGTTTGTTTAATATTAGTTATCAAACATAATTATAATTTTATGATAAATTTAGGATTTTCACAAACTATAACGTTTTCGTTATGCCGAAAACGTTTTCGATTTTAAAATAGATACCGCAATAAATTAATACTAAAAATGAATAAAATTTAAAAATTACTAGTAAAAAAAATCGATATAATTAAAATTTTCTCTTTCAATGACGAAAAACGTTACACAAACTTCAAAAACTGTTTGAGTTTTGCAAAATCATTGCGAATTATTCAAAAAAAAAGAAGGTTTACTTTTAAAAAAAGGAAGTTAAATTTTTATAAGTATCAGTCGATAAAACAATTAGAAAAATATAAGCAGCAAGAAATTACTACGAATAACTAAATATCATAACCCAACTATCAAATTTATCACAGAGCATCAAGTACTGCCTAACATTTTATTTGATGCTAAATACCGCAAAAAAAATACAACATTTCCCGCTTGGACAACAGGAAACATTGTATTTACAACAAAAAACAACAATTTTAATTAATCTTAATCGTTCTATTATCGGTACCTAAACCAATAATTTTTAAAGATTTCCATTGCTTAGGTAACAAACCTTTATTATACCTAAAGCCTATATCTGTTTGTTCAACTCCACCAAATCCAAAAATTACCGCTTGTAACATAGCTCCTGCACCTGTTGCAAAGTAAGGATTATTGCTGTTTGCCGATTCAGAGAAAACTCCAAAAGGAGGGCGACTATTAGGCAAATATGATTTTACAAAATAATCGTATGCTTTTTCTCGGTCACCCAAGCGCGCGTACAAAACAGATAATACTCCAGAAGCCATAGCAGGACCATCTTTTTTATCGATTTTTTCTGAATAATACGCTAAATCACGTTCTATTTGTTCTTTATTTGTGATCACATGTAAAGGATAAGCTAACAAATTTACATCGGCTTGTTTTATCATTTGTCCATCATAACCTTTATAATTTTGTGTAATACCATCTTTAGAATGAATTTTTAATTTTTCTGCAACTGTTTTCCATTTTGGATCAATTGGTTCATTTAAAATTGTAGCTGCCTTAATAGTATTTTTTAATGCTTCAATAGCAGCAGCATTGGTAAAAGCGTTGTCATCTACATGCTGAGCATATTCATCAGCTCCTACTACATTTAGAATAGAAAAACTACCATCAGCATTTTCACTTACTCGGCTTACCCAAAAATCAGCAGTTTCTTTTAAAACATTCCATTCCTTTTGCAGCCAAACTTTGTCTTGTGTTAAAGCATAATAATTCCAAAATGCGATAGAAACATCAGATGTAATATGTTGTTCAAAAATACCTGTTAACGCCCACGTTGGTGTAGCTTCTTCGCCAGTATCATCGGATTCCCAAGGGTACATTGCGCCTTTGTAGCCATAAATGAAAGCTTTTTGCTTGGCTTTTTCTAATCGATCGGAACGGTAATCCAAGCATGATTTAGCCAAATCAGGTTGTAATGCCAAAAGTGTTGGAAACATCCACAACTCGGTGTCCCAAAAAATATGACCATTGTAGCCCTGCGATGACAATCCCATCGGAGCAATACTTTGTCTTGTACCAGATCTGATGTAGGAATACAAGTTGAACAAAGCAAAACGTACTCTTTGTTGCGCATCAAGATCTCCTTCTATTTGAATATCCCCAGAATCCCAAAGTACTGACCATGCTTTTTGGTGTTTTGAAACTAACTTATCAATTCCCTCTTGTAATGCATAGATAGGCTGTCTTTCAGATTCATTAACAGGATCTGTTACATCTTTAGAAGTACAAATACCTCCTGCCACGGCAAAACGGTATTTTTGACCTTTGCGTAATATTGTAGTAAAACCAACTTCGTTGCCAGTTTGCTGCAAATCTTCAGCTTTTTGATCAAACAAAAAAGTTGTAGCTGCCGCTACAGTATATTTCCCCGTACGCGTTTTTGCAATGGTACTAAAAATTGGCATTCGATACTGATTATCCTTTAAAATTCTAAACTGACTTTTAGCTTCTTTCAATTCTTCAGGAACAATCACATAATTGCTTGCTTTTAGATCTAAATCTTTAGAAGGAATGATTTCTACAATTGCCATTGCAGAAAAAGGAACTGCTCTATTGGCTAAAATTGTATAAGTAACTTGGGCAACATTATTAAAGGAGAAAGAAGTTGTGGAAGTCCCATTTTTCATAGACACTACTTGCTTCCAATTATCGATTGTGCTTGATTGCACTTCTTTTTGATCTAAAAATAATCTGAGATTCAAAAATTCAATACCGCGAACAATTCTGCTAATCCCATTTTCAGGACTGCCATCATAAACTCCATTCAAGATAATCTCTTTGGTTCGCAAAGGGGTATCGTCAGTTACAATTCCTATTTGCCCATTTGCCATAGCAACTCCAAAATAATTGAAGCGCGAGGTTGCAACTAAATTCCACTCATCACCTTGCGTTTGCGCGCAAGCCATGGAGGTTAGAAAGAAAATATAAAGTGACAAAAGGCATCTTGTAATCATATGGTTTTATTTGCTTTTTCACTCAAATTTAAAGAAAATAGGTTGCACTAAAATGAAACAAAACAGAAAGTAGCTCATAATTGAATCGAAAACGTTTTCGGCATTTGAAATCAAAATTTCCAAAGGAATATTTTAACATTTCCAAAATAGAATTCTATTTTTATACAAATACTTTAATTTTAAAACCAATTCATTATGAATACGATAACAGAAAAAGCAAGTCGAATACTTATCTTAAGCTGGTTAATTATTGCTTTTTCTTGTAGCAAAAACAATTCGGAAACAACTATTGATAGCGCTTCTTCTGAGGTCCTAAAAAGTGATGATTCAAAAAAATATAAAGAAAAATACCGTCCACAATTTCATTTTTCACCAGAAAAAAAATGGATGAACGACCCCAATGGTTTAGTCTATTACAAAGGCGTTTACCACTTGTTTTATCAATATTATCCAGAGGATATTGTTTGGGGACCGATGCACTGGGGACACGCTACAAGTCCTGATTTAATAAACTGGAAACCTGAAAAAATAGCCTTATATCCTGACCAAAACGGACTTATATTTTCGGGTAGTGCCGTTATTGATACACAAAACAGCTCGGGCTTAGGCAGTATTCAAAACCCACCAATGATAGCTATTTTTACCTATCATGATATGGATGGAGAGAAAGCTGGTAAAACTGACTACCAAACACAAGGCTTGGCCTACAGCTTGGATGAAGGAAAATCCTGGAAAAAATACAGTCAAAATCCAATTATAAAAAATCCAGGTTTAAAAGATTTTAGAGATCCCAAGGTGTTTTGGAATGCTGAAACGAAACTTTGGAATATGGCACTAGTTGCTGGCGATAGAGCACAATTTTATACCTCTAAAAACTTAATTCAATGGAATTTCGAAAGTGAATTTGGTTCAAATGTAGGAGCACATGGCGGAGTTTGGGAATGCCCTGATCTTTTTAAACTAAAGGTCAATGGAACAAATAAAGAAAAATGGGTTTTATTAATTAGTATCAATCCCGGAGCACCAAATGGTGGATCAGGAACACAGTATTTTGTAGGTGATTTCGACGGAAAACGTTTTACAACCGATCAAAAAGACATTAAATGGGTAGATTATGGAACTGATAATTATGCTGGCGTTACCTACAACAATACACCAAATGGCGAGCGTGTTTTTATAGGATGGATGAGCAATTGGTCCTATGCTCGCAATACTCCTACTAAAAACTGGAGAAGCGCCATGACTTTTCCTAGAACGCTCGCTTTGACAGAAACTAATGGAGTTTACAATTTACAAAGCCAAGTTGTTTCGCAGTTCAAATCATCCGAAAAAGTAGCATTTGAGAGAGACAAAGTGACGATTGAAAAAGATAAACCACAAACATTTACTTACGCTTTACTAAACCAATCTAAAATCGATTTTGAGGCAAAAAATGAGGATTTAAAACTAGTATTCTCTAATGATGTAAAGGATTCTCTGGTCGTTTATTACGATGCTCAACTGAAGAGCTTTACACTAGATAGACGAAACTCAGGACAGGTAAAATTTGAAAAATCGTTTGGAGTACAAAGCCAAAATACCAAAACACCATTACTGCAATCAAAGAATATTCACTATCAAATCTTTTTAGATTGGTCATCAATTGAACTTTTTCTGGGAGATGGAACCTACAGTTTTACCGCACAAATTTTCCCGAATCAGCCGTATACAAAACTGAGCATAAGCTCAAAGAACGATCAATGCTTAAAGGAGTTTTCTATTTCAAAAATCAATAGTATTTGGTAACCGATACTTAAAAAAACACATTAATTTTTTAAAACTAAAAAAATGAATCAAAAGAAAATCTTATACTGGTCTGTTATTGTTGCTTTTGCGGGATTCCTATTTGGCTTTGACACTGTTGTTATTTCGGGCGCTGATAAACAATTGCAGCAATTATGGGGTTCTAGTGACTTATTTCACGGTTTAGTTGTGATGTCATCAGCCCTCTGGGGAACTGTAATTGGAGCTGTATTTGGTGCTTTTCCGACCAATATTTTGGGCAGAAAAAATACGCTGCTATTTATTGGTATATTATTTTTTGTTTCCTCTGTTGGAACGGCTTTTGCAAATGACCCATTTTTGTTTTCAATTTTTAGATTTCTAGGTGGTATTGGTATAGGAGCCTCAACTATTGCGGCGCCAACCTATGTTTCAGAAATTGCTCCTGCAAAGGATCGCGGAAAGTTGGTTGCGCTCTATCAATTCAATATCGTTTTTGGAATCTTAATTGCTTTTACATCCAACTATTACTTGCAAGATATTGGTGCTAATTCTTGGCGATGGATGCTAGGCATTCAAGCTTTTCCTTCGCTAATATACACCTTACTTATTTTTTGGATTCCTGAAAGTCCGCGTTGGATTTTAGAATATAAAAAGGACGTTAATAAAGCTAGAGCCATTTTAAAACAAATTTATTCTGAAGAAGCAGTTGCTACGGCAATAGGTGCGATGGAAAAAGAAACACAGCAAGAGGACAAAAACGAATCTATTTTTATGAAAAAATATAGAAAACCACTTCTACTAGCCTTTTTTATTGCTTTCTTTAATCAACTTTCAGGTATCAATGCGTTCTTATATTACGCACCCCGAATATTTGAACTTGCCGGATTAGAAAAATCAGCTTCGTTTTTGAGCAGTATTGGAATTGGAATTATCAATTTAATATTCACCATGATAGGAATTGCTTTAATTGACCGTTTCGGACGAAAAACACTCATGTACCTTGGCTCTGTAGGTTATATTATCTCACTAGGACTTGTGACTACTGCTTTCTATTACGAATGGAAAGGAATGGCTGTTCCTCTATTTTTCTTCCTATTTATCGCATCACATGCCATAGGGCAAGGCGCAGTAATTTGGGTATTTATCTCTGAACTTTTTCCAAATAAACTACGAGCAGCCGGAAGCTCTTTTGGCACATCAGTGCATTGGGTTTTGGCTGCTTTGATTCCGTCATTTATTCCGTTCTTATTTAAAGAAATAGGAACAACTACCGTTTTTGCAATCTTTTGTTTAATGATGGTACTACAACTCCTTTGGGTTTTTATAAAAATGCCCGAAACCAAAGGACGAACACTAGAAGAATTATCTGAAAGTTTATCAAAATAATAAATACTATGGGTAAAAAAGTAATTTGTTTTGGAGAAGTATTATTTGATGTGTTTCCTACACATACAAAAATTGGCGGTGCATCTTTAAACGTAGCACTGCGCCTTAGTTCACTAGGTATCGAAACACAAATTATCAGTCGCATTGGAACCGATGCACTTGGTGTTGAAATACTCAATTACATTAGTCATAATGGGGTCTCAACAAGCTCCATTCAAAAAGACCCAACTTATAAAACGGGTGAGGTTATTGTAGCATTAGATCAGAAAGGTTCTGCCTCGTACACGATCAATTATCCTGTTGCATGGGATAAAATTGAATGTATTGCCGAAGATGAAAACGCTGTGAAAAATTCCGATGCTTTTGTTTTTGGAAGTTTAGCTTGTAGAGATTCAACGACCCACAATACTTTATTAGAACTCATCAATTATTCTAAATATGCTGTATTTGATGTTAATCTACGCAGTCCCTTTTACACCCAAGAGCTCCTACAACAATTAATGCTTCAAGCAAATTTTATCAAATTTAACGACGATGAGTTGTATGAAATAAGCGAGTTTATGAATTCGCCTTTCCACTCCATAGAGCAAAACATACTTTTTATTGCTGAACAAACCAATACCAAACATATTTGTGTTACAAAAGGAAGTCATGGTGCAGTTTTATACATGGAAGGAAATTTTTATTACCACAGCGGATTTAAGGTAAAAGTTGTTGATACAGTTGGTGCTGGAGATTCATTTTTAGCCGGACTGTTATCTCAATTACTAAACGGAGAAAACCCTCAAGATGCAGTTAATTTTGCATGTGCCGTAGGAGCCTTAGTTGCTACTCATATAGGTGCCAATCCAGCTTTAGAAGTATCCAAAATTGAGTCCTTTCAAAACCCAACCTAGAACAGGAAATGTAAACATTCATCAATCCATCTTCCGTTAAGAAAATCATCATTATTAAATCATTAATAAAAAATAATCTCAGTAAAACAGTATTACTTTTTAAAGATTAGTAAAAAATTCACATAAACTGATTATTAAACTAATTGGAGATAAATAAATTGTATATTCGTTTGCAACGACAATGCATTACGGACCACAATCAATATGAACAACACAACGCTAAAAGAAATTGCAAACCAACTCGGAATCTCAATAACAACCGTATCAAAGGCTTTAAAGGGATATAGTGATGTGAGTGCAGCGACCAAAAAAGCGGTTGTTGATTTAGCACAACAATTACATTACACGCCAAATAGTTTTGCCGTGAACCTGAGAACCAAAGAGTCTAAAACAATTGGACTTATTATTCCAACATTGGTACACGATTTTTTCGCCACTGTGATCAAAGGAGTTTTAGAAGAAGCCGAAAAAAGAGACTACCTTGTTATTATTTTACAATCAGACGAAAAAGTAAGTTTTGAAAAAAAACAGCTGGAACTGCTGCTGCAAAAAAGAGTAGACGGAATACTCATGTCACTATCCAATGAAACTGGCGACTTCAACCACATTAATGCCATATTACAACAAAAAACGCCTTTGGTTCTTTTTGACAAAATTGCCAAAGTTGTTCCGTGTTCAAAAGTTACTATTAACGACCAAAAAGCGGCTTACGATGCGGTGGCTTATTTGATTAAGAAAGGGCACAAAAAAATTGCACACTTTAGGGGTTCGTACCTACCACAAAACGCCATTGATCGTTTTTTGGGTTATAAGAAAGCACTCGAAGATCATCAAATTAATTACGATCCTAGCTTAGTATTTGCCTGTGAAAACAACTTAGATTTTGAAGACGGTTTTGAAAATGCGAAACAATTAATTGCTTTGCATCCTGATACTGATGCTATTTTTGCCGTGACAGATATGGTGGCCATTGGCGCCATGAAATACTTGAGTGAAACTGGGATCAAAATACCAAACCAAATAGCACTTTTAGGATTTAGTAATTGGTTCATGTCTGGGGTTATAACTCCAAAACTATCAACCATCAATCAGCCCGGATTTGAAATCGGACAAAAGGCAGCTGCTATTTTATTTGATGAAATTGCAGCAAAGAAATCGAATCAAAAAGTAACACCTCAATTTATAGAAATTGCTACATCAATAATCGAAAGAGAATCGACCTAGTATTTTTCACTAAACGGAAAGTCATATTATTTATATCTTGTAATTAAACCAAGATAAATCGTTAAAGCACCTCGAATATTGATAAATTGGCATTGATGTAACAATCATTAATAACAATAGATAACCAAAAACTAACTACACAAATCAAAGATCAATTGCTATTGATTTTAGATCTGCCACATAAGCATCATCATGAAAGATATTACACTGAAAGAAATAGCAGAAAAACTTGGAATATCAATTACTACAGTTTCAAAGGCTTTGAAAAACTATCCAGATGTAAGCGAAAAAACAAAAAAAGCAGTAAAGGAACTCGCCGAAGAATTACACTACAAACCCAACAGTTTTGCAGTTAATCTTAGAACCAAAGAATCGAAAACTATAGGATTAATTATTCCTGAAGTAGTTCATCATTTCTTTTCGAACGTAGTAAATGCCATCATTGACGAAGCAGAGAAAAAAGGATATTTGGTTATTATTTTACAATCGAATGAAACACTTGAATTAGAGAAAAAACAAGTAGAATTATTGATTAACAAAAGGGTAGACGGCATCATTATGTCACTTTCTAACGAATCAAACAACGACGATCACATAAAGGAAATTATTAATAGAAATATTCCTTTTGTTATGTTCGATAAAATCGCCAAGCTTTCAAAATGCAACAAAGTCGTTATCAACGATCAAAAAGCAGCTTTCGATGCAGTGCAACATCTAATCGATAAAGGATGCAAAAGGATAGCCCATATACGTGGCCCATTAAATCCGCAAAATGCAATTGACCGCTACATTGGTTATAAAAAAGCATTAGAAAAAAATCACATTCCGTTTGATGCTAATTTAGTGTACACCTGCGAAAACGTAACCTTTGACGAAGGACGTCAGTTTGCAGAAAAAATAGTGAACGATCACAAAGATGTTGACGGAATATTCGCTGTTACAGACCTTGTAGCAGTTGGTGTAATTGCTTATTTAAACGAACAAAAAATTGAAATACCGAAAAGAATTGCAATTATTGGATTTAGCAATTGGTTTATGTCGCAAGTGATTTCACCAAAATTGAGCACTGTTGATCAACCGAGTCACGAAATGGGAATTGAGTCATTTAATTTACTTCTTGAAGAAATGGTATGCCATAAGGATGGGCTTAAGTTCGAACCTAGAACAGTAGAATTAGACACAAAAATAATTGAGAGAGAATCTACTATGAAAAAGCAATAGCGCTATTGTTCCAAAAACTTAATGTTTCTTATAATACCTTCATACTTCGTACGCTTTATTGGCGAATTTTTAAAAACCACCCTGAATGTTTCTTCGGTAATTTCGATCCAATCTTGTTTTGACATGGAAAGCAAGTCTGGATTTGCAGTAAACAACGGTTCATTATGTGGTTTAGAAAAACGGTTCCAAGGACAAACGTCTTGACAAACATCGCAACCAAATGCCCAATCATCAAACTTCCCTTTCATCTCAATGGGAAGGTTATCCTTTAGTTCAATAGTATAATAGGAAATACATTTACTACCGTTTACGACATAAGGACTTTCAATGGCTTGTGTCGGACAGCTATCAATACAGGCGGTACAAGTTCCGCAGTGATCAGATGTAATGGTGTCATATTCAAGCTCCAGATCGATGATTAATTCAGCAATAAAGTAAAACGAACCTACTTTTTGGGTAATTAAATTGCTGTTTTTACCAATCCAACCTAGACCACTTTTAGCCGCCCAAGCTTTATCCAAAACAGGAGCTGAGTCAACAAAAGCTCGACCAGACACAGCGCCTATATTCTCGTTAATGGAATACAATAGCTCTTTTAATTTATCTTTTATCACCAAATGATAATCAGTCCCATAAGCGTATTTTGAAATCTTGAAAGTATCTTCAATTTGAGATTGATCTGGAAAATAATTCAACAACAACGACACTACACTTTTTGCATCATCAACCAACAAGGTAGGATTCAAACGCTTGTCAAAATTATTTT
Organism: Flavobacterium sp. GNP001; assembly: GCF_054343775.1. Classification (NCBI taxonomy): domain Bacteria; kingdom Pseudomonadati; phylum Bacteroidota; class Flavobacteriia; order Flavobacteriales; family Flavobacteriaceae; genus Flavobacterium; species Flavobacterium sp. GNP001. Next base: position 2,615,009 of record NZ_JBTGUX010000001.1, read on the forward strand.
CCATATAAGACATCTGACCATGGCTATTTGATTTTAACCACTTCTCCAAACGAGGAGCCTCAGTTTCTAAAAAACCTGCTTTTGATATACCGCAAGACATGAATCCCAACCTTTTGGCTTCGGCTTTAATAAATGCTGTATATGTTGATTTAGTAATAATAACAATATTTAATAAATTATTTAACAACGATAGAATTAAAACAAACCTTGTTGAATGTTAGTTTTTAATTTACCTAGATGCTTGTAGGCCTTATCGGTAACTTCTCGACCACGTGGGGTTCTCATAATAAAACCTTCTTGAATTAAAAAAGGTTCATACACTTCTTCAATCGTTTCACTACTTTCAGATACAGCTGTTGCCAAAGTAGTCAAACCAACTGGACCTCCTTTAAATTTATCAATGATAGTTGTTAGGATTTTATTATCCATCTCGTCCAACCCATGCGCATCAACATTAAGAGCTTTAAGCGCATATTTTGCAATTTCAATATCAATAGTGCCGTTGCCCTTAATTTGAGCAAAATCACGTACCCTACGCAACAATGCATTTGCAATACGAGGTGTGCCTCTACTTCTACCAGCAATTTCAATTGCTGCTTCCATCGAAATTGGCATTTGAAAAATAGCTGAACTACGTTCCACAATTGTAGTTAATAATTCAGTAGTGTAATATTGCAAACGTGAAGAAATACCAAAACGAGCACGCATAGGGGCAGTTAATAAACCAGAACGAGTGGTTGCGCCTATAAGTGTAAAAGGATTCAAATTAATTTGTACTGTCCTAGCATTAGGACCCGATTCTATCATGATGTCAATTTTGTAATCTTCCATAGCAGAATACAAGTACTCTTCAACTATAGGACTCAAACGATGAATTTCATCAATAAATAACACATCCCTTTCTTCCAAGTTAGTCAACAATCCTGCAAGATCACCTGGTTTATCTAAAACCGGTCCAGATGTTATTTTAATTCCAACTTGTAATTCGTTAGCTAAAATATTAGCCAAAGTAGTTTTCCCAAGTCCTGGTGGGCCATGAAAAAGTGTATGATCAAGAGCCTCATTACGTTGATTGGCTGCTTGAACAAATATCTTGAGATTTTCAAGTACCTGATCTTGACCAGAAAAATCATCAAAGCTTAAAGGCCTTAACTTCTTTTCAATATCAAGTTCTTCCGTACTAAAACTGCGAGAAGTAGGATCTAAATTTTCATTCATACAACAAAGATAGTAAAGAGAGCACTAAAATGAAACCATAACAACATACAAAGAGAATAATAAATAGGACAATAAAAAAAGCCTCTACTTTCGTAGAGGCTTCAAGATATTTTTAATGGTGTAGAACTTCTTCACCTTCTTTCATAGGAACGTTTTGTGGTACAAAATCTTCCTCATGATTTGGGTTACTGTAGTCATATGGCCAACGGTGAACTTCAGGGATTTCTCCAGGCCAGTTACCATGAATATGTTCTACAGGTGCAGTCCACTCTAAAGTATTTGATTTCCATGGATTCATTACAGATTTCTTACCATAGAAAATACTACTAAAGAAATTATATAAGAAAACCAACTGGAAAGCACCTCCAACAAGTGCAAACATAGTTATCAAAACATTCACATTTTGTAAGTCATCAAACAATGGAAAGTTAGTATTTGTATAATAACGTCTTGGCAAACCAGCTAATCCTATAAAGTGCATCGGGAAGAAAACACCGTAAGCACAAATTGCGGTTACCCAAAAGTGTACATAACCAAGGTTCTTATTCAACATACGACCAAACATCCTTGGAAACCAATGATAAATACCAGCAAACATACCATATAAAGCAGAAATACCCATTACTAAGTGAAAGTGTGCTACTACGAAATATGTATCGTGAACGTTAATATCCAAAGTACTATCTCCTAAAATAATTCCAGTTAAACCTCCAGTGATAAAAGTAGATACCAATCCAATTGAAAACAACATTGCAGGGTTCAATTGTAAGTTACCTTTCCAGAGAGTAGTAATGTAATTAAATGCTTTTACTGCAGATGGAATAGCAATCAATAAAGTGGTAAAGGTAAACACCGATCCAAGGAAAGGATTCATACCTGAAATAAACATATGGTGACCCCAAACAATCGTAGACAAAAATGCAATAGCAAGGATTGACATAATCATCGCTCTGTAACCAAAGATTGGTTTACGTGAGTTTGTAGCAATAACCTCAGATGTGATACCTAACGCAGGCAACAAAATGATATAAACCTCAGGGTGTCCTAAGAACCAGAACAAGTGCTCAAACAATACAGGTGAACCACCTTGATAATGTAGAACTTCACCAGCAATATAAATATCAGACAAGAAGAAAGAAGTACCAAAACTTCTATCAAAAATCAACAATAAAGCTGCAGATAATAAAACTGGAAATGATATAATACCAATAATAGCAGTAACGAAAAACGCCCAAATAGTAAGAGGCATTCTTGTCATTGTCATTCCTTTAGTTCTTAAATTAATTACTGTAACAACATAATTTAATGAACCCATTAAAGAAGAGGCAATAAAGATAGCCATTGAAACCAACCATAAGGTCATACCGGTACCTGACCCAGGAATTGCCTGTGGCAATGCACTTAAAGGAGGGTATATAGTCCAACCGGCCGAAGCAGGTCCAGCCTCTACAAAAAGAGAACCAACCATAATTACACTCGATAAAAAGAACAACCAATAAGATACCATGTTCATAAAACCTGAAGCCATATCTCGAGCACCAAGTTGAAGTGGAATTAACAAGTTACTAAAGGTACCACTCAATGCGGCGGTCAATACAAAGAAAACCATTATGGTTCCATGAATAGTAACTAAAGCTAAATAAATATCATTAGCCATAACTCCATCTGGAGCAAATTTATCGCCTAATAAGACATTAAATATCTTAAAAGATTCTTCTGGCCAAGCCAATTGTAATCTAAAAAGTAATGATAACGAGACACCAATAACTCCCATTATGATACCAGTAATTAAATACTGCTTAGCAATCATTTTATGATCGATACTAAAAATATATTTAGTAATAAAAGTGTCCTTATGGTGGTGTTCGTGTTCGTGATCTAATGCGTGATCGTGACCTTCTGCTGACATATATGTTTACTTTAAATTTTCTTTAATAATTATTTCATTGCAGTAACAGCAACTTCTTTATCTCCTTTAACAGCAGCAGAATCGCTTCCTACAGCAGCATCAGTAGAAGCAGGCTCAGCTAAAGCAGCTTTAACTTCATTAACTACCGTAGCTTTGTCTTTCAACCAAGCTTTGTAGTCTTCAGGAGTATCTACAATAATTTTCATTTGCATGTTATAGTGAGAAGCACCACAAATTTTATTACACAATAACAAATAGTCAAATGTGTAAGGATCTAAAGCAGGCTCCCCTTTAGCAACTAATTCTGCACTCTTTTTAGCGCGTAACGCGTTAATGTTAGCAACTTTCTCAACCATAAAAGGTAATTCTCTATACTGAGCAGTTGTGTAAATTGGTTCAAAAGCAAATTGAGTAACCATACCAGGAACACAGTTCATCTGAGCTCTAAAGTGAGGCATGTAAGCAGAGTGTAATACGTCCTGAGAACGCATTTTAAACAAAATCTTTTTACCAACAGGTATGTGTAATTCTGTAACAACTACGTCATCTTGAGCATAAGGATCACTCAAATCAACACCTACAGCATTTGCACCCTCAATGTATCTCACATTTGCTTTACCTAGAACATTATCAGCACCTGAATACCTAGCCTTCCAATTAAATTGTTGTGCATATAATTCAATAACAACGGTATCTTCATCCTCATCAACAAACATAATGTTTGTCCAAGCATACAAACCGTATAGAATCAAACCTGCCAAAACAACGGCTGGAATGATACTCCAAATTGCTTCTAATTTATTATTATCAGCAAAATACAATGCTTTTTGACCTTGTTTACCTCTATATTTAAAAGCGAAGTAATGCACTAATACTTGTGTAATAGCTTGTACAGTAAAAATAAGAACCCATGTGATGTTCATTAAATTATCAACCTCTGCACCGTGAGCCGAAGCCGGAGTATGCAATACAAGATTACCCCATTTAAATAAACCGTAAATTGTAAAAATATAAATGAAGGCTAAGAAACCAAACATTAAATACCCTTGAATATTATTGTCATTATCTGTTGCGACCTCTGAACTATCACTACTTGAGCCAACTTGCGTCAGATCGAATATTTTAGTCAATTGCCATAAAGCAACAGCTAACAAAACTAAAACTATGATTACCAACAAACTTGTCATCTGTTTATTTCTTTAAATATTAATAATGAAAATGTTTACTTTCTTCTATAAACGGATTTCTTTTTGCCAATAAAGGAGATTTAGCCAAAGCTGAAAAGACAACATATATGAACAATCCTAAAAAGAAAAGAACTGAAGAAATCTCTGAAACCCCAATAAACCATCTATCACCTACTGTACCAGGCATAACCATGTTGAAGAAATCTAAATAGTGACCACTTAAAATCACTATACCAGCCATCACCAAAACCCATGAAATCCTCTTGAAATCCGTATTAATTAAAATCAACAATGGGAATAAGAAATTCATGACCACAGCACCAAAGAAAGGAAGATTATAATCTTCAATTCTAGTAATAAAATACGTTACCTCCTCAGGAATGTTGGCATACCAAATTAACATGAATTGAGAGAACCATAAATAAGTCCAGAAAACACTTAGACCAAACATAAATTTAGCTAAATCATGAATGTGACTCGTATTAACAAATTCTAAATAACCTCTAGACTTAAGATACAAAGTAACTAAAGCAATAGTTGTAACACCACTTACAAAGAAGCTAGCGAATACATACCATCCAAACAATGTACTGAACCAGTGTGGATCTATAGACATTATCCAATCCCAAGACATGATAGACTCAGACACGATAAAAAACACCAAGAACATAGCTGATAATTTAAAGTTCTTTTTGTACATTAAATTATCAGTAGCCTCATCTTGAGCTAAACAATTTTTACGTGAATAATATTGGTAAAGACACCATCCAGAAAGGAAGATAGCTGCACGAACAATCCAAAAAGGAAAGTTTAAATAACCCGATTTGTTTGCTATTAATTTATCATGAGCAACAACCTCTGGATCTAACCAAACAAAAATATGATTAAAATGAAGCCCACACAGTACTAAGATTACAAAAAAGATTGCAGCACCTACCGGCAAATAAGAAGTTATCCCTTGCATTACTCTAAATAATACTGGGGACCAACCAGCCTGCGCTACTTGCTGAATTGCATAGAAAGCCAAAACACCTAGTGAAACAAGCATGAAAAAGATACACGCAACATACAAAGCAGACCAAGGCTTATTTTGAAGTTGGTGTAAAACATGATTTAAATGCTCTTTGTGCTCAGCATCCGCAGAAACTTCATGTGATGGAGCTTTGTGACCTTCTACTTCATATGCCTTTTCTGCAGAAGCTTCATCATGGGTAGCCTCAGCACCATGAGTTGGTTCAGCATGCGTTGAACCGCCATGTTCACCATGAGTTTCAGCGGCGAGCAATTGCTCTACCTGTTGAATATCTTTGGGAGCACTATAAAAACCATATCCAATACCTAAAACTCCAAGAGCCATGAGGATGAACGAAAAGGTTTTTAATTTACTTGAAAATGTATACATATCTATTAAGATGAGTTTGTTCAACAATTATAATTCACTTTTTAGTTTAAGAACATAGTCAGTAACTAACCAACGTTCTTTGGCGCTTAATTGATTGGCATGTGAACCCATTGAATTCAAACCATAAGTTATGACATGAAAAATACTTCCCTCTGTGATAACTCTATCCTTGTAACTAGGAACACCTAAAAACTTTTCTCTCTCTACTAATTTACCTTTTCCATTACCGGCAGAACCATGGCAACTTATGCAGTAAATTTCATAAAGTTCTTTTCCCTTTTCAGCATCTCTGCTTAAAGAATCTAAAGGAGATTTCAAATTAGCCTTAGCTAACTCATAACCTGCAGTAGAATTTTCGTATTCATAAGGTTCAAAACCCCTGTTTACAGTACCTGCAGCAGGAAGTTGTCCTTCCTTACCATCTTTAAATGCATCTGACTCAGCGTAAGTTTCATAACCTACAGACTCGTACATATTTGGAAAATACTGATAATTAGGTGCAGCATTATCTTTGCATGATGCAACTAAAATAGTTAAACCAAATAAAAGTGTTATTTTATGTGCGCTTTTCATATCTCGATTAATGCTTATCAATTACTTTTACTTCTACAGCTCCTGTTCCTTGAAAGAAAGATACTAATTCTTCCTCATTATTATTAACAGCCACCTCCATTAAAAAGTGATCATCTGTAGTTCTTACATCTGGATTTTCAGCTTCTTTAAACGGCCATAACTTACTTCTCATATAAAAAGTAATAACCATTAAGTGAGCGGCAAAAAATACTGTAAGCTCAAACATAATAGGCACGAAAGCTGGCATGTTTTCAATGTAACTAAAACTAGGCTTACCTCCGATATCCTGCGGCCAATCTTGGATCATGATGTAATTCATCATTGCAGTTGCAACCGAAATACCCACACATCCATAAAGAAAGGCACAGATAGCTAATCTTGTTGGTGCAATTCCCATTGCTTTATCCAATCCGTGAACTGGAAAAGGGGTAAAAACCTCTTCAATATGATGATGAGCTGCTCTAGTTTTCTTAACCGCATCCATCAAAATATCATCGTCATTATAAATGGCGTATATTACTTTATTACTCATGGTGTGAATCTTTATTTGCTTCTCTTTCTCTCTTGTAGTTATCTCCAGTTCCTTTCAAAATTGTTTTAACTTCCGCTTGTGCAATTACAGGGAATGTTCTTGAATATAATAAAAACAATACGAAGAAGAAACCAATAGTTCCAATGAAAATTCCAATATCAACAAATGTTGGCGAAAACATAGTCCAAGAAGATGGTAAATAATCTCTGTGCAATGAAGTCACAATGATTACAAAACGCTCAAACCACATACCGATATTTACTACTATAGAAATTACGAATGAAAACATGATACTTGTTCTTAATTTTTTACTCCACATGAATTGAGGAGAAAAAACATTACAAGTCATCATTGCCCAGTAAGCCCAAGCATAAGGACCAGTAGCTCTATTTAAGAAAGCATATTGCTCATACTCTACTCCAGAATACCAAGCTACAAAAAGCTCAGTAATATACGCCACACCAACTATAGAACCTGTAATCATGATTACAATGTTCATTAATTCAATGTGCTGTAAAGTAATGTAGGCTTCTAAGTTGGAAACTTTTCTCATGATGATAAGTAGAGTGTTAACCATCGCAAATCCCGAAAATACTGCTCCAGCTACGAAATAAGGAGGGAAAATGGTAGTATGCCAACCAGGAATCACAGAAGTAGCAAAGTCCATCGATACAATGGTATGCACAGACAATACTAAAGGAGTAGCTAAACCAGCAAGTACTAATGAAACTTCCTCAAAACGTTGCCAGTCTTTAGCTCTACCACTCCATCCAAAACTTAGAATAGAGTAAATTCTTTTGTTAAAAGGTGTTACAGCACGGTCACGTAACATTGCGAAGTCAGGTAATAAACCAGTCCACCAGAAAACTAATGACACTGAAAGATAAGTAGAAATTGCAAATACGTCCCATAGTAACGGTGAGTTAAAGTTAACCCATAAAGAACCGAACTGGTTTGGTATAGGCAAAACCCAGTATGCTAACCATGGACGCCCCATGTGAATGATTGGAAATAAACCTGCTTGAATAACAGAGAAAATTGTCATTGCTTCGGCAGAACGGTTAATAGCCATTCTCCAACGCTGACGGAAAAGTAATAATACTGCAGAAATCAAAGTTCCTGCGTGACCAATACCTACCCACCAAACAAAATTCGTGATATCCCAAGCCCAACCTACGGTTTTATTCAAACCCCAAGTTCCAATACCTGTAGATACGGTGTATACAATACAGCCTAAACCCCAAAGGAAGGCTATTAATGCGATAGAAAATACAATCCACCAATGTTTATTCGCTTTTCCTTCAACAGGAGCTGCTACATCTACAGTTACATCGTGATAAGTTTTATCACCTATAACTAAGGGTTTTCTAATGGTTGCTTCGTAGTGAGACGACATAATCCTTTATATTGATTCTTAATTAATTTTTTTTGTACTAGGTATTTCTAACTTTAACATGATAAATCACATTAGGTTTTGTTCCAACATGCTCCAATAAATGGTACATTCTTTCATCAGAAGCCAATTTAGTAACTGCAGCCTCTTTATCATTAACGTCACCAAAAACCATCGCTCCAGTTGAACAAGCGTTTGAACAAGCAGTTTGGAACTCACCGTCAACGATAGTTCTTCCTTCTCTCTTAGCTTTCAAAATAGTAGCTTGCGTCATTTGGATACACATAGAGCATTTCTCCATAACTCCACGAGAACGAACATTTACATCAGGATTTAATACCATGCGACCTAAATCATCATTCATGTGGTAATCGAACTCTGAATTCTTGTTATACAAGAACCAGTTGAAACGACGTACTTTGTACGGACAGTTGTTTGCACAGTAACGAGTACCAACACATCTATTGTATGCCATGTGGTTTTGACCTTGACGTGAGTGCGAAGTAGCAGCAACCGGACAAACAGTCTCACAAGGAGCATGATTACAGTGCTGACACATAACAGGTTGGAAAGAAACTTGTGGATTATCACCTGCTTTTTCCATTTCATTAAATGTAGAAAGTGAACTAGTTAAACCAGCAATATTTTCTTTTCTTTCAACATCCGCATCGAAAGTAGATTCAGAAGAATAGTATCTATCGATACGTAACCAGTGCATATCACGGCTTCTTCTTACCTCTGCCTTACCAACAACAGGTACATTATTCTCTGCATGACAAGCAATAACACAAGCACCACAACCAGTACAAGCATTTAAATCAATAGACAAATTAAAGTGATGTCCAGTAGAACGATCAAATGAATCCCACAAATCAACTTTAGTAGCTTCAACTTCCATGTGGTCTAAAGATACAACTGGTACCTCATTCCATACATGCGCATCTTTCGTGTTAAAAATTTCTAATGAAGTTTCCTTGATAATATCACCTCTACCCATCAAAGTTTTTTGTCCTTGAACACATGCAAATTCATGTTCACCACCTGCTTTAGTCAAAGTAATGCTTTGCACATTACTGAAACCTTTATATAAAGAATAGGCATTTAAACCTACCATCATTTCTTCTTTCAAAGCCGCTTTACGACCATAACCTAAAGCCAAACCAACAGTACCAACTGCTTGACCTGGTTGAACGATAACTGGAACGTTTTCTAACTTTAAACCATCAGCTGTAGTAATGCTAGCGTAACTACCATTCAAACCACCATTAGCTACAATTTCATTACTCAACTCATATTTTGCAGCATCAGCATTTGAAACTGTTAAGTAGTTATCCCAAGAAACTCTTGTGATAGGATCTGGAAACTCTTGCAACCATGGATTGTTAGCTTGTTGTCCATCTCCTAAACCAGTTTTTGTGTACAACACTAACTCTAAAGAATCTGATTTTTTAGCAGTTGCTAATGCAGAAGCAGCAGCACTATAATCAGCAGAACCGGCAGTAGCTGCAGGAATAGCACCTACAAATACACCATCATGCAAAACTTTATTCCAAGTAGATCCACTAATAATAGATCCTGAATTTCCTTTTATGTAATCATAGAAAGTACCAACAGTCCCATTTAAAGCCATCAATACATCTTGAAATTGCATTGTATCAAATAATGGGCGAATGGTTGGTTGTGTAATACTATAAGTTCCCTTAGTTAAACTAAGATCATTCCAAGATTCTAAATAGTGAGGAGCAGCAGCAGCAACAGTTGCTAACAATGCAGTCTCATCTTCTTTCAAAGAAAAAGTAACTGATGTTTTAACCTTTTTTAAACCTTCTTGAAAAGCAACAGTATCAGCTAGAGTATAAACTGGATTAACACCACTCATAATTAAAGTGTGTATAGCACCAGACTTCATATCAGCAACTAATTGAGCTACTTTTTCATTTGATCCTTTTCTGATTTGACGTACGCCAGAAGTATTAAACGACTCGCTAGCTAAAGCTTTATTAATAGCAAGAACTAACAATTGAGCATTTTTATCTTGAATACCTGAAACCAAAACACCTCTTGATCCAGCAGCTTTCAATTGTTGTGCGGCTTTATTCACTTCTGCCTTGAATTTCTCATCAAGAGAAACCGAAACAGAAGAACCAGTTACAACATTATAAATATGAACCAAAGCTTGTTTTTGATTAGCCACAGACATTGGTACACGCTTATCAGCTGCAGCACCAGAAAGTGTCATATTTGCTTCTAGTTGAAAATGACGAGACATTTTACCTGCTTTAGGAATTCTTCCTTGAGCATAACCTGCACCGTATCCACCACCTTGCCAGTCTCCAAGGAAATCAGCTCCAACAGAAACGATTAAAGAAGCTTTTGAAAAATCATAATCCACCAAAGCTCTTTCCCCATAAACCATTTCAAAAGCATCCAATGCTGGAGACTCCGAAACAGCATCATAAACAACGTGCTTAGCATTTGGATTTTTAGCAATAAACTCACCTATCAATTTTTCAGTAGATGGACTTGCTAATGTATTTGTTAACAATACTACTTGACCACCTTTTGCAGATGCATCAGCAATACTCGTTTTTAATTTAGTTTGAACTGCAGACCAAGATGCATTTTTACCTTCAATCTTTGGTTGCTTTAAACGCATACTATCATAAAGTGAAAGAATAGATGCATGCACTCTTGCATTTGCACTAAACTTTGCACCAGCGATCGTATTATTGTCAATTTTAATTGGACGACCTTCGCGAGTTTTAACCAACAAGTTAGCAAAATCGAAACCATCAAAAACTGTAGTAGCATAATAGTCAGCTACACCAGGAATGATTTGTTCTGGTTGAAGAACGTAAGGAATCGACTTGTTTACTGGTCCTTCACAAGCCGCAAGCGTAGCCGCCGCAGTACTAAAACCAACGTACTTTAAAAAATCACGACGTGAAGTTGAAGAAGATGACAAAGCATCACCGTTACCTAAAAATTCATCAGTAGGAATTGGCTCAACAAATTCGTTATTTCTAAGCGCCTCAACAATAGAACTATTTTCGTCTAGTTCTTCAACACTTTTCCAGTATTTTTTGTTTGATGACATATATAAATATTAAAAACTTAATAATTCAATTAATAGTGGCATTTTCCACACTCTAAACCTCCCATTTGTGCTGCAGTCAATTTGTCAACACCGTACTTTTTAGAAAGTTCATCGTGTATTTTAGTATAATACTCGTTACCTTCCATTTTAACTTCGGTTTTTCTGTGACAATCAATACACCATCCCATTGTTAATGGAGCAAATTGTTTCTGAATTTCATATTCTTGAACTGGACCGTGACATGTTTGACATTCAATACCACCTACAGTTACGTGTTGAGAGTGATTGAAATAGACAAAATCAGGTAAGTTATGAATTCGAACCCATTTAACTGGTTCCGTTTTTCCTGTATATGTTTGCGTAGCCTGATCCCAACCCACAGCCTTGTACAGCTTTTGGATTTGTTCATCATAGAAAGCTTTACTGTATTCTGGAGTAGCAGTAGTTTCCGCAACTTCAGCAATGTTCTTATGACAATTCATACACACATTTAAAGAAGGAATACCACCGTTCTTACTTACTCTAGCAGCAGAGTGACAGTATTTACAGTTGATTTCATTATCACCTGCGTGGATTCTATGCGAATAGTGAATTGGCTGAATAGGAGCGTAATCTTGATCCACACCAACTTGCATTAAAAATCCATAAACGAAGTAAGCACTTGACAAGAGTAAGAAAACAACAGTAACTAAAATCAAAAATTGATTTTTTGCAAAAGCTTTCCAAATTGGCGTAGTTGGCTCTTTTGGAGCAACTTCAATACCGTTTGCTTTGGCTACTTTAGTTAGTACTCTATTAACCAAGAACAACATCACAACAAGTATAGCCAACACTAATGCCAATGCACCAAGTATCAAAGTATTTGATAAGCCACTATCAGCGACCGGACCACCCGGAACAGCTGTACCTCCGCCAGTCGGAGCAGGAGCAGCAGCTTCAGCTTTAGGCTCTGAAGTATAAGCAATAATGTTATCAATATCAGCATTTGACAATTGTGGAAAAGCAGACATCACCGCCTTGTTGTTTTCATTGAAAACTTTTACAGCTTCAGCATCTCCAGATTTTATCAATTCTGAACTATTCTTAATCCATTTGTACAACCATGGCATATCATGCTTGTTCGCAATTCCGCGTAATGCAGGACCAGTTGCTTTGGCATCCAATTTATGACATGCCGCACAATTTGCATTGAACAATTCCTTACCTTTTACAGCATCTCCACCAGAGGGAGCGGCAGCAACATCAGTAGTAGCCGCAGCTGCATCAGCCGCAGGAGCTTCTTGAGCAAATGAAGTTAAAGAGAAAATCAAAGACAAGGACAAGCCTAAGACTAATTTTCTTGAGATCGAATTATGGTTACCCACCTTTTTCATATTGTATAATGATTATCTAGTAAAATTGGCACAGTTTTTTATAATAACTTTATGAAAAACCACTCCTTTATTTTAAAACTTCGACAAAAATACGACTTAAGAACTATTCTCAAAACCCTAAAATCGCCTTATTTCCAATTTATATTTATTCTAAATAATGTTTTATATGTGGTTTTTATCATTAAATATTAATTTTGCCTAAAAACAAACAAGTTATGAAAATTTCAGCGTTCAAAAAGGGATTTTATTTAATCCTAACCTACTTTCTAACAACACATTTCGCAGCCGCACAAGCAGAAGGTATTAGCATTAAGCAAGACTCAAGATTTGAACAAATTTTAAACGAAAAAAGAAAAACTGGTTCAAACAATGCAATTAGCGACCGCTATAAAATTCAAATTTTTAGTGGTGAAAGCGATAAAGCAAAAACCAATTTAGCTACTTTCCGACAAGAATATCCCGGAATCGATGGTACAATTGTGTTTTTCACTCCCAATTACAAGGTATGGGTAGGAAATTTTAAAACCAGAATAGAGGCAGAACAACTGTTACTTGAGATAAAAAAAAGGTATCCTATGGTTCATTTGATTAAACCAAGCAGATAATTTATGAATCAACAAATTGAAAAAGACAACCCAAATAGGGTTGTTTTTTTTTAGCTAAAACTAACCTAAAAAAGTACCCGAAAATTAAATTACAACTACCAATTAAAAGCAAAGTGGGAGCCATTAATTATAGGCAAGCCAACTAGAAAACCAACGTCTATGTTACTAAATAGCCAAACTACTTTTACTTGCAGTAACAACACAAACACAATTCTAAACTTGCCCCTACAAACTAACTATTTTTTAGTAAGATTGACAAAAAGAAATAAAGATCCTAAAATACAATTCCGTTGAAATTTAGACATAAAAAAATCCCGACGAATCGGGATTTTTAAAATATAACTTAAAAAATATTATTTCAATTTCTTTTTTACAGCAACTTCGTGGTACGATTCAATAATATCTCTTTCTTCGATATCATTGTATCCTTTAATTTGAATACCACAATCGTAACCTTTTGCTACTTCTCTTACATCGTCTTTGAAACGTTTTAAAGCAATTAGCTCACCGCTATGTACCACAACACCGTCTCTAATAACACGCATTTTGGCATTTTTGACGATTTTACCATCCATAACCATACTTCCTGCAATAGAACCAACTTTAGAGATTTTGAAAATTTCTCTAATTTCCGCAGTACCTAAAATTTCTTCTTTCATTTCAGGAGCTAACATTCCTTCCATTGCATCTTTAAGATCATCAATAGCAGCATAAATGATAGAGTAGTAACGGATATCGATTTCTTCCTTATCAGCTAACTGTCTCGCATTTCCAGCAGGACGAACATTAAATCCGATAATAATCGCATCAGAAGCTGAAGCTAACATAACGTCAGTCTCTGTAATAGCTCCCACTCCTTTGTGGATGATATTGATTTGGATTTCCTCAGTTGATAATTTAGAGAACGAATCAGAAAGCGCCTCAACAGAACCATCCACGTCACCTTTAAGAATAATATTCAATTCTTTAAACTGACCTAAAGCAATACGACGTCCGATTTCATCCAATGTAATATGACGTTGTGTACGAACTGACTGTTCACGCATTAATTGAGAACGTTTGGCAGCAATTTGTTTTGCTTCTTTTTCATCTTCAAAAATGTTGAATTTATCACCAGCAGTTGCCGCACCATCCAAACCAAGTACAGATACTGGAGTTGAAGGACCTGCAACAGTAACCACATTTCCGCGTTCATCATGCATGGCTTTAATTTTACCATGATGCTTACCAGCTAACATATAATCACCAATTTTTAAAGTTCCGTTTTGAACTAAAATTGTAGAAACATATCCTTTACCCTTGTCAAGGAAAGCCTCAACAACAGTTCCAGAAGATGTTTTATTTGGATTTGCTTTAAGATCTAAAATCTCAGCTTCAAGTAACACTTTTTCCAATAATTCTTTTACACCAGTACCAACTTTAGCAGAAATATCGTGTGATTGAATTTTTCCACCCCAATCTTCTACAAGTAAATTCATACCTGCTAATCTTTCTTTTACTTTTTCCGGATTAGCATTTGGCTTATCAATTTTGTTGATTGCAAATATAATTGGCACACCAGCTGCTTGCGCATGGCTAATAGCCTCTTTAGTTTGCGGCATAATATCATCATCAGCAGCTATTACAATAATAGCAATATCAGTAACCTGAGCACCACGTGCACGCATTGCTGTAAACGCTTCGTGACCAGGTGTATCTAAAAATGCAATTTTTTGACCGTTATCTAAAGTTACTCCGTAGGCACCAATATGTTGCGTAATACCTCCAGACTCACCTGCGATTACGTTTTCTTTACGAATGTAATCTAGTAAAGATGTCTTACCGTGATCGACGTGACCCATTACCGTTACAATTGGAGCTCTGAAAACTAAATCTTCTTCTCTGTCTTCAACAACCTGAATTGCTTCTTCGATGTCAACAGTGATAAACTCTACTTCGTAACCAAACTCATCAGCTACAATAGTTAAAGTTTCAGCATCTAATCTTTGGTTCATGGTTACCATGATTCCAAGTGACATACACGTACCAATAACTTTAGTAATTGGCACATCCATCATGATTGCAATTTCACCTACAGTAACAAACTCAGTTACCTTGATTGTTTTGCTTCCTTCGTCTAATGCTCTTTGCTCATCATCCGATTTTTGACGGTGCGTATCTCTTTTATCTCTTCTATATTTAGCTGCTTTAGATTTACCACCTTTACCTTGTAGTTTTTCTAAAGTCTCTCTAATTTGATTTTTAACTTCCTCTTCTGTTGGCTCTACTTTAGCCACAATAGCAGGTCTGTTTCCTTTTACGAAACCAGGTCTAGCACTACGGTTTGCGTTAAAACCACCTCCACTAGTATTAGGCGTAATTTTGTTTGGATTTGGAGCACCCGGAACAGCAGGAGGCCTTGGCGCACCTGGCTTAGGAGCTATCCTTTTACGTTTATTTTTATTGGCATTAGCTGCCGCAGAACCGGGAGCACCTGGTTTATTTGGTGTGATCTTTGGCTCTTCTTTTTTCTTTTTAGGCTTATTGAACTGCGACAAATCAATTACTTGACCTGTAAGCGTAGTTCCTGACAACTTTTGATATTGGGTAGTGATAGTTTCCTCTACCGGAGCCTCGTCTGCTTTCGCAACCACTGGCTTAACTTCCGATTTTGACTCAACAGGAACCTCTACTTTCACTTCTTTAATACCCGCAATCGGTTTTACCTCTTTTTTGTCTGAAGTAGGTTTTTCATCCAAAGTTTTTTCTGCAGCAACCTTTTCAGCTGGAACTTCTTTTGGAGTTACCGGCTCTGATGTTTTTGCAGCAGCAGGAACAGTGTTCTCTACAGTTTTTGCAGGGGGAACGATGGTCGCTTTTTTCGGATTCAAATCAATTTTACCAACTTGAACAGGACCAGATAAAACTGCTCTTGCTTTGATTACCTCTTGTTGTTTTGCTCGCTCTTCATCCAATTTACGTTTGTCTTCGATTTCTTTTTCTCGTTCTAAACGTAAAGCTTCTTTCTCTTTTCTTTTTTCTTCACCTACCTCTTTCGAAGCTTCTTTATTCCCTTTGTCACCCGCAAATTGACCGCACAAGACATCGTATGTTTCTCCAGAAATTTTTGCGTTTGGATTTGCTTCCATAGCAATTCCCTTATCTTTTAGATAATCCACAGCTCTTTCTAAAGAAATATTCAATTCCCTTAAAACTTTGTTTATTCTAATAATTCTCTCTTCAGACATAAAACCTTTTTATATTTACCTTTTTTGTTATTCCTCACTTTACTATCACTTCGATACCTATCGCTGCGATATTGTTTTGTAAAGTGGCATGTTTATCGTTGAAGAACTAATGACTAACTGTCAAATTCCTCTTTCAATATTCTAATTACATCTAGAATTGTTTCCTCTTCTAGGTCAGTTCTACGCACTAAATCATCTACATCTTGACTTAAGATACTTTTTGCAGTATCTAAACCAATTTTTGCAAACTCTTCAATAACCCAATCCTCAATTTCATCTGAAAACTCTGTTAATTCAACATCATCTTCATCAGCTGTAGCACCAGCCACATCTCCTTCGCGAATTACATCTAGCTCATAACCAGTTAATAATCCCGCTAATTTAATATTGTGACCACCACGACCAATGGCTTTTGAAACTTCTTCTAATTTCAAGAAAACTTCAGCTCTTTTTGTTTCTTCATTAATTTTAATTGAAGATACTTTTGCTGGACTTAAAGCTCTTGTAATAAATAATTGCAAGTTGGTTGTGTAATTGATTACATCAATATTCTCATTACCTAACTCTCTTACAATCCCGTGAATACGTGATCCTTTCATTCCCACACAAGCACCTACTGGATCAATACGATCATCGTATGAATCAACAGCTACTTTTGCTTTTTCACCAGGAATACGCACCACTTTTTTAACCATGATTAAACCGTCAAAAACTTCCGGAATTTCTTGTTCAAATAATTTTTCTAAAAACTTCTCAGAAGTTCTAGACATAATAATTTGCGGCTTGTTCCCTTTTAATTCAACGCTTTCAATAATTCCTCTTACATTATCTCCTTTGCGGAAAAAGTCAGATGGGATTTGTTTTTCTTTTGGTAATACAATCTCATTTCCTTCATCATCAACCAAGATAACTACTCTAGGACGCACATGGTGCACTTCAGCAGTGTAGATATCGCCAATTAAATCTTTGAATTGCTTGTATAAATTCGTGCTATCGTGTTCGTGTATTTTCGAAATTAAATTCTGACGCAATGCTAAAATAGCTCTACGACCTAAATCAATTAATTTCACCTCTTCCGAAACCTCTTCGCCGATTTCAAAATCTGGCTCAATTTTTCTAGCTTCTGTTAAAGTAATTTCTAAGTGATCGAAATCTAAATCTTCATCCGCAACGATTACTCTTCTTTGCCATATCTCCATATCTCCTTTATCAGGATTAATAATGATATCGAAATTATCATCTGAACCGTATTTTTTCTTTAATGCATTTCTAAATACATCTTCCAAAATTGCCATAAGCGTTACACGATCAATAAGTTTATCATCTTTAAACTCTGAGAATGAATCGATTAATGCTAAATTTTCCATGCGAATTCTTTAATTAAAATGTTACTGTAACAATTGCTTCTTTTATGTCTGCGTAAGAAAGTTGTAATTCTTTCTGAACTGTTTCTTTTCCCTTCCCTATTTTTTTTGGTTCTCTTGCTTTCCAGGACAAAATTACAAAATCATCATTAGCATCTACTAATTCTGCTTCAATTATTTCTGTACCAGTCTTTACGATTAATGTACGACCAATATTTTTTTTATATTGACGTACCATTTTCAAAGCAGATCCTACTCCAACCGAGGCTACTTCTAAAGAATAATCTTGCTCCTCACGATCTAAATGATTATCGATATAACGACTCACATCAATACAATCCTGCAATACAACGCCTTGGTCGCCATCAAGCGAGACAATTACTTTGTAGGCATCGGTGATCACAAGATCTATTAAAAACAAAGCAGGCTTCTCTGCCAAGGCTTCGTTTAATACGGAATTTACTTTTTCTTTAAATGTCATATTTTTATAAAAAGAGGGGACATTTAGTCCCCTCATTATCTAGATTTTAATAAATAACGGTGCAAAGATAGTCTTTTTTTTGTAATTTGAAATAACAGAGCGCCTTAAAAGAGCGCTTATTGCTTATATTTCATAAAATTACATCTTAATTGGAGCTGAATATCTAAAAATATTATTTTACTACTCAAACAAAATTATTCTAAAACAAAAAAACCTCCCAAAAATTGAGAGGTTTTATTTGTTGGTCTACTAGGACTCGAACCTAGAAAGACTGCACCAAAAACAGTTGTGTTACCATTACACCATAGACCAAATTTGATTACTAAGTCGCTATTGTTCCTTAGCGAGTGCAAATTTAGACTATTTTTTAGTTTGCGCAAACTTTTTTCAACTTTTTATGAAAAAAAATTGATTTTTTTTTGAGCTAAAACGAGAGCTTAGGTCAAAATAATTCATTGTCAAGGAGTTATTAAATCGATACTCTTTTCCAGAAAATAATGTTAATGCAACGAAGGTTAAACAAAAAAACATTTTCTTTGTATCCTACAATTTAATTAAAAAATAGTTCATGGATAAAGCAGTATTCAATTTCAAAAAATGGAATACCATTTTAGGATGGTTCACATTTGGGATCGCATTATTAACCTACACTTTGACAGTTGAACCTACAATGAGCTTTTGGGATTGCGGCGAATACATAGCCACAGCAGCAAAGCTAGAAGTTGGTCACCCACCAGGAGCGCCTTTATACCAAATGATGGGTGCTTTTTTTGCGATGTTTGCTACCGATCCAACTCACGTGGCGTTAATGGTTAACATGATGTCTGTTTTCTCAAGTGCTTTTACCATCTTATTTATGTTTTGGTCATCGACACTTTTGTTAAAAAAATTAATTAGCATTGTATCTGCCACAGAAACAAGTAACACATTCAATCAAGATAATCATAAATATAATGATATAGTTGTATTAGGAAGTTCTTTTGTAGGGGCACTTGCCTATACTTTTTCGGATAGTTTTTGGTACAATGCCGTTGAAGCCGAAGTATACGCCATGGCCTCTCTATTTATTGCTTTATTATTTTGGTTAGGATTGCGATGGGAACAAGACATGAATAATCCACGAGGAAATAAATGGTTGTTGATCATTTCACTTGTAGTTGGACTTTCATTTGGAGTGCACTTTATGGCCTTGTTAACTATTCCTGCCATTGGTTTTTTATACTTTTTTAAAAACTACAAAGTTGTTACTATTAAAAACTTTATCTTAGCAAACATCATTGTAATTGCAATATTACTCTTCATTTTCAAACTTTTATTACCTCTTACAATGGGTTTCTTTGGAAAAACCGAAGTGTTCATGGTAAACAGTTTGGGATTACCTTTTGACTCAGGAACTATATTTGTAACCTTATTGTTGGTGGCGTTCTTTTACTTTGGCTTAAAAATCACCAAGGAGAAAGGATTAGCGACTTACAACACAGTACTGCTTTGCGTTCTTTTTATCTTAATTGGATTTTCTACCTGGATGATGCTCCCTATTCGAGCAAATGCTAACACCGTAATCAACGAAAACAAACCGTCTGATGCACGCGAAGTTTTGGCCTACTACAACAGAGAACAATATGGAGTAAACCCTTTGTTTTACGGACCTCAATACACTGAAAATTTTGCTGGTTTAGACAAAGACAAACCCTATTTGGATAAAGCTCCTAATTACGAGCGCGATTACAAAACAGGAAAATATGTTATTGTAAACAACTTTAAAAACGCTGCTCAAAATTCTGATGACAATCACAAAACTATTCTACCAAGAATGTGGAGCGATGGTCATATCGAAAACTACATGAATTTTAGTAATCCGCCAGCGTTCAGATTGAATCCTGACTATCCTTACGAAGACGATTTAGGTAAATATGGTATTGATCCAAGTCAGTTAAGTGAAGAGGATTACAATAAAGCCATTGCGCAATTAAAAAATGAAACGGAAAAAATTGTAAATGAGTTCAGACAAGCTTATGCTCAAAATCAAATTGATAACGAAGGTTATGTAAAATTCCTGAAGAGCTATGGCGACTATTTAATTGTTGAAAAACCAACCACTGCAGACAACTTAGGTTTCATGATTGAATACCAATTTGGTTACATGTACTGGAGGTATTTAATGTGGAACTTTGTAGGACGTCAAAATGATGTACAAGGCCGCTACGATTATTTAGACGGGAACTGGTTAAGCGGAATTTCGTTTATCGATGAACTACATTTAGGTAGCCAAGAAAATCTACCATCAGATGTACTAAACAATAAAGGACGTAATGTTTATTTCTTTTTACCATTTATTTTAGGTCTTATCGGATTGATGTATCACGCTAGTAAAGATCGTAAAAGCTTTTATGTACTGCTTTCCTTGTTTCTATTTACCGGAATCGCTTTAAAGATTTACTTAAACGAAAGACCATTTGAACCAAGAGAACGCGACTACGCCCTCGTTGGATCATTCTACGTATTTGCTATTTGGATTGGTTTTGGAGTATACGCATTGTACGAGAGCGCTCAAAAATATTTAGCTCCAAAAATTGCAGGACCAGCACTTATTGCTGCTACTTTACTAGCTGCACCGGTATTAATGGCATCACAAAACTGGGACGATCACGATCGTTCTGGCAAACATACTGCCGTAGCAATGGCAAAAGCGTATTTAGAATCGTGCGACCCAAATGCCATCTTATTTACCATTGGTGACAACGATACCTTCCCACTCTGGTATGCCCAAGAAATAGAAGGCATACGAACTGATGTCAAAATTGTAAACACAAGTCTATTTATGACGGATTGGTATATTGACCAAATGAAAACCAAAACCTACGAGTCGGACCCATTGCCTATATCGTTTACCCATGATGATTATGTAGGTGACAAGTTAGATTATGTAGCTCATATACCAAAAGTAGACAGCCGCTGGGACGTAAAGGATTTGATTAGTTTTATCAAAAATCCGCAATCAACAGTTGACATGCAAAATGGACAAACTATTCATTTTTATCCAACAAACAAAATCAGAATTCCTGTAGACAAAAATGTCATCATTAAAAACAAAGTGGTTAATCCTAAGTTTAATGATTCAATAGTATCATCATTAGATATCGAAATTAAAGGAAACGCGTTATACAAAAATAGGTTAATGATGTTGGATCTTATTGCTAATAACAACTGGAAACGACCTATCTATTTTAGTGGAGGCTCATCAGATAGCGAAGATTATCTTTGGCTGAAAGATTACCTTCAATTGGAGGGTATGGTCTACAAATTGGTTCCAATTAAAACCGCATTAGCAAAAGATGCTAGTCCGCTTGAGATGGGTCAGCTTGATACTGATAATATGTATGCCAAAGTAATGAAATGGGATTGGGGTAATGGCGAAAGTCCAAACATTTACCACGATCCAGAAACCAGACGCAACAGTATAACCTACAGAGCAAATCTTTCTAGACTTATGTTGCAACTTATTGCTGAAGGCAAAAAAGACAAGGCAAAAAACATCATTGAATTAGCGATGACTAAAATGCCTTTTGAATATTTTGGGTATTACTCACTAGTAGAACCCTTTGCAGATGGTTATTATAAAGTTGGTGAAACTGCTAAGGCACAACAGCTATTGAACCAATTGGTTAAAAAATACCAAGAAAACTTGAATTATTATGGCGGATTAAAATCATCTGAACAGTCAAGTATTGCAATCCCAATTATTACTGATATTGAACGATACAGAAGTTTGTTAACAGTCATGAAAACAAATGGCGATTTGGCTTTTTACAACAAAAACAAAGTTAGCTTTAACACTTATATTAAAATGTTTGAGCGTTTTCAACGTGATTTGGAATAAAAGATAGATCACATACCAAAAGAGTGTTTTAGAATAGCCTTTAGAGACTATCACTAAAACACTCTTTTTTATTTAAAAGCATTACTATAACTTTACTTTTAAACTTAGTCTTTCCAAAATTCACAAACAAACTGCGTCTTATGAACTTATATTGGATTAAAACAAATTGGCTTATCAAGCGTTTATTTCACCAATACGTTTGGAGTATTGACACAAAAGAGCGTGTAGTTTATTTAACTTTTGATGACGGTCCTATTCCAGAAATTACGCCTTGGGTCCTTGCTCAATTACAAAAATACAATAGCAAAGCTACCTTTTTTTGTATTGGAGATAATGTGGCTGCAAATCCAGCAATTATTGCACAAATTAATAACTCAGGTCATCGCATAGGCAATCATACCCAAAATCATTTAAACGGCTGGAAAACTCAAAATAAAGTATATGAAGATAATATTATAAGTTGTCAAATGGAACTTGACAAAGTAACCACTACAAATCAATTGCCGTTATTATTTAGACCGCCTTACGGCAAAATAAAACCGAGCCAAGCTCAGGCAGCTCGTCAATTGGGATATAAAATTGTAATGTGGGATATTTTAAGCGCAGACTTTGACACCACAATTACCAAAGAACAGTGCTTAAAAAATGTATTAACCGGAATTCGGCCAGGAAGTATTATCGTTTTTCACGATAGCAAAAAAGCATTCAATAATCTACAGTACGTATTACCAAAAATTTTAGACTATTTACAACAGCATAATTTCAAATGTAAACCGTTGTGATTCGGTACACCAATTTTAAACTTGCTCTTGTACTAAACTAATTATGGTATTGGCATCCAACTCACCTGATTGTCTCCAAACCATTTGGCCTTCTTTATAAATCATTAAAGTAGGAAGCCCTTTAATGCGTAATGCATCTGCCAACTCTTTGTTTTTATCGACATCAATTTTTATGACTTTTGCTTTATCACCAAGCGCTGCCGCCACATCTCTTATTACAGGATGCATCGATACTGAAGGCTCACTCCAATCGGTATAAAAATCTATCAGTACTGGAATTCGAGTATTGATTAGTTCTCCAAATTTTGACATAAAACCAAAAATTTAATTTTGAAAATTAACTACAAAAAGTTAGTTGTATTACAAATGTAGCATTTTTAACCAATTATGCGATACTTACACCTTTTTTTAGCTCGATAACTGTAATTTCAGGCATGATACCTACTCGACCTGGATAGGCATGAAAACCGAATCCACGATTAACATAAACGTATCGTCCGAGGTTTTCGTACAATCCTGCCCACTGTGCGTACACATATTGCACTAAACTCCATTTAAAATAACCAGGAATCTCTATACCAAACTGCATACCATGCGTGTGTCCAGATAGCGTAAGATGATAGTGTTTATCGTCATGTTGAACAACTTTGTCCCAATGCGAAGGATCGTGACTCATTAATATTTTAAAATCTTGTTTGGTTAATGAACCCGAAGCTTTTTTTAAATCACCAGCTTGTTTAAAATTATGTCCCCAATTCTCTACTCCAATCAAAGCCAATTGATCTGCTCCTTTTTTGATAAACGTATGCTCGTTTAGCAACAATTTAAAATCAATGTCGCCGTATAGTTTTTTTATAGCCTGAAAATTGGCTTCTTTTTCTGCCTCGTTAGGCCAAGTTACATATTCGCCGTAATCGTGATTACCAAGTACTGCAAATTTACCAAAAGGATGACTTTTAATTTTATTGAAAGTTTCAATCCAGGGATGCATTTCTTTAGCATGTGTATTGACAATATCTCCTGTAAACAAGATGATATCTGAATTTTGCTCATTCACTAAATCAATAGCAAATTGTATTTTATCAGGATTATCAAAGCTACCACTATGAACATCCGAAATTTGAGTGATCGTAAAACCATCGAATGCATCGGGTAAATCCGGAAAAAATATACGCTGTTTAATTACCTTGTAATTATATTTCCCAATAGTTACGCCATAAATTAGTGATAGAAAAGGAACTGCAGCGAGACCTAAACCTATCTGACTAACGAATTTTCGGCGGGAATCAAAGAAAGCAGCGTCTTTATCGTAGTTTCCAAAAAAATTAATAGTCCCCACAAACAATCTGTAAACGTCTTCACCCAATAGCAATATAGTAATGAGTAGCTTAGGCACATATATTACCAACAACAAACCCATGGTAAACATTGTTTGTTGAGTTTGCCCCACACTACGATCAAACTGAGTGAGCGCATATACGATATAGATTAAAATTAGAACACTTAACACTTGTAATGAGACTAAAAGTGGTTTGCTTTTAATCAAAGTTTTAAGAAACTGATAGGTGTATAATTCTAAGATAAAAAGAATTAAACTTATAAATACGAGACGAATCATTACCGACTATTTTTCAGCAAAATAACAAATTAAGAAATATTAATAAATTTTTATTAGTTTAAATTTAACTAAAATTCACTGAAAATATTTTACCCCAATCATAAAAAAACTGACACAAAAATTGTTTCAGTTTTTTTTCAAATCATCACACTCAAAGCTATATTCGACAATTCCTTCGTAACTATTAGGAAAATTCTATTAGTTTGCCTTTAAATTCTAATCTAGAAAGTCTAAAGAACAGCAAAGACATGCAATTTCTATAGCGTTAGAAAGCGGTTAATGTTAATGAAGTTATTTTTATTGCACCTGCTGATCCTGTGAAATAATCAACATAAACTTCAACAAAATCGTTCGCATTCATTTCTACAGATGCTGACAAGGGAACTGCTACCGTGTCGGTAGTTAAACCTGTGTATGAATATATTTTAGATTTACCTTCTACAACTCCATTTTTGGCAATGTAAAAAATGTAGATCCCCGTTTTCCCCGGATTATCAGCAGCAAACGATAAACTTCCTGTAAATTTTACAATTCGTTTTTTTAGACCAGTATACACAAGCTTACCGTCATTAGAACTAGTTGAAAATCTAAAAGTAGAACTAGCTGCAGATGAAGTCGTGATTGCTATTTTGGTCGGAATTCCTGAATTACTCACTGTAATTGGAACACCAAAGCCTGGAGTGAGGTTAACACTAAATTCTCCCGTGGCTACAGCATCTGTTTCGGTTGGTATTCCCGCACAGCGAACATTCCATTTGTTGTTAAAATTATATCCTGAAAAACTACCCGAACTATAGCCCTTTACATACTTGCCAGTTGATAATGTTCCAGTAAAAACAACCGTTTCCATTACGGCATCTCCCGTTATTGTTGGACTATCAAAAACATCTACTCCCACGGCTGTACCATTTACTTCACAGAAACCACCTTGTTTTTGGATCAAAGAGAACGTACCTGAAAACTTTTCAAAAGTACCTGTATTATCGCCAAACCATGCTGTATTGCTCAATAAAACTCTAGTTGAGTTAGCATAAGTAATTCCTGTAGTATTTCCCACATAATTGATCACCGAGAAAAAAACTAATCCAAAACCACTTATTGTTCCAACATTTGATGAACCAGAAACTATAGAATCTCTAAATATAAAGCTTTGTGTGTTACCCGTAGCAACCAAATTAAAAACAGCGCTACCTCCTGCAATAGTTAAATTTTTTACGGTTCCTCCCGTCGCACCAACAAACAAGGTACCACTTGATTTAAATAGTACATCCGTATTTACGTCCAGTCCAACTAAATAGGCATTGTTTAAATCAATAGAGTGATCAACACTTATAGTACCATTTATTTCATAATAAGTAGTACTATCTAAAAGATATTTGGAGCCGCCACCATTAGCTAATTCTGTTGCCAAAACAGTAGCCAGAACATCAGTAGATTTTATTCTTTTAAATTTTAATCGACCTGTAGTTGCACTATTCATTTGCGTCCAAGCAGTCACTGATTGATTGTAATAACAAAAAGCTTTCAAATCAGTATCGTACACCATTAATCCATCCGCTGGTGAAGCGATTGCATTTTTTTGCGCCGTTGTCATTCTTGGCGTCAACATTCCCTGAGTGGTTGATGAAACATCCAATACCGAACTTGCATCTGGAGTAATTGTACCAACACCCACTTGTGCATAGCTATTTACTGTAAAAATCATAAAACAGATAAAAAAGCTAGATAAAATTTTAAAGGAGAAGTATTTTTTTTTCATGACAGAGGTATTTTGAGTTGTTTGTAATCTGTTCTAAACTTTCAATCAAAAATAATAATTAAAATCGATAAAATGCAAATAATCACGATAAAAAGCACTTATTTTATTAATACAACTATATTTTCTTACAGTAGTAGAGGATTCAAAGGAGAGGTTTTTATATTTTAAGAATTTAACTGGCTACCAACCTCAAATCATTTTGAAATTCCTCCCCTTTAAAAATTCAAATCTTGAAATTCCTCCAAAAAGATTTCCAAACCGCTCCATACTTTGTCTTCGAAGTTTTGTATTTTTGGAATCTTTACAAATTCACACTTATGTCAGCACAAAAAAGACTTTTTTTACTCGATGCCTACGCCTTAATCTTTCGAGGATATTATGCGTTTATTAAAAATCCGAGAATTAACTCCAAAGGCATGGACACCTCTGCCATTATGGGATTTATGAATTCGTTAATGGATGTAATCAAAAGAGAAAAACCAGATCATTTGGCAGTAGCTTTTGACAAAGGAGGTAGCGAGCTTCGAAACGAACTTTTCCCTGAATACAAAGCCAATAGGGATGCCACACCAGAGGCTATTAAAATTGCCGTTCCTTATATTCAAGAATTGCTGAAAGCCATGCACATTCCTATAATTGAAGTAGCGGGTTTCGAGGCTGATGATTTAATTGGTACGATAGCCAAACAAGCCGAGAAAGAAAATTTTAAAGTTTATATGGTTACGCCAGACAAGGATTTTGCACAATTAGTCTCTGAAAACATCTTTATGTACAAGCCTGCCCGAATGGGTAATGGCATTGAAATTTGGGGAATTCCAGAGGTACTTGAAAAATTTGAAATTGAAAGAC
The DNA here is from genome assembly GCF_054343775.1 of Flavobacterium sp. GNP001. Classification (NCBI taxonomy): domain Bacteria; kingdom Pseudomonadati; phylum Bacteroidota; class Flavobacteriia; order Flavobacteriales; family Flavobacteriaceae; genus Flavobacterium; species Flavobacterium sp. GNP001. Next base: position 2,642,258 of record NZ_JBTGUX010000001.1, read on the forward strand.
CCGAACAAGTGATTGATTACTTAGGAATGATGGGCGACTCTGCCGATAACATTCCAGGATTACCGGGTGTGGGCGAAAAAACTGCTAAAAAATTCTTAGCCGAATACGGTTCTATCGAAAATTTGTTAGCCAATACACATGAACTCAAAGGCGCTATCAAGACCAAAATTGAAGCGAATGCTGAGTTGGGTTTACTTTCTAAAAAGCTAGCAACCATCCTATTAGATTGTCCCGTTACCTTTAACGAGGCTGATTATGAATTATCTACTCCTGATGTTGAAAAAACAGATGCACTGTTTAACGAATTAGAATTTAGACGAATGGCCGAGCAATTTGATGCCATTTTTAAAAATCAATCGCAAAACAACAACACAACTGAAGTTGCTAACGATGCAAAGCTCTACAAAAAAAGCTCTAAAAACGACGACCAATTCGATTTATTTGGAGCAGCAACAACAGATGAAGACGCTACTAGTCGCACTTCTTTTTATAACACATTAGCAACAACACCACACGCCTATCAAATCATTCAAGGTGATTTAGGATTGCGCTTGCTGTTGCAAAATTTACAAAATCAAAGTTCTGTTTGTTTTGATACCGAAACTACTGGCCTTGATGCGCTGCATGCAGAATTGGTAGGTATTTCATTTTCGTTCGAGAAAGGAAAAGGATTTTATGTTCCGTTTCCCGAAAATCAAGAGGAAGCACAAGCACTTGCCGCCAAGTTCATTCCGTTTTTTGAAAACGAAGACATTGAAAAAATTGGTCAAAATCTAAAATACGACCTCAAAATACTTTCTAATTATGGTATAACCGTAAAAGGAAAACTATTCGACACCATGATTGCGCATTACTTGATCAATCCTGACATGCGTCACAATATGGATATTTTAGCCGAAACCTATTTGCAATACAGTCCACAATCAATTGAAGAACTTATTGGCAAAAAAGGGAAAAACCAAAAATCAATGCGCGATGTGGCGCTTGAGGAAATCAAAGAATATGCTGTTGAAGATGCCGATGTTACCTTTCAACTTAAAGAATTATTCACAACCGAATTAGACAACACGGGAACAAAAAAATTATTTGACGATATTGAAATTCCGTTAGTTAAAGTTTTAGCCGATATGGAGCGCGAAGGCATTCGTGTAGATGTAGCTTTCTTGCAATCGCTTTCGCAAAACCTAACAGAAGACATAAAAAAGCTAGAACATAACATCTACGAAACCGCAGGCGAAAAATTCAATTTAGCCTCGCCAAAACAACTGGGAGATATTTTATTTGACAAATTGAAAATAGGTGGCGCTAAACAAAAAAAGACCAAAACAGGACAATATGCCACTGGCGAAGAAATTTTAAGTTATTTAGCCGCCGACAATCCAATTGTAAAAGATATTTTAGATTGGCGTCAACTAGTAAAACTACAAAACACTTATGTAGATGCCTTACCTAATCAAGTAGATCTTGTTACAAAACGCATCCATACAGATTACATGCAAACGGTAGCAGCAACAGGACGTTTGAGCTCAAACAATCCTAACTTACAAAACATCCCAATTCGTACCGAACGTGGTCGCCAAATCAGGAAAGCATTTGTTGCTAGAGATGAAAACTATACCTTAGTTTCGGCGGATTACTCTCAAATTGAGCTTCGCGTTATTGCCGCTTTGTGTGGCGAAGAGAATATGATAAAAGCTTTTCAAAATAAAGAAGATATTCATAAATCAACTGCATCAAAAGTATTTAATGTACCGTTAGAAGAAGTGACTCGCGAACAACGTAGTCATGCCAAAACAGTGAATTTCGGAATTATTTATGGTGTTTCGGCATTCGGATTGAGTAATCAAACCAACTTGTCTCGTAAGGAAAGTGCCGATTTGATTGAAGCTTATTACCAAACGTATCCTAAATTAAAATCATACATTCAAGATCAAGTTGATTTTGCTCGAGACAATGGTTATGTGCAAACTATTGTAGGACGTCGCAGGTATTTAAAAGATATCAACTCGCAAAACGCTATTGTTCGTGGTGGAGCTGAACGAAATGCAGTCAACGCACCAATTCAAGGTAGCGCAGCTGATATCATAAAAATTGCCATGATCAACATTCATAAAAAGTTGACCGATGAAAACTGGAAAAGCAAAATGCTCCTTCAAGTACATGACGAACTTGTTTTTGATGTACACAATGACGAACTAGATGCTATTCAACCCATGATTAAACACGAAATGGAAAACGCTTTTCAACTAACTGTTCCATTAGAAGTGGAGATTGGAAAAGGAAAAGATTGGCTCGAAGCACATTAATAAGCAGACATAAAAAAACTCTAATCGAACTGATTAGAGTTTTTTTATATCAAATACACAAATTTTAATTTAAGCCAATCGAGTAGATTCGCGTTCTTTCAGCTTAGTTTTAATCACTTTGGTTTCATAAGGCAAATGTTCCTCATTTGATTCTAAACGATCAATTAGTAATGTAGCCGCTACTTCTCCTATTTCAATTCCGTGCTGACTTACAGTAGTTAAACTTGGAGATAATCGGCGCGAAGCCAAAATTCCGTCAGCAAATCCAATGATCGAAATATCCTCTGGAACTCGGAACCCTTTTTTAACTGCAAAACGCAAAGCTGCTACTGAATCATTTTCTTCTAAAGCAAAAATACCATCAATGCCTTGAGCAAAAACAGCATCAACCTTACTTTTTAAATCTTCTTCCGCATCGGTGCGAATGATGATCGATTCATCTACAGCGATATTATTATCGGCTAAAGCTTTCAAATAACCTTCGGCACGCAATTTACCAACACTCAGATTATCTACAGATGAGAAAAGAGCAATTTTTTTACAACCCAAATCAATTAAATGTTGCGTAGCGTTGAGTGCAGAATCAAAATCATCTACAATAACTTTATCGCAATCGACCCCTTCGGCAATACGGTCAAACATTACAATTGGAGTACCATCATTTATAATTGCAGAAAAATGCTGGTAATCTTCATTTTTTTGCGCCTCTTCAGAAACTGAAACTATAAATCCATCCGTAGTACCATTACTCAACATTTCAAGTGTATGTGCTTCTTTCTCTGACGATTCGTTGGAGATACACATAATAACGTTGTATCCTTTTTCATCAGCAACTTTTTCAATTCCGCTAAACACTTTCGCAAAAAAAGAATTTAAGATATTGGGAATAATAACACCTATAGTCTTTGTTTTTCTGTTCTTCAAATTCAAACCAATCACATTCGGCTTGTAATTTTTAAGCTTGGCATACTCCTTTATCTTAATCTTAGTTTGGTCACTAATCTCCGGACTATCATTTAAGGCTTTAGAAACTGTAGAAACAGAAACATTGAGTTCTTTGGCAATTTGTTTTAGAGTTGCTTTGGCTTTCATAGGAGCTAGATTGTGCGTAGTTAGTTTTAAAAAACGAACACAATGTAAGAATAATTAAAATACAATGTGTCTAATTGACAAAAATAACCATTTTTGATACTGATTTAGCACAGAAAAACGCGAAAAACCAAAAAATACTACGAAAAATAAAATCTATTGAATGCAAAGCAGTTACCTAAAACAAAAAAGAAATAAGGCAAACCAAACAGACAATTAATATCCGTTTGATAATCAGCACACAACCGTTTCTAAAATAATCTTTTCAGGTATTTGCATTTAAAATAAATAATTGTACTTTTGCAACCCCTTTATTGGGGATGGAATGTTTAATTAAAAATATATTATGGACGCATTAAGCTACAAGACACAGTCAGCAAGCAAAGCCACCGTTACTAAAGAGTGGATTGTTGTAGATGCAGAGGGTCACAACTTAGGTCGTCTTGCTTCAAAAGTCGCAATGATTTTAAGAGGTAAGTACAAACCAAGTTACACACCACACGTGGACTGCGGTGATAACGTAATTGTTATCAACTCAGAAAAAATCAACCTTACAGGTAACAAAATGGATGAAAAAACATACATCCGTCACACTGGTTACCCAGGAGGTCAAAGAAGTTTAACTGCTAAAGTATTGCAAGCGAAAAACCCTGCATTATTAGTAGAAAAAGCTGTAAAAGGAATGTTACCTAAAAACAAATTAGGAGCTGAACTTTTTAGAAATTTAAATGTTGTTGTAGGATCAGAGCACAAACAAGGCGCTCAAAAACCTAGAACAGTTAACCTTAACGATCTTAAGTAATGGGAGTTATTCACAAAATCGGTAGAAGAAAAACGGCTGTTGCACGTGTTTACGTTTCAGAAGGAACAGGAGTAATCACTGTAAACAAAAAAGCATTCGAAACGTATTTCCCAACTGCAACTTTACAGTACAAAGTATTACAACCAATGTCTATGACAGAGAATGTAGGTAACTTTGATGTAAAAGTGAACGTTTACGGAGGTGGATCAAATGGTCAAGCAGAAGCTGTAAGAATGGCATTAGCACGTGTAATGTGTGAAGTTAATGCTGAAAACAGAGGGATTTTGAAACCACAAGGTTTATTAACAAGAGATCCAAGAATGGTTGAACGTAAGAAATTCGGTCAGAAGAAAGCTCGTAAGAGATTCCAGTTCTCTAAACGTTAATATCAAATTCGTTTCAAGATCTATTTTCATATATCTTGAAATTATTAAAAAAATGCTGGAAAAATTTCAGTATACATTTAAAAACACAGTTGTTGTTGCTCTCCTACCGAGGTAGGAAATAGTTTAGCATCTAAATAAGCTGAAAGTCAGGCAGACACAAGTCTGAAAGTCGTATCAAAGAAGCTTATTGCTAATCAACAGAACGTAAACTAGAACAAAAATGGCAAACAAAATAGAAGTTAAAGACTTACTAGAAGCAGGTGTTCACTTTGGACACATGACTAGAAAATGGGATCCGAACATGGCTCCTTACATTTATATGGAGCGTAATGGTATTCACATTATCAACCTATATAAAACAGCAGCAAAAATTGAAGAGGCTAATGAAGCTTTGAAAAAAATCGCTGCATCAGGTAGAAAAATATTATTTGTTGCTACCAAAAAACAAGCAAAAGATATCGTTGCTGATAAAGCAAAAGCTGCAAACATGCCTTATATCACTGAAAGATGGCCTGGTGGAATGCTAACTAACTTTGTAACTATCCGTAAAGCTGTTAAAAAAATGGCTACTATTGATAAAATGAAGAAAGATGGTACTTTCATGACTTTATCTAAAAAAGAGCGTTTGCAAGTTGATCGTCTTCGTGCTAAATTAGAGAAAAACTTAGGTTCAATCGCTGACATGTCTAGACTACCGGCTGCATTGTTCGTAGTAGATATCAAAGCAGAACATATCGCTATAAAAGAAGCTCAAAAATTAAACATTCCAGTTTTCGCAATGGTTGATACTAACTCTGATCCACGTGAAGTAGAGTATGTTATTCCTGCAAATGATGACGCTTCTAAATCAATTGATAAAATTTTAACTTTAGTAACTGCTGCAATTATCGAAGGTCTTTCTGATAGAGGTACTGAAAAAGAAACTGAAGCTACTGCTGAAGTTGTTGCTCCAGCTACTGAAACTGCAGAGGCTCCAGCTGCAACTGCAACTGAAGAATAAATCAAATTTTGAATTCCAAATTTTGAATTCCAAATTCCAAAATCAGAAAATAACTTTCTGATAACATTGGAATTTGGGATTTGAAAATTGGAATTTTTACTTTTAACATTAAAATTCAAAATATTATGGCAACAATTACTGCTGCAGACGTAAACAAATTAAGACAAACTACAGGTGCCGGAATGATGGACTGTAAAAAAGCTTTAGTTGAAGCGGAGGGAGATTTCGATAAAGCAATCCAAAACCTTAGAGAAAAAGGACAAAAAGTTGCTGCTAACCGTTCTGACCGTGAGTCTTCTGAAGGAGCTGCTGTTTCTTTTATCAATGCTGATAAAACTAAAGGAGCAATCATCACTTTAAACTGCGAAACAGATTTCGTAGGTAAAAATGAATCTTTCGTTACTTTGGCTAAAGAATTAGTTGAAAAAGCGATCAACTTCTCATCTAAAGAAGAGTTTTTAGCATCAGATTTCAATGGAATTACTGTTGCTGAAAAATTAATTGAGCAAACTGGTGTTATCGGTGAAAAAATCGAAATCGGTGGTTTTGAAATTTTAGAAGGTGCTTTTGTTGGATCTTATGTTCACGTAAACAAAATTGCTGCATTAACTGCTATTTCTGCAGCTGTACCAAATGCTGAAGTTTTGACTAAAGATATCTCTATGCAAGTAGCGTCAATGGGAGCTGATACATTATCTTACAAAGATTTTGATCCTGCTTTTGTTGAGTCTGAATTGGCTGCTCGTATTGCGATCATTGAAAAAGAAAATGAAGAAGCAAAACGTTTAGGAAAAACTTTAAAAAATGTTCCTAAATACATTTCTTTCTCTCAATTAACTGAAGAAGTTATCAAACAAGCTGAAGAAGATGCTAAAGCTGAATTAAAAGCTGAAGGTAAACCAGAGCAAATTTGGGACAAAATTATTCCTGGTAAAATCCAACGTTTTATCTCTGACAACACTACTTTAGACCAAGAAAAAGCTTTACTTGATCAAAACTTCATCAAAGATGACAGTAAAAAAGTAGGTGATTATGTTAAAGGTTTCAATGTTGAAATTACAGGTTTCAAAAGAGCTTCTTTAGGATAGTCACAATTTGATTTCGAGTAGTTGCTATTTGATTTCAATTTTTTAATACAAAGCCCCATTTCAAATTAATTTGAAATGGGGCTTTTTTTTATACAGAATCAAAATTTGCCTTTTCGAACATTATTAAGCATGTGAGGGAACATTGTAGATCTACTAGCTATTTCTCGGCACATTCACAATCCCACCTTAAAACTAGAATAAAGTAACCATAGAAAAATATTCAATAAACTGCAATTTCAATGAGTCAATACATAACGGCATCAACGTACATTTTTACCAAACAAATGTAAAAATTCAATTTTTACTCCCCTTGTTGAATTTATTATCTGTAATCAAATATTGATTAAAAATCAAAATTTTACTTAATTTTATAGGGATAATCAACATTTTTATTGCCAATATTTTGTTATTATCTTTTTTTTAATACATTTACCACTGTTAACCAAATCATAAAATTATGAAAAAATTATTATTGGGCGCCTTAGCCCTACTTACTATTTCCTCTTGTAGTGACGAAAACAATAACACTACAGCAGAAGCTCAAAACAAGGTGCAACCTGCTTACGTCGCAAACCAATTGCTTATTAAATTCAAACCTACAGAAAAAGGTGCCAGAACAGCTAGTACCGTGCTGTCTCTCATTGGTGGATCAACAGTTGAGGTAATTAGTACCAAATCTATGCAGTCTTTTAATGCAAAGACAAAAGGCCAGGATGGAAAACTTTTATTGGTAAATTCAGATCTTGGGACAATGGAGGCCATTGAACTAATTAAAGACCTAAAAGAAGTAGAATATGCAGAACCTAACTGGATTTACAATCACCAGGCAGTGTCAAATGACACCTACTATACCAATAGTTCTCTTTGGGGGATGTTAGGATCTACAACTACTCCATCAAATCAATTTGGTTCAAATGCAGCCGTTGCTTGGGCAAACAATAAGTTAGGATCAGGAACTGTATATATTGGAATTATTGATGAAGGCTATATGTATGACCACGAAGATCTAGCAGCAAATGCTGGAAAAAATCCTGGAGAAGTAGCTGCAAATGGAATTGATGATGACGGAAATGGACTTGTTGATGACGTCTATGGCTGGGATTTTGCAGGAAACAACAACAGTGTTTTTGACGGAGTTGACGACGACCACGGAACGCATGTTGCAGGAACCATTGGAGCTGTAGGTGGTAATGGAAAAGGAGTTGCTGGAGTTGTATGGAACGTTAAAATGCTAAATGCTAAATTTTTAGGATCAACAGGTGGTACATCTGCAAATGCAATAAAGGCAGTTGACTATTTCACTGATTTGAAAACAAGACAAGGCTTAAACATTGTGGCTACTAATAACTCTTGGGGAGGAGGAGGATTCTCACAAGCCCTTCAGGATGCAATTGAAAGAGCCAATTCTGCTGGAATATTGTTTATTGCTGCAGCAGGAAATAGCGGAACTAACAATGATGCTACACCAAGTTACCCTTCAAGTTACCCTAATGCAAATATTATTGCGGTCGCATCTATCACAAGCACTGGTGCCCTATCTAGTTTTTCTCAATATGGTGCTACATCTGTTGATGTTGGAGCTCCTGGTTCAGGAATTTGGTCAACAGTTCCTGTGAGATCTAAAGGTAAGAATATATCTGGCTACGCAAGTTATAACGGAACTTCTATGGCAACGCCACATGTTTCTGGAGCAGCTGCTTTATACGCATCATTAAACCCTGGAGCAACGGCAGCGCAAATTAAAGCAGCACTTTTAAATACCGCTACACCTACTGCTTCACTTTCAGGAAAATGTGCAACAGGCGGCCGATTAAACGTAAGCGGTTTCTAATGTTTTAACTATAATAACACAAAAAGAGTACACTAGTTGTACTCTTTTTTTTATGGTCAAGAGCAGAGGTATGAATCATCGATAAAATCTAAATTATTTATAATAGTGTAACCCGTGTGTTGTTTGCTACTACTATTTTAGTAAACCAAGATTTTTTCAACGATAACAAAGTAAACCTTGCTGCTTATCTAAATTTTAAGAAACAGATCCTATTGCAATAGGTTTCAAAAGAGCTTCTTTAGGGTAATAAATATATTTGATGCAATCATACTTGCGATCAAATTAAAATACAACCCCATTTCAATTTTGTTGAAATGGGGTTTTTTAATTGAAAATACCCTCATCTGAAAATTCAATTAAATGATTAAATTTGGCAAAAGTTAATTCTATGTTCAAAACCAAAAAAGAACTTGTCTTTATCATCCTTGCTGGAATATTTATCACTAATGCTGTTACTGCTGAATTGATCGGTGGGAAACTTATTCAAATAGGTCCGTTTGTAATGAGCATCGGTATTTTACCTTGGCCTATTGTGTTTTTAACTACTGATTTAATTAATGATTATTTTGGCGAAAAAGGAGTAAAAAAACTATCCCTGATTACTGCTGGATTAATTGCCTACTCGTTTATTATTTTACTGCTGGCCATGAGTATTCCAGCTGCTAAAGGAATTAGCCCTGTGAACGATGCCCAATTTACCGCCGTTTTCGGTCAAAGCATGTGGATTATTGTGGGTAGTATTATCGCTTTTCTTGTATCGCAATTAATAGACGTTACTGTTTTTTGGTTTTTTAAAAATCGAACTGGAAACAACAAAATATGGCTAAGAGCTACGGGTTCCACCATCATTTCACAACTGTTTGATTCTTTTATTGTTTTAGGAATTGCTTTTTGGTTGCCAGGTAAAATGAACTTTGAAACCTTCCTAACCTCAGCATTAACAGGATACACTTTTAAGCTTGGAACGGCCATACTCTTGACTCCTTTAATTTATCTAGGTCACTACATGATCAAAAATTATTTAGCCACCGAAAAAGAATGATTACCGCTGATAAAATACGTTGTGGCTGGTGTCATTCTAGTGCTTTATACATGAAATACCATGATGAAGAATGGGGCGTTCCCGTATATGATGACACTACTCTATTCGAATTTTTACTCCTTGAAACCTTTCAAGCAGGCCTAAGTTGGATTACCATCTTGAACAAAAGAGAAAATTTCAAAACTGCTTTTGACCAGTTTGATTACAACATGATTGCGCACTATTCAGATGACAAAATTCGTGAATTATTGCAAGACGCAGGTATTATTCGCAACAAACTCAAAGTTTATTCGGCTGTGACCAACGCTCAAAACTTCATTAAAATTCAAGAAGAATTTGGCAGCTTTTCGCAATACATTTGGGCTTTTGTAAATCACACACCGGTTAACAACTCCCCAAAAAACTTAAAAGAAGTTCCTGCTACTTCCCCAATTTCTGATGCTATAAGTAAAGATTTAAAAAAACGAGGGTTTAAATTTGTGGGTTCCACCGTTATGTATGCCTTCATGCAAGCCACAGGCATGGTTGATGATCATGTAGAAAATTGTTGGAAACGAAACGTACTGCCCCAGATGAACGTGAAAAGCCCGGACTGAAAAGGCTATTTTTTCGAGACAGCAAAGAGCGATCGGCAGGAAGCTCCTTTGATGGCTTTAGAAAAAACAAGCCTTTGAAGGAGGACTTGTAACAAACAGCTGGAAATAGGCCCTACTGCTGCTGCAAAATTCGCATAAACTCATTTCGAGGGATTTCTCGACAACCTAAACTTTCGAGATGTGGGTTATACACTTGGCAATCGAGCAGCTTATAATTTTCATTTTTCAAGTGGTTTACCAAAGCAATAAACGCCACTTTGGAAGCATTAGAAACTAACGAAAACATGCTTTCGCCGCAGAAAACATGACCCAAATCAACGCCATACAAACCGCCAACTAAGATGTCATCTTGCCACACTTCAACTGATTTTGCAATGCCTAATTCTTGCAATTTGCAATAAGCATCAATCATGTCATTAGTAATCCAAGTTCCGTTTTGACCGTCGCGTTTTACTTTTTGACAGTAGGAAATCACGTCTCTAAAATTTTGATTGAAGGTAACCGATAATTCGCCTTTGTTAAGAACGTTACGCATGCTTTTGGAGATTTTTAACTCCTCAAGAAATAAAACCATTCTTGGATTAGGCGACCACCAAAGGATAGGATCACCAGTTTCAAACCACGGAAAAATGCCACTTTTGTAGGCTAACTGCAAGCGCTCAGGAGACAAATCGCCACCAATAGCAAGAATTCCATCGCGATTGGCTTGGTTAACGTCAGGGAAATAAAGTGTTTCAGAAAGGTAATGCATGATTAGATCAATTGAAAAAACGGCGCAATTGGCTCAAAAAAAAAACCAAATTCCGAAATGAAAATAGGTTCAAGTTGGAATTTGGAATTTCAATAATTTGGAAGTTTATCTTAGAACGGTAAATCGTCTGCTTCTTCTTCGTTTAAGTTGGTTGCTGGTGCAAAAGCTTGTGCAGCAGGCATAGGTGGCATTTGAGGAGCTGCAGCAGCGCCTTCTTGCAATTTCCCTATTCTCCAACCTTGAATAGTGTTGAAATAAACCGTTTCGCCTTGTGCGTTAGTCCACTCTCTACCTCTTAAATTGATATCAATTTTTACTGATTCTCCTACTTGAAAGTTATTCAACAAATCACATTTATCTTGTACAAATTGTACCGAAATGTGTTGCGGATATTGCTCATCAGTTGTTACTACAACGTCTCTTTTTTTGAAACCGCCTGATCCAACTTCTTTAGTTTGATCAATCATTTTAATTTTTCCTGTTACTTCCATCTTCTCTATATTAATTGTTTTTGCTCTGTTTAATAGGCTCAGCCAGAAGAACTTTCCATGCTGAATCAACATCATTTTCGTTTAAGTATCTTTTGGCCTCGAGCTGTACTTTTTCAGGATCATCGGAGCTCAAAACGGCTTTTACTGCAAAATTTTGTTGTACAAATATACTAACTTCTTCGGTTGTAGGCAAGGCTTCAACATTTCCTAAAATTCCTAAATCGTTTCCGTTAAACACGGGGCTTTGCTTGATAAAATCTGGTATTGCATCTACTCCAATTCCTAAGGTAGCGAGTGGTTTTGGCACTTCAAAAAGTCCTTGATTGGATCTAGAATACCAATTGCCACCCAAACGCGACACTAAGTCAATTTTATGTTGATCGATAGCGCCGTTACTGTCTAAAACGGCCTCGTCAATATGAATTTTTACTACTTCGCACACGACTAAGTTACCTGCACCACCCTCAGAACCCAAAGCAATGATTTGATTGACTTTACATTCAAATTGTACCGGTGATTCTTTTACTCGATACGGTTTTACAATATCAGAAGCAACAGGCGTTAATCCTGATTTAACAAATTCATCAACACCATCAGCATATTCTGTGCTGGCCAACGAGATTTGCTGTACAATGTCATAATTTACTACATTAATTACCACCTCTTTGGTTGCCTCAGCATTAATAAGCGTATGTTTAATGGTATTGTCTCGAACACGGCGTGCTGGCGAAAAAATTAGGATAGGCGGATTGGCACTAAACACATTAAAAAAACTAAACGGTGATACATTGGCATTGCCATCGGCATCCATTGTACTGGCAAATGCAATAGGTCTTGGACCCACTGAACCTTGCAAATAACCTTGTAATTGAGCTGTAGAAATACTTTTAGGATCTATCGTTAGCATAAAGACATTTTTTTACTGTAGCATACAAAAGTAAGTAAATGAATTTGGTTTTTAGAATGGCTTGCTACATTTTAAACAAAATTATCTTGCTGGAGATGCCGTTAAAAATTCTTTATCAAAAACTAAAATAGAACGCCATTTATTTCGTTATATTTATCATTCAAAATTTTCCTTATGCAGTTTTCTGAACGTAGAAACACCACCCGTTGGGTAATCATTTTTGCTTCGTTTTTAATCATTTCTTTGATTTTATGGAATACGTATTCGTTTTTTCAAATTTTTAAAAATGAAGAACGATTAAAAATGAATTTATGGGCACAGGCGCAAAAAACACTGATCAACGCTAACGAGAATACTGAGGTAGAACTGCCTTTACAAATATTTAGCAACAACACCTCCATTCCAATTATTTTAACCGAAAAAGATAGCATTATCAATACTGTTAACATTGATGAAGAAATTGTAAAAAACAAAATAAAAGCCCAAGCATTTTTACAAAATTTAAAATCAGAAAATGATCCTATTGTCATTGAATATGTACCCGGAAAATTTCAAAAACTGTATTATGGTAACTCCTCTTTACTAAACAAACTGAAGTATTATCCACTTGCGTTGGTGTTAATAATTGTGCTTTTTGGCGGTTTGGTTTATAATTTTTACCGTAGTACCAAAATGGCGACTCAAAATAAATTGTGGGCCGGAATGGCAAAGGAAACTGCGCATCAAATAGGTACGCCGCTCTCCTCATTAATTGGTTGGGTCGAAATTTTGAAAGCAGATGACGTGGATGCCTCGATCACGCAAGAAATAGAAAAAGATATTGAACGCCTGCAAACAATAACCGACCGATTTTCAAAAATTGGTTCGGAACCCAAGCTAGAACGCACTGATATTGTTCACGAAACACAACAGGCTTATGATTACTTACAATCTCGGTTTTCGAAACAAATTGACTTTACTTTTAGCGCTCCAAAACATCCAGTTTGGGTACAACTTAATCCTATTTTGCACAGCTGGACGATAGAAAATTTGGTTAAAAATGCCATTGACGCCATGAAGGGAAAAGGAAAACTCCAACTGGCTATTGTTGCCGACGCTGACACGGTAAAAATTAACGTTACAGATTCAGGCAGCGGCATTCAAAAAAAGCAGTTTCAAACTATTTTTGAGCCCGGTTTTACTACAAAAAAGCGTGGTTGGGGATTGGGACTTTCGTTAACCAAACGAATTGTAGAAGAATATCACAAAGGCACAATTAAAGTTTTACAGTCTGAAATTGGTAAAGGAACTACCATGCAGGTACTGCTAAAAATCAAACAAGACTCTACTTCTAATTCATAAAAAAAGGAATACGTTTTTGTCGTATTCCTTTTCTAATTTTTTATGTTTTAATTTTTACAAGTTGGCTGCAATTGCTGCTGCCAGTGAAGTAAATTCTTCAGTGGTAAGACTTACTTTATTTTGAAAACGCATTTCGTCCATTTCGTTTAGCGGAATCAAATGCACGTGCGCATGAGGCACTTCGAGTCCTACAACTGCCATCCCGACGCGTTTACAAGAAACGGTTTTTTCAAGTGCAATTGCTATTTTTTTAGAAAACTGCATCAACCCCAAATACAAATCGTCATCCATGTCAAAAATCTTATTGATTTCTTGTTTTGGAATACAAAGTGTGTGACCTTTTGCGTTTGGATTTACATCTAAAAACGCCAGGAAACGATCGTCTTCGGCAATTTTGTAACACGGAATTTCTCCTTGAATAATTTTGGTAAAAATACTTGACATACTTACAATTTTATTTGTTGAACCTCAACTTTTATCTCAAAATTAGTCTCTAGTGATTTCAAGAATTTCAAATTTCAACACACCGTTTGGTACTGTAATTTCAGCAACTTCGCCTACTGATTTTCCTAGTAAACCTTTACCAATTGGCGAGGTTACCGAAATTTTTCCAGTTTTAAGATCGGCTTCGCTTTCTGCTACCAAGGTGTATTTCATTTCCATACCGTTGTTTTGATTCTTAATCTTTACGTTTGATAACACCAAAACTTTAGACAAGTCCAAGTTGCTTTCGTCAATTAATCGGGCATTGGCATGCACTTCTTCTAGTTTTGCAATTCGCATTTCTAGCATTCCTTGCGCTTCTTTGGCCGCATCATATTCTGCATTTTCAGACAAGTCACCTTTGTCTCTTGCCTCAGCAATATCTGCAGATGCTTTTGGACGCATCACACTTTTTAAATAATCTAATTCTTCCCTTAATTTCTTTAATCCGTCTGCGGTGTAATAGGATACTGTGCTCATAACTTCATTATTTATATAAATAGAAAAAATCCCATCAGGACGGGATTTCTTTCCACAAAATTGTAAAATTTTTTTTTCGACTATAATTATATGTTAATCATATATAAGTCAAAGTTAAATAAATTAAATTTGTTTCGCTAATACTTTACCACTATTTTAAAATGAAAAAATATATCTCCTTGATTGTGATTGCATCCCTGCTGTTTTCCTGCAGTGAATCTAATGTAAACAACAACAATCCTTTTGTTCCCAATTATACTTTTACCCTAGACCTCAACTTAAATTTACCAACCTACTCCAACCTAAAATTTGTGAGTAATGCCGTTTATGTACCCAATATTGGCGCGCGAGGTGTCATTGTTTTTAACACGGGTAGTGGCTACAATGCCTTTGATGCTGCTTGCCCTAATCAAGCCATTAGCGGTTGTTCGACTATGACCATTAACGGAATTAATGCTATTTGTGGATGCGATAATGTGAGTTATAGCTTGTTTACAGGACGGAGCAATTTGCAATATCCTATGAAACAATACCGCGTACAAGTGAACGGAGATATTTTGAGAGTTTTTAATTAATTACAGCTTATAACTTACAGATAGCATAAAAACTCTTGGTAAGACAAAAGTGGTGCGTTGACTGATAAGATAATCCGAGAAGGAAAAATCATTTTTTACCTTGTTATCAAAAAGGTTGTTTGCTATTAACTCAAATCCAAAAGGACTGTTCTTTTTTTGATAACGCAACGATGTATTGGCGATGTCGTAAAAATTACTCTGCTTGTTACTATTGGTATTTTTAAGATTTTCGTAACTGCATTTGAACGTCCAAAATTTTGCGATGCTAATGTCAAAATCAGAGGTAATCACATCGGTTTGAAACTGAGATTGGGTCAAGCCCGAAAACTGACTAAATCCTTTGTTGTATCCTATACTAAAGCCCGGCCATTTTTTGTGTGCCGTACGCAGTACTACGCCCAACCTTTGATTATTCCTATTGTTTAAAGTTTCGGTATTGTTTAGTGTTTGGAAATACGTAAACCAACTAAAATTAGTATTGAACCTCAAGTTAAAACGGTATATTTTTTTACTAAAAGAGCCATTAACATTGTAATTCGTTTCGGGATTATCGCTTAAAATTGGGGTATTAAACTGATTGATACCATCAAGTTGAATTTCGTTACGAATCGTTCTTACTTTTTGATTCCAACTCGCCATTGCGTTCCAAGTGATCCCACGATACAAGTTCGTTTTAGTGTAACGCAGGTTGGCATTATGAAAACGCTCGTTTTGCAATAAGGCATTTCCTTTGTAAACCAAGTTATAATTTTGCAACGTAAACTGTTCGGCCAGTTGCGTGGCTTGCGCAAAACTATTTTCTAGTCTATATACAAAATTCAAAGATTCTGACTTATTGAACTCGTAATCGCTGTTCCATTGTGGTTGCAAAAGTGTTTTAGTAAGTGCTCGCTCTCCTGACTTTTGCTCTGTAGTTAGATGATACCAATGCGCATACAAGCCGGGTTTATTAGTCCATTTTCCTATTCTGAACTTATATTCTAAACCTACATAGGCATCATTCAATTGGTATTTTATCGCGTTCCCAAAACCAGACAAAGCAAAATCATTGACATTCCCGTTAGTTAATAATTGCTGCTCTGTGGTTTCTAAACGAGAATTACCGTAATTATTCCCCACATTGGTGTACAAGTGATTGAAATTATTGATAATCCAGTAATGTTTAAAAAGTGCATCAACGCTATTGGTTTTTACTTTTTTAACTTGTTCAATGCGGTACGCGCTATCCTCTTGCAACGGAATTAATCCTGCCAAAAAAGGCTGATCAGTAAACCAGTTGGTTCGTGGCGTGTTGTAATCGTATGCCTGATTGATTACTAAAGTGGTGGTGTGTTTTAGATTGTAACTTTTGTGCCACTCGATGTATTGTTTTATGGCGGTATTATCAGCTTTGTTGAGTGTTTCAAAAATACTCGCATTAACATTGGTAATTGAGTTAATGGTATTTGAAATGGTATTATTACTCGACTGGTATTGGCCGTTGTAGTACCATTTTTCTTTAGCGCTAGGCGAATAATCAAGTTTGATGTTGCCAATTCCTAAAACAGACCGATTTGTACCTTCTTGCAGTCGGTTTTCAAAAGCAATGGCACTGTTTTGCAAATACTCATTTTTACTTTCGGTTTGTGATGCCGTCAACACTTTTGAAAAAATAGAAAATCCAGAAATAGACAGTTTTGATGAAGTATCGTGGCTAAAATTAAACGCGCCAAATTGGGACGTATTCTGCACCACATCTTGGTTGTCATTGGCAAAGGAATACAAATTCGTAAGTGATTTTCGACCTGATAAAAAGGTGCTCATTCCACCACCAAAACGCATTAAATCATCAAAAGTAAAAGTGCGTTTACCAATGTTGTTTAAATCGCCTATAAAGCTTAAGTTCGTTTTAGGAGCGTAGTAAAACAAAGCGGCGTGGCCAAGATAAAAACCATTGTCAGCATTACCAACCTCGGCACCGGCTTCAACATCACCAAAAACAAATTTCTTTTTATCGGCTTTGAGCTTTACATTCATAGCCAGTTCATCACTATCCGAAACCTGCTTCATAAAACCCACTTCGTTAAAGTGGTCAATGACTTCAATTTTATCCAGTGCATCCGCCGGAATATTTTCAACCGCAAGTTTAGAGCCTCCTCCAAAAAAAGACTTGCCCTCTACCAGCATTTTAGTAACTTTTTTACCTTGTACGGTAACGCCTCCGTTTTTATCGACTTCAACGCCAGGAAGTTTTTCAAGGACTTCTTTCATTTTGCGTTCGTTGCCGTTGGCAAAACTTTTAACGTTAAACGTCATGGTATCCTTTTTAATTTCGATGGGTTTGAACTCGTGTTTGATAACGATTTCTTTGAGTTGAACTCCGGTAGACTTTAAAGTAAAATCGTGAGTAGTCACCACAGCATCTGCCTCAAGGACAAATACCTCCTCTTCAAACCCAATGTACGAAACCGTAATTTCATACTTCACTGCTTTTTCCAGCTCTAAGCGGTAGCGTCCTTTATTATCAGCAATAGCAAATTTTAAGCTTGCTTTTTCTTGTAAGGGTTTTGCAATAACGTTTGCAGACTCTAATGGTTTGTTGTTCTCCTCAGCCACCACGCCAGTAATGGAGCGGGATTGAGAGAAACTTAGGGTTGTAAATAAAAGAAAACAGAAGAGTATTTTATGCATTTAAATTAATTTGAAAGTACTTTTTTATTATAGTCCTCTTGGCTTACTGTTTTGCCTTTTGGAAAGTCTATTTCAAGCTCCTTGTCTTTTACAATCGTAATCGAAGATACCAAGAAAGTAACTTTTCTATCGGTTAGCTCTAAAATGAGACCTGGTAAACCATAAAAATTTTTGGGGCCAAAGGAATATGGTAAAGTTGGAGCAAACCAAGCTTCAATTGGTATTGATGTTGGGATGCCACGCCTATTTAAAAACTTCATTAAATATATTGCTTTGTAACACAAATACCCATCAATGTGTTTTTGTTCAGCTGTAATCTCCCAATCAAGTTTTTCACTATCTTTTTCAACCAATAAACCGTCCATATTCTGCATGATTGTTTTGTTTTTGATTTTATCGAAAAAATAATTTTGACCATTAACTTCAATGAAAGCTATTTTCTCAGCCATAATACGTAATGCATTATTACTACTTTCGCCCAAGACTTGATTGTCCAGAATAAAACTTGCTTGCTTGCTATTGAATGCTAGTGTAGCAGTTTTTTTATTTGCAATTTCAACAATGGCATTATTTAATTCTTTGTTTTCTGTATTTTTAATATCAGTCCCAAAACCATTCAATTGAATTTTATATGCAATTTTTCCCGAAGAGTTTTGTGCGTGACAATTAAAAGCAAAAATTATGGACAAGCCAAAAATAATCTGTTTGATATTTTTCATACTTTTATAAATAAGTAGGCTTACAAAAAACATTTGCGTTTTGTAAGCCTAAGATTAATTTAGTTTGCTGCTATTGCTGCCTCTTTAGGCTTACTGTAGCATCCAGCTAAATAGGCTTGATAAGCGTCATGAACTTCTGTAGCGGTATGTGTTCCGTCTTTATCAAAATCATTGTCAATATAGTTCATTGCCTTAGTCTGACAATCATCTGCTACAACTTTTTTAGTCTTGTCTTCTCCCGTGTTCGCTATTGCAGCGCCACTAAATGCTACCACTGCTAGAGCGGTAAAAATCATTTTCTTCATTCTTAATTTTTTTTTGATTTTTAAATTACGATTAAACAAAAAAATTCCGGAGATTAGTTTTCTTGTAAATATGGTTATTCAATAAAACCATTCAGTTTATCATAGGCTTCTTCTAATTGTTTCTGATTTAAGATTTTTATTTTTGCAAAAGCTTTGATATCAAAATTTGAATCACTATCTAGTTTTATATTTTTTGCTCCGTACACAGTATTTCGTACCCGAAGTTCTAAAATCAACCCAGGCAAATTTCCATAACCGACGGGACCGTGCGGAAACGGTAATTTTGGACAATACCATGCAATTACAGGATGGCTAAAAATTTTAGATCCGTTAATTACTGTATAGATATTAGTGGCTTTGTAACATAAATAATTATCTATTAATTTGGTCTCATTAGTCAAAAGCCAATTATCTTTCAAATCCTCTTGTGTGTAAATGTTTTTTCCTAACAAATCCTTTTGAAATAATAGTTTTTCTTTTAAGGTGTAAACGGTGCCTGCATAATGTGCCATGCCATAGATAAATCCTTTTAAACCGGGAGCACTGTCATTCTCTAAATTTGCTTCGCTATAAAATTTAGAACCATTTTCTGTTATGATTAATTGAAACGTTAGTTTTTTAGACTCAAGTATGGATTTTTCAAGCATGTTTTTTAACACGGCGTTATTATCAAATAATCCTGCTTCCTTTTCTATTATTAATCCGTAAGCCACCGTAACATTTTTACCTTGGCTGTAACCTACAGCTGCATATAAAATTAAAATAACAATGATTTTATTCATCTTATATATATCAATAACACACCAAAATCATCGAAATTGGTGCGTCATTACATTTTAATTAAATTTAGTTTCTTGTTTATTGCGATATTGTGGCATCGTTTAATCCCAAACACATAAAATAAACAGAATAGGACATACCAACGGCAGCTTCGTGACTAAATCCAGCAGCTTTCGCATCAACGTAAGCTACAAACTTTGCTGTATTACAATCCGTGGACGCAAATGTTATTTTCTTTGACGTTTTTTTAATGCTTTCTTTTACTTCAAAATTCTTCGCCATTGCAGCTCCACTAAATGCTACCACTGCTAGAGCGGTAAATAATAATTTCTTCATTATTAAAATTTTTAAATTTATTAATAGTTTTTTTGGTTAACCAAGTCAAATATCAAAAAAAAAAACTATTTAGAAGAATTTACTTTAGATATTAACTAAATTTTAACAAGTTTATACTTTTAATAAATTTAATAACTAGACACAAATAAATGTTTTACAATAAATAGAATTCAGAGAGCAAACTTAACATAATGAGAAACTTAACAAGCGATAAAATAACTAATTTGTGACTGCGTTTTTATTGTGTATTTATCTTGGCTGACAGTTTTGTCTTTTTACCTTAAGAGGTTTCACCATTACAACTCAACTAAAAATCACCACGGCTAAAATGATAACAACTAATTTTTATATTTTCATTCGTCAAACATTAACTTCAACTAACTTACAACTTTATCTTTAAAGAATTTACAGTTTAAATTAATTAGTTCATATCGCGCAGTAAGATATCTTCAAACTCAGCAGGGGTAATAAATTTACCTTTTTTAGGTTTTGAAAAATCTACGTTATCAGCTTTGATATCAAATTCTATTTTAGTTGCGTAAAAATACAATCTCCCATTTATGCTTCCTTCTAACACCAAACCTGGCAAGCCATCTAAACCTGCTGGACCAAATGAAAATGGCATTGCAGGTGTAAACCAAACAACTGGATCCATTGATATGCTTTTTTTCCTCAACTTTGAATATTCACTTGTATGTGAAATAGCTTTATAACACGTATAGCCATTTATCTTTTTTGTTTCTGAAGTTATCTCCCAAGTGTATTCTTCGAACGGGTGAACAAGATTAAACTCTTCTCCCATAGTATCCATATGCTCCAATTTTTGTTTGGTAACAAGGTTGCAATACCGTTCTCCACCGGCAATTATATTTGCCATTTTACTAAACAAATCATCCGCCAAACTTATTTTATTGATTTGCTTAAAAACAGCGACATCTTTTGTAAAATACAAAGCTAACTCCACTTCTTTTAATGCTTCGTAAGAAGGATCGACAGATTTTTCCTCTTTTTTACCAGAATCATATCTGTCAATTTTATAATAGACAGCGTTGACCGTATTTACATTTAAATTTGATGAATTGTTTAAAGTAAAATTGCAAAGCAGAAAGAGCAAATTCAACATTTTGTAATTTAATATCATTGTTAATTATTTATACATTTAGAATTATTTTTAAATTTAATTTACAACTTAAAAAATGATCAATAAAACTTTTTAATTAAAATTAGAAAGGTAATGCCTTTTAAAACAAAATTCATTACCTCTCTATACTTTTAAAAAATACTTAAATCAAACAAACTTTTCAGTTCCTGATTTTATCAGTTCTCAGAAATATGAGCCTCCTTATTATCTGAAACGCATCTATCGTAAAAAAGCTTATACATCAATGTTGCTCCAGCGCCTGATAAACAACCATTGTCTTTCTCATATTTCTCAAGTTTATCTTGAGCTACCGTAGAGCAATTTGTAAACAATGTCTCTTCCTTGACTTCTTTAACTTCCTCAGTCTTCGCTATTGCAGCTCCACTAAATGCTACCACTGCCAGAGCGGTAAATACTAATTTCTTCATTCTTAAAATTTTTAAAATTATTAATAGTTTTTTGGCTAACCGAGTCAAATATCAAAAAAAAAAAACTATTTAAAAGAATTTTCTTTAAATATTAACTATAATTTAACAAGTTTATACTTTTAATAAATTTAATAACTTATACAAATTGAATACTTTACAAAAAATAGAATATGGAGACCAAACTTTACAAAATGAAAAAGGCAACGATAGTAAAAATACTAATTTGAAAGTACGTTTTTGGTTTATTGTTCATCAGTAATTGTTTTACCTATTGACTACTCAATTTTAAATTCTTTTTTACAAAAAAGTTGCTTAAAAATGATCGCACAAATAATTATTAGTACCTCCAAATATTATATTAAAACTAGAATCCTCCAATTTCGTTTTGACGATTATACCAAATGCTAGTTTAAAACTACCAAACACAAGGATACCTCTTTTTTAAAGCTCCTACAATACCCACTTTTGGTGATATTCCCTCCTATCTATAAATAAAAAATCCTGACAGCGAACCATCAGGATTTACTCCAATTACAAACTCTTCTTTTAAAACTTCAAGGTCAAACCCAGCAAGAAATTAGTTCCTGCTTGCGGATAGTAGTACGGATAGATATCGTACATGTAGCCATTTGAAACGTATTTTTTATCTAAAAAGTTGTTCACTAAGCCCGTTAAGACTATTTCGTTAAATATGGTTTTTGGTTTAAAAGTGTATGCAACGTTTAGATCATTAACAAAATAATCAGCTAATCGTGCTGCTGGCAACTCAATATTGTTCATATACTGCTCACCCACAAATTTTTGCAACCATGAAAGATGCAGGTTTTTGATAGGCGAATACACTATAATATTTCCTGCAATTATAGATGGAGAATACGCAATATCTGTAGTTCCATAGTTTTGTCCTTCCACAGCTAAGTCTCTGTTTTTATTGGCACTCAAGGTAAAATTAGGACGAATAATCCACTGATCGTTGAATGCAATTGTCGCATCTACTTCTAATCCCAATCGGTAACTTTTTTCACTGTTAGAACGAATTGGTGCGCCAACATCATCCAGGTTTCCAGTCAATATTAATTGATCTTTATAAGCCATATAATACACATTGGTATTAATTAGTGTTTTTTCAGCAGTATACCTCCAACCCAATTCAAAGTCGTTCAACTTTTCTGGTTTTACATTGCCACCTACATAATCACTTCTGTTTGGTTCTCTATTGGCTCTTGCGTACGAGGCATACAAGGCATTGCTTGCATTTACCGTGTATGTCAAACCTGCTTTTGGGTTAAAAAAGTTAAAAGTATCATTTACAGGAAGCGCCTGCACACCGTCGGCTTTGTAATTTACAGATCGAAATTGAAGGTCTCCAAATAAACTCAACTGACTAGAAATTTGATAAATGGCTTTCGCAAAAATATTTCCATCGGTTTTAATGGCATCATCATCGTAATACTTGTCGCCCAATTCACTTTGCGAAGCAAAACGAGCCCAAATAACTTCTCCAAAATGATTGCCTTCGTACTTGTTCCAGCCTCCACCAAAAATGACATCTACTGACTCGTCTTTGTAATTAGCTGAAAAAGTGGTTCCATAAAAATCATTATCCAACCATTTTTGACGTACTAAATCGGTTGTCGTTACTGTACCAAAAGGCTGTAATCCATATTCTGCAAAGTCAGCATCTTCTTTGTAATTTTCGTAATACCCTTTTCCTTTGGTGTAATGCAAAGCAAAGTTAGTACTCCATTTATCCGAAAATTTTTCGTTCCAATGCAACTGCGAATGATCTTGTTGGTAATTATCGGTTTCATTATCATAAAAACGCATATTGCCTTGTTCGTCTGTAAAAGCACCTGCCGAGTTGAATCTGCGATTGGCATTCAAAGTTTCGCCATCAATTCCGTTCCAAGACTGATATGTTTTTTCATTTCCTCCAAAAACCAAGGCTTTGATTAATGTAGTTTTACCAACATACGTTCCTTGCAAAAAATACAATTTCAAGTCCGAAGCACCTCTGTCAATAAACCCATCCGAATTTAGAGCTGACAAACGGCCTGCAATTTCAAAATGATCGTTCATCAATCCGGTGCTGAATTTCACGGTATGTTTACGTGTATTGAAACTTCCAAACGAATTGGAAATTTCGCCAGTACTTTTATTGGCAAAATTATCGGTAAGCATGTTAAGGCTTGCGCCAAAAGCACCCGCTCCATTCGTAGAGGTTCCTACTCCACGCTGCAATTGTAAACTTTCGACAGATGAAGCAAAATCAGGCATATTCACCCAATAAGTGCCATGACTTTCGGAGTCGTTATAAGGAATTCCGTTGATGGTTACGTTTACACGTGTAGCATCACTACCACGCACTCGTATACCTGTATAGCCCACACCATTTCCTGCATCAGATGTAGTGACAACAGATGGTAAATAGTTCATTAAAATAGGAATGTCTTGACCTAGATTTCTGAATTTAATTTCTTTTTTAGTGAGATTGCTAAAACTAACTGGTGTTTTTGTAGTAACACGTACTGCCGATACTAAAACCGCATCAAGCTTGTTGACGTTAGTAGTATCTTTTACCTGTGCAAATGTGAAAAGTGAAGTGTAAAATGTGAGAAGTATAAAAAATACTCGCATTAATTTTGTTTGACGCTCGGCCATTGGCACTTGGTCATTTTTGAAAAATAAAGTTTTCATCCGTAAAAAGATTACGAATAAAAGGGGGAATTATTCTTTTTTGTTTTAATTAATAAAATGATTTGTTACTATGACAAGACACTAGCGTGCACTCTACTATTTTGTCAATTTTCCGTAAACAGCATTACCTGTTCCCGTTCTTTGGGTATGATCTCAGCTCGTTATTTAGAGCACCCCTTTGAGACAGTGCAAAACTAATTATAAAAAGTGAATTACAAATTATGAATTGAAATAAATTTTAAAAATCGGGTTTTTGACGGTTTTTTTTCACTTCGGAAGCGCTCTTTTTATCCTTTATTCGTTTGCGAATGACACCTTTAGGAATCTTGGTAGGTTTTCGTTCTTTGGGTACAATCAGTGCTTTTTTTACCAATTCAAAGAATCGTTTTGTTACCAATTCCTTATTTCGAAGCTGACTTCGGTCTTCGTCACAACTTAAATTTAAAATCCCATCCGCCGTTAAACGTGTTTGCAATTGCGTCGCGACCAACTGCTTTTGTTCTTCGCTCAAGCCTTGTGTATTTTTCAAATCAAAACTCAACACTACTTTTGAAGATACTTTGTTCACATTTTGACCGCCAGCTCCACTACTCCTAACCGCTTTATATTGTATCTCTGATTGTAATTGTGTTTTATCCATTTTTAGAAGTGAGTCAACATTAGTTATACGATTGATGCGTTGGCTTTAACAAATCGTTTACCGTTTTCACAGGATTAAAAGTAACCAACGGCACTTGTACAAAAATAGTCAACCAATCGGCCATGGCGCCATTCCATAAACCAGGTAGTTCATATCCTTTAATAGGCTGACCTGCGCTATTTTTTTCAACTATAAAACCACTATTGCAGTCAACATAGTCAGGTAAATTAAATTTTTGATTCTTATAATCTTTTAAACCGCAAACCAAATCTACTGGATTAAAATGAGTGGCTGCTTGCAAAATCTCTTTTTGTTGTGAATCGTTAATATCTACTTGAGAACTCTCTACAATTTGTAGCGAAACGGCGCCATTTTGTTGTCGAACCCAGAAAGGTCCTCCGCCAGGTTCGCCCTCATTTTTTACCATACCGCATACGCGTATAGGTCTGTTTAAAATAGCGTGCAAAGTCGCCACTTTATATTTTTGTGTTCCAGTTTGAAAATCGTCTGAAAGTGTAATATGAAATTTATCTTTCAAAAAAACAACAATCTGATTGATGTAAGTAGAAGGTACTTTTGCTGCGTCTAAGCCTTGTAAATAATTAAAAACTTGCTTTTGCAAAGCAATTAAAATTCCTCCTAATGCTCTTTTATACAAAGCCACCTTATCTAAATCGTTTTGAACTACATTGTCTATATTTTTAATAAAAACGATATCAGCCTCAATTTGATTTAAGTTCTCGATTAAAGCGCCGTGTCCTCCTGGTCGAAATAACAATTGACCTGCAGCATCCCTGAACGGCTGGTTACTTGGCGTAACAGCAATGGTATCTGTACTTTGATTTTGGTAAGAGTAGGTTATATTAATCGTAACATTATTGTTCTCCTGAACCTGGGCCAAATCGCCTAATACCACTTGCTCAAAGTACGCTTGATGAGACTGCGAAACCGTAAAATGCAAATTAGATTGCTCTTGTGCTGTGGCATATTGCACACATTCTAGCAAATGCTCAGCCACCGGAGTTGCCAGACGAGTTTCGTATTTGTGAAAAGGTAAAACCCCTTTTGGTTTATTTGCAAAATTAAAATAAGTAGGAGCTAAAAGTAACTTTATGAAGTAATAATTCTTAAGGTTACGATCAAGACTATCAAAATTTTCGAATTCTTTTTTTAGTGTTTCGTAAACCATTTCAAAAAATGGAAATTTATCCATTCCTACAATAAAAATAGACAACTCACTTGCTTTCTTACGATTGATATAGGCATTTATTGATTCGTTTTCAAAATCAAAATCATTAAGAAATTCGGCTAGAAATTTAAACATCCTACTAGCTGCTCCTGAGGCGGGTACAAACTTTGAGAGTTTAAATTCGTCTTTGTGCGCATCAAAAAATGAGGCATGCATTTCGAAGTCTGTCTCAGATAATTTCAAAATACCATCTGATAATTTTGCTGGACGCAACAGTTGTGCTGGTGCTATTCCATTTTTAAAAAAATGCAATTGCTGTTCAATATTTTTAAGGGCAATTCCGTGTTCTTTTACTTGTAAAAAATCGGCGGTAGAAAAGCCTAACTTGTTGGCCAAAACCAATTCATCTATAATTGTAACGGCCGTTTTAAAACGCATTTCTTGATCTCCACTAAGAGTGAGAAACGGTTTATTATGATCAATTAGTGCCTGCTTAAACTCAGTAAAAATAGCCTCTCTCCCTTGCGGAGTATCTCGGATATCATCTTTTTCCCAAGGTATATCAATAGACGTTAAAAAAAACAAGTCATAATCATGTACAACTGCTGCCTCTTGTAAAGCATCTGGGCAAGTACCATAATACAAATCGGAGAAGACCTTGGTAACCATTAAATTGGTATCACAAAACAGTAGCTCTTTTGCTTTTAAAACACTTTCATTTTCAAGTCGCATTTGTCCTTCAGCAATAGGCAACATATCATCTAGTGTGCACAATTGCTGATTCGAATCCCATTTTTGTTGCAAATAATCACGAGCAAATTCGGGCACCCACTCTGTTTGATAGTGTGCCGCAAGTTGCTTGGCTAATGTTGTTTTACCGGTACTTTCAGGACCAAATAAGGTTATTTTTACTACTCTGTTTTCGCCACTAGAGCGCTGTTTGAGATTTTCTTCCATTCTAAATAGCCAAATATGGCAACTATTGTAAATACTAAATATTGAAAACTGGTAAAGGTATATCCTTTAAAAAAATACAAAGGAATCGAAATGGCATCTCCGATGATCCAAAAAATCCAGTTTTCTACTTTTCGCTTGGCCATAAGCCACATTCCCACAAAGAAAATTCCTGTGATAAATGTGTCTACGTAAGCGTACCAAGTGGTGAATTTATCAAAAAAATGGTACACTGCCACAACAAATGCAACCGTAAATATAAAAAGAAATATGGCAATTCGTTTTTCTGCCGAAGAAATTGTAGAAATAGGAAAAGCCACTTCGTCTCCTTTTTTGCGGGTCCAATGATACCAACCGTAAATACTCATTATAAAATAATAGGCATTGATCATCATATCGCCCCACAAAACCCATTTCCAAAGTAAATAGACAAAAATCGAAGTGCTTACTAAACCTGTTGGAAAAACCCAAATATTGTCTTTCTTAGCATACCACACACTCAATAAGCCAAAAATAACAGCAACAATTTCTAGAAAAATATCTAATGCTGGGTATTCATTGTACTGAGAAAAAAAATAATCTACCATTGATTAAGGATTAAAAAAATTCAAATCATTTTCAAAAGCAGTCCCAATAACCACCAAATCTGCACCAGCATTGTAAGCACGTTGAATTCCCTGCAAATCTATAATTCCTCCTCCAACTAGCAATGGAATTTCAATCTTATGTGCTACTTTTTTTATCATTTCTATCGGCACGGGAAGTTGTGCTCCGCTTCCGGCCTCTAGATAAATGAGTTTACTACCAAGCATTTCACCTGCTAGAGCGGTATTCACTGCTAGATCTAAATCATGACGTTTTAAAGGCTTGGTTTTACTAACGCTTTCTACTGCTGTTTCATTTCCACTTTCAATTAAAATATAACCCGTAGAAATAATTTCTAGTTGGGTTTGTTTCAAAATTGGTGCTGCAGTTACTTGATGTCCTATCAAATAATCCGGATTGCGACCCGATAGTAAGGATAGAAACAAAATAGCATCGGCTTTATCTGAAATCTGCGAGGGATTGCCAGGGAAAAGAACAATTGGAAGGGTACAATCTTGTTTAATCCTAACTATCAATTCATCAATGATATTATTATGTACAAGGCTTCCGCCAATGAAGATATGAGTTGCTGGTGATTGATTGATTTTTGGAATCAAAACACTCATTTGCGCTATAGTAATTTTATCAGGATCAAGCAAAATAGCCAACAACTTGCTTCCCTTTTCTTTTGCTTTTAAAATCTCGCTGTAAATAGTTATCATGCAGATATCGACATTAAAGGTTTTGAATGCGATTTTGTTCAAAAGCATATACCAAACTAAAGTTTTCAATTTCTTGAAAATACAAGTCATAGTTTTGTGGCACCTCATCAAATAGTAATTCGGCGTTGGCAAATTGATCTTTCAAATGAAATTGATGAACGCGAATATGATTCTTGAAACTAATACCTTTTTCGTTTCTGATTTTAAAAATGGCCTCTTTTGCACCCCAAATAACGGTTAATTTCGGAATGTAATCTTGGCTTTGTTCAACGAGGAAACTTAGTTCAGCATCACAAAATTTAGAGGCGATACTTTTTATTTTTTCGCGCTGCAATTCGATATCAATCCCTACTTTTTGATCGCTGATAATAATAGCTGCAAATTCATGCGAATGTGTAATAGAAATATGCTGACCATCCTGTAAGTGCGGTTTTCCAAAAGCGTCGTAATACAAATCAAAATCCGTGTAACCAGCCTCGTGCAACAGCATACGAACACTTAAAAAAGCACACTGGTGCAAATCCGACTTCATAGACTCTAACCGAGCTTGGCTTTCGGGTCTTAATTGAATTTGGCTTTGCAAGTCTGTAAGCGACTCAGTGACTTTCCAAATAAGCATTCGAGTACCCAATTGCGGGCGTGTATCTTGATATAAAGGCATGTTAGTAACTTGATTTATAGCCCCGATTGCAACGGAAATCCTTTTTTATCCGCTTCTTTAGCAGGAAAAAAGATTGCAGTGAAAAGCGGGAAATAGCTCCTAAAAACGAAAAAGAACGCTTGAAAACTTTTTATTTTATTGATTTTTAAAAGTTTACACCGCTAAACATTTCATAAATAGAAGTGAATGTTTTTATAATCCTAAGATATTGTGTAATTTTGCAAAAAATTAGCCCGAATTTGTCAGGCCAACAGTCAAAATAAATACAAATATACAATAAATGAGTACAGCAACTATGCCATACGTGGCTTTCAAGGTTAAAGACATTTCCCTTGCAGCTTGGGGACGAAAAGAAATTGAATTAGCTGAAGCTGAGATGCCAGGTTTAATGGCGCTTAGAGCAGAATACAAAGACGAACAACCTTTGAAAGGCGCTCGTATTGCAGGATGCTTGCACATGACGATTCAAACTGCCGTATTAATTGAGACTTTAATTGCACTTGGAGCTGAGGTAACTTGGTCTTCTTGTAACATTTTCTCTACTCAAGATCAAGCTGCTGCTGCTATTGCTGCTGCTGGCATTCAAGTTTACGCTTGGAAAGGTTTGAACGAAGAGGATTTTGACTGGTGTATTGAACAAACTTTGTTCTTTGGTGAAGACAGACAACCATTGAACATGATTCTTGATGACGGTGGAGATTTAACAAACATGGTTATTGACCGTTACCCACATTTAGTTGCTGGTATCAAAGGTTTATCTGAAGAAACTACAACTGGAGTTCACAGATTGTACGAAAGAGTAAAAGCGGGAACATTACCAATGCCGGCTATTAACGTAAACGACTCGGTTACTAAATCTAAATTTGACAACAAATACGGTTGTAAAGAGTCTGCAGTTGATGCGGTACGTCGTGCAACTGACATCATGTTGGCAGGTAAAAGAGTAGTTGTTTGTGGTTACGGTGACGTAGGAAAAGGAACTGCTGCTTCTTTTAGAGGTGCTGGATCTATTGTAACTGTTACTGAAATTGACCCAATTTGTGCTTTACAAGCTGCAATGGACGGTTTTGAAGTTAAAAAACTAGATACTGTAATTGCTACCGCTGATATCATTATTACAACAACAGGTAATAAAGACATCGTTTTAGGTTCTCACTTCGAGAAAATGAAAGACAAAACTATCGTTTGTAACATCGGACACTTTGATAACGAAATTGACATGGCTTGGTTAAACAAAAACCACGGCGCTTCAAAAATCGAAATCAAACCACAAGTTGACAAATATACCATTGCTGGAAACGATATTATCGTTCTTGCTGAAGGTCGTTTGGTAAACTTAGGTTGTGCTACAGGTCACCCTAGTTTTGTAATGAGTAACTCATTTACAAACCAAACTTTGGCTCAAATTGAATTGTGGAAAAACAGTGCTGCTTACAACAATGAAGTGTACATGTTACCAAAACACCTTGATGAAAAAGTAGCTATGTTGCACCTTGCTAAATTAGGGGTAGAACTTGAAACTTTACGTCAAGATCAAGCAGAATATATTGGTGTTGAAGTAGCTGGACCATTCAAACCTGAATACTACAGATACTAGAAATTAGTCCTTAGTGACTAGCTAAATTAAAATAGAGAAACCCTTGCAGTAATGCGAGGGTTTTTTGCTTTTGGGCATGACCCTCCGTAAAAACTGCGGGTCGGGCTTTTCGCTATATCTTTTATTGCGCTGCGCTCCATAAAAGGATGCCGCTACCATCCCTCATGCGAAACTGTTTTCAAAAAAGCTTCTAGCCTTTTGAAGGCTAGAAACTTTAAAAATTACTCTATTAAATTCCGCTTAATCTAAATTGATGCTCAGTACATTGCATCAACGTACAGAACTATATTTTGACAAAAGTTAAAAATAAAATTTATTTATATATTTTTGGCGACACAAAATAAGCTAAATGAAACAAACAATAATTACCTTACTATTACTGCTATCTGCGGTGGTTTACGCTCAAACACCTACATTACCTTTAATGTATCCGAGGGAAGAAAAGTATGCAAAAATCCCGCAATTAGAAACGGTAAAACCAAAATCCTATACTCAAAAACAACTTGAAAATAACAGAATAATTGCTCAAGAAAAAAAACTAGTCAAGCTAGCCGCTAAAAGATGGGAAATAGACGAAGAGTTAAAAAACAATTTGGAACAATTAAAATTATTAGAAACTAACGATAATAGTCCCAAATTTAAAGTTTACAAAAGAAAGATAGATCAACTCCAAAAAAAGCTTGCTCTAGCCATACTCAAAGTCGAATATAGCACCCAAAAATTAAAAGAATTAGAAGCAGCAGCAGAAGACAACAAATATAAAATCTACGAGAATTGATTTCTTTTTAGATTCAGATAAACAAATCATCTAGACGTAAAGCAAAAACACCATTTTTAAATTTTTCTAGATTTAAATATCACAATAAAACAAAAAAACCCATTTCTTTCGAAATGGGTTTTTTAATGACTTGAGAAAATCAATTATGCTTCAACTTCAAATGGAAGGATAGAAACATAAGATTTGTTATCTCTTTTCTTTTGGAATAAAACAACTCCATCTACTCTTGCGTGTAGTGTGTGATCTTTACTGATGTAAACATTAGCACCTGGATTATGTTTTGAACCTCTTTGTCTTACGATGATGTTCCCAGCAATAGCAGCTTGACCACCAAAAATCTTAACGCCTAAACGTTTTGATTCTGATTCTCTACCATTCTTCGAACTACCGACACCTTTCTTGTGAGCCATGACGTATTAGTTTTATTTTGTTATTATTCTTGAGTATCTTCTTTTTTAGCTTTAGCTGCTTTTTTCTTAGGAGCCTCTACTTCTTCTGTAGTTGCCTCAGCTGCTGCTTTTTTAGGAGCTGCTTTTTTAGCACCAACACCAGTAATACCTTCAATTACAATTTGAGTAAGATATTGTCTGTGACCGTTTCTCTTTTTGTATCCTTTTCTTCTTTTCTTTTTGAAAACGATAACTTTATCTCCTTTTAAGTGTTGTAACACTTTAGCTTCTACTGAAGCACCTTCTATAGCTGGGGCGCCTAAAGTGATTGCTCCGTTGTCATCTACTAAAAGAACTTTGTCAAAAGTAACTTTTGAACCTTCTTCGTTAGACAAACGGTTTACATAAACCTTTAAGTCTTTGCTTACTTTAAATTGTTGCCCTGCTATCTCTACGATTGCATACATACTGAATTGTTTTAATAATTTTTAAGGTTGCAAATATACAATTATATTTTTAACCTGCAATTACAACTATAAAATTTATTCAAAACCTATAAAACCTTGATTTTCTTGATATTTATCTACCCTTTTATCAACCTCAACCCAAACAGTTGTTAAAGTTTAAATTATATCGATTTCGACTGTAACAAAACCCCTCATAGTATTACAAATTATCATACTTAACAAAATTATTAACCTTATGAAAAATTCATTAATGGCTTTAGGTGCTTTATTTATGCTAGGAGGAGTAGCTTCTGCACAAAAAGTAGCTTTTGAGGAATACAAACTTGACAATGGCTTACACGTCATTTTACACAATGACCCATCGGCTCCAACTGTAATTACCTCTGTAATGTACCATGTAGGTGCCAAAGACGAAAACCCAGAAAGAACTGGTTTTGCACACTTTTTTGAACACTTATTATTTGAAGGAACAGAGAATATAAAACGTGGCGAATGGTTTAAAATTGTAACTGGAAATGGTGGTGTGAACAATGCCAACACTACTGACGATAGAACTTATTATTACGAAGTATTTCCATCAAATAACCTAGAGCTAGGATTGTGGATGGAGGCAGAAAGAATGCTACACCCGGTAATTAACCAAATTGGAGTTGACACTCAAAATGAAGTAGTTAAAGAAGAAAAAAGATTGCGTGTTGACAATCAACCTTACGGGAATTTCTTAGCAGAAGTAAAAAAGAATATCTTTAAAAAACACCCTTACCGTTGGGCAACTATTGGTTCAATGGATCACCTTGATGCTGCTACTTTAGAAGAATTTCAAGCGTTCAACAAGAAATTCTATGTACCAAATAATGCCGTTCTTGTTGTAGCAGGTGACTTTAAACCAGAGCAAGCCAAAGAATGGATTCAAAAATATTTTGGACCAATTAAAAAAGGAGCTGCAGTTAAGAGAGAAACTTTTGTAGAGGAACCAATTACACAAACAATTAAAGCTACATTTGAAGATCCTAATATTCAAATTCCAGCAATCGTAGCCGCTTACAGAACTCCATCAATGAAAACTAGAGATGCTAGAGTTTTGGATATGATTTCTTCTCTTTTAAGCGATGGAAAAAGCTCAAGATTGTACAAAAAAATTGTAGACGATAAGAAAATGGCTTTGCAAATTGGTGCTTTTAGCAACAACCAAGAGGACTACGGAAGCTACATCATTTACGGCTTGCCGCAGGCTCCTAACACAGCTGAAGGTATTTTAGCTGAAATTGATGCTGAAATTGCGAAACTTCAAACTGAATTATTATCAGAAAACGATTTGCAAAAATTACAAAACAAATTTGAGAATCAATACGTAAACAGCAACTCAACCATCGACGGTATTGCTGACAACTTAGCAACTTACCATTTGTTGTACGGGGATATTAACCTAATCAATACTGAAATCGACATTTACCGCTCTATAACTCGTGAAGAGATTAGAGAGGTTGCTAAAAAATATTTAAATCCGAACCAAAGATTAGTTTTGGATTATGTGCCATCTAAAGACAAAGCTCAAAAATAAGATATCTCATCATGAAAAAATCAATATTAATTATATCCAGCTTGTTCTTAACAGTTATTATGCAAGGACAGATCATACCTCAGCCAAAACCAGGAGCAGCTCCAACTATAAAAATTGGAAAACCAGTTACTTTTGAATTAAAAAACGGTTTAAAAGTACTAGTGGTTGAAAATCACAAACTTCCACGTGTATCTTTTAGTCTTACACTAGACAACGATCCGTATACTGAAGGTGACAAAAAAGGAGTATCTGATATGACCAGCAGCCTTATGGGAAGCGGCACTACCAAAATCTCTAAAACTGCCTTTAATGAAGAGGTAGATTTTTTAGGAGCTAACATTAATTTTAGTTCTAACGGAGCCTCTGCAAGTTCACTATCTAAATACGCAGGTCGTGTTTTAGAATTAATGGCAGACGGTGCTTTGAATCCTAAATTCACTCAAGAGGAATTCGATAAAGAAAAAGCTAAATTGATAGAAGGCTTAAAGTCGAATGAAAAAAGTGTATCAGCTGTTTCAGCGCGCGTGGTTGATGTTTTAACATACGGAAAAAACCATCCTGCAGGAGAATATGTAAGCGAAGCTACATTGAAAAATGTAACACTTGCTGATGTTCAAAACAACTACAATACCTACTTCGTACCAAGCAACGCTTACCTTATTATAGTAGGTGATGTAAAAGTAACTGAGACTAAGAAAATGGTTGAAAAATTCTTTGGTTCTTGGAAAAAAGCTGCCGCACCAAAACTCGTATTTGCTGACCCAAAAGACGTAGCGCAAACACAAATTAACTTTGTAGACATGCCAAATGCTGTACAATCTGAGGTAAATGTGGTGAACATGTCTAATTTAAAAATGACTGATCCAGATTATTTTGCGGTTTTAATTGCGAATCAAATCTTAGGTGGCGACTTTAATAGCTACATCAACATGAACTTAAGAGAAGCTCACGGATGGACTTACGGTGCGCGCACAGGAATTTATGGCGACAAAAGAATCTCTACTTTCAGCGCTTCGACTCAAGTACGTAACGCAGTAACTGACAGTACCGTTGTTGAAATTTTCAAAGAATACAAAAAAATCAGAACCGAAAAAGTTACCGATGAAATGTTGGCTAATGTAAAAGCAGGTTATATAGGTCGTTTTGTAATGCAAATTGAAAAACCACAAACCGTTGCTGGTTATGCATTAAGAACAAAAACACAAGGTTTGCCAGCTGATTTTTACGAGAACTACATCAAAAACATCAGTGCTGTAACTGCAGATGATGTAATGAGAGTTGCTAATAAATACTTCTTAGCTGACAACAGCCGTATTATCATTGTTGGAAAAGCGACTGATGTGGTTTCTGGATTAGAAAAACTAAAATACCCTATTTACTATTTTGACAAATACGGTAATCCTACTTCAAAACCAGAAATGAAAAAAGCAGTGCCAGCAGGTGTTACTGCAAAAACAGTTCTTGACAATTACATTAAAGCTATTGGTGGCGAAAAAGCTGCAATGGCTGTAAAAACAGTTAAGATGATAGGTTCTACAACAATTCCACAAGCACCATCACCATTGAGTTTTACCTCAAAATCTGATGTAAAAGGAAAAATCATGGTAGAGTTAGCAATGGGAACCATGAGTTTAATGAAACAAGTAGTTAACGAAAAAGGCGGCTACGTGATGCAACAAGGACAGCGTCAGAATATTGAAGGAGCTGCACTTGCTGAAATGAGAGCAGTTGCTATGCCAATACCAGAATTATCACTTGCTAAACAACAAGATCTAAAATTAGAATCTATCGAAATCATCAACGGAAAAGAAGCTTACGCTGTGAAAAACGGAAAAACTACTTTGTATTTTGATGTAACTTCAGGTCTTAAAATTGCTGAATCTATTTTAATGGAACAAGGCGGACAAAGTATGACCAAAACAACTAACTATTCGGATTACAGAGACGTAAAAGGAGTAAAAGTTTCGTTTAACATTATCCAAAATGTTGGTTTTGATTTAGATATTAAATTATCTGAAGTAAAAGTAAACGAAGGTGTAACTGATGCTGATTTTCAATAATCAAAACACCATATAATACAAAAGGCTGTCTAGAAATAGGCAGCCTTTTTTGCTTCTGATAATTACCGGATAAGCGCTACTTCGATATTATTTGGTAGCAAATTTTCTTCAAACGAAACTCACTAAACTACTGAAAACGTTAACTTAAAACTAAATACTTTCGTGAAAAATTATGACAACGCATTTATTTCTTAGCTGATAAATACACACCGATCAATACAATGAAAGCACCTAAAAACTGAACAGGAGTTAGCATTTCTTGATCTAGTAAACCCCAACAAAATGCCACCACCGGGATTAAATACGTTACTGATGTTGCAAATACTGGCGACGACATTTGAATCAGTTTAAAAAATAAAATATTAGCAATACCAGTTCCTACTACGCCCAATACTATGATATAAAGTACTGATTGCTGCACTTGTTCCTGTTGTACCACATCAAAAAAACCAGATGCAAACAAAACCGCCAAAGCAGGCAGACTTAATACCATAAAATTACCCGTGGTAATGCTCAGCGGACTCAAATCATGCAAATACTTTTTGATTAAATTGACATTTAAGGCATAACAAATAGAGGCAATTAAAACTAAAATAGCATACCAGTAATTTTGCTCTGGATGATGCATAGCACCATTTAAAATAAGCAAAGCGCTTCCTGCCAAGCCAATGACAATCCCAATAATTTGCGTTCGCTTAAAATGCAACCCAAAAAAAACAGCTCCTAAGATTAATGTATTCAAAGGCGTCAGCGAATTTAAGATGGAACTAACAGAACTATCTATTTCTGTTTGCGCAATTGCAAATAAATAAGCCGGAATAAATGTTCCAAACAAAGAGGTTAACGCAATATATTTCCATTTGAAACTAGGGATTTTAGAAATGCTTTTAAAACCTATCAGCACCAAAAATAGCGCTGCAAATAAAATGCGCAAAGACCCTAATTGCAGTGGCGTGAGACCAACAAGACCTTTTTTTATCAAAATAAACGAACTTCCCCACACAAGGGCCAATACCGTTAAGTAAACCCATTTTAATTGCTTTGCTTCCATACTTGTAATTTGGGTTCAAAATTGTAATTATTTTATGAATTAGCACTGCTTTTTTTAGTTAATTTTGCATACAATTTAATTCGAATTTCCTTTAAAAACAAACACATTATGAAACTACTAAAAGCAATACTCGTTCTAACACTAGCAAGTACTTTATTGGTAGCTTGCAAAGAAAATACTAGAGAAAAAACAAAAGCGGAGCTTGCCTTAACCGCAGCGCCAAAAACAAAAAAACCAATTGCTGCCGCTAATTTAAAAACCGCAACTTTTGCTGTAGAAGGTATGACATGTGCTGTAGGTTGTGCCAAAACAATTCAAGAAGAATTGACTGAATTAGAAGGAGTATCAAAAGCTACCGTAGACTTTGAAACCAAACTAGCAACAGTGGTTTACGACAAAACTGCACAATCGCCAGCAAAATTAACTCAAACGGTTGAGGCTGTTGCCGACGGTAAAACATACAAGGTTTCGAATATGAAATCGTAAATTGATTTATCATTAAACGAAAAAAGCATTCTCTTAGCGGGAATGCTTTTTTTTTGGAATTTCAGAACAATGGAATTACTTCCACTTCATGGTTTCCATTAGGCGCTGCATGTCGTTTTTAATGTAACTAGCCGCAGGCATAATAGAATCGAAATTAGGTTTTGCATAAAAATAAACAGATCCTGTTACAAAATGACGTGTACTATCGGTGGCGTAAAACTGTGAATTAGTAGCTGCATTACCATTTACTTGATAAAACATGCCATACACTTTTTTTTCAGCATTTAAATACGGTTGCTCCAAAATATCATCTGCCTTGATTACGTGCTTATACGTCAATGTTTGTGCTTCGCGTAGCAAGTTATTGATGTTATTATTGACTGGCTGGTAGGTCAAAAAAATAGTCGCCTTCATTTTAGGATATGTAATACTCAAACCACAGTCTTTATCTTTTTTTATAACGGCATCTTCATTCATTTCGAAAACAAATGGACATTCATTTTCAAAATTAACGTACTTGGCCTCTGGATAATCCAAACGCAAATAACTCTTAGGTTTTGGTAAAATTTCGTCTTTGCAAGACATAAAACTTATTGAACTAACCAATAAAACCGCAAAAACAGGTATTTTTTTTAACATCTTAGCTTTCATTTTAAAACTGCAATAAACAATAGCTGCAAAACTAGTTTATAATTACAAAATCGTTACTTTAATT
Organism: Flavobacterium sp. GNP001; assembly: GCF_054343775.1. Lineage (NCBI taxonomy): Bacteria > Pseudomonadati > Bacteroidota > Flavobacteriia > Flavobacteriales > Flavobacteriaceae > Flavobacterium > Flavobacterium sp. GNP001. The sequence continues at coordinate 2,680,357 of NZ_JBTGUX010000001.1, forward strand.
TGTTTTATTCTTTTGGAGTCGACTGCCTCAATGGTAAACTGACAATTTTCAAAAACCAATTATTGATTTTTTTTAGGAAAACCACCTTCTATTTCTAATATAAATCCCGCTAATGTTTCAGCCTCACCTTTGTTGGCCTCAAACAATTCATCATCAACAGGAACGATGCGATAAAAATCCTTTAGATTTATCTTCCCTTCAAAAAGAAAATTCTTGCTATCAATTTGCGAATAATTGATTTTATCATCATCGAACTCATCGCTAATATCGCCTACAATTTCTTCGATAACATCTTCTAACGAAACCAATCCCGAAGTTCCTCCGTATTCATCAACCACAATAGCCAAGTGACTTTTCATACCTTGAAAATCTTTCAGTAAATCATCAAGTTTTTTATTTTCGGGTATAAAAAAGGGCTCGCGTAAAAGTAATTTCCAATCAAAATCAAGTGTATGAATGTAAGGCAACAAATCTTTTACAAACAAAACGCCAACAATTTGATCAATATTGTCCTTATAAACAGGAATCCTTGAGTATCCTTTTTCGATTATTTGCGGATAAATGGTTTCAAACGAATCTGAAATTTCGATTGCAAAAATATCAATTCTCGGACTCATTACCTGCCTTGTATCGGTATTTCCGAAACTGACAATTCCCTCTAGTATTTTTTGCTCTTCGCTTGAGGTAGCATCTTCGGCGGTTAGCTCTAATGCTTGCGAGAGTTGATCTACGGATAAATTAGTTTTTTGTTTGGTGAACTTATGGTGCAAATACAAAGTCAACTTTCGCATCGGAGCGCTTATTGGCGATAGCAACGCATCTAACCAATAAACAGGCAGTGTTAACTTCTTTACAAAAAAATAGTTATTTCGGCTAGCGAGTACTTTGGGCAAAACATCTGCAAAAAACAACAACACTACAATCAAAAAAACGATTCCAAGAATGGTAACGACAGAAGAATTTTCAGAAAAAATAAACCCCATTTTAAGCTCTTGCAAAAAGAGGATTATGATTGCCAAATAGAAAGTTTTGTTAGCAATAGTTAAACTGGCTCTAAGTTTATTGGGTTTACTGAGTAAACGACTCAACTTTTTTTCAATTGAAGGGAAAGCATGAAACAGCGCTACATCTTTTGCCGAAAGCGAAAAAAAAGCTACTTCGGCCGCAGCTACAACAGCCGCACAAAAAACTAGTATAAAAATTAACAGACCTACAAATAGCTGGCTAGTAGGCGCAAAAGTAAAAAAAAGTAAACTGGGCTCTGGGTCCAAATCAAAGGGTGTTAGTTAAACAATCAAAATGGCAAATCATTGATAGGCAATGTGCGTGGTGTATCGCTGTCAAAATTACTATTTTTTGAAGTATCAGCACTAGTAACCGATTTGCTGTTTTCAGTATCTTTTTTGGTAGACAAAAAGGTGAATTCAGTTACTTGAATTTCATTAGCAAACTTTATACTTCCGTCTTCAGCTTGCCATTGACGTGATTTTATTCTGCCTTCTACAAAAATTTTATCTCCTTTAGACAAATACTTTTCACAAAGTTCAGCGGCTTTATTGCGTACTACCAAATTGTGCCATTCGGTAGAAGTGATTTTTTCGTTGGTCGTTTTATTGATGTACACTTCATGAGTGGCCAACTGAAAGCGACCAATACAGTTGCCACCATCAAAATAGTGCATCTTTATTGCATCACCAAGATAACCTATGAGCATAACTTTATTTAAGGTTCCGTTCATTTTAATTTGTGGTATTTACCAAAGGTACATTTTTTTGGAAATTCTAAAGTTCCTTTTCAATAAAATTATGAATGACAATAGGAAAAGGAAAAGCGCGCAAAGTTTCGATATCGATAGCTGAATCTAAAGTCTCAGCAACTTGAACTTTCCAAAACTTAATATGTAAATGTTGGTGAGACAATTTGTGCACGATACTTTTAGCATTGTACTCATATATAATAGGATTTGATTTCGCATTACCGTACTCCTCTTGAACCTGCTCGTTTACGTGGTTCCAATCTTCCTCTTTATCGGTTTCATAAACAGGAAACTCGTATAAATTGTGCCAAATTCCTTTGTCAGTTCGTTTTTGAACCAAAGTATTACCTTGAAGGTCCTCAAACACCAAGTAATTAAAGTAGCGATTTCGTACTTTAATTTTTTTTGACTTTACAGGCAGTTGATCCACTTTCTTTTTCTGCAAAGCTGCGCAGCTATCATTAAAAACACAATTAGCACAATCTGGATTTTTTGGTACGCATTGCAAAGCACCAAACTCCATTATGGCTTGGTTAAAAATTGCAGGATCATCTTTAGGCATTAACTCGGACGCAAGTGCTGCAAATTCTTTTTTGGCAGCAGCCTGAGCAATATCAGTCTCCACATCAAAATAACGTGACAATACTCGGAATACATTTCCATCCACAACAGGAACGGCTTCATTGTAAGCAAATGAGGCAATAGCAGCAGCGGTGTACTCGCCTACTCCTTTTAATTGTAACAACTCTTTGTACGTTCCCGGAAAAACACCTGACAACTCTTGGGCAATGTATTGTGCCGTTTGATGCAAGTTTCGCGCTCTAGAATAATATCCTAAACCCTGCCATAGCTTTAAAACTTGCTCTTCATTAGCCTTTGCGAGGTCAAAAACGGTTGGAAATGCAGTCGTAAACGACAAAAAATACGGCAAACCTTGCGCTACACGCGTTTGTTGCAACATAATTTCAGAGAGCCAAATAGCGTACGGATTAGTTGTATGACGCCATGGCAAATCACGTTTATTTTGTAAGTACCAATTTATCAGTGTTTTAGAAAAAACCATTAATTAATTATTTGTTAGCAAAAGTAAAAGTTTATGTAATTAAAATTTAATGAATTAGCTTGAATAATTGTTTTTTAAATTCCTATATTTGCAAACTCAAAAAAATAGTACAACATTATAAATAGGAAAGAAAATGACGAAAGCAGATATCGTAGCGAAAATTTCAGAAAAATTAGGTCTTGAAAAAGGAGATGTTCAGGCAACTGTGGAGACTTTCATGAATGAAGTGAAAAATTCATTAGAAACTGGAGACAATGTTTATTTAAGAGGTTTTGGCAGTTTTATAGTGAAGACTAGAGCTGAGAAAACAGGTAGAAATATTTCTAAAAATACAACTATAAAAATTCCTGCACACAATATTCCTGCTTTCAAACCAGCTAAAGTATTTGTAGAAGGTGTAAAAACGAACAACGAAGCAAAATAATAATATTAATCATAAAATCGACAAGACATGCCAAGTGGTAAAAAAAGAAAGAGACATAAGGTAGCAACGCACAAACGTAAAAAAAGAGCGAGAGCTAACCGTCACAAGAAGAAAAAGTAGTTTTAAACTACTTTTTTCTTTTTAAACGTTCATTGAAATCGAAAATCCAGCCAGCAGTATTCAGTCTCAGTAAGCAGCTCAACTGTGAACTTAAACTGAAAATCGCTAGCTAATTTTCCCCGGGTACAATACCTGTAAAATTATTGTTTAATCCATCCTTACAGCCAGTTATAAGTTATGAGTTATGAGTTATGAGTTGCAATACTTTTGACTTTCGACTTTTGACTTTCGACTTAAAGTCAGGATAAAAATTTACAAATGAATAAAGAATTAATCATTAGATCTAGTTCTGAAGCTGTAGATTTTGCCTTATTAAAAGATGGAAAACTAATTGAATTACACAAAGAAGAAGAAAAAAGCAATTTCCAAGTAGGTGATATTTTTATTGCCAAAATCAGGAAACCAGTTGCCGGACTTAACGCTGCTTTTGTAAATGTAGGCTTCGAAAAAGATGCCTTTTTACACTATCATGACTTAGGACCTAATCTTGCTTCTCAACTGAAATTCATAAAACTTGTAAGCGCAGGTAAATTAAAAGATTTCTCCCTAAAAAACTTTCAGTTTGAAAAAGAGATTGATAAAGATGGCACCATTACCGATGTTTTGAATGCCAATCAATCTGTATTAGTACAAGTCGTCAAAGAACCTATATCAACCAAAGGACCAAGAATTAGCGCTGAGCTCTCTCTTGCAGGAAGATTTATAGTTTTGGTTCCGTTTTCTGACCGCGTTTCTATTTCACAAAAAATAGAAGACAAAAAAGAAAAGGAACGCTTGAAACGATTAGTGCAATCCGTCAAACCAAAAGGATTTGGTGTTATTGTTCGCACAGTAGCCGAAGGCAAAAGCACAGTAGTATTAGAAAAAGATTTGCAGAACCTGCTAAGCAGATGGACTGCAATGTGTAAAAAATTACCAACTGCTCATCATCCGTCAAAAGTACTTGGAGAGCTCAACAGAGCTTCATCAATACTTCGAGACGTGTTTAATGATACCTTTAGCGGTATTCAAATAGATGATGAAGAGTTGTACAACCAAACAAAGGATTACTTGCAAGAAATTGCACCATCCAAACAATCAATTGTAAAGTTCTATCAATCAAAAGACACACCTATTTTTGAGAAATACAACATAGAGCGACAAATCAAGACTTCATTTGGAAAAACAGTTTCCATGAGCAAAGGAGCTTACCTAATTATAGAACATACCGAAGCCTTGCACGTTATTGACGTAAACAGCGGAAACCGTTCTAACAAAGCCACCAACCAAGAAGATACTGCCATGGAAGTCAACATGATTGCTGCTGCCGAAATCGCTAGACAATTGCGTCTGCGAGATATGGGCGGTATCATTGTAGTTGATTTTATCGATATGTCTAATCCTGAAAATCGCAAAGTCTTGTTCGATTTCTTGAAAGAAGAAATGAGTGATGATAAAGCCAAGCACAAAATCTTACCTCCTAGCAAATTTGGATTAGTTCAAATTACACGTCAAAGAGTAAGACCAGAAGTTAATATTAAAACCAGAGAAGAAGATCCAAACAATGTAGTAGGCGAAATTGAAGCGCCAATTCAAATCATTGATAAAATTTCTTTTGATCTAGAAAGAGTATTAAAAACCCACAATCAAGTTGTTCTTAACGTTCATCCGTTTGTGGCCGCATACCTTACCAAAGGTTTTCCATCATTGCGTTCAAGATGGTTTCTTGAACACAAAAAATGGGTGAAAATTATACCTCGTGATGCTTACACGTACCTAGAATATCATTTTTATGACAAAAAAGAAAATGCTGTCATAGAATAAAACAAACTCCTCAAGAAATTGGGGAGTTTTTTTTTGCTCTTTTTTTAGGAGCTTTTTCCAGCTATCCGCTATATTCCCGATCAAAAAAACTACGGCCAAAAAGCCTTGTTTTTATAAAATCGGGAGATGCCGCTGCTATCTGGGCTAGGAGAATCAATTTCAAAAGAAGATTCTCTATTAAAATGATATTCAGAATTTAAAAAGCTATTCCCTTACAATCTCAATCTTCCTCCGAATTTCATTTCCAAATTCATCCACCACAGTAATGTAATGAAGCCCTGTTGTTGCCGAGATTGGCATTTCATGAAAGGTTTTCGTACTACCTTTAAACACTTGGTCAACATACCAAAAAAGTTTACTATCCCTTTGCGAATGCGCTACTTTTAAAATCACAGGCTGAACTTCGCTATTAAAATTCTTGGTAAGATAAATTTTGCTGTTTGTTTTCGGATAAATAAAATCCATTGTAGCCGTTTGTGTTCCCATACAATCATTCCTGAACGGTGGCAAAGGCAAGTATTCGATATGCTGACTTTTGTAATACCAAGCCATTACAGGTGGCAAAATGAACCAGTTTTTAGTCACTATATTTTCTATGTTTTCGCAACTGCTGTTCACTTGAAATTGCAATGATTTATCCAAATGCACCGTTTTATGATACGGACAAATTGAAGTGTTTTTGCCTTTCTTCGGAACCAGTTGTTTTATTTTCGGACAACCGTCTTTAGCCAAATGACCACTCAAACTACACACCTCAACTTCTGCTAAATCTTTAATTGGTATATCAAACCATCGTTGTCTAGGCAATAAATTAAAGACATCAAACAAAATGGGTGCCGCGCTAGTAACTCCCGTCAAAGTTGGTCTTCCCTCACCTGTCGCATTACCTACCCACACACCTACAACGTATCTTGAATTAGTTCCTATCGCCCACGCATCCCGATTCCCAAAACTTGTTCCCGTTTTCCAAGCTATTTTTAGTGAACTGTCATAAAATTTCCAAGCCTCGTCACCTTCAGGTCGATTGACTTGTTCCATTGCGTTATACGTGAGCCAAATTGATCCTGCGCCCAAAACGTTCTTTTGCTTGGTTTCATCGCCAAAATCAACTTGAAAATCATCATCGTAATTCAGTTCAGCAAATTCATTAGTGCGGTATTGCCCTTGATTTTTATTAAAATAATTCAAAGTCGAAGACAAACCCGCGTAAGTTCGGCACAAATCCCATAAATTACTTTCAGCACCACCCAAAATAAGTGACAATCCATAATGATCCGGCGGTTTTGAAATATCCCTCAATTTGAAACGTTGCATTTCTTCATAAAATTTATTCACTCCAAAATCCTGCAACATCAATACAGAAGGAATGTTCAAAGATCGCGCCAATGCCCGATGGGCAGGAACGGCTCCATCAAATGTGAGGTTGAAATTCTGAGGCGTATAACCCGCAATCTGCGTTGGGATATCGGCAACTAGCGTATTCGGCAACAACTCACCATCATCGAGCATACCGGCGTATAAAAGCGGTTTCAGAATACTTCCTGTACTTCTTGGCGCATCAATAATATCGACATCTTTTTGATGATTGCCATCCGTAGGCGAGTTACCCACGTAGCTCATCACTTTTCTATTGGACACATCGATAACCAAGATCGCCAAATTATGAACCTCGTTTTGCTTGTACTGATTGTAATAATACTTTGCAATTTGATTGACTCGGTTTTGCAACCCAATTTCTACTGTTGTTTTCACGCGAGTTCCCTCTTGATTCTTAGCTACTCTTTGCAATAAATGAGGTGCAATTTGAGGCAAATCATACGGTTTTTGCGGCAAAGGTTCGTCTATAGAAAGTTCGTAAGTCTGTTGATCAATGACTCCTTCTTGGTTTAATTTCAATAAAAGTCGGTTGCGCTTGCTCAATAATTTGATTTGGTTTTTTCCCGGATAAATCAAACTAGGCGCATTGGGTAAAACGGCCAATGTTGCACTCTCGGCCCACGACAATTGATGGGATTGCACGCCAAAATACCGCCAAGAAGCCATTTCGAGACCCACCACATTTCCGCCAAAAGGGGCGTGAGCCGCATACAATTCTAATATTTCGTTTTTAGAATAGCCCAATTCTAATCGGGTGGCGAGAATGAGCTCGATTATTTTCTCGAAATAGGTTCGCCCTTTCCCGTTTCTGGACAACCGAATGACTTGTTGTGTCAAAGTACTTCCACCACGAACGACTTTACCCGCTTTTCGGTTTTGCTGAAAAGCATTGACCATCGCCACAGGATTGAATCCGGGATGTTTGAAGAAATATTCGTCTTCAAAATAGACAATACATTTCTTGAATTTATCCGGGACGCTGTCTTGTGCAGGAAATCGCCATTGCCCGTCAAGAGCAATTTTGGCGCCAAGCAATTCTCCTTCTTTGCTTTCAATCACCGTAGAATAAGGTTCTTGAAACAAAGTTCGTGGCAACGAAAAATAATAAACCACCAACAACAAAAAGGCTATTGATGATTTAATTTTATTTCTTTTTATCCAATTAATGATGCGTTCTAGGAGCGCTATTAGTTTGTTTTTCAAAATGAAATTTGTTTGTTTTATCCTAACAGGTTTTCAAAACCTGTTAGGTATATTTCCCCCCTCTAAAAGAAAATTATATTTACATAAACCATACTGTTGAACACCTAACAGGTTTTGAAAACCTGTTAGGATATATAGAACTCATTCATACTGACATGACTAATTTATCCATTTAGCTGTGCTGGAATATGAATTTACAGTTCTAACTAATAAATAACAGGTTTTAGAAACCTATTAGGATAAACAACCTAAGTATCCATTTTATCAATCATATCAATTACCCCTTCATAAACCAATCTTCTTTCATTGTGATAAACCTTAAAATTCTCCAAACCTCCAAATAGTTCGAGAATGAAATCTCTATCAATATTTGTTTCTTTATTTGAAAAATAAGTGCGGTAGGATGAATGTAAATACGTTTCGAATGATTCAGTAAATTTATGTTTTACAGGATTTAAATGAACATACACTATCAATTGTTTCAAATACGCTTCATTTTCAATTCTGTTTCTTTGTAAATGTTCTTGAAATAAACTTCCTGTTCGACTATAAGCAGTATTTATACTTTTGGCATACGAATTAAAAAAGTTAGAAAAAGGCAAATGAATTTTTGCTTTAAATTTTTCTGGCAACTCCTCCTTGTCTTTAATTCTTAACACAATATGAAAATGATTCTTGAGTAAACAGTAAGCATAAACATCTGCAATTGGTAAAAGATATTTCTTCATTTTCTCAAGAAAATAATTATAGTTTTTCTCCTCAATAAAAATATTCTCCTTGTTATTTCCTCTATTGTATATGTGATAATATTGACCTGATTCGAAAATATCTTTCTCCATTATTTTATTTCTTTTTACTATCCTAACAGGTTTCTTTTAACCTGTTAGGTATCTATTTTATCCCTAAAAGAAAATTAATTTAACTCGCTCCAAATAAACACCTAACAGGTTTTGGAAACCTGTTAGGATGCTTGCTATTTCACCACTTGAACCCAAAACCCTTTCCTTCTGGCCAAAAATGTATTGTCATACATGGCTTCGCATTGCAAGCCAGGCAGATAATATGTTCCAAGATAAGAGGCATTCAGCAATATTCTGAACGTTTTTACTTCTCCAGATTTCAATCCAAAATAGAAATTAGTTCTATCGTCCCGAATATCAATATAATCAGCTACATTATTGGTGGCGTCTCCATAATCCGTGAAACGAGTATTTACAATTTCGAAACCAGAAGGTAAAATTTGTGATAACGCCACATTTTCTACACGTTCATTTTTTAGGTTTTTAACCGTTACCTCAGCAACAAATTCAGTTCCTTGATTGATTTTAGACACATTGATAACACTTCCTTTTCTGTTTTTGAAAACAATCGAAGCCGAAACATTACTCTGAATCGCTTTTTCTTGTCCAATTGGAAGAATTCCAGTGTTCAGCACACGAACATACAATCTATTCTTTCTGTTGTTTTTTAGAGTCACACTATTCGAACCCTTTTTAACAACCAAACTTCGGTCTGCGATGGTTTTTGTTGTTTTAATTGATTGTGCTTTTCCGTCTTTACTAAACTGAACATCGATTCCTTTTGGACCATTGCTTACAGAAAATTTAGCCATAGCATACAAACCATACGCCGTAGTTTGCGTACTCATCCATTGGTCACTTGACATATCTTTGGCCAATTTTGTTGCCATTGCAAATGCTTTTTGCTTTTGCCCAAGCAATAACAATGTTTCTAGAGCCATGGCACGATTTCTATCAGCAGAACCGTAATAGTAATAATTATAATTCGAATTATCATCAATTGAAGTATTCAGCAACAACGATAAACCTGCCGATTTTTGTCCCGCCACTACGTAAGCCGAGGCCAAACGCAATTTACTTTCGTTCGAAATTCCTTTGGTTTCACGCAATCTGTTCATCGAAGACAAATCGGGTACACCTGCCAATGCTAATGTGTACAAACGATACGATTGTGCCAAATCATTTCCGTAACTCGGCATAAATCGCCACTGTTTGGCTTCTTTTTGCTGATACGAAATCCATTTGGTTTTGAAATTGATCGGCAATAAATACCCTTTTTTCTCTGCTTCAATCATAAAATGTCCTGCATACGAAGTGCTCCAATCATCAGCAACGGTTCCTCCTTGCCAGTATGCCATTCCACCATTCGACAATTGAAAACCTCCTAAACGCGTGATTCCAGCGGTTACATTTTTTTGAATTAATTGCTGACGTGTAGCATCCAAATCGACAATCTCATTCAGATACAATTGTGGAAAAACCGACGAGGTCGTTTGCTCCACACAACCGTGAGGATACTGAATCAGATACTGTAATCGTCCATTCAAATTGATGGTTGGCATTGAGGAAACCTCCAATTTTGCTTTATTACTTCCCGCAACACCAAACGTTTTCCAAGAGATAGTTTTAGTACTATTCGGCTCTAAAATCACATCAGTGAATGTATTGGTCACTGGATTCGGATTGGTCATATCAATCTCTACATCATACACTGATTTTTCCTTGCCCGAAGTTGCGACGATTTGCACTTTTCCAATTCCTGTTGCAGAACCCACGGCCAAATTAAAATAAGCCATTTTTTCGTCTGGCTGAGCAAATGACAATTTTTGAGTGGCACTTCCTATAACTTTTAATCCGTTGTTCGTTTTAATCTGAACCGTAACGTTCTTGATATTTTTTTCCATTGCAAAAATGGTCACTGGAATCGTCACTTTCTCGGATGGAGAAATTTTTCTTGGCAACGAAGCCAAAACCATCAAAGGACTGCGAACCGGAGTTGCTTTTTCTACACTTCCATACGCACTTGTAGTTGCATCGCCAGCCACGATCATTGTTTTTACGGAGCCAATGTACTTCGGTAATTTTACTTGATGGGTTTTGGTTTGTCCTTTTTCTAATTTAAAAGGTCCCATATAAATTACAACCGGTTTGAAACGATTGGCTTTTTTGGCTTTTCCACCACCCAAATCTTGGTCACCACCAATACTGAAAATCTGATTTACTTTTCCGCCATACGCTCCAATCACATCATCATAAATATCCCATGTTTTTACGCCCAAAGCTTCACGAACATAAAAACTATCCCAAGCATTTGGCGCCTTGAAACGGGTTAAATCCAATAATCCTTCATCAACAATAGCAATGGTATAGGTCATTGCTTTTCCAGATTGTTCACTCACTTTTACAGCGAATGATTGCTCTGGACGCAACACATCAGGCATTACTAATTTGGGCGCAAGAATGGTGTTTTTATCAACTACTTCAATAGGCACAATTCCATACATACGAATTGGCGAATCATTTTTGGTTGAAGCGTGTGGTTGCAACAGCGTAATATTAAAGTACACATTCGGCGCCATAGCAGCCGTAATCGGAATAGTAACCTTGGTTTCTCCTTTTTGGGTCTTTGCCCAAAGTGTTTGTACTACTTTCGAACCATTTTCGATAGAAATAAAAGCGCGCCCTCCTGCACTAGATGGGAACGAAATTTGAGCATTTTCACCCACAGCATACTTCTCCTTATCGGTTGAAAACACTAACATATTCGCCGTAGCAGCATCTGTATTTCTAGTTTTTCCAGACCACATTGGCCAATCGATATTTACCGTTAAAGCCGTTGCGTGTCCGCCAACAGCATCAGAAACCCGAATAATATAACGTCCCCACTCTTCATCCGTCAAGGCAAAACGGACATTTCCTCTTCCACTAGCATCAGTATTAATTATAAAAGTTTTATATGAAGTCGTGGCATTATCAGCGTTGTAATTCGATAAATTATCACTAGAAGCATCCCACCACCAACGCCATTCTACTTTATACACTTTTACTTCCAGGTTTTTAACCGACTTTGGTCGTCCGTTTTCATCGACCGTAACAACATCAAATTGGTTCATGGTACGAGTTTCTAGCATTCCGTATTTGTTCGGCTCAGGTGACTTAATCCCCACATAAGTAGCGTACGGAGAATAGGTCGTCGCAATGACATCCGTACTAAAATCACCACCTTCTTCATACACTTTGGTAATAAACGACGCTTTCAACATTCCAGGTGCTTCTCCTTGTATTTTCGGGTCTATCGTAGCATTCGCTTTTCCAGTGGCATCTAATTTACCTGAGAAAACGGTAACTTCTTCGGTGCTGAATTTTCGAACCAAATCATCAAAAATATACTTGTCATAATTCTTAAAAGCTGTAGTTTGTTGCGAAAATTTAGCTTGCATTTCTACATTCAAATTTTTGGCTACAGCCCCGTGAAGCCAAGCCACTTCAAGGTTGCTAGTGTTTGGATAAGCTGAAGAAAGTATAGCTCGTTTGAAAGTATTTTTGATTTTTAAACGATTGGGTTTAATCGTTTCAATTTTGATACTTTTATAAAACTTCGCACCACCCACGCTAACCATTGCTTCCCAATTTCCTGTAGGTGCATCATTTGTTGTTGGAACTGTAAACGCATAATGATTCCATTCATTCGATTTTTGAACCGTTTGATACGTAACTTTTCCATTTGGATCGGATAGTCTGAATTTTATAGGATGTCCTAGTGGAATTTTATTCGAAGCATCATTCAAAATGAAAGACAAATACAAATTATCGCCGGGACGCCAAACGCCTCTTTCTCCATAAATGAACCCTTTAAGTCCTTTCTGTAAAGTCTCGCCCGACACATTAAAATTACTTACTGACAATGAATTCCCGTCGTCTAATTTAACATAAGTAGACTCCGTACCTTGCGTTATAATAGCAAAATAGGCAAATTTATCCAACTGAAAAGTCGCGATTCCATCGCTGTTGGTGGTTCCTGTAGTTATTTTTTGCTGCTGAAAAGTATATAAATCTACTCTCGCATTTGTAACTGGCTCTGTGGTGACAATATTGTTTACGGCAAACAAATACGATTTGTTTTCGCCTCTTTTGGCAATTACACCTAAATCAGTAGCCAGAATATTAGTTGCTATTTTGGCATTATAAAAATAAGAACTCGAGCAAGGATCCTGACTTTCTCGCCATTCGTAATCATCGTAGTAATAATCATCGTAAGAGTTTCCGCTGTAATTAACATCATTCTCATCAACCTCTTCTTCCTCTACGGTTGTATCTTCAGCCGCAGTTTCGCATTTGTACAAAGAATATTTTTTCTTGTAAACAAACTCTACTCGATAAATCGCGCCCGGTTCAGGAGTAATTATTTTAGATAAATCCAAAGCAAAAGTGTTCCACTTACTTAGATTTAGCAATGTATTTTCTTTTAAATTCAGAGTTGATTTGGCAATAGGCTGCGCCACTCTTTTCAGGTTTTGACTACCATTGAGTTCGTTGTATTGCAAAAATTGCATGATGTTGTTTTTGTAAATCTTATACACTTTTACATCAACAGCACTCAGGTTTACCGCTTCAAAATTGAGTTTTAAGTTGTTAGAACTTGGCAGAATTGTTCCGTTTTTGATAAACCGAACACTTGGCTTTATTTCATCAAAGGATATTTTCTCGGTGTAATTCTCATTTAACTTTCTACCGTATTCACTTTCTATTCCCTGAAAAACTTCTAACAACAGTTCTCCAGTAAGTTTTTGGAAATCCATAACTGGTTCAGGCTCAACAATAGCAACTTCCTCAGGTTCTTCAACCACAGCACTATCAACAGCCACGGCCGAAGTATCAACATTTACAACCGCTTCCACTGGCTCGGGAGCCACTTCAACTGGTTGTTGAACGGGTACTTCATTGCTAAAATAAACTTTCAACACATTTCCTTGTGCAGAAAACTTTAAATTATTGGTGTTTTGAATGGCGACTAATCCTTTAAAATCTTGTCCTTTTTCTAAGGGTTCCGAAAAATTAATAGACAAGGTTTGATTATCTCCTTCTTGAATTTCGGTCTTAACTACTTTAAACTCTTTCAATGCCGTGATCGGGAAATCGATAGTCCCTTTTTGATCGATATCAAAATCACTTCCGTCGTATTTTATCTCCAAATTGCTTTTAGAATCTAATCGTTGAATGCTGTCAATTCTGAACTTGAATTCTTTTCCAACTGCAGTGGTTTTTTCGAAAACAATTTTCAAATCATCTCCGTTATGCTCGGCTTCAATCAATTTTTTAGCGGTTTCCAAATCAATATTGTCGGCAGTTTTCAGTACCACATTCAAGTATTGATATTCTGGGCTGTAGGACTGCAAATCCAACGTATTGACCACAAAATCTTGCTTAATCGTTTTTACCGTAAAGTTAAAATTGGATAGTATTTTATCGTTTTCGGCAACCTTTGGATTCAGTTGATCCAAATGCAAAGTCACTTGATATTCCGTACCTGATTCCAGCTTTTTTTCAGGAATAAAAGCAATCGTATTGCTCGAAAGCGCAATTATTTTTCCGTCTACACTTGGAGAAATGGTGAACAAATCGTTATCTAAAACCTCATTGACTTTCCATTCTTTTTTATCAAAAGCCAAAACTACCCTAATATCCGATTCTGAAGAGACAATTCCTCCCGTAAAACTGACAATAAACTCTTTGAATAGTGAGAAATCTGAATTAAAATCGGCGGCAGATTTTCTACCACACGCTTGAAACAAAAAAAACACACAAAAAACGCAAATTAATCCTTTTGTTTTCACTTTTAGCTAGAGTTAATGGGTTATAAATTAAATTATTGCAACATCTCACAAGTAACACAATAACTAGATAGTTACCGTAATATTGTAGTAAATGTAGAATAATTAATTTATTGTTTTAAGAAGAAAATTCTTTGAGAGGAAATTATTTTTTAAAGGTATTTTTTAGGAGCTAATCCAGCTATTCGTTACAATCTTATGTGCCGTCCCGAAGTTTCGGGATTGGCACATAAGGATTTTCACTGCTATCTGGGCTAGGGAGTATCTAGACTACTCTATTTCCTTCTCTCAGCAAAAAATCGTTTCATCAAATCAGCGGCTTCATTGGCCATGATTCCTTGTACCACAGTAGTTTTAGGATGCAGTTTTGTTCCTAGAGTGATAAAACCGCGCTGTTCATCACGAGCGCCAAAAACAATTTTAGAAATTTGGCTCCAATACAAAGCGCCAGCGCACATCTGGCAAGGCTCCAGTGTTACATAAAGTGTACAACCTGTTAAATATTTTCCACCTAGATAATTTGCAGCAGCAGTAATGGATTGCATTTCGGCATGCGCTGTCACATCATGAAGTAATTCGGTTAAATTATGACTTCGAGCAATGACTTTATTATCAATGACAATTAGGGCTCCAACAGGAATCTCGCCTTTTTCAAAAGCCATTTCAGCTTCCTGCAAAGCTTTTTTCATGAAATATTCGTCGGTGAATGGGTTTATCATAATACAGACCGCAAATTCGCAAATTTAAATTCTTTGTGAGACAACTTTTTTTATCGACTGTAAAAATACAATTTCAAATCGTACCTTTGCTTCATGTCAGATAATTTACTTTCAAACATCAATAACCCAACCGATTTACGCTTGCTTGACGAAGCGCAACTTCCTCAAGTTGCACAAGAATTACGTGATTTTATCATCGATATTGTGGCCGTAAAAGAGGGTCATCTTGGCGCAAGCTTAGGTGTTATTGAATTGACAATTGCCTTGCACTATGTTTTTGACACCCCGAATGATTTATTGATTTGGGATGTGGGTCATCAAGCCTACGGACATAAAATCCTTACCGGCCGAAGAGAAAATTTTCATACCAATCGTCAACTCGGCGGTATTTCTGGTTTCCCAAAAAGAAGTGAGAGCAGCTACGATACCTTTGGCGTAGGCCATTCTTCCACTTCTATTTCAGCAGCACTCGGAATGGCAATTGCTTCTAATTTGAAAGGCGATTTCAACAAACAACACATCGCTATTATTGGTGACGCTTCAATTGCATCAGGGATGGCTTTTGAAGGGTTGAACCATGCGGGTGTTACTGATGCCAATTTACTTGTAATTCTCAATGATAACGCTATTGGGATTGATCCTAGCGTGGGTGCCTTAAAACAATACCTCACTGCTGTAAAAGAGGGGAAAAACCCAAGGCAAAACAACATGATAAAGTCCTTGAATTTTGATTATTCGGGGCCTATTGACGGTCATGATATTTTTGCTGTAATCAAAGAATTGAAGCGATTACAAAAAATAAAGGGGCCTAAATTTCTACATTTAATTACTACAAAAGGAAAAGGCTTGCAACAAGCCGAAGAGGATCAAGTAAAATACCACGCACCAGGAAAATTTGATGCCGCAAC
This sequence comes from Flavobacterium sp. GNP001, assembly GCF_054343775.1. NCBI lineage: Bacteria > Pseudomonadati > Bacteroidota > Flavobacteriia > Flavobacteriales > Flavobacteriaceae > Flavobacterium > Flavobacterium sp. GNP001. The sequence goes on from NZ_JBTGUX010000001.1 coordinate 2,696,361, forward strand.
TGGCGAAATCATTACAAAACAAGAAGAAAATTTACCTCCAAAATACCAAGATGTTTTTGGCTTGACCGTTTTAGACTTGGCTCGAAAAAATGAAAAAATAATAGGAATCACCCCTGCGATGCCCTCTGGTAGTTCGTTGAAATTCATGATGGAGGCATTTCCAGAACGTGCTTTTGACGTTGGTATTGCAGAGCAACACGCTGTGACTTTAGCTGCCGGAATGGCAACACAAGGCATGATTGTTTATTGCAATATTTACTCGACATTTTTACAAAGAGCTTATGACCAAATCATTCATGATGTGGCATTGCAAAATCTCCCTGTAATTTTTTGTTTGGACAGAGCTGGCTTAGTGGGCGAAGATGGCGCTACCCATCACGGTGTTTTTGACTTGGCTTACCTGCGTTGCATTCCTAACCTAATTGTTTATGCTCCAAGAAATGAAATTGAACTTCAAAATATTTTATACACCGCGCAATTAGGACTTGCAAACCCGATTGCTATTCGGTATCCGAGAGGTCGGGGAGTTATTAAGAACTGGGAACAAGACTACAGAGGGAATTACCAAAAAATATCAATCGGGGCCAGCTCGCGTTTAGTAACTGGTGATAAAGTGGCTGTTTTATCAACAGGAACAATTGCTCAAAATGTATCTTTGGCACTTGACCAAAACAAAAATGAAAACAAGATTGCACATTACGATTTTCCGTTTGTAAAGCCTTTAGACGAAAATGCCTTACATACTATTTTCAAAACGTTTTCAACCATCATTACCATTGAAGATGGAACTGTTGTTGGTGGTTTTGGAAGTGCAATAACCGAATTTGCTGCAGCACATCATTACACGTCAAACATAACAATTTTAGGAATTTCTGACGAATTTATCGAACATGGAACTGTAAACGAGTTACAACAATTTTGCAAAATTGACGTTAAAAGCCTAAAAGAGCTCTTTTCGGGTTTGTAAAAATGTTTACTTTGCACAACTAAAACTACTATTCTACAACATGAACTATTTAAAAAATGTATTTTTTGCTCTCATTTTAATCTTACCTCATCACATTTTTGCTCAAAAAAGAGACTCTGTTTTTAGTCCGAGCCAAATAAAAATGGTTTCAGTACCAATGAACAATATCAGCTCATTACGAATTCCATTAAAAATCCAGACTAAAACACACTATTTACCACTTTCGCATTGGACCAAAAAAAACAGTATTGGTTTTGATATTTCTGAAGTAGCTTTTGTCAATTGGTCTGCCGGTGGAACTAGCTCTATTTCAGGATTGTTAAAAGGTAAATTTCATAGAAATTATAATCGAAAAAACTTTAATTGGAGTAATGAATTGCTAGTGCGTTATGGTTTAAACAAACAAGATGGAATTGAAGTTAGGAAAACGGAGGATGCCTTGCAATTTAACTCCACCTTTGGCTACCGTAGAGATACATTGACAAATTGGTTTCACTCTGCTAAATTTAATTTCAACACTCAGTTTACCAACGGATACGCATATCCTAATACCGACAAAGCCATCTCAAAGCCTTTTGCACCAGCGTACATTTTCATGGGAGTAGGTGCTGAAAACGTAGATAAAGACAAAAAAAGAACCTTTTATATTTCACCTTTTACATTTAAAACTACTTTAGTTTTGGATCAGAGATTAGCAAACCAAGGTGCTTTTGGAGTAGTAAAAGCCACGGTTGATGCCGAAGGAAACATTATAACTCCGGGTGAAATGGCAAAGGTTGAACTTGGATTTTTGGCTACTAGTAAATACAGAAAGGAGCTTGCAAAAAACATAACGCTTGAAAATCGATTGACTTTATATTCTGATTACATCAACCGTTTTGGTAATGTCGATGTTGATTGCGACTTACAAGTTGAGCTCGTAGTGAACCAATATGTTAAAGCCAACATTGGTGCACATGTAATTTATGATGACGATATTAAATCGAAACGAGAAATTGAAGGCGTACAGGTAACCGAAGGACCTAAAACTCAATTGCGTCAAGCGATAGGAGTTGGAATTGAATACATCTTTTAAATTTATTACTCCTCAAAAAAAAAGCCCCAACAGCAAAACTGTTGGGGCTTTTTTATGATGTGTCAATCTATTTATTTGATAATTAATTTATCTACATAACGCAAACCTTCGCCTTCAACAGCTAGAATATAAACTCCAGCAGCAATAGGACTAACGTTAAATGATTTTTCGCCATTGAACGATTCTTTGTCTTTTTGAAAAACAACGCGTCCTGTTATATCACTGATTTTAATATTTACTAAACCATCATAGTTATTGATGCGAACAGTAATATTACCCTGAGATGGATTTGGATACACTCGCATTACATTTTCTTCATCGATGCTTGCCGTCCCTAGCGTACAATTTGCGTTAGCTGCTGGTCTTGTAAAATCTTCGACTTGATCGTTTCCTATATTGTTAGAGCCTGCAGAAGCGTTCACTCCTAAACCTCTCGCTGCAAAAACTTCCCAAATCAGACAAAAGTCTTTACCACCGGTTGTAGCTTGGTCAGCAGCAATAAGTGCGTCTCTTCCGTCTACAAAAGTAGGACTACAAGGCTGTAACTTCAATCCGTCTAACACTAACTGCATGACTTTATTATTGCCTCCTTTTCCTGTATATTTGTTGTCATCATATCCATATTTAGTAATGTAAGCCCATGCTAAATCCCATAGCATCGTTGCCCAAACTGACCCTACACCGTGTACAGAAGTCTCCTCAACATTATCGGCATTTAAAAACTGAAAAGAGTTTGTAGTACCATATGTCATTGGATTTACCGAAGTGTCAGTCGAGTATGGAAAACTACGAATACCCACACCATCAGTTTTTTGAGAAGAAACAAAAGTTCCAATTCCTCTTTTCGCAGTACCAACATCTCCCGGTTTTAATTGCATCATCAAGGCAAACCAATCTGACCATCCTTCTCCCATTTGATCCGTATTATCTAAACATCGGGAGTTATTTCTTCCTCCTGCTAAACGAGTAGAAATTCCGTGACCGTATTCGTGTGCTATAATTCCATTATCAAAATCACCATCTGAATTAATAAAAGGGGACGATTCTACTTGTAATTTAACGTTAACAGGACTATTTTGCATTTGAGCCACTATTCTATCTCCTAGAACCTTAGTGATACTGATTACTGGAATTGCAATATTTGCATCGGCACCAGACATAGTTATTTCACCTGCAACATTATTTACAACTATAACAGCAATAGCGCCAGCATCTTGTGCAAATTTAGCCTTGACAGCAAAATTACAAGATCCACGGTATAATATTACAATTTTACCACTCAAAGCCGCAGCATTACTTGGACCTGAACAACCTAGCGATCCAGCACCAGAATTATCAATGTACAGCGCTAAATCTGATTGTAAAAATGCAGGTGCAACTGGCAAATCTATTTTTCCGGGATTAAAGGCGTTTTGTCTAGCACCATAAGTACCTGCTAAAATACTTGGAGCGGTTATAATTACCGGACTTATTGAAGGTTCGGTGTTCCATAAAAACATTTGCATGCGGGGTCTGCCTCCATCAGCTGGAGTTGCAAAATTAGCATTATTTAAGCGTTGCGGTGAAGCCGATGAACCATCCTGAGCATCAGCAAAAACATAATCAGCGGCAGTGCCTCCTTTTCCGTAGTTATTTTGCTGAAAATTTCCACTAGCCTCATCAAATCCATACTGATACCAAACATCATGCATTACATTGTTCATGTAAAACAAATTAGTACAAGCCGCATCAATATAACTAGATGCACTAACACTTGTACCTCCATAACGGTAATCAAATAAAAGCGAAGAACCTCCCTCTGGACTATAAGCGGTCAAGGAGTTATCAGACATAAAATCTTCTTTTGCCCATACATTATTTCCTCTTGTAGTAGTAAATTCAGCTCCAGTATTTCCATCTGTATCATGCCATCCGAAAGGTGATGCATTAGAATTAGCTGGATTACTTAATAGTTGAAAATTACCATGAATAGGACTTTCTATTTGAAATGGTAACACTCGATAAGTCCCGGCTTGAACTTGAGCTTTAAAAGGAGTGAAAATTTGCTTGTATGATATTGATTCTGGGCTACTCAAATGATCATGGCTTGAAATAACGCCTTTATGATCGAAACTACAACTAATAACGGTATTGATTTTTTCCAAAATTTTACCGTTCAATGCATCTACTCTAACACTCCAAATCTTATCATGATCAGCGGTTGGTATTGTCATATCCCAAGCCAATTTTAAATCACCAGTTTTGCTCTGATGGTAAACTAAATTGGCTTCAATAGGTTCTTCGTTACTTACCCCGGTACTAATAGTATATGTATTAGGTTGTGGATGCGATTTAGTTTGAAAATTACCGGCCAATGGTAAGCCTAATTGAAAATAAACTTTAGCTGCAGCTTCAGTAGCTGACAAAGAAGGTTTTGTAGCATTGATTTTTTTATTTAAATCAGATAAAACACGCTCCTGATGACCTATAACCTTTCCGTTTTTAATAGAAAAATTGGAAATAGATCTAAAAATCTCTATGCCTTGGTAACGTTGCACTACAAAACAATTGGTAATGCCTGTAGTTTCTGAAGGGGATTCACTTTGAATTACCCAATCTTGCAATGATTGACTAGAGGCCATTGCCCTAGCAGATGGACTTTTTAAGTAATTCTTAATAATTTCACTATTACTCTGACAAAAGGCAAAGTAAGGAAAAGATAAAATAACGAATAGTAAAAATTTTTTCATAAATATTGGCTGTTTGGTGAAGCAAAAATAACCAATATTTACAATATTGAAAGTGTATTTTTAAAAACTAATAAATTTTAACTTTTTGAGGCTGTGATGGTTTTGTAGTATAATAATGCATTTCCGTCAGTTAACAACGAAATAAAATGACAAATATGTAACAAACGCCCGTACAAATCCTCTTTTTGGAGGTGGTGTTTCTCGGGTAGCATTTTTAAAAGTAGTGCATCGTAGTTTGATGGTATACCATTGTATTTGTTATTGAAAGCGATTATGAATTTATCTAACAAGGTTTGAATAATTTGATAACCAACCACTTCTTTCTCTATTACCTCACGACTTTGATAAATTTTCTCGACACTAATCTTGATAATATCATCCATCTGGGCTTTGTATTTGCTTTTATCCATCAGGGCATAAGGAAATTTTCCTTGCAAAATAAGCTCTTCGTTTTCAACAAAAACCTTTACAGCATCGCTAATTAAACTTCCTATTGCTAACGCACGCAAATAGCTAATGCGATCTTCTTTGGTTTCAAGGGTTTTGTATTTAGAAGTGTCAATACTGTCTTTTACTAATTTTATAAGGTATTCCAATGCGAAATCCTCCGAAACCAAACCAAGATTCATTCCGTCCTCAAAATCGATGATGGTATAACAAATATCATCGGCAGCCTCAACGAGATACGCCAAGGGATGGCGTTCAAACCCAACATCTTCTCCAGATTTATTCGGAATCAAACCCATGTCTTGGGCTACTTCTTTAAAAAAAGCTTTGTCTGTTTGAAAAAAACCATATTTTTTGTCCGCGATATTTTTAGTAGGTTTTTTAGGCAAACTCTCTTTTGGATATTTCATAAAAGCACCAAGAGTTGCATACGAAATACGAAGTCCTCCTTCAATTCCAGGACGGCTTGCAGTAAGTACCGAAAAACCATTAGCATTACCTTCAAAATCAATTAAATCTTGCCACTCTTTTGCGGTAAGCTGATCTTTGTATTTTTGTCCGTTTCCAATCGAAAAATACTCTCCAATAGCTTTTTCACCCGAATGTCCAAAAGGCGGATTCCCAATATCGTGCGCCAATGATGCTGCAGCCACAATTGCCCCAAAATCATTTATATGATAACCGTGTACTTCTTTTAAATGCGGGTATTTTGCGATGATTTTTTTTCCTACCAAACGCCCCAAAGAACGTCCAACGACTGATACTTCCAGACTATGTGTTAATCTGGTATGCACAAAATCAGTTTTGGATAATGGAATAACTTGTGTTTTATCTTGTAAACTTCTGAACGCCGAAGAAAAAATGATACGATCATAATCTACTTCAAAACCTAAACGAGTGTCATCTTGTTCTACACGCAATCGTTTGCCTTTGTCGCCTTGACGTTTAAGTGATAAAAGTTGTTCCCAGTTCATCATTGCTAATCTAATTTTCTAGTTTTAAAGGAGCGAATATAAAGAAAAAGATTTGAGCGTACGAATAATGCGTACTCGGGTTTTAGCGCAAGGTCTTTTTGAGTGTTGACTGCTTCAAATGGAAGTGTTCTAATAGTGAGTTATATCAAGTATTCCGGGCAATTCCTAGCCCTGATAGCAGTGGAAATCCTTTTTAAGGCTTCTAGCCTGTTAAAGGCTAGAAGCCTTAAAAAGATTGTAACGAATAGCAGGAAATAGCTCCAGAAAAAGAACGAAACTAAAACAGAAGGCTTAGTTTTTATAATCGAAAAAATTGTTCTTTACTTTCGAGTAATTTTTTTTCAGTAACTACAAAAGTATTTGAATAGTTATCGTGCATTCCTAAACTTCTTCCTCTTAGAAATGTGAAATATTCAAATGGAACTAGTCGCAGTATACTTCTACCTAAAATTGTAAGTAACTCTGGCTTTGAACCATCTTCGAGAACAACTACTGTTTTGGTGATAAACTTTGCTAAAGTTTTAGATGTTAAACTTTCAAAAGCCGAATAATAAACGAACATCAAAATAGAAAAAAAGATATAATTCTCAGCTGTACTGAACGATGAAAACCAATTGAATAGGGAAGCGTCACCAAACGGAATAAAAACCGCAACGAGATAAATCAAAAACTTAATCAACTGCAAAAAAAGTAAATCAATTACAAAATTAACCATCCGAATATTCTTGGATGCTAAAATAAATCTAGGTACGATATAATTATTTTCCATTTTTTTTCTAAAACTAAAAAACAGCTACCAAAAATGATAGCTGTTTATTTGACTGTTTTTTAATCTTTATTTACGATCCACACATTTCACAATCTTCTGGACCAGCATTTTTGGCTAGTTCGATCATGGCTCTGTATTCAGCTGTAGTCATTTCTACAGGTTCGGCTACAACCGGAATTGCAATGGGTTGTTCTTTAATAACAATAGGTTCTGCTTTTTTATCGTTGTTTAAGGTAAATTTAATTGCATCAACGGCAGCTTTTGTTCTTAAATAATACATTCCGGTTTTAAGACCTGATTGCCAAGCGTAAAAGTGCATTGAAGTTAATTTTGCATAATTAGCATTTTGCATGAACAAGTTCAATGATTGTGACTGATCTACAAAATACCCACGTTGGCGTGACATATCGATAATATCTTTCATAGACATTTCCCAAACGGTTTTGTAAAGGTCTTTCAAATCCTGAGGGATATCAAGCGCCTGCACCGATCCGTTGTTACGCATTAACTCTTGTTTCAGGGTTTCGTTCCACAAGCCACGCTCTACTAAATCGTGAAGCAAGTGTTTGTTTACTACAATAAACTCACCCGAAAGTACACGTCTGGTATAAATATTTGAAGTGTACGGTTCGAATGCTTCGTTGTTACCCAAAATTTGAGAAGTTGAAGCTGTAGGCATTGGCGCTACCAATAAGGAGTTACGAACACCGTGCTCCATAACTTCTTTACGAAGCGAAGCCCAATCCCAACGACCTGACAAATCACCATCGGTTAATCCCCATAAATTGTATTGAAATTCTCCTTGCGAAATAGGCGATCCCGCAAAACTTGAATACGGTCCTTCTTCTTTAGCCATTTCCATTGATGCTGTTACGGCCGCAAAGTACATCGTTTCAAAAATTTCTTGATTCAGTTTTTTAGCCTTTTCACTTGTAAACGGCAAACGCAACATGATAAATGCGTCTGCTAGTCCTTGCACTCCTAAACCAATTGGACGGTGGCGTTTATTAGAGTTTTCTCCTTCTTTAACCGGATAATAATTCCTGTCAATTACTTTATTTAAGTTGCGCGTTACGCGCTTAGTTACGGTATAAAACAAATCGTGATTGAATGCTCCGTTCTCAACAAACATTGGCAATGACAACGAAGCCAAGTTACATACAGCAATTTCGTCTTTTGAAGTAAACTCCATAATCTCAGTACACAAATTCGACGAACGAATAGTACCTAGATTTTTTTGGTTCGATTTGCGGTTGGCTGCATCTTTGTACAACATGTAAGGCGTTCCAGTCTCAATTTGCGACTCTAGGATTTTCTCCCACAATTCATGCGCTTTGATGGTTTTTCTACCTTTACCTGCTTTTTCATAATCAGTGTACATTTTTTCGAACTCTTCTCCATGCACATCATACAAGCCCGGACATTCGTTCGGACACATTAGGGTCCATAATCCATCTTCTTGCACACGTTTCATGAACAAATCCGAAGTCCACATTGCAAAAAACAAATCTCTTGCACGCATTTCTTCTTTTCCTGTATTCTTTTTCAAGTCTAGGAAGTCAAAGATATCAGCATGCCAGGTTTCTATATAAATTGCAAAACTTCCTTTACGTTTTCCGCCACCTTGATCTACATAACGAGCCGTATCATTGAACACACGCAACATCGGTACAATTCCGTTTGAAGTTCCGTTTGTTCCACGAATGTACGATCCTGTAGCTCTCACGTTGTGAATAGAAAGTCCAATTCCACCTGCTGATTGCGAAATTTTAGCCGTTTGTTTCAACGTATCATATATCCCATCAATACTATCATCTTGCATAGCCAATAGGAAACAGCTCGACATCTGAGGTTTTGGCGTACCCGCGTTAAATAAGGTAGGCGTAGCATGGGTAAAGAATTTTTTCGACATTAAGTCGTAGGTTTCAATAACCGATTTCAAATCACCTAAGTGAATCCCCACAGATACACGCATCAACATGTGCTGCGGACGCTCTACAATTTTACCGTTTATCTTAAGCAAATACGATCTTTCTAGCGTTTTAAAACCAAAATAATCGTAATTGAAATCTCTATTGTATATAATGTGCGAATCTAAATACTCCGCATTATCCATAATCACTTTGTGCACTTCCTCTGACAACAAAGGTGCGTACTGACCGTTTCTAGGATTTACATAATTGAACATATCATTCATCGTTTCTGAGAAAGATTTTTTAGTGTTCTTATGCAAATTCGAAATTGCAATACGAGCAGCCAATTGTGCATAATCCGGGTGTGCAATGGTCATTGAGGCAGCAGTTTCAGCCGCAAGATTATCCAATTCTGAGGTAGTTACCCCATCATAAAGTCCTTCAATAACACGCATCGCCACTTTTACAGCGTCTACTAAATCATTCAAACCATAGCATAGTTTTTTAATTCTATCCGTGATTTTGTCAAACATTACAGGCTCTTTGTGCCCGTCTCTTTTTACTACATACATATGCAAAGTGGTTTTAAAAAACAGAAAATCCCTTCTCTGTTTTAAGTTATTTGTTGATTATTTCGTAGCATGACCACCACAACTCTTGTGGCAGCAACTACTTTTGGTGGTTACTGATTTAGAATAAAGTTCAGTTTCTTTATTTTCGGGAGCTTATCCCGCTGTCATTCCAATCTTTTTAGTCCTGAGAAAAATCAGGACTAAAAAGGATTTTCCCTTCCATCGGGGCTAGGAAGGTAGTAGGTATATTCAAAACCGATTAAAAATCAGCGTCGAAGGTAATTTTTTGTGCTTCTTCATCGGTGTTCATCACACCTGCTTTTTGGTATTCAGCTACTTTTTTCTCGAAGAAGTTGGTTTTTCCTTGCAATGAAATCATATCCATAAAATCAAAAGGATTAGCCGTATTGTATTCTCTATCACAACCTAATTCTACTAACAAACGATCTGCAACAAACTCCAAGTACTGTGTCATCAATCCTGCATTCATTCCAATTAATGATACTGGTAACGACTCGGTAATAAACTCTCTTTCAATATTCAAAGCATCTACAATGATTTCTCTAATTCTTTCTGTAGGTACTTTATTGATTAAATGGTGATTGTGTAAGTGAACCGCAAAATCACAGTGAACTCCTTCGTCACGAGAAATCAACTCGTTCGAAAAGGTAAGTCCTGGCATTAAGCCACGTTTTTTCAACCAGTAAATAGAGCAAAATGCACCTGAGAAAAAGATTCCTTCAACGGCTGCAAAAGCAATCAAACGCTCTGCAAACGAATCTGATTCAATCCATTTCAGAGCCCAATCTGCTTTTTTCTTGATTGCAGGAAATACATCAAGCGCATTGAACAATTCATCTTTCTCCGCTTCGTCTTTCACGTAAGTATCAATCAACAAAGAGTAGGTTTCGCTGTGAATATTTTCCATCATGATTTGAAAACCATAGAAAAACTTCGCCTCAGCATATTGTACTTCATTCACAAAATTCTCTGCCAAGTTTTCATTTACAATTCCATCTGAAGCAGCAAAAAATGCCAAAATATGTTTTACAAAGTACCGCTCATCATCAGAAAGTTTATTATTCCAGTCATTTAAATCCTGAGACAAATCGATTTCTTCAGCAGTCCAAAAACTAGCTTCCATTTTTTTATACCACTCCCAAATATCATGATGTTTAATCGGAAAAATTACGAAACGATTTTTGTTTTCTTGTAAAATTGGCTCCACTTGTGTCATTGTATGTTGTGTTTATTTTGTGATTTTATCGAAAAAAATTGCTTTCTGCGGAGTACAAAGATTGTGAAATATTGCTTCAATAAAAAGTCAAACTTATTCACAATCGGACCTAGTTTTTAACAAACCACAGAAAAACAAAGGCAAATTCATTCAAATTACAAAACGCTGTAAATCAGTTTTTTGTAATTCCAAAAATGGCGCTAAGCACCGTAAAATATAGGATTTTTAAAAAGAAGAAAAGCAGTTTATCAGTTAGCGCTTTGGGTTGTTTTTGTGTTCTTCTGCCACAGTTTCCAGCTCAGCATACCAGTCTTCGCCAAACTTTCTAACCAAAGCTTCTTTGACAAATTTGTACACCGGTACTTCAAGTTCTTGACCAAGGGAACAAGCCGCGTCACAGATGTCCCATTTATCATAATTTACCGCTGCAAACTCACTAAAATCTTTAACACGGACCGGATATAAATGACAAGAAACAGGTTTTTTCCAGTCGATTATTCCTTGATTGTAGGCTTGTTCGATACCACATAATGCGGTCTTGCCATCAAAAATTACGTAAGCACAATCTTTATTATCAATTAAAGGAGTTTCTAGTTCCCCATCCGTTCCAGTTACCCAAGTTCCTTGTGCCTCGATAGCTGCTATGCCTTGCTTGCGCAAAAAAGGCTTCACTTTTGGATAAATGGCCTCTAAAATTTTAGTTTCTTCCTCACTTAAAGGCGCACCAGCATCCCCATCTACACAGCAAGCTCCTTTGCAAGCTGATAAGTTGCATACAAATTCTTTTTCGAGTAAGTCCTCAGAGACGATGGTTTTTCCTAGTTGAAACATGCCGCAAAGGTATTCAAACAAATCGAAAAAGTAGCCCACAAAAACAAAAAAAGAAATGTATGAAAATCAAAATGCGAGATTCAAAAAAACTTAATCAAATTTATTTTCAAGCAGTAAAAAAAAGCCACAACTCCTTTATTGATAACCAAAAATGAATACTTTTGCACCTTAAAACACATCGATATGGGACTAGATTTAAGAGAAATAATAACTGTAAGCATGGTGCTTTTTGCCGTTATTGATATTGTTGGATCTATTCCAATTATTGTGGATTTACGAGCTAAACATGGCATTATCGAATCGGAGAAAGCTTCCATCGTTGCGGGTATAATCATGATTGTGTTTCTTTTTGCAGGTGAAGAATTACTGAACCTCATCGGTATTGATGTGAATTCATTTGCTGTAGCAGGATCATTTGTGTTGTTTTTCTTGGCACTTGAAATGATTTTAGGAATCCGCATTTATCGTGACGAGGAAGCAAGCTCTGCCTCTATCGTTCCTCTTGCGTTTCCGCTAATTGCAGGTGCAGGAACTATGACTACCTTGCTTTCATTACGCTCACAGTACAATACGCTCAACATTGTTATTGCAATTATTTTAAATATTATATTGGTTTACGTCGTTCTAAAATCGTCTTCTAAAATTGAAAAAATGTTAGGTGAAAACGGACTTGGCGTAATCAGAAAGACTTTTGGGGTGGTATTATTAGCTATTGCTGTTAAATTATTCGCTGCTAATGTTAAAGGTCTATTTGCTTAACTATTTTTTTTATAAGTTTACACACTCAAACAATACCAAAATCATTGATAGAGATAGCTATATTGCTATTTATGCTTTAAAAATCAAAATTTTTTATGAAAATCTTTACTAACATACTGGTATTTTTAGCTCTAGCGCTAATCGTCTTTAATGTTACTTTATTGGACTTCAACAATCCTTTTAAAGGAGATAGCGTAGTTGCCTTTATTGGCATTGGAGCTTCATTGTGCGCTGTGCTTATTTTATTAATTTTTAGAGTTTCTAAAAAAATAGAAGAAAAAACAAAAGAAAACTTGTAAGCATGTTTGATGTTTTGATCATTGGCGGTGGTGCTTCAGGGATGTCTTGTGCACTTGTTTTAGGATCTGCAAAAAACAAACCCTTTACCACTGATAAAAAAATCGGCATTTTTACACATCAAAAAAGTAGCGCTTTACAAGAGGCGCTTTTTAATAATGCTTACGGAATTCCCGCAGGTACACTTGGCGCTACGCTCTTAGCAGATAGCGTAACCCAACTGCAAAACTCCTACCCACACATTACCACTATTCCCAATGAAAAAGTGCTGTGTATTCAAGGAGCTGCACCGCATTTTATTGTGCACACCAACAAAGCAACCTACAGCAGCAAACTAATTGTAGTAGGAATTGGATCAGCGAATACTTTTGCTATTGATGGCTTGATGGAATATGTAATTCCGCACCAAAAATCATTAGAATCCAAGCAACGCATACAACTAAAAAACAACGACCATCTTGTAACAAAAGGCATTTATGTTGTTGGTACTTTGGCAGGCTGGAGAAGCCAATTAGCCATTGCTGCAGGAAGTGGTGCTGCTGTAGCTACAGATATTCTGACACTTTGGAACGATGGCATACAAACACATGCACACGACAGCATTCGATAAAATTTTTTATTTTTTAACGGGAAGTACTTTTTTCAACATGGCGTCGTCACGAACAAGCATTTCATAATAGCGCTGCTCGCCAAATAATTGCTTGGCAAATTCAGCGGTGAGGTATTTTTTTACCAAATCTTTACTTTTCGAGAAATCTAAATCCAATCCGTTTTTAAACACAAACTCCTCAAAAGCTTTCACATAAGCAGTGGTCGATTGTATTTTGGCTTGTAATTTTTCAAAAGTCAATCCTTTTAAGCTTGTTTTCTTATTGTCAAGTTGTTCAAAAACAAAATTACCCACAATACCCGATTGCAGGAAATAAGCAGTTTCTTCTTGACCGTGTTCAGCCACAATAGGAACAAAAACATCAGGTACAATCCCGCCGCCGCCGTAGACAATTTTACCTTTTTTGGTTTTAAATTTAAGTGTATCTGCCACTTTTATACTGTCTTTGGAGTACAGCTCACCATTGGCTATGCGTCCTTCCGATTCCTTAAAATAAGCTTCATTCCCTTTCGAATACGGTTTTTGGATGGAACGGCCGGTTGGCGTATAATAGCGTGCAATTGTCAATCGAACGGCTGAACCATCTGCAAAATTCATTTCGCGTTGCACTAGCCCTTTTCCAAAAGTTCGTCGACCTACAATAGTTCCTCTATCGTTATCTTGAATAGCTCCTGCTAGAATTTCACTCGCTGAGGCACTGTTTTCATTTACCAAAACAAATACTTTTCCTTTTTCGAAACTACCTTTTGCTGTAGCATACGTTTTAGTTGTAGTGCCGTTTTTGGCTTTCGTAAATACAATCAGTTGCTCATCAGGCAAAAATTCATCGGCTATGGCAATGGCTTCTTCCATATAACCACCGCCGTTATCACGTACGTCAATAACAAGTGACGTAGCTCCCTTTTTCTTGAGCATGTTGAGTCCTGTCATAAACTCCTCGTAAGTGGTCTCAGCAAAACGATTGATTTTAATGTAACCCGTTGTTGGGTTGAGGAGTAAGGCTACATCCACACTTTTGATCGGAATGATATCACGTTTGATTTTAACCTTTAACTTTTTTTGAATGGATTTTCTAAAAATAGTCAACTCGATGCTTGAGCCTACCTCGCCTTTCAATTTGTTAAATAAACTGTCTGTTGGCAATTTTCGACCAAAAAGTTTGGTTTTGTCTGCATACAAAATACGATCACCTGGTAACAATCCTGCTTTTGCCGAAGGTCCATTTTCAACAGGTTTAATAACAGCAACAGAGTCTTTGTACATATAAAAATTAACTCCAATACCCACAAAATTTCCTTGCATACTCTCTGCCACCTCTTGTTGTTCGGTTGGTGGCATGTAAACAGAATGCGGATCTAGTTGCGCCAAAATTTTATCTACTGTCAAATTTACAATCGAATCGGTATTGATTTCATCTACATATTCGGCATCAATAAAATCAATTAGTTTATTGAGTTTAGTTTTAGAATTGTTTTTAGATAACAAATTGCTCGATCCTGGCAATTGAATCACACTCCCCAATAGTACGCCCGCCGCAAGTGTTGCGCCTAAAATAAGTGGTAAATATTTAAAATTAACCTTCATTTATTCTTCAAGAATTGGAATATGCTCTACTTCTACTCCTGCTTTAATCAAAAATTGTATGCCCGAGTCATCCCGATACCCATTATGATACACTACCCTTTTTATTCCTGATTGGTGAATGAGTTTACTGCATTCTTTGCAGGGCGAAAGCGTAATGTACAAAGTAGCTCCTTCACAAGATTGTGTAGAACGCGCTACTTTTAAAATTGCATTGGCCTCGGCATGCAAGACATCCCAACGGGTTATACCTTCATCGTCTTCGCAACAATTATCAAAACCACTCGGAGTACCGTTGTAACCATCCGAAATAATCATTCGGTCACGCACAATAATAGCACCTACCTGCTTGCGTTTGCAATAAGAGAGTAAACTCCACTCTTTTGCTATGCGCAAATAGGCTTTATCGTATTTATTTAATTTTTTTTCGCTCATTTTATCGGTTCCAAATTTCACTTGCAATTATCATCGGAATAACCACACCTATTATAAAAGCAGACATTACTAAAGTCCAATCTCGTTTAGAAAATCTAAAAACAGTTTGCACGATGTAAGACAGTACCAAAAGTACAAAAACAACAATCATTTGTGCGGCTTCAATACCAAGTGCAAACTCTGCCAATGGCAACACTTTTGAAGCGGCATCTCCGCCCAAAATAGATTTAAAATAATTCGAAAATCCCAAACCGTGAATAATACCGAAAAATAAGGTTATAAAAACTACCAGATTAATACTTTCTTTTTTATTGTTTTTTCCGGCGGTAAATAAGTTAAAAAGTGCGGTGATTAGAATCGTTATTGGAATTAAAAACTCCACCACGTTCGCTTTAATAACAATGATTTCAAAAACGGACAGTACCAAAGCCATGGTATGACCAAGAGTAAACAAAGTAACAAGTAAAACTACTCGTTTCCAATCTTTAAACGCGTATGGAACGGCAAGCGCCATTAAAAACAAAACGTGATCGTAAGCATTGAGGTCTAAAACGTGTTTTAAACCTATTTGAAAGTAGATCCAAAATTCATTCATCAAAATTCATTTAAGGTGGATAAAGGGTTGTAAACATACGATTATTTTTGAAAATTTATCTGCTAAAAGGGCAAATATGTATGCTAACACGCACGATTGACTTCCTAAAACATAGTAATTGGCGATTGGCAAAATGCAGCTCAATATCTTAACAATTTTTCACCAGAAAAACGCTTAAAAGCACAAATTCATCTGGTTTGTATTTACTCGAAATACCTTGTAGAAGCCTTAAATTTTTTAGCTAATCTTAAATTTACTTTAACCTTACAACTTTACAATTCGGTAAAACTAAGGCAACATTTTAATGATTATTCGACAATATTACCCTAAACAAAGATTTTGATTCATGGTCTAGATTTGCATTCGAACAAACAAAAACACACTATGACCATGAAAAAACAATTATTAAAAAAAATAGCTTTAACATCAGTATTACTTACTGCTGTTGTAGCTTGTCAAGATGACAACAATGAAGCTCCTGCTTTAAATACTGCTATTAATTTTGCGGCAACTTCAAGTGTTCCACCATTGGCTGTTGCCAAAGAAGGATTCGAAAACTTACAAATTACTTCTTTATTGAGTAGCCCAGATGTATTGGCACAATCACCAGGCTTTATTTACGGGGCACAACCTGACGGGGCTGGATTCATGAAAGATCCTGCTGGAGACGGTTACATTATGATTACCAACCACGAAATATTAAAATCAGTTTCAAGAGTATATTTTGACAAAACCTTAAAACCAGTAAAAGGAGATTATATTGTTGATGCAGTAGGCGGAATGACTCGTCTGTGCTCGGCTACACTAGCTGTGCCGGCTATTCACGGTTTTGGACCATTATTTTTGACTGCTGGAGAAAGTGGTGAAGAAAGTATGGTACACGGAATTGATCCGCTTGGGCTAAGCAGCATGAAAAAAAGAACTGATCGTGTTTTACCAGCTTTAGGAAAAGCAAGTATGGAAAATGCAGTACCATTGACGAAGCAAGCTTATCCTGGAAAAACTGTAATCGTAATTGGCGAAGATCAGTCGTACTCTACCTCTCACGCTAGTGCAGGACAAGTGATCATGTACATGAGCGAAACTGTTGGAGATTTAAACAACGGAAAATTATATGCCTTGAAAAGAAACGACGGAAACCAAACCGAAATGAGTATGGGAATGGGATCCTCATTTGACGTTTCATTTGTTGAAATTCCGAATGCTAAAAATTTAACTGGCGCAGTAATCAACACTACTGTAAACAACTTGGGAGCCATTCGTTTTTCAAGAGTAGAAGATGTTGATTACCGCAAAGGATCAGCAAAAAATAACCGTGAATTGTATTTTACAGCTACCGGACAAGCTAGCGCTAATGCTCCAGTTGCAGGTTATACTATGTGGGGACGCGTTTACAAATTGATATTAGACGATGCTAATCCGTTAAAAGGAAAATTAGAGTTGGTAATTGAAGGTGACTCAACTCCAGGAACAGGAATTATCAATCCAGATAATATTACAGTAACTGAGAATTATGTGTACACACAAGAGGATGGAGATTCTTACTATACTGCTGCTCAGCACGATTCTTACATCTGGCAATACAACATCGCATCTAAGGTAAACAAACCTTGGTTGACAATGAACCACAAAAGAACTGACGCTGCTTGGAATACAACTTACAACCAAACTAATGAAATGCGTTTTGGTAGCTGGGAGTACGGTGCCATGGAAGATATCTCAGATGTAATTGGAGTACCAAACACCTTTTTAGTGAATATTCACCCGCATACTTGGCAAAAAGATGCTTTCTCGAATGCTGACGGAAGCGGTTTAAACACTAATAAAGAAGGCGGTCAAACTATTATCATTAGAAACGTACAGAGATAACACCTTTAAAATCCAAACTATAACAACCCAAATTCACTTTGGGTTGTTGTGGTTTATTACAACTCGGTTTATTATGAAATCCTTACTAAAAATTCTTCCCTTATTTACATTACTTTTTTTCTCTTGTCAGAAAGAATATGAAACCTTAGGACCAAAGGAAGAACTATTACAGCAGATTGCCCAATTGAATCAGGAAATAGAAGCATTTGAGCAAATGGCAGAAAAAAATGTTAGCAACAAACAGCTACAACAAAGTTTTGAAAAAAGCCGCCTTGCTTACAAAAAAATTGAATGGGCTGTAGAATACTTTACCCCTGAACCTGCGCGATTTATAAATGGTCCAGCACTCGATGAACTAGAGGTAGAAGAAAATAAATTTTTGAATCCAAGTGGTTTTCAAGTTATCGAAGAGCTGATTTACCCAACATTTTCAACCAAAGAGAAAGCTACTTTACAGCGAGAAATTGCTGTTTTGAAAGGATTGATCATGCAAGTAAAAGAACATGTTTCAGCAATTACTATCAGCCCAGATTATGTTGTTGATGCTGTAAAAATGCAAATGTATCGCATCATCACGCTCGGAATTACAGGGTTTGACTCGCCTATTGCCAACAATTCTATCCCAGAAGCACAAGCTAGTTTGTTAGCCCTACCCTCTGTAATTGAAAAGCTGCATCAAGAACCATCGCAAATTCAAAACAGTTTATTAGAGCGCATTCGTAAAGCTGCCGCTTTTTGCAACAGCGCAAAAGATTTTAATAGTTTTGATCGTACGCTTTTTATTAAAAACTACCTCAACCCGATTTCAAAAAATTTACAAGAGTTTCAGCAGCATTATAAAATTGCGAACGTTGATAAAACTAATGCTATTTTACAAACAGCTAGTTCGTTATTTGGATCAAAAGTGTTCAATGTTGATGCGTTCATTCCGTCACAAGAATACGCATACACTTCCGCGAAAGCGCAACTTGGCAAAGAGTTGTTTTATGACACCTCATTTTCAAAAGAAGGAACCCGCAGCTGTGCCTCATGCCATAATCCTGAATTGGCTTTTACTGACGGACTAAAAACCAACTTGTCATTAAACGGAAGTCAACTACTTAGAAACACACCTACATTAACCTACGCCGGACTTCAAAATGCGCAATTTTGGGATATGCGTCAAACCGATTTAGAAAAACAAAGTTTGGATGTGATTCAGAATAAAGATGAAATGCATGGCAATATTCGGGATAATATCAACAAAATTAGCAACAATCCTAGCTATCAAAAATTAATTCAAAAAGCATTCCCGAAGAGCAAAAAACTAGAAGAATGGCAACTGCAAAACGCACTTGCAAGTTATGTGCGCTCTTTAAATAAATTCAACTCCAAATTTGATCAACACTTTACAGAACCAGCAACTGCTTTGTCTGCAGAGGAACAATTAGGATTTAACGTTTTTGCAGGAAAAGGAAAATGTGCTACCTGCCATTTTATTCCGCTGCTTAATGGCACGGTACCGCCTGCTTATAAAAAAACGGAACAAGAAGTTATTGGAACACCGCAGATCAAAAACGGAAAAAAAATAGATCCTGATTTAGGACGTTATGCCCAATACAAAATGCCACAATTACTGCACGCTTTTAAAACACCAACACTAAGAAATGTAGCATTAACAGCTCCTTACATGCACAATGGCGTATTTAAATCATTAGAAGAAGTGGTAGTTTTTTATAATGAAGGTGGAGGCGCAGGTACCGGAATTGCGGTTGACAACCAAACCTTACCTACAGACAAACTCAATTTGACCGACAAAGAACAGAAAGCGCTCGTTGCCTTTATGAAAACACTTTCGGATAGTAAATAAAAACTAATGATTGCTTGATTTAAATACAAACTCAGCATCAAATACTGTAGTTTTATATATCAAATAGTACTGAAAAAGCCAGATCAAACAAGCCGCTGATTTTAAAAATAGCCTTATCTTTGTTAGATATAAAACTCATAATTATGTCATTTTCAGATTTATTTGATAGCGAATTCAAGCAAAGAAACAAAGGCCATTTTGCTTCTATTGCACGTGTTGCACTTACTGACGGCAAGTTTTCGCCAGAAGAAAAAGAATTTTTAAACAAGTTAGCCGTTCGTCTTGAAATTTCGGCGGCTGAGTATGAAGAAATTCTAGAAAACCCAATGAACTACCCAATCAATCCGCCTTACTTGCACGAGCAACGTTTAGAACGCTTGTACGATTTGGCGCGAATTGTACATGTAGACCAGCATTTAGGAGATCAGCAAGAATTAATGCTTCGCAAAATTGGTGTAGGTTTAGGCTTTAATATTGATAACGTCAATTACATCGTACACAAAGCCCTGGTTCTTGTAGATAAAGAAGTTGATTTTGACACCTTCTTCGAAGAAATGCAAAACATGAATAAATAAACTTTTGTTCTATAAAAATGCCCCAAAAAGTAGTTCACTATTTGGGGCATTTTTTATGTTGAATGGTGCGTCTTAATATTTACTCAGCTTTGCTTTAAGCATAAAATCTTCCGCTTTTTCGACCATGTTGTAGCTTCCGCAGAAAAAAGGAACACGTTGGTGCAATTCTGTTGGCGTAATTTCCATTATTCGGCTAAATCCATCTGAAGCTTTTCCTCCTGCTTGCTCTACTATAAAAGCCATTGGATTGCACTCGTAAAGCAAACGCAGTTTACCGTTTGGTGCTTTTGAACTGGTAGGATAAATATAAATGCCACCTTTAATCATATTTCTATGAATATCAGAAACTAAACTTCCGATGTATCTTGAAGTATAAGGTCTGTCTTCTTCTTCGGTTTGACAATATTTGATATAATCTTTTACTCCTTGCGGGAAATGAATGTAGTTGCCCTCATTGATTGAATAAATAGAACCATCCTGTGAAAACTGCATGTTAGGGTGCGACAAATAGAAAGTACCAATGGCAGGGTTTAAAGTAAAGCCATTAACTCCGTGTCCGGTAGTATAAACAAGCATAGTTGATGTACCATAAATTACATATCCTGCTGCCACCTGATTAATTCCTGGCTGTAAAAAATCTTCAATGGTAACTGGAGTGCCAATAGGAGTTACACGACGGTACACTGAAAAAATAGTTCCAACCGAAACATTTACATCGATATTCGAAGAGCCATCAAGCGGATCCATCAAAACCACATATTTGTTATTGTGGCTATTATCACTACCTTCTACGGTAATAAAATCATCATTTTCTTCAGAGGCTATACCGCATACAATTTCGCGGTTAATTAAAGTTTGAATAAAAACCTCATTGGCATAAACATCGAGTTTTTGCTGGTCTTCTCCTTGTATATTTTGCTCACCAGCAGCACCTACAATGTCAACCAATCCTGCTTTGTTAACTTTATAATTGACAACTTTGGCTGCCAATCGAATTGAGTTGATAATTCGGGACAATTCTCCTGACGAATACTGAAAAGCATTTTGATTTTCAATAATAAATTCTCCTAGTGTTTTGTTGCGTTCTTCCATTACGAAATCGTTGTAGTTATTTTGAAGTCACAAATATCGTTTTTTTTGTGAAAATGAATTGAATAATACGCACTTAGTTTAGCTCTATTGTATATTTGCTGTAAAAAGTTCAATTTTGAGTACTCAGAAGCCGCATTTTTTGCGATAATCGAAGTTTATAATTAACTTTATTTCGAGCTTGTTCACGCTATAAAGCAAAGTGACAATTACTCGATTTCAACAAAACTTAATCAATCATGATCATACGACAAGGAACAGCAGCAGACATGGAATCCGTTTTAGGACTCATCAAAGAATTAGCTATTTTTGAAAAAGAACCCGATGCGGTACAAATTACAGTTGACGATCTAGTGCGAGATGGTTTTGGAGCCAATCCACTTTTTCATGTCTTTGTAGCCGAAATTACAAACGCTACCCATGAAAAAGAAATCGTAGGTATAGCGCTTTGGTACTATCGTTTTTCAACTTGGAAAGGTAAAACCATTCACCTTGAAGATTTGGTAGTTAAAGAAAGTATGCGCGGCACCGGATTAGGTTCAGCATTGTACGCAGCCGTTTTACAACAAGGAAAAAAAGATCAAGTACGACGCGTAGAGTGGAATGTATTAGATTGGAATACTCCTGCCATTGACTTTTATGAAAAATCAGGTGCGAAAGTATTGCGCGATTGGTACGTGGTACAAATGGATGAGCAAGGAATCGCAACTTTTTGCGAAAATAAATAAAATAATAATTGCTTTTTAGTTGTTAGTACGCAACTAGATGCATAATACAACAATAAAATGAGAGTATTTAAATTTGGAGGTGCCTCTGTTAAAGACGCTGCAGGAATCAAAAATGTGCAGCATGTGTTACAAACCGTGGGTTATGAAGATGTGTTGCTAGTAGTGTCAGCAATGGGAAAAACAACCAATGCATTAGAATTAGTAATCAAACATTATTTTGATAAATCAGCTGAGCTCAATGCGGCGGTACAAGAAGTAAAAAAATACCACATCCAAATTCTTTTAGACTTATTCGAAGATGAAAACAATGCAGTATTTACAGCCGTAAATGAGCAGTTTGCTGATTTAGAATATTTTTTAGCACACAACAAATCCCCTAATTATAATTTTGTGTACGATCAAGTGGTAAGTTATGGCGAATTAATTTCAACCACAATCTTAAGCCACTACATGAACTTTATGGGCATGGCTACACAATGGTTAGATGTACGTAATTTTGTAAAAACAGATGCCAATTATAGAGATGCTGAAGTGGATTGGGAATTAACGCAAGCCAACATTTCTAAAAATGTAAAACGCAAAACCCTTAACATCACACAAGGATTTTTGGGGTCTGATCCAAACAATTTCACTACCACTCTGGGCCGTGAAGGATCTGATTACACTGCGGCTATTTTTGCGTATTGCTTAAATGCTGAAAGCGTAACCATTTGGAAAGATGTTCCGGGAGTTATGAACGCCGATCCGCGTTATTTTGAAAATGCAAGTTTGTTAAATCAAATTTCCTACCGTGAGGCCATCGAGTTAGCCTTTTATGGTGCCACTGTAATTCACCCAAAAACGTTACAACCTTTGCAAAAAAAGGAAATTCCTTTGTATGTAAAATCATTTATCAATCCACTTTTACAAGGTACAAGTGTTTCAAAAGGTGTCGATTTAGAGCCGTACCTTCCTTGTTTTATCGTGAAAAGAAACCAGTTATTGATTTCGCTTTCATCAATTGATTTCTCTTTTATCATGGAGGAAAATATCAGCGAAATTTTTGCCCTTTTCCATCAGTTTAAAATTAAAGTGAATTTGATTCAAAATTCAGCTATCAGTTTTTCTGTTTGTGTAGAAGATAAGTTCAATAACTTTGCTGCTTTGAATGCCATTTTATCTAAAAAATTCAAAGTAGATTTTGATGAAAATGTAACTTTATACACCATCAGACATTTTAACGACGGCGCTGCACAGACGGTTGAAGCAAACAAGACCGTTTTATTAAAACAAGTGAGCCGCGAAACCATGCAAGTAGTCACTAAAGAAGTTTAAAAACACCAAACATTCATACCAATGGGAATCAAAAACTAAAATTTTGATTCCCATTTTTTTTGATTCTACACCAACTACTCACCTATTTCTGGCAAACGAAATATTCAATTAATATATACTACTTTTGATACTTTGGAGTTATCCTTATTTATGTGGAAAAAAATATTTTTTTGGATTGTTTTATGCTATTGTTCTGGACTTTGGGCTCAGGAAAAAAGCACGCTCTACCAAACCAAAAAAATAGCTCCTACTAAAGATACCATTCGGCTTGAAAAGAACAGTATCAACTCCAGTTTCTTTAAAATTTTAGATTCCAAAGGAAAAGCAATTGACAGTACTTTATACCGTATTGATTTTTCAAAAAGTACTTTATTATTACTTTCTGATTTTAGCAATCCCAGAGATTCAATCACAGTATCGTACCTGCAATACCCTGAGGAACTAACCAAAACCTACTACATTTACGATCCGAGTAAAGTAGTTTCAAATGCAGCAGGGAAAGGAAATTTATATAGCGTAACCGACACCAACATCAAAAAAAACATTCCCTTTGACGGGTTGAGCACTTCTGGGAGTATAACACGAGGCGTCACGATTGGTAACAACCAAAACGCTGTTTTAAACTCGAATCTCGATTTACAAATCACCGGAAAATTATCTGATAAGGTAAGCATCAGAGCCTCACTACAAGACAGTAATATACCACTGCAAGATGGGGGTTACTCGCAGCAGCTAGACCAATTTGATTCTGTTTTTATGGAACTTTTTAGCACAAATTGGAGCATACGTGCAGGCGACTTGTTTCTAGAAAATAAAGAAACCCAATTTTTAAACTTTAATAAAAAAGTACAAGGTATAGCTACTAACTTTAATTGGGAGGGAAAAAACAACAAGAGCAATGTATTTGCCGCAGCAGCATTAGTTAGAGGGCAATACGCCAAAAGTGATATCATAGGTCAGGAAGGAAATCAAGGACCCTATAAATTACGTGGTCAAAATGGCGAGTTGTACGTGCTTATTGTATCAGGATCAGAGCGCGTGTTTGTAAACGGCAATTTGTTGGAGCGTGGCGAAAACAAAGATTATACGATTGATTACAATGCTGGAGAAATCATTTTTACACCGCTGTTTACAATAACCTCTGAAATGCGAATTGCGATTGAATACCAATATACCGACCGGAATTACAGCCGATTTGTAACTTATGCTGGAGGAACACACAAATCTAAAAAGTGGCGATTTGGCGGCTATTTATACTCTGAAAACGATTTAAAAAATCAACCTGTTCAGCAAAATCTCTCTCAAGAACAAGTTCAAATTATTAAAAATGCCGGCAATGATACGCGCCAAATGACTGCACCATCTGCCTATCTTGACTCATACAGCGACAATAAAGTACTCTACAAACAAATTCTTGTGAACGGTATGCTTGTGTACGAATATACCACCGACGTAGATGGCGATTTATATAATGTGAGCTTCTCTTTTGTTGGTGCCAATGCAGGAAATTACATTTTATCCAATACCAATACCATTAATAGAGTTTTTACTTATGTATCACCGATTAATGGCGTTCCGCAAGGAAATTACGAACCAATCATTCAATTAATTGCGCCAAATAAAGTTCAAGTAGCCAGTTTCGTGGGTCAATTTCATCCTACTGAAAAAACGAATATTGATGTTGAAATTGGAGTAAGTAACAACGATCAAAATTTATTTTCAGCGCTAGATGATGCCAATAATAAAGGATTAGCAGCCAAGATAAAAAGTAAGCAACGCTTCTTTTCGAAAGGTTGGAACATGAATGCATTTGTCAATTACCAATTTATTGAAAGTACCTTTAAAACTGTGGAACGATTGAACAACATTGAATTCAATCGCGATTGGAATTTAGAACCTTTAACCACAGGCAATCAAAGTTTGTTGGTCACTGGCTTGCAGCTACAAAAAAAACAAAATCCGAAATCCACTAGTACAGGAAATGCAAGCTACCAATTAGAAAAATTAGATTTTACTGGGAATTTCACTGGGAATCGTCACGTGATTAATGGATTTTTGCAACAAAAAAATTGGAGTATCCGTCAGCAAGGCAGTTACTTGCAAAGTGAGAGTGACGTTTTGAATTCTTCTTTTTTGCGAAACCAATCGCAAGTGCGTTATCGTTTCAAAAAAAACTGGATTGGTACCTCTATACGACTTGAAAACAATAGCGAACGCAACAAAAACACACAACAACTTTCAATTTTAAGTCAAAAATTTATTGAATACGGCGCACATATCGGTCGTGGAGATAGCACCAAAGTATTTTTTGAATTAGGATATTTAAAAAGAATCAATGACAGTTTGCAAAACGGAATGGTGCAACGCGTGAATCAATCAAACACCTTTATTTTAAAATCGAGATTAATCCAAACCAAAACTAGTGATTTGAGTGTGGTTGCTAATTACAGAACACTTGACTTTGAAGCCAATAATAGAAAAAGAGAGAGCACTTTAAACTCTCGCATAATCTACTCGGACCGATTTTTCAACTCGCTATTTTTGAGCAACACAGTGTATGAAACCACCTCAGGAAGCATTCCGCAACAAGAATTTACATATCTCGAAGTAGCTGTTGGTCAAGGTGTGTATACTTGGAACGACTATAACAGCAATGGTATTCAGGAACTACAAGAGTTTGAGGTAGCACCATTTATCGATCAAGCCAAATTTATACGTGTATTTTTACCCAACCGCATTTTTATAAAAACCCACCAAAATAAATTTTCGCAAGCCCTTACTTTTAATCCTACGCAATGGCAAAACGAGAAAGGTTTTAAAAAATTCGCTTCTTATTTTTACAATCAAACTGTTTTTTTATTGGATCGAAAAATAAGGAATAACGGCTCTAATTTTGAATGGAACCCGTTCAGTCCCATTTCGGATGAAGTGTTAGGCTTAACTTCGAGTTTAAGAAATACGCTTTATTACAACCGAGGCAAGCAAAAGCATTCTGTTACCTACACCTACTTGCTTAACAAAACCAAAAGTTTACTCTCTATTGGTTCACAGGAGGCTGATAATGGTTCCCATCAACTACAATACAACCATTTGTACCAAAAAAGTTGGCTTTTAGGCTTTTTTACCAAAACCATTCAAAACAAAGTTAACTCCGAAGATTTCATTGAGAAAAACTTCAATATCACGGGTTATCAAGTCGCTCCAAAAATCAGTTATTTGTTTTCGAAAAGTACCAGTTGGGAGCTGTTTTATGAGTATCAGAAAAAACAAAACCAAATAGGTAATGGTGAACTATTATCACAAAATCGATTAGGAACATCGTTCTCGTATGCGGGATCTAAAAAATTTACTTTTAATGGCGAATTATCATTGTACCAAAATAAATTTAATGGCAATGAATTCTCAGCCGTTGGCTTTCAAATGCTCGAAGGATTACAAACAGGACAAAACGTTACTTGGCGTGCTTTGTTACAAAAAAGTATTACTTCATTCTTAGACATTAACTTCAATTATCAAGGTCGAAAAAGCGAACGCAATGCAACTATTCATACTGGTAATGTGCAGCTAAGAGCTTACTTTTAAATAAATGTACAAGTAACAGATTGCCAATCACATTTTTTTGTATTTTTAAAACTACTAACATAAAAATCAAACCTATGAAAAAATCGATGTTACTTCTTTTCGCTTTACTCCTATCTTTTATGGGTAATGCTCAAACTACGGCTGCAGCCAAAAAAACCACGAAAGCGGCAACTGAAAAAACCGCAAAGGCCAAAGAAAAAATAACAAAAGCCAAAGCCGAGGCAGCCGAAGAAAAAGCCGCTACTGCAAAAGAAAAAGCTAAAACAGTAAAAGAGAAAACAACTGCTACTAAAGAAAAAGCTACAGCTACAAAAGAGAAAGCCTCAAAAGCAAAAGCAGCAGTCGTTGAAGCAAAAGCAGAAAAAGCAAATGCTATTAAAGAAAAGGCTACTGCCAAAAAAGAAAAAGCAACTGCTGCCAAAGACAAATTAACCAAATCTAAAGCAGATGTTGTCGCTGAAAAATCAAAATCAGTAAAAGAAAAAGCAATTGCAACAAAAGCAAAAGCTACTAAAACAGTAAAAGAAACCAATGAAAAAGCGCCAAAAGTTGCCGATAAAGTAACTGGTGAATACAATGGTAAAAAAGTATATACAGGTCCAAGAGGCGGTAAATACTATATCAATGCAAACGGGAATAAGACTTACATTCAAGAGTAAATCACAAAAAACAATAGTAGAACGAAGACTATCTTAACACCGATAGTCTTCGTTTTTTTTTAAAATACAACGAGCACACAATTCATTAAATTAATAGTTTGGTAAACTTTTGTAAATACAAAAAAGCACTGAACTTGTGTATCTTTCCAGCATTAAACCCAAGTTTATGCCTACAGAACCAATTGCGACTTCAAAATCTAAAACCATTTTAGTTGCCCCTTTAAACTGGGGTTTAGGCCATGCTACGCGTTGCATACCAATTATCAAAGCACTTTTAGAGCTAAACTACCAACCTATCATTGCCTCTGACGGTGCTGCTTTGTTGTTACTGCAAAGGGAATTTCCAGATTTAAAAACGCTTGAACTTCCATCGTATGAAATAGAATATGCCATCAAAGGCAAAAATTTCAAATGGCATTTGTTAAAAAACAGTTGGAAAACCTTAAAAGCAATTCGAGAAGAAAAAGCATTGGTGAAAAAATGGATTACAACCTATGGCATTGATGGAATCATTTCGGATAACCGCTTGGGCGTATTCAATAAAAATATCCCTAGCGCCTACCTTACGCATCAAATTCAGGTTTTAAGCGGACAAACAACATGGATCAGCAGCAAAATTCATCAGTACTTTGCCTTTCAACATAACGAATGTTGGATACCTGATTATGCCAGCAGCAACAATTTATCAGGTATTTTAGGTCATATTGACGATTTTGATCATAAGCTAAAATACATAGGACCAATAAGTCGCTTACAAAAAAAGTTAGTGCCAAAAAAATACGATTTACTCGTTTTACTCTCGGGTCCAGAACCACAACGAAGCATGCTCGAAACGCATTTACTAAAAGAATTGCAAGGGTTTGAAGGAACCGTTCTTTTTGTTGCAGGAACTGTTGTTGCGCAACAAAAAATAAGTCAAACCGAAAAGGTCGAATATTATAATTTTATGACCACTTCCCAACTGGAGCAGGCCATCAACGAAAGTGAAATGGTGCTTTGTCGCTCTGGTTACACCTCGATTATGGATCTTTCGGTTTTGCGAAAAAAAGCATTTTTTATTCCCACACCTGGGCAATTTGAACAAGAATATTTAGCCGAAAAACTAGAAAAAGAGGGCCTAGTACCTTATGTAACTCAGGATGAATTTTGTATCACCAATTTGCAAGATGCCAATCATTATAAAGGTTTGCCAAAAGCGGATTCAAAAGTAGCCTGGGAGAAATTGTTTGGTTTATTCGAAGAATAAAATGATTTGGAGCTCTTGTAAATAATTATTTTTTAACCCCAAAAGAAGCTTCGTTTTTGGATGTTGTTAACGTAAATGAAAACTCCGATCCTACGCCAAAGTTACTATCTACATAAATTTTTTCGTCGTGCGCTTCAATAATGTGCTTGACAATTGAAAGGCCGAGTCCAGAACCTCCTTCGGTTCGTGCACCACTTTGATCAACTCGGTAAAAACGTTCAAATAAACGCGGAATATTTTTCTTTTCGATTCCTTCGCCATTATCCGTAAAGCGAACAATTACTTTATCTGATGTTAACTCTTCAATACTTACCTCGGTTGTCCCTTTTAGTTTACCGTATTTGATAGAGTTTACAACCAAGTTCATGACTACTTGTTGAATTTTTTCTTGGTCACCCAACACCATAATTGGTTTGTGGTAGCGCATGTCAAACATCAAAAGAATATCCTTTTTAGAGGCTTTCATTTCGAGTAAATCAAAAACGTTTTGCACTAATTTTACGATGTCAAACTCAGCAATTTCAAGATTTAGATCGCCTGTTTCTAATTTAGAGATCATATCTAAGTCTTGTACAATATAAATAAGACGCTCTACCCCTTTTTCAGCACGTTCTAAGTATTTTTTTCGAATAGTTTTATCGTTCATAGCGCCATCCAACAAAGTAGAAAGATATCCTTGAACGGTAAATAAAGGTGTTTTCAATTCGTGCGAAACGTTACCCAAAAATTCTCTTCGGTATTCTTCACGCACTTTTAGCGTTTCAATTTCAAGTTTTTTATCGGTAGCGAACTTTTTCACTTCGCGCGTAAGCGTAGCCATATCAGTGGTAATAGGCTGATTTCTAAACGTACTTGATTCTAACAAGGAAACGTCATCGTAAATCTTTTTTACTTTTTTATAAATAAAACGCTCTACACGATATTGCACCACTAAAAATGAAAAAGAGGCGATGCAAACCGCAAAAATAAGAATGAAATTAAGGGAAAATTCAAAAAAATAGTGCGTTAAAAAACTCACTAATAAAGTAGAGAACAAGGTTATATACAAGGACGATTTGACTGCAAATCGGTAAGTTTTTTTAAAATTTATTGTCATTTACACTTCAAACTTATAACCAACTCCTTTGATGGTTTTAAACAAATCTTCTCCAATTTTTTCGCGCAGTTTTCTAATATGCACATCAATTGTTCTTCCTCCAACAACTACTTCGTTACCCCAAACCTTATCGAGAATTTCGTCACGTTTGAATACTTTTCCTGGTTTTGAAGCCAAAAGGTAAAACAATTCGAATTCTTTTCGCGGAAGCGCAATCTCAATATTGTCTTTTATAATTTTGTATTCTTCTCTATTGATTTCAATACCACCAACATTTAAGGTTTCGCTTTCGGATTCTTTTTCCTTTAAACGACGTAGCAAAGCTTTTACTTTACTAACCAATAATTTAGGTTTGATTGGTTTGGTAATATAATCATCAGCACCCGCATCAAAACCGGCTACTTGTGAGTAATCTTCGCTTCTAGCGGTTAGAAAAGTAATCAAAACATTATTTAATTCTGGAATTTTCCTGATGTGCTCGCAAGCTTCCATTCCGTCCATTTCTGGCATCATTACATCCATTATAATAAGGTCTGGGATTTCCTTCTTAGCTTTTGCAATAGCCTCCTTACCGTTTACTGCAGTAAAAATTTGATATCCTTCTTGAGATAGATTGTAACCAACTATTTCTAAGATATCTGGCTCGTCATCGACTAATAAAATTTTGGTGTGTTTTTTCTTCATGGAGTGTCAAAAATTATTTTTGAAATGTAAATGTAAACATTATTGAAGTAATCAAAAGCAGTTAACCGTAATTTAATATTGAACAGTTTTTGCCAACATAAAGACAACATAAGGTTAACAAGTCAGTAACTCCTGATTTGCATTATGGCCGTTAATTTGCACAAAAATTAAACCCGATGAAATTCAAGTTACTATTACTTACGTTATTAATTACTGCTTTTTCTTTCGCACAAAGCAAAGGAACTATTACAGGAACGTTAACAGACAAAGATGCTAACAATCAATCATTGCCATTTGCCAACGCAATTATCAAAGGTACAACTATTGGTACCAATACTGATATTGATGGTAAATACACACTTAAAGTAGCACCAGGAAAATACACATTGCAATTTAGCTTTGTAGGATACGAATCAGTTGAAGTATCTGTGACAGTAGTTGCAGACCAAACGGTGACAGTTAATCAAGCATTAGGCTCTGGTAGCTACAAACTTGAAGATGTGGTCGTAAAATCAACTGTTAGTAGACAAAAAGAAACGGCTTTGCTTCTGGATCAAAAAAATGCAGTATCTATCAAACAAAGTATTGGTTCACAAGAATTAGCTCGTAAAGGAGTTAGCGATGTAGCAACAGCTGTTACCAAAACAACTGGAATTACAAAACAAGAAGGTTCTGGAACTATTTTTGTTCGTGGATTAGGAGACCGTTACAACTCTACGACGATGAATGGTTTACCAATTCCTTCAAACGACCCGGAAAAGAAAAACTTAAATCTTGATATTTTTTCAACTGACATTGTAGAGTACATTTCTATCGACAAAGTTTATAATGGAAGTATTTATGGAGACTTTGCAGGAGGAAATGTTGATATTATTTCTAAAGACTACAAAGGAAAAGGTTTTGTAAAAGTAGATATTGGTTCAAAAGTAAATACAAATGCAGTAAGCAATGACAACTTTTCATTACAAACTGGTATCAATGATTTTGGTTTAAAAGCAAGTCAAATTCCAAGCAGCCCTTTAACGGCATACAACTACAACTCTTTAAATTTAGAAACAAAAAATCCTATTGCTGGTTCATTTGGAATTTCAACAGGGAATTCATTTGATATTGGTAACCAAAGTAAATTGAATGTTTTTGCAACAATCAACTACAGTACCAATTATTCTTCTCGAGCAGATGGAAGCGCAAAGGGGTCAATTAACGGGAACGGCGTTATCAATAAAAACTTCGAAGAATATACATCAGACTCTTACAGTACAAACTTAACAGGAATGTTAAACCTTGGTTACAAAATAAATAAGGCCAACAAAATTAATTTCAACTCTGTATTCATCAATACTTCATCTTTAACTAAAGAGGAATTTTCAGGACTGATAGTTGATATTGCAAATGATGGTAACGGATTAATTCGTCGTAATGAATTCAAGAAAAACGCCTTATGGATTAACCAACTTTTAGGAGAACATACTTTAAGCGAGCGTACTGCCGTAAGATGGGGAACTTCATTGAACAGTATTGACGGACAGATGCCAGACCGTAACCAAAATATTTTTAGAAAAGAGGCTGATGGTTTCAAATTATCGAATATTTCTGCACCAGACAACCACAGGTATTTTCAAGAACTACAAGAAACTGAGGTAGCTGCGAATCTAGCTGTTGACTACAAATTCAACAAAGATTTTGAAGGAGAATACAAAGGTAAATTTACAGCAGGATACAGCGGACGAGCTAAAAATAGAGATTTTGAAGCAAGACAATTCAACTTCAAAACAACAGCTGCCAATTCAACAATTAGTGTAGACCCTAACAACCTAGATTTGTTTTACAACCAACAAAATTTAGATAGCAACGTATTTGAGATTACTACTTTTAGAGGTAATAGCCAAGTTCCAAATGCCTTAGATCCACAAATTTATAATGGTGAACAATTTATTAACGGAGGTTTCTTGAACACTGAATATAATTTTGGTAAACTATCAGGAGTTTTAGGATTAAGAGGAGAGTATGTTTTTCAAAAAATTGCTTGGGAAACTCAATTAGATCCTGCAGGAGATTTTGATGAATTAGAAAAAATAGCTTTTTTACCTAGTTTAACATTAAAATATACAGTAAACGAAAAACAAAACTTGCGTTTTGGTTTCAGTAAAACTTACACTTTACCACAATTTAAAGAAAGAGCTTTATTTGTATACGAGGAAGTAAACGAAGTAAAAGTTGGTAACCCTGATTTATATGCTTCTGATGATTACAACTTTGACCTAAAATGGGAAGTTTTCCCTAGTGCTGACGAGTTAATCTCTGTAACTGGATTTGGTAAATACATTTTAAATCCAATGAACGAAGTAACAATCGCTTCTTCAACAAATGATATTTCTTTTATCAACACAGGTGATTTTGGATATGTAGCTGGAGCTGAATTAGAGTACAGAAAAACAATTTTTAACTTTGACGAGTCTAAATCAAAAAAATTAACAGGAGGTTTAAATGCATCTTATTTATACAGTAATCAAGAATTAGATAGCAATAAAGTTATCAGAGAAACAGATTATAATGTTGTTTTCACTGATGCAGAAAGCAAATTTACAGGAGCATCAGATTTATTACTAAACGCTGATCTTTCATTCTATACTGATTGGAATAATAAAGAAAGTAATTTAACAACAACGTTAGCTTACACTTACTTTTCGGATAGAGTATATGCATTAGGAACCAATGACAGAGGAAATTTAGTAGACAAAGCCTATGGATCTCTTGACTTAATAACTAAGTTGAAGTTAAACAAAAAAATGGGAATTGACTTTATAGCAAAAAACATTTTAGACGCTACACTTAATAGAACGCAAGAAAACAAGTCTGGAGACATTAATGTTCTTTCATACAAAAAAGGAATCAATTTAGGATTGAGTTTAAATTACCAATTCTAATACCAAACCAACATAAGTATTATAAAAGCAGCCCGACCAGGCTGCTTTTTGTTTATTATGATCCTAGCTTAACCTACATAACATTAAGTTAATACTATTGTAAGCATTTATTAAATTAACATTCACATTGGCTTAACCTAGACTTGAGCAAATTGCTACACCTTTGTATCAGAAACAAAACAATTAACTATTACAACATGAAAACAAAATTTTTACAACTAATTGGAATTTTAACAGTAAGTGCAGCCGTGGTGAGCAGTTGTTCAACAACGGAAGAAAACGAAAAGCCTTCATCTAATTTCGTAGTTGATGCCAACAATTTTCAAGGAAATATCAATGAGGGTGAAGTAACTCTTGACGCATCTAAAACATACAAGCTTACTGGTAAACTACAAGTAAATTCAGGAGCAACCTTAAACATTCCTGCAGGAACAAAAATTGAAGGAACTGGTGGAACTGCATCATACATTGCGGTAGCACAAGGTGGAAAATTAAACGTAAACGGAACAGCTAGCAATCCAGTGGTAATGACAAGTGGTTTAGCTACTAAAAAAGCTGGAGACTGGGGTGGATTAGTAATTTGTGGTAAAGCACCAATCAACCGTGTAACTGGTGGAGCAAGTACAGCACAATCAGAAGTTGCAGATTTAACTTATGGTGGAACTGCATCAAATGATAACTCAGGATCTATTCGTTACTTGAGAGTAGAATATGCTGGAGCTGCATTTAACAGTGAAAAAGAATTTAATGGAGTTTCATTATTTGGAGTAGGTTCAGGAACTACTTTTGAATATGTAGAGGCTTACCAAGGTGCAGATGATGGTTTCGAATTTTTTGGAGGATCTGTAAACACTTCAAATTTGATTTCATTTGGTAACGAAGACGACCAATACGATTGGACAGAAGGATGGAATGGAACTAACACCAACTGGTATGGAAAATTATCATTTGGAAAAGGAAACAGAGGTATCGAAGCTGACAACTTTGAGTTTGGTTTTGCTAATACACCAATTGCAAACCCAACGATCACAAATATCACTTTAGTAGGTCCTGGTAGCGTTCCTCCATCTGGTACATTTGGAGAAAACCAAGCAATCAAATTAAGAAGAGGTACTAAAGCAATTTTCACTAACGTAGCATTGAGCGGTTGGGCAAGAGGAATTGACATCGAGCATGACGAAACGTTAAGTTTTATTGGTACTGCTTTAAAACTTACAAGCGTTAACTTCGTAGCTGATGTTCCTACTAAAACTAGAGGTACTAAAACTGTAGTTGCACCTGCAACAGCTGGTGTTAGTGCTGATGCTTCACTAGCAATTGCATCTGAATCTGCAACTGCAACTGGCGCTGGAAACGGTGCTGGAGCTCCTGGATGGGCAGCTGGATGGTCAGTAGGATTGTAATTCAAGTTCTAAAATAGATAAAATGCCTTTCAACTTTGAAAGGCATTTTTTTTGGTATACTTTTTGAAATATTTTTTGTATCTTTACTAATCAAAATTGAAATGATGGCAAAAAACTACTTTTATACACTTATTGCATTGGTTTTCTTTTGTTCTTTTAGTGCTGTTGCACAAGAAACAAAACAAGCACCAAGAGTACAAGAAACAAGCATTGAAGGCTTGAGTTTGTATCCAAACCCTGTGAGTAATGGTAAAGTTTTCATTACCACCAAAAACGATCTTGATAAAGAAATTATCATCTTTGATGTGCTTGGTAAAAAAGTACTGCATACCATGATGAACTCAAAAGAGCTGAATGTTTCTGCATTGAGTTCTGGTGTATACATCATCAGGATTAATGAGAAAGAATCGTCAGCCACTAGAAAATTAATTATCAAATAAAAATCTATACACAAGCTCCAATACCAATTGGAGCTTGTTTTTTATAAAAAAGTTTCCTTTCCTACTCCGCTCTAATTGCATAGCTAGTCCTGACAATTTTTATTACTTTTGTAAAAAAAATTGGTGATCACAGCAACAGATATTTTTACGATTTCAAGCCAAAAACAATTTGAAAAAACAGCTTTAAAAGTATTTCGTTTTCAATACGAAAACAATCTGGTGTATAAAGAATTTTGCCAATTTCTAAAAACCGATCCACACAAGGTAAAGTCGCTACAGCAAATTCCTTTTTTACCCATACAATTTTTTAAAAGTCATGCTGTAGTTTCCAATTCCAACCCAATTCAAGAAACGTTTACTAGTAGTGGCACAACAGGCATGATTACTAGCAAACATTTGGTAACTGATGTTAGCCTTTATGAAGAAAGCTACCGCAGAGGTTTTGCTGAATTTTATGGCAATATCGAAGATTATGTAGTTTTAGCCCTGCTCCCATCCTATTTAGAACGCGAAGGCTCTTCGTTAATTTATATGGTTAAGAATTTAATTGAACTTTCAAACCAAGCGGATAGCGGCTTTTATTTGAACGATCACGACGCCTTAATCACTAAACTTGTAGAACTAGATAATCAAGGGCAAAATGTTATTCTGTTTGGTGTGACGTTTGCTTTATTAGACTTAATAGAAAAACTTCCGTTTCAATTGCAACATACCATTATCATGGAAACTGGCGGCATGAAAGGGCGTCGCAAAGAAATGATTCGCGAGGAGCTTCACGAGCAATTATGCCAAGGTTTTGGCGTATCAGCCATACACTCAGAATACGGCATGACAGAACTTCTTTCGCAAGCTTATTCACTGGGAGATGGCGTATTTGAGTGTCCTGCTTGGATGCAAATACTGGTTCGCGATACAGAAGATGCCTTGACTTATATAGAAAACGGAAAAACAGGCGGAATCAATGTAATCGATTTGGCCAACATTAATTCGTGTTCGTTTATAGCTACTCAGGATTTGGGTAAAAAAAATCCAAACAACTCTTTCGAGGTTTTGGGGCGCTTTGACAATTCGGATATTCGTGGGTGCAATTTGATGGTACTTTAACCCTTTTAAAAAGTATAAATGCGAATTCTTTCTTTGATTCTTTTATTGTTTTTTGGATGGAATAGCGGCGCGCAAACCACTGAGGTAGGAGTTCAAATAGACTCGATTACTCATATAGATCCTTCCCCAAATGAGCGACTATTTACCGTTCATTATAGTATTACGAACAAAACAAAAAGTCTTATTTCATTAGTTTTAAATACTAAGGAGTTACGATCTAACATGTACAACAATTCGTCTTGGATACCCTCGTACAGGCTGTTTCAAGAAAAAAACATGATAGAAACGAATACTATATTCGATTCTAAAAAAAGTGATGCGGTACTTAAAAAAATAATGCAAGACCTAGAAAATAACCGTAAAGATTTAGCTGATTTTTTAGCAAAACAGACAGATGCCTTAAAACAAAAAACCCGTAAGGAAATTTTAGAAAGCGTTCTACAATTTCAAGGGAATGAAACTAAAAAATTTACAGCCAATTTGAGTTGGGACAAAAACCGCTACCATAAATTTGAAGACAACGAATATTATTTAAACAATGACGATGTTCATTTTCTAGACTTGTTTTTGTATTTCAACAAACACGAATTAGCTAGTAGCTTGCCCGCTGAAGATTTAAAAAACATACTTGAAACTCCCAACCTTATTTCAGGCTGGATTACTTCTAATAAATTCCCAATCAATTTTAAGGATTGAAATAAAAAATCCCAATAGCTCTTTGGAGTCATTGGGATCTTTAAATTATCATGAAGCGTAGTTAAAACGCCGCATAATTTATAGCACTCTTACCACAAAATAATTTTTCTTTCCGCTTTGTAACAAAACAAATTGATTGTTGATTAAATCTTTGGTTGAAACCATAAATTCTTCCGTAACTTTTTCTTTGTTTACTGAAATAGAATTCGCTGTTAAAGCACGACGAGCTTCGCCGTTAGATTTCATAAAACCTGTTTTTTCGTTTAAAACGTCAACAATATTGAGTCCAGCTTCAACCTCATTTCTAGCAATTTCTGCTTGCGGAACGCCATCAAAAACATCTAAAAAAGTTGCTACATCCAATTGCTTTAAATCATCCGCAGATGAATTTCCGAACAAGATAGAAGAAGCTTTAATGGCGTTTTCTAAGTCGGCTGTAGAATGAACAAGTATTGTAATTTCTTCTGCTAAGCGTTTTTGCAACAAGCGCAAATGCGGTGCCTCTCTGTGTTTTACAGTTAAATCTTCAATTTCTTCTTTGGATAAAAAAGTAAAAATTTTGATGTATTTCTCGGCATCCACATCTGAGGTATTCAACCAATATTGGTAAAATTTATATGGAGACGTTCTAGCCGAATCCAACCAAATGTTACCTCCTTCAGATTTTCCAAACTTAGTTCCATCCGCTTTAGTAATCAACGGACAAGTCAAAGCATACGCTTTACCGCTGGCAATTCTGCGAACCAATTCAGTTCCAGTAGTAATATTTCCCCATTGGTCGCTTCCGCCCATTTGTAACGTACAGCTCTTTTCTCTGTACAAATGCAAAAAGTCATACCCTTGAACCAATTGGTAGGTAAACTCCGTGAATGACATTCCTTCGGCTGCTTCGGATGACAAACGTTTCTTTACAGAATCTTTTGCCATCATATAATTAACGGTAATATGTTTACCCACGTCACGAATGAAATCTAGAAATGAAAAATTCTTCATCCAATCGTAATTATTTACTAATTCAGCTGCATTGTCAGCATCTGAGGTAAAGTCTAAAAAACGAGCCAATTGTCCTTTTATGGCTTCTTGATTATGGCGCAAGGTAGCTTCATCTAACAAATTACGTTCATTAGATTTACCCGATGGATCACCAATCATACCTGTTGCTCCACCCACAAGCGCTAAGGGTTTATGTCCTGCTAGCTGAAAATGTTTCAACAACATTACACCCACTAAATGTCCTATATGCAATGAATCGGCAGTTGGGTCAATTCCCACATATGCCACACGCATTTGTTCCATCAAATGTTCTTCTGTGCCAGGCATAACATCGTGGAGCATTCCTCTCCAAGTTACTTCTTCAATAAAATTCTTCATCTTTTTATGCTATTTACTTTGGTCTTTCGCCTTAAAGGCGCTGTGCCACAAAGATAAAATTTATTGCGGATTCCGTTATTTGTTTAATAGGTTATTCGAGAAAAATAATTTGTATTTTCGTAACATGATATTAGTAACAGGAGGAACCGGTTTAGTAGGCGCGCATTTATTGCTTCAATTAATTGAATCCAAAAGTATTGGCAGTGAAAAAGTACGCGCTATTTACCGAAAAGAAGATGCAATACAAAAAACCAAAGCACTTTTCGATCTTTACAATAAGGCGACTTTCTTTACACAAATTGAATGGATTCAAGCTGACATTACTGATATACCGTCACTAGAACTTGCTTTTCCGGGGATTACAACCGTTTACCATTGTGCTGCTTTGATATCATTTGACCCAAAAGAAGAAGCGCAACTACGCAAAATTAATATTGAGGGCACGGCGAATATTGTCAATTTTAGTATTGCCTATGGGGTACAAAAATTGTGTTATGTAAGTTCGATTGCTACACTTGGAGACCCACTTCCGCACGAAACTTTCATTACTGAAACTACCGAATGGAATCAAGAAAACTACCACAGCGACTACGCCATATCTAAATACGGTGCCGAAATGGAAGTTTGGAGAGGACAACAAGAAGGCTTGTCTGTTATCATTATAAACCCTGGAGTTATTCTTGGTCCGGTTCTTCCTTTCAAAGATTGGGAAAATGGTAGTGGTCAATTGCTTACCAAAGTAAAAAGAGGATTACCTTTTTACACCCTTGGCAGCAGCGGCTTTATTGCTGTAACAGATGTGGTACAGATTGCACAAAAACTTACAGAAAGCGATATCACAAACGAGCGTTTTACTTTGATTGCGAGCAACATCACTTTTAAAGAAGTGCTCGACACCATGGCCGAAAGTTTAAATGCAAGAAAACCACGCTGGCATGCTACACCTTTTATCATGAAAATTATTTGGAGACTCGATTGGGTTTCAGCAACAATTTTTGGACAAAAAAGACGCATTTCAAGAGCATCCGCAATGGCATCCTACAACAGTAATTTGTATGCTAATCAAAAAATAAAAAACGCCTTGACTATCGATTTTACTGACGTCAAGGCGTATATCAAAAAAATTAGCCAACTGTAATTTATAGTTTTGCAGCGGTGCTATCTACTTTTTTCTTAGCGCGTAGTTTTTTTAATTTTTCTGCTCTAATTTTTTTCTGTTTGTTGGCAATAAGCACATCAGTCGCTTTTAATTTTTGCTCTAAGCGTGTTGTAACTTGATCAAACATTAGTTTATACTCTTCGTAATTAGCAGCATAATAGGCATTGTTTTCAACGAATTGCAAACTATCTACCTTGTATTTTTTGAAGATAAAATCTCTTGAGTTTATTTTTAAGGTATCCAATGACACCGGATTTTGGAACTTTATAGCCTCAAGAATGGCCAAATCATACATAATATCTGCCATAACCTCTTTGCTAATCGGTTTTTTAGGTTCTTGAAGCACTTCGTTTTTACAGCTCGTAAAAAGAAAACAAAGTACTACTATGGTGATGATTTGTTTCATATTCTAAATATTATCGTTCAAATGACAAACGTTTTCCAGCTTTGATATCTTTTACTTTGAATGCGTTATAAACTAATTGTCCGTTTACAAATGTATGTGTAATTCGGGACTTAAAAGTAAATCCTTCAAAGGGAGACCAACCGCATTTAGCTAAAATATTTTCTTTTTTCACACTCCAAGGTAAGCCTGGATTGACAATTACCAAATCAGCGAAATACCCAACTTTGATAAATCCACGTTTTTCAATCTTGAAAATTTTAGCCGGATTGTGACACATTTTTTCTACAATTTTCTCAACGCTTATTTTACCTTGATGAAAAGCCTCAAAAAGAGCCACAACAGCATGTTGTACTAATGGTCCGCCTGAAGGTGCCTCAAGATAATTTTTACTTTTCTCTTCAATGGTATGTGGCGCATGATCTGTTGCAATAACATCAATACGATCATCTAGTAAAGCTGCCCAAAGCGCATCTCTGTCTTTAGCTGTCTTTACTGCGGGATTCCACTTAATCATATTTCCTTTTGTAGCATAATCATCATTGGTAAACCATAAATGATGTACGCACACTTCGGCAGTGATTTTCTTTTCTTCTAATGGAATTTTATTGGTAAACAACTCCATTTCTTTAGCTGTCGAAAGATGAAAAATATGCAAACGAGCGCCAGTTTTTTTGGCCAAAGCCACTGCTTTTGAGCTCGAAATATAGCAAGCTTCTTCGCTTCGAATTAAATGATGCGCCGTTACCGGAATAGCATCGCCAAATTCCTCTTTGTAAGTCGCTAAGTTGTTGCGTATAGTAGTTTCATCTTCACAATGCACTGCAATTAACAAAGAGGTGCTTGAAAATATTTTTTCGAGTGTAGCCTCATTATCAACCAACATGTTTCCTGTTGACGATCCTAAAAATATTTTAATACCAGCAACATTCTTTGGATCTGTTTTTAAAACTTCTTCTAAATTATCGTTAGTAGCACCCATCATAAACGAATAATTCGCATAGGATTTTTGTGCTGCCAATTGGTATTTCTGCTCCAAAATTTCTTGCGTCACCGCATTTGGTACTGTATTGGGTTGCTCAATATAAGTCGTGATTCCGCCTGCTACAGCAGCGCGCGACTCTGATTCGATATCTCCTTTATGCGTTAAACCAGGTTCTCTAAAGTGTACTTGATCGTCAATAGCGCCGGGCATCAAATAATTACCTTCGGCATCAATGATTTTGCAATCTGCAAATTTAGCACTAATACTGTCGGCAATTTCGACAATAGTATCATTTTCAATTAGTACATCACCTTCAAAAATAACTCCTTCGTTGACTATTTTAGCATTTTTAATTAAAACCCGATTCATCTTCTTGCTGCTTTATAATGTGTTAATTAATTTCTTTAAACGAAGTGCAATGACACCAAATACGGCTTCAACAATAATAGAATTACTCATCTTAGACTGCCCCTTAGTTCTATCTGTAAAAATAATGGGAACTTCGACAATTTGAAAATTTTTACAAAAAGTTCGGTACTTCATTTCAATTTGAAAAGCGTAGCCCACAAAACGAATTTTATTTAGATTTATATCCTCTAAAACTTTGCGTTTGTAACAAACGAAACCTGCAGTAGCA
Source organism: Flavobacterium sp. GNP001 (assembly GCF_054343775.1). Lineage (NCBI taxonomy): Bacteria > Pseudomonadati > Bacteroidota > Flavobacteriia > Flavobacteriales > Flavobacteriaceae > Flavobacterium > Flavobacterium sp. GNP001. The sequence continues at coordinate 2,737,968 of NZ_JBTGUX010000001.1, forward strand.
TCGTGAATTTTCATACCCGTAATTAACCGAACGTAAACAGAGGCAAAGTATGATAACAAAACCCTACTCAAAGGCCAATTGACTACATTAACTCCCGTAACATAACGCGAACCTATAGCTAAGTCAGCATCTCCGAGATGGCAAGCATCATATAGTTTTTGTAAATCTTGAGGATTATGAGAAAAATCGGCATCCATTTCAAAAATGAACTCGTATTGACGCCCTAAAGCCCATTGAAAACCATGTACGTAGGCAGTACCTAAACCAGATTTTTTTTGCCTTTGCTCTAAAAACAAACGCCCTTTAAACTCCTCTTGAAGTACTATAACTTTATCAGCAGTATGATCTGGTGAATTATCATCTATAATCAGTACGTGAAAAAGTTTATTTTGTGAAAGTACAGCACGAATGATACTTTCAATATTTTCAATTTCGTTATAGGTTGGAATTATAACAATACAATCATTCATATTTTGGACTAATTTCACCGCAAAAGTAACCTTTTTATGCCATTTCAACCTTAATAAAATTATAATAAAAAGAATGATATAAAAATTAGTAGTTTTGTATCGTTATGATTGAAAATGTACTGCATCCGCGAATAATTGAAAACAAGGATTGGGCTACCGCCCTGTTTTTGTTGGCATTTGCCATAATTGCCTTAACTAAATCTGTCTTTGAAAATAGATTTGGAGAATTTGCTAATTTATTATTTTCAAATAAATACATCAAAGTATACCGCGATAGCAGTCATCTAAAAAGCAGTTTTACTATCGCTTTATTTACTGTACAAGTTATTTCTCTCGCATTTTTTATTCAAATTGCGCTGTACTCATTTGGATACGCTTCAAAAACCGATTGGCTATTATTTATTCGTATCATCACCTTTTTACTGTTTTTTATTTTAGCAAAGTATTTGATCGAAAAAATAATTGCTTCGGCTTTTAATATTGAAGAATTCTCAGAGCAATTTAATTTACAAAAAGTTACTTACAGAACTTATATTGGTTTATTAGTGCTCCCTATCAATATCATTTTGTTCTATTACGACAGTATTTCAAGAAATTTTATACTAGCAACCATAGCTATAATAATGATAGCCAACGTACTAACGTATTTGATTTCAATAAAAAATTATCAAAACATAATATTCGGTAAGTTGTTTTATTTTATTTTATATCTTTGCGCTCTTGAAATAGCCCCCTATTATTTTATGTATTATTGGTTTACAAAAGGGAGTGCTTAGAAACCGTTATATATGAAAGTGAAAACAATTTTGGTGTCACAACCCGAGCCTAAAGTGGAAAATTCCCCTTACTTTGAACTTCAACAAAAACACAAAGTAAAAATTGATTTCAGACCTTTTATTCACGTAGAAGGAGTTAGCGCCAAAGAGATTCGATTACAAAAAATCGACCTTAATCATTACACCGCTATTATTTTAACGAGTAAAAATGCCGTCGATCATTTTTTTAGAGTAGCCGAAGAAATGAGATACAAAGTACCAGAAGGATTAAAATATTTCTGTCAATCAGAAGCAATTGCCTTTTACCTTCAAAAGTACGTTGTGTACAGAAAACGTAAAATTTACGTAGGTCCAAAAGATTTTGCTGATTTATCTCCACTAATCAAAAAGTACAAAGACGAAAAATTCTTGCTTCCTGCATCAGACCAATTGAATGCCGATGCACCAATTACATTAAACGCCTTGAAAGTAGATTGGACTCCTGCCGTTTTTTACAGAACAGTTATGAGTGATTTATCTGATTTAGCAGATGTATATTATGATGTCTTAGCTTTCTTTAGTCCAACCGGAATCAAATCATTGTTCAAAAACTTCCCAGACTTTGAGCAAAACAATACCAGAATTGCCGTATTTGGTAGTACTACACAAAAAGAAGCATTAGATCATGGTTTAAGAGTTGATATCTTGGCTCCTACGCCTGCTACACCATCCATGACAATGGCATTAGAAAAATATATCGCCGAAGCGAATAAAGGAAAATAATATTACATTACATACCAAAAAGCCATTCCTCATTAGAATGGCTTTTTTTGTGCTTGCTTTATAAATTACAATAAAGTACACCATCTATCATTGAGTATTAGCTTCTGCCTAATCTACTGTCCGTTCGAGCGCAGTCGAGAATCAAATAAACATCTCGACTGCGCTCGATGTGACAAAAACAAGAACTAACACTTCTTTTAAGCGTTAATTACTTAAATTTGATTTTTAATTAAAACTAAATTTCTCATTTTAGTTTAAAATTCATACTATGAAAATTAATTCGCTGATGGTTGAAATTGACGGTATCGATAAAGAAATTCTTCGTGACCTTATGGAAGATGCTCGAAAACCCATTCTTCAAATTGCCAATAAAATAGGAATTTCAGGCGCTGCAATACACCAACGACTGCGTAAGTTGGAGCAATCTGGTGTAATATCGGGATCGAAATTTACGGTAAACAATAAAGTACTTGGGTACAACACCATGGCTTTTGTGGGCGTTTATCTCGACAAAGCTGCCCGAAATGCAGAGGCAGTGCGCGATTTAAGAAAAATTCCAGAGGTTTTAGAATGCCATTACACTACCGGAAATTGGTCTATTTTAATTAAAATTATCTGTCGCGATAACGAACATTTGATGCAGCTACTCAATACCAAAATTCAAGCTATTGAAGGTGTTTCACGAACAGAAACCTTCATTTCGCTTGACCAGCAAATTGATCGACAAATTCAACTTTGAGGAAAGTGAAAAGTGAGTTGTGGGAAGTGAAGTGTGGGAAGTGAAATGTGAGTTGTGAAATGTGAAGTCTGAAATAAAAAAAATCCAAACTCCATAAGATTGGAATTTGGATTTTATAAATAGTTATGTGAAAGTTGGAGAATTAGTCTCTTCTTCCCCCCATATAAATCGAAATATAATAAAGCAAGGTTGCTATTGATCCTAATGCAGCTACCACATAGGTTCTAGCTGCCCATTTTAGAGAATCTTTCGCACCAGCTTGTTCCTGCGGCGTGAGCATTCTTTTGTTTTCTAACCAAGCCAAAGCACGATTACTTGCATCATACTCCACTGGCAAAGTAACAATTGAAAACAAAGTTGTCGCAGCGAAAATCACAATTCCCACTAATAAAAGTCCTGGAAACGTTTTTAGCATTACAATTCCCGCTAACAAAATCCATTGCATATAAGTCGATGCCACATTTACAACAGGCACCAACTTTGAGCGCATCGTAAGCCACTCGTACCCTACAGCGTGTTGTACCGCGTGTCCGCATTCGTGAGCTGCCACGGCCGCAGCTGCTGCATTGCGCTGGTTGTACACTGCTTCACTTAAATTAACTGTTTTATCAGCAGGATTATAGTGATCCGTTAAACGACCTGGAGTTGAAATCACTCGTACGTCACGAATTCCGTTATCGGCTAGCATTTTCTCGGCAATTTCGGCGCCTGACATTCCGTTTTGCAAATGCAACTTTGAATAGTGTTCAAATTTGCTTTTTAATCTAGAGCTAACTAACCAACTTGCTAGCATAATACCGCCCATTAATATCATTGATGGTAAACTAAATCCTAACATATCTTATTCTTTTTTAATTTTTTTTAAAGTTAGTAAAGAAATAGCAAAATTTGCACCAATTTGTAAAAATGTCAAATTGGCATTAGTTAAATAATCCTAAAAAAAATCCAAATCCCAACAGGAGTTGAAAATTTGGATTTTTAAATATTGAAATTGAAAGTTTATCCCACCAAGTTAATAATTTTCCCGGGAACAATAATCACCTTGTTTGGTGTTTTACCGTCTAGTTGTTTGATGGTTCTTTCATCTTTCATTACGATTTCCTCGATTTGAGCTGCGGTTAAATCCAAAGGTAAAACTAGGGTAAAACGCATTTTTCCGTTGAAAGAAACTGGATATTCTTTCTCACTTTCTACTAAATGTTTTGGATCAAAAACTGGGAAAGGAACTGCTGCTATCGAGCCTTCATGACCTAGTAACGACCATAATTCTTCGGCAATGTGCGGCGCGTAAGGCGAAATCACAATAGCCAAAGGTTCTAAGATTTCACGAGAATGACAGTTTTGAGCAGACAATTCGTTTACGCAAATCATAAACTGCGAAACCGAAGTATTGAAAGAGAATCCTTCAATATCTTCAGCTACTTTTTTGATGGTTTTGTGCAATGATTTTAAGTTGTCTTTCGTCGGTGCGTCGTTGGTCACAATTAAACCATTTTCATCAAAATACAAACGACACAGTTTTTTTAAGAAACCAAAAACTCCTGAAATCCCTGCTGTATTCCAAGGTTTCGCTTGTTCTAATGGACCTAAGAACATTTCATACAAACGTAAGGTATCGGCTCCGTATTCTTCACAAATAGCATCTGGAGTAACCACATTGTATTTGGATTTCGACATTTTTTCAACCTCGCGACCAACGATATATTTACCGTTTTCGTCTAAAATAAATTCCGCATCAGCGTAATCCTCTCTCCAAGCTTTAAATCTTTCAATATCTAATTCATCAGATGAATTGACCATCGAAACATCAGCATGAATTGGCTGAACTGATTGTCCTGCAATACTATTTTTTGAAATAAAAGTATTTGTTCCTTCTAATCGGTACACAAACGCACTCGTTCCCAAAATCATTCCTTGATTGATCAATTTTTTGAACGGTTCTTCAGTAGGTGCAAAGCCTTTGTCTTTTAGGAATTTGTTCCAAAAACGAGAGTACAACAAGTGACCGGTTGCATGCTCATTTCCCCCTATATACAAATCAACATTTTGCCAATAGTTAAGCGCTTCTTGACTTGCAAATTCGGTTTCGTTGTGCGCATCCATATAACGCATCCAGTAGTAGCTACTTCCCGCCCAACCTGGCATGGTGTTCAATTCAAGAGGAAAAATAGTTGCATCATCAACCAAACTTGTTTCGACCACCTTATTGTTGACACTGTCCCAAGCCCAAACAGCCGCATTTCCTAAAGGTGGCAAACCGTCTTCGGTTGGTAAATATTTCTCCACCTCAGGTAAAATGATAGGCAAATGCTGCGCATCAATCATTTGCGGCAAGCCATTTACATAATACACCGGGAAAGGCTCACCCCAATAACGCTGGCGAGAGAAAACCGCATCACGCAAACGGTAATTGATTTTCCCTTTTCCTTGGTTTATTTTTTCTAGTTCTTCAATTACTTTCTGAGTTCCTTTTTTATAATCTAATCCATCTAAAAAATCAGAATCGACTAATTGAAATCCTTCTTTCGCTCCATAAGCTGTTTCCGAAATGTCCTGATCGAAGATGTTTTTGATGGCTGGCATTCCGTTTTGCCCCTTGAAGAAATTCGCAAATGCATAATCTCTCTCGTCTCCACAAGGAACCGCCATAACTGCACCCGTTCCATAGCCCGCCAAAACATAATCGCCAATCCAAACCGGAATTGGTTTTTTCGTAAACGGATGCTCTGCATACGCACCAGTGAATACTCCCGAAATGGTTTTCACATCAGCCATACGCTCACGCTCAGAACGTTTTGAGGTTTTTTCGATATAGGCTTCTACTTCTGCTTTTTGTTCGGCAGTAGTGATTTCCTGAACTAAAGGATGCTCTGGTGCTAAGGTCATAAAAGTAACTCCGAAGATAGTATCGGGTCTTGTTGTGAATACTTCAATGAAAGAATCCTTAGTCCCTAGTTCTGAGTCCGAAATTTGCTTTTCACTTTCGACTTTCGACTTTTGACTTTCGACTTTAAATTTAACCATTGCACCGACTGATTTCCCAATCCAGTTTCTTTGACTCTCTTTAATGCTTTCGCTCCAGTCGATATCATTTAAACCTTGCAACAAACGTTCCGCATAAGCTGAAATACGCATGCTCCATTGTGTCATTTTCTTGCGAACCACTGTAAATCCGCCACGTTCCGAAACGCCGTTTACAATTTCATCATTGGCCAAAACCGTTCCTAATCCTGGACACCAGTTAACTTCCGTCTCCGCTAAATACGTCAATCGGTATTGCAAAAGGATTTTCTCCTGAGTCTCTTTTGCGAAAGCGTTCCATTCTTCGGCTGAAAAAGGATCGATATTTTCATCGCAAACCGCATTTACACTAGCATTTCCTTCTTTTTCAAATAAGGCAACTAGGGTTGCAATATCCTCAGCTTTGTCGCTGTTTTTATTGTACCAAGAGTTGAATAATTGGATAAAAATCCATTGTGTGTGCTTGTAATAATCTGGATTTGAAGTACGCACTTCACGACTCCAATCAAAAGAAAATCCTATTTTATCCAATTGCTTTCTGTAACCCGCAATTTGGTTTCCTTCTTTGTCCACACCACCGTCAATGTTCACACGAGTTGTATCCTCCGGACGTTGACCGGTTTGAATAGCGTATTGCTCAGCAGGCAACCCAAAACTGTCGTAACCCATAGGATGCAATACATTAAACCCTTGGTGTCTTTTGTACCTAGCAAATACATCAGAGGCAATATACCCTAGCGGATGCCCTACGTGTAAGCCCGCTCCAGATGGATAAGGAAACATGTCTAGAACGTAATATTTAGGCTTATCTGAGTGGTTTTCGGCTTTGAATATTTGGTTTTCTTGCCAGTATTTTTGCCATTTGGCTTCAATTTCGTTGGGATTGTATTTCATTTCTATTAAGTTCTGAGTAACTAAGGTTCTACGATTCTTAGATTTATTGAGATGACTATTTTTAGATGCCAAATTTACGTTTATTGTACGAAAGTTGAAACTTTGAACGTTATTAACTTTAAATAAAGAAATTGTTTATTATTTTTACCCCATAATTACATCATCCTATGAGTTCTTCTTTTGATAATTTCCAAAAACGCCGTTTAATTTCCTCTTATTTTTCAGTAGTGTTAAGTGTATTCTTAGTGTTATTTTTACTGGGAATTTTAGGGCTTTTTATCATTAATTCTAAAAAACTAGCCAACGACTTTAAAGAAAACATTGCAATGACTGTGTTTTTTAAAAATGAAGCTAACGATAGTATTGTGAAAAGTTTTGACCAGCAATTAAAAACAAGTCCTTTTGTACGCTCCCATAAATACGTGACTAAAGAAGCTGCCGCAAAAGAACACACCGATATTATTGGCGAAGATTTTATGACTTTTCTTGGCGAAAACCCATTGCAAAACTCGTACGATATTCACTTTAAAGGAGATTATGTAGTCAATGATAGCATCATCAAAATTGAAGCACAATTACGTAAAAACACAATGATATCTGATATTGTATATGATAAGCAATTGGTTAATCTGGTAAACGACAATATCAATAAAGTAAGTATGTGGATTTTAATTGTGAGTAGTTTCTTGGCTGTTATTGCTGTTTTATTAATCAACAGCTCGCTTAGATTATCTATTTATTCGAATCGATTTATAATTAAAACCATGCAAATGGTGGGAGCAACAAAATCTTTTATCCGTAAACCATTTGTCATGCGCAGTATTAAACTCGGCATGATTGGTGCAGGTTTAGCTGTAATTGCCTTACTTGGCGTATTATTTTATATTGACAATAACTTTCCGCTATTGGGAATATTTAATGATAAAGGATCAATTACATTGGTATTAATAGGCGTATTAGCAATAGGAATTGTGATCACTTGGTTGAGTACTTACTTTGCTACACAACGATTTTTGAATTTACGCACAGACGATCTTTATTAGTATTTAGTTATCAGTCCTGACTTACAGCATTAAGTAAAAACAACAGCATTTACAAATGGAAGAAAAAGATAAAAAAAACGAATTTTTGTTTGAGAAAGTAAACTACAAAATTCTATTGATTGGACTTGGCGTGATAGCCTTAGGCTTTATTTTAATGTCTGGTGGCGGTAGCGAAGACCCTAATGTATTTAGCGAAGATATATTCAATTTTAGAAGAATTAGATTGGCACCAACAACTGTTTTAATCGGTTTTGGAATTACTATTTATGCCATTCTTAAGAATCCCAAAAACGCATAAATGAATACATTACAAGCGTTTTTGATTGCCATCATCGAAGGATTGACAGAATACCTACCGGTTTCATCAACGGCTCACATGGTTTTTTTGAGTTCGTATTACGGGATACAAGAAGATGATTTCGTTAAGCTTTTTCAAGTTTCCATACAATTTGGTGCCATCTTGGCGGTTGTTGCTTTGTATTGGAAAAAATTCTTTGATTTTTCCAAATTTAATTTTTATCTCAAACTATTTTGCGCTGTTATACCTGCACTCGTATTAGGTAAACTATTTGATGACAAAATAGAAGCTGTTCTAGGAAATCCTATCCCTATTGCCATAGTTCTTATTTTAGGCGGTGTTGTTCTACTTTTTATTGACAACTATTTTAAAAACCCTACCATTTTAAAAGAAGAGGATATTTCTATAAAAAAAGCCGTGACCATTGGTTTCTGGCAGTGTTTGGCCATGATGCCTGGCACTAGTCGATCTGCCGCATCAATTATCGGAGGAATGCAACAGGGTTTATCTCGCCATGCTGCAGCCGAATTTTCATTTTTTCTAGCAGTTCCAACCATGATGGCCGTTACCTGCTACTCTGTATTCTTAAAGACCTACGAAAGTTCACAGATGAAGGGTTATGAACTCATTTTAAAATCAGATCAAAACATTCAGCTCTTTATAATTGGTAACATTGTAGCCTTTGTAGTTGCCATTATTGCAATAAAATTTTTTATTGAAATCATCAAAAAATACGGTTTTAAACCTTGGGGTTGGTACCGAATAATAGTTGGGATCTTTTTACTGATTTACTTTTCATACTTTAAATAAATTCCAGCGATGACAGTCGAAGACTACCAAAACGGACAAATTTTACTTATTGACAAACCATTAAATTGGAGTTCTTTTCAGGCTGTAAACAAGCTAAAATATGCTTTGATTAATAAAGTTGGATTGCCCAAAAAATTCAAGATTGGTCACGCCGGTACCTTAGACCCACTAGCAAGTGGTTTATTAATAGTTTGTACCGGAAAGTTTACCAAAAGAATTGCTGAGCTTCAAGGTCAAGCCAAAGAATATACAGGCACCTTTTTCATTGGAGCCACAACACCTTCCTATGATTTAGAAACAGAGATTGACCAAACTTTCCCAACAGAACACATAAACGAAAGCTTGATTCATGAAACCGTGAAACAATTTCTTGGTGAAATTGACCAAATACCTCCTATTTTTTCAGCAATAAAAAAAGATGGCGTTCGCTTGTATGAACACGCTCGCGCAGGAGAAAGTATCGAAATTGCTAGTCGCAAAACTACCATACACGAATTTGAAATCACCCGAATTGCATTGCCTGAAATTGAATTTAGAGTAGTTTGCAGTAAAGGAACTTACATTCGTTCTCTAGCATATGATTTTGGAAAAGCCATGCAATCCGGCTCTCATTTGACCGTTTTACGAAGAACAAAAATTGGAGATTACAATGTTAAAAACGGAATTAATGTTCTTGATTTTGAAGAAAGTCTAACTGCAAAATAAAATCACTAACAACTGAATTCAAGACACTTTATAGGTTTTGATTGCCTTATAAAAGACAAAAACACATGACAAATTCAAACTGAAATTTGCGATGTGTTTTTTCTAAAGGTAAAAAGTAATTTTCACTTCATACTTTTACTCTTTCTGGGTTTAGTTTACGATTAGTAATGAGGAATGTTTTTTCCACCAAATAAAACCAGAGACAAATAATCATACAATCTTTCAAATAAATTTTTCATGATACTGTTTTTTTAATTGTTAAACAATGCGAAACATGTATAAAAAAAGTAAATAAATTAATAGATTTGGCTATATATGAGCAAGTTACGTATATTTTTAAATTTAAAAAATTAATTTTTCTTAAAAGAAATATAAAACATAAAATGATGTATTTGAGCGAACTTTTTAGTTTATTCGTCGATAGATTCAGTATTTTATTTCAGAATTTTCTTTTGTTTATTTGTTGTAAATAGTTTTATCTCAACAGAATTTGTAAGATTTCACTCTGCGTAGCAAGACCCTTATCGTCATGATACCATTTTTGTAAGTTGGTTTTTAGCGTGGCATCGATAACTCCATGCTCTTTTTTGTAATTTTCAACCAATTCCACAGCAGGTTTGGGTCTTGGTCCCCAACTATTTACCACTTCATTTGTATCAGAATTTATACAAATCAAAATTGGAATAGATTTGGCATTATTCGTTAAAAATAAGTTCATGAGCGGCTCATTATCATCACGCAAAACAATCTTCAAATCAATGGTAGGCGCCAAATTCACCATTTTATTGATAACTGGTAGTATTTGGGCTGCATCACCGCACCATCCCTCAGAAATAACCAAAAATAAGTAGTTCTGTTTAATACTTTTCAATTGGGCCGCAACCGACTCAGTAATCACAATTGTTTTATCCAAACGCTTCATGCGTGTTTCATTGAGCTGACTGTAGTGCGTTAAATCTTCGCTCTGTATATGTCCGGTTGATTTACCATCCGATAGCAAATTAGTAATCAACTGCTTGTAGCCATCGTATGTATAACTTTTAGCCAAAGCTTGTTCAATTTCTTGTTTCATGAGCTGCATTTTTGAAATACAAAGTTAGGTATATTTAGAATTTTAATTCATCGGAAACAATCCTACTTAAAAAAAATAAGTAATTTTAGCACAAATAAACAAAATGGACTTACACACAAAATCGATTGGATTAGTGCTTTCTGGTGGTGGCTCAAAAGGTTTGGCTCACGCTGGTGCAATTAAATTTTTAGAAGAAAAAGGCATTAAACCAAGTATAATTGCGGGTACTAGCGCTGGATCAATAGTAGGCGCATTGTATGCCTGTGGTAAAACACCTGATGAAATTTTAGCTTTTTTTAAATCCATTTATCTTTTTAACTGGAAACATTTAACTTTTAAAAAAGCGGGTTTAATCGATTCTGAATCGTTTAAAATCTATTTTAAAGCCATTTTTAAAGAAGCAACTTTGGCCGATTTAAACATTCCATTGCAGATAACCGCCACTGATATGGTACGCGGGAAATTAAAAATATTTCATCCCGGTACGAAGGTCGTTGATGCCGTTTTAGCCTCATCTGCTTTTCCGGGAATAATTTCGCCCTATGCCATCGATGGCAATATTTATAGTGATGGTGGAATCCTGAACCACTTTCCTACTGACATTTTATTAGGACAGTGCGACACAATTATAGGAGTTTATGTGAGCCCAATTCAAAAAATTGAAGCTTCTGATTTAAACTCAATCAAAGCAGTGACAACGCGCGCCTTTGATTTGTTATCGGCCAACTCCAATATTCATAAATTTAATATGTGCGATTGGGTCATTGAACCCAAAGAACTCTGTATCTATAGCACCTTTGAAACCAGCAAACTAAAGATGGATCAGGTGTTCCAAATTGGCTATCAAGCAGCCAAAAATTCGTATGAAAAACTAGCTTTATAAAATAGAGTCAAGATTATTTTAAAAAAAAAGAAAATTCTATATTTGCACCAATCAACGCAACACACACATGAAATACAAAAGAATTCTACTGAAATTAAGTGGAGAAGCCTTAATGGGCGACTTACAATACGGAATTGATCCTAAAAGACTAGCTGAATATGCTGACGAGATTAAGCAAATTCACGCTAAAGGAGTAGAAATTGCCATTGTAATAGGTGGTGGAAATATTTTTAGAGGAGTTGCAGGCGCAAGTGCAGGTATGGATCGTGTACAAGGCGATTATATGGGAATGCTTGCTACCGTAATCAACGGAATGGCATTGCAAGGCGCTCTTGAAGAAAAAGGAATGAAAACCCGTTTGCAGACGGCTTTGAAAATGGAGTCAATCGCTGAGCCTTACATTAAAAGGAGAGCCGACAGACATCTTGAAAAAGGTAGAATTGTAATTTTTGGTGCTGGAACCGGAAATCCATACTTCACAACAGATACTGCAGCGGTTTTAAGAGGAATTGAAATTAATGCTGATGTAATTTTAAAAGGAACGCGTGTTGATGGTGTATATGATTCTGATCCAGAAAAAAATGCATCAGCAGTAAAATTTGATTTTATCTCTTTTGAAGATGTATTGAAAAAAGGACTGAATGTAATGGACACAACGGCTTTTACCCTAAGTCAAGAAAACAAATTACCTATTGTAGTATTTGATATGAACAAAGTGGGTAACTTACTTAAAATTTGCCAAGGCGAAAATATAGGAACTGTAGTAAATATATAGTAAACAGTTACAGTTTACAGTCGCAAAGCGGCTAAAACTGAAAACTGTTGCTAAAAACTGAAAATTAAAATTATGACTGAAGAAATTGATTTTATATTAGATAGCACACAAGAATCAATGGCGGGTTCTATTGCGCATTTAGAAAAAGAATTTTTAAATATCCGTGCCGGAAAAGCATCGCCTGCTATGTTAGGAAGTGTTTTTGTTGATTATTACGGTGCAGCTACGCCTTTGTCACAAGTTTCAAAAATTAGTGTGCCAGATGCTAGAACAATTACGTTGCAGCCGTTTGAAAAAAGCATGCTTCACCCGATTGAAAAAGCTATTATGATAGCTAATTTGGGCTTTAACCCAATGAACAATGGTGATGTAGTAATCATTAGTGTTCCGCCTTTGACAGAAGATCGTCGTAGAGAATTGGCTAAACAAGCCAAAGCAGAGGCTGAAGATGCTAAAATTGGAATTCGTAATGCTCGTAAAGATGCCAACACCGAAATCAAAAAATTAGAGAAAGACGGTACCTCAGAAGACATTTGTAAAAGTGCCGAAGAAGAAGTACAAAACTTAACCAACAGTTTTATCAAAAAAATTGATGAATTGTTAGTGGTAAAAGAAGCCGAAATCATGAAGGTGTAAACCTATCTGACAAATATTTTAAAACCGCCTTGTTCAAACAAGGCGGTTTTTTTATGTTAAATATCACCAAAAGTGGGTATTGTAAAACCTAAAGAGTGTTGCTATTTTTATAATTATTCATTAACCAAAAAAAATATGCAAACAAACAAACAAACAAACAAACAAACAAACAAACAAACAAATACCTTACACAGCGAAGAATTTAGTCGCTTTAATTATGGTTTGTTTATTGTTCAATTTTCAATCCTGTAGTCCCGAGGAGGTGATACTACAAAATGAATCCATGATTAAATCGAGAGATTATAGCTTTAAAAAGATAGATTTTTTAGAATTAAAAAAAATAAATAACCTTGTATTTATTGAATCTGCAAAACTGAAAAAAGTTGCATCGAATGATAAAAATAAAACATCAAACTCATCATCTAATTACGATATAGATTTACAAAATATTCAATATGTAAAAACAGTAAATGATGACGAAACATTCTCTTTTCGTATCTTTCAAGTTCCTACAGCAACTTTTCAACAAAATATTGTTCTTGAATGTAAAAAAAATGAAAAACCTCAAGCATACTTAATAACCTATTATTTAACTAAAAGGCTAAATCAAATTAGCGGTAGTACTGATTTTATTCGCGCCGTAAAAAGTTCAACTATTAACAAAATAGATAATCCTTTAAAAACCAACAGGACAACAACTGGTGGGGGTTGCTTACAAGTAGGCTATTACGATGATGTTGAAGTGTGCCAAAACGAACTAGATACAAGACCACGCTGTTATGAGAGTGACGGTATAACAAAAGCTACAATTAAAGTTTTTAAAGTAATTGAAAGCGCTTGTAGTACCAGCGCTGGCCCTACTGATTTTATCCCACTTGCTACTCAATGGCAAAATTATCAAAACACAAATAACAATCCCTACGCGGAAAATTCCAATAATGGTGGAAACACAGGAATTGGCGGTAGCGAAGAAAACCCTTCTCAAAACATTTTTATCCCAAATTATTTTGAAGGTGCCGATTTAAGTGACCCTGCTGTGCAAAACTGGATTAAAGTAAATCAATTCTTAACTAATTTATATATTAGTAGTAACGATATAAGTAATGTCGTTAATTCTACAGAGTGGCTTTTAGCGTATACCAATTATTGGATAAATTCAAATGGGGCTTAACTCCTGCAAATGAAAATATATTGACATTTACTTATAATGCTATACCAACTTTATTCAACCAATATAATGGCACTAATTATGAACTAAACGCCATTAACAATTTTAAGTTCAGTACCTTTCAATTCCTACTCTTTCATGGAGAATTTTTGTCAAAACTTGATCCTTTGACACAGAAAAGTCTTTTGAATGAAATAACTACTTTAGAAAAAATTGAAGTTGTTAATAATGTGGTTAATTTTATGATTCAAAATCCCGATGAAATTCTATTTACGTCAGAGATATTAAAAGCAATCAATCTTAATCCATCATTAAATATAGATCTCGAATCTTCTTTCAATTCACCATTCAATATTGATAGATCATCAATAAAAGATGTTACCGAAGAGGATAAAAAGTTTAATAAAATATATGATGCATTAAAAACTTCACCAGAGTTTAAAAAACTTTTTATTGACCTATTTGATGGAGATAAAAGCCGAATAAACGTTAAATTTGAGATAGCCGATCGAGTATTTACAGATAATGATACTTCTAAACCAGAAGTTAACGCCACTACAAGTGAAGATCCAGTCACCAAAAATTTGACAATAAAAATAAGTAAACAAATAGTAATCTTAGGCACAGCAAGATCCCAAACCAATATTGAAAATGCAAAAACAATATTACATGAATGCATTCATGCGTATCTTTTTTCAAAAGCTGCTAAGCTTAGCATTGGGGCAAATTTTGTTACAATTTTAAACACCATGTATCCTACTCCTAACGAACAGCACGATTTTATGTACGACAAAATGATTCCTACAATGCAAAAAGTGCTAGGAGAAATAAGAGATTTGGTAACGACCGAACCAAAAAGAAATATCTTGGAAACGTATAAAATGTATCCAACTGCCAATCCATTACCTTCTACTCCTTTTAGCTGGATAGAATTTTATTAATACATAAGCTTCAGCGGATTAGACGAAGCTAACTGTTTTAAACAGGATTTTCCCAAAAACAGTGATGCACGTTCGCTCTTAAATCAATATATAACCGCCGGAAAATCAGAACTAGACAGATAAAAATATGAAAAATTTATACCTAATACTATTATTTATCACAGGTAATATTTATTGCCAAAACATCTCTTTAATCAAAAACTTAGATACAGCATATGTAGACTTCAAAGAAAGTGCTATGCAAATTAAGACCGTTTTACCTAAAGATAATCCAGGATTTAAAAGATGGTATATTATACAATTTAAAGAAAAAAATAAGGATGAATATTTACAATTTTGGGTAAGTGATTATCCCTCCTCTAAAAGAAGAGAGATGGGTATTAAATCAGATTATAGATTGGTTGAAAAATCATACTTAAGGAGAAATAAAAAAAAGACTATCTCAGTGGATTTCTTTAAAAAATATGGCGTTTTCAAGAGCTATTATCAAGCGTTTGAAAAATGTAAAGTAATATACATAATTGACAGATCAGAGGAGAAAAATGGACAAATTCCTATTTATGAAGTATCAATATCAAGTTCATATATGATGGGAGAGTAAAATAGTATTTTTGTTACTAAAGCAAAACATTAACTGCAGAACAAACTTGCTCTTAAAGCGCGCGCGTCCCGCTCGTGATGCCTGTTATGGATGAAAATTTAACTTAATTTAAGCTAGCATTGAAAAATTAAAGCATCAAACAATCTAGATTATGTTTACGAGCGGAAAATATTGGTTTAAAAACTAAATCATAATAACATGAAAAAATACTTGTTCCTATTGCTGCTTTTTGCAATAAAACTGTTCAGCCAAAACTATGATTCTCTCAAAGAGTCCGACACTATTTATATTGAATTCAAAGGAAAAATCAACGAAAGGAAATACTCTATTGATACTAACTTTAAACCAAATAATTTTGATGAGAGGGCTTATAGCTTTGTAGTACCCGGAAAATTAGCACTTTACTTTCAACACCCAGAGTTTAAAAATTGGGAAAAAAAGAATGCAAATATAATTTCTGAAGTGAGAAAAGTAAATAAAGCATTTTTAAAAAAAAATAAAGAACATACAATTGGAATAAATTTTTTAAAAAAATACGAACAGAATAACATTATATGTCAGCTGTTTACACAATTGAAAGTGTTTTATATTATTGATTTTACTGAAAAGAAAAAAGGGAATGTTGTGTTATATGAAGTTAATTCTATGAACGTTTGTCCAGTGTCGGAATAATGAAATGCATTGATGTAAATCGCTTTTCCAAAGTAGAGATTATTGCCATAGTCAGATATTTACCACAAATTAACTTGGTTAAAATTTGCAAGAGTTATTGAAAATAAATAAAATATCACTCTAAAAAGATTTCTAAAGTCCCACACAGCTAATATCAATATTTTAAAAACCGCCTTGTTAAGAAAACGAGGCGGTTTTTTTGTGGTTTTAAGTATCCAGTCGTTCGACATATTTAATGCTATACTAGTTTAGAAAAAAAGCAATGTTCTAACGCTTTACAATACTCACCGCAGTTCCTGTTATCATTACAGTGATTAACCCTTCGCCGCTTTTGAGCTCCACATCTACTTGAATTCCTACAACTGCGTTGGCATTCATTTTTTCAGCATTTACTTTTAGGTTGGCAAATGCCTTTTCTCTTACTTCTGCAATACTTTCAGCAATACCATCGTAGTATTTTTGCATGCTAAAAGTCAAACCCATTTTTTGCATATTAATAGCAGTACCTGAGACAATGCCATTGTATTCGAGAATTTTATAATCTTCGATAGAGTTAGTTGTGGTTAGAATCATAATCGTTTTGGTTTATTATTGGTTAGTCATAGTGTCATGCAGAAATTACATTGTACTTAAAATAAGTTATCCAAAATAAACCAATTTTAAAACAATAAAAATACAACTATCTCTAATGACTTGAAACGAATTTCAAGCCAATGATAGAACTAATTAAAGTGGTAATAAAAAACAGACGCCAAAAATCAGCCGGCTCCTTGAATACAAAAATACCCACCAGCACAGTTCCCACTGCTCCAATTCCGGTCCAAACTGCGTATGCGGTTCCTATTGGTAAAGTTTGCGTAGCTTTATAAAGCAATACCATACTTATTGTTAAACATGCTAAAAAACCGAGCAACCATAATGTCGCTGCCGTACCGGTACTTTCTTTGGCTTTACCTAAACAAGTTGCAAAACCAACTTCGAACAGGCCTCCAATAATCAACAAAATCCAATTCATATTATTGTTTTACAATTAATACTGATGGTACGCCACTCAACCAAACACTACGCGAATCAACCAGCTGTTTCCAGCTTTCGAGACTAATTAACATCAAATTTTGTTGAGCCAAAAACTCTTTCTTGATGGTTTTTTCAGTAATCAAACTGATATTGTTTGGATGTTTTTGCTCTAAAGAATCTACGGCACTATTCATTACAAAATTAGTAGCCACATGACCATTTACATCTAAAATAATCACTTTAGAGTTGTTGTTGTAAATCAGTTTTTGAATGTAATCAAGTACAAAAGCATCTTCGGTGCTAAAAACAGGCACAAAAACATTTTGTACTTCTTGTAAATCTTTGTCAATTAAAATCCCAATTGGCATTTTGGTTTTAGAAATAATTTGTCTCGTTCGCTCATCAAACGGAGAGTTTTCGAACAAACCTTCCTTACCTGTAAATTTATCAATTAAGCGATCCGGATTTATAATTCGAGTAGTAAAACCAATTACTTTACCCAAAATAGTACCTTCAAAAATAGATTTTCCAAGTCCTACCAACAGCAAATCATAATCTCCTTGATTGGCTACATCGGCAATTTCAGTTTCAATATCTGTAGTGGCTTTAAAAATCGTAGTGATCTCTTGTTTGAGCACCTGAGACTCCTCAACAATAGGATGGAAACTGTTTTTTTCCTTGTCTTCCATATTAAAGGTATGCACCTCATCACTTAAAGACAAGTGCATCACGGTAACACTAGAGGTATTTTTTTGTCGTTTGGTTAAGCTATTGGCCAATCGCAACAAGGATTTTCCTTTTTCGTTATTACCAAAAGATATCAAAACGCGGTATTTATTATCGTTTATAGGCTCTAAAACTTCTGTGCTATCCTTAGTTTTAAAAATAAAATTAATCAAATCGAGCGCTGGACCAGTCATAAAAGTCGTAACCAAGGCCATAATTACCATCATAGTAAAAACTTCTGGAGTCAGCACTTTCAGTTCCAAACCAATGTTCAAAACAATCAGCTCCATCAATCCTCTGGTGTTCATTAAAGCGCCAATTGTAAAACTATCACGCCACGATTGCCCAACAAACTTTGCTGCCAAAGCACTGCCAAGAAATTTACCAACAACAGCTACCAAAATAATAAAGCCTGTAACTTTCCATAAATAAGGATCGTTGATAAGTCCAATTTCAGTTTTTAAACCTGTAAATACAAAGAACAACGGAAGCAACAGTATCAGCGCAACGTCTTCTACTTTTTCGATAAAAATAGTTCTGAATTTTGGAACATCAGGCATAATAACACCCGCCATAAAAGCACCAAAAAGGGCATGAATCCCGATAACCTCGGTAACATAAGATGACATAATAAGTACCAAAAAGAAAATAGCAACAACTGGTTTTACTATGCTTTCTTTGGAACCGTACAAATCACCAATACGTTTTAAAAACGGTTTTACAACATAAATCATTGCCACCACGTACAACACCGCAAGCGAGATGATGTATAATGAACTGACAAAATTACCTGCTTTCACAATGGCAATTACAACTGCCAAGATACACCACGCAGTAATATCATCGGCGGCAGCGCAAGTGATTACTATAGCTCCTAACCTAGTTTTATGAATGCCTCGTTCTTGTACAATTCTAGCCAAAACCGGAAAAGCAGTAATACTCAAAGCAATACCCATGAACAAACTAAACGACAAAAAGGTCACGCCCTCAGGAGCAAACTGATTGTAAACAAAATAGGCTAATCCGATACCGAGTGCAAAAGGAATTATAATACTCGCATGACTAATGACAATGGCTTCGTTGGCTTTGTTTTTCAATATTTTCAAATCCAGTTCCATCCCAATCACAAACATGAAAAGAATCAAACCAATTTGACTCAAGAACTTTAAGTTACCCAAAGAAGCAACGGGGAATAAAATCGCCGAAAATTCCGGAAAATACATTCCTAACAAAGACGGCCCCAACACAATTCCTGCAATGATTTCACCAATCACAGAAGGTTGTCCTATTTTTCTAAAAACCCATCCAAAAAAACGAGCTACTAAAATGATGGTTACAATTTGTGCCAATAAAATAGCCAAAGGTTCCTGAAAACTATGCTGCATCGAGATCAAAAAATCAGCCCACGAACCCTTACCACTAGCGGGTTTGTCAATGACTTCTGTTGCTTCTAACAGTTTTCCTTGTGTAATAATCCAATACATCAGTACTGAAAAACAACCTGTTACAATCAGATAGAAAATAGTGTTTTTATAATTCTTCATAGCAAAAAAAATAGTTTTATGGGTTTGTTTTTACCACCCCACATCTAAGTCAAATATATCATTATTATTTTATTCTATTTTTTAAAATAGAAACAAAATAAAAACTTAATGTTTAGGTAAAACAAGCAAATCTTTGACCTTAAACTAACGATTCAAAGTGGTTTTAACTACCTTTGCGCCCGTTAAATGTAAGTTATGATCAAGTGGTTTAGTTTGGGATTTTGGGAATTAATTGCCCGTGTAGTCCTTCGAAATAGAATTTTAATGCTGTCTATTATAGTTGTAATAACAGCACTTTTGGCCTCACAATGGAAAAACATCCATTTTACTTTTACCGAAGCTAATTTATTACCTGACGATAATATTGTTAATATTGAGTACAATGCCTTTCTCAACAAATTTGGCGAAGAAGGAAATCTTGTCATCATAGGCGTACAAGACAAAGCCATTTTTACCCCAAAAGCTTTTGCCGCTTGGAGTAAAATGATGAATACTCTTAAAGGCGACAAAGCCGTTGATTTGGTCGTGTCTTTGAATGATTTAAAAAAATTACAAAAAAACGACTCGCTACAAACTTTTGAATTAATTCCCTTTGTTGAGCAATCAAAAACTCTTGACCCAGCCTATCTCCAGAAAATAAAAAAAGAACTATTTAACGACCTCCCTTTTTACGAAGGTTTACTGTTTAACAAGCGTTCTGGAAGTATTCGTTCTGCCATTTACATGGATAAGAAAATTGTAAATACTGCCGCTCGAAAAGATTTTATTTTAGACAAACTCGTTCCCGCCGTTGAAACATTCGAGAAAGAAACTGGAATCGACCTTCGTGTATCGGGTATGCCATACATTCGAACCCTCAATGCAAAAACGATCACCGACGAAATTAGCATCTTTATTGGTGCTTCACTCTTGGTTACCTCTTTGCTTTTCTTTTTCTTTTTTAGGAGTTTTAGAGCCACTTTAATCTCTATGATTATTGTGATTATTGGTGTAATGTGGTCGTTCGGGTTTTTAGGACTGCTGCATTATGAAATTACTGTATTAACGGCTTTAGTGCCTTCACTAATCATCGTAATTGGTATCCCAAATTGTATTTTCCTGACCAATAAATACCATCAAGAATATAAAATTCACCACAATAAAGCGAAGGCTTTACAACGTGTTACGACCAAAGTAGGTATGGCAACGCTAATGACTAACCTTACCACAGCCATTGGTTTTGCAACTTTTGTAGCGTCAAATAATCAATTGTTGTTAGAGTTTGGCGTGGTGACTTCCATAAACATTATGGCACTTTTCTTTTTGTGTATTATTGTGATTCCTATTTTTCACAGTTATATTCCCGCACCAAAAGAGCGCCACATCGAGCACTTAGATCGAGACTATGTAAAATCATTCATGGGCTGGATTTTGCGCAACGTAAAGTACAACCGTTTCTCTATTTATGTGGTTGCTATTTCATTATTGGTAATCAGTATTATTGGCATTTACGAAATGCGTATTTCTGGTAGCCTCATCGAAGACATGCCTAAAAAAGAAGCCTTTTTCGAGGACATCGTTTTCTTCGAAAAAGAATTTGATGGTGTCATGCCACTCGAAATCATGATTGACACCAAACGCAAGAAAGGAGTAATGAAACTCTCAACCCTGCGAAGAATGGACGAACTCGAACAAGCCATTGATGAAATTCCTGAATTATCAAAACCCATTTCTATTGTAAACTTGATTAAATATTCGAAGCAAGCGTATTACAATGGCAATCCCGCGTATTACGAATTACCATCATCGCAAGAGCAATCCTTTATCTTATCGTATGCCAAAAATGCGACCAAAGATTCAAAGGACAACCTCATGAAAAGTTATGTAGATAATTCTGGTCAATTTGCCCGAATTACGACCTTTATGCGAGACGAAAGCGGCGATAAAATTGCTAAAATTGAAGCCGAAATCAAGAAAAAAGCAGCTAAAATTTTCCCTGAAAACCAATACAACGTCACCGTTACCGGCAAAGCTCTTGTGTTTCAGAAAGGAACCGGGTATTTGCTAGACAACTTATTGTCATCGCTAGCTTTTGCCTTTTTACTCACCGCGCTTTTAATTGCGTTTATGTTTCGTTCCTTCAAAATGGTACTGGTTTCTATCATTCCAAACCTCTTGCCGCTCATGCTTACTGCAGGACTGATGGGCTTTTTAGATATTCCGCTTAAGCCGTCAACGATATTAGTTTTTGGAATTGCGTTCGGACTTTCAGTCGATGATACCGTTCGTTTCTTGTCTCAGTATCGAGAAGAATTGAAGAAAAATAACTGGAAAATTCGCAAATCAGTTTACGCCACCTTTACAGATGCAGGCCTGAGTATGTTCTACACCTCAATCGTGCTTTTCTTTGGGTTTTCAGTATTTATGCTGTCTAGTTTTGGCGGGACAATTGCCCTTGGAGGATTGATTTCGTTGACACTGTTATTCGGAATGTTATCCAATTTAATGTTGTTGCCTGCCTTGGTACTCACACTCAACAAAACATTGGCCAACGAGCAAGATTTTATCGAACCAAAAATTGATATTATCGAACCAACCGATGAAGAAATTGACGATTTAACCTCAAAAAAATAAAATCAGTCAGGAGCTATTTCCGGCTATACGTTGCAATCTTCCTGTTTTTTAGCAAAAACAGGAAGGATTTCCACTGCTATCCGGGCTAGGAACTGTTGCATTGTACACTACTTGCGCTAGAAAAGGTTGTTTACTAAAACAGAATCAAGTCTACTGTAAAACCATTTTTAACACTGACGCTTTCAGTCCTTCTGTTTTTTTTAGCACTTCAATAAAAATAGATAAATTCGTCGGCTTAATTTTACGAGATAACTAAAGAAACCCATCAATAGCGGGCAATTAAACAATAGTAAACCCCTGATTTCGTTCGGTTACAAAATAAATCTTATTTTTACCCAACACAATTTTCAAAAAAAGAATGCTCGCAATCTCTTGTAAGTATCCTTTACTTTTTTTGAAACACACTACTAATTTGATTTTTTACTATGTCGCAGCACCTTTCCGAAGAACAAAAATTAGCCGTTCCTGATAACTACCGCAATTGGAAAAAATGGGGGCCGTATTTAGCCGAAAGACAATGGGGAACAGTTCGCGAAGACTACAGCCAAAACGGGGATGCATGGAACTTTATCAACCACGACAGAGCCCGAAGTAACGCTTACCGTTGGGGCGAAGAAGGCATCGGTGGGTTTTGCGACTCTCGCGAAATACTCTGCTTGGCTCCCGCATTTTGGAACGGAAAAGATCCTATTCTCAAAGAACGTCTTTTTGGTTTAACCAACAATCAAGGTAACCACGGCGAGGATGTCAAAGAACTTTATTTTCATCAAGTAGCTTCACCTTCGCATTCGTACAACAAATATTTGTACAAATACCCACAAAACGAGTTCCCGTACGAGGAACTTATTGTAAAAAACCAACGCAGCCGCGAAGAAACAGAATTCGAAATTACGGATACCAATAGCTTTGACGACAATGCTTATTTTGATTGTTTCATTGAATATGCCAAAGCCGATGTCGATGATATTTTGATGCAAGTAACCATCGTAAATCGAGGCTCAAAAACAGCTCAAATTCACGTTTTGCCGCATCTTTGGTACCGCAATTTCTGGAAACACAACGACAGGCATCCGCGCCCATCAATGAAAAGTATAGGAAACAATACTATCGAAACAGCAAGCTCGCGCATTGAAACCTATTATTTATACCATGAGGAAGGAACACAACTTTTTTGTGAAAACGAAACCAATAACGAACGTATTTACGGGGTTGCCAACGAATATCCTTATGTAAAAGACGGTATCAACAACCACGTTATTCATGCTGAACCTACTGTAAACCCAGAATTATTTGGAACCAAAGCTGCTATTTGGCAACAATTTAATTTAGCAGCAGGCGAAGAAAAAAGCATCAAAATACGTTTGAGTAAAACACCAAAAGCCGAACCATGGGCCGACTTTGACGCAGTTATGAATGCTCGAAAACAAGAATGCGAGGCGTTTTACAACTCTAAAATTAGTTCGAATTTGCCGCAAGAGCAGCAGGCCATTGCAAAAAGTGCCTTCTCAGGTTTATTGTGGACCAAACAATTTTATTATTATGATGTGTTTAAATGGTTGTACGGCGGACCAGGTGAAACGCCACCTAACCGTCACGACAAACGTAATAGTAGCTGGAAACATTTAACCAACCGTCATGTCATTTCCATGCCTGATAAATGGGAATATCCGTGGTATGCCGCTTGGGATTTGGCTTTTCATATGGCATCATTTGTAGAAATTGACCCGCGTTTTGCCAAACAACAACTACTCTTAGTACTGCAAGAAAGTTACATGCACTCCAACGGACAAATTCCTGCTTACGAATGGAATTTTAGCGATGTGAATCCGCCCGTACATTCGTGGGCCGTGTGGACGGTTTACGAAAAAGACCTCAAACGAACCGGAATAGCCGACACAGAATTTTTAGAAACGGCTTTTCAAAAACTGAATGTCAATTTTACGTGGTGGGTCAATCAAAAAGATACGAGCGGCACCGATTTATTTGAAGGCGGTTTCCTTGGCCTAGATAATATTGGTGTTTTCGACCGCAACCACATGCCCGAAGGCATCAAAAAAATGCAACAAGCCGATGCCACTAGCTGGATGGCGCTGTTTTCGCTAAACATGTTGCGCATGAGTTTAGAACTGGCCAAAACCAACAAAATTTACGAAGACATATCGGCTAAGTTTTTCAGGCATTTTTTAAATATTGCTTGGGCTATGCACCACATTGGTAAAAGAGATCTATCGCTTTGGGATGATCAAGACAATTTTTATTACGATGTGGTTGAACTCTCAGATGGCGGCTCCGAACGCTTAAAAGTACGCTCGCTTGTGGGAGTGATTCCGCTATTTGCTGTCGAAATAATGAACAAAGAGTTGTTTGAACAGCTAAAAGATTTCCAAAAAAGAGCTAATGAAATTATTCGTACACGACCTGATTTGGCTTCCTTAATTTCAAATTTAGAAACAGCAAACAAAGACGGAAACTTTATGTTTTCGATCATGCGCGGCTTTAGATTGGAGCATCTTTTAATTCGTCTTTTGGATGAAAATGAATTTTTATCCGACTTTGGTATTCGATCACTTTCTAAATTCCACAAAGACAACCCCTTTGTTTTTGGCAATAATGGGCATCATAAAATTCAGTACGAACCTGGCGAAAGCAGATCGGGTATGTTTGGAGGCAATTCAAATTGGCGCGGCCCTATCTGGATGCCACTTAATTATATGATTATACAGTCGTTGCGCAAATATTACACTTTTTATGGTGACAAATACCGTTATGAATTTCCGACAGGATCGGGTAATAAACTGAATTTAAATCAAATTGCAAATGAGTTGACCAAAAGACTTATCAAATTGTTTGAACGTGATGATAATGGTAAATTCCGCTACCATTCAGAAAACCATAACCAATTGTTCACCAATGAAGAAGAGTTCAAAAATCAGCATTTATTTTATGAGTTTTTTGATGGAGATACGGGTCGCGGTTTAGGTGCCTCGCACCAAACGGGCTGGACGGCTTTGATTGCAAACTTAATTTTAGAAATGGAAAGCAATAGCTAAACTTATTATAAATAAAAATTCCCGCTAATTGCGGGAATTTTTAGTTTTATGATCTTGGTTTAGGCAATGCTCGATCGTACATAACGATGCTTCCTGCAACCGACACATTTAAGCTTTTCTCTGATTTGAATTTTACCAAATGATGGCATTTGGCCATAGCCGCTTTAGATAGGCCATTGTCTTCGGCTCCTAATAAATATACGCAGCGCCTTGGGTGTTCAAATGTTTCTAAATCGGTAGCGCGCTCATCCAATTCAACGCCTACTAAGCGAGCGCCTTTAGGTAAGTTATTGTAAAAATCCTCAAAATTTTCGTAATGAAAATACGGTAAAGATTTTACAGCATTGTGCGTATCACAAGCTTGCTTAGCATATCGATTCCCTATGGTAAAAATATAACTCGCACCCAAGTTTTGTGCGGTGCGCCACAATACACCCAAATTTTCAGGGGTTTTACCATTTTGAATTCCGATACCGAAATACTCTGTTACAAAATTATCGTTCATGCCGCAAAAGTACAAAGTGTTGTGCGTTTGGCCAAGTTTTTCAACAGCTTCAAAAAAAGGAAACTTCGAAATTGTAAACAAAAATAAGTCCTGACACTTGCTCCCTAGTCCCGATAGAAATGGAAATCCTTATTGTTTTGCTTGCCAAAAACAATAAGATTGCAATGGATAGCGGGAAATAGCTCCTGATTCCCTGAATTGTCACAATGCAATTACAAACAAATGATTTATATTTGCAGTTCGATTACGATACCAATTTTAATATCAACTCTATACCTAAAATGAGACATACAAAAGTTAAAGACTTGCTAAACAGCACCACGACGCTTCATGAAGTAAATGCAAAAGGATGGGTGAGAACTTTTAGAAACAATCAATTTATTGCCTTAAACGATGGTTCGACCATTGCCAATATACAATGTGTGGTGGATTTTGAAAATACGCCAGACGAAACTTTAAAACGCATTACAACCGGAGCTGCGGTTTCAGTAACTGGAACTTTGGTTGAAAGCAAGGGAGCTGGACAGAAATTTGAAATTCAGGTAACTAAATTGGAGATTTTAGGCGACTCTGATCCAGAGAAATTCCCAATGCAGCCTAAAAAACACTCGCTAGAATTCTTGCGTGAAAATGCGCATTTGCGTGTACGTACGAATGCTTTTGGTGCTATTATGCGCGTGCGTTCTGTACTATCTTATGCTGTTCATAGCTATTTTCAAGAGAAAGGTTTTGTGTATGTGAATACGCCTATCATCACAGGTTCTGATGCTGAAGGTGCTGGTGAAATGTTTAAAGTTACGGCTTTGCCATTTGACAACACTCCAAGAACTGAGGATGGAAAAGTAAATTACAAAGAAGATTTTTTTGGTAAAGAAACCAACTTGACAGTTTCGGGACAACTAGAAGGAGAAACTTTTGCCATGGCTTTGGGTCAGATTTATACTTTTGGACCAACTTTTAGAGCTGAAAACTCAAATACTTCGCGTCACTTGGCGGAATTTTGGATGATTGAGCCAGAAGTGGCGTTCAATGATTTGAATGACAACATGGACTTAGCTGAAGATTTCATTCAGTACGTGATTAAATATGCATTGGACAAATGTCCAGAGGATTTGAAATTCTTAGAAGGTCGTTTATTAGAAGAAGAAAAATCAAAACCACAAGCAGAACGCAGTGAAATGGCTTTGCTAGAAAAATTGAATTTTGTTTTAGAGAACAATTTCAAACGCGTTTCATACACAGAAGCTATTGATATTTTAAGAGATTCAACACCAAATAAAAAGAAAAAATTCAACTATATCATCAACGAATGGGGTGCTGATTTACAAAGTGAGCACGAGCGTTATTTGGTTGAAAAACACTTTAAATGTCCGGTAATCTTGTTTGATTATCCAGCTAATATCAAAGCATTTTACATGCGTTTGAATGACAATACAGAACCTGGAAAAGAAACTGTTCGCGCGATGGATATCCTTTTCCCTGGAATTGGAGAAATCGTAGGTGGATCTCAGCGTGAGGAGCGTTTTGATGTTTTAGTCGAAAAAATGAAAGCCTTAGGAATTGACGAAGAAGAATTGTGGTGGTACTTAGACACTCGTAGATTCGGATCAGCGGTTCACTCTGGTTTTGGACTTGGGTTTGAAAGATTGGTATTGTTTGTAACTGGAATGACTAATATTCGTGACGTAATTCCTTTCCCAAGAACACCAATGAATGCAGAATTCTAAAAAAAGTTTCAAGTTCAAGGTTTAAAGTTTCAAGTTCAACAACCTGAAACTTTAAACATTAAACAAAAACAACAAAATATAAAATGCTAAAGCAATTCTTAAATTTAAAATTATCACAAAAATTATCTCCACAGCAAATCCAGCTGATGAAGTTAATTCAATTGCCTACGCAAGCTTTTGAACAACGTTTACTCGAAGAAATGAACGAGAATCCGGCACTAGAATCCGGTAAAGAAGAAGATGATTACGATAAGGACGAGTTTGAAAATGAAGATTACGATGATTATGATGATGCCGAATCAGAGCGAATTGACGCTGAAGACATCAATATAGATGAGTATTTGAGCAACGACGAAACACCTGATTACAAAACTCAGGCCAACAATTATAGCGATGATGATGAGGATCGCGAAACACCTTTTGCTGCGCCAATAAGTTTTCACCAAGATTTAATCAATCAGTTGAACACTTTTATCTTGAATGATGATGAGCGCGAAATTGCTGAATTCCTGGTAGGAAGTATTGATGATATGGGTTACATTCGTCGTAGTATTCCAGACATGGTTGATGATATGGCATTTACACAAGGCATTTACACCGACGAAAAAATGGTGCAAAAAATGCTTCATGTAATTCACGAATTAGAGCCTGCAGGTGTAGGCGCACAAGATTTGCAAGAATGTTTGTTGTTACAACTAAAGCACAAAACACCAACGGAATCGGTAGATTTGGCTATTGATATTATCGAAAATCAATTTGATTCTTTTACAAAAAAACATTACGATAAACTGCTTCAAAAGTACGGCGTATCAAATGAACAATTGAAAAAAGCCATTCACGAGATTGAGAAACTAAATCCAAAACCAGGCAACTCATTTACAGGAAACAATAAAGTAACCGAAAATGTAGTTCCTGATTTTGCCATTCGAATTATAGATGGTGAATTGGAACTGACTCTAAACGGTCGTAACGCACCATCACTGCACGTTTCAAAAGATTATCAGGAAATGATGCAAACCTATAAGGATTCTCGCGACAAATCTACACAACAAAAAGAAGCTGTTCAATTCATCAAACAAAAACTGGATTCGGCTAAATGGTTTATTGATGCCATTCGTCAGCGTCAAGAAACTTTGTTTGTAACCATGAATGCGATTATGCATTACCAAGAAGAATTTTTTCTTGATGGTGATGAAACTAAAATGAAGCCAATGATTTTGAAAGACATTGCCGATTTAGTAGGTTTAGATATTTCGACCATTTCACGCGTAGCCAACAGTAAATATGTAGAGACTCCGTACGGCACCAAATTGATTAAAGAATTTTTCTCAGAGTCAATGAAGAACGACCAAGGAGAAGACGTTTCGACATTGGAGATCAAGAAAATTCTACAAAACACTATTGAAGAAGAAGACAAGAAAAAACCATTGCCAGACGATCAACTAGCCGAAATTCTTAAAGAAAAAGGGTATCCAATTGCGAGAAGAACCATTGCAAAATACAGAGAACAACTCGATATTCCGGTAGCGAGAATGAGGAAGAAGATGTAAGGTTTTAAATTAAAGTAAATAAAAAAGGGAAATTTGTTTCAGTACAAATTTCCCTTTTTTTATGAGAGTATAATTACCTTTATTTTTTCTCCTGATCTTTCCGCATCGCATGATAATACGCCGCTCGGCTCAAAGGTTCGTACTCCTGAGTTTCACCAAGCATAACTAGTTTATCATTATCAGTTTTTCTAAAACTATAATGCGCCAAATTTCCAGTTCGAGTACAAACCGCGTGTACTTTTGTAACATATTCTGCCGTGGCCATCAAAGCGGGCATAGGCCCAAAAGGATTTCCTTTAAAATCCATATCCAATCCTGCGACAATAACACGAATGCCTTGGTTGGCCAAATCGTTGCACACTTTTACAATTTCATCATCAAAAAACTGCGCTTCATCAATACCAACTACATCACAACCTTGCGCCAAAATTGAGATATTGGCAGCAGCTGGAACGGGTGTAGAACGAATTTGGCTCGAATCATGTGATACTACCATTTCCTCGTCGTAACGCGTATCGATTGCTGGTTTGAATATTTCGATTCGTTGTCTAGCAAATTGCGCCCTTTTCAAACGACGAATTAATTCTTCGGTTTTACCCGAAAACATCGAGCCACAAATGACTTCGATCCAACCAAACTGCTCTTTGTGATTTACTGTATTTTCGAGAAACATTTTGTATTTTTCTGACTTAAAAAATGAATAGTTTTTATTACTTTGTACTGTATAAACGACCTAAAAATTTTATACTTTTACGTCGTTTCAAAAGTATAAAAATTAAATCAAAACGAGGTTTAGCTGAGACTTATTTCAAAAAAAATAAAAGTCCAAAAGCAACATCCCTCATTATCAGACCATTTATACAATCAAATCAAAATAAAAATTTTCCGCCTAACCTCTTATAATTGAAATTGTTATGAAAAAAAAATTGGAAGCCGATTTAATCAGCATTGCGCATCGAATATTACAGCTCAAAAATAAATCTGACATCAATCAATTGTATCTGGAAACGCAAAAGTTATATGAAAAATTAACGGTTTTACAATTTGTAGAAAACCACTTTAGCGAGGTAAAACCTACTATTGGTCTATCTGAATTAACTCAGCAATTGGAAACAATTTTTGAGGAAAAAGCCACTGCAATTGAAACTACTGTTGAAGAGGAAATTCCAACGACACAAGAATCAGAAATCGAGAAAACGATCGAAGAAACAGTTGAAGAAGAACCATCAATCGTTGAGCTTGAAGCAGAGAGTGAGCCAGAACTGATACCGGAAGCAGAATCAAACACCAACTATGAAGAAGAAAGTACTGAAGTAAAAGAGTCAATTAACATTGATAAAGTTGAAGAAGATACAAAAGATGAAGTAGCAGCAGCAACTGACAGTGAAACAGCTGTAGAATTAGAACCTCAACATGAATCAGATGAACCTGAACTTGCTGCGACTCCCGACTTTACACCGGCTTTTAGCTTACTTTCAGATGAAATTGAGGAAACTCCACTTGAAAACATAAAAAAACCAGAAGCAGTCCAAATTTCTTTTGAAGATTTATTAGGTGGAAATTACCACGATACTTTATTCGTTAAAAAACAGCAAATTGAAAATATACCAACCGCTGTTGTCATTGAAACTCCAGAAGAAATAGCTCCACCGCAACAACCAGAACTTGTAGAGGAGGCAATTGAAATTGAAAAACCAGAAGCTAAAGCTGTATCTTTAAACGACAAATTAGCCAAAGGAATCCATATTGATTTAAATGATCGCTTGGCTTTTATCAAACATTTATTTGCAAACAGCAGCGAAGATTACAATCGCGTTTTGAGTCAGATAAATACTTTTAATTCATTTTACGAAACAAGAGATTTTGTTCAAGATATGGTAAAACCAGATTATAACAATTGGGAAGGCAAACAAGAATACGAAGACCGATTTATGGATATCATCGAAAAGAAATTCTTGTAATTTTCATTTCAAATTAGCCTTTTGTTAAGCATTCCTAATTAGGAAATACCAACTACTATGTCAAAATTATATATCGTTCCTACTCCCATTGGTAATCTTGAAGACATGACATTTCGAGCCATTCGAATATTAAAAGAAGTCGACTTGATTCTAGCCGAAGACACGCGTACGAGCGGCAAACTGTTGAAGCATTTTGAAATTGGCACGCACATGCACAGCCATCACATGCACAACGAACACAAAACAGTCGAGAATCTTATCGCTCGATTACAAGCTGGCGAAAACATCGCTTTAATCTCTGATGCGGGCACACCAGCCATTTCTGATCCTGGTTTTTTACTTACAAGAGCATGCGTTGAACATGGTATTGCGGTTGAATGTTTGCCTGGCGCCACTGCGTTTGTACCAGCATTAGTCAATAGCGGATTGCCCAATGATAAGTTTGTTTTTGAGGGTTTTTTACCTGAAAAAAAGGGGCGCCAAACGCGTTATTTGACATTAGCCGAGGAAACGCGTACCATGATTTTATATGTTTCACCACATAAATTGGTAAAAACTCTGGCTGAATTTAGCACCTATTTTGGCGAAGACCGCCAAATTTGTGTCTCCAGAGAATTATCAAAACTACACGAAGAAAATGTTCGTGGCACTGTGAAAGAAGTTGCTGCTCATTTTGAAAAAACAGCACCGAGAGGTGAAATTGTAGTTGTGGTAGCGGGTAAAACGACGATTAAAGAACCTAAAAAAAGTAAATTCTCGGACCAAAGTGAATCATGAATAAAAAGAAAGTAATCGTTATCGGGGCAGGACTTACGGGTTTATACACTGCGTACTTACTTCTTCAAAAAGGTTTTGATGTCGAAATCATAGAGGCTCGCGATCGTGTAGGCGGACGCATTCACACAATCACAGGTAACACTCCCGTAACCATGGAAATGGGCGCTACTTGGTTTAGCAACCAGCATACGCATCTCGTTGCTTTATTGCAAGAATTACAAATTCCGTATTTTAGACAACATACCAAAGGAATTTCATTATTCGAAACCATGTCATTTGTGCCTCCGCAAAAGTTTGAAATATCTGATGCTGAAGGACCTTCGTTTGGAATTGAAGGCGGCAGTAGCGTTTTGATTAATCGCTTGGTATCATTGTGCGCTGCGGCAACAATTAAAACCGGATACACAGTAACTACAATTCAAGAGCAAGAAAGTCAATTGGTAGTAACCACAAGTGACGGAACCATTTTTACAACCGATTATGTCATTAGCACGATTCCGCCAAATTTACTCATTAACACAGTAAAATTTGAGCCTGCACTGCCTGAAAATCTGGTGCAGCTGGCTCGTAAAACTCATACTTGGATGGGCGAAAGCATTAAATTTGCCGTGGCTTACAAAACTCCTTTTTGGCGTGATGCCAATTATTCGGGAACTTTGTATAGTCAGGCAAGTATCACTCAAGAAATGTACGACCACAGCACCGCTACTGCTACAGGATTTGCATTAAAAGGTTTTTTAAACGCAGGCACAGCAGTACTCTCATCTCAAGAAAGGCAGCAAAAAGTAATTGCGCAATTAACTAGTTTATTTGGACCTAAAGCCTCAGCAATCGAAGGCTATTATGAAACCGTTTGGCGAAACGAAGCTTTGACTTTTCACCCATACGATCAACTTGTTTTGGCACACCAAAATAATGGGCACCAAGCCTACCAACAAAGCCAGTTTAATGGAAAACTATTCTTATCTGGCTCCGAAACAGCGCAACAACATCCTGGTTACATGGACGGGGCACTTGCTGCGGCAAAAAAATTTTCATCTCAATTTTAATATATTTCAGATCATGACTATTGAAGCTTTTTTAGAAAAATTACATACAACACCACAATCAATCGCATTTGCAGATACTATAGCAGTTATTGAAAGCCACTATGATTTTACTCCAACCGCCTTTGAAAACGGTACACAGCACAATGCCGCTGGCGAAAATTCAGGTTCGTGTAAACTTTTGGCTTTCGCCGAAATGCACCAACTAAGTCCAGATGCTACTTTAGCTTGTTTTGGAGCGTATTATTTTGAAGAAGTTTTGGGAGATCCAAATGGAACCAACCACCAAAACATTCGTAATTTCATGAAAACAAGTTGGGATGGCGTTGCATTTTACGGAAGTCCATTAGTTGCAAAATAAAACTATAATCCAATTTCAAGCCGACTGTAATGCGCTCAAGATTACAAAATTTATAACATCAATTTATTATTCAAAATCAGTATGCGTTGGACACTAAAACCAAAACCGCCACAAGAAACAGTAACTGCATTGGCTAAAGCACTTAATGTAGAAGAATTTGTGGCCACTTTACTCGTTCAACGCGGCATTACTACTTTTGAAGAAGCCAAGGCTTTTTTTAGACCAAGTTTAGAACATTTACACGATCCATACTTAATGAAAGATATGGATAAAGCCATTGTACGCATTGAAAATGCCATCTCAGCAAACGAAAACATACTGGTTTTTGGTGATTACGATGTGGATGGAACAACAGCCGTATCACTTGTATCGTCCTACTTAAGGTCATTTTATCCTAATGTTGCCACATATATTCCGGATCGTTATGACGAAGGTTACGGAGTATCGTTTAAAGGAATTGACTTTGCAGAGGATAACGGTTTTACACTTATTATTGCCTTAGACTGCGGTATTAAATCAATCGATCACGTGGCTTACGCCAAAAACAAAGGCATTGATTTTGTCATTTGCGACCACCACAGACCAGGCGATACCCTACCCGATGCAGTAGCGATACTTGATCCAAAACGAGACGATTGCAATTATCCGTATGATGAATTGTGTGGTTGCGGTATTGGATTCAAGCTCATTCAAGCACTAGGCGCCAACAGGAACCAAACCGTAACTGATTTAACGGAATACCTTGATTTAGTAGCCGCCGCCATTGCTGCAGACATTGTGCCCATGACCGGAGAAAACAGAGTTTTGGCTCATTTTGGATTACAAGTTATCAATAGTAATCCTAGACCGGGAATCAAAGCAATCATCCATCAATTAAAAAAACAAACTTTAGATATTACAGATGTGGTCTTTATCATTGCGCCCCGCATCAATGCTGCTGGCCGCATCAAACATGGCAATCACGCTGTTGAATTGTTAACCGAATTTGATTTTGAACAAGCACAACAATTTGCCTCAGAAATTGAAGCTTATAACGCAGAACGCAAAGATTTAGACAAGTACATCACCAAAGAAGCACTGCAGCAAATCATTGAAAATGACGAAACGGAGCGCTTTACCACCGTTGTTTATCAAGAAGATTGGCATAAAGGAGTCATCGGAATTGTAGCTTCGCGCTTAATTGAAACCTACTATCGACCGACATTAGTTTTTACCAAAAGTGGCGACAAATATGCCGCTTCGGCACGTTCCGTAAAAGGATTTGATGTGTATAATGCTCTTGAATCTTGTGCCGAACATTTAGAACAATTTGGTGGCCACATGTATGCGGCCGGTATGACTTTAAAAGAAGAAAACTACGAGTCGTTTAAAAATGCGTTCGAAAATGAGGTTAAACAAACCATTCCGCCCGAATTATTGATTCCTGAAATTAGCATCGATGCCGAGATTGATTTTAACGACATCACACCCAAACTTATTCGGATTTTAAAACAATTTGAACCTTTCGGGCCACAAAATATGACTCCCGTATTTTTAACCAAAAACGTAAAAGATACTGGTTACGGCAAGCCAATGGGTAAAGAGGACGAACATATTCGCCTTTTTGTGAAACAGAATCATTCAGCTGGCATTGCGGCAATAGGATTTAATCTTGGTGCTAAATTAGAAATTACCTCACATCAAAAACCCTTTCAAGCTGTTTATTGCATTGAGGAAAACGAATGGAACGGCACCGTTACAACCCAATTGCGATTAAAAGATATTAAAGCATAACACCATGACCACTATCAAAACTGATCCTTACGCAGCGCTACGTTACAAAGAATTTACTATTTTTTTATTGTTGCGTTTTACCATGGTTTTCGGTTGGTCGATGCAATTTATCATTATCGAATGGGAAGTTTATAGTTTGACTAAAAATCCGCTATCGCTAGGGATTATTGGCTTAATGGAAGTAATTCCTGCTATAACGATGGCTTTGTTTGCCGGACATATTGTAGATCAAAAGGAAAAAAAAGGGCTTCTAGTTAAATGCATTTTAGGTTTTGCAGTTATTAGTTTAGGCTTGTTCTTATGTACTTTGCCCTCAATTACAAAAGATATATCCAAGTCGACCTTGTTGTATTTCATTTACTTTTTGGTGTTTTTGGGCGGTGCAGTCCGCGCTTTCTTAGGTCCAACTATTTTCTCTTTGTTGGCTCTTATTGTTCCCAAAAAAATATACCCTAATGCAGCAACTTGGAGTAGTTCTGTTTGGCAAATAAGTTCTGTACTTGGACCGGCAGTTGCTGGTTTTTCGATCAATTGGTTTGGAGTACCAAGTTCAATGGCAGTAGTGCTTTTTTGCTCCACTCTTGCTTTGCTTGCGTTAACTCAAATAGCAACCAAGCCTATTTTAAATCCGAAAATTGGTGAGCCCATAATGGACAGCCTGAAAGAAGGCGTAAGATTTGTATTTACCAACAAGACCATTTTGGGTGCTTTGTCATTGGATATGATTGCTGTTTTGTTTGGAGGTGCCGTAGCGCTATTACCCATTTTTGCACAAGACATTTTAAAAGTAGGACCACAAGGCTTTGGTGTGTTGCGCGCCGCACCTGCAGTTGGCGCCTTTTTAATGCTGATACTTTCGGCCTACATTCCGTTTACAAAAAATGCAGGAATCAAATTATTGCTCGCCGTATTTGCCTTTGGATTGTGTATGATAGTTTTTGGATTATCCTCTGTTTTTTGGATTTCGGTTGTCGCTTTGTTTTTAAGTGGTCTTTTCGATGGAATTTCAGTTGTAATTAGACAAACCATTTTACAATTAAAAACACCGGATTCGATGCGAGGCCGTGTGGCAGCTGTAAATTCAATTTTTGTAGGATCCTCAAACGAATTAGGCGCTTTTGAAAGTGGATTGACCGCAAAACTTATGGGTACTGTAAATGCAGTAGTGTTTGGTGGTGTAATGACTTTGGTTACGGTATTTTTTACAGGAGCGGTATCACCTACTTTCAGAAAATTAGACCTGCAAAAAGATGTCGAAGACCATGAAAAAAGCGAGGCATAAGTATATTTAGCGAAGCTACCCTCGATAATGTAATTTTAAGTCTTTTTTACAATTTATTATTTAGAATTATTTTAAATAATAATTATCTTTGTAAAAAAGAGTAGCTCATGCACGATATCAAAACAATTTACCAGAACCATTTAGGAACCGCATTTTATTGGAAAAAAGAAGATCAACTTCTTTCAGATCGCGTACAAGTTATTTTTAAAGAGATGGGTTTTTACTATACTACGCAAGAATTACAACTGTTTGCTAATTGTATTCAAGATAGTTTTGAGAACAATAAATCGTGTATGAGTTGCGAGTTTCAGCAACAATGCCAGCGTTTCTTATTAAAAACACCTAATTCTCAAATAGATTTAGCAGTAACTAGGAACGAACTTTCAGCGGTTAAAGACTTAGTAATGGGAACTTTGTTTACCATTAATTTGGAAAAGTATGTATTCGGAGAAGGCTTAAATTAAGATTCGAATTTTTTAATTTCAAAATTCTCACCATCAAAAACACCGTAGGTAAAATACACAATCCAATCGCCAAGGTTTACGTATTCGGCATTATCGCCGACAGATACTTTCATTGGTAAGTGACGATGGCCAAAAACAAGGTAATTGTAGTGTTTGGTTTGCAATTTTTTCTTGGAATAAAGAATCAGCCATTCGTTGTCTTCACCAAGAAATTTTACATCTTCATCGCCTGAAATCAGTTTGTTTTTTACAGAAAGGTACTGTGCTAATTTCACGCCAATATCCGGATGTAACCATCTGAAAAGCCATTTAAAAAACGGATTGGTAAAAATCTTTTTCATGCGTTTGTACCCTAAATCACCAGGGCCTTTCCCATCACCATGTCCGATTAAAAAGGTTTTATTACCAAAAGTATACTCTTGATTGTCATGAAAAACGGGGATATTCAATTCTTTTTGGAAATAATCGGCCATCCATAAATCGTGGTTGCCGACAAAAAAATAAATAGGAATTCCGCTGTCGCGAATTTCGGCTAATTTACCCAAAACACGAACAAATCCTTTGGGAACAACAGTTTTATATTCGAACCAAAAGTCAAATAAATCACCTAACAAAAAAATCGCTTCGGCATCCTTTTTTACTTCGTCTAGCCAAGCCACAAACTTTTGTTCTCGGGGAAAACTCAACTCAGGCGTTGGCGCACCAAAATGCTGATCAGAGGCAAAATAAATCTTTTTGTTAGGAGGTACAGTCATGAAAACGGCCTAAATATTAAATATTGTCGCTAGCAAACCACTCTGCAAAAGACGATTCTGTTTCTTGTAATTTCAATGAGAAAAGTGTAATTCCATCTGGAAGTCTGTTGCTTATGCGTTTTGCAAAATCAATTACCATATTCTCACTCGTAGGTTGGTAATCAACAAGAATTACGTGATGCCCACGATTG
Source organism: Flavobacterium sp. GNP001 (assembly GCF_054343775.1). Lineage (NCBI taxonomy): Bacteria > Pseudomonadati > Bacteroidota > Flavobacteriia > Flavobacteriales > Flavobacteriaceae > Flavobacterium > Flavobacterium sp. GNP001. The sequence goes on from NZ_JBTGUX010000001.1 coordinate 2,775,576, forward strand.
ATAAGCTCATTGGCCAAATCAATATGTGGTGTAGTACCGTTAAAGACTGTGGCGTGATCGAATTGATCAACGATTTCTTCTTTTACAATTTTCTTTAAATCCGTGAAGTCAATTACCATTCCGAATTTTACATTAGAACGATCTGTGATTGGCGTTCCTATTACGGTTACTGACAATTTGTAACTGTGTCCGTGTACGTTTTTGCATTTGCCATCATAACCATACAAGGCATGCCCGGTCTCGAAACTAAATTGTTTTGTAATTCTGATATTGCTCATTAGACTTGAATTTTGATGCAAATTTAGTGATTTTTTGATTTGTAGTAAAAGCTTTGTTCATCAAACCACTTAAATGCCAATAAAACCAAAAATTTAAAAAACATATCATAGAAAAGCACGTTAAATCCGACCAAAATTTACAATAAATTAACATACCGATTGTTTTGTCAATATTATTAGTAATATATTTGACTTTCAAATATTTGAAAGCAAATAGAATGATAGTACATGCTCTATGATAAGAGAGTGCCTATCCTTATTTTAATTATTTTAATAAAACTAACTAACACATATTTATTACTTTTTCTATGAAAAAAACTTTACTCAACAATGTTTTGTTTGTGTTACTCACCTTTTTGGGTTTGAGCCTGAGTTCATCACTTAACGCACAAACTACCTATACGTGGAATCAAACAGGCAGCGCGTCTTTTGGTCTTGCTGCAAACTGGTCTCCAAGCAGAGATACGCCAGCAGCTAACGATATTTTAGTTTTCAACAATGGAGCTACAATTATTGTAACTGATGTACCTACACAAACTATAGGCGGTCTTACAATTGCGACAAATACTAATGTAACTTTAAATACATCAGCTACACCCGCAAAAATACTAACCATCACTAATAGTCTAAGCGGCGCAGATTTTTCTGTTGAAAGTGGTTCTCATCTTAACGTGGCCATTACAGGAGGCGCGTTTCCTTTGACAATTGCCATCGGAACAGGAGCAACTGGGATCGTTGCTGGTTCTATGACATTCTCGAGCGCAACAGCATCTACTCCAAATGCTATAACTGCTGTTGATGCAAATGGTTTAACTTTTACCAATGGAGCGGTTTTTACACAAAGCACGAATAGTACTGGGAATGTTTTTGGTAGCGGAACTAGTAATAGTGTGGTATTTGCAAGTGGGTCTACTTTTATTCAGGCTGCTGGATCTAATCCTTTTCAAAAAGCTCAACCTGCATCTGTAGTTGTTTTTCAAACAGGGAGTTTGTTTAAATTAATTGTAAATCAGGCCCCCTCATTTGTAGGAAGAACCTACGCAAACCTTGAAATTGCGGCTACTGGATTTAGTCAGAGTCCTACTGGAACAGGGGCTTTATCCATAGATAATCTTACGATTACCACAGGGACTCTCAACATAAATCTTACCTCAGCAGTTTCAATTAAAGGAAACATTAGTGTTGCTGCAGGACAAACATTGTCTTTCAGTCCTGCAACTGCAGTTGGTTCATTAACATTTAATGGTACAACAGCTCAAACCATCAACAATGCAGGAACACTTACTTTTACTGCAAATACAAATGCGATCATAGCAAATACAAACGGAGTTACTTTTAATCAATCTCAAACATTGTTGGGAAGTACTACTGTAAATGCTGGGGCTACATTAGCAACAAACGGAACCCTTACCCTTTCAGGCACACCCTCTATAAATGGGACACTACGATTAAATTCAACTGGATCACTTGCAGGTGCCACTCCTACTTATGGAGCTGCTTCAAGTCTAATATACAATGGCGTTATTGGCGGTGCCAATGTAGGAAACGAATGGACCGGCAACGCAACAACAGCTGGGGTTGGAATTCCTAATAACGTGACTCTTAACAGCAGCAGCATCAACATCAATAGCAATAGAGGTCTTGCAGGTAATTTAACCGTTGACTCTGGAAGCACAGTAACTGTAAAATCAGGAAATAATCTTTCTGTAGCGAATAGTTTGTTTAATAACGGTACAGAATCTTCATTCGTTCTTGAAAATAATGCTAATCTTATCCAAAATGGGACTACCAATACCAATACTGGCGCTATAACCATCAACCGAAGCGGAGCTTTACTCATGCTTTTGGATTACAGTTTATGGTCTTCACCAGTAAGTGGACAAAAATTAAAAGCATTTTCGCCTAATACGTTAGATAATCGTTTTTACACCTACAATCCAAGTTCAAATATCTACGTAGCCGTTGCTGCTCCAGCTACTACTGATTTTGCATTAGGAAATGGATACTTAATTCGTGTTCCGACTGATCATCCTACTACTCCTACCACCTGGAATGGAATGTTTAAAGGAGTTCCAAATAATGGAGACATTACGATCACAGGTTTGACTCCGGGTACTTTTAATGCTGTAGGAAATCCGTATCCATCTACTATAAGCGCTGATGCTTTTATCACAGCGAACAGCATTACAGAGCCATTGTATTTTTGGAGAAAAACTAATGCTGCTGCAGGAACTGCTTATGCAACCTACACGATGGCAGGAGCTGTAGGAACAACACCTGGAAATGGTGGTATCACACCAAACGGAACCATTCAAGTAGGACAAGGATTTATTGTAAAAACAATCTCAAATTCAGTTGCATTTACTAATAATAATATGCGTACTGCCAACAATTCAAATCAAATACTAAGAACTGCTAAAACAGAAAAAAATAGAATCTGGCTAAACCTGTCTAAAGGTACGGAATATGTAAACCAAATGATGGTAGCGTATATGGATGGCGCCACTAGCGAAATTGACAATACATTAGACGGAAGATACATCAATGATAATCAAACCGCGCTAACCAGCTCTTTAAAAGGAGAAGAATTTGTAATCCAAGCCAAAGGATTACCATTTGATTTTAGTGACATTGTTCCATTAAGTTTTAAAGCGGAACAAGCAGGTAGTTTTGCCATTGCATTAGACCATGTTGATGGTTTGTTCTTAGGCAATCAAGAAATTATACTTAAAGATTTAAAAGCAGGAACAGAGCAAAACTTAAAAGCAGGATCTTACACGTTTACAAGTGATGCTGGTACTTTTAAAAAACGTTTTGAAATCACTTTCAAAACCAGCCAAACTTTAGATGTTAACTCTCTAAGTTTTGATGAGAATAGCGTAGTTATATTTAACCAAAACGGATCGTTAAACGTATCTAGCAGCAAAAATACCATCAAAAATATTCGTGTTTTTGACATAAGAGGTATTTTAATAGCAGAACAAAAAGAGGTAAATGCCAATACAGCAAGTATCAAAAACGTTACGGCAAGCAAACAAACTGTTTTAATTCAAATTACTTCAGACGATAATAAAACCGTAACTAAAAAAGCTATTTTTTAAGCTGTAGCCCATAGAAACCAGATACTGGAATTAAAATTTTAAAATTAAATCATGAAAAACATAGTAATACAATTTTATATCGTTGCTTTATTTATGCTGTCTAGTGTTACCATGCTAGCACAAACTCCAGGTGACACTGATGGTACAACCGATGGTCTAGAAGGAGCTGATGTTCCTGCAGCACCAATAGATGATTACCTTTTGCCAATGGCACTTGTAGCTATTTTTGCAGGATATAAATATTCTAAAAACACAGCTCAAAAATCGGTTTAATTAGAATAAATTCTAAAACTGTAAACCAATAAAAACCCCCGAAAAATAATTTTCGGGGGTTTTGCTATTTTTAATTAAGTTGCCAAATCATGAATTTGAATGAGACTTTATTTCATTCTATTTTTTGAACTGTGCCAAAGCATTTTTAGTAAACTCAGACAAAACCAAAGTTCCAGAAATGCTGGCGCGCTCTAATAAAAGTGTATCCCAATTTTCAGTTCCTTCCCAAAGTACTTTTTTCATTTCAAACAATGCCTCCGGATTGTAACTCGCTAATTTGGTGCTAAACGAAGCAACGGCAGCATCAAGTTCTTGTTGCGTGGCATAGGTTGCGGCGTACAGACCTTTGGCAACAGCCCAATCGGCAGACTTCCATTCGTGAGCAGCAAGTGTCATTTCGGACATGGCAGTTTTACCAATTTTACGAGAAACAGCTGGTTCGATAACAAAAGGACCTATTCCAATTGCTAATTCAGAGAGTTTAATAGCAGCCGAAGTAGACGCCAAAACATAATCACAGGCTGCGGCAATACCAACTCCACCGCCCACTGCTTTGCCATGTACGCGACCAATAATCAACTTTGAGCATGAACGCATGGCATTGATAAGATGGGCAAAACCAGAGAAAAAATGGGCTCCTTCTGCTTCATTGGATACCGCCAAGAGTTCATCAAATGAGGCACCTGCACAAAAAGCGCCTTCGCCCTCACTTTGAATTACAATTACAGATACCTCTGGATTGTCACTCATTGCTTTTAAAGCTTCGGTTAACTGATCTAGTAAAACTCTTGGGAACGAATTGCTTGCAGGGTGGCCAAATGTAAGTGTTGCAACTGCTGCGTTGATGGTTATAGTAAGTGAACCTGTAGACGGTATTGATGACATAGGGATTTTTTAGGGTAAAGTTAAAAAAACTACCGCATGATTTCAATTTTTAAGAAAAAGGAATGGATTTGTTTTTTGGAAATTTGTTTTTTGGATAATTAAAATCATATATTTGCCACAAGATTGGGGGATTAGCTCATTTGGCTAGAGCGCTTGCCTGGCAGGCAAGAGGTGACCGGTTCGAATCCGGTATTCTCCACAAACAAAAACCGCAACAACTTTCAAGTTATTGCGGTTTTTTTATGTCTGTATTTAATTTCAATAATTTATTTAGCATAATCGATCTTGCCAACAGAACGCATAATCCTAACAATTTTAGTTTTGCGATTGTTAATGTACGAAGATGAACTTGTTGCTGAATACTTTCGTGGATTAGGTAAAATCGCGGCTATTCCGGCAGCTTGTTTCGGGGTCAAGCTTGAAGCTCCTTTGCGGTACCAATGTTCGGCGGCAGCTTGAGCGCCATATACTCCATTACCCATTTCGATGCTGTTTAAGTATACTTCCATGATGCGTTCTTTGCCCCAAATAAGCTCAATTAAAACAGTAAAATAAGCCTCCAAACCTTTGCGCAAATAGCTACGACCTTGCCATAAAAAAACGTTTTTGGCCGTTTGTTGCGAAATGGTGCTACCTCCTTTTATTCTTCGGCCACGTTCATTGCTTTTATAGGCTTTTTGCATGGCTACAAAATCAAAACCATTGTGTTTTAAAAAAGTGCCATCCTCGCTGGCAATCACTGCTTTTTGCAAATTCATTGATAAATTTTCAATAGGTTCCCAGTCGTGACTAAAATACACTTCTTTGTCTGAAAACTTATTTTCGATAGCGCGAATAACCATTAACGGAGTAAAATAAACCGGAACAAATTTGTACAATACAACAAAGAAAATAGAAATACCAAAAAACCAAAGCAAAGCCTTCACCAAAAAATTTCTGAGTTTTGATTGCCAAGTACTCGTTTGGTTTTTGCTAGTTTGTCTTGATTTTTTTGGTGCTATTTTGGTTCCCATTATACTAAATCTGCTAATTCTGTTCCTATTAAACTGCCTATTGCTACTCCCATTCCGCCCAAACGCACGCCACAATACACATGATTTGATAATTGCGACACAATTGGTTTTTTGCTATTTCCCATTCCCATGATACCGCTCCATCGATGAGCAATTTCAAAGTCATATTGCGGCAAAATTACTTCTTTTAGCAATTGTTCCAATTTTTTTTGTACAATTTCTGTTTGCCCTAGTTGCGAGGTATTTTCGGTTTCAAAATCTAAGTTTCTACCGCCGCCTAACAATATTCTGTCGCCAATGTTTCGGAAATAATAATACCCTTTATCTAAATGAAAAGTCCCTTTAACATCTAAATTAGGAATGGGTTGCGTGATTAACACTTGAGCACGCGCAGGCTGCACAGCTCCTTGAGTTAGCGAATTGGCAAAACCATTAGTAGCAAATAAAAGTTTTTGAGTGACAAAACTAAAATCGCCCAGCGCTACTTCTACTCCACTTTCTAAATCTGTATAGGCCGTAACTATTTGTTGGTTTAGAATCAGAATATCATTTGCAATTGCTTTTTTTAGTAACGCTTGCATCATATTACCAGTATCAATTTGTGCTTCGAACGGGTTATATACCACATAATCTTGTACGCCTTGAAATCCAAAACGATCCACTTGTTTCACAAAAACATCTACCTTGAAGAGCGGTCTTAAAATTTCGTTTATAAAAGGTAGCTTCGAAATACATTCTTGAAAAGTACTTTCATCATCTTGTAAAAACAACTCATAACCTCCAAAAGGTTTAAAGTCAATTGCGGCATCTCCCAAATTTTTACGAAGAAGCTGTAAGCCTTGCCAACGTTTTTGGATGAGTTGGATCACCTCTTCTTCCGAATGCGAATTCAAATCATCGATAATCTCCGAAATACTTCCAAAGCAAGCAAAACCAGCATTTTTGGTACTAGCGCCTTGTGGTAACATTCCTTTTTCTAAAACTAGAATTTTACTCTCTGGAAATCTTTCGCGCAAGCGCAACGCAGTATGCAAACCCACGATTCCGCTGCCTACGATGGTGTAATCTACTTTTGTAAACCAATTTTTCAACTCCCAATAACTCAAATCCATTTTCAAAATTTTTTATAAAAATAATACTTTTTTAAAGCTAATTACAGGAAAGAAATTAATCTTTATCTGGAGCTTTACTGCAAAAAAGTAACACATTGAACACCAATTTATTCAGCCAAACTAGTTTAAAAACCCAATAGAAACAGCTGATGAAGCATCTTCAATCGAAAAAAAATGGCTAATTTTAGCATCCAAAAATAATTGTTCGAATGAAAAAAATACTGTTTCTCCCTTTATTAATGTTGAGTTTAAATACTATGGCACAAAATGTAATGACACCTGAATTGCTCTGGAAATTGGGCCGCGTAACTCCATTAGGCTTATCAAAAGATGGTAAAAACATAGTTTACCAAGTGAGCACTCCTGATGTAGCTTCCAACAAATCCGTTAGCAAGCGATACACCATTCCTGTAAGTGGTGGCACTGCCGTGGAATTAAAGTCGACAACAGCAATTTTACCCAACAAAAACATTTCGCCAAACGGCCAATACATCGTTTATGACGAAGCCGTAAAGATTGAAAATGTTCATGGAAAAGATTTTTATCCCGCTTTGCAAAATTCTGACGTACAAATTTATGATGGTTTGAATTACCGTCATTGGGACAGTTGGAACGAAGGCAGCTACAACCATGTTTTTTACAAAGAAAACAAAGAAGGCGCAACGGGAATTGATATCATGAAAGGCGAAAATTTTGATAGCCCTCAAAAACCTTTTGGTGGCGATGAAGATTATATTTGGTCGCCAGATAGCAAGCGTATTGTGTACGTTAGCAAGAAAAAAGCAGGTACTAATTACGCTATTTCTACCGATACTAATTTGTTTGAATACAATTTAGAAACAGGATTAACCACCAATTTAACTGCCGAAAATAAAGGTTACGATACCGCACCACAATTTTCACCAAAAGGACATTTGACCTATTTACAAATGAAACGCGATGGTTATGAGGCGGATAAAAATGACATTATCGTTCTTTTTAATGGTGCCAAAATGAACTTAACTGCCAATTGGGACGGTAGCGTAGATAGTTTTATGTGGAGTCCGGATGGCAGCAAAGTATATTTCACAGCTGCAGTTGATGGAACCAAACAACTTTTTGAAGTCAACTTTCCGGGCGTTACGCGTATTGCCATCACGGTACGTCAAATTACAAGCGGCGCTTTTGATGTAAATGATTTGGTTGGAGTAATTGGAGAGACAATAGTAGTCTCAAGAACAGATATGAATCATGCAGCAGAACTCTTCTCGTATCATTTCAAGAAAAAAACTTGGCAACAACTTACGGAAGTTAACACTGCTACATACAAATCATTACAATTAAGTACGGTCGAAAAAAGATATGTTACTACAACAGATGGCAAAAAAATGCTTGTTTGGGTTGTATTGCCACCTAATTTTGATGCCTCAAAAAAATACCCAACTTTATTGTATTGCCAAGGCGGACCACAATCTGCCTTGACACAATTTTATTCCTACCGATGGAATTTGCAATTAATGGCTGCAAACGGCTACATTGTTGTAGCACCAAACCGTCGCGGAATGCAAGGACATGGCGTAGAGTGGAATGAAAAAATTAGTACCGATTGGGGTGGTCAAGTAATGGATGATTACCTAGCAGCAATTGATGATGTGGCTAAAGAAGGTTATGTAGACAAAACGCGTTTAGGTTGTGTGGGTGCTAGTTATGGCGGTTATTCGGCTTTTTACTTGGCAGGAATTCACAACAACCGTTTCAAAACTTTTATTGCTCACGATGGTATTTTTAACACCCAAAGCATGTACGGCACCACTGAGGAAGTGTTTTTTACGAATTGGGATTTTGGAGGGCCGTATTGGGATAAAAATAATGCTGTAGCGCAAAAAGCATACACAACTTTTAATCCGATCAATTTTGTTGACAAATGGAATGCCCCTATTTTGATTATTCAAGGTGGAAAAGATTTTAGAGTGCCAACTGGCCAAGGTCAAGAAGCGTTTCAGGCTGCACAACTGCGTGGTATTAAAAGTAGATTTTTGTATTTTCCCGAAGAAAATCATTGGGTACTGAAACCACAAAATGCACAAGTCTGGCAGTACGAATTTTTTAAATGGCTGAAGGAAACTTTATAAATCAGATGACTATAACCTCACTTTTTGTGGGGTTATTTTTTATAAACAACTCACTATTTGGAATATCTTAACTTAAAAGTGTGTACTAATTTTTAACTTTGAAGAATGGATTTCAAATTAAACTACATCCCTGTTAAAGTGCTCCTAGGCTATCTCCTTTTGATACTATTATTTGGTAGCGTAGCTTGGTTTTTGTACCTAGAAAACCAGCGTTTTTCAACAATAGATAACAATCCTTCCTCAAATAATAGTGCCGTTTTACAAGTTAGTAATGTACTTGCTGATTTATACAAAACAGAAAGTATGGGTCGTGCTGCGGTACAATCAGGCCAAAATGGCGATTACAACAACTATTTGAAACAAACCAATGCGCTAACCGCCGCAATTGATTCGCTAAAAAAAGCTGTAAATACACCTAAGCAAATTAAATTACTAGACAGTGTTCAGGTACTAATAGCTAAAAAAACCAAAAATATCCTGAAGTTAAAAGCGATTAAAAGTAAATCAGAAGACGAACAAGCCGTAAGCACTGCCATTACCGACTTAACCAAAATGCAATCGTCATTGCGTAAGTTGCAATTAGAAGATTTTGTACAAAATCCGAATAAAATGGGAGATTACGAGCGTAATGTGTTGAAAAAATATGTAGCGTATCTCAATCAAAATATTCCTGACGATAGTACAAATACATTAAGCAAGAAAGAATCTGATTCAATTGTAAGTGTATCCAAAAAGCTTTTGAATCAAGTACAAACTAAAACGAGTACCAAGAAAAAGTTAGTAAGTGCCGAGGAAAAAAAATTACTGCAAAATGAATTGTCAATTTCAGATCAATTGCGTCAAGTTTTGGGCAGTATCGAAAAAGAAATTATTCGCAGCTCAGCAAGCAATTATTTAAAAAGAGAAGCCTCTTTACAAAAAACCAATCGAATTGTAACCAGCGCTGCTATTATTGGTTTGATCTTAACCATGGCATTTTTAATTGCAATTTTGAATGATTTCTCTAAATCGCAATTGTATAAAAAGCAGCTCGAAGCAGCCAACCTTAAGGCCAAAAAATTACTTCGCAGCAGAGAACAACTGATTGCTACCGTGAGCCATGATTTAAAAACACCTTTGAGTACCATCATGGGCTATTCTGAATTATTAAGTAATTCTGAACTCAGCAACAAGCAAATTCATTTTGCCAAAAACATCAAAGGTTCCTCCGATTATATTGCGCAATTAGTACAAGATTTACTTGATTTTACTCAAATCGAGGCAGGAAAAATTACCATCGAAAAAATTCCGTTTTCACTTTCTAAAAACATTCAAGAAGTAGCAGTAAGCGTTCAAGCCATTTACGCACAAAAAGATATCGAATTGAAACTCGAGATTGACCCAAAATTGCAACAACCTATTTTAAGTGATCCATTTCGCTTGCGTCAAATTTTAACCAACCTGATAGGAAACGCATATAAGTTTACTGAAAAAGGAACCATCAAAATTTCGGCACAAGTTGATGAAGCGCTTGAAAACATTCGCATTTCAGTTGCAGATAGCGGAATAGGAATTGCGACAGAAAATCAGGAAATCATTTTTGAAGAATTCACACAAGCCAATGACCAAATCGAAAAAAAGTACGGAGGAACAGGTCTTGGACTAACCATTTCTAAAAAAATGGCAGCAATTCTCGGAGGCGATTTACAGCTAAATAGCACACTTGGTCAGGGCAGCACATTTACAATTACGTTGCCGCTACTATTTGCTCCGGTGTTAACTGAAAATACTGAAGACAAAATAGAAATATCAGGTGATAAGAAAATAGGTGTTTTAATAGACGATGACTGCAATTTATTACAACTAACAACCGAGGTTTTAAGAAACAATAACTATATCGTTTTTCCTTTTCAAGAAGCCAATGCAGCCCTACTGTGGATGGAGCAGCACAGTTACGACTTTATAATTACCGACATACAAATGCCCGTTATGGATGGATTTGAACTACTGCGAAGTGTTCAAAAAAGTACCGAATATAATTCCAAAAAGCAACCTACTATTGCCGTAACAGGACGCAATGACTTGGATAAAAGCTACTATCTTGATGCTGGTTTTAGTACTGTAATTTACAAGCCATACACACCTAAAATTTTACTTAAAACCATAAGCGCTATTTTAAATCAGCGTGAAATACCTACAACATCAACCAAAAAAGCGAGAGAAAAAACAGTTACAAAACTGTTTTCGTTAAAAGAATTAAGAGCTTTTTTACCAGATCAGGACGATGAATTACGAGAAATTCTTGAAAATTTTATGACAAGTTCAATAGAAAATGTAGCCCTTTTGAATTACGCGATAGAAAACAAAAATGCGGCTGAAGTGCAAAACATCGCGCATAAAATGAGTCCGATGTTCAAGCAAATAAAAGCGCACCACAGCAGCACGATTTTGGATCAATTAGAAAGAGAATCCTATGATTCAATAGATGCAGTTGCCTTGGCAAATGAATTGAGCATAAAAATGAACGCTCTGTTTGTTTTACTCAAAAAAGAAATTAATTGATATTGTACAACTTCAACTTATTGTATAATGTTTTCCTGTTGATTTGAAGCAATTTGGCAGCCTCTGTTTTATTTTGATTGGTTCTTGCAAGCGCTTCAAGAATGGTTTCTTTTTCGTTTTCCGATAAGGAAAAATCTGCGTTGATGGTGGCATCCTCTTGAAAAAACTCAGCAGGCAATGCTTCCTTTTGTACCAAGTCACCCTGCGTTAACAAAGTCGCACGCTTAATACAGTTTTGCAGTTCTCTTAAATTTCCTGGCCACTTGTATTTTTGAAAAATAGAAATAACTTCAGGAGAAAATCCTAAAACGTCTTTTTGTAATTCTTGATTGGCTTTTTCGAGGAAAAAATCGGCAAAAAGCATCAAATCTTCATTTCGCTCTACCAAAGATGGCGAATGAATCGAGAATTCATTAATTCTGTGGTACAAATCCTCTCGGAAATCTCCTTTTTTAACGACCTCTCTTAAATCTTCATTTGTAGCTGTAATGATGCGAATATCAACCGCTATCTCCTTGTTGCTACCAACAGGTTTTATCTTGCGTTCTTGTAAGGCGCGCAACAATTGAATTTGATTCTCATATGATAAATTCCCAATTTCGTCTAGAAAAACAGTTCCGTTATTAGCAGCTTCAAAAAAACCAACCTTATCATGAATAGCGCCGGTAAAAGAACCTTTTACATGTCCAAAAAATTCACTCGCAGCCAATTCTTTCGGTATTGAACCGCAGTCGACGGCAATAAAAGGAGTATCTTTTCGGGTACTGTTTTGGTGAATACTTTTAGCAATAACCTCTTTACCCGTTCCGCTTTCGCCAATGATAAGCACTGACATATTAGTTGGACTCACGAGCTGAATATACTCAGCTAATTTTTGAGAAGCTTTTGAAATTCCTTTTACGAAGGTTGTTGAAGGAGTGCTTTGAACTTGTTTTTTAGGTTTAGTCGGAACGCTGGACAACACTGTTTCATCAGAAGGCTCTTGAGCTAACGCATTTGCAATTACTATTAAAACTTCTTCAGGATTAAAAGGTTTTGAAATGTAATCTGTAGCGCCATTTTTGATCGCTTTTACCGCAGTATTTACATCAGCATAGCCGGTCATGAGTAAAACGGGCAGGTTAGGAAAATCTGATTTTATTTCAGACAAAAGCAAAAGGCCATCATAATCTGGCAATCGCAAATCAGAGATAACCAAATCAAAATCAACAGATTTTAGGCTGCTTTTGCCCTCGGCTGCTGAAAAAGCTGTTACTACTTCAAATGATTTTTTTATCAAAAATTTCTCAAGAATTTTGCAAAAAGGTACGTCGTCCTCGATCAATAATATTCTAGCCATTGCATTATTTACTTTACTGCTAAAATACAGCTATTTTTGCTGTTATTAGTCCGTTTTTTAAATAAAAAAAGAGAGATTATACATATACAATCTCTCTTTTTAAAAAATAAAAAAACCACCTAATTATGTATCTATCTAGTCGCCATGAGCATCCGTGTGAACAGTAGCTTTCTGGTCTCTGACATTATCATTTCATTGCGATCTTTATGATCTTATTTTTCAATCCATTTACCATTTGCATCTGCAAATAAATTTCCTCTTTTGTCACCCACGGTGATTTCTAATTTGTACTCTTTATTTGCATTAATATAAGCTTTATCTAAAACTGCATCTGGATATGCCTTTTTAAGTGCCTCTTTTATGGCAGTTGGTACTTCTTCTAATTTCACCTCAGTGTACTCTTCTTGTAAAACAACTGATTTACTAGCTGGGTTTACTTCTACTGTGTTTGCTGCTTGAGTTGCAAAACTTCCTAAAACAATCGCTGCTGATAAAATGTACTTTTTCATAATAGTTATATTTAAGTTAGTTAATAACGTTTTATGTTTGGTATAATGGAAAAATTATACCAATTCTAAAAAGCAACCTGCCCTATCCATAAATAACACATTTTAAGATGTTTAAAAAAATACTAAATTGTCAACCTAAGGAATTTATGGGTAAAATCTGTAGACAACTGAGTAAAATTTACCCAAATTAGAGTCGTTTATTAAAGTAAAAGCAAAAAAAAACCTTGCATTGCTGCAAGGTTTAGAATATAATTATCTTTAGAATTATTCTGGAGCATTCATTTTGAATGTGTCCATAAACGCTGTGGTATAATCACCCGCAATGTATGCTGGCTCATCCATCAATTGTCTGTGGAACGGAATTGTTGTTTTAATTCCCTCAATCACGAATTCATCTAAAGCTCTTCTCATTTTACTGATAGCCTCTTCACGAGTTTGCGCTGTTGTAATTAACTTAGCAATCATAGAGTCGTAATTTGGTGGAATTGTATATCCTGAATACACGTGTGTATCTAAACGTACACCGTGACCTCCTGGCATGTGTAATGTAGTAATTTTTCCTGGAGAAGGACGGAAATCATTGTACGGATCCTCAGCATTGATACGACACTCGATAGCGTGTAATTGAGGTAAGTAGTTTTTACCAGAAATTGGCACACCAGCTGCAACTAAAATTTGCTCTCTAATTAAATCGTAATCAATAACCTGCTCTGTAATTGGATGCTCCACTTGAATACGTGTATTCATTTCCATGAAGTAGAAATTACGGTGCTTATCTACCAAGAATTCAACCGTTCCAGCACCTTCATACTTAATGAATTCGGCTGCTTTTACAGCTGCTTCTCCCATTTTTGTACGCAATTCGTCAGTCATGAATGGCGAAGGAGTTTCTTCGGTTAATTTTTGGTGACGTCTTTGTACAGAACAATCTCTTTCAGAAAGGTGACACGCTTTACCGTAAGCATCACCTACTACTTGAATTTCGATATGACGCGGCTCCTCGATTAATTTTTCAAGATACATTCCGTCATTTCCAAACGCAGCAGCTGATTCTTGACGAGCACTTTCCCATGCTTTCAATAAATCTTCTTCTTTCCAAACGGCACGCATTCCTTTTCCTCCACCTCCAGCAGTAGCTTTTAGCATTACTGGAAATCCGAACTCTCTTGCTAAGCCTAAGGCTTGCTCGTAAGACTCCAAAATACCTACCGAACCTGGTACGCAAGGAACTCCTGCTTCAATCATGGTTGCTTTTGCCGAAGCTTTATCACCCATTCTGTCAATCATTTCAGGAGAAGCCCCAATAAATTTAATACCGTGCTCTTGGCAAATTTTTGAAAATTTAGCGTTCTCAGACAAGAAACCGTATCCTGGATGAATCGCATCAGCATTCGTAATTTCTGCGGCAGCGATAATATTAGACATCTTCAAATAGGACAAGTTGCTTGGCGCTGGCCCGATGCAAACTGCTTCATCAGCAAATTTTACATGAAGACTTTCCGCATCAGCAGTAGAGTAAACAGCAACTGTTTTAATGCCCATTTCTTTACATGTTCTGATAACACGTAATGCAATTTCGCCTCTATTTGCAATTAATATTTTTTTAAACATCTTTTTTTGAGATTTTAAATGTTGAATTTTAAATTTTAAATTATTTCAAATAACGAAAACTCATCATTCAAAATTTGTAATTTATAATTTATAATTTCTTATGACGGATCTACTAAGAATAATGGTTGATCAAATTCTACTGGCGACATATCGTCTACCAATACTTTTACAATTTTACCAGAAATCTCAGACTCGATTTCGTTAAATAATTTCATTGCTTCGATTACGCACAATACATCACCTTTGGCAATTGATTTTCCTACTTCAACAAACATTGGTTTATCTGGAGATGGTTTTCTGTAGAAAGTTCCAATAATTGGCGACTTAATAGTCACATAATTTGCATTTTCAGCCGCTGGAGCTTCTGCAGGAACTGCCGCAGGGGCCATTTGTACTGGAGCTACAGCTTGCGGAAGTGCAGCTTGAGCTGGCATTTGCTGTACGTAAGTAGTCTCAGTTACATTACCTTCTAGAGTAGTTCTAATAGTGATTTTTACATCATCCATTTCTAATTTAACTTCTGCAACACCAGAATTTGCTACAAATTTGATTAGATTTTGAATTTCTTTTAAATCCATGATTATTTGTTTTTAGTTTAAATTTATTTTTTGTCGTAAGCCCATTTTAGATAAATAGATCCCCAAGTGAATCCACCACCAAAAGCAGCAAATATTATATTATCTCCTTTTTTAAGTAAATGTTCAAAATCATGCAACACTAATGGCAAAGTGGCAGAAGTTGTGTTACCGTATTTTTCAATATTCATTAATACTTTAGACTCCTCGAGATTCATTCTATTAGCCGTTGCATCAATGATACGTTTGTTAGCTTGATGTGGCACTAACCAAGATACATCCTGATTAGTCAAATTATTTCTTTGTAAAATTAATTCACTAGCATCAGCCATATTTGTCACTGCATACTTGAAAACTGTTTTCCCGTCTTGAAAAATACTGTGCTTGTTATCTCTTACCGTTTCAAGAGAAGTTGGAGTGATTGATCCACCTGCATCGATTTTTAAGAAATCTCTTCCTACTCCATCACTTCGCAGGTACTCGTCTTGTAATCCAAGTCCATCATGATTAGGTTCAAATAAAACTGCTCCTGCACCATCACCAAAAATAATACAAGTTGCTCTATCCGTATAATCTACGATTGAAGACATTTTATCAGCCCCAATTAAAAGTATTTTTTTGTACCTACCTGATTGTATGTACGCTGCAGCTGTTGACATCCCGTACAAAAAGCTTGAGCAAGCGGCTTGCAAATCATAGGCAAAAGCATTTGTTGCGCCAATTTGAGTTGCTACAAATACTCCTGTAGAAGCCACAGGCATATCAGGTGTTGCGGTAGCCATGATTACCATGTCAATTTCAAGAGGATCCAAATTAGCTTTGGCTAATAAATCTTGAGCTGCTTTAATAGCCAAAAAAGAGGTTCCTTTATCAGCATCTTTTAAGATTCTTCTTTCCTTAATTCCAGTACGAGAAGTAATCCATTCATCATTGGTGTCAACCATGGTTTCTAATACTTTGTTACTCAAAACAAAGTCAGGAACATAGGCTCCAACAGCGGTTATTGCGGCTGTGATTGTATTCATTTTATGCATTTATTACTGGCCAAATGTTGCCATTTGATTTTTTTTAAAAGACTCGAAAATTACGAAAAAATTTCCATCTACTTGATATAGAACCTGATAATTAATGAAAATTTTAACCAACAAAAAAACTCTCACGATGTGAGAGTTCGAATATCATTTGCTAAAATGTATTAAGCAACAGCTACAGATTTATCTATAACAACTTGCCCTCTGTAGTACATTTTACCTTCGTGCCAGTATGCTCTGTGGTATAAGTGCGCCTCACCTGTAATAGGACAAGTAGCTATTTGTGCTGCAGTAGCTTTGTAATGTGTTCTTCTCTTATCTCTTCTTGTTTTCGAGATTTTTCTCTTTGGATGTGCCATTTTACTATATTATTTATCCGTTAATAGTTTCTTTAATTTGTCCCAACGTGGGTCAATATTTTCTTCTTCGTTGTATTCTTCTTTTTCTTCGTTTATGCTTAGCTCATTGAGCTTGGTCAAGGCTTCAGTATTTAAACTTCCATCTTTTATTCCTGGGTGCACACGTTTAAAGGGAACTGACAATACAATCATTTCATATATGTATTGTGCAATATTTACCTCAAATTCTCCGTGTGGCAAAATCAATAATTCTTCATTGTCGTTATTGAATTCTTCTCCAAAACGAACAATCAATTTCATTTTGCCTTTGATTGGCAAATCAAAATCTTCTCCTGTCAAATCGCAAGGAACGTTAACGGTTCCTTTATGTTTAAAATTCAACTCTAAAAGCGTGCTTTTCTTATCTAAAACCACATTTACTTTGATATCTGAATTTTGATATTCATCATAATCAAAGATTTCAAAGAACGCATTACTGATTTGATATTCAAAATGATGTTTCCCTAGCTTTAATCCTATAAAAGGTATTAAAAATTCTTTTGTGTTCTTCATTTCAACAGCAATTTGAGCCTTAACTGAGCTTTCAGTACGGGAGTGCAAAGATATAAATTTATTGCAAATCTAATAATGTTATTCACTTTTTTTTGTTGACAACTACTTTTCTTTTATTCTAAGTGGTTTTGCACTAATTTCTGCATACTGATTTCTAGAATGAAATATATCGATAGCCAAATATACAGCCTCTTTAAAAGAGTTATAGTCAGCAATGCCTTTACCTGCAATATCATAAGCCGTCCCGTGATCAGGTGAAGTTCTAATTTTATGTAAACCTGCAGTAAAATTAACTCCTTTACCAAACGATAAAGTTTTAAATGGAATTAGGCCTTGATCGTGATAAGTTGCAATGATCGCATCGTACTTTTCATATTGATTACTCCCAAAAAAACCATCTGCTGGGAATGGTCCAAAAACTAATGTTCCTTTGTCAAACAATTTGCGTAGCGCAGGTTTTAAAATAGCATCGTCTTCGTTACCTATCACACCTCCATCTCCACAATGCGGATTCAACCCTAAGACTGCTATTTTTGGTTTATTGATACTAAAATCCTGAATCAATGTTCGTTTAATAGTTTCAATTTTTTTTACAATTAATTCCTCTGTCAAATGCGCCGCAACTTCACTCAATGGTATATGATCAGTGAGTAAACCCACTCGCAAATTATCTTGCACCATCAACATTAAGGCGTCACCTTCAAACTCTTGATTCAAATAATCGGTATGACCCGGAAATTGAAATGCTTCCGATTGTATGTTGTATTTATTTATCGGCGCAGTTACCATAACATCAATAGCACCCTCTTTTAAAGCTTCAGTAGCCGCTATAAAGGATTTTATGGCATATTCACCTGCTTTCTCATCGGACTGACCTAAACGAACATCTACCCCTTCCTTCCAAACATTGAGCACATTAATTTTTCCAGGAATTGCTTGATCTAACTTATCGATACCGTGCAAAGTAGTAGTTGATTGAAATGATTTTTTAACAAATGATAACAACTTCACATTAGCAAAAATAATTGGCGTGCACAACTCCAACATACGAGCATCTTCGAATGTTTTTAACACCACCTCGCTTCCAATACCGTTTAAATCTCCAATAGAAATTCCTACCAATATATTTTCTGCTTTTTTCACCATGACTTACCGTTATTTATTGCTAATTTTGAAGGACAAATTTAGTAAATTAAAATAAGAAATGTTTACAGGAATCATAGAAACACTTGGAACCATCCAAGAAATAGAAAAAGAAAACTCAAACGTACACATCACTATTGAAGCCGCTATAACGAACGAACTAAAAATCGACCAAAGTGTTGCTCATAATGGCGTTTGTTTGACCGTAGTTGCTATTAACGACAATAGTTACACGGTTACCGCAATTGATGAAACGTTACAGAAAACTAATTTATCCACCTGGACCATAGGTGACTTAGTTAATCTGGAGCGCGCTATGAAATTAGGAGATCGTCTTGATGGCCATATTGTACAAGGGCACGTTGATCAAGTTGGAACTTGTATAGAGGCAGAAGAAACGAATGGTAGCTGGAAATACAGCTTTGAATACGACCCTACATTGAATAATCTAACTATAGAAAAAGGATCAATTACTGTAAACGGAGTGAGTTTAACCGTTGTAAACTCGAAAAGAAATCAGTTTAGCGTTGCCATTATTCCGTATACCTATGAGCACACCAATTTTAAAAGTTTTGAAATTGGAACTAAAGTAAACCTAGAGTTTGATGTAATTGGCAAATATGTTGCTCGCTTACACCAGGCAAATTAAAAAAACAAAACCCTTTAGGAGACTAAAGGGTTTTGTTTTTTCT
Source organism: Flavobacterium sp. GNP001 (assembly GCF_054343775.1). Classification (NCBI taxonomy): domain Bacteria; kingdom Pseudomonadati; phylum Bacteroidota; class Flavobacteriia; order Flavobacteriales; family Flavobacteriaceae; genus Flavobacterium; species Flavobacterium sp. GNP001. The sequence goes on from NZ_JBTGUX010000001.1 coordinate 2,794,701, forward strand.
ATGATGATATAAAATATACATTCCAAAAAATACGGCAATTAAAGCTATATAATCCAAATACTGGCTCACAGATAAAACTGGCTCGGGCTCACCAGGTGGCGGAGGAGGAATCAAAGGCTGCGCAACAGCAGCACTAAAACTTGCTACTATTAAAATTAAAAAATAAAATTTATTTACCTTACCTTCCATAATGCCCAAAAATAACAATTTTTACGATAAAAAAAAATCTATTAAGTTTTTAATACTCTTTTTTTAATCGTTCCACCTCATTTACGAAGAATACCTCTGTTTGGTTTAAAAAAAAACCTCCAAATTAAATTTGGAGGTTTTTACAGTGGTCCCACCTGGGCTCGAACCAGGGACCACCTGATTATGAGTCAGGTGCTCTAACCAGCTGAGCTATAGGACCGGTTTAGAGCTTGCAATATTACCATTATTTTTCATTTGCTCCAAATATTTTTGCGCTTGTTTTTAATAATAAACAATAACACAAACACAAGTATTTAAAACTACTTGACTACTAGCAAGCTAGTAGTCTTACATTTTAATTATTTTATTTCTTGACATAATTCAATTAGTACACCGTTGGTGCTTTTGGGATGTAAAAAAGCTACCCATTTATTATCAGCTCCCTTTTTAGGAGTTTCATTCAACACCACAAAACCCTCGTTTTTTAATCGGGAAATCTCAGCAACAATATCTTCCACATCAAAGGCAATGTGATGAATACCTTCACCTTTTTTCTCAATAAATTTTGCAATGGGACTATCCGCATGCGTAGCCGCTAATAATTCAATTTTGTTTGGTCCGCTTTGAAAGAATGAAGTTGTAACACCTTCACTTAACACCTCTTCAAATTTGTAGGCTGGGGCCCCAAATAATTTTTCAAAAACTAAGTTGGAAACCTCTAAATCCTTAACTGCAATACCTATATGTTCAATTTTTCTCATGATTAATTTTTACTAATTAGAATGAAAGAAACACTTACCTATACAAGGCGTGCTACTGGCGACAAATTTAGGGAATGTGTACCCATTTTTTTTAGTGATTTTTATAAATCTCAATTGTAAACTATAAGCTCACAATAATTGTATAAAAATTTCGGTTGCAAGAATTATAATTGTTATTTTGTATTTTAAAATTCGAGCAAACATGTTTAAAATCAATTGGAGGTATATTAGTCTTTTATCACTTTTTATAATCATTGGATGCGCCAAACGCGGCTCCATAACTGGTGGGCTAAAAGACACTATTGCTCCCGTACTAAAAGTAAGTTTTCCTGAAAATTTTAAAACTGAATTTAAAGGAAATGAAATCAAATTGGTGTTTGACGAAAATATCAAATTGAAAAACCTTTCAAAACAGTTGATCGTGTCTCCGCCAATGAAAAACGACCCGCTAATTTTGCCCACAACGGCTAGTAAAACCATTACAATTAAAATTAAAGATACGTTACAACCCAATACAACTTATAGCTTTAATTTCGGGCAAAGTATAGCCGATAATAACGAAGGAAATCCGTTGAATCAGTTCAAATATGTTTTTTCTACTGGCTCATATATTGATTCTTTACAATTGAGCGGCATCGTAAAAAGCGCAATTGACAAAAAAGTAGAACCATTTGTATCAGTAATGCTTTATGATGCAAATGAAAAATACACAGACTCCATCGTGTATAAAGAAGCCCCACGCTACGTAACCAATACTCTTGACAGTTTAAAAAGTTTTAAATTCGAAAACTTAAAAGCAGGAAAATACCTTTTGGTTGCTGTTAAAGACGCAAATAGCAATAATAAATACAATCCAAAAACAGACAAAATTGGCTTCATCAACAAATTTATAACTGTACCTAACGACACCTTGTATGAATTAGAAATATTCAAAGAAGCACTTCCGTTTAAAAGTTTTAAACCTGTTCAAGCCTCTGGCAATCGTTTATTGTTGGGACATGAAGGGAAGATTAAATCGAAAAAAGATTTACCGATGCTTACTTTAAGAAACAACAGCGTAGCTCTTGAAAGCATGGTGACTAAATTCCCCAAAAAAGATTCGCTACAAATTTGGTACAAACCATTAAAAGCAGATTCCTTACAACTAGCTGTGACCAAAGGCACGTATAAAGCAAATTTCAGTTTTAAAATAAAAGATCAAAAGAAGGACACCCTACGACTGTCACCATTACAAACGAACGATTTAAAATTCAGAGAACGCTTTGGATTTGAAAGCAACACGCCTTTAACCACAGTGAACGGCAGTAAAATTAGCATCATTAACAAATCCCGTACAATAGTTCCCTTTACAAGTTATTACGATGAATTTGAGCAAAAATTATTTCTAGATTTCAAAAAGGAAGAACAAGAAAACTACACTATATCCTTACTTCCGAATGCGGTAACTGATTATTTTGACCAAAAAAATGACTCTTTAAGTTTTAAGATAACGACTCGTTCTGCAGCTGATTACGGAAATCTTATTGTTCAATTACAAAATGCAAAATCATATCCGGTACTTATTGAACTTACAAACGAAAAAGGAGAAGTGCTAGCCACAGAATACACAACTGAGGCCAATACGATTAACTTCAACCTTCTAGAACCAGCACTATACTCTTTACGCGCCATATACGATACCAACGCAAATAAAGAATGGGACTCAGGTTCCTTTTTAGAAAAACGACAAGCAGAAGAGGTAATCTACCTATCAAAAATAATTGAAATCAGAACAAATTGGGATGTTAACCAAACCTTTGATTTAAGCTTACCCTACATTCCTGAACCAAAAAAAGAAATAAAGAAAAAGAAATAAATTTGCTTTAAAGCAAATGAAAAGCGTCTTGATCATTCAAGAAGTTGAGTTTTTGACGAGTTTCCAATAAGGCATCTTTATCCAAAATCGTTGTAAAAACACCCTCAGCCTCATTCGAGGCCACTAATGTGTGACCAAGAAAATCGATTGCTTGTGAGTGCCCGATGTATTCGTAACCATTTGCATCTGTGCCAATACGGTTTACTCCAATAGCGTAACACATATTTTCAACAGCACGTGCTTGGAGCAAAATATCCCAAGCATTGGTTCTTGTTTTGGGCCAACTTGCCACATACAACAGCAAATCATAATTGACATTGTTTCGTGAGAAAATAGGAAATCTGAGATCGTAGCAAATAAAAGGACAAATTCTCCAACCCATGTACTCTACAACCACTTTATCAGTTCCAGCAGTATATACCTCGTGCTCTCCAGACAGGGTAAATAAATGCTTTTTATCATACGATTGAATTACACCTGACGGATATACAAACACCAAACGGTTATAATATTGATCGCCCTCTGTAATAACCAAGCTTCCTGTGATGGCACAATTTCGGCTTTGCGCCAAAAGTTGCAACCATTGAATCGTTTCTCCCTGCATGCTTTCGGCAACGGCTTGCGGATTCATAGTAAATCCCGAGGTAAACATTTCAGGCAGTACAATTAAGTTGGTTTCTACTGGTACAGCTGCTATTGCATCTGTAAAATAGTCACGATTGGCTTGTGGGTTCTCCCAAACTAGGGGCGATTGAATAAAGCTTACTTGCATTGGTTTTTGTTTTGGCTAAAGATAAAAAAAAAGGATTTATTTGAAAGATGACAGGTTTATCTTTTAAAGATGATTTCTTAGTAAAAAGCTTATTTTGGGTGAGGGATAGCAGCGAAAATCCTTTTATGAAATGCAATGAAGTAAAAGATTGTAGCGAATAGCCCGACCGAGTTGAGGCTTTTTTTGCCGAAACAAGGGCACCTCGTAAAAACAAAAAACGCATTCGAGTTATTCGAATGCGTTTTTTAAACTATTATTGGGGATAAATTATCCTTTTAAACTAGCAGATAAGTATTCTCTGTTCATACGAGCGATGTTCTCTAGAGAAATTCCTTTTGGACACTCTACTTCACACGCACCAGTATTGGTACAGTTACCAAAACCTTCGGCATCCATTTGTGCAACCATGTTCAATACACGATCAGCAGCCTCAACTTTACCTTGTGGCAACAAAGCATATTGAGATACTTTAGCAGACACGAACAACATTGCCGATGAGTTTTTACAACTTGCAACACAAGCTCCACAACCAATACAAGTTGCAGCATCAAAAGCCCTGTCAGCATCGTGTTTAGGAATCAAAATTGCATTAGCATCTGTTGGTTTACCTGAAGTATTTACTGAAACGAAACCACCTGCGTGTTGAATTCTGTCAAAAGCACTTCTGTCAACAACTAAATCTTTGATTACTGGAAAAGCTTTCGCTCTAAAAGGCTCGATAAAAATGGTATCACCGTCTTTGAACATTCTCATGTGCAATTGACAAGTTGGTACACGTCTGTCTGGACCGTGAGCTTCACCGTTGATATACAAAGAGCAAGAACCACAAATTCCTTCACGACAATCGTGGTCAAAAGATACTGGTAATTCTCCTTTGTTGATTAAACCTTCGTTTAAAACGTCAAGCATTTCAAGGAAAGACATGTCCTCTTCGATACCATCTAACGGATACTCAACAATTTTACCTTCTGCTTTGGCGTTGGCTTGACGCCATATTTTTAATGTAAGTTTCATATTTTCTTTCGTTTGAAAGTCAGAGAGCTAAAGTGGATTTCAAACCATTTTTAACTCTAGGACAGATTCCTATTTATAACTACGCGTTACTAGTTTAACATTTTCGTACACTAGCGGCTCTTTGTGTAAGATAGCTTCACTAGGCTTTCCAACATACTCCCAAGCGGCAACGTAAGCGAAATTTTCATCATCACGTTGTGCTTCACCATCTTCCGATTGGTATTCTTCACGGAAGTGACCTCCACAAGATTCGTTACGGTGCAATGCATCTTTAGCGAAAAGCTCTCCTAATTCAAGGAAATCAGCAACACGACCAGCTTTATCAAGCTCTTGGTTAAAACTGTATGCATCTCCAGGAACTTTTACATCTCTGTAAAACTCTTCTCTTAAAGCTGCAATTTCTTCAATAGCTTCAGTCAAACCTTTTGCGTTACGCGCCATACCTACTTTGTTCCACATGATTTTTCCTAATTTCTTATGGAAATAATCTACAGAATGTGTACCGTTGTTATTGATAAATTTATCAATACGCGCTTTTACGTTTTTCTCAGCTTCTTCAAACTCTGGTAAATCAGTTGGAATTTTACCCGTTTTAATGTCTGGTGCTAAGTAATCACCAATTGTGTATGGTAATACAAAGTATCCATCAGCCAAACCTTGCATTAAAGCAGAAGCTCCAAGACGGTTAGCTCCATGGTCAGAGAAGTTAGCTTCTCCAATACTGAAACATCCCGGAATTGTAGTTTGTAAGTTATAATCAACCCAAATACCACCCATAGTATAGTGTACTGCTGGGTAAATCATCATTGGAGTTGTGTACGGATCCTCGTCAACGATTTTCTCATACATTTGGAATAAGTTTCCGTATTTATTAGCTACGATAGCAGCTCCTAATTTTGTTACCAACGCTTTGTCATTAGCATCAAGACCTTTAACATAAGCTTGTTCTTTTCCGTAACGCTCGATTGCTGCAGCAAAATCTAAGTAAACTGCCTCACCTGTTTTGTTCACACCAAAACCAGCATCACATCTTTCTTTAGCAGCACGCGAAGCGATATCTCTAGGTACTAAGTTACCAAACGCAGGGTAACGACGCTCTAAGTAGTAATCTCTATCTTCTTCAGCGATTTGTGTTGGTTTCAATTTCCCTTCACGAATAGCTTGTGCATCCTCTAATTTTGCAGGTACCCAAATACGTCCGTCGTTACGTAATGACTCAGACATCAAAGTCAATTTAGACTGGTGATCTCCAGAAACTGGGATACAAGTTGGGTGAATTTGTGTGTAGCAAGGGTTAGCAAAGAAAGCTCCTTTTTTGTGTACTTTCCATGCTGCAGTAGCGTTACTTCCCATAGCGTAAGTTGACAAGAAAAACACGTTTCCGTATCCTCCAGAAGCAATTACAACTGCGTGTGCAGAGTGACGCTCCAGCCCTCCTGTAACCAAGTTACGAGCAATAATTCCTCTTGCTTTTCCGTCAACAAGAACTAAATCTTGCATTTCGTGACGTGTGTATGATTTAATCTTACCACGACCAATTTGACGGTTCATTGCAGAATATGCTCCTAATAATAACTGCTGTCCTGTTTGTCCTTTTGCGTAAAAAGTTCTAGCCACCAACGTTCCTCCAAAAGAACGGTTGTCTAGCAAACCACCGTACTCACGAGCCAAAGGCACACCTTGCATTACACATTGGTCAATGATGTTTACAGAAACTTCTGCAAGTCTGTGAACGTTTGCCTCTCTAGAGCGGTAATCTCCTCCTTTTACCGTGTCATAAAACAAACGGAAAGTTGAGTCACCATCACCTTGATAGTTTTTTGCAGCGTTGATACCTCCTTGTGCAGCGATAGAGTGCGCACGACGTGGTGAATCTTGAAAGCAAAAAGTTTTAACGTTATATCCTAATTCAGCTAAAGTTGCAGCAGCAGATCCTCCCGCAAGTCCAGTACCTACAACAATAATATCAATATTACGTTTGTTCGCTGGGTTAACTAAATTGATGTGATTTTTATAATTTGTCCATTTGTCCGCTATTGGACCATTTGGTATTTTTGAATCTAAAGCCATTTATAATTTAATATTAATGATTAAAATGATGAAATAATGCAATGAAAATAAAGCCGAAAGGAACTACAATTGCAAACGCATATCCCAATTTATGTAATGCTCTTGAGTATTTGTTGTTAAATCCAACTGATTGGAACGAAGAATTGAAACCGTGCCATAAGTGCAACGACAACAACACAAAAGAAACACAGTAAATGGCTGTACGAATAGGGTCTACAAATTTGTGTTGCAATTCACCAAAATAACGAGTTTCGTCAAGCGGCTGAAAATCAACATACTTGTATACCATTTCTGGAACCCAAAAATCGTAAAAATGCAACAAAATGAACGCTAAAACTACCAAACCTGAAACGATCATGTTTCTTGATGCCCACGATGAACTAGCCGCACCGTTATTTTTTACATACTTGATAGGTCTTGCACTTTTGTTCTGAAAGTCTAAAACGATACCCATAATAAAGTGAAAAATAACACCAACAATAAGAATTGGCTGAATTACAAACTGTACCAATGGATTATTTCCCATAAAATGAGAAATAGAGTTAAAAGTATCAGGACTAAAAACCGAGGTACTGTTTATAAAAAAATGTTGTGCTAAAAATAAAATTAAGAAAAGTCCAGAAAGCGCCATAGCGACTTTTTTTGCTATCGATGACTTTAATAATGCAGATTTTGCCATAAGATTTAGTGTGAATTAATTTAAAAAATCATACAAAAATAGGGCAATTGAAAAAGAACTACAACCTTTTCGCTATAATTTATAATGATTTTAAAGTGTTAAGCCAGATTCTCGTTTAATTTCCTATAAACCAATACTTAAGACCCTAATATCGTGTTTATTAGTTGAACAAAAGTCAAAAAATACTAAAGTCTGACTTTTTCCAAATTGATGCTATCCTCATTAAAAATCACATTAATTATGATATCTATAATTTTACTTTAGAATCGAATTTAAATCCGTAAAAATTTGGCATATTATCGTTTTTGTTTTTGTAAAAAGAAGTTGCTACCAAGCTAATTTTTAATTTTATATCCAAAAAAAACACAATGAAAATAGGAATAGACGCACTCGCTTTTGACGTAGCAAAAATTCATTTACCGATAGCGGTACTTGCAAAAGCCCGAAATATTGATCCTGAAAAACTAGAAAAAGGTTTGGGACTTCTTAAAATGACCTTGCCTGACACCCATCAAGACACCGTGGTTTTTGGCGCCAATGCTTTGACAAAATTAATCGAGGAACAAAAACTCGACTTAAATGAAATTGCTCGCATTTACGTAGGAACAGAGAGCAGTATTGACAGTTCAAAACCTATTGCTTCATTTTTGGTTGCCTTGATGGAGCAAAAATTTGGAGAAAACACTCTTGAACATTGTGACGCAGTTGACTTCACTTTTGCTTGTATTGGCGGCGTAGATGCTATGCAAAATTGTATTGATTTTGTAACATTAAACCCTAGCAAAAAAGCCATTGTAGTGACTACCGATTTTGCTAAATACGACCTCAACTCGACTGGCGAATACACTCAAGGCGCAGGAGCAGTAGCTATTTTGATTACTGCTAACCCAAGAATTATGAGTATTGAAAATAATTGGGGCGTGAGTACCAAAGGTGTTTTTGATTTTTTTAAACCCTACAGAACAGTAACTAAAGAAGCCATAACAAACAATACCAATAATGAGGTTTGGTTTGATAACTTAGAAAGCGAAATTGAAATCCATAAAGATCAACCGGTTTTTGACGGGCAATATTCCAATCAATGCTACATGGATCGCACACGCAGTGCTTATTTTGCTTTCAAAAAATTAAAAAACAGCTCCGAAACTATTTACAACTCTTGGAAAAGTATTGTGATGCATTTGCCGTATGCTTTTCAAGGCCGAAGAATGTTATCTGAAATTTACGCTCTAGATGAGGGAACTACTTATCTTTCTGGTTTCGAAGATGCGACAGAATACCAGAATAAACTCAAGGAAGTTAGCAAATCAGAAACCTACAAAACCTTTGTGACTGAGAAATTACAGCCTGCTGAAATTGCTTCCTCATTAATTGGAAACCTATATACTGGCTCTATATTCATGGGACTACTATCAACCTTAGCGCATTTTTTAGGCACAAACGAAGAAATTACCAATGAAAAAATGGGCTTTCTGGCCTATGGAAGCGGCTCAAAATCAAAAGTTTTTGAAGGAACAATTGAAGATCAGTGGAAAGAAGCACTACAAGCTGTTGCCTTATTTGAAACACTCAAAAAGAGTTTTGAAATTGATTTTGAAACCTACGAAAAACTACATAAAAAAGAACAACACCTAAGCGTACAAACCCCAAAAAACGAATGGGTTTTAGATCGTATTGAGAGCGAAAACCCTAACCTATTGGGAGCTCGTTATTACAAATGGGTGGAGTAATAAAAGCTATAAGATATTGAATTTTCAATACCAGTTAATTATAAAAAAGGCTATCTTCAATTTTTGAAGACAGCCTTTTTTTACAACCTAAATCTTGTATTTTATATTTTTAATTACAATTCCCACCGCAATCTTGTGCATTTTGAAAATCCTCGGGGGTTATGGTGTAAACTTCTGTTTGCTCGTCATTAAACTCTGACCTAAAAATATTTCTAGATTCTGTGCATCCTTCCACTCCAGTAGGAGTAAATTTACAGCTGGAATAAAGTGTTTTTTTACTTAGATTAAAAACAAACTCAATTTTAGTTAAAAAAATATTTCTATCTCTAGTTATTACCTCTGCCATATCCACAAAATCAGGTGCTGGATAAGTAACATATCTTTTTACTCTGATTTTTTCATTATTAGGAAGAACAACTTTTTTTGACAAATCTCTTAAGCCATCGGGACCATAAGGTACAATCACCACTGTAACACCCGAATTATTAAAAATAGAATAATCATAGTTTTTACTATCTTCAACTACACAACACCAAAAACAAAATGGTATTAGTATCCAAATAATTAATTTTTTCATGATATAGTTTTGTTAAATTAGTCTTGCCAGTTATTAAATAATTCGTCTAAGTAAGTTTCTGTTGGGTTATCGTATGTGTTCTTGATATTGTCAGAACAACTAACAATAAAATTGATAGGTATTTTTTTATTCATTTAGTTTTGGTTTACAAGGTTAATTCTTACGAAGATATACAAATTAATGTTCAGAATTACCTTTCGAAATAAATTAACAATAAAATAATAACAGAGCAAGAAAAATGGGAACTACAGTTCATCATGCTTTTCAAAACGACGGCTTCGGTGTTTACTTTTCGTTACTGTACATAAAAGAAAAGTCCACACAATTCAAGTTAAATTAAAACTGAAATCCTTAAAAATAACAAGCAAAAAAAAGCACGATTTCTAATAGAATCGTGCTTTTTGTATTAGTGCTAAAGTGATTTATTTGGATTCATAAACCTCAAGATTTACAACTTCTTTGTCTTTTCCTTTTTGGATGCTCACTTTATTAACCGAAGGTTGCAAATAGTATTTTCCTGTTTTGGCAGGTTCCCATTTTAGTTTTTTGTCCTTAGCCAACGCTTTTTCGGCAATTGCTTTCGGTACAGCTAAATCATAAACGTACCTATTCAATCCTTTTTTGGCAGCAACTTTTTGCGAAAGCAACACTTCCTTGTTTGGGTTTTCTATTTGTACTACAACCTCTGAATCAGAGTTAGAATAGAACCAAATCTCAGCTTTAGGATCAGTAGGTTTTGACCACACACTCCAGCTATTGCCCCATTCTCTTGATTTTCTTATCTTTTTTGGCTCCAAAACATGGATGTTTTTTGCTAATACTTCATCTGTTAATTGACCAACAGCATCTACATTTACTTTGTAAATAGAACGACCGTGTGTACCCACAACCAAGTCTTTTACTTTCTTTTGAATCACTAAATCATGTACTGCCACCGCTGGCATTCCGTTTGAAAAATCATCCCAGTTTTTGCCACGATTTAAAGATACATACAATCCATTGTCAGTTCCTAAATACAATACGTTTTCGTTTGTCGAGTCTTCTGCAATAGCATTTACGGGACTAGTAGGAATGTTGCTAGCAATACTCGTCCAATTTTGACCATAATCATCAGACACATAAACATAAGTAGTAAAATCATCATTACGATAGCCGTTTAAGGTAGCATAAACACGTTCTTTTTTATGAGTGGACGCTACAACGCGAGTTACCCATAAGTTTTGAGGTAAGTTGGCTGAAATTTTTGTCCAATTGACACCGCCATCTTTTGAAACATGAATCAAGCCATCATCACTACCCGTGTACAATAAACCAAACTGCAATGCACTTTCGCTAATACTAGCCAGCGTTCCGTAGGCTACATTTCCTTCTTTAAAACCTTGCGTTAAGTCAGGTGAAATCGCAGTCCAAGTTTGTCCTTGATTCATAGAACGGTGCAAAAAGTTCGACCCCATGTACAAGATATCTTGGTTGTGAGACGAAAGCAAAATTGGTGTTTGCCAGTTAAAACGGAATGGTTTCTCGTCCTTTTTTGGCTTTGGCGAAACATATTCTCTTTTGCCAGTAGCGCGATCGATACGGTAGTAATTTCCAAATTGGAAACCCGTAAAAACAATATTCGGATTGCGTTTGTCTATTTGAACTTGCATTCCATCGCCACCCATTAAACTTTCATAAGGATACTTTCCGGTTTGTAACCACTCCGAAGAAAAAGTATAATTGCTAGGTCCTACCCAAACCCCATTGTCTTGCATACCGCCATAAATGTTGTAAGGCTCTTGCTCATCAACATTTACCGCATAAAACTGACTCACGCCATGCGAGTTTCCTTTGAACCAATGTGCACCATCGTCATAAGAAATATTCAATCCACCATCATTTCCGTTGATTAAATGACCTGGTTTAGCAGGATTTACCCAAACTACGTGATGATCAGAATGTACATTTTCTTCGCTAATACTCGTAAAGGTTTTACCACCATCGTCTGATTTGATTACCGGAACTCCAGACAAGTAAATTTTATTTGAATTAGAAGGATCTACCGATATTGCGGCAAAATAATAACCGTAAGACGAAAATAAATCATCAATAAAGTTCTGATTTGTTTTTGTCCACGTTGTTCCTCCGTTAGTTGATTTGTAAACTTCGGCACCTATTACTTCGGCATCAGCCAAACTATTGATAGATGCTAGAACTACTTTTCCAGCTTCACTAGGCTGCACGTATCCATTTTCAACCCAATGTTTGATGTTTTCAGCTCTATATTTTTCAGTTAATCCGTAATTTTTCAAAATCGAATTCAAACTTTTGTTGGGTAATTTCAAAAATTCATCGCCAGGCAGTGAAAAAGCTGCTGGCAAGGCCGTACTTTTTTTACTATCCAAAGGCCGTTTATACTGATTGTCAAGAACCGCATACACAGTGGCATCATCATATACTGCTAGCCCAATTCTACCCACACCTTCGCCCGTAGGGAAACCGCTGTTTGCTGCAGAATATAATTTCCAAGTTGCTCCCGCATCTTCACTTTTGTAAATTCCAGATGCTGCACCGCTACCTACAAAATCCCATGCTTTTCTGTCTTTAGTCCAAGCCGCTGCGTATTGTATTTTAAAGTTCTTTGGCGAAACAGCCACATCAATAATTCCCGTCTGATCGTTCACAAAAAGGGTTTTACTCCAAGTTTTACCACCATCAGTAGTTTTATAAATACCGCGTTCTTCATTTTTTGTGTACAAATGACCTACGACTCCAACCACAACTTCGTTCGGATTCGCTGGGTTGATAACGATACGGCTAATGTGGTGACTATCGGTTAATCCCAAATTCTTCCAAGTTTTTCCTTTGTCATCAGAACGCAAAATTCCGATTCCCGCATACGAGGAACGCGACGAATTCACTTCTCCAGTTCCTACCCAAATCGTTCCGTTTTTCCAGTCAATAGCAATATCACCTACATTTTGCGTAGGCGCACTATCCATAACCGGCACAAAACTCATTCCGTTATTATTGCTATACCACAAACCTCCTGAAGCATAACCTACATAAAATTCGGTAGGGTTTTCAGGATTTACATCTACATCAACTACACGCCCGCTCATAACGGTTGGACCTACATTTTGTAAATTTAGACTCTGAAAAAGCGATTGTTCTTGCAGTTGTTTCTTAGCCACTAAACTGTTTTGAACCGCCTCAGCAGAGACCTGCGCAGAGGCTACAGTTTGTACAATAAACGCGGTTAGGAGTATTCTTTTTTTCATAGGATTGATTTTTGATGCCGAAATTTAAGGATAAATACACGTACCAAAAAATTTTATACTCTAATTAACACCCGTTTCTATCAAAGTTAGTATTTTTGAATAATCAATAAAAAATCTAGAATAGCACTCAATTGTTTTAAATTAATGAGACAAATAAGTTATTCTAATTACATTTTACACCCATAAAAAAACAAAACCCAACTCATGAAATACCATCAAATTGACCGCGATTTATTTGTAAAAAACAGAGCGAAATTCATGGCGCAAATGAAGCCAAAAAGTATTGCTGTTTTTAATTCAAATGATATTTACCCTGTATCGGCTGATAGTACCTTGCCTTTTGCACAACACCGTGACATCTTTTATTTGAGTGGTGTAGACCAAGAGGAAAGTATTTTACTGTTGTTCCCTGACGCGCCTTATGAACACCAACGCGAAATGGTTTTCTTGAAAGAAACCAGCGAGCACATTGCTATTTGGGAAGGGGAAAAATTAACCAAAGAACGTGCTTACGAAGTAACTGGAATCAAAACCGTGTATTGGTTGCAAGATTTTGAAAAAGTATTGTTCGAAATGATGACGCATGCCGAAACCATTTACATAAACACCAACGAACATTACCGTGCTACCGTAGAAACCGAAACCCGCGAAGCCCGCTTTGTAAAATGGTGGAAAGAAAAATATCCTGCACACGCCGTTGCCAAAAGCAACCCAATCCTACAACGCCTTCGTTCTGTTAAAGAAAGCGAAGAATTAGATTTAATTCAAAAAGCCTGTAACATCACCGAACTTGGTTTCAGACGATTGTTGCCTTTTGTAAAACCTAATGTTACTGAATACGAAATCGAAGCCGAATTAATTCACGAATTCATCCGCAACCGCTCTCGTGGTTTTGCCTACACGCCTATCATCGCATCGGGTAACAATGCTAATGTTCTACACTATATTGAAAACAACCAACAGTGCAAGGCAGGCGACTTGATATTGCTTGATGTAGCTGCTGAATATGCTAATTATTCTAGTGACATGACGCGTACAATTCCCGTTTCTGGTCGCTATACCAGCCGTCAAAAAGAGGTTTACAACGCCGTACTTCGTGTAAAAAACGAAGCTACAAAAATGTTAACTACTGGCACACTTTGGAAACAATACCATATCGAAGTGGGGAAAATCATGACCTCAGAATTATTAGGTTTAGGACTTATTGACAAAGCCGATGTGCAAAACGAAAACCCCGATTGGCCCGCTTACAAAAAATATTTCATGCACGGAACCTCGCACCACATGGGACTAGACACGCATGATTATGGTATTTTGACCGAGCCAATGCAAGCCAACATGGTATTTACCGTAGAGCCTGGAATTTATATTCCTGCCGAAGGTTTCGGAATTCGCCTTGAGGACAACATCATCGTTCAAGAAAGCGGCGAACCTTTCAACATGATGCGCAACATTCCTATCGAAGTCGAAGAAATTGAAGACCTCATGAACGCTTAAAATAGCAAAACACCCAACCAAAAGCAGTCTAGTTTTCTAGGCTGTTTTTTTTTAGGAGCACCACATCCTGCAACTTAAGTCGTACAGTCCTGCTGTTCGTTCTATTCCCGCTCAAAAAACTGCGTCCCAAAAGCCTTGTTTTTCAATCGGGAGATGCCACTGCCATCAGGGCTATGATTCACAAATCATTTTCAATAGTCAAAATGTTAAAACAATTTTAAAATTGTAACGTTACAAATCAGTCAAAGACTTACTTTAAAACTATTACGAATAACAGTTTATAAAACGAACAAATAAAAACTAAAAAACATAAAATCATGCAAGCACACGAAATCGATTACCACATTTACGGCGAAGAAATGCAGTATGTAGAAATAGAATTAGATCCACAAGAAATTGTAGTTGCCGAAGCAGGTAGCTTTATGATGATGGACAACAATATCCAAATGCAAACCATTTTCGGAGACGGATCAGGTCAAGAAACGGGATTGTTTGGCAAACTTTTAAGCGCCGGAAAACGAGTACTTACTGGAGAAAGTCTTTTTATGACCGCTTTCATCAATCAAAACAACACCAAAAGTAAAGTGTCATTTGCATCGCCATATCCTGGGAAAATTATCCCAATCGATTTGATGCAATATGGCGGTAAATTCATTTGCCAAAAAGATTCTTTCCTATGTGCAGCCAAAGGCGTATCAGTAGGAATCGAATTCTCTAAAAAACTAGGAACAGGTTTGTTTGGAGGTGAAGGTTTCATCATGCAAAAAATTGAAGGCGACGGAATGGCCTTCGTTCACACCGGAGGAACACTAGCCCAAAAAGAATTAGCCGCAGGCGAAGTCCTAAAAGTAGATACCGGATGTATCGTAGGATTCACAAAAGATGTGGATTACGACATCGAGTTTGTGGGCGGAATCAAAAATTCTCTTTTTGGTGGCGAAGGTTTGTTTTACGCAACATTACGCGGACCAGGAACTGTATTTATTCAATCCTTACCTTTCAGTCGCCTTGCCGACAGAATCATTGCATCGGCACCACGAGCAGGCGGAAGCGGCCGTGACGAAGGCAGTTTATTAGGCGGTTTAGGCCGATTAATAGACGGTGATAATAGATTTTAAAACTCAAAGGCTCTCAGGAATGGGAGCTTTTTTTAAACATATAAGTCATATAAGTATTGTAATGAAATGAACAACTGACCTTACATGACTTATATGTTTATTTTTTTATTCCAACTACCAACATTATTCAGCCAAAAAAAATCTAAAACTTAAATAGCTTATATGTTTTGAAAAAATTAAAGCTTTAGCTTTGCACAAACATTACAAATTGAAACAAATTCTCTTTAAAAACACGACTATTTCCTATACTGATGAAGGAAAAGGAACGGCCATTGTTTTACTACACGGTTTTCTAGAAAACAAAAGTATGTGGGATTTTTACGTTCCAGAATTGGCAAAAAAAAATCGTGTCATAACCATTGATTTATTAGGTCATGGTGCCACAGAATGTTTGGGATATGTACACCCCATGGAGGACAATGCCGATGTGGTTCATGCCGTTTTATCAGAATTGCGCATTCGCAAAGCTATTTTTGTAGGGCATTCTATGGGAGGTTACGTAGCTTTGGCTTTCGCCGAATTGTATCCCGATACCATGAAAGGATTGGTTTTACTCAACTCGACCGCAAGGGCCGACAGTGAAGAGCGAAAAAAAAATCGGGACCGCGCTATTAAAGCCGTGAAACAATCATTTGTAAATTTCATTTCGCTTTCGATTGCTAATTTGTTCAGTGAAAACAATAGAGAGCGTTTGGCTGCTACGATTGAAAACGTGAAAAAAGAAGCATTACAAACACCCTTGCAAGGAATTGTTGCTTCACTAGAGGGAATGAAAATTAGGCAAGATCGAGAAGTATTACTACATCTTACGCCATTTCCTAAACTTTTAATTTTAGGCGAAAAAGATCCTGTTTTGAATTATGAGGAAACCAAGGAACAAATTGAAAACACTGCCGTAAAACTCATCACTTTTCCTGATGGACACATGTGCCACATAGAAAATCAAGACGAATTATTAGCTGTTCTATTATCTTTTTTTAAAAGTATTTAGAGCATACCAAATTTTAAATAACCTTTTTCGACGAGTTCGTTTTTATCTTTTAAATGATGCATTTTCCCATCTTTCATTAATGCCAGTTTGGTAGAAATTTTGATTACATTTTCATAATTATGATCGGTGATCAAAATGCCTTTTTTCGCAGACATGGTCGTGATTAATGCATTTATGTTTTCAATCATGATGGGCGACAAACCGTTGTATGGTTCATCTAGCAGTACAAATTTTGAATCATTGTTCAAGATTAATTTAATTTCTAGGTACCGCAATTCCCCACCAGATAAGTGTTTGATTTTTTTACCCAACATAGACTGTATCATCGCGTCTTCATAAAAATCTTGTAATTGCTCTTTCGCAATGCACAATTGAATGGTTTTTTGGACCGAAAAAGAATTCGGAATAAAAGAATCCTGAGGTAAATAGCTGATTTCTTTTAATAACTCACTTGTTTTTGAGAGCACTTTTCCACCAACCCGAACAAATTTAAAAACAGCTGGTTCTATTCCGAAAATAATCTTCAATAATGTAGATTTACCAGAACCATTTCGACCCAAAAGCCCAAGAACAGTTCCCGTTTCACATTTCAAATACACATCCGAAAGAATAATTTTTCCGTTGTATTGTTTTTGTACGCTATCTACTTCTAAAATACTTGTCGTCATAGCAAATGCAATATAAGGTTCACAACAAGAATAAAGAGCATCGAGACGAAAAAATTAATCAGAAATGAATAAAAAATAACGTGAATTTTTGAAAGTCCGTTATTGTAATAAAACAAGTATTCGTTTTTAGCATTGACTTCTTTAATCAAAATACTAATGAAAAATCCAAAAAACAAGAGTACATATTTAAAGGTTTCAAAACCTCCAAACACAGCCGAGACAGCACTTACAGCAATGTTTATAGCTAAAGTACTTTTGTAAAATTCAAAACTGTTGTATAGTTTTTTGATAGTATATGAATTAAATTGTTTTCTCTTTAAAAGGCGTATCCTTATCTAAAATTTCACTCAATAGCAATACCAATTGCTCCAGATAATTATTCAGCATTTCAGTCGAAATAGTGGTTTGCACCTCTTTATCTATTTTAAAATTAAAAGGTAAAAAACCTGCTTTTAGATTTTTGAAAGAGATAATACCTGCTTCAATTGGTTTTCCTTTTGCTTCGGTTTCGTACATGTATGCATATGCAAGCACTTGAATGATCTTATCGCTTTTTATATCCTCAATGAGTCCGTTCCAGGATTTCAAAGTCACATTCGCTTTATCCACTTTTCCCGTTTTATAATCGATAATTCGAATGTTTCCATTGCGCTCTTCAATTCGGTCCACATTTCCTCTAATTAAAACTGGAAAAGGTAAATTCGGATGATGCAAAATGCGCTCAAAAGTTTGTTCCAAAGCTATAATTTTGATACCATCTCCCTTTTTAATGCTTTCTAATTCTACTTTCAAGAAGTTTGATACATTCCGTTTGGCTACTTCAAAAGCTAATAAATTCCGTCCTTTTTTGATTTCGCCCTCTTTGTATACTAATTTGAATTGCTTTAGTACCTCATCGTCTATTTGTTTGAAACAATTTAAAATATCATTTTCAGAAATTAACTTATCAATAAATGGCTCGTATAAAACACGTAAAGTCTCGTGAATAATGGTACCCAACGTATTCAAGGCAATATTTTCTTCCACCTCTTCTACTTCGCTGATGCGTAGAATCTTTTGGAAATAAAACTGTATCGGATTCCGAATATAACTGGTCAATGCCGATGGCGAAAATCCTTTTTCAGCAATTTCCTTAAGGCGTAGCATCACACTTTCCGACTTAGGAATTTCCATTGGTTCATAAGCTATTTCAGGTAAAGTAGCATTATAAATCTCATGTGTAAGCGTGTGATTGTTTTGCTTTTCTACTTCTAATTGGGTAATGAATCTGCTTTTTTCACCAGCATCCAAACCTTCGCTTTCAGTATTGTAAAGCAAGTAAATGTTAGTGGCACGCTGCAACAAATGATAAAAATGATACGTATAAATGGCGTCTTTCTCCTTAAAAGTTGGTAATCCTAATTCTCGTTTAACATCATAAGGAATAAAAGAATTTTGAGACTTTCCGGCTGGAAATTTACCTTCGTTCATAGATGTAACAATGACCGTATCAAAATCTAAAACCCTACTTTCAAGAACTCCCATTATTTGCAAACCATTTAGCGGCTCACCTTCAAACGAAACCTCGGCTAGATCAATAACCTGTTTGTAAATGGCATATAACGTTTCAATTTTATCAATATGTGCTGATTTTGAATAGTAATTAATCAGTTTGTTGATTACCTTAAAAATGGCATACACAAAAGCTTTCGTGATTTTTTCCTCTTCGTTATCGTTGTTAAGGTTTTCTTTTAAAATCAACAATAATCGAGAAATGGTTTCTAAAACAGGAATAGCTCCACGTTCCCATTTTTGAAAAAGCAACACAAACAAATCCGTTGGCATCACATTCAACTCCATCAATTTTTGATGGGGTATAAAAGTGTAATTATTTTGATTTATCAATTGTAC
Organism: Flavobacterium sp. GNP001; assembly: GCF_054343775.1. Classification (NCBI taxonomy): domain Bacteria; kingdom Pseudomonadati; phylum Bacteroidota; class Flavobacteriia; order Flavobacteriales; family Flavobacteriaceae; genus Flavobacterium; species Flavobacterium sp. GNP001. The sequence continues at coordinate 2,813,772 of NZ_JBTGUX010000001.1, forward strand.
TAAAGCCTTCGTTTCAGCATACGGCTCCACCAAAGGATGCGTCAATATATCAAGAACGTCTTTATAATAGAACACATAACTTTTAGCATTCCTAGCCAATGCATTGGTATGCATTTTGAATAATTTTGCAATTAAAATTTGCGCCGGATTATTTTTACTGGAATAACCCATCGTGATATTCAAAGCGCCCACGGTAGCAGGCAAAGAATACAATAGCGGCACCAAAAGACTCTCTTCACCCAAGACTACCGCTACTTTATCAAGCGATTCTTTTTGGCCTAGTTCACTCGACTTTTCAATAGTTTTTTCAATGATACTTCCGGCGAGTTTAGCCTGACCCATTGTTTTAGGAGTACCAATAATTTGGATGTTTTTTGTTTGAGAAAATTCGTCAACAATCCACTCAAAAGGTTGCGACTTATAGTGCTTCCAACTTTCTTTAAATCTGCGCAAAAACAAACCCGCATCGTGATACGGATCATTTAAAAAAGTTTGATTAGCGTCCCAATAAATTTCGGCACGATTATCAGCTAATAGGTGTTGTATGATTTTTTCCTCGGCAGCATTTAAGGCATTGAAGCCCGCAAATAAAAAGCGACTATCTTGAAGATTTTTGCAAAATGAATTCAGGTTATTCACTGCTTCTCTGTAAATCAAACCTTGATAGCCTACTCCAAGTTCAAGTAAATGCTTGTAAAGGGTTTGATAATATTGTGGAAGCAACTTCCAAAAATCAATATATTTTTCAAGTAAAGGAGTTTTGTTTTCTACTTCAATACCCCATTTTTTTATGTCTTCAATATCCTTTAGGTAAGATAAAACATAAGCGGGATCAAGCAAGTACCTATCAATCTCGTTAAAGTCTTGCAATAAAGTTTTCGCCCAATTGGCAAACAATTCAAAGCTTTGTTGTTTAGATGCATCTGTTTGACTTAAATAAACCTCGTAAAACTCAAACAATAGCTCTATAGGATCGATAGTTCTTATTCCGGCTATGTCTTGTATAAAATCTTCGATACTTATAATTTGAGGCGCAAGAATGTTTGTACTTACTTGCTTTTTAAGCGCTTCAAGTAAAAATATTTTAGCGCGCTTATTGGGTAGCACAACAATTGTTTTGGGTAAACTGGCCGCATCATTTTGCAATAAAACTGAAGCTATTTTATCTAAAAAAGAAATATTTGTCATTCTATAAAAATAAAAAAACGCCCCGATAAATCGAGGCGTTTCTTATAAATATTTTAGAAGAAATTATTTTTGTAATAAAATCTCTGTTCTTCTGTTTTTAGCTTTACCAGCAGCAGTTTTGTTAGTTTCAACTGGAGCAGACTCACCAAAACCTACAGCTCTTAAATCTTCAGCTTTAATACCTCTTTCTAATAAAGCATCTCTAACTACGTTAGCTCTGTCTTCAGAAAGTTTTTGGTTAAATTCGTCAGATCCATCGCTATCAGTATGTCCTTCAACGCTGAATTTAGCATTTGGATAATTTTTTAGGATATTAGCCATTGCATCTAATCTAGCTGGTACATCACCAACTTTGAAAGTAGCTTTTCCTGAATTAAAGTAGATTGCTCTAGCTTGAATTTTTAAGTTATCTAAAGCTTCAGTTGTAACTTCAGGACATCCTTTGTTACTTGCAGGACCTGCTACAGATGGACAAGCGTCATCTTTGTCAAGTACTCCGTCTCCGTCAGTATCTGGCCAAGGGCAACCTGAATTTTCTTTAGGACCAGCAACAGTAGGACATTTGTCATCTTTATCAGCTATTCCGTCTCCGTCAGCATCTGGACAACCTTTCAAAGAAGCTAAACCAGCAACTTCTGGACATGCATCATTTTTATCAGCAATTCCGTCTCCGTCAGTATCAGGACATCCGTTTAATGCAGCTAAACCAAATTCTTCTGGACACTCATCAGCACTGTCTTGGATACCATCTTTGTCAGTATCAGGACAACCGTTGAATTCTTTTAAACCAGCAACTTCTGGACATGCATCATCTTTATCGTAGATTCCGTCACCGTCAGTATCTTTACCTCCAAATTTGAAGATTAAACCTGCAGTGTGTTGGAATAAAGATGGAGCATCTGGAGCAGCAAAATTCACATCTCCTTCTGTTCTATCTCCGAAAGCTTTTTTGTAACGTGTAGTTAACTCTAAACCTACATTATCAGTAAACCATAAAGTTAAACCTGCACCTGGATTAAGAGTTCCAAAACTACTGTCTCCAAAGAAAGTATATCCACCACCTACAGATAAAGATGGGTCAATTACTTTAGATTTGATCATATTCATGAAGCTGTACTTAACAGTAGCATCAATTCCATAATACATCAAATCACCTGGATTAGTCACGATGTAACCACGGCTATCGTGCATAACTGAAGCTGGCTCTGGAGCAAAAGTTACGAATTTGCTAATTTTGTTCACAGATCCTGAAAGACCAAAAGAGAAATTATCACCAACATATTTCGATACACTAAGGTATGATACAGATGGTAAAATGTTCCAATTATCTTTTACTGCGAAAGGTTGAGAAAAATGACGATCTAGCCAATTATGTCCACCCTCTGCGCCTGCTTTAGTGTCAACTGCGTTAACTCCGAAAGAGATAGCGTAAGGATTGTTCCTGTCTTGTGCTTGAGAGCTTAATCCCATCGCCATTATTGCAGCAACAAAAATTTTGTTAAGATGTTTCATACTTAAATTTTTTAATTACAATTTAGTTAATTATGGACAAAAGTAGTACGTAAATTTTAAACTACAAAGTTTAATGTTAAAAAAAACCTTCTTATCCACTACAATGTGGGAATTATATAATTTTTAACTCTTTTCCAACCTCTGTAAATGCACTAATTGCCTTATCCAGATGCTCTTGTGTATGTGCCGCAGAAAGCTGAACTCTAATTCTAGCCTTGTCTTTTGGAACTACTGGAAAAAAGAAACCAATAACATAAACTCCTTTTTTCAATAATTCATCAGCCATGATTTGAGAAAGTTTAGCATCGTACAACATAACAGGTACTATTGCCGAATCTCCATCGATAATATCAAAACCTGCCGCTTTCATACCTGCTTTGAAATAATTGGTATTCCACTCTAGTTGATCGCGCAAGGTGGTATCTTTTTCAAGTAATTCAAATACTTTTAATGATGCACCAACAATAGCTGGCGCTAAAGAGTTTGAAAACAAATACGGTCTTGAACGCTGACGCAAAATTTCAATAATTTCTTTTTTAGCGGTAGTGTAACCGCCCATCGCACCTCCTAAAGCTTTACCAAGCGTACCTGTGATGATGTCTACGCGACCCATAACACCCTTTGCTTCCGGAGTTCCTTTACCAGTTGCACCAATAAAACCAGCAGCGTGACATTCGTCCACCATTACTAAGGCATCATACTTGTCAGCTAAATCACAAATTTTATCCAAAGGCGCAACTAATCCGTCCATAGAGAACACACCATCAGTTACAATTAATTTAAAACGACAACCCGCTTCTGTAGCTTTTATTAATTGTTGTTCTAAATCTTCCATGTTGGAATTTTCGTAACGGTAGCGTGCCGCCTTACACAAACGCACTCCATCAATAATAGAAGCATGGTTCAAACTATCTGAAATAATACAATCTTGCTCTCCTAATAAAGGTTCAAAAACACCACCATTTGCATCAAATGCTGCAGCGTATAATATGGTGTCCTCTAAACCGTAAAAATCAGCAATCTTTTTTTCAAGTTCTTTATGAATATCTTGTGTTCCACAAATAAAACGAACTGACGACATTCCGAAACCATGAGAATCCAAAGCATCTTTCGCTGCTTGCACTACTTCGGGATGAGATGAAAGTCCAAGATAATTATTGGCACAAAAATTCAAAACAGTTTCTCCAGTAGAAATGGTTATTTCAGCCGCTTGTGGTGATGTAATAATTCTTTCTCTTTTAAAAATTCCATTCTCCTCTATTGTTTGCAATTCTGCTTGCAAATGTTCCTTTATTTTTCCGTACATAATTTATAGTTTACAATTCTATTTTGCGAATTATTCATTTTTGCGTTACAAATTTACTACTTCAATTCCTTTTCCGATATAAATTAGCGCTTTTTTTGTCACTTTATAACCCATAGCCTCAATAGCTTCTTGATAATTATTTAACTGTTGTTCGTATTTTTTTTGATGCATACCCGTTTTATAATCCAATAAGTACACTTCGTTGTTTGAGTTTACTACCATTCTGTCAGGTTTTATAGTGCCGCCTTCTTTTTGAATGATGGTTTGCTCATTGAGTACCGTATTACCTTTAGCAAAACAAGCAGCTAGTTCCTGATGGCTCACAATTTCCTGCAAACTTGTACGAACAGTTTCTTGTTGAGTTATTGCTATCATTCCGCTTTCGATTGCTTTGGTAATTGCTACATCAACCTCATCGTAGGTTTTCACAAAGGAAAGCACTTCGTGAATTAGATTCCCGTATTCAATAGCTTCTTGTTGCTGCGTACCCCACATCAAGGACTCGCGTTGGGCAATTTTTATATTTTTAGAATTTAAAACTTCCTGCACAAACGGAATCACGCGCGAGCTATCTACGTGTGGCTTGGCTTTTGAAAGACGTTCTGAATTTCCAGATTCATAAAGAAATTGATTTTCATCAAACCCGTCATTTGCTTGTAGATACTCTATAAAAAAGGTACACATATTATTTTTTGGCAACTCGCCTTTCGAACTTAAATTCATATTCGAAATCACATACAACTGCTCCTCGGCCCTAGTTAACGCCACATAAAGTACGTTAACATTGTCAAGTAGTTCTTCTTGTTTCTTTTGCTGGTAAACCTCGGCGGCCTCGTCTCCAAAACCTTCTACGCTACTGCTATTATCAATCAGTACTTTTGGAATTCCAAAATCTTCTTCAGCGGCATTTAGCCACAATTTATCTTTGGGTTTTCGACTGTAATCTTCTTCTGCGAAAGGAAAAATTACCACCGGAAACTCTAATCCTTTTGATTTGTGAATGGTCATGATACGGACCGCGTTCGTTCCTTCGGGAGATGGAATGCTAAACTTGTGACCGCTCTTTTCCCAGAAACTTACAAAATCAGCAACGCCGGCTTGATTACGCACGTCGCGTTCTAAAACAATATCCAAAAAGTATTGTACATAAGCATTGCTTTTTTGAGAATGCAAAAACTTAGCAATGATTACTTCTACGGCTTCGTACAGCGATTTTTTACGAATATTTTGAAACGACAGCGCTACATTGCACTGCAACAACCATTTTTCAAAATCAGCTTCTTGCTTGAGCGCCATTCCTTGCGCGATAAAATCGTGAACTGGTAATTCCGTTTGACTATTTAGTCCTATGTGATATAAAAAATGAGCTTTCGCCTCCAAGTCGGCACTATTTTTAAGGTATTTTAACAAGTGAATAATGAGTTGTACCTCGGTCGCATTTTGAATCATCAAGGTTTCTGATGATAACAATGGTATTTTTTTCTCTGTTAAATAATTGGCAATGGCAATACCTTGGTCACGTTTGCGGGTAAGTAACACGATATCTTTGTACTCAAATCCTTCTTGCAACACTTTTTGAATGGTTGTTAAAGTAGCTTCGAGATACAAATCGGTTTTGTCGAGAACCTCTTCATCGCTACTTTCCTCAGCGTCTGCTGATTTTTTATCTACATTGGGTATAAAAGCGATGCTTACAAAACCTCCTTTTTTATCATTTGTTTTTTGACTACTATGATTTTCATATAAGTCGCGGTAATCAGGTTGATCAAAATGGTTTGCAATTAACTTGAAGAAGGCATTGTTGAACTCGATAACTTGCGAATAAGAACGGTAGTTTTTATCTAAATGTTCTAAAACTTTGTCCGGATTGCTAAACGGATTATTGTCCTTACTTAGTTCGATAAATTGCTCTGCTTTTCCTCCGCGCCAGCGGTAAATGGATTGTTTAGGATCGCCCACAATCATTAATGTTCCTTTTACACCATAATCATCTTGACCCGCAAGTGCATTATCAATTAAGGGAATTAAGTTCTGCCATTGCATTTCGGAAGTATCTTGAAACTCATCGATAAAAAAATGACGGTAGCGCTCGCCCAATCGCTCATATATAAAAGGAGCAGGTTGATTTTGAATTTCACGGTGAATGATGGCATTGAACTCAGAGATAGACAACACATTTTGCTCTTCTTGAATTTTAGCCAATTCGTTGCTGACGGTATTCAACAAGGAAAGTGGTGTAATATTTTTGAGGAAGGCTTTGTAGAAATTTATTTTCTCGAAAGTTCCATAAATCGTTTTTAATTGATCCAGCATTTGCGGAATCAAACCCTCAATTAGATCACGATCTTTGGCTGTTTTATTGATGGCAATATCATCAAAATCAAGAAACATTTTATTTTTAGGATTAAATTTTCCTTGCTGAATACTTGCAATATGATTGGGGAAAGTGCCTCTGGAAAAGGACTTTACATCAATACCATTTTTATCAATTAAGCTTACTATTTCTTCTGCAAAAACAACCGTTTCCTTTTCTAGCTCCTTGCAGGTTTTATCTAATTTGTTTTTTATTGCTACAAACTCAGCAATCGATTTGTCTTGAAAATGTGTAATTTCGTTTCGGTTATTCTCATTCAGTACTAATTTACCTGTGTCGAGAATTTCTCGTGAAATGTCCCAAGATTTGTCATCATCGGTTTTTTCCATGGTGAAATCGATGAGCAATTTGGTCAAAGTTTCATCTTCACCGGCTTGTGCAATGATGGCATCTACCGCTTCAATCAAGAGGTTTTCGGTATCCAAAGTAACTTCAAAAGTCATGGGCAAATTCAAATCGTGCGCAAAAGCTCGAATTACCTTATGAGTGAATTTGTCAATAGTAGAAATATCAAAAGCTGCATAATTGTGAATAATGTGCTTGATGATTTGTTGCGATTTTACTTTTATTTGAATGACTGATAATTGGGTTGCTGCCGCTAAATCAAGCATCAAATCATGTGCTTTGTCGCTTGGTTCGTCTTTGGCAAATTCAGACAAGCTACCCACAATACGCGATTTCATTTCGTGCACCGCTTTATTGGTAAAAGTAATGGCTAAAATATGGCGGTAAGCATCGTTTTTGTGTGCGGTAAGAATGATTTTCAGGTATTCTTTGACAAGTGCATAGGTTTTTCCGGAACCTGCTGAGGCGTCGTATATAGAAAAGGATGGTCTTTGCATCTTGAATTTTGCTTTTGGATTATCTACTGTCTTTACCTAAAATTAACTACTTCATTTACGTACTCCCTAGCCCCGATTGCAATGAAAATCCTTTACTGCGGCGCGCTAGCAGAGCAGGAAAGATTGTAATGAAAAGCGGGAAACAGCTCCTAAAAATTGCGCTGTAAGAGGGTTACATTTTAATTTTGAGTTGAAACTTCGGGATAAACCTTAAAAGTAGTATTTTTGCAGCATGGAAACAAATAGACAGAAAAAAATAGGCGGGGTAATCCAAAAAGATTTGGTGGATATCCTGCAAGGTGAAGTGAGAAAAAACGGCGTTTCTAACTTGGTGATCTCGGTATCTAAAGTTGCTGTAACTACTGATTTATCAGTTGCTACGGTGCATTTGAGTGTTTTTCCTCAGGACAAAGCGCAAGAGATTTTAGAAGCTGTAAAATCAAATTCAAAAAATATTAAACACGATTTATCGCAACGTGTACGCCTGCAATTGCGCAAGGTGCCTAATTTGGTTTTCTTTATTGACGACTCATTAGATTACATCGAAAAAATTGACAATGCGCTTGCCAATAGAGACAATCCTATTGAAAACAGAGATTTACTAGACAAACGCAGATTCCAATAATCCTTGAATTTTCCGCTGTACATAGCCACGCGTTACCTTAAAAGTAACAGTAAAAATAATGCCATCAATATTATAAACCGCATTGCGAGTTTGGGTATTATTGTGGGTGCTATGGCCTTGTTTGTTGTACTTTCGGTATTTAGCGGCTTAAAAGTTTTTAGTTTGTCGTTTACCAATGAGATTGACCCTGATTTAAAAATTAGCAGTACCAAAGGGAAATCGTTTGTGGTGAGCCCGCAACAAGAGCAGCAAATTAAGACTGTTGCTGGCGTGGCTTCGTTTACCAAAATTATTGAAGAACGCGTGTTGTTTACCTTTGATGGCAAGCAAGAAGTGACTTACCTAAAAGGTGTTGACCCCAATTACAACAAGGTCAACGCCATTGAATCAAAATTATATAACGGGCAATGGTTGCAACCTGATACTTATCAAGTTGTGGTAGGATATGGGATTGCTCAAAAATTTTCGATGGGTTTGCTGGACTTTAACCGTCAGCTTGAGGTTTTAGTTCCAAAACCGGGTCGAGGAACGATTGACAACTTGGAGCAAGCTTTTAACAAATCGGATTTAATTCCGGTTGGAATTTATGCTATCAACGAAGAATTAGACTCGAAGTACGTATTTGCCGATTTGGGTTTGGCGCAAGAATTATTGGGTTATCCTACCAATAAAGTTTCAGGGATAGAACTGAAATTAGCCGCCAATACTGATGAATCCGCTATTAAAGAGCAGTTGCAGACCATTTTTAAAAATACGGTTACTATAAAAAACAGAGCACAGCTGAATGCCTCGCTTTATAAAATGCTCAACACGGAGAATATTGCAGTGTACTTGATTTTTACTTTAGTGATAGTAGTTGCTTTATTTAATTTGGTTGGCGCCTTGATTATGATGATTTTGGACAAAAAAGCCAATTTAAAAACCTTGTACAATTTGGGTACTCCTATTCAAGATTTACGTAAAATATTTTTGCTACAAGGCACGTTATTGAGCGTATTTGGAGGTATCTTAGGATTATTTTTAGGAATTGTAATTGTGTTGCTTCAAGAGCATTTTCAATGGATTATGCTCACTGAAAGTTTGGCTTATCCCGTTGTTTTTTCTTTTGAAAATGTGGCCATTGTGATGACAACCATTGTTATACTCGGTTTTCTAGCCTCCCTTATTGCTAGTAGTAGGGTTAGTAAGAGGTTGTTAGAATAAGATCTATTTTATTTTTGACAATTTACTAGAAATATCTTCTTTGGTATGCCAAAAAGCCAAAACGTTTATTTGGTCTTGATCACAAATATAGTACAGTCCGAATGGGAATTTTTTGAACCAAAATATTCTGATTTCAAAATATCTACACTGAAAACTTTCTGGATTTTCGACAATAGCTTTGAAACCAAAACGGATTTCTTTTTCAAGTCTTTTAGATACAACTTTGTTTACAATTGCATAATGTGCGATAACATTTTCAATCTCAAAAGATGCTTTTGTACTTAAAATGAGGTTTTTATAACTCATATTTAGATTTTATAGAATCTAAAAAATCCATTGCATTTACTCCAGATACTGGGTTTTCTTGGAGTTCTAAAATCCTTATATCTAATTCTTTTTTTTGATTTTCTGTCAAAACATCTGGTTCTATTTCGTGTAAAACAAAATTCTTTACTTTCTGAATTATAGAAGCATCATTAATATTTTGAAGTAAATCAATTAAAAAAGATTTTTCAGTTTGAACACTCATAATCATTGTTTTGTATCAAATATACTAAAAATTGGCATAAAAAAATGCCCTTAACTTTGAAATGGAATTTTAAACCACCTCATAACCAGCATAAGCATCCTGAATTTCATCTAAAGCAGCGAACAATTCTTCGGGGCGATCTAGGGTAACTAATTTTTGTTTGTGGGTTTTAAAAGAATGGATTCCTTTAAAATAATTGGTGTAATGCGGACGTGTTTCCACAATTCCCAATCGTTCGCCTTTCCAGTCCATGGCCCAAGTAAGGTGATTGCGAACAGCTTCTACTCGATCAATAACGGTAGGTTTTGCTAAATGTTCTCCTGTTTTGAAGTAATGTTTGATTTCGTCAAAAATCCAAGGATAACCAATGGCAGCACGACCGATCATGATGCCGTCAATGCCGTATTCATTTTTATATTGTAATGCTTTCTCTGGAGAATCGATATCTCCATTCCCAAAAATAGGCATCGTAATTCTTGGATTGTTTTTCACGCGGGCAATGTGTGACCAATCGGAGTGGCCTTTGTACATTTGGGCACGTGTTCTAGCGTGGATACTCAATGCAGCAACACCAATGTCCTGCAAACGTTCAGCAACCTCATCAATATTAATAGAATTATCATCCCAACCCAAACGCGTTTTTACGGTTACGGGCAAATGCGTGCTATCAATAACGGCTTTTGTTAACCGAATCATCAAATCGACATCTTTTAAAACACCAGCACCAGCTCCTTTGCACACCACTTTTTTGACAGGGCAGCCAAAGTTGATATCAATAAGATCTGGATTTACGGTAGAAACAATTTTAGACGAAAGTGCCATTGCCTCTTCATCTCCACCAAAAATCTGGATCCCAACAGGGCGCTCGTAATCGAAAATATCCAATTTCATTCGGCTTTTGATGGCGTCACGAATTAAACCTTCTGATGAGATAAATTCAGAGTACATCATATCAGCACCATGCATTTTGCACAATCTACGAAACGGCGGATCGCTCACATCTTCCATAGGAGCAAGAAGTAAGGGGAAATCCGGTAAAACAATATGGTCGCCTATTTTAATCAAGGTGTTTTATTTTTTTTGCAAAAATACGGAAATGTTAGCAAGTCTAAAACATTTTCTTTTCGGTTAAGTACTTCCAATAGCGCTTTGGAACGTGTTGTACGTGAAGCTTAGTGTTTTTGCGTTCTTTTATATTGGTATGGTCAAAATATTCCCACCACAATTTTTGGTAATTGATTTCAGTATCTGAGAAAATTTGGTTGTTTTTATCGTCTAATGATTTGATGTCTAAATCCATCATCACAATTTCGGCATCATTCAAATCGTAATACACCCCATATTTGCGACGTAAATCATAAATTATCCATTTTTGATCTTGGTATCGGTTTTTAAAATGCCTTATGATTAAAGTTAATACATCAAAATCAGGATCGATTTTAGCAAAAAAAATACCGTCTTTCAATTCTTCGAACCGAATAAAAGCCTCCATTCGATGTTTCTCCCGACCTACATTTTTAGTAAGTTGTGAAATTTGGAGCACACTATCATTCGAAAAATTCTTCATCACGTTGACAGTAGGATTTTGAACCGCATAATTAATAACGTCAAAAATAACATCTTCAACACCCGTTTTTTCAGATAAAAAAGCCCAAATAATACACCTAACGCCGTCGCTGCCCAATTGTGCTTGTAATTTTTTCATCACCCGATCTGATTTGGAAACATCGGTAATAATTTCAATCTTTTCGGCAAATAAATGCTGTTGCAGATCGTCTTTTTTTATGATTTTGGGATTTAAATATTTGAATTCAAAAATTTCGAAAACGGCAGTCAATAAACCCTCAAAAGTATTATCGTAAGAAAGTTTCGTCATTGAGTAGTGATAATTGATTATCAAATGGCTTTTCGAACTTAGATTTCATATCGCCCAGGATTATTTCTTTTAAATTCAGGGCGTTTAAGAATTTCAAATGGGTATTCTCGTTGCTTACTGAAATAAAATATTTAGCTCTATTTACCGATACGCCAATCTTTTTTAGGTGTTCCATTGTCAAGTTTTGAAAACGTCTGGCATATACAATTTTATGTGCCGATTTTACGCCAATCCCTGGTACACGCAAAATCATTTCAAGCGGCGCATGCTGAATAATTACTGGAAACTGGGTAATATTTCGCAATGCCCAACCCATTTTTGGATCGACTTCTAAATCCAGAAACGGATTGTTTTTTTCGAGAATTTCATTGGCTTTAAAGCCATAAAAGCGCATCAGCCAATCGGCTTGATAGAGTCTGTTTTCGCGAACCAAAGGCACTTGTGCGCCTATTGCCGGCAAACGAGCATCATTAGAAACGGGAACATAACCCGAATAATACACACGCTTGAGATTAAAATTATTGTAAAAATGATCTGCGACCTGAATGATTTGGAAATCATTTTCCTGCGTTGCGCCTACAATTACTTGCGTGCTTTGACCGGCAGGAGCAAATTTAGGAGTGCTTTTGAATTTTTTCTTTTCTTCTTTGTATTGAATCAGCTCATTTTTTACAAAACGCATCGGCTTAATCATATCCTGATGGTTTTTATCCGGAGCCAGTAATTTCAATCCAGATTCCGTTGGGATTTCGAGATTCATACTCAATCTATCCGCGTACAAACCCGCTTCACGCATTAACTCGTCACTAGCGCCTGGAATACTTTTTAAGTGAATGTACCCGTTAAAATTTTGTTCCAAACGTAATTTTTTAGCTACTCGCACCAAGCGTTCCATGGTGTAATCGGCATTTTTAAAAATTCCAGAACTTAAAAACAAGCCTTCGATATAGTTTCTTCGGTAAAAATTAATAGTCAAATCAACCACCTCATCAACCGTAAATGCAGCACGCTGAATGTCATTACTGCTTCGGGTAACACAATAGGCACAATCATAAATACAAAAATTTGTAAGTAGAATTTTAAGCAATGAAACGCACCTGCCGTCTTCTGTATAGGTATGGCATATTCCTGTTGAGGAGGAATCACCCAGACCTTTGCCAGTGTTTTTTCTGTTGCCGCCACTAGAGGAGCAAGACACGTCATATTTAGCCGCATCTGCCAGGATTTCTAGTTTATCTTTAAGTTTATCGAAGTTCAAATTTGCTGTTTTTTTCTAGAATAAGAAGTACAAAGTTAGCTATAATTAAAATTCTTACTGTTTTATTTTGAGTTAATTAACACTTTTAAAAAAGTAATAACAAGTACAACAAGACATTACAAATAATACTATTTTTACATAAAAACTCAAATGCTTTTTACTTTTGGCTTTTACAGTTCCGTTTTACTTATTTCGTTTACGCAAGGAATTGTATACAGCGTTTTGTTACTTGCAAAAGCTATCAAAACCGACAATAAATCGAATTATTGGTTGAGTTTTTTCATTTTTCTGTGTAGCCTATATATTGCACCGTGGATGCTTGGTTTTGCAGGCTGGTATGACAATCAACCCTATCGAGATATTTTATTTTACACTCCTTTCCAACACCATTTATGGATAGGTCCTATCATCTTTTTTTACACCCAAAGTTTACTGAATCCCTCATTTAAATTTTCTAAAAAAGAAGCGTTACATATTTTGCCAGGATTACTGTATCTTATTTACATTATTGCTATTTGGATTTACGACCAATTCATTTTGGGCAATTACTATTTCTATGAAAACGGAATGGACAAAGACTTCGAGGAATGGTATCAAAAACTAGGTTTACTCTCGATGATTGTATATTTTATATTGAGTATCAGATATTACAATATATACAAAAGACTGATGTTTCAGGTTGTGAGTTATGCTGATTCGGTTTTGTTTAAATGGATTCAAACGTATTTGATTGCCTTTTTAGTAATGTTACTTTTACCAGTAGTTTTTGATAGTATAGGATACTTTTTTCCTGAAATAAAATCCTATCAAGGCACTTGGTGGTTTTATCTTTTCTTTTCGACTGTGATGTATTACATTGCCATTACGGGATATTCTAATCCTACAAATGCTACAATACCGTTTAAAATGTCTTTTTTTGACAAAAGCCCTATTCTTTTATTGGACAACAGCAGTGCAGATAATATGGAAACGAGTATTGACATTCAATACGAGACGGTAGAGAACACTGTTTCACCCGAAATGGAACATTGGAAATCTAAAATAGAAACCTTAATTCAGACGGAAAAACTGTATCAAAATCCCGATTTAACGCTTACCGATTTGGCAAAAAAATTAGAAACCAACGCTTCTGTTATTTCTAAAACGATCAATCAAGGTTTTCAAATGAACTTTAATGATTACATCAATAATTTCAGAATTGAAGCGGTTAAAATCAGTTTGTCAAATGGTGAACACAAAAAATCTACTTTGCTAGGAATTGCTTACGATTGCGGTTTTAATTCGAAAGCTACATTTAACAGAGCGTTCAAAAAAAATACTGGTAAAACTCCGAAAGAATACACCAATGAATAAGATTTTCCGCCAATAAAAAAGCAACTATTTATTCGGCATCAAACCGTTCAATAGTGTTTTTTATAAACTGTTTTTCGTAGTGACGGTTACGTCTGTTCTTTTTTTCTGTGGCTCTTTTTGCGAGACGCTTATCAGAAACTATTTCATTCAGTCGGTTTAAATCATCAATGTGACTTATGTCATTTAGGGAATTCCTTTTCATAATTCGATGTTGTTAAAAGTTCAGGAATTTATTGTTTGGTTTTGTTTTCCAAAATGTAACTGCTCTTGAACATAAAAGTAAGTAGCCTACAAAAATGTTTCCCTACAACAAGCGTTAAATTTGAATCTGCTTTCTACTTAAGAAGTGCATTTATCAACCGTAATTCAAAATCAAGAATAACAACAAAGATTTTTGAATAAAAAACTGTCGAAAAAAACATTATCAGCTTTTACGGTACTTCACAGTAAAATTAAACTAGTCTCAAATCATAATTTGAAGCGATTGGTGCTGATTTATGGCGCAACTTTGCCATGTTATTGATCACTAAAAAACTAATTATGAAAACGATCCTCGTATTACTCGCAACTGCTTTACTTATTACTTCTTGTAGTGTTTTTGATTCGCTTACGTCAAACACAACTATTAAACCAAACGAAAGTTTTGTATTAGGAAATAATGAACACGGAACGTTCAAAGTAAAACTTAAAAACGTTTCTAATCACGATTTAAAAATTATCATGGCTCCACTTGCTGGAGGAACACATTCGCCGATTACCGTTAAACCAAATGAAACTGTAATCGTAAAAGCAGAAAGAAATACCGCATTACGAATTGAAAATAAATCCAATGAAGTCGCATCAGTCGATTTGTATGTAACAGGAGATACTGGCTTTTCTATGGGATATAAAAACTAACCCTTTTAATGGCAATGGAAATGCAAAAATTCAATGGCAATGGCAAAATTCAATAGCAAAATTCAATAGCAATATCAATAAGAAAATCAAAAAATATAACACTATGGAACTACTTACCAAAATCACCAAACCTATTTTGTTACCACATTGGTCACAAGATCTATTTATTGCTATTCCGCGAATCGTTTGTGGGTACTTGCTGGCTCTAAATTTTGGAGCCGATAAATTTGGAATGCCCTGGTCACCCGTTGATGCTAATTTAGGATTGTTTGAAGTCGCTTTTTGGTTTCCCGGTGATTTGGCAAGTTATGGTGGGATTTTTGCCATTGCGCCAACTTTTTTTGCTTGGATTGGCGCTTTTGCAGAAGCTGTTGGCGGATTGCTACTGTTATTTGGATTTCAAACCCGTATTGCCTCTTTCTTAATAATTTGTACTATGCTAGTCGCCATATTCATGCAACAAATACAAAATGGACTGTGGAATTGCCTTGCCGCCATGGGATTTCTTTGGGTAGCGATGTTCTTTTTGATACTAGGGTCAGGCCGATTTGGAATTGATTATGTACTAACTAAAAACAAAGCTTAATTATGAAAACTAAAACGATATTTCTAGCACTTGTACTTTCTTTATTCTTGACAAATTGCGTTCAAAAAACCTTTAAAAAAACCGTTATTTTTACTTTGGATGCATCCGAAATGAAAAATGTAAAAAAAGTAGCCATTCGTGGAAAAGACAAACCATTGTCTTGGGGTGAAGCGACCGAAATGAAATTGAATGCAACCAACAACACCTATCAAATAACAACCACATTTGTTACTGGTTATAAATTTACAGAAATAAAATTTGTGGTTAATGACAGTTTAGAATTTGAAAATGAAGATAACCGCAGAGTCCTTTTCTCTGAAAAAGACACTACGTATTACAAAGCGAAGTTCAATAAAAGATAATTTCCAAGCTCTATATGCTACGGAACTGCCCAAAAACTATCTTGTAAAACACTGTTTTCATAAAAGAAATTTGCTTTTCTGTTCCCGGTGAAGTCGAGGTATAAAAATTCAAGTTCATAGACGGCACAAGCAACAACCGTGAAATTTTCTTGAAACAGATCACTTTCAATTTCTGTGGGCTTTAGGGTCGAAAAACGTTCTTCAAACCCCAATGTTGGTTGGTCTGATTTTGTGTTGGGTGGTTCCAATGTCATATAACCCAATCGGGCTTGCGGACTGGTTGCCTTCCAACGATCATTTGATAAGGCATCGTTAGTGTGTAAAGCGGCATGCGCTTTCACAACAATTTGAACCCGTTGACGCGCATCGTAAAACAAGAGTGAAATGCGATTGTCTTTTTGTAAATCATAACATTTTCGGGAGCGATTGTCCGTGTGGAAATATACGGTTTTGTTTACCTCATCAACTTTTCTGTTTACTACAATTCGTAAAGCGACAGTGTTGTTTTCATTTAGGGTACCAACGCACATGGTTCGGAAACCGTTTTTTTTCTTGACTGAACCGTTGACTAATTTTTTCCAAGCTAATGTTTCTAGCTCTTGTAAGTTGTAAGAAGTGTCGTTTATGGTAATAGAATCTTGTGCTGAAGTTGGCATAAATAGATGGTATAAAAATTCAAATGTAACTGCAAGGTGCTCTTGTAAATACGAGCAAAAATACAATAAGAAAGATCCTAAAATGGAATTGCTAAAAAATTAAATTTCAATTGCAGTAACATTAGGCATTGTTGAATCTCTCATAAAAAACTTTTAGCCTATATTTGCAAATTAATTGACTCTTAGTGGGGTTTTGCGTGAGGGATAGCAGCGGCATCCTTTTGTGAAGTGCTAACGGAACAAAAGATAAAGCGCATAGCCCGACGGCTTTTTCTGCCGGCACGCCCACAAGTTGACAAGCAAATTTATTGATATTTACTGAAAATGAAACACATAAGGAATTTTTGCATTATTGCACATATTGATCACGGGAAAAGTACGCTTGCAGACCGTTTACTAGGTGCTACACAAACTGTAACTGCTCGTGAGGAAAAGGCGCAATTGCTTGACAATATGGACTTGGAGCGTGAACGTGGTATTACAATTAAAAGTCACGCCATTCAGATGGAGTACACATACAAGGGTGAGGAATACATCTTGAACTTGATTGACACTCCGGGACACGTTGATTTTTCGTATGAAGTTTCTCGATCTATTGCGGCTTGCGAAGGTGCGCTTTTAATTGTGGATGCAGCGCAGAGTATTCAGGCACAAACGATTTCAAATTTATATCTGGCTTTAGAGAACGACTTGGAAATTATTCCGGTTTTGAACAAAGTAGATTTGCCAAGCGCCAACCCTGAAGAGGTGAGCGATGATATTATTGACTTATTGGGTTGCGACCTAGAGGATATTATTCACGCCTCTGGAAAAACTGGTTTTGGTGTCGAAAATATATTAGCAGCTATTATTGAAAAAATTCCTGCTCCAAAAGGAAATGTTGACGAGCCTTTGCAAGCTTTGATTTTTGACTCTCATTACAACCCGTTTAGAGGTATTGAGGTTATTTTTAGAGTAGTAAATGGTGAAATTAAAAAAGGGCAAAAAATTAAATTCATGGCTACTGGCAATGAATATTTTGCTGATGAAATAGGTACTTTGAAACTCAATCAAGTACCAAAACAAGTGATCTCAGCAGGTGATGTTGGGTACTTAATTTCTGGAATTAAAGAGGCGAAAGAAGTAAAAGTAGGTGATACACTTACGGATGCAAAAACGCCAACAACAAATATGATTACGGGTTTTGAGGATGTAAAACCAATGGTTTTTGCCGGTATTTACCCTGTTGACACAGAGGATTATGAAGATTTGCGTGCCTCGATGGAAAAACTACAATTGAACGATGCTTCGCTTGTATTTTCAGCTGAGAGTTCAGCAGCTTTAGGTTTTGGTTTCCGTTGCGGATTCCTAGGAATGTTACACATGGAAATTATTCAGGAACGTTTAGAACGTGAATTTAACATGACTGTAATTACCACGGTTCCTAACGTTTCGTACTTGGCATATACCAAGAAAGAACCTGATACAGCTATCATTGTAAACAACCCAAGTGATTTACCCGAGGCTACAAAATTAGACCGTGTTGAAGAGCCTTACATCAAAGCTACGATTATAACCAAAGCTGACTTTGTGGGCAACGTAATGAGTTTGTGTATTGAAAAGCGCGGGCAAATTACCAATCAAACCTATTTGACAACAGAGCGTGTTGAATTGAATTTTGACATGCCACTGGCTGAAATCGTATTTGATTTTTATGATAGGCTAAAAACCGTTTCCAAAGGATACGCTTCATTTGATTATTCTCCGATAGGAATGAGAGAATCTAAACTTGTAAAAATGGATATTTTGCTCAATGCAAATCAATTAGATGCGCTTTCAGCCTTGATTCACGCAGATAACGCCTATAATATTGGTAAAAAAATGTGTGAAAAATTGAGAGAATTAATTCCAAGACAACAATTTGAAATCCCAATACAAGCCTCAATTGGTGCTAAAATTATCGCTCGTGAAACGATCAAAGCATTGCGTAAAGACGTTACCGCAAAATGTTACGGTGGAGATATTTCACGTAAACGTAAATTATTAGAAAAACAGAAAAAAGGTAAAAAACGTATGCGTCAAGTAGGAAACGTTGAAATTCCGCAAGAAGCATTTATGGCTGTTTTGAAGTTAAATGACTAGTTTACTTTAGAAAATAGAATAAAGAACAAAGAATATAGAGAAAACCTGACGATGAAAATTGTCAGGTTTTTTCGTTTTACATATTACTGAGTAATCGCATCACATCTTCTACTTTAAAAAGTTGAGTTCCTTCGTTCATAGTTGCTGCAGAACCACAAGCAACTCCCATTTGTATCACTTCTTTTAAAGTTTTGTTTTGAGACAATGCCCACACCATACCACCGACCATACTGTCGCCAGCTCCTACGGTGCTTTTCTTTTCTACTTTTGGTGCTTTAACAAAATGAGTTTCGTCTTGAGTGACTAAAATGGCTCCATCAGCTCCCAGTGAAACCACAACAATTTCAGCACTTTTATTTTCAATTAATTGTTTGGCTGCTTTTTCAACTTCTGGTAATTCTAATCGTTCGACACCAATTAATTTTGCTAATTCGCCAATGTTGGGCTTAATCAAGTAGACCCCCTTTTCTAACACTTTTTGCAGTGGTTCACCAGATGTATCAATAATAACTCTGATGTTAGAAACTTTGGCTATTTGGGCTATTTGTTGGTAAAAATCAGTTGTTAATCCTTCGTTTAAGCTTCCGCTTATTACCAAGTAATCCGTTTTTAAGTCTTTTACTTTATGCAAAATTTCATCTTGTTCTACTTGAGATAACTCATTTCCTGGAAAACCAAAACGGTATTGCGATTGTGTTTCAGAATCAAAAGCAATAAAATTTTCTCGTGTCCAACTTTTTGTTCTTATCAATTCAAATTGCAAACCTTCTTTTGTAATTAATTCTTCGAGCAATTCGCCAGAAGAACCACCAGAAGTAAAAATGCATTTGGACGCACCTCCTAATTTTGCAATGGCTTTAGATACATTTATACCGCCACCACCAGCGTCATAGCGCGGTTTTCCGCATCTAATTTTTTGCTCAGCGATAAGTCCAGTAAAATGAGTTGATTTATCTAAGGAAGGATTTATGTTTAGCGTAGTTATTGTTTTCATGAAAAATATTTTACAATCATAAAGATGCGAAAAAATCTGTGCTAATCTGTGTAATCTGCGGCAAATTATCTGAAGATGTATGTACGGTTAGCGTTACGAATGTTTTCATGAAAGATATTTTACAATCAAAAAGAAGCTAAAAAATCTGTGCTAATCTGTGTAATCTGTGGCAAATTATCTGAAGATGGATGTATAGTACTAGTTACGATTGTTTCAATGAAAGATGTTTAACAATTAAAAAGATGCGAAAAAATCTGTGCTAATCTGTGTAATCTGTGGCAAGAAAACTTTGTACCTTTGCAAAATGATAGAAGATAAAAATCCACAGCGTACAAGTATAGCTCAATTAGGAGAATTTAGACTAATTGATCATTTGACTAAAAATTTTGAAATCAACCAATCATCAACCTTAAAAGGAATTGGAGATGATGCAGCCGTTTTAGACTTCAAGGACAAAAAAGTTGTTGTTTCAACCGATTTATTGATTGAAGGAGTACATTTTGATTTGGCTTACATGCCTTTAAAACACTTGGGATATAAAGCTGTTGTAGTCAATGTTTCGGATATTTGCGCTATGAATGCCAAGGCAACTCAAATCACTGTTTCGGTTGCCGTTTCCAATAGATTCCCGTTAGAAGCTTTAGAAGAATTGTTTGCTGGTATTACACATGCCGCAGCTGAGTACAATATTGATGTAATTGGTGGTGACACCACATCATCTCAAAAAGGATTAATAATTAGCATTACTGCCATTGGAGAAGCAAACGAAGATGAAATTGTATATCGTAATGGCGCTAAAGAAACCGATTTGCTGGTTGTTACTGGAGATATTGGTGCTGCTTACATGGGATTACAAGTTTTGGAACGTGAAAAACAAGTTTTTCAAGTGAACCCAAATTCACAACCTGATTTAGACGCTTACACTTATCTTATCGAACGTCAATTAAAGCCTGAAGCACGCAAAGATGTTCGTACATTACTGCATGCACTTGAAGTAAAACCAACCGCAATGATTGATATTTCAGACGGACTTTCCTCTGAAATTATGCACATTTGCAAACAATCAAAAGTAGGTTGTAATTTGTATGAAAATAAATTACCTATTGACCCTCAGTTTATCAATGTTTGCGAAGAGTTTAATATTGATAGCACCACTGTTGCCATCAACGGAGGTGAAGATTACGAATTGCTATTTACGATCTCGATTCAAGATTTTGAGAAAATAAAAGCCAATCCAAACTTTACAATTATTGGTCACATGACCCAAGAAAGTGAAGGAATTCATTTAATTACAAGAGCGAATACTAAAATCCCGCTAAAAGCGCGTGGTTGGGATGCCATTAGTGAATAAATAAAACTAAAAAACGACACTTTTGGTGTCGTTTTTTTTATACTAAAATAATAATCCTTTGTTTTTAGCTTCTACAACTAAGGCGCTGTAGTCGTTGTATTCAACACTTAAAAGTTCTTTTAAGTTGACAATACGCCTTTCAATAGCCCCTACCGATATCGGAATATATTGCACCATGTTTGTAATACTTGTACCTTTTGATAGATGAAATAAAATTTGTTCATCAAATTGATCAATTTCTATCGCATCAACCTCTGCTAAATTGAGCATTTTAACAACTGATTCGCTGTAGTAATTATCGCTATTTATAATTTTATCAAAGGCAAAAATCAATTCATCAAATGTCAAATCATTTTTGATAACGAGTCCAGCAGGGTTAATTGTATTAATAATCGTTTTAATTTTTAATAATTCCGTGTACATAGTTAACAGAATTATTTTACAATCCGGCATCTTATCCAAGATTAATTTGGCCACATCCTCACCTGAGTAGATTTGTTTTTCCTCAAATGCAGGCATACTAATATCTAAAAAAGCAATATCAAAAACAGGACTATCTGGGTTTGTTATAATTTCGTATGCGGATTCGCAATCCTTAGCTTGCGTAATTAAAAAATCATATTCGTTTGGATTGTATCGTGTTATGGCATTTTTATAACCCTCAATTATAAAACGATGATCATCAACTATTAATATTTTTTGTGTTTTCTTTTGTTTTTCAACAGATTCAATCTCGCTTCCCATTCTTGTTCTTATTGTATTTAAGCAATTGGCAAAGTAACTGTTACAATAGTCCCTTGCAATTTTGCTGATTTAATATCGACAACACCCTCACACTCGTTAGTTCGGAACAAGATATTTTGCAAACCTATTCCTTTCTTAGCTGTTTTCACATTGAAACCCTTGCCGTCATCAGATATTCTCAAGACCAAATGATCTTCTTCTTTCTTGAGATCAACATTAATTTTTAAGGCTTCGGCGTATTTATTTGTATTTTGCAAAATTTCTTGTATTATTCGATACAAATTAATTTTAACGGTGTTACTAACCAACTCCCAACGGATAGTAGCATCCATATTTACTATAAATTTTGACTTATAGGTTTTCTTCTGTTCTTCAAATAAATTATTAACGATTGCAACGAAGTTATTAATTAATTCTGATTTTTCCCTATTCAAATCATGTGAAATTTCACGAATGTCCTGCTCAATATTTTTTAATTCCGCTAAGTAATTGATTCTTTGTGATATAGCCAAACCGTCTTGCTGCTTATTCAAACCATCCAGATTCATACGTACGCCAAACATTCGACCCAATACCCCATCATGCAATTCGCGAGCAACTCTCTTTTTCTCTTCAACTCTGCTTACTTCAATGGCATTTTGCTGCGAAATCATTAAATTATAAATCTCTTCATTTGCTACTTGTTGCTGTTGTTTAAATAACAACTCTCTGTTTTTTGCTTTTTGCGTTTTAATTTTAAAAATTAACAATCCTAAAATACCAAGTCCTGAAAAAAGATATACTAAATTTCTGTTTTGTTGCGCTAGTTCATTGTTTTCACTTTTAATCTCGTCTGTTTCAAACTCAATTCGGGTAAATTTATCACCCATTTTTCGCTCTGCTTTTTGAAGACTGTCGTTAATATGAATATATTGTTTGGTATAGCTAGCTGCTTTTTTGGGCTCTATAACAGCTAATTGCTTAAGCGAAGCTAATACATTTCTGGAATTTTTGAACCTCTGGGCTGCTGCAAGTGCTTCTTTGGAATATTTTAATGCTGTCATAGTATCCTTTTTAGACGCAAAATATTCAGACAAGTGAATTTTATTTGTGATAATACCAGCTGTTAATTGCAGACTATCTCTCAGCTTAAGGGATAGATAAAACAGCTTGGGTAGTTCCTCAGATTCTTTTATTTTAAATTTTGAATAAGCCAAATTATCCAATAACATAGCATATAATGATGGCTTATCAATTAATAAGTTTTTTTGATCCAGTCCTTGTTTAAAATAAGATATTGCCTGTTTGTGATTATCCATATTTTGGTAAACAAACCCAATATTATTCAATGAAACAGCTTTAGATTGAAATACAGATGGTAACACTGTCTCATCAATATTTAATAAAGCTTTTGTATGAAAATCTACTGCTCTATCGTATTCTTCTCGTTCATTATAAACTATTCCTAAAAGATTATAGGATTCATACAATATATCTTTTATCTTTTTTCCTTTTATAGCTCGTAAGGCATTAAATACAGCTATTTCACTGCCCGAAAAGTCACCTTCACTATATTGCAGCAATGCTTTATTTAATCGTGTTTTAGCCAAATTATAATCATCGTTAAGATTATCATATATTTTATCAGCCAAAGAATAGCAAATATAAGCACTGTCTGAAATGGCTTGAGCACCATAATAATCTCCTAAATATGTATTGGCTCTTGCCATATTCACGGAGTCATTATTACTTTTCGAATTTTCTAAAACAAGGCGTACAGTTTCTTTGTACGCCTTCCAATCATTCATATTATAATATCGGTTAGCAACTTTGAACAAATTTACTTTATTCATCGAATCATTAGGTTGATTGCTGATAATAGCCAATGCTTTTTGATTGTACTGCTGTTTTTTGAAAAGCGGTAGACTATCTTCGTTTGCCATTGAAAGATATGAAGATAAACTATCACTTGAAGATACTTTGGCTGAATTTACTTTTGTTTTTTTGGTACAACAAAAAAACACAAATAGTACTATAAAAAATATGTAGTAAATCTTTTTCAATAGGTATTTTTGAATTTTATCAAAAATAGTGAAATAAACCTATTCACATAAAAAAAGGCTATCAAATTTTGACAGCCTAATAATTTTTATAAAATTGTACTAGATATTGATCTATTTAGTCAAGTTTTTTATTTCCTCCTGCTGATTGATTACCCGTTAGATCTAATTTCTTATTTCCTCCTGCTGATTGATTACCCGTTAGATCTAATTTCTTATTTCCTCCTGCTGATTGATTACCCGTTAATTCAATAGTCCCATTTTTTTCTATTTCAGATAAATTAGAAACCTCTGCGTTAGAAGTAAAAGAAGTTAAAACCATTACTAAAGAAAATAATCCTGATACTAAAATTGCTTTTTTCATAACCTTGGGGTTTTTATGTTTTTTGTTTGTTTTTTGTTTATTTAAGAACCGTTTATTTGTTGATTCCTTTGTAAAACTAAGCAGACAACTTTACTTTTTGCCCGTAAAAACACCCTATATGGTAGATTGCCACCAAATGAAAGTGAATGACACACAATTTTGGGTAGATGGGTACTTTTTATATTTCTAAATAATTTCCATCTGAGAAATCAGTGATAATTGTATCAATATTGGACTTATAAGACTTTGAAAAAGGAAGTTTAACCGTACTATTTTTTATGAAACAAAGCGCATTGCCTGTATGGATTCGTGCAATGTAGTTTCGGTTAATGATATAGCTATTATGAATTCTAATAAATGGACTGTTGAGCGAAGCTTCAAAATGTTTTAGGGTTTTGAAAGCCGTAATCATTTCGCCAGTATTTAAGTGTATATCCGTTGAGTTGTTATCTGCTTTTAAGTAACAAATATCGTTGGTATCTATGTACCTGTAATCACCGTATGATTTGATGCATAAAATTAATGGCTGATCAGCTGGGGTTTGTGCCTCATTATTGGTTGTGACTATATCCTGCCTCGGTAGCGCTTTTTCAACAGAAGTAGGCGTTTCCAAAATTGATTTATTCAATTTCAAAATCAATTTCACCAAATCAATATGCTGAACTGGCTTAATGAGATAATCAGCTACTTCGAACTTAATAGCATCAAAAGCAAAATTTTTAGTTTTTGTAGTAATAATAATTTTCGGAATAACTTTTAGATACCGATGCAGCTCGTTTATTAGTTGTAATGATAAATTACTTTTTTTATTGGCTGGATCAATTTCTAGAAAAACAAGATCAGGTTGGTGTTCTAAAATACAATTTACTCCTTCATCGTAATTATTTGCAGCAGCTATAAAATTTAATTCTGGAAAACGAGAAAGCGCAGCTTTCGTTTCCAAAACACATTCGTGATGATCATCAATAATAATGTACGAATAACTCATTAACGATTTTCCTAAAACAAATAGGACCTGCAAATTAATTTATAAAGCCATTTCGACTTTCGAAAATTTGATAAATAGGGTAATTTTGGGAAACTAATTAAACAAGAATCACTTATTTAACAGTCTAAAAATAAGCAAATAACAATTTTATTAAAGATCTTGTTAATATGTTCTTAACAAATGTTGACACATAAAGATGAACTACAAATAAATCCGATAAAATACATATATTATTCACTCTTAAGCCTGTAAATTCCTATCTAATTACCTTAAACTTCAGCTTTTTTTGCTAAAACCATAAAAAAAGCCTTCCGTTATGGAAAGCCTTTCTTCATGTTTTTATTCTGTAAATTAATCTACATTTTCATCAACCAAGTTTTCATAGAAACTTCGTTTTCTATTATTGCTTTTAAATCAGCAATCGCAACACGGTCTTGTTTCATGGTATCTCTATGACGAATGGTTACCGTTTGGTCTTCGGCAGTTTGATGATCAACGGTAATACAAAATGGCGTACCCAAGGCATCTTGTCTGCGATAACGTCTTCCCACAGCATCTTTTTCATCATACGATACGCTGAAATCCCATTTCAAATCGTCAATAATTTGTCTGGCAATTTCTGGCAAACCGTCTTTTTTAACTAATGGTAAAATGGCAGCCTTTGTAGGAGCAAGTACTGATGGTAATTTCAAAACGGTTCTTGTGGATCCATCCTCAAGTGTTTCTTCTTTTAAGGAAGTAGCAAAAACAGCCAAGAACATTCTGTCTAAACCAACTGAAGTTTCCACAACATATGGTACATAATTTTGATTCAATTCAGCATCAAAATATTGTAATTTTCTACCTGAAAATTGTTCGTGAGCTTTTAGATCAAAATCGGTTCTAGAGTGAATTCCTTCTAATTCTTTAAATCCAAATGGAAAATCAAATTCAATATCAGCGGCAGCATTAGCGTAGTGAGCTAACTTCTCGTGATCGTGAAAACGGTATCTTTCTTTTCCTAAACCAAGTGACAAGTGCCATTTAAGTCGGGCTTCTTTCCAGAATTCGTAATGTTTCATTTCTTCGCCTGGACGCACAAAAAATTGCATTTCCATTTGTTCAAACTCACGCATACGGAAGATAAATTGTCTTGCCACAATTTCGTTCCTAAACGCTTTACCAGTTTGAGCGATTCCAAAAGGAACTTTCATTCGTCCCGATTTTTGAACGTTCAAAAAGTTAACAAAAATTCCCTGAGCGGTTTCTGGTCGTAAATACAAATCCATTGCTGAATCGGCAGATGCTCCCAATTTGGTGCCAAACATTAGGTTAAATTGTTTTACTTCCGTCCAATTTCTTGAACCTGAATCAGGACAAGCAATTTCAAGCTCTTCGATTAAAGCTTTTACATCGGCTAAGTCTTCGTTACCAAGAGAGCGAGCCATACGTTCTAGAATTTCTCTCTCTTTGGCTTTGTACTCCATAACGCGTGCGTTGGTAGTAACAAATTCTTGTTCGTTAAAAGCTTCGCCAAAACGAGTTCGCGCTTTTTCTATTTCTTTTTGCGCCTTTTGATTAAGTTTTTCAGCATAATCTTCTATCAAAACATCGGCTCTGTATCTTTTTTTAGAATCCTTATTGTCTATCAAAGGATCGTTGAACGCATCTACGTGACCGGATGCTTTCCAAGTTGTAGGATGCATTAATATGGAAGCGTCAAGGCCCACGATGTTTTCATTCATCTGAACCATAGCGCGCCACCAATATTCGCGTATGTTCTTTTTTAACTCTACTCCGTTTTGTGCATAATCATAGACTGCACTTAAACCATCGTATATTTCGCTTGACGGAAAAATAAATCCGTACTCTTTTGCATGCGAAACTACATTCTTAAATAAATCTTCTTGTTTTGCCATAGTATTGCAAAAATATAAAAAGTGAACTTAAAAAAAAGCAATTTCTTGGAGTTTGAAGTCCTGATTTGATTAATTTTAGCATTAAAACTCTGATTATATGTTTCAAAGCCTCATTAATCTCTTTTTTCCAAAAGTTTGTTCCGGCTGCAGTACCTTATTATTGGGTACCGAAAATATGATTTGCACTACTTGCCGTCACGATGCGCCATTGACACACCATCATTTAAACCCTGAAAATGATGCTTACAAAAAATTTTACGGTAGGGTTTTAGTCCAACATGCTTCAGCTTTGTTTTATTTTCATAAAAAGGGAATCGTGCAAGAGCTCATTCATAATCTAAAGTACAAAGGCCATGAAGAATTAGGTCCTTTAATAGGTGAATGGTATGCCGCAGATTTAAAAACGGTGGTTGCTTTACAAGACGTAGACCAAATTATTCCGGTTCCTTTGCATCCAAAAAAATTTAAAGAACGCGGCTACAATCAAGTAAGCGGATTTGGAAAAGCACTTTCTGAGCAGCTAGATATCGCTTATAATGACAACCTACTGATTCGAAAAGTCTATTCGAAAACCCAATCTAAAAAAAACTTGCTGGGCAGGTCAGAATTAAACGAGACAATTTTTGATGTTGTTTTTTCTGAAAAAGAGCATAACAAACATTTTTTGTTGGTTGATGATGTACTAACAACTGGCGCTACACTTGAAGCGTGCTCACGTGCTTTATTAAAAATTCCCGGGACAAAAATCAGTATTGTTTGTATGGCTATGGCGCATTCCTGAAAACTAAAAAATTTGATAGGTTGCAAATGGACTCAGTTGCAATAGCTCAACTGAAAAAAATTTAAATTACTTATTACCAATGTTTTAATTCTAAAAATAACCTACTATAATATAATTTAATGAAATTATAACGAAATAGAATTTTCGTTTCCAAACTTTAATGAGTAAATTTGACTGTTAAATTAATTCACTTATAAAACAAACATATTATGGCTTTTGAATTACCACAATTACCTTATGCATACGATGCATTAGAACCACATATTGATGCTCGTACAATGGAAATCCACCATTCTAAGCACCACAATGCTTACACAACCAATTTGAACGCTGCCATTGCAGGAACAGATATGGAAGGTAAAACCATCGAAAATATTTTAATAAACCTAGATTTAAAAAACGCTGCTGTACGTAACAACGGTGGAGGTTTCTACAACCACAACTTGTTTTGGACTGTAATGACGCCAAATGGTGGTGGCTTACCAACAGGAGATTTATTAGCTGCGATTGAAGCCGCTTTTGGAACTTTTGAAGAATTTAAAGCTAGTTTTAGTAAAGCGGGTGCTACACAATTTGGTTCAGGATGGGCTTGGCTTTGTGTGCAAAAAGGAGGAAAACTTGAAGTTTGCGGTACGCCAAATCAAGACAATCCATTAATGCCAGGAGTAGGTTGTGGCGGAACACCTATTTTGGCTATGGACGTTTGGGAACATGCTTACTACTTAAACTACCAAAACAGAAGACCTGATTATATTGAAGCATTTTTCAACGTAATCAATTGGACTGAAGTTTCCAGAAGATATGCTTTAGAGAAATAGTCTTCTGAGAAAATAGAACAAAGAAAATAGACGAGTGAACCTTGAGTTTGTTCGTCTATTTTTTTTTCTTACACCAAAGTTGAATTCTCTTTTAAGACTTTTACTCAAAAAAAAAAGACGAGCCAAAAAACTTAATTTGCTCATCTTTATATCTTACTCGATTTCCTTATTTCTTTTCACTACCTTGACTTTATTCCAATAAAAAAGGTGGAATCTCTTCCACCTTTTTTGCCCCAAATCTACCATAAATTTAACCTACTAATATTATGGTTGTTCAAATGTAACACCGTACTTCAATCACTGCAAATATTTTAGACTAACAACTCATAAAACCGATTAAAAACTATTTAGACTCAAATTATTAGTATGCTCTTGCATCTTTACCTTCATAAAAATTCATAAAGGCTCTATTAACCACACGATTACCACCTGGAGTAGGATAATCTCCTGTAAAATACCAGTCGCCTAAATTTTTAGGACAAGCTATGTGCAAATTCTCTACTGTTTGAAAAATTATTTTCACTTCAGCCTTAATTTCAGGCGAACTTAACATCTCGGCAATTTTATCTGATATCTCCTGTGGATGAAATGGTTCGTAAATAGCAGTAACATAATTGACTACCTCGCTATCTTTGAAATTTTCCTGCGCTTTGCATTTAGCATATACTTCATTTACAATATGATACAAATTGCGTTCTTTCAATAATTCAAGAGCAGCTCTAAAGGCAACTAAACCTTCTAGTTTCGCCATATCAATACCATAACAATCTGGATAGCGTATTTGTGGTGCTGATGAAACAATTACAATTCGTTTCGGGTTCAAACGATCCATCATTTTGATGATACTCATTTTAAGAGTAGTTCCACGTACAATACTATCATCAATAATAACCAAATTATCAGTTGGTTTGATTACGCCATAAGTAACATCATATACGTGCGCAACCAAGTCGTCTCTGCTACTGTCCTCAGTTATAAAAGTTCGCAGCTTAGCATCTTTAATAGCTACTTTTTCAGTTCTAATTTTTACAGACAATAACTCTTGCAAAGACTCTTTGGTCAAGGTATTTCTGTTTTCTAGAATAAAATTATTTTTTCGTTGGTTCAAGAAATCCTGAGCCGCTTCGACCAAACCGTAAAAAGAAGTTTCAGCGGTGTTTGGTATGTATGAAAAAACAGTGTTGTCTGTATCTTCATCGATAGACTCTAAAACGGCAGGCAAAATTAAACGCCCTAGATTTTTTCTTTCCTGATAAATTTCGGCGTCACTGCCTCTTGAGAAGTAAATGCGCTCAAAAGAACACGCTTTTTTCACCGTTGGAGGTAAAATTTCTTTCATAGAAATCGTACCATTCTTTTTGATAATCAATGCATTTCCTGGCTCAATTTCTTGCACCGACTCGAAAGGAACATTAAATACCGTTTGAATCACTGGTCGCTCTGAAGCTACCACCACAATTTCATCATCTTGATAAAAATAAGCAGGTCTGATTCCGGCAGGATCTCTAAAAACAAAAGCATCACCGTGGCCCAAAAGTCCAGCCATAGCGTATCCTCCATCTAAATTTTTAGCTGCACGTGCTAAAATTTTAGCTACATCCAATCGTTCTGCAATTACGGGAGATGCCTCTCTTTTGCTCAAGCCCTCGTTTTTACAATCTTGGTACAAATCAGTAACAGCATTATCAAGAAAATGACCAATTTTTTCCATCACCGTCACCGTATCAGCCATTTCTTTTGGATGTTGCCCCAAATCAATAAGATTCTGAAACAACTCTTTCACATTAGTCATGTTGAAATTTCCAGCAAGAATTAAGTTGCGATGCATCCAATTGTTCTGACGCAAAAATGGGTGTACACTCTCGATACTGTTTTTACCAAAAGTTCCGTATCGAACGTGTCCTAAAAACAATTCTCCAATGTATGGGATTTTTTGTTTTTGCAAGGCGACATTATCAGCGTACTCTGGATGGGCTTCCATTTCTTCGTTAATACGATCGTTGATTTGTTTAAAAACATCTTGAATAGGTTGCGCATGATTGGAGCGAACTCTACTGATGTATCTTTCTCCCGGATCGACATCTAGTTTTATACTGGCGAAACCAGCACCGTCTTGTCCGCGGTTATGCTGCTTTTCCATTAAAAGATACATTTTCTGGATACCGTAAAATGCAGTACCATACTTTTCTTTGTAATATTCAAGCGGTTTAAGTAATCTGACTAAGGCTATTCCACATTCGTGTTTTAAAGCATCGCTCATTGTAAGTAATTTGTATTGTTGTGTTGTTGTAATAATAAGTTAACCAACATAAATTCAGTTTACTAAATAAAATTTACACTGAATTTACGGAACAAAAAAACCCCGTTTCCGAGGTTTCTTGTATTATAGTGTGATATCAAATTGTGTTAATGACTTGAACTGTTGAAGTCGAGACACTACTTCTTCTTTATTCAAAGCAAGCATTCTTTCAGTACCAAATTTCTCTACGCAGAAAGAAGCTAAGTTTGAACCGTGAATGATTGCGTTTTTCATGTTCTCGAAAGAGATGTTTTCGCTTTGGGTCAAATAACCTGCAAATCCTCCTGCAAATGTATCTCCTGCTCCTGTTGGATCAAATACTTCTTCAAGTGGTAAAGCTGGTGCAAAGAAAATTTCTTTGTCATGAAAAATTAGCGCTCCGTGTTCTCCTTTTTTAATCACCACATATTTAGGACCCATGGTGTGGATTTTTGCGGCAGCTTTTACTAATGAATATTCACCAGAAAGTTGTCTAGCTTCCTCGTCATTGATAGTAATTACATCAACGCGTTTAATTACGTCTAGTAACTCTGGCAAAGCACAATCCATCCAAAAGTTCATAGTATCTAAAACTACTAATTTTGGTTGCGTTTCCATTTGATCTAAAACACTGCTTTGTACCAATGGATGTAAGTTTCCTAACATCACAATCTCAGCATTCTTAAAATCTTGAGGCACTTTCGGCTGAAAATCAGCTAAGACATTCAACTGTGTGTCAAGGGTATCTCTTGAATTTAAATCATTGTGGTAACGACCGCTCCAAAAGAAAGTTTTACCACCAGGCACAACTTCAAGACCAGAAATATCAATGTTTCTAGCAGTTAATAAATCTAAATATTCTTGCGGAAAATCGTCTCCAACTACAGAAACAATGGCTGATTGCACATTAAAAAACGAAGCTGATAAACCAATGTAAGTTCCTGCTCCACCTAATATTTTATCTGTTTTTCCAAAAGGAGTTTCAATCGCGTCGAAAGCTACAGTTCCAACAATCAATAATTTATTCATTATATACGTTTCGAATTAAGGGGCAAAGATAGTTTATAAGTTGTAAAGTTGCAATGTGTTGAAAGTGTAATATTGTGGTTCTTTTTGAAAAAAAATCAGATCAATTTTGAATCTTCTTGCTCATAAAAAGCATCAATCGAAAGTTGTTTTTGCATGGATGCCATAACTGCTAATTCATCGCATCTTTCGTTTTGAGGATGATTGTTGTGACCTTTTATCCATTTGAAATTGACTTGATGTTTGCGGTAAACTATTAAAAAACGTTGCCACAAATCGGCATTTTTCCTAGCAGCAAAGCCTTTTTTTTCCCAACCCAACACCCATTTTTTTTCAACAGAGTCGACAACATATTTAGAATCAGAAACCACCAATACCCTTGTACCGGGATTTTTAAGTTTTTCTAAGCCTACTATTACTGCCAAAAGTTCCATCCTATTATTGGTTGTCCTGCGAAAACCTTCATAAAATTCTTTTTTGTAAGGCTTACCCACCCATTCCATCACCACACCATAACCACCATTGCCTGGATTTCCCTTGGCAGCGCCATCTGTGTAAATATGTACATCGTGTGTAGTCATCTTTAACCTTCTTTATTCTCTGCACCAGCAGTAGTTAAGAGCAAATCTTCTATCACTTTTGGAAAATACTCTTGCTCCAGTTTATGAATTTTAACAGCAACATCATGAGCATTGTCTGTTGGTGTGAGAACCACGCTTTGCTGAAAAATGATATTTCCTTCATCATAATTTTCATTAACATAATGAATAGTGATACCAGTTTCAACTTCTTTATTAGTCACAACCGCCTCATGAATGTGCATGCCATACATTCCTTTTCCTCCATACTTTGGTAATAATGCAGGATGAATATTAATTATTTTATCAGGATAAGCATCAATTAAATTGGAAGGAAATTTTAAAAGAAAACCCGCTAAAACGATCCAATCTGGAGCGAAATTTTTTATTTTTTGCAAAACTAAACCTTCATTTAATTCGCTTTTAGAGAAAATTTCTGACGGAATTTCATATTTTTTTACCTTGTCAACCACAAGAGCTTGCGCATTATTACAAAAAACAGCTACTACTTTAGCCGACGTTGTTTTTTCAAAATATTGAATAATATTTTCGGCATTAGTCCCCGATCCAGAAGCAAAAACAACTATCTTTTTCATAAAATCATCAGTTTTGAGAGCACAAAAAAAAGCATAATAAATCAAATTAAATAGCAATGCTTCGGCTTTGTTTAAATATATTTCATAAATTAGACGTCACATTTATTAACTAAATAGTTGTTTTAAAATAAAGTTTTTTATTTTTGCCAACAAATTAAATTCTAAAATTAAAGATTATGTCAGACATTGCATCAAGAGTAAAAGCGATTATCGTAGACAAATTAGGCGTTGACGAAAACGAAGTTGTAACAGAAGCAAGCTTCACTAATGATTTAGGAGCTGACTCATTAGACACTGTTGAGCTTATTATGGAGTTCGAAAAAGAATTTGACATTCAAATTCCAGACGATCAAGCAGAAAACATCGCTACTGTAGGTCAAGCAATCTCTTACATTGAGGAAGCTAAAAAATAATAAAACATGCACCCGTACGCTATTGGTATACGGGTGTTATTATTTTTTTTAAGAAATTAAATTCAAGATTGACATTCAATCGAAAGATATTTATTGTAATACCCATAGCTATTTTGTAGTATTTATACAGTATCAGCATGGGTTTTATTTGTTTAAAGATAACGAAATAAAGAGTTTATGGAATTAAGACGAGTGGTTGTAACAGGTTTAGGCGCTCTAACTCCTATTGGAAATACTATTGAAGAATATTGGAATGGCTTGATAAATGGAGTAAGTGGTGCTGCACCTATAACCTATTTTGACGCTTCCAAATTTAAAACACAGTTTGCCTGTGAAGTTAAAAACTTTAATGTTGAAGACTTTATCGATCGCAAAGAAGCTAGGAAAATGGACCGTTACGCTCAGTATGCCATGGTAGCCTCTGATGAAGCTGTTAAAGATGCTAATTTTGATATGGAAACCCTAGACAAAGACCGCGTAGGCGTGATTTGGGGCTCTGGAATTGGGGGATTAGAAACGTTTCAAATAGAGGTTCTTAATTATTCAGCTGGAGATGGGACACCAAAATTCAACCCGTTTTTTATCCCAAAAATGATTGCTGATATTGCTGGTGGACACATTTCTATTAAATACGGATTCAGAGGCCCGAATTTTACAACTGTTTCTGCCTGTGCTTCATCAACAAATGCTATCATTGACGCTTTTAACTACATTCGTTTAGGTCATGCTGATGCGATGATTACTGGTGGATCTGAAGCCGCAGTCACAATTGCAGGAATGGGCGGATTTAATGCGATGCACGCTTTATCAACTAGAAACGATGATCCAAAATCAGCTTCAAGACCAATGGACAAAGACCGTGATGGGTTTGTACTTGGTGAAGGTGCTGGAGCATTAGTGCTAGAAGAGTACGAACATGCAATTGCTCGTGGAGCTACTATTTATTGTGAAATTGGCGGAGGCGGAATGTCAGCAGATGCACATCATATTACTGCGCCACATCCAGAAGGTTTAGGTGCTAAAAATGTAATGTTGAATTGTTTAAGAGATGCCGGTTTACAACCAACAGACGTAGATGGTGTTAACATGCACGGAACATCAACTCCATTGGGAGACATTGCTGAATCAAAAGCAATTTTACACGTTTTTGGAGAACATGCTTATACCATGAATCTGAATTCAACCAAATCAATGACAGGCCATTTACTTGGAGCAGCTGGAGCTATTGAGACAATTTCATCTATTTTATCATTAAAATACGGAATAATACCTCCAACGATCAACCATACAACAAATGACGAAAACATTGATCCAAGATTGAATTTTACTTTCAATACTGCTCAAAAAAGAGACGTAAAAGTACTTATGAGCAACACCTTTGGTTTTGGAGGTCATAATGCTTGCGTTTTGGTTAAAAAATTAGAGATCTAATTGTATGCGCATACTTAGAAAAATATTTTCAAAATCCCGTTCGAAAGAAAACGGGATTTTTTTTAATTCAATTGCCAAAATACTTGGCTTTGACCCCATAAATCTGGATTTTTATTCCAAAGCATTTACACACCGTTCCAGCAACCGCATTGATACCGCAGGAAACCCTGTAAGTTATGAAAGACTGGAATTTCTTGGCGACGCCATGCTTAGCGCGGTTATTGCCGCTCATTTATTCAACGAAGTACCAACAGGTGACGAGGGTTATCTCACCAAAATGCGTTCTAAAATTGTTAGTCGCGAACATCTAAATGAACTAGGCAAAGATTTGAACTTGATACAATTTATCGAAAGTAAAGTACCCGTTCAACATTTTGGCGAAAACATACACGGTAATATCTTTGAGTCGCTTATTGGAGCAATCTATTTAGATAAAGGGTATGATGCATGCGAAAAATTCATTCAAAAAAGAGTAATCGAACCCTACGTTAATATTTCTCGCTTAGAAGGCAAAGTAATAAGCTACAAAAGTTTGATTATTGAATGGTGCCAAAAAGAAAAGAAAACCTTTCACTATGACATCTATGAAGACAATGCAATGGATGGTCAAAGATTGTTTGGTGTGAAACTAAGTATTGATGATAAAGTAATTGCAAAAGCAAGAGCTACCTCTAAAAAGAAAGCAGAAGAAAAAGCATCCCAACGTGCGTATTTTGCATTTCAAGAAAAAATGGATAGAAAATAATAGTAATTTCTACAAAACTATATCGTTTTCGTTCATAAATTAACAAAAACATCTTATTTTGAGGCGTATACACTTCAATAGAAATGGTATATTTACATCTTATTTTTTAACGGAATGGCTATTCATAAACTGAATCTCGGGGAATTTGACGAAATAGATTACTATCTAATTGCAATTCACACTCTAATTGAAGATTATCGTTTGGCCTACTTTATAAATCAAAAACTGCCAATTATTTTAGAAAAAAGCAGCACTGATATCCCGGTAAATAATAAGGAAGGAGAGACTTATTTTTCACGATTTTCTTATTTTGATACCGAAAATGAAGTCAATTGGGAGCTGGTTCAAAACAAAAATGAGGTAAAAAAAATTGCAGAAATCACGACGCAAAACTTATTTTCAAACGTGGCAATGGAAATATCAACTAAAGTATTCCTACTCCCTGAATTTAAAAAAGTCGATTATTTTTTAAAAATAGAAAATAATGAATGCGTTAATATTGCCGACATACAAAGCACATTAAATACAATTGAAAACGTATCAACAGTATACAGTATCGATACGAATCAAATAAAAGCTAAGAACAATTTAATTTTTTAATAAAAATGCTTACGAACAAAAAAACGAAAATTGTAGCCACACTAGGGCCTGCATGTAGTACAAGAGAAATCATCAAAGACATGATTGACGCTGGTGTTAACGTGTTTCGAATTAATTTTTCTCATGCAGACTACGAAGATGTTAAAGAGAGAATACAACTTATTCGTGGATTGAATGAAGAATTTGGGTACACTACTGCTATTTTAGCCGATTTACAAGGTCCTAAGTTGCGCGTAGGAGTTATGGAAGAAGGCGTTGTGGTAAATGATGGTGATTTGATAACTTTTACTACTGCAGAGGATATTTTAGGAACTGCGAAAAAAGTATTCATGAAATACCAAAACTTTCCAAACGATGTAAATCCTGGAGAGCGTATATTATTAGATGATGGAAAACTAATTTTTGAAATTGTTGAGACTGATAAAAAATCAGAAGTTTTAGCAAAAGTTATTCAAGGTGGTGAATTAAAATCTAAAAAAGGAGTGAACCTTCCTAATACAAAGATTTCATTGCCTGCGATGACAGAGAAAGATATTGCAGATGCTATTTTTGCAATTGGTCAAAATGTTGACTGGATTGCTTTATCATTTGTAAAAACACCACGAGATTTACAAGATTTACAGGAACTTATTGCAGAACATTCTGAGTATAAAATTCCGATTGTTGCAAAAATCGAAATGCCTGAGGCGCTAGAAAACATCGATAAAATTGTTGCTTTTTGTGATGCGTTAATGGTAGCACGTGGTGATTTAGGTGTTGAATTACCTGCGCATGAGGTGCCGTTAGTTCAAAAAGAATTGATTCGTAGAGCCAAAACAGCTCGTATTCCGGTTATTGTTGCTACTCAAATGATGGAGACTATGATCACTAGCTTAACGCCAACACGTGCAGAAGTGAATGACGTAGCCAACTCTGTAATGGATGGTGCTGATGCTGTAATGCTTTCTGGAGAAACTGCAGCAGGAAACTATCCCGTGCAAGTTATTCAAAAAATGACGCAAATTATTGAAGCAGTAGAAGATTCTCCGCTAATTCAAGTACCACAAAATACACCACAAATTAAGACTAAGCGTTTTATCACAAAAACTATTTGCCATCACGCTGCGACTATGGCTAACGTAATCAAAGCAAAAGCAATTTGTACCTTAACAAATAGTGGTTACACTGCTTTTCAAATTTCGGCATGGAGACCTAATGCACATATTTTGGTTTTTACCTCTAACAGACGCATTTTAACGCAGCTTAATTTGCTATGGGGAGTTAAATCATTCATGTACGAAAAAGATGTTAGCACTGATGACACCGTTACTGATGTGAATGAAATAGCAAGAGAAAAAGGTTTTGTTGAAAAAGGAGACTTTTTGATTAATCTTGCAGCAATGCCAATTAAAGATAAAGGTATGGTAAACACCTTACGTGTATCTGAAATTGAATAATACAATACCAATAAAAAATCCATCTTTAGACCTAAAGATGGATTTTATTTAAATCTTTCTACCTAGAGAGGTTTTTTTATGCCGCTTTTTCAAATGCAATATAGTGACTCAATTCTCCTTTGATATTAAAAACTGGAAAACCTTTGATTGTACAAGCGTAAATACTGCCGTCCTTTTTGTAATTCATTACCACTTTTTCGAATGATTGTTGGGCTTGTATGGCCAAACGAATTTCTTTTGAGGTAATATGGTTGGTAGCCTCTCCTTGAAATATTTTAGGGCTCTTTCCTAGCACTTCACTCACTTCATAGCCATTCATTTTAACCATATTCTGCGAAGCAAAAACGATTCTTAATTGTGCATCAGTAACAATAACAACCTCCTCTTGTAATTTTTCTTGTAAATCCCAGTCATTAGCAATCCACTTGTTATCCTGTGCAATAGCCCTCAACTTTACACTATCCACAAATATATTTTGCAAATCTTTGCGGTATTCATGGTGAAAATCAAAGGAATAAAGTGGTAGCGTTTTAACGCGCATTGCATTGTAATAGTTGGCAATAGCTGAATCGTACTGATGTAAAGTGCTCATGATCATTTTCATTAGAAAGATCAAATGTATATTTATTTAAAAACATACAATAGGATTAATGCAACTTTAACCATTGTTGAACGACCAATGTGGCACTCAAAAATTGAATTTTAATTGCACTACAACAAATTTTTTCTCTTCGTTATTTAAATTACTAAGCGATATACCTAACAAGCGTACCGAATCTTTGAGGCGTTCCTGATACAGCAGTTCTTTTACATTTTCAATTAACAATGCTTTGTCAGCTATAAAGTAAGGCAAAGTTTTACTGCGGGTTTGCTGCGTAAAATCACTGTATTTAATTTTTAAAGTAATTGTTTTACCTGCTAAACTGTGTTTTCTGAGTCTTTTCTCTAAAGAGTTTGCGATGATTTCCAATTGTTCCATCATAAAAATCTCCGAGGAAAGATTGACATCGAAAGTATGCTCTGCAGCAACTGATTTTGTAATGCGATGTGATTTTACTTCACTATTGTGAATACCACGTACTACGTCATAATAAAAGTGACCGGCTTTACCGAAATGTTTTTCTAAAAATTCTAAAGATTTACTTTTTAATTCCCGTCCCGTAAAGATCCCTAATTGATACATCTTTTCGGTGGTTACCTTGCCCACCCCATAAAATTTACGAATAGGAAGCTCTTCTAGAAACAAAATTACTTCGTCAGGATTAACCGTTTTTTGGCCGTTTGGCTTATTGTAATCACTGGCAATTTTCGCAACAAATTTATTAATTGATATACCCGCAGATGCTGTAAGACCAACTTCTTTAAAAATTCGCTCTCGAATTTCTTGGGCCAGCAAACTAGCACTAGGATTGCCTTTTTTATTATGAGTCACATCAAGATAAGCTTCGTCTAATGACAAGGGCTCTACCAAATCTGTATACTCATAAAATATTTTCTGAATCTTACCCGAAATCTCTCGATAACGATCAAATCGCGGGCGTACAAACACTAAATCAGGACACTTTTTTTTGGCCAAAACGCCACTAATAGCGCTTCGTACACCAAACTTTCTGGCCTCATAACTTGCAGCCGCAACCACGCCACGATTTTCTGAACCACCAACGGCAATAGGCTTTCCTTGTAACTCCGGATTATCCATTTGCTCTACAGAGGCATAAAAAGCATCCATATCTACATGTATAATTTTTCGGTATGAAACAATTTCACTCATAGTGGCTATTTGTTGACGTGTTGCCCGTTAGCGTTCTAGGAAAAGATTAGTGTTTTTTAGATTCATCAGTATCCAAGTAATTTTCAATTACGGCAGATTTAGTTTTAATTTCGGTAGGAAAGAAAAAACTAAAGGGATTGGATTTAAAATGTCTCCAGATGGAAATGGTTACAAAACGCAATTCGAATACAGAAATTGCTCTTGATCGAAATGCTAGTCCGAGGGACAAACTAAAACTAACCATAAAATTAACCAAACCAATAATACCGATACCAAAAATCCCCCAAATCAATAAATCTGTTGGAACTTCGTAATTAGCTCCATACATGGCTAGCGCCAAATTACCACTACCAAAAGTAATGTGTCTAATGTCGATATTAAGCCCCAAAAATAAACCTATCGAGGCCGTACTACCCATGAATACACCAAACCAAAAATTAGATACAATTCCTGCCCATTTTTTTTCATACAAGTGCGCAAATCGAGTGGTTTTTTTCTTCCCGAAATACCTTTTTAAAACGGGATGTTCACTTATTCTAAAATACACTTGATTGTGTTTGTCTCTATTGGCGACACTTCCCGAAATAATCCCAGATAAAAACAGAAAAACACCTGCAATTGCAGCATGAACAATTGCTAGTGAATGTACCGGACTCAAATCGATAACCAAGGTTTTCCATTTAGTTGCTGCAATATTGTAGTCCAAATAATAATCAATAAGCCAAATTCCTAAAAGAGAAACAGGAAAAGCCATAATCACGTTGCCAACAAAGGCAATAAATTGCGAGCGAAATACTCGAGCAAACAATATCGCAAACGCTTTGTATTTTTCAGTATCCCTGCCTTTCTTCAAAGCTCCGTCTTCAAGCGCTTTAATAAGAGCCGCAGCAGTCATAGCAGGCTGCTTAGTGGCCAAGGTAAAACCTAATAAATAAATAGTGATAAATCCAAAAGCATAGTTCATGCTATACAAAAACGCATGACCAAAATAACTAGTTTCTACTTTTGACAACAACACTTTTATAATACATAAAACACCAACAATAAAACCACCACCAACAGCAGTTCGGAACATTTTATAGTATTCTTTTCGGCTTTCGGTAATGTAATGTTCTCCTGTTTTAGCAGTATGCTGTGTTATTTCATAGGACAGTAGTTGCGTACTTTCGGCAATAAATTTTCGAACGTTGTTTTTATAACAATTGTACTTTATGAGTTGAAGCACGAGACTAATTCCGTTGGCTTTTTTGTGTTTCTCATCGTCAACAACCAAAAGAGAAATCAAAAATTTAAGTCGCACTAATTGCTGTCTGATTTTTAATAAATTTTGATTGACACGAAGCGAAATTCCATATTTAGAACTATTGTTAAAAGCGATATCTACAAAATCTTCGCACTGCTTATACAAAACAAGTAATTGTGCGTATGATAAATCGTCAGTAGTTATGTAATGATTTTTAGACTCTTTAATCCGATCTTCGATTAGGAACAACTCCTTTTCGAAAGCAGAAAAAGGACTCTCTAAATTTTCGAATTCAGGTACCATTTTAATCACATCGGTTTCCATTGCTCGCCCACTGATACGTTGGGTCAGCAAATGCATGGCTACTAGCAATTCACTTAAAACTGAATTGGACTCAACATCGTCATAAATAGATGTAAATTTCAGCAAATCACTCAATTCTTGCAATTGTTGCATCGGGATTTTTGAAATCCAAATTCCATCATTAGCAAGATAAAAAACTTGATTAAAAATATATTCAAGTGTATCTTTTTGTGGTTGATAAGGTAAAAATTTAGCGAAAATCCGTTTTTTAACTTCAAAAAAGAAATCGGCATCTTGTAAAATTGCAGCATCAGCTAAAATTTTATTGAATTTTTTATTTGCAAAAATTTCATCTAAATAGATGGAAAACTGCTTACGACAAGCAAAATTATTTTGCAAAAAAACAATGACTTCTGTGATATCTACCGTTTGAATATTTTGGGTCGATTTTGGTCTAATTAAACCTATGAGCTCTACCAAAGGTTGTAAGGGATCATTTGTTTCCCGCCACGATTGTGCCACACCAAAGAACTCGGTCAAAATATTTGCTATTGTTGGATGCGCATTTGTTTTGGAAAATAATTTCATGGTGTAAATCAGTTTCTGTAAAAATACAAATCGAGGGCCAATTTATGGCGCAATTATTCTATTTTTAAAAACATCTATTTTTAAAAGGTACTATCAAAACTTTGATATTGACAAGGAATGAATATAGCACTTGCAAAAACAAAACTCCTATATTTGCAACGCAACCTAGCCCAGATAGAAGTGAAAATTTACAAGGGCGCAAATTGTATTTTTCTAGCAAAAAAGAGCGACCCAAGAAGCTCCTTTTTTGTAATAGAAAAAAAATTTGAGCGGTCGTAAATTGAAACGAATAGCTGGAAAAAGCTCCAAAAGACAAAAAAAATGATTGAAATTGAAAGAAAGTTTTTAGTAAAGAACGATACTTTTATTGAGCAAGCATCGACTAAAAAGTACATATCCCAAGGGTATTTGAATTCAGATCCGCTGCGAACAGTGCGGGTGCGAACCAAAGGCGATCAAGCTTTTTTGACCATAAAGGGACAAAGTAGCGCTAGCGGACTGTCACGTTTTGAATGGGAAAAAGAAATAGCAGTTGATGAGGCTAAAGCCTTACTGTCACTGTGCGAAAGTGGAATTATAGAAAAAACACGCTATGAAATCTATTTTGAAAAACATACGTTTGAAGTAGATGTTTTTCATGGCCTAAACGATGGATTGATTATTGCCGAAATTGAACTCGAAACGGAGATGGAAACATTTACAATACCAGATTGGCTGGGTATTGAAGTAACAAGAGATAAGCGCTATTACAATTCGTATTTGAGTCAGCTACCTTTTAGCACTTGGTAATTATTCATTGAGCACCTCAATGGTTACTAACATACCGCCACTTGCTTTATTAGAAGCAATTTCCATAAAAGCTCTTTTGGTAAGATCAATTTCTCTTGAACGCACAAATGGACCACGATCTAATATTTCAACAACTACCGACTTTCCGTTTTTTTCATTGGTAATACGCACTTTGGTACCAAAAGGAAGTTTTTTGTGTGCAGCCGTGTACTTATTATTATCAAATTTTTTACCGCTAGTGGTTCGTCTGCCGTTGAATTTGTCTGCATAGTAAGAAGCGTGAACTTGCTTTTTGTAAGGTTTAAAAACACCCGAATAAACCAAAGCGCTATCAGCAGTTTTTTCTGGAATGACTGTCGCTCCTTTAATTTTTTTAACTGTATCCTTTTCAATAGCTAATTTCGCAGCAATGTTTTTATCTAAAGTAGACTTTTGATTTATTTTACTTTGTCTATCTGCGGCGTTAGTTTGACCACTTACCTGAAACAAAACTGCGATACTAAATAATAAAGTAAATGCTATTTTCATATGTATTTTATTAGTTCAACTCTATTTTACAAAAACCATACCTAGAAAAAAAAGCTCTATTTCTAGAGCTTTCTATAGGTTAATTACAACCATAAATTCCAAGGTATTCTACTTAAAATAAGAAGTAAACCTATACCGTAGAATATTGAAAATGTTTTGAATTTACTTTCAGATGATGCTAAATTTTTATGTTTAGACCAACCAACTGTAATAAGAGCAATGGCAATGATGTTAATTAATGGATGCTCCAATGATGTTAGGCGTAATCCTTTATCTGACATTTGCCCTAAAGAATCTAAACCTAGAGGTGAAACAAAATACAGAACGAGTCCTACTAAAAGTTGAATATGGATAGCGATTAAAGCAAATAAAGCAATTTTTCTATCTTTAGACGTGAATTCTTTACCTGAAAATTTACCGATTAAAGCATTTACTACTGCCACTACTAAAATTAAAAGTGCTAAATAAGCCCAACCAGAATGAAATTTTTGAATGAATTGATACATAAATATTGATTTTGTTTAAAACAAATATAATAAAAAAAAGGTGTAAAATCTAAACTACAGAAAGACAATAAAACAAAAAAAAGGCTGTCTAAATTAAATTAGACAGCCTTTTTTAGAACAAATCTGTTTCTTATTGAAATGGTTGTAATACTTTATCAATTACCTGAATTACGCCATTAGAACCTTGAATATTGGTTACTTTAATTGTACCATTAGTAGTACCTACAACATCTTTTATTTTAACTGTACCCAATAAAATTGAAAACCTATTAGGAGTAAACAAAGTTGCCACTGACACATCAGCAGTTGCTGTACTATTTGTAAAAGAAGTTGCTGAACTTGCAGTTCTATTTCCATTCTCCAAATGATATCTTAAAATATTTGTTACTTGAGCATCAGTTTTACCTACTAAGTATCCACCTGTAGCAGTTGCAGCTGTAAATGCAGCATTATCTGGCGCATAAACAGATACAGCAGCAGTACCGGTAGCAGCATTAAGTGTTGCTAAAACAGAAGCTTGAGAAGGGGAAGTAACAACGGCTAATAACGAAGATAAATTTGGATTAGATTTAATTTGATCAA
Organism: Flavobacterium sp. GNP001; assembly: GCF_054343775.1. NCBI lineage: Bacteria > Pseudomonadati > Bacteroidota > Flavobacteriia > Flavobacteriales > Flavobacteriaceae > Flavobacterium > Flavobacterium sp. GNP001. The sequence goes on from NZ_JBTGUX010000001.1 coordinate 2,857,850, forward strand.
TTATAGTTGGCAATTTTAAAACGGCGTCAATACTGTGTAATACACCATTATTACCTACAGCAAGATCAGCAGTTACAACCTTTGCACCACCATTACTTACTCCTCCGTTCAATATTACATCATTTCCAGATTTACTAACATACAAGTTTAAGTTTGCACCTGATGTAGCAGTTGAAGAAGTTTTGATAAATCCAAAAGTTTTGAAGTAACCACCTGCAACTAAATCATTCGCTCTTGTTCCTAAACCAATTACATGGTTCTGCAAAATTAATCTTAGGTTGGCGATTGCCGTGTTGTCCGCTGGAGCAGTTAAAGCATTAATACTTGCACTTGAATAACCCGCAGCTGTAAAAGCAGCATTTGTTGGAGCAAAAACAGTATATGATCCTGCGCTACTTAAAGTAGTTTCTAAACCCGTTTTTCTTAAAGCATCAACTAAGATACTGAAATTTGCAGGGTCTGCTTTAGCTATTTCAACGATCGATTTTAAAGGAGTTACCTCTTTTGGCTCATCAGTCGAGCATGAGAATGTCACAAAAGCAACAGCTAACATAGTTACGAAAGACAAAATTTGATTTTTTATTTTCATGATTTTTTTATTTAATGTTTGTGTACTGCGTTATTTAAATTATTTTTTTCTTAATTACCAAAAGTATATCTTAGCGTAAATTGTGCTTGCCAAACATCAGATACAGATGCATTTTTTTGGAAAGTATCTTTTGCTAAAAATCTTCTACCTTGATTATCTGTTTGGAAAGCCATTTGGTAACCTGGGATAAAGTTGTTTGTACTACTAGGAGCTTGATTTACAACCAAAATATTGGTGTTTGTTGCTCTCTGTGAAACACCCCATGAACGGTTTACTAAATTAGTAAAGTTTAAGATATCTGCTCTAAATTGAAAACTATTCTTTTTACCTCCAATGTTAAGAGAAAAATCTTGGGTTACAGATAAATCCACTCTGTGTAGCATTGGCAATAAGTTTTCATTTCTATCTACATATTGACCTCTTTTTTTAGATAAATAAGGATCTTGATCTATAAACTTATCAAAAGCTTCCATTTGCTGAGCTTCTGAATATAAAACGATTGTAGAACCACCAAGGTTTTGTGTAATTGGAACAAAACGTAAATCACTAGCTTTATTAGGAACAAAAAGTAAGTCGTTTCCGTTGATACGATCACCGTTTAAGTCTCCACCATATACGTATGAGAAAGAACTTGATTGCTCACCGATGTAACCTAAGTTAATTGACGTTGCCGCTCCTAACTTATTTCCATATTGAATTTTGTAACCCAATATACCTACCATTCTATGAGGAGTGTTGTTATTAGACAATCCTAGCTTTTGGTCATTATTACCATTGATAGATCTAACACCATTCCAGCTACCTGATGCTGTAGAACCTGGAGATAATAAGTCATTAGCTTGAGAGTGCGTATAAGCAAAAGAACCCCACAATCCTTTTTTATAAGGATACTCTAATTTAATTGTAGTTGAGTAAAAATATCCTTTATCAGTGTTACTTAAAAGTATACCATTAATAACATTGTTGTTTATTCTAACACCGTTATCATTTCCAGCAAACAATGGTCTATTATCAGGACCATTAATTGTTCCCACTGCATTTTCAAAATTCACATTAGAATATGCTGTCTCATTTATGTTTTTACTGAAAATACCTTCAATTGTTCCTGTAAATCCAAATGGTAATTTTTGGTCTACTGCAATTGTTGTTTTCCAAACTTGTGGAAACTTGTAGTTTTTATCAGTGAATGCTAAATCAATAGTACTTGGTAAAGTTGGTGTACTTGGTGTAAAATATTGACTTGGGTTAACAGTAAATCCGTATCCTCCAGAACCAACATTGGCATCACTTGCGTCTACTAGACCGGTAAGAATACCGTTATTTCCTATTGCGTTAGAAAGAAACACTAATGGAGGTCTTCCTGAGAACAATCCAGAACCACCACGAACAATTGTTTTTGCATCACCAGTAACATCTAGATTGAAACCTACTCTTGGCTCAAACAAATACTGAGTATCTGGCATATCACCTGTATTGAATTTAGCACCGTTTGCAAAAGTCAAACCTGAAACTAAAGGGTTTTCTAGTGCTGTATCTTTAAACGAAACTCTTGTTCCTCTAATACCCACAGTAACTCTTAATTGGTCACTAACTTTAAAATCATCTTGGAAATATAAATCTATTTTATCAGATTTTAATACTTGCAAAGGCTCAGCACCTCCAGCTAAAGCTGAATATCTGTATTGCGTTCTTACTGGTAAATTGTTTACTGAAGGCGCACCATTTAAAGCGATAGACTCATTTGCTGCACTATAAAACTCATCTAAAGAGTTGAAGATAAATACTCCATTTGAACCAGAGAAGAACAAGTTGCTTGATTCAAAATGCTCATAATTTGCACCAAATAATAACGAATGCTTTCCAACTGTTTTTGTTAAATTATTCGTGAAGTGCAAAGTAGAATAATTAAGTTTATTTCCTTGTGTAAATGGATCTAGACCAGCAGAAATAAAATTCAAATTACCCACTGTACCTGCATTACCACCTGAAGGTGCAGTACCGTTTTTAATATCAATAGTTGGAAACAAACCTCCACCAATTAAACCTCTATCTTCAATTTGTTTGTCATAACCTCCAATGAAGTTATTATTCCATGAATTAGATAATTTACTATCTAATTGCACTACTATAGATCTAGTGTTATCTAAAATTGTATAACCACTATTTCTATATGACATTGAGTTAACATTTGTTCTTCTGTTACCAAATCCTAATGAATTAGAATTAGAAGTTAATTCGTCAGAGGAAGAGTCATGATGCACATATCTAACAGAAAACTTATTATTATCATTGATATTCCAGTCAATTTTTGCTAGGAATTTTTTTGATATTCTTTCTGCATCGTAGTTCTCCCAAGGACCTGTAGTGTAATTAAATTTCTCTTGTAGAAAAGTTGAAAGTGCCTGCATTTGTTGAAAAGTAGGAGCAGATACTTGTCCACTTGGTTGTGGAGACCCTGTTGCTGTCCATGTAGTTGCTGGGCTTAAATTGTTGATTGTTTCAAAATTTCCAAAGAAAAACAATTTGTCTTTAATGATCGGAGCTCCAATTCTAGCACCCAAAATATTTTCTTCGAATTTAGCAGGTACAATTCTAATTTGACCAGCTTTAGTACCTACAAATTCTTTTTTGTTACTTCTTGTTGATGTGTAAACAGATCCTTCTATTTCGTTGGTACCACTTCTTGTTACACCATTTATTCCTGTTCCTGTAAATCCAGATTGACGAACGTCAAATGGAGCTACACTTACTTGCAACTGTTCAATTGCATCTAATGAAATAGCTGTCGAACCTGTTCTACCTCCTGCTTGCGCATCAGATCCAAGTCCAAAACCGTTGTTAAAAACAGATCCATCAATAGTAAAATTATTCAATCTTGAATCTTGTCCTCCAAAAGAACCTCCACCACCTGCGTTTGCGTTGTATTTGGTTATCGAATTGATCGATCTTGCTCCAGTTACAGGTATCGCTGTCAATTCTCTGTTAGAAAATTGTTGTGAAGCACCAGTTTTACCTTTATTAAAAGCTCCATTCGATTTATTCGAAACTACTACAACCTCTTTAAGCGTGTTAGAAGCTTCCTGAACAACTACATTTACACTTATGTTGCTTCCCAAAGGAGCATTAATTTCTGTAATCTCTGATGTTTTATACCCTATATAGGTAACAGTCAAAGTGTAAGGACCTCCTGGTCTCAAACCTTGTACTGAGTAACCACCATCAAAATCAGTTGTAGAAAAATACTTTGAGCCTGTAGGTTTGTGAACAACCATAACAGAGGCTCCGGGTAAAGCCTCACCAGTATTTGACTTAACCGTTCCAGACATAGCCGAGGTAGTAACCTGAGCATGACCAAGAGCCGATAGGAAAATAATCAAAATAAAAATAATTCTTTTCATTTTTGCTTTTTTGTTTAGTTTAAAAATATTTGGCAAAATTATAACATTTTTAGTTTATTAAGTTAACACAAGGTTAAGAAAGCTAATTTGGAAAAATTAAAAATTGAAGTAATAATTAATTTTAAACTATAACAATTAAATTTTTAAAAATATTCTCAATAAAAAATACAAATTGATGAATTAAATGCAAATATTAAGGAATAAAATAAGGAGAAAAAATGCGATTTTTTAGTTAAATACATTTAAAAAAGAGGCTATTAACCATAAAAAAGCCTCAATAAATATTTTATTGAGGCTTTTGTTATTTGTAATTGGTTCAAAACAAGAATGTTTTCAAGCAAATTGATGAATCATATTTTGATTTATTTGTTTTTTAAAAAATATTCAAGCAAAAACGTTGTAGAGCTATCATGTGTGTTAACAGACTTGCTCTCAATTTCATTTAATATAGAATTTGCTAACTGTTTCCCTAATTCAACTCCCCATTGATCAAAGCTAAAAATATTCCAAATTACGCCTTGAACGAAAATTTTATGCTCGTACATCGCAATCAATGAACCAAGAGAGGAAGCTGTTAATTTTTGAATCAAGATCGTATTGGTCGGTTTATTACCTTCAAAAACTTTAAAAGCTCGCAACTCATTTGCTTTGGCTTCGCTTAATCCTTGTTTGTCGAATTCAACTTGAACTTGCTCAGCCGTTTTTCCGTGTAGCAATGCCTCTGTTTGTGCAAAGAAATTAGACATTAACTTATCATGATGATTATCGTCGCCATGTAGAGAAGAAACATATCCAATGAAATCTGCTGGAATCAATTTTGTCCCTTGATGAATTAATTGAAAAAAGGCATGTTGTGAATTGGTACCCGGCTCTCCCCAAATAATGGTTCCGGTTTGATAGTTTACTTTATGACCATCGCGACCAACACTTTTACCATTACTTTCCATGGTACCTTGTTGCAAGTATGGTGCTAATTTTTGCAAATACTGTGTATAAGGAATAAGCGCTTCGCTTTCGGCACCAAAAAAATTATTGTACCATACACTTAACAATGCTAAAACTACTGGAATGTTAGCATCAAACTCGGTGGTTTTAAAATGCTCATCCATTGCATTCGCGCCAGATAACAGTTGCTCGAAATTAGCATATCCCACAGATAGACTGATAGACAAACCAACTGCACTCCATAATGAAAAACGACCACCAACCCAGTCCCACATTGGGAAAACTACATCGGGATTAATACCAAAGGCAGTAACTTTTTCGATATTTGTTGAAACCGCCACAAAATGTTTGGCAATATCCGCCTGACTTGTACCAAACTCTTCGGACAAAAACCACTTTTTAATAGTTTCTGAATTTGTTAAAGTTTCTTGTGTGGTAAAAGTTTTTGATACAATTACAAAAAGTGTGGTTTCCGGATTTAGTTTTTTAATTACTTCTTGAACATGATCACCATCTATGTTAGAAACAAAATGTACATTCAAATGATTTTTGTAATACGCAAGCGCCTCGACCACCATTGCTGGCCCTAAATCAGATCCACCAATTCCGATATTGACAACATCAGTAAACGGTTTACCCGTGTATCCTTTGCGCGCTCCAGAAGTAACTTCATTCGTAAAAGACTCTATTTTAGCTTTAACCTCATTAACCTCTGGCATTACATTTACACCATCAACCATAACGGTAGCATTTGCAGGAGCACGCAAAGCAGTATGCAATACGGCTCTATTTTCAGTTTGATTGATAATTGCTCCTCCAAAGTATTCCCCAATAGCTTCTTTTAAACCAACTTGATTGGCTAATTCAAGTAATAAGGAAAGCGTTTCGTTAGTAATGATGTTCTTAGAAAAGTCTAACAAGAAATCATTCCATTGCAAGTTAAACTGAGCTGTTCTGGTTGCATCTTGTTGAAATAAATCTTGCATTTTTGCTCCTTTCATTGTTTGAAAGTGCATTTCTAGTTGTTTCCAAGCAGCAGTAGCCGTTGGATTTATTGTATGTAAAGCCATTGAATTGGTATTTGTAGTAAAATTAAAAGTGCTGCAAAAATACTTAAAAATGTTGGAAACGTTTCTACCGCCATCAGGATATAACAATTTGAGGCGAAAAACTGTATTTTATAAAAAATCAAACAGTATTTAAAATCAGATCCTAAGAAAACCGCAAATTACAAATTTGCAATGCTATCCAATTCAAATTTAAGCGGTGTAATTTGCTTCATGAATCGATCTTTATTAGCACCTGACATCGGCTCGCCCGAAGGTAATTTTAATCGAAGCGCATCGACCTGTACCCCATTTTTCCAGAAACGATAACAAACATGCGGTCCGGTAGCTAAACCTGTACTACCAACCAATCCAATCACTTGACCTTGGGTAACACGTTGCCCGCGGCGAACTAAAATTTTAGACATGTGCAAATACTGCGTAGAATAGGTTCCGTTGTGTTTTACCTTAACAAAATTACCGTTGCCTGCTGTATAACCGCTTTGTTCTACCACACCTCCGGCAGTAGTAGTTATGGGCGTGCCGCGTGGTGCTGCATAATCAGTTCCTTTATGTGCTTTCCAGCGGTGCTGTACCGGATGGAATCTGCTGGATGAAAATCGAGAAGAAATACGACTGAATTTAATAGGCGACTTTAAAAAGAAATTCTTGAGTGTTTTACCTTGTTCATCGTAATACTCTACTTTATCACTATTGGAATTGGGTTCAAAAGCGAATGCATAAATTATTTTGCCTCGGTATTCAAAGAAAGAAGCTTCTAACTCTTCGACACCGTCATAAATAGAGTCATTGATATACCGCTCAGTAAACGTCAACGCAAAGCGATCGCCTTTTTTCAATTTCATAAAATCGATAGAATAGGCGTAAATTTTAGCGATTTTACTAGCCAGCGCGCCTTCAATTTTTTCGTTACCCAAAGTTTCCGATAATGATTCTTTCAAAACACCACCGATACTGCGTCGTTTAATAGTAACCGGTTTTATTTTTTTATAAACAGCAATGGCAGTATCTCTAAAATCAACAACGTAGTAACTCAAATTATCGGGTTGATAGATAAAAACCTGAAGGTCGTTTTTTTTGTTTTTAGATCGTAGCAAAGTAAACGGTTTGTTAACGCGAATAGAACGCACATCAAAACTATCTTTTACTTTAGCGATGATATCATATACTTGTCGGTCGCCAATATTTTGAGACTCTAATAAAGTACCAAAAGTATCTCCTTTTTGAATCGTGTCATGTACCACATTAAAATCAGCGTACACAAAACCGAACTCTCCCTTTTTTGGAACAATTATTACTTTTTTTTCTTCGTTTACTTCTTCTGATTGTTTACAAGAAACCATTGTAAACACCACTAATAGCATTATAAAAATTTGTTTCAAACCTTCTTTTTTAATTCAACCTAAGCTTCCACTCCCCAATTGGCTAATTCATCATCAGTCCACAACTCTGGGAAAAAAATTCTCCTTTGGTATTTAGGATGCATGTATTTTTTCCAATCACTACCACCTGTTGCTTCACCGTCTCCTTGCCCACTTTGGTCAATATATTTCTTTGCAGTATCTAGGTGCTGCATTACCCATGTGATGTTTACCGTATGATCATAATGACGCATGGCTTGCACTAATTTGTCATTCTTTTGATCTTCAATAGGCAACTGTTTGAATTTTTGCCAAATGTTAATCGTATTGTATTCTTCCATGTGAGCCAAAAAGTCTTTTTTGTACTTTCTCTCAAATTCTTCTAATAAATAGGATTTTTTACCGGTATGATAATCTTTTCCAGCAGCTTGCCAATACAAATGTTCTAACGCAAATTCATACGATGTATTACGATCAATTGATTCACGATAACGGGCATCAATCAAATTTATCAAATCAGTAGATGCAAATTCAATCATTCGGTATTGCGCACTTTGAAAACCACTGGCGGGTGTAAGTGTGTTTCTGAACTTCATGTATTGATCAACCTCCATTCCGTTACCCATAATATCAAATGAAGTGGTAAGCATGTCAAAATAACGACTTACCCTACTCAATCTTTCGGTAAAAAAAGCAGTCGAAATATTGTCTTGATACGCTATTTGTTTGATTTCCCAAAGAATCATTTTAAACAAAAGTTCGTTGACCTGGTGGTACATGATAAATACCATTTCGTCTGGCAAAACGGTACGTTGCACTTGTAAATTCAGTAAGGCATCGGTTTGAATGTAATCCCAATACGTTATGGGTTTAGACCACAACAAACCTTCGAGGTGCGTTTCTGTTTTTTGATTTATAGCTTCGTATTTGCGGTCAATTGCTGATAAAATTGATTCTGATTGATCGGTATTGTTCATTATTTTTTTGTTTTAAAAGCTCCTTTCAAGCCTTTGTATGCGTCTAAATCTGCTTTGATGGAACCTACTGCAAGACTAGCTTTTACCCTAAGTGGTAATTTATTATCATCGTCTGAAATCCAAACTGTAACACTTTCTTGCTCTTTAAACACACGGCCAGATTGCACGAGCGGTCTAAAAATCATGGCAGGCACGACGCCAAATTTAGTATTTATATTTTCTCGACCAATGAACTTTAGCCTGAATTTAGTAGTTTCATCATCAAAAAACATATCGACTGCGATAGACTCGCCTACATTTAACTTATCAATATTAGGATGATTCCTTAAATAGTAAAAGGTAGATAAAATGTCCTGTGTGTTTTTGGGAATGCTAAAGGATTTTTCAGTCTTATTTTTATAGTCTTTAACCGTAACCTTGTTAGCGTTTTGATTGATAAAACCTTCTTGGTTTTTAGTGTAACCACCCTCGTTTATTTTTCGAACAAATTGGTACGGATTGCGGGTTTCTTTGTCAATGTAAGTTTCATATAAGTCATCGACTTTAAAGAAAAAGCGAGACATTCCTACCGTATAGCCCTTACCTATAATATGATGTGTTTTTTTGGAGTTGAGCGAAGCGTCTTTTACTTCGAGTGTAGCGTATCCGGCATTTACAAATCCGTAATGGATTCTTAATTTAAACCATTCGCCAGTGGTGTAGGCATCTTCTTGAGGTGTATCAAAACTTAAAGACAGTAGCAGTACAAGGATTAGTATTAGTTTTTTCATTACTTGATGTATCGTTTAGAACTGCTTGTGCAAATTTTATTCCAAATATATCAAAACAAAAAAACTCAGCCAATAAAGACTGAGTTTTTATGCTATTAACTAACCAAAAAACTATAAACTATGAAATTTATATCAACTCGGAAGGAAACCACCCCTTCCGTTTTGCGAGTGCAAAGGTAGCTAACAAATCCAGTTATTTTGGCTAAAAATAAAGTTTAACACATCATCAATAAAGAATAGTGTTTAAAGTTGCTTATTTTTTTGCATAATGTAAAAAAAAGCAACTTTTATAGCGTTCCTCGCAATTGCTGTTCGCGTTCAATTGACTCAAAAAGGGCTTTGAAGTTACCTGCACCGAAGCCTTTTGCTCCCATTCGTTGAATTATCTCAAAAAATAAGGTTGGTCGGTCTTGAACCGGTTTGGTAAAAATTTGCAACAAATACCCATCTTCATCGGCATCAACCATGATGGCTAATTTTTCGATTTCATTGATGTCTTCTTTCATCATTCCCATGTGAGCGCCTAAACGTTCTGGAATTGCTTCATAATAAGTATGTGGCGGCGCTGATAAAAACTCAACACCTCTTGCTTTTAATTGGCTTACGGTTTTAATGATATCATCTGTAGCAATAGCGATGTGCTGAATTCCTGGCCCGCCGTAAAAATCTAAGTATTCTTCAATTTGAGATTTCTTTTTTCCTTCGGCAGGTTCGTTGATTGGGAATTTAATACGTCCGTTTCCATTAGACATTACTTTACTCATCAATGCTGAATATTCGGTATTGATTTGTTTGTCATCAAAAGAAAGGAAGTTCACAAATCCCATTACTTCTTCGTAGAACTTTACCCAAGTATTCATTTCGTTCCAACCTACATTTCCAACCATGTGATCAATGTATTTTAAACCGGTTGGCTCCGGGTTATAATCCGATTTCCACTCTTTATAACCTGGTAAAAATACACCGTTGTAATTTTTACGCTCCACAAAAATATGTACGGTTTCACCGTAAGTATAAATTCCAGAACGTACTACTTGACCAAACTCATCTTCTTCCACAGTTGGTTCCATAAAAGAGCGCGCACCACGTTTCATGGTTTCTTCGTAAGCACTTGTCGCATCTTCAACCCAAAGCGCTGCTACTTTTACACCATCGCCATGTTTTTTTAAATGATCATGTAAAGGTGAATCCTGCGTTAATGGCGTAGTTAACACAATTCGGATTTTATCTTGTTTTAAAACGTAGGATGTTCTGTCTTTTACTCCTGTTTCAAGACCGGCATAAGCCAATGATTGGTAGCCAAATGCTGTTTTGTAATAATGTGCCGATTGCTTGGCGTTACCTACATAAAACTCTACATAATCGGTTCCTAAAAGTGGTAAGAAATCTTGCGCTCCTTCGAATATTTTTTCTAGTCCGTACTCTACTGATTTTACTTCTTTTGACATGATTTATTTGTTTTTGAATTCTTTTCTAGACGGGAATCTCATAAAAGAATTGATTTGTGATTTTGTTAAAATGGTTCTGAATGCTGTACCACTAGCCCTGATGGCAGCGGCATCCTTTTTCTGGCTTCTTTAGCCAGGAAAAGATATAGCGTACAGCAGGAAATAGCTCCTTCTTTCGACTAAGCTCAAGATGAAAATTATGATGTGATTGCTTCGTTCCTAGCAATGACTATTCAACCCACGATTTATAGTATTGACCATCGTCAAGACCCATAGCCTCCTCGGTAACCATCAGCGGTCGGAAAGTATCAACCATTACGGCTAATTCTTCGGTTCCGGTATGACCAATACTGCGCTCCATTGCTCCTGGCGCAGGACCGTGCGGAATACCTTTTGGGTGCAACGTGATATGACCTTGCTCGATGTTGTTGCGCGACATAAAATCGCCATCCACGTAGTACAAAACCTCGTCGCTATCAATATTACTGTGATTGTAAGGTGCAGGAATTGATTTTGGGTGGTAATCGTACAAACGCGGCACAAATGAGCACACTACAAAAGTGCTGGTCTCAAAGGTTTGATGCACCGGTGGCGGTTGGTGTACACGGCCTGTGATAGGCTCAAAATTATGGATGCTGAAACCGTATGGGAAATTGTAACCATCCCAACCAACTACATCAAAAGGATGCGTGGCATAAACAACTTCATGCAACATGCCTTCTTTTTTGATTTTGATTAAGAAATCTCCTTTTTCGTCATGCGTTTCTAATTCGTTTGGCAAAATAAAATCACGTTCGCAAAATGGTGAGTGCTCTAGGTGTTGTCCCGATTCGTTTTTATAACGCTTTGGGGTATAAAACGGAGCAAATGATTCTACATAAAACAAGCGATTATCCTCTGTGTCAAATTCGATTTGATAGATGATTCCGCGTGGAATAATCAAATAATCACCGTACTCAAAAGGAATGTTTCCTAACATTGTACGCAATTTTCCTTTTCCTTTATGGATGAAAATCATTTCATCAGCATCGGCATTTTTATAAAAATACTGTGTAAGTGATTTGCGTGGTGCCGCTAGACCGATGGTACAGTCTTTATTGACCAATAAGGCTTTGCGACTGTCTAAAAAATCGTCCTCAGGTTTTAGTTCAAAACCTTTTAAGAGTAATGATTTAATGTTTTTGCCGATGGCAATTTTTGGCTCTACTGAATACGAATTTAAAATTTCTTTTACTTGTGTAGGCCTGTGCACGTGGTAGGATAAGGACGAGTGTCCGTGAAAACCCTCTGTTCCAAATAGCTGTTCGTAATAAAAACCACCATTCGGTTTTTCGAACTGTGTGTGTCTTTTTTGAGGGAAAGTCCCTAATTTATGGTATAAAGGCATAATTTTTTGTTTTAAAAGTGCAACTAGATCAAGCTGAGAGGCTTTTCATTTTGTTATTCTAAATCAAAAAACAGTGCGCTACTCAGGATTTCTCTTGATTAAGAATTGTAGATACTCTAATAAACCTGTCCAATTTGTTTTCATTATCACAAATATCGTAATTATTTTGAAACTAAATTAAATTTAAAACAAAAAGCCTATGCTGAACCATGTAAATCCTTTGGGCAATTCAGGAGACCAAGTGTATTTCACTTCTATTGGCCCGATAATGGTTTCAAGTCCATAACCAACGGCGTATCCTGCATATTTAGGAATAGATACCCAGTTAGTCGATTCAAAAATTCGATCTCCAATATTAGCAAAATTAGCTGAGAAATTGACATGATTCTTTTTCAAGAATTCATAGTCAAAAGTTCCTGTTGATTTTATGTAACTATTACCCACCACACTCAAATAATCATACCCATATAAAAATTTAAAATTATTAACGGTGCTAAAGCCGTAGCCACCCAAAATAAAATTAAAAAATGAAATACTTTGTTTACCAAACGAAAAACCAGCATCGGTTTCGAACTTAAAAGTGGTTTTATTAAAGACCGGTGTAACAATAGAGAAATCACCTTTGGCAATGGAGAATGGTTGAAAATTTCCAGTATAATTGGAGGATGCAAAATACGTTTGTACATCACCCGAAAAAAACCAGCCTTTTTTGGGGAAATACTTATTATCGTATGAGTCGTATTTTAAGTAACCAAACAAACTGGTGTAAGTGCTATTATCAACTATTGGATCAACATTCGCCAAGGTTTCGGATTTGATTTTTAAGTATTGCAATTCAAGACCGCCACCAATTAAAAACTTTTGAACAAACAGCGACTGAAAATACAGTTGATTAATCAAATCAGAGTAATTAACATTTACCGTATTTATATTAGGATTAGAGCTGGCAATAGGACTAATTGCTGCAGCTACATTGCGGCTAAATTGTGTAAAAGTAGACTTAAAACCCAAACTTAAATTGAATCCATTTTCGATGTAATAATCAAAGTTATATCTGATGTTGTCTCCCAAAATCACATCAAGCGAGGCTACATCATTTTTTAAAAGCGCTTTTTTACGAGTTAGGTTGACCAAAACGCCACTTTTAAATAAATTGTCATAATGAAGCCCAAATTTCAAATAGGTCTTGGTAGGATTTTCTTTGAGGTTCAAACTCAAGTTTACTTTGTCACCCGCATTATTTAATGAATACGAGATACCGCTAAAATTTTGTGTCGCATTGATGTTGTTAATTCCACGAAGCAAACCGTCATAAGTTATTTTTGAATCGGGTTTAAAACGAAGTTTACTGCTTACATACTCTTTGGTGTAGTTCGTTAATTTTCCGTAATTGATTGACCCAATGTGCAGACTGTCAGTAAGCACATTCAACTTGGGCTTGTGATATACTTGACTTGAGGTAGCTAATTTTTTTATTTGTTCGTACACCCCAAAAGCAGCTTCTTCGCCTTTACGAATAATGTCTTTTCCTTTGTCGAATGATACTACACCGTATTGTGAAATATCCGGTTTGATGTAAACATCGGTATTGGCGATGTTTTTTTTCATGCGATCAATAGATTGCAGACTTGTAATTTGCACTAAGATTTTCGTAGCATCTTTGAGCTGAGTTCGATCAAGTAAACCATCTTGCACATCGACACCGATAATGATGTCGGCGCCCATTTTTCGAACTTCTTCTATGGGATAATTATTTACAACTCCACCATCAATTAATATTTTACCGCCAATTTCAACAGGTGAAAACAAGGAAGGAAAAGCCGAACTCGCAATCATGGCTTGCGCCAAATTGCCTTTGTTCAGTAATACCTCGTCACCAGTTTCGATATTGGTTGCAATACAAATAAATGGCGTTGGTAATTGATTAAAATCGCGAATGTGCCTTACATTACGGGTAACACGACTTAGCAAATTGTAATTGTACATTCCCTTTGACAAAGCCTCAGGAATCCCTATTTTGAATTTATTAAAAGGCAAAATAAGCGGATACAACTCGTCATTCCTGCGTTCGTAAAAGTTTTTTGAAGAGCGAGGAATAAAATCATTAATCAGCTCGTTAAAATTAGTGGTTTGAAAAATCGAATCGATTTGTGCCGCGTTATAACCCGAAGCATACAAACCTCCGATTACAGCGCCCATGCTAGTTCCGCCAATATAATCGATTTTTACGCCTGCTTCTTCTAATACTTTTAAAACTCCGATGTGTGCAAAACCCTTGGCGCCGCCGCCACTAAGTACCAAACCAATTTTAGGTTTTTTATTTTGTGCAAACGTGTAAGTGTTCCCGATAAAAAACGAGAAAAGCAGCAGTAGTAAAGTACTAGACCACGGAAAGCCCCAGATAGCAGTGTAAAGCCGCGATGACAAAAAAGCTATTTTTTCTTGCAAAGCAAGAGCGACGGTAGAAGCTCCTTGGTTTGCAGTAGAAAAAAAGCTTTTTTGCGGAGCGCTTGAAACGAATAGCTGGAATAGGCTCATAAGGAAACTACTTTGTGTTGTTGTAAAAGTCGGTAATTTTTTTGGCTTTTGATACTCCTACAACCTCAGAAATTTCTTTTTCGGTAGCCAATTTTAATCTTTTAACACTTTTAAAATGTTGTATCAATGTGAGCATGGTTTTTTCGCCAATGCCGGGAATACTTTCTATAGACGAATTTAGGGCGGCTTTGCTACGCTTATCGCGATGATGCGTGATTCCGAAACGGTGCGCCTCGTTGCGAAGTTGTTGAATAACTTTGAGCGTTTCGGACTTTTTATCAAGATATAAAGGCACTGAATCGCCAGGATAAAATAATTCTTCGAGTCTTTTAGCAATGCCGATGATGGCTATTTTACCACGCAAACCGAGATCATCAATACTTTTTAGCGCCGATGACAACTGCCCTTTTCCACCGTCAATAATAATTAGGTTGGGCAAAGGTTGGTTTTCATCCAAAAGGCGTTTGTAGCGTCGGTACACCACCTCTTCCATCGAAGCAAAGTCGTTGGGACCTTCGACCGTTTTGATATTAAAATGGCGGTAATCTTTTTTGCTAGGTTTTCCGTCTTTAAACACCACGCAAGCAGATACCGGATTGGTTCCTTGAATGTTGGAGTTATCAAAACACTCAATATGCCTAGGCTCTACGGGCAGGCGTAAATCTTTTTGCATTTGCGCCATGATGCGGTTGGTATGCCTGTCTGGATCTACAATTTGCAGTTGCTTAAGTTGCTCAATACGGTAAAACTTAGCGTTTCTAATTGACAAATCCAGAATTTGCTTCTTATCGCCCAATTGTGGGACTGTGATTTTTATGTTTTCGCCAAGATCTACGTGGAACGGCACAATTATTTCGCGAGACAGCAACTGGAAACGCTCTCTTAATTCGATGATAGCCAATTCGAGTAATTCTTCGTCGGTTTCGTCTAATTTCTTTTTAATCTCCATTGTGTGGGAACGAATGATGGAACCGTGCGAAATTTGTAAAAAATTGACAAATGCCGCCGCCTCATCAGACACGATAGAAAAAACATCAATATTGGTAATTTTTGGATTTACTACGGTAGAACGCGATTGGTAGTTTTCTAGGATCTCAATTTTTTCTTTGATTTTTTGAGCCTCTTCAAAGTGCATATCAGCCGCGAGATTTGTCATAACGCGTTTAAAATCCTTCATACTTTCTTTGAAATTTCCTTTTAAAATTTCGCGAATAGCATCTACTTGTTTTTGGTAATTCTCTATGGTTTCATGGCCTTCACATGGCCCCATACAATTGCCAATATGATACTCTAAACACACTTTAAATTTCCCACTTTCGATGTTGCTTTTGTTCAAATCGTAATTGCAGGTACGCAATGGATAGAGTTCTTTTATCAATTCTAAAATTGTCGAAACTGTTTTGAAACTGGTGTACGGACCAAAATATTCCGAGCCATCTTTCACCATCCTGCGAGTGGCAAATATGCGTGAAAAAGGTTCTTTTTTGATGCACAACCAAGGATAACTTTTATCATCACGCAGCAATACATTGTAGCGCGGTTGCAAGGTTTTGATTAAATTGTTTTCTAACAACAGGGCATCGGTCTCGGTAGGAACCACAATGTGTTTTATGGTTACAATTTTCTTAACCAGCACATTTGTTTTGGCCGCATCGTGCACTTTATTAAAATACGATGAAACGCGTTTTTTAAGATTCTTAGCTTTACCAACGTATAAAATTTTACCTTCCTTGTCGTAATATTGGTATACACCAGGATTGTCGGGCAAAGTCTGTATTTGAATGGCTAAAGCAGGTGGAGTCATGTAACAAATTTATTCTTCAAAATTACGAAATAGAAATCATTGTAGTTTATTTACAAGCTGCAAAATAATTCAAATAAAATGCGAGCTTAACTTATTATTATCCTTATTTTTATCTTTTCAAGAATTTGTATAAACAATGAATACACGCTCTATTACCCTTTTTGGCGAAAGTATTGCTCCCGGAGAAAATAAAACGATCAACGTTGAGATTGCGCGCCTACATACCACGACCAAACTCAATATACCTATTATTGTTCGCCGCTCTAAAATACCTGGGCCAGTAGTACTATTTTCTGCAGGAATTCACGGTGACGAAATTAACGGGGTTGAAATTGTGCGACAACTGATTCACAAAAAAATAAACAAACCCAAAATAGGAACCATTATTTGCATTCCCGTAATCAATGTGTATGGTTTTGTGAATAAATCACGTGAATTTCCGGATGGTCGCGACCTAAATCGGGTTTTTCCTGGAAGTAAATCAGGATCATTGGCCAGTCGCTTTGCGTTTCATATTCTGACTGAAATTTTGCCTTTGGTTCATTATGCCGTAGATTTTCATGCCGGTGGCGCTAGTAGGTTTAACGCTCCGCAAATACGTATTGCTCCCAACAATCCAGATCTAAAAATTCTTGCGGATGTGTTTGATGCACCCTTTACTTTATATTCCCGAAATATAACAGGATCGTTTAGAAGTTCAAGCGAAAAAATGAATGTAAAAATGCTGCTTTTTGAAGGTGGAAAATCTTTAGACATTAACAAAAGCATAGCTACAGAGGGTGTGAATGGCGCTATTCGATTACTTGCCTATTTGGATATGTTAAGTCCAAAACACCGCGTAATTCCACAAAAATCGCCTACCATTTATATTGACAAATCAGGATGGATTAGAGCTAAATGTTCTGGTCTCTTGCAAGATTTTGACACCGTAGGTACTTTTGTGAAAAAGGGAACTGTTTTGGCAACCATCACTGACCCTTATGGTAAATTTGAACGAAAAGTAAAAGCGCCAAACGACGGCTACATCATCAATGCCAATCACGCACCTATTGTGTACGAAGGTGATGCTATTTACCACTTATCCAATGTGGTTGCTGACGAAGAAGACGAATAAAATAAAACAATGAACAAAACTACCTTACGACAAAAATATAAAGCGCTTAGAAAACCACTTTCAGAGGAACAGCTGGAGGAAATGAGTCTTGCTATTGCCAACAAAGTATTGCAACTACCCATTTGGGAACGCACTTACTTTCATGTTTTTTTGCCTATTGCAGAGCAAAACGAAGTAAATACCGAATTTATTTTACACGCATTAGCGGGCAATGACAAGGAAATCATTGTTTCTAAAGCTGATTTTGAAACTCGTACAATGACGCATTTTCTGCTGACTGACAATACCAAAATAAAGAAAAACGAATACAATATTCCGGAGCCTGTTGACGGAATTGAAGTTCCTTCCCATAAAATTGATGTTGTTTTTGTTCCCCTTTTGGCTTACGACAAAAAAGGAAATCGCGTGGGATACGGAAAAGGCTTTTATGATAAATTCCTAGCGGAATGTAAACCTGATGTAATAAAAATTGGATTGTCATTTTTTGAACCTGAAGAAATTATTGAGGATGTTTTTGAAGGCGATGTAAAACTCAACTATTGCGTGACTCCCAATCAAGTACATTTGTTTTAGTTTTTAATGTCTACCTTAGCGAAAGATAAAATCTAAATCATTTATGAAAACATTTAAAAATTCAAGATTTGCTGTAAGTCTCATGGTTATTCTATTTGCAGTTTCATTTTCAAACTGTAGTATTCAAACCGGAACGAGCAGATCAACATATAAAGCTAAAACTCTTCCGCCAGGAAAAGCTAAAAAAATATATGGAGGAAAAAGCGCTAAACGTTATGCACCCGGACGAAATAAATAAAAAAAGACCTGTTCAAATTATGAACAGGTCTTTTTTTATGATTTGAACAGCTTTAATTCTAGCTGTTTTGAAATGCTTTTTTATTGAAGAAAATCAAGATTCCAACTCCTGTTGAAATGGCCATGTCAGCTACGTTAAAAATAGCATTGAAAAACGTAAATTCTTTACCTCCCCAAATTGGTAACCAACTAGGTAAATTACCATGCCAAATCGGAAAATAGAACATATCAACTACTTTACCGTGAAACCAAGTTCCGTAAGGTTGATCAGAAAATGCCGTAGCCAATTGTTGTTGACTGTCGTTAAAGACCACGCCGTAAAACACAGAATCTAAAATATTTCCAAATGCTCCCACTAAAATTAAAGCAATAGCAACGATTAAATAGTTGGAACTTTTTTTCTTAATCGAATCCCATAACCAATATCCAATACCAGCCACAGCTCCAATTCTAAAAAGTGTTAAGAATAATTTTCCGTACGCTCCTGGAATTCTAACGCCCCAAGCCATGCCTTCGTTTTCGATGAAAAGTATTTTGAACCATGAAAACACTTCAACTTCTTGACCTAATAGAAAATTAGTTTTGATATAAATTTTTGAAGCTTGATCAACTAGCAACAAGATAAAAATAAGTAAATAGGCTCTTTGTAATGACATTTTAAAAGTTTTATGCTGCCAAAAATAGGCAAAATCTAAAAATTAAATTCCAAATTCCAATAATTGATACAATTAGTGTTGGAATTTGGAATTAATAGTTTGTATTTCGTTTCGAACTAGCGCTGTAAATTTTTTGCTTCGATACTCATTGTAGCATGAGGAACAATCATCAATCGTTCTTTGCTGATCAATTTTCCAGTTACTTTACATACACCGTACGTTTTATTCTCAACACGGAAAAGTGCATTTTTCAGGTCACGAATAAATTTCTCTTGGCGAATAGCCAATTGTGAGTTCGCTTCTTTTGACATGGTTTCGCTGCCTTCTTCAAAAGCTTTGAAAGTAGGTGAAGTATCATCAGTACCGTTATTCAAATCGTTCATATAGGCACTTTTAATCAAATCCAAATCGTATTGCGCTTTCTCAATTTTTTTTAGAATCAAATCTTTGAACTCTGCTAAATCAGCGTCAGAGTATCGTGTTGCTTCATCTACCATGGTTTTTTTGTTATTTAGTAATTACTATTTTGGTTGTTATTTCGTCAAATTCAATAGCAGTTCCATTTTCCAAATTATCTTCAAAAAGAAGCACTTCAGTCAATGTCTCTGATTTTATGTATGCTTCATTATTTTGTACGGCCTCTTGCAAGGTTGTTTCTGTTTGCAAATACACTTTAATTTTATCGGTAACTTCAAATCCAGAATCTTTACGAATGTTTTGAATTCTGTTTACCAATTCTCTCGCAATTCCTTCTTGCTTCAACTCTGGCGAAATCGTGATGTCAAGCGCCACTGTAATTCCGTTCGCATTTGCAACCAACCAGCCTTCGATATCTTGGGAAGTAATCTCCACATCTTCTAAGGTTAAAGTTACGGTATTTCCTGCAATTACAATATCAAGACTTCCTTCTCTATCCAATTGTGCAATTTGCTCTTTAGAAAACCCTTGTATCTCTTTGGAAATCAACCCCATATCTTTACCAAAACGCGGTCCGAGCGCCTTGAAATTCGGTTTAATTTGCTTTACCAAAACTCCAGAAGCATCATCCAAAAGCACGATTTCTTTTACGTTTACCTCTGCTTTTATCAGGTCAGAAACAGCTTCGATTTCGGCTCTTTGTGCCTCGTCAAGTACCGGAATCATTACCTTTTGCAATGGTTGACGCACTTTAATCATTTCCTTTTTACGGAGTGATAATACCAATGATGAAATGGTTTGTGCTTTCTGCATTTTGCTCTCCAACGATTTATTAACATAGTTGTCAACCGCTACCGGGAACTCCGCCAAATGTACACTGTCAAACTTTTCTGTCTGTGTTGCTTGTGTTAAATCTCTGTAAAGTTTGTCCATAAAGAACGGTGCAATTGGCGCACTTAACTTACTTACGGCCAACAAACAGCTGTATAAGGTTTGGTATGCAGCAATTTTATCTTGCGCATACTCGCCTTTCCAAAAACGTCTTCTGCACAAACGAACGTACCAGTTACTCAGGTTTTCTTGAACAAATTCTGATATAGCTCGCGCTGCTTTTGTAGGCTCATAATCAGCATAAAAACCATCTACTTCTTTTATCAAAGTATTCAGTTCAGAAATGATCCATTGGTCAATTTCAGGTCTTTCTTGTACCGGAATCTCGGCTTCTTCAAAAGTAAATCCATCGATATTGGCATACAAACTAAAGAAAGAATACGTGTTGTATAAAGTTCCGAAGAATTTTCTACGTACCTCAGCAATTCCCTCAAGGTCAAATTTCAAGTTATCCCAAGGGTTAGCATTTGAGATCATGTACCAACGTGTAGCATCCGGTCCGTACTCTTTTAAAGTATCAAAAGGATCTGCAGCATTACCCAAACGCTTGGACATTTTTTGTCCGTTTTTGTCTAAAACCAATCCGTTTGACACTACATTTTTATAGGCTACTTTATCAAAAACCAAAGTACCAATAGCGTGTAAGGTATAAAACCATCCACGGGTTTGATCGACACCTTCAGCAATAAAATCAGCTGGAAAATCTTGGTTTTGATCTATTTTTTCTTTGTTTTCAAAAGGATAATGCCATTGTGCATACGGCATTGAACCTGAGTCGAACCAAACATCAATTAAGTCGGTTTCGCGTGTCATTGGCTTGCCCGATGCAGACACCAAAGTAATTTCATCGACTACATTTTTATGTAAATCAATCAAATCATAATTTTCTTCGCTCATGTTTCCGATTTCAAAACCTTTAAAAGGATTTTCTTTTTGAAAACCAGCAGCGATTGATTTTTCTATTTCGTTGTACAGTTCTTCAACCGAACCAATTAAAATTTCCTCTTGCTTGTCATCTGTTCTCCAAATTGGCAATGGAATTCCCCAATATCTAGAACGAGATAAATTCCAGTCGTTAGCATTTTTCAACCAGTTTCCAAAACGGCCTTCACCAGTTGCTTTTGGCTTCCAGTTGATGGTTTCGTTCAGGTCGAACATTCTGTCTTTAACCTCTGATATTTTGATGAACCAAGAATCTAAAGGATAATACAAAATAGGCTTGTCAGTTCTCCAACAATGTGGGTAACTGTGTACGTATTTCTCAACTTTAAAGGCTTTGTTTTCTTCTTTTAATTGAATCGCAATTTCAACATCTACTGAACGCTCCGGTGCCTCGCCTTCGTTGTAGTATTCGTTTTTTACATATTTGCCCGAAAGTGCTCCAAGACCTTGAACAAAACGTCCTTGCAAATCTACTAATGGAACCGGAATTCCGTTTTCGTCTAGCACCAACATTGGCGGAATTTCAGGTGAAGCCTCTTTGGCCACCTTAGCATCATCTGCACCAAAAGTTGGAGAGGTATGTACAATTCCTGTACCATCTTCGGTAGTAACAAAATCACCTGTAATTACTCTAAACGCATTTTCAGGGTTTTGGTACGGCAATACCAACTCCATTAATTGTTCGTATTCAATGTTAACTAAATCAGCTCCTTTACAAGCTGCAGTCACATAAAATGGTATTTTTTTATCTTCTTCTTTGTAATTCAATAATTCGCTTACTTCAGTTACCTCAGTAAATTTTCCAGCAAATTGTTTTGCCACCAATGCCTTTGCTAAAATTACATTGACAGGTTTAAAAGTATATTGATTGTAGGTACTCACCAAAACATAATCAATTTTTGGTCCTACGGTAAGTGCAGTGTTACTTGGCAAAGTCCACGGTGTGGTGGTCCAAGCCAAAAAGAAAGTATCCTCAAAAATATGACCTATCTCAAAAATACGTTGCAATTGAGGTAAGTTGTCTTCTTTTACTTTGAATTGTGCTACCACAGTAGTATCCGTAACATCACGGTAACTTCCGGGTTGGTTTACCTCATGCGATGACAAACCTGTTCCTGCTTTTGGAGAATACGGCTGAATGGTGTAGCCTTTATACATTAAATCCTTGTTGTAGATTTGTTTTAAAATCCACCAAACAGTTTCCATATACTTGGATTTGTAGGTTACATAAGGATCTTCCATATCAACCCAGTAGCCCATTTTTTCGGTCAAATCGTTCCACACATCCGTGTAGCGCATCACTGTTCTTTTACACGCTTCGTTGTATTCTTCGATCGAAATGGTTTTTCCGATATCTTCTTTGGTAATTCCGAGTTCTTTTTCAGTTCCAAGTTCAACCGGTAAACCGTGCGTATCCCAGCCGGCTTTACGTTTTACTTGAAATCCTTTTTGAGTTTTATAACGGCAAAAAATATCTTTAATGGCGCGTGCCATTACGTGATGAATTCCTGGTAATCCGTTTGCAGATGGCGGTCCTTCAAAAAACACGAATGGTTGATTGCCTTCGCGTGTAGAAACGCTCTTTTCAAATATATTTTCTTTTTTCCAAAAATCAAGTACTTCTGATGCTACTGTTGGTAAGTCAAGTCCTTTGTATTCAGTAAATTTTGTGCTCATTTTATCCTTTTCTTTAATCGAAATGCGAAAGTAGTAAATTAAAGTTGAAAGTTGAAAGGCGTAGGTCGAAAGTTACATGCTGGGACAAAACTGAATCTCGACTGCGCACGATTTGACAAAGTTGCTAATTTTTGAATACACAAATTTAAAATCAGCGCAAACTGATGTCTTGATCTTTACTTGACTTTCTTTTTTCGCGTAATATGACAACAATAACTGCGACGGTGCTACCAAAAATACTAGCACATAAATCAAGTACAGCTGCTGTTTGAGTTGGGATGAACAATTGAATAAATTCAGCACAAAAAAGAACAACATTCACACAAACCCACGTTAACAATGGTTTTGAGCTAGTCACATAAATCTGCCAGAAGACCAAAGTTACTCCTGCAAATAAATTTGGTGCAAAACCTAAAAATGTATTGATAGCAATACTTTCTGTATCTATTAAGTTTCTTATAACTCCTTTGAATAAAAGCCAAATCACAAAAAATAGCAACGCCAATTTTAGATAAACTCTATCTTCGTTTATGTTGAAGTATTTTAAAAATTCTTTCAAATTATTCTTATTATTAAAAAAACTATTGGTAATGGCAAGGATTGCTAATCTGGACTAATTGGGTTTCTCATTAAAAATAGCAGATGATATTGAAAAAGTAATCAAGAACATTATAGATTGAATTATTAAAACAGGAATTAAGTAATCCGATGCAGCATAACGATAAGCGAAACTAATAATCGTTACAGGAAAAGTTAAGATTAAAGCATACAAAGACCATTCTCCATAAAATAAATCACTACCTGAAATCGAACAAACAGATAATGTTCCTATTCCAACATAAATTATCGAAAATATAAATGCCTTTTTTCTCCTTTCAAGGAATAATTTGAGGTTTTCCACAGTTTAATTTATTTCAATGATAATTTTGGTTTTCCACCAAAAGCCTTCCTTTTTTTTATTTAGTAAAGTATTTATGGTGCTTTGAGTTTTATAATCTGTTTTAAATTTCAATAGTTTTTATTGAATTTGACATTTCTTCGATTTCTTCATACTTCCAAGTTCCTTTTCTAAAATAAACAGTATCATTTTGGTTTAAATTAAAAATAATTGAATTTTTAGAAATTTCACTCAATTGATAATTTGGGATTAACCCATCAATCATTACAAATTAAGAAAGCAAATCTCGACTGCGTTCGGTTGGACAAAGTAGCTAATACTTGTGGTTACGAATTGAAAAATCGCGCTAGCGAGTTACATCACCCTATTGTTCCATCATCAATTCCTCCTTTTTTAATCCATTTTCCATTCTCTTTAACCATAATTAGAATACCACTTGATCCAGTCTTATTCTTAAGGTAGGTTGCATGAATAATTGCTTTTTTTTGGTCTTTTGTAAAAAGAGGTTCTGAAAAAATTACTTTTGGTATAGAGTCCTCAATCTTTTTACTTTCTTGTAATAAAATAAGTTTTACTTTACTATTTTTTAGATCAGATTCTTCCCATTCGTTAATAGTCCAAGATTTGTACTTTTGATTCATTTCATCAAGTTCAATTTTTGAAATGAGTCCATCTATCTCTTTTAAAAATACATTGTAAGCAATATTGTTTTCTTTTTCTGCTGGACTTTTTTTCATTATGCCATAGGCATATGCTCTATAATAAGGATTTAAAACATTAATAGGATGAAAGGAACTGTTATTGAAGTAGGTTTCTTTAATTAAATAAACTGATTCATAATCGTCTAAAAGAACATTGATTATTTTTTGAGTATCACTATTTGTTTGACTTTTGCAAGAGAAGCAGATCAAAAATACAAATAGTTTTAAAAAAATATTATTTCGCATAATTCTCATTCATTTGATTTTTTCAGTGAAAAAATGTTCTTTAGCGGCTCTTGAATTTGGATTCTATAGTAAGCCCATTTTTTAAACTTATTAATTAATTTTTAGCAAAAACAAGGTAAATCCTAACTGCACTCGATTGGACAAAGTAGCTACTACTTGGGGCACAGATTGTAAATTCGCGAAAATGGGATTCAAATCCGCGGTGGCGGGCCGATACCTTTAAGCGTTTATTAATGGATAAATTGTCTTTAGCTTTTTTATATTTAACTCTTTAAAATACACTTCTAATATTTTATCAATTTTTGTAGAGTAAAAACAACTTATAAACAGAACTTTCTTGTCTGTTGTTTTGATTTCGGCATAGTAATAATCTTCAAAAGGAAAGTTTCCAGTAGAACTATTTAAGAATCTGTTAGGCGTCATAAAAAATGTTATTTCTTTTATGTTAGCTCTTGATATAAACTCCTCTTCATTTTTAACAATCTTTGTAATTCCGGTTTCATCAATTTTATAAATAATTCCTTTGCTGTTGACATAATGGTTCAAATGAATGATACCTACGGGAATTAAAAATAAAATTAAATATGGTAATGAGAATATTAAAATCGCTCTTTTTTCGAATGGTATTTCGGCGTATGCTAACAAGCCAATATAAGATGAAGTTATCATTAGTAACAAAGACAATAATTTAAATTGATTCCATAATGTTATCTGTAGGATCATATTTTTCTCTTAGATTTTTTCTATTTTCTGTAAAGCTGCGACACCATATGTTGTTTCGGATAAAACTAATCCCTGTTTACGGATTTGTTAAATCTATCTAATACAAAACAATCTTCCCAATAAGCCAATTGCTCAACTCTGTTGCACTAGATGTTATGAAAAGGCTTTATGACTATAAAAGCCAATAAATTATGGTTTAACTTCTGTTATAGAGAAACCTGCTTTTAATATTGTCACTGTGTCGATAATTCTTTGAGAATAAATTCCTCTAACTATTTCAGGAGAGTCTTTTAAATATTTCAATTTAAAAAACTCTCCAATATTCTCTTTCGAAATATTTGTATGACCACTACCACTTTCGCTAGAATTGTATTTTTTACCGTTTATATAGTATGAAACGTGAATATAATTTCTTTTTGGAAATTCTTGTATGCTATCAATTTTGCCGATTGTCACTAAACCATGTTCCTTTAAATCTTTTTCAAATTTTAAACTTACAAATTGACCATATATAATAAATATAGCAATGGATCCAAAAAACAATAACTTAAAAAAATTTGATTTCTGTTTCATAATTTATTTCAATCTATAAATTCTCATTAAAGTTCGACGCTTTCCCATAACTCACATATAAACACAACTCCATTTCAAATGTACATCTAAAACAAGTTGCCCTATCTTACAATCAGCAGCATTTCTTTCAGCTAATATATAAATAAATCTTACAAAATTTGCGCTTATGTGTCAATTATCGTGAGGTTTCGCGTGAAGGATGGAAGCGGCATCCTTTTATGGAGTTTACGGAATAAAAGATACAGCGCACAGCCTGACCCGGAGTTTTTACGCAGGGGCACGCCCAATATTTTAGGAGAAAACTTCTTTTAAAACATCTAGTGATTTTGGTTTTCTGAATCCGTGGAGGTGGATGCTGTAATAGTCAATCAAGATGCGGAGTAATATTTGGCGTTCGATGACATGAAAGACTTTTTGACTGTTGTCGAATTTTAAATCGAGTAGTTTTTTGAACAAATTGGTTTCGTGCTCCGTGAGTGAACTGATGGCGTGAAAGGGTGTGAAGATGCCTTCGTTCATTTCGAAAAAAGCCATATCAACATCTGAAGTATCTGGGTAAAAACCAAAGTATTTGGTAGTTTCTAATAATAAAATTAAATGGAAATTCGCAATCTCGTCATGATTGTCTAGCCAGTGCAAGGCAGTTTCTAGGAACGTAAAAAGAGCTTCGTTTTCTTCCTCTTCGTGAATGGAATGGTGCAGCATCTCGGAAATAAACATGGCCATTGTGCTCTTGTAAATATCCGAATGTATGGAGTGAAAAGCCGTGCCAATTTTTATCTCTTTGAAATTTTCTAAGGTGCCTTTGTTTTTGTGAACGGCTTCTATTTCGAGTATCGTTAAGGGTTGAAAATATGCAATTTTTTGATTGGCTTTTCGACTCGAAAAAGCATCGCGCACAAAGTAGGATTTGAGTCCATGCGAAAGTGTAAAACATTTTACGATCAAGCTTTTTTCTTGAAATTTTAAAGAGGAAAGCACGATAGCTCTGGTTTTGACTTGCACGGTTTTAGATTAAGGATTAAAAGATTGAAAAATTGAAGGATTGAAAGATTAAAAGATTTAATTTTCGCGACGAATTATCTAATAATCATTACTTTTTTCACTTTGGTTTCGGCTCCGTCTGGCGCTGCAATAAATATTAAATATACGCCAGAGGCTACTTTGTATTTCCCAAACGCAGTGGTATCCCACTCGATAGTACCGCCTTGTGCAATGGTTTCGTGCACCAAATTCCCAGCCACATCAGTGATTTTTACCGAAGCGCGATCAATAAGTCCAGCTACTTTTACAGTACCGGTAAACTCAGGTCGCACTGGATTTGGGTACACGTAAGCATTACTCAAATCATCAGCCGCACCGGTAGCAGTGCCTTTGAACGAAATCATGCCTTTGCTTGTGGCTATAAATACTTCGCCTGTGGTAGCGTTGATACCAATATCATTGATGGTATTGCTTGGCAGCGGCGAATTGTTAATAGTAAAATGATATTTGGTTTCTTGACCGTTGGGAGATACTAAAAACAAACCCGAATCGGCAGTGCCAATCCATTTGTTATTGGCGCCATCAACAGCTATGGCTGTGATGAATTGCTCAAACAATAACTCTTGGGCCAAATTATCTTCTTCAATTATAATCGGATTAGCTTTAATTTGTTCCTCATCCTGAAAGGCACCAAGGTTAGAAACAACTCGCAAACCCTTGGCAGTACCAATCCACAATTGATTGCGATTGTCAATAACTGCCGTTCGAACATTAGCAACCGGTAAATTACCTGTATCTGCTCCGCTAGTAATTTTTTTAAATTTTAATGGGTTTTCGCTAAAGCCAATCACACCATCACCACTGGTAGGCAACCATTTTACACTGTTGCGATCAATGGCAATGTTTGCAAAATTATTTTCTTGAGGAGCCGATAAAATACTTCTCATATCAAAGCTTTGCCATTGCCCGTTGGGGCGTAGTACTTTGATTCCGTTATTGATTCGGCTGTTGGTTACCCATAAATTTCCAGTTTTATCAAATGCGGTTCCGTTGATTCGGATATCAATATAATTGGGTCCGCCAAAAGTAAGCGACTCCAAGCCGCTATTGGTTTGATTGAACAAAACGGTAGGGACTTCTTTTACTATTTTTAATAATCCTGAGAAAAACGAACTAGCATAAACCTCGTCTTCATTGGCTGGATTAACGATAATTTTTGTCATGGATTGCGCTCCTAAAACTCGGTCGTAAGGAATGTTGTTCCATCCCTCTGAATTGTATTTACTAATCCCAAAACTATCTAATGGATACGGGTTGTAATCAGCGGCATAATCGCCATAAACAGTCCACACCGAAGATGGCGTAACTTGCATTGAGAAAATATTATTTCGAGACGGACCAATTGGAGTTGTGTTTTCAAAATTTCCGCCTGCCGTTATCAAAGTACGGTACAAACCATTCGCTGTGGTCCCGATATAAACTTGATTGTTGAGTATCGTTGCACATGTAAAAGAACTCTGAATATCTGGAATTTGATTGCTATTAATTTGACGAATCATCACCATTTGACTGTTGTAAATACTTACTGAATTAGCAGTTGTAAACACCAAATACTCCGCAAGAGCGCGCATATTGACAGCCGCAGCGGGAAGTTGAGCAAAAGATGTAAATGAACTTGTTGCGGCGTTGTATCTCTGAATATTTCCTGAAGACGAAACGGCATACAAATCAGCACCAAACGCGGCAACTCCTACCCACAAACTTGCTGCTCTAGTTTGCCATTGTTGAAAGTCGTTTAAATTAGGATTGTTAATGGCTGCGCTGCGAACTCCTACAGCGGTAGCAGCATAAATAAATCCGTTATGAACTGTGGTTTGATTAATGGCAATCTCGGCACCATTATCTCCAATAAAATAAGTATCTCCAAACTGAAGCGTTGTTAAATTAAATTGAACAATCCCAAAATTACAGGCTACATAAACAATTCCTTGGTGTTCAAAAAAGTGATTTATTTTTTTGAGATTAGGAGCCAGCTGTTTGTTAATGATGTCTACAAGATTCAACTTACTTCCATCGGCATCGTTCACTACAATTAACAAACCGTTTTCATAGCCAATTAAGGTTTTGTTTGCTGTTTTACTGTACAACAAAGCCGAAATCGTTTGACCCGAAAGACCGTCAATTGTGGTAGTTGTTTTTATTTCGTTACTAACTGCGTTTCTGGCAAATAAAGCATTCTCAGAAGCCGCAATTACAGCCGAATTTGTTTCGGTGATAGCATTGATTTGCGAGTACGAAAAATATCCCTGCCACGACAAGTTATTTTGAGCAAAAGTAGCCCAGCTTACAAGGACGAAAAGAATGGTAAAAATTTGTTTTTTCATAAGTAACGCGCCTAAGGCTTACAAATATAAAACAAACGAAACTCTTATAATTTTGTTGCCAAAAAAAAATGCCTTTTATCGCAATGATAAAAGGCATTTTAATATTAGGTTGTAACAATTTATACTACCCCTTGAGCAAGCATAGCATCGGCTACTTTTACAAATCCTGCAATGTTAGCTCCTTTTACGTAGTTAACATAACCGTCTGCATCAGTTCCGTATTGTTTACATTGATTGTGAATACCAACCATGATTTCTTTTAATCTACTGTCAACTTCTTCACTTGTCCAGTTCAAACGAATAGAGTTTTGAGTCATCTCTAATCCAGATGCTGCTACACCACCCGCATTTGCCGCTTTTCCTGGTGCAAAAAGAACTTTCGCGTTCAAGAATTCTTTGATAGCCTCTAAAGTACATGGCATGTTTGCTGCTTCGGTAACGCAAATTACACCATTAGCAATCAATTTTTTAGCATCTTCTTCATTCAATTCGTTTTGAGTTGCACAAGGAATAGCCACATCAACTTTTACTTCCCAAACACTTTTCCCTTTGTGGAATTCTGCATTTGGATATTTTTCAAGGTAAGCTTCGGCTCTGTTATCACCTCTTGCTCTCATTTCAAGCATGAAATCAATTTTGTCTCCAGAAATACCTTCTGCATCATAAATATATCCATCAGGACCAGAAATAGTAACTACTTTTCCGCCTAAATCGTTCACTTTTAGCGCTACACCCCAAGCTACGTTTCCGAAACCTGAAATAGAAACCGTTTTACCTGCGATGTGTTGCCCAATAGTGTTCAACATTTGCTCAGCAAAATACACCACACCATATCCAGTTGCTTCTGGTCTGATCAAAGATCCTCCGTAAGCCAATCCTTTACCAGTTAAAACACCTGTAAACTCGTTGCGGATTCTTTTGTATTGACCAAATAAATAACCAATTTCTCTGGCTCCTACACCAATATCACCTGCTGGAACGTCCAACTGTGGCCCAATGTGTCTGCACAATTCTGTCATAAACGATTGGCAAAAACGCATTACTTCAGCATCTGATTTACCTTGTGGATCAAAATCAGAACCTCCTTTACCACCACCCATTGGTAATGTTGTTAAACTGTTTTTGAAAACTTGTTCGAAAGCCAAGAATTTCAAAACTGATAAGTTTACTGAATGATGAAAACGGATTCCTCCTTTGTATGGTCCAATTGCAGAGTTCATTTGAATTCTGAATCCTCTGTTTACTTGAATTTCTCCAGCATCATCAACCCATGGAACGCGGAAAATAATAGAGCGTTCTGGTTCAGCAATTCTTAAAAGTAGGTTCTTACCATCGTATTTTTTTTGCTCTGCAATAAATGGAATTACAGTCTCTGCAAACTCCCTAACAGCTTGAATAAATTCAGGTTCATTTGGATTTTTGGCCTCTACTTGAGCCATAAAATCATTTATTTTTAGTAACATAGATTTAATGTGATTAATTAAGAAAACGATTTCGTTATAATTTACAAAGATACATCTTATAAAAATATCCAAACTTAGTTTTTTTATTTTATCTTCCGAATTATCTTTTTTTTAACCTTCTATAAAAATTTGCATTTAGGACTTCTCCATTTAATCCAAATCACTGCAACTTTCGTAACTAAATACTAAATTATCTGCTTTTTTTTAATTTTAAATTATTTTTATAAATGAGCTATGTTTTTATATATTTGTCATGATTTGAAAATATCACTTCCTAATGATCAAAAAACTGCTACCACTTCTAGGAATATTACTTGGATTTTCCGTAAATTCCAACGCACAATTTGGCGGATTTTCACACGAGGTGGGAGTTATTGCTGGTCCAGTTGCTTTTCAATCTGACTACGGTGAGCGTTATGATTTTTCAACTAATGCAGGTAATACTGGAATTGGAATTGGACTTATACACTATCTCAATTTTTCATACAAAGCAGATTGTAATTGCTACACTCCTGAAACTTATTTTAACGATCACTTCAAATTAAGATCTGAATTATCGTTCAACAAAACCAATTTGAAGCATTTTGGTCAATACGTTGATCCAAGCATTACCTCACTCGGAGCACAGCAATTAAGAGCCATGGAAGGAAGTACTGCTGTGACAAATTTAGGAATGCAATTGGAGTTTTTCCCTTGGAGTATTCGTGATTTCTCTGCAAGAGATGGAAGTTTTGGTCCTTTTGTGAGTTTGGGTGGACAGTTTAGTTATTACAACGCCGAAGCATCGTCATCATTAGGAGCACTTGGAACACCTCTAACTACCTTTCCTAAGTACCTTACTCCATCTGAAGGAAGGCCGTATGGTTTTTCTACAGAAAGTGGAACGGTTTGGTCTGTAGTTACCAGTGTGGGAACACGTTATAAACTGAGCCCATTGCGCGATTTAATGGTTGATTTGCGCTTTCAATATTACTTTTCGAATTGGGTCGATGGCTTAAATCCTAACCCAGCTATTTATAAAGAAAACAAAGCAAACGATTGGTTGGTTTGGTTCAACGTCGGATACATTTATTACTTGGATTAATTACACTTTGATTTAAAAAAAGAAACCCCAACACTCAGCAGTTTTGGGGTTTCTTTTTGGAATTATGCGAGTGCTTGCTTTAAATCGTCGATTAAATCATCAGCATCTTCAATACCTACGCTTAATCGCACTAAATCATCGGTGATTCCTATTTCTTTTCGTTTGTCTTCTGGGATAGAAGCGTGTGTCATCAAAGCAGGATGATTCGCTAAAGACTCAACGCCACCAAGAGATTCAGCCAAAGTAAACACCTTCACTTTTTCAAGAAAGTCAATGGCATCCTCTTTTTTACCAGATACAAATGTAAAAGAGACCATTCCGCCAAAACCGCTCATTTGTTTTTTAGCAATTTCGTGAAACGGGTGACTTGGCAATCCTGGGTAATAAACGGTTTTAATTTTAGGATGATTACTCAAAAACTCCACCACTTTTGCACCATTTTCACAATGTCTTTGTACACGCAAATGCAAAGTTTTAATTCCTCGAAGCACTAAAAAACTATCCATTGGCCCTAGCGTAGCGCCGGTTGCAAATTGTTGAAAATGCAACTGTGCTCCAAGAGCGTCATCTTTTACAATTAAAGCTCCCGCAATTACATCTGAGTGACCACCTAAATATTTGGTTGCTGAGTGCATTACGATATCAGCTCCTAAGTCTAATGGTTTTTGCAAATACGGCGTTGCAAAAGTGTTATCAACTGCAAAAAGTATGTTGTGTTCCTTAGTGATTTTTGCAATTTCTTGAATATCGGCTAATTTCATCAACGGATTGGTAGGAGTTTCAACCCAAACCATTTTTGTGTTTTCATTGATTAACGACTTGAATTTATCCAAGTCATTCATATCTACAAAATGGAATTTTATTCCAGAATCCTTGTATACACGTGTGAACATGCGGTACGTACCGCCGTACAAATCATCCATTGCAATGATTTCATCACCTGCTTTAAACGAACGCAATACGCAATCTGTAGCTGCTAATCCTGATGAAAAAGCCAATCCACGAGTTCCGTTTTCGATACTTGCCAATGCATTTTCAAGTGCTGAACGTGTAGGATTTGCGGCTCTACTGTACTCATAATCTGGATTTAACGGCTGCCCCGGACTAGTTTGTACAAAGGTAGAAGTTTGGTATACAGGCGGCATTACCGCTCCAGTGCTAGGATCATGGTGTTGCCCACCATGAATTGCTTTAGTATTGAATTTCATATGTCTTAATTTATTGTTTTTTAAAAATGATATTTGATGCGACCAATTGAAAGTCATGCTCATCTCCTATCGTTTGATTTTATTACCTAAAAGTTTCACAAATTTACCCTTTAATTTATACTTGGCAAGTCACAACTTGATACCTTTGTATTTAATTAACAATTGCCTCATGAAACCCTATTTCTTTTTTGCCGCGCTCTTGCTTTTATTAAGTAGTTGCACCAAGGACCTTCAATTTGTAACCGAAACGTATCAGAAAAAATCAAAGATTGCTTGTACCGAAAATTGCCCACAAATTGACATAAAAATCCCAGTAGCCAGCAACAAAGATGTAGTAGCTGATAGCATTAATAAAAAAGTGTTTTCGGTTTTAAAAGAGATCGTTTATTTTGGTGAAAAACCATACGAAGCAACCACCTATGATGGATTAACAAAAGCTTTTATCGACTCGTACGAGGCATTGCAGAAAGATTTTCCAGGCGAAACAATGGGTTGGGAAGCTACTGTTTCGGGTAAAATAAAATACCAATCGGCAGCGGTGCTCAACATTGAAATTAATCATTACACCTATACGGGTGGCGCTCACGGCTACCAAGGATTGCGTTCTTTACTGTTTGACCCCGCAACTGGAAAAGCTTTGACAAATGAAACTTTATTTAATGATGTAGCTGGTTTTAAGACTTTCGCCGAAAAAAAATTCAGAGCTAAATACAAAATCCCGAGTTCAGCATCGATCAATTCAACTGGGCTGATGTTTGAAGAAGATCAATTTGCGCTTCCGCAAACTATTTTTTACACTGACAAAGGATTGCTCCTTTATTACAACTCTTACGAAGCCGCCTCATACGCCGATGGCCCGAAAGAATTACTCTTGCCTTACGATACTATTGCGGAGTACATGTTGCTAAAATAAGATTTTCTTAGCACTAATACTCGCACTAGCCCTGACAGTAGTGAAAATCCTGTGGGTCCAAAACCCTATTTTTTTTTGGTAGAAAAGAGCGACCGCAGGAAGCTCCTTTTATGCCTTAGAAAAAATGGTTTTGGACCCACAGATTGTAACGAATGGCAGGAAATAGCTCCTGAAATCCTGAATTATTTGCTTAAATAAATTTGCGAATCATGAGCATGCAACCTATGTGAAGCCCTTCATGAAAATTACTGAAAGCCATAGCATCGAGCGCGTTGTTCAATACATGACCGCCGGTAGATGTTGTGTATGGTGTATAGTTTTGAAAGCGATTTTGCTCAAAATCTGCTTGCGTTTGCTGCAATGTATGCGTTAAAAGGTGTTTAATTTCATCTACTTCGGCCTTTGATGCATCAGTTTCAGGGCGAGTTCCTTTCATGTACTTTTCGACCAATTCATTTGAGACCAAAAGTGGCAAACCTGATAGTTTGTAAACCAAAATTTGCTGCGAAACGATAATGTGCCCGATGTTCCAAATTAAATTATTGTTGAATCCCGGCGGAATGGTATTGAGTTGCGCCAAGGAATAGTTTTCAAGAAAAGTAGAAATCATTTTTCTGCTTGTGGTTGTAACGTCAAATACTTGCTTCATTTTTTTATATTTTTTGATAAAAATAAGCAATTTACGTGGCAAATGAATTTTCTTTGCAGAAAGAAATTATACGATTCATGGACAAAATATACTATCTCGCCTCCTGCGACACTTGCAGAAAAATCATTAAATCATTGCCAGAAAACCACAATTTGAGTTTTCACGACATCAAACAAAATCCGATTACCGAAACTGAACTGGAGCAAATGCGCGAGCTTTCGGGTAGTTACGAAGCGCTTTTTAGCAAAAAAGCACAGCTTTACAAATCGATGGATTTGAAAAATAAAAACTTGACCGAAGACGATTATAAAAAATATATTTTGGAGCATTATACGTTTTTGAGTCGTCCTGTTTTCATCATCAAAAACAAGATTTACATTGGCAACAGCCAACAAAACATGCACCAAGTAATGCTTGCCTTTGCAAATGTCTAAACGCAATCTTGCGCTGATTGGCGCCACACTGGTATCGATTATTTATGGTGTCACTTTTACCATTGCCAAGGATGTAATGCCCGCGTACATTGATGCGTATGGATTTATTTTACTTCGGGTGGGTGGCTCAGTATTACTCTTTTGGCTGGTATGGCTTTTTATGCCAAAAGAAAAAATAGAGATTGGTGATTTTCCTCGAATTATAGCGGCTGCTTTTTTTGGTGTAGCATTTAATATGCTAACTTTTTTTAAAGGATTGAGCTTGACATCGCCCATAAGCGCAGCGGTAATTATGGTATCAACCCCAATGATTGTGTTGACACTTTCGGCCATAATTATGAAAGAACGCATGCAAAAACGAAAAGTTTTTGGAATTGTACTCGGGCTCATAGGAACGGCATTTTTAATTTTATACGGCAAATCTATCGGTAATGCTACCAATGCTGGGTTGGGGAATTTTCTGGTTTTAGTAAATGCTATTTCATACGGTTTTTATCTGATTGTAGTCAAGAAATTAATGGATAAGTACAATGCTTTTACTTTTGTAAAATGGATTTATTTGTTTGGCTTTTTAATGGTTTTGCCTTTTGGATGGAACGAATTTCAGGCGGTTAACTGGGCAGCAGTGCCTGAGGCTATTGGCTGGAAAATAGGCTTTGTAGTGATTTTTTCGACCTTTTTGACGTACCTATTGAACTTACTTTCGATGAAAGGATTAAAACCAACTACGGTTGCTGTTTTTATTTATTTGCAACCCTTTTTTGCTACTGTCTTCGCAATTGGATTAGGTAAAGACGAATTGAGTTTGGTCAAAATTGGGTCGGCTATCTTAATATTTAGTGGCGTTTATTTGGTGACTATGAAAAAAAACTAGTTTACAGTTGGCAGTTGGAGTTGGCAGTTATGAAAAGTAGTTTACAAAAATGAGGTTGGATTACGAATTTGATTGCTGAACACTGAGACTGAAAACTGAACACTACACCCTAAAAACTGAGACTGAGACTAAAAACGAATCACTGAACACTTTTTCCTTATCTTTGCCCTCTTTTAGAAAACAATATGATACAATCAATGACCGGTTTTGGTAAAGCTACTTTGCAATTGCCAACCAAAAAAATAACAGTAGAAGTTAAATCATTAAACAGTAAAGGACTCGATTTAAATGTTCGCATGCCATCGCTTTACCGCGAAATGGAACTGGGTTTGCGCAACCAAATTGCACTGAAACTCGAGAGAGGCAAAGTTGATTTTTCTATTTTTATGGAAAGTACTGCTGAGCAAACTTCTACCAAAGTAAATGTACCTATTGTAAAAGCATACATCAGTCAGTTACGCGAAGTATACCCACAAGCTGATGAAACCGAATTGATGAAAATGGCTGTTCGCATGCCGGATACCATGAAAATAGAACGCGAAGAAATTGATGAAAACGATTGGATTCAAATTCAAACCGTTATAGAAGAAGCGTTGCAAAACATCTTGAACTTCAGGCAAGATGAAGGCATGTCACTTGAAAAAGAATTCCAATTGCGTATTGCTAATATTCGTCAATACATGACAGAAGCTTTGGCACTTGATCCAGAGCGTGTTCAAGCGATAAAAGATCGTTTGCAAACCGCAATTGCTGAATTGAAAGTGAATGTTGATGAGAATCGATTTGAACAAGAATTGATTTACTACTTAGAGAAACTAGACATCACCGAAGAAAAAGTACGCTTGACGAATCACCTCGATTATTTCCTAGAAACCATCAACGGAACCGAAGCTAACGGAAGAAAATTAGGTTTTATTACTCAAGAAATGGGACGTGAAATCAACACGATGGGTTCTAAATCAAATCATGCACAAATGCAAAAATTAGTCGTTCAAATGAAAGACGAATTAGAAAAAATTAAGGAACAAGTGTTGAACGTGTTATAAAAGTAATTTGTACTTAGTCACAAGTCCCCCGTATTCAAAAATGAAGGACTAAAGACCAAGAACTCTGGACTAATCATTATTAAGATGAAAAAAGGAAAATTAATCGTATTCTCGGCACCGTCAGGTTCTGGAAAAACTACTATAGTTAGGCATTTATTAAAACAAGAAGACTTAAATTTAGAGTTTTCGATATCAGCAGCTACGCGCGAGGCTCGTGGTGAAGAAGTAAGTGGCAAGGATTACTATTTTATGTCGCTGAAAGATTTTAAAACACACATTAAAAACGAGGATTTCGTAGAATGGGAAGAAGTTTACAGAGATAATTTTTACGGAACTTTAAAAAGTGAAGTAGAGCGTATCTGGGCACTTGGTAAAAACGTGATTTTTGATATTGATGTAGCAGGCGGATTGCGAATCAAACATAAATTCCCAGAGGAAACTTTGGCTGTTTTTGTAAAACCACCAAGCGTGGATGAACTCAAAAGACGATTAAAGGAACGATCCACTGAAAGTGATGACAAAATCAATATGCGTATTGCTAAAGCATCTGTAGAATTAGCAACTGCTCCACAATTTGATGTGATTATCAAGAACTACGATTTGCCTGTTGCTCTTAAAGAAGCTTATCAATTGGTGAAGGATTTTGTTTCTGAGTAGTTTTTAGTCCTAAGTACTTAGTGATTAGTCCTAAGTTATTAGTAATTAGTTTTTTTTGTAAATTGTAGTTCGAAAAAAACAATTATTAGATCATTTATTTATGGGTGGAGTTAAATCATATAAAGAATTACTTATTTGGCAAAAAGGAATTAAAATTGTGGTTTTGGTTTATAAGCTTACAAAGGATTTTCCAAAAGACGAAATATACGCTCTTACTAGCCAGTTGAAAAGAGCAAGTGTATCAGTTTCTTCAATTATTGCAGAAGGTTTTGGACGTCAAACAGACAAGTCATTCAATCATTTTTTAAATATTGCTAGAGGCTCCTTAAACGAAATAGAAACCCAACTAATCATCGCTAGAGAATTAGGATTTATTACCGATGACAACTTGATTACTGAAATTATGTCTTTAATTGAAGAAGAAAGTAAAATGATTAATGCTTTTGCAAAAAACTTAAAGTAATTTCCACCATATAACCACTTTACCCCCTTTTAAAAACAATAAGGACTATACACTAAGAACTAAAAACTAAAGACTAAGGACTAATTACTTAGGACTAATTACTTAGGACTAATCACTAGGTACTAAGGACTAAAAACAAAAAAACTAAGGACTAGAAAAATGAAAATCGGACTTTATTTCGGAACATTTAATCCCATTCATATTGGGCATCTTATCATTGCCAATCACATGGCAGAGCATTCTGATTTAGATCAGGTTTGGATGGTAGTTACGCCACACAATCCTTTGAAGAAAAAAAGCACACTGCTTGATGATTATCATCGTTTG
This sequence comes from Flavobacterium sp. GNP001, assembly GCF_054343775.1. Taxonomy (NCBI): domain Bacteria; kingdom Pseudomonadati; phylum Bacteroidota; class Flavobacteriia; order Flavobacteriales; family Flavobacteriaceae; genus Flavobacterium; species Flavobacterium sp. GNP001. The sequence goes on from NZ_JBTGUX010000001.1 coordinate 2,896,268, forward strand.
CAAATGGTGTTTCTAGCAACTGAGGATTTCCCAAAAATCAAGCCATCAAATATTGAATTTAAATTACCTCAGCCAAATTATACGGTAAATACGCTTGTGCACTTAGAGGAAAAATATCCTAACTACGAATTCTCTTTAATCATGGGAGAAGACAATTTGAAGTCCTTACATAAATGGAAAAACTACGAAGTTATCCTTGAGCGTCATGACATTTACGTGTACCCACGAATCTCATCCGAAGAGGAAAATGTCGAGTTTAAAAATCACCCTAAAATACATTTGATTGATGCGCCTGTTGTAGAGATTTCAGCAACTTTTATACGCGACAACATCAAAAAAGGCAAAAACATTCAACCGCTGTTGCCCGCAAAAGTTTGGGAATATATTGATCACAATAATTTTTATAAGAAATAAAAATCAAAAAACCTTTTTCAACTCCGCTTGAATATTCTCAAAAATAGAACTCAAGTTCTCATTTTTACCTGATAAAACATAAACAACTGTACTGGGCATTTGTTTACTATTCCACAACAATTGGATTTTGTTTTCGGCTAGTAATTTTTTTGCATTGATATCCCAAACTACTCCTATTCCTGTATTTCTAGAAATAATTTCGAGCATTTCATATTCGGAAGGAATGATATAGTTAGGAACCATCGACGGTCTTTTTTTGTTAAAGACATGCAACCAAAATAATTTTATATGCGGAATTTGAGCATTGTGGCTGTACCATTTTTGATCGTTTAACCAATATTCAATTGCCGCAAAATCTTTTAGTTTTATACTTGCTCTTAATGGCGAAGCATCAATTTCTGGCGAACCTACAATTACTTGCTTGATCTCACCAACTTTTTTCTGAATGGTATCAAAGGTGTCATATTGCTGAGTAACTACCGCAAAATCTAGTTTTTTTTCGTTCACCAATTCAAACAATGTGTCATTGTCATAAAAACTAAAGTCAATATATTCAAACTTTGAAACTAGAGCACTTCCCAAACTAGACATTAAATGTTTCGAAATTCCTATTGAAATTAAACGGTTGGCGTTGAATGCCTTAGCTCGAAAACCATTTTCTACATTTTCCAATCGGTCTAATGCTTCAATGATTAAATTATTGAGTAACTTAGCGTATTCAGTGGCTTCTACTCCTTTTGACTTTCTATTGAAAAGCTTGTACCCCACGTGCGCTTCGAGCATGGATATTTGCTGACTAACAGCGGGTTGACTAATAAACAACTCTTTGGCTGCAGCAGAAAAATTTCCGTTTTTATACACTGATTTAAAGGTGCGATACCATTCTAAATTGACCATGATATAAATATATTTATCACAAACATAATTTAAATTATTTTTACTGATAACATAATCGCCGTAAATTTGTACAAAGAAATTACAAAATGAAAAAGATCGCATTATTTGCATTACTAGTATTAACCGTGGGTTGCTTATCTGCAACAGCACAAAAAACAAAAAAAACTAAGATGAAAAAAGTATTATTTGTTGTTACCAGTCATTCTGAACTAGGAAACACAGGAGAAAAAACAGGATTTTGGACAGAAGAATTTGCTGCTCCTTATTATGAATTACTTGACAAAGGTGTTCAAATTGATATTGCTACACCAAAAGGTGGACAACCTCCAATTGACCCAAAAAGTGAAGACCCAACTGCAGCTACAGAAGACACAAAACGTTTTGATGCCGATGCTAAATTGCTAGCAAAACTAAAAAACACGCACAAATTAAGCGATGTTAAAGAGTCTGATTACGATGCGGTTTTTTATCCGGGTGGCCACGGTCCTTTATGGGATTTAGCAACTGATGCTAATTCTACCGCTTTGATTGAGTCTTTTTATACTAATAACAAACCGGTAGCTTTTGTTTGTCACTCACCAGCAGTGTTGAAAAACGTAAAAGTAAATGGCGAATTCCTAGTAAAAGGTAAAAAAGTAACTGGTTTTTCAAACACCGAGGAAGAAGCGGTTGGATTGACTAAAGTTGTTCCATTTTTATTAGAAGATGCTTTGCAAGCCAACGGAGCTATTTACTCTAAAGTAGCAGATTGGAATCCATATGCGGTAGAAGATGGTTTGTTAATTACAGGTCAAAATCCAGCTTCGTCAAAATTAGTTGCTGAAAAATTACTGGCTCAATTGAATTCAAAAAAATAATAAGATGTTAAACTTCGAATTATACAATCCTACCAATTTAGTTTTTGGAAAAGGACAAATAGAAAAACTATCCACGCTAGTGCCCCAAGGAGCTAAAATTCTTTTGGCTTATGGTGGTGGAAGTATTTTCAAAAATGGTATTCATGAGCAAGTCATCAACAATCTAAAAGATTTTACAATTGTTGAATTTGGTGGAATCGAACCCAATCCGCATTTTGAAACCTTAATGAAAGCGGTTGACGTTATAAAGGAACAAAACATTGATTTCATCCTTGCCGTTGGTGGAGGTTCAGTAATTGATGGGGTAAAATTCATTTCGGCAGCCGTGCATTTTGAAGGAAATCCAATGGAAATTCTGCAAAAAAGATTGTTGATCAAAGATCTATCTAAAGTAATTCCTTTTGGAACAGTTCTTACTTTGCCAGCAACAGGAAGCGAGATGAATTCTGGTTCAGTAGTTACTATTCAAGCTACACAAGAGAAATTGGCTTTTGGAGGTTCCGCATTATTCCCAAAATTTTCTATTTGTGATCCAACAGTCATTCAATCGTTACCAAAAAGACAACTGCAAAATGGTGTAGTAGATGCTTACACTCACGTTTTGGAACAATATTTAACCTATCCGCACGAAGGTTTTTTACAAGATCGTATTGCCGAAAGTATTTTGCAAACCTTAATTCAAGTAGGTCCTGAAGTAGTTGAAAGTCCAGCAGATTATGCATTGGCTTCTAACTTTATGTGGAGTTGCACCATGGCCTTGAACGGATTAATTCAAAAAGGAGTTCCATCTGATTGGGCTACGCACATGATTGGTCACGAGCTTACGGCTTTGTATGGAATTGATCATGCTAGAACGTTAGCTGTAGTTGGTCCAAATTTGTATCGCGTTATGTTTGAAACCAAAAAAGGAAAATTAGCACAATACGGAAAAAGTATTTTTAATTTAACCGGAACAGATGATGAAATTGCAAACGAAGCGATCAACAAAACAGTAGCCTTTTTTCACACTATGGGAATGGATACTAAATTATCAGATTACACAAAAGAGTTTGACAATACAGCGAATTTCATAGTAGACCGCTTCAAAGAAAGAGGTTGGTTAGGCTTAGGCGAAAAACAATTGGTAACACTTGAAAAAGTAAAAGCAATTGTAGAGCTGAGTTACTAAAAAAACTAGTTGCAAACATAAAAAAAGGCGTTCTCCAAATAAGGGAACGCCTTTTTACATTCTAAAATAACTAACTCACTCAATACATACATTTGTTAAAATACTGCTTATTAATTAAGTACAACGAAAATTAAATAATAATATTGTACTACTATCAAAAAAAAAATATTTATTTTTTATTTATTTAAGAAAAAGATCTACAAAACCATATTTTCAAAGGAATGGTATCGTACAATTAAATTTGCTTCATTACTTCTTTTTTAAGTACTTTTGATTAAATTCAGTAAAAAATGACCGAAAATAAAAAGTTTGCAGTAATTGGTGGTGGGAGTTGGGCTACAGCAATTGCAAAAATGCTTTGCGTAAATCTTGACGAAATGTCGTGGTATATGCGTAATGAAGCTGCAATTGAACATATTAAAAAATACAAACACAATCCTAACTATTTAAGTTCAGTTGAGTTTGACGTTAAAAAATTAAAATTAACAAGCGATATCAATGAGGCAGTGGCTTACGCCGATTATATAATTTTTGCTATACCTTCTGCTTTTGTGGGTGCCGAATTAGAAAAACTAACTGTTTCACTTGAAAACAAGATTATATTTTCAGCCATAAAAGGAATCGTTCCCGAGACAAGTTTAATTGTTGGAGAACATTTTCATGTAAAATACGACATTCCATATTACAACATCGGCGTAATTACTGGCCCATGCCATGCCGAAGAAGTAGCTATGGAACGCCTATCTTACCTAACCATTGCTTGTGGCGATCCAGACAAAGCCAAATTGGTTGCCAAAAATCTTTCAGGAAATTACATTAAAACAAAAATCACCGATGACATTATAGGAACAGAATATGCAGCGATGTTAAAAAACATCTATGCTATTGCTGCTGGAATTGCTCATGGATTGGGTTATGGTGATAATTTTCAATCGGTTTTAATGAGTAACGGAATTCGCGAGATGAAAAAATTCATCAAAAAAGTACACCGCATGAAACGCAATATTAACGACTCTGCTTATTTGGGAGATTTGTTGGTTACTGGATACTCTGTTTTTTCTAGAAATAGAATGTTTGGTAATATGATTGGTAAAGGTTATACCGTAAAATCAGCAATGATGGAGATGAGTATGGTTGCTGAAGGTTATTATGCTGCCAAGAGCGCCTTCAAACTGAATCAAGCCTATGGTGCTAAAACCCCGATAATTGATGCAGTTCACAGTATTTTGTACGAAGGCCAAGATGCCAAAGCAGTATTTAAAAAACTAACCGACAAACTAGACTAGAAAATCGTCAGTATTAAAAATTGAAAATATACCCATGAGCGAAAGATGGAAATATCAAATTAAAATGGGCGGTATTTGGGGCTTATTTATGACGGTTTTCAATGTATTGTTTGACCTAAAAGACACTCCACTAGCAGCACAAGTTGCAGCTCCTGCTTTTTATTTTAAAGCTGTCGCTTATATTTTAGTAGGCATATTTGTTTTGGGGTATTACACCTGGAAATCCAAACAAAAACAAAATCTATAATTTTTGAATAAAAAAAGAAAGATGAAAATGCAAACTTAGATCTGGATTGATTTAGAATCTATACTTCAAATAATTAATGACTCATTTCAGCTATTCAACGATAGTACTCAATGAGTTTCAAACAAAAAAAGCAGTCTCTCGACTGCTTTTTTTGTATCACTATATTTTATTTAGACTTAAACGCTTCTTGTTAAAAGGTAAACTACCTAACAATAACCCCGTCAACAAATAAAATTGGTACTTCTTCAACTTCAGTTTCATTAATGGAGTGTGCCTTGAATATGAATTTTTTATCGTATAATTTTCCATCCATGAAAAACGTAAGCATGAATTCATTATTAAGCGCTAAAACACTTTTTTCGATCATTTCAACCTTAACTACAGAAACTGCTGGCACTTCCATAAAGGCATGGCGCAATAATGATGTTTTTTTCATTTCACCATCTATGGTACCAAAAGCTTTAGAAACTACCATCACACTTTCTATGAGGTAATCGCTATCGTTTACAAGATAAGCGTACCATACTTTCTCCATAAAATCGTCGCTCCATTCTTGCACTGCTGCAAAAAAAACGTTTTCTACTTCGGGGATGATGATGTCTTTTTTCATAAATTGAGTTTTTAGTCCCTAGTGCATAGTCCTTAGTCATTTACACCAAGAAACTAAGTACTAGTTACTAAGTACTATTAAATTAGATACTTGCTTTGAATTGCTCTAAGAAACGAACGTCATTTTCGTAAAACATACGAATATCGCCTATTTGATACAACAACATCGCAATACGCTCGATTCCCATTCCGAATGCAAATCCAGTATGTTCATCAGGATTAATGTTGCAATTTTTTAATACATTAGGATCTACCATACCACAACCACCTATTTCTAGCCAGCCTGTTCCTTTGGTGATTCTGTAATCTGTTTCGGTTTTTAAACCCCAGTAAATATCAATTTCGGCGCTTGGTTCTGTAAAAGGGAAATAAGAAGGACGCAAACGGATCTTAGATTTCCCAAACATCTCTTTGGTGAAATACAACAAGGTTTGTTTTAAATCAGCAAATGAAACGTCTTTATCAATGTACAACCCTTCCACTTGATGAAAAATACAGTGGGAACGAGAGGAAACAGCCTCATTACGAAAAACGCGCCCTGGTGAAATGGTACGAATAGGCGGCTTGTTGTTTTCCATGTAGCGCACTTGCACAGATGAAGTGTGTGTACGCAACAAAATATCAGGATTAGTTTGAATGAAAAACGTGTCTTGCATATCACGCGCCGGATGGTATTCTGGCAAGTTCAATGCAGTAAAATTATGCCAATCGTCTTCAATTTCTGGACCTTCAGAAACGTTGAAACCAATGGTTGAAAAGATATCAATAATTTGGTTTTTTACCAATGAAATTGGGTGACGCGAACCGATAACAAGCGGCTCGGCAGCACGAGTTAAATCACCATAAAAACCTTTACTTTCTTCCTTACTTTCTAATGCTTCTTGAATGGATTTTACCTTTTCTTCGGCAGTAGTTTTTAGCAAATTCATGATTTGCCCAAACTCCTTTTTCTGGTCGTTTGGCACATTTTTGAACTCAGCAAACAAATCTTTTAAAAGACCTTTGCTTCCTAAAAATTTAATTCGGAATGCCTCTAATTCTCCTGCATTTTGTGTTGAAAAAGCTTGTGCTTCGCCAATATATTCTTTTATCTTATCTATCATTTTCCATCGGTACTTGAGAGTGCAAATTTATGAAATTTGTTCCAAGTTTAAGGTTTAAAGTTTCAAGTTTGTTTCAGTACATTTTCAACTAATCCTCTTACTTAAACAAGTTATTCAATTACTTCGCGTTCTAAAAAATAATTTACAATGGCTTCTTTCATCAAAACCGATTGTTCTCCTGCCTTTAGCGGTGGCAATTCTTCTTTTACAGTGTAATGTGGCCAACCGTCTTTATCGAAAAAATCAAATTCGTAAAATCCATAAGGTTCTAGCAACCTGCAAATAGCAATGTGCATGAGGTTTACTTTCTCGTCTTTTTTGAATTCTTGGTGTACTTTACCTAACTCTTGTACTCCGATCAAATAAATAATGGCATCTAAATCTAAATCTTCGCCTTGCGAAAATTGATCAGACAGTATCTTGACAAGCTGTTCCCAGCGTTCTTTTAATTGTGCGTCTCTTGACATTTTTTTGAATTATGAATTATTGGTTACGAACTAGTAAGTCATCACCTTTACAATTGTATCAGGCAAAGATAAGAACTTGAAAATTGACAATGGTACAGAACAAATCATTTATATTTGCGATCAGAATTTTAACAACAATCAAATGGGATTTATAGATATTGTAGTAGGTGTTTTGTTGGTTTTTGCGGCTTACAAAGGTTTAAAAAACGGACTTTTTGCAGAATTGGCTTCTTTGCTATCGCTATTGCTTGGTGTTTATTTGGCCATACAATTTTCGGCAGCTGTAAAAAACCTCCTTCTTGGCTTTGTCAAATGGAATCTGAATACCGTGCAAGTCATAGCCTTTATGCTCACCTTTGCTGCAGTGGTTGTTGCTGTTTCTTTGCTAGGGAAAATTTTAACCGGAATTGCTGATTTGGCTTTTTTAGGTTGGGCCAATACACTTGGTGGCGGATTTTTTAGAATTTTAAAAACCGTTCTTATTTTGGGAGTTGTGTTCTCAATATTTGAAAAAATAAACTACCATAATTTTTTAGCTAAAAAAGAAACTTTAGACAATTCACTTTTTTACAATCCTATCCAAAAAACGGCTCGCTTTATTTTTCCTTCAATCGAGAAATGGTACGATGGGTTGAAAAATAAGGATTCAAAAACTGTTCAAGAAGATAAAAATTAATCCTTCACTTCCTTTATTGCGCTACTTTCAATCCATCCTTCAGTGCCATCAGTAAGTTCAATTTTGGTCCATTGTGCTTTGGTTTCAAATACGTAAACTTTAGCGCCTTCATGCAAAACCAATAGCGGTTTATCTCCATTTCGAGGCTGACTTGTAACTGCTGTTCTTTCTGCAAAAACGATAGCTGGTCTGTCATTGTCAAAATGATTTTTTTCAATATTGGCAGCGGTTACACAAATCAATATCCCAGCAATCATAACGAAGATACTTCCAAAGAAAATTCTTTTCACTACAGTATTTCTCGAAAAGTAATACCCTAAAAACACCAAAAAAACCAAGCCCGAAAATCCCACCGCAGACCAAGCCCAAGTATCATAATGCAACTTCCCGGTGATGTTATGTAACAATGCTGCGAGACCAACTTTAGGTACTACTTTGATTTCGTCAATCGTTCTTTTTTGTGCAAATTTTAAATTATTAGCAGCAGCTGTATTCTCGGGATTTAGCACCAATGCCTTTTCATAATTATAAATGGCCGGTGCCACCGCGTTCAATTTATAGTGTGCATTGGCCAAATTAAAATACAACTCAGATGAATGTTGTTTTTGACTCAATACACTTTCATAAGCTGCAACGGCTTCGGTATATTTACCTTTTGCATACAAAGCATTGCCGTTTTCGAAACCGCTTTGGGCAAAGAAAAATTGGGTTGAAAATAAAAATAAATATAATATGTTTTTCATAACAATTTAAACACGAAGGTCACAAAGAATTCTCTAAGAACATTATCAAAGTGATCCATTTATAACTCGTCGTACGCCTTCTTTTAGTAATTTAACATTAAAATTAATTAGTAATCCTAATCTACAATCTGACAATCTCAAATAGGTAAGCACTTGTGCTAAGTGAACATCGTTCAAAGTTTCAACAGATTTTACCTCAATTATAAACTTATCTTCAATCATTAAATCAATTCTGTATCCCACATCTAGCTTTACCTCTTCATAAATTAAGGGAAGGGCTTTCTGCTTTTCTACTTTTAAATTACTTTTTTTAAGTTCGTAAAATAAGCATTCTTCATAAGCACTTTCCAACAGTCCAGGCCCTAAAACTTTGTGCACTTTTAAAGCACTTTCAAATACAATTTTTGATATTTCGTTTTCAGTCATTATATTTTGTCAAAACTTGTGTACGCTGCGACTTCTTGGTGCCCTTAGTGGTTAGCTAATTTGTTTCTCTAAATCAGAAATAATTGCGACCGCCTTATCAAAATCTTGTTGAATCGTGACACTTGACGAAGGCGCATATCGCGCTATTTCGCAATTTTCAGTAAGCGTAATAAAATCAGTTACTACCGCTGGATTTGCATTTTTAGACAATAACAATTCTTGAATGTTTTCTTTGCTCATTTCAGAGGTTTCAATACGCAATTTGGCTTTTAAGAAATTATGCATTGCTTTTTCCAAAGCCACGTAGAACAATTCTTTATTTTTGATTTGTTTTTTCGCTTCCGATAAATATTTTTTAGCCAATTTGTTGTTCATACGGATTCTGTTTCCAGTTACATCTCCGGCGAGTGCTTCGCGTTTGTTTTGCACCAAAATGACAATCGGAATTAACAAAAATGGCAATAGTAACAGACCCAAAAAGCGGTTTGAACCAAAAAATCTATCTGAACTTACTGGCACTAACTCCGTTTTGGTTTGGATATTTTTGAATTCTTTTACAACGACCGCTTTGTTTTTATTGCCAGCAACAGCAGTAGAATCAACTGGTGACGGGCCATCAATCACATTGATCATCACCTCAGGCGTTTTGATGGTTTTATAAGTTCCAGAGTTCAAATCAAAATAAGAGAACTGCATTGGTTTTACTGGATAATTGCCTTTGTATTGCGGAATAATGGTGTAACTATCCGTTGATTTTCCGGCCATACCAGAAAGTGGCGTATTGATGGACTCACTATGAACAGGATCATACATTTCGAGTGCGTTTGGCACAACCGGTTTAGGCAAACTAAAGAGTTTTAAGTTTCCTTTTCCGCTAACGCTTACGACCAAATCTAAACTTTCTCCGTGCTTCAATGTGGTTTTCGAAGGCGTAACTTTAAAATCAAAATTACCCACAGCACCAGTAAAATCATCTGGCTTTCCAGCCTCAGGCAATGGTTTAACATTGATGGTTTTGGCTCCAGCCGATACAGTTTTTGTGTCATCAACTAGTAGCATACGTCCAAAAATATCCCTACGGTTGGTTGGTAATTGCACATCAACAGTAAGTGATAGCGGTTCAATTTTTAGTTTTCCTGACTTTTGCGGATACAGTACTACTTTTTTAAGCACGATATACCTGAAGTTTTGTCCTTTGAAAATTCCTTCTTCGGCTACTAATTGCTTGATGTCGATATTTTGACTCCAAAAATCATTGTATTTTGGTTTGCTAGCTTCACCTAAATTTGAAATACCTATGTTAGCAAAATACAATTTGTAAACTACGGTAATCGGCTCGTTAACGTACGGATTGGTTTTCGAAACATCAGCAACCAAATATAAATTATCATCTGCGCTCAATTGTACATCATTAGGATCTCGAGGCTGCTGCGTTGGGGCAGTGACTGTGATTTTTATAGGAGCAGTTTTATAAATTTGACCATTGTACTCAATAGCTGCAGACTTAATTACAAACGTACCTTTTTGATTGGGTGACAAAAAATAAGAATACGCTTTTTCAAATGAACTACGGCCATTAACCCAAGATTGGCTTACTTGTTGACTTGGACCAGCAATAATACGAAAACCGTCAAATGAAGGCTGTACGAAGTTGTCGCCATCTACATTCATCATAAAGTCAATGCGCAAACGCTCGTTCAAACCCAAAGTTGTTTTACTCACTCGCGCCTCAAACTGCACTTGTGCACTGAGCGTACTGCATACCAATAAAACAATTGCCACTATATATCTTTTCATCATCACACTCTGTAATTGCATTACCAATCTTTTTCAGTTTTAACTGGTTTACCTTTTACTTTTTTGGCGTTTACTTTATCTTGAATTTTCTTTTCTTCTTTATTCACAGCGTCTAATAAATTCTCTAAACGCTCTTTTGATATTCCTCCCGGAGCCGGTTTTGGTTCTCCCTTTTCGTTAGCATCCGGTTTTTTATTTTGTTTGTCCTTGTCGCCTTGGTCGTCCTTCTTATCTTTATTTGGGTCGTCCTTTTTATCTTGATCCCCGTCTTTTTTATCGTCCTTTTTGTCGTCTTTCTTGTCCTTATCTTTTTTATCGTCTTTTTTCTTGTCGTCTTTCGGCGGATTGTCTTTCAACATTTTTTTTGCCAAAGCATAATTATAACGCGTTTCCTCATCGGTAGGATCATTGCGCAAAGCGTTTTTGTAGGCCTCAACTGCTTTTGTATAATCTTTCTCATTCATAAAAACATTGCCCAAGTTATGAAGCGCGCGGTGCTTTTCAGGACGTGTTTTTGAGTTTTTTAATGCTTTTGCAAAAGCAAATTTAGCCTCAGAAGATTGTTTTTGTTTGTAAATGGAGTTCCCAAGATTGAAAGGTGCAGTCGCTTTGTTTGGAAATTTAGAATCCGAAATACGATACATTGCTTCCGCATCTACAAACTTACTGTCTGTATATTCTTGGTTTGCTTTTGGTAAAATTCGATCTTTTTGTTGCGCAAAGCAGCTTAGCCCCACCAAGAGCAACATTAAAAGACATCTATTTTGAATTGTTTTCATTTTTTATTTTTAACAGAATCAATCGTGCTATTACGATGATGCTTTTTCGTTGAACAAATCTAATTTATTAACCCAACTTGTTTTTCTATCCAATACAAATACATCGATCAACAACAACAAGAAACCTAAACCTAAAAACCATTGAAATTGCGATTGGAATTCGGCCATTTCAGTTGCCTCAAACTCTGTTTTTTGAATGTTATTGAGTGTGTTTTTGATGTGTTCTACAACTTCCTTGGTATTGTTACCGCTTACATAACTGCCTTTCGTTGTTTTTGCAATCACTTCTAAACTGGCTTTATTCAGTTTGGTAATTACAATTTCATTGTTGTTGTCTTTTTGATAACCTTCAACCACACCATTACGCTTGAGCGGAATATTAGCTCCTTTTTCGGTACCAACTCCAATGGTGATGATTTTTAAACCGAGTTTGTTCGCTTCCTCTGCAGCAGTTTCTGCACCTTCAGAATGATCTTCTCCATCCGAAATTAAGATAAGCAACTTGCTAGTTTTGCTTTTTTCATCAAAATAAGTAGCCGATAATTTAATAGCCTCGTCAAGCGAAGTTCCTTGTGAGGATACCATTCCTGTATTCATACTTTGCAAAAACATACGCGCCACACCATAATCTGTAGTGATGGGCAATACCGGAAATGCGCTTCCTGCATAAGCCACAATGCCAATTCTGTCGCTTCCTAACTGCTTGATGATTTGCGATACCAATTGCTTGCTTTTGTCTAAACGATTGGGCGCTACGTCTTCTGCCAACATACTTTTGGACACGTCCATGGCAAAAACAATATCAATACCTTCTCGTTTTACGGTTTCCATCTTGGTTCCAACTTTTGGATTAACCAAAGCAAAAACCAATGCCAAAAGCGCCACAAGTAATAAAACCAATTTAGCAACTGGCTTGAAAATAGACGCATCTGGACTTAGTTTTTTTACCATTTCAAGATCACCAAACTCGCGCTGTTTTTTTCGTTTCCAATATAAATTGGCCATAAAAACAAGCACCACCAAAGGCAGGATTACTAATAGGTATAAATATTTTTTTTCGTCTAATTCCATTTTATTTCTTTTAGTCGGTATTCTATTTTACTAAGAATTCGACTTTTATTATACAAAGCTTTTGAAAACTGTATTTCGTAAACCAAATTCAGCTAACAGTAAAAAACCAGCAATCCAGACAAAGAGCCTGAATTTTTCGTCGTAATCATAAAACTTAAGCTCCTCGATTTCAGTAGTTTCTAGTTTATTGATTGAGTTATAAATTTCGGCTAATTTTGAATTGCTTGTTGCTCTAAAATACTGACCTTCGGTTTTTTTGGCAATATTTTTCATCAATTGCTCATCAATTTCTACTTTCATCATTTGAAACAAAAACTCTCCGTTAGGTGCCACAGCGTATGGAAACATGGCCATTCCGTTGGTTCCAATACCAATCGTATATACTTTTATACCGTATTGCTTGGCAATATCTGATGCGGTTTCAGGCTCAATAAAACCAGAGTTATTTACTCCATCGGTCAACAGAATAATTACTTTACTTTTAGCTTGACTGTCTTTCAATCGGTTCACAGCGGTAGCTAGTCCCATACCAATTCCGGTACCGTCTTGCAACACGTTATCGTATTTAATACTATTGATCGCATCTAAAATAATCGCTTTATCGCTAGTTACAGGCGTTTTAGTGTACGCTTCAGAGGCATAAACCACCAAACCAATTCGGTCATTCGGGCGCTCTTGAACAAAATCGGCTGCAACGCGCTTTAGCGCTTCCATACGATTCGGTTTTAAATCCTTTGCCAACATACTACCTGATACGTCAATTGCCATAACGATATCAACACCCTTGGTTATTTTTGTTTTGTTACTCACATCAACCGTTCGTGGCCTTGCTAATGCAATGATAAGAGAACAAAGCGCCAAAACACGAAACACATTCAAAACAGGTTTTAGTTTTGTAATCACTGATTTTGTTCCCTTGAAACCATCAAGTGAACTCATTTTTAAGGTAGCCGATTGTTGGTTTTTTTTCTTCCAAAACCAAAATACAACTACTGGAATTACAAGAAACAACCAAAAAAATTCTGGGTTTAAAAACGTTAATTTCTCCATTAGTTGCTCGCTTGTTTTAATTCAACAGTATTCAAAACACGCTCTGCAATGGTGTTGCCGTAAGTATCTCCTTCTTCATGGAAAATGAGTAATTGTTGCAAACCACCATCTTGACTAAAAATAAGTGCCTCGTAATACATTTTGGCTGTAGTTTTATTATTGCTATCCAATTGCGAGAAAGTACCGTAAGCTTTTAAACCCTTAACACCTTCAGGCGTTTCAAATTCCTCTTGTTTTACGATCATATTCTGTGCGCCTTGTGCCTCAAGCGATTGCAAAGCTCCATCCATAGATTTGGCCAAATCAATTTGCGTTTCGGCTTTGTATTTAAAGGTAGAAACCAAGATATAAAAACGATCTATAAGGCTTCCGTAGCCAAATGATTGCATCTCTTTAATCAACGCCATTCCGTTTTTAGGAAGGCTTTTGGTTAAATCTACTCTTTTTAAAACCTTAGGTGTTTCAATAATCACACCCGGATTTCCGTATTCACTTTTCACCCATTCGCCCTCTAAAAGTTCTTTGGTTGGGTGTCCGAGAATCGTGTCTTTCACATAATCAAATCCTTTGGTTACAGAAAAATAAACTGTTGTGGCTACCAAAACAAAGGCGACAGCTGCAACTGCCAAACTGATTCTTTTTTTGCGTTCTTTGCGCAATTGCATTTCAATTTGTTTTTGTCTTTGTGCTTCATTTAACAGCAATTCTTCTTGATCAGGCACCTCAACTGGTATGGATTTATCCAATGTTAAAATCACTTTTTGAATCTTGTTGCGATCTTCTGTAATTTCATAATCAAGTGGCTTAACTTTCGCAAATTTCACCAAATCGGCTTGTTTAAGTACACGCTCCAAATTTTCGATAATATCTTTTGAAAGCTTCATTTTCTTTTTAAGAGATGCTGCTTTTAAACCTTGAATCAACTCCGATGTGGTGCTTTCCATAGCTGGAATTTCAATCGCCTCTTCAATATAATTACGGGCAATATCAGTAAGCTCACTGTAATAAGCTTTTACTTCTCCTTTTTGCCATAACTCTTTTTTCTCCAGCGTATCTAGCAAGTTGGTTGCTTTTTCGATTGGGGTTTTGTAAACCTCTTCGGTAATTTTATTACGTTGTCTTCGTTTTACAAACCAATACACTCCAGCTCCAATTCCTGCTAAAAGCAAAAATCCCAAAAGATATTTCCACCAATCGCCAATAGAATCCTCTGCAGGAGCTATGTCTTTGATGTCAAACATTTTTTGTTTCAAGGTATCTACTTGCACATTGGCTACTTCAACAAGAAGCGAATCAGTAAGAAACGGTTTGCTGTTAATAAAGATTTTCACGCGAGGAATAACATACCTACCGGAATCAAACTGAGTTAAGCCGTACTTTTTGATTAACTCGTATTTGCTATCCATTCGAATTGTGTCGATGGGATACGATTGAATGACCTCAAGCGCGCCAATGTTTCTAAAATTTGGAAACACGACTTTAGCCGACGTATCCACCGTTGTTTTGATAGACAACTTGAACTCGGCTCCTATTTTATTTTTGATAGTATCAAGGCTGGTTACTACTTGTTTTTGTTGTGCAAAAACGGTGGTAGAAATCAGGATTAATAATATGTAGAGTTGTTTTTTCATGTTTTAGTATTGAACCTTTCTCGATTTTTGATGGAGGACTAACGATTTTTGATTTGCTTTGAAAAAGTTGGTTACCTTGATTTGAAATAGCTTAATAATTTTGTTACATAACTTTCATCAACTCTTGTGTGTACTACTCCGGAGCCTGATTTACTGAAAGTTTCTTTAAAATAATCAACCTTTTCATGGTACTGCTTTTCATATTGCAAACGCAACTGTTTTGATCCCGTATTAATCAATTCAATGGCACCTGTTTCAGCATCTAGCATCGGGACCATACCTAAATCGGGCATTTTTTCCTCTCGACTGTCGTAAACTCGAATTCCAGTTATATCGTGCTTTTTTGCTGCAATTTTCAAGGTTTGCTCATAGCCATTAGCCATAAAATCAGAAATTACAAACACAATAGCTTTCTTTTTTTGAGTTCCAGATAAAAATTTCAAAGCTTGAGCAATATCGGTTTTTTTACTTTTAGGTTCAAATTCTAAAAGTTCTCGAATAATTCTCAATACATGAGAGCGTCCTTTTTTTGGCGGAATGTACAATTCGATTGCATCTGAAAATAAAATCAATCCTATTTTATCGTTGTTTTGCGTAGCCGAAAAAGCCATTGTAGCAGCAATTTCAGTAACGATATCTTTTTTGAACTGATTTTTAGAACCAAAACTTTCAGAACCCGAAATATCAACCATTAACATCATAGTGAGTTCGCGCTCTTCTTCAAAAACTTTTACGTGTGCCTCGTTGTAGCGCGCGGTAACATTCCAATCAATAGCTCTAATATCGTCACCGTATTGGTATTGGCGTACCTCGCTAAAGGTCATTCCTCGTCCTTTAAAAGATGTATGGTATTCGCCCGAAAAGATATGATCACTCAATCTTCGGGTCTTAATTTCTATTTTACGTACCTTTTTTAAAAGCTCTTTTGTATCCATTTTTTTAGTAATTAGTAATTAGTGAATAGTGAATAGTAACCAACCACGGTTAATTACTATTCACTTATTACTATTCACTTTTAGGGTACTTCTACTTCGTTTACGATTTTGTTGATAATGTCAACAGATGTAATGTTTTCAGCCTCCGCTTCGTAAGTAACTCCAATTCTGTGACGCAATACATCGTGAACTACTGCACGCACATCCTCAGGAATTACATAGCCGCGGCGCTTGATAAAAGCATAACATTTAGCCGCATTAGCCAAGTTGATACTACCACGAGGTGATGCTCCAAAACTGATTAAAGGTTTCAAATCAGCTAACTTGTATTTTTCAGGATAACGGGTAGCAAATATAATATCGAGAATGTATTTCTCTATTTTTTCATCCATGTATACTTCACGAACAGCTTCTTGTGCACGCAAAATTTGCTCCACAGATACAACTGCATTTACTTTTTCGAAGCTACCCTTCAAATTTTGACGAATTACCATGCGCTCGTCTTCCATTTTAGGATAATCAATAACCGTTTTTAGCATAAAACGATCTACTTGCGCTTCTGGTAATTGGTATGTTCCTTCTTGCTCTACTGGATTTTGAGTAGCCAAAACTAAAAATGGGCGGTCTAATCTAAAAGTAGTATCCCCGATGGTAACTTGCTTTTCTTGCATGGCCTCTAAAAGTGCCGATTGTACCTTAGCAGGCGCACGGTTGATCTCATCTGCAAGAACGAAATTTGCAAAAATAGGACCTTTTTTTATAGAGAATTCGTTTGATTTAATGTTGTAAATCATGGTTCCTACTACATCGGCAGGCAATAAATCTGGAGTAAACTGAATCCTGCTAAACGAACCTTGAACTGCTTGTGACAAAGTATTGATAGCCAAAGTTTTTGCCAATCCTGGCACTCCTTCTAACAAAATATGGCCTTGACCCAAAAGTCCAATTAACAAGCGCTCTACCATGTGCTTTTGACCTACAATAACCTTATTCATTTCCATTACGAGAAGGTCAATAAACGCGCTCTCTCTCTCTATTTTTTCATTGATCGCTCTTATGTCTAAAGTCGCCGTATTTTCTTCCATTATTTTATGTTTAAAAACTTGAATTAAATGCTTTTGGTTTGAAGCTGCAAATTGAATTTTTTTTTAGAAGTAAGATGTTAAAAAATGGTTAAAACTTAAGTAAAATAGGCAATTTTAAGTACTAATTGTGATACAATTTTTATAATTTTAAGAACTTTGAATAATAAAGTTCGAAAACGTAAAAAAGCTATTTTTTACAAAAAATAAAAAACATGATAAAAACAAATTTATCCCCAATCATTGCTGGCGTAATGAATTGGGGAATTTGGGATAAAAATCTCACTTCCAAAGAAATGGAGAACATGATTAATGTGTGTTTGGAGAATAAAATTTCTTCGTTTGACCATGCTGATATTTATGGTGATTATACCACCGAAGCCGCCTTTGGAAAAGCATTTGCAGCAAGCAAAATAGCGCGCGAAAAAATACAGCTGATTTCAAAATGCGGCATCCAGATGGTAACTGGCAACAGGAACAACACCATCAAGCATTATCAGTACTCAAAGGATTATATTATTCAATCTGTCGAGGCATCTTTACAAAACCTACACACTGATTATTTGGATGTGTTGTTATTGCACCGACCAAGCCCATTGATGCAAGCTGATGAAATTGCTGAGGCTGTAACTCAATTGCAAACTCAAGGAAAAATCATTGATTTTGGACTTTCTAATTTTACGAATTCGCAAACTGAGTTAATTAGACAAAAAACAGCTGTTTCCTACAATCAAATTCAGTTTTCAGCAACTCACCACGAGCCCATGCTAGATGGCAGTTTGGATTATATGCAACTGCACAACATTCGACCAATGTCTTGGAATCCACTAGGATCTGTGTTTAGAGAAGACAATGCGCAAACCCGACGTTTGAAAAAATTATTAGCCACTTTAGTTGCTAAATACGAATTGGGTTCAGACACATTATTGCTAGCATGGATTTTACAACATCCCTCTAAAATAATTCCAATTGCAGGTACGGTAAATGTAGCTCGAATTCAATCGCTGATGAAAGCTGCTGCTTTACAATTGGATCATGAAGATTGGTTTGCTATCTGGACAGAAAGCATGGGAAACAAAGTTCCTTAGTTCAGATTAGGCGCCTTTTTAAATTTAAAAAAAATACAAATGAATAAAACCGCATTAATAACTGGTGCTACCAGCGGCATAGGTAAAGCAACAGCCCAACTTTTAGCCAAAAATAATTTTAATGTGATCTTGTGCGGCCGTCGAGATGACCGCCTTGAAAAACTTGCTCAGGAGTTAGGCAGCATTACTCAAGTACACACATTGTGTTTTGACGTTCGTGATAAAGAAGCAGTTTCAAATCAGATTAACTCCTTGCCAGCTGCTTTTTCAACCATCGATGTTTTGATTAATAACGCAGGAAACGCCCACGGACTTGACCCTATTCAAACGGGAAGCCTTGACGATTGGGACGCCATGATTGACATAAATGTAAAAGGACTTTTATATGTTTCTAAAGCGGTAATTCCGGGCATGATTGCTAAAAAATCAGGTCATATCATTAATATTGGTTCAATTGCAGGCAAGGAAGTTTACCCGAACGGAAATGTCTACTGCGCCTCGAAACACGCGGTAGATGCTTTGAACCAAGCCATGCGAATTGATTTGAATCCGTACGGAATTCGAGTTGGAGCGATACATCCTGGCGCAGTTGAAACCGAATTTAGTGAAGTACGCTTTAAGGGCGATACCAGCAGAGCAGCTAGTGTTTATAACGGATTTGAGCCGCTACGTGCCGAAGATATTGCAGATATCATTCATTTTGTAGTAACAAGACCATACCACGTCAATATTGGTGATTTACTGGTGTTGCCTACCGCTCAAGCAGCAGCAACTATTTTAAAAAGAGACTAGTAAAAAATTGTAATGATTAAAAAATTAACCGCAGATTCGCAGATTTTTAATTAATTTTAAGTCCGTGAATCTGCGGTAATTTATTTTACAAAGAATATAAATATAATTAATTCTTCAAAGACAATTTAAGATATTGGAAATAATCATTAATCAATAACAATGATCAACAAACGCCTTTTGATTAAAAATTTACTCGCCCACAATGACGAATGTAGTTTTTATGATAAAAAGCGGCAGTTGAACCTTCATACTCGCGAGGGAAAAGCCAAGTTTTTGAAACACATTTGCGCTTTATCTAACTCCAATCCTACCAACAATTCCTATATAGTAGTGGGTGTCGAAGATCAAGATAACACAATTGTAGGTGATGATTTTTTTGACGATAGCCGAATTCAAAATCTTGTAAACGCTTATCTTGAAAACCCTCCCAAAATTCAATATGAAAATGTTCCTTTTCCAAATTTACCAAAGGATAAAGTTGTAGGATTGGTAACTATTAAACCCAAAAATAAAATTTCTAGTTTTAAAAAAGGAATTCACACCATTACTTTCAACAGTGTTTTTATCCGTGTTGGTAGCAATACCACTCCGCTTGAAGGCAAAATGGACCTGAATTTTACCAATGTTGAAACCGTAATTGGTATAGAAAATAACTCCAGAAATAGTATTGCATACACCTTAGATGGCGTAATTGAATTTATGAATTTTAAACATAAAGACATGGCGCCGAGATACAAAGTTTTCAAAGAGTTGTTCGTTATTTGTTGGGCAGGAACTATTAAAAAATCTAAAAACAAAATCTATTTATCACGAGTAGATATTGAGCTTGTAAACGAACAAATTAAATTGTTTTACTCCTCGCAAGATGTTGTAGAAATTCTCTTTGACGATGACAGTTTCACCATTATTGAGTATGTACCCCTAGGATTAAATGATCAAATGCAGTACTATCCGCTAGAAAAACAAACATTACATTTTTTTGATAACGGTTATTATAAAATCGAAACAGAGTTTCTTTTCCAGCCACCTGAATTTGATAAAAAAATCCTCTTTCACACTTACAATTCTAACTTGGCATTACTCAAAAAGATCAACTCCAATCAGCCGTTAACATCGCAAGAGCAAAAAGATTTATTGCATTTGCCATATACGTTTATGATTTGTTATTTAAACGGATTTGAAAAAGCCAAACAAAATTTGATAGAAGCCAAAGCTACTCTAAAACCATTTGTTCCTGTATATATTTCGTTTAAAGAAGCTCTGAGAGTTTTACGAAAAATGAAATACGATACTTAACTATTATATGAAAGTATACCTAATAATTGATAGTCTTGTGCAATTGCATTAAATAAAAATCTCGATGGGGAAAAAAATATTTTGCTTGTATAAAGGCAAAAAAAAGAAATAGCTAATTGCTTTATTTTTACTTTTTCATACTCTAAAACAGCATCTTAAAAGTTTATAGCAATTAACACAAAAGAATTGATGTAAAAGATTCAGAAAAAATTAAAAATAATTTATAATATCTGTAATCAATTGACACATCATCTTTACAAGAAGTAACGTTATTTTAACCAGTGTACTCATCAGGGATTTGGTTTAAATTTCCGTAAAGATAACTGTAATAATTGAATTACACAATCATTTGTAAGTACATTTTTCACAACTGTTTGACGATTTATCATTACCGTGTTTAAAACAATAAAAAATGAATTTAGCTCAAAACAATACGTCTCTAATTTCATTGTTTTCACAATTAGCTTAAATAGTGCTTTTTTTCTGCTATTTTTGCAGTTACAAATAGACAAAATTCAGAATGAGAACACTCGTTATAGGCGATATTCATGGTGGCTTGCGAGCGCTACATCAAATCATGGAGCGTGCCAAAGTTACCAAACACGACACTCTTATTTTTTTAGGAGATTATGTAGACGGCTGGAGTCAATCACCTCAGGTACTTGATTTTATAATTGATTTGCAATCACAGCAAAATTGCATTTGTATTCGCGGCAATCATGATGACTTGTTACTAGAATGGCTTGATGAAAGCAAAGACAACCTTTTGTGGTACAAACATGGTGGAGAAGCAACGGTAAAAGCCTACGAAAGTGTAACATACAGCCAAAAACAAAAACACATAGAATTCCTTAAATCGCTTCAAAATTATTACCTAGACGAGCACAACAGGTTGTATGTTCATGCCGGTTTTACGAATGTGAATGGAGCACAATTTGAATATTTTCCTGGTCAATTTTACTGGGATCGTACTCTTTGGGAAACCGCTTTATCCTTAGATGATCGTATGGCACTTGACCATCCTTTTTATCCAAAAAGATTGAGCCTGTATCACGAAATTTTTATTGGTCATACTCCAGTAACACGAATTGGAGAAACAACACCTGTTAAAAAAGCCAACGTTTGGAATGTAGATACGGGAGCCGCATTCAAAGGACCGCTTACGATTCTTGATGTTGACACCAAAGAATTTTGGCAAAGTGAGCCGCTAGATCAATTGTATTTTGACGAAAAAGGCCGAAATTAATATAACACAACAACTAATTTTTACGAATTTAAAACAGAGGAAATGAAAAAATATATCGTACTTTTTGCACTTGTACTAACAGCTAGGGTGGCTCAAGGCCAAGCTTTTAAAGGTAATGGTGATACTAAATTTGATCTTGGAGCAATACTACAAGACGGCGGATCCGGAATACGTGTTGCCAGTGATTTTGGACTAGGCGAAAATATGTCATTTGGCTTTGCTACTTCCTATTTGCTTTCTGTTTCAAATGATGCTTTGGGAAACAAACCAGATTTTGGTGACCGAATTGATTTAAAAGCCCGTTTTAATGCTAATTTAGGAAACGTATTTGAGCTGGATGAAAAAATGGATGTTTATCCTGGATTGGATTTAGGGTTACGCAATTTTGGTGCTCATTTAGGTTTCCGTTATTTCTTTACTGAAGGTTTTGGTGTTTTTACAGAAGCTGGAATTCCTATTGCTAGTTATAAAACAAATCCAATTGGTTTTGATAAACTAAACAATCAGTTTACTCTTAGTCTAGGAGCATCTTTCAATTTGTAGAACAAAACTATTTTGAAAAAAAAAAGGCAATTTGAGATTTCAAATTGCCTTTTTTAATATTTCTATTAATTCAATTACAAATCAAATTTAATTCCTTGTGCTAAGGGTAAACTTGTGGTGTAATTGATGGTATTGGTTTGACGACGCATATACACTTTCCAAGCATCAGAGCCAGACTCACGACCGCCACCAGTTTCTTTTTCACCTCCAAAAGCACCACCAATTTCGGCGCCAGAAGTTCCAATGTTTACGTTTGCAATTCCGCAATCAGAACCTGTCACAGAAAGGAACAATTCTGCTTCACGCAAATTGTTGGTCATAATTGCCGATGATAATCCTTGCGCTACTCCATTTTGAATTGCAATGGCATTCTCTACCGTTCCTGAATATTTTAATAAGTATAATACAGGAGCAAAAGTTTCGTGTTGTACAATTTCAAAAGTGTTATCAGCCTCAGCGATAGCTGGTTTTACATAACAACCACTTTCAAATCCTTCGCCAGAAATTACTCCGCCTTCAACAAGAATTTTTCCACCTTCGGCAACTACTTTTTCAAGCGCTTTATTATACATTTCTACAGCATGTGTGTCAATTACAGGACCAACATGATTATTTTCATCTAATGGATTACCAATACGCAATTGCTTGTAAGCAGACACCATGGCATCTTTTACAGTATCGTAAATACTTTCGTGAATGATCAATCTACGTGTTGAAGTACAACGTTGTCCTGCAGTTCCAACGGCACCAAATACGGCACCAATAACGGTCATTTTTATATCCGCATCAGGAGTTACAATGATAGCATTGTTTCCACCTAATTCTAACAATGATTTTCCAAGACGAGCAGCAACCGCTTGCGCTACAATTTTACCCATACGAGTAGAACCTGTTGCAGATACCAAAGGCACGCGCTTATCGTTAGTCATCATTTCGCCTACTTTGTAATCTCCGTTGATCAAACAAGAAATTCCTTCTGGAAGGTTATTTTCTTTAATTACTTCAGCAATAATATTTTGGCAAGCAATACCGCAAAGAGGTGTTTTTTCAGATGGTTTCCAAACGCAAACATCGCCACAAATCCAAGCTAATGCTGTGTTCCAAGCCCAAACTGCTACTGGAAAATTGAAAGCCGAAATGATTCCTACCACTCCTAATGGATGGTATTGCTCGTACATTCTGTGTCCTGGACGTTCAGAGTGCATGGTTAAACCATGTAATTGACGAGATAATCCTACTGCAAAATCACAGATATCAATCATTTCCTGAACTTCGCCGTAGCCTTCTTGCAATGATTTCCCCATTTCATAGGAAACTAACTTACCAAGAGCTTCTTTATTTTTACGTAATTTTTCACCAAACTGTCGTACAATTTCACCGCGTTGTGGCGCTGGCATTGTTTTAAAAGTTTTAAAAGCCTCTGTTGCTGTTTGCATTACTTTTTCGTAATCAGCGGCAGTAGATGTTTTTACTTTACCTATTAATTGTCCGTCAACAGGCGAAAAACTTTCTAAAATTTCACCATTTGAAAAGGAGTTTTGTCCGGTTGAACTTCCTTCGTTTATATCTTTTATGCCCAATTGCTTCAAGGCTTCGTTCATTCCGAATTGATTGGCTATTGTTATCATTCTAACTTTTTTGATTAAAATTGTTATATTTATTTACAAATATATTGATTTCAGCTTGAAAAATACACTCTGGTATTTAATTTTCTTCTAGCCCCGGTAGCAGCGGCATCTCCCGATTTTAAAAAACAAGGCTTTTTTGGCCGTAGTTTTTTTAATCGGGAATACAGCGGATGACGGGAAAAAGCTCCTAAAAAACTAGTCTTTAGAAACAAATTTAGGATCGGCCTGCATGACTGTGCCGCACGAATCGCAGGTGCGCAAGCTTTCTGAATTATAGAAATGTTTGAAATGCGGCAGGAAATCCTTTTCTATGTTATGGAGTTCAAAATAAACCTCGTGCAATTTGTGATTGCAGTTATCGCAAAACCACAGTAAGCCATCGGTAAAACCTTGACCCGCACGTTTGCGTTCAATAACCAGCCCAATTGAACCCTCAGAACGAACCGGTGAATGTGGTGTTTTGGCAGGATTGAGATACATATCGCCAGGATTTAATTCCATTTCGCGGCGCTCTCCATCTTCCTGGATGATTACTTTTATAGAACCTTCGAGTTGGTAAAATAGTTCTTCGGTTTCGTTGTAATGGTAATCTTTACGGGCGTTTGGGCCAGCCACTACCATAACGATGTAATCTCCTGATTCTTGGTATAAATTTTTATTGCCTACGGGCGGTTTGAGTAGGTGACGATTTTCATCAATCCACTTATTGAGGTTGAAGGGTTTTGCGATTGCCATTTTAGTATGAGTTTCAAAGTTACTAAGCCACTAAGGTACTAAGATTTTAAATGAATCAAGCGACTAATTTTCACCAAAAAAAGAGAAGGCAGACGTGTGTTATTTTTGCTTGATCAAATAAATATAAACGGGAAAATGATCGCTAAAACCAATTTCAGAGGAAGAATGTCGGAGCGGATATCCTTTGAACTGACCAGTGTTTTGGATGAGAAAAGGTTTGTTGTAAATGCCCGCTTTCCAGAGACGATAGCTAGAAAAATCAGTGCGAATTAAGGTTTCTGAAATCATTATTTGATCAAAAATATCCCATGCATCACGATGCGCGATGGTTCCTTGGCCTTTTTGAGCCATTTCTTCGAAAGGGTTAAAGATGCCAAATTCTGCTACGGACGCTTTTTTAGCTTTGGCGCCAAGCCCAATTTTTACGCTTTTGTTGTAGGGTCCGTCATTGAGATCGCCCATGGTGATGATTTTTGCTTCGGGATTAATTCGCTGCAACGAATCAATTATTTTTCGGTTTAATGAGCCTGCTGCCTCGCGATACGGACTTGATTTTTTTTCTCCACCCGAACGCGATGGCCAATGGTTTACGATAATATGAATTTCTTCGCCCTCAAGAAATCCCGTCACTAAGAGTTGATCTCTAGTATATACTCTATAATTTTTGGTGTTTACTTCAGGATTATCATCCGTGATCTCAACTGTTTTATCGTCAACCTCATCTTTTGTCACATTTCCTTTTTTGTAAATGTACAACGGGATATTGCTGGAGCTCGTGGGTTGGAATTTACTTTTTTGATACAAAAGCGCCACATCAATTCCGCGTTTGTCAGGCGAATCAAAATGTACGATGCCATATTCTTTCTCTAGTAAAAGTTGCTGTTTGACAAGATCTTCAAGAACAGCTCTGTTTTCAATTTCGCAACCTCCAATAAGCGTTGGTGAATCTGCATGCTCTCCATTACCAATTGAAGAAAGAACACGAGCTAGATTCGATAATTTTTTTTGGTATTTATCAAATGTCCAACGCTGCAAACCTTTTGGCGTCCATTCCTCATCAAAAGTATCTGGGTCATTTATGGTGTCGAATAAATTTTCAAAATTATAAAAAGCTACGGTGTGAATGCTGTATTTTTTGGTTTGTGACGAGACAATTGTAGGCAGGCTGAGAAGAAGGAACAACAGAATTCTAAACTTCATTGTTTTGTTTTTTTGAGTTACAACGTACCGATAATCAATTACTTTAGGTTAAAAGTAGTAATTTGTATTGAATTTCGCATTGTTTTAGAAATGACTATCTTTGAATTTATAAACAAACCCTTTTTTCAGTTAACGCCAATTCATGAACCATTATACATTCAAGCAACAGACAAGACATTCTATTTTTTATTGGTTGCTATTTCTTATTTTTGTTTTTGAAACCTCATACAGTCAAGCTCAAACCACTATGATTACACCACCTTATTTGCAAAAAGGAGATACCGTTGCTCTTGTAGCTACTGCTCGAAAAAATATTGACAATAACCTGCAACCCGCTATTGATTTACTGCATAGTTGGGGACTTGAGGTTGTCATTGGAAAGACAATTGGTTTGGATAACAATCAACTTGCAGGAACTGATGAACAACGCGCAGCTGATTTCCAAGCACAGTTAGACAACCCTAACATCAAAGCAATTTGGTGCGTAAAAGGCGGTTATGGTACGGTAAGAATGGTTGATTTATTAGATTTTACAAAGTTTAAAAAGAATCCGAAATGGATTGTTGGTTTTAGTGATGTGACTGTTTTGCATAGTCATTTGAATACTTTAGGCTTTCAATCGCTTCACGCTATAATGCCACTTACTGCGCCACGAGCAACACAACAAGCCATAACATCACTAAAAAAAGCGCTTTTTGGAGAACCGCTTTCTTACCAAGTTGCCGCTTTTAGCAAAAACAAAATAGGAACTGCAACAGGACGCTTGGTGGGCGGAAATTTATCGATACTCTACAGTTTGTTTGGCTCTACATCAGCGATTGATTGCACTGATAAAATTTTATTTATAGAGGATCTTGACGAATATTTGTATCACATAGACCGCATGATGATGAACTTAAAGCGCAACGGTTGCCTGGAAAGTATCAAAGGAATTGTAGTCGGATCTATGACCAAAATGAAAGACAACGATATTCCGTGGGGAAAAAATGCGATCGAAATTATTGAAGATGTAACACAAAAATACGACATTCCGATTTTGTACAATTTCCCGGCCGGGCACATTCAAGATAACAGAGCCTTGATTTTAGGAAGTAAAGTCACTCTAGACGTGCAGGAAAAAGGCGGAACGCTTACTTTTGAATAAAATCCTCCCCCCGACCCCCTCCAAAGGAGTGGAAGACTTGACAGAAGCGGTTTGAAAACGTCTACAGTACAAAGAATTATGTTTTTTGCATTGATGAATTTTAGTTGCAGAAGTTAAAAAACTTGAAACCTCAAACTTGAAAGAAATTTTTAAATGGCTGAACACAACGAACTTGGTAAACTTGGAGAAGAAATGGCTGTTGAATTCCTCCAAAAGGAAGGATACACGATTTTGCAAACCAATTATACGTTTCAAAAAGCAGAAATTGACATCCTGGCTCAAAAATCAGGTATTCTTGCTGTAGTCGAAGTAAAAACAAGATCTTCCTTGGATTTTGGATTACCTCAGGATTTTGTGAAGCCCAAAAAAATACAACTGTTAGTAAAAGCTGTAGATGCGTTTGTAAATCAAAATGATCTTGACCTAGAGGTACGTTTTGACATCATAGCCATTCATAAAAACGATAAATCTTTTGTTATTGAGCATCTTACCGATGCCTTTTATCATTTTTAATGACTTTTTTATATTGTTATATTTGTAACAAATTGTTTTTTTATTTATCTTTGCGTTAAAATTACACAGTAACTACATACAACGCAACTACAAATTAAAAAAATCCATCATGAAAACTGTTTCTTCAATTGTTGAAAATTACATCAAAACAAAGCCTTTTTTACTAAATGCTTTATCATTAGGTATTATCAATTTGACTTCGTTGTCACGAAATATCATGACAGAGTTGGAAGCTGATTTTGGTAAAGAAGTGAAGCAAGGTGCTGTAGTAATGGCATTGAAAAGATTAACAGAGGAACTGGATTTTAGACTCAACCACAAGATTAATAAAGTCATCAAAAATATTGGCGAAATTACTGTGCGTTCCGCCTTGACGGATTATACTTTTGCAGCCTCAGAGACAGTTTTAAACAAACAGGCTGATTTAATTGCAGATATCAATGCATTACCAGACATTTTTTACACTTCGTCAAGAGGAGTAAACGAAACGAATATTGTCGTAAGCAACAGCATCAATCATCTTGTAGACAAACATTTTGCAAACGAAAAACTGATTCAAAAACTAGATGATCTGGCCTCAATTACTGTAAAATTACCCAAAGAAAACATTGTAGTTCCTGGGATTTACTATTTCATTTTTCAGCGCTTGGCTTGGGAAGGAATTATTATCAACGAAGTAATTTCGACTTCTAATGAGTTCACTATTTTAGTAAGTGAAGAACAAGTGGATGTTGCTTTTAAAGTGATAAAGGATTTGAAGAATTAAATTCACTTCCTAATATTTAGGTTTTTGTTTAGTTCCTCTAAAATTAATTATTTCAACACATGATGTTTTGTAATTGACTTGGTAAACAAGATAATTATTTCTATCTATTGTTGCTTTATGAAGATTTTTAAAGGAATTAGACTTTGGATAAAGGTCAGGGAAATGACTAATTTGCTTAATAACTTGATTGATATTTTCTTCCAACTGCAAAATTTCCCTGAACGTCCATTCTGCTTCTAAATATTCAATAACAATTGCCAAACCTGTATCGGCTTGAGGAGTCCATTTAATCTCTAACGCCATTTGGCAAATCTGTTCATTACAGTTTCATGACTTACAAACTCGTCATTTTCTGCTTGTTTTAAACCGATTTCAATTTGCTGTTTTTCCTCTGAAGTCAAATCAGTAAACCAATCCTTTTTACTGGTTTTTAAAATAATTTCAAGTTTTTCCAATAAACTTTCGTCAATAGTTGTCAACTCTTGAATCAAATTATATTTTCTGGTGGCTAAATTCATAACTTAAAATTTTAGTTTAACAAAGTTATCTTTTTTGATAATGGTAAAAAAACAAATCGTCAAATTTAACTAAGTGTTTCATTTTTAAAATATTAAACAAATAGATTTTATTAATATTGATTTAAGAAAATGACAAGCATTTTATTTTAATTCTGGATGGATATCATCTTCTGTATTTAAAATCAAATCAGGACCCAATGATTTTAAAACATAATCACTTTCTTGTTTTTTATAATAAAATCTTGCAGGTTTTGATTCTTTAAAATTGAATTCACTCTTAAACAACTCATCATCATTAAAAAACTTGTTTTGTAGTTTCAATTCTGGTAAACTATCAGGATACTTTCCATTTTTACTTTTATAAAACTCTAAATCTTTTACCATTTCATTCAATTGAATATTTGTAAATTGTATTAAATGTTTTTCATGAAAATCGCTGTTTAGATAAATAAACCAAAATATAGGTGTGAAAAGAATTCCTCCTAATCCAATTAATTTCATTTTTTTATCTTTCCTTATAAATCCCTGAAACAATAGAACTCCGCCAGGAATCAATCCAAAATTGGGAATCAATCCTACAAAACCAAATTTATTTAGGCTTTTGGAAGTTATTTTTTTAAAAAATGATTTTTCCTTAGTAGTATTAGTTGTCAATTATTCAATTATTTAAAGTTTATTGAAGAAATATTTTTTACTCCCCACCCAACATCTCCATCAATTCCAAGCACCTACGCGTAGTTTTGGCATCATCAAAGGTTAAGAGCAAACGTAATCCTGCCGGAGTTTGCTTTTCTTTCATTCGACAAATCGCACTATTTTTTTGAACAAAATTCACAACTTGCATAAATTTCTTGGATTGGTAGTAATCCGATTGTTGATCCGAGACAAAATAACCAATCATCTTGCCTTGCTTCAATACCAATTTCTCAATTCCTACTTTGGTAGCGATCCATTTAATACGAATACTATTCATCAACGCTTTGGCACGTGGAGGCATAGGTCCAAAACGATCAATCAATTTATTTTGAAACACGATTAATTCCTCTTCGTTTTTGATGGCGCCCAACTCATTGTATAAACTCAATCGTTCCGATACATTATTGATGTACTCATCAGAAAACAATAGTTCAAAATCAGTATCTATTTGGAGGTCTTTTACATATTCCTTGGTTTCAATATTATTTTCTTCAGGATACAAATCTTTGAATTCGTTTTCTTTCAACTCATCAATAGCTTCGTTCATGATTTTTTGATACGTATCAAAACCAATTTCGTTGATGAAACCGCTTTGTTCACCGCCCAATAAATCTCCTGCACCACGAATCTCTAAATCTTTCATGGCAATGTTAAATCCGCTACCTAATTCACTGAATTGTTCCAAGGCTTGAATACGTTTACGAGCATCTTCGGTCATACTTGAATAAGGCGGGCAGATAAAATAACAGAACGCTTTCTTGTTGCTACGTCCTACTCGACCACGCATTTGATGCAAATCAGAGAGTCCGAAATTATTGGCATTATTGATGAAAATCGTGTTCGCATTAGGTACATCCAATCCGCTTTCGATAATGGTTGTTGCGACTAAAACATCAAATTCTCCGTTCATGAAGGCCAACATCAGCTCTTCGAGTTTTTTGCCATCCATTTGACCGTGACCAATTCCTACTCTGGCATTGGGAACCAAACGCTGAATCATTCCGGCTACTTCCTTGATATTTTCTATTCGGTTATTGATAAAGAAAACCTGTCCGTTACGCTGAATTTCATACGAAATAGCATCTCGAATAGTCTCTTCGCTAAAGCCAACCACATTCGTTTCAATAGGATATCTATTAGGCGGCGGCGTAGTAATTACTGATAAATCTCGAGCTGCCATCAATGAAAACTGTAAGGTTCTCGGGATTGGCGTAGCCGTAAGTGTTAAGGTATCTACATTCGCAGCAATCGTTTTCAGTTTGTCTTTTACGTTGACACCAAATTTTTGTTCCTCATCTACAATCAACAAACCAAGGTCTTTGAAAACTACATTTTTGTTGACCAATTGATGCGTTCCTATCACAATATCAAGTTTACCTTCGGCTAATTGTTTTAAAGTTTCCGCTTTTTGTTTTGCGGTTCTAAAACGGTTTAAATAGCCAATTGACACCGGCATATCTTTCAATCGCTCGCTAAAAGTTCTGTAATGTTGGTAAGCCAAAATGGTTGTAGGAACCAAAACGGCAACTTGCTTGCTATTATCAACTGCTTTGAAAGCCGCTCGAATAGCCACTTCGGTTTTACCAAAACCAACATCACCACAAACCAAGCGGTCCATCGGACGGTCGCTTTCCATATCTGCTTTTACCTCAGCCGTTGATTTAGTTTGGTCGGGCGTATCTTCGTAAATGAACGAGCTTTCTAACTCATTTTGCAAGTAACTGTCAGGCGCGTACTGAAACCCTTTTTCGAGTCTTCTTTTGGCGTAAAGCTGAATCAAATTGAAGGCAATATGTTTGACACGCGCTTTGGTTTTTTGTTTTAAAACCTTCCAAGCATTAGAACCTAGCTTGTAAATTTTGGGTGGCGTTCCGTCTTTGCCGTTGTATTTTGAAATTTTGTGGAGCGAGTGAATACTCACGTACACAATATCATTATCGGCATACACGAGCTTGATGGCTTCTTGTGTTTTGCCTTCAACTTGTATTTTTTGCAAACCTCCAAAACGACCTATTCCGTGGTCAATATGCGTTACATAATCGCCCACCGAAAGTGTTGTAAGCTCTTTTAAAGTTATATTTTGCTTTTTTGAATAGCCATTTTTGATGTTGAATTTATGATAGCGTTCAAAAATTTGATGGTCTGTGTAGCACGTAATTTGGTTTTCTTCGTCAATAAAACCTTGATACAATGGCAACACAACAGTATTGTATTGCTTGCGGATATTCTCAGAATTGGCTTCGTCTAAGGTTTCGAAGATATCGTGAAAACGTTTGGCTTGCGCATCATTCGAACAAAACAAATAATTTTTGTAACCGTTAAAATGATTCTCATTCAAATTATTCAGCAACAAATCAAATTGTTTATTGAACGATGGTTGCGGCTTGATGTGGAATTCCCATTTTTGAGTAGTTCTAAAAATAGCCTTAGTATTGAACTCAATAATCGAAAAATCTAGCGCGCGCTTGATGAATTGCGTTTGGTTCAAAAACAATTGTTCCGGCTCACTACGTTTAATTTCTTGCGATAATTTAGCAAAAGCGGTTTCGGCACGAGCAAATTGTTTGTCTAACTCTGTACATAAATTTTCAGTGTTTTGAATACAAATGACCGTTTGCTCTGAGATATAATCCAGAAAACTTTCACGGTTTTCTTGAAACACCTTATTCTCAACATTGGGAATAATGGCAATTTTTTTCTGCGGCAAAATAGACAACTGTGTCGCTACATCAAAAGTACGAATGCTCTCTACCTCATCACCAAAAAATTCAATTCGGTACGGATTATCATTCGAGAAAGAAAACACATCGACGATTCCACCACGGACAGAAAACTCGCCCGGTTCAGTTATAAAATCTACTCTCTTGAATTCATATTCAAATAAAACTTCATTTATAAAATCGATAGAAATTTTGTCACCAACAGCTACTTTTAAAGTATTGGTGTCTAATTGCTTTCGGGTTACTACCTTTTCAAATAAAGCCTCCGGATAGGTAACAATGAGCGCTGGTTTTTTACGAGAATTAATGCGGTTCAAAACTTCGGCTCTGAGCAAAACATTGGCATTATCGGTATCCTCAAGCTCGTATGGCCTACGAAACGATGCGGGATAAAACAACACATCTTGCTCACCGACCATTTGTTCCAGATCATTCAAATAATAAGCTGCCTCTTCTTTGTCATTGAGTACAACTAAAAACGGAAGCTCTGCCTTTTTAAAAACAGCACGCAAAACAAAGGAAAGAGATGATCCCACCAAGCCCGAAAGCTGCATTTTTACCTGATTTTTCTCGAGTAAGCGCGCTGCAATTTGTATGGTTTTGGGAGCAGAATCGTAGGTTTGGTATAAAACTGATTTACTCAACGCGTGGAATATTTGGATCTACAATAGGCGTATTAGGAATGGCTCTGCTGCTGTCTAGCATGCGAAGTAAATCAGACTCACCTTCTTCTAACTGAATTTTACTTTTTTCGACAATTTCGTCCATTTGTCGTTGAACGGAAAGTAATTCGAGATTAATTTCGGCTACCAAAGCACTCACTTTTTTGTCTGGAATAACATCTAGGTGCATAAATAAATCCAACATGCGCACCTTGGTTGTTAGGGCTGCAATGCGGCTGCGTATTTGTGGTTTATCGTATTGGTAGGGTATGCGTTCGCCAAGCGCCATTACTTTTTTAGATAATTCTGCCGATTTGCGTTGATAAGCACGAACAGAAGCTTGTGGTTTTTGTGCCAAGGCATCCAGAAAAAGGCGCAACTCGTTCCAAGAGGCTATACTCGTTTCAGAAGCTTCGGTAAGTGGTGTGTCATAAAAATCCCAAGCTTTCTGCAAATTTTTTACTAAAACTTCTTTTTTTTGAACCTCCTTTTGTGTGTCAGCCAAACGATTATCATCCTCATTTTTACAGGAAAACAAGAACAAAACAAGGCAACAGCAAAGAGCAAAATTGTATTTCATTTTTTGTATCATTAAAGTACAAAGTTACAAACTAAATTGGCAATAACGAATGGTGGTTTTGGGTAATGTCAATCTTGTAAAAAACCATTTAACATTCGATTCGTTGGTTTAAAAAACTGCTTTTTGACTCTGCATGATCTATCAAATACGATCTGAAATAAATTTGTTTTAAAAATAATGGCTCTTCCTTTGCTATTTTGACAACAACCAAATGGAATTCACCACTAAAAAAACCAGTATTTTCGTTTCAGATTAAATTTAATGTAGTCTTTTGTGGTTTTTATTGCAGTTTTTATCAAAAGTTGTACTATTCGCGAAAACGTTATCTTTGTTTTTCAAAACAGAAAAAGATGAGTACTAAAATATTGATTATAGGCGCTTGCGGCCAAATAGGAACAGAGCTGACGCAAAAGTTACGCTCGATTTACGGAACCGAAAATGTGATTGCCTCTGACATCAGAAAACTGAACGTTGATGTAGTAAATTCGGGGCCATTTGAAGTAGTAAATGCTTTAGATTTTAATCAGATTGAGCATTTGGTTGAAGTTCATCAAATTACCGATGTGTACTTGATGGCGGCACTATTATCGGCTACAGCCGAGAAAAATCCAGCCTTTGCATGGGACTTGAATATGAACTCCCTATTTCATGTTTTGAATTTGGCGAAAGCCGGAAAAATAAAAAAGATATTTTGGCCATCAAGCATCGCGGTTTTTGGACCAACAACACCCAAAGAAAACACACCACAATACACGGTTATGGAGCCATCAACGGTGTACGGAATCAGTAAGCAAGCAGGCGAAAGATGGTGTGAGTACTACCACAATGTGTTTGGTGTTGATGTGCGTAGCATTCGTTATCCTGGTTTGATCAGCTGGTCATCACCTCCTGGTGGCGGAACTACAGATTATGCTGTAGATATTTATCACAAAGCATTAGCCGATCAAAAATACGAGTGTTTTTTATCTTCAGAAACTAAAATGCCAATGATGTACATGGATGATGCTATTGCGGCAACCATCAAAATCATGCAAGCGCCTGTTGAAGAAATTAAGATTCGTTCCTCATACAATTTGGCTGCTATGAGCTTTACGCCAACTGAAATTGCTGCCGAAATACAAAAACACATTCCTGAATTTACGATTACCTACGAACCTGATTTCCGTCAAAAAATTGCCGATAGCTGGCCAGCCAGTATAGATGACAGCAGTGCTCGCGAAGACTGGAACTGGAATCATGAGTTTGATTTAGCGAGTATGACAGTTGATATGCTAGAACATTTGAAGTAAACTTTCTTAAATATATACTCAAAAAAAGTCTAACTTTTACATTAGACTTTTTTTGGTTTTATTAATCTCAGGCTAAATTTATTTTGAGATTTATGTTCAAATCAACATTAGTCCTGGGTATTTAAAAAGTAGAATATATCCAATCTACTTCATATTTTAACAAAGTATTTTTATTAGTTTTTTCTAATACAAAAATTTTAAAATAAGGACTAAAATCAGTTACTGGATACAGTATTGGATTTTTCAACTTCATTTTTCTTTCCTCTAGTTGCTTTTTTTCCTTGTAAAACTGATACGCCTTTTGTTGTAAATCTTCTGCTTTGTCAAAGGTGAATTTAGACTTATCAACTAAAAAAGTATCCTTTTTATTGATTTTAGAATCATAAATAAAAGTTTCTCCTCCCATATAAAAATAGATTTTATAATTAACTTCTTTTTTAATATCTCCTGCAGAGCCATCAAAAAGGACATATTTCACAGGTTTCTTATACTTATTCCCACCTTTATAAAAGTTAAAAAAATCAATTTCTTTTGTTTGCCCAAATATGGAAAAAGAGAGACAAAAAACAACAACGCTAAATATTTTTTTCATAGTAGTTACAATTTGAACGTCCGATATATCAGCACATTTGAAATCAATAAATTTAGAATAAAAATCCCGCAAAACATCAATTTTGAGGCGTTTTTGATTATTACTTTTCATACTCTGAAACCCCACACTTCCATTTAAAAAACAATCGTTTCCTAAAAAAACAGAAATCACCCAATAATTATGTAACAATATCATTTTAAAAATAAATGTAGCGCATTGATTATCATTATTTTTGATAAAAACTAGAACGTTATGAAACTTAAATCAAGTGAACCTTTTTGGTTGGTAAAAAACGGAATTCTGCACTCCTATCCATCGTTACAAAAAAATATTGCTACCGATATTTTGGTAGTAGGTGGCGGTATCACAGGCAGTTTGATTGCGCATCAATGCATCAAAGACGGTCACAAAACGGTTTTAATTGATAGACGAGAAATAGGTCATGGCAGTACATCAGCAACTACCTCGATGCTGCAATATGAAATAGATGTTCCCTTACACGAACTCAACGACTTAATTGGTCATGAAGAGGCAGCCGCGAGTTACTGGGCTTGCTATAAATCAATAGACGATTTGCAAAAGATTGTTTCAACCATAAAATCTGACTGTGGATTCAAGAAAAAAGATTCCCTTTACTTTGCTGCTTATAAAAAAGATGTTGCTTGGCTTAAGGATGAATTTGAGGCCCGAAAACAAATAGGACTTCCTGTGGAATGGCTCGAAGCTGCTGAAATTGAAAAACGTTTTAAAATAAAAAATTCTCACGGCGGCATTTTATCACAACAAGGTGGCAGTATTGATGCGTTTCAATTGGCACATGATCTTTTGCACTACAATCATAAAAAAGGTTTGCAAATATTTGACAAAACAGATATCAAAAACACAAGCTATAACCAAAACAACGTTGTAGTTACAACCGAGCATGGCAGCACAATCACAGCAAAAAAAATCATCTACTGCAACGGCTTTGAAAGTACTGAAATTATTAAAGATAAATTCGTGAACCTCTTGTCAACCTACGCCATGGTTGGAGAACAATTTGAAGACGACCAAAGTCACTTGAGTGAAACTCTTTTTTGGAACACCGCTAAACCGTATATGTACATGCGTACCACAGATGACAACAGATTGTTGATAGGTGGCGAGGATGAAGACTTTGTTGATGCTTCAAAACGTGATGCATTACTTGAAAACAAATCAGTCAAACTAAAGAACTATTTGAAAAAAATGTTACCAGATTACCAATTTCAAACCGATTTTGTTTGGGCGGGTACTTTTGGAGAAACCAAAGACGGATTGCCCTACATAGGCGAACATCCTAATTTTCCGGGCGCTTATTTTGTTTTGGGCTTTGGCGGTAACGGAATCACCTTTTCTGTCATAGGAATGGAACTTGTTGCTGATATGCTACAAAACAAAAAACATCCATTGTCAGATACTTTTAAATTCAGACGATAATTTGTTTTCCAAATAACAAAAAGCCCGAGTAAACCGTAGTTTATTTGGGCTTTTGTATGGAGCGTAAAAGAAGAACTTACTTTTTCTTTTTGGCCAATAACGTTTGTAATTCTTTGTAATCTGCTTCCGATTGTAATTCAATTAAATCACGACGTTTTCCGTTTTTGAGTACGAGTGCATATTTTTTTCTAACCGATGTCGACTTATCTTGCACGGATACAATTTGCTCCAGCGGAATCGTATTGCTACCCGTTTTTTTTATAAAATACTGTCGTAAACCCACCGCAGCTGCCATACCAATTAACAACCAAATTAGTTTCATTAAACCAAATTCCACTTGAGAATTGGATAGGTTCAAAATCACATTGACAAAAGTCACGATGAGCAAGAGTCGTACAATTAAAAAATGACTTTTTAAACTGTCTATAATTTCAAGCGAAGCAGTTGCTTCATTGTATTTGAATTTCATGTGAAAAAATAATTAAAATCTTAAAATAATTTTTGAGAAGCCCGCGTTTTAACACGCTATGAATAGCAACTGATAACTAAACTTTCTTTATTTAGTCATAACTTTGCAATTCGGACAGCTAACCTGACAAAATTAATCATAATTCAGTTTACCAATTCAATTTGAATGATAAATATCCCGCAAATTTCGAACCTTCGATTTTATACCGAATCCTCACTTGCAATAGATAGCATCAGTGAAAAAAAGGAACAAAACATTCATAATAAGATAAGTTCTAGCTCGTACGAACTCTTTTGCCGAAACAAATTTCGAAAGCCGCTATTTGATTTGTACGCCATGTTTAACCCATTTAATGAAGCTAACAAAGCCTTTTACCCTTTTATACCCTATTTGAAAAAAAAGCTTAAAAAAGGGGATGTAATTTTGGATATTTGGAGTAGAACTGGCTGGTCTACCGCTATGCTATCAGGCTTGTTTCCTGAACAAAAAATAATCAGTATTTGGGAAGGCGACACAGATGTTCTGGGTTACAATGGGTTTGCTTATTGGTTTTCGGATCAAGAAATACCCTCAAATATTGAAATTTATTTTTGTAACCTTAAGGAAAAATTACCTTTTGAGGATCAATCTATTGCTTTTGTTTTTGGATTTGATTTGCTACACAGACAATTAAAAACAAATTTAATTCCGGAGATTTTAAGAGTTAGTCAAGTTAATGCATTGATTGTTTTCCCGCACGTTCATTTATCTAATAATGAACCTGTTCCTTATTTTTCTAGATGCGGAGACTTGATTCACGGTCGTGATTATGAAGCATTTTTTGAGCAGTTAAAACCTATGACCAAATCAGCTTATATGTTTTCAGAGCCTGATTTGTATCGTAAAAGTTTTGATCAAAATTTTCAAGCTAAAGCAAATCCTAATACAGCAGATTATAACGGATTAATAGCCATTGCACCAACTAGAATAGATCTTGAGAGCGAACTGCAGTCCTACAATTTTTTTGATTATTTCGATATCAAGGCAGCTAATATTTTACTCAATCCACTCTTAGAAGTTGATAGTAACAATCAAATTATTTACAGAAAATCCGATTTAGAGGATGAGATTTTGAACTTATTGCAAAATCACCCTGTGTATGAAGCACAACTTGAAAAAACATTGGGTTACCATCTTTCGAACGAAGAATTAATTTTATTGTATTGGGTCCGAAAATGCCGCACTTGTAGCTTCATTCAAAAACAATTGGGTTTAGATGAAACTAATTTTAAAAAAATAATTACCAAGTTAGAGCACCTAGATATTATACAAATTGTACCCATTACCTCAAAACAAGTACGATTACAGCACTATTTCTCTCACCAAGAGTTTATTGATGCGCCTGAGCTCATGAACTTACAAACCTTGTGGCAAAGATCCGTTAGAAATTTTCCAGAAAACACCTTTGCGTTTGATCGTACTGATGAAACTTTTTACAATTACAGGGAGTTTAATGAAATTGTAAATTGCATCACGTACACCTTACAACAAAAAGGATTCCAAAAAGGAGATACGATTATTTTAGAGGCAGATATTCATTTTGAAGCTATGGGCTTATTTTGGGCCTGTATGAATTTAGGTGTTGTGTTTGTACCTATCAATAGCGACCTTCCTGAAGCTCTTTTTAATGATTTAATTATACAATACCAGCCAAAAATTGTTTTTTTAAACCACTCTACTAAAGCAATCGAAAATCCAACGGCGGAAATTGTATATTTTGATTCCGAAGACTTCACTGAAACGGGTACAAAGTTATTTTTTTCTGATTGGTTACTTGAAAACGAAGAGATGACACCATTATTATCACTTCATGAAAATGATCTTGCAGTGATTTTGCATACATCTGGATCAAGTGGTAAGCCAAAAGGGGTATTGTTAACGCATGGACAATTGTTTCAAAGCGCTATCAATATGGTAACAACATACAAAATTACAAATCAAGACAAATACCTTTCAATTGGAAATCTTGATTCTATGAGTGGCCTACGCAATGCCTGCTTGGTTACCACTACTGCTGGAGCAAGTTGTGTTCTCCCGTCTAAGGATGAACGCAATAACATAAGTGCGCTTTTAGATGGTATTTATGAAGCAGACATTAGTGTTTTGGTGGCGAGTCCTAGTTTACTGAATCAATTTTTAACTAAAAAAGAAGTGAAAAATAGATTGGCGAAAGTGAGCACCGTTTTAAGTACCGGAAGCAATTTATCGAAACAATTGAAAGAACAGTTTTTTGAAAAAACGACAAAAAAAATCTTAAACTACTACGGCTTGACTGAAACTACCGGCTTTTGCCT
Source organism: Flavobacterium sp. GNP001 (assembly GCF_054343775.1). Lineage (NCBI taxonomy): Bacteria > Pseudomonadati > Bacteroidota > Flavobacteriia > Flavobacteriales > Flavobacteriaceae > Flavobacterium > Flavobacterium sp. GNP001. The sequence goes on from NZ_JBTGUX010000001.1 coordinate 2,935,774, forward strand.
TGGAGAAACCCATGCATCATACCAAGATATTGGACATAATATAGGCCAGACCATTGATTGTGTTGCTCAAATTGTTGATAAAAACAATCAAGAAGTACCCATAGGAGTCGTTGGCGAACTGCGCATATATAGTTATTGCAATACCCAAGGATATCATTCCAATAATTCTGATTTTAATGGAGTTCAAACTTGGTTCTACACCGGAGATTTAGCCAAAAAAACAATATTTGGAACCATCGAATTAACAGGGCGAAAGAAAGATTTTATAAAAAATGCCCGTAGTGAAATTGTATATTTTCAAGAAATTGAAGACGTAGTGCAAGCATTAGAAGAGGTTGTAGACACTGGACTAATCTCTTTTTTTGACAACGAATCAGAAAAACTAGCTTTGTTCGTAGAAATAGCAAACCAGAATAAAACACCAGAACTGGGTATTGGAACTATAAAAGAAAAAATTTCGAAACAATTAGGCCAGAGCAAAGTACCTAGCGTCATTAAAATAATTGAGAAAATACCACGTACAAGCCACGGAAAAATTATTAAAACAGAATTACAAAAGTATTTATGAATTGCATACAATTGCTAGATCGCGCACGATTACATCCTAATAAAAAATTTGCTGTTTTAGCAGATAATAAAACTATTACTTATCAAGATCTTGTTTCAACTACAAATCAACTTAGTGTTTATTTTGATAAACTCGGTTTGCAAGCATCGGATAAAATTATATTGTCTACAGCAGACCATCAAAGTTTGGTAGAATTAACAATTGCCGCATATTCATTTGGCCTGACCGTGGTTTTATTAGACTACAATACCAAATCATCTAGGGCACATTCAATCATAAAAAATTGCGAACCAAAAGCTGTTTTTTTAGATACTTCTGTAAAATTAGCCTGGAAAGTTACGCATGAAAACTGCATCGAAATACAAAGAACTCAAATTGGAAAGAAAAAATTTTTGAGTAAAATTTTTGCACAAAAAACTACCGATTCTACCACAGAAATTAACAACAACTCATATCCGGCTTGTTTACAAAAATTTGAAAAGGTACCATTGCAAAACCATAAAGCTATTGACCCTGAGAGTATAGCATATATAATGTACACATCAGGTTCTACCTCAGATCCAAAAGGTGTTGCAATATCTTATGATAGCTTATTTAGTCATTTAGAAACATTACAAAAAGTGTATGAAATGAATGAAAGTTCGGCTATTTTAAATGTACTTAATCTATATCATGCAGATGGAATCAATCAAGGTCCACTTCTAGCTTTTTATTGTGGTGCCACTTGGTATTGCCCGTTTAAACTCGATACTTCTAAACTCGATTTAATCTATTACGCAATCTACAAGTATAAGATATCACACTTATTTGTAGTTCCTACTTTGCTTTCCTTTTTTGAGAAATACCACGAAGATTTTGAAGATAGTTTTCAAACTCCCGACTTTAAGTCCATCATTTCAGTAGCAGCGCAGCTTGAGGAAAAATTATGGACTTCTGTTTCGTCTCTTTTTAAGGTTCAAATATTGAATGTTTATGGTTTAACCGAAACGGTTAATGGCAGTTTATTTTGTGGCCCGTCATCAGATTCTTTTAAAATAGGAACCGTAGGAAAACCTGTTGATTGCGAAGTAAAAATTATTGATGAAAATGGTACCGAAGTAGGACCAAATAAAACTGGTGAGTTAGCTATTTCTGGTAAGCACATCATGAAAGAATATTTTGGTAACCCTACAGCAACCCATGAAGTACTTATTGATGGATGGTTATATACAGGCGATTATGCACAGCAAGACGAACAAGGGTTTGTTAAAATAATTGGTCGTAAAAAAAGCATGATCAACTCTGGTGGTTTTAGGATTCAACCTGAGGAAATTGAAGAAATAATATTAAACACTAATGAAGTTCATGCTTGTAAAGTAATTGGCATTTATGACGCAGTTTTGACTGAAAAAATAATTGCCTGCATTCAACTAAATGAAGGTAGTACTTTAAATGAAATACAACTTTACAAATACCTACGACAAAATTTAGAGCAAGAAAAAGTGCCACATGACATTTATTTTGTTGCTGATTTACCGCGTGGTATAAGTGGCAAGATACAAGTAGATCAACTAAAGAAAAATATTGAGCAGCAATTAAAAAAACCAATTGAGAATAGCGCAGAAACACTCGAAACTATTATTCAAACTGCGGCTACTACTTTTAAAATTGACAGCAATGACATAACTGAATCAAGCTCTTCAAATTCTGTTTCTGGATGGGACTCATTGAATAACTTGATTTTTATAACAACACTCGAAGAAATTTTTTCAATTCAATTTACAACTTCAGAGATTATGTCAATGACGAGTATTCGCTCGATTCACACCATGATTTCAAAAAAAATTAATTAATGAACGAAACGAGTCCACCGCTAAAAGTTTGGTTGTATACTGTGAGTACCATTTTAGTGCTTGTATTAATTTCTGTATTTGGTTTACAAACTGAAAAGAAAAATAAACAAATCGAATACAAAAATATCAACACTAAAGTCAGAAAAATTTTAAAAGTAAATAACAGTTCAAATGCCGCAAGACCATCAGTTGTTTTTTTAGGATCATCTTTAATAGGTCACGCCTTATATAACCTAAACACAATAGATGAAAAATTTGAATTAAAGAAAACAAAAGCAAGTCCAAAAATTTGCTCCATAGCAATTAATGCTCTAGACAATGAAAAAATTAACAAATTAAAACTTTTTGAAGAATTAGTAAATCATCCACCAGATTATCTATTTATTGAGATCAATCACATCTTGGTTGATGGTGAAGAAACTGAGTTAACTTTGAAGTATCTAAAAATTGCTATTAATAATTTGTTTCTTTTTGTAAAAAATACAATTGGATTGGCTCCAGAAAAGACAATAAATTTCTTTAAAATCAAACCCGAAAACGCTTTGTTTCATGATCAGTTTAACATTGAAGATTATAAACAATTATTACAAAAAAAGCGTTCTGTTAGATTATTTAATGAAAATAAAATTTTAAACGAGGCTTGTTTAGACTTACAGCTTAAAAAGACAAAAATTATTTTTATAGATCTTCCTCGTGCTCCTCAATTAGAACAAATCTGGTTAAGTTCTACTCAAAAAAAAGTTTGGATCGAAGTACTAAAAAAATACCAAAGATCCTATAAAATAGACTTCTGGAAGTATCCTAATCTATTAAACAATTCTGACTTTGTTGATGGTGGCCATTTGAATTACAAAGGCGCAAAAAAATACCAAGATTGGCTAATTACTCAATTTAAATTATTACCATGACCTTAGTCTATCATTTGTTTTGCTTTGCCATTCCTATGATTATTTTATCATGGATTTTGCCAAAAAAATATGTTTTACAATCGCAAATTATTTGTACAGGATTCTTTGTTCTTTATGAGTCTCCATTATCTTTTGCTTTATTAACATTTGTTGCGACAGGAAATTTTTACCTTCTACATCATACAAAACTAAAGCAAACCTTAAAAATAGGGATTAGCTTATTGTTTTTGGCGCTATTGCTATTGACAATAAAAATAACTATTGCTTTAGAACAAAATTGGGTTGTGCCTTTGGGTATTTCTTATTACGCGTTTCGAAATATTCATTACACTTTAGAATTTTTTAAAGATAAAATTAAAAACCCAAACCTATTGTTCTACTTGAGCTATAATTTTTTTCTACCTGTATTTATTGTTGGTCCAATAAACCGCTATGCTGATTTTGTGAAGGATTGGCAACGAAGACGCTTTAATCAAGACTACTTTTCTGATGGATTACAACGCATATTGTATGGCTTGTCTAAAATTGTTATTCTAGGAAATTATTTGTTTACGTTTAAGGCAAACCTTTTTATCAAAAATTTAGATCCAAGTGACATTTGGCTACAAAATTACTTAGAAACTATTCGTTTTGTTTTGAATGCTTACTTTCAATTTGCTGGGTACTCTGATATTGCAATAGGTCTTAGTTTATTGATGGGTTACCGGATAACTGAAAATTTTAATTATCCATTTTTAACAACAAACATGCGCGATTTCTGGACAAAGTACCACATGTCGTTATCGTCTTTTTGCAAAGATTATATCTACACTCCTATTAGTTCATACTACAGAAAACCACTGCTAGGCGTGGGGATTACGATGATTGTAATTGCAATGTGGCATGAAATTTCAATTCGTTACTTGATTTGGGGAATTTTGCAGGCAATAGCCATTTCTGTAGGTTCCTATTTTCAACAAATACCAAAAAACTTAGTAAGCACTTTTTTAGGACGGCTGTTTGTACTTCATTTTTTTGCTTGTAGTGGCATCATTATCAGTCATAAATCGCTAGCGAGTGCAATTGAAACTTACAAAATTTTATTTCTAATTTCATAACCATGTATTCTTTTTTAAAAAAATACTTCCATAAAAATATAGCCTTAATTCTAATTATAATTTGGTATACCATATTAATAATCTACCTTCTACGATTACTTTTGGCTGATCTTGGGGAAGGACAATTTCGTTATATTGGTTGGTAACTTTGACCACATAAAAAAATGTCTACCTCTTCAACAACACTTTAAAGATGTTGATCAAGAAGTAGACATTATTTATAATTAAAAAAGATTATTTAAAAACGTTATTCTCTTTTTTAATATCAGCCATTAAACTGCTTGGGTCAATGGTAATACTTTTTATAGCTGATTTTGCTTTAGGAATATTCAACTCGTAAGTTGGGTATGCCCAAGCCCAATCAGATAGTACCGTTCTTTTAATTGCCGGATACGGATTTTCTTTTTCAAAACTCATCATGCGCAAAGGCACATAAAAAGTTTCTAATGTTCCATCTGTATATTCAACAAGCAAATCAATTGGCATTGGCATTCTACCAATTCTTTCTAAAACTACTTTAGTTTGACCTGCATTTTCAGTTACTTCTTTTATTCCGTAATCGATCGTGTTGGTTGTTTGTGTCCAATCTGTTAAATACCAATCTAAGTTAGCACCTGAAACTCTCTCAGCAGTTCTTTTAATATCATTCGGCGTAGGATGCTTGAATTTGAAATCGCTGTAGTATTTTTTCAAGGTTTTCATCAAATTGTCTTTCCCAATCAAATAAACTAATTGTGTCAAGAAAAGTTCTCCTTTGCTGTATGAACTAATACTGTACACTCTGTTCTCATCAAAACGATCAGCGTGAGTTCCTTGAGGCAATTCTTTTCCTGAATTTACCATAGAAAAATATCCTGCATAACCTCCCGCAAATGGATTTTGTGCTTTTTTCTCTGCAAGTTCATTCATTCCTAAATCTTCTAAGAACGATGTAAAACCTTCATCCATCCAGCCGTGTTTAGACTCGTTTGACGCCAATACGTGTTGGAACCAAGAGTGCGCCATTTCGTGAGCTGTTACGCCCAACAATCCTTCAAATTTACCTTGACCCAAAATCAAAGTACACATGGCATACTCCATTCCGCCATCGCCACCTTGAATTACTGAGTATTGTTTGTACGGATACTCGCCCACAGTTTTGTTGTAAAACTCCATCAATTTTACAGTCAATGGCTGTAAATTTTTCCAGTTTTCAATGTATTGCGGATTGTTTTTGTACAAAAAGTGAATGTCAACACCGTTTGGACCTTTGGCAATATCATGAATATAGTTTTTGTCAGCTGCCCAAGTAAAGTCGTGAACCATTGGTGCTTTAAAATGCCATGTTAGTGTTTTTGCTTTTTTAGGAATGGTAACCACTGCACCTTGTTCTTGGTAACCGTGACCAATTTCATTTGGATTTTGTAAGTAACCCGTTCCACCTAAAACATAATTTTTATCGATAGTAATTTTTACATCAAAGTCGCCCCAAACTCCATGAAATTCTCTTGCGATATATGGATCTGCGTGCCAACCTTCAAAATCAAATTCGGCTAATTTTGGATACCATTGTGCCATTGACAATTCAACTCCTTCAGCATTATTGCGTCCTGAGCGACGAATTTGTACCGGAACTTGTCCGTCAAAATCTAGTGTAAAAGTAGTTTTAGAATTTGGTAAAATAGGCTTAGCCAAAGTTACTTCGAGTATGGTTCCCACTTCTTTTGCAGTAGCGGTAACACCATCTTGTTTGAAATTTGTTACGTGTAAAAAACCTATTTCGTTAGGTTTCAAATTTTTAATGCGACTTTCTTTTACTTCTTTGTCACCCACTTTTATTTTAGAGACCATTCTGCCATCAGGATCTTTTATGTTTTGAATGCGCGCATCCATTTCGCTTCCTGGCTGAAAAGCGTTATTGAATAAATGGTAATACACTTTTCTTAACGTATCCGAAGAATTGTTAGTATACACCAGCTCTTGCGCTCCTTTGTACTTATAGGTAGCTACATCGAGTGCAACTTCCATTTTGTAGTTTGCATGTTGCTGCCAATACGCATTACTTTGTGCCCAAACACTACCAAAACCAGTAGTTAAAAGAGCGCATAAAAATAGTTTTTTCATAAGTGGTTAAAATAAAAAATGGAAGGACGATTTGTCCTTCCATAAAATTAAGTTTTTATTAGTTATTTTGACATTTTCTCAGCCATCAATAATGCGTTGTAAGCATTTACAATTTTACCTGATTGAGATAGCGTTGTAAACGAACGTTTGTCTGATGGTTTTCCGCCTACAATTACTTCGGTAGTTATTGCAACTCCTGAATCCATCAATATTTGTTTTACTTGTTTTGCTGATAATTTTGGATAGTACGAACGAATCAATGCTGCAACTCCTGCTGTGTTTGGCGCAGCCATTGAAGTTCCTTGTAAATATTGGTATTCGTTATTTGGAGTGGTTGCATAAATTTTTACTCCTGGTGCAAAAACGTCTACATTTAATTTACCAATGTTAGAAAAACGAGCTACTACTTTTTCTCCGTATTCATAATTCAATGCACCTATAGTTATTACGTTTGAAGCAAACTCTTTTACTTTATCATCAGAATCGTTCGGGAAATTTTCGGCAAAGTCAATATCTTTCGCATCGTTTCCTGCCGCGTGTACAAAAAGAACGTCTTTTTTCTCTGCATATTTAATAGCGTCATACACCCACTGTTTGTGTGGAGAAAAGCTTTTTCCAAAACTTCCGTTGATTACTTTCGCGCCATTGTCTACCGCATAACGAATTCCTAATGCAATATCTTTATCGTACTCATCTCCGTCTGGCACGGCACGAACTGTTAAAATTTGAACATTATTAGCCACACCATCTCCACCTAAATTGTTCCCTCTAACTTGAGCCACAATCCCGGCAACGTGTGTACCATGCAAAATTTCGTTTTTATCTGGACCCATTACGTTGTTGTTTCCGTACTTGGTATCCGTAATATCGTTTGGATTGTCACCAACCACTTTACGATAATCTGTTTTCAGGTTGTCGCCATTAATAAGTGCATCTTGAGCATCTTTTTGTTTTTGAACTGCAACTTTCAACTCGGCAACTGGTAAACCATAACCCAACATTTGTTGCATTGTAGTTTTGCTTTTTAGTAAATCAGCATCTTGAGTTGTAATTGCTTTTACCTCTTCTGCGGTATAAACAGCTTTACCTAAATGCTTCGCAATTGCAGCATCACTTGTGGTTAATGTGCTAATCATTTGCTCAGAGCGTGCTTTGATGGTAGCTGCTTCAGCCACTTTTTTATCATTAACTGCCTTTGCTTCTTGAAAAGTTTTTTCGTCTACCAAATTTTTGTCTCTAATGATTCTTTCGTATTCAACGTTTTCTTTGGTAATATCACCCAAGAAATTCCAACCGTGAATATCATCTACGTAACCATTTTTATCGTCGTCGATTCCGTTTCCTGCAATTTCTTTAGCATTAGTCCACAAAACCGATTTTAAATCTTCATGCTCGATATCAACACCTGAGTCTACAATACCTACAATAACTGGTACTCCTTTTTTACCTTTTAACAATTCGGCATAAGCTTTATCAACACTCATCCCAGGAATGGTGTCGCTTACAATATCAAGGTGACTCCAACGTTTCAATTCGTTTTCGGTTAAAGCCGCTTTCTTCTGTACATTTAAGGGTGCCGAAATAAGAGTCAAATTAGCATTAGCGGAACTCGAAACTTGTTTTGCAGCGCCACATCCTACTAAAGCAAGCATAGCAAAAGCAGAAATGTAAATGGGTTTGATGGTATTCATTGAATCTGTTTTTTTGTTTATTATTGAAATATGGGTCTAAAATAATTGATTTTGTTACACAAATAAAAGGATTAACAGTACATTAAGAAAAAATATATAATTTTATTTGTTTTGAATCATATGGTAAAGATAACAAAAAAAGCTACCCTTGAGAGGTAGCTTTTGTACTTAAATAGTTGCGTGATTAATTACCGCACAATGCAGTATAATCTTCAAACATCTTGATGTAAGTTTCTTTATTTTCAAAATTATAAAGTCCTTTATTGATGTTTTCAATCATTTTAGGACAATCTGAAAAATATTCTCTTAATTCTTTTTTTCTACCAATTAAAACAGCTGGACTGAAAAATTCATCTTGAATTTGCTTTTTCAAAACATAGGCGTCTTGAGGGAAAAACTCATGATATACAGATATTTTTTCTCCTTTTTTAATTTCTTCAAACAAAGAATATCTTTTTGTATTCACATCAGATGTAAGACCTACTCCTTTACCTGTTTGACCAGCGATATAAAAATGACCTTCATTATCTTTAATACTAACCACTTTTTTCAAGTTGGTGCGTTCTGGTTTTTTCTGTCCTTCAATAGTAATTCTAACGGAACTCTTATCGGAACCAATCCCATTTGCTAAAGCACGAAGAGCTGAAACTTGCGACTCCGTTCTATAGTCTACCATTTCAGGGTAATCACTGATAATTCTTACTTTACCTTTAAAAACTTTACCATCTACATCTAAAACTTCTCCATCAAATTCAGCATATCTAAAAGCCGTTGCAGCCTTTTTATATGATGCTAAAATAGGCTCTGCTTGAATTGCCTCTAACGTAGTCGCTTTTTCTGTGGTTTTTTTATAGGCATCAATATTAGAAACAAGGTTTGTTAAAAAAGGATAATGCGTACGAATTCCTAAAAAGCTTTTTTCGTTTTCCTTTACTCCATCTAAATATTTTGAAGCTTCCTCAACTTGTCCCAAAAGCAAATAAGTTGTAGCTAAATTATAATGAGCGCTAAAACGCACTTTTTTCTGCATCTCTTCGTCATTTTTATCTTCAAAAGCTAAAAACTCTTTCCAATACTTTTGAGCTTCACTAAATAAACTTGGCCAATCAGCTCTATCAACATCAACTAAAGTAGGCAATACTTGAACTGATTGATTGAACTCATCAGGATTAAAGGTCGATTTTGATTTCTTTTTCTTCTCAATATCAAAATAACGCAAACCTGAAACTTCTGGACCATACAAATAGAAGCCTTCAAACTCCTCTAGCATCGAGTAGAAATTATTAGTCAATATTTTTATAACTAAAGCTTCATAACTATAAGTTGGATCAGTTACATACATGTTAACTTTTGGCGTTGTATATCTTTTGTAAATAACCTTGCCCGTTTTATCCATGATCTCAAGGTTAGACTCCATTCCTATATAATACGCAGGAGATTTTTGATAATAGCTTTGCACATAATCTTCGTCATTAATCGACTCAAATCTTGAAACGGTGTATTTAATTTTAAATTCTCCATCATTGGTTTTTTTCAAACCTGAAATAAAAAAGATGTTGTTTATTTTTTCGCTAGAATATGGAATTTTTCTAAAACCGAAACTATCTTCAATACCTGTTGATAAATCTAATTTAATTTCATAGGTTTTGTAGTTACCGTATTGTTTGTCAACAGGAGCCTCAGGACCTCTTAAATTCAAAGTGTTTTTTAATTCTTCGTCTTGACCTGCTGCCGTTCCAGAGCCCTCTACTTTGCTAATCATTTTACCCAGTGAAAACTGGCTATAAGCATTGCAGCTAAGTATTGTAAAAGCACCTATTAATGCTAATTGTGTAATTTTTTTCATTCGTGATTAATTTAGAGTTGGGTTGTGTGTTGTTCTTGTATTTGCAATTTTAAAATCTTCAATTAATCTATTGGCACGGTTAATTAATTCTTTACCATCTCCCTTATCGTAATCATTTAAAATTAACTTCTCTGCTTCTACGATAGTCTTCTCTGGTTCGTCAGTTAACAAATATATCACTGCTAAATTATAATATGCTGAATATCTCATTTTACGTGCTGGTTTACTATCATCAGCATATTTTGTTTTTAAGGAATCAAAATACTCTATTAAAGGCTGCATACTGCTTTTAATATCATCAATTGGTCGATCAGCTTTCATGGTTTTAAACAATGACCTAACAGCTTGAATAGCTTCTATTTGAGTTGCACCTTCCTCATTTTTAGCGTCTAAAATCCACAAAATTTGATTTGTGTTAATTGGTTTAAAGCCGTAGGAATAGTTTATACTTGCGCTAAACTTTTTCATTGTCCCATCCACATAATCTCTTAATGCATTGTCATGAACTCCATTTCTATTAAGATTGAAAGATTTCATCGCTGCTGCCGCGTCCTGAAATTCAGCTGATTTAACCTCTATTTCCTCATTAAAACTCCAATCAAATCCTTTAGTAGAAGCAACTGTGTCCTTTTTAACCACTGCGTTTTTCAAAAATCTGTTTGTAGAAGCAGCTGCTTGCTTAGCTTTTTCTTCCTCAATTTGTTTTGCTGATAAAGGAGTTGGTGTGCGTGGTCCAGCTATTTTTGCATGTGCTCTTCCTGAATATTTTGCTAAAACATAATGGTACTCTCTACGACTTGTTACTCTACCTTCTTTGTCCTTACTTTCTTCAACACGAATTTGAGGAGTAACGCTTTTTTCTACAAAATCATCAACAGATAAAGTAATTTTTACAGTTGCATTTTCGTCAACTTTTTTCCAGCCAAAAATAGCAATGCTCTCATTTAATGAAGTTGGGTTTGCATACGTTTGTATTTTTCCGCCTAATTTAACTTCTGAAGTATAGGTTCTTTTTTCAAAGGCCACAGGCTCTTTTGGAAGTGCCTGATAACTAACATCAAAGTAAAAACGATCCAAGTCTACTTTTTGTGCTGAAATAGTAACAGAAACTAAAAACAACAAAAAAATTAAAGTTTTTTTCATAAGTGTATTTTTATAAATTTGGCACAAACCTATTTATTATATTCTAAAAAAACAATTTATTATCTTACTAAAAATTCTAAAATAGAATAATTAAAGATTGCTTAATATAGTACGAATAATGTTGCACATTTTTAACTTTACAATGTCAAGCAAAAAAGATCAGGTCCAAAAAAAAAGCCCCTTAACATTTTAGTATTAAGAGGCTTATTCTATTTATTTCAAATTTTTACTTTAAAAAATTTCATCGGTAGTAAATACGTCTTGTAATCGCACACCCTTCTCTGTGTTTTGCACTGTAACGATCTGGTTGTGGGCGTCATGCTCTAAAAACAAATAGTGGTTTTGCTCTACTGCAGTGTGCAATAATTTACTCTTTTCTGGCATTGTCAATAAAGGTCTGGTATCATAGCCCATCACATACGGAATTGGAATGTGCCCGGCGGTAGCCAACAAATCAGCGCAAAAAACAATCGTTTTACCTTTATATTGAATGTGCGGAATCATCTGTTTTTCGGTATGTCCATCTACAAAAAAGATTCCAAATCCTAATTCAGATTTTTCAAGAAAATCACCTTCGGGTCTTTTTATAAAATGCAATTGACCACTTTCTTGCATGGGCAAAATATTTTCAGACAAGAACGATGCTTTCTCCCTCGGGTTTGGTTTTGTAGCCCATTCCCAGTGATTTTCGTTGGTCCAAAACTTTGCGTTTTTAAAGGCTGGTTCGTATCCCGTTTTGTCTTTATTCCATTGTACACTTCCACCACAATGATCAAAATGCAAATGCGTCATAAACACATCCGTAATATCGTCGCGGTGAAAACCGTATTTTGCTAGAGATTTATCTAATGAATGGGAACCCCATAAAGAATAGTATCCGAAGAATTTTTCAGATTGTTTGTTTCCCATTCCGGTGTCAATCAAAATCAAGCGGTTTCCCTCTTCAATTAATAAACAACGTGCCGCAATATCAATGAGGTTATTGGCATCAGCAGGATTGGTTTTGTTCCAGATGGTTTTGGGAACCACGCCAAACATAGCGCCACCATCTAATTTAAAATTACCCGTTTCTATTGGATATAGTTTCATAATATATCAAAATTGTATGCTCTAAAATTAAGCATATTTATTGATACCGAACTAAAAGTATGTAAAAACAAATTGCACCCAAACCAATACACAACTGATGTGCAATGGTTTGAACGCAATTTGATTTTAGATTATTTTTTTAATTGTTGAAATAACTGTTGCAGCTTACTATTTGGCTCAACTTGGTGCGGAGTAGATTTAACCAATTGTCTAGTGGTTGCAATGCGCTGCTTTGTAACAGGGTGCGAACTTAAAAACTCCGGAACGATAGAATCGCCTTCGTCTTGTAATCTTTTAAATAAATTCAACATTCCGTTTGGATCTACTTTGTTTTTGACAACAATAGCGAAACCTTCACGATCAGCTTCTTGCTCGAACTCACGAGAAAACGACAATGATTGAAAACTATTTACGTTATCGCCAATTGTGGCCATGATTCCGTTGGCATCACCTAAAATTGCCGAAATAAACAAATAACCAGACAAGTTGCGACAAAGCATTTTCATCGAATGGCGGTTGTTGACGTGTGCGGCTTCGTGACCTAAAAGAGCAACTAACTCATCGTAATTTTGCATCTTGTCTACAATTCCGGAGTATACCACAATGGTACCATCAGGCAAAGCAAAAGCGTTTACAATATCCTCTTCAACAAATATGAATTTCAATTTCTTTTTATTGTTCAGTAGTAACTCTTTTGCGAAAGCGTTTAAGACTTTGGATTTATCCGAAGCTACATCTGAAAACAGTAAATTATCGCTGATAAATGTTCCGCTCATGGTATCATCAAAACTCTCAGGAATTAGCGCTACTGATTTTTCACCCACCCACGGAATGGCGTACACATAGGTCAGACCTATTAAACCTAAAATCACGAGTGCCAAAACAAGATGAAATTTCATGCCCGATGCTAGCATTTTTTCATACCAGCCTACTTGATTGTTTTCTTTACGAAATTTTAAAATAGCAGCTGCAAATGAGGCGTCTGTGATTTTTAAAATTGCTATGCCATCCGGTTGCTGTTTTTGCAATTGCAGGGTTGTACCCACGTTTTCAAAACTCAGTTCACCCAGCAACCAGCGCTCTACTGTAGCTGTTTCGGTTTGAAACTGTAGAACACCATTTAATGTGTTCAAAACAATAGTTACTGCTTGCGGGGCGGCTGACTTGCCATCAAAATAAATTCCTGCGGCTTCTTGGTTCATATTTTAAACGATAAAATCCATATCTAAAAAGTCACTAACGTCTTCGCCGGTAGCATCTTTATAGTTTTCTTCGGTTTGATGTAATGTATTCAAATCAATGTTACCGTCTAATTGAATGTGGTCAAAAATAAATTTCATGGTGCGCGTTACTACCCAAGAGTAACCCAATCCTAATGTAAACACAATTAGCAACATATTAATTACGATGAGGCCAATAAAATCAGCGCCACTAGCTGTCGATGTAAACTCGATACGTTTGTCATCTTTATGCAAAGACAAATTGTTCACATAGTATTCAAAAATTTCTTTTTGCCACCAGAAAGAATAAATTCCAAACGTTATAATAGTCAAAAAGTATCCTTTAATATTCATCAATAAATAATCGCCGCCATCACCATCATAATTCATCTCGGCATCACCAAAACGAATATTTCCGATAACATACCTGCGTAAATTCATTTGAAGCCACGAGCTGTATATACCCAAAGTAATAATGGTAAAGAAAACCCACTTAAAAAAAAGTTTAACTAATTCAGCTTGATCACCTCGGTAACCAAAACGAATACCTCTCCAGGTAGTACGAGACATTCTGTAACGGTACGATCCGTGAATGGCCAATGGCATAATAGCAAAAATCCCTAAATAAAGAACCAAAATACCAATACCTTGATGACCTAAATAGGTAAGTGCACCCATGATTCCAAACAAAACAGCAAAGACTAACAAAGCTTTTAAAAATCCTTTGAACATCTCTTTACCGGTACCGTGAAACGTAAAAGGATCATCATTCAGTGTGGTTTGACCGAATAAAAACTGTAGCGTTTTGGCCTTAGCCCACGGATAATAAAGTCCTAATGTAACGATAGTTAAGAGCCAATTGACAATTACGATACCGAAAAAAGTCTCCCCTTTTCCTTTAAAATCGAGTTGATAGTGCATTTTGCTTGGTACATTTTCTTCCATAAATAGTTTTTTTGGTTTGTTTGTAAGTTATAAAGCGTTAAAAGTAATACAATAAAATTAAAGTGCGCAAATAACTAAATTCTATTTTCGCATTAGTTATAATAATGTTATCAATTATGGAAAAAGTATTTTAAACACTATCTTTGCGTTTAATTTAGACAAAATCAACATAAACATGATAAAGGTATCTGACACTGCCAAAAAGAAAATTATCGACTTAATGCAAGACGATGGTTTTAATGCTGCTACAGATTATGTACGAGTAGGTGTAAAAAGCGGCGGCTGCTCTGGATTGTCATATGATTTAAAATTTGACAAAAACAAAGGAGACGATGATAAAATATTCATTGACAACGACATAACTATAGCGGTTGAAAAAAAATCATTCCTTTACCTAGCAGGAACTATTTTAGAATTTTCTGGTGGATTAAACGGAAAAGGATTTGTATTTAACAATCCGAATGCAACAAGAACTTGCGGTTGTGGCGAGAGTTTCTCTCTTTAAATTTAAAGATTGAAAAATTAAAAGATTAATGAAAGCATGGCAAAATCATTTGAAGAATTTGATGTTCATAAAAAAGGTGTTGTCTTGACCAAATTAGTTTTTCAAGTATTAAACAATAAATCTTTAGAAAAGGAATTTGGTTTAAAGACCAAATAAAAAGAGCTGTAGTTTCAATTACAAATAATATTGCCGAAGGTTCAGAATACAACAGTAATAGACAATTTACAAGATATTTAAAAATCTCCAAAGGCAGTTGCGCTGAGGTTAGAAATATGTTGATATTAGCAAGAGAGTTAGGTTTTTGCAATCAAGACGAGATTCAAATATGTTATAATTTAACAATTGAAATTTCTCAAAACCTTTCTAATTTTATTAAATATTTAGACACAAATAATAAAGTTTGATATTCAATTTTTGAATCTTTAAATCTTTAAATCTTTAAATCACAATGAGTAAATACACAGAAGACGATTTAAAAATCGAACTCGAAAATAAAGAATACGAATACGGATTTTATACCGAGTTGGAAGCTGAGACGTTTCCTATTGGTTTAAACGAAGATATCGTTCGTGCCATTTCTCTTAAAAAAGAAGAACCACAATGGATGACCGATTGGCGCCTTGAGGCTTTTCGTGCTTGGGAGCAAATGGTAGAGCCAGAATGGGCTAACGTACATTATGAAAAACCAGATTTCCAAGCCATATCATACTACTCTGCACCAAAGGCCGTAGATCCTAATAAAACTTTAGATGATGTAGATCCGGAACTTTTAGAAATGTATAAAAAGTTAGGTATCTCTGTAGATGAGCAAAAAATGATGAATAATGTGGCCATGGATATCGTAGTTGACTCGGTATCGGTAGCTACGACATTCAAGAAAACATTAGGCGAAAAAGGAATTATTTTCATGAGTATTTCTGAAGCCATCAAAGAACATCCAGAATTAGTACGCAAATATTTAGGAACTGTAGTGCCGCAAAAAGACAATTTTTATGCTGCGTTAAACTCGGCCGTATTCTCTGACGGATCGTTTTGTTACATCCCAAAAGGCGTTCGTTGTCCAATGGAACTTTCTACCTATTTCCGTATCAATCAAGCCGGTACCGGACAATTTGAAAGAACCTTACTTATTGCCGATGAAGGAAGCTACGTATCATACCTTGAAGGTTGTACAGCTCCAAGTCGTGATGAAAACCAATTACACGCTGCAGTTGTAGAGTTAATTGCTCTTGACGATGCCGAAATAAAATATTCAACCGTACAAAACTGGTATCCTGGAAACAAAGAAGGTAAAGGTGGTGTGTATAACTTTGTGACTAAAAGAGGAATTTGCGAGAAAAACTCAAAAATTTCTTGGACACAAGTAGAAACAGGATCAGCTGTAACTTGGAAATACCCATCAGTGGTTTTAAAAGGAGATAATTCAGTTGGTGAGTTTTATTCGATTGCAGTAACTAATAATTACCAACAAGCCGATACGGGTACTAAAATGGTTCACCTTGGTAAAAACACCAAATCGACTATTATTTCTAAAGGAATTTCTGCTGGTAAATCACAAAACAGTTACCGTGGTTTAGTGCGTATTTCTCCTAATGCTGAAAATGCTCGTAATTTTTCACAATGCGACTCTTTATTAATGGGGAACAAATGTGGAGCGCATACATTTCCATACATCGAAAGTAAAAATCCAACGGCAAAAATAGAACACGAGGCTACGACAAGTAAAATTGGTGAAGACCAAGTTTTTTATTGCAACCAACGTGGTATTCCAACCGAAAAAGCAATTGCATTAATTGTAAACGGCTTCAGTAAAGATGTATTGAATAAATTGCCAATGGAATTTGCAGTAGAAGCGCAAAAATTATTGGAAATTTCGTTAGAAGGAAGTGTTGGATAAAAATTTGAGAGAAATAGGACCAAGTTTATTGTTTGGAATAGGTGCTTTATTTTTTACTTATTTCTTGGGATTTAAACTGAGCTATAGTGCTTTTAAAATAGTTTTTTATATTTTTTTATTTTTATTCACCACACCGATCGTTATTCTAATTTTACTATACATAGGTCAAGTAGTAAAAGGGAAAATTATTAACAAAAAAAGTAATTCAAAATAGAATTAATAAAACAGATATGTTATCAATAAAAAATTTACACGCCTCAATAGGCGACAAAGAAATATTAAAAGGGATTAACCTTGAAGTAAAAGCGGGAGAAATTCACGCGATTATGGGACCAAACGGTGCTGGAAAAAGTACCCTTTCGGCAGTTATTGCAGGAAACGAAAATTATGAAGTGACCGATGGAGAAATCTTTTTGGACAATGAAGATATTTCAGAATTGGCTCCAGAGGAAAGAGCACATAAAGGTGTATTTCTTTCTTTTCAATATCCTGTTGAAATCCCGGGTGTTTCAGTAACTAACTTCATGAGAACAGCTATCAACGAAACACGTAAAGCAAACGGACAGGAAGAAATGCCTGCTAACGAAATGCTAAAAGTGATTCGTGAAAAATCAGAATTACTAGAAATAGACCGTAAATTTTTGTCACGTTCTTTAAACGAAGGTTTTTCGGGTGGAGAGAAAAAACGTAACGAAATTTTTCAAATGGCTATGTTAGAACCAAAATTAGCCATCCTTGATGAAACCGATTCTGGACTAGATATCGATGCTTTGAGAATTGTTGCCAATGGTGTTAACAAACTAAAAAGCGATAAAAATGCTATCGTAGTGATCACACACTACCAAAGATTACTTGATTATATCGTTCCTGATTTTGTTCACGTTTTGTATAACGGAAAAATTGTAAAATCTGGCGGAAAAGAATTAGCGCACGAACTAGAGGAAAAAGGATACGATTGGATTAAAGCAGAGAATTAAAAATTGTTTCAAGTTTAAAGTTTTCTTAGTTTCAAGTTAAAAAAAATCTGAAACAAGTAAAAACTTGAAACGAATAAACAAAACCTATGGCTACCATAAATCGATTTGAAGATTTAGAAATCTGGCAGGAAGCAAGACGCTTAGCAAAAGAAATACATCTAATTGCTATTGAAACCGACTTGAAATCAGATTTTAGATTCAAAGAGCAAATTAAATCTTCTTCAGGTTCAGTAATGGATAATATAGCTGAAGGGTTTGAAAGAGATGGAAATCTTGAATTTAGACAATTTCTATCCATTGCAAAAGGTTCTTCTGGTGAAACAAGATCGCAACTCTATAGAATTTACGATTTTGGCTATATCAATGAATCCAAAGATGAACTGCTCAAAAAAGATTATGAAAACCTAAGTGGTAAAATTAAAAATTTTATTACCTATTTAAATAAGAAAGACTTTAAAGGAAATAAGTTTCAATAGGCAAAACCTGAAACTTTAAACTTTAAACCTGAAACAAAATAAAAATGGATTTAAAAGAAAAATTAATATCGTCTTTTATGGCTTTTGAGGAGCGCGTTGATGTTCACACTGAACTGCACGACTTGCGTACCGCTGCCTTAAAAAACTTTGAAACCAAAGGTTTCCCAACTAAAAAAGAGGAAGCTTGGAAATATACATCGCTTAACGCAATTCTTAAAAATGACTTTACCGTTTTTCCAAAACAGGAAAACGCTGTACAATATTCTGATGTGAAAAAATACTTTTTACATGAAGTTGATACCTACAAAGTAGTTTTTATTGATGGCGTTTTTAGTTCGCATTTATCAGCTACAACTCACGAAGGAATTGATGTTTGCCTACTATCTTCTGCTTTGACAAAACCAAAATACAAAACAGTTATTGACGCGTATTTCAACCAAGTTGTCAACAAAGAAGAAACGTTGACTTCATTAAACACGGCTTTCGCCAATGAAGGAGCGTACATCAACATTCCGAAAGGAAAAGTGGCTGACAAACCGATCGAAATCATGTATTTATCGACTGGTAATGAAGCGGCAATGCTAGTACAACCGCGCAACTTGATTGTTGTTGGTGAGAATGCACAAGTGCAAATCATCGAACGTCACCAAAGCTTGAACGAAAATGCAGTATTAACCAATTCGGTTACTGAAATTTTTGCACAAAAAAGAGCTTTTGTAGATGTTTATAAAATTCAAAACGATAACGAGGCTGCTAATTTAGTTGATAATACATATGTATCTCAGCAAGAAGAAAGTAGTGTTGCTGTAAATACCTTCAGTTTTGGAGGAAACATGACTCGTAATAATCTTAATTTTTACCATTTCGGGGAGCATATTGTAAGCTACTTGAACGGAATTACCATTATTGGCGATAAACAGCACGTAGATCACTACACCTTGGTACACCACGCTACGCCAAATTGTGAAAGTCATCAAGATTATAAAGGAATTTTTACCGATAAATCTACCGGGGTATTTAACGGTAAAATCTTTGTAGAAAAAGAAGCTCAAAAAACAAATGCTTTTCAAAAAAGCAATAATATTTTGTTGAGTGACAAGGCTACCATCAATGCCAAACCGCAACTAGAAATTTTTGCTGATGATGTGAAATGTTCTCATGGTTGCACCATCGGGCAGTTAGACGAAACAGCATTGTTTTATATGCAACAACGCGGAATTCCTGTTAAAGAAGCCAAAGCTTTATTGATGTACGCATTCTCTAATGCAGTAATCGAAAGCATTAAAATACCAGAATTAAAACAACGCATCACCAAAATTATTGCTAACAAACTTGGCGTAAAAATGGGATTTGATTTGTAGTTTTAACAACAAGGTTCGCTATACACAAAGGGCGCAGAGTTTTACAACTTTGCGCCCTTTCTATTTTTACTTTTTGTGATTAAGTGATGAAATTATCCCCTTCATGATTTCATTAAAATTAAATTCTGGAGATTCTTTTAAACCCATTCGCACCACAACTAAGTCAAGCGACGGAATAATCAAAATCATTTGACCTTGATAGCCACTACAAAAATACATATCCCTTGGAACATCTTGAAAGGTGCCACTAGCATTAAGCCAAAAATGAGCACCGTATTTTCCATCTGAGGTATTCGTAGGTGTTGCGGTGTATTTTGCCCAACCTTCATTAAAAATTTGCTCCCCGTTCCAGTTGCCTTGATGTAAATAGAGCAAGCCAAACTTAGCCCAATCCCGAGTAGTTGCCCAGCCGTATGAGGAGCCTACATAATTCCCCTTCATATCCGTTTCGATTACCATAGAATTCATTCCTATTTTATCTATTAAATCCGTGTACCAAAAATCTAAATATTCTTGATGTGTTTTGAACTGCTTGCGCAAAATTCCAGAAAGTAAATTCGTCGTTCCTGAGGAGTAATTCCAATGGGTGTTGGGTTTATGCTCCGCTGGTTTCTCGAGTTGCGCTCGGGTCATATCTTCGGCTTGAAAAAGCATTTTGGTAGCATCACAAATTCGGTCATACTGCTCATCCCACTCTAAACCGGAATTCATGTGCAGCAAGTCACTTGTTGTAATTTTTTTTCGTTCGTCATTGGCCCATTCTGCAATAGGAGCTGGAGCATCAATGTGAAATTTTCTTTGCTTTTCTAAAACTCCAAATACAGCGCTCGTGATACTTTTGGTCATGGACCAGCCTAATATTCTACTGTTTTTAGTAAATCCAGTATCGTATTTTTCGGCAATAATTTTGTCTTTATAAATTACTAAAAGGGAACGCGTCCTCTTTTTCAATTCTCCTTTCACATCAAAAGCATTGGCTACAGCCGCATTCAATTGGGTATAATCAACATTCGCAAAAATAGTGTCTTTTGGTTCGTTATTTCCGTACGGAAAAGGTAAATTGTTGTTCAATTTTGTTCTTTTGGGAACCAAATACGGTTTAGTTACATCAAAATTATCGTTGATTAGGGTTACTCCCAATCCTTCACGGTAAATAGCTTTTCGTTCTTTTAAGCCGTATACTGAGGCAATCGCCATTTTTCCCGCTTCATCAATTTGGTTCGTAGCCAGATCCATCATGTCGATATCATTGTCTCCTTTTTCAATCAGCGACTGCGAACGATGGTCTAAAAAATGGCCAGACGCAATACTTTTGGCTGAAAAGCCAGAAATTAAATCGAGTTTTGGATAAGTTGTAAAACCCACATATACAATTCCGATTAATAGAACAACCGCAGCAATTTTAAATATTTTTTTCATAAACCATTCTTTTGACTGCAATTTATTAAAAACATTTGAATTACGTTGGTTTAAAAAACGACTGTTTCGCAAATAATTTGGCTATCAAAGCATAACAAGAAAGTATGAAAAACTTGGGTTTCTTAATTTCAAAACGGTTTAATTTCAGTACTTTTGTAACTAGATTTTTTCTACGATAACTATGCTAGACATTCAAAAAATAAGAGCCGATTTTCCGATACTTACTCAAAAAGTAAACGGTAAACCATTAGTCTATTTCGATAACGGAGCTACCACTCAAAAACCGCAAGTGGTGATTGATGCGATAGCGAAATATTACCAAGAAATCAACGCTAATATCCATCGTGGTGTACATACCTTGAGTCAATTAGCAACAGATGCTTACGAAGAATCGCGCAAGAAAATTCAAAATCACATCAATGCCAAATTTGCTCACGAAGTACTTTTTACCTCAGGAACTACACACGGTATTAATGCGGTAACCAATGGATTTGCTTCAATTTTAAAACCGGGTGATGAAATTTTAGTTTCGGCATTGGAACACCACAGCAATATAGTGCCTTGGCAAATGTTGTGTGAACGTACAGGAGCTGTTTTACGTGTCATTCCTATGAATACGGATGGCGAGTTAATTATGGCAGAATACGATAAATTGTTGTCGGATAAAACTAAGGTGGTAACGGTAAATCATATTTCGAATGCGCTAGGAACGATCAATCCTGTTAAATACATGATTGACAAAGCACACGAAGTAGGCGCTGCAGTTTTGATAGATGGTGCACAAGCTGTTCCGCATTTAAAACCTGATGTACAAGAACTAGATTGTGATTTCTATGTATTTTCAGGACATAAATTGTGCGGACCAACAGGTACCGGTATTTTATATGGTAAAGAAGAATGGTTGAATAAATTACCGCCGTATCAAGGTGGTGGCGAAATGATCAAAGAAGTGTCTTTCGAGAAAACAACCTATGCAGAGCTACCTCATAAATTTGAAGCAGGAACGCCCAATATTGCTGGAGGAATTGCATTAGGTACCGCGGTTGATTATATGAACGAAGTAGGTTTTGACAACATTCAGCAACAAGAAAAAGAATTGCTAGAGTATGGTACCCAACAATTATTAACCATTGAAGGTTTGAAAATTTACGGTACTGCCAAAGAAAAAACGTCTGTGATTTCATTTAATATTGAAGGAATTCACCCGTACGATATTGGCACTATAATTGACAAATTAGGAATTGCAGTTCGAACAGGACATCATTGTGCACAACCGATCATGAATTTCTTTGAAATTCCGGGCACCATAAGAGCTTCGTTTGCGTTTTACAACACCAAGGAAGAAATTGACAGCTTAGTAGCCGCTGTAAAAAGAGCTCAAAATATGCTTGCTTAACACTTAAACACAACCTTATGAAAACAGTACTAGCTTTAGTTGCCACCGTGATTCTTGGATCTACATGCAGCAACAAGAAACAATCTGATCTAGAAAACACAGTGATCGAGTATACGGCTAATACAAGAGGTTTTTATCAAAAAATCACCGTTGTCAACCAAGAATTGAGTGTAAGCAAAGACCGAAATGAGACTGAAAAACCTACAACAACTCCAATTTCTGATGCAGATTGGAAGGAACTTGTAACGGATTTTCAAACTATTGAACTTGACAAAGTGGAAACATTCAAAGCACCTTCTGAAAAACGATTTCACGACGGAGCTGCTATTGCAAATCTGAAAATAGTACATCAAGATAAAACCTATCAAAGCACATCATTTGATCATGGTACTCCTCCAAAAGAAATTGAAAAGTTAGTAAAAAAAATCAATGCTTTAGCTGAGGCAAATTAAACACGAACAAACATGACTATAAAAAATATACAAGAAGAAATAGTAGAGGAATTCTCGATGTTTGATGATTGGATGGATCGTTACGAATACATCATTGAACTGGGGAAAAAACTACCCCTTATCAAAGAAGAATTCAAAACAGAAGATAACATCATCAAAGGTTGTCAATCAAAAGTTTGGTTACAAGGCGAGCAAGCTGACGATAAAATTATGTTCACTGCCGATAGTGATGCTATTTTAACCAAAGGAATTATTGCCATTTTGATTCGCGCTTTTAGCAATCAAAAAGCCGCCGATATACTTTCTGCCGATATGGATTTTATTGATGAAATTGGCCTGAAAGAACACTTATCACCCACTCGTGCTAATGGACTAGTTTCGATGATAAAAAACATCAAAATGTATGCTTTGGCTTTTGAGGCGAAGAATTGATTTAAACAGGTAAGTCATATAAGTTTTCTATATTTGTGTTCACACCTTTTACCTTACTGATATATTAAGTTTAGAAGAATGGACATTACAAGGAGTTATCTTAAAGATCTGGTATATCAGGTTAATGGAGCAGCAATCGAGGTGCATAAAAGTATTGGTCCAGGACTTTTAGAATCGGTTTATCACCAATGCTTAAAAAAAGAACTTACGTTGCGAAACATTAATTTTATTTCAGAATTATCGGTGCCAATTATTTATAAAGGCCATGAATTAGAATCTAAATTAAAATGCGATTTGTTTATAGAAAATACCCTAGTTGTTGAATTAAAATCAGTAAATGAAATCAATCCAATTTTTGAAGCACAATTACTGACTTACATGAATTTATTGAATGCCCCTATTGGTTTATTAATTAACTTTAATGTGAAGAATATTTTTTATGAGGGTCAAAAAACTTTGGTAAATGAGTTGTATCGTAAACTAGATGAATAAAAAAACGATTTAAACATATATTTAAAATTTATAGACATTAAATTAATAACTTATATTCACTTCCCTTTAACTTTAAAGAAATTCTCTAAATACTTAAATGACTTATATGTTAACCAAAAAGTCACAACAAAAACAATAAAAAAACATGACACAAGAAATAGACACTAACGAATTAGGAGAAGCAATCGTAAAAAAATTAAAAACCATTTATGATCCAGAGATTCCTGTAGATATTTACGAATTAGGCTTGATTTATGACGTAATGGTAAACACTGATTACGAAGTAAAAGTTCTTATGACACTTACTTCACCAAATTGTCCCGTTGCAGAAAGTTTACCAAAAGAGGTAGAAGACAAAATTAAATCTATCGAGCATGTAAAAGATGCAGAAGTTGAAATTACTTTTGACCCGCCCTGGAGTAAAGATTTGATGAGTGAAGAGGCCAAATTAGAATTGGGGATGTTGTAAAATTTGTTTCAGGTTTAAAGTTTAAGGTTGAGCAACTTTAAACTTTAAACCTTTTAAACTTTTAGAAATGGAAGAAATAATCAACAAAGTAGCCAATAGTGTACTCGAAGTTTTCGATCTTGAGGATTATTATCCAAAAGGGATTCGTACGCAAATTGACATCTCACAATGGCTTGCTGAAGGATTTTTATTAAGAGAAAAAGACTTTAGAGAAAGTCTCAAAAATCACGATTGGTCGCATTACCAAGATCACTACGTAGCTATTAATTGCAGTACTGATGCCATAGTTCCGGCTTGGGCATCTATATTGGTGGCTATTCAACTTGTTCCTTTTGCAAAAAAAATAGTCAATGGGAATTTAGAAGATCTTGAAGCGTCTTTATATGAAGAATTACTGCCAAAAATCGACTATTCAGTGTATCAAGATAAACCTGTTATCTTGAAAGGATGTTCTAAAAAACCAGTTCCAACTCGTGCTTATATCGTAGCAGTACAACATTTACAACAAGTGGCCCGCAGTATTATGTATGGCGAAGCGTGCTCTGCAGTACCGCTGTTCAAGATTCAAAAATAAAAAAGAATTTTTTGGTTCCGAGAAGTGATTGCATTCAAAAATTTCATCTGTGATATTACTACAAATGAAAAATTAATTCCACTCGAAATAAAATTATAAAGCAGTAAAACCACCATAAATAAAGCTTAGGGT
The DNA here is from genome assembly GCF_054343775.1 of Flavobacterium sp. GNP001. Classification (NCBI taxonomy): domain Bacteria; kingdom Pseudomonadati; phylum Bacteroidota; class Flavobacteriia; order Flavobacteriales; family Flavobacteriaceae; genus Flavobacterium; species Flavobacterium sp. GNP001. The sequence continues at coordinate 2,960,798 of NZ_JBTGUX010000001.1, forward strand.
TTTACTGCTTATTTTATTTAGTTGCAAACTTTTGAATATCTAAAACCTCAAAAAACAGATTATTATTAAATAAATATTGCACAAAAGAAATATTATTTTGCCCATAAATAATCAAGTAACCTTCATCTTGTTTAACATCTACCTATAGTATTACCACTATCACTTTCCCTACTTAAAAAATAGTGCTTCAAATCATACTCTAATGAATACGATTTTTTTCAGAATTGTTGTTTTGCAAATATTTAGGACTACTCAAACACGTATATTTGTTTTAACAACTAATTTCTAATCTTATTTAATTTGAAACTGTTGCACCATCCAGTGCGAAGCATGTTGCGATATCAATTCTTTCTTTAAACTTTCGTTCCTCGTATCTAAGTATGAATATACTTTTAAAGGAACCGACTTAGGAAACTCCTGCAAACTTTTTGCTAATAACGCACTTGATTCGCCAAACTTACCAGCCGATTGTAAAGCTTCTACTTTATAAATTTTGATAATAACCGGCACAACCCCAAAGGTGCTTTGCAACTCAGTCTGCAAATCGTCTAACAAATTATTCTGAAACGTAGCATCCGGTACTTTTCCCTTAACTGCCGTTTGGCTGATATGTTCTTGATACGCTAAAAACAGATTCAAGATATGGAGGTTTTTAGCATCTTTATCAGCATACAATTTCTGAATTCGTTCTGACAAACTAGCTTGTAATTCACCTGTTTCGGACTGTAAAATTTGTTCGTAAAAATCAGTTAATAAGTTAAGTACCGTTTGGTCTTTGGTATCAATCTTAGCGTCTTTTTTAATTTGTTGTACAAAGGAAACGTACTCTGCATTTTTTTGTGAAAACGAGTTAACCGTAAATAAAATCAGTGCTAATAAAATGATTTTTTTCATAAACTTGTTTGGTTGTGCACTTATTTCGTTGTGCTTTGGTTTTAAAATTTTGTATTAATCTTCCTCGATTTTATAGTCCACAAATTTGTAACTACTGTCCATTTTCCCCATTAATTCTACCGACTTAAACTTTACACCCTCAGGAGTCATTTCATAAATATAGGTATCGATTACGCCATCGTAATTGTGCAACTCGTAGTATTTTCCGTTTTCGGTCCACCACCTGCCATTTTCTGTTTCTTGAGTAACTTTCCCTTTTTTATCAATAGCTATAAATAAAAGTGTACTCGTACCATTGGCCATTCTGCAAGACACCCAATACTTACTCATACCCTTTATTTGTTGATTTACTTCAGACCCTTTCCAACAGCCCACTAAACTTGGATCGTGTTCCTTTTCGTCAGGTACCACATTTGATTTCAAATCTTGACCCATAATTAAAAAGTGACAAAAGAAAGCCGCTGAGGCTAGCATTAATTTTTTCATATTATTTTATTTTACTTTAAGACGCCTAATTTGGCCTGTGTTCTTTACTAATTATTTTTAAAATGAGGGTTAATCAACATTTTTTGATTGCTTGCGCATGCGCTTTGGTCCATACCAAAGCCAAAATCCGGTTACGGTAAAAATGAGCAACGCCAAACCCATCACCGAACTGTACACCACCTTTAATTCTCCGCCCGAGGTACCAAATATTTGATCTAAAAACGACCCGTCGTGAATGGTTTCAATAAAATCAGAACGACGGCGTGCAACTTGTAACAAATTACCAGTAGCGCCATCCAATTGCACTTCCCAAAAACTGTCGGTAAATACAAATTTGACCATTCCTTTGTCTTTTCGAATATCGATTCGGTCTAAGTCAAGAGATAGTTGAGAATCAATTGAGTCGTGTACAATTTTACACGCCTTTTGATGTAAACTATCTATTGGCAACCACTCTTTCAAATTAGTTGAAGTTCCTTTAATAGATTGTGGTAAGAGTAATCCGTTACTATGTTTTTTCCAGCCCAAAAACAAACCACTTAATGCAATGACAAAGAAAAACACAAAAAGTAACGCACCTGTTTTGCGGTGAATTTCTCTGAAAGTTCGGAGCAACTTTGCTTGATTTTGTCGTTTATTTGATGTTATCATTTGATTGTTCAAAAAATTGAAAATAGTACCTATGCTAAAAAATTTATAAAGCATTATAGGCTCTGCGTTTGCTTTCAAATATACTGAAAAAAGGAACTTATACAAGACGTTTCGTACCCAACTATCCAACTGAAAAGTGTTAATTATTGTAAATAGCACTTGAACATTGAACTCGAATGCATGAAGGATGGAAGCGGCATCCTTTTTCTACATTTTAGGCTACTAGCCTTTGAAAGGCTAGTAGCCTAAAATGTATAAAAAGATAAAGCGAACAGCCTGACGCAGCTGCAACGCTAGTGAAAGCTGGGGCATGCCCAAAAAAATCCCTCTTGAAATTCAAAAGGGATTCTGTTTATTAAATTATTCTCGCTTGCATGCGTTCTCGACTGCGCTCGAACTGACAAAGGTGTGAAATTATTCGTTTTCGTCCTCGTCTTTCTCGATGGCGTCACTGTAATCTGGATACAAAAACTTGTTGTACGGGAAACGGGTTATGTGTATCTGGCGCACAGACTCGTACACGCGCTCTCTGAATTCTTCGAAATTTTCTTTATGTGTAGCCGAAATAAACAAAGCATTTTGCTCTCCTACTCTACTCATCCAAGTGGCTTTCCATTCCTCTAGCGTGAAGTGTCTAGGAGTTTTTTCGGTCATCAAATCGTCTTCGTCAATGATTAGCGGTTTATAAGCGTCAATTTTATTGAACACCATAATCACCGGTTTGTCATGCGCCTTGATGTCTTGCAAGGTTTGGTTTACCGACTCGATATGGTCTTCAAAATCTGGGTGCGAAATATCTACTACGTGCAGCAATAAATCGGCCTCGCGTACCTCATCAAGTGTACTTTTGAAGGAATCAACCAACTGCGTAGGCAATTTTCTAATGAATCCTACGGTATCCGAAAGCAGAAAAGGCAGGTTTTTGATAACCACTTTACGCACGGTAGTATCCAGCGTTGCAAAGAGTTTGTTCTCTACAAAAACATCACTTTTACCCACAGCATTCATCAAGGTAGATTTACCAACATTTGTATATCCCACCAGCGCAACACGTACCATAGCACCGCGGTTGCTGCGTTGTATGCCCATTTGTTTGTCAATAGTTTTGATTTTGTCTTTGAGTAACGAGATGCGATCACGTACAATACGACGGTCGGTTTCAATCTCGGTTTCACCCGGTCCGCGCATTCCAATTCCCCCTTTTTGTCGCTCTAAGTGCGTCCATAATCCGGACAAACGAGGCAACATATAAATACATTGCGCCAGTTCTACTTGGGTACGAGCATAAGAGGTTTCGGCACGTTGTGCAAAAATGTCTAGAATAAGGTGGGTACGGTCTAGAATTTTACATTCGGTGATAATCTTGGATATATTTTTTTGTTGTGACGGCGATAATTCGTCGTCAAAAACTAGGGTCGAAATGCCATTTTCTTTTACAAAAAGGTGAATTTCTTCTATTTTTCCGGTACCAACAAACGTTTTGGGATTAGGGCGCTCCATTTTTTGCGAAAAGCGCTTGATTACCTCGCCACCAGCGGTGTAGGTTAAAAACTCTAATTCGTCTAGGTATTCGTTTAACTTTTCTTCACTTTGATTTTGAGTTACGATACCTACTAAAGCGGTTTTTTCGAAATTGATTACTTCTGTTTCTAACATGTTATTGAATAAGCTACAAATTTACGGATTTGTCAGCGACTTATGAAGCTATCTGATTATAAAAAAAGAACGTTTGAACAGAATATAACTTCGGTCAAGCCAAAGGAAAGTTTTAACTCGAATATGAATCTAAAAAAAATCAAAAACGGGCTCAAGAACATTAAATACAATTTGTTTTAAAAATAAAAAATAAAGGGCTTACTTTTGTAATTAAGGGGTTTTCATCAGGCTTATCATTGTTGAATGGCTTTTGCCAAATGAAAATCGAAACATTAATTTTTAAAATTTTATTTAAAAAATGAAGCAATTCTTTTTTACAACCGTAGTTTGTTTCCTGTTTTTGGGCACGATACAAGCGCAGCAATTGCAATCTCCGAACGGAAAATTAGTTATGGAGTTTGCCCTACAAGCAAATGGAACACCAAGCTACCAGCTGAATTATAAAAACAAAGCGGTAATTAAAACCAGTAAATTAGGTCTTGAGTTGAAAAACGACAAGAAATCATTACTAAATGAGTTTACGGTTATTGACTCAAAGGCAACTACTTTTAATGAAAGTTGGAAACCGGTTTGGGGCGAAGTTGCCACAATAACAAACAATTATAACGAACTAGCTGTTACTTTAGAACAAAAAGAGACAGAACGTAAAATGATTATTCGTTTTCGTTTGTTCAATGATGGTTTGGGTTTTCGATATGAATTTCCTTCGCAAAAAAACCTAACTTACTTCGTCATCAAAGAAGAAAGAAGCCAATTTGCCATGACTGGTGATCATACTGCATTTTGGATTCCGGGCGATTATGATACGCAAGAATACGATTATACCACCTCTAAACTATCCGAAATTAGAGGGTTGACAGAAAAAGCAACTACTGCCAATGTATCTCAAAAATCATTTTCGAATACAGGAGTACAAACGTCATTAATGCTAAAAACTGCTGACGGATTATACATCAACCTACACGAGGCGGCTTTGATCAATTATTCTTGTATGCACCTAAACCTTGATGATAAAAACATGGTTTTTGAATCGTGGTTAACTCCTGATGCAAAAGGTGATAAAGGCTACATGCAAGCTCCTCAACATTCGCCATGGAGAACCATTATCGTGAGTGATGATGCGAGAGATATTCTAGCCTCTAAAATGACATTGAACCTCAACGAGCCTAATAAAATAAAAGATACTTCTTGGATTAAGCCTGTGAAATATGTAGGCGTTTGGTGGGAAATGATTACCGGAAAAAGTTCTTGGGCTTACACTGACGAATTGCCAACCGTTCAATTGGGAGTTACTGATTTCTCAAAAGTAAAACCAAACAGCAAACACGGGGCGAATAATGCCAACGTAAAAAAGTACATTGATTTTGCTGCCAAGCACGGTTTTGATGGTGTGTTAGTTGAAGGCTGGAACGAAGGTTGGGAAGACTGGTTTGGTCATTTAAAAGATTATGTTTTTGATTTTGTGACGCCTTATCCTGATTTTGATGTAAAAGGTTTGCAAGCCTATGCTAAAGAAAAAGGCGTAAAAATGATCATGCACCACGAAACTTCTGGTTCAGTGCGCAATTACGAACGCCACCTAGACAAAGCGTACCAATTCATGAAAGATAACGGATACGATGCTGTAAAAAGTGGCTATGTTGGGGATATCATCGAAAACGGTGGGAATCATTACAACCAATTCATGATCAACCACTACCAATATGCTATTGAAAAAGCAGCCGATTATAAAATTATGGTGAATGCTCATGAAGCCGTTCGACCAACAGGAATTGCGAGAACTTACCCGAACTTAATAGGTAACGAAGCGGCAAGAGGAACAGAATACCAATCTTTTGGAGGATCAAAACCAAACCACGTAACGGTTTTGCCATTTACACGCTTAATAGGTGGACCTATGGATTATACTCCTGGAATATTTGAAATGGACTTGAGCAAGTTGAACAAAGACAATAATTCACATGTAAATAGTACACTTGCTAATCAGTTAGCTTTGTATGTTACTATGTACAGCCCGCTACAAATGGCTGCTGATACACCAGAGAATTACGACCGTTTTCCAGATGCGTTTCAGTTTATTAAAGATGTGGCTATTGACTGGTCTGACAGCAAATACCTTGAGGCAGAACCTGGACAATACGTAACCGTAGCGCGTAAAGCCAAAGGAACCAACAACTGGTTTGTAGGTAACGTAAATGGTGAAACACCGAGAACGGCAACAATCTCATTTGATTTTTTAGAGAAAGGTAAAAAATACAATACTGTAATTTATGCTGATGCAAAAGATGCTCATTATAAAACCAATCCGCAAGCTTACACCATTCAAAAAAAGGTAGTAACTAGTACTTCAAAAATTAAATTATCTAGCGCTCCTGGTGGAGGTTACGCCATTAGTTTAATAGAAATTAAATAATACTAAAAAGGCTGTCATTGATTTGACAGCCTTTTTTTTATGAAGAGTAAAAACGTTTAGTCTTAATTTACTTTGATAACTTTAATATCAAAAATTAAAACGGAGCCTCCAGGAATACCGCTGTAATCAAAACTACCGTAACCTAAGTGCGCTGGAATTAATAATATTCCGCTTCCTCCTTCTTTAAAAAAAGGAATTCCTTCGGTCCAACCTTTAATTACTTGCTGCAATCCAAAAGTAATTCCTTCTGGTTTACTTTGATCAAACACATTTCCGTTGGTGTAATATCCTTTGTACGCTACCGTCACATTAGAGTTTGCAGTAGGCTGTGCTCCTGCACCTTGTTCGGTCATTACATAATACAATCCGGTTCCGGTTTTGGTCGCAGTTAAGTTTTTTGCAGCGATATAATCTGTAATTTCTTTTTCGTTTTGCGCTGTAAAATCAATTGGTTCTTTATCATTTTCCGGCAAACAAGAAACAAATAAGAACGAAATCAAAGCTAATACTGTATATTTCATAATGTAATTTTTTAGTTTGCTGACAAATATACTAATTTCAACTAATGAGTTAGTTAAAATTATTTTTCTCCATAAAGTTGTACATCATCCACCATAAACGAACCATCTAAGGCCAAGTTCCGACCTGATCCTACAAACTTAAATGCTAGATTAATTTTGCCCTGATAAGCAGATAAATCAATGGGGCCACTGCCAATGAATAGATTCCAAGGTGTTGCTTGAGTTGGTAATTTCGGGTTTAATTTAGTCCAAGTGGCAGTAGTTACATTCAACCCATTAAAATCAGATGACACGTATACCTCTAGCGCGTTCAAAGGCGAATCAACATCCAAATGATGCTGTGCCGATCTAAAAGTGAGGATTTCCTTGGTGTACAAATCCATATCAATTTTTGGCGAAATTAACCACGCAGTATTATTTAACACTCTAGTACCTGAAAAGTAAAACTCGGCATATCCGTTTCCTGACGAAACACCACCGCGCCAAGCCAAAGAGCCATTTTGTACAATATTGGCCCAGCCTGGCAAACTAATAACAGAACGATCTACAACAGTTTTAAAATCTTGATTAAAAAAAGGAATCGCTCTTTTGCCTGTCATCACTATATCTTTAACCGATCGCGGAAGGAGTTGGTAATCGTCTCCAAATTTGGTCAAAATCCCTCGAACAGTCCCGTTTCCTTCAGGTATTTTTTGAGCAGCAAAGTCGGCAAAACTGCTCGTTCGAACATACAACTGATTGCCACTTTTGTCCACTATGTTCCAATTACTTGCTCCTCCTACATTATTGGTTTCTTCAAAAAAACTACGCCCAATAGCTTCTTCTGCAAATTGAACATCTTTGATTTCAATAAGTGTATTCAAATTGGCATCATTAAACACCTCTTGTAAACTCATTTTGCGTACCAACGCCTCCTCCTGAAGCTGTGTACACGAAGCATTTACTATTTTTTTGTAATCATTTTGCGAAAGTCGCCCCACTCCACCTTGATTAAAGGCATTCACATAGAGACCACCAATTCGTAAACCTCCAAAATACAAATCGGTGTACAAATCTTTTAGTTTAACATACACTTTTGTGCCCACACGATACTCAATATACAAGTTACTCACATCAATAGGAATGCTAAAACCTTGCGCCGCTGTGTTGGCTGTACCCAAAGTTTGAAGAGAAATCGATTTGAAAAAATTCCCTCCTTCATCACTCGATACCACATAGGCCTCAACCACATCATCGTATTGGTATTGCGTTGCGGTAGAAGTTGTTTGGGCTAATACCTTTGCAACTGTTGCTGTTACCGCAATATCAGGTTGTGTACATTTTAATTCTGGCACAGCCGTTTCCTCGGGAACGCATCCCACAAAAAACAATAAAAAACTTAACACAACTATCGTATTTTTAAACATTGTATTCATAGCTATCGTTTTACAAGTTGATATAAAAATTGACAAAATAAGTACGGCCATAACCATAAAAATACTTTGGCCCAAAAGAAGGTGTGCCGCTTGAAACGTCTTGATTTCGCTCTCTAAAATTAGCATTTCGAGCTTGCTCAAAACCGCCTGTTTTAAAGCGTTGATTCAGCATATTATTCACACTAAAGAAGACTCCCAGATTTTTACCTTTCACAATCCATGATTTGCCACCTACAAGATTCAAAAGCACAATAGGCTCAAGTTGTTCTTGCTGCAACAACTCTTTGCCACGTTCAGGAGTAGCCTCTGGAAAAGTAAGTCCGCTACTTGGGTTTCTGTAAAAAATATCAGTGCGCGCTATTGGCGAAACATCCAGAAAACTATGAGACAAATAGTTTATGGTGGTACCCAACCACCAATATTTAGGATCACGATACTCGCAACCAAAGGAGTACGCGCGCTGCGGTGTCCCCGATTGTTTATAGTTGGTAAGCGCTGCCTTGCCGAAATCAAATTGAGGATTTTCATTGCTTGCCGCTGCTTGCGCATCATTAACCAAAGTTACATTTGGATTACTGGCATACGTATGCAAACCAAAAGCTCCCGCCAAAGTGGTCTTAAATGTTGCTGTCCATTGGTATTCTAAACTCAACTCGGCACCTGTGTGTTTTTTGTTTAAACCTGTTAAAGTCTGACTCACAAAAGCATCGGTACTCGCAAATCCTGCACCATCGTCAAAAATTCCTTCGGCATAGAAAAAAGAAACTTGGGTGATGTCACGTTGTAAAGTGTGGTACGCCGTAGCACGCGCCTTAAACAATGGAGACCGATAGGTATAACTCAACTCTAAACTACTATTGCGTTCACTTTTTATATTGGGAACCACCACATTATTGAGTCTGGCGTTTGAAAATACATTTCGTAGCGATGGCGCTTTACTCAAGTGAGCAGCATGAAAACTAAGGAGTTGCTTCCCTGAAATTTTGTAAATCAAACCGACTTTGAACCCAAAATTTTCAAAATGTACCGTTTCGCTTTTCCCAAAGGAGCTGTTGGGATACAAACCATTTTTGTACAAGCCTTCTCTTTGGTACACCGTATTAGAATAGGTTTGGGATACATAAAAATCAACATCATTATAATTGAATTTAAACTGTGTAAAAGCGTCAATCGTTTGAGCTGTATAGTTAAAATTATAGCCATAAACATCTCCCACCACAACTTGACGGTTCGGATTATTTAAATCAGATTGTGATTCGTCGCCGTTGTAAAAAGCATCAATATCATTATAAAACTTGCCTCCCAATAAATCCGTTAACTTTTGGTAATTACGTGAAAAGAGTTTCTTGTACGAGGCCGCAGCATTAAGGCTAATATTATCGGCCAGTTGCGCATTCAAATTGGTTGTCGCCGCTGCCACCTGATCAGCAACTACATCATCGTAAAGTACATATTTGCTTTGAGCAGGTTCATAGCCTGTGATGGCGCCATTGCTATCGGTTACAGCAGTTTGATTGGCCAAGTACAATGCCTTCCAATCTAACTGTGGCTGCGCTAAAAAAGCGGCTTTATTTTTGGCGGCATTATCTTCATCTGGCGTAAAAGCCCCAGAAAACTCCCCATCGTCAGGGGCGTAAAGCGAACTGTAAAAACTAGGTAATTTGCGGTAATAAGCTGGATCCGGACTGTTGGCATTTTGAAAATCGATATTGCTATTGGTGATGGTTCCCATTTGATACATTAAAGTGGTGTTCAATTGGATTTGTTCTTTAATTTTAAAAAAATGCTGTAGCATCACTATTGGTTCTTCGACTGTTTTTAAGCGCGCATTTCGTTTTTTTCCGCTTTGGAAACCCCAATACGAATTGTAATTTTCGGAGGTGAGTTTCGTGACCTCAGCCGTATTCGGTGAATTTTTTGCTCGGGTATTGGGTGTGTAAAAAGCGGTAAGATTTAGTGCATGCCGTTGATTGAGTTTCTTTTCGATACTCACGAAAAAAGAATTCGCATCATACGAAGTGCCTTCAAAATAGCCTTCTTGCGCCCATCTTTTACTAGCCGAAACAACGTAAGCCCAACCCGATGAACTCATGCCTGATGCGTGAGTAGCCATGCTGCGCCAATTGTAATTGCTATTGGTTCCTGAAAAAGTGAGGCGCGTTCCCGGCCGATAAACAGAAGCTCGAGTATTTATTTCCTGAGTACCCAAAAGTGCCCCAAAGGTATAATCAGAAGGAGTGGTGCCAATGGTAAACTCTTGATTTCGGAGCGCATCATTGAGTCCGCCCCAATCGCCCCACTGCGGTCGGCCGTCAATTATTTTATTCATACTAACGCCATTAATCATCATTATGGCCTGTTCACTATCTAATCCGCGGGTTCGAAAACGGGCTTGTCCCCAATGAAAAGCAGCCGCTTGTAAAAAGGCATCTCGGGTAGATTGTAGCAAGCCTGCCGTGTTTTCGGAACTGGAATTATCATCACTGAAATCACTTTCAGATAAAGCTATAATACTAGATTGTTGTTCGAAGGATTGGTCTTCTTGCAGTGGAATTGTACCTAAATCTAGGATTTGATTTGCGGCGAGTTCAATAGGAAATAACGCATCTTGATAACCTTGATTGCGTACTAAAAGATACCATTTTCCGGCTGGAATTTCTTGAATTTGAAAGCTTCCATCAGAATTGGTAATTTGCATTTGTGCCGTGTTTTGAATACTCACTACGACACCTGCAATAGGAATTTGAGTTTTGGCATTTACAACTGTACCGCGAGCAGCAGCATTATTTTGCGACCAAACACTATTGAATAACAAGCCAAAGCACAAACAAATTCCGAGTTTTACCATATCCAATGCATTAGATTTTTACATCAACAAAAAATATTTTTTTAAACCAGCATGCCCAAAGTTCAACCAAAAGTGATGACTTAAGGTTGAACAACAAGCAGGCTTTATACCCACCTTTTTGTGGGTACTTCGTGTTAGAATTAAAAAATAAATTTTGGAAAAGTGGTATAAATCTTAAAGCTTAAGGCTGATGAATGGTATTTGAATTTCAGACACTTAAAAAATATTCGAACGAATTATTATGTTAAAAATAATAAAAAATTTTGTTAGTTGTTTCTTTTTTGAAAAAAAATAGCAGTATTTTTCTTTTAAAAAAAAGGAGCCGTGTGAGCAAAAGGAATACGTCTAGCATAGCCCCGATCGCAGCAGGTATCCTTTTTTATAAACGCTAGTATTTCTGGCGTTTTAGCACTACTCGAGTACGTTTATAAAAAAGATACGGCTAAGAGCGGGAATAGATAGCTACTGAAAACAGCATGACTGCTCCTAAAAAATTACGCAATAGCTTTGATTCTGGAAACCATAAGTGTAATTAGCAGTCCGAAAACACCAATAAAAGCGAAAGAAAAACGCAGACTTGATAACTCAGCGATGTAACCAATAATAGGCGGACCCATTAAAAAACCAAGGAAACTAACGCTTGAAACAGTGGTTAAAGCGACACTTGGCGATACATTAGGTGTTTTACCCGCTACACTATAAACGGTAGGCACGATGGTTGAAACTCCTAAACCAACAAACATGAATGCAATAGTTGAAGTAACAACAAAAGGGAAAAATACGGCAGTAAAAAGCCCTGCAGAAATCATGATTCCGCTAATTTGTAATACTTTTTTACGACCGAATTTATGTATCAAACTATCGCCAACAAAGCGTCCGCTAGCCATCATGATCATAAACGAGGTGTAGCCCAAAATTACTAAGGCACCGGGTGCTTTTATGACATCTTTAAAGTAGACTCCGCTCCAGTCAAACATGACTCCCTCGCTGGCCATACAGCAAAAACCAATTACTCCGAGCCATATTAAAGTAGGATCAGGTTTAGAAAATAATTTTTTCTTGGCGGCTTTGGCAGTTTCTTTGGCTTTGATTAAAAATTTGTAATTGAAAACCATTAATAAAAGTACCAACGCTCCCACAATAAGAAAATGAGCATACGGAGATAATTTAAAAGCGAGCATGCCTAAACCTACCAAAGCACCGGTAAAACCGGCAAAACTCCACATACCATGAAAGGAGCTCATGATGGTTTTTTTGAATAAAACTTCGGTGTACACGCCTTGCGTATTTACAGCAATGTTAGAGAGATTTCCGAAGATACCAAACACAAACAAGCCAAGCGATAATTGCCAAGCCGCGGTAGCCAAACCCAAATTGGTTAAGCTCAGCACATACATAAAAAGAGAAAATACCAGAACTTTGTGACTACCAAAACGAGTAACCAATTGGCCTGAGAACGGCATGATTACCAATTGCCCCATGGGTAAAGCAAAAAGAATACTCCCTAAATCGCCTTCGCTAAGGTGCAAGGCAGTTTTTATATCCGGAATACGGCTTGCCCAAGTAGCAAAAGACAAACCCATGCCAAAATAAAACATAGAAACCGCCCAACGAATGCGGTTTAAATACGAGATTTTGACATCTTTATATGATTTTTTGAATTTGGCTTTGGTACGAGACCTGTTTAAGAAGTTGAGCACTATCAAAATAATGAATTTTATAATTAGAGGTGCAAAATTACAAAAACCAACTATTGATTGTGTCAATACAACACTAATACCAATAAATACAACGTTATTGTTTATAAATAGCTATTAGCAAACCATTGTTTAGAGCGCTACTTTACAACGAAATTACTTTTTGCGCTGTGCTACTTTGCAATGCTGCCTCGATAATTTGCATCACATGAACACCATCTTGGCCCGTTACAGGCTCAACGGTATTGTTTGTAATTGAATGATATACACCATCAAAAAACGCCATATAATTGCCTTGTTGTGTGGGTACGAATTCTTTTTTCAAAATTCCATCAACTTCAGTGTGTAAAAAACCTTGTTGCGATTCCGGCTCTGTACCCCAAGTTGCTGTGTTGGGCTGCATGCCAAGTTTCAAATTGTCTTCTTGCACATCGGCACGAGTTTTTAAAAACGAACCTTTTTTGCCATGAACAACAAACGACGGAACGGCTTCGCGAACAAAAAAACCAGCTTTGAGACGTACTCTAAATGAATTGTAATACAATAGAATATCTATACAATCATCAACCAATGAATTTGCTCTTGTAAATCGAACATCAGCAAAAACAGCTGTTGGCATTCCGAACAAACACAATGCTTGATCTATTAAGTGTGGACCCAAATCTTTTAGAATTCCGGCACCATCATTCGTGGTTTCTTTATGTTGCTTAGGACTTAACAAAGGATTGTAACGATCAAAATGGAATTCGGCTTCTACAATTTCACCCAAAAGTCCTTCTTGCACTATTTTTTGAACCGTTTTGAAGTCGCTATCCCAACGGCGATTTTGAAAAACGGCCAATTTTACCCCTTTTTCTTGAGCAATTTGGGCCAATTCTTTTGCTTGCGCAACTGTTGTGGTAAAAGCTTTCTCGACAATGGCATGTTTTCCGGCTAGCAAAACTTGTTTGGCATACTCGTAATGCGTTGCAACAGGTGTGTTGACAATCACTAAATCAGCCTCATCTTGTAATACAGCTTCGAGCGTAGGATAACTTTTTACCGCTGGAAAATCAAGTTGAATTAACTTTTTACTGCGTTCCCACGAGCCCAGTAATTCAAATCCGGGATGATTGGTTATAAAGGGTGCATGAAATACTTTTCCTGACATTCCGTAGGAGAGTAAAGCGGTTTTTATTTTTTGCATGTTGTTCTTTTTGTTATTCATGCCAAAGTTATTTTAACATATAAGTCATATGAGTTTTTAAGATTTGTAGAGGTACCAACAACCTTAACTTTCCTTAATCCCTTAATGGTTTACAAAAAAAACTTACATGACTTATATGTTTCAAACCCTTAACTTTTCTTAATCCCTTAATGGTTTTAAAAAAACTTACTTGACTTATATGTTTCAAAACCTAAAGTTTAGCTCGTTCGTATTGTTTAGGCCAAGTCGTATCTGCATTTAACTCGTGCGCAAATGTCAATCCCAAATTAGCATCTCTCAATGATTCACGCGCTACCAAAACCAAATCAGCTTTTCCAGAGGATACTATTTCCTCCGCTTGAGCTGCTTGAGTAATTAAACCAACTGCTCCTGTTAAAATGCCTACTTCCTTTTTTATGCTTTCCGCAAAAGGTACTTGATAATTCGGACCAACAGGAATTTGCTGTTGCGTTACCGCTCCGCCAGAAGAAGCGTCAATTAAATCGACTCCTTTTTCTTTTAAAATTTTTGATAGAGCAATCGACTCTTGTAAATTCCAACCGCCTTCAGCCCAATCAGTAGCTGAAATTCGAACAAACAAAGGTAAATTCTCCGGCCATTCGGCTTGCACTGCTGCTACTATTTCGAGTGTGAATCGGATTCGATTTTCGAAACTACCGCCGTATGCATCTGTTCTGGTATTAGACAAAGGCGATAAAAATTGATGCATTAAATAACCGTGAGCAGCGTGAATTTCCATCACCTGAAAACCCGCTTGAACCGCTCTTTTGGTAGCCGACTTGAAGTCAGCAATCACTTTTTGAATCCCATTTAAATCAAGTGCTACAGGCGCAGGATCCGTATCGTAAAACGGAATTGCACTTGGCGCCACAGTATTCCAACCACCCTTTTCGATAGCAACTTTTCGACCACCGTTCCATGGCGAAGCAGCACTCGCTTTACGTCCGGCATGAGCTAACTGAATACCAGGAACCGAATTTTGACTGATAATAAAACGGTTGATTTGCTGCATTTTCTCGATTTGCTCGTCTTTCCAAAGTCCCAAATCTTCTGGCGAAATGCGTCCTTCTGGCGAAACCGAAGTAGCTTCTTGAATAATCAAACCTGCGCCACCACTGGCACGGCTTCCTAAATGTACCAAATGCCAATCGTTTGCAAAACCATCTACGGCAGAATATTGGCACATGGGCGAAATAGCCAAACGGTTTTTTAAGGTGATACTTTTTATTGTTAATGGAGAAAATAATGCTGATGTCATGCTGAGTTAAATTTAAAATGAAAGAAACACTGTAATAAGTTTCCAAAAAAGTAAAGTTAAGGCTCTATTACCAAAGTAAGAATTGAATTTTTGATAATTAACAAACTTTTAAAAAGCGATGATACAAATATTGTAAAATATACAAACAGAAAACCTTACTTTTGTGAGTTATAAAAGAACTAAAAATTTAAAATGGACATAGTTATCAAGCTTTCTCAATTTTTATTGAGCCTATCATTACTGATTGTACTTCACGAATTAGGACATTTCATTCCTGCCAAATTGTTTAAAACCAGAGTCGAAAAATTCTATTTGTTTTTTGATGTTAAATATTCTCTTATCAAAAAGAAAATTGGCGAAACCGAATACGGTATTGGGTGGTTGCCACTAGGTGGTTATGTGAAAATTTCCGGAATGATTGATGAAAGTATGGACAAAGAACAAATGGCTTTGCCTCCACAACCTTGGGAATTTAGATCGAAACCAGCTTGGCAGCGTTTGATCATCATGTTAGGTGGTGTTACGGTCAATTTTATTTTGGCTTTCATTATATATATAGGAATGGCGTATGTGTATGGCGATATTTATATTGCTAACAAAGACTTGAAAGATGGAATGCTGGTAGAAAACACGATCCTGCAAAAAATTGGTTTCCGCACCGGAGATCAAATAAAAGCAGTTGATGGAGAAACAATCGAAAAATTCGATAAAGAATTAACCCTAAAAGTGCTTACTGCAAAAGAGGTAGTTTTACACCGCAATGGTGCTGATACTACTGTAAAACTTCCTATTGATTTTGTAGATCAACTTGACAAAGTAGAAAAAGGAATTTTATTAGATATCAGAATGCCATTTGTTGTTGGTGCAATTTCTGAAGGATCTAAAAACACCAATTTGCAACCAAAAGATATTGTTCTTGCTATTAACGGTACGCCTACTAAATATTTTGATCAAGCAAAAGCAGTGCTTGAAAACAACAAAAACAAAACCGTAACCGCTACAATACTTCGTGAGGAGAAGGAAATTAAATTACCAGTTGTAATATCCGCTGATGGGAAACTTGGTATTGGAATTGGTCGTTTAGGTATGGAATCGCTAGAAAAATTGGGGTACTATAAAGTAAGTAAACAACAATTTAGTTTTGCCGAATCTATCCCGGTAGGAATTACAAAAGGAAAAGACCAGCTTGTTGGCTATGGTAAACAATTAAAAATGATTTTCAGTCCAAGCACCGGCGCATACAAACAAGTAGGCGGATTCAAGGCTATTTTTGATATTTTCCCTAAAACTTGGAGCTGGGAAGTATTCTGGAATATCACGGCTTTATTGTCAATAATGCTCGGAGTAATGAACCTTTTGCCAATTCCGGCACTTGATGGAGGTCATGTGATGTTTTTATTATACGAAATTGTTTCAGGCAAAAAACCTAGCGATAAATTCCTAGAGAATGCACAAATGGTTGGTTTTGTTTTACTTATCACACTCTTACTATTTGCTAACGGAAACGACATTTACAAAGCGATCATCGGCAAGTAAAAAAAATGAAAAAAAGTTTGAAATTTATTTGCAGAAACCAAATGATAGCCTATCTTTGCAACCGCTTAGACAAACAAACAGAGTTGTTCAAAAGCAAATAAAAAAGACGTTCTTTAAAAAAATAAAAATATACAGTTTCCTCCTTAGCTCAGTTGGTTAGAGCATCTGACTGTTAATCAGAGGGTCCTTGGTTCGAGCCCAAGAGGGGGAGCTTTTAGAAAGCCATTCAAGAAATTGAGTGGCTTTTTTGTTTTATATCATTTCGAACTTGGTTCGAGTTCGCCGCGGCGGAGGAGCTTTTAGAAACTAATGGAATTTCTTTTTAATTTTCAATTACAAAGTCACTTTTGGATGTTGACCTCATATTTTGAGTTAAAAAAGGAATACTCTGTCTTGAAAAGGTAAGTCTTTTTACAACCCCGATCAAATGTCGGACTTAAACTAAGAGATTACGGGGAAAAATAATTTTATAAGCTAATAATCCTTTTTACTTGGAATCACTCCACGAATTCCACCTCTCGGATTTTCAACATCATTTTTATATCGTGGAATAATATGTATATGACAATGCGATATCGTTTGTCCAGCATCCTCATTGATATTTATACCAATATTAAACCCATCTGGTCGAAATTTTTCCTGAAGTATATTTTTTAATTTATTCACGACAATCCAACAGGCGGTTTGTTCTTTTAAAGTCAAATCAAAATAATTTGAGACTAATCTTTTTGGGACAATTAAAGCATGGCCTTCTGAAACGGGAAACTTATCATAAAATGAAAAGACTGTTGCTGTTTCAACAATTAATTCTCGTGTTTCCTCTCCAATTAAAAAAGGGCTTAAATCTACGTTTCCTTTGTTTAAAACAGTATAATGTTGGTACTCGTATATTTGACAGTTTTCGTTCTTATAAATAGACAAATAACCTAATCTAATTAAACATTGATAAGTTTCTTTTTTATGGATTTTATGAATTCTAAAACCTTCGTGTTGAATATCTCTACGAACAGCAAAAAAGGCCTTTCCGTTTGGCTTTAAGAGACTCGATACATTCATTAAAACCTCAGCTTGTTCTTCAGGAAGTAAAACATTTAGAACATAAAAGCACAAGATTGTATCATATTTTTCGGTTGGAAATGTCGGAAAATAAAAGGGATCGTATCCAGTAATATCAAAACCTTTATTTTTCAAAAATTCTACATCTTTACCAATGCCACAGCCAAAATCTAAAACTTTACCATTAATCTTTTTTTGATTTAGTAAAATCCTTGCAGGATAAGAAAGTGAAGTTCTTTCAATTGCTGTTAAGTGACTATTTGGGTTTTGGCTACTCATTCATAAATAAAAATCCGTTATTACTAGCAATGGTAATCAATGGTTGAATGGTATTTGAAAATTTATCTTTTTCAAAAGCATCAATACTGGGAAAAATTGTCAGAAACTCATCCATATATTTACTACTTGAACTATATTGTTTATTAATTTCAAAAGCTAACTTTTGCAATTCATAAAATTTGTGGAAATGCTTATCGAACAATGGAAGTTTATCACTTTTTGAAGAATTGAATTTTTTTTCAATTGGCAACAAATTCCAAATTAAATCGTGTGATACAAAAGCATGAGGGACAAAATGATCTAAAGCATAATTCTTTTCATCGAAATACAGTTTAGTATCTGTAAAAATACAATTTATGTGTCCTAACTCTTTGAAAACAGGTTTCCAATATTGATTGGTTTGTTTAGTTAAACTATTTCTAGTTGCAGGTTTAATTAATTTATTAGGAATATCAGGTACATTTGGATTTCTGACTTGAAGAAACAAAGTCAAATTCCAATAACAGAAATCTTTAATGATTTTTGCGTTACTTCGCAAATAATCAATCCAAATCGGATTAATGCTGATAAAATTCTTGTGTAAAGCATACAAACTATCATTCAAAAAAGATTGCGAATCCGCATAAATTCGCTTGCAATGAGCAGTATCCGTCTCTCCCGCTAACTTAGGAAACCAAGGCGTCAAAAACCAATGAGGTACGTTTTTATCAAAATGCATTAATTCTTTGATGGTGACTTTATTTTCAGATGTTTCTAAACGTTGATTTAGGCTTTGTTTTTTCTCATCAATAGTAAGTGAAGCTTCAGTATTTAAAATCCTTTCTACAGCCAATTGAATGTTATCTTGTTTTCCGTACGACACATGAAAGTAATTTATCGTATACCAAGAATTGCTTATCATTCTTGCAAAAATTTTTCTTTTTTCAAGTTTCAAATGACCTTCTTCAACTAATTCGATAATAGCAAGCAACCAATAAAATTTATAAGTAGCAGAAGTGCTTCTGAAAACAGAAACCAATTTATTGATTGGTAAATTATTTGAAGTAGGAAGGTTCATCAAGCTTAGATTATTAATGATTTAGTTCTTTATACATTCTTGTAAAATTGCTGTTATTTATAATTTGTGCATCTATGTTTTTAATTTTAGGCTTATCAACATTATAGAAATGCTGCGGAATTTCATCTACAAATGACGACTCGTTTCCAAAATCTATAATCAAAAATAATTTGTCCCTAACTCTCGTAATTGAAACATAAAACAATTGGTTTTTTTCTAGTAAAATATCCTGTTTTATATTCTTAATATCTCTAAAAATAGCATCATTTCAGTTACCTACCTTTAATCAACTTTTATCATTGACCGATTATAAAAAATATAAATAATCTTAAGTTAAAACAGCAATTAAAAAGCGATTCTGAAAGATAAGAAAAATATTAAAAAGGAACATAATTAAGAAAGCTAAAAAATTAAAACCTTTAAAATCTTATGCCTAAAATGGAGTGCCTTTTTGATAACGATCTTAATGTTACTCACAATTGCTTTTACTACACCTTCAAATTGAGTGGTTTACATTATTATTCCCAATATTTTTCTTATTTTCCCGTACTAAAACTACAGTAACATGTTACGACGAAAATTTATTGGAGCTACTACAGCAATTGGTTTGGCTAGTTTGATAGGATTAAAAACCAAAACAGCATCGCCGTCCGTGCTGCATCAAGTTTACTTTTGGTTAAAAAATCCAGATTCTGAAGCTGACAAAAAACAACTTATCGCAGGCTTAAAAACGCTAGAATAAATACCAACAGTGCGACAAATTCACGTAGGCACTTTAGCCTCTACTGAAAAACGCGAAGTGGTTGATACCTCTTGGCAGGTATCCGAATTGTTGTTTTTTGACAATGAATCCGACCAAAAAATATATCAAGACCATCCCATTCACTTAGAATTCGTAAAAAAACACCAACATCTTTGGGAAAAAGTTCGCGTATTCGATAGTATGACACAGTAGCTTTTTCAGAAATAATTGCAACGATAAGTTGTTAATAGTCTGTAATTTACGAGCAATATCTACTTGTAAAAGAACAGAATTCCAAAAACACCTCATCTGCAAACACTTCATAACCAAACCATTTGATTATTCACTATATTTGAACAGTAGTTAAAATACAAAACCGCTTTGATCATGAGTTTTAATTGTAATAACAGTTGAAAATAAAGTTCTAAATTGTGTTTTCATTATAAAACTAAAAACTAACTAAAAACCAAACCATATGAATCGAACGCATTGTAAAAAAGTCTTTCATGGCCTTATCATTGCAGCAGCATTAGTGAGTAACGCACCAAGCGGATTCGCTCAAAAAAAGAATGTAAAAAACAAAAACACGGCAGCCATTGCTACAGATAGTGTTTTTAACGCCCTCAAATGGCGCAACATCGGGCCCTTTAGAGCCGGTAGGTCCTTGGCTGTTGCAGGTCACGCCAGTCAACCGCTCACGTACTACTTTGGGGCAACCGGTGGCGGTGTCTGGAAAACCATTGATGGCGGAAACGAATGGTTTCCTATATCTGACAGTGTTTTTAAATCCTCTTCCGTTGGAGCTATAACCGTGGCGCCTTCTGATGCTAATGTGATTTATGTAGGAATGGGCGAGGCCGATATGCGATCTAACATTTCCTTTGGCGATGGCGTTTATAAATCAGTTAACGGTGGCAAAAGCTGGGCAAAAGCAGGACTAGACAAGGCAGATGCTATTGGTAATATTGAGGTACATCCTACTGATGCCAATATCGTTTTTGCAGCAGCAATGGGAAATCCTTTTCAATCGAACCCGGAGCGTGGTGTGTACCGATCTAAAGATGGTGGAAAAACATGGCAATTAGTCCTTTCTAAAGATGCTAAAACCGGAGCGATGTGTGTTCGCATTGATCCATCTAATCCGCGAATTGTGTATGCTACCTTGTGGGAAGCGTATCGTAACGGACACTCGATGTCGTCTGGAGGAAAAGGTTCTGGACTATACAAATCGATCGATGGTGGCGATACTTGGGTTTCTTTAAACGAAAAACCAGGAATGCCTATTGGTTTGCTTGGTAAAATAGGAGTTGCTGTTTCGCCTGTAAACTCAAACCGTTTGTATGCTTTAATCGAAAACAACAAAGGCGGATTGTACCGCTCTGATGATGCTGGTGAACACTGGCAACTAATTAACGAAGACAAAAATTTGTGGCAACGTCCATGGTATTACATGAATTTACAAACCGATCCTAAAAACGAAAATGGATTAATTGTTTTGAATGTTGATGCTTGGAAAACAAGCGATGGCGGCAAAAGTTTCAAAAAAATAAACGTAGGTCACGGTGATACACATGATGTTTGGATCAACCCGAACAACCCTGATAATTTTATAATTGGTGATGATGGTGGCGGAGAAGTTACCTATAACGGAGGTGAAACTTTTACTGCCCTTGATGTACCTACGAGTCAGTTTTACCACGTTTCGGTAGACAATGAATTTCCGTATAACATCTACGGCGCACAACAAGACAACTCATCTGTTCGTATCGCTTCAAGAACCAATGGTTATGGTATCGGTACAGAATCTTGGTATCCTGTTGCGGGTGGCGAAGCGGGTTATATTGAAGCTGACCCAACCAATTCTGACATTACTTTTGGTGGTGAATACGACGGACAGTTAAGTACTTTCAACAAAAAAACAGGACAGTCAAAAGATATTTCTCCTTATCCGGAGTCGAATATTGGAGCGCCATCCAATGCTAAAAAATACCGTTTTCAATGGACGTACCCAATCGTTTTTTCGCCTCACAATCCTAAGAAAATGTACGTGACCTCACAAGTGGTGCACGTTACTGAGGATCAAGGAAATTCTTTTCAAATTATAAGTCCTGACTTGTCGCGTAATGATCCAAAAACTACTGGCGAAACAGGAGGTCCAATAACTTTAGACCAAACTGGTGCCGAAGCCTATGCTACTATTTTCACCTTATCAGAATCGCCTCTTGAAGAAGGTGTTATCTGGACAGGATCTGATGATGGTTTGATTCACATCACGAAAAACAATGGTGCCAAATGGGATAATATTTCATTACCAACAACGCTTTTACCTGATTTTTCATTGATTAGTATGATTCATACTTCTGAGCATCAAAAAGGAAAAGCTTACGTAGCGGCGAACAAATACATGTACGGCGATCGCAATCCATATTTATTTAAAACGTCTGATTACGGAAAAACATGGACTAAAATAACGAACGGAATTCCGAGTGACGAATATTGTCGTGTATTGCGCGAAGACCCAAACAAACCCGGATTGCTTTATGCTGGTACAGAACGCGGTATTTATGTTTCATTCAATGATGGCGATTCGTGGCAAAAACTCAACTTAAACCTTCCGCTAACACCAATTCGTGATTTACGTGTTCACAAAAGAGAGAAAGATTTAGTAGTGGCTACTCACGGTCGTGCGTTCTGGGTCTTAGATGACATTACTCCATTGTACGAAATCAAAGACCAAGCAGTAAAAGCAGACAAACACTTATTCAAACCACGCCATGCCTACCGTATGTCAGGTGGTCAAAGCGATGACACAAGCACAGGGACCAATGCGCCAAATGGTGTAATTGTGCGTTACTATTTTAAAAAGAAACCTACGAGCGAGATAAAATTGCAATTTGCTACTCCAAAAGGAGATACTATTATCACCTACTCGTCTACAAAAAACTTGAAAGGCAAAGAAATGACACCTTCAAAAGAGTTTTATACTGATACCAAGAAAGCACAACCAGGAACAATTTCAGCGCAAGCAGGTATGAATTCTTTTGTGTGGAACATGAGATATCCTAATGTAACCGAAGTAGAGGGTACCAATGTAATGTGGGCTGGTTCTGGAGCAGGTGCAAAAGTAGTTCCTGGTACTTATACCGTTAAACTTTTAGAAGGAAAAACTGTAATTGGCGAAGCAGCCTTCGAAATTAAATTAGACCCACGAGTAAATACAAGTGCAGCCGACTTACAAGAACAATTTGATTTGCATCAAAAAGTAAACAAAAAAGTGGACGAAGCGCATAAGGCGATCAACAAATTACGCAAAATTAGATCGCAAATCAATTCGTATATCGGTAGCGTAAAAGATGTTGCGCTGGTAGAAGAAATGAAAAAAATGACAAAAACAACTTTAGAAAGTCTAGATGCTATCGAAGGAACTTTAATGCAACCAAAAGCGAAAGCACCGCAAGATGTATTGGCCTACCCTATACAATTGAATGATAAAATGGCTGGTTTGGGCTCAAACATTTCTTCATCAGAGTCAAAACCTACGCGAAATGCGTATGTAGTTTACCAAGATTTAGCTCAAAAAATAGACGCTCAAATCAGTAAATTACAAGAGCTGATGGATAAAGATGTGAAAGCTTTTAACAGCTATGTGATGCAACAAAAAGTTCCCGCTATTATTGTAGATGAGGATAAAAAATAAGTTGCAACGAATATAAAGTATTACAAAACCAAAAAAGGGACCGTTCACAATGAGCGGTCCCTTTCTTCTTGTAAAAATATTTCTTTTTGAAAAGTAAAAGCACTTATTAAAAGTTGGAATAGCCGTCTAAATGCATCCACTTTTTATCGCTGTTGAGTTTAAAAGTACCAATGTGTTCTTTATTCCACTCGTGTGGACCTATCAAGGATAAAAAATGAACGCCTTGCGCATCGCGATACAAATGGTAAATCTCGCCAATAACTGGCTCAAACGAAAATTTGGCACTGTATACGAGTTCGTTCCATTCGTATTCTTGCATCAATTTTTCGTACTGCAACTTGAGTTCATTGAACTTATTCCCCAATTCTTTATTCACATTGTCAATTCCTCTGCTTTTCCAAGAAACTACATCATCAACACGAATAACTGGTGCACCAACGCCTGTTGCGTAGGGCAAAATATTAGCATTGTATCCCGCCTCGGCAGTATAAACAACATTATCTGGTTTTTTATCTTCCATTTATTTTCAGCTTATGCAAAGAATAATTATTTTATTTTGTTTAATTTTAATTCAGCAAAGTTAAACAAAAAATAGTTTTATAGTCGCTATTCCTAATTACTTTGATTTCAAAAATAAAAATAGTTTCATTGTGTCTATACAACACATATTATTTTTCGTTACATTTGAAATACTTCAATTAAAGCTATTGACCTGAAAATAAACCCATATGAAATCAAAAATTGTAATACTACCCTCTTTGCTCCTACTTGCTTTAGGCTTGCAGGCACAAACCAAATGGACCGAAACCAACAAAAACACCTATAAATTGGTAGCCAACAAAGGAGGTCAAACCTTGGGTTACTCCCCACAATCAGGTATCAAAATCATTCAAGTAGATGGATTTGCCTTTAAAGACTTGAATAAAAACGGGAAATTAGACCTCTATGAAGATTGGCGCAAACCCGTAAACGAAAGAGCCAAAGACCTAGCCGCACAAATGACCGTAGAACAAATCGCAGGTTTAATGTTGTACAGCAGGCACCAAGCCATTCCGGCGCAAGAAGCAGGCATGTTTACAGGAACCTATAACGGAAAACCTTTCTCGCAAAGTGGAGCACAAGCTTCCGCTTTATCCGATCAGCAAATTGCTTTTTTAACCAAAGACAATCTGCGACATATATTAATGACCTCGGTAGCGTCGCCCGAAATTGCAGCACAGTGGAACAACAATATTCAAACTTTAGTCGAAGGTATCGGGATGGGAATTCCAGCCAACAACAGTTCCGATCCTAGAAACGGAGCCAATAAAGATGCCGAATACAATGCGGGTTCAGGAGGTGCTATCTCACAATGGCCAGAAGAATTAGGACTAGCTGCTACTTTTGATGCTGCCATTACACAACAATTTGGCAGTATTGCTGCACAAGAATACCGTGCCATGGGAATTGCAACGGCGCTTTCGCCTCAAATTGATTTGGCAACAGAACCAAGATGGAATCGCTTTGTGGGTACTTTTGGCGAAGACCCAAAACTAGCTACCGACATGGCAAGAGCCTATGTAGATGGTTTTCAAACTCCAAAAAAACCAATTGCCAACTACAACGGTTGGGGACATCAAAGTGTAAATGCCATGGTGAAACATTGGCCAAGCGGCGGTCCTGAAGAAGCCGGACGCGATGGACATTTTGCCTACGGAAAATTTGCAGTTTATCCGGGAAACAATTTCGAAACGCACTTAAAACCATTTACCGAAGGCGCTTTTCAACTGAATGGATCTACCAAAAAAGCATCGGCGGTGATGCCTTACTACACCATCTCATTTGGTCAAGATAAAAAATATAACGAGAACGTTGGGAACGGGTTTAGCAAATACATCATCACTGATTTGTTGCGAGATAAATACAGCTACGATGGCGTAGTTTGTACCGATTGGCTCATTACTGCTGATGAAGGCCCGAAACCAGATGTATTTGCTGGAAAATCTTGGGGAGTTGAATCCTTAACCGTGGCCGAAAGACATTACAAAGTGCTGATGGCTGGAGTAGATCAATTTGGAGGAAATAACGACATCAAACCTGTTCTTGAAGCCTATGAAATGGGTGTAAAAGAGCAAGGCGAATCCTTCATGCGGAAGCGTTTTGAGCAGTCAGCGGTTAGGCTACTTTTGAATATTTTTAGAGTAGGATTGTTCGAAAATGCCTATTTAGACCCGAACGAAACCAAAGCTATTGTTGGAAAACCCGAGTTCATGAAAGCCGGTTACGATGCGCAATTAAAATCGGTAGTATTGCTTAAAAATAAAAACAAAACGCTACCAATTGCCAAAGGAAAAACGGTCTATGTACCAAAACGCACTACACCTGCTGGCATTAATTTTTTTGGACAACCTTCGCCAGAAAAGACAGAATATCCAGTTAATTTAGAATTGATTAAAAGATACTACACTGTAACCGATGATCCGAACAAAGCTGACTTTGCAATGGTTTTTATCAAAAGTCCGATCAGCAACGGGTATAGCCGAGCGGATAGAGAAGCTGGCGGAAACGGATATGTACCCATTAGTTTGCAATTGAGTGACTACACCGCCGTTGATGCAAGAGTGCAAAGTATTGCTGCTGGTGATCCCGTGATTGATCCTACTATCAACAACCGTTCGTATGTGAATAAAACGAGTAAATCCAATTCGTATCCTGATTTAAATACCATTTTGGACACAAAAAAAGCTATGAAAGACAAACCAGTTTTAGTAGCTGTATCCATTTCAAATCCGATGGTTTTTAGTGATTTCGAAAAAAATGTAGATGCAATTCTGGGAGATTTTGGCGTACAAGTAGAGGCTTTGCTAGATATTGTTTCTGGTAAAACCGAACCGTCTGGTTTGTTGCCCTTGCAAATGCCCGCCAACATGTCAACCGTTGAAAAACAACTCGAAGATGTGCCACACGATATGATTCCTTACCAAGACAACGTTGGAAATGTCTATGATTTTGGTTTCGGATTAAATTGGAAAGGAACCATCAAAGATGCCCGAACAGCCAAATACAGTGTCAAAAAATAAAACACAATCTCTCAAAAACCACCTAACAAAAAGGTGGTTTTTTAATCGAGAAACTTTGGCTTTATCTTTTTTCAAAAAACATTAATTAAACGCAACGAACTGATTTTGTTAATTCGAAGCAAAAATTAAATCCAATCATCAATTTTTATTGGGCATTTAGTACCTTTAAAAACAATTTTGTTAAAACTTCCATCATGAAAAAAATAACGCTTGTTTCCCTTTCTATATTCTCCATGCTTGCACTAAATTGTGAGGCACAAACCAAACCAAATGATGTAGTTGTCAAAGACGAAGTTAAAAATTATACTTTAGAAACCGTGGCTTCGGACATTGCCATTCCATGGGGAATGACTTGGTTGCCAGACGGTGCGCTATTGGTTACAGAAAAAAGTGGGACTTTGTTTCACATTAAAAACGGACAAAAAACAGCCGTTAAAAATGTTCCAAAAGTATATACTCGCGGACAAGGTGGTTTGTTGGATATCGCTCTACATCCAGACTACGCTAAAAACGGTTGGATTTACATGACTTTTGCTTCAGAAGAAGGTGAAGGTACGGGAGGAAATACAAAATTAATTCGCGCTAAATTAGTTGATGGCGGTTTAACCCAAATTGAATCGTTGTACAAAGCAACTCCAAACACAACCAAAGGACAGCATTTTGGTTCCCGAATTGTTTTTGACAATGATGGCTACCTATTTTTCTCAGTAGGAGAACGTGGCGAACACTTTGTCAATCCACAAGATATTAACCGCGATGGCGGAAAAATTTACCGACTAAATGATGATGGAAGTATTCCAAAAGACAATCCTTTTGTGGGTAAATCAGGAGCTAAAGAAGCTATTTACACTTACGGAAATCGCAACCCACAAGGAATGGCAAAAAATCCAGTTACAGGCGCTATTTGGGAAACCGAACACGGACCTCAAGGTGGCGACGAAATCAATATCATTCAAAAAGGAGTGAATTACGGTTGGCCTGTGGTGACCTACGGCATCGATTATGATGGCACTACAATTAGCACTCAAAACGAAAAACCAGGAATTGAAAAACCAATTTATTACTGGTTGCCTTCTATCGCGCCAAGCGGAATGACATTTGTAACCAGCGATAAATATCCAGACTGGAAAGGACATTTGTTAGTAGGATCGTTGAAATTTCAATACCTCGAATTGGTTCAATTAAAGGGAGATGAAATTGTAGGTCGTCAAAAAATTGCCACCGGTGTAGGTCGTGTACGCAATGTAGCGCAAGGTCCCGACGGTTACATTTACATGGGAGTTGAAGGAAAAGGAATTGTAAAAATTATACCTAACTAAATCATGATCAACACAAAACTAATAATGGGATTGGGTATGGCATTGCTTGGAAGCATCGCTACAAAGAACTCTATTGAAACAGCTACATACAGCCGCATTGATAAAAATAACAACTTTGTAACTACTCAAAATCCAGGTAAAGAAATCTATGCCGATTTTTGCATACAATGTCACGGCGCCACTGGGAAGGGCGATGGCACTAACTTTCCGCCATTAGATGGTTCTAGCTGGTTAAAAAACAAACGAAAAGCAAGTATCGCAGCTGTAAAATACGGAAAAAAAGGCATGATGATAGTTAATGGTAAATGGTACAATGGTAACATGCCTGCCATGGGCCTCAGTGATCAAGAAGTAGCTGATGTAATGAACTACATTATGACTTCGTGGAGCAACAAACAAACCAAAGTTGTGACTGTAACAGAGGTTGCCGCTATTAAAAAATAAAGTTTTTTTTAGAGTTTAGATTTAAAAGTAATAGGCTACCGAAAAACCTCCGTAATAATTGATCGGATTTCCGGGATAAAAATAACGTGGCGCAGCAGTACCAAATCCTACTGCATTAGGTAAAATATTAGCCGCATATTTTTGATTTAAAGCGTTGTTTACTCCAGCATTTGCCTCTGTTTTTAAACAATTAAACAAGGTAAATAAATAAGTCAGTTTACTATCTAACAGCGCGTAACGATCACTGTATTTGGTGTTGCTGTCATTCATAGGGATTTTACCAACGGTTTGCAAAGCAGTGTTCCAACTTACTCCCATTTTAGTTTGCACATCAATTCCGAAATTAAACTGCGATTGCGGTGCGCCCGTAAGTTGATTTCCAGAATAATCAGCATCTCCATCTACAAATTCATTGAACTTAAAATTATTCAAAGTCCCCGAAGTATAGGTTTTAACTTGTACTTGTTGGGTATTTAAAACTAAATAACGCAACACAAACTCAAGACCTGAATGTGAGCTGCTACCCGCATTGATACCCACAAATTGATCTTCGGCAGTGCGACGTGCGACCAACAAATTTTTGATTTGAGTAGTGTACAAAGCAACTTCGGTATATAACTTTTGACCCAACCAATTTCCTTTAAAACCAACTTCATAATTCCAACCCAATTCTGGTTTCAAACTACTATTGATTTGACCTTGAGGAGTTAAGGTTTCTGAAACCGAAGGCACCGAAAAACCATTGCTAACTGCCGTATACAAATGTTTTCCTTTGCTTACTTGATACGACAATCCTACACGTGGCGACCACACAGCGCCAAAGGAGTACGGATCACCTTGATTTTCTTCATTTTCTAATGAGTATGAAGTTTCATTGAAAGCCAAACCCGTTTCTAATTGCAGTTTTGAATTTAGTTGCAACTCCATTTGAACAAAAAAAGTACTATAATTTCTATTTTGATTTACGGTACTGAAAGCTTCTCCTTGCACACTTCCCTGACCCGGCTGCGATTGATACAAATTGCGATACAAAGTATTATTGTATCGTTCTTTGAGTAATTCAGTTCCAAAACTCAATTCCATGGGTATTGAAAAAAGTTGGTTTTTGAAGTTCGCATGCGCTCGCAAACCCACTGTATTGGTGTTGTCCTCTAAAATATCAAAAGGTCGTGGTTCATAAGCCTCTTTGAAACTACCAAAAACACTCGTTTGCAACGACCATTTATTTGTGAATTGATGTTGGTGAGCAAGTCCTAAAAGTACTTTATCATATGATTCAAATCCTTTTGCGGAAGCCCAAGTAGGAGCGGCTTTTTCGGGATTGTTGTTAAAATCATTTTCGTTAATCGAACTTGGGATAAACGCTTTCAATCGTGTAAAGGTTCCTAAAAAAGACAATTTCCCTTTCGTTCCCAATTGCTGCTTGCCATGCAAGTTGAATGTTTTACGATTGTAGTCACTGTTGGCTCTAAATCCGTCTTGCTGCACATTGGCATAACTGCTGTACCAATTGCTTTTTGCATTCGCAAACCCGGCAGTATATTGCTGATGTAGCAAACCAAAACTGCCTAAAGTGGTAGCAGCTTTTGCAAAATTCTCTCCCGCAGGCGTCTCTTTTGAAAACAGTTGAATAACGCCTCCCAAACCAGATCCAAAACTCGTGGCATTGGGTCCTTTTGTGATTTCTATTTTTTCAATTGCGCTTAAATTTAAATCGTCAATTGTAGTTTCTCCTTCGCCGGTAGTTAACGGAATCCCGTCAAAATAAGCTTTGATTTTGGTAGTGCCAAATTGTGCGCGTGCACCAATACCACGTATCATAATTCGGTTGGTGTTCAACGCACCTTGCTGCATATTCACGCCCGGAATTGTATTTAAAACTGAAGTTAAAATCAAACCATCGCTTTTATTGATATCAACGGCAGTTAGTATTGCAACAGCTGCAGCGGTTTTTTGAACGCTTTTTTGTATCGGTGCGCCTTTCAAAACTACTTCTGGTAGAGAGATGGTGTCTTTTTTAGCTTGCGCAAAAGTTAAGCAGGCATATTGAACTAGAAGGAAACAAAGAATTATTTTTTTTAACAAGAGACTACTATTTAGCGGTTTAAATTGGTGCTTAAAGATACTCTTTTCTTCGGTTTGGAACCAAGTCAAAACACGATTTCATATTGTCAAAAACCGTAAATTATGTAACGGTTTCAAACTTTATTTCAACCAATAATGAATACCTTGCTGTCATAATCAGCAGCTTTTTGATGCAGTAATTCCTCAACAATGAAACCCGTTTTAAATCTACTTTTTGCCTTAGCATTTTCACTACTGTTTTTTTCTTGTCAAAATGAAAAGGCTGCAAAAAAACCAGCCACAGCTCCTATTACAAAAAAAATTCAAAGTCACAAACCACAACTTGACACAATAGATTACAACAAGCGCATGCTCGCTTTAAGCAACCAAGACACCACAGGAAGATGGCCTGCAGAAAGTCCGTATCCGTTAGTGGGTGCTGTTTTGCCATACCAACGCATCATTGCATTTTATGGTAATTTGTACTCGAAAAGAATGGGCGTTTTAGGCGAATATCCCAAAGAAGAAATGATCCAAAAACTACAATCAGAAGTAGCCAAATGGCAAGCCGCTGATTCAACAGTTCAAGCAATACCTGCGCTACATTATATTGCAGTTTCGGCGCAAAGCCAACCTGGAAAAGCAAATAGGTACAACATGCGCATGCCGTTTAAACAAATTGATACCTTGCTAGCTTGGGCAAAACCTATTAAAGCATTGGTGTTTTTAGACGTGCAAATTGGTCATAGTACTGTAAAAGAAGAAGTAACGCAACTAGAATCGTATTTGGCAAAACCCAATGTGCATTTAGGTATTGATCCTGAATTTTCGATGAAAAGAGGTCACGTGCCTGGCAAAAAAATTGGTACACTTGACGCCTCCGATATTAACGATGCAATTGAAATTTTGTCTCGAATTGTACGCGAGAAAAAGCTTCCGCCAAAAGTTTTAGTAGTACACCGTTTTACACAAGGAATGGTTACCAATTACCAAAACATTAAAAAAGTTCCTGAAGTACAAATCGTGATGCACATGGATGGTTTTGGAAGTCAAATTCTAAAAAAATCAACTTACTTACGTTACATTTTTAGAGAGCCTGTGCAGTTTACAGGTTTCAAATTATTTTACAAAAATGACAATTGGAATAACTGGAGCATGTACACGCCAAAACAATTGGTTCAGCTTACACCAAAGCCAATTTACATTCAGTACCAATAAATTGGAGTGAATTACTGATTGAAAAATCACCTTTAAAAACTAAAAAAGCACTATCATTTCTTGTGAAAAGATAGTGCTTTTTTATGTTAAGGCAAGTTATAAATTACCTTCCTGACAACCAACCCTCTGGATTAATCAAGGTTGAGTTTTGAGAAATCATAAACTTTAAAACTGTCTTTCCGGTGTCGCCATTGGTTCTTACTTTCCCAATGCTTTGTTTAATACTTACTTTATCGCCTTTACTTACTGATACCGAACTTAAGTTTTGATACACCGTAAAATAATCACCATGCAAAATGGTAACGGCCTTGTTTACTGGCGAAATTACCATTACACTTGTTACCTCACCTCCAAAAACTGCACGAGCACTAGCCCCTTTTTCGGTAGTGATTTCAACACCACTGTTGTGAATGGTAATCGTATTAAAGAGCGGGTGCGTTTGGTTTCCGTAGCCGAGAGAGATAAACCCTTTTTCAACCGGATAAGGCAAACGACCTCTGTTGGCTCTAAAATTATCTGCAATTAATTTAGCCTCTGGCGTTAATTCAATTTTTGATGATGATACTGCCGCTTTAGATACTGGCGCGCTAGGATTTGCTTTTGCTTTTTCTAGTGCTGCTTTTCTATTGGCTTCAGCAATGGCTTCTCTAATTAACCTATTGATTTGCCTGTCAATTGTTCTGTATTCTTGCTGGCGTTTTTTAATTTCTTGCGCAATCTTGTTTTTGTCCTTCTTGATAGAATTCACCAACTTAAGTTGCTCTTGCTTTTCTTTTTCGAGAGACAAACGTTCTTTTTCATTCTCGGCAATCAATTTTTGTTTGGCCGTTTTTTGAACGTCTAGCTTTTGATTGAAATCGGCTAATTTATCCGTTTTAGTTTTAATTTCTTCTCCTTGCATCTTTCTGTAGCTCGTGTATTGCTTCATGTATTGCGCACGTTTGTAAGCTTGCAAGAAATTTTCAGACGACAGTAAAAACATGGCTCTACTCTCACTAGACCTGCTTTTGTATGATTTCACAATCATTTTAGCATAGTCTTCTTTTAAAATTTTTAATTCTTTTTTCAGTTTATTAATCTGTACTTGATTAATATACATGTCGTTTTTAAGCAATTTGGTCTGCTTTTCGGTCGTATTAATTAATTTTTCCTTTAGCTTAATTTTATTGCTTTGAATCGCGATAACGTTCACGACCGTTTTTTCTTTTTTCTTAACGGATTGTAAAAGTTTTTCGTTTTCGCGAATTTCTTTTTGAATTTGCTCTTTGCGTTGTTCTAATTTTTCTTGTTGTGACTCTTGACTCCAAAGTAAGGAAGTCATACAAATACAAATTAGGCTTAGGATCAATTTTGGCATGTGAAAAAAATGTTTTGGCAAATTTACTTAATTAAAATTCTTTTGTAGCCATTTGGCACACTATAAGGAAAAGAAAGTTCTTCGTTAAAAGAAATTCCGTTGTACTCCAATTTTATATCCGTAGTTCCTTTTTTTTGTTGGGTTTGAATAGCAATTTGCGTAGGCAAGGTTCCTTGTGCATAATCTTGGTGTGCGCCATACTCTACTTTAATGTTACGTTCTTCAGTAGCTTGAGCCACTTCTTGTTTTTGAACTAAATAACGCAACGCATCTAAAAAGTAAGATTTTGAAGTGCTCCCACTATTTTGATCTACTAATTGATAACTTTGCTCTTCAAGTTTAACTTGATACTTGCCTTTGTTTAAATTATCAATAGCCTTACCCAATAATAAATTTTGCACTTTTTCGTAATCTAAATCAGTACCTAACCATTGGCTCAAACTACTAAAATCGCCTTCAAAATAAGTTCCATTTAATTTCTCGTAATAACTTACTGCTTTTGGCGTAATTAAGGCTTTAGCCATTGTGATGCCCAGAAAACGAACGCTTACCAAAATTTGTTCGTCTTTTTGTATTTTAATTTCAGCCGTTACGTTTTGTGTTAATTTATCATCTGCATAGCGTGCGCTCGACTTAATGTACAATGTAGAAAAATCGATTTTATTGTTGTAATGCTGCTCAATAATTTTTTTAGCAGACATTTCAGCGCTTGTAACTGCGGGAACTTCAGGAGCTTCAGGAGTTGTACCAACTGCCATTGATTTGGACTTGCATGCCAACAACGACACTGAAAGTATAAAGAGTAGGACACATTTTTTCATTATTTTTTTGCTTTAAGTAATTGATTGGCTTTGGCAAAATACAAGTCTTTTTTCTTGAAATCGCCCAAACCGTTGTAGGCTTCTCCTAATTGGATGTTGAAATTCACTTCTAAATCCAATTGTTCTACTACATAATCCATGCCCATTTCGAGATAGTCCTTTGCTTTCTTGAACTGTTTTAATTGATTGTTAGCCAAACCTGCATAATAATAAAAGGTAGCTTGTGTTGGAAAACTCTCTACCAAAGCAGTTGCTTTTTTATCTATTTGGTCAAATTGCTGCACCTCAGTAAGTGCTTGCAAGAGCAACAAATGCGTTGCGATATCACTGTCAGCATTGGTTTTCAGAGCCTTTTCGTAAAAGGGAATTGCTTTTTGGTACAGCTTTTTGTTTTGAAAAAACAAACCAACTTCTTTTGCAACATTGATGTTTGGATCATTATCAAAATAAGAAACTGCTTTTTCTAAATCAGCGCTGTACTGTGGATTTTTATTTACATAAATTAAAAATTCGTTCAGAATACGGTGTTTAATTTTGGAGTCTATTTTGTTACTTCCCAAAACAGTATTCATAGCACTAATGGCTTTTGCAGCGTCATTACTATCTAAATAATTTTTGAATAAACTCACCTGCGCCCACTCTGAAGTAGGTATGGCTTTCTCTAATTTCTGAACAACTTCAAAGGCTTTTTTCTCGTCGTTATTTTTAGAGTATAAAAAAATCAAATTCAAGTAATTCGATTCTTCCTTTGGGTTCTTTGCAATGAGTTGTTCGAGGTTTGCAATTTCCGAATTTTGATATTTCCCTACTGATAGAATTTGACTTTTATACAATTCTCTTCTATCGGTTTTTCCAACGGTCTGGTTGAGTTCTTGTATCAAAGTTAAAGCTTTGTCGTATTGATTGGTAGCCATATACAGCGAGGTCAAATCCTCTTTGTACTTCGAATCGATTGGAATTAATTGGTTTAAAACTGTGATTCCTTGCGCATAGTTTTTGGTTTCATAACTCACATCGTACATGCCAATGTAATTCCATTTATTCTTAGGATCGATGGTGCTGGCTTTTTCAAAAAAAGTAAAGGCTTCGGGATAATTTTTTAAGGCTAAATAATTTTTCCCTAATTCATAAAAAACGGTAGCGTTGTTAGGACTGATTTTATCGGCTTTTTCAAGAGCGACAATGGCTTTATCGTGATTTTCGATTCCTTTTTGCAGCAAAGATTCGTAGAATAGTTCTTGAAATTGATCCGTTTCCAATTTGATTTCATCAGGCTCAATTTGTGCGCACAAATTTGTTTGGAATCCAAAAAATCCAATTAGTAGCAGTACAAAAAAATTGTTTTTCCTATTCATAATTAAACGTAATACTAGTACAATTGACACAAAATCAAAACCTTTTTGAAGTAACAACTCACCGATTCACATCAGTGAGTTGTTGCCATATTTTACTCTAAAACAGAATAATCACCTATGCTAATGCTGGTAAAATTACCATCAAAACTAGCGTGATTACCAATCATAGCATTGTCTAAAACGGCATTTTTGATATGCGAATGCGTTTGTACTAAACTGTTTTTTACCGTACTGTTTACCACATGACAACCATCTCCAAGGGAAACATTTGGACCAACAGTAGCGTTAACCAACACTACGTTTTTACCAATATAGCAAGGCGGTATAATAGTTGCGTTTTCTAGTTTTACACTTTCATCAACTAAGGATTTACCATCATTATGTAAAAATCCTAACATTCTAGAATTGGTTTCTACAGTCACGTTTTTGTTACCGCAATCCATCCACTCCTCCACTTTGCCAGGGACAAATTTCATGCCTTTGGCCATCATTTGTTTGATTCCGTCATTGATTTGGTATTCGCCACCGTGAATGATGTTATTGTCAAGTACCAACTGCAATTCGTTTTTAAGTACTGCGATATCTTTGAAATAGTAAATCCCGATAACCGCTAAGTCTGAAACAAAAGTGGCTGGTTTTTCAACCAACTCGACGATTTCATTATTCGCGTTTAATTTTACCACACCAAAAGCTTCTGGTTGTTCAACTTGTTTTACCCAAATTACGCTATCTGCCTCTTTGTCTAAGTCAAAATCGGCACGAATTAAGGTATCGGCATAAGCAATTACCGCTGGTCCGCTCAAGGATTCTTTGGCACACATGATGGCGTGACCAGTTCCTAAGGCTTCGTTTTGGTAGTAAATGGTTCCTTTAGCACCTAGTTTTGCAGCTATAGCCAAAAGTTCTTCTTCCACTTTCTGACCAAAACTTTCATGAATGATAAAAGCTACTTCGTCAATTTGTTGATTTAAAACTCCTGCAATGTCTTCAACCAATCTATGTACGATAGGTTTACCCGCAACAGGAATTAATGGTTTAGGAATGGTTAATGTATGTGGGCGAAGGCGTGATCCACGACCAGCCATAGGAACGATTATTTTCATGCTTTATTTATTGAAAGATTAAATGACTGAAAAATTTAATGATTATCACAAATCTTTAAAATTTTTCAATCATTGAATTATTAAATTTCTTTTACTTTTTAAACGCAAAGTTCACGAAGGATTTCGCAAAGCTCGCAAAGTTTTTCTATTTTATTTAACCACAGATTTAAAAGATTAAACGGATTTTTGACACTTTATATTTGAAATTTCTCGTTTAATAATTTTCTAAAACTGTTAACTGTGACTGATTACTTTGACTTAACACTGCACACTGAATACTGCGACTGTTTACTTCACTCCCGTGCTACCAAAACCACCTTCACCTCTTGAAGTTTCAGATAGTTCCTGAACTACAGCCCACTCGGCGCGTTCGTGTTTTGCTATTACCAATTGCGCTATGCGTTCTCCGTTTTGAATGGTAAAATCTTCATTGGATAAATTTACTAAAATAACTCCAATTTCTCCACGATAATCCGCATCAACAGTTCCGGGTGCGTTTAGTACGGTTACGCCATTTTTTGCAGCTAATCCGCTGCGTGGTCTTACTTGTGCTTCGTACCCAATAGGTAGTTCTATAAAAAGACCTGTTTTTACGATGGTTCTTTCTAAAGGTTTTAATGTAATTGGGTCGGTTATATTGGCTCGTAAATCCATTCCTGCGGAGGCGATGGTTTCATAGCTAGGCAAGTCGTGTTGTGATTTGTTGATGATATTGATATTCATAATGTATTTGTTTGAGCTAGTTTTCAGGATCAGATAGTCTTATTTAGGAAGTGCGCTTTTTTAGCCGTGACCGAAGTGGAAAGCCTTTTTTTATAAAATTGTATTTTTTTCGAGGGTGAAAAGAGCGACTGCAAGAAGCTCCTTTTGAGCCGTAGAAAAAAACAATTTTAGGAAAAAGCTTGAAACGAAGGGCGCGATAAGCTCCTAGAAAATTTGATACTACTTCGCTTTACGTTTTAGTATTTGGGTTAATAATTCTTTTTCGTTGTGGTATATAAAATAAAGGAACACGAGCAATAACGGGATTCCTACGAAATAATTCTCACGGAATCCGTAAAATGAAATCGCTGAAAAACCAATTGAAATTATGAGATACATAAAAATTTTACGGCTGTCATACGGTATGGGATAGTATTTGTTTCCGAAATAATAAGAGATGGTCATCATGCTACCATAAGCGGCTATTGTGGCAATAGCTGAACCGTAATAACTCATGGTTGGGATTAACAGGTAATTGAGCGCTAGTGTGATGATGG
Organism: Flavobacterium sp. GNP001; assembly: GCF_054343775.1. Lineage (NCBI taxonomy): Bacteria > Pseudomonadati > Bacteroidota > Flavobacteriia > Flavobacteriales > Flavobacteriaceae > Flavobacterium > Flavobacterium sp. GNP001. Next base: position 2,998,210 of record NZ_JBTGUX010000001.1, read on the forward strand.
CTCCTACGATAGATATGTAAGCACCTACATACGTTTTATCGATGAGTTTGTACCAAACGGAAAGGTTGGTGTAAATACCTAGAAAAAAATTAGCCAAAATAATTAATGGCACTACTTTCATGGCTTCCCAATAGGACTCGTCCTGAATCATAATTACCTTTAAAACATCGGCAAAAACGATAACGGAGAGTAATATGAACGACCCAAAAATGACAAAATATTTGGTTATTGTGGCATAGGTTTGTGGTGCATCTTTACTATCAGCATGGCTAAAAAAGAAAGGCTCAATTCCTAAAGTGTAGGCCGTACGGTACAAAACCATAAATAAACCAAGCTTATAACAAGCGGAATATACTCCTACCTCTGCATCGGCAATATTTGCTGGCAATAGTTCTGCCAACAAAATTTTATCAAACTGTTCGTTGATGGCAAATGCAATTCCGGCCACCATAATGGGCATTCCGTATTGCAGCATGCGTTTCCAAAGCTGGTAATCAAAATGCCATTTTAGTTTTAAATAACTTAGTGACAATACTAAAAATGTGAGCAAACTGGCTACAATGTTGGATACGAAAATATAACCTATTTGAAAATCAGTTATATACAACGAGCCTAAAAAACCATCAGGATTTGATTTTGCAATGGCGGGTAAATAACTCAAAAAGAATAAGTTAAGAACCATATTAACTACAACATTCCCTATTTTGATTAGGGCGTATTTTATAGGTTGCTGGTTGACTCTTAATTTTGAAAAAGGAACAATCACTAAGGCATCAAGCACTAAAATCCAAATGGTGTATGTAATATATTGCGCATCAAGACCAGACCAAATGGCCAATTTATTGCGGAAAAGTAAAGCTATAACCAAAAATACAATTGAGGTCCAAAAAAGTGAAACTGATGCTGTTTCAACAACCGATTTTTTGTCATTTTCTTTATTGTAAAACCTAAAGAATGCGGTTTCAAACCCATAGGCGAGAAGCACATTAAAGAAAATCATGTAGGCAAAAATGACAGAAACCTTACCATATTCGGCTTTAGGAAGTAAATCAGTGTATAATGGAACCAAAATAAAACTGAACATTCGCGGGACAACCGTAGCGAGTCCGTAAATGACTGTTTGTTTAAAAAGATTTTTATATAAACCCAAAATTATTTTCTTTTAAAGAGGTCAATAGGAACAAAAATAGGCAATTGTGTGGTTACTTTAACCATTGATGAAGCAGATATCCTACTTGATTTGTGAAAACTGTTTTCTATCAAAAGCAGCATTCTTAAGACAAACCGTCTTCGTTGATAATTTTTAAGAAATGAAAACCTTTGGGAGCATATCCTTGGTTGTAATAAAAACGATGTGCATTGAAGTTTCCTGTAAAAGCATCAAGTACAATCATAGTGCAACCAAGTTCTTTGGCTTTCGCATCTACATAATCGGTCATCCTTTTACCAATTCCTTTTTTACGGTGATCAGGGTGAACGATAAAATTATCAATTTCGAGGTACTTGCCTGACCAAAGCTTTGTTCCAGACCACAAACCAGAAAGTCCTACACAAACATCACCTTCAAAAACAGCAATTTGCTTGTAGTTGTGCGGAATCATATCCGTAAGATAGGCATCGTATTTTTCGTAAGTGAAGTTGGTATACAAATGTAGCATGACAGCGTATTGCGCCAACATTTGTTCTTTGGTAGTAAGTTCTATAAGGTGTAAATCCATGTTCGTTTTAAAAATGTAAAATTAGAGAAAAAATCAGAGGAATAGAAAAAGAAAAAACAAGGAAAACGAATATGTTTATGAACTTAATGAGGATATTTAACTTGTCGCAAACCAAAGTATAAAAAAAAGAGCCAACCGAAGTTGACTCTTTGTATTATAAAACAAAATATGTTAACTCTTTCAAAACTTCGCATTTTGAAGATTTGAAAAACTAAGTTTTTCTTATCCTTTCAAAGCCTCTGCTCCACCAACAATCTCTAAAATTTCGTTAGTAATTGCAGCTTGACGCGCTTTGTTATAAGTTAATTTCAATTGATTTCTCAATTCAGTTGCATTATCAGTTGCTTTGTGCATTGCTGTCATACGTGCTCCGTGCTCAGAGGCAAAAGAATCACGAATACCTTTATACAATTGTGTTTTCAAAGATTTTGGAATCAAAGTCAACACGATTTCTTCTTTTGATGGTTCAAAAATATAATCACCAGCAGTTTCAGCAGCATTGGCTTTTAAAGATGCCAACGGTAAAAATTGCTCTGTTTGAACAATTTGCGTAGCAGCATTTTTAAATTGGTTGTAAATCAACTCAATTTTGTCATACTCACCTCCAACGAATTTCTCCATTAAAGTATCCGCTATTTTAGCAACATTATCAAAAGTCAAATCATCAAAAACAGTACTTTGATTACCAACAACGTTTAAAGTTTTGCTCAAAACATCGTTTCCTTTTTTACCAATAGCAAAAACATCAACTTGTTTTCCTGTATAGTAATCGGCACGGTTTTTTGCTTCTTTGATGGCATTGGTGTTAAACGCACCTGCTAAACCTCTGTTAGAAGTAATAACCACCAACAACACTTTTTTTACTTCGCGTTGTGTAGTGTACTCACCACCGGCATCACCTTCTAAAGTAGCAGAAAGATTTTGCAATAATTCCGTTAATTTTTCGGCATAAGGGCGCATTGCTGTGATCGCATCTTGTGCTTTCTTTAGCTTTGCTGCAGAAACCATTTTCATAGCCGATGTAATTTGCATCGTCGATGAAACGGAAGTAATTCTATTACGGATTTCCTTTAAGTTTGCCATTGTTCTTTAAGTATTAAGATTTAAGTATTAAGTATTAAGACCAAGAACAAAACCTTGATACTTAATACCTAATACTTAATACTTTTTTTAGTTATATTTTGCTGATAATTCTTTAGCTACAGTTTCAATTACATCTGTAATTTCGTCTGTTAACTTTCCTGCTTTCAAAGCATCAAGTGTAGGTCTGTGCTTAGCGTTTAAGAATTCTAAGAAATCTTTCTCGAACTCTCTTACTTTGTTCACAGGAACATTTTTCAACAAGTTTTTAGAACCTGCGTAAATAATAGCTACTTGATCTTCTACAGTATAAGGGTCGTTCAAACCTTGTTTCAAGATTTCAACGTTTCTTTTTCCTTTTTCAATTACGTTTAAAGTAACAGCATCCAAATCAGAACCAAATTTAGCAAACGCTTCCAATTCACGGAATTGTGCTTGATCTAGTTTTAAAGTACCTGATACTTTTTTCATTGATTTAATTTGAGCGTTACCTCCAACACGTGATACCGAAATACCTACGTTGATCGCTGGACGAACCCCTGAGTTAAACAAATCACCATCTAAGAAAATCTGACCATCAGTAATCGAAATTACGTTAGTTGGGATGTATGCAGAAACGTCACCAGCTTGTGTTTCAATAATTGGTAAAGCAGTTAACGAACCACCACCTTTAACGATAGATTTCAATGAATCTGGTAAATCATTCATGTTTTTAGCAATTCCGTCATCAGCAATTACTTTACAAGCACGCTCTAATAAACGGCTGTGTAAGTAAAAAACGTCTCCAGGATAGGCCTCACGTCCCGGTGGTCTTCTCAATAAAAGAGAAACCTCACGGTAAGCAACCGCTTGTTTAGATAAATCATCATAAACAATTAAAGCAGGACGACCTGAATCTCTAAAATATTCACCAATTGCAGCACCTGCAAAAGGAGCATAAACTTGCATTGGAGCTGGATCAGAAGCATTAGCTGCAACAATCACAGTATACGCCATAGCACCTTTTTCTTCTAACATTTTAGCAATTCCTGCTACAGTAGAAGCTTTTTGTCCAATAGCTACGTAGATACAAAATACTGGTTTTCCAGCATCGTAAAATTCTTTTTGATTTAAGATAGTATCGATACAAACAGTTGATTTACCTGTTTGACGGTCACCAATAACTAGTTCACGTTGTCCACGACCTACTGGAATCATTGCATCAACTGCTTTGATACCTGTTTGTAATGGCTCAGTAACTGGCTGACGGAAGATAACTCCAGGAGCTTTTCTTTCTAATGGCATTTCGTATAGGTCTCCACCAATTGGTCCTTTTCCATCAATTGGAAAACCAAGTGTGTTTACTACACGTCCTACCATTTGTTCTCCTACCTTAAGAGAAGCAATACGTTGTGTTCTTTTTGCAGTAGAACCTTCTTTGATACCAGTAGATGGTCCTAAAAGTACCACACCTACGTTATCTTCTTCAAGGTTCAATACAATAGCCTCTAAACCATTGTCAAACTCCACTAACTCTCCATATTGAACATTAGAAAGCCCGTAGATACGAGCAATACCATCTCCAACTTGAAGTACGGTTCCTACTTCTTCTAGTGTAGCACCAGATTCAAAACCTTCTACTTGCTTTCTTAATATTGCTGAAATTTCAGCAGGTTTAATTTCCGCCATCTTACTTTATGATTTAAACACTTAAATGTGCAATAAACTAATTACTTAACTCTCTTTTTAATACTTGTAATCTGTTAGCAACAGAAGCATTGTACTGCTTGTCGCCTATTCTTAAAATAAATCCTCCAATAATTGCTGGATCTACTATATTTTGTATGCTTACCTTTTTATCAGATAACAACGCTATTTTAGCCAATACTTTTTCTTCTAATGCAGCATCCATTGGTACAGCAGTAGTTACTTGCGCTTGCTCCATTCCATTAGCAAAGTCAAATAATTTCCCGTACTCAACTGCGATAGATTCTAAGATTTCGAATCTCTTGTTTTCAAATAACAATTGAAACAAACCTTTAGTAACCGCATTGCTATCAGCAAAAACTTCTAATAAAGCATTTTGTTTTACTGTAACTTTGATAGTTGGGTTTTGAATAAAAGTACTCAATTCTAGGTTGCCATTGATACCTGTAGCAATACTATTCATATCACTATTCACTTCAGTAGCCACACCTTTAGCATTAGCTAGGTCTAAAATTGCTTTTGCATAACGACTTGCTGCTCTAGTACTTGCCATAATTAGTTCAATTTAACGTCACCCAACATGTTCTCAATCAATTTAGTTTGAGACTCTTTGTTAGATAGTTCTTCTCTTAATACTTTTTCAGCAATACTCAAAGACAAAGTAGATACTTGTGATTTCAATTCAGCCATAGCAGCATTTTTCTCAGCAGCAATAGCCGTTTTAGCTTGCTCGATCATACGTGCTCCTTCTGCTTGCGCATCCGCTTTTGAATCAGCGATCATTTTTTCTCTCATATCACGAGCTTCTTTCAACAAAGCATCACGCTCTGAACGTGCTTCTTGTAAAATACGCTCATTTTCTGCAGTTAAATTTTGCATTTCTAAACGTGCTGTTTCGGCTGCAGCCAAAGCAGAGTTGATAGAATCTTCTCTTCCTTTTACAGCGCTTAAAATTGGTTTCCAAGCAAATTTACCAAGCAAGATAAAGAAAACTATAAAGATGATAGAGGTCCAAAATATTAAACTCTCTGGTGCTGTTAAATTCATATTTTTATATTTAAAAAGTTTGTTTTAGAAATAAAAACTTCTTGATACCAACCGTATCAAGAAGTTTTAAGCTTTAATTATTTTGCGATTAACGCAACAACTACTGCGAAAAGTGCAACACCTTCAATAAGTGCAGCAGCAATAATCATAGCAGTCTGGATTTTTCCAGCAGCCTCAGGTTGACGAGCAATAGCGTCCATTGCAGAACCACCAATTTTTCCAATACCTAGACCTGCACCAATAACAGCTAATCCAGCTCCGATTCCAGCTAATACCATAATACTAAATTTAATATAGTTAATAATTAATAAAACACAAATTAATGGTGGTCGTGCTCTTCAACAGCCTGACCAATAAACAATGCAGTTAACAACGTAAACACATAAGCTTGCAACGCTGCAACCAACATTTCAAGTACACTCATGAACAATACGAAAGCTCCAGAAATTGGCGCAACCGCTACTGTTTTGAATATAAAAATCAATGAGACTAAACTCAAGATGATAATATGCCCTGCAGTGATGTTAGCAAATAAACGAATCATCAATGCGAAAGGTTTTGTCAACATACCAATAATTTCTACTGGTATCATAATAGGATATAATGCTTTTGGAACTGGTGGCAACAAAATGTGTTTCCAGTAATCTTTGCTTCCGCTGAAAGTAGTTACGATAAAAGTAAACAAAGCCAATACAAATGTAAAGAAGATGTTACCCGTAAGGTTAGCACTAAATGGGAAAAACGGAATTAAACCAATAAGGTTGTTGATCCAGATAAAGAAAAATATGGTTAACAAATACGGCATGTATTTGGCATATTTTTTAGTTCCAATATTAGGAATTGCAATTTCGTCTCTTACAAAAATAACCAACGGCTCTAAAAAGCCAGCGATCCCTTTTGGTGCTTTTGGGTTTTTCTTGTACGATCTTGCTACAGCAAAAAATAAGAAGAATAAAACCAAAGCCGACATTAACATAGAGAAGACATTCTTAGTTATTGAGAAATCAAGAGGTCTTGCATCAAATTCAAATGCACCATTCTTTTTTTGATCTTCAGTTAATGTTTCAAATTTATCTGCGTAAAAAATAACTTCATTAAAACGAACCAATTTTTGACCGTTTACATCTACAACATGATGTCCTTCGTTATCGTGGTGAAATTGCTCTGCTGAGAAAATTTCTAAACCAGAGTTTGTCCATAAAATAACAGGTAGGTAAAACGAAATCGGGTGACCCGCCCAATCAGCAATATGGAATTCATGCGAATCACCAATGTGCTCATTGATCAATTCCGTAGCATTGAATTCTTTTTCAGCAGAATGACCCGCTTCAGCATGCGCATCAGCAACAGTTGCCACGCTTTCGGTATGATTTTGAAGACTATCCGCGGCTGGGTTTGCGAAATTTACCAACGGCATACACGCTACAAAAGTAACTAACAGGAATTGAAGTGATTTTTTTGAAATTACCATTATTAATTGTGTATCTGATTTTACGTTTTTAAAATTTTTTGCAAAGGTACATATTTAATTCAAAATTGAAAATTATAATGATGTTTTTAAAAAATCAATTTTGAGCGCTATTGCATTATTTGCAGTCAACCTATCTTTTATTTATCAATCGAACTGCAAAAACGGTTTCAAAAAGTAAAAATAGGAAATATGGAATGAAAAAAGCGCCGATATTAAGATTAGTTGCTACGTTTTCGGCTTTAATTAATGGCCACAAAAAAACCACTGCTGCCATCATCTTTATAAATGTCGTTCCTAAAAATGCAAAGCCAGTAAAATCAGGAAAATTTTGATTTACAAAAAGCAACAATATATATATGAGTAAAGTGGTAATTAGTAAAAAACCATAAACGCTCTGTGTGCTATAAAACAGGTCTTTTTGATAACCAAAAGTTTGTACTGTATAATATTGTACGACAAAAAGTAATAAGGTAAAAGGAATTAGAGCTTTTAGAAAAGGTAAAATTTTAATCATTTTTAGAATTGTTTAAATTTTTTACTTGCCGTATCACATTATACAAGGCAATAAAAACAGAAATTAATGAAAGTACAATAGTATAAACAGAAGAATCAGCTTGACTGTAGTTATCATCTAGCCAAATACCAAGATAGGTAAAGCCAAAAATAATGGTACCCATTTGAAAAGGTATCGCTAGAAATACCAACCATTTGGCATTATTTTCTGCTTTCTTTTTCATGTACCTCTGGGTTTTTAGAATGAATTTGCATTGAACAAGCCGCAGAGAAAGTTGCACCTGGCTCTACTGCTAATTTTCCAACAGTTACTTGTCCTTGAATACTAGCCTTTGCCTTTACACTTAAAAGTTCCTGAACTTTGATGTTGCCTTCAAATTTCCCCTCAATATCTGCGTTTTTACAGATAATATCTCCCGTAACACTTCCGGCGGGGCCAATTACAATTTTACCAGCAGTTTGAAAATTACCCACCAAGTGACCGTCTAATCTAAAATCAGCTTGCGAAATAATATCTCCTTTAATAGTGGTTCCTTCAACAATCCTATTGGTTTTACCCAAAAGATCGGTGTATGATTTTTGTTTTTTATCGAACATAATTATTTTTTTTCGAGGGCTAAGTAACTCTCTAAATTTTTCTTGATTTGCACAATCCTATAATTCTCTGATGCAATAATTATAGCAGGTGTTATAAGATTGTATTTTTTATTTTCTGCTAAAACTGTTAAGATATCTGCAGCGTAATTTTGTGTAGGTATGCCATGAATTGTGATAAACGCATTTTTATCAGTATATAAGTCATAAGAAAGGTATAACTTTTGCAAATTCTCACCCTCAAAAAATGCTTTTAAACTAGCTTCCAAAGCTTTTGTCTTTTCATCGTCACGAGCGCCTACTTGGTATAAAATTTTGTAATTACTAACTACTGCTGTTTTGAAGTTCAATTGTTCTAATACTGGAATTTGTTCTTTTAAAATCAAGGCTGCGCTTTTACCCTCTTCGCTATTAGGATAATTGTCTACTACATCTTGCATGGCTTTTTTGTAGGCTGCAAGTCCTTTAACTTTACCTAGTGTATTGGCCTTTAGCAATTCGAATTTTGAAACAATTTCGTCACCAGAAAACTGTACAATCAAATTATCAATGTTAGATAAAATCGTATTGAAGTCTTCCTTTTCGAATAATTTATACCATTTGTTGTACTCCGTTTCGGGAGAATCAGCTATTGCTGTTGTACTTTGCGCATTTTGGTTGATAATTTGCGCATAACGAGAATTAGGAAACTCCTGTGAAATTCGAGTTTTCATAGCTTCGGCCTTGGTAGCATTTGTTGTTTGATACAATTTAAACAAATTATACAGCGTTGGTAACACTAGCTTTTCCTCTGGATTGTTCAAAAGTAACTGCTCTAGCTTTCTTATTGCTAGTTCGTTTTCTTTGAATTTTTCTTTGTAAACAATACCTAAATTATAATAAGCGCTGTTGCGCTCTTTGGCAATACTATCTAATTTTTTTGTATCAGTGGGTAATTTTTTGGTATAAAAAAGCGTACTGTATTCTGGTTTTTCAATAGCAGCAACGGTAGCGGTTGTATCTGTTGCTGTAGTTGCTTCATCAGCGGCAACAGTGTTACCTACTTTGGTTCCTGAAAAGCGCCAATTGCCATTACGAGATCTATCGCCCCATAATTTTTTAAATTCGACTTTACCAAATGCTACAGTGGTTGCGTTGTAAAAATAAAAAGAACTGCTACCAGGCTGTGGAGCACCAATAGGATTCATAGACGGAGGCGCCATACCTGGAACCGGAGCTGCATTCAAGGTATCAAAACCACCACTAGGATCAGCAGAGCTAATAGATGCATTTCGTTCTCGGTTTTCTTGAAGTTCTTTATTTTTAGCCTCAAGCAATTTTTTTTGTTCGTCTTTCTCTTTGAGTTGTGCAATGTAGTTTTCATAAAAAGAGTTTTGCTGCTCTGGACTCATAGCGACAATTTTTAGAATACTGTCGTTGCGTTGGGCAATGTTTTCGTAGGCAATTACTTCATCTAGATTTTTTCTGATTTTTTCAATTTTAGCAAACTCTCTTGTGTTATTTTTTAGCTTGACCAATGTACTATCGTAGTACTTTGCAGCTGAGGCGTAGGACGCATTCTTGAAATACATATCACCCAAATTGCGGTAGTTGGACGCCACTAAATACGAATCTTTTGAATTGGTTTTGAGTGAAGAATTATACAAAGCAATAGCCGCTTTTTGATTGTTTTGCTTGTCTTGAAAAACTGCCATTTGATGCAAAATCAAATCTTTAAAAGGTCTGTTCTCTCTATCTTTAAGTAATTTATTGAATGTTTTTACAAACAGAGCTGTGTCTCCGTTTTGATAATCAAATAGTTCGGCTTTTTTAGCATGTGCTTGCAAAACAAAACTGCGCTCAGCCTTTCGATTCATTGCAATGATTTCTTGAAAGGTTGTTACTGCACTGTCTTTGTAGCCGGCTTTTTGGTATAATTGTCCTAAAATAAAACGATATCTGGCTTTTTCTTGATTTACTTTGGTGAAATTAATGGCTTGCTTTAATTTGGCAACTGCGCTGTCTTTTTCTTCTAAATTCAAAAAAGAGGCCGCTAAAAGTGCATTGGCATCAGCGTACACCTGCTTTTGTACTTTACGATCATCCAGTAATTTACTAATGTTTTTGATTACTTGTGCATCGTTACCCAAACGCATGTTGGTTTTTTCGCGCCAAATTTTTGCTTCGTAAATTTTGCTGCTGTTGGGATATTTGTATAAAATGTAATTGAATGCATCAAGAGCAGGTACAAAACGTTGATCATAGTACCTTGCTTTTCCTAGCATCAAATAAGCTTCATCTATTTGGAAATTTTTTTCTTTGCCACCAATATTCATGGAGTGTTTTTGAATGGCTTTAGTTGCTTTGGTTTCGGCTAATTCAAAGTCTGGATTTTTGGCTTTTTCTGGTGTAAATTCATCCGAGACTTGCATTTTTTCGATGGGTAAAATATCCCAAAAATTATCGTCGCTACCCATTTGAAGGGACTTAATACCTTTGTCTAGACCTACTTGGCCGTTGTACAGAATGTTGTATTTTGTGCTCAAGGCATGCGAGTTTCTGGCTAAAAAAGTGTTTTTTTTGGTCGAACACGCTACCACGACAGCAAGGAAAAGGAGTGTAAGTAAGGATTTGTATGTATTGATTTTCAATGGAAAACGTTTTTATCAATTAACTATGAAATATACTTTTTAGTATATGCATTGGTAAAAATACATTTCTTTTTGATATCGTGAAAATTATGACCTTTTATTTGAGGTGCAATGGTTGTGCGTAAGGGATTGCAGCGGCATCCTTTATTTTTCGATTTTTGGATCGAAAATAAAGATAGAGCGGAAAGCCCGACCCGAAGTTTTTACGGAGGGTTACGCCACAAAAAAAGCTAATTGTTTCAATATTCACACTGAAATAGCGTGAGTACTGGAACAATTAGCAATTTACATTAGGGGTTTTTTTACTGAAATTAAACGGCAAAAAATGCTTCTAATTCTTTTAAGGTTTCTTCTGAGGTTTGAATGTCTTTAACCACTTGGCCTTTTTGCATGGCTACAATACGGTCACTTACCTCAACGGTGTGCTGCAAGTCGTGGCTTGAAACGAGTACGGTCACGGCCGGATCATCGGCTAGATCTTTGATAATTTTTTTAAGACGGAATTGTGTGGTTGGGTCGAGATTAGCAAAAGGCTCATCGAGAATAACCACGGAAGGATTACCGATTAAAGTAGCAATGATACCTACTTTTTTCTGGTTTCCTTTGGATAAATCGCGCAGGTATTTTTTGTTTTTTAGGATTTCGCCATTAAAAAATTCTTCGTGTTTGGCTAGTAACGCATCAACATCAGCTTTGTTTTGACCGCGTAAATCGCCAATGAAATAAAAATATTCTTCGGGAGTTAGGTAGCTTATCAAGAAACTTTCGTCAAGAAAAGAAGCGGTGAAAGGTTTCCAAGCCTCGCTTTTGCTTACATCAATTCCGTGGTTTACTATGTTTCCTGTTGACGCTTGGATTAAGTCTAGCAAAAGACTGAAAAAAGTGGTTTTTCCGGCGCCGTTGTTACCAACTAAGCCAAAGCTTTCGCCTTGTTTGATTTCTAATGCTTCGATATTTAATACGGTTGTTCCGTTGTATGTTTTGGTAAGGTTGTTTACTTGTATCATTGTTTTTAGTTTAATAGGTTGGTTTGTTGTTGTCTCTTTTTTTAAACCATTAAGAAAGTTAAGAAAATAAAGGATTTGTAAGCTTGCTCAGTGAGAGTGCTAATTATCCTTTTTGTTTGTACGCCGCTATGGTAGCGTATTTTTCTGATTTATAGGTTTTTTCGATTAAGGTAAATGCTTTTTCTTTGAACGCAAAACCAATTACGCCAAGAATTGCTACCAAGGCCAAACCAGTTGTTGCACTGTCAAATCTTGAACCTAACCAATATACCAGCATTGGTAAACCTAATTGTGGTAATGAGATGAGCATGGTTTTTATATTGAATGCTTTTTTATCACCAAAAGCACCTTTGCCTGAGCTTAAATCTATTGGAGTTTTGGTAAATGCACCACCGAGTAATACCAAATGCGAGTTGACTCCGATGTTATAAATAGCACCTACAATTATGGTTACATATACTTGCCAACCAAAATACAAATAGGGCGCAGCTATTACTGTAGTTATAATTGTAGCAATCACCATCAACCACCATTTTGAACTCAAATAGCCACGGTACGGGATGTTTTGTGTCATCATCAGTTGGTAGTACGAGCTGTCCCAACTTGGTACGAACTGCCCAAAAGTGATTAAGAATCCGCCAGAAACAAAGATTCCTGCAAAAATATGCATCGTAGGATTGTTATACATTGGGATACCATTGGTAAAAAACAACAATCCGTAAAATAAAAACATGATACTCAAACCAACTGTGGTTTTGGAACGTTTGTTTCGTTTGATTAATTTGATGTCGTTTTTTAGGAAGGTACCGATTGTTCCAAATTGGTTCAACCAAGTTAAGTCTTCGGTTTTTGCTTCGTCGTGTTTGGTAGATAAGCCTGCATCGAGGTACAAGTTATTTTTGAAATATTTAAATGAAACAATGTACAAAGCTATTAGTGCCAAAACCGGAATACTAAACGCCCAATAGGTGTTGTAAAAAGACTGAAAAACTGGTCCCATAAAGGCAGTAATATCAAATATTTCATAATACTGCAAGCCGGCTAAAACCGCTGAAAGCCCCAAGAAAATCATAAACAATCCGTCTTTGTTGCTCAATAAAATATTGATGAAATTATTACAATACAAAAGCGCGTAAATGGCCAAGTACCAAAACACTACCAATAGCGGATTGTAACCTTCAATAATCAAGACTACGCTAAACGGAATCAAGAAAAATGCGTGTAACAAATTAAAAAACGAAAGGATTGTTTTGCCTAACGAAAAATGGACGATGGTTTCTCTTTTAATTGGAAAATTCAATAAAGGACGAATATTGAGCACCGGAATTTTTTGAAGCATCATGCGGACTATCAAATCCATCACCACATAGTAAAACAAAAATTGATTTACGGTTACAATAGGATCTAATTTCATTTTTTTGAGGATATAGAATGCACCTACTCCTAATCCTAAAAATATTAAAATAAAATAAGCCGCTACAAAACCCATCAGGATTTTTAGTGCCAAGTTAGATGCGAAGGAGGCTGACCTTGTGAAAGCCTTCCACTCGAGATAAAGGAATTTTGAAATCATCATTTGGTTTTTTGGTTTGCTAGTAAGTAAGTCAAAGTCAGAAAATGTTACAACGAAGTAATTCTTTTTGAAAGAAAAGTGCTCTTTTGACTTTATATTTTTGCTTTTTTAAGGGTCGGAAATTTACTGTCTTGTTTCTTGTTATTTGTCATACAGAGGAACGAAGCGTCTTAACCATTAAGGACAAACAAATAATCAAGAAAACCCAAGTCAGGATTTATGGTTTTACAAGCGATATTTTCTTTACAAACTCAAAATGTTTGTACGCTAGTTTCAGGTAAATTCCAGTGATTACAATGTAAGCTATGGCTGCAAAAACCGATACGAAAGCAATTTTAACATCAGGATGATTTACTTTAACTGGAAATAAACCAATCCCCATCATAAGTAAAAAGATCATTATGCCAGCGCTTTTTTTCTTCATCAAATAACTGTAAGTAGTTTGGTGTTTTGACCTCCAAATTAAAATCCAAGCTACAGCAACCAACCCAAATTCTAAAAGAACTACTGATCTCAGGGTTCCTTGAATATCTGCAAGAAACAATCCGAGGCTTGAGTTTCTGACAAAAAGCAAGAATACGACCGTAAGTAAAGATGAAATTGCAATTGCGGTTAAAAATTGTCTTTTTACTATTTTGTGGCATTTGACAGTCATTATTCTGGGATTTGTAAAACCTATAAATCCCGAAAAAGATGGTTTAAATTCTGGCTCCCATTTTTCAAGAACTTCCTTAAAAGCAACATCAAAAGTGCAATTTGCATTCTGCATTTTCTCTTCTATTTCAGTAGCGATATGGTCTAAAACCTCTAGTTTCAAATCGTCAAACTTCACCCCATTTAAAATTAAGGTTTGGTTAATACATTCTATTTGTTCGGCAGTTAGTTTCATAAAATAAAGGCTAAACTAATTTCAATTTTTTTTCGATTTTAAAATGTTCACCAGCCAACATTAATTGAAAGAAAGAGTATATAAATAGACTACATAATAATATACAGCCTACTAGATTTAGTAAAAAAGAATTAGTAGCATCAAAATGCTTCAATGGATTGTTATAAATGTTTAACGGTACACAAAATAAAAAAACGAGCCAACCCCTGAAAAGAAACAATCTTCCGTACATAGTTTTAATTGAAGATCTCCAAATAAAGATCATACTTATACTGGTACACACTATTAATATGGTGTAAGTTACTTGTAAAGCCAAACTAATAGCTTTAAAGGTTTCTTTTTGAAATGTATTTGAAACTATAAAAGCTAGTAGAGACCCGAAAACAAGAGCTAAAAAAAATATATGTAAAGCTTCTCTTTTAGAATAAGTGACTAATCTGTCAACTACAAATCGAGGTGCTTTAAAAAATGCTCCTAGCCAATTACTACTAGATGAAATTTCTAATTCACTTTTCCATTTCTCAAAAACTGATTTATAGACATTGTCAAAAGAAATATCTTCATGACTCATTCTTTCTTCGATTTCTGATGCTATATGGTCAATTATTTCTAACTTCACATCTTGATAAACAAGACCGTTTAAAACTAAGGTTTCTTCAATTTGGGCTATTTGTTCGGTGGTTAATTTCATCTTGAAAAAATTAAAATTCTAAACTAGGCTTAGGGTTCACTAAACTCTGCATGTTTCTGATGAAATCCTCGAGTTCTGAAAGTCTATTAACGGTTTCCTTCTCGCCTGCTTCGGTTAGTTTGTAATACTTGCGCATGCGGTTGTCTACTTTTTCAATTTCAACATCCAAAATTCCTTCGGCCTCCAGTTTATGCAAGGCAGGATACAATGCACCTTCGGTAATATTCAACTCGCCCGCAGTAATCGCTTTTACTTTTTGAGTGATTTCATAGCCGTACATCTTGCCATTTTCTTCTAGCAATTTCATGATAATCGTATTCAGACTTCCTTTGTACAATTGTGAGTTTTTCATTTTCATTTTCTTTTGGAAATACAAATATACATAAGATTCTTATACATAACTTCTCAAGGTATGTAAATTTTCAATTACTTTAATTTAACTTACCTATTGACTTTAGTATCTTTGTAAAAAAAATTATCACATGTCGTCTTTTTTAAAACTTATTATAAAAGAAGTAAAACGCGAAACTAAAGATGCAGTTTCCATACTTTTTAATGTACCACAAGAATTAAAAGCCAATTATGCTTTTATTGCTGGTCAATATTTGAACTTAAAACTAACTCTTGACGGTCAAGAAATTCGCAGAGCCTACTCTATTTGTTCTTCACCTGATAGTGATGAACTTCGAATTGCTGTTAAAGCCGTTCCTAATGGTTTGTTTTCGCAATTTGCAAACACCAAACTCCAAGCGGGTGACGTTCTTGAAGTAGGTACTCCGGAAGGAAAATTTACATTTGAACCTCAGGCTGATCGCCAACGCAACTACGCAGCTTTTGCGGCAGGAAGTGGAATTACTCCGGTGATGTCGATCTTAAAATCGGTTTTACACAACGAACCCAACAGCACTTTTGTTTTGGTTTATGGCAACAAATCACCTGAAGACACTATTTTTCACCAAGAGTTACACGATTTGCAATTGCAATATGTAGGTCGTTTGTTTGTGCATTATGTGTACAGTCAAGCTAAAGTTGAAAATGCTTTGTTTGGACGTATCGAAAAATCAAGCGTGAATTTTGTTTTAAACACAAAACACAAAGAACTTGAGTTTTCTAAATTCTATTTGTGCGGACCTGAGGAAATGATCAATACCGTTTCTGGGGTTTTAAAAGAGCACAACGTTAAGGAATCCAATATTAAATTTGAATTGTTTGCTACTTCAAGTCAAGTAAACGAGATTAAGAAATCATTGGGCGGCCATTCAAAAATTACTGTTTTGGTTGATGACGAAGAGACTACTTTTGAAATGTCGCAAAAGCAAACCGTTCTAGATGCCGCTTTAAAACAAGGAATTGATGCTCCATACTCTTGCCAAGGCGGAATTTGTAGCAGCTGCTTGGCTCGTGTTACCTCTGGTACTGCTGAGATGTCTAAGAATTCTATCCTTACAGATAAAGAAATTGCCGATGGTTTGATACTTACCTGTCAAGCGCATCCAACATCAGATACGATTTATGTTGATTATGATGATGTTTAAAAAGTAATCATCCAATATTAAAAATTCCAAATACCAACTTTTAAAGCTGGGATTTGGAATTTTTTTTATCTGTTCTGCTCCAATTATTTACAAGAACGCATTCCATAAAAACATGCTCTTCTGGCGCTTATTTTCTTCTTTATCTTCGCCATAGCTGTACCAATCTTTTGTTTTTTCCTCAATCAAAGTTTTAAGACCATTCAAATCATACATTTTTTTTGCTGTTATGGGTTGAATGATGCTCGTGTCTTTTATTTTTAAATCTACTTTGGTTGCAATATACGAGGTGTACAAACGTGGTATTGATAAACCTAAAATCATTCCTGGCAATCCATTTATAGTGCACGGACCTCCTGAAATGGTGATATCATCGGTGTAAAAAGCAAAAACATATACTTCGTCAAAAATTTTGCCGACAGCTTTTCTACAATTGTAACCCGCAATTTCACGATGTTCATTTGTAATTTTCCATTCAATTTTTGGAATGCTATCTGCTATTACAAAATTGGTTCCCACAATTTGTTTTTGAACGTTCATCTTACGATTCGCAAAATCAAAAAACCAAATATTCTCTTCATCTGCCTCTTTCTCGTAATTCGGAATTTTAGTTTTTGGACTCCAACGGTCAAATTTAAACAAGCTTTTATTATTGTCAAACGTGTAGTTGTAATACGAAATTTTAAGATCAGATATGCTCTCTTTCATTTGCTCATTCCAACTGTCATTACTCATTGTTTTTTTAAGGTTGGTGCTCACTTCATATTCAATAACCGCCTTATCTACAAACTGCTGAGCAAAACAATTGCTAGTAAAAACAAGTAGCATTAGGTATACATAATAGGTTTTCATAGTGTTGTATTTTTTTATGATTTAAAGAAAATTGCTTTCTTTTATTCTATTTTTTTTCTTCTACGTTTTTGTTTTTAAAATTCCATGTAAACCCAATCATAGCATATCGTTTCAATCTGTCGTTACGCTCCTCACCTATCGTATTTTCATAGATAAATCGATTAATTCCCTCGTTTTGATTCAAAATATCTCTCACTAAAAAATAAGCTGTAAACTCCTCTTTCTTAAAGGTGCGTTGTAACCTTGCATTCCAAAGTTGGTTAGAAAGTTGGTTTTGAAATTCAAGTGTTTTTTGACGGGAGTACCAATTGTAATCTGATTCAATTTTCCATTTTTGTGTTAAATAAACACCTACTCTAAAACCTAGCTCATTGGTATTAAAAGACCTAACTTGATTGTTTTGTGAAGTACTATTACGACTGTTTGAGAAGGTGTTGCTCAAAGTTAAATCGTATTTTTTTTCTTTCGATTTGTTAATATAGAGACCAAAACTAGAGTTCAAATTATCCGAATTATTAATTTGTTTGTTGATGCTATTTACAGATCTGTTGTAATTAAGAGACGGATTTAAATTAACAAATAGGTTTAATTTTTTTAATTTAAAACCATAGCCCATATAAACGTTTGCCGAAAAATTTCCATTGGTATTTATAGGAGTAGTTACTGTTTTTGCACTTTCTGGATCGATATCTCTGTTAAAAGAAATCAAGTTTGCAGTTGTTCTAAAAGATACACTCTGAAAAAAATTGGTTTCTGTTAAAATGCTATAGGTACTGTGTGTAACATTAAAACTGTTCGTAAATGATTGTTTCAAATCTGGGCTACCCACAACTTGGTTAAAAAAATCCTGGTTGTTTCGAAGCGGTTGCAACTGATCAATGGTAGGTTGTCTTGTAGCTCCTTGATAGCTAAAGCGCAAGTTACTATTGCTTTTGTATTTATATGAAAAATTTGCCGACGGGAAAAAGTTAGTAAAACTGCGGTTATACTCTTTGTTTTGTGATAAATCTTGTAAATCAAAAAAAGTAAAACCAAAACCACTACCAAAACTGTAAGTGATCTTTTTTGCATTGTAACTCAACTTAATTAAAGGTTTGTGTGTTGTAATGTTTTGCTCAAATTGATTGGATAACGAATCAACAACTACATCATAACGTCCGCTCAAGTCCGAGAAATCGTAGGTGATAAAATTACTATTGCCGCTGTTATTTGTAATTTGATAAGACAATTGCAAAGCCATCTTCTTACCCAAAGGTTCTGTAAAGGTCGTGTTTACACTCACATTTTGTGTGTTTTTCTCGCCTACTTTATTTTGATCTACTTCATTACTAAAAGCCAAAGCTCCGCCTTCGTAGCTTTCGTTAGTTGATTTCAAAAAATTATTAGAATTGCTGTTTAATGTGTTCCAGCTACTATTTACAGATAAGGTTCTGCGCGGTTTTGCAAATTTATGTTTGAATAAAACACTTGCAGAAAGGGCCTGCTTATCAGAATTTGTGGTAAACATACGCTCTTGTCTGTTGCGCAGTAAACCATCGTTTCCTCTAGTATCTCCGTTAGTAAATTCGTCACTTTCGGTAGTGTAAAAATTAGTTTTTGCCGTAACCTTTAAGGTATTTATCGAGTCAATTTTAACATCATAAACTATGTTTGCTTTAAAATTATCTCTATTTACATTACTTACCGTTGAGCTGTTTTGATTGAGTTGCGTGTCGCCTACTTGTGTTTGCGTATTTCGGCTACTGTTGTTTTGATAACTTTGACGGTTGTATTTAGGAGACAAATTTAAACTGTGTTTGTCGTTCCATTTGTTATTGTATTGCAAACCCGCATTTGTATTTTTGATAAATCCATTTTGAGTATCTATATACGGTTCGTCATCATTTTCACCACCAGTCCACTCATAGTTCACATTTCCATCATCATCCATGCTCATACTTACATTACCGTCACCACCGCCAAATTTATCACTGTCCTCCCAACTTAAACCATCTTGACCCGTATTACCATTTAATAAAAAAGCTGATAATTTTCTTTTTCCTTTAAAACTACTCACCAAAATATTACTGTTGTAACGTGAATCATTTTCGGCCGTAGGTTCATTTGCTCCGTCAATTTTACCAAAATAGCCTTTCTTTTTGTCTTCTTTCAATTTAAGATTGATCGTTTTTTTGGTCTCTCCGTCGTCAATTCCTGTAAACTCGGCTTGATCGCTTTTTTTATTGAAAACTTGTACCTCTTTAATAGCATCGGCACGTAAATTTTTAACGGCCATACCGGGATCATCACCAAAAAATTCTTCACCATCAACCAAAACTTTTTCAACCGTTTCACCCATCGCTTTGATTGTTCCGTTTTTATCCACTTGAATTCCGGGTAGTTTCTTTAAAAGTTCCTCAACGTTAGCATTAGCATCCACTTGAAAATCGCTAGCACGGTAACTGGTTGTATCGCCCTTTATTTTAATAGAACCGGTTTTAATGACCACTTCGCGGAGTAATTCCATTTTACTCATTAAGTTGATGTTGCCTAAATTGCGATCTGTTTCGGTTAAGGTAATATCATCCAAGTAATCGGCATATTGACTGTGAGAAGTCATCAAGATATAGCTGCCTGGTTTTACATTGTTCATTAAAAATTTACCATCTTTGTCAGAACGTGTAAATTTATAAAGCACCGAATCAACGGGTGTTAATAACGCGATTACCGAATTGTAAATAGGTTTTTTTTCGCTTCCGGCGGTTAATGTTCCGGATACTTTGCTTTTTTGGGCAAAAGCTGTAAAGGTTACAAAAAATAAAATGGCAAGAGTTACCCTAAAGTTTGACATAAATACTAGTTGGTTTTTGGTTAATGCGTATTGAAACAAATAAAAACTAGTATTGTGGCACTTTACTGCCAAGCCTAAATTTTAGTTTCGTTACTTACAACGCAGACAGACCAAAAATAGTATTATTCGTACTACGTAATCTTTGCGAATTGTTATAAATGTGTTAAAGTTTTTCTTACGTGAAAAGGCTATTTATTCGCAATCGGAGGTGATAAAAACAATTGCAAAAAGCTTAGGTGGAAATTTAAAGTACTTTTTGAATTTTGGTAACTACCGTTTCAGGAGTAATTGTTCGCATAGCATCCTCGTAACCTGGCACATTTTTATTGCCATAAACCGAGGTTGGTAACATAGGAAATTGTTTCCTGTCTGCAGTTAATGCGTTTTCAAATGGTTGATTGAATGGTAAGAATCCAGCATACGGATGCGTTGCGCCCCAAAGTGTGATCACTTTAACGCCAAGCATGGCTGCAATATGTGCATTGCCAGAATCCATAGAAAGCATTACATCCAGATTACTAATCAGTTGTAATTCTTGCTGAAATTTGATTTTTCCAGCTACTACCACCACATTTTTATGCTGTACCGCTAAGGCATTTAATTGCTCTATTTCATGCGCTCCGCCGCCAAAAAGTAAAATAGTTTGGGTTGTATCTAATGCCAATTGATCAATTACTTGTTGCATTAAATCGAGCGGATAAACTTTTGAAGTGTATTGTGCAAAAGGAGCAATTCCGATTAATTTCTTGTAATTTGTTCCAATTATTGCTGCAATTTCCGGAGTCAAAACTGCTTTTTCAGGAAATTGTGATTGAGATAAATCAACTGTAAAACCAAGTTTCTCGAAGACTTTTATATGCCTTTCAAACATGGTAGGTAATTGCTGAAATACTTTATTTTCCGCACGAGTGAGTTCTTTTTTGCCTTGTCGGCCTTTATCAACCGCAGCTACTTTTTTACCGCTTAACGCAAAAAGATTTCGGACAATTTTAGAGCGTAAAACGTTGTGTAAATCAGCAAAAGCATCAATTTGTAAACCTTTCAAATCTTGGAACAAACGCAACAATCCAAGAAATCCTTTGTGGCGTTCTTTTTCGTCAAAAGCAAAAAAAGTAAGGTTTGGGATTCCCCCGAAAAAAGGTTTAAAAAAAGGTCTGGATATAACCGTAATTTTAAGTTGTGGATGTTGGTTTACTAGTGCTCTTAAAACAGGAACCGTCATGGCGACATCTCCCATTGCGGAGAGGCGCATTACAGCGATATGTGTAGCGGTAATTAACAATTAGTGTGTTTTATTGTGCTTTCTAGCCCAGATTGAAATGAAAATCCCGGAACTCAAGCGGCAACGTTTTTGGGTTTAAAAAAGCGACCAACGGAAGCTCTTTTTAAACCCATAAAAACGGCACTGCTTGGGTGAGGAATTGTAATGGAAAGCTGGAATAGCTTCGTAAATTATTTTTTATTTTGGTACAAAACAGGATTCAATTCATCATCGTTGTACATTTTCATTTGCTTGTACACTTTCATGAATTTATCACCGTTTTCAATATCTGTCAATAAATCATCAATTGCAGTTGACAAATCAGTGCGCTGCTCTAACAATACATTCAATTTAGCTTGGCATTTGTCGCGGTGATCTTGCGATGCTTCTGCACGGGTAGCCTCTTCTTGCATGTGGTAGATTTTTAATGCTAAAATAGACAAGCGGTCAAAAGCCCAAGCAGGACTTTCAGAGTTGATTTTGGCATTTTCTTTTACCACAACATGGCTGTATTTTTGCAAAAAGTAACTATCCGTATACTCAACCATATCAGTACGTTCTTGATTAGAAGCATCAATTCTTCTTTTCAAAGTTAAAGCCGCTACCGGATCAATGTTTGGATCACGAATAATATCCTCAAAATGCCATTGAACGGTGTCAATCCAGTTTTTGTGGTACAACAAATGTTCAAATTTATCCTTTGGATAAGGATTGTTTATAGGCTGATCAACATTATCAAACTGGTGATAATCCTTGATGCTCTGCTCGAATACGGAGTACGCTAATTTTGAAAACATATCTTTATATATTAAAAAGCAAAGATACTTTTTATACTTTTATCCCGTCAAAAAATAATCACAAGTTTAAATACCTTATAATCGTCATGCAAATTCATTATCTATCAGAAGGAAACAGCGTATTGAATCACTTTTTAGCGCAAATTCGAAATGTTACTGTGCAACACGATAGCATGCGTTTTCGCAGAAATATTGAACGCATTGGCGAAATTATGGCGTATGAGTTGAGTAAAAATATGACCTACAAAACCGTAGCAATACCAACACCACTTGGTACAAAAAACACTACTGCTATAGCTGATCAATTGGTATTGTGTTCTGTGCTGCGGGCAGGATTGCCTTTACATTTAGGGTTTTTGAATTATTTTGATGATGCCGAAAATGGTTTCATATCGGCTTACCGAAACCACCCTAATAACGATGAAAATTTTGAAATTTTGGTACAATACCAAGCTATTTCTGATTTAAACGGAAAGAATTTGATTCTTGTAGATCCGATGTTGGCCACAGGTCAATCGCTTGTAGCTGTTTTTAATAAACTAATGGAAAACAGTGCTCCCAAAGAAATTCACATTGCAGTTGTAATTGCTGCTCCCGAAGGTATTGCGTACCTAGAACAACATTTGCCCGACCATTGTCATTTATGGGTTGCGGCCTTAGATGAAAAATTGAACGAACAAAGTTATATCGTTCCTGGTTTAGGCGATGCTGGCGACTTGGCGTATGGAAAAAAACTATAACTGAGAGAAAAAAGCAAACAAACTACACAAAATTAATACACCAAATACGAGCTCTTGTTTGAGTTTTTCCTGCGGAATTTCGATGTGACTGCTGGCCATAATGGCTAAAGGTGCCATGGTAAAAATGAGAATATCGTTGCTTTTATTAGCCGATAATACATACACCAAAATACCAATAAAAAGGGCAGCAACAATTTTTTTATAAGATGTGTGCAACAGCTGCGGTCTGTTAGATAAAGTAGCCAACATGGATACCACAAAAAACAATACCACCGTAGCATAGAGCGACAGAGCTCCGTTTTGATAATTATTAGTAAAATAATCTAAGGCAAAGTCAACTTGAACGCTGTTGATAAGATAGTTTACAAGGTCAAAATTGAATACGGTACCAAAAAGTAAAAACAAAATTACCGACACTACAAAAGCGATAAATGGTAAAATCCAGTTTCTGTAATCACGGGCAACGTGAAATAAAATAGAGATGAAAACCAATACGATGTACAAAATGTTCCAGAAATGAAACAAGGCTGCGATGAAAATCCACAACGAGGCATCAAATATTTTTTCTTTAGATGCCTTAAGCGATTGCAAAGAAATCAATCGGCGTAGAGCCAAAAGCAGAAAAAAATTAGAGACAATCAGGTTGGTGTTGTTTAACACATTTGGAAAAAACAGCAGAAACAAAAAGTAAAAAAACACAGTGTAAGTACTGTCTTTACTCAATCCGTTGCGCTTAGCAATAAAATCAGTTAAGAAAATAGAACCGATCAAGACTAAAAATAAAGCACCGATTTTTACCCATTCAAGAACCGCTATTGCAGCAGGATGTGCTTGCAAATGGTACAACGAAAAGAAAACCAGCATCAATAGTACCACTAATGCAAAATTTAACGGTGTAGATTTTCTAAAAACACTTGTTATCATACGGATATTTTATACTTTTGTGGTGGTAAATATAAGACTTGTTTAAAAAGTAACTGTACTTGCTAAGAAAGAATCTTTCTTTTGAAGCGTTAGCAGTCTGAATTACTGAATGATTTAGTTTAAAAATTAATTTGACATATTATGAAGGCATTTTTTGAAGGCATACAATATTTATTCGTAGATATTTTATTTGCTCCACTAGATTTTTTACGTTCATTAGAGCTTACTTCTTGGTTTGCAGCTAACACAATCAACTGGATTTTTATGATTATTTGTGCAGCAGCAATCGTTTACTGGATTAAGCAATTACGTATTTTTGACGATGCAGGTACTGAAAATCAAGATACCACAGCACATTCGTTTTTAAAATAAAAAAGCAAAACCTCCTGATGGAGGTTTTATTTTTTTAAGGATATTACTTTAGGTCGTTGCCAATATCTTTTCTAAAATACATCTTATCAAAATGAAGTTGATCTATGTTTTGATAGGATTTTTTTGTGGCCGATTCAAAATCAATTCCATACGATGTAATGGCCAAAACTCGTCCGCCATTAGTTACTACTTGGTTTTGTTCTAGTTTTGTTCCTGCATGAAAAACGATCGAATCAGTTACGTTTTCAAGTCCAGAAATTACTTTTCCTTTTTCAAAATCTTCAGGATATCCGCCAGATACTACCATTACGGTAGCTGCACTGCGAGAATCAATCTCGAGCTCTATTTCGTTCAAACGTTGATCGGCTACAGCCAAAAACAGCTCGACTAAATCAGTTTTTAATCTTGGAATAACTACTTCGGTTTCAGGATCGCCCATACGCACATTGTATTCAATTACGATAGGTTCGTTGTTTACATTGATGAGTCCGATGAAAACAAATCCCTTATACGGAATTCCATCTTTTTGAAACCCATCAATAGTAGGTTTTACAATGCGAGTTTCAATTTTTTCCATCAAAACAGCATCAACATAAGGCACAGGAGAAACAGCTCCCATACCGCCTGTATTCAAACCGGTATCACCTTCGCCAATACGTTTGTAATCTTTGGCCGTTGGCAAAATCTTATAGCTTTTTCCGTCAGTCAAAACAAAGCAGCTTAACTCAATACCATCAAGAAATTCTTCAATAACCACTTTAGCACTCGCTGCACCAAATTTTTGGTGAACTAGCATATTTCGTAATTCTTGTTTGGCTTCGTCTAAATCTTGGATAATTAACACCCCTTTTCCGGCTGCCAAACCATCTGCTTTTAATACATACGGAGGTTGTAAAGTTTCTAAAAAAGCACAACCGTTCTCTACTGTTTCGGCTGTAAAACTATCATAAGCAGCAGTAGGAATGGCATGTCGCATTAAAAATTCCTTAGCAAATTCTTTACTACCTTCTAGTTGCGCTCCTAGTTGAGAGGGTCCTATTACCGGAATTGAACTCAATTGTGGATCTTTTTGGAAATAATCAAAAATACCTTTCACCAAAGGATCTTCTGGACCAACCACAACCATGTTTACTTGATTTTCTAGCACAAAAAGTTTAAGTGCATCAAAATCAGTTGGACTAATAGCTACATTGGTTGCAATGGCAGCGGTACCTGCATTTCCTGGGGCTACAAAAAGTTTTTCGCAAAGCGGACTCTGAAGCATTTTCCATGCAAAAGCATGTTCTCTACCGCCAGAACCCAAAAGTAAAATAGTCATGTGTGTTGTTTTTAGTTGTGGCACAAAAATAATTGCTTTTGCACTCAAAAAATAATTAATTACTAAAAACTTCCCTTTTACCACGCTTAAGTTGCTACTTAATATTATTTTTGAAAAAATTGCTACCGCTCTATGCTTCCATTATTTGATTTATCGCTTCAACTCAATGGCTTTCCAATCCAAAAAGCTTGTGCTGAGTTGCGTGCTATCAATGCAATGTCAACAGAAGAACACCAAAGTTTTCTGGCGCAAAAAAAACAGGAAATAGTTGCTTATCACCTGAAAAACAATCCATTTTATGCCGATTTGGTAGGACAAAATTCATCACCAAATTGGGAAGACTTGCCTGTTTTGACCAAAGTTAATTTACAAACGACCTTGCAAGATCGATTGTCTTTACCTTACAAGTCAAAAACTTTATATACCAATAAAACCTCAGGATCTAGCGGTACTCCATTTGTATTTGCCAAAGATAAATGGTCGCACGCCATGACTTGGGCATCCAATAAATACCGATTTGGTTGGTACGGCATTGATTTTAACTCTTCCTATCAAGCACGTTTTTATGGTATTCCGCTTGATTTTGTTGGCTATAAAAAAGAACGTTTTAAAGATTGGTTGGGCAAGCGATATCGTTTCCCGATTTTTGATTTATCAGATGCAGTTTTGGCTAATTATGTACAGCATTTTCAAACTAAAAAATTCGATTACATCAACGGTTACACCAGTGCAATTGTAGTATTTGCTAAATATCTGCAACAGCAAAATATCGTTTTAAAGAACATTTGTCCGAGCTTAAAAGTGTGTATTGTCACCTCCGAAATGCTTTTTGCTTCAGATAAAATACTGCTCGAACATCAATTCGGAATTCCAGTTGTGAATGAATACGGTGCCTCAGAACTAGATTTAATTGCGTTTCAGAACCTTGAAAATGAGTGGCAAGTAAATGCCGAAACACTGTTTGTTGAAATTCTGGATGATCAAAACCAAATAGTTCCAAATGGCACTGCCGGACGCGTTGTAATTACCTCTTTGTTTAATAAAGCACATCCTTTTATTCGCTATGATATTGGCGATATTGGCACGCTTGATGAAAAAAGTACACTCCAAAAACCTATTTTAAAAGAACTAATAGGTCGTACAAATGACGTGGCTGTTTTGCCTAGCGGAAAAAAAGCAGCAGGCTTAACTTTTTATTATGTGACCAAAAGCATTATTGAAGATGATGGCAATGTGAAAGAATTCATAATCAAACAAACTGCTTTGGATCAGTTTGAGATTGAGTATGTAAGCACAACAGCATTACTATATGAACAAATACAAAAAATTGAAGCCGCTATTGCCTTGTATTTAGAACCCAACTTGCATTTTATATTTACCCGTAAAGAAACTTTAAACCGTAGCCAACGAGGTAAATTAAAACAATTTAGTTCGTTGTTGTAGTTATTTTTTAAATCTAGGTTTTATCAAAAGTTGCACTGCCAAAAAACCTATCATACAAAAACTTGCCTTTAAAAAATTGTAACCATGAAATTGAGTGTAGACTGCAAAATTATGCTTGATCAACTCCAACTTTGATGCCGAGATAGAGTTGTTTCTGACGCGATAGTAGGCCAAACTTTCAGGTACTACGTGAGCTGTTTTTGTTTTTTGTAAAATGGACAACCAATGCATCCAATCTTGCCGTTTTCGGGCAGTAGGAATAGGTACAGTACCTAAAATATTTCTATCATAAATACCTGTGAGATTACCAACAAAATTGCAAAAAAATAAGTGCTGGTATCGCAATACTAGCGGTGCGGTAATGGTTTTGTTCAGCGATAATCCAACCTCATCTATGCAATCGTAAAAAGAATAAGTCACGGCCAATTGTTGCTTTTCCATGAACGCAATTTGGGAAGCTAACTTGTGCGGTTTCCACAGATCATCAGCATCTAAAAATGCAATATATCTTCCTTTGGCTACTTGCAATCCGGTATTTCTGGCTACACCTGTTCCTTGATTTTTTAGCAATGCAATACATTGAATGCGACTATCATTTTGTGCCAAAGCTTTGACAATAGTAACCGTTTCATCGGAAGAAGCATCGTCAATAATGATTAACTCCCAATTGGTATGGGTTTGGGCTTGTACCGATGCGACTGTTGCTGCTATGAATGGAGCAGAATTAAAAGAAGGAGTGAGTATCGATACCAATTCGTTATGCATGTTAGTACGCTTTAGTATCGCCCCGTAAGGTGTTGTAAATAGTGTCGAATATGATTTTTATATCTAGCAAAATAGACCAATTTTCCATGTAAAAAATGTCGTATTTCACACGGTTGATGATGTCTTCGTCGGTTTCGACTTCCCCACGATACCCTTTGGTTTGCGCCAAGCCGGTAATTCCTGGTTTCACAAAATGACGCACCATAAACTTATCTATTTTTAGTGCATACATTTCGGTATGACTCACCATGTGCGGCCTTGGGCCTACAACCGACATGTCTCCTAGCAATACATTAAAAAATTGAGGCAATTCATCAATACTAGTTTTGCGCATAAAGCGACCTATTTTTGTCACTCTAGCATCGTTTTTTCGAACCTGATTGATGTGTGCTTCATCGTTAATTTCCATCGATCTGAACTTGTAGCAATTGAATTCTTTATAATTCAAACCGTTTCTTTTTTGAATAAAAAACAACGGTCCTTTGGATTGCCATTTGATTATGATGGCTAGTATAATACTGAGCCAAGATAAAACGCCAACAATTACCAGTAATGAAAATACGATATCGAAAATGCGTTTTATAAATTTATTGAGTGTATCATCAAGCAAAATATTACGCAAGGAAATTACCGGAATATAATCGTAATACTCAAAAGTGAAATTACGAGACAGAATTTGTTTTTCGCTAGGAATAAACTTGAGTGTTTTCAAATTGTTATCTGCAAAATACACCAAATCATTAATTTGTTTTTGACTTAATTCGCCCATGTCGCAATAAATCTCATCAATTTTATTTTCTAAAACAAATGCAAAACATTTTTGCAATTGCATTGATTTCTCTTTTTCTAGGTCAAAAACATGTTCTAATTGATAGCCGTAATCTGGATTTTCGGTAAAAAAATGTTGCAACGGAGACACGCTTTTGGCATTTCCTACCAATATTACTTTTCGGAAATTCCCTCCGTAAAGCACTCTGAATTTTTTAAGAAAGTAGTAAATACACAATTTCACCGTCATGATTAGGGCAAATGTTGTACTTGTGTAGGAGACTATTTTATAAAAACTCGAGTTATCAGAATGAAAAAAGGCCAAAGCCATGCAAAAAAGACCAAACAAAATAACTTGTTTTAAAGCACAATTAAGAATAGCGATTACTTTGGTATATCGGTACACTTCGTAAAAACCCAAACTTGCAGCAATGATGAACCAACTCAAACTAATACTGAGCGGGTACAAAATGAAATGCATAGGAAAATCAGTCAGATAAATTGCACCTATATTGAGAATGCTCATATCAACTATAAAAGAAAAAGGACGAATGTAGCCCGAATATCTTCCTGTTTTGGTTTTCACTTTTGGTTCGAATTAAAAATAGTACGCAATTCGCACTTGTCATTTACTAAGTTGGGCTAAAATAACTTTTCTGGAGGAGTATTTTGGCTGATTGATTGAAACTTTTGTATAATTTAACCTCTACTTAAACTAGCCTTTTCATAACACCAATTTACTTCTAGGTTAACTTTTCCAATCAACCCAAAAACTCAATTTAAAATATATATTTCGAAAAATCTTTGTGTTCTTCTCTAGAAAGTTCCTCTGGTGATAAGGATTTAAAATACTCATAAGTAATTTTCATTCCTTCGGCACGACCCACTTTTGCCTCCCAACCAAGTAATTCTTTAGCTTTGGTAATATCCGGTTGTCGCTGTAACGGATCATTTATAGGTAACGGATGGTACACCACTTTTTGGTTGGTACCTGTGAGTTTAATGATTTCTTCAGCAAAATCTTTAATAGTGATTTCGTCTGGGTTTCCAATATTTACGGGCAAAGCATAATCCGAATGTAATAACCTAAAAATACCTTCTACCTGATCGTCAACATAGCAAAAAGAACGGGTTTGCATGCCATCGCCAAAAATAGTTAAGTCCTCGCCACGAATAGCTTGACCGATAAAAGCAGGAATAACACGTCCGTCATTGAGGCGCATTCTTGGTCCGTAGGTATTAAAAATTCGAACAATGCGGGTTTCTACACCATGAAAGGTATGATACGCCATAGTGATTGATTCTTGAAAACGTTTGGCTTCGTCATAAACGCCGCGTGGGCCAATAGTGTTTACGTTGCCATAATATTCCTCTGTTTGTGGGTGTACCAAAGGATCGCCATATACTTCAGAAGTGGAGGCAATAAGGATTCTGGCTTTTTTAACTCGAGCAAGACCTAACAAATTATGAGTTCCTAACGAACCAACTTTTAAGGTTTGAATTGGAATTTTTAAATAATCAATAGGACTTGCAGGCGATGCAAAGTGTAAAATATAGTCTAAATCGCCAGGAATATGTACAAACTTGGTGATGTCGTGGTGGTAAAATTCAAAATGTTCCAATTGAAACAAATGTTCAATATTTTTTAAATCTCCGGTAATAAGATTGTCCATCCCAATTACAAAATATCCTTCTTTAATAAAACGGTCACAAAGATGTGAACCTAAAAATCCTGCAGCTCCGGTGATAAGTATTCTTTTCATAGTAAATGGGGAAACGTAGTTTATTGGAAACAAAAATAGATATAATTATTGGGTTTACTTTTTTAAATAACAAACTGCTTTTGATGTAGTTCGTACTTTTCGTTTACAAAGTTTTTTATCTCCAATTCAAAACGTTCTTTTGAGAACTTTTCAGCTTGTTCACGAATCGTTTTGAGATCGAATTTTTTGGTTTCAAATAGTTTGACCGCAGCTTGAATGGATTGAGCAGTTTGTTCGTGAAAAAACAAACCCGTTTGCTCTGGAAGAATAGTTTCAAGAACGCCTCCTTTTCCAAAAGCAATTACAGGAGTGCCACAAGCTTGAGCCTCGACGGGAACAATTCCAAAATCTTCTTCAGCTGCAAAAACAAATGCTCTCGCATTTTGTAAAAAATGTTTGAGTTGTTCTTGATCTACAAAACCCACAAGTTGAATATTAGATTTAGCAATTTTTTGGATCGCATCCAACTCTGGTCCCGTTCCTGCCACTATCAATTGATGATGAGGCATTTCGTTAAAAGCTTCGACAATAAGTTGGATTTTTTTATAAGAAACCATTCTGGAAGCTGTAAAAAAATATTCCTTTTTCGTTTCTTGAAGTGTAAAAAAAGAGGTGTTTACTGGCGGATAAATCACAGTTGCTTCACGCTGGTAAATACTTTTAATGCGTTGTGCAACATACTTTGAATTAGCAATAAAATGTGATACCTGAGGGCTGTTTTGTAAATCCCATTGTCTCATTTTACGCAATACAAATTGCGCATATTTGCCTTTTAAACCTTTGTGCAAGCCCGCATCTTGCAAATATTGTGCTTGCAAATCCCAAGCATAACGCATAGGCGAATGACAGTAGCAAATATGCAATTGATCTGGTTTGGTGCGCACTCCTTTGGCAATTGACGAAGAAGAGCTAAAAATCAAATCGTACTCGCTTAAATCAAATTGAGACATGGCGCTTGGAAACAATTGCAAAAATTTACGATGATTTGACTTTGCAGTAGGTAATTTTTGAACAAAAGTGGTAGCAGCACTTTTGCCATTCAAAATAAAATCTCGATCAGACTGATTCAAAAAATCGATTAAGGCAAAGTGGTCAAAATCATCCCAAATCGCATTGAGTGAATGAATTACTTTTTCGGCACCACCATTTACATAATACCAATCGTTAATTAATGCTTTTTTCATTCGGGCTTATTGTGCTACTTTTCGAATTAAGAAATAAAAATAATAGGCGTATTTGCCAAAAATAAAATTAAGATAAAATAATGATTTGGGCAGCCAATGACTAAACAAATCCAATTTGGTCAATTCTGCTCGTAACTCTTTCAAAGTAGCATTGCTTGCTCCCACATTCATTTCAAAAATATGAAATGCTTGCCTAACCATTAACTCTTGTCGCAAAGCATCCACTAAATTGTAATTGTACTGTGCACCCACATCTCTAGCAATTTGTAAAACTCCACGCCACATTTTGGCTCTGGCTTTCGCCGAATAAGCTCCGGGAATATGATGCGCTCCGTCCTTGGCGGATTCTCCAAACAAAGGCGGATTACCCGCACGCCCACCAACCGAAGGCTGTGCCAAATAACCAATTCCTTGTGCACAAAAGGCATGGGCTGCGAGGTAAATTTGATAGTATAAAGTGCCGTCGTACTGCGTTGTAGCTTTTTCATTTGCCCACGCAGTATTGATAACGAGTCCGCCAACAAAGCCGCAAGACCTAAAAATTAACTTGGGATCATCTCCTTGTTTGATACATCTTTCTGTCGGCAAAATACGCGAAACGCCAATAGGTTCATTTAAACTAGTTTGAAAACGAATAAATGGACGTGAAACCATAGCAATATTAGGATACCTTTCGCAAAAGTCGGCAATGTGTGTTAAACCGTCTTTCAAGAATAAATCGTCGTTGCCAATCAAAATAACCCATTTGAACAGAGACAAGCCAATCAATTTTCGAATATTGGCGTCGTAACCTAAATTTTGCTCGTTTTCGTGGTACTGTAAAACCACTTTTTTTGAACTAAAAAGAATTTGAAAACGCTCGCTTATTTGCCTAATTTGATTTCGTTCTTTAGAGTAATCCTCTGCTACAATTACTTCATTTGGCAACAAATCCATTTCTAAAATAGATTGCAAAAGCGCCTCGTACTCTACAGGTCGTCCGTAGGCCGGAATGGCAATACTGTAACCGTTTTTTAAGATGTTATTTTCCATTTATGGAATACTTTTTATACAAACCGCAGGATTACCTGCAAGTACTGAATTAGCTGGAAAACTCTTTGTTACAACAGCATTGGCACCCACGATGGAGTTTTTACCAATAGTAACATTTGGCATAATGCTCACACCCTCGCCTATCCATACATTATCCTCAATAACTACAGGACCTTTGCTGACTAGAGGACGTTTGTTTGGCGCAGTTTGTAACGAAATTGCATCAACCGAACCATGAAAATGATCGGTGATAAATACCCTGCTAGCCAATAGTACATTGTTACCTATTGTTATCGAGTTGATGCAGGCGATATGACAATCGTAGTTGATGCTTACATTGTTTCCAATGGTGATTTTGGGTTGAAAAGAATAGCCATTGTGGCGCTCAAAACATTCTAGTCGCAAGCGTTCAAAACAGTAAAAATCGTCACCAATGGTAATGTTCTGCGCATTATGAAGATAAATAGGTGCTTCAAGGTAAAAATTGGAACCACAGTTTTTAAAGTTTCTTTTGACCATGAAAGCGTAGATTCTGTTCTTAAAATACTTGCTGTACTTTATGACCGAATACGACATTAGAAAGCTGCAAACATAAGCAAGAGCATCTACTAGTCGCATAACAATTTTTTTCATAGGCTTTCAGTATTCTGTTTGATCAAAAATCTATTTCAACAAAGGTAGCTTTTTATTGGATTTATAAGAATTATCATTGTACAAACATCAAGACAGTTTATAAAGTTAATTGGTGCTTTTTACCACTTAAAAATCGACTATCAAAAAGGCTCTCACTCGAATAATTTTGTAGTGTGCTTTAAAAAAATTACATTTGAATTGATTTTTAAAAGGAAAAAAAATGAAGAAAATAGTTTTTAGTATTGCCATGATTGCATTACTAGCTGCTTGTCAAGAACCATCTAAAGAGAAAACAGAAAAAGAGTCAAAAGGCAGGTACCAAATGTCAGTAATTCAACGCACGGATAGCGGTGAAGTTTGTTTATTTATCTTAGACACTGAAACAGGTGAGGTAACTATGCGAGGAGACAAATCAGGTGCGTGGACCTCACAAGGGAGCGCAGATGATGCTCAACAATAACACCTACTAAAATTAATTGAAATAAAACATAGAGGTTTTCGTTTTTGCGAAACCTCTATTTTATATACGCACAATTGTGATTAAAAATGTCTTTTTAAGTTTTGGCATCAACTTTATCAACTTCCTTTTTCCGGTGCTGCTTATTCCTTTTTACATTAGTGTTTTTGGAATAACGACCTACGGATTAATCGCAATTTGTATTTCCCTAATCAACTATATTGCCGTAATAAATGATTACTCTTGGAGTATTTTAGGACCTGTGAAAATTGGTCAATTAGGTACTGACAAGCTCGCTTTAAATACCTATATCTCATCTGTAATAAGCACCAAAGCAATGTTGCTCATCCCATCAATGCTGCTGCTGTTGGTTTGCGTACAATTTTACGCTGACATTCAAAACAATTTACTTTTGTGCTTATCGTTATTTGCCTTATTGTTTTCGAGATCACAAAATACCCACTGGATTTTTATTGGTCTCAACAAAATTAACGTATATTTTATCTTGAATACTGTTTTCAAAATAAGCGCAATTGTCACGTTAATGCTGGTTTTACCAAAATTCAAAACCGTTGCTTTCGTGTTTTTTATTCTGGCCTTATTTGATAGTTTACAGTTTATTTCAGCCTTACTATATTTATATTTTAAATGTGAATTTAGATACCACCAAACTTCTATTTCAGCCCTTATTACTGAATTAAAAGATGGTTTTAAAATGTTTTTGACCAACTTAAGTATTTGTTCTATACTGAATTCCGGAACACTAATTTTAGGGTTGTTTTTTGAGTCAAAAATTGTTGGTATTTATAGCGTTGCCGAAAAAATAATCATGCTTTGTAAACATACTATTGGCGTTTTATTTCAAGGTATTTTCCCGAAAATTGTACAAATAGGAACTCGTAATTTAGACCAATTGAATCGCTATTTGCGTTATATTTTCAAAACGTATTTAGTTTTGTACAGTATTGGAATGCTAATTATTTGGTTTTTTGCTGATTGGATCGTTCCTTTTTTGAGTAGTCAAAATATTGCGGAATCGAGTTGGTACTTGATGCTATTGTCTCCGCTACCACTTATTGCCGCATTAAATCAATCAGCTTACATGTCGGTAGTGTTGCATGAGCAAAAAAATATTTACTTTAGTGCTTATGGTATTGGTTTGATGCTTAATTTGATTTTGTCTTTTGCGCTTACGTATTACTTTCATGTTGAAGGTATGATTGCAGCCTTACTTTTGACGGAGCTTTTTATTTGCCTGTATTTAAATTATAAAACCTGGACCAATAGCACATTAAATTTTTTCAAACATGATTAAGGTTGGATTTTTAGTTTCGTATGATTTTAAGTATTTGTACCAATCCATTCCTTTAGTTTATCAAGAGGCTGATTTGATTGTGCTCGCCATAGATAGAGAACGCAAAACTTGGAGTGGAAATCCGTTATTCATTGCTCCAGAATTTTTTGAATGGGTACGCCAATTTGATGTTTCGAACAAAATTGTTTTGTACGAAGATATCTTTTACATCCCCGAAAATACACCTGCTCAAAATGATACTAGAGAGCGCAATTTATTGGCACAAGCCATGGGAAAAGGCGGCTGGCACATTCAAATTGATAGCGATGAATATTTTAAAGACTTTAAAGGTTTTACTGATTTTTTAAAAAAAAACAAACACTACTTAGATAATCCTGAGCAACAAGCCGTTGAAATTCAGGTACAATGGATTACACTTTTCAAAAAAGTAGAAGGTGGTTTCCTGTACGTAAAAGATTCGCTCGACACAATTGAAGTGGCAACCAATTGGCCTAATTACAAATACATGCGCGCCACAAGACACTCAAATAAAATAATTACAAAATTCATTTTATTGCACCAATCTTGGGCCCGAGACGAAGACGAAATTTACACCAAAATAACCAATTGGTCGCACCGGGACGACTCAGATAACTTGGCTTTTTTTGAGTTTTGGAAAAAAATTGATCTTAGCAATTATACCACTTTCACCAACTTACATGAAAACGATCCTACAAAATGGAATTCATTGGGGTTTATTGCAGAAGATGAAATTTATTCGCTACAATTGAATATTAGTACATGGGATTTATTTCGATTAAAATGGAAGAAAAAATTGATTCAATTTATCCGCGAATATTTACCTCTTTGGCTGCAAAATGGCATTCGAGATGCATTTAAAAAAATAGTAAAATGAAAACGCTGCTCAAAGATGATCTTTTACTCGTAGTCCTTCTTTACCTGTTGGCTATTTCGCCCATTTTGTATTTTTGGGAAGCCTTTCAATCTATTACAATGATTGGTTGCAGCGTTCTTTTATTAACCAAAATAAATAGAGGATCTCTTAAAATAAATACTTTTAACTTACCTTTTATCTCTGCAGCTGTACTATTTTCAGCAGTTTGTTTATGGTATTTCAGTTCCAAAAGCGTCAGCTTGCTAGCCAACACTTTATTGTTATTTGCAATTCCGTTGTGCAGTGGCTTTTTATACCAATCGCAAACTTTTATAAATCATAAAACACGTATACTGCTCAGTTTTTGCGGCAGCGTAGGATTGCTCAGTTTGTATACAATTGTATTTTACCTCATTGATGTTCCGAACCATAATTTTAACTGGTATTTTGCTCGATTTAATATAGAGAATCATTTGCAAATTCATGGCACTTATCTCAGTTTATGGATGAGCGTTGCGTTTTTAATGCTTGTAAATATTTGGATTAGCAGTACTGCCAAAACCACCATCAAAAACGTGTTTTATAGTTTTTCGTGCTTGGTATTTGTTGCAGGTTTACTCATTGTTAATTCTCGAATGATGCTGTTTTCGATGCTATTTTTAGGAGTTTTGTTGTATTTTTTTTATGCGATTAAAAGTAATCACTTGGCTTTTTCTAAAAAAATGGTAGTGGTACTTTTTATCACGTTTTGTGTTGTGGTTGCCCTTTCGCAAAGGTATTGGGACGATCTTGTTTTTTTATTACAAAATAAACTCACTAGTTCTTCTCGGTACACCATTAATTACTGCAGTTTACAGACCATTAGCGACTCTTTTCTATTAGGAACAAACCCGAATATACTTCAAAGTCAACTCAATTCTTGTTATGATCAATATGGATTTCAGGAGTTATCAAAAGAGAATATTAACTCTCACAATCAATATTTAGATTACTTTTTAAAAGGTGGCATTTTGCTTTTTGTGGCTTTTGTTACGATTTTGTTCACCAAATTGCGATTGGCTTATCAAAAACAAAACTACTTGTACTTTTCAGTCACTTTATTATTTTGCTTCGCTTTTTTAACAGAGAATATTTTGGTTCGTCAATACGGTATTTACTGTTATTTTTTATGCGATGTCCTGCTGTTGGGAGCTATTGTCCCTAATAAAAGTCATAACACAAATGAAATAAAAGAAGGCTAAGGTGGGAATTAATAAAATGCAGCCGTCACTTAAACACACAAATAAATAAGTGATTACACCCATGAAATAAATGAAATTGTTGTTTTTGGTTTTTAAAAAAAGGTAAACGGGTGTAAAAAAAGAAAGGCAAAACAACGCCAATCCTACCAAACCAAACTGTTTAAAAATAGATAAATACACGATTTCTTCAATAGCATTGTAAACCGTGCTTCCAAATAAGGTAATTTCGTTTGATTTTCTGATTTGCAAAATTCGTCCGCCTAGATTCGAGTCTAAAATAAAACCTCCAAGCGAACCGTATTGAAAGTAACGCGTCATAATAATT
Source organism: Flavobacterium sp. GNP001 (assembly GCF_054343775.1). Lineage (NCBI taxonomy): Bacteria > Pseudomonadati > Bacteroidota > Flavobacteriia > Flavobacteriales > Flavobacteriaceae > Flavobacterium > Flavobacterium sp. GNP001. The sequence goes on from NZ_JBTGUX010000001.1 coordinate 3,035,535, forward strand.
GATCCCAAAAACAGCAACAAAAGTCCGCCCAACAAATAAACTTTAACTAATTTCAGGACTTGGTTACGATACAAAAACAGAAAATAAAAAATCAAACCAATCCAAACTGTACGCGATAAAGTAAGTAATAACGCCAAAACCACTGTGATAATTTTTATTTTTGATTTGGTGTTTTGATAAAAAACCGGGAACAACATCAAGGTACAAACCCCAAAAATATTACCGTTATTATACGTTGATATCAATTTACTAACGGAGCCACGTTGATTGAATTTGGAAGAATCTAATTCGCCTAAATCACCCGCATTGACAGTTAAATATGGAATTTCTAGAAAATGCCCTACAACTTGCTTGTAAACAAAAAGAAAAATCCCATACAAAGCAACAATAAAAACCGCTTGGCTAATGATATTAGCCATGTAAGCTGTGTTTATTTTTTTTAGAAAAGAGCTCAAAAAGACATAAAACAGCAGCGGCAAAAAAACAAAACTTACATAAAACGAAATTAGGTTTCCTAAACTGCCCTGATACCCATTAATAAGCAAATGCAGCGTGAAATAGGCTACGAAAGGTATAGTTGCTACGTATGCAATAAAAGCTTTATTTGGTACCTTAAACTGGCTTTTAAGGCTAATAATAAATAAACTTAAAACCGACAAAAAACCTAAATACAAATATCCCCATGTGATAGGGATTCCTGCTATTTTAAAACCTCCTTTTGGGATAACAACCAATAAAAACACCGCCAACAGAAAAGCAATTTCCCGGCATTTTACGTTTGTCAATTTGGTTTTTAAAACATTCTTCATTTGTTTATTGTAAAAGCCTATCCGGAAAACATATGGCTATAGCTTGGTGTTTCTCAAGCTATCCTCCCAAGATTTAATCGAGATGCCAAAAACAGTTTTAATTTTTTCTTTATCTAAAACACTGTACTTTGGTCGTTGTGCAGGTGTTGGATAACTGCTAGTCGGAATTGGTTTCAAATCAATACTAACATTATTTACCTCAAAAATTTTCTTAGCAAATTCAAACCAACTACAGGAGCCTTCATTGCTAAAATGATACAATCCATGCGCTTGGTGATTAGGATTTTTTGATGCAAAAAGGATAATTTGTACTAATGCATGAGCCAAATCAACTGCATGTGTTGGCGTGCCTATTTGATCGTCAACAACTGATAGAGAATCTCTTTCTGATCCCAGACGCAACATGGTTTTCATAAAGTTCCCTGCAAATTGTGAGTATACCCAAGACGTTCTAACGATGAAATAAGCACCAAAAACCGCTTGAATAGCTTTCTCACCGTCAAGTTTTGTTTGGCCATACACACTTTGCGGATTAGGCAAATCGGTTTCCACATAGGGTTCTTCCGCAAGTCCATCAAAAACAAAATCAGTGGATACGTGCAACAATTGCGTTTTAAATTCATCACAAACCTCGGCTAAATATTGTGCGGCGGTTGTGTTAATTGCAGTTGCTTTTTCAGGTTCTTGCTCTGCTTTGTCAACCGCAGTATAAGCTGCTGCATTGATACAAAAATCAGGTTTGTGTTTTTCAAACTGACTTTGAATGGCTGCTTTATCGGTAATATCTAGCGTTTTTGAGTCGCAAAACACAAAATCTATTTCAGCGTATCCTGAGGCAATATGCTGCAAGGCTTGGCCTAACTGACCGTTGGCACCGGTCACAAGCACTACCAAACGCATTTGGCTTGATCTAGGTTAGGTAAAATTTGATCTTTATCGGAAATCAATAAATCTTCCTCCGAAAATTTCCAATCAATTTGCAAAGCAGGATCGTTGTATTTTAATCCACCTTCCGACTCTTTATTGTAAAAATTATCACATTTGTAGAAAAAGGTTGCCGTTTCGCTTAGGACAACAAAACCATGTGCAAAACCTCTTGGTACAAAAAACTGCCTTTGATTTTCAGCAGATAGTACAACCGAAACATGCTCGCCAAATGTCGCAGATTCTGGACGCAAATCGACTGCTACATCAAGTACTTCGCCACTCAAAACACGAACCAATTTAGCCTGCGAATGCGCTCCAGTTTGATAATGCAATCCCCTAAGCACTCCTTTAGTAGAAAACGATTGATTGTCTTGTACAAAATGAACTTCCTTTTGCACACCGTCTTGAAACGTTTTGGCATTGAAACTTTCCATAAAGTAGCCTCTTTCATCTTGAATTACTTTGGGTTCAATGATGAAACAGCCTTCCAGTTTGGTTGTATTAAATATCATAAATTATTAAATTATCTCTAATAAATGCGAACCGTATCCGCTCTTTAGTAAAGGTTGTGCTATCGTTTTTAACTGCTCTGCTGAGATGTAACCCATTCTAAAAGCAGCTTCTTCAATTGAACCTATTTTTAATCCTTGACGCTCCTCAATTACTTGTACAAATTGAGAGGCTTGCATTAACGAATTGAATGTTCCAGTATCAAACCATGCAGTACCGCGATCAAGAATACTTACTTTTAATTTACCTCTGCGCAAATATTCTTTGTTGACATCTGTAATTTCAATTTCTCCGCGTTGACTCGGCTTTATATTTGCAGCTATAGCAACCACATCGTTATCATAAAAATAAATTCCAGGAACTGCGTAATTAGATTTTGGTACTAATGGTTTTTCTTCAATAGAAAGTACATTTCCCTCCGAGTCAAAATCAACCACACCATATCGTTCTGGATCGTTTACATGATAGGCATAAATGATACCGCCATCAGGATCGTTATTGGCTTGCAAAAGTTGTGACAAACCGGTTCCGTAAAAAATATTATCTCCCAGTACCAAGGCTACTTTATCGCCTCCAATAAACTCTTTGCCAATAATAAAAGCTTCGGCAAGACCATTTGGATGTTCTTGCACAGCATATTCAAAACGACAACCTAATTTAGAACCATCGCCTAACAATTGTTGGAACAAAGGCAAATCATGTGGTGTCGAAATGATCAAGATCTCTCTAATTCCTGCCCACATCAATGATGACAAAGGATAATAAATCATAGGCTTGTCATAAATAGGCATCAGTTGTTTGCTCACTGCTAGTGTTAACGGATGCAAGCGCGTACCTGAACCTCCTGCTAGAATTATTCCTTTCATGGTAGTTATTTATTGTATTTAACTTTTAGTTTTTGATAAAAACTAACGAATAGGCTACCAAATATGAACAGCCCCACAAACAATAATGGAGCTAAAAATTTAAGTTTGCCATTGATAGATTTTACATTCTTTATGTTGGTCACTAAACTAATTTCTTTGATAACACTATCAAAGTTGATTTTATCCAAACGATTATTACCTTGCTGCTTGATTAGTAACTCTTTATTTTTAATCAAGTCGTTAAGCTGCGTATTTTCGTTGTAATATACTAAACTACTGCCTGGTCCTTTCGGATTTTTGCTAAAATTGTTGACTAAAGTATTTATTTGTTTGATTATCGAATCATTCTCTTTCCGGGTCATTTCCAGGTTTTTCAAACTTTCTTTTTTGATTTCCGAGAAATATTTTGAATCATTCAAATACGCCTGCAAAGGTTTCACAAAATCATCTTGACCTACTTTTTTACCTGTAGAAATAGACAATTGATGAAACGGATAATTCTTGCTCGTTAATTCGTTTTCAATTGACTTTGCTGCACCGCCTTCATCGGCCATGAGTTTTACCAACTCTAAACGCTGCTCGTCATTACCCACAAATTTATAGACGTCAATAACTGGAGTTACCTCTATTTTTCGTAATTTCAACTTCGTATCAAACCCTAATTTTTGCAAAAACAAGCTGTCGTTTTCTTTGATTTTAGAATTTAGCAAAGCTACTTTGCCATACAAATAATCCGTCGATCCAAAATTAGGCATTACAATGATTTCATGATCATAAGCTGTTCTGGATTTATCTAAAAACAAACCAAGTCCTGCTCCCAAAACAAACAAAACAATCAATACCAAAACATTTCGTTTCAGGAACAAAAAACCTTCAAATAGTCGCAAAAAAATACGATCTACAAAAAGACCCATTTTTGAAAATATTTGAGACAAATCAACTTCTTGATCACTCGAATTAAGTGGCCTATTTTCGCTCATAGGATTGTTATTTTACGTTGAAAATTTGTTCCAATATTTTAATGGTAATCAAATACGTAGGTTTTACACCCGTTGTTCCTAAACCACCCGAAGCCAAAGTACTTCCTGTTTCTAAAGGATTATCTGAAGCATAATAGGCATAACGCACTTTGATATCACTTGGTACACTTCTTCTAATTTTTGAGGCTGATTGAATGGCTTTTTGGTAGTACGAACCTTCCATTTCAAGACCAATAATTCCCCAAGTAGAATCGTGGAAAAACTTCAATAAATCTCTGTTTTGTAATGACGTACCTAATACTGTAACCATTGGACCTGCAAAAACCGCAATGTCATTTCCTTCAAACATGTCGGCAGTTAGTTCGTTTTCAAAGAAATAATTATCAGCAGTTCCTTCGTTAATATGTGCATTAGGAATCATGATATCTCCTTTTCCGCCTTCAAGAATTCCTGCTTTACCCATAATCGAAACCGATTTTACATTCAACAAAGTATCTTTCTTAAATGGTTTCAACAATTCATCAATAGTTTCATAAGCTTGTTCCCCAAAAGCATAATCCATAACAATTAGTACTGGTTTTTCAGTGTCTACTTGCGCCGTAGGAAAAGATGTTTTGGCCCAATTAATTTTAGCTGTATCAAAGATTTGCACATCGATATTAGTTCCTGATGTGTCTGGTAATGATATCATTCCTTGCTTCAAAGCAACAGCTGTAACTTGATTGCGTACCTCATCAGCACCTGATCTACTTAGCTCCTCATAAATAAAGAAATCGGATTTGTCTTTGAACTTCGTCTTCAACACTTCGGTAGCAAAAATCGAATTCATCACACTGTGCATGTTCGCACTAATTACGTGAATTGGTCGGTCTAAAAGCTGATTGACTTTTAAAACTTCTTTGATATTGGTTGCCCAAATTTCACCGTGAATGTGGTGTCCTAAACGCTCTCTTAAAATAGGGCTGAAAGTAATCGTTCTTTTATTATCCTCTACAATTTCTTCAATGGCTAGTTTACCCAACCAAAAAATCACGTGTAAAAAACGGTCTGGAGCAGCTGCTGAACCAAAGGCATCATAAATATCTAAAACTTCAGCAAATGTTCTACCCAAAATGTTAGCTGCATGCGAAATGGCTTTTTCTTTCTCTATTTGAGTTAGCTTTTTCTTTGATGAAACGGCCTGCTCAAGCTTGATCCAATCACGAGAAACCTCACCAGCATCATCCAATAAAACACGGTTTCTGATTTTATGTGATTCGATAAAAACAAAAGTCAAGTGTGTCAAGATATCATAAATATCAGATCGGCCTCTGGTAATTTCCACATTCATTTGCTCCTCATCAATACGGTAACAGTTACGACGTCTTTTTGGAGGAACAATCGCTTGAAAATGCGATTTTGAGTAACCTTCATCCGAAGTAAGATTAATAAAACGACATTCTTCAATACCTACTGGCAAACGCTCAATTACGTATAAAAGTCCGTTCAATTCTACTTTTTCTTCGGCAATATTCCCGTAAATCTCTGGTCGTAATGCTAATAATGCTTCACGAAGCGTATCACCTGATACTCCCATTGGTTTGTAAAATCCTCTATTGAAAAGGTGGCGCATTGTAATGTACATTTTTTCAATGGCTGCCGATGATTCTTGTGCTCTCGAACGAGATATGTTTTTTGTTTCTTTCATTTTCTACTTATTTTCTAACCTGCAAAGGTATGACATTTATTGGGTCTTTAACAAATCTGCTATTTTTCTGTCATTAGACAAGCGCGGTACTTTATTTTGGCCGCCTAATTTACCAATCGATTTCATATAATCTTGGAAACCATTTTTAACCACTTTAGTAACCACCACTTTTTGCAACACCTTACCAACTATCAAATCGTCATAATAAACATTTTGTTTGCGCATGGCATTGTCTAGCGCCTCCGCAAAATTCTCTAAATTTTGTGGTTCTTCCGATCCTTCGGAATCAAACTCTATAAACCATTCGTGATACGGCAATCCTTCGGCTGGCGTGATTTGTGGTGCTACTGTAAACTCATTAATTCTGATTGATGTTCCGATAATGGCTTCTTGCAAAGCACTTTCTACCTCTTTACCAATAACATGTTCTCCAAAAGCCGATATGTAATGTTTGATTCTGCCCGATACAATTATTCGGTACGGTTTTAAACTCGTGAACTGAACGGTATCGCCAATATTGTATCCCCAAAGTCCTGCATTGGTAGAAATTATCAAAACATAATTGACATTCAATTCTACTTCACCTATGGTGTAACGTCTTGGATTTTCGGTATAAAATTCGTCACTTTTGATAAACTCATAAAAAATTCCGGAGTTTAGCAGTAGTAACATTCCTTTTTCCTTTTGAGAATCTTGATAGGCAAAAAACCCTTCCGAAGCCGGAAACAATTCAATGCTGTCTACTTTTCTTCCTATTAAATTCTCGAATTTAGCCCGATATGGTTCGTAATTTACACCGCCGTAAATGAACAAATTAAAGTTTTTGAAAATTTCGCCCACAGGCTTCCCTCCTTTTTGATGCAGTTTTTCAAAATACATTTGCACCCATGATGGAATCCCTGAAATCACAGCCATATTTTCATGAAACGTTTCTTCGACAATCGCATTTACTTTGGTTTCCCAATCTTCGATGCAATTGGTTTCCCAAGATGGCATTCTGTTTTTTTGAAGGTATTTTGGAACAAAATGCGCTACAATTCCGGATAAACGCCCTAGTTTTATTCCATTTTTTTCTTCTAAAATCGGACTTCCTTGCAAGAAAATCATTTTACCATCTACAAAATCTGCATTTCCGGTTTCATGAATGTAATGCAAGATCGCATTTCGAGCGGCTTCAATATGATACGGCATTGATTCTTTGGTCAACGGAATGTACTTTGCTCCAGATGTAGTACCCGATGTTTTGGCAAAATACAACGGTTTCCCTTTCCATAAAATATCGGTTTCGCCTTGTACCACTCGATCAACATAAGGTTTTAGTGCTTCGTAATCGCGTACGGGAACGTACTTGGCAAAATCGGACGCAGTTGTAATTTTATTAAAATGATGGTCCTTGCCAAATGCCGTATGCTGTGCTTGAGTGATTAATTGCTGCAGCACCTGTTGTTGAGCCGCTACTGGATTTGTAGCCCAAACTTGGGTATTTTGATAAATATTTTTGGCAAAAATCTTTGCTATAATTGATTTTAATGACATCCTGATGAGATACTTTTGAAATGTAAAATACGATTTATTTCGAACTTTTTCTTTTGGCTGCAGCCGAATTTGATGCTTCTTTTTGTTCCTCGATAGCCACTTGTTTGCGTAATTCCAATTCTGCTTCTGATGGAGCTAAATCTACTTTTTCTGCTGTTACTTCGGGAGTTTCTAAAATAGAATCTTTATTGAATTTGGCATATTCTAGCTCACCTGTTAAAACTTTCTTGATGGCTTTTAAATACAAATCATTCTGTTTTATGGCTTTAGAAAGCGAATCTGATTTGAGAGCCAATTCAGTAGCTTCTTTTTTCAATTGCGATGACGAATAGCCCGGTATGAACTCACGTAATGGCGTGAATGCAATGATAAATGTAGTTACAAAAATGATTAAGATAGCACCCACACTAGCTACAACAAAAACATTCATTAAGGTGAGTTTTAATGAAAAGGTTTCTTCAAAAGTATCTTCATTTAAAATAACGAGACGCCTTTTGTTGAATAAATTTTCTTTTATGACTTTTCGCTTTTGTCTTTTTTTGGACATATTCATTAATTATTGAACAAATATAACAATTATTGTGCTTGCATTTACTGCCTTTACAGCAACACAAAAAGCAATTTGTGCAGTGACGTTAATAAATTTTTAACGCTTCGCACATTAAATAAATGCTACAAAATGAATTTGTATTCAGTAATTCTATATACCTTTGCTATTAGGTTATTTACAAATTTGCTTCGGCATAAATTATACTATCATGGGAAGATTAGGTGTTACAGAAATCCTTATAATATTAGCTGTCGTTTTATTACTTTTTGGAGGTAAAAAAATTCCAGAATTGATGAAAGGTTTAGGAAGCGGAATTAAAGAATTCAAGAACGCAGCAAAAGACGGTGAACCAGCCAATAAAAAAGAAGAAGCTTCTACAAAAGAATAATTCTTTATAACTAGAATAGAAAGACCCAAATAGCAACTACAATCGCTATTTGGGTTTTTTTGTAAATTTTTTTGATACTTGTTTTTTCAATAATAGATTAATTGCTTGTAGAAGTTTAAATTGAAAACTATTGGGAAAACATTTACGAGAATAGAATAAAAATCAATTTGCTAAAAACTAAGACCACAATCAAAAAATAATGAAAACAACTCTTGTAACCGTATTGCTTTTAAGTATTCAACTTCTTTTTGCACAAGAAATAACAGGCTCTTGGCAAGGCGAACTAGAAGTTCAAGGAATGAAATTGCCACTGATTTTTCACATTAAAAAAGAAGGTGAGAAACTCATTTCAACTCTTAACAGTCCAAAACAAGGGGCTACAAATATTTCAGTTAATACAACCAGCTTTACTGCTGATCAATTAACACTTGAGCTACCCGCATTAGGAATCTCCTACTCCGGAAAATTAACAAATGAAAGCATTAACGGTACTTTTAAACAAGGTGGAATGGAATTGCCATTAATACTTTCTAAAATTAAAGTTGATGGGCTTGCGCCAAAATTGAACAGACCACAAACTCCAACAGCACCTTTTTCATACAAAACAGAGGAAGTAACTTTTATCAATTCTTCAGACAAAAATACTTTAGCTGGCACATTATCTGAACCGAACAATTTCAATAAAAAACAACCCATTTTGATTATGATTACCGGTTCAGGAAAACAAAATCGCGATTCAGCACTTTTTGGTCACAAACCCTTTGCGGTAATCGCAGATGATTTTGCTAAAAAAGGTATAGCAACTCTCCGACTAGACGATCGCGGAATTGGTGGCTCATCAAAAGGTACAGCTGATGAAACCTCTTTCAATTACGCTACTGATATCAATGCAGCAGTACTATTTTTAAAAGCAAAAGGTTTTGAAAATATTGGTTTAATTGGTCATAGCGAAGGCGGCATGATTGCTCCCATTGTGGCTAGTACAAACAAAGACGTTAAATTTTTGGTGTTGATGGCTGGGCCAGGTCAACCTATAAACGAACTTTTAGTACTGCAAAATTATTTGGCGGGAAAACTAGCGGGAATGAGTGAAGAAGCGCTTCAAAAAAGCGGTAAACTAAACCGAATGATCTATGATTTTATAAAAAATTACAAAGGCAGCACTTTTGATTCCGACTTTGAAAAGTTTATAAATTCATCCTCAGAAAAATTGCCAGACGATGTTAAAAAACAAGTAACGAATACTTGGTTCAGATACTTTATCGCTTTTAATCCAGACGAGTATGTTTCTAAGCTAAAGATTCCAGTTTTGGCAATCAACGGAAGTTTGGATTTTCAAGTACCTGCAAAAGAAAATTTGGAAGCTATAAAAAGATCATTGACAAAGGCTAAAAATAAAAATTTCGAAACCTACGAATTTCAAGGCATGAATCATCTTTTTCAGGAATGTACAACAGGTGCTATGAGCGAATATGCCGAAATTGAGCAAACCATTTCACCAAAAGTGCTGGATAAAATGAGCTCTTGGATAAGCGCTAGAAAATAAAAATAGTTTGCTTAACATAGTAAAAATCCCAAAATTCAATGAACAGTATTGAATTTTGGGATTTTTCTATTTTACAAAACCATCGTCAACTGAATTCGCTTTCTATCCTCATCGACTTCCGTGACTTTTACGGTAACATGTTGGTGTAGTTTGACCACTTCGTTTACGTCGCTTACAAAGCCTGCTTTGAGTTGAGAAATGTGTACCAAACCACTTTCTTTAATACCCAAGTCTACAAAACAACCAAAATTGGTAATGTTATTGACAATTCCGTTCAAAATCATTCCTGTTTTTACGTCTTTAATTGTTTTTACATTCGGGTCAAATTCGAAAACTTTTGCAGCTTTTCTAGGGTCCAAACCGGGTTTTTCTAATTCCTTAATAATATCTTTTAAAGTCAATAAACCTATCTCAGCCGTAACATAATTTTCTGGTTTGATTAAGGCTGTTTTCTCCTTGTTTCCAATTAAATCGGTGACTTTCAACTTTAAATCTTTAGCCATTTTTTCCACAATTGAATAGGCTTCGGGGTGAACAGCCGAGTTATCCAGTGGGTTTTTTCCGTCTTTAATTCGAATAAAAGCTGCTCCTTGTTGAAATGCTTTTTCGCCCAAACGAGGAACTTTTTTAAGTTGTTTTCGATCCTCAAAAGGACCGTTTTCAGAACGGTAATTCACAATATTTTCGGCAAGCTTCTCTCCTATTCCACTCACATAACTCAACAAATGTTTACTCGCCGTGTTGATGTTTACTCCTACTGAATTCACGCAACGCACCACGGTTGTATCTAGTTCTTCTTTCAATTTACTTTGATCTACATCGTGCTGGTATTGGCCTACGCCAATGGCTTTTGGGTCAATTTTTACCAACTCCGCCAATGGATCACTCAATCGGCGACCGATAGAAACCGAACCCCGAACCGTGACATCATAATTAGGAAATTCCTCACGAGCAATTTTTGATGCCGAATATACCGAAGCACCCGCCTCCGAAACGATGAAAACCTGAACCGCTCTATCAAAAGCAATTTTCTTGATAAAAAATTCGGTTTCTCGAGATGCCGTTCCGTTTCCAATGGAAATTGCGTCAATATTATAGGCGTTTACCATTGATTTTATCTTTTTCATGGCCATAGCGGTTTCATTTTGTGGCGCATGCGGATAAATGGTTTCATTGTAAATTAGATCGCCTTTTTCATCTAAGCATACTACTTTACAACCTGAACGAAATCCTGGGTCAATAGCTAAAATTCGCTTTTCACCCAAAGGTGGCGCAAGCAATAACTGTCCTAAATTAGTAGCAAAAACTTGAATCGAATTGGCATCAGCCTTAGCTTTCGCTTCCTGCAAAGCTTCGTTTGAAATAGCAGGATTTAGCAATCGTTTGTAGCTGTCTTCAATGGCTAATTGTAAGTGTGGCGTAGCTGGACTGTCTCCTTTTAAAACCAATTCGTCAATAATATCATAGGCTTCATCAAGATCTACTTCGACTTTAAACTTGATAAAACCCTCATTTTCGGCACGAAGCATTGCCAATAATCTATGTGAAGGTGCTTTTGTCAAGGGTTCTGACCAATCAAAATATTGATTGAATTTTTGAGCGCCTTCTTCGTCTTTTTTAGTTTTTACTACTTTGGTCGTGATGGTTGCTTTCCTCTCGTACAGGCGACGCAACTGTTTTCTAACAAAAATATTTTCGTTGATCCATTCGGCAATAATATCTCGTGCGCCTTGCAAAGCGGCATCTTCATTCGTCACATTATCGTTCAAATATTTAGTAGCCAGAAAATCAACATCCTCTTTGTTTTGAGTCATGATGATCTTTGCTAATGGTTCTAATCCATTTTCACGAGCCACATCAGCTTTGGTTTTTTTCTTCTTTTTAAACGGCAAATACAAATCTTCTAATTCCTGTAAATCGAAACTTTGTTGTATTTTTTTATCTAATTCTGGAGTTAATCCATTTTGCTCTTCAATTGATTTTAGGATTGCTTCTTTGCGTTTTGCAATTGCTTCGTATTCTTTTTGAAGTTTGGCAATTTGTTCAATTTGAACTTCATCCAGATTTCCGGTAGTATCTTTTCGATAACGAGAAATGAATGGAATCGTACAATCTTCTTGTAAAAGTTGAACTGTTTTTTTAATGTTTATGGCTGCTGTGTTAACAGACTTGGCGATGAATTGTATGTTGGTCATTTTTTGATTTTTTCGGACGGCTAAAATAGCTAAATTTACTCCAGCTCTTTTTGACTTGGTGGTAGAAAATTTTCTCCTGTTACTACACTTTTTCCTGTTTTATCTTCTAAAGCTAGTCTGGCATTTTTGGCAATTGCTCCTCCTTTTTTACTGGCTTTTGCATTTTCTAAAAGTCCATTGGCTTCATCTGTTTCGGCAATTTGTCAGGTGGAAAGTTCTGCTAGAGCTGTAAAAATTAATTCTGCTTCCGTCATATGATCTCTAAAATTTTGAGTTTTCAATCCTTTTATTTCTTTATGATTTTTAACCGATAACCCTGTCCATTACTGATGAATGATATTGGTCAACATTGCAAATTCATCCTGTTTTTCAACACCAGATTCTTTCCAATAATCGGTTAATTTATTACGAGTCTCCTGCCCTGTCATTCGCTGTTGAATCCATTTTTCGCTACGTCCCAATTTTTGCCAATTTTCACGAGCACGGTCTAAACTTTGGGCGGGATCTGCCAATTCTTGCATTCGTTCATAGCCTACTTTTGCCAACCATTGCTTGAACGGTTCTGCTTTTGGGGAAGGAATGGATTGAATTAAACGTAATAAAGTTTCGGTATCAGCGGTATCTGTCAATCTATTTTTACCATCTTCGGCTAACATTTTCAACTGTCCGATTTTATCGGACACTTCGCTTCATTCCTTTACTAGTTTCTTTTTCAAATCAGACCAGTATTTTCTTGGTCTATCTGTTCCTGTTAAAATCTGTATAACATCAATCACTGAGAAATACCAAATTTCTTTTTCAGCATCGTAATGGCTTCGTACTTTTTTGGCTTCGAATAATTTAATTGGACTCATAATTAATAACTTTTTAGACTTAAATAAGGATTCTAAATATAAGAAAAACAACTTACTTCATTTATCTTTGACTTTAATTTAAATCAAATGACTGTTTTATTCTGTTTCTTTTTTGTGATAAACCTAATCGCTTTTACGAGTATAGGTTACGATAAATTTTTAGCTAAAAACCACAAAAAAAGAATCTCAGAACGTACTCTTTTGAGCTTTGTATTTCTTGGTGGAACTATTGGTTCAGGAATTGCAATGCTACTTTTTAGACATAAAACAGCCAAAAAAAGCTATTTATGGAAGTTTTGGTTACTTACTTCTTTTCAAATCGGACTGATCTTTTTGGTTTATTATTTCGGGATCTTAAATGATAAAATCTAAATAATTCTGTTTGTTAATCACTTCAAAACTAGCTTCTGGATACGCTTTGGCGAAAGCCGTAGGAATTTTTGCTTTTCTGTTTTCGTTCCATTTGAATTCGTATCCTTTTAAAATACCGTTTTCTTCTTCAAGCCAATCTAATTCTTGTTGGTCATAAGTTCTCCAGAAGTAATTAGAAACCGTTTTCTGTGTGTAATTTTGATTTTTTATACGTTCCGAAGCCAAATAATTTTCCCATAATGCTCCCACATCTGTTCTGGAATCTAACCGACTAAAATTAGCTATAATTGCATTCCGAATGCCGTTGTCATAAAAATACCATCTATTTGATTTGGTTACTTCTTTGCGTAAATTTTTACTAAAACCAGGAACTTTGTAAATCACAAACACTTTCGAAAGTAAATCTAAATAACTTTCAACTGTATTTTTAGAAATACCCAATTGTCTTGCTAATTCTTGCAAGGATACCTCCTGCCCTATTTGAAAAGCAATTAACTTTAATAAATCCAGAATTTTATTGGATTGTTTAATGCCTTCGTAAACTAGAATATCTTTTAATAAATACGAATTCACGATTTCTTTAAGGTAGTTAATCTTTTCCTCCCATTCTGGATATTGCTCTAATTCTGGATAGGATCCAAAAAGCAATCGTTCTTCTAGTTTTTGAGTGGTTTCTTTAAAGTTTTCATAATTAGCAAATTCCATTTGTGCCAATGGAAATAAGTAAATTGTATTTTTTCTGCCTACTAATGGCTCTCCCAACTTATTAGATAAGTCGAAAACCGAAGATCCTGTGGCAATTACTTTTATGTCATCAATAGAATCAACTATTAATTTTAAAATGAGTCCAATATCAGGAATGTTTTGAGCTTCATCAATTACTAACAATTTTACTTTATTTAAAAGACGTTTGTAATTAGCAACTGACCTTTCTTTGAGTAAATCAGCATCTTGAATATCTTCGCCATTCAAATGTAAATAATCTTCTTTTGGAATGGTAGCAAGATAATTTTTAATAAAAGCTGTTTTACCCACACGTCTTGCACCTAATAAAATCAATACTTTATTAGGCAAAACTCTTTTAGAAAATAATGTATCTATTCCTCTTTCTAAAAAATTCATAAGCTTGAATTTTAAATATTTAGATACAAATATACTTAAAAAACGTTAATTCAGTCAGTACATTGACTGAATTTACATTAATTCAGTCAGTACGTTGACTGAATTAACATTAATACATTCAATAGAAAATAAAAAAAGCCCAGTGAAAAACCGAGCTTAATGTAATTATAAAGCTGCGAAGCAGCCTAAATTTTATTGACAGGCTATTTTATTGACACGATTTTGGTGTCTGCCACCTTCAAAATCAGTACTAATAAAAGCTTCAACCATTTCTAATACTTGTGGAATTGAAGTGAAACGAGCAGGAATACTTATAATATTAGCATCATTATGTTGGCGCGCTAAAACTGCAATTTCCTTAGTCCAACATAAAGCAGCACGAACTTGAGCATGTTTGTTAACAGTCATTGCAATTCCGTTTCCGCTTCCGCAAATTACAATTCCTAAATCAGCTTTACCTTCTGTTACATCACTAGCCACTGGATGCCCAAAATCAGGATAATCAACGCTATCAACTGAATCAGTTCCGTAATTGGTTATTTGATGTCCTTTTGCGGTAAGCATTTCAACAATTGCCTTTTTGTAATCTGGTCCTGCGTGATCGTTTCCTATTGAAATTTTCATTTTGTATGTTTTAAGTTGTGTGTTGCAAATTTAGAGAAACTATTCAACTATTAAGGAGTATTTAGAGCTAAGTTTGTTGCCACAAATTGATTGTTATAAACACTATTTTCAGGCCATTTTTATAATCTTATTTAAAGACTTAATAATGAAATATTTAGCAGTTATTAACAATTTTAATAAGTGTATAAATACTTGTAAATCAGTATAAAATGTATGGTTTAAATGTTAAAATTTTGCATTGTTAATACCAAAACGCAACTACTTGATATTCAGTTAACTTTAAGTTAACATAAAATGTTCATAACTTGGGATAGAAAATAAGAAGTATTTTTTGGTTGAATCGAAAAAATAACTAATCCAAAACTGACTTATTAATTCCTAATTTAGTTTGATGAATTTTTAGAAAAGTTATCAATACTCAAAACCACTTTATCAACTGAATTTTTAAAAATACTTATTTACAATTTTTAATTGTTTACAATTATCAACCGTTGTTAATTAAAATTGAAAAAGCTTTTAAAATCAACTATTTACTATTTTACAACTGTGTTGATAACTACAAATAACATCTTAAAACTGAAATACAATACTATTTTTAAAAAATTTATTGCCACTATTAACACACTATAATAACAACCAAGAAGATTTTAAAATTTAAATTTTCTTTTTGTTTATTTAAATATATGTTCACAACTTTCAAAAAAGAAAATTCAAAAATTTTTAAAATTGATCTCAAACGATTTTCAAATTGTTGTTCAGGTGATCCAAAAGAGCTTGCACTTTTTCAAAATCGTTTTGATGAATTTTGAGTTTGATTCCGCCGTAGGCAAAACTGCCAAACGGATCGACTGAAACTAGATTTTCGTTTTCGAACAAATGTGCAATCGATTCTTGCTCGAGCAAATGTTTGATAACTACAATTTCGTGAGCGTAATTGAATATGGCAATTGTTTTAAATGTGTCCATAAGTGTTGTTTTTATAAAGATACAATTATTCAGTTATAGTTATATTTTCTTTAAAACTAGGTTGCTTTGGTCGAATACAGTTTAGTATTTCGTAATTTTAGACTTTTAAGAACAGATTTATGAGTAAAAGATTAAGAAAGCCGATAAAGAAAGAGAAAGATTTCTCAGATAAAATTTTAAAAATACTATCGCAAAGTGCCAATAAAGCATTCAATTATAAACAAATAGGAGCTAAGTTAGAGTTAGATGATACCGCTAGTAGAAATCAAATAATTAAAGATTTAAAAATATTAGCCTCACAAAACAAGATTATTGAGTCGGAACCTGGTAAGTACTTGGTGAAAGCTGCTAGTCAAGATTATTACGAAGGTAAAATTGATATGACGGGCCGTAAAACAGCCTTTTTTGTTTGTCCAGATCTTGAGGATGATGTTTTTATTCCTACCGCAAACTTGAATCATGCTTTAGATAAAGATATCGTTAAAGTTTATGTGTACAACCGCAGAAAAGGAAAACGTCCTGAAGGTGAAGTTATTGAAGTCATAGAACGACACAAAACAGATTTTGTAGGTGTGATTGACATCCAAGCTAATTTTGCCTTTGTCTCTACTGCCAATCCAAAAATGTATACTGATATTTTTATTCCAAAGGATAAAATAGGTGAAGCGGAGCAAGGTGATGTAGTTTTGGTGCATATTGAAGATTGGCCTAAACGTGCCGATAGTCCGTTTGGTACGGTTGTGAAAGTATTGGGTAAACCAGGCGAACATGATACGGAGATTCATGCTATTCTTGCTGAATACGGTTTGCCATCAGAGTTTCCTATTGAAGTGGAAACTTATGCACAAAAAATAGATACTTCGATTACTGCAGAAGAAATTGCCAATCGTCGTGATATGCGTGATACATTAACCTTTACCATTGATCCAAAAGATGCTAAAGATTTTGATGATGCATTGTCTTTCAAAGAATTAGAAAATGGTAATTACGAAATTGGAATTCACATTGCCGATGTTTCGTATTATTTAGAAGAAGGAACCATCCTTGATGATGAAGCTTATCAACGTGCTACATCGGTTTATTTAGTGGATAGAGTAGTACCTATGTTACCTGAGGTTTTGTCAAACTTTGCGTGTTCCTTACGTCCGCATGAAGAGAAATATACGTTTTCGGCCATATTTGAAATTACTGATAAAGCGCAAGTGGTTAATCAGTGGTTTGGTAGAACTGTAATTTATTCTGATCAACGTTTTGCTTATGAAGAAGCGCAACACATCATAGAAACCAAACAAGATGTTATTCCGGTTGAGATTTCGATCACTGGAGCAGCTTATCAAGTTCCTGCAGAAATTATCGCAGCAACGCTTAAAATGGATGAAATAGCTAAGATTTTTAGAAAAAAGAGAATGGCTGATGGGGCCATATCTTTTGACAAAGTCGAAGTAAAATTCAACTTAGACGATGCAGGTGAACCACAAGGTGTTTACTTTAAAGTATCCAGAGATGCCAATCATTTGATTGAAGAGTTTATGCTTTTGGCTAATAAAAAAGTAGCAGAATACATTGGTAAACAAAAGAAAACCTTCATTTATAGAATTCACGATGAGCCTAATGAAGACAAATTAATAGCCATGCAAACGGTAATTGCTAAGTTTGGTTACAAAATTGATTTCAGAAACAAAGGCGATATTTCTAAGTCTTTGAATCAATTAATGGCAGATGTTAATGGTAAAAAAGAGCAAAATTTAATTGATACCCTGGCTATTAGAAGTATGAGTAAAGCCAAATATTCTACTGATAACATTGGTCATTATGGACTTGCTTTTGAATATTATTCGCATTTTACATCACCAATTCGTCGTTATCCTGACGTTATGGTACACCGTTTGTTACAGTTTTACCTTGATGGAGGAAAATCTGTTGATGAAGAAACGTATGAAACCAAATGTTTGCATTCTTCAACTATGGAAGGTTTAGCAACAAATGCGGAACGAGATTCTATCAAATACATGCAAGTAAAATACATGCAAGATCATCAGGATCAAGAGTTTTTGGGTGTAATTTCGGGTGTAACTGAATGGGGAATTTATGTTGAAATTATCGAAAATAAGTGCGAAGGAATGGTACGTATTCGCGATATACGTGATGATTATTATACTTTCGATGAAAAACAATATGCACTAACTGGAGCTACTTCAGGTAGATTATTGCAATTAGGAGACGAAATTTTCGTTAAAGTTAAAAATGCCGATTTAGTTAAAAAACAATTGGATTTTAATTTTTTAAGAAGAAATGAATAATAATTAATTCAAAAAAGTATGAAGAAGATAGCACTATTGGTATGCCTTGTTGTTACACAATGGAGCCAAGCACAAGTAACAAGAAATTTAGGTGATTTTGATGAAGTTAAGGTTTTTGACAAAATCAATGTCCTATTAATCCCTAGTAAAGAGAATAAAATTGAAGCTACAGGAGCTCGTGCAGATGAGTTAGAAATAGTAAATAAAAATGGCGAATTAAAAATTAGAATGCCTTTAACTAAACTATTGGCTGGAGAGGATATTACTGTAAAATTGTATTTTAAAGAAATTCAAGCTGTGTCAGCAAGTGAAGGTAGTACAGTACAAAGTGAGCATGATTTTAAACAAACGAGTTTGGCTGTAAGTGCTAATTCAGGTTCTAAAATTACTTTAGACATAGATGTTGAAAATGCGACGGTAAAATCAAATTCTGGAGGAATTGTTCACCTAAGCGGAAAAGCGAGCACACAAGACGTAAAAATCACTTCTGGTGGTATTCTTGAAGCAAGAGATTTAAATACTTCACAAACTAGTATCAATGTATCTGCGGGAGGACAATCAGAAATTCAAGCAAGTGTACTTGTTAACGCAAAAGTACGTGCTGGTGGATCAATTTTTATCTATGGTTCACCTAAACAAATCAATAAGGAAGTATTTATTGGTGGTACTATTTTGGAAAAAAAGTAGTACTTTGCCTTTCCTTTTAGGATAATAAATAGATTTTTAATGATAAACGATATACTGTCTGGAATTCCATGGGGAATTTTTCTAAGTTTTATGATTGGTCCCGTTTTTTTTATTTTACTAGAAACGAGTATTATAAAGGGATTTCGTGCAGCTTTGGTTTTTGATTTAGGGGTTGTTTTAGGTGATATCGTTTTTATTGCAATTGCGTATTTAGGTAGTTACAGATTGATTCAAAGTTTGAAAGATCAGCCTGCTTTGTTTATTTTTGGAGGAGTTATCATGTTGGCTTATGGTGTGATTTCATTTGTTCAACTCAAAAAAGTCGAAAAAATAAACACCGATTCTATTGACAGAGAAATTGTAAAGAAAAATTATTTCAGTCTTTTTATGAAAGGTTTTCTGCTTAACATTATCAATATTGGTGTGTTAGGATTTTGGTTGGCAATTATTATATCTATTGGCCCGAAATTAGAGATGCAAACACCAAGAATGTTAACTTTTTTCGTATCGGTGATTGGTACGTATTTAATTATTGATTGTTTTAAAATACTTTTAGCTAAACAACTTAAATCGCGATTAACGCCGCACAATATTCTTAAAATAAAAAAAGGAATAAGTGTAGTAATGATGGTTTTTGGGATTGTTTTAATCACTCAAGGTTGGTTTCCCGAAGAAAAAGAAATGGTAAAAAAAGCATTTGAAAAAATAGAGAATAAGTAATTCTAAATACTATTTAATTGACAAAGCCTTGATTCTAATACAGTAGTTTCAAGGCTTTTTTATTTTAACATATAAGTCATTTAAGTTTTTAATAGCAATAGTTTTTATTTATTTTTTTGGTTTAACTCTAAATTTCCTTAATATTTTAATGGTTTAAAAAGAGAATTTTTCTAAAAAAAACTCAAGTTTCCTTGAAGGTTTTGGAGGCATCTCCTGAAGTTTTTAGAACGATTCGAACTAAAACCTTATCTAATTTCTAAAAATATTTAACATAAAAAAAAGAGATACATTTCTGTATCTCTTTTAGAGGCATCGTCCGGATTCGAACCGGAGTAGGAGCTTTTGCAGAGCCCAGCCTAGCCGCTCGGCCACGACGCCATTGTTTAACGGATGGCAAAAGTACTTAAAAACTTTAATGTTTAAAAGTATTCACTTTAAAACTTTTAAAAATATTTTTTAGAACTCACAGTTCACTTTTAGTTTTAAGAGCGGAATTCTTCAATTTCGATGGTAACTGCTTCAACATCACCACCAATTGGCGGATTTAATTTTGATACCTGTACACGTGCTCTCGTAACACTTTGGCTTTCGTTAAAAATACGTTTGATGATTCGGTCAGCTACGTGCTCTAATAAATTCGAACGAATAGCCATTTCAGTCACTACTATGTGATTTAACAATACATAATCTACTGTATCTGCTAGTTGATCAGATAGGCGAGAGGTGGACAAATCAGTTGTAATATCAAGGTTTACCAAGTAATCTGAACCTATTTTTGATTCTTCAATCAAACATCCGTGGTACGAATAAGTGCGGATGTTTTTTAATGTTATAATTCCCATTATTTTTTTGTTTAAAGTTTGAGGTTTAAGGTTGAAAGTTAACTTAAGAGACTTTAAAGCTTAAACTTTAAACCATTTTAAACTTGCTTTTTTTATCTTTGCTAAAATAAAACAAAAAAATGTCAACTGAAGAAAAATCACTCCATTTTATAGAACAAATCATAGAAGACAGTATATCGAACGGTTTCCCGAAAGAGTCTTTGCGTTTTCGTTTTCCACCTGAACCAAATGGCTATTTGCATATAGGTCACGCTAAATCTATTTGCTTAAATTTTGGTTTGGGTTTAAAGTACAATGCGCCTGTAAATTTGCGTTTTGACGATACCAATCCTGCCAAAGAAGAGCAAGAATATGTAGATGCGATTAAAGAAGATTTGCAATGGTTGGGCTTTAATTGGGCTGAAGAACGTTATGCATCTGATTACTTTCAACAGTTGTATGATTGGGCTGTAACGATGATTAAAAACGGAAAGGCGTATGTAGATAGTCAGTCTTCTGAAGAAATGGCTGCACAAAAAGGTACACCTACGCAACCTGGTGTTGATGGACCTTATAGAAATCGTTCAGTTGAAGAAAATTTAACTTTATTTGAAGGTATGAAAAATGGTGATTTCCCTGAAGGAAGTCATGTTTTACGTGCCAAAATTGATATGGCTTCTACCAATATGTTGATGCGTGATCCGTTGATGTATAGAGTATTACATCGTCATCATCATAGAACTGGAAACGATTGGAAAATCTATCCAATGTATGATTATGCGCATGGCGAAAGCGATTTTATCGAACAAATTTCACATTCTATTTGTACCCTTGAATTTGTAATGCACCGTGAGTTGTACAATTGGTTTTTGGATCAAATTTATGACGATACAAAAGTGCGTCCAAATCAATACGAATTTGCTCGTTTGAACCTGAATTATACCGTAATGAGTAAGCGTAAATTACTGCAATTGGTTCAAGAAAATATTGTAAATGGTTGGGATGATCCTAGAATGCCAACTATTTCTGGGTTACGCAGACGTGGTTACACTGCTAATTCTATTCGTAAATTTTGTGAAATTATAGGTGTTGCAAAGCGTGAAAATATCATCGATTATTCGTTGTTAGAATTTTGCTTACGCGAAGATTTAAACAAAACGGCACCACGTGTATTGGCTGTTTTAGACCCAGTGAAATTGGTTATTACCAACTATCCTGAAGGTCAAGAAGAGTGGTTGGATGCTGAGAATAATCAAGAAGATGAAAGTGCTGGTTTTAGAAAAGTACCTTTTGCTAAGACATTGTTTATTGAAAGAGAAGACTTTTTAGAAGAGGCACCTTCTAAATTTTTTAGATTAAGTATCGGTCGTGAAGTGCGTTTAAAAAATGCTTATATCATTAAAGGTGAGTCTGTTGTAAAAGATGATTCTGGAGAAATTATTGAAATTCATGCTACCTATGATGCAGATAGTAAGAGTGGTAGTGGAAGTGAAGCTAGTCAACGTAAAGTTGCTGGTACCTTACATTGGGTTTCAGTCGCTCATGCTTTGGAAACTGAAGTTCGTTTGTACGATAGATTATTTTTAGATCAAGCTCCTGACAGTCATAAAGATAAAAACTTTTTGGATTTTATGAACCCGAATTCACTTCAGGTTGTAAAAGGATATGTAGAGCCTAGTTTAGCTTTTGTGAAAGCGGGTGACAAATTTCAATTTCAGCGTTTAGGATATTTTAATGTTGATAAAGACAGTTCTGCTGAGAACATTATTTTCAACAAAACTGTTGGATTAAAAGATGCTTGGGAAGAAAAAGGTAAAAAAGAAGAAAATCTTTTGATGAACACCCAAAAAGATTTGAATAAGTACGTTAAGGAAAAGGATGAAACTGCTGCAGTTGCTCTATTAACACCAATTATCGAAAACATTAAGAGTGTTGATAACTACAGTTTGTTAGTGCAAACAGTTGCAAAAAATATCAAAAATGATAACAATGCGCTGTTGTTTGCTAATTTGATAGTGCAACATTCTGATAAAGTAAAAATTAATTCGTTTGATGCAGATGTGGTTCAAAAATTTTATACAATGTCGTTAAAAAGTCAGTTGGCTTCGGTACGAATTGCTACAATTCTGAATTTGAAAAACGATGCTCAAAATTTAGTTTTATTTGAAACTGTTTTAGCAGAATTGAAAAATGTAGAAAAAAACGAAAAAGTGCTTGCTTTACTAAATTAGAAAATCACTTTTTTAAATATAGATATTATCAATAATAAAACTCCTTTAATCGGGAGTTTTATTATTATTAATAATTTCTATTTTATTTTTAAAAATTATTATTTTTAACTATTAAAATTGACTTTCATATTTTAATTTTAAGCCATTATTTTTATTTAGTTATCAATTTATATATTTTAAAAATTTTCGTTTGATTAAGATGTTTTAAATAGTTTTTAAGGTAAAAAGAGCCGCTTATTTTGGAATTTTGTTGCAATTCGCACTGTGAGTTTAAAAAATAGACTTGTTTTTGAATTTTCCACTTGAAATTTAAATTTTTGAAAATTTTACTAAAAATTTTGGTGATTATTTTTTATCAAAATGAAAGAGTAGGTGAGGAGTTAATTTTTGATTTAGTTTTCTAAAAAAGTATATCACAAAAAAAAGAGGCGCTTGGCCTCTTTTTTTATTTTTCCTCTTCAGGAGTTTCAGTTTCGTTTGTAGGTGGTTCTTGAATTTGTGTTCGCTTTCTATTTTCAGATGGTGCTGATTTTTTTTTCATCAATTCTCCAACTTGGTTTGAGGCACTAAAAGAAGCAATCATGTTATTCAACATGTCGCTTCCGGCTTGTGGTGAATTTGGTAACAAAATTAAATTCGAATTTGTGTCGGCACCAATTGCTTGTAAAGTGTCATAATGTTGCGTAACTACGATTAAAGCCGATGCTTCTTGGGAGTTGATACCTACACTGTTTAGAACATCCACACTTTCTACAAGGCCTTTTGCAATTTCTCTTCTTTGGTTAGCAATACCTTGTCCTTGTAAACGTTTACTTTCCGCTTCTGCTTCTGCTTTTGCAACGATTCTAATTCGTGATGCTTCTGCTTCAAATTCTGCAACTGTTTTTTCTCTATCGGCAGCATTAATTCTGTTCATTGCATTTTTTACTTGAATGTCTGGATCAATATCAGTAACCAAAGTATTGATGATTGTGTATCCGTAAGTAGTCATTGCTTCGTTCAGTTCACGCTTTACAGCGATGGCAATATCGTCTTTTCTTTCAAAAACATCATCTAGTTTTAACTTAGGTACTTCGGCACGAACTACATCAAATACATACGAGGTGATTTGATCGTGTGGATATTCTAGTTTGTAGAAGGCATCGTATACTGTTTCTTTGATAACCATAAATTGAACGGAAACTTTTAGTTTCACAAAAACATTGTCTTTGGTTTTGGTTTCGATGATTACATCTAATTGTTGGATTTTTAGGTTAACACGTCCTGCAATGCGATCAATGAGAGGAATTTTAAGATGTAAACCCGATTGTCTGATACTTAAAAATTTACCAAAGCGTTCAATTACAACCGCTGTTTGTTGCTTGACTGTAAAAAAGGAGGAAAGTAAAATAAATAGACCAAAGATCAGTAAGATAATTAATGCAATATCCATAATGTTTTTATTATTAGTTAAAAAATACCTCACAATTTACAAAAAAACTTTAGGTTTGTCTTTGTTAATATCATTAATATGAAAAAAATTAGCTTTATCATAATCTTAGTTTTTTGTGTCAGTAGTTCTTTTGCTCAGTACAGGTATAGAGATGCCAATCGTATTGGAATTTCTGTAGGAACAAATTATTTCAACTTATTGACATCTGATTTTGAAACCAATCCGGAGTTAGGGTGGAATGCGGGCCTATCTATGCGCGGTAATTTCTACAACAATTGGGATTTAGTGTATGCGATGCAGTTTAGTGAGCAAAAGTTTTCTGTAACAAGCAGTAATTTAGAACCTATTTCGTATAAATTACCGAATGCGGAACTATCACTGCTAGCGAGTTTTAAAGTAGTTGAAAATCATTTGAGTTTTGAATTTGGTCCCGCAGTGCAAATGAATGGAAAGTTAGGTTTGAACGCTAGTGATGAAAATAAAATAATTAAAGGAACTACTTTGTTAGCCAAGGATTTAAAAAGTATTTCAAATATTAATGTATATCCTGTTGTAGGTGTTACTTTTGGACTACGTCATTTTAGGGCTAACATTTCCTATCAATATGGTTTGCTTAATACTTTAAGCAATATAAAGAATACCAGTGCAGCCACACAAATTAAAGGGAATGCCAGTATACTTAACGGTAATTTTATTATTTATTTATAGTACAAGTTTGTGAAAATTAAAAAAGCTTCTATCCTATGTAGGGTAGAAGCTTTTTGATTTTATAAACTTGAAATAGCTTTGTTGATTCTGGAAATGGTTTCTTCTTTGCCAATAACTTCTACAATGTCAAATAGGTGAGGACCCTTCAGTGCTCCAACCAAACTCAAACGAAATGGTTGCATAATTTTTCCCATTCCAATTTCGTTTTTTGTCATCCAATCTTTTACTATGGTTTCGATATTTAGAGATGTGAAATCGGTAATTTCTTCCACTACAGAAATTAATTCTTGCATCAATGCAGGAGTTTCAGCTTTCCAGTTTTTGCTTGCTTTTTCATCATAACTTGCTGGTGCCACAAAAAAGAAATCACTCATTTCCCAAAATTCTGATACAAAATGAGCACGTTCTTTAATCAAAGAAACAATTTTAGTAAGCTTTGATTCTTCAACATTAAATCCTTTTTCAACCAAAATAGGAGAGAAGGCCTTTGCCAATGTAGCATCGTTTTGCTTGATTAAATACTGGTGATTGAACCATTTATTTTTTTCAGGATCAAATTTAGCTCCTGACTTATGTACTCTATTTAGGTCGAAGTTATTTACCAATTCTTCTAAACTAAATAATTCTTTCTCTGTTCCGTCGTTCCATCCAAGTAGTGCTAGAAAATTTACAACGGCCTGAGGAAAGAATCCTTTTTCTCTGTAACCAGAAGATGTTCCTTCATCTGTTGTCCAATCTAATGGAAATACTGGAAATCCCATTTTATCGCCATCACGTTTTGATAATTTCCCGTTGCCAACAGGTTTCATGATCAGCGGTAAATGTGCAAATTGTGGTGCTTCCCAGCCAAATGCTCTGTAAAGCAAAGCGTGTAATGGCATTGAAGGCAACCATTCTTCTCCACGGATTACATGTGATGTTTCCATTAAATGATCATCTACAATGTTTGCCAAATGGTATGTTGGCATTCCATCGCTTTTAAACAATACTTTGTCGTCTAAGAGATTAGTATCAAATTTTACATCACCGCGAATAATATCGTGTAAATGCAAAGTTTCGTTTATTGGAGTTTTAAAACGAATCACATAATGTTCGCCAGCCGCAATTCTTTTCTCTGTTTCTTCAGTAGAAATTACAAGTGATGTATCTAATTTTTCTCTGTTAGTATGGTTGTATATAAATGTTTTTCCTTGTTCTTCTTCTATTTTTCTAGCCGCATCCAATGCATCTGGAGTATCAAAGGCGTAATATGCATTGCCTGAATTGATCAAATCAGCTGCATATTTTTGGTATAGATCTTTTCTTTCGCTTTGACGATAAGGGCCAAACTTTTCGTTCTTACCTATTGTTTCATCAGGAGCAATTCCTAACCATTCTAATGCTTCCATAATATATGCTTCGGCACCAGGAATAAATCGGTTTTGGTCTGTGTCTTCTATGCGTAAAAAGAAGGTTCCATTGTTTTTTTTAGCAAACAAATAATTAAATAATGCGGTACGTACACCGCCTATATGTAAAGGTCCTGTTGGACTTGGTGCAAAACGCACGCGTACTTGTTGAGACATTGTTAAAATTTTTCACAAAGATACACTTTCAAAATTTTTAGGGATACTTTTTTGATTGTTAGTTGTCTGAGTTGTTATTTGTGTTGTATTTATTCTTGTTTTTTTTTGTTTTTTCTAGTGTTATAATTACTATTTTTAATGGTTATATTTTAAATCTAGTTCAAGTGGAAATTCAAAAGCGTATTTACAATAAATTAGAATCTTTTATTAAAAAATATTACACTAATGAATTGATTAGAGGTAGTATATTTTTTGTAGGATTGGGATTGTTGTATTTTTTGGTGACTGTTTTTATCGAGTATCTTTTATGGTTGCCTCCTGCAGGTAGAACCTTTTTGTTTATTGCTTTTGTTGGTACTGAATTGTTTTTGTTAATTCGATTTATCGCTTTTCCAATGTTTAAATTATTTAAACTTAAAAAAGGGATTAATTATCAGCAAGCTTCTTCAATTATTGGTAATCATTTTCCTGAAGTCAGCGACAAGTTGATTAATTTTTTACAGTTATCCGAGAATAATGTAGTCGGTAATAATTCGGAATTGTGGTTGGCTTCTATCGAGCAAAAAGCAAATGATTTGGCGCCAATTCCTTTTGTGAAAGCTATTGATTTTAGTTCTAATAAAAAGTACTATCCCGTGGCAATTATTCCTGTATTATGTATTTGTTTCATTTATTTCTCAGGTAATAGTGCGGTTATTTCACAAGGTTTAAATCGTGTTGTTCGATTTAATACTGCATTCTCTCCGCCAGCGCCTTTTAGTTTTAATATTATAAATAAAGATTTACTTGTGCAAGAAGGCAAGGATTTTATTCTAAACGTGGAAACAATCGGAAAGATAGTTCCTGAAAATGTTGTTGTAAAAATAGGTGATGAAAGTTATTTTATGGAAGTTGTTGATAGGTCTAAATTCCAATTTAAGTTTAGTAAACCTGCATCCGATATTGATTTTAGTTTAGAAGCGAATGGAATAGAATCACAAGACTATCACGTTACTGTTGTAGCTGTTCCTGCTATCGCAAACTTTGAAATGAGGTTAGATTTTCCAGCATACATTAAAAGAAATTCAGAATTAGTTAAAGGAACTGGTAACGCTATTGTTCCTGAAGGTACACGTGTTAGCTGGGTAATGTTAACTCAAGCTACTCAAAGTGTAGTTTTTAATGACGGTAATAAGAATTTTAAGTTTAATAAAATCAATAATTCATTCAGTTTTGATAAATATGTTAACCAAGACACAGAATATCAAATAGTTACTTCTAATAATTCCGTTCAGAACTTCGAAAAATTAAATTATCGATTAAATGTTGTGAAGGATCAGTTTCCTTCTATTAATGCTGCTGTAGTTCCTGATAGTTTGAAGGTAGATACTAAGTACATTGTGGGTCAAATTGCAGATGATTATGGCATATCTAAATTGCAGGTTGTGTATTATGATAGAGATAATATTTCCAATGTTAATCGTGGAACAATAACTTTTAAGAAGGGTAGTATTGATCAATTTGTTTTTGCATTTCCTGCTAATCTTCCTGTTCAGAAGGGTGTTGTTTATGATTATTATTTTGAAGTTTTTGACAATGATGTTATTCATAATTTTAAGAGTAGTAGATCGGCTGTTTTTTCTAGTCGTGTAGTTACAGATGCTGAAAAAGAGCAGGCAGTACTACAGCAACAAAACGACAATATTCAAGGTCTGCAAAAGTCACTTAAAGCACAAGACAAACAAATTGATGCTATTGACAAATTACAAAAAGCGGGCAAAGAAAAAGATAATTTCGATTTCAAAGATCAACAAAAAGTTGATGATTTTATTAAGCAGCAATCGAAGCAAGACGATTTAGTTAAAGAATTTACTAAGAAACTTAATGAGAATTTGTCTCAATTCAAATCTGATAAAAAAGATTTGAAAAAAGAAGAATTGCAAAAAAGGCTTGATAAAGCTGAAGAAGAAAGTCAAAAGAATAAGAAATTATTAGACGAACTTCAGAAATTAAATGATAAAATTCAGAGTGAAGAATTACTGTCTAAATTAGATAAATTTAAGCAAAATAGTAAAAATCAAATTAAGAATTTAGAGCAATTAGTTGAGTTAACTAAACGGTATTATGTCGAGAAAAAGGCTGAACAAGTAGCTGACAAACTTGAAAAGTTATCGGAATCTTTGGATAAGAATTCAGAGTCTAAAGAAAACAATACTATTAAAAAGCAAGAGGACATTAATCGTAACTTTGATAAAATCAAAGATGAGTTAAAGGAATTACGTCAAGAAAACAAACAATTAAAATCACCATTGGATATTCCCAATGATGCGGCTAAAGAAAAAAGTATTGACGATGATTTGAATAAAGCTAATGATGATTTAAGCAAAAATAAACAAGAAAAAGCCAAATCGAACCAGAAGAGTGCGAGTAAAAAAATGAAGGAAATGGCTCAAAAGATGCAAATCGAATTAGAGCAAAGTGAGAAAGATCAGTTGCAAGAAGATGTTGCTATGTTACGACAAGTTTTAGATAATCTACTAGCGTATTCTTTGTCGCAAGAAGATTTAATGAAACAATTCAAAGGGTACAAAACAGGTGCGCCATCTTTTAATAAAAACATTAAGATTCAGCAAGACTTAAAGCAGCAATTCAAACATGTTGATGATAGTTTATTTGCTATGTCTCTCCGTAACCCAAAAATTGAAAGTAGTATCACAAAGGAAATTGGTAATGTAAGTTACAATGTGGAGAATGCTATTAATAGTTTTACGGAAGCGCAATTGCCTAAAGGTATATCTCATCAGCAATATGCTGTATCAGCTTCGAACAAACTTGCTGATTTTTTGAGTCAAATTTTGAGTAACATGCAAATGCAATTATCTGGTATGGGTGCTGGAAAGCCGCAACCTGGTCAAGGTAGTGGTATGCAGTTGTCAGATATTATTCAAAAGCAGGACGGCTTAGGTGACAAAATGAAACAGGGTATCAAGGAAGGGAATAAGCCTGGTAGTAATAAACCTGGTAATGATGGCAAGGCCGGTAGTAAAGGAAGTGGAGGAGAAGAGGGTGAAGGTGATGCAGAGTTGATATTGCAAATTTATCAAGAGCAGAAACTACTGCGTGAATCGCTTCAAAATGAATTGAATAAGCAGGGAGCTGGTGTTTTAGGACAAAATGCTATTGAGCAAATGAAGCAGCTTGAAAAACAAATCCTGAATAAAGGTTTTAAGAATGAAACTTTACAAAGAATTTTAAATATTAAGCAAGAATTACTTAAACTTAAATCGGCTCTCCAGCAGCAAGGTCAAGATAATAGCAGACAGGCTGAGAGTTCAAAAAAAGAATTTAACAATCGAGTTAATGCACTTCCAAGTGCGCTTAGTGATTATTTAAATAGTATTGAAATATTAAATAGACAATCGCTACCTTTGCGCTCGAATTTTAATCAAAA
Organism: Flavobacterium sp. GNP001; assembly: GCF_054343775.1. Taxonomy (NCBI): domain Bacteria; kingdom Pseudomonadati; phylum Bacteroidota; class Flavobacteriia; order Flavobacteriales; family Flavobacteriaceae; genus Flavobacterium; species Flavobacterium sp. GNP001. The sequence goes on from NZ_JBTGUX010000001.1 coordinate 3,065,361, forward strand.
AGTTCAAGAATATTTTAATAAAAAATGATCAATTTTAATTACGAAACTGATTTTGAATTAGACAATGAGGCCGCTGTTCAACAGTGGTTAAGTCGTGTTATTGAGTCAGAAAATAAAAAAGAAGGGGAGATAAATTATATTTTTTGCGATGACGATTATTTGCATAAAATCAACATGGAGTATCTTCAACACGATACACTTACTGATATCATCAGTTTTGATTATTGTGTAGGTAGTGAAATAAATGGTGATGTTTTTGTTTCTATTGAACGTGTAAAAGAAAACGCATTAGATTTTAATGTGGCTTTTGATGAAGAATTGAAAAGAGTATTGGTGCACGGTGTTCTACATTACTGCGGATACAAAGATAAGACTGAAGCTGATGAGATGCTGATGCGTGCTAAAGAAGATGAAAAAATATTGTTGTTTCACGTGGAACAATAACCCAATTATAATAATATTTTGTTTCACGTGGAACACGGCTTGCCTTTTCTTTGTTTAATTTGTTTCACGTGGAACAAATCTTTTAATAAATCAATCATGCCTTCATTGGCGTAAAGAATGATATAATGTTTCAAAACGAATATGATGTTATTGTTGTTGGTGCGGGGCACGCAGGTAGCGAGGCCGCGGCTGCGGCAGCAAATTTAGGTTCAAAAACTTTACTGGTTACGATGAGTCTGCAGAATATTGCGCAGATGTCTTGTAACCCTGCTATGGGTGGTATTGCCAAAGGACAAATTGTGCGGGAGATTGATGCATTAGGTGGGTACTCTGGTATTGTGTCTGATCGTACTGCTATTCAATTCAAAATGCTGAATAAATCCAAAGGTCCTGCGATGTGGTCTCCAAGAGTGCAAAGTGATCGTATGCGTTTTGCTGAGGAATGGAGGATGATGCTTGAGGGAACTGCTAATCTTGATTTTTATCAAGAGATGGTAAAAGGTTTGATTATCGAAAACGGAAAAGTCAAAGGAATTAAAACCTCACTCGGTGTTGAAATTCGATCTAAATCTGTTGTGCTTACAAATGGTACTTTTTTGAATGGATTGATTCATATTGGTGAAAAACAATTTGGTGGAGGTAGAGCTGGCGAAAGTGCAGCGCACGGAATTACTGAAGATTTAGTTGAAGTAGGTTTTGAAGCTGGCAGAATGAAAACGGGAACACCTCCTCGTGTTGATGGTCGCTCTCTTGATTTTTCTAAAATGAATGAAGAGAAAGGCGATGCGCGCCCAGATAAATTTTCTTATTCAGATGTGACTAAACCTTTAGTTCATCAAAGATCTTGTCATATGACGTATACGTCTTTGCAAGTGCACGATATTTTACGTGAAGGTTTTGATCGTTCGCCAATGTTTAATGGTCGCATCAAAAGTTTGGGTCCGCGTTATTGTCCATCTATAGAAGATAAAATTAATCGTTTTGCGGACAAGGAAAGGCATCAACTTTTTGTAGAGCCAGAAGGTTGGAATACTTGTGAAGTTTATGTAAATGGTTTTTCAACTTCCCTTCCTGAAGATATTCAGTTCAAAGCTTTGAGTTCTGTCGCCGGTTTTGAAAAGGTTAAATTTTTTCGTCCAGGATATGCAATTGAATATGATTATTTTCCTCCTACACAACTAAAGCACACGCTCGAAACTAAGCAGGTTGAAGGTTTGTATTTTGCTGGACAAATTAACGGGACAACAGGATATGAAGAAGCAGCTTCGCAAGGTTTAATGGCTGGTATCAATGCGCATTTAAAAGTTTATGAAAAAGCGCCATTAATTTTAAAGCGTGATGAAGCCTATATTGGAGTTTTGATTGATGACTTAATTACCAAAGGCACCGAGGAGCCATATAGGATGTTTACGTCGCGTGCAGAGTATAGAACTTTGCTTCGTCAGGATAATGCCGATTTTAGGTTAACACCAATGTCGTATGAAATAGGTTTAGCTTCTGAAGCTCGTTTGAGAAGAATGGAACATAAATTAAAGGAGTCTGAAAAGATGGTTGCTTTTTTCAAAGAAACTAGTGTTTCAGTTGTAGAAGCTAATCCAATTTTAGAATCAAAGAGCACTGCTTTGATTTCGCAAGGGGATAAAATGTTTAAAGTTTTTTCTCGTCCGCAAATTGATTTAGAAGATATCATGAAATTTGATAAGGTTAAAGAATATGTTCTAGAAAATCAATTGGATCAAGAAATTTTAGAGCAAGCGGAGATTCAAGTAAAGTATTCTGGTTATATCGAAAAGGAGCGAAACAATGCTGATAAATTAACTCGTTTAGAAGATGTAAAGATTCCTGAAAACTTTGATTATGAGAAAATAAAGTCAATGTCAATTGAAGCAAAACAAAAATTGAGTAAAATTCGACCGGTAACTATTTCACAAGCTTCAAGAATTAGTGGGGTTTCGCCGAGTGATATTTCAGTTTTGTTGATTTACATGGGTAGATAGTTAATCTTGTTCCACGTGAAACTACGGCCGAAAGTCCCGTCATTACTCAGAAGTGACAGAATAAAATAATTTTTTAACCCTAAAAACGCTAATTGTGGTTTTCAGGGTTTCGTTTACTAATAAAAACAAAAGCACAATAAATTAATGGATATTTCAAATCAACAGCCTTTTTTAACTGTTAAAGATCATTCTGTTTCTCAGGAAATTTTTAATTTATACTATGATTCAAATTTAGATATGTTGGTTACGCAGCCACAACCTAGTTTGGATCAGTTAGGTAAATATTACGAAAGTGACGATTATATTTCGCACACCGATAGCAAACGTTCTCTTTTTGAAAAAGCGTATCATGTAGTAAAAGGTATTGCGCTCAAAAACAAGTTGAATTTGATAAATTTTGAACAAAAGTCAAAGGGAGCTATTTTAGATATTGGTGCGGGTACCGGAGATTTTCTAGCTGTTGCAAAACAAAGTGGTTGGACGACTACTGGAATTGAACCAAGCGCTAAAGCAAAATCTATTGCGATTTCAAAGGGAATTTCATTCGTTGAGAATACAACTGATTTGGCTAACCATTCTTTTGATGTTATCACTATGTGGCACGTATTAGAGCATGTACCTGATCTTGATTTTCAAATTAAAGAACTAAAGCGTTTATTAAAACCAACTGGAACTTTGATTGTGGCTGTTCCTAACTTCAAATCTTTTGATGCAAAGCATTACGGAAAATTTTGGGCCGCTTATGATGTGCCCATTCACTTTTGGCATTTTTCTAAAAAGGCGATCGAACTTTTATTTGCAAACGAAAACATGAAATTGAAAAAAGTACTTCCAATGAAATTTGATTCTTTTTATGTTAGTCTATTATCAGAAAAGTATAAAAATGGTAAAATGAATTTTATCAAAGCTTTTTTTGTCGGATTGCAAAGTAATTTGAAAGCGGCAAGTAGTAAAGAGTATTCATCACACATTTATGTGCTAAAAAACAAGTAAAAATCATTTTAAGGCCATTTACGGGGTTTTTTAGGTGTTTGTTTTCAATTTATATACCTATTTTAGAATCTTTCTTTAAATGAAATATATGAAAGTCGTTTTTAATAGACGTAAATGATGTTTTTTATTGAAAATATAAAATTTGTTTATGGAATAAAAATCAGCTGATTTTTTGCAGTTTTTGCCAATCCTATCTAATTTTTTATATTTTTGTCCTTATTACTAAAAAACCAGAAATTCACAAAATGAAAGCAATGATTCCAAATTTTAAAAAAACTACCTTTTCTCAAAAAAGTAAAAAAGCATTAGTACTCGTTGCTTTATCTGTTGCGTTAGTAAGTTGCAACAAACCAGCCGAAGCTGCAAAAGAAGTAAAAACTGCTTATGTTGATACAGCTGAATTGATGAAAGAATACACCGAAGCAAAAGATCTAGAAGCAAAATACAAGTCTAAAGCGGAAGAAAAAGGCCGTCAATTGGAAGCTGAAATCAATCGTTTCAAACAAGAAGCAGCTAATTTTCAGGCACAAGCGCAAGCTAACGGACAAGAGTGGGCTCAGAAAAAAGGTGCTGAATTGCAAAAAAGAGAACAACAATTAGGATATGCGGAACAAGCTTTGTCTCAAGAGTTACAAATGGGAATGAGTAAAGAAAGAGATTCATTAATTAGCGGAGTTACTAAATTCATTAAAGCTTACGGCAAAGAGAAAGGATACGCTTATATCTACGGTACAGGAGATGCGGCATCAATTTTATATGCTGAAGATAAGTTTGATATCACTAAAGATATAATTAAAGTCTTGAACGACAAGTACAAAGGTGCTGCCAAAACAGAAGAGAAAGCAGCTCCTAAAAAGTAATAAGTAAAGGGGTTATTAATTCTAAATTTATGCCTTCGTCTAGCAATAGATTGAAGGCATTTTTTATTCAAATTGAAATTGACATTGTGATTCAATGTGTGTTTATTTGCTAGTAATTTTTTGTTCTTAGTTACACTTATTCTCAAAAGGAGTTATTTATTTTGATTAGTCAAAGTTGAGATTAAAATTTATTACACCCTCTTTTGTTTTAGTCACATTTTCAATACTTTAGTATTTTATTTTAAACGCCATGCAAACTATATCCGAAGCCGCTTCTTACACTTTACGATTTATTAATCAAACGCAACGATCTGTTTTCTTGACTGGAAAAGCGGGAACTGGTAAAACCACTCTATTGCGAGAAATTATTCAAACAACTCACAAAAATACTGTTGTAGTTGCTCCAACGGGCATTGCTGCGCTTAACGCTGGCGGAGTGACTATTCATTCGATGTTTCAATTGCCTTTTGGCGGTTTCATTCCTGATAATTCGGCGCCTCAGTTTTCTGAAAGTACCAAGTTTGAAACTAAAGCAACCTTGCGTAGGCACTTTAAAATGAGTGGTTTGAAAAAAGCGGTTATTCGAAATATGGAATTGTTAGTTATTGATGAAGTAAGTATGCTCCGCGCTGATTTACTGGATGCTATGGATTTTATGATGCAAACAGTTCGAAAGAAAAATCTTCCTTTTGGTGGAGTTCAAGTTTTGTATATTGGTGATTTACTGCAATTGCCGCCGGTGATTCGTGATGAGGAGTGGAGTACTTTAAGAAATTATTACCGAGGTAAGTTTTTCTTTCATTCTCATGTGATTCAGCAACATCCGCCATTGTACATTGAGTTGTCTAAAATTTTTCGTCAAACTGATGATGCTTTTATTTCAGTTTTAAACAACTTACGCAACAATCAAATTACGCAAGAAGATTTGAAAACTCTTAATCAGTTCGTAAAACCTGATTTTGATTTAAAAGCCAACAAAGGATATATCACCTTGACTACGCACAATCATAAAGCCGATGCAATGAACGCTCAGGCATTGGCAGATTTGAAAGGCGAGCTTATAACCTATAAACCAGAAATTACAGGCGACTTCCCGGATAAAATTTATCCTGTGGAGCAAGATTTAAAACTTAAAGTGGGCGCTCAAATTATGTTTGTTAAAAATGACTTATCATTTGATAAACATTATTTTAACGGAAAAATGGGTATCATTAAATCACTTGCTAGTCAAGAAATTCTAGTACACTTTCCTGAGGAAAACAAAACGATTGAGGTTGAAAAATACGAGTGGCAAAATATCAGATACAAAGTTGATCCTGCCACAAAAGAGATTGAAGAGGAGGTTTTAGGAACTTTTGTGCACTATCCTATCAAATTGGCGTGGGCCATTACGGTGCATAAAAGTCAAGGTTTAACTTTTGACAAAGCAGCGCTTGATGTATCGCAGGTTTTCTTGCCCGGGCAGGCCTATGTTGCATTATCGCGTTTACGTTCGTTTAACGGCCTTGTTTTGCTTTCTGCGTTGCGAATGAATGGTATTTCTAATGATCAAGACGTGATGGATTATGCAAACAACAAGGCAAGTGAAGATTTTTTGGCTAATGCACTGCATTTTGAAACCAAAAATTTTATCCATCAATATTTAGTTCAATCTTTTGACTGGAACGATGTGGCACAAGAATGGCGCAATCATCGCTTTAGTTACAACGAAGATGCTCAAAATTCTGAGAAATCAAAGCATGCCGTTTGGGCAAAAAACCAAGCAAATGCTATGGATGAATTACTCGAGCCTTCGCAAAAATTTATTAAACAACTGCATTCACTTTTCAGTAAAGAAACTGTCGATTTAAATCATATTGCGGGTCGTGTTCAGGCTGCTTATTCTTATTTTTTTAAATCCTTGGACGATCTTGTTTTTGAAATTTTATGGAAAATTGAAGAGGTTAAGCGAAGTAAAAAGGCCAAAACGTTTTTTGATGAATTGACTATTTTAGAGGAAATGCAAACTAAAACGGTTTTGCGATTGATGAAAGCCAAATTGTTGATTGAAACAGTAGTTGCTGGTGAAACCATTTCGAAAGAAAAACTAACTTCGACGGAAATTAAAACATACATCACCCGAAAAACTGAGGCGATTCAAAAGCAGTTTAAAGAGGTGAATGTTACACTCATAGAAGATGAAAAAGATTTACAGCGTTATACATCCAAAAAAATAAAAACAACAGCGCCTAAAAAATCTACCGTGCAGGAAACTTATGATTTGTGGGTTGAGAAAAAATCTATTGAAGATATTGCCACGATAAGGGTTTTGACCAAGCAAACCATTTGCGGACATTTTGTAAAATTAATTCAGGCTAAAGCAGTTGCTATAAATGAATTGCTTCCCGAAGATAAACTTCAAGACTTAGCCGTCGCTTTCGCAGGTTACAAAGAAGAATCGCTTAATGCATTGATGGAACAACATGGTACCAAATTTTCATGGGATGAAGCTCGTATGTACAAGGCTAGTTTGAATTAACTGTTATAAATTTGATGTTGAATTGATATTTCAAGTATTCAGATTTTATATGTAATTTTATTCTGTTTTAAAGATCGAAAATGAATGGGCATAATCAAATCAAAAATAGGTAACGAAATGAAAAATTGTATTTTATCTTTAGTGTTATTGTTTTCTATCAGTTATTCTCAAGCGCAAACTTCGGCTTCAGGTTACTACGTCTCCCTTTCAAACGACACAATAAAAGCACAAATTAAACTTCCAAAATCAGTATTTGGTTCCTTTGATTTTTCTAAGTTTCTGTTTAAAGTAGAGGTTGTCGAGCAAAACACCTCAGAAAAAAAATTCAAACCCGATGCGATAAAAAGTTTCGGATTTACGTTTGAGGGTCAAGAATATCAGTTTTTTGGAAAACCTACTGTAACCAAAACCAATTATAAATTTCTGGAGGCTGTTGTTTTAGGTCCAAAAACAAGTATTTATAAATTTGAAACCGTGAATCAAAACGGTGGATCCTTGGGGACTTTTTATACTTTTGAAAAAGCGGATGGTACTTTTGAATTCTTCAATACAGGTATGCGAAATCTGGAAAAATTTAAAGATGTTTTAAAAGAGTTCTACAAAGACTATCCGGCTGCAATTGTGGCAATAGATGCCAGATTTAAGCAAAAAGCTACTTTTAAGTCAGATATTATTGCTGTTGCAAAAGCCGTAAATAATTAATTTTCCTTTTCAACGATATACCTGCAGTCCTACTTATAAAACTTTTGTGAATGATTTACCTGTTCAACCATCATACATCTCTTCAACATTAAATCTAGCATTGGATTTGAGCTTTGAAATTATCGTTTTTAAATGCTTTTCTAAGAATTACTATCAAGAAGAGCTTTTATTAAAATTTAAACCGCAAATCGTCTAAAAATACAGTTTGTGTTCCAAATTAAAATTACCTAGCCCAGATAGCAGTGAAAATCCTTGTGCGCGGCTTTTTAGCGCTCAAGATTGAAGCGAATAGCTGGAGTGAGCTCCTAAAAAAAATCCTCAAAAAAACTTTCGCTTTTTGAGGATTCTGATCAGTATTTTAAAGTTCGGTTTACAAGGACTGAATTAATATCCAAGCATCTGGATTGTGTTTTTCGTTGATTTCTTTTTTTGCTTTTTCAGCTTCGGCAAAAGTAGCGTAGCTACCGTAAAGAACAGGAAAATAACCATTTTTGTTTGGAGCGATTCGCTTCGCATTGTAGCCCAATTGAGTTAAAGCTCGCAAGGTTTTGTTAGCGTTAAACTCTTCACGATATACACCCGCCATAATATGGTAAGGCATTTTGGCTTCCGGAGTTGCTTTTACAGTTAGTGTAACCGCAGGAATTGGGTTTTTGATAAAAAAGGTAGCTTCTTGGATCTTATTTTGAACCTGTTTTTGTACCGCTGTTTCCACCAAAAGTCTTTCTGAATTGATTTGATTTTGATACATCGGGTAACCTACGGTACCAGCTAAACCTAGTGCTATTGCAACAACTGCGGCATATTTTAAGTACGGATTAATAGAGCGAGCAGCTTCGGTTTCTAGAGTATAAACTGGAGTTTCGTTTTGAACTTCGATAGTTTCATTCGTAACCTCAGTTTCTTCTTGAAACACTGGTGCACTGGTAAACGTACTTAGTCCGAAAGAGCTAGTTAAATAGTTTGTTGTTTCGCTTGGCGTAAAAACGATATTGTTTTCAGCGTTCAAACGTAAATCACCAATATTTTTAAGTACCAAAATTTGTTTTTCTTCCAAAGCTTTTTTCCATGCAAAAACTTCGTATTGAATGGCACTTACGGCATATTCGTAAGAGGTTTTTTCAGCCAATGCAATATGGTTGGCTAATAAACCGTCGTTGTTTTTTAAATTGGTGTTAAAAGCAATTCTCTTTCTAGGCGGTGAGAATGAATTCGTAGCTTCATTTCGCCTAGCCGACTGGATTTCGGTCAAAAAAGCTCCGAAACCAGGAACGGTAACACATTGATAACGGTAGAGTAACTGCGCGATGTATAGTTCGATTTTCATACTTACAAAGTTATACAACGAAAATAGTTATCAAAATTTTATTCACAATTTTTATTAACAATTCCGACAAAAATTTATACATTTCAGCCTCAAACTTTTAGCATGAACGAACAGGATTTATTTTATTTGCTGGCACTGCAACGTGTAGAAGGAGTTGGCGATATTATGGCCAAAAAATTATTGACTCATTTAGGAGCCGCCGAAGCTATTTTTACTAGTAAATCGTCACAGCTTGCTGCAATTGATGGAGTAGGAGCTATGTTATTGAAAAGTATAAAAGATAAATCCGTATTTGCGAAAGCACAAAAAGAATTGGATTTTATAAAAGAGAACAACATCACCACTGCTTTTTTTCAGGATGCAAATTATCCAGAGCGTTTGAAGCAATGTGTAGATGGCCCGCTACTTTTGTTCAGTTCCGGGAACATAAATTTGAATAACCGACGAATGATCAGCATTGTGGGTACGCGCCAAATCACTGCTTACGGAACCGAGTTTTGCAGGCAATTAATTGCTGATTTAGCGCCACTTGATCCTGTGATTGTGAGTGGTTTTGCTTATGGAGTTGATATTGTAGCGCATCAACTTGCTATGGATTATAACCTGCAAACTATAGGTGTCGTGGCTCATGGTTTGAATCAGATTTACCCTAAAACGCATAAAAAGTATGTGGCCAAAGTGGAACAAAATGGTGGTTTTTTGACTGAGTTTTGGAGTTCGTCTAATCCTGATAAAGAGAATTTTGTTCGCAGAAACCGCATTGTTGCGGGTATGTGCGAAGCTACAATTGTAATTGAATCGGCTGAGCGTGGCGGATCGCTCATTACGGCCAATATGGCCAATGATTACAATAGGGATGTTTTTGCAGTTCCCGGCCGTGTCACCGATAAGTACAGCCAAGGCTGCAACAATTTGATTAAAACACAAAAAGCAAATGTGCTTACTAGTGCAGCCGATTTGGTTTACATTTTAAATTGGGATATTCAAAAAGAAGTAAAACCCGTGCAGAAACAATTGTTTGTAGAGCTTGATCCCGACGAGCAAAGAGTATATGATTATCTGTTAAAAACAGGTAAAGAGCTTATGGATATTATTGCCTTGCAATGCGATTTGCCAATTTACAAAATATCAGGAATGTTACTGAATATGGAATTAAAAGGCGTTATACGGCCGTTACCGGGCAAATTATTTGAAGCTATATAAATGCAAAAAACCGCAGATTCGCAGATTAAATATTACCATAATCTGCGAATTTGCGGTTATTTTAAAAAGAAATTATATTTCGAATCCAGCTGCTTGAACTATTCTAAAAAATATCCTTTAAAACTGCGGGCTGCTGCGCGAATGTCGCTGACTTCGAGCCACCATATATTTTATTGCAACTCAAATTCGAAAATTAAAATATTACAATAATCTACAAATCTGCGGTTATTTTAAAAAGGTAATTAAATTTCGAATCCTAGTTTTTCGCGCACTTTCGCGAGTACTCCATTGGCCACAGCCGAAGCTTTTTGAGCACCAATTTTTAAAAGGGCATCTACTTCAGGAAGGTTGTTCATGTAGTAGTTGTATTTTTCACGTTCAGTTTTAAATCTTTCGCAAATCAATTCAAACAAAGCTTGTTTGGCGTGACCGTAACCGTAGTTTCCACCAAGATAATTAGCTCGCATTTCAGCTAATTGTTCTTCAGTTGCCAATAAAGCATAAATAGCAAATGCATTACAGGTATCTGGATTTTTAGGATCTTCAAGCGGTGTGCTATCGGTTTCAATACTCATGACTTGTTTGCGTAACGCTTTATCGTCTAGAAAAATATTGATAATATTATTGGCTGATTTACTCATTTTTCCGCCATTGGTACCCGGAATTAACATACTGTCTTCTTGAATTTTAGCTTCAGGAAGCACAAATGTTTCGCCCATTTGATGATTGAATCTTGAGGCTACATCGCGTGTGATTTCAAGGTGTTGCAATTGATCTTTACCCACAGGTACAAATTCAGCATCGTACAATAAGATATCAGCAGCCATGAGCATCGGGTAGGAGAACAATCCTGCATTTACATCATCCAAACGATCTGATTTGTCTTTGAATGAGTGTGCCAAAGTCAAACGTTGGAACGGGAAAAAACAGCTCAAATACCATGACAATTCTGCTGTTTGCGGCACATCTGATTGTCTGTAAAAAACCACTTTATTGATATCCAATCCACAAGCCAACCATGCAGCAGCAGTACTGTAGGTATTGGTCCGTAGGGTTTCTCCGTTTTTAATTTGAGTAACCGAGTGTAAATCGGCAATAAACAAAAAGGATTCATTTTCAGGTTGATTTGATAATGCTATTGCAGGTATAATTGCGCCAAGTAGGTTGCCAAGGTGAGGAGTCCCTGTACTTTGAACCCCAGTAAGTATTTTTGCCATTATGATTTTAACTTTTCCCGCAAAGTTCGCAAAGTTTTTTATTTATTGGTGGAAATTAGGAATTTTTAAGAAAAACGTACCTATTGCGATTAATTGTAAGTAAATTCGAATCTGTTATGTTTGTTTGAAAAATGTAGAATATCTATCTTAGCAAAAATTTAAATTTTGTAAAATAAAAAAAGCAACTATGAATATCCACGATTGGTTAATTGATAAAATTGCTGAGGAATCAGGAATTTCTAAAGAAAAAATTGATAGCGATGAGGCATTAGAAAATTTAGAACTAGATTCGCTAGCTTCGATTTCTATGGCATTTGATATAGAAAAGGAATTCAATTTAGAAGAAATAAACCCTTCTGTTTTCACGGAATTTAATACTATCAACAAATTAACAGAGTGGATAACGAATCAAATCTAAAATGGGATCCATTTAGCAAAGGCTACTTTATTGATCCTTATCCTCATTTAAAAAAATGTCGAGATAATGCCCCTGTACAGGAAATATTCCCAGGTTCCTTTCTTTTTTTTAAGTATCATGATGTTAATTCTATTCTTAAAGAGAAGAATTTTAAGGTTCACTCTTTGAGTGATTATTTAGGCGAAAAAGAGCCTTATATTTTTAGAGGAATGGAGGAAGCTTGTCCTTATTTGAGGAAAGGTACAGAATTATGGCCGATGTATCTTAATAATGATATTCACAAAAGAATACGCAAGGCAATAACCAAGTCTTTCCATTCTTTGCCTTTGGAAGAAATCATTTCTGAAGCTATTGTTGAAACGCATTTGAGCTTTAAGGACCAATTAACTTTTAACTTAGTTGACTATTGTGGGATGTTTATACATTATTTTATCATAAAAACATTGAATATAGATGGCGAACAAGATTACAATAACATAAAAAAGTTTTCAAATTTATTGACTCGTTCTCAAGATTTATATACTCCCAAGCAAGTATTTAAAGAGTTAAATAATCAAATACTTTCAAATAAAAATTTATTTAAGGAGTCTGTTTTTAAAACTACTTTACTTAAAGAGACAAAAGATTTAGATCTTAATGAGGACCAACTTTATTCAGTAATGTTGGTATCATTTATGGCAGCTTTTGAGACTTCAAAAGATAACTTATCCTTAGGATTATTGGAAATTTTAAAAAACAATGAATTATTTGATTTTACAATTAATTCCGACAAAACGGAACTTAAATTACTTATTGAAGAAATTTTACGGTTTACAAGCCCCTTACAGTATACCATTAGAATTAATACAAAACCTCTATCTTTTGGAAATATTAAAATTCCAATTCATTCAAAATTATATCTATGCCTGGCTAGTGCCAATAGAGACGAGACAGTATTTAATGAACCAGATTCTTTAATTCCAAATAGACAAATAAATCCGCAATTATCCTTTGGGATAGGTGCTCATATTTGTTTAGGTGCCACTATTGCACGAAAAGAGATGGAACTTTCTTTACAAGAAATGATCAGTTTTATAAAAGATTATGAAATTAAAGAAGTGAAATGGTCTAATCAAATTTTAATGAGAACCGCTGACTCTATTATTGTACAAAAAAAGTCAAATGCTTGATTTAAATTTACTATCTTGTTTCTTTATTGTGTTGATTACCATTGGTTTTATGCTAGTTTTTAATCAACAACATTACTGGAAAATTCTTTTATTTAGTAGTTTAGTTTTCTACATCCTTTTTGCTGGAAAAGGTTTTTTTTTAATCCTTTCTTTAGCTATTATTGTTTATTTTTTTGGTAAAAAAATGAATATAATTAAATCTAAATGGTGGTTATTTGGATTAATTCTTTTGCCATTATTGATAAAAAAAATATTCTACAGTGAATACCAATTTGATAATTTTAGAAGCATATCATTTAATGCTAGTTTATTATTCAGAGTTATTGGTCTATCTTATATCACATTCAATGCTTTGAGCTATTTAATAGATATTAAAAGAAAATATATTGAACCCGAATCTAATTTTTTTAAGCTATTATTATATTTACTTTATTTTCCTATCATATCATCTGGACCTTTAACAAGAACGAAATATTTTTTTAATGAATTAGAGAATGTACAACTAAAGAAGACATCTATTATTTATGGTCTACGTTTAATTCTTTGGGGTTTATTTAAAAATTTAGTAGTAGCAAATCGCTTGTTTGCTTTAATGAATGAATTAATATTAATGGAACTAAAAGGGTTCTATTATTTACTTGTAGGCTTTGTTTTTTTCTTGTTTCTTTATTGTAGCTTTAGTTCTTTCATAAATATATTTCAAGGTATTTCATTACTATTTAATATTTCTATTAAAGATAATTTTAGAAATCGGATTTATATTTCGGCATCTAGAGAAGAGTTTTGGAGAGGATGGCATATAACTTTAAATCAATGGTTTAGAGATTATTTTTTTTATGAAATAATAAAATATGATAGAAAAAGAAAATATACTAACCTCTTACTTTTTATCACATTTATTTGTCTCGCCCTTTGGCACGATTTTACACTCGTTTTTATAACTTGGGGAATAGTTAATGCAACGTGGTTAATTGGTGAAAGAAAAATTAAAAAATATTTTAATAAAAAGAAATTTACTTCGCGGTTTTTTGGTGTTGTATATCATACTGTATTAGCATCATTTCTAGCATCAATTTTTATTTCAAAAGATATAATAAAACTATTACAAACTCTTTTTGATTTTTCACCTCAAACGAATTCTTTTCAAAATCTGTCTACTTTAAATTTAACAATCTTGATTATTTGCTTCTTAATTATGGATTATTTTGAGCATAAAACCCAAAACATTCCTATTTATGAATATTTGTCTCGCCAAAGTGAGTTATATAGGTATTGCTTTTATATGTCCTTTAGTTTATTGCTTTTGTTTTTTGCTTTAAATCTCAACATGACCAATTATTATAATTTATTTTAAGTTTACTATCATGAAGTTTTTCTTTAAATTATGTTTGCTATTAACTCCTTTAGGCCTACTAATAGCATTTAATATATTTTATAATTTAAATCATTCTAATGCTACGAAATTTAGCGAAAACGCCTACTATTTCATTGGATCTAGTAGAGTTCAATATGGTATAAATCCAGCACAATTAAATCAAATCAAAAAACCTATTTATAATGTTGGGATTTCGGCTGCTACATTTTTTAACAATGTTATGTTGGCAGAGCATTTAATGCAAACTTCAAAACCTAAAGAATTATTTATTGAACTTTCACCAATTGTTTATACTTTTTCTAGTACTCAAAAGACACTGGGCATCAAGCCGGTAAGTGCTCTTAAACATTTAATTCGTTTAAATTCTTTTCATCTCAAAGAGATAATAGATATTTTAGAAATTATATTATTCGACAGTTTAAGTTTAAAAGACAATCTTAAAAAAATATTTATATCAACTAAAAGTAATTTATCCGAAAGTAATAGTATTTATTTCGGGTACAAGCCTAAAAGTCTCAATTACTATTTTGGTAGAAACTCATTTCTACAAGTAAATAATTTAGAAACAAAGTACAATGTTGATATCTCTGAATACACCTATTATATTTCATATCTAACGCTACTTGCAGATAAACATAATGTAAAAATTCGATTTTTTCTCCCCCTTACATTTAATAGGCAAGAGGAGCGCGAAATTGTTTGTACCGTTTACCAATCACTTCCTGATGAGCTTAAAGTCAAGTATACTTCGGTATTTATTGAAAAAATAAGACAACCGCAATACTTGTTTGACAAAAATCATTTTAATAACAAAGGAGCGGCAATTATGACGGATTATTTCGATAAATTATTTTTTAATTAATATGTGTCTTCGAGTACAAAAGTATATTTTAATTTTTTTAAGATTTGAGTGTTCGATCTTTCTCTTTATTTCTTGAAAGCTCTATCAATTGTACTCCTGATTTTTTTTATTTAATAGTTTAACAAGATTCCCTATTTTTGAACACATGAGAGCATTTAAAATTATTTTTTGGGTATTGTGGCGCGTTTGGTTTTATATTTTGATGGCCATTCCCATCTTGGTGATGTTTCCTTTTTTGGTAGCCTCTATTTTGCGGGAAAGCAGTTATCCTTATTTCTTTAAAATGGCTAGGATTTGGGCTAAATGTATTCTTTTTGGAATGGGTTTTCGCTATACCGTAGAGCGTGATCAAGAAATGGAAATAGGAAAAAGTTACATGATTGTGGCCAACCACACCTCGATGACCGATATTATGTTGATGCTAGCCATAACCAAAAATCCTTTTGTTTTTGTAGGTAAAAAGGAATTATCGAAGATTCCTTTGTTTGGATTTTTTTATAAAAGGACCTGTATATTAGTAGACCGTGGCTCTACCAAAAGCCGAATGGAAGTGTTTGATCGTGCTCAAAAACGCATTAAACAAGGACTGAGTATTTGTATTTTCCCTGAGGGCGGTGTTCCGGATGATGAATCGATTGTTTTAGATACTTTTAAAGACGGCGCTTTTCGTTTGGCTTTAGAACATCAAATACCAATTGTTCCGATGACTTTTGCCGATAATAAAGAGCGTTTCTCTTATACTTTTTTGAGCGGAAGCCCCGGTTTAATGCGTGTGAAATTGCATCATCATGTAGAAACCAAAAACAAAGTAGAGGCAGACAGAAAAGAGCTAAAGGAACAATTGTGGAATCTTATTTACCAACAATTATTAAAGTTTCAAGCCATTAAACTTAAAAACTAAAACTCACGCCTGAATATAAACCGATAAAAGCAGGCTTAAAACTGCTATTATTTTGCGAAAAAGTATTGAATTGGTACTTCATCATCGGTTCGAAATTAAAACGCAAGAGTGGCTTTATTTGATACGAAAAACCAACACCTACATTGGAGCTAAAGTGTACTGAATTTAAATTATTTGCCTCTCCCAAGGGAATTCGGCCTTGTTCGCCCACTATTGCAATTTTATTTTGACTTAAAAACAAAGTACTTAAGCCTCCAATAAGGTTAATTCCCCATTTATTATCCAATAATGCATAGGATAGTTCCATTGGCAATTCAATGTAACCCATTTGTTGGTTGATTTGTCCTGCAGTGGTTGGTTGTGGGTCTTTTTCAAATAAAATTAAAGTTTCTAATGTATTTTCATTCTTAATTTCAATGAATTGGTTAGTTGTATACGTGATGTTGGGTAAATTATTGCTCATTAAGCTCGTAGAATAAACAATATTTTTGGTGTTGTAATCTAATGCCAATTTGTTTACACCGGTCCGTACTTTCACTTTTTTGTTCAATGCATATTGAACTCCTATTCCATAACTAAGATTTTGTTCTGCTGATTTTGGATTGTTAGCAAATTGAGGGTCAATTGCTGAACCTCCAGCGTTAGTATTTAAATATAGCGGAGCGACAGTAGGTTTTATTTGCCATTTTTGTTGACTTTTTTCAATGGTTACCACTGCTTGAACTCCGTCTTTTTGTTGTAAAAGCAATTCTAATTCGTTTGGAGTGATTTGTTTTTCTACCTTCACATCTGAATCTGCTGTTGCTAGAGCTGGATTTGCAATAGTTTTGTTGCTAGATGAGTTTCTTGGATCAATGCTGCTTTCATTGTCCAAGTTTGTTCCATAAGTATTTAAAGTATTACCTAGCTTATCAGTGATCTTTTCGGTTTCCTGAAAATCATTTTGTACTAAACTATTTTTTGTAACAAATTGATTTTGGTTAGCGAAGCGAGTTATATTAGTTGTTGCAAAATTATTTTTAAGAGTTACTTTTCCAGATGGATTGGTTATAATAGATTGATTGGCAACTCTTGCAGGTGGTGCTGCAACAACTTCATTATCTGGTTTTGTTGAAATAGTGTTCTTGCTTCGAAGAGTTGGCTCGTCTTTACTGTTCGTTTTTTTTCCAGTAGCTACTTTATTTTGCGGCAATTCAAGTGTCGAATTTTGCTCAAATAGTAAAAAACAACCTAACACTAAAGCGGCTGCTATACCTGATGATTTTAGCCAAAATGGAACTACTCTGCGTTTCTTTTTGTGCTGTAATTGTGCTGCAATTTGGTCCCAAGTGCCTGCAGCAGGAGTCGCTTCAAAATCTTTGAATTGTTCCTTGAATAAACGATCTATATTTTTGTTATCACTCATTTGGCAGTAGGCAAGGGGTTTATTTTGTAGTAAAGCTCTATTTTTTCTTTCAAAATCGTTCTTGCTCTGGCCAAGTTTGATTTTGTAGTGCCGGTACTTATTTTTAGCATTTCGGCGATTTCTTTATGCGAATAATCATCCAATACATACAAACTAAAAACTAGTCGGTATTGGTCTGGTAATTCTTGAATCATTTGCAGTAGGTAATCCAGCGGAATGTTTTCGTCTTCAATTTCGACTTCATCTGCTATGGCAATAGTTTCATCTACGCGCTCCATGAATCGCACGTTTCTGAATTTTTGCAAAGCCGTATTGATCATGATACGTTTGGCCCATCCTTCGAACGAACCACTACCGCTAAATTGATGTATTTTACTAAAGATGATTAAAAAACCATCTTGTAAATTGTCTTGAGCATCTACATAACTGCTAGAATAGAGTAAGCATACTCCAAATAGTTTTTTAGAAAACAGTTGGTATACTTGCTCCTGTGCTTTAGGGCAGTTTTTTTTACAATCAGCAATTAATTGGTCAATGCTCACTTTGGTATAGAAGGTTTAATTGGTAACAGGAATTTCTACCTCCTCAAAGATATTATTTCCTGCAGCATCTTCGCCTTTATAAAATTTAAAGATGTATGATCCAGTATTGGTTACAAAAAATTGAAATGAAGTTTCCGACTCAGGCGGTAACGCTAAATTGCAAACTTGGTCGTTATCAACAGCGGTTTGAACACCAATGGTGCGCACATTTAAATTTTTATCATAATAAATGCCTTGATAATAATGGCAAGCCGTTGGTTTTTGGTACTTCAAAGTTATTGTATAGGTTTCACCTAATTTAAACTCCGTAGGTACGGTGTAACTGGCTATTGGTAATACCTCGTAAGTATAATTATTGGAGTCGTTATCAGTACTACAAGACGCTATACTTACTAATAATAATGTAAGGGCAATTAGCTTTTTCATCGTGTTTGTTTTAAAGATAAATATTTTCCGCTTTCTACTTTACTTTGCGGCTAATTTGTAGATGAAAAGACTTTTAAAAGGTTGCGTTTGAGCTATAAAAAAACCCGAAAAAATCGGGTTTTAAGTTTTATGCCTCAGCTAATTCTTTAATTTTAGCTTTAATTTTTTCTTCTAATTCATCAGCTAATTCTGGATTGTCTTTGATTAACGATTTAACCGCATCGCGACCTTGTCCTAATTTGGTTTCGCCGTAGCTAAACCATGAACCTGATTTTTTTACAATTTCAAATTCAACTGCTAAATCTAAAATTTCACCAGTTTTTGAAACTCCTTCTCCGTACATGATATCAAATTCTGCTACTTTGAAAGGTGGTGCAACCTTGTTTTTAACGATTTTTACTTTGGTTCTGTTACCAATTACGTTTTCACCATCTTTAATTTGTGTAGAACGACGGATATCTAAACGAACAGATGCGTAAAACTTTAATGCGTTACCACCCGTTGTAGTCTCTGGATTTCCGAACATTACACCAATTTTTTCTCTTAATTGGTTGATGAAAAATACGGTACAATTCGTTTTGCTAATGGTTCCTGTCAATTTACGCAATGCTTGTGACATTAAACGCGCATGTAAACCCATTTTAGAGTCTCCCATTTCGCCTTCAATTTCACTTTTTGGTGTAAGCGCCGCAACCGAGTCAATTACAACAATATCAATAGCGCCTGAACGAATTAAGTTTTCAGCAATTTCAAGTGCTTGTTCCCCGTTGTCTGGTTGCGATATGATTAAGTTTTCGATATCAACTCCTAACTTCTCAGCATAATTTCTGTCAAAAGCGTGCTCAGCATCAATAAATGCTGCAATTCCGCCAGCCTTTTGCGCTTCAGCAATAGCGTGCAAAGTCAAAGTAGTTTTACCAGATGATTCTGGTCCGTAAATTTCGATGATACGTCCTTTTGGGTAACCGCCTACTCCAAGAGCTAAATCTACTCCTAAAGATCCTGAAGAAATAACTTCTACCTCTTCAATGGCTTTGTCGCCCATTTTCATTACGGTTCCTTTACCGTAAGTTTTGTCTAGTTTGTCTAGCGTAAGCTGTAGTGCTTTTAATTTTGATTCTTTTTCTGTGCTCATCTTCTCTTTTGCCTTTTCTTTCATTTAATTGCTTTTTTTATCGCTGTAACCGTTTGAATTGTTGTGAATTGCAATTCAGTAGTTGATTTTGATTTTTAAGATTTGTTTTCGTAAAAATACTTTTTTTTTCAATTGAAAATTTTTCTGTTGGTAACAATTTACCTCTGCAATATTATTTTTTATACAAATAATGCGCGCAACTCTGTAGCTTCTTCGGGTTTCATTTTTCCGGCTAATACCAAACTCAATTGTTTTCTGCGCAAAGCAGCTTCAAATCGTTGTTTTTCTAGGTCGGTTTCTGGGATAATTTGAGGTACTTCAACAGGTCTTCCGGTATCATCTACGGCTACGAAAGTGTAAATAGCTTCGTTAGCTTTAGTTTTATTACCAGATTCGCGGTCTTCCACCCAAATGTCAATGTAAATTTCCATCGAGCTTTTGAACGAACGCGACACTTTGGCTTCGACAGTAACAACACTCCCCAGCGGAATTGCTCTGTTAAATGCCACGTGGTTTACTGAGGCAGTAACTACAATGCGGCGCGAATGTCTGCGTGCAGCGATACTTGCAGCACGGTCCATACGGGCTAGTAATTCGCCACCAAATAAGTTATTTAACGGATTTGTTTCGCTTGGTAAAACTAAATCAGTAAGTGTGGTTAAAGATTCAGAAGGATATTTTGCATTCATAATTTTTGTAAAACTAAAAGGTTTAAAGTTGTGTAATGTGCTTGTACTTTGATTTAGTTTAACCAATACACGGCTAAAATTGCGGGAATAAAATAAATTACAATAGTTCTGGCACCATCGTAATCTTTAGCTAAGCGTTGACCAAACAACAGCATCAATAATGTGATACACGAAAAAACAGCTCCGTAAAAACCAAAAACTCTACCGTTGTTGATGAATAATTCAACGCAGCCTACCACGCTAAGTACTCCTGAAATTAACTCTAAAACTAGGATGTTTCCTAACGCAAGTGGCACTTGATTTTTAAGTGGAGTATTAGCAAAATGGCCTTTTAACCATTCTACATTATCTTTCCAATAAAATAGTTTGTCGTAGCCTGATTGTAAAAAAGTAATGGCCAAAAAAATCAAAATTAAAATAGAAGTAATGTTGTTCATGTGTTTATTTTTTGTGGATTAAACGGGTAAGTCTTATGGATACATCAGTCAATATTATTTTTGCGTTTCCGTTTCGCTCAATATGATACATTGCATCAGATAACTCAGTAAAAATAGCTTGGATGTTATTGCCGTTTACAAAGGGTGCAAAATTTTCGAGCTTAAATTTTTCGACTTTTGGTTCCATATAAACTAAGTTTTTTGTCTCGTAATTGAGCAGTAGCGCTTGTCGGAACATTTCGATGCAAAACTGTAAAAACTTCTTTTGTGTTTCACGACCCAAAGCAGCAACTAGTTCGCTCCATTGAATTAAATCTTGAATGGCTGCTGCATTCCCTTTTGCTCTAAATGCTGCACGAACCCAATCAACAAACCACTTTTCAAAAAAAACAGTTTCGCTATCTGGTTGCAATAATTGCAATGCTTTATTGTAGTTGCCTTGTGCTTGATGTGCAATACGCAAGGCTTCGTTTGCTGCAATATTTTCTCTTTTTACCAAAGCATCTGCAATTACGGTTTCGGGTAAACCGTTAAAATGCAATACTTGACAGCGCGAACGAATGGTTTGTAAAATATCTTCCTCGTTTTCAGAGATTAAAATAAAAACCGTTTTATCTGTTGGTTCTTCTAGTAGTTTTAGCAATTTGTTCGAGGCGGCCGTATTAATTTTATCGGCCATCCAAATAATCATAATCTTGTAACCGCCTTCAAAGGATTTAAGCGCTAATGATTTTAAGATTTCCTGCGCATCATCAACTCGAATTTCACCTTGTTTGTTTTTTACGCCTAACATTTGATACCAATCAAACAAACTTCCGTAAGGGTTGTGGTCCAAAAAATGGCGCCATTCAGCTATAAAATCGATGCTTTTAGGTTTTGTTTTTACATCTTCGGTGCTTACCGTTGGGTAAATAAAATGCAAATCAGGATGTGAAGTTTTTTCGAATTTTAAATTACACGCACTATTTTCGCCAGTATTTTCACCATCTTGATTGTTGCAAATAATGTATTGTGCATAAGCAATTGCCATGGCCAATGTGCCACTTCCCTCAGGACCTACGAACAACTGTGCATGTGGAATACGACCTAAATTAGCACTTCGTGTCAAGTGATTTTTTATGTGTTCTTGCCCTAAAATTTCTGAAAATTGCATGTAGCAAAGATAGCAGAAAATGGTTTAGTCTAAAATTTTAAACATCAAAGTTTGCAATGTCAGCCCGCTGGTCTAAGCGTTAAAATCAACTTGATAAAAGTATTTTGTTGTTTGATACTATTGCTATAATGCAAGTTATTCGACAAAAATTAACATTATTTATTGATTTACATCGATTTCGTTGCTGTTAATTTAGTTTTCAATCTTTTTTGGAATTTATTACTAATTTAAAAGTTCTATATTTGTTGCTCTTGGACGTACAATTAATCTAAAAATACACACTGATGAAAACACTAAATGATTTCGATTTCAAAAATAAAAAAGCTTTAATTAGAGTAGATTTTAATGTGCCTTTGGACGAAAACTTCAATGTTACTGATGCTACACGTATCGAAGCTGCCAAACCAACCATACAAGCTATCTTGGCGCAAGGCGGTAGTGTAATTTTGATGTCGCATTTAGGAAGACCAAAAGGTGTTGAAGAAAAATATTCTCTAAAACACATTTTAAAAACTACGTCTGAGGTTCTTGGTGTACCAGTCCAATTTGCAGCTAATTGTGTTGGTGAAACAGCTACAACAGCGGCGTCTCAATTAAAAGCAGGTGAAGTGTTGTTGCTTGAAAATTTGCGTTTTCATACTGAGGAAGAAGCGGGTGATGTTGCTTTTGCAAAAGAACTTGCCTCATTAGGAGACGTGTACGTAAACGATGCCTTTGGTACTGCGCACAGAGCACACGCTTCGACTACTATTATTGCTCAGTTTTTCCCTGAAAGCAAATGTTTCGGTTTGTTATTAGCCAAAGAAATAGAAAGCTTGAACAAAGTTTTAAAAAATAGTGAAAAACCAGTAACAGCAGTTCTTGGTGGATCAAAAGTGTCTTCGAAAATCACGGTTATTGAAAACATTTTAGATAAAGTAGATCACATGATCATTGGCGGTGGTATGACTTTTACTTTTGTTAAAGCCCTAGGCGGAAAAGTAGGAGATTCTATTTGCGAAGATGACAAACAAGAATTAGCTCTTGAAATTTTACGATTAGCCAAAGAAAAAGGCGTACAAATTCACATTCCAGTTGATGTAATTGCTGCAGATGATTTTTCGAATACAGCTAATACACAAGTTGTTGATGTAAATGAAATTCCAGATGGATGGCAAGGTTTGGATGCAGGAACAAAATCATTAGAAAACTTTAAAGAAGTAATTTTAGCTTCGAAAACTATTTTATGGAACGGTCCATTGGGCGTTTTTGAAATGGAAAGTTTTGCAAATGGGACTATTGCTTTAGGTAATTTTATTGCCGAAGCAACTTCTAATGGTGCCTTCTCGCTTGTTGGTGGTGGTGACTCCGTTGCCGCAGTAAAACAATTTGGTTTAGAAGACCGAATGAGCTACGTATCTACCGGTGGAGGAGCTATGCTTGAAATGCTTGAAGGCCAAAGTTTACCTGGTATTGAAGCAATTTTAAAATAGATTTCGATTAAAAAAATAATCAAGCTTTGTTGCTTTTTTATAAATATAATAGTCCTGTAAAAACCTTAGTACTTTACTGTAACTAAGGTTTTTGCACGTTAAGAGGTTATTTATCAGATGAAAAATAGATGAAAAACAGAATTTGTCTTGCAAATTGCACTATCGTGCTTAGTTATTTACTTACTTTTTGGAGAGATATTTTTAGTAATTTCATTTTTTTAACCTGAAAACAGTTCTTAAAGTGACTAAAATTCTTTCTAAAAGGAGCAAAGATTGCATTTTTAACAATATTTAGTGAATTTTTTAGTTTAAACCTCTTAAGTTTGTGAAAAGCAAATTTATAATCATTTGAAATATAGGTCTTTGATCGTAAAAATATGAATGTAAAAAATACCATTGCCGCAATTGTACTGTTTATTTCAGCGCAAATGTTTGCACAAAACAGTCAGGAATTACAAGCTAATATAAAATCAGAACCGAAGATTTCATATCTGGATTCTATCAAAAAAACATTTGTCAAACATCGATTGGCTGCAAGTGTAGACAGTTTGTGGATGCGGGAATTAACCAATTTAGATTTGTACAATACAATTTCTAATGATATTCAGAATGGCAATTTTGATCAAAAAATTGATTTTGAACTTCCAACCGAGTTGCTTAAAAAACGTTTGGCCGCAATGGATGCTAAGTCTCCGTTTAATATTGAGTACAACATAGGTTTAGAAAATATTATTAAATCCTTTTTAAAAAATAGAAAAAGATCATTTGAGCGTTTGATGGCCGTATCTGAATATTATTTTCCGCTTTTTGAAGAAGCATTGGCACGTAAAAATGTCCCATTAGAAATTAAATATTTAGCCGTCGTAGAGTCGGCACTAAATCCCAAAGCTGTCTCTAGAATGGGAGCTACTGGTTTGTGGCAATTTATGTACCAAACAGGAAAACAATACGGATTAAAAATTGACTCGTATGTTGACGAGCGCAGTGATCCGCTAAAAGCAAGCGAAGCAGCCGCGAATTATATGACCAATATGTTTAAGATTTTTGGCGATTGGGATTTGGTTCTTGCCTCTTACAATTCTGGGCCAGGCAATGTTGCAAAAGCAATTCGTCGTTCTGGAGGCCAACAAAATTATTGGAACATTCGTAAAAACTTACCCAAAGAAACTCAAGGGTATGTACCAGCATTTTTAGCTACGATGTACATCTATGAGTACCATAAAGAGCACGGAATTGTTCCTGAAAAAGCTTTTATCAAACATTTTGCTACTGATACTATTCGCATCAAGCAACAGCTAACATTCAAACAAATATCTGATTTATTAGATGTTCCTGTAGCACAATTACAACTTTTAAATCCTTCGTATAAATTGAATGTAGTGCCGTATTACCACGATCAAGAACATTTTTTGCGTTTGCCGCAAGATAAAATTGCTGTGTTTGCCTCTAACGAAGATAAAATGTACGCTTATGCACAACACGAAATGGATCAGCGTGAAAAACCATTTCAAATGTCTAGAGCTGTTGTAGCGAAAGACAGCATCGGTACTAAAGCAAATTATTCGGGACCTAAATCAGCATATTATAAAGTCCAACGCGGTGATAATTTGTCTAATATTGCGGCTAAATACGATGTTACTGTAGCTGAAATTAAACAATGGAATAATTTAAGTAGCAATTCACTTGCTTATGGAAAAAGCCTTAGAATTGAACCTCCTACAGGTAAACAAGAAAAGATTTTAGCGAAGCCAATTCGTGAAACAAATCCTGTGGTTGCAGCTAGTACTAGTGCAAAAAACGTTAAGGATGATAAAGAAGCTACCACATCATCAGAAGCAATTTATGTAGTACAAAAGGGCGATAACTTGGGTAATATTGCCAAGAAATACAATGTTTCAGTAGCTGATATTCAAAGTTGGAATGGACTTACCACTGATGCTGTTCAAATAGGAGCTACCATACAATTTGCTAAATTAGAAGTAGATACGAAACAAGATCTAGCAAATGCTCAGGAGCGCAGAGATGTTGAATATGTAGTGCAAAAAGGCGATAACTTAAGCGCAATTGCATCTAAATTTGGAACTTCTTTAAGTGATATCAAACAATGGAATAAGTTAAATGATAACACCATAACAATTGGTAAAAGCTTAATTGTTGCCAAAGATGAAATTGCAATTGTAACCGATAAGGCCTCAGTAAATTCTTTTAAAACCAAAGCTTCAGCGATGAAGAGCAAAAGTTCAAGCTCTGATTATTACGTGAAAAAAGGAGATTCATTATTCAGTATTGCAAAAAAATACCCAGGAGTTACTACCTCTGATTTGAAAAAATGGAACGGTATTAGTGGTGAACAACTCAAACCTGGAATGAAGCTAAAAATTAACGGATAAACCGATTAACTTCAATAAATTTGGGTTTTATTTTATAATCAAATCGTGATGCGTAAAACCTATTTTTTAATGTTGTTTGTGTCTTTGCTATTGTTTTCTTGTAAAAAAGAAAGCAGCGAACGCAACCGTCAATCTTCAGGAAAAATAAATACGATTTCCGTAATTATCGATGATCAACTGTGGAATGGTGAAATTGGAGATAGTATTAGAAACAAGTTTGCCTCGCCAGTAATTGGACTACCTCAGGAGGAACCCTTGTTTAATATCAATCAATACCCGGTTAAGTTACTTGAAGGTTTTATGACCGCAACTCGAGCTATTATTGTTGTTAAAAAAGCAGACAAGAATACTTTCGAAATCAAAAAAAATCAATACGCCTCTCCTCAAAATGTTTTCCATATTACGGGTAAAACAGCAGCAGATATTATTACTTCTCTTGAAAGTAACGCTCCTCAAATGTTACAAATTATTAAAAAAGGAGAATTGACTGAAACCCAAAAACAGCATCAATCAGCGCTTATTGATCCAGCAATTATTAAAAATAAATTTCATATTGGCATTGCTATTCCTACAGGCTATGTTTATGTTTTGCAAAAACGTAATTTCATGTGGCTAAAAAAGGAAAATATTGGAGGTAATACTAGTATTTTGGTGTATCAAATTCCGTTGGGAAGTATTAAAAAAAATGCCGAAGCTAGCAGTAGCATTATCAAAATGCGTGATTCTATTGGTAAGTTATACATCAGTGGCAAGGAACCCAATACCAATATGATTACTGAAGAGGCATATGCTCCGTATTTTGCAAAAATAGAGTTAGATGGTAAAATGACCTACGAGACTAAAGGAACTTGGCAATTGAATAATGATTTTATGTCGGGACCTTTCATCAATTACGCGATTATTGATCGTGCCTATAACAGAATTTTAGTTTTGGAAGGTTTTTGCTATGCGCCATCTAAAGATAAACGCGATTTAATGCACGAACTAGAATCCATTATAAAATCAGTCACTATTGTAAAAAGAAAGCGTTAAAATGCTTTAATTTGCAATTCAAAAATAAATAGAATACAATGACAA
Organism: Flavobacterium sp. GNP001; assembly: GCF_054343775.1. NCBI lineage: Bacteria > Pseudomonadati > Bacteroidota > Flavobacteriia > Flavobacteriales > Flavobacteriaceae > Flavobacterium > Flavobacterium sp. GNP001. The sequence continues at coordinate 3,092,073 of NZ_JBTGUX010000001.1, forward strand.
TTCAATGGGAAATCAAAGCATTTGATGCGCTTACAGTACATGAACTTTACGATTTATTGCAACTGCGTAGTGAGATATTTGTAGTAGAGCAGAATTGTGTTTATTTAGACCTTGACGGGAAAGATAAAGTAGCCTTGCATCTTTTAGGAGTTTATGATGGTACAATTGTAGCACATTCTAGATTGTTTCCTGCTGGTGTTAGTTTTGATAACGCATCTATTGGTCGTGTTACTGTATCAGCAAAGTATCGCGACAGAAAATGGGGGCATGAATTAATGCAACACTCTATTGCTGGTATTTCTACTCATTTTAACGAAACCAAAATCACAATTGGAGCACAATTGTACTTGAAGAAATTTTACGAAAGTCACGGATTTATTCAAACTAGCGAAATGTATTTGGAAGATGATATTCCGCATATAGAAATGGTTCGTGAGTAACTAAATTTTTAATATTAAAAATTCAACTCGTCGGTCTAAAGCATCTCCTTGTCCTAAAGGATATTTGTTACCACAACCCACATAATGCATGCGTAAACTGTTAACTCCTTTTGAAAGTAAGTAGCGGTATACGCTTTTGGCACGGTTCACAGATAATTTTCGTTCTTTTGTATCTCTGTCAATTGCATCCTCGTAATAATTTGGTGTGCAGCATACATGGCCTCTAACTTCAAACTCTAAAGTTTTTTTCTTTTGCAAAAGGGCCACAATTTTATCAAGTTCAAGTTTGGTAGAGGTTGTTAATTTACTGCTTCCTAGCGGAAACAAAATAGTTTCTAAGTAAATGCGATCACCAACTTTTTGATTGTCTCTAAACGAATTGTAAATTCCTTTGCCATAGCTGTTCTTTTTGACCAAGAACAAGTCGACTCTACGGTTTTTAGATCGTATTTCGGATAAGTTTTCAATATCATCTTTTTGAATGATGACACGACCTTTGCCTTCAATAATGACAATTTTATTTTGATTGAATCCGTTGGCAGTTAAGATATCTTGCACTGTCATCACCCTTTTTTTAGATAAGTCGTAGTTGTAATCATTTGCGCCACGGTCATCGCAATACCCAAATATTTGTATAGATTCGATTTTGGTAGTATCGACCGTTTTCATAAAATCAACAATCACTTGTATTTGATCTTCGGGTAATTTGTGTTTGTCAAATTCAAAATATACCGTAGTCACTGCTCTGTTTTGAGAGTAGCAGGAACTAAAAATCAAAACAATAAGAAAGTGTAGCAATTGTTTCATTACATTTTTAAAAGGGCTTTATATTCGGTAGCCGAGGTGAATATAGCTACTCCTCTTTTAATTTCAGTATTGTTTTTGGTATAATATTGATACAAACCTTCTTGATACTGATATCTTTTAATGATTTCGTCAAGCAATAAATTCTTGATTTCTTTTTGATGTTTGTCTAGCAAAGCACTTTCTGATTTTTGCAAAGCGCTCAATAATTGTTGGTATTCTGCCTGAATCGATTCGTCAAGATTTTCTTTTTTGGCTGCGGCCAAAGTGTTTTTTAGAGCTATTTCAGTCTCCGTATCAAAACTAAATTTTTGAGCTTTTAAAAATTGCTTAAAGTCGGCATAATCCGCATCAGTTATCACAGGAATTTGCTTTCCTAAGTTCGGATTTTTATAATAATACACGGTGGCATAATTAAAAATTCCATCATTTTTAAGTAAGGCATTGGTAATCGGGCTTGATTTGGTTTCGTCTAATTCTACGTCGGGTTGAATACCGCCACCATCATATACCGTGCGCCCTTTTCTGGTTTTAAAAGCGTTAAAATTCTTGGCTTCGGTTTTAATAGCCATGCCATTTTTGTCTTTTTTAGAATAATCTAAAGCCTGAATACATCTGCCAGAAGGCGTGTAGTAGCGAGAGATAGTCACTTTTAGTTGTGTGCCAAAGGTTAAATCAACTGGTCTTTGTACCAATCCTTTTCCAAAACTGCGACTACCAACTACAACGGCGCGGTCTAAATCCTGCAAGGCTCCAGCAACAATTTCAGAGGCTGAGGCACTGCGTCCGTTAACTAAAATTACCAAAGGAATTGTCGTGTCTACGGGATTTTGAGTGGTTTTATAAGTCGTGTTGTGTTTTTCTATTTTCGATTTTGTAGTTACAATAACTTCGTTTTTTTCTACAAAAAGATTACAGATGTTAACTGCTTCGTTCAATAAACCGCCCGGATTGTCACGAACATCCAAAATAATGCGTTCAGCGCCTTCTTTTTTGAGTTGCTCTAAAGCTTCTTTGGTTTCATTCGAAGCTTTTTTATTGAAATGTGCCAGAACGATATAGCCGGTTTTGTCGTCAATTTTTGCAAAAAACGGTACTGATTTAATAGCGACTTCGTCAAGAACAATTTCGGTTGTGTTTGTTTTTCCTTGGCGGATGTATTTTATGGCAATTTTGGTGTTTTTGGCACCTTTTAAAAGTTGCGAAGCATCGTCTTTAAAATCAGCCAAGAGCACATCTCCAATTTGAATAATGGCATCACCAGGACGCAATCCTGCTTTGTCAGCCGGAAAATCTTTATAGGATTCTTTGATAATCAACTGATCTTCTTTGCGAGTCAACATGGCACCAATACCAGTGTACTCGCCAGTATTATTGATCTTAAATCGAACGACATCTTGTTCATTAAAATAAACTGTGTACGGGTCTAAGTTGGCAAGCATTCCTTTGATCGCTTTGTCCATTAAGTCTCCCGGATTAGTTTCATCAACATAGTTCCTATTCAATTCTTTGAAAAGAGTGGTGAAAATTTCAATTTGCTTGGCTATTTCAAAAAAGTCGTCTTTAAAACTGCTTCCAATAAACAGAAAAGAGGAAGCAACAACTGGAATTATAAATTTTTTTTGAAGAAAGTTCATAGGTTGGTGTAAGTAAATTAGAAGTCACTAAAATAACAATAAATCGTTTAATAGTTGGCTATTGACAGCTGAAACATTCGATAGAATTTTCAAATGTCGTTAACCTTTTACTATTCAGTACTGCCTTGGTTTTCGGTTTGAGGTTTCGGACTGTTTTGAGCCACAAACTTTTCAAACAATTGTTTTGTTTTTGTATTGATTTCTTGATAAGTCAAGCGTTCTTTGGTTTGATAAAAAAACATAAACGAATAGGGTTGGTCCAGATTATCAATCAAAAGGTGTTTGTTTAACCGATACGTTTCACGCAAAACGCGCTTGAAATAATTGCGATCTACCGCTTTTTTAAAATTCTTTTTTGAAACGGAAACGCCCATTTTTATTTTCCCGTCCGATGTGTCGTTTGGGCCAAATGAACCTGCTTTGTAAACCAATCGCAAAGGATATTTTGAGACTGATTTGCCCTCAGTAAACAACAATCCAATAGTGATTTTGCTCTTTAATTTTTCTGATTTTGGGTAGGTGAAATTCATTTTTGCTGACTAAAAAATTGGTAGTATAACCCGCAAATTTACGATTTAAGCAATAGCAAGTATATTATTTTGCGTTTAAATAGTGCTAAAAATATATTTATTACTTTTGTCGCAAAATTGTAACAGCATGCAAAAATTAATTTCCTATCCTATTTCCGTAATTTATTATCTGTGTTTCGGTCTTACCTTGGTTATTTTTCACCCTATTCAATGGGTTTGCTTCAATGTTTTTGGTTATCAAGCCCATAAAAAAAGTGTTGATTATTTGAATTTTTTTCTGGTAAAATGCACTAATTTGATAGGAACGCGTTATACGTTTAAAAATGTAGAGAGCATCCCGAAAAATGTACCTTTAATTTTTGTGTGCAACCACCAAAGTATGTATGATATTATTGCAATGATTTGGTATTTACGCCGTTTTCATTGTAAATTTGTAAGCAAGAAAGAATTAGGAAGCGGTATTCCTAGTGTTTCTTATAATTTACGTCACGGCGGATCAGTTTTAATTGATAGAAAAGACCCTAAGCAAGCCATTCCGGTTATCAAAGGTTTGTCAGAGTATATTGAAAAACACAAACGGTCAGCAGTTATTTTTCCTGAAGGAACCCGCAGTAAAACGGGTGTTCCCAAAGCTTTCTCTCAAACGGGCTTAAAAATTTTGTGCAAAAATGCACCTTCAGCCTACGTAGTTCCTGTAAGCATAAACAATTCTTGGAAAATAGTTAAATATGGGTTTTTCCCCGTAGGTTTAGGAAATCGCCTTACCTTTGTAATACATAAACCGCTAGCTGTGAGCGAATACAACTTTGCTGATTTAATGGAACAAACCGAAACAGCAGTTGTTCAAGGAATAAAAATTTAATTTATATATAATGTCAATAAAAAACATTCGATTAGAAGTAATGCAGTTTTTGGAAAAAAACGTAGATAGCTTTGTCGATCAGTACCTGATTCCTGTTGAAAAAATATGGCAACCAACTGATTTTTTACCTAATTCTCAAAGTGAAAATTTCTTTGATGAGGTGAAAGAATTACGTGAAATAGCCAAAGACTTACCATACGATTTTTGGGTTACGCTTGTAGGTGATACCATCACTGAAGAAGCTTTGCCAACCTACGAATCATGGTTGATGGATGTAGAAGGTGTTGATAACGTGGAGCGTAATGGTTGGGCTAAATGGATCAGACAGTGGACAGGTGAAGAAAATCGTCACGGTGATTTACTAAACAAATATTTGTACCTATCAGGTCGTGTAAACATGCGTGAGGTTGAAATGACTACACAGCACTTAATTAACGACGGTTTTGATATTGGTACGGGTACAGATCCTTACAAGAACTTTATTTACACTAGTTTTCAAGAGTTAGCTACCTACGTATCGCACAATCGTGTGGCGCAAATGGCTAAGAAATATGGCGATAACAAATTATCTAAAATGTGCAAAATGATTGCTGGCGATGAAATGCGTCACCACCATGCATACAGTGAATTTGTGAATCGTATTTTCCAAATTGATCCAAGCGAAATGATGTTGGCTTTTCAATACATGATGAAAGCAAAGATTGTAATGCCTGCGCATTTTTTAAGAGAGTCTGGTGAAAAAATTAGTACAGCTTTTGAACAATTTTCTGATTCTGCACAACGTATTGGTGTTTATACAGCTGCTGATTATGTAGACATCATGCAAAAATTGATCGACAAATGGGAAATCGATAAAATAGGAAATTTAACTGATGAGGCCGAGAAAGCGCGTGATTACTTGATGAAGTTACCAGCTAGAATGGCTAAAATTTCAGATCGATTGGTAATCCCGCAAGAATCGCACATTTTTAAGTGGGTTGAGCCTGCTTTGGTGCGTTAATCAATTCAAACAAAATTATAAGATGTTGAATGCTATTGTATAAACGATAGTGTTCAGCATTTTTTTTAAACCAAATTTTAATGAGTTCAGAACAATTAATTACAGATACAATTGCTTTTGTAAAACAAGAATTGCAAAATGCAGAGGGTGGCCACGATTGGTTTCACATCGAGCGTGTGTACAAAAATAGCTTGCTTATTGCCAAGACAGAAAAGTGTGATGCTTTGGTAGTACAACTCGGTGCTTTGCTGCATGACATTGCTGATAGTAAGTTTCATAACGGAGACGAAACGGTAGGTCCGAGAGTAGCCCGAGAATATCTAGAATCGAAAGCAGTGGCGCAAGATGTTATTGATCATGTGGTGCTCATTATTGAAAACATCTCGTACAAAGGCGGCAATTTTGAAAAACAATTCAGTTCAAAAGAATTGGATATTGTTCAAGATGCCGATCGATTAGATGCGATTGGCGCTATCGGAATTGCTAGGACGTTCAATTATGGCGGTTTTAAGAATAGAACGCTCTATGACCCTGAAATTGCTCCAAAAACAACTATGAGTAAGGACGAGTACAAAAATAACGATTCGCCCACAATCAATCATTTTTATGAGAAGTTATTGCTTTTAAAAGAGAAAATGAATACCGAAACTGGGAAACAAATAGCACAACAGCGTCATAAATACATGGAAGGTTTCCTTTCTCAATTTTATGCAGAATGGGAAGGAGAGAAGTAGTAATAAAAAAGAGAGCTCAAATGGCTCTCTTTCTTTTTTTATTTCCCAGTAAAAACTGCTTTTCTTTTTTCTAAGAAAGCCGTTGTTCCCTCTTTAAAATCTTGTGTTCCAAAACATTTACCAAATGCTTTAATTTCGGCTTCATAGCCATTTTTTCCTTCTTTAAAGTTAGCATTTACAGCCTTGATAGCTTTGCCAATTGCATAAGGAGAGTTTTTAATTATTTTGCCAGCAATAGTCAAACAAAACGCTATTAATTCTTCTTGAGGTACCACGTGATTAACTAATCCCATTGCGTGCGCTTCGGTAGCGGTAAGCATTCCGGCAGTCATGATAAGTTCCATAGCGCGACCTTTACCAACTAGTTGCGGCAAACGTTGCGTTCCTCCGTAACCCGGAATTACACCTAATGAAACTTCAGGTAAACCCATTTTGGCATTGTCTGAAGCTACTCTAAAATGACATGCCATCGCCAATTCTAAACCACCACCCAATGCAAAGCCGTTAACCGCTGCAATTACAGGAGTTTTTAAATTTTCTATGAAATCAAATAATTTTTCTTGCCCTTCAGCAGCCAATTGCGTTCCTTCTTCAATAGAGAAATGAGCAAATTCTGAAATATCAGCACCAGCAACAAAAGCTTTTTCACCGCTACCAGTTAGTACAATAGCTCTTATTTCGTCATTTTTGGCCAATATTTTAAACGCTTTGTGCAAGTCAGAAATCGTTGCAACATTTAGCGCATTGAGTTTTGTAGGACGATTGATGGTAACCGTGGCAATGTTATTTTCAGTTGTAATTAAAATGTTTTCGTAGTTCATATATTTTGTTTTTTATGTGTGCAAAATGGGTAGCGATACCGTAAAAGTGGTTCCTTTGCCGTATTCGCTCTCAAAGGTAATTGTTCCTTTATAATTTTCAATAATGTTTTTTATGATTCCAAGACCTAGACCCATTCCACTGCTTTTAGTGGTGAATTTAGGTTCAAAAATACGACGTACATCACTTGCTTGAATACCAACTCCATTATCTGAAACGGTGATCAAAACGGTATTCATTTCTTTACGAATGGTAACGATAACTTTCTTTTCCTCTTGCTGCTCCGGTATGGACTGAATGGCGTTTTTTGCCAAGTTGGTAATTATCCTAATGAGTTGCGTACGGTCAATTTTAGAAATAATTTCGGGTGATTCGCTTTTGAATTCAATATAATCTTCATTAAAAATATCCATGGCAAGCTCAACTACTTCAACCACATTCAGGGTTTCGTTTTGTTGTGCAGGCATCGAAGCAAAGTTTGAAAATGCCGAAGCCACAGCGCTCATGGTATCAATTTGTTGAATGAGTGTTTCAGAGTAATCATTCATTTTTTGTTTGACATTGGCATCAGTGGGTTCAAATTTACGCTGAAAACTCTGCACGGTTAAACGCATTGGAGTCAACGGATTTTTGATTTCATGCGCTACTTGTTTGGCCATTTCGCGCCAAGCGCCTTCGCGTTCGCTTTGAGCCAGTTTGATTGCACTTTTTTCCAATTCATCCACCATGGCGTTGTAGGCCTTGATAAGCAAATTGATTTCTTTGCTGTTGGCCTCCAAAACAATTTTTTCGTTTTTTTGGTTCAAGCTAGTTTCACTCAACTTGTCAGAAATAGTTTTGAGCGATTTAGTAATGTACGATGATAAAAAATAAGCGAGTGCAAAGGCCATGACCAACATAAAAGTATATACTTGACCTAAGCGAATCAGGAAGTTTTTGAGCTCGTTTTCGTAATAGCCATCATCCTCTACGTAAGGTAAATTTAAAATACCAAGAGGTTTGAATTTGTCGTCTTTGATTTGGCTAAATGCCGAACGGTTTTTTTTGCCTTCGATGGTTTTAATGTCTACATATCTTTTTTCAATAGAAGAGCGTACGAGTTTTAAAATGTATTTTGGGATTGGCGGCGCTACTTTATCAACTGAAAAGGACTCTTTTGAGGATTTTAATAATTTTCCATCCAAACTATAAATGTTGATTTCTATGTTGTGGATGTGGGCCAATTCGTGAATTTTATCTTTAAAAATTAAATCTAAATTCGCCGCATTCAAAGGATAAGTAGTCGTGGATAATATAAAATTAATGTGCTGTTTTACTGCGTTTTCATTGCGTTCAAGGCGTTCTTGATGGTATTCTTTAGCCTCATTTTTAAACTGAATAATTGAGATAGACGCTAAAATTACCGAAGCCATTAATATCAATACAATCATGGATAGGAAAATCCTAATCCGCAGGGAAAGCATTGCTAATTTGAAGCCTTTGAACATGTTGGTTAATTTAGAATATCGGTTTAATGTCTGGATTTGAATTAAGAATTGTTGCGTTCTCTTATTTTTTTATAAAATTTAAAACCAAGCATGATAATTATAGAGAAAAGGAAAATCCCAATTACGCCATAAATCCAATTGACAGCGTTTTTTAAAATTACTAAAAACACTACGGCAAACAAAATAATGGTAGCTCCTTCATTCCACAATCGCATGAAATTAGTAGAATATTTTACTTCATTTCGTTGCAATTGATTGAAAATTTGCTGGCACTTGGCATGGTACAAATAGAGCGCAAAAACAAAGCCAAGCTTTACGTGCATCCATGGCATTTGTAACCAAGCTTGGCCCAATTCTGTAAAAAACAGCATCCAAAAAGCAAAAATACTTGCTAGAACCGCTGATGGCCAAGTGATGATGTACCATAAACGGTAGGTCATTATTTTGTATTGGTTTTGTAAGATTTCTTTTTCTGGTGATGGTTTTGCAGCAGCTTCAATTTGGTAAACAAACAATCGTACGATATAAAATAAACCTGCAAACCAAGTGATTACAAAGATGAGGTGTAGGGATTTAATGTAATTGTAGAATTCCATTTATTTGTTTTTTAGTTGCGTGTAGATTTTTTGGTTCAAATTGAAAACCGTCAGTGATTCAAAAACTGCATCAGTAATCAGAAGTTTAATTCGTAGTCCAAAAATACCTAAAAAAATTGGTAGTTCGAGTGCCTGGAAAATAAAGAAAAATCAATGTTTACTCCGGGTTAAAGCTGTTGATTTTTATTGAAATACTAGCCAAAATACTGCAGTTGAAAATTTTATAAGCTCTTTTAATGCTGTTATTAAAAATTGATGGGCAATAAAACGGACACGACAATAATGTAATGCAAACCGATTTATCGCCCAACAGTTAGGGAATTATCTATAAAAATTATTGATTTGTAGACCTTTACTTTACGAAACGGCCGTTTAAATCATCTTTCGTTTGTTATAATTTACAGACAGCTTTTATAACTTTACACCGCAACAGAATCGGCTTTTGTTGTGCTGTTAGTTGTTACTTTTGACCAATTTGTAATCCAGTTGCTCACTGTTTTACACCAATCGTCACTATCATTTAAACAAGGAATTGCCATGAATTTTTCGCCACCGTGGTGCAAAAATTCTTCATTAGCTTCCATTGCAATTTCTTCCAGTGTTTCTAAACAATCAGATACAAATGCAGGAGTAACTACAGCTAGATTTTTAATTCCTTTTTCAGGCATTTTGTTCACTTCTACGTCAGTGTATGGACGCAACCATTTGTCACCTGCTAAACGTGACTGAAAGGTTTGGCTGTATTTTCCTTCTGGAATTCCCAAAAGTTTAACTACTTGTTTGGTAGTTTCGTAACATTGATGACGGTAGCAAAACTCGTGCGCTGGTGATGGTGTGTTACAACAAGATCCATCAATTTTACAGTGTGATTTGGTTACGTCTGTTTTACGAATGTGGCGTTCTGGAATTCCGTGGTATGAAAATAATAAATGATCGTAATCAAAACCTTCTAAGTGTCCTTTTATGGAGTCAGCTAAATTTTGTAGATAGTCTGGTTTGTTGTAAAACGCAGGCACTATCGTGAATTTCATTTCAGGGAAATATTTTTTGCGGTGCTCTTCGGCTAATTCTAAAATGGTTGTAGTAGAGGCCATAGCGTGTTGCGGGTACAAAGGAAACAACATTACTTCAGTAACTCCTTTGTCGTGCAGTTCTTGTAAACCAGACAATAAAGACGGATTTCCGTAGCGCATTGCTAAAGAAACTGGCACATCAACTTGTGCTTGTACTTTTTCGTGCATGCGGCGCGAAATAACAACAAGTGGAGATCCTTCGTCCCACCAAATTCTTGAGTAAGCTGCAGCTGATTTTTTAGGTCTCGTTTGTAAAATGATTCCACGTACCAATAAGGCACGCAATAAAAACGGAACGTCTATTACGTATTTATCCATTAAGAACTCATCTAAATATGGCTTTACATCTTTTGGAGTTGGACTTTCTGGAGAGCCTAAGTTTACTAATAATACACCTTTCATGTTGTTGTTTTTTGTTAGAACAAAAGTAATTAAACTTACTTTTTATATCCGGAGATTAACTATTTTTTATTTATCGTTTAATATCTAAAATCAATACCCTAGTTCATGTTTGGGTTGATGGACATTAGGTATTTTTTTGGCGTAGTGGTAAATTTCTTTTTAAATGCAGCTATAAAATGACTACCTGTACTATAGCCGATTTTTAATCCTACTTCGTTCACGTTGTAGGAGCCGCTATCAAGTAGTTTGCGTGCAAAATCCATTTTGTAATCAAATAAAAATCCGTAAACGGTATCGCCATAAATTTGTTTGAATCCCATTTTAAGCTTTTTGATATTCAGCCCCACCTCGTCTGCAAGTTCTTGCAATCCCGGTGGTTCTGCCATGTTCGAAATGATGATTTCTTTGGCTTTTTTTATCTTAATTACATTGTCTTCATCAATCAAGAACGGACATTGCTCTGCATTTGGATCTTCGGTACGGTTAAAATACAAACTCAACAACTCATAGCCTTTGCCTTTGTAATACAGGTTTTTGATAGATGGATGTAAATTGTAATGAAACAATTGCGACAAAACTATAGCCATTGATGGACTTATATTTCCCTCGTTATAGTATTTTTTGTCTTTATTATCAGCACTTAAAAACGTGATATAATCAGCTTCGGTAGAGAAAAGAGCGTGAAATTTTTTTATAGAAATTATTACAGAAATAACCCAAGAATTTGGAGCTAACTCTAAGTTCAAGGGCAATTCTTTTTGTGGATTGTACAAAAGTAGCGACTTTTCTTCTTTTAGTTCTAAAGCATAGTTGCCCTGATTGAATAAAAACTTGGCGTTTCCCTTTAGACCAAAATGAAATTGAATTAAACCGCTTGTAGTTACACGCTGCGCAAACAATGGGGCCGAACTGTCGTTTTGAAACCGGATTAACGTAAAATCGTTCTCAATGTTAATTTCTTCTTCCATGTTTTGATTTCTTTTTTAAAATTTTCAATCCACAGCGAGGCATCAGATTGGTTTTGTCTTTCAAAATTAAATCTTTTTCACGGTTTTATAGAGCGTACGCCATAATTTTATACAAATTTTATTCTTTGTACTTTATTTTACGGTAGCATCAATTTCGATGTTAATCTTGTTTGATACTTTTCGTTTTACAACGGCAGGAATAGCAATATTGTAATCACTAGCATTTACTGCAAAGTTTGAGACAATCTTAATGCCCGCAGCAGTTTTACTTATTTTTGCAGTGGTTTTAACATCGTTGGTTTTGCCATGCAACTCCAATTTACCGTTTAGTGGAAACTCTTTTGGTGTTTCGCTTAGGTTTTTTACATCAAAGCCTGCTAGTTTACCTTTAAAAGTAGCTTTTGGATATTTATCGCTTTCAACATAATTTTCGTTGAAATGTTCTTCCATTAGGGCCACTTTAAATCGAAAACCTTTTACCAGTGCTAAACTTGCAATTTCTCCAGTGTTAGGATTTAGTACAAATGTAACATTGTTGTTTGAGGCTTTAACTTCTTCAAAAGATGAAACTGATCCTTCAAAGTTAATTTTACCTGATTTTGTAATCATTTTGTCTTGCGCAAAGCCTATCAGAGTTAGGCATAAAAACGCTGCAGTTATTAATTTTTTCATTTTCAGTTATTTATTGTTCTAATAATCCGTCTTGTTGCCATTTTGCAACTAAATCTATCGTACCTTGTGGCATCCTTGGCCCGCCTTGAGGCATCAGTAAACCATTCCCGTTAGGAAGAGAGATGCGGTTTAATAAACCACGATTGGTTATAGATTCTCGTACTTGCGCATAGGTTACTAAGGAGTTGGGTGCGCCATTTCGGGGTACTGCCGCATGGCAAACCACGCAATTGTTGTCAATAATCGATTTAATGTTTTGATTATAGGTCACTTTGGCCGTAGAGTTAGGAGGTGGCGTTGATGTAAGTGTTTCTGAATCTTCATTGCTGCAGCTCGTCAAAAGTGCAACAAACGTTAAAGCTGTGAATACTAATTGTGATTTCATGTTTTTTGTTTTAATTTTATCGTAAGTTGTTAACTTTTAAATAATTACCAATAGTAGTGAATTATAACTGCATTTACGATAAAAACGAAGCTTTAGTTTTAAACAATATTAAAAAATAATGAAGAAACCATAAGAATCTTTTTATCGTATATCCCTTAAACCTAAAAAATTGCCCACCATGAACAAAAAAATAATTGTAGGAATTGCACTTGTAGGAGTAGTTGCTACTTGCTCTTATCTGTTTTTATACAAAGAGCATCGTGATATTAAAACTGAAACAGCTGATTATGTGGTTTCTATTCCAAATTTGGATCAGGAATTTCAAACCAACGATAGCGTTGCCAATTCCAAATATTCAGACAAAACTATTGAGTTGGTTGATGTGGTTACTAGTGTAGATGAGGCAAACAATAGTATTGTATTAGGTGAAAAAGTTTTTGGAACTTTCATTGAAAAAACGCCTCTTAAGTCTTTAACCGGAAAAACGATCACTATTAAAGGTAGATTTTTAGGTTATGATGAATTATTAGAAGAGTACAAGCTAGATCAAATTTCGATAGTTAAATAAACAACAATTTTAAAAACCCAAACACATGAAAAAATTAACCTTATTATTACTCCTATTACCCTTATTGACTTTTGCACAAGATGATTTGTTAGATGGTGTTGAACCCGCTGCTGGCAAAGAGAAAGTTACCTCTGCATTCAAGGCGCTTAAAATTGTAAACTTAGAATCTACGAAACTTGCAGCAAAAGGCGATTTATATTTTGTAGTAGCGCACCGTTTTGGGTCTGTTAAAGATGGCTTTGAAGGATTTTACGGTTTAGATAATGCCAATACACAAATAAAATTCATTTACGGTTTAACCGAAGGTTTACATGTAAGTGCCGCGCGTAATCAGTTGGCGTATGATTTTGCTGCAAAATACGCTTTGTTTTCACAAGTTAAAGATGGTTTCCCAGTTACCATTGCGGGCTTCAATAGTATGTCTATCAACAATACCTTAAAAGAAAGTTTGTATCCAAATTTAGAATTCAGTGATCGTTTAACCTACGTTGGGCAATTGCTGATTTCTCGTAAGTTTTCAGAAAAATTATCTCTTGAACTTGCTCCATCTATATTTCATGAAAATTTTGTAGACAATCCTTTGCAAGACAATACACAATATGCAATAGGTATGGGTGGTAGGTATAAGTTTTCTAAAAGATGGTCGTTAAATATTGATTATGCTGCTCATTTAAACCGTGCAGGAAATTCAGTATTCAATAATCCACTTTCTATTGGTTTTGATTTGGAAACGGGTGGACACGTTTTTCAAATGCACTTTACCAATTCACAAGGAATTGACGAAGCAGGTTTCTTAGGAAGAACAACTGGAGATTGGAACAAAGGAGATGTTTTCTTTGGATTTAATTTGGCCAGAGTTTTTTAAGAAGGTAAAAACGAGAAGTTTGTACTATTTTTTTTATTTAAAATGAATTTAAATAGCTTTTTTAACACATTTTGAAAAAACCAAGTTAAAATAGTGCACGTATATCAACACAAATACAACAAATAAAAAACAACAAACCTATGAAAACAAACAAAATTTTTAAAAAGGTACTTTGGGCAGGACTAACTATAGTTGTTTTGTTTATTGCCATTTTTATCTTTCATATTGTTACTGCTAAACCAGCAGTTTATGATAGTCCTAATTTACAAATAAGTCGTATTGATTTTAAATCAAACATTGACTCTGTGCAAGCAAAGAAAATTTGTGCTGATTTGAGAACTATAGATGGACTAACTTCTGACTCTATTATTGTAAAACGCAATGTGGTGGTATACTTCCACAATAACAAAGTAACCAACTCTGAGAAGGTATACAATGAGTTGATGGCTAAAGGGTCGTATGACGCACAGCGTTACATTTTACCAGAAGCTTTAGCCAATAAAGAAGTTTGCCCTGTAGATCAAAACAGTGCGAGCTACAAATTTTTTCAAAAAGTAAATCAATTTTTTAATTAATCCTTAAATACTTTTATTATGAAACATTTTTCAAAATTAACACTTGGTGTGTTATTAGTTGCATCAGCAACTTTGGTTTCTTGTAACAATGATGATGATGCTGCACCAGCTGCAGAGGCTTCAATCTACGCTCGTTTAGGCGGAAGTGCAATGGTTGCTGACCCAGATAATTCTGGTCAAATGATTGAGCAAGGACGTCTAAATTTCCGCAAAGTAGTAAACTCTACTGTAGGGCTTATCGTAGCTGATGTTCAAAATAACGCTTCAGGTAACTTAGGAGCACATTTTGCACCAGTATTGACTGAAGTTAAAGCAGGAAATACAACTAAACTAGCTGTTTTGGTTGATAATCTTACTGACTTTTTCTCTTTCAATACAGGAGGAACAAATGCAGTAAACACTTATTCTGGTCTTAACATGGTAGCAGCACACAATCCAGCTACAAACCCACGTATGGGTAAAAAATCAAATGCTGCTGAGTACACTAAATTTGTTGGGTACGTAGGTGCAGCTGCAAATGCAAATGGTGTTGCAGCTAACACAAAATTATATATTGATATTGTTGCAGTATTAGAGTCTTTAAGAGCTCCAATCGTACAAGAATAGTATGAAAAGGTTAAAAACGCTACCTTTTTTGGGTAGCGTTTTTATTTCTTTTTTGTTAAATCAATAATGTAGAGTAACGTATTTAAAATTAAATAATTTTTACAACTACCACTCGATGTTTTGAACCCTAAGCGATATTTTTTAAAATCGCAAATCTTGCCAAAACAAACCCTTTATTTAGAATTAATATATATAACACTGTGTTTAAAGCTTGATTTCAGTGAAAATCGACTCTTTTAAGAGCAAAAAAGGCACCAATCAAATATTTAATTTCATAGCGATATAAAAAGTACCTCTAGCGTTGTTTTTATAAAATAGTTAGTAATAATTTTGTTGAACTTTTTAAGGAAAGTATAATATGGAAAAATTTAGTATGTCCAAAAACACCACTTTTTATGCTTTAGGCTTAAGTTACAAGAAAGCAGACGCAACCATGAGAGGGAAATTTAGCCTTGACGCAAGTGCACAATCAGCACTTTTGGCGCAAGCTAAAGAAGAAGGAATAGAATCTTTAATTGTTACTTCTACTTGTAATAGAACCGAAATATACGGATTTGCTAATCATCCTTACGAGTTAATCAAATTACTTTGTGAAAACAGCAATGGCTCTGTCGAAGAGTTTCAAGAAGTAGCTTACATTTATAAAAGTCAAGATGCTATCAATCACATGTTTCGTGTAGGAACAGGTTTAGATAGTCAAATATTAGGTGATTTTGAAATCATCAGCCAAATCAAAAATGCATTCAAATTAAGTAAAACAGAAGGTTTAGTAAACACCTTTATGGATCGCTTAGTAAACTCGGTTATTCAAGCGAGTAAAAAAATTAAAACAGATACTGAAATTTCATCTGGTGCAACATCGGTTTCGTTTGCATCAGTTCAATATATCATTCGCAATGTAGAAAACATTGGTAACAAAAACATTTTGCTTTTTGGAACTGGAAAAATTGGTAGAAATACTTGCGAAAATTTAGTAAAACATACTAAAAACGGTCACATCACCCTAATCAACAGAACAAAAAATAAGGCGGAACAATTGGCCGGAAAATTAAATGTTGTTGTTAAAGATTATGCCAATTTGCAAGAAGAAATTCAGCAAACAGATGTGCTAGTTGTTGCTACAGGAGCAAAGAATCCAACTATTGACAAAACACTTTTGAATCTTAAAAAGCCGCTTTTAATTCTGGATTTATCGATTCCAAGAAATGTAAATCCTGATGTTGCTGATATCGATGGTGTAACATTAATTCATTTAGATTATTTATCTCAAATGACGGATGACACTTTGGAGCGCAGAAAACAACATATTCCTGCTGCCGAAGCGATTATTGAGGATTTAAAATTAGAGTTAAATACCTGGATGAACGGTCGTAAATACGCACCAACTATTCATGCGCTAAAAGCTAAGTTAAATGATATTGTTGCGACCGAATTGGCGTTACAAAGAAAAAAAACAATTAACTTTGACGAGGAACAAGCGGATTTAATCAGTTCAAGAATCATTCAAAAAATAACTAATCATTTTGCAAGTCATCTAAAAGATGAAAATACATCGGTAGACGACAGCATTGATTTTATTGAAAAAGTGTTTCAAATTGGACAGTTGACCCCAAAAGTTGTACCTTCAGCAATTGAAGAAAAATACAAGATTAATTTGTCTTAAAATTACACAATAAAATAATCCTTTCGTTTTTTAAGGATGCAATCGTAATATGGCTCAAAAAGTAATTAGAATAGGAACTCGCGATAGCGAATTGGCACTTTGGCAAGCTCATACCGTCCAAAAAAAACTAAATGATTTAGGGTACAAAACTGAAATTGTAGCCGTAAAATCGCAAGGCGATATCATTCTTGATAAGCCTCTTTATGAATTAGGAATCACTGGAATTTTTACCAAAACACTCGATGTTGCTATGATTAATGGCGATGTTGATATTGCGGTACATTCTATGAAAGATGTTCCCACTGCATTACCAAACGGAATTGTTCAAGCAGCCGTTCTCGAAAGAGCTAATACACTCGATATTTTAGTACACAAAGGCAATCTCGATTTTTTAAATCAAACCGGAACCATTGCAACAGGCAGTTTGCGCCGTCAAGCACAATGGCTTAATAAATACCCTAATCATACTGTAGTTGATTTGCGCGGAAATGTAAACTCCCGCATGAAAAAACTACAAGAAAGTGACTGGAGTGGAGCTGTATTTGCCGCAGCAGGACTAGAAAGAATCAAACTTAAACCAGAAGATTATATAGATCTTGACTGGATGATTCCCGCACCGGCACAAGGAGCAATGTTGGTAGTGGCAATGGCTGACGATGAATTTTCAAGACAAGCTCTGCACGAGTTGAATGATATTGATACAGAAGTGTGCACTCACATAGAAAGACAATTTTTAAGAACGCTAGAAGGCGGTTGTACAGCTCCAATTGGTGCTTTAGCCGTTTTTGTAGAAGACGATATTGTTTTTAAAGGTGTTTTGTTTTCTATTGATGGAAAAGAAAAAATCGAAGTAGAAAAAATCGTTCCGATGCAAGAGTGGAAAAAATTAGGATTTTATTGCGCACAAGAAATTCTTGAAAATGGTGGAGCAGCACTAATGAAATCCATCAAAAACAGCTTAAAAAAATAATGGAGCAAATTAGTATTTTATCTACCAAAACACTTTCTGGAGTGCAACGAAAAGCGCTACTTGATGCCAACTTTGATCTTTTGGAACAAGATTTTATCGAAGTAACAAACACTCCATTTTCACTTCAAAATATTCAAGAAAATCTCATTTTTAGCAGTCAAAACGCCGTTCTAAGTTTGCTAGAACAAGACGGTTGGGAAGGTTTACGAACTAAAACCGCTTTTTGCGTAGGCATCAAAACTAAAGAATTACTGGAGCAAAATGGTTTTACGGTAGATGTTTACATGGATTACGCCTCAGAGCTAGCCGAAATTATCACCTTAATTTACAATCAAAACAGCTACACTTTTTTTAGTGGTAATTTGCGCAAGGAAACTTTGCCACAAGCACTAAAAGATGCTGGAATCGTGTTTAATGAAATTGAAGTGTACCAAACCAAGTTGGCACCATTTAAAATTTCAAGTTTAGAAAATTTTGCAGGTATCCTCTTTTTTAGTCCATCGGGAGTAGAGAGTTACTTAAAAGAAAATAAGCTAAAAAAAGAAGTTTGCTTTTGCATAGGCGAAACTACCGCGGCAGCTTTGAAAGGAAAAACAAAGAGTATTGTGGTGGCCGAAGAGCCAACGATTGAAGATTTAATTATTGCACTCATAGAATATTACACAACAGAAGGCGAATAAAGCCTATCAAATAGATCAAAACAAACCCTCAAAAAGGAATTAAAAAATAGAATTATGTTAAAAAATGACTTGTTTTTAAGAGCACTTAAAGGAGAAACTGTTGAACGCCCACCGGTATGGATGATGCGTCAAGCAGGAAGGTATTTACCAGAATTTAGAGCTTTGCGAGACAAATATGATTTTTTCACTCGTTGCGAAACTCCAGAATTAGCCGCCGAAATTACGGTGCAACCTATTCGTAGAATTGCTCCAGATGCTGCGATTTTATTTTCGGATATTCTTGTGGTGCCACGTGCTATGGGAATTCACGTGGAATTAAAAGACAATTTAGGGCCAATTATCCCAAATCCTATTCGTACAATGGAACAAGTAAACCAAGTGTTCGTTCCAGATGTAAATGAAACTTTAGGATACGTTTTTGATGCGGTGAAGTTAACCAAAGAAATGTTGAACGATGAGGTGCCTTTAATAGGTTTTGCAGGTTCACCATGGACTATTTTCTGTTATGCTGTTGAGGGTAAAGGGTCTAAGAGTTTTGATACTGCCAAAGGATTCTGTTTCTCAGATCCAGTAGCGGCGCACACTTTATTACAAAAAATCACCGATACTACTATTTTATACTTATTAGAAAAAGTAAAATCAGGTGTGAATGCGGTACAAATATTTGATTCTTGGGGCGGTATGTTATCGCCAGTTGATTACCAAGAATTCTCATGGAAATATATCAACCAAATCATTGATGCCTTGGCTGAGGTAACTCCAGTAATTGTTTTTGGAAAAGGATGTTGGTTTGCTTTGAACGAAATGGGTAAAAGTAAAGCCTCTGCGCTAGGAGTAGATTGGACTTGTTCACCTAGAAATGCACGTTATTTGTCAGGTGGAAACATTACATTACAAGGTAATTTTGATCCATCAAGATTGTTGTCACCAATACCAACCATTAAGAAAATGGTTCATGAAATGATTGACGAATTCGGAAAAGACAAATATATTGTGAATTTAGGGCACGGTATTCTACCTAATATTCCGGTAGATCACGCCAAAGCGTTTATTGATGCGGTGAAGGAGTATCAAAAGTAAACAGTCTCAGTCTCAGTTTACAGAAAAACTGCGACTGGAAACTGCGACTGATAACTGATAAATATGAAAAATAAATTTTACCAATACATACAAAATCTGCAAGACCAAATTGTAGCGGGCTTAGAAGCAGTTGAAGGTCAAGCCAAATTCAAGGAAGATCTTTGGGAACGTCCAGAAGGCGGCGGAGGACGAACACGTGTAATTGAAAACGGAAATGTTATCGAGAAAGGCGGTGTTAATATTTCGGCAGTCCACGGAAAATTACCCGATTCGATGCAAAAATTATTCAATGTAGGCGAGGCTGATTTTTTTGCCTGCGGATTGAGTTTGGTTATCCATCCTAAAAACCCAATGGCACCTACGGTTCATGCCAATTGGCGTTATTTCGAAATGTATGACGATAACGGAAACGTAATCAACAGTTGGTTTGGTGGCGGACAGGATTTAACGCCCTATTATTTATTTGAAGAAGATGCAGTTCATTTTCATCAAACCTGTAAAACTGCTTGTGATAAACATAATCCAGAGTTTTATCCGAAATATAAAAAACAATGTGATGCCTATTTTTGGAATGCACACCGTAATGAAGCTCGTGGACTAGGTGGATTATTCTTTGATTATTGCAAGGAAACAGAACAAATGTCAATGGAAAACTGGTACAATTTTGTAACCGAAGTTGGAAATTCATTTTTAACCGCTTATGTTCCAATATTAGAACGACGAAAAAATTTACCATATACCGAAGAACAAAGAACTTGGCAAGAAATCCGTCGTGGACGTTATGTCGAGTTTAATTTAGTACACGACAAAGGAACTTTATTTGGCCTAAAAACCAATGGAAGAATTGAATCTATTTTGATGTCATTACCACCACATGTTCAGTGGGTTTATGACCATCATCCGGAAGCAGGAAGTGAAGAAGAAAAGTTGTTGAAAGTGTTGGAGAATCCCGTTGAATGGATTTAAAGCAATTAGCGATCAGCTTTTAGCCATTAGCCTAAACTTAAAAGCATGAAGGATTTTAAAAATTTTGTAGTTTGGCAAAAATCACATCAATTAACTCTTGATGTCTATAAAATGACACATAATTTTCCAAAAGAAGAGCTTTTCGGCTTAACTAGCCAAATGAAAAGATCCGCAAGTTCAATTCCAACTAATATTGCTGAAGGTTGTGGAAGGAATTCAGATAAAGATTTTGCTCGATTTTTAATAATTGCATTTGGATCAGCAAATGAATTAGAATATCAATTTATACTGAGTCGAGATTTAAATTTCATCAATAAGGAGTCAAGTGAAAGACTATTATTTCAAGTTGAAGAAAAAAAAATCCTCAATAGTTTAATATCTAAGCTATATAACCAATAAAATTTTAATTGCCGAAAGCTAATTGCTGAAAGCTAAAAGCTAATATATATGTTCCCATTACAAAGAGGTCGTCGATTGAGAGTTAACGAATCCATTCGTTCGTTAGTTAGAGAAACTACATTAAGTCCAAGTGATTTTATGTTTCCTATGTTTATTGCCGAAGGCGAAAACGTACAGGTAGAAATTCCATCTATGCCTGGAATTTTCCGCCGTTCTATTGATTTAACGGTTAAAGAAGTGCAAGAATTATTCGATTTAGGAATTCGAGCAGTAAATATCTATGTAAAAGTCGACGAAAATCTAAAAGACAACGTAGGTACTGAAGCTTGGAACCCAAACGGACTTATGCAAAACGCCATTCGCGCCATCAAAACCGCTTGTCCAGAAATGATTGTCATGCCAGATGTAGCTTTGGATCCCTATTCTATTTATGGTCATGACGGAATCATAGCAAATGGTGATGTTGCAAATGATAGTACCAACGATGCTTTGGTAAAAATGGCTATTTCTCATGCTCAAGCTGGTGCCGACTTTGTAGCACCAAGCGATATGATGGACGGACGTGTTCTACGCTTACGCCAAGGTTTAGATGCTGCAGGATTTCACAATGTGGGAATCATGAGCTATTCAGCCAAATATGCTTCGGCATTTTACGGACCTTTTCGGGATGCTCTAGACTCTGCTCCAAAAGAAGCTGAGGTAGTAGTGCCAAAAGACAAAAAAACCTACCAAATGGATTATGCCAATCGTCTTGAAGCCATCAAAGAAGCACTTTGGGATGTTGAAGAAGGCGCTGATATGGTCATGGTAAAACCAGGAATTGCATACTTAGATATTGTTCGCGAGGTGAAAAATGCGGTTCATGTACCCGTGACTGTATATCACGTTTCTGGTGAGTATGCCATGATAAAAGCTGCTTCCGAAAGAGGTTGGTTGGATCACGATCAAACCATGATGGAGCAGTTAATGTGCATCAAGCGTGCAGGAGCCAGTTTAATTTCGACTTATTTTGCCAAGGAAGCCGCCATACTTTTAAACAAAAAATAATGAAAAAGATCCTTTGCTTAGTAGCCGTATGTTGCTTTCTATCTTGTAAAAAAGAAGAAACCAAAAAAGAATCCTTGTATCCAACAACTACTGAAACCGTTGCTCAAACTCCCATAGAATTAGGAAAAGAAATTTTTGAAGGAAAAGGAAATTGCATTGCCTGTCACCAAATTGACAAAAAAGTAATTGGTCCCAGCTTACAAGACATTGCGGGTATTTATAAAAGTAAAAATGCTGACATGGTCACGTTTTTAAAAGGCGAAGGCGAACCAATTGTAGACCCAAGTCAATACGAGGTAATGAAAGCTAACTTTGCACTCACAAAAGCCATGTCCGATGAGGAATTGAAAGCGCTAGAAGCTTACGTTTATTCTCATATAAAATAAAGTTTCTAGGAGCTGTTTCCTGCTATCCGCTGTATTCCCGATAAATAAAAACTACGGCTAAAAAGCCTTGTTTTTCTAAATCGGGAGATGCCGCTTCTATCAGGGCTAGAACAAGAACCATTCGCAAGTACGAATGGTTTTTTTATGACCGTATGTAGTCTACACAGATTATTTTTTTACCTTTAAAAAATGGAAACAGTCTACATCAAAACGCCTTTAGGAATTGCTGCCATTACCGGTGATGCACATGGTGTTTCTGAAATAACAGTTTTAGAAGAGGGTGAGGTATCCACTGAAATTCCCGATTTTTTACAAGATGCAGTGCAGCAACTTCAAGAATATTTCAATTCGCAAAGAACTAATTTTACAATTAAACTCAATCCAAAAGGAACCGATTTTCAACAAAAAGTTTGGAACGCATTACTCGATATTCCGTTTGGTAAAACAAGAACCTATCTAGAACAATCTAAATTTCTTGGTGATCCAAAAGCCATTCGAGCTGTGGCTTCGGCAAATGGAAAAAACCCATTGTGGATTGTAGTTCCTTGCCACAGAGTCATTGGTAGTGATGGGTCATTAACGGGTTATGCAGGAGGTTTATGGCGCAAAAAATGGTTGTTAGAGCATGAAAATCCTAATAAGCAACAAGCTCTTTTTTAGTTGTTTATCAATAAAATTCTTATATTCGTTTTATCAAATCGGTGTAAAATCAAAATCTGCGTGCCATAAAAATGATCGAAAAAATAAATCTCAACAACATTCTGTTTCTCGATATAGAAACCGTTCCTGAATCTGAAAATTACGATGCTTTAGATCCGGAAATGCAATCGCTTTGGGAACATAAAACCTATTACCAACGCAAAGAAGAGTTTTCACCCGAAGATTTTTATGATCGTGCGGGTATTTGGGCCGAGTTTGGGAAAATTGTATGTATTTCGGTAGGTTATTTTACTATCAAAGGTGACATTCGTAATTTTCGAGTAACGAGTTTTTTTGGCGAAGAGAAAAAAATACTTTCCGACTTTAATAATTTACTTAACAATCACTTCAATCAACCGCAGCATGTTTTGTGCGGACACAATGCCAAAGAATTTGATATTCCCTTTTTGGCTAGGCGAATGATTATCAACAATATTGAAATTCCAAACAAGCTAAATTTATTTGGAAAAAAACCTTGGGAAATTCCGCATTTAGATACATTAGAATTGTGGAAATTTGGCGATTACAAACATTTTACTTCTTTGAAATTGATGTGTAAAGTACTCGGAATTCCTTCTTCAAAAGGTGATATCGATGGCAGTCAAGTAGGTCATGTATTTTATGTGGAGAAAGACATTGATCGTATTGTCACTTATTGTGAGCGAGATACGATTGCTGTAGCGCAAATTTTTCTGCGTTTGCGTAGAGAAGAGTTGTTAATTGAAGACGAGATTATTCATGTGTAGTAGCTAAATTAATAAGATGTTAAGCTAAATTTTTTGAAAATGCTTTGCGTACTTTGCGAATCACTTTGTGCACTTTGCGGTTAAATAATTACATTTACAAAAATTATTAGATATGGTATTGAGTAGATTTTGGTTGGTTATTTTTATTTCATCAATTGTTTTTGTAGTAGTGAGTTTGTTCAGTTCAAACACCTATACAATTGATTATGTATTGAATGGAAAAAAGGACGACCCGATTTTGATTTCTGAAAAAATGCCAGAGCAATTGCCGCTTTTCATCAAAGACAGTATCAAAAATGCACCAGATCAAACCATGATTATCAATCGCGATACTTTAAACGCTGACACAACATATGTTTTTAAAAATAAAACCGTAAAAATCTACAGTGGCGTGCAAAAATCAGATGGGTTATTGCCTACCTGTAAAAGTACTTTGCTCGATTTAGTTTTGCCATTAATGGCCTATTTGGCTTTCTTTTGTGGGTTGATGGAGCTTCTGATTATTTCAGGTGCTTCGGGGAAATTGGCCAAAGCTTTAAGCCCTGTTTTTGTAAAAGTATTTCCGAGTATTCCCAAAAACCATCCTTCGATTTCTTATATGACGTTGAATTTTGCAGCTAATTTTCTTGGTTTAGATTCGGCTGCAACGCCTTTTGGCCTCAAAGCTATGGAAAGTTTACAAGAAATAAATCCTGAAAAAGACAAAGCTAGTGATGCGCAAATCATGTTCATGTGCTTGCATGCCTCAGGACTTACCTTGATAGCTACTTCAATCATTGGCTACCGTGCTGCTGCAAATGCAGGCAATCCAGCCGATGTGATGTTGCCTTGCATTATTACATCGTTCATAGGTACAATTGCTGCGTTTTTGATTGTTGGAATTAAGCAAAAAATCAATTTCAAGAGTGCGTCTTTGGTATTGGTATTAATCACATTGATTGCAGCAATTATAGGTTTGTTAATGTATGTTAATCAGCTGGACTTAGTTGGTAAAAACTACTTCACCTCTAATCTTTCCGCTTTAATTTTAATTGCTATTATTGCGTTTACTTTGATTTTTGCTTTCATAAACGAAAAGAAATTTACCGATGCAAGTACTACGGTATTTGATGCCTTTGTGGTAGGTGCTAACAATGGTGTTAAAACAGGAGTTACCATATTTCCTTATGTGTTAGGTATGCTTGTGGCAATTTCCTTGTTTAGAAACAGTGGCTTATTTGAAATAATTAGCAATTGGATTGCTTTTATTTTCTCTAACATGGGCGTAAGCAAAGAAATTACAGATGCGTTGCCAGTTGCATTATTGCGTCCTTTCAGCTCCGCAGGATCACGTGGGTTTTTGATTGATTCTATGAACACTTTCGGTCCAGATTCCTTAACGGCTCGCTTGAGTAGTATTTTTCAATGTAGCGCCGAAAGTACTTTTTACGTAATTGCGGTTTATTTTGGGTCGGTGAATATCAAAAATACGCGTTACGCTTTAGGTACCATGTTGCTGGTCGACGTGATATGTGTAATTACGGCAATATTTGTGGCGAGCTGGTTTTTTTAAGCCAGTCGATAAATTTTCTTAAAAATGTGCCGAGCCTAATGCTCTCAATTTTATGGTGACTAATTACAACGGACTAAAATCCGTTGTTACAATATTGGTCGTTCCTACGGAACTTTCATATATAACAAATATCAAAGAGCCGTAGGCTCATGTCATTTTGTAGTTTGTTTTTGTTTCCAACGGATTAAAATCCGTTGTTACAATAATGGTTGTTGCTACGGAACTTTCGTGCTTAACATATGTCAAAGAGCCGTAGGCTCGATTCATTTTATAGCAACGGATTTTAATCCGTTGATAAAACGAAATAACATCAAATGGATTTCCGTAGGAACGTAAGATAAATTTTAATTCATAAAATAAAAATTATCAAAACATGGCAAATACCTATCATCAAGTATATATCCAGGTTGTTTTTGCGGTAAAATATCGCGAAGCGGTTATTAACAGCGATTGGAGATCTACATTATTTGGTGTTATTGGTAATTTAATAAATGAAACCGGGTGCAAAACCATCATTGTAAATGGAGTTGAAGATCACGTTCATTGTTTTTTAGGTCTTAAACCTGCGGTTTCCATTTCGGAATTAATGAAAACCGTTAAAGCAAAATCATCAAAATATGTTAATGATCATCATTTAACGAAATCAAGATTCGAATGGCAAGAGGGTTACGGTGTTTTTTCTTATGCACATTCTCAAATTAATGCAGTGTACAAGTATATTGCAAATCAGGAAGAACATCATAAAAGGCAAGCTTTCAACGATGAATATATAGAGTTTTTAAACAAATTTGAAGTACCATTTGAGGGAAGATATATTTTCGAAGACCTGAAATAAAATTAAAGTGGATAGCGCTTTTTTAGATTGTGTTAGTTTACAACGGATTAAAATCCGTTGTAACAATATTGGTGGTTCCTACGGAACTATCATATTTGACATATTCCATAGAGCCGTAGGTTCGATACATTTTGTAGCAACGGATTTTAATCCGTTGATAAAACGAATTGTGGTACAACATAGTTCCGTAGGAACGGAATATACAATATGTTTCATGTGGTGGTTGGCATGATATATTTTATGGCATGTATTTTTTTAACAGATTAAAATCCTTTTTTACAACATTTTTCTTTAGAACGGGACGTATTATGAAATTGTATTCCAATGATCAAACACAACATATTGTTAAATTTTGATTTGATTTCGTACGAACCAATTATATACTAGGATTTTTAATCAATTTTTCATTCTTTTGAGGGATTCAATAATTTTTTAAATTCATATCAAAATGTCAAAATATACCAAATACATCGCCATCGGTTTGCTAATTCTATTTTTACTAACAAGTATTTTAACGTAGTAGTTTTGCTTTGCTTTTAAAGTAACTTTTGCAACTAAACGAACTATTTTATCTTTGTAAAAACATTACACCATGGACTTTATTTATCAGGATCCTTATCCAATTTTAAAAGACGATACACAATACCGTAAAATATCTTCAGACTACGTAAAAGTAGAGCAGTTTGGCGATAGAGAAATCCTTACCGTTGATCCAAAAGGTTTGGAGTTGCTTTCGCAAGAAGCCATGAAAGACGTTTCTTTTATGCTTCGTACTTCACATTTAGAAAAATTACGTGCTATTTTGGATGATCCGGAAGCGACAGATAACGATCGTTTTGTAGCCTATAATTTATTGCAAAATGCTGCGGTTGCCATTGATGGTCAATTGCCATCTTGTCAAGACACCGGAACAGCGATTGTAATGGCTAAAAAGGGAGAAAATGTATACACAGGTGTCGATGATGCCGAGTGGCTTTCAAAAGGGATATTCAACACCTACCAAGAAAAAAACCTGCGTTACTCTCAAATTGTGCCTATCAGTATGTTCGAAGAAAAGAATTCTGGTTCTAATCTTCCGGCTCAAATTGATATTTATGCCAAAAAAGGAAATACGTACGAGTTTTTGTTTTTAGCAAAAGGGGGCGGTTCTGCCAATAAAACCTATTTGTACCAACAAACGAAATCCCTTTTGAACGAAAAGTCGATGGATGCGTTTGTTCGTGCTAAAATCATGGATTTAGGAACTTCTGCTTGTCCGCCGTATCACTTGGCATTTGTAATTGGCGGTACTTCTGCCGAAGCTAATTTGGCTGCTGTTAAAAAAGCTTCAGCGGGTTACTATGATCACTTGCCAACCACAGGAAACATGGCTGGTCAAGCATTCCGTGATTTAGAATGGGAGCAAAGAGTGCAACAAATTTGCCAAGAAAGTGCCATTGGAGCGCAGTTTGGTGGAAAATATTTTACGCATGATGTACGTGTAATTCGTTTACCACGTCATGCTGCTTCTTGCCCAGTAGGATTAGGAGTGTCTTGCTCTGCCGATAGAAATATAAAAGGAAAAATTACTAAAGAAGGTATTTTTGTAGAACAACTTGAGGTGAATCCTGGGCGTTTATTGCCTGCAACACCTCCGCATTTGGAAGAAGCTGTTGAAATTGACTTGAACCAACCGATGGCGGATATTCTTAAAAAGTTATCACAATATCCAATTAAAACGCGTTTAAAACTGAACGGGACTTTGATTGTAGCGCGTGATATTGCACATGCTAAAATCAAAGAACTTTTGGATGCAGGAAAACCTATGCCAGAGTATTTCAAAAATCATCCGGTGTATTATGCTGGTCCAGCTAAAACTCCAGACGGAATGCCATCAGGTAGTTTTGGACCAACCACAGCTGGAAGAATGGATGTGTATGTAGAAGAATTTCAAAAAGCAGGCGGAAGTATGATTATGCTTGCTAAAGGAAATAGAACGCCACAAGTTATGAATGCTTGTAAAACCTACGGAGGCTTTTATTTAGGCTCTATAGGAGGTCCAGCAGCTATTTTAGCACAAGATAACATCTTAAAGGTAGAAGTAGTTGACTTTGAAGAGTTAGGTATGGAAGCTGTTCGAAAAATAACAGTCAAAGATTTCCCAGCCTTCATTATTACTGATGATAAAGGGAACGATTTTTTCAATAATTTGTAATTAATAAAAGCAAACTATCAACCGCACAAGCGTGAGTGTTTGTGCGGTTTTTTTGCTTCATAAATCTAATTTTATGTCATTTCAAGAAACCTTTTCTGAGTTTTATTCCAAGGTCAAATCAAGTTTGCAGGATGGGACTTTTGCTAAATTAACGCTAGCTAAAACCATAGGGAATACTTTATTGATGAATATTTATGTACGGCCGGTAGTGGTGGAAAATGATTTACAATTGGAATTAAAGTTTAAATTTCAGCAAGAAGAATTATTCGAAATTCATTCCATAGACAGCGCATTTGATCGTTTATTGCCCTTTATCAATAATCCGTTTTTGTCAGCGATTTTGTTCACAACAGAGTTTGATTTGACTTATAAACTAAATAAAAAAAGAGCGGTAAGTATGGTGGAGCAATTTCCTAGTTTCACGCATGCAGCAACAGCGCTAACCGAATATTTAGAAAGTAAATAGTGAGTACTTAAAAGTCATAAAAAAACCTCAAATGAACTTCATTTGAGGTTTTTTTGTAGGATTTGGTCTCGATTAGTTGATATCCATTTCAGGAATATCACCTTCAATTATCAAGTTAGCTTCGGTAGAAGCGATGATGTGTTCTACTGTAACGCCTGGCGCGCGCTCTAAAAGCTTAAAACCTGCCGAGGTAACTTCTAGTACAGCAAGCTCGGTTACTACCTTTTTAACGCAACCTACACCTGTTAATGGCAAAGAGCATTTTTTAAGGATTTTTGATTCGCCTGCTTTGTTTACGTGCATCATGGCTACAATGATATTTTCGGCAGAAGCCACTAAATCCATTGCTCCGCCCATTCCTTTCACCATTTTACCTGGGA
This sequence comes from Flavobacterium sp. GNP001, assembly GCF_054343775.1. Lineage (NCBI taxonomy): Bacteria > Pseudomonadati > Bacteroidota > Flavobacteriia > Flavobacteriales > Flavobacteriaceae > Flavobacterium > Flavobacterium sp. GNP001. The sequence goes on from NZ_JBTGUX010000001.1 coordinate 3,121,159, forward strand.
TTTTCCAGTTGGCAATGTCACCATTTTCCGCAACTTCCATAGCGCCTAGAATGGTTAAATCTACTTTTTGAGATCGTATCATTCCGAAACTCAATGCCGAGTCAAAAAACGATGCTCCAGGCAAGGTTGTAATGGTTTGTTTTCCTGCGTTAATGATGTCGGCATCCTCTTCACCCGCAAAAGGGAATGGTCCCATGCCTAATACGCCATTTTCACTTTGAAATTCAACTGAAATATCTGTGCGAACATAATTAGCCACCAAGGTAGGAATTCCAATTCCTAGGTTAACATAATAGCCGTCTTGTACTTCTTTGGCAATTCTTCTTGCTATATCTTCTTTTGTTAAAGCCATAATTTTATTTTTGAAACTGGTAAGGTTTTTATAATTCGAGTATTCTTAAATCATAAAAAATGAAGTCCATATAATTCTTTGCAAACTTGATATTACTTTTGTCTCACAGTTCGTTGTTCAATTCTTTTCTCAAACGTTTCTCCCTGAAAAATGCGTTGTACCATAATTCCAGGAATGTGAATTTCATTAGGGTCTAATGCTCCTACAGGTAAAAGTTCTTCCACTTCTGCAATGGTAATTTTTGCAGCTCCAGCCATGCTAGAATTGAAATTACGAGCTGTTCCTTTAAAAATTAAATTACCTGCTTCATCGCCTTTCCATGCTTTTACTATTGCAAAATCAGCTTTGTAAGCGAGTTCCATGATGTGCATTTTACCATTAAATTCGCGAACTTCTTTTCCTTCGGCTACTTCAGTACCGTAACCTGCAGGTGTAAAAAACGCAGGAATTCCGGCTTGTGCAGCACGGCATTTTTCTGCCAAAGTTCCTTGAGGAGTCAATTCAACTTCTAGTTCGCCTGATAGCATCTGACGCTCAAACTCGGCATTTTCACCTACATACGATGAGATCATTTTTTTGATTTGGCGTTTTTGCAAAAGCAATCCAAGTCCAAAATCATCTACACCGGCATTGTTCGAAATACAGGTTAAATCGGTTACATTTTTTTGAACCAATTCGGCAATACTATTTTCTGGAATTCCACATAATCCAAAACCGCCTAGCATGATAGTCATGCCATTTTCAATGCCTTGAAGTGCATCTTGAACGGTATTTACTTTTTTGTTAATCATAAAAATAAGGTGCTATTTATCGAATTTTAATCTAATGATGAATTGAGTTTTAGTACGAATACCCTAGCCCAGATAGCAGTGGAAATCCTTTTTAAAAGTGATTTTTTATCGCTTTTAAAAAGATTGCAACGTATAGCTGGATTGGCTCCAAATGAAAATTTTATAATTCAAATTCTTCTGTATCTTGCTCAACAGCAGTTGTATCTACTACTTTTTTCGGCACATAACAATCTACTTTGATAGATAGATTGTTAGGTCTTTCGAAAGGTTCTTTGGATACTTTGAGTGCTGGATCTTCGTAACAAAGTTTCATGAAATAACCCCAAACTGGCAAAGCAGCTGTTGCTCCTTGACCATAAGTGATACTTTTGAAACGAGCGGAACGGTCTTCGCAACCTACCCAAACTCCGGTTACTAAATTAGGTACCATTCCCATAAACCAGCCGTCAGATTGATTTTGTGTAGTACCTGTTTTTCCTGCAATTGGGTTTCTAAATGAATAAGGGTAACCCGTCCAACGGTTGTCTCCATTCCCACCTCCAGTGGTACGCAAACGGTCACCTGAACCGCCTTCGGTTACGCCTTCGAGTAATTTTACAACAGCGTATGCAATGTCTTTATTCAATACATCGTGTGATTCTGGAATAGGCTCGTAAATTACAACACCGCTTTTATCTTCAATTTTGGTGATAAATTGTGGTTTTACATACACTCCTTGATTAGCAAAAGTACTGTAAGCAGCTACCATATCTTGAACGGTGATTTCTACCGCTCCTAAGGCAATTGATGGTTGCGTTACAATCTCTGATTTTACTCCTAATTTATGCGTTAAATCGATAACGGCTTCAGGACCTACTTTGTCTATTAATTTCGCTGATACGGTATTGATTGAGTTGGCCAAACCTCTTTTTAAGGTTACCATCCCGCGATACTTGTTATCAGAGTTTTTAGGTTCCCAATCTTCGGTTACGTGGTGACGCCCTTTACGAATCATGAACGGACCATCAACAATAGAGTCGCAAGGTGACATATTCAACTGTTCGATAGCAGTAGCATATACGAAAGGTTTGAAAGTAGATCCTACTTGTCTAGCTCCTTGACCTACGTGGTCGTACTGGAAATATTTGTAATTAATACCGCCTACCCAAGCTTTGATGTTTCCGGTTTGTGGCTCCATAGCCATCAATCCTGACTGTAAAAAGTGTTTGTAGTAGCGGATAGAATCAAGAGGCGTCATGATGGTATCGCGCTCGCCTTTCCAGGTAAAGACTTTCATTTTGGTCTTTTCGCTAAAAGATTTTATGATTTCTTCATCGGTTTTATCCATTGATTTCATTACTGACCAACGGCTAGAAGATTTCATAGCTTGGTTGATGATACGTTGCGTTTCTACAGCAGAAATATTTACAAAAGGCGCGTTTTTGTTGTCTTTAGATTGGTTAAAAAACTCCTCTTGCAAGTTGGCCATGTGTGCTTTTACAGCTTCTTCAGCGTGCAACTGCATTCTTGAGTCAATAGTAGTGTAAATTTTAAGACCGTCTTTGTAAATATCGTAATCTGATCCGTCTGGTTTTTTATTCTCTTCTACCCATTTTTTCATGTAATCACGCAAATATTCTCTAAAATAAGTTGCTGTTCCGTCTTTATGAGTTTCGAGTTTAAAGTTTAATTTAATTGGTAAACTTTGTAATCTTACTTTTTCGTTTTCCGAAATGATATCGGCTTTTTGCATTTGCAAAAGCACCACATTGCGGCGGTTTTTTACACCTTGTGGATTTCGAACAGGATTGTACAAACCAGAGTTTTTGAACATTCCCACCAATATTGCCGACTCACTTATTGTTAAGTCTTTTGGCTCTTTCGAAAAATACGTTTTGGCAGCAGAACTTACTCCAACAGAATTGTTTCCAAAGTCATATACGTTGCAGTACATGGCAATGATTTCATTTTTAGTGTATTGTCTTTCTAAACGAATAGCAATGATCCATTCTTTGATTTTTTGTACAATTCGAAAAGGAAGAAACTTTGAACCTTCTCCGTGAAATAATTGTTTGGCAAGTTGTTGTGTCAACGTACTCGCTCCACCGCTAGTTCCTAGGCTAAAAATTGCTCTAAGAGTACCACGACCGTCAATACCAGAGTGATCATAAAAACGAGCATCCTCAGTCGCAACAAGGGCTTGAACTAGGTTTTTAGGTAAATCAGAATACTTTAATTGCGATCTGTTTTTTTCGAAATATTTTCCAATAACTACTCCGTCAGCTGAGATGACTTCGGTGGCTAAGTTTGAATCTGGATTTTCTAAATCTTCAAAGGACGGCATAGAGCCAAAAAGTCCCCAAGAGGCAAATAGGAAGAACAAACCAATACTTCCTAATCCGATAAAGAAAATTTTCCAAAATTTCTTTTGGTAGTAAGCGACGTCTTTAATCTCGCTTTTTGTGCTAGTGTTATTTTTTTTGATTGCCATAAAACTATATTATTCTTTTTTTTCGATTCTAAAACCTACATCTGTAATCCCATTAAGTGCTGTAACTCCAGGAACTTTTCCGTTTTCGCGAACTGCTTGTTTGATATGTACTTTGTATTTTGAACGCAGGCGTACGTTTTCTTTGTAAAAAAGTTTACTTTCTTTCACATCCGAAAATCCGTCACCTAAAAGTGTTCCATCAACATCGGCCATTTCGTATTCCAACGTGTCTACTTTTGTAAATCCGTTTGGTAATTCCATAGCAACAATTAAAAACAAATTGTTGTATTGGTAGTTGTTGTTGGCTCTTAAATTGACAAACAAGTTGTATCTCTTGGTCGAGTCAAGAGCCGGAATAGCAAAGGTTACGGTACTGTCTTTGTGCCAAGCTGGGCCGACAGATTTATATTCGTCAAAACTTCTTTTCTCGTCACAAGAGGCAAGAAGTATGACTGCTAATAAAAAAAATGCACTATTTTTTATCCACATTTTTAGTAATAATTATAGGTTTTCTAGGGCCTGCTGGTTTCTTGTCAGCAGGTGCTGGCTTGTTGGTATTGGTTGGTTTGTTTGCGTTTTGTGGTTTGTTATTGTTGTTTTTTGGACGTGGCGGTTTAGGTGCTCCGTTGGCAACAATAGCGTTCTCCGGATTTGGTTTACGCTTGCGGTTGTTCTTTTTCTTGCCTTTTGGTTGGTCAAATCGCGTTAAACTTTCTTGACCCATGGCATTGTTAAAGTTTTTCTCCGGCTCTACAATAACCTCAATAGCATAATCTTCCAGTGATGACACTTTATTTTTAAGCTTATTTTCAGCAATAATTTCTTTGACCTGGTCTATTTTTAAAACGTGCCAGTTCGAAAAATTGTTGGTGTAGGCAAACCACATCAATCCTTTAAAAATATCTTGTTTTTGACAAATAGCATCCCCTTTTTCAGTGCTTAATTTGGTTTCAAAATCAGGAAAATGTTTTAAAGCATCCATGTAAGTGTCTAACTCATAGTTCAAGCAGCATTTCAGTTTACCGCATTGCCCTGCTAGTTTTTGAGGATTCAAGGACAGTTGTTGGTAACGCGCTGCTGAGGTATTTACACTTCTAAAATCAGTCAACCAAGTAGAGCAACACAATTCTCTTCCGCAAGAACCAATTCCGCCCAAACGAGCTGCTTCTTGACGGAAACCTACTTGTTTCATTTCAATACGCGTGCTGAATTCTTTAGCAAAATCTTTGATTAATGCTCTAAAATCGATTCGATCATTTGCGGTATAATAAAATGTTGCTTTTGATCCATCTCCTTGAAATTCAATATCCGAAATTTTCATTTCTAGTTTTTGAGCAATGGCCAATTCACGTGCGCGAACCTTCATTGGCTCTTCGCGGTCACGTGCTGCAGACCAAATATCAATGTCTTTTTGTGATGCTTTTCGGTAAATTTTCGGAATTTCGTTGCTGTTTGGGTTGGATCCTTTTTTCTTCATTTGAATACGAACCAACTCTCCTGTTAAAGTAACAATACCAATGTCGTGACCTGGTGATGCTACCGTAGCAACAATATCACCAATGCTCAAAGTAAGTTTTTCAGTATTACGGTAAAATTCTTTACGACCGTTTTTGAAACGTACTTCTACACAGTCAAAAGGGGCTTCGCCGTTAGGCAAACTCATATTCGAAAGCCAATCAAAAACCGTTAATTTATTGCAGCTATCGGTGCCGCAAGTCCCATTATTTTTGCAACCCTTTGGTGCGCCACCATCAGAGGTTGAACAACTTGTACATGCCATAATCGTATATGTAGTGTTGTGACAAGCACAACTTAAGTTCTTAAAACGTTTAATTTGTAAAGATAGTATTTTTTAATTTTATGCAACAACGACAATTTGGAGCAATCACTCATAAAATTATACTAAAAAACCCACTGCAAATGGTTTTGCAATGGGTTGGTTTTGTTTGTTTTACAGCAGTTGTGTTATTCTACAATGCGGTATAGTTTGTCTGATAACCGAATTCTGAAAGGTAATTTGAAAGTACAAGTATCACCAGTAATGGCTTTTTGTTGCGCCGTTCCGTTCACCATCATTTCTTCAATGGTTAAAATTTGCTCTCCTGTTGTGCTGCCTTTTATCATTACAATATCGCCAATTTTCAATTCATTTTCTTCAATTAAAAACTGACCAATATTTGATTTTGGGAAAAAGTGTGCGCCTTTACCCAGATATTGTTTCTTGATTTTTACTGCTTTTTTTGCAACAGGCTTTCTTTTTGCCAGTTCTGTCAAATTAGGAATAGCCGCCAAAGGATCTGCATTGTTTTTGAAAAGGAGCTTTTCAGATTTTCCTTTTTTGAAAATTTTATTTCCGTTTTTTATTCCTCTGCGAATGGCTTTTTGCTCTTCTTCGGGCAAGTGAATTACAGTCACACATTCAACCGAACAACAACCTTGCATTTTTTCTTTGCAAGAATCACACTGAATAAAAAGCAAGTGACAACCTTCGTTTTCGCAATTGGTATGCACATCACAAGGCGCACCACATTGATGGCATTGCGAAACAATATCATCTGTAATGCGTTCGCCCAAGCGGTGATCAAAAACAAAGTTTTTACCTATAAATTTGCTCTCTAGATTTTCTTCTTTTATTTGCTTGGCGTAGTTGATAATACCGCCTTCCAGCTGAAAAACATTTTTAAAACCTTGGTGTTTAAAGTAAGCCGATGCTTTTTCGCAACGAATTCCTCCAGTGCAATACATCACCAAGTTTTTGTCTTCTTTAAAGTCTTTTAATTGCTCATTAATAATTGGCAACGATTCTCTAAATGTATCTACATCAGGAGTGATGGCGCCTTTAAAATAGCCTATTTCACTTTCGTAATGGTTTCTAAAATCGACTACAATTGTGTTGGGATCGTCAAGAATTTCGTTGAATTCTTTCGCTTTTAGGTGTACACCTATGTTGGTTACATCAAAAGTTTCATCGTTCAAACCGTCGGCAACAATTTTGTCACGCACCTTAATCGTTAGTTTCAAAAACGAGTGATCGTCATGCTCCACCGCAATATTCAAGCGCATCCCTTTCATGAAATCGTATGCTTCAACGGTATCTTTGAAGGCATAAAAATTATCAGCAGGCAAAGATAATTGTGCATTGATACCTTCTTTGGCGACATAAATTCGGCCTAAAACATCCAAAGGATTCCAAGCGCGGAATAAATCATTACGAAATTGAGTGGGATCTTGAATTTGCGCATAAGCATAGAACGACAAAGTGAGTCTTTGTTTTCCGGCATCATCAATCATGATGGCTCTTTCCTCTGCGCTTAATGTGTTATACAGTTGCATGCTATAAACAGTTTAAGTGAGAAATATATTTTTTGCAAAAGTAGTTAAAAAGGTTCAGAGGCGCAAAGATTTGAAGGGACTAAGGTTCGTAATCAATAAATAGATTCTCAATTTTCCTTAAAGTCTTAATGGTTTCTTTTTTTGGAGCTTCTTCCAGCTGTTCACTATATCTGTTGCGGCGAACCCCGCCACAACAGGATGCCGTTTCCATCTGGGCTAGGGGAGTTGTGGTGAATAGAAAATTCAGTTCTCAGAATTGATTTTTTGATTGAGTTAATTGCTTATTAATTCCAGTATTTCTTTTTAGCACAAAATGTCCTCTAACCCAGATAATCCTGAAGCTTCGGGAGAAATCCTTTTTTAAAGCTTCCAGCCTTTTGAAGGCTGGAAGCTTTGGAATTATCAGAGACTCTTCCTTCGTCAGAGTGACAAGTAAGAATTTAATTGTTTTATCGGTCATTTGTCATTCTGAGGAACGAAGACCCGAGCGTTAGTTAACTGGTAGAGCAATCTTTGTGTTTTGAGCAATTTGTGGAGACCCTTCCTTCGTCAGAGTGACAAATAATGGGATGACTTATTTTATGGTTATTTTGTCATTCTGACGAAGGAAGAATCTTTATTTGTTGAGCAACTTAATTAGACTCTTCCTTCATCAGAGTGACAATTATGTCTTGAATACAAACAATAAGCACCATCAATAAATAAAAAAACCACGCCGAAACGTGGTTTTAAAATCTATACTTTATCAGGTATTAGCAATACTCGTTGAAAGCGTCTCTTAGGTTTTCAGCAATTAGTTCTGCTGGGCGACCTTCAATGTGGTGTCGCTCTAGCATGTGTACTAATTCTCCGTTTTTGAACAAAGCCATACTTGGCGATGATGGAGGAAAAGGGAACATGTGTTGTCTTGCAGCATCAACTGCATCTTTATCAACTCCTGCAAAAACAGTAATTAATTGATCTGGTTTTTTACCACCTTCTAAACTCATTTTTGCTCCTGGGCGTGCATTACGTGCAGCACAACCACAAACCGAATTTACAACTACTAGCGTTGTTCCTTCTGCTTTCAATGCGTTTTCTACTGCTTCGGCACTATGTAAATCTTGAAAACCTGCTGCAGTAAGTTCTGCTTGCATTGGTTTTACCATTTCTTCTGGATACATATCTTTTATTTTAAATCATTAGTAATTAAGTCCTGCAAAGTTACAAAGTTTACCCTCAAGAATAGAACTTCAATTATAAAGTTTTGTTATAGTTTGATTGTTATTTTAGGGCTTTGGCGGCCACGTGAAAAATGGCTTTGATAAACAACATTTTTGGACATTTTAAAATCACCTGAATATCTTCTTTTAGCGAGGTTTCTTCGTCCAAAAATTTAAAGATAACTGCTGGATTTCCTTTTTTGAACATCGAAGAAAAAATGTGAGAACCCAATTCGTTTTTTCTATCTAAAATGTCTAATAATAGCAAATCATAAAACCAGAATTTGGTTTTTTTATGAAACTTAGTAAAGTCGGTTTCACTTTGTAAAAAGGCTACCAATTCACTTGATTTTTTATCGGAATTTTTGAAAGTATAACCCGTACTCGCCTTGGTCCATCCGCCAGAAGTACCAATGTTGATCACGTTTTTAGTATTGGCTTTCCAAAAAGGATAACACGTCATTGGGATGCTGCCCTGTTCTTTTTCAATGATTTCGTATTTTGTAATCCCCAATTTTTGAATGTATTGCTGGATTTCGTTTTCGTATTCTTCTTTCTTTAAATGCTGGTGCGAAAACAAAGTGTATTCCAGTAAAGCTTCGGTTTTAGAGGTAGGCAACACGTACATAAAACGAGTATTTCCTTTTTGTGTTACCGAAAAATCCATGAACGTGGCTTGCTCATTATTGAAAACAGCTTGCTCACTTTTGATAAACCAACCTATAAAATGTTGTTGTAAAACGGGATATTTTGTCTGATTTTCTGCCTTTTGTTTGTGGTAAATACTATTGAATAATTTGGAGCACGAAAAAGATTCGTTTTCCGTTTGTACCAAAATTATAGTTTCGGATTCTTCAATAGTCATGACTTTTTGATTCAAGAAAGTGACGTTTGCTTGTTTCGAAAGTAAATCAAAAACTTGGTTGTAAAAATCAAGTCCTTTCACCATATTGTAGTGATAAGGCTGCAAGTTTAAATCCCTGCGGAAAGCTGCATTGGCAAACAAAGCCGAATTCCATTTTTTAGAAATAGCCGGTTCCCAAGTTGAATCGGTTGTTTTCCAGAAACACCAGGTTCTATCATTGGTTTTTTTGGAGTTTTCATCTAGTAACAAAATACTTTTATCTGCAAACGATCCGGATTGAACCATTTTGTAAACCGTCATTAAAGCCGAAAGTCCCGCGCCAGTAAAAATATAATCGTAGTGTTTCATGGCTCAAAAATACAACTTTAAGAGCAAAAAATTAATCAAAATGATAACGCAGACCTATAAAAAAGCGTCTTCCTTGATTAGGTCCGTAAGCATACGTAGGGTCAAAAGTGAGTGCAAATGGATTATCAGCCGTAGGGATTACCGCTCCCGAATTGTCAACTTGTACATTTTTATCAAAAGGATCATTGGCGCGTGCTATCAAGAACGGATTTCCACGATTGGGTGTCCAATTAAGTAGGTTTTTAACACCAGCATACAACTCTAGATTATGAATTTTTTTGAAAGTCATTTGTATATTCTGAATACTGTACGGTCTAGAAATTTCGCGACGCGGATCAAGTTCGCTTAGCAAAGGCAAACGCATCGGTCCAGTAAGATTTCCTGTAAAATCTAAGGATAAAAACCAGTTTGTGATATCATAACTAAAGCCCCAGTTTAGGCTGTATCTTTCGGTAAATAATGGTCTCAAACTAACGCCATCTTGTGTGGTCATGGCATCATAATAACTGGTTCCAAGATTGGCTTTAAGCCCAAACGGACTAACCCAATCAGCATTGGCACTTAGTCCGAAAATAGTCGAGTTGCCGTTTAAATTATCATAAATTATTTGATTCGGGTTGATGTCGTAGTTCGCAAAAATTCGGTTTGTGAAATAGGTGTACCAAGATGCTAATTCGAGATTAACCACGCCCGCATTGGTTAATTTGAATTTTTTCAGGTAATTTAAGTTTAGGTTGTATGAGGTTTCTGGTTTCAAGTTAGATTGAATCACGACTTCTCGAGCGCCAGACAAAGCTTGATGATCTTCAGTAAAAAGGTTTACGATTCTAAAACCCGTTCCAAAATTGAATCGTAAAATATCTGTTGGCGTTGGTTTGAATTTAAATGCAAAACGAGGTGTAAAAATGGAACCGTGATTGTCATTGTAATCGTAGCGTAAGCCAAGGAGCGTGCTGGTTTTTTCGTTAAGCTTGATTTCATCTTGAGCAAAAGCACTGTAAATTTTAGAATGATTCGCTGTTGCCGTTGCGGGCGTGTTGTCATTATAAAATTGATAGCGAAGTGCTGAACCCAAGAGAACCGAGTGGTTATTCCAGTTTTTGTCCCAAATGAATTGGCCAAAAGCAATTTTTTGATTGGCCAAAAAAGTAGCATTGCCATAAACGGAGTTTTGGTCGTGCCCAATAACCGAAAATTGAAAATACATTTTTTCGGCTACGGGAAGCTCGTATTTTCCTAGAAGTTCATAGCGCGAAGTGTAAATGCTTTCGCCATACACTTGGTCTCCGCCCCTAAAACTTTTGTTCCATCGCATTTCTCCGCCCCAGCGGTCTTCATAAAGGTAGCGAGATACAAGGCTAAACTCTTTTTTAGAAGCTCTGTTGATGTTTATTTTAGAGAAAAAAGAAGCTCTGTTTTGCAAAGAAACATCAGTAAAATTATCGTTGTTGTTGTCAATACGATTGTTGTAAGTGAAGTAATTTATGCCAAAAAGTGCTGTGGCATTCGAGCCAATATTGGTTTTGTAGCCAAGGTCAACATTCGTTTCGAGCCATGATGTAGTGAAAACATCAGCAGTTAATAAAGGAACTGCAAACGGTTTTTTAGTAATAATGTTAATTAATCCGCCTACTGCTTCACTGCCATAAAGTGTAGATGCCGCTCCTTTGACCACTTCTATTTTATCAATCATGGCATTGGGAATGCCTGAAAGCCCGTAAACAGTACCGAGAGCGCTCACAATAGGCATGCCATCAATAGTGACCATGGTGTACGGGCCGTCAAGTCCGTTAATGCGAATATCACCTGTGTTACACACATTGCAATTGTTTTGAGGTCGTAAACCATTTACGTTTTGCAAGGCATCCAAGACATTGCTGGTTGGGTTTTGTTTTAAAAAAGCAGCCGAAATAATCTCAACAGGAACAGGATTTTCAAGTCTTTTTACCGGTTTGAGTGTTCCTGATACTACCACTTCGTCTAGTTGGTTTTCAGTGGTAGTAAGTTCAAAATTTAAAATGTTGTTTTCATTACTTTTGACGATTATATTCTTTTTTATAGTTTGAAAACCTTCAGCTACAATTTGTATTTTATAATCTCCTTCAGCAATATTCTTAATACTGAACTGCCCCAAGCTATCCGTTTGGGTGGCGTATTTTGTGCCAATTAGAAAAACACGGGCATCCGAAATTCCTTTTTTTTCTGACGAAACATATCCTGAAACACTTGTCTTTTCTTGGCTGTAGCCAAAGTTAAAGAGTAGAAGTAGGAGTAGAGGAGTTATTGTTTTCATTATTTATAAATTAAATTTTAGACAAACCTAAATATTAAATTTTGCAAAACAAATTTTTTAGTTACATTTGTATCAATAGCTTAGTCAATCTTGATCGAGGTATTAAGCTTTAATTTATTTCAATGACTTTATCCGAAGAGAATTATTTAAAAACGATTTACCATCTTTCTGCAAGTGCAAATACCGCAGTGAGTACGAATGCCATTGCTGAAAAGATGGATACCAAAGCATCATCTGTTACTGATATGCTGAAGAAATTAGCCGAAAAGAACTGTATTAATTACATCAAATATCAAGGTGTTTCACTTACTGATACAGGAAAGTTAGCAGCTAAAATGATTGTTCGAAAGCACCGCTTGTGGGAAACCTTTTTAGTCGAAAAACTAGATTTTGCTTGGGATGAAGTACACGAATTAGCAGAGCAATTAGAGCATATCAAATCCGAAAAGCTCATCAATAAACTAGATGATTTTCTAGGAAATCCAACCGAAGATCCTCATGGTGACCCAATTCCAGATGCTCAGGGACGTATTCTTAAAATAGAAAAACAACTGCTTTCTGAATGTGAAAAAGGTAGAATTGGAATTTGTGTGGGTGTAAAAGATACTTCGTCTGATTTTTTAAAATACCTCGACAAACAAGAAATTGCTTTGGGTTCTCAAATGGAAATTATAGAAAAAGAAAGTTTCGATGCTTCTTTGCGTATTCGTGTGGGCGCGAATGAAATTACTGTATCTCAAAAAATTGCTAGTAACATTTATATTCAATAATTATGTTTCAATCGTTAGTTGATTATTTTACCAGTATTGATCCTATTTTGGCTGCGCTCTATGCCAGTTTATTTACGTGGTTTTTAACTGCCTTAGGTGCTTCGTTTGTTTTTTTATTTAAAACTATGAACCGAACGGTGCTTGATGGCATGTTAGGTTTTACAGGTGGTGTAATGGTGGCGGCCAGTTTTTGGAGTTTATTGGCGCCAGCAATCGAAATGACTGGTGGAGAAGGTTTTGCAAAGGTGATTCCTGCAGCTTTTGGTTTTTCGCTTGGTGCGCTTTTCATTTTTGGAATAGACAAAGTATTGCCTCATTTACACATTAATTTTAAAGTTTCCGAAGGGGTAAAATCGCCTTGGCAACGCACTACTTTATTGGTATCTGCAATTACGTTGCACAATATCCCTGAGGGTTTGGCGGTTGGTGTTTTGTTTGGTGGTGTTGCTGCCGGAATTCCTGAGGCGTCAATAGGAGCAGCCTTAACCCTTGCAATTGGTATCGGGATTCAAAATTTTCCCGAAGGAATTGCTGTTGCTATGCCGTTACGACGAATGGGAATGAGCAGATGGAAAAGTTTTATGTATGGACAGTCTTCAGCATTAGTAGAGCCTGTTGCCGCTGTTTTAGGTGCTTTTGCAGTTACTTTTTTTACCCCTATTTTACCTTACGCTTTGGCTTTTGCCGCAGGCGCTATGATTTTTGTTGTGGTCGAGGAGGTAATTCCGGAAACGCAACAAGATAAAAATACTGATATTGCTACTTTAGGTTTTATAGGCGGATTTATTGTGATGATGACACTAGATGTGGCATTAGGTTAAATAATTAAGGTTGATTTGGCTTTGTGATTCTTAATTTCTTAATGGTTTAAAAAATGAGCTAAATGTTTGCTACATTTACAAAGGAACCAAATCTATAAATACAGATGAAAAAGTCAATTCTATTCCTTTTTATGATGTTCAGCGGTTTAGTTTTGGCTCAAAGTCCAAAGCCTGCTAAAGTAAAATTAATCACTGTCAAGCAAAAAGTATGTCGCAGTCAAAAAGGGTTTCAATTTGTTTTAAAAGCGATTGAAAGTGACTCGCGTTGCCCTAAAGGAACAACTTGTATTTGGGAAGGTGAGGTTATGGCTGTGCTACAAGTCTTCGATGGACAGAAACAAGTTGAAGAAATAACTTTGGTTTTTAACGAAAAAAATAAGGAAGCTAATAAAAAATGGTTCGCTAAATATTTGCCTGTTGAAAAGCAAAAAATTGAAAGCTTACGAGTTACGCCATATCCCGTTGAAGGTTCGTCAATCAAGCCTTTGGATTACGCCATAAAAATAGGTTACATCAATTAGTTTAATTGCAGCCGCAGTCAGAACTTCCACAATTTTTATCCTTTGCTTTCTTTTTGAAAAAGAATTTCTTGATTAAAAAAGCGACTGCAACGATTAAGGTAGCAAATGCTACTATTTCTTGAATATCCATATTGTAAAGATAAGAAAAAGCAACCTATTGAGGTTGCTTTCTTGTTTGTAATCACTTTCTAATTAAAGAGTGTGTATTATCGTGGTTTCTTATTAAAAACGAGCTCCTAAAGACACGAAGAATGTTCTTCCTTCACCTGGTAAAATACCTGGTCCAGGATATCCACCTGCTCTGCGGGTAGCGTAGTCTTTGTTCATCAAGTTATTAATTCCAGAACGAATATTGTAGCGTTTTAAAAACTTGTATTCAGCTGATAAATCTAATACTTCATAACCGTCTAGTAATCCTGTTACACCGTTTGCTGAAGGCGCTACCGTGTTGTTAGCATCTGTAAATACTTTACCTGAAGTTTTGTATTGTAAGGTAGACGAAAAGTGGTCAGTACTATAACTCAAACCTACATTGTGAATGTAACGAGGCGCGTTTTCAACACGATTTCCTTTTAAGTTAGTCGTTGCAGTAGCTGATCCAGGTCCAGAAGGTACTTCAAAATCAGTATAACGAGAATCAATAAAACTAGTTGTTACAAATAAATCAACGTTTCCGAAAGTTTTTTCAACACCAAAATATTTAGTGATGTTTACGTTTACAAAGCCTTCAATTCCTTTGTTTACCGTTTCACCTAAGTTGGTTCTGAATAAGAACGTACCTTGTGATGGGTCATCATTATTTCTAAATTGTCTTACGCCACCAATACGGTTGTTGTAGCTCAAGTAAAACACACTAAAATCGAAGTTCAAAAATCCTTTTACAACTCCGCGGTATCCTAAATCAGCATTGTATCCTGAGGCATCTTTTAAGTTTGGGTCTATCACATCAGTTACAGCTGGCGGAGTAATATCTGAGAATAAAACAGGTCTAAAAGCTTGTGTGATGTTTCCGTAAAAGTTTGTTGCTCCTAATTTGTACTCCATTCCTAATCCAAACAAAGGTTTGTTTCTAACCATTTGTTTGCTTTCAAACGGAACGTCATTTCCATCAGTATCAATTGTAAAACGACCTTCTCCATCAGCTGTGATGTGCTCAAAACGAACTCCAGGAACAACACTCCATCTATCGGTAACTTTAAATTGATTTTCGGCAAAAAAAGCAACATTTTGAGTTTTAAACTGCAAGTCTCTTCGGTATTTTGCTGAAGTACTTAAGTCGAAATCAGACCCTGCAGTACCTGCTCCTTCTTGTTGTCTTTGTGTTTGTGCTTGGTAAGCACGAACTCCAAATGCCAAAGTGTTTTTATTTTTGCCTAAGGTGTACGTGTAAGTGTTTCTGTTTTCGATTCCGAAATTTTTGTAAAAATCGCGGTCAACTCTTCTATTGCCGTTAGTGTCAAGAATGTTTGGTGTTGCTGTATTTCCAACACTATTTCTTTCTCCAATTAAACCAAATAGTTTTGTATTCGATTTTAAGGAAGCTGAGATTTGGGTATCTAAATTAATTGCAAATAAGTTCCAAGGCGTTCCAAACCAGTTTCTCTCTCTAAAAGATTGTCTTGAGTTTTCAGCAAATTGCGCATCTGTCAAACCACCTGCTTGTTGCATTTGGTAATCCATATTAGTATATTCTGCTGATAATTTGGTTTTTTCTGTAAATGCATATTCTAAAAATAAGTGTGAGTTACGTACTTTGTATTGGCTGTTTTCTCTCCAACCATCGGCACTACGAGAGTGGTTGTAGGCGTAATAAGAAAACTTATTTATTTTACCACCAATGGCGTTGTAACTGCTCATTAAGTTATAGCTTCCGGCTGTGTTTTGAGTCTCAAAGCTGAATTTTTTGTTTTGCTCGCGTTTTAAAACGTAGTTTACCATTCCGCCAAACTGAGGGCCAAATTGTAATGAAGCACCACCACGAACTAGTTCAATGTTTTCTACTGCTTCTAAAGGTGGGTTGTAATACGCTTCTGGGTAACCAAAAACATCTGATGAGATATCGTAGCCATTTTGTCTGGTGTTTAATTCCCAGCTACGATTTGGACTTAATCCGCGTACTCCGATGTTAATTTGAATTCCAGATCCTTCATTTTCCCAAACAGTAACACCTGGAACACGTGAGAACACTTCGCGCGCATTATTGGTAGTCAAGTTAGAAGTAAATGCAGATAATTTTAAAACTTCGTTCTTTTTTCCTGAAAAAAGTACAGTTCCTTTTACTTCTGGCTGTCTTTCTGGGCTTTGTTTAAACGGTGTAACGGTTACCGCTTCCAAATCAACTATTAAAGAGTTAGCTCTTACAATACTGTCTTTTTGGGCTTGCGTTAGTTCTTTTTCTTGAGCAAAAGCAAATACCGAGGTAAGTATTGCAGCTGTTACTAAACTGTTTCTCATTTTTATTTAGATTAATTCTACGATGCAAATATAAAACGAGAAACTTATTTAGACAAATTAAAAATAATGATTTTTAAATTTTTAACTGTTGTTGAGGTAGAATATGGTCTCTGACTCTTATTTTAGGATTTGAAAAGCGATTAAGGCAACGGCATAAGCAAAAGCTGACATGAATAAAAGCTGACCTGCAGGCCATTTCCAAGAGTTGGTTTCCTTTTTTGTTACTGCCAAAGTACTAGCACATTGCATTGCAAAAGCGTAAAACAAAAGCAAGGAAATTCCAGATGCAAAATTAAATACTTTCTCGCCTGTAGCAGGATTGATTTCGGCAGCCATTTTGTTTTTGATAGTAACTTCATTTTCGCTACCGCCAACGCTGTAAATGGTTGCTAGCGTACCTACAAACACTTCGCGTGCAGCAAATGAACTGATGATAGCAATACCAATTTTCCAGTCGTAACCCAATGGAGAGATAACAGGTTCAATGGTTTTACCCATAATACCAATATAGGAGTTCTCTAGTTTTTGCGAGGCAACTGCATTTTCAAAATCAGCAGGCGATAATGGTTTATTGATCGTGTTTTGAGTAACAATTTCTTCCGCTTTGTTGAATTTTTCTCCAGGTCCGTAGGAGGCCAAAAACCATAGCACTATCGAAATTGCAAGGATAATTTTACCAGCACCAAATATAAAAGCTTTTGTTTTTTCGATTACGTTGATGCCTACATTTTTAAACAAAGGCAATTTGTAGTTCGGCATTTCTACCACAAAATACGTTTTACTTTGAATTTTAAGGATTTTGTTCAAGATATAAGCAGAGAAAATGGCCATTCCAAACCCTAATAAATACAACAACATCAAGGTCATTCCTTGCATGTTTAAAAACCCAAACAAACGTTCGTCTGGAATTACCAAGGCAATAATGATGGCGTAAACAGGAAGTCTAGCTGAACAAGTAGTGAAAGGTGTTACTAAAATAGTAATCAATCGCTCTTTCCAGTTTTCGATATTACGCGTAGCCATAATTGCGGGAATAGCGCAGGCAGTTCCAGAAATAAGCGGCACCACACTTTTACCTGAAAGTCCAAATTTGCGCATGATTTTATCCATCAAAAATACCACACGGCTCATGTAACCGCTTTCCTCAAGGATGGAAATAAACATAAACAAGAAGGCAATTTGGGGTATAAAAATTAAAATTCCTCCAATACCAGGAATAATTCCTTGCGAAATCAAATCGGTTAAAACACCGGCTGGCAACTGCTCCGCAGCAAGCGAACTCAAAGATGCAAAAGAGGCGTCAATGAAATCCATCGGAATTTTTGACCATTCAAATATCGATTGAAAAATGACAAACAAAATCAAAAAGAAAATCGCATATCCCCAAACTTTGTGCGTAAGTACACGATCAAGCTGGCTGCGGTAATCTTTGGCTACGCTGCTATCTACTTTTAAACCTACTTTCAAAACATCGTTAATAAATTGATAGCGTTTGATGGTTTCTTTTTGCTGTAAGCGCTTTAAATCAGAATGTGATTTGGTAAATGAACTTCGAATTTCATTTCTATCCAAGTTCAAAAAGTTCACATCTTGCGTAATTACCAACCATAATTTGTACAAAAGCTGGTTTGGAAATGCTTTGCGTAAACTATTGAAATAATCCGGATCAATAACCGAAGCATTCAAGCAAGGTTCGCTCGAAATGGTTTTGAAACTTACAATTAACTGCTTTAATTCTTCAATTCCGTATCCTTTACGCGAACTGATCAAAGCAATTTTGGTGTTTAAGTGTTCCTCTAAGTAAGGAATGTCAAGTGAAATTCCTTTGAACTTCATTCTGTCGGCCATGTTGATGACAAGAATCGTCGGAATTTCAAGATCTTTTATCTGCGTAAAAAGTAATAAGTTGCGTTTTAAATTCTCCACATCGGTAACTACAAGCGCTACGTCAGGATACAATTTATCATTTTTATTAAGTAGTAATTCAATAACTACATTTTCATCAATAGAACTTGCGTTCAAACTATACGTTCCTGGTAAATCCAGAATGTTGACTTTGATATTGTTGGATAGTTTACAGAAACCAATCTTTTTTTCAACGGTAATTCCGGGATAGTTACCCACTTGTTGATTCAATCCTGTAAGCTGATTAAAAACCGAAGTTTTACCCACATTTGGGTTGCCAATCAAGGCTACATTAATGTTTTGTTTGCTTACCATAGGTTGGTTTTTAAAAGGTCAACTGCAATCTCTTTAGCGGTTTCGACTCTAATTGCCACATGTGAACCATTGATGTTTAAAAACAAAGGATCACCAAAAGGGGCAACTTGTAACAGCTCGACCATGTTGCCAGGCAAGCAACCCATTTCCAGTAATTTTAACGGAACGGTATCAATATCAAAGTCTTTGATAATGGCTTTTTCGCCTTTTTTGAGAGAATGTATCGTTGTTTGCAAACCTTATTTAGATTGAATTAAGATTGCAAAAATACACATTTTATAGGAAAGACAAATGTTAATTATTTCAATAATTAGTTGTCAGATTCAGAGGTATGTTGACGTTTTATCTGAGGCTTGGAAAATCGCTGAAAAATCGGCTTAGTCCGCGGAATCTTGTTCACACAAAAAGTTAATGTCTTCAATCAATTTTTTGATGTCTTCTTTGTTGGTACCGTCATAAAAACCGCGAACTCGTCTTTTAGTATCTACCAAAACAAAGTTTTCGGTGTGAACCATATCATACAATTCACTTGGTTTGCCCAGTTTTACAGCCAAGTACGATTTTCTAGCCATGGCATAAATTTCTTTTTTGTCACCGGTAACTAAATTCCATTTGGCATCGATTACATTGTGTTTTTTAGCGTAAGCTTTAAGCACAGGAACGCTATCCGTTTCAGGAAATACGGTATGCGAGAGTAATTTAACTTTAGGATTATTGGCGAAAGCTTTTTGAACTTCTTCTAGATTCACCGACATTTTTGGACAAATAGAACCACAAGTAGTAAAAAAGAAATCGGCTACATAAATTTTACCTTCGTAATCTTTTTGAGTAATCGTGTCGCCGTTTTGGTTCACAAACGAAAAATCAGCAATGGTGTGGTACTTGCTTTTGTATTGTACCGTACTGTCTACCAACTCGGGATTGACATCGGCTGGATTAAAAATGGGTAAGGATTTTTTTGGCTTCAACGCGTTGTAAAATAACGTAAGTATAACGGCCGAAAGCACGAAGAACACTCCTAAAAAAAGACGGTATTTTTTAAATAGCTGTAACATAATCCAATTTTGCCACAAAAGTACAAAATCAGAGCTTGTTTTTTGGTCTTATTAACACAATCTTAGTGCTAGTGGAATGGCCTTAAAAAACAAAATTGTTACCCCATTTGATTAAACCTTTTTGATTTTTTAATGTCAAATCACAATGTTTTGTGATTATTTAGAGAACTCTAAACAATCACAAAATTTATTAATAGCTTTGTTTACTTAACTAAAAAACTAATTAAAATGAAAAAAACCAACAATAAGCAATTGCTTTTTGTGATTCCTGCAATGATGGCTTTTGCAGTGGGTCAAGCCCAAAGTAATCCTGCGGCTAAGGAGCCAGGGATTAATGTGAATTACATGGACAAAAAAGTGAAGCCAAGTAACGATTTCTTTCGTTACGTAAACGGAACTTGGTTAGACAACACTGCCATTCCAGCTGATAGAACCCGTTGGGGAAGTTTTGATGAATTGCGTCAAAGAACAGATGCGGATGCACTAGCTATTTTAAAAGAAGCAGCAACTAATCCAAAGTACAAATCAAATACTGATCAAGGTAAAGCGATTAATTTATACAAGTCTATTTTGGACACAGTTGGTCGCAACAAAATGGGAATTGCGCCATTAAAACCTTTTCTTAAAAAAATTGATGCGGTTAAAAATGCGAAAGACCTTGAAGCATTATTAATCGAAATGGAACCTATCGGTGGTATTGGTTTCATGGGAGCAGGTGTAGGTACTGATGCTAAAAATAGTAGCCGAAATGTAATCAATGTAGGTCCAGGTGGAGTAGGTTTGCCAGATAGAGATTATTACGTTTCTGAAGATGCCGACTCTAAAGAAAAACGTGCAAAGTACGTGCTTCACGTTGCTAAAATGCTACAATTTCTTGGTGATAAGCCAGCCGTTGCTCAGGCAAATGCTGAGAAAATTTTAGCGCTTGAAATTGCCATGTCTAAACCAAGATTAGACAGAGTAGAGCGCAGAGACCGTCGTAAGTCATACAACCCAATGACCTTGGCAGAGTTGAGTAAATTAACGCCATCAATCAACTGGAATAATTATTTTACTAAAATTGGTTTGGCGAAAGTAGATACTGTAATTGTATCACAACCTAAATACATGGTAGCACTTGAAACGATGTTGAAAGAAAACAAAGTTGACCAGTGGAAAGCGTATATGCGTTGGAGTTTATTAAACAGAGCTTCAAGCCAACTATCTACCGATATTGAAAATGCCAACTTTGAGTTTTACGGAAAAACTTTAACAGGTGCAGTAAGCCAAAGACCACGTGACGAAAGAGCATTACAAACCATCAATGGAACGGTTGGTGAAGCTTTAGGAAAATTATACGTAGAGAAAAAATTTCCAGCTGAGGCCAAAGCCAAAGCAGAAAAAATGATCAAAAACATTTTCCGTGCTTTCGAAAACAGAATCAATAACTTGTCTTGGATGTCGGCTGAAACTAAAGTAAGCGCCTTGGCTAAATTGAATAAATCCAGAATCAAAATTGGATATCCTGACAAGTGGAAAGACTATTCTGCTTTGACTATCAAGAGTCCAGAAGAAGGCGGTAGCTACTTTGAAAATGCGTTGAGCATGGCCAAATGGCGTTTTCAAGAAAACATCGCTGAGTTGAACAAACCAGTTGATAAAGAGCGTTGGGGCATGTCTCCACAAACAGTAAATGCGTATTACAACCCATCAAACAATGAGATTGTTTTCCCAGCAGCTATCCTACAACCACCGTTTTACAACTACCAAGCTGATGAAGCTGTGAATTATGGCGGAATTGGTGGTGTTATTGGTCACGAAATTTCACATGGTTTTGACGATTCAGGATCGCGTTACAACGCTGACGGAAACTTAGTTGACTGGTGGACTGCAGATGATTTAAAACAATTCTCAGCTTTAACTGGAGCTTTAGCGGCACAATACAGCGCTTTAGAGCCATTGCCAGGAACTTTTGTAGATGGTAAATTTACATTAGGTGAAAACATAGGTGATTTAGGTGGTGTAAACGCAGCTTATGATGGTTTACAATTATACTTGAAAGAAAACGGAAATCCAGGCTTGATTGACGGATACACACCGGAGCAGCGTTTCTTCATTTCTTGGTCAACCATCTGGCGTTCTAAAATGCGTGATGAAGCCTTGAAAAACCAAGTGAAAACAGATCCGCACTCTCCAGGAATGTACCGTGCGTATGTGCCTTTGCAAAACATCGATACTTTTTATCAAGCTTTTGATATCAAAGAAAATGACGGGATGTACATTGCACCTGAAAAACGTGTGAGAATCTGGTAATTCAGTATCTTATAAATGCAAAACCCATTCGTTAAGTCGAATGGGTTTTTTTATGGCCTAAAGTCAAATTTTAAAAAGCAGAAAAGTGTTGTTTTTTAGGAGCAGCACTTTTTTGCTCCGTACACTACTCGTCCCGCTGTACGCTGTATTCCCGATAAATAAAAACTACGGCAAAAAAGCCTTGTTTTTATTGATTGGGAGATGCCGCTTCCATCGGGGCTACGATAGTTCGTTTTATTTTCATTACACAATCAGTAAATGGAATTTGTACAGACCTAACAGGTTTTTAAAACGGGTTAGGTCTCAACTTAGGCTTAAGATCAAAACGTGTACAGATGAATCAAAAATTCGAACACATTATTGGTCTTGGTTTGTTTGAAAACATTGGTGCCAAACAGTAACAAGTAAATCGTGACGTAGTTGATGATGTGAAAACAATTTACTACCAAGAAACTAAGCAAGTAATCAGTCCATTTTTTTTTAGTAAATACCACAAGTACATGCCAAAACAAAAAGGCATAACTAATAAACAATACATACAATTCAATAGTTGCCTTGTGCAGTATAAAAGGGAAATACAAAGGCGAGACAATTAGGTCTATGGTAAAAAGTAAGGCATTAAAATAAATCCAAAAAACCACATTTTTAGCCAAATTAAATCGCTTTCGAAACAGCAACCAGGTTACTAAAACGGCACACGGAATGGTAAACAAAGTTCTAAATTTAGTAGCTTCAAATACTTTTCTACCAAATTCATTATAACCAAAAGGGTTATTGGCTAGGTGTACTGCATCTTCATAATCGTATATTTTATCACCAATAATAAGTAGGAGTGTAGCGGTGATTAAAAAAAAGGTTACGGGACTAAAATAAGTTTTACGCTGACCCGCAAAATAACCGTGGTACACCTTTTTAGGTTGTAGGAATAAATCTTTTACCACTTTTAAAATCCCTTTGTCGGTATGGGTAATGGAGTGCCAAAATTCATGAATTAAATCATGCATGTTCAATTCGCTTACGCTTGATTTTTGCCCGCAATGCGAACAAAATTGCCCTTCAAAGGTACGGTCGCAGTTTTTGCATAAATGGTGCTGCATAAAAGGTTTTTTTGGTTGGTTTGCTGTTGTAACGATACAAATGTAAGATAAATAACGGTTAAAAAACCAATGCCGCATCTCGACTGCGCTCGATGTGACGGCTATTCTTATTCTTGATTAATTGCAACACCTAACAGGTTTCAAAAACCTGTTAGGTGTCTCCACTTTAGTACGAAAGGATTTACCCCATCTTGTGCTCGTTTGCAAAGAGTACTTACTTACTTAATTAACGAAAACAAAGCGTTTGCAACGCAGCTATATTAGATGCATTACCATAAAGGTTCCACATTTACGTTACAAAAAACAGTGTTTTCCTCTTCATAATTTCTATAGCTACTATTTACAAAGTCTCTTTCATGAAATACAATTTCTGCTTCAACTGGATTATAGTGGATGTAGTTTACGCGTTGTTCCATTTTTTCCAAAGTGTCTAAGATAACGGGATGAAAACCATCTTTCCATAATTTATAATTCTTAGCTCTTCCTGATTTTTGAGCTTCAAAACTAAATTTTTTTAATAGCCATTCTCTTTTGCTTTCTGGATGTTCTTGTATTGCTTCTATTAATTTTTTAGAGGTATACTTTTTAAAATCACGTATCACATTTTGCAATTCGCCTTCAAAAGCTGAAACTATTAAATGAATATGACTTGTCATATAAACATAGGCATGTACACTCAATCCTTTTTCCTTGATGCAATAATTCAATGATTCATCTAAGATATTGCAATAAACGGGACGCATAAATAGATCAATCCAATCAACAACAGTAATGGTAATAAAAGTAGGTACCGTACGATCAATATCTTTGTATTTCTCAGACATTTTTTTAATCAAATGTATTGATTTTAAAAGAAAAGCTATAAAAAAACAGGAATATACTTGTTTAAAGTTACTCCTGTTTTAGTTTGCCGCGTTGCAAATGCTACGACTTATTTTTATAAGATAAATAGGCACTCGTTACAATCGAGCGTCAGTGGGAGCTGTTATTATTCTTTAATTTGTAGGAATGGATTTAAAGTCTGTGCGATCTAGTTAACCTTATTTAGATTTCTTATAACTTCACAACCATTAGTTGCGTTCCTCCATCATTACTTAATGTCTGTGTATTGGTACTGTTTGCACTAGTTGCTCTAATTCTAATTACATCACCTGCATTCAAAAATACCAAAAACATATATTGTGTAGCACTGCGAATTGCAACATTGGTAACACCTCTCTGGCTCACATTACTTAGATAAGAAGGATATATATTATTGAAAGAACCATATGCAGAACTATTAACTTCTAAAAAGTTATAAGCTCCAAGCGTATTATTAGGACTCGTTGCATTATCAATCATAGAATTTCTTGTCTGTATCAGGTATAGTCCTGCTCCGTTCGTTCCAACGGTATATGCATTGTTGGCATAGGAGCCTAAAGTAGGAGCAGTAACAATGCTTTCATAAGTTACAAGATCTGGATTTGAAGATGTTGAAGTAACCAAAGCTTGCGTAGTGTTTTTGGTAACCCTAAGTTCTAACTTTGCACCGCCACCGCTTGGCGTTATCCATTGTGTATTAAAATCAGTACCGTTAACTTTTGCTAGTACTTGATTGGCAGTACCACCAGTTGGTACACCTTGTCCGTTGGCTCCATTTGTACCGTTAGTACCGTTTGTTCCATTTAAACTCGTCCAAGCTGTTCCGTTGTAAAAATAAAAACCAGCAGTAGCATCGGTTTGGTACACCATTAATCCCGTGGCTGGAGTGGCAATAGCCGTTCTTTGTGTTTGTGTTAAGCGTGGTACCAAAACTCCTTGGTTGGTGCTTTTTAAATCTAAAATAGCAGATGGATCAGCAGTGCTACCATCAGTGTTAATAGCTACTGATTGCGCGCTTGCGTTTAATGCGATAAGGCTAAGGCCTAAAAAGAAAAGTTTTTTCATGTTTGTAAAGGTTTATTATTTTGATTGTTCGCCTATTGTAGGACGCGTTATTTTATTCTGATATTTTTTTTCTTATTGTTTCGGGCTAATCTACCACTTGTTTAATTTATTGTTGCTATTGTGCTGTTTTTTAAAGAAATAAAAAGCAACGGCAATAGCAAGCAGCAATAGTAGAGGAATCCAGTCGTTTATAGGTGCTGCAGGTACATCTTGTACATCATCATTAAAATCTTCTTGTGCCAATGCCGTTACAAACGGAAACAGTAAAGCAGTAAGGCTAAGTAGTATGGATAAAGTCTGTTTTTTCATGAGTAACATTGTAATTAGTTAACAGTAATTTTTTTGGTAAAACGCTCGCCATTGTTGGTTAGTTGTACCAAGTAAACAGCTTGCGGCAGCGGTGATTGCGTGTTAATGCGAATGCTGTTTTTGGCTTCGGTATTAGTTTCATAAACCGTTTGTCCAATCAAGTTGATGATTTTTACGTTAACCGTTCCGCTCATGGTATTTGGTAAATCAATTGAAAATTGACCGTTTACTACAGGGTTCGGGTACAATTGTAATTGAGCTGCTTCAAAATCTTTGGTATCCAACGTTTTGTTAGTAAACGCTATTTTGAAACGATCGCTTGCATACGATGCCGCTGCTGCTGTGGTTGTAAAGTTTAGTGTAGTAGCACTATCGGTCGTTATTGCAGTACTAGTTCCTAAAAATTTATCTACCAAAAACGGACTTACTGATGCATCAAAATTCGAAAACTGCGTACGGAAACTGTAGTTTTTATTGGCTTGAAAGTCTTGTAAATTCAAAAGCACTTCGTCTTTTTCGCTAATTGGTCCACGAGCATCAATAGCCCATGTTTTGGTATTGTTACTAATTGAAAGGTTTTCTGTTCCAGTACTTAGTTTAGCAACATCGGCCTTGTCGATATCGGCGCTAAAAGCAGCGTCAAAAACAGCTACAGTAGCATCAATAGGGAAACCGCCTGTAGTTAATTCGCTAGTTTCGTAAACGCTCAAGTCCAAACGAGCCATCGGTTTTTTTTGTGTTCTAAAAACACTAGTCAAGTTGCCATTACCTACTTTGTTACTTTCTTGAAATGTCAGTGTTCCAGGCGTTCCTAGTACGCTGTTTTGTACAAAAAAGGCTTGCCCTGGCTGAATGTATTGGTTTGCTGCAGAGGCCACATTGCTTGATCCTGTAGTGCTGCTATACACCACATAACGTCCTCTTTGTGCGGCAGTGCCCATATTTGGGTCCCAAATGTAATACGAGTCGGTTAAACCTACTTTAGTTAAGGCGTTCCAGTCTACGGTGTTTACGTAAGGGTTACCTACTAAACTGTAGCCGTTGGTTACCAAATTGCTAGTTGCATTTAAGGCAGTATCAAAAACTACATTTCCAATGCTAATGTTACCCGTTGTGCTTAAAGTAACCGCTGCATTAATTGTTGGCAACGAATTGCTATTGATATTTACATTTCGGTCTCCACGAACTAAAAGTCGGTAGCCTTGACCAGCTTGTAAATTGGTAGCATCGGTAGAGGTTACTGCTGTCCAACCACTTCCAGTAGCTTGGTTGTTATTGTAAGTAAACAACGATGGGCTACCAGTACCAGTAGCATCAAAACCATTAGCGCCTGTTGTTGAGCCAGTAATGTGTGTGCCCAATTGCCAGTTGTTGCTGATAAAATTGTCTGTAGTAACACCCGGACTCAAAAAGCGAAACGCTCTTTTACCTTGCGGAATGTAGCGTTGAACGGTAACTTTACCGGTAATAGTGCTTGTTCCGGCTAGAGGAGCAATTACTGCTGAGCCTGCGGCATTTGAGATTAAAGTTAGGTTGTTGTTGGCGTTTAGCCTACCGTTGCTAACGTCAACACTTCCAGTGACATTGATGCGGTTATTTAAACGGGTGAATCCCAAATGAGTGGTGTTAAAACGCTGTGTGTTCGTGGTTCCTGAGCCTGCAAATAGAACAGGAGCCGAGAACACTAATGTTCCGCTAGGATTAGTAATGGTACCATTATTAGTTAGTTGACCACCGCTATAATTGATTGATACATTACCGGTTGTAACTAGGTTTGTGTTGTTGGCTATCGTGAAGTTATTTAATTCGCTTTCTGTAATTGTGCCAAAATCTGTCCAGATTGTAGCGGAATCATATAAATTAGCGGTGCCTGAGGGAACTTTAAGTATTACATTAAGAAGATTAAGTCCAGAGAAAGAACTTGCTGATATCACTGGTGGCTCTACTGCTAGTACAGTGATTGAGGTCAAATTGAAGCAGTTTCTAAAAGCAAGACTAGGAATGCCAAGTATGGAACCAGGCAGTGTTATCGATTGCAATGAGCTACAATTGTTAAATGCGCCGAGTCCTATTCCACTTATTGATGATGAAAGAACAACAGATGTTAGCGCAGTACAATCTCTAAAAGCATCTATACCTATAGACGTTACTGAGTTTGGAATAGTAATAGACGTTAAACTAGTGCATCCTCTAAAACTATTACCAGGAATAATGGTTATTGAATTTGGTAATACAACAGCTGTTAGTCCTATGCAATTACCAAAACCACCTGTGGGTATTGTTGTTACGTTGTAGTTATTACCGTTGTCCGTAACGGTAGCAGGAATAATTAATGTGCCAGTAGGAGCAGTGGCTGCTTTTTGTACACTTACATTGTTTGTTCCTGCAATCTGAATGAAGCGTAAGTTGCCTTGGGTAAAGTCGGCTTGAGCAAAGCCAATAAAGTGCAGGCTCAGCAGTAAAAATAAAAGAAAGTTTTTTTGTTTCATAAAAATGAGTTTTTGTTTAAGGATGGGTTGTTTTGGTGTTATTTTGATTTAAAATTTGTCTCACTTCGTTGATATTTTTATCGGTGAGTTTGATGTTGTTTTGAAAGCAAGTATAAATGGCTTCGTCTCTTTTTAGAAAAAGAAGTTTTAAAAAATTGAGCAGTTGTTGCATAATAGTGTTTAATTGAAAGTGCAAAGATTAACACGATTTTTAGATTTTCCCAGTTTAGAGCGGGTAGTTAGTGGGTAGTTTTACTGACTACCCGTCGGGTAGTCATTTATTTAAAAAACTGTAAATGAGTAGTTTGTGAAAATTATTATTTTTGTTAAAAATCTACCGCATTTATTATCTTTGAAAAAAAGTTAAAAATGATAAAAAAGTACGCTTTGGTTTTTATGATTTTTCTAACAGGAATTTGCGCCGTTTTAGGGCAACCTCCACACATCATAAAACTCGAAAAACAAATAAATGGCTATAACGATGCACAGCAATACGAGAAATCGATTAATGTTTTAAGCAAAATTACAACCAATTCTAGCGCTTCGTCGTACGATAAATATTTTGCGTATTTGTATATGTCGTACACCTACAAACGACTTTTTAACTACACCAAAGCATTAAATAAACTGGAGCAAGCACTTTTAGAAGGAATGAAAAGTGACCATCCTCAAGAAGTTTCTAATAAAATTTCAGCCGAGAAATGTTTTGTATATTTTGATAATCACGAGTACGACAAGGCAGCCAAATTATTGGTAATCTTGCGTGCAGATGGCTATAAACACTTAGATACAGGTGCTAAATCGTGGTTGATCATGCAAGATGGCTACTTAAAAATGTTAGATAAAAAGTATGACGAAGCCCTGCAATTGTTAGACGAAGCAGCGGCCATCATCAAAGCCGAAGCACCAGAACATTTACCCAATATTTATGGTAAAAAAATTGAAGTGTACAATAAAATGAAGTTAGACGCGCAACGCGATAACGCATTCAAAGAGGGTTTAGCTATTGCTAAAAAGTACAAAAAGATCAAGTACGAAATGTACCTGTACGAGGTAATGCGCAATACCTATCAAGAAAATAACGACTATAAAAACGCATTTGATGTTCAAAAAAAATACGATTCAATTGTAAAACTCTACGATGCCACCGATGCTAATGGTAAACTAGAGTTGGCAGAGCTGCAACTAGAACAAGAAAACACCAAATTGAAAGAGCAAAACGCACGCTACCTTGATTACATATTGTACGGCGTAATTGTGGCATTGCTGCTGTTGCTGTATTTTGCAGTGCGTTTGTACTATTCTAACAAAACTCGAAGAATACTTGTTGAACAAGAAAATACCCGTATTTATGGTGAAATTGAAAAGTTAACGCACCAACAAAAAACCGATGATGCCGCAACAGTCATCCTGCCTGAATACGATTTTACAGATAGGCAACGCGAAATCATCACTTGGATTAAAAATGGATTGACTAACAAAGAAATCGCTAACAAACTGCACATTTCAGAAAACACCGTAAAATACCACCTAAAAATCATTTATGAGGTCATGAAGGTGCCCCATCGCTCGGCCATTAAATAAATTAAGTCGTTTTTGTACACTTTCGCTTTAGGTTTTCAGGAACTCTAGATCAAAAAAACAGCACAATAAACGCTTTTATTTCGGGCTAGATATTTTTTAACACAAGTTGTAATTTTAGGAGCAGTACTTTATTGCTCCGTTCGCGAGTTGTCCCGCTGTGCGCTGTATTCCCGATAAATAAAAACTACGGCCAAAAAGCCTTGTTTTTCTAAATCGGGAGATGCCGCTTCCATCGGGGCTACGATAGTTCGTTTTATTTTCATTACAAAATCAGCAAATAGTACGTTGAAATTTCGAGCGCAGTCGAGAACCCGAACTTCATCTCGACCGCGCTCGATGTGACGGCTGTTTTTCTTCTTGATTAATTGCAAACACCTAACAGGTTTCAAAAACCTGTTAGGTGTCAACGTTTTAGAACCAATTTATTTCCTTCATTTATTTTGCATGGTGTTTTTGCAAGGTGCTCGGGTTTAGTTACCTACTGAAAGCCAATACGACTTTCATAGCCCTGATGGCAGCGGAAATCCTGCTGTGCCAGCCCCGAAACTTCGGGATGGCACAGGAGATTGTAGCGTACAGCAGGACAAAACGACTTGGTAAGATAGACACCTGCTCCTAAAATCAAGAATTAGTGTTTTGAATTTTGATGGTTTTATTCTTTTGCGCGTGCTTTTCGCAAGGAGTAATTTACCAAGTACAAACCGAATAAAGTAACGCTGCCGCCTGTGGCTATGGCTGCATTTAGGGTTTCGCCAAAAATCAAAGCTCCCAACAACACAGCGATAATTGGGTTAATGTACGAGTAAACACTACTGATGGCTGCTGGTAAGTTTTGCAACGCATAAATAAAGGCAATAAAAGTAAGTACCGAACCAAAAACAACCAAATATGCAATTGACCACCAAGATATTGCCGGTATATCAGATAGGTTTACAGCGGTTCCGGTGGCGCCGTTGTAGGCAAAAAGCAAAAAACTGGACAAAAACATTTGAATTCCCAGGCTAAAATAAGGGTTAAAACTGGCGGCTTTTTGTTTGGTGTACAAAGTACCAAAGGCCCAAGTGATGGTTGAAATAACCGAAATGATGATCCCAAAGCGGAAATCAGGAATTAAAAAATCAGCTAAATGATCGTAAAAAATGACGCATACGCCACTAAAACTAATTAACAAGCCCAGAATAGAGAACTTAGATAAACGTTCTCCTTGAAAAAAGGAAATAATTACAATCCACAACGGGACACACGCACCAATGATAGCGCCCAAGCCGCTGCTGATGTACTTGACACCCCAAGTGCTTAGTGCGTTGCTCAACACGAAGTTTAAAATACTGAGTATGGCAATAGTTTTCCATTGCTTTCCTTTTGGCCAAGGCGTTTTTTTGAACAAGAAAAAGGAAATGTAAATGATTCCGCCCAAAAATTGCCTGATTGCTACTAGTTGCAAAGCAGGCATGTGTTTTACGCCTTCTTTGGAAGCGATCCAGGTGGTTCCCCAAAAAAAACTAATCCAGCACAAAGCCAGAATTGGCAAGCCAATACTACTTAATTTTGACGAAACGGCATTCTTAATTTTGGTTTTCACTTCACAAATTTGGTTGTGCAAAAGTATACTTTAAAATGCTTTGTAGCTCGTCGGTTCCTATTATTTTTTGGTCGGAGCCGCCTTCGTTTACAAATTGTGGCGGAGCCAAATCATGTTCTAATGCTTTTTGAGTGTAATAGTCTTTTCGGCTAGGATGCGCAGGTGCTGCGGCGTTCCAAGTTTGTGCCCATAAGTTGTTTTTTAGGATGGTTTTTATGATACCGATACAATCTTCTAAATGAATTAAATTAACCGGCGCATCTGGATTGGGTACTTGTTGGCGGCCGGATAAAAAATGTATCGGATGTCGGTTGCCACCAATTAATCCGCCAAAACGAAGTACAGTGGTTTTGAAAAGCTTATTGCTGTGCAAAAGTTGCTCGGTTTCCCAAAGTTGTTTGCCACTTTCGGAATCAGGTTCAGGAACAGTATCCTGAGTAACGTTGCCTTGAAGGTCATTAAACACTGATGTTGAGCTGATGAATAGGACATTTTCTATTGTTGATTGCTCGATAAAAGGAATCAGTTGGTTGATTTTGGCAACAAAATTTTCGCTTTCTGTGCTGCGTAATTTCGGCGGAATATCAATTAGTAAAGTAGTTGACCCGTCGAGAAAATTGGTGATTGGTCCCGTTATTCCACTCTCAGAAAGTTGTATTGAGTAGGGATTGATCTGCGCTTCGGCTAAAATGGTTTCTTTTTCGATAGTTGTGGTAGAGCCTTTTATAGCGTGTCCGTCTGCAATAAGGGCTTTCGCCAAAGGCAGCCCGAGCCATCCACAACCTAAAATGCTAATTTGTTTCATTTTTATTCTATTCAATAATTTCAGTAATTGGTGTTGCTTGCGGTTTAGGCATGATTGTATTTGGGCGTTTGAGAGGCACAACAATTGGCGATGCAGCTACCGGAGTAACTTTAATTTTTTGTTTAATCACCACAGCATCGGTCAATACAAACGGAGTAGGCATCATCCAGTTTTCTCTTTTCGGAATTTGAAAAAGCGGATTGCTTATCAAATCAAAGGAACTTTCTAGCAGCTCCATATCGAAAGGGACTTTGGCATCAAAATTAAATTTCAGAACCAAAGGCGCATTGTTTACCACATAATAGCGTAACAAATTAGATCCTTTTCTGCGGTACTCGCCTGCTGAATTATTACTTTCCGTGGCACGATTGGCTTTGAAATTATAGATTTTCATCTTTTCATTAGCAAAAATATCGTAGCGGTTCACTTTTCTGTTTGGCGTAATTTGTAGAGCTACGTATCTTTTGGAGCCAACTATTCGGTCTTCTAAAAATACAATCGATGGTTCTTTCAACGCTACTTTGGGTGCTGGAGCAGTATAACTAAAACCAGAATTGTATTTGCTTGTGAGTGAATTAATCATGTTGCTACTGGCAGCTTTGGGTTGGTTGCCAAGAATACTCTTAGTCCAACTGTCTAAATTCGTGTCGTATGTGGCCCAATTGGCTCGTTTGGTGTCAGCATCATAAACGTAAAGCAAACTGTTGGATTTGGCTTTGCCTAATTCGTAGCTAGAGTTGAAATCTGCTTTCGCAAAAAAGCCGATTGCAATGGCATAAAACAGAACGGCCCACCAACCTTTTTTGGTATACGAACCAAAAACAGGCAGTAGCAAAACAAAAGTTAGCACGGTGAGGATGGCGCTTCCAAAAAGTATCTTTAAACCGAGACCAACCGGAAACATTTGTATGAACGGAACCAAAAGCAAAAGCGCCGGAATACTTAATAAAACGTTTAAAGTTATTCTTGATTTTTGTGTGGCCACAAAAGCTGTTAATGCAAGTAAAGCAAAGTACACAGGAATGATTAAAAATCCGGCTCCTGGAAGGAGAAAAACAAGTGCGAAATTAATAATGATCCACAAGAAAAGTGGTGCAACCAAATGATTCATGGTTATTTTTCGCTCGGAGAAAAAATGGTAAAAGGTGAAACTTATGGCAAGAGTAAGTGCCATAAAAGCGGCTATGTAATCATGACCGTTGTAGGTAAAGCCATTGAGTAGATCGTTGTACTGCGGATAAAATAACAGTAGACTTTTCCATCCTAAAAAAGTTAATAAACCAGCTGTAAGTAGGCTTCCAAATAACGGAATACAGCCTTTTGCGATTTCTCGAAATGAAAGTAATCGTTTTGCCTTACCTATAAAAAGCATAAAAACTAACCATATTGCTGCAAAAACAACCAAAGGTTTATTCCAGCTAAACGGGTAGTGAATGAAGGTGTACGGAATGCTAAAATAAACTTCGTCGTGTGTGCTTTTGGTGGCTTCAAGATTGGCGTTTGAAAAATAATTGAGCAACGGCATCAAATAAGTTCCTTGGTGCGCCAGCGTGTTTTGGTTCAAATGCGCAACATCGTCTTGAGCGGTATGGTAGTTAAAATGATCGTCAATAAAAGCAAAGTTAAAACCTTGAATTTTGCCTTGCTTTCTAAATACTGTTAGATCGGTATCGTTTGGCAACATTTTGTAAATGCTGTACATTAAGGAGTTGGATACCGGATATTTGGTTTTTGCTTCCGCAAAAGCCTTGACCATGCCTTCATTGCCAGCCGTAGTTTCCATCAACATATAGCTTGGTCCTGACGAGCCGCGCGCTTCAAAATTCAAAACAAGGCCTACTTCCTTAGCCCATTGATGTTGGGTTACAAAAAGAGCTGCGCCATTTAAGCCGAGTTCTTCGGCATCGGTAAACAAGATAATAATGTCGTTTTTATGTGGTGTTTTGGCATATAGAAACGCACGTAAACTTTCTAAAATGGTAGCCACGCCTGACCCCGCATCGCTCGCACCGGGAGAGTAGGAGTGTGGCGCACTATCGTAATGGGATAACAAAACCAATGCTTTGTCAGAATCACTACCTTTAATTCGGGCTAAAATGTTTTTTGATTGAACCAAGAGTCCATTATCGTTCAAGGTGTAGCCTTGTTGTGTGCTTGTGGTGAGTCCAAGGTTGCGTAATTCTTGTACAAGATAATTGGCTACATTGTCATGATTGCTCGAGCCAACATAATGCGGTTTTTGAGCAATAGCTTTTATGTGTTGCAAAGCTCTTTTGGTAGAGAACTCGGCAAAAGGTTCTTCTTCTTCAGCGGTCCATTGTGGCATTAGGCTAAAAAATAGAAAGCCGATAATGCCTGTAATAAATAAGGCACTAAAAAAGGATGCGTAATTTTTTTTCATGGTTGGTTATAGCATTTGGGGTAGTGGTATTTATAGGTCTTTTTTAACTAGCATGTAAAAATCATTGTCTAAAACCATGTAACCCTGATCGTATAAAAAGTAGTAGGTGTTTCCGGTTTTGGTGTTTAATATCGAGGTAAAAAAATCGAAATCAAATCCTTTGCTAAGAAGTTTGGCTCGAGTGGTTTTTGATTTACCATCGGTATTGAGTTCAGATAGAATGCGGTAATTTTTGCGCAACTTGTTGTTGATGTTGCGCATATAATTGGTACTGTCCTTATTGATTTTGTTATTGTAGGCATTTCTGCAGCCGTCGCTACAAAACTTTTTGTCTTCGCGACCCACAATTTTTTCGCCACATTCTAAACAGGTTTTTGTCATGGATTTATTTTTTTGATGTCGTATAAATCAGTTCTTCTGTCTTTCAAGATGCGTACGCTTCCGTGTTCATGTAATTCTTTTAGTAGGTCTAAATCAACATCTACAATCAAGGTCATTTCGGTATTTGGAGTAGCCTCTGCTTTGATTCCGTTACTCGGAAAGGCAAAGTCAGATGGTGTAAACACAGCTGATTGTGCGTATTGAATGTCCATGTTGTTTACTTTTGGTAAATTACCTACGCAACCAGCAATCGCCACATAACATTCGTTTTCAATAGCCCGTGCTTGCGCACAATGTTTTACGCGCGTGTAGGCATTTTGGGTATCGGTTAAAAAAGGTACAAACAAAATATTCATGCCTTCATCAGCAAGTAATCGTGACAGCTCTGGAAACTCGACATCGTAACAAATTACAATTCCTATTTTTCCGCAATCAGTATCAAAAGTTTTAATTTGTGATCCTCCGGTCATGCCCCAATGTTGCACTTCGTTTGGAGTTACGTGAATTTTGGCATACATCTCTGAGGTTCCATCTCGTTTGCAAAGAAAGCCAACATTGTAAAGTGTGCCATTTTCAAGGTATGGCATGCTTCCGGTAATGATGTTGATATTGTACGAAATAGCCAATTCTTTGAATCGTTTGTGAATGGGCTCGGTGTGTTTGGCTAGTTCGCGAATAGCTTCGGCCTCTGATAAGTGGTTGTAATCAGCCATCAACGGCGCCGTAAACAATTCTGGAAATAGTGCAAAATCACTCCCGTAACCAGAAACTACATCTACAAAAAACTCACATTGTTCAAATAAGGCTTCTAAGTTATTCAATTGACGCATTTGCCATTGTACAAGTCCAAGACGAATTACCGTTTTTTCTAAGTTGATCAGTTTTGGACTTTTGTCAAAATAAATATTGTTCCATTCTAGTAAAACGGCAAATTCTTTCGAGTCGGTATCGCCTTCTAAATAGTTTTTCATGACTTTCAGCACGTGAAAATCGTTGCTCAATTGAAATGAAAGTACGGAGTCATGCAATTCTTTTCGTTTTACTTTTTCGATATAATCTTTAGGCGATAAGGTTTCTGCATGTTGCCCGTAATTAGGGATGCGACCGGCAAAAACAATAGCCTTCAGGTTGAGCTGTTCGCACAATTCTTTACGCGCATCGTATAGGCGACGCCCTAAACGTAAACCTCTATAATTAGGGTGAATAAAAACATCAATGCCATACAAAACTTCTCCTTTTGCGTTGTGTGTCGAAAAAGTGTATTTGCCAGTGATGTCAGAGTAATTATGATTTTTATCGACTAAGTTTTCATCAACAATTAACGAAAGGGCAGAGCCAACTACCTTTCCATCTACTAAAATAACCAACTGTCCTTCTGGAAATAGATTTAATAATTTTTCGATGTGATGCTCTCTCCAGTAGGATCCGGTCATTTCTGGATACGATTCGACCATTGAATTTTTGAGTTCTTTATAGTCCTCAAATTTCAAATTTCGGAGTTCTACTTTGTTGATTGCTGCTTGCATAATAAATTGATTTTCAACAAATATAATTAAAAAATTTGCCATTTACAAACGCTTACAAATAGTTACAACCGAAAGTAAATAGTTAGCAACCGATTAATTTTTGGTAGTCGTCACATCTTTGCACTGTCGATTCGAAACAAGATCGGGATACAAACAAATAAACACTAATATTTAAATTTACACGCCATGAAAAACAGAGTACAATTAATCGGAAGAGTAGGTCAAGATCCAGAAGTTAAAACTTTAGAAGGAGGAAAAAAACTAGCCAACGTAAGTATCGCAACGAATGATGTTTATTACAAAGAAAACGGGGATAAGGTAGAGCAAACAGAATGGCACCGCGTAACTGCTTGGGGCAAAACTGCTGATTTAATAGAGAAATATGTTACCAAAGGAAAAGAAATTGGTATCGAAGGGAAGCTGGTACACAGAAGCTACGAAGATAAAAATGGTGAAAAACGATACATTACTGAAATTGTAGCTAATGAATTGCTTTTGCTAAGCAAATAGTTCTAGCAAGCAGTTGAAAAGAACGGGATGTCTCACTGGGGATGTCCCGTTTTTGTTTTTAAAAAATAGATTTCGCTACTCGGTACGTATTGGCGTGCGCCTCAATAATGGTTTTAATTTCTGGAGAATAACCGCCACCCATTGATACTTGAACGGGAATTTGATGTTTCGCACAAAGTGCTAAAACAATTTCGTCTCGCTTTTTGCAACCTTCTAGCGTGCAGCCTAATTTTCCTAATTTGTCTGTGGCCAAAATATCAACGCCTGCCAGATAAAATATAAAATCGGGTTTTTGTTCCTTTATTAAACGCGGAATCACTTTGGCAATTGTTTCTAAGAAAACGGCATCGCTTGTATGATCTTCAAAAGCGATATCCAAATTAGAGATTTCTTTTTTAAATGGATAATTGGTTTTGCCATGCGTAGAAAAGGTAAAAACCTGTGGGTTATTCTGGAAGATAGCAGCAGTTCCGTTGCCTTGATGGACATCCAAATCAATGATTAGGATTTTTTTTGCCAGCTTTTTGTTCAGTAAATAGTGGGCCGCAATGGCTTGGTCGTTAAGTAAACAAAAAGCTTCGCCATGACCGGGAAAAGCGTGATGTGTTCCGCCAGCAATGTTAAATGCAATTTTGTGTTCAAATGCTTTTACAGCGCCCGTGACCGTACCTTGTGCAATGGTTAGTTCACGCTCTACAAGTTCTTTGGATAACGGAAAACCAATTTTTCGAGCAGCTCGCGGATCAATTTGTAGCGCTATTAAATTTTGAACATATTCCTCTTCATGTGCCGCAAGAACTAGTTCGATGGCGCAAGCTGTAGGTTCAAAAAAGTCAGCAGCTACAGCGGTGCCTTCATGCAGTAATTGTTGGGGTAGTAATTCGTATTTCAGCATCGGAAAACGGTGGCCGTCGGGTAAAGGATGTTGATATATGGGATGAAAGGCTATTGGTAACATCAAGATTTTTTAAAATACTTAGACTACTGATTCATTAAATCCTGAAAATAATCTACAAATTGGCTAAGGTGCAAACCATCAATCAAACCATGATGCACGTGTATGCTCATAGGCATGGTTCGTTTACCATCAGGGTGAAGGGTCATTTTTCCGAATGAAATTTTAGGACAACTATCAGGAAATTGATAGCTACGGGCATGAGATAATGAGGTGAAATCCAACCACGGAATGGCTGAAAAATGAATCACATTATCATCTGAAAAAGTACGTGTAAATAATCCTGTAGTTTGTTGAATGCGTTCTACTTCGGCTAACGCATCTTGATTAAAAACTGTATAGTCTTCATTATATGGCATTAATGAAAATCCAAAAGTGCCATCTTCACGGCCCACGGTTGCTGAAGCGTCAATACGGTTCCAAATGTAAATTTGATTATCAGCAATTCGGTATCTAAAACAATCAAAATGATTGACCGCTGCTAATGTTTTGTGTAAATAATAAGTAAAAAAAGAAGTCTGTTTTTCTTTTGCCACGGCATAAGCTTTACTGCAGTCTATCGTAACTGTTGCCCCGTAAAAGGGTTCGTCAAACTCTTTAAAAAATAAAAAATGTTCTTTTCTGTTCCAGTTTTCTAGATCTAAAAGCTGTTTCATTTGTATTTATGCGTCTCTCAATTTGTAATTAGGGCAACAACTTCTGTAATATTTGTAAAACTGTGAAAGTTCTCGTGCTTTATTTCATGATCAATCTTTTCATGAGCCCAAGTGGTGTGAAATGGAATATGAACCGCATACCCGCCCAATTCTAAAACAGGCAATACGTCTGATTTTAAAGAGTTACCAATCATTAAAAATTCATGTGGTTGCACATCCAAACGATTCAACAAATCGTCATAATCTTTTTCTTTTTTGTCTGACATGACTTCGATATGATGAAAATACTTTCCTAAACCAGAATTGTGCAACTTACGTCGTTGGTCTAGTAAATCGCCTTTGGTGGCTACTACAAGTTTGTATTTGCCATAAAGCGCCTCTAAAGTTTCTTCAACGCCTTCTAAAAGTTCGATAGGTTTTTCTAAAAGCTCTTTTCCATATTGTATTATTTTTTCAATAACCTCTATCGGAATGGTGTTGTTCGAAATTGTCATTGCCGCTTCAATCATGGATAAAATGTATCCCTTGATTCCGTAGCCGTATAATTTTAAATTAGAGATTTCAACTTTGAATAATTCTTGCGAAAGTCCTTGATGCGACAAATAATCACTCATTAGGGCACAAAATTTCTCTTCGGTTTCTAAAAAATAGGTTTCGTTGATGAACAAAGTGTCATCAGCATCGAAAGCAATTACTTTTAAGTTCATTTTTATTTATTTTACCGCAGATTCACAGATTAGAAAAAGAAAAATCTGCGAATCTGCGGTTAATTTTTTTAATTGATTGTCTCTCCATTCGCAACACCATCCGTATCTGGATTTACAAAAACCAATTTTCCTTCGGTGTTGGTAGTCATAAAAATCATTCCTTGACTTTCTACGCCGCGTAAGTTTCTTGGTGCCAAGTTTACCAAAACAGTTACGCGTTTCCCAATAATATCCTCGGGTTTAAAACTTTCGGCAATACCAGAAACAATGGTACGAACATCAATTCCTGTATCCACTTTCAAGATTAAAAGTTTATTTGCTTTTGGCATTTTTTCGGCTTCTAAAATAGTTCCGGTACGAATGTCCATTTTAGCAAAATCTTCAAACTGAATTAGCTCTTTTTGTGGTTCGGCTACTTTATTTTCAGCTTCGTTTGCGGTTTTGGTAGCTTGCAATTTTTCAATTTGCTGTTGGATGGCCTCGTCTTCAATTTTAGAAAACAGTAATTCTGCCTCTCCAATTTGGTGTCCAGACGCTAACAATTCCGATGTTTCAGAGATGGTACTCCAAGCCAATGGCTGTTCTAATTTTAAAATACGAGACAATTTTTGTGCTGTAAATGGTAAAAACGGTTCGCAAAGCGTGCTCAACGCTGCGGCAATTTGCAAAGCCACATACATTTGAGTTTTGGTGCGCTCTTCGTCTGTTTTTATCATTTTCCATGGCTCTTCATCGGCAAGGTATTTATTACCAAGTCGGGCAGCATTCATCATTTCGCCAAGTGCTTCGCGGAATCTGAAACGCTCAACCGAACTAGAAATTACCGCTGGATATGCTTTCAATTCAGCCAAAGTTTGTTCGTCTACCTCAGAAAGTTCATTTGGTGTAGAAACTACTCCGTTGTAATACTTATTAGTTAAAACCACCACACGGTTGATGAAGTTTCCAAAAATGGCAACCAATTCGTTGTTGTTTCTAGCCTGAAAGTCTTTCCAAGTAAAATCGTTGTCTTTCGTTTCTGGCGCATTCGAGGTCAAAGCATATCGCAACACATCTTGCTGATTTGGGAAATCCTCCAAATATTCGTGCAACCAAACCGCCCAGTTTTTAGAGGTTGATAATTTATTGCCTTCTAAATTTAAAAACTCATTAGCAGGAACGTTATCTGGTAAAATGTAACTTCCTTCGGCTTTTAACATCGCCGGGAAAATAACACAGTGAAAAACAATATTGTCTTTTCCTATAAAGTGAACCAATTTGGTGTCTTGATCTTTCCAGTACGGCTCCCAATCTTTTCCTTCTTTTGCAGCCCATTCTTTCGTGGCAGATATGTAGCCAATAGGTGCATCAAACCAAACGTATAATTTTTTTCCTTCGGCGCCAGCCACAGGAACATCAATTCCCCAATCAAGGTCACGCGTTACGGCACGAGGCTCTAAACCACCGTCAATCCATGATTTTACTTGGCCGTACACATTCGGTTTCCAGTCGCTCTTATGTCCTACTAAAATCCATTCTTTCAAGAAATCCTCGTAACGATCCAAAGGTAAAAACCAGTGTTTAGTCGATTTTAAAATAGGCGTTTCTCCTGTGATAGTCGATTTTGGTTTAATTAAATCGGTAGCGTTCAGTGTAGAACCACATTTTTCGCACTGATCGCCGTACGCCTCTTCGTTGCCACATTTAGGGCAAGTTCCAGTAACAAAACGGTCAGCCAAAAACTGATCGGCTTTCGCATCGTACAATTGCTCCGTTGTTTCTTCAATAAAATCGCCTTGCTCGTATAATTTTTTAAAAAATTCCGATGCTGTATCATGATGAATTTTAGCCGAAGTTCTAGAATAATTATCAAATGAAATTCCGAAATCTGAGAATGATTTGCGAATTATACCATCGTATTTATCAATTACTTGCTGCGGCGTAATACCTTCTTTTTTGGCTTTCATCGAAATAGCTACGCCGTGTTCATCGCTTCCGCAAACAAATAGAACGTCGCGATTTTGCAAACGCAAATAGCGTGAGTAAATATCCGATGGCACATAAACACCAGCCAAATGGCCAATATGAATGGGTCCGTTAGTGTAAGGCAATGCCGCGGTAATTGTATATCTTTTTGGATTCTGTATCATCTGTAACTCGTGTTTTTTTAGTTTTCACATATAATTCGCCTAAAAAAAGTGACAAAATGCCTTTTTTTCGCTGGCTAATTGCTTGATTTAATTTAATTGCTGGCAAAAATAAGCAATAGAATTTTATTTGAAGCTATTTAGCTTTGCTGAATCTGCGATGTCTCACTGTCGGTTGCAATCTTTTGCGCAATCCCCGGGTTTCGGGACCTGCGCAAAAGGATTTTCACTGCTATTGGGGCTAGAGAATTGGGTTTTCGTAAGCTATTTTTCATTCAGAGGGAAAAGAAATCTTTAATTTGG
This sequence comes from Flavobacterium sp. GNP001, assembly GCF_054343775.1. Taxonomy (NCBI): domain Bacteria; kingdom Pseudomonadati; phylum Bacteroidota; class Flavobacteriia; order Flavobacteriales; family Flavobacteriaceae; genus Flavobacterium; species Flavobacterium sp. GNP001. Next base: position 3,162,303 of record NZ_JBTGUX010000001.1, read on the forward strand.
GATTAACTCAAAGTACGATTCCAGCTTTGTAAGAAGAGCATAGTCAGGAAAAATAGTTTTCTTTGCAAAGTTTTAAATTTCGTGCGTGTCATTTTGCAATAAATGGTGCATCCACTAAAAACATTTTCTCATTATGCCCAAAGGTCCCGAAAAAAACACCAAAAACAAAGCCTTGCATACCAAATTACTAAATCGCAAAAAGGCCAAATTGCAAGAGGAAAAAAAAGAAAAAGCCTTACGCCTGAAAGCTTTGGTAGCCAAAATCAATCAGCAAAAGAATAATGATACACCTGATGATATCTAACTTCTTGCAGGAATAATTCTGTGTTAATCTGCTCAATCTGTGGCAAAAAACGCTTGCTTCGTTTTTCGTAATGATATTATGCTCAAAATAATTTGCTCTAATTTGTGCAATCTGCGGTAAATTTAAGTAGAAATAAATCTGTGTTAATCTGTGCAATCTGTGGCAAAAAAACGAAATTTGTACCCTAAATATAAAATGCAACCCAAATGGAATTCGGAAAAATCATCATCTCAGAAAACGCCGCTCAAAGTGAAAACCCACAAGATATTATTAACTCAAACATTTCGGTGATCAATTTAATGCGTGAAGAGAAAATCGATGACGATTTGATTCACGAAGATGCGCTGATGAGTTATTATTTAGACTTTTACGTAGCCCAACATGTTGAGGGCAATTTTGCACAATTTGTGCACCGTTCCGGATGGAACAAAGAGTTAAATGAACTAATCGAAGAGGGATTAGCCTTAATTGGTGCTCCAAAACATCTCGAACTTTTTCAGCAACAGTCTAAAAAAGTGCGTTTAATGAGCAGCGTGAAACTCAATAAGTTTTTACAAGGAAAATTAGAAGGGGTAAATCCCACTAGAGACGCACTCAACACCGATACTTTTTTCGAAATAGAAGAAAATATAGTAGAACTTAATGCTGCTTTTTTAATGTCGCACCCTGATCTTGAAGTGCTTTCTATAGACGATATGTTTGCTACTTTAGAAGAGTTTGTGGGTCACGAGATTAAAAGAGAATAGCGTTATTTCGCAAAGGCACACCAAGAAAAACAGTGAGCAGCGCAAAGATTTCTATAAAGAACTTAGTGAATCTTTGCGTTTGTTTTGCGAATCTTCGTGAAATACATTTTTTTTATCAATAAATAATAGCGTTATCTCGCAAAGACACACCAAGAAAAACACAGAGCAGCGCAAAGATTTTTATCAAAAACTTCGTGAATCTTTGTGACTCTTTTGCGAATCTTCGTGAAATGACCTTTCCTGCCAATAATGAATTGCGTTATATCGCAAAGACACAGCAAGAAAAACGCCGAGCAACGTAAAGATTTTTATCAAAAACTTCGTGAATCTTTGTGGCTGTTTTGAGAATCTTCATGAAATCCATTTTCCCAAAAAACTTTGTCCCAATCTTACCAAACATTTCCTTAAATTTGCTACCATTATTATACCATTTAGCGCAAAAAAATTAAGCTATGTTACAAATCGCATTTATTAGAGAGAATCAAGAAAAGGTAATCCAAGCTTTGGCAAAAAGAAATATGGATGCCAAAAGTGTAGTGGAAGAGGTGATACAATTGGACGAAAACCGTCGTGCAACTCAGGTAGAACTGGATACCATTTTGTCCGAATCTAATAAATTAGCGAAAGATATTGGTGAACTCATGAAAGCAGGCGATAAGGCCAAAGCTTCGATCTTGAAAGAAAAAACAGTAGCCAACAAAGAAAAAAGTAAAAAATTAGCTGAAACTGCCGATGCTTTAGCAACCGAATTACTTGAAAAATTATATACGCTACCAAACCTTCCTGCGGCAATTGTCCCAGAAGGTAAAACTCCCGAAGAAAACTTAAATGTTTTTGAAGAAGGTACTGTGCCCGTATTACACGAAGGCGCTTTACCACACTGGGAATTGGTAAAAAAATACGACATCATCGATTTTGAATTGGGTGTAAAAATCGCAGGTGCGGGTTTCCCAGTTTACAAAGGCAAAGGAGCTCGTTTGCAACGCGCCTTGATTAATTATTTTCTAGATAAAAATACAGCAGCAGGTTACAATGAAGTGCAAGTGCCACACATGGTAAATGAAGCTTCGGCATACGGAACAGGACAGTTGCCTGACAAAGAAGGGCAAATGTACCACGACAAAGCTGATGATTTGTACTTGATTCCAACAGCTGAGGTTCCTGTAACCAATTTGTTTCGTGATGTAATCCTGAACGAAAACGAATTACCGGTATTAACAACTGCTTACACGCCTTGTTTCCGTCGTGAAGCAGGTTCATACGGAGCACACGTACGCGGGTTAAATCGTTTGCACCAGTTTGATAAAGTAGAAATTGTACGCGTTGAGCACCCAGATAAGTCTTACGAAGCGCTTGACGGGATGGTTGAGCATGTTAAGGATATTTTGAGAGACTTAAAATTACCATACCGCGTGTTGCGTCTTTGCGGAGGTGACATGGGCTTTACATCAGCATTGACCTATGATTTTGAAGTTTTTTCTACGGCACAAGACCGTTGGTTAGAAATTAGTTCAGTTTCTAATTTTGAAACCTTTCAAGCCAATCGCTTGAAATTGCGTTTCAAAGACAAAGATGGAAAAAACCAATTGGCTCATACTTTAAACGGAAGTGCATTGGCTTTGCCAAGAGTATTAGCCGGAATTTTAGAAAATTACCAAACTCCAGAAGGGATTGTAATTCCTGAAGTATTGCGTCCGTATTGTGGGTTTGATATTATAGATTAAGCAATTTGCAGTTTTCAGTCATAGTAATTTTATGCCATGGCTGAAAACGGTAACTGCAACTAATACCGAATATTGAAAATGAAGAAGCTTTTTCTATATCTTTTTTTGTCATGCTCGCTAGTGGCGTTTTCTCAAAACGACCAACTAGCTCAGTATTATTTTGACAAAGGCGATTTTGAAAAGGCAAAAATAAGTTTCGAGGAACTCCTTAAAGAAGCGCCTCAAAATAGCCAATATTTTTTGCGCACGGTAGAATGTATGCAGCAGTTACAGCAATATGATGCAGCAGATAAGGCCATTCAACAACGTTTAAGCAAATATCCACAAGGTTATTTGGTGGTAGAATTAGGGTATAATTTTCAGCTTCAAAAAAATGACGCTAAAGCAAAAGAATACTACAATCAAGCGGTAGAAAAAGTCAAAAAAAACCCGAATGAAGTGTACGGTATTGCCAATGCTTTTGAGAAAAAAGTACTACTCGATTATGCTTTACAATGTTATCAATCGGCTACAAAATCAGATCAAAATTTCAATTTTAGCTATCAAATTGGGTTGCTGTACGGGCAAATGGCAAATTTAGAGATGATGGTAACCACGCTTTTAGATGAAGCTTTTGCTAATCCACAAAATTCCATTCGAATTCAAAATCAATTTGTACGTTTTATGGCTGATGAGGGAGATGATTCTTTTAATCAGCTTTTGCGAAAAGCATTAATCTTAAGAACACAAAAGAATCAAGATTTGTTTTGGAACCATTATTTGAGTTGGTTTTATGTGCAACAAAAGGAATTTGACAAAGCTTTTATTCAAGAAAAAGCCATTTATAAACGAAATCCGGAGTCGCTAAATGCTATTGTAAATTTAGGACAGTTGGCTATTCAAGAAGAACGCGACGAGACAGCTCAAGAAATTTTGACCTTTGTGCTCGAGAATACGCAGGACAAGGATTTAGTTTTGCAAGTTGAAACCTATTTGATTCAGCTAAAAATAGAAAAGGCTACTGCAGTAGACTTGGCAGCGATAAGACTGAAATTGGAAACACTTGTGCAGCAATTCGGGATCGTACCACAAACTTTAGAGTTGCAACTGGCTCAAGCACATTTTACAGCGTTTAATTTAAAAAATCCCGAAGAAGGGAAATCAATAGTTAAGCGAGCTTTAGAAATGCCATTGAATGAATTTGATAAGGCTAAAGCCAAAATGGAACTGGCCGATATCTTTTTGTACGAAGAGAAATTCAATCAAGCCTTAATTTATTATTCCCAAATTGAATTGGATATAAAAAATGATGTTTTGGCGCACGAAGCCAGTCTAAAAGCTGCTAAAACCAGTTATTTTAAAACTGATTTTTCATGGGCTTTAAAGCAGTTTAAAGAGTTGAAAGCTGCTAACACGCAACTCATTGCTAATGACGCGCTAGAGTATTTTTTATTGATTAATGACAATACGGTGGCTGATTCTACCCAAACCGCTCTAAAAGATTTTGCCAAAGGCGATTATCTGCTGTATCAAAATAGAGATGAGGAAGCCATAACTCACTTTTTAGAAATATTGAAAAAACATAAAGGGGCTGAAATAGAAGCGGTAACCTTGCTACGATTGGGAAAATTGTATGAAAAGAAAGCCAATTACGAACAAGCTTTAAACCATTATCAAGCCATAATTACACAGCATAAGGATGGAATTTACGTTGATGAAGCACTGTTTTTTTCGGCAGAGATTTACAACAAGCAAACGGTTCCTGAAAAGGCAAAACCACTTTATGAAAAAATACTATTTGAACACGAAGACAGTATTTATTTTGTAGAGGCGCGAAACAAATTTAGGCAGTTGCGAGGCGATACTTTGAATCCTTAAATCACAATGACCTCTTTTCAGAATGTGCAATTAAAAGCGCATTTAAAACAGATTTATTAAACACTTTTAACCCTACTTACCCCTAGTAGGATTCCCCCTCAGGGGGTTAGGGGGCTGATATGATACTATACAACGTTACTACAAACATACACGAAAGCGTACACGACCAATGGATGATCTGGATGCAGCACAAACATATACCTGAAATGCTTGCTACGGGCAAATTCACCGCAGCACGTTTGGTACGTGTATTGGTCGAAGAAGAAATGGGCGGTGTAACCTATTCAGTGCAATACACCACAGATAGTAAAGCTACGCTCGAAAGCTATTACCAAGAAGATGCTCCTGCAATGAGAGCCGAAGGAGCTAAGCTTTTCGGAGATAAAATGCTCGCTTTTAGAACCGAATTACAACTAATAGCAGATTATTAATACGTCAAAAGAAGATAAATAGTACTTCTTAAAAAGGCTAATGAAAGCATTTCCTTAAAGTAGTATGTAGTTATTTTCAATTTTAAAATAATAGAAGTAGGCTTTGTGCCTATGTGCCATTGAGGCAAAACAAGAGATATGGAAAAAGTTACCGCCAAAAAGCACTTAGGACAACACTTTTTAAAAGACGAAAGTATTGCAAAAGATATAGCCGATACCTTGAATTTACAAGGGTATGATGATGTTTTAGAGATTGGACCTGGAATGGGTGTGTTAACGAAATACCTATTAGACAAACCCATTACAACTTACGTGATCGAAATTGATGCAGAATCTGTGACGTATTTGGATGCAAAATATCCAAAATTGAAAGATAAAATCATTTCGCAAGATTTTTTAAAATACAACATTAACGAGATATTTGAAGGGAAACAGTTTGCAATTATTGGCAATTTCCCGTACAATATTTCGACTCAAATTGTGTTTAGAACGCTGGAGTATCGAGATCAAATTCCCGAGTTTGCAGGAATGTTTCAAAAAGAAGTTGCCGAGCGAATTTGCGAAAAAGAAGGTTCTAAGGCTTACGGAATTTTATCAGTTTTGGTGCAGGCATTTTATGATGCTGAATACCTTTTTACAGTAGATGAAAATGTGTTTAATCCGCCACCAAAAGTAAAATCGGGTGTGTTGCGCTTGCGCCGAAAAGAAGATTACAGTTTGCCTTGCAGCGAAAAATTGTTTTTTACCGTAGTAAAAACTGCTTTTCAACAGCGCCGCAAAACCTTAAGAAATAGTTTGAAAACGTTGAATTTAACTGATGCTTTGCGTGAAGATGAAATATTCAACAAACGACCTGAACAGCTTAATGTAGCTCAATTTATTGCTCTCACCCAAAAAATAGAAGCCGATGGAATTTAAAATCAGCAAAGTATTAATTAATGAATTAGAGCAACTCATTCAAAACAAAAACGACCAGCAGTTGGAAGTCTTGTTGAATGACATGCACCATGCTGATATTGCTGAAATTCTGGATGAATTAGACTTTAATGAAGCAACTTATATCTTTAAAGTTCTAGATAGCGAGAAAACAGCCGAGATCCTTTTGGAACTCGAGGATGACTTGCGTGAAAATATCTTAAGCAGGCTTTCGCCAAAGGAAATCGCTGAGGAGCTCGATGAACTTGAAACGAATGATGCGGCCGATATTATCGCTGAGCTTTCGCAAGATTTGAAAGCCGAGGTAATATCTGAACTTCAAGATGTAGAACACGCCAAAGATATTGTTGACTTGTTGCGGTATGATGAGGATACTGCAGGTGGAATCATGCACAAGGAGTTGGTTAAGGTTAATGAAAATTGGAACGTGCTCACTTGTGTAAAAGAAATGCGCATTCAAGCCGAAAATATTTCCAGAGTACACTCTATTTACGTGGTAGATGATGAAGACCGTTTAAAAGGGCGTTTGTCACTTAAGGATTTGTTGACTACCTCGTCAAGAACACCTATCAATGATGTGTACATTCGAAAACTAAACTCGGTAAAAGTAGATACAGAAGATGTTGAGGTAGCGCGTATTATGCAAAAGTACGATTTAGAGGCTATACCGGTAGTAGATGAATTGGGCCGCCTTGTAGGCCGAATCACCATCGATGATATCGTTGACGTAATCAAGGATGAAGCTGATGAAGATTACCAATTAGCAGCGGGTATCTCACAAGACGTGGAAGCCGATGATAGCATATACGAACATACCAAAGCACGCTTACCTTGGTTGGTCTTGGCATTATTAGGAGGTTTTATTTCTGTGAAAGTACTTGGCCTTTTTGAAGGTGCAATGAAAGAACATGGAAACTTATTCTTTTTTACGCCGCTTATTGCCGCAATGGCGGGCAATGTTGGTGTACAATCATCAGCAATTATTGTGCAAGGTTTGGCTAATAATACGTTAAGTGGCTCTGTTTTTAACCGACTCATCAAAGAGGTCTCTCTTAGTCTATTAAATGGCGTAATCTTAGCCACCATTTTATTTGCAGGAAGTCATTTTTTACTGAATGTAGAAATGATTATCGGGATTATTGTCACTACGGCTTTGATTGCAGTAATCATAATTGCGTCATTAATTGGCACTGCTATACCTTTGTTGTTGGATAAATTCGGAATTGACCCTGCTTTGGCTACTGGACCTTTCATAACAACGAGTAACGATATTTGCGGTATTTTAATTTACTTTTCAATAGCACGATTGATTTTAGGGTTTTAATCCTTTAAATTAGATTTGAATATTATCATTCAGCCAAAAATGAAGTCTTTTTATGCCACCAGTTTGGTTCAAAATGATTTCATTTTTGGCTTTTTCATTTATGGACTTTGTGGTTTGTGTTGCTGTTTTAGCTATTTTTGAGAAAACTAAACTAAAACTAACTACTTGCCTTATTGATTTTGTTGTAAATACAAAGGAAAGGGCAAAAAACTACAACGCATGAAAGTACACATTATTGGCGGAGGAAACCTAGGCGTTTCTATCGCACTCGGTTTGGCTAAATTTGCCACACAGCATCAGGTAACCATAACACGACGCAACATTTCAAGTATTCTTTATCTCGAAAAATTAGGGGCAACAGTAACAACGAATAATATTCTCGAAATTCAAGAGGCTGACGTAATTATACTCACCATCAAACCCTATCAGGTAGATACTGTTTTGGCCGAAATTCTACCACAAATCTCCAATAAAATCATAGCATCGGCAGTAAGTGGATTGTCTATTGAAAATTTGCAATCTAAAATTGGCGCCAATAACTATGCGGTTCGCATCATGCCTAATATTGCCGCACAATTTGGTGCATCGGCAACATGTATTGCATTTCATGAAGCCCATAAAGAACTGGCTCAAGAGGTAGTTGCCCTATTTGAAAGTTTGGGTACGGCACCAATTATTGACGAGAAGTTGATGGATGCAGCTACCGTTCTTGCTGCCAGTGGAACAGCTTTTGCTTTGCGTTACATTCGTGCCTCAATGCAAGCTGGAATCGAAATTGGTTTCGATTGGCAAACGGCATTGGCTATTTCTGCTCAAACGGTAAAAGGAGCTGCCGAAATGCTTCTCGAAGAAAAAATCCATCCAGAACAATTAATTGACCGTGTGACCACGCCGCAAGGCTGTACCATTGCGGGCTTAAACGAAATGGAAATGCACGGTTTTAGTTCGTCCTTAATTCGAGGAATAAAAACTTCTTTGAAACAGATTAAGGGGTAGGGAGTCCAATGTGAGTTCTTTTTTTGGGTTTGAGACCATCAAATTTCATAGACAGGTTTGCCATAACACAAACCAATAGTCACTAAATATCAAAAAACCTCGTTAACAAATTTGTAAACGAGGCTTTTTTATTGTTGTTTCAATCCAATTAGGTTGTGGTAGTTTTTGTTTTTCTTGTTTTCAAATTAAACTTAAGCCACAAGAAGCCAATTGTTCCCGCCATAAACGAAGCTATTAAAATGGCAATTTTAGAGTAGGTGATTACTTCTTCGCCATCGTTTTTAAATGCTAAAAGGGTAATGAAAATTGACATCGTAAAACCGATTCCACCCAGCATTCCTGCGCCCAAAATAGTAGACCATTTTAAGTCTCGTGGTAAAGTACAAATTCCTAAACTCACCGCAAGGAACGAAAATAACCAGATTCCTAATGGTTTACCAATGACCAATCCTGCAATGATTCCGAGGGTATTTGATTGCGTTAAGCCCTCATGCCAATCTGGATTAATTGCGATGCACGTATTGGCTATTGCAAATAAGGGCAAAATGAAAAAGGCAACTGGATTATGCAGAAAATGTTGTAATTTATACGAGATGGTCTTTTTTCCGCCATCTCCAAACGGAATCACAAATGCCAACAAAACGCCAGTTATAGTAGCGTGTACGCCAGAATTAAGCATAAAATACCACATTCCGGAACCGCCAACAAGGTACGGCCAAAGACTATGTACGTTTCGTCTATTCAAAATAAATAAGCCTCCCATAATTCCAAAAGCGATGGCTAGATTTAAAAACGAGATACTTTCTGTATAAAAAATAGCAATAACCATGATTGCACCTAAGTCGTCAATTACAGCAAGTGCAGTCAAAAATACTTTTAAGGAAGTAGGCACTCTGTTGCCTAAAAGCGATAAAATACCGATTGCAAAGGCAATATCAGTTGCCATTGGTATTCCTGCGCCGTTTTGAGTAATTGTTCCAAAATTCAAGGCCAAAAAGATTCCTGCCGGAACAATCATTCCGCCAAGTGCGCCAAAAATAGGTAAGGCGGCATTTTTTAGGTCAGATAGCTCTCCTTGATATATTTCACGTTCTAATTCTAAACCTATTAGTAAGAAGAAAATCGTCATCAATCCGTCATTAATCCAGTGGGTTATGGAATGATGGCCAAATTGTGTGTCCCAAAAAGCAATGTAATCGGTTTGTATGGCCGAATTAGCTAAAAATAAAGATGCTAAAGTGACAAATAGTAATAAGATTCCGCCTGATTTTTCGCTTTCAAAAAAAGCTTTGAACGTTTTTGTTAATTTCATGGGTATTGCATTGTGTAGCAGCAGTCGGATTGCTACGAATTTGTAGTTTGCAAATTTACGATTTTAAAAGTGAAATTGCATTCGGGAGCCAATAAACCGTATTTTTTTTGTTAATTTGAATGGTTAAAATTCCATCATCATTATGGCTATAAAAGTCCTTCATCTCGATAGCAATCATCCCATTTTGTGGGACCAATTAGAAAATGCTGGTTTCATCAATCACAGCGATTACAAATCTTCTAAACAAGAAATAGAAGCACTAATTGATCAATATCACGGAATCGTAATTCGTAGTCGTTTTAAAATCGATCAAACTTTTTTAGATAAAGCAACGCAACTGCAGTTCATTGCTCGCGTGGGCGCTGGATTAGAAAGTATTGATTGCGAGTATGCCGAATCAAAAAATATCTCGCTAATTGCTGCGCCAGAAGGAAACCGTAATGCGGTAGCTGAACATACGTTGGGTATGATTTTGTCGCTTTTTAATAAATTGAACCAGGCCGATCGTGAAATTCGTGCGGGTCAATGGAACCGCGAATCGAACCGTGGGCATGAGTTGGACGGGCAAACCGTGGGGATTATCGGTTATGGTAATATGGGAAAATCATTCGCCAAAAAACTACGCGGTTTTGATGTTGCCGTTTTGTGTTACGATATTGTAGATGGGGTTGGCGATGCCAATGCCAAGCAAGTAAGTTGGGCAGAATTTCAAGAAAAAGTCACCGTATTGAGTTTGCACTTGCCTTGGACGCCTGATACCGATAAAATGGTAAACGAAGCTTTTATTAATGGTTTTAAAAATCCGTTTTGGATTATGAATACCTCACGAGGCAAGAATATTGTAACCGATGATCTAGTTGCTGCACTGCAATCAGGAAAAATCTTGGGCGCTGGTTTGGATGTTTTAGAATATGAAAAGTTGTCTTTTGAAACACTTTTTACGGATGCCAATCCGCCGGCTGCTTTCCAATATTTATTGCAAGCGTCAAATGTAATTTTAACACCCCATGTAGCGGGTTGGACATTTGAAAGTCACGAGCGATTGGCGCAAGTTATTGTTGATAAAATAAAAACGAAGTACGCTCCTCAACCAGAAATTGCTAAACTTGAACCACGAGTAACCGGTGTGGGAGGTTTCTTTTTTAAAGCGCAAAACCCAATTGAATTAAAACAATGGTACCACAAACATTTAGGACTGCCAACTGATGATTATGGTGCTACTTTTTGGTGGAAAGACCAACAAGGTAATGATTGTAGCACGCAATGGTCGCCTTTTGAAGCAGGCACGAACTACTTCGAACCAAGTCAAAAAGACTTCATGCAAAACTTTAGAGTAGCAGATTTAGAATCGCTTTTGAAAAAATTAACAACTGAAGGTGTAACAATTGTAGGGGAGATGCAGACTTATGAGTACGGAAAATTTGGCTGGATCATGGATCCCGAAGGGAATAAAATTGAACTCTGGGAACCGATTGATGCTGCTTTTGAACCAAAAAACTAATCTAACCAAAAAACTATAAACAATGGAAAATCAAAAACACGAAGCTTGGAACACGCCAAGAAAATCAATTCCTGTATTTAAAGTAGACCCTTTATTGGTTTTAATATTGGGTTTTTTAACATGCGGATTGTATTTAATTTATTGGAATATAAAAGTAGCAGAAGTTTTTAATGCTGTTTCTGAAAGACAGGTTATTTCACAGCCAGTGGCAATTTTTGCAGGCTGTTGCTACCCAGTGAATATATATTTCTTTTATTTGGCAGGAAGAGATGCTTTGCCAGATGTGTATACCCATGCAGGTGTTCCACAAAAGGATGATACTGTACTTTTACTTGTTCTAGGATTCTTTTTTCCAATGATTGCTGCAATGAAAGTTCAAAATGACATCAATAAATTATATAGCTAGTACCAGAGTAAAAAGAAAGATTTACGGAATTATTGGTGCGATTTTAACGCTGATAATTCCGTTTTTATTAATGCTCTCAAATGAAGATAATCATCTTCAAACAGATCAATCTTTGTGCCCGTTTAAAATGATCTTTGGTTTTCCGTGTCCAGGCTGTGGAATCACTAAATCATTAGTTTACTTTTTTCAAGGTGATTTACTTAAGAGTTTAAATTATCATATTTTGGGTCCGTTTGTAGTGCTATTTAGTCTTTTTTCAATCGTTTTGTTGACTTGTGAAATAGCTACTAGAAAAGAATATCTAAACAAATATTTTTACAATAAAAAGCTGGCTTACGGATTAGGAGTTTTTTTGGCAATTTACCATGTGTTGAGGTTAATTTATTTTGTTCAAAATAATTCATTAGATAGTATTTTAAAAGAGTCCATTTGGAAGTGATATAAAAAACAAAATCCCGATTCAATCGGGATTTTGTTTTTATAAACACTAGATTTTACTCTTCTTTTTCAACTAGCTTGCGCTCCAGTTCAGCCTGAAATTCTTCCATAACAGGTTTCATCGTGCTTTCTGGAATATCTGCAATCCTTATGTACATCAAACCATCAACAGCATTATTAAACAAAGGATCAACGTTAAACGCTACTACTTTTGCGTTTTGTTTGATGTATTTTTTAATTAAAACTGGTAAGCGTAAACTGCCAGGTTCTAATTCGTCAATAATCTTATCGAATTTATTTAAATCCGACTCGGCTTCGTCAAAAATAAAGTCTTTATCGGCATCTTTCAATTTAACTTTGTAAGCCTTTTTCGGATGAATGTACTGCGCAATGTACGGATCGTAATAGTTTGATTTCATGAACTCAATCATCAACGATTTCGAAAAATCTGAAAATTGATTGCTAATACTCACTCCGCCCAATAAAAATTTATGTTCCGGATAACGCAAAGTGGTATGCATAATTCCTTTCCACAACAAAAATAAAGGCATTGGTTTTTGCTGGTATTCTTTGATGATAAAGGCACGGCCCATTTCGATAGATTTGTGCATCATGTCGTGCAACTCCGGCTCAAATCGAAACAAATCGTTCAAATAAAAACCATTAATTCCGTATTTCGGGTAAATCTCTGACCCTAATCCCATACGGTAAGCACCTGCTATTTTATTTGCTTCGTTATCCCACAAAAACAAATGGTGGTAGTATTGATCGTGCTTATCTAAGTCGATGGATTCATTGGTGCCTTCGCCTACTTCTCGAAACGTAATTTCGCGCAAGCGGCCTATTTCATGTAAAATACTCGGAATTTTAGTCGCTCCCGCAAAAAACACCTCGTAGTTTTTACTTTGCAGCAAACGACAATCGGTACTGCGTAAAGCTTCAACTTCTTGCACCATCGTTTCTGGACTGGCAGCGGTAACAATTGTTTTTGGGCTTTTCGGAATTTTAAGCGTAGGCGTTGGCAAAAACGGACTTTCTTTCTCGAAAGGATTCGCCAACATGTACGTTTTCTTTCTCAAAAATTCAGAGTATTCCTCTAGCGTAGTATGTTCGTTTTGTTCGCTTACCGAAATCGGTTTACCAATTCGCACTTTAATCACGCGACGTTTTTGACTAAACACTTCCGAAGGCAGTTTGGCAGTGCGCAACGTGCCACTTATTTTCGATAAAAAATAAAACAATTTACTGTTTTTAGCATGAAAATAAATTGGTACAACAGGTACTTGTGCTTTTCGAATCACTTTGATAGCGCCTTCTTCCCAAGGTTTATCTACCATCAATTTACCATCTTTGTAGGTCGAAACTTCACCTGCAGGAAACATTCCCAAAGGCTTTCCATCGCTTAAATGGCGTAGAGTTTCTTTAATACCTACCACGCTCGACTTCACATCCTTATGGTTTTCAAAAGGATTTACCGGCATGATATACTTTTTGAGCGGTTCAATTCGGTGCAGTAAAAAGTTGGCAATAATTTTAAAATTGGGCTCTCTTTCAAGCATTAATTTTAAAAGTAAAACCCCGTCAATTCCGCCTAGTGGGTGGTTCGATATGGTGATGTAAGCGCCTTCTTTCGGTAGTCGTTTTAAATCTTCCTCTGGAATTTCAAATTTAATTTTTAAGTCATCCAATACTCCATTCAAAAACGCAACATCTTGCAGATGCTTGTTTCTGTTATATACTGTGTTTAAGGTAGATATTTTTAGCACCTTCATTAACATCCATCCTGAAAAAGTTCCAAGAAATCCGTATTTGTCTACATTTATTGCTTTTGCAACTTCTTTGGCGGTTACTAAACCCATTTATTATTGTTTTTAAGGCAAGAAACAAAGATAGCAAAAAACTCCATTTTCTCTATTTTTCTGGGCCAAACTTCTTCTTTTTTGTTACATTTGGGTTTCAAAAATCTACTTCATGAGAATTATTTCATACAATGTCAACGGGATACGAGCCGCTATTACAAAAGGATTTTTAGACTGGTTGCAAGCCGCTCAACCGGATGTTATTTGCCTTCAGGAAATTAAGGCTACCGAGGATCAAATTCCGGTCGAAGCCATTACTCAAGCCGGTTATCCGTACCAATATTACCACTCTGCTACTAAAAAGGGATACAGCGGAGTAGCCATTTTATCCAAAATAAAACCCAATGCAGTAGTTCACGGAACCGGAATTGACCACATGGATTTTGAAGGGCGTAACATTCGTGCTGATTTTGATGATTTTTCAGTGATGAGTTTGTACTTGCCATCAGGCACCAACATGGATCGATTGGATCACAAGTTCATGTTCATGGACGATTTTCAAAACTACATTAACGCACTCAAAACTGAAATCCCTAATCTAGTAATTTGCGGAGACTACAACATTTGTCACCAACCTATTGATATTCATGATCCGGTGCGCAACAAAAATGTTTCTGGATTTTTGCCCGAAGAGCGCGCTTGGTTAGATGGATTTATCAAATCGGGTTTTGTAGATAGTTTTCGTCATTTCAACAGCGAGCCGCATCAATATTCGTGGTGGAGTTACCGCGCGGGAGCCCGAAAAAACAATAAAGGCTGGCGTATTGATTACAATTTAGTGAGCGATTCTTTAAAACATAAATTAAAAAGAGCCGTTATCCTTTCTGATGCCGTGCACTCCGATCACTGCCCAATTCTAGTCGAACTCGAGTAGTAGTATTAGGAGCTTTATCCTGCTATTCGCTTAATCTTGTTGTTTTTAAAGAAAAAACAACAAGGATTTCCGCTGCTATCAGGGCTAAAAGAGTACGGTTTTCATCACATTTTCGAGTTTTAAAACAAAATGAATCAACATCAAAAATTAACGTTATGATAAAAAAAGTTTCCATGGGATTGCTAGTTTTAGCTTTGTCAACATCCTGTGTTTCAAAAAAAATATACAACGATCTAGAGAATAAATTTGCCGACTTAAAAAAAGAAAACAGAAGCTTAGCTGATGAAAATTCTAATTTGCAACAAGGTAAAAACAAAGCCGAGCTAGAGCGTGACGGTCTGAAATCGGATTTAGATAAAAATAAAGCCGACTTAGCCAAACTCAAAGCCGAATATGCTGCCGCACAAGAGCAATTTAAAGCCTTGCAAGATTCGTATGCAGCTCTTGAAAAAAACAGCAGCGATGCCTTGCAAAGCAACCTCAAAAAAAATCGTGATTTGTTAGGTCAACTTGACGAAAAAGGAAAAGCTTTAGCACTGGAGCAAGAGCGTTTGAGCAAGAGCGCGCAACGTTTGCAAGAGCTAGAAGATTTGATTGCCGCCAAAGAGGCTAGTATGAAAAAATTAAAAGAAACCTTGTCTAAAGCATTGAATAGTTTTGAAGGCAAAGGCTTAACTGTAGAGCAAAAAAACGGAAAAGTATACGTGTCTATGGAGAACAAGCTGCTTTTTAATTCTGGAAGTTGGGCGGTAGGCTCCGAAGGTAAAAAAGCGGTTGTGGAGCTAGGAAAAGTGTTGGGTGACAACCCTGATATTGCCGTACTTATCGAAGGGCATACAGATGATGATGCTTTTAGCGCATCAGGACCCATAGCGGATAATTGGGATTTATCAACCAAAAGAGCTACTGCAATCGTAGCTATTTTGAGCGAAAACAAAAAAATCAACAAACAAAATTTAACTGCTGCGGGTCGTGGTGAATTCTCGCCTTTAGCTAGTAACGCTACTGCCGATGGTAAAGCAAAAAACCGTCGCATTGAGATCATCTTAACTCCTCGTTTGGATGCTATTGCAGAAATGCTGAATGAAATAAATTAAAGAAGAAACAAAGATTCAAAGAGGCAAAGGTTCAGAGTTTTTACTCGACACTTTTGCCTTTTTTTCCTTTGTCCCTTGCAGCTTTGCCCCTTAGTACCTTTGCAACTTTGTGCCTTTGTCCCTTTTTACCACTTACTTAAAAAAAATGAAATACACTACTTTACCCAATACCGATATAAAAATTAGCAAAATCTGCCTTGGCACCATGACTTTTGGGCAACAAAACACAGAGGCCGAGGGTCACGCTCAAATGGATTATGCGCTTGAAAACGGTGTTAACTTTTTTGATACTGCCGAGATGTACTCCATTCCTGCCAAGAAAGAAACTTACGGCAGCACCGAACGCATTATTGGAACTTGGTTTAAAAAATCAGGCAAAAGAGATGAGGTGGTTTTAGCTACCAAAATAGCAGGACCTAATCCTAATTTTGGGTACATGAGACCCGAGTTAGACTTTTCTCCAGCCAGCATCACACACGCATTAAATGCTAGTTTAGAACGTTTGCAAACTGATTATGTGGATCTATACCAACTGCATTGGCCAGAGAGAAAAACGAATTATTTTGGGCAACGCGGTTTTAAAGTACAAGAGGATGAATGGCAAGACAACATTCACGAAGTATTGGAAACTCTAGATGGTTTTGTCAAAGCAGGTAAAATAAAACACATAGGTCTCTCAAACGAGAATCCGTGGGGAATTATGCGTTTTCTAGAAGAAAGCAAACACCACAATTTGCCTCGAGTAAAAACAGTTCAAAACCCATATTCGTTATTGAATCGTTTATTCGAAGTGGGTTCGGCAGAAGTTTGTATGCGCGAAAATGTTGGTTTACTGGCATATTCACCAATGGCTTTTGGAGTTTTATCAGGTAAATTTTTATCTGGTGAGGCACAGCCCAACGCACGCATTTCGTTGTTTCCGCAATACACCAGATACAGCAGCGCACAATCTACCGAGGCTACAAAAATATACCAAGATATTGCCCAACGTAATGGTTTAACCTTAACCGAATTGGCATTGGCCTTTATCGAGCAGCAAGCATTTGTGAGCAGTACCATAATTGGAGCTACTTCAATAGAGCAACTCCAACAAAATATCAATACAATTCAAGTGTCACTTTCTGATGAAATGCTGCAGGCTATCGATGCTGTACAAGCTAGTATTCCAAATCCGGCTCCGTAACTTCTAAAAATATTATGTTTAGATTGTTTGAAATAAATGAGGAGCACAAATAATTATTAAATTAGAAAAAATGAAAAAACCATCTAAGTATATAATTCATAAACGTTTTAGAAGAAGGCTTACATCAAAGAGTAAACAAAAGCATAAAAAAATACGGGCTCTAGGTGATAATCTAGCTCTTAATAAAGAGCTAGAAGGAGATCTGTCTTATGAAATGCAAATCAATAAGTGGCTACCAAAAAATATTAAATTTATCTTGTCTAAAATTGAAGGAGTTGATTACTACTATTCAGATTTTAATGTAGATTTCGAAACATCGGAATATCGAATAAAAATTCCAAAAAACTTCTGTTTGAATTCCCATAGGAATATATCTTTACGTTTTATTTACAGCCTAGTAAATACTATTCTTTCTGATGCTTATAGAAATATCATTATTGATTACAGCAATTGCAAAGAGATTGATCTTTCTGCGCAAATATTTTTAGATATTATCTTAATTGATTTATTTAAGTTTAGGAAAAAAAGGAGTTTATACAAAAAAACAAAACCTTTTTTACGAACAATTGGTGGACGAAATATTGAGGACGAGAATATCCAAAAAATTATTTTTTCAATTGGTTCTCCCGCTGTTATAAATAATAGGGCTCATAAATTTGACGATATCGTTCCTTATAAATTATGTATCCATAATAAAGAAAAGAAAAGTATAAATAATGATAAAAGAAAAGAAATTGATGCAACTGATTTAGTTCAACATGTAATAAGTTCATTGGCTACAATTCAAAAAAAATTATCAATAGATACCATAGAAAATCTTAGTACTGTTTTTGGTGAAATCCTTATTAATGCTGAGGAACACTCTACTCAAAATTATAGATATTCCACTGGTTACTTTCAACAAATTTCAAATGATAAATTAAAATCAGCGTACGGTATATATCACTTGGTAATTTTAAATTTTGGAGATTCTATTTACCAAAAATTTAAATCGCCAAAATGCACTAATTATGAGATAAAAGAAAGAATGTTTGAATTATCAAGAAGATATACTGCTAATAAATGGTTTTCTAAGTCATTTGATGAGGAGACACTTTGGACTCTGTATGCCCTTCAAGAAGGGATTACATCTATACCAATTGAAGATTATAAAAGAGGTAATGGCTCAATTAGGTTTATAGAAAGTTTCTTTAATTTAAAGTCAAATTCAGCAGATTTAGATAATATATCAAGGTTATCTTTGATATCCGGTAATACAAATATTATCTTTGATGGGAAATATGAAATAAGAGATAAGTTTGTCGGTAAAGATAGCTTTAAAGTCATGACTTTTAATGATAGTGGAAACATTGAAGACAAACCAGATAGAAAATATGTAAAACACATAAAAGATTGTTTTCCTGGCACAATTATAAGTGCAAAAATATTAATTACTAAAGATGATGTGATATGAGTTATACTATAGACTTAGAATTATATAGAACAAAAGGCGCCAAGATATTTACAGGAAGAGATCGGGGTAGAGAGGTTAGGATTGCTTGTAAAATTGATTTGGTAGCTGAAAAGAATGATAAGATAAATATTGTTATTCCCGCAGACCTTTTTTCAATAAATCCCTCATTTTTTGAAGAACTATTCATAAATGTTGTTAAAAAATATAAAGAAGATAAGTTTTATGAAATATTTAATTTTGTAAATAAAGGTGAATATCCTTATGAAAAACCTTTGAAAGAAGCGATAAAAAGAATTTTGAGAGAAAACACAGCACTTGATTAAATGTTTAAATTATACCTTTTCGAAAATGAAGCAGATTTACTTGATAAAGTAGACAAAATTTCTAATATTATAATTGCAACTTTTACATTAATGTTTTCAATTTATATTTGGCATATCAGTAATCATAAAGAGAAAAAAATTGGACATACTAGTCGAAAAGTTGATTTTCTTAAAAGTATTGTTTTGGACAATAATCTTATTTATTTTTTTCAATTTCATGATCAAATCCTAACATTTCTCGAAAGTTTTAAAGGTCGGATAATTAGTGATAGTGATCGTACAACAATAAGTGTTTTAATGATTGACGAACTTTCAAAATACCGTTTAAGGTTTTATGATTTAATTTTGCCGATAGATAGAAAACTTTATGAAACATTAAAAAATAGTTCAGATACATTAATAGATGATCTAACTAACAAAATCTTTGACATTACTATTGATCACTTTAGTGCACCTAATTTTGAAGGTTCGATATCTAATTTGATTATTGAGACAAGAAACAAATCTTTAGAAGCAATTATTTTTGTAGAATAAAAAAGAATTTTCAGGTTTTAAAATTATTTTAGTGAGATTTATCTAGGTTTGTTTATCACGGTACTCACAAGGATGAATAAGTTAAATTAAAAGCTTTTACATTTAGAAGATCATAATTTCAGTCATGACCAAGGTGAATTTTTTTAAATAAAAATTGTCTGAATGGCATTTTTTCAACTATCCAACGTTTATAGCCTAAATTTCATTAATTATTATAAATCAAACTCATTATCAAGCGCGATCGAATCGGTTTTTACTTGCGTAGAATCGATTGTTTTTATTTTGATAAATGATTGTGCCGGACCAGAAATAAAGAGCGGTAAAGCTTTATAAATAGTGTCTTCGGGGATTAATAATCCGCGACGGAACATCAATTTGGTTAAAAAAGCCTCTTGCTTCACTGCAAAATCTTTCAACTGTCCTTGATCGTTAAATTGGTACATGAATTTCTTCGGGCTAGGGATAATTCTAGCCAAGTACAAACATTCATTTAGCGATAACTCGGAAGGAGTTTTCTGGAAATAAAACTGACTCGCTTCACCAATTCCGTAAACATTTGGACCCCATTCAATGATATTAAAATACACCTCAAGCATGCGCTCTTTGCTCACAATGCGGTTGTTTTCTAGAATGTAAACGAGTAAAATCTCTTCCAGCTTTCGCGAAAGCGTTTTTTCTCGGCTCAAAAATGCATTTTTAACCAATTGCATACTGATGGTACTTGCGCCACGAGCAAATTTTTTGGTTCGGATGTTTTTTACGATCGATTGTTTAAAAGCTTCGTTGATAAATCCACGGTGTGAAAAGAACGACGGGTCCTCAGTTGTTAAGACACATTTTTGCAGGTAAGGTGAAATTTGACCCAAAGGCGTATAATTTGGGTTGCCTGTTCCTACCAAAATACCACGCTGAAAAACATTGTTAATCAAAGCGCGGTACACAAATTCGCCGTTGAGTTTTGTTAAATTTGCCTCTCCGTATTTGATGATTCTTAGATTTTCTTTTTGCAATTTACTGTCGAAAACGAGCTGATTGGGTTTGTTTTGGTTAAATGCAAAATCCAGTTTGTAGCTAAAGTTTCCGCTGGCCTCCATACCTTGAAAATGGGTAAACAATCCCGCAGGTAATGAGGTGATGAAATCTTGCGCTTTCATTTTTGGCAAATCAATTTTCATCTTATAAATGGTGTCTTCCTCGGTTTCGTAAGCCAAATACGGATGCATTTTGATGTTGTTAATTTGTACCGTTGAACTGCTGTCGAGCGCAATAAAATCAGATCCTAAAACAAATCTATAGTCGAATTTTGCCTTTTCAAAAAGCACATCTTTACTTGCTATTTTTGGATGATTGAGCTTTAAATTGGCTATTGACATTGAGCCATTAATACGTACTTCGTCGCCGTCTTTGTCAATGTTATCAAGAACAACGCGTATCGAATTAAAGCTGGTTTTTAGGTTAAAACGTTCTTGTAAATACGGCATTCTGATGGCTCCAGTATCTATATTAACCAGTTGAATGTCGGCTTTTTTATTTCGTGGGTCGGCAAAACCTTTGATGCGCCAGCGCTGGGTGAAGGTTTTGTTTTGAACTTGTATGTTGGTTTCAAGTTGTTTATCGGCTAGACCTAATTTTTGAATTTGAATATTGGTTTGGTTGCCGTTGTCATTGAATTTAAAAGCCACATTGTTCAGCTCCATATCGGTTGGAACCAAATTCAAAGTTTTTGATATTAATCGGTACGCAAATTCGGCATAATCCCGTTTTTCATTGTCGCTGCTCGCTTGTTTGTCTTTTTTCAAGAAGGCTTCAAAATTGCTTTTTTTGCCTTTTTTAACCAATTGAATGTAGCCATTATCGATGTGTAAAGTGCCTACTTGGACATTTCCACCAAGTAATTGCCATAAATTGACACTGGTTTCTAGCTTTTGAATTTTAAATAAAGTGTCGGCATTTTTGGGAGCCAAAACCAAATCGGTAAATTGTAAACCCGAAAGTCCGTCGAATGAGGCCGACTTGACGCTAAAATTAGCATTGTAATCTACCTCCATTTCATGCGAAATCTTAGCAATGGTTTGTTGCATAACGGCATCTCTAAAAATATAAAATGCTGCAATTAATACAATTACAGTTGCGACACTTATTTTTAGCGCCAGAAATACTTTTTGTTTTTTGGTTTTCATTATCTCTTGACTGGGAACCGCTAAAATAGTTAGTTTTTTGATTATTAGTCCTCAGGTGTTTTAAAGTTTAATAAATTCTTAGCAATTAAGATCTAGTGAGGAACTATGTTTAGGTATTAAAATCAACCTAACTAAAAAATTTATTTTAAATCAAGTAAGAGTTGGTCTATTTCTCGTTTTTGAATGGCATATTTTTCTTGAAGTAAGGAACCTTTGCCCATACGAGTGTAATATTCTAATGCTTTGTTGGCAAAAAAGCGTTTGTGCGTATCGCCCAATATTGGAACATGTGGAAATTGATAGTGAAAAATCATTTCAAAGTACGCTTGCCATTCTCTCTCGTTTTTATCAGCAATAGAGTTTTGAGGTGTTTTTTGACTCACATGAATCATCTCGTGCAGCAACAAGTTGAGCATTAAGGGCAAATGAAATTCGAAAGTATTTTCAGGAATCCGAATAATTTGAGGTCCAGCAAGTGGTCCTTCGGTAGTCATTAAAATAAAGTCGGGTTTTGCTTTTTCTCTGAGTTCAAAACCCTTGAAATTAGGGTGTGTCAATCCGTATTCTTCAATCAAGAACTGCGCTGCAGCAATCGTTTCTCCCATTTCATGAAAGGAATGTACAATTTGTAGTTGGTCTTGGTAAGTTTTCATTGTGGAGAATTAGCGTAGTTTATTTGAGATTGTTGATAAGCAAAATCATGATAAATATATACTTTATTCGGTTTTATTCATAATCGAATTATTTCTTCCTACTTGCAGACTTCAAACAAAAAAGCCTAACAAAACAAATGTTTGTTAGGCTTTTCAAAATTAAGTTTTGTAAGTTATAGGATCGCTTTGGCTGCAAATTCTGCTACAGTATGATCGTCTTCTACAGTACTTCCACTTACTCCAATAGCTCCAATCACTTCACCAGCCTTGTTTTTGATAACAACACCACCCGGAAAAGTAATCAATCCGCCATTACTGTGCTCTATGTTGTATAGCGGAGCATCAGGTTTTACCAACGGAGTTAAAGTGGCAGTGTCCATGGTGAACCATGCAGATGTTTTTGCTTTTTTGAATGAAATGTCAATAGAGCCTATCCATGCGCCATCCATTCTTGCGAATGCTACTAAATTTGCACCTGCGTCTACTACGCAAATGTCCATTTTAGTTCCAATTTCTTCTGATTTGATTTTTGCTGCAGCGATAACTGCTTCTGCTTGTTGTAATGTAATATTCATCTTTTATACTTATTTCGTTATAAATTGGGTAATTAATTCAATCGGAGTTGCACTTAAGGCTTTGCTGATTGGGCATCCAAGTTTTACTGCTTCGGCTAATTCGTTAAAT
This sequence comes from Flavobacterium sp. GNP001, assembly GCF_054343775.1. Classification (NCBI taxonomy): domain Bacteria; kingdom Pseudomonadati; phylum Bacteroidota; class Flavobacteriia; order Flavobacteriales; family Flavobacteriaceae; genus Flavobacterium; species Flavobacterium sp. GNP001. The sequence continues at coordinate 3,185,118 of NZ_JBTGUX010000001.1, forward strand.
TGTGCTTCGGTCATTCCGCTAATTTCACCAGTTAAATGAAGTTTGATTGTGGAGATTTCAAATCCATCACCAACAGCGTCGAGTGCTACTTTGGCCTCAACGTGCAAAACTTCTGGAGTAAAACCAGCTTGAACGACAGCAAAACTCAAAGCCATTGCAAAACATCCTGCGTGAGCTGCTGCTAATAGCTCCTCCGGATTGGTGCCTTGAGTCCCATCTACGTTTTCAAAACGAGAATTAAAGCTGTAAGGAGTGTTGTTAAAAAATTGATTTTTAGAGTTTAGAGTTCCTTTACCCTCTAATCCGGTACCGTTCCAAGTGGCGGTCGCTTTACGTAATGTTCCCATATTTTTATCTTTTATAGTGTGCTACAATAGTTGCTTTTGCAATGGTGTTGGCCCATAAATTGTAACCAACTAATTCTGGATTAGCAGTTCCATCTAGTCCTAAATTATCTGTTTTTAATGCGTAAACTGTAAAAATGTATGTGTGAATACCGTGGCCTACGGGCGGACATGGACCTCCAAAACCAGTTGCACCAAAGCTTGTAGTACTTTGAATTGTTCCTGCGGGCATTAAATTTAAAGCTGGGTTTCCTGCTTTTGAAACAATTTCATTACTATTTGACGGAATATTAAAAGCTACCCAATGCCACCAACCGGCTCCTGTAGGCGCATCTGGATCGTAGCATGTAATGGCAAAACTTTTGGTTCCTTCTGGAGCATTTGCCCAGCTTAATTGAGGTGAAGCATTGTTTCCGTTACAGCCAAATCCATTGAACTCATTTTGAATGGTAAAGGATCCGCCCATATCTTTACTGCTTAGAGTAAACGTTTTTTGAGCAAAAAGAGTACCTGTAAAAAGTAATACAGCTGATAAAAATAAAATTGATTTCTGCATGATGAATGTTTTAAAAATTTCATTACAAAAGTCAGTAATATGGCAGGAAACTCTAAAACTAAAAAGTTCAAAAAATGTTGCTAAAAGTTCAAATATTGATTTGTGATTGTTTTGGAGTGGTTCCAAATTTATTTTTGTACGCTTGAACAAAACTCGATAAATTTTCAAACCCTATTTCTTCGTACACATCAGAGGCGCGCATTTTTTTGGTTTGCAACAAGTAAGCCGCATGTTCAAGTCTTTTTTCTTGAAACCATCGAATTGGACTTGTTTGAAATTCTTTATCAAAGTTGCGTTTAAAAGTAGAAACGCTCATGTTACACAAAAACGAAAGTTCTTGTATGCTTAAATTGTTCAAAGCATTCTTGTGCATCGTATCTACAAATGATTTTGCCGATGGGTTTTGATGATGAACAAAATTATATAAAAAGTCGATTCCCTTCATTTGCACAAGATACAGGAGGATTTCCTCAAATTTTAACGGTAGCATTTTGTTAATAAAATCAACAGGTTGCGTTTGAAGGTGGACCAAACTTTTAACAATATTTTGAATTACCCGATCATATTCTGTGATAATAAAAGGATCGTTATTTTGCTTATGATTGTTCTTGTAATCGTATTTTTTTAGAAAGTCTTCAACGGCTTTGTCCGAAAAAAAAAGCAACATACTTCGGTAATTTTGACTCAAAGAAATGCTTTCGCTCATCAAGCAATTGCCCGCTTTGATAATGACAAATTTATCGTTTTCGATCCGCGTTGTGTGGTTTTGAGTGATGAGTTCTTTGGTACCATTGAGCAGAAAACTAAAAACATTTTTAGATAGTTGAACCTTGTTTTTGTTGATACTTTTCGAAATAAAATACTCATACAGTTGTAGTTCACTATCGCTGTTGGTTTCTATCTGCTCAGGTAAATATTGAATTTCCATCTTATGATTTAAAATTTTTCTACAATAAATATAGTTATCCAAAGAGCTCACTTGCTACATCTTCTATTTTGGCGACCATCCTAATTTGTATCCCTGTGTTTTTCAAAGTGATTTTGTTGTATTTGGATACAAAAATGGTCGAAAATCCTAGTTTTTCAGCTTCTTGAATGCGCTGATCTACTCGGTTTACCGGACGTATTTCGCCTGAAAGTCCAACTTCGCCAGCAAAACAAAAATCTTTATTGACGGCAATATCTTCATTAGAAGATAGAATCGCAGCAACTACAGCCAAGTCAATAGCGGGATCGTCTACCGAAATTCCTCCTGTAATGTTCAAGAAAACATCTTTGGCACCAAGCCTAAAACCAGCTCTTTTTTCGAGTACTGCCAAAATCATGTTGAGTCGTTTAGCATTGTATCCTGTGGTGCTGCGTTGTGGCGTTCCATACACAGCGGTGCTCACAAGTGCTTGAATTTCGATCATCAAAGGGCGCATGCCTTCTAGAGTGGATGCAATTGCGGTTCCTGATAATTCTTCGTTTTTATGTGAAATTAATATTTCTGATGGGTTGGCTACTTCCCGTAATCCGCTACCTAGCATTTCATAAATCCCTATTTCGGCCGTAGAACCAAAACGGTTTTTTAGAGAGCGTAAAATTCGATAAACGTGGTTTCGGTCGCCTTCAAATTGTAAAACCGTATCAACCATGTGTTCCAGAATTTTAGGACCAGCAATGTTTCCGTCTTTGGTAATATGTCCAATTAGAATTACTGGAATGTTGGTTTCTTTGGCAAATTTGATCAATTCGGCGGTAGTTTCTCGAATTTGAGAAATACTCCCGGGAGTTGATTCAATATAATCTGTATGCAAAGTTTGAATCGAATCGATGATTACAATTTCTGGCTCTATGGCTTCAATTTGTTTGAAGATGTTTTGTGTTTTGGTTTCAGTAAGAATGTAGCAGTTGTCGCCGCTTGGAGTAATCCTTTCGGCACGCATTTTTATTTGTTTCTGACTTTCTTCGCCTGAAACGTACAGCGTTTTGTAGGGCAGTTTTAGGGAAATTTGTAGCAAAAGTGTACTCTTACCAATACCGGGTTCACCTCCTAAAAGAATCAAGGAACCAGGTACAATTCCTCCACCTAAAACCCGATTCAATTCGCCATCAGTAGTATCCATACGAATCTCTTGCGCCGAATCAATTTGGTCAATTCGTAGCGGTCTTGGTGCTTTGCTAGTAGGAGTGGGTTCGCTTTTCCAAGCTACTTTTTCTTGCTTTTGGATAATTTCCTCAGCAATCGTGTTCCATTCTTTGCAGGAGTTGCATTGCCCTTGCCATTTGGCATATTGTGCGCCACAGTTCTGGCAAAAAAAGGTAGTTTTAACTTTTGACATTATTTTTTTGGTGTTTGGCTAACCATATCTTCATATTTTTCGATCATCATGTCTTTGGTGAGATCTCCAATTTCATCTAATTGGGAAGCGTTTTGATATTTTTTGGCCGCTCTTTTTGTGTCTCCTGTTTTTTCATACATCAAACCCAATTGATACTCTGCGAGCATTGATTTAGGGTAATCTCTATTTGACATTTGAGCCAATTGTTCAAGTTCAGGATACGCTTTGTTTTTTAAAATTGCGGCTTCTATTGCCTTAAAGTCATTTAATCGGACAGGAGTTTTTATACCGAGTGTTTTTTGTAGCACATCGTATTTGTTTTGGAGATAGTCCGCGTAACCTGATGAAAGTACAGCAATTTTTTCGCTGTATTCAGTTGATGAGATCGGTTTGTAGGTGTCAAAAAAATGATACAATGCGCTTGGAATGGAGTAAAGCACTAACGAGTAATGAGAGGCGCCACTAAAATTATCAAACTTGTAATGTAGGTTTGGATTAGTGATTTGTTTGAGTTGTGAGTCGAGTTCTTTTATTGGTGTTTGAATTTTTTTAGTATCGCCTTCACCATTCGAATGGTAATAGAACAAAGGTTTTTTAACCTTGCTCAAGGCGGTTGCTATTTTGGTTTCCATCTCTGGTGCAAATTCGGTTCCTAGTGCTACATATCCATCAAACATAGATTGCTCTTGGTACAAATAATAATTGATAAAACCTGCCGTAAGATCATGTCCTGCTAGGATTCGAAAGGGCGCAACAGGATATTTTTTTTCTAGAAATGGAACTAATTCAGTTGCAATAAAATTATAAAATTTGGCACTTTGATTACTCGGAAGTCCCGTTTCAGAGTCAAATTCGCAGTCGTTGTAGCGCTCCTCATCAGTATTTTGGTTGATTCCAACAACGATGCATTCCGGTATATCGTCCCAATACGCACCATAGCTAAGTGATCCGTAAAAAGGATCAAACAAATAATCTCCGTCTAAAAGTATGAGTAAAGGATATTTTTTGTTTGGGTTTTTTTCTAGTGATGCCGGAATTCCAATAGTAAGTGTTCTGGTATTACCTAATTGCATGGACTCCAACTCAAAGCTTGTTTTTTGTGCCATTACACTCAATGAAAAAAGGAATAAAAGTAGGGTTTGTTTCATAAGGAGTTCTTTTTTTGTTACGCTGTAGCAAATGAAAGGTACTAAGATAGCACAAATATTGGTTTACGAGTTGCAAAAAGTGATTGGTTAAAACGTATTCAATTTTTATGTTTTCGAAATATAATGGATTAAAAAAACCATTAAAACGAATTCCTAAACAATTTTGGAATACGTTTTAATGGTTATAGTAGAAAGTGCAATCCTAACTTGTGATTGAATTTTGTGCCTGATTTATTAAGTCAATGAATTGTCATTCTCATTCGGGAAAATAACCCATGGTTTAAAAGTTTTTGCTTCTTCAAAATCCATTCCTGCGTAAGAAATGATAATGATAATGTCATCTTTTTGAACTTTTCTGGCAGCTGGTCCGTTTAAAGTAATAGTACCAGAATTTTTCTCGCCTTTGATGGCATAAGTTTCAAAGCGTTCTCCATTATTGATGTTAACAATAGAAACCTTTTCGCCTTCAATTATATTAGAAGCCTCTAAAAGAGCTTCATCAATCGTGATGGACCCGATATAATTTAAATCAGCACCTGTAACTTTTACACGGTGGATTTTCGATTTTAAAACTTGAATTTGCATGCTACAAAAGTAATTTAATTTAATGAAATGGTGTCAATTAAGCGAATATTGTTAACTAAAACAGCTATGAACGCGCGGTATTTTTTGTTTTTATTTTTTCTAACGCAAGAAACTAAAGTAGCTTCGTCAGCAATTGTAAAATATTCGAGTGTAAATCGAGGGTTTTTATCAAAATATTTGGTAACCCATTTGCCAATATCTGCAGTGCTTTTTGTCGCAAATTGAGACCGAGCACCAAGTAAAGCTTGGTAAATCAAGGCGGCTTCAGCACGTTCTTCAACAGATAAGCGCTCGTTTCTTGAACTCATGGCCAATTCATTCGATTCTCTATAAATGGGGCAACCAATAACATTAACTGGTAAGTTATTTTTGGCTACCATTTTTTTGACAATTTGAAGTTGCTGAAAATCTTTTTCGCCAAAATAAGCATTTTGTGGGGTAACAATTTCAAATAAGCGTTTTACGATAGTACCTACTCCGTTAAAATGTCCGGGTCTAAAACGTCCTTCCATCTGATTTTCCAATCCGTCAAAATCAAAATGTTCTGATGAAGGAGTGCCCTCGTATAAATCTTCAACAGCAGGCGCATACAACACAATATTAGGATTTAGCGCATTTAGTTTAGCTACATCTTGATCAAGTGTACGTGGGTATTTTGCTAAATCTTCAGGGTTATTAAACTGTGTAGGATTCACAAAAATACTTACCACAGTTGTAGTATTTTCTTCTAGTGATCTTTGCATTAAAGCCAGGTGACCTTCGTGTAAAGCGCCCATTGTTGGGACAAACCCAATCGTTGAATGGAGTGTTTGTATCGATTTCAAATAGTCCATCAAAGATGCTTTTCCGTAGAAAATAGGCATGGCTGTATTATTAAAATTAAATGCAAACTTACTATTTTAGTTAATAACTGCATAAAATTTTGTAATTTTGCGTGGTTTTTATTGCCAATAAACAAAGTAAATTACAATATGAAAGATAAGAGGATATTATATGTATCATCTGAAGTGGTGCCGTATCTCGCTGAAAACGAGGTCTCTTTAATGTCTTATGACGTGCCTAAAATGATCAATGATCAAGGTGGACAGATAAGAATTTTTATGCCAAGGTATGGAAATATTAACGAGAGAAGACATCAATTACACGAAGTAATTAGACTTTCGGGGATGAATTTGGTAGTGAATGATCTCGATATGCCTTTGATTATTAAGGTAGCTTCGATACCAAAAGAGCGTATTCAAGTTTATTTTATTGATAACGATGAATATTTTAAAAGGAAAGCCACATTTGCTGATGAAGAAGGTGTTATGTATCCTGATAATGACGAACGCGCTATCTTTTTTGCAAAAGGTGTTGTAGAGACAGTAAAAAAACTAAATTGGGTTCCAGATATTATTCACGTACACGGTTGGATGGCTGCTATGCTACCAGTGTATATGAAACATTTCTATAAAAACGAAGCTTTATTTTCCGATACAAAAATCGTTACATCTGTTTATAGTCAATCTTTTGATGGTACTCTAGATGCAGAAATGATTAACAAAGTAAAATTCGACGGCGTTCCAGATGAAGCTATTGCAGACTTAGAAGTGCCCAATTTCGAAAATATTATGAAGGCAACCGTACTGCATTCGGACGCGGTGATTATTGCGGCCGATAACCTCTCATCAAGTTTAACAAAATTTATAGAGTCTTCAGGAAAACCTTTTTTACCTTTCACCGCGAAAGGTGCTTTTGCAGAAGCGTATACAAACTTCTATAAAAATGAAGTGCTATAAAATTAAACTTTTTTGATCCTATGATTAACAATTCTTTTTTTAAGAACATTTTCCTCTTGTTTAGTGTTATTTTTTTAACTTCTTGTGATAAAGAATTTAATGAAATTGGTGGTGACTTGATAGGTGAAAATAACTTTGACCTTAGTAAGCAGTCTTACAGTGTTTTGGGATATACCCAAAAAACAAATGCTGTGCAATCAAATAATCTGGAGGTAAACCCTTTAGGTATTTATAATGACTCCAATTTTGGTCAAACTAGTGCAAACTTTAATACGCAACTCACATTAGAGTCTGTGGTTACTTCTGTAGGTGCGAATCCATTTGTAGAAAGTGTTGTTTTAACAATCCCGTACTTTGTAGATAATACACAGACCAAATTAAATACAGGTGGAACAAGAACCTATGTTTTAGATTCTATTTATGGTCCTGAAAAAGCCAAGATGAAGTTAAGTGTTTATGAGTCGGGTTTCTTTATGAGAGATTTAGATCCCGCTACAGCATTCAAGGAACCACAAAAATATTATAGCAATCAAAATTCCGATTTTGATGGACTAAAATTACCTACACTGCTTAACGATAGTGCTGATAAATCGCAAAACGAAGAGTTTTTCTTTGATCCAAAAGAGCTTTCTGTGGTTACTACGGATACGGTTACTAGTGCAAAAACTACTACTTATTCGCCACCTGCTATGCAGTTAACGCTTAATAAAAGTTACTTTAAAACCAAAATTATTGATGCCATAAACTCTGGTAAATTGGCTTCAAATGAAGTGTTCAAAAACTATTTTAGAGGCTTGTATTTTAAAATTGAAAAAATACCTGGTAGCGCTGGAAACATGGCTATGTTGGATTTTTCAAAAGGAAAAATTACCATTAAATACAATGAAGATGGTACTCCAGCTGCAGGAACTACAAAAATTCCAAGGGTTAAGAAAACAATCGAATTGAATCTTAAAGGCAATTCCGTAAGTTTGTTAGCAAATGATTTTTCAGCTTCAGGTGCAGCCTACAATGCGCTTCCTAACACGGGAAATACAACAGAAGGTGACGATAAATTATTTTTAAGAGGTGGAGAAGGTGCTGTTTCAATCTTAGAATTGTTCAATAAAACAGACTTGAAAGGATACGATGCAAATGGTGTTTTGGGTGGGCCAAACGGAATATCAGATGAATTGGATGATTTAAGAAATCCTGCAGACGGTAAAAAGTTGTTGGTTAATGAGGCAAACTTGGTATTTCATATAGATGCTGCAAGTATGGCTTCAAGTAAAGAGCCACAGCGTATTTATGTTTATGATTACACCAACAATCGCCCAATAGTTGATTTTACTTTAGATCCTTCAACCAATGCTGCTGATCCTAAAAAATCGAAATCTATTCTTGATGGTTTAATTCGCAAAGATGCTACTTCAAAAAGAGGAACAACATACAAAGTGCGAATTACAAATCAAATTCGTAACTTGATTAATAATAAAGACTCCACTAATGTAAAATTAGGTGTTGTTGTGACCGAATCAATTGCTGTTTCAAATTCTTATTCCGTAAGAAATGCAAACAGTTTTATAAAACAAGTGCCTAAGGCATCAGTTATGAATCCGCTTGGAACCATTATTTTTGGTGGAAAATCGACCGTGCCAGCTGATAAAAGGCTAAAACTTGAAATTTATTTTACAAAACCTAATTAAGTAGATTATGTGTGGAATCGTTGGATATATTGGATACAGACAAGCGTATCCTATTGTAATTAAAGGACTAAAAAGACTTGAATATAGAGGTTATGATAGTGCAGGTGTAATGCTGTACGACGGATCTAGTATTCAAGTAATTAAAACCAAAGGTAAGGTTGTAGATCTTGAGGCTAAGGCATCTTCTGACATGGCAATGTCAGGATCTATTGGAGTTGGTCACACCCGTTGGGCTACTCACGGTGTTCCTAATGATGTCAATTCACATCCTCATTTATCAAATTCTGGAGATTTAGCTATTGTTCACAATGGTATCATTGAGAATTATGCGCCTCTAAAAGAAGAGCTTATAAAAAGGGGTTATGTATTTCATTCAGATACTGATACTGAAGTGTTAGTAAATTTAATTGAAGAAGTACAGAAAAAAGATAAATTAAAACTAGGAAAAGCGGTTCAAGTAGCATTAAATCAGGTTGTTGGTGCTTATGCTATAGCTGTATTTGATAAAAAAAATCCTAATGAAATAGTTGCGGCACGTTTAGGTAGTCCTTTAGCTATTGGTGTAGGTGAAGGTGAGTTTTTTATTGCATCTGATGCATCGCCATTCATTGAATATACGTCTAATGCTATTTACTTAGAAGACGGAGAAATGGCTAACATTAGGTTACACAAGGCAATGAAGGTTCGTAAAATTAAAGATGATTCTTTGGTAAATCCAACTATTCAAGAGCTACAAATGAATTTGGAGCAAATTGAAAAAGGAGGTTACGATCACTTCATGATGAAAGAAATTTATGAACAACCTAGTGTAATTAAGGATACTTATCGTGGTAGACTTCATGCACATGAAGGTTTGATTCAAATGGCTGGAATTGAAGATAATTTAGAGAAATTTTTAAACGCTGATCGCATTCTTATAGTTGCGTGTGGAACTTCTTGGCATGCTGGTTTGGTGGCCGAATATATTTTTGAAGAATTTGCCAGAATTCCAGTAGAGGTAGAGTATGCTTCTGAGTTCAGATATAGAAATCCAATTATAAGTAGTAAAGATATTGTAATAGCAATTTCACAATCTGGGGAAACTGCAGATACTATGGCTGCTATTAAGTTAGCTAAAGAACATGGTGCGTTTGTTTTTGGAGTTTGTAATGTGGTAGGTTCTTCTATTTCTAGAGAAAGTCATGCAGGTGCATACACGCATGCTGGTCCAGAAATTGGAGTGGCATCTACAAAGGCATTTACAACTCAAATTACAGTTTTAACAATGATTGCCTTGCGTTTGGCCAAAGCAAAAGGAACTTTGTCTAATTCTGTATTTCATGCTTACCTTGAAGAATTAGAAATTATTCCAGAGAAAGTTAAAGAAGCTCTAGAAACTAATGAAGTAGCACAAGAAATCGCAGCTGTATTTAAAGATGCTTCAAATTGCTTGTACTTAGGTCGTGGATATAATTTCCCAGTTGCCTTAGAAGGTGCGCTAAAGTTAAAAGAGATATCATACATTCACGCTGAAGGTTATCCTGCTGCCGAAATGAAGCATGGTCCAATTGCATTAATTGATGAGCACATGCCTGTTGTTGTAATTGCTCCTAAGCAAGGACATTACGACAAAATTGTAAGTAATATTCAAGAAATCAAGTCTCGTAGCGGAAAAATTATTGCTGTAGTAACTAAAGGAGATACGCAAGTACGCGAGTTGGCTGATTACGTAATTGAGATTCCAGAAACCTCAGATGCGCTTTCGCCATTAATTACTACAATTCCCTTACAGTTATTGTCTTACCATATAGCGGTAATGCGTGGTTGTAATGTTGATCAACCTCGTAACCTAGCAAAATCAGTTACAGTAGAATAAGTTAAAATAGTTTTTATATTAGCCCTGAAAGTTTGACTTTCGGGGCTTTTTTTTGCTTTAGAAATGTGAAAAATAGTATAAATTTTTGCGTTTTTTGCACTTTTGTCAAATATCTAAAATTTAATAAAAATTTTGAGATTAATGTATTTTTATTATGCGTGCATAATGAAATTATATTTATTTGTCTTAAAAATTAACATTAAATAATCTTTAACAAATAGCAATTAAGCTTAAGTGGTGTATTATAAATGCTGATTCCGAATTTTTTCTACTACTTTTTTATTAATATCAAAAATATTTGTACTTTGGTCTCATAAACCAACAAATTATAGCCCAATGAGAGTGTATTTACTTTTTTTGACATTGTTTTTTTGTAGCCTAACATTTGCTCAAAATTCAATTTCAGGTGTTGTTACAGACAGTAACAACCAGCCTATTCCTGGAGCCAATATCAAACTTCTAGGAGATGCTGCCAGCACAACAACAGATGTTGACGGTGCTTTTACTTTAAAATCAAATAAAAAGCCGCCTTTTGTAATTGAAATTACAAGTATCGGTTTTGCATCTCAAAAGGTTTCTGTTGCTTCATCAACTCAAAAAATTGTAGTTAAACTATTAGATGAAGAGAATAAACTAGATGAAATCGTGGTATCTGCGTCAAGAACTCCAGAGCGTGTGCTTGAGTCGCCTGTAACCATCGAAAGAATGGGTACTGCTGAAATTAAAAAAACAGCTTCGCCATCTTTTTATGACGGATTAGAAAACATGAAAGAAGTTCAAATGAATACTTCTAGTATGTCCTTCAAGTCGATCAATACTCGTGGATTTGCTTCTGTTGCCAATACTCGTTTTATGCAATTAGTTGACGGTATGGATAACTCTTCTCCGTTATTGAACTTCGTTTTAGGAAACTTAATAGGTGTTTCAGAAATTGATGTGCAATCAGTTGAATTATTGCCTGGAGCTTCTTCGGCTTTATATGGTGCGAATGCATTTAACGGAATTTTGTTCATGACTAGTAAAAGTCCATTTACAAGCGAAGGTATTAGAGCATATGCTAAATTTGGTCAAACTACTCAAAAAGCAGCCGGTACAAATGACTACGTAGATTACGGAGTGCGTATGGCAAAAGCTTTCAATAAATATGTAGCGGGTAAAGCAAACTTTGCATACATGAAAGGTACGGAATGGCATGCAGTAAATTATGATGATAAAACCAGAATGGGCGTTGATAGAAATTCAATTGACTATGATGGTATTAATGTTTATGGTGACGAGGTTGCTACAAATATTAAAAATGTTGGACAAGCTCTTGCGGCTCAAAACATAATTCCAGCATCTGCAGTAAATTTATTACCAAACAGAAATGTAAGTAGAACTGGTTATAATGAAGTTGATTTGACAGACAATAAAGTGTCTAATACAAAAATTGATTTATCTTTACATGTACGTCCTTTTGGTGACGAAAGACTAGAGGTTATTGTTCAAAGTAAATTTGGTTTTGGTAACACGGTTTACCAAGGTGCTAACAGATATTACTTGAATAACTTTTTTATGCAACAGCATAAAATTGAATTCAAGGGTAAAAACTTTTTCTTAAGAGGTTATACTACTACTGAGGATGGTGGTAATTCATACGATATGTTGTTTACAGGTATCAACGTAAACAGAAAGTGGAAAAGTGATGCAACATGGTTTGGTCAATATGCCGGTGCTTATGTTCAGTCAACTTTAGGAGGTTTTACTCCAGAGCAAGCGCATGCAAGAGCAAGAGCTTCTGCTGATACAGGAAGATTTTTACCAGGAACTCCAGAGTTTAAAAATGCTTTTAATCAAGTTACCAACGAAGCAAGTGTTTTATCTGGTTCTAAATTGGTTGATAATTCTAAAATTTATCACTCAGATGTAAATTACAATTTCAAGGACATTATTAAAGTAGCTGAGGTTCAAGTTGGAGGTTCTTTTAGACAATATGAATTGAATTCTTTTGGTCGTATTTACACAGATGCTAATGGACCAATTCGTTATGACGAGTACGGAATGTATACTCAAGTGATGAAAAAATTCATTGACGATCGATTGAAATTTACTGGGTCTCTTCGTTATGACAAAGCACAAAACTTTGATGGGAATTATTCTCCAAGAGTATCTTTGGTTTACTCTGCTGGGGAAAACAAAAATCATAATTTCAGAGGTTCATTCCAAACAGGTTTTAGAAATCCATCTACACAAGATCAATACATTGGTTTCAATGTAGGTAGTGCTATCTTGCTTGGGTCTGCTCCAGATAACTTGACTCGTTTTACAGAGACTTTACCAGTTAATGGTACTGTTGGTCAGGCTAACAATAATGGAAACGCTACAGTTACTATTGATGGAAGAAGAGCTTATGAGAATTCATATCTTGCTTCATCTGTATTAGCATTTTCTGCTGCTGGAAACCCAGCTTTACTTAAAAAAACAAATGCTGGTCTTGTTAAACCAGAAGAAGTGAAAGCTTTTGAATTAGGATATCGTTCTTTTATCAACAAAACTTCTATTGATATTAATGGGTATTATAATATATACAACAACTTCATTGGAAACTTAAATGTGATTACTCCATTATATGGTTTAGCACTTGATGGTGGGGGACTAACTAATGATGAAGGTCGAAAAGCAATACAAGCTTTGCAAAGTGGTAACACAAGAACTTTTCAGTTATACACTAATACTCCAATAGAAATCGAGTCAATTGGTTTCGGAATTGGATTGTCTAGAAAAGTATATAAAGAATTTGAGATTGGAGCCAATTATAACTATGCCGAATTTAGTTTTGATCAATCAAAAGATCCAAGTTTTGAAGCTGGTTTCAACACTCCAAAGCACAGAGTTAAGGCATCTATTGGTAATGAGAAATTATTTAAAAATTTCGGATTTAATGTAAGCGGAAGATGGAATAGTGAGTACTTATGGCAATCTTCTTTTGCTGATGGAGTTATCGCTTCTGCAACAGTTATCGATGCGCAATTGAATTACAATTTCCCATCTTTAAAATCAACATTTAAACTTGGAGCTTCCAATATTGGTGGTAAAGAATATGGTCAGGTTTTAGGAGCTGGTTTAATTGGTCAGCAGTATTTTGCATCTTGGACAATCAACCCATAAGCAATCATTAATAATAAAATAAAATTACAATGATAAAAAATTTCAAATGGCTATTATTTGCTTCGTTAGCATTTGTAGCGTGTAATAACGAAGAGGAAGTATTGGTAGATGCTAACTCATCTGATGGAAAACCATTAACAGCAGGTTCTGCGGTGGTGACTAAATATGTGGCATTGGGAGATTCTTACGCGGCTGGTTTTAGTGATAATGCCCTTTTTAAAACAGCGCAAGAAGGTTCTTATGCAAACATTATTGCACAACAGTTTGCTTTAGCAGGGGGTGGTGAATTTAAAACGCCTTTTATGGCTGATAATGTGGGTGGTTTATTGTTAGGTGGTAATGTGATTCTTGGAACTAGATTGTTTTTTAATGGTGCGGCACCAGTTGCAGTTCCTGGAAGACCTACAACAGAAGTAACAACTAAATTGACTGGGCCTTTCAATAATATGGGTGTTCCAGGTGCAAAGAGTTATCATTTGGTAGCTCCAAACTATGGTAATGTTGCGGGTGTAGCTACTGGAGCTGCTAATCCATATTTTGCACGATTTGCTTCAACAGCTGCAACAACTGTTGTTGCTGATGCTGTTGCTCAAGCGCCAACCTTCTTTTCTCTTTGGATTGGTGGTAATGATGTTTTGGGTTATGCAACTTCTGGAGGTTCAGGAAGAAACCAAACAGGTAATTTAAATCCTGCTACCTATGCTAGTAATGATATTACAGATCCAAATGTTTTTGCTAGTGCGTTTAATGGAATTGTAAATGCTATGACTGCTAATGGTGCAAAAGGTGTTGTGGCTAATTTGCCTTATGTGACGGCTTTGCCATATTTTACAACAGTACCTTTTAATCCAGTAAATTTAACAGCAACTGCAGCTGCACAGTTAAATACTGGTTACGCAGCTTACAATGCAGGTTTACAATCAATGGTAAATGCTAATTTATTGACTGCTGCTGAAGCTACAAGAAGAACAATCAATTTTAAAGCTGGTGCCAATGCAGTAGTAATTGTAGATAGTTATTTAACTGACAGAACTTCTTTCAGTATTCCATCTTTCAGACATGCAACAGCTGATGATTTGATTGTTTTGCCAGCAAGTAGTTTTATTGGTACATTAGTAGGAGGGAATGCTGCTGCTGTTAACGGAGTTTCTGTACCTCTTGCTGATAACTGGGTTTTGTCAAAAGAAGAAATTGCTGAAGTAAAAGTAGCCACTGATGCTTACAATGCAACAATTGAATCAGTTGCAACTGCAAAAGGTTTAGCTTTTGTTGAATTGAAAGGTGTTACCGATAAATTAGCTAGTGGTGGTATTGTGTACAATGGTTTTAATACAACTTCTGCTTTTATTTTTGGAGGAATGTTTTCATTAGATGGAGTGCATCCAAGTCCAAGAGGATATGCAATTATTGCTAATTTATTTACAGATGCTATAAATGTAAAATTTGGAGCTAACTTTAAAAACAAAAACGTAGGTACGTACCGTATTTTGTACCCGGCTTCGTTATAGTTTAAAAATAAAATTTAGTTAATTAGGAAGGCCATCTGCAGTTTTGCAGGTGGTTTTTTTTTGAGGATAATGCGATGCTTTGATGGTTTTTGACTCATTTCTAGCATATCTATTAAAATACTCCAATTTTTATAAAAAATAATTGATTTTATATTTTAAAAAATTATCTTTGCACACTGAAAAAAGTATTTAATCAATATGTATTGGTTAGACTCCTTTCACAAACCTAAATAGCTATTTAATAAATACATAAGTAATGTCGAAAGTAATAGGAAAAGTTGCCCAGATCATTGGACCAGTAGTTGATGTAGTTTTCAACGGTAAGGATGTTGAACTTCCAAAAATTTATGATTCGTTAGAAATCACAAAAAAAGATGGTACTTTATTAGTGCTAGAAGTACAATCTCACATTGGTGAAAACACAGTTCGTACCATTTCGATGGACTCAACAGACGGTTTGTCTAGAGGTTACGAAGTTGTGGGTACAGGAAATCCTATTCAGATGCCAATTGGTGCAGATGTTTACGGTCGTTTATTTAACGTTGTTGGAGACGCTATTGATGGTTTGCCAGAATTGCCTAAAACAGGTGAGAACGGAATGTCTATTCACCGTCAAGCTCCAAAATTCGAAGATTTATCTACATCTTCTGAAGTTTTATTTACAGGTATCAAAGTTATCGATTTGATCGAGCCTTATGCGAAAGGTGGTAAAATTGGATTGTTTGGTGGTGCTGGAGTTGGTAAAACAGTATTGATTCAGGAGTTGATTAACAATATTGCAAAAGGTCACGGTGGACTTTCAGTATTCGCAGGAGTAGGAGAAAGAACACGTGAAGGAAATGACTTGCTTCGTGAGATGTTAGAGTCAGGTATTATTAAATATGGTGAGGAATTCATGCACTCTATGGAAAATGGAGGATGGGACTTATCAAAAGTTGATTTACCAGGAATGAGAGAGTCTAAAGCTACTTTTGTTTTCGGTCAAATGAATGAGCCACCAGGAGCTCGTGCACGTGTAGCACTTTCTGGACTATCTATTGCTGAGTATTTCCGTGATGGAGCTGGATCAGATCAAGGTAAAGATGTATTGTTCTTCGTTGATAACATCTTCCGTTTTACACAAGCTGGATCTGAGGTATCGGCACTTTTAGGTCGTATGCCATCCGCAGTAGGTTACCAACCAACATTGGCAACTGAGATGGGAGCTATGCAAGAGCGTATTACTTCTACAAACAAAGGTTCTATTACATCTGTACAAGCGGTTTACGTACCTGCGGATGATTTAACTGACCCGGCGCCAGCAACAACATTTGCTCACTTAGATGCAACTACAGTATTGTCTCGTAAAATTGCTGAGTTAGGTATTTATCCTGCGGTTGACCCGTTAGATTCTACTTCTCGTATCTTGACTCCACATATCTTAGGAAATGAGCACTACGACTGTGCACAAAGAGTAAAAGAAATTCTTCAGAAATACAAGCAATTGCAGGATATTATCGCAATCCTTGGTATGGAAGAGTTATCAGAGGATGATAAATTGGCAGTATCAAGAGCGCGACGTGTACAACGTTTCTTGTCTCAGCCTTTCCACGTAGCAGAGCAGTTTACAGGTTTAAAAGGTGTTTTAGTAGATATTAAAGATACTATCAAAGGATTTAATATGATTATTGATGGTGAGTTAGATCACTTGCCAGAATCAGCTTTTAACCTTAAAGGTACTATCGAAGAAGCTATCGAAGCTGGAGAAAAAATGTTAGCCGAAGCGTAAATTAGTATACAGTTATAGCCTTGGTGTTTTTTACCGAGGCTGCTAACTGAAACTGAAAACTTAAAAATATGATTTTAGAAATAGTATCACCAGAGGCTAAATTGTTTTCAGGAGAAGTAACCTCGGTTACTTTGCCAGGAGTAGATGGAAGTTTTCAAATCTTAAACAATCACGCTCCTATCGTATCAATTCTTGAGAAAGGTGTGATTAAAATTGCAGCGGCAAACCTTACTTTAACAAAGGATGTTGCTAATAAGTTTACAAAATTGGATGCTCAAAACTATACTTTAGAGATTCATTCTGGGACTGTTGAAATGAAAGACAACAAAGTGATTGTTTTAGTTGATTAAGTTCCCGTTATAAATATCAAAAAAAGCCTAACTCATCGTTAGGCTTTTTTTATTTCCAGTTCCATTGTATGATGTTCCATTCGAGGTCGTGTTCAAGGTAAGTAGCAATAATTTTGAAACCTATTGCTTGATGTGCTTGCAGTGAACGTTGGTTTAGTGTTGCAACCTCGGTAATCAACACATCAAATTCACCTTGAAGTTGTTCCCTATAAAAGTGGTACAATGCTCTAAAAACACCTTGCTTCCGATAATCTTTTGAAATGCAAATTTGCCCCATTACAACGTATTTCGCTTCGCGAGCCACAAGTTGTTCTATTCTGGTAAATAGTGGCTGTAAAGCAGGTATTTCGGCTTTAAAACTAGGTAGCATGACTAATGCAAATCCAATTACTTTTGTATGATCCTTGGCAATAATGTGCTTGCAAGCATTATTCATTTTTTCAAGTAGAGATACAGTATGTTGTATAGTCACAAAACCTTCCTTAGTTTTTTCTTCAGTGGAGATTTGGAAGCAACTATTTTGCAATTGTAATTCCCTTATTTGTTCAAGTTCCTCGAGTAAATTGGCCCTGCAATAAAGTATCGTGTTCATGGTGTATTCGATAATGATGGTTTTATGCTAGAGGAGTTTTAATTATTCTGCTCCATCAGTTTTGGCGCGTTGCACGGCTAGATTTCCAACTTTTTGTCCTAACTCCATTCCTTTTTCGCAATCGCTGCGGTAATGTATACAACCTAACATCCTTGATTCAGATGCTTCTTTTGCCATAGCTTCAAAACTGGTTTTCTTATTCGGGATTAAATGAGATAATACGGTGCTTGCCGCTGCGCTAAATGTGGAATGGCCAGAAACGTAAGCTGGAAAATTGGGAACTCCAGTATTTGTTTTAATAGAAGGATCCATTTGTGTTGGCCTCGGGTTATAATAGGCATACTTGGCATCCCAACAGCTTATTGCTGCGTCCATCATGGCGATATTTAGTAAGGCCATGTTTCTAGCCCAACGAACTTCGCTATAATTCAATTTAACAAAAGATTCGGCTGCAATTGCGTTCCAATGTCCTGGCGGAGTATAAGTGCCAATTCCATCTGCCCAAAATGTAACAATTTCCATATTTCTTCTGGTTTGATTTTTACTTATTGATTTGATTTCGGCTAATTCCTTCTTGAAAAGATCTGATTTAGTTGAGGGTGGTGGTACTGGTCTATTTGCAAGTATCACTTCGGGTGTCATTATAAACGATTTAACTTTTCCAAAAAAGGGTAGCATTGGTGGTCGTGCTGGCAATTCTAGAGATTTCCAAGGTATTTCGCCCTTCGCAATTATTTCATTTTCTAGTTGTGTCCATTGCGCTGGAGTTCCTATTGCGGCTCCTGCGCCATCAGAACTGGCTCTTGCAATAAATTTTGCTGCTATTTTTTTCCCTAAAGTTATTCCTGCATCAACATCACTTCGTACGTTTGCGCCTGCAATAATGCGATATAGTTGGTGTTCAGCTGCTTTTTCTTGAATAAATGCAATTTCTGTTGGGAATAGTAATTTGAGTAGTTCTACTGTTACACCACAGATTGCACCGTCTTCAGAAGGATAGGAGGGTAATGTGCTTTTAGGAACTAAAACTTGCAAAGAGTTATCTTGTGTAAAGGGAGCAATTCTGTTAAACTGCTTTTTATAAAACCATGTGGCAACCAAAGCATCATGTTGTGCTGCGCTTACATAGGCATAGGCCCTTGCTGCATAAGGTGGGCTCGAAAAAGGAAACTCAGGATTAGCAAAAGGATTTGCTGCTGATGGAGTTGGGTAAGTCCCGTCAGGATTTTGGTATGGCGGTCGGTTGTGCTTGGCCACAAGTGCGCGCATAATTTCATTCCAGCGTAATACGCCACCTACGCTCCAATAACGAATGATTCTTTGTTGCTCGGCAGTAATATTAGCTTGGAAACTTTTTATTTCATTTATTTCTCTTGTAAATGCAGGACTGTTACTGGCTATTGGAGCATCTAGTGAATATTCATTAGGGCTAGTTAGTAAAAATGTTTTCCAAGCACCAGCTTCTTCATCTTGAGATATCGGATTTAAAGCTTGAAATTCATTATTTCTCTCTTCTAAATCCTCATTGCATGAAGTGAAAATTATCGATGAAATTGCTACTAAAAGGTATATTGAGGTTTTTTTGAATGTACTTTTCATGATTGTTTTTTGTTAAAATTCAAGATGTAAAATAGGCCGCCATAAATAGAGGTTGTTTGCCCAACATTTCGGCCATTTAAAGTGTAATTACAACCTGCTAAGAAGGATAGTCTAGGGTTTTGTTTTGGGCTGTATTTTGTAAAAACACCTGTTCGTAGTGCATTCATGGTATTGCTAGGGAATGGCATATTATTGCTGGTAATGTCAAAACCTCCACTTTGAGTTACCATATTTTCCAAAGAAGCTTCGGCAATAAGGGTATTGGTTCGATATCCTATTTTGTAGTTTACATTTATTACATCTGGCATATCTACTCTATTGGTGTAATACGGTTTTGTAGTATAGTAGGAATTGCGATCAATCTCAATAGAAGCTCTTTTTACGTATGCGGCTGAAAAAGTGGTAAAAAAGCGTTTGTTTTGATAATCAGCGATCAAGCGTAAGGTGGCGGTGTTACTCTTTGCACCAATGCTTAATGGTAAAAAGTCTGCTGCATAATCTGATAAGGGTGTAGATAATCCTAAAACTGTGTAGACTGTGTAGGCTGTTCTGTTTATTTTTCTTTTAAATGTAAGGTGTTTGAGTGATAGCGTGATATCTTGAACGCCCTCTTGGCCGGCTAAAGTACCTGCACTAGCTTTAGTTTTCACATAAGGTAGGCTTACTAATACATTTAATTTTTTTGTTAATCCGTAATTGCCCATTACTGCCAAAGATGAACTAGAAACGGTTCCTAAATTAAGATTTTCACGTTTAAAGTCACCTTCCCAATACTCATTCCAGCTGTTGTGCTGATATACTATTCCAAAACAGAAATAATTTTTACTCATAAATAATCCATCGGTTTCTGTTTGAGAAAACAAAAAAAGTGGAGCGAGTAGTAGTCCAAGTAAATATTTATTATTCATTTTTAATTGCTAGTGTAGTTAATTTTTTGACCTTTTGAATGGTGTGATGTATTTTCATGCTTGATTTTCCTTTGTATGCAGGACTTGATTTTGATTTTTATAGTGATCAAAATAACAAGCAAACAATAAACATCACTTCTGTCAAAAAGAAGTCTTTTGTGTTTGATTCAAGTTACCAAGGAGTTGGTTTTTAATAAAATAGTACTCCATTAGTTGTGTGGTTGTTAGAAGCCTGATTTACTTAAATAGCTCTTTTGGTAAACACAAAATAGTAGGTTTGTTAACTGCTCAACCAAATTTTGTGTGTTGGCTGTGCAGTATAGCTAAAGATAAGATTGCTTTTTGTAAAATGATTTTTTCGAAAAAAGGCAAGATGGAACTAGTCGCTATGCTTTAGATCACTAACAAGCTAAAAGCTTATGTTGTTGATTGCGCAAGCTTTCACGTTTAGCATATTGGCAAACAGCCAAAGTTTTCTTTTACAAAAAGTTAAGGTAAAATCGGTTTTAACAAAGGTTTTAAACCAAATCAGGTGGGGAAAAGGGCGCAGACAGGTAACCTGCAATTAAAAGCGGAGCAGGTGCTACTGCAATTTCGGTAGCAGTTGCCTTATTTTCTGATGAGAATACTATGCCATCTGTTGCTTGAGGAATATAATCCTTTAAGAAGGATTTCATCAGTTTTTTTAAAGGCGATTCTTTTGTGGCACCGCCATTAAACAATTGTTGGTCAACAATATTTTGAAGGTCAGGATTTATTGCTTCTTGATGTGAATTTGGGAGGTAATACAGGCTCAGAATATTGTTTTGAATTCTTTTCTTGAATATGTGATACGTTTTGTGGTCGATTATTACATTTTCATTTACATATTCAAATTCAGTGTCCTCGACAAACGAATATAAAGAAGCATTTAATTGAATAACTTGGTAATTGATATTGTCTTTTTTTTCAATCGCTGCAACCCATGCTTGTTCTTCCTGATAGGCGAACATCAGATAATAGCCCAGTACATTATAGAATAACGTAACTATCAGAAAAAGAGTAGCAATCCGTTTCATAAGCTTCGAAAGTAGCAAACAATTGTTCAGACTGTTTTTTTTAAGATTGTTTTTAAGATAAAATTAACATAAATTTATGATTTTAATCAATCGAAACCGTTTTCGTAAAAATTTAGTCCTTACATTACGACTCTTCTTTTTTATGTGTTAAATTGTAATGAATTTTGTTTCATATAGTTCAAAACTCTCTCAGCGTTTTCTCAGCTAGAATTAAAGTGATAGAGAACCCTTTTGGATGAATTGACGCTTCAAAATTCAATTCATATAAAACTTGCTTATTTTTGTATCACCATGAAAAAATTCCCTAAAAATCTTTCGGATAAACTGCAAACCAGAATGGAGCAGAATGCTTTGCGAATACTACCTTCTACTTCAATGGCTGTCGATTTTTCATCTAATGATTACTTAGGTTTTGCAGCTTCTGAAACTCTTTTTCATCAAACTCATGATTATTTAGTTTCCCAGGATTTAGTTCAAAATGGAGCCACAGGTTCCCGCTTGTTATCAGGTAATCATGCGGTATATGCTACGACTGAAAATTATATTGCGCAATTTCATCAATCAGAAACCGCTTTGTTGTTCAATTCTGGTTACGATGCTAACGTTGGTTTTTTTGGTGCTGTACCGCAACGCAATGATATAATCTTTTTTGATTCATTATGTCATGCCTCCATTCGTGACGGAATTCAAATGAGTGTTGCAAAATCGTATAAATTTGAACACAATAATTTCGAAAATTTAGAAGAGCTCATCGCTAAAGCAAAAGCTACTCAACTATCTTCCTCCAGTATTTATATTGTCACGGAATCTGTATTTTCAATGGATGGCGATTGCCCTAATTTAGCTGAATTAGTGCAAATTGCTACTGCCAATGATTGCTATTTGGTGGTTGATGAAGCGCATGCATTGGGAGTTGTTGGCGAAAAAGGAGAAGGTTTGGTGCAAATGTTAGGTTTACAAGACCAAGTTTTTGCCCGTATCATGACTTTTGGTAAGGGGTTGGGCTGTCATGGAGCAGCCATTTTAGGTAGTCAAGATTTGAAGAATTATTTGGTAAATTTTGCTCGAAGTTTTATTTATACTACTGGTCTGTCGCCCCATTCAGTTGCCACAATTTTCATGGGATACAAGCAATTGGCCTATGATGATGCAGTGCTTTTTAAACTCAGGAAAAATATTGCTCATTTCAATCAAATAAAAAATATGCTGGGCGTAAAATCCTTGTTTGTTTACAGTAAATCAGCCATTCAATCGGCAATTATACCGGGTAACGATAAGGTAAAAATGATTGCTAACCAATTGCAAAATGAAGGTTTTGATGTAAAAGCCATCCTTTCGCCTACGGTACCAGAAGGGCAAGAACGCCTCCGTTTTTGTTTACACAGTTATAACACAAAGGAACAAATTGAAAAAGTACTTACTTTACTAAGTGCGTACGTTTTTGAACAAAAAAAGATATAATATTAAATACTGCTAGCATTTGCTTGTTGGCTAATTTTTTAAAAAGTATGAAACTATTTATAACAGGAATTGGAACCGATGTAGGTAAAACTGTTGCATCGGCAATTATTACAGAGGCTCTCGAAGCTGATTATTGGAAACCGATACAGGCGGGAGATTTAGATCACTCAGACAGTCACAAAATCAAATTGCTTTTATCAAACAATAAAACGGTGATTCATCCTAATGCCTACGCACTGCATACGCCAGCAAGTCCGCATTATTCTGCCGAGTTAGATAAAATTACAATTGACTTAAATAAAATAACTGTACCTGAAACCAAAAATCATTTGGTAATTGAAGGCGCTGGAGGGGTTTTGGTTCCATTAAATGATACGGATTGTGTGGTTGATTTGATTCAACCCGATTATAAAGTAGTAGTAGTTTCACGCCATTATTTGGGCAGTATCAATCACACTTTGATGACTATCGAATGTTTGAAAAACAGAAATCTATCGGTTTCTGGTATCGTTTTTAGTGGCAACGAAAACAAAGCTACGGAATCGATAATTTTAAATAAAACAGGAATTAAATGTATTGGTCGCATTGATCAAGAACCTTATTTTGATGCTAATGCTATAAAAGAATATGCTGATTTATTTCGTGACAACCTTTTGAGTTTATAATTTATGAGTACTATAAAAATTGTTGCTTTGGAAACGGCCACTCTTGTAGAAAGAGATCAAAAGTATTTGTGGCATCCGTACACGCAACATAAAACAGCTGCTTTGCCAATAGCTATTGCAAAAGGTGAAGGCGCTTTACTTTGGGATGAGAATGGTAAAGAGTATATTGATGCCATTGCCTCTTGGTGGGTTAATCCATACGGGCACTCCAATAAGTTTATAGCGGATGCGATTTACAAACAATTAACCACATTAGAACATGTGCTTTTTGGTGGCTTTACACACGAGCCCGCGGTTCTTGTTGCCGAAAAGGTGATGGAGATTTTACCAAAAAATCAACAAAAGATTTTCTTTTCAGATAACGGTTCAACAGCTGTTGAAGTAGCGATCAAGGTGGCGTTGCAGTATTTTTTCAACAAAGGCGAAAAACGAACGACCATTATTGCTTTTGAAAATGCTTTTCACGGCGATACTTTTGGCGCCATGGCAGCGAGCGGAATTTCGTTTTTTGTCGAAGCCTTTGAAGGAATGTTTATTGATGTGGTGCGAATCCCTGTTCCTGTAAAGGGGCACGAGCAAGAGAGTTATGCTGCTTTGCAAAATGTAATTAACTCTAAAAATTGTGCGGCTTTTATATTTGAACCTTTGGTTTTAGGAGCGGCAGGTATGGTGATGTATGAGCCTAAATCGCTTGAAGTACTGATGCAAATTTGCAAAGAAAATCAAGTGTTTAATATTGCTGATGAAGTAATGACGGGTTTCGGTAAAACGGGACGCAACTTTGCTACTGATTATGTTGATACTAAACCTGACATGATGTGTTTGTCGAAAGCGTTAACAGGCGGCACGATTCCGATGGCGATTACTACTTTTACGCAAGAGTTGTACGACGCCTTTTATGATGATGATATCAATAAAGCCTTGTTTCACGGACATACTTTTACAGCAAACCCAACTGGCTGTGCAGCAGCCTTGGCGAGTTTGACTTTGTTGCAAACGGATGAAATGCAAAGTAATATTGATAGGATTCATGCCAATCATAAGGCTTTTGAGGAGCGAATAAAAATCCACCCAAAAGTAGTTGCCACAAGAATTTTGGGAACTATCATTGCACTTGAAGTTGTAACCGATGGCGCGGCAAGTTATTATGGAAGTTTGCGCAACAAGTTGTACGATTTTTTTATTGCCAATGGTGTTGTTTTGCGACCTGTAGGAAACATTGTTTATGTATTGCCGCCCTACGTAATTAGCGATGAGCAGTTGCAAAAAGTATATCAAGTGATCGAAAATGCTTTAGAAATAGTTTAAATTTGCAGAAAATTTGCAAAGTACTTGAAGGTGCTCTGAAGTAGTTTTAAAAGCAAATTACTAGAGCATTTTTAATTTTTTAGCATTCCTTAAATCAAAAATAGTCTTGTCGAAAATCATCTCCATTACTTCAATAGCTTCAATTTCGCCTTTAGGCAGCAACGCTGAGGCGGTGTGGGAAATGTATTTGCAAGACAAACATTGTTTCACAAAGCAATCGTATGATCAGGCACCAACATTTGTAGCCTCTTTAAATGACGAAGAAGTAGCTTTGGTTGAAGCATTGCGTAAGGAAGATTCAAAATATAAATTCCTAGACAAATCGGTTCTGTATGCGATGATTGCTGCTCGTAATGCTGTTGCAAAAGCGGGTTGGGATAAGTCGGACGTTTTCGGGATCAACTTAGGTTCTTCGCGTGGAGCGACAGAATTATTCGAAAAACATCATCTGGATTATATTCAATCTGGTAAAGCGCAAACTTTGGCTTCGCCGACTACTACTTTAGGAAATATTGCCTCATGGGTGGCGCATGATTTACAAACTTCGGGTCCTGAAATTTCGCATTCTATTACTTGTTCTACAGCGCTTCATGCAGTTTTAAATGGCTATGTTTGGTTGCAATCTGGAATGATTGATAAGTTTTTGGTGGGTGGGAGCGAGGCGCCGTTGACTGATTTTACAATTGCTCAAATGCGCGCTTTAAAAATCTATTCTCAAACAGAAGCTGAAGTCCAATTATGGCCCAATCGAGCTTTAGATTTCGAGAAGAAAAAAAACACGATGGTTCTTGGCGAAGGAGCCGCAGTTTGTTGTCTTGAAGCAGGAAGGGCGCCCAATGCTTTGGCCTACATTGAAGGAATTGGTTACGCTACCGAGTTACTAGAACATAATATTTCAATATCAGCAGAGGCGATTTGTTTTCAAAAATCAATGCAAATGGCTTTGCAAAATACGGCTTTGACTGATGTAGATGTAATTGTAATGCACGCTCCTGGAACCATAAAAGGCGATTTGACAGAATATAAAGCGATTCAGAAACTTTTTGGTACCGATTTACCGCTGTTGACTACCAACAAATGGAAAATAGGTCACACTTTCGGAGCTTCTGGAATTTTGAGTATGGAATTGGCTATCATGATGATGCAGCACAATACTTTTATCGGCGTACCTTTTGCGGAAGCGCAGCAGTCCAAAAAACCAATTCGAAAAGTGTTGGTCAATGCGGTTGGTTTTGGTGGCAACGCGGTGAGTGTGTTATTGAGCCTCTAAATCTTTCACTTTTTCGTAAACCAATTGGCTCTCAAATCCTTTACGGAGTAAATAATCGCAAAACTTTTTTCTTTTTTTGAGCGTGTTTCTTTCGGTACTGTGTTCCCAAACTCGGTCGGCAGTTTTATGAAAAGTCTCCAAATATTCTTCGTTTGTAATTTCTTGTAGTGCTCTTGTAATCAGTCGCTGATTGATATTTCGGAACTTGAGTTCATTTGTAATTCTGATTTTCCCCCACGATTTCATACGGTGTTTGCCACGTGCAAAACTACAAGCGAAACGCTCTTCGTTTAAAAAATTTTCTTGAATTAAGTGGGCGATAATTTCGTCTATCTCATCATTTGACATTTTCATACTGCGCAGTTTGCTCATCATTTCGTCATGGCAACGGTCTTGGTAAGCGCAGTAGTGCTCTGCTTTTTTGATAGCTTCTTTTATCGAGTAGATTTCTTTCAATTGGTGTGTAGATTAAACAAATGAAAAACAAAAATAATACAATTTAAATTAGGAGATTTTGGTAGTACAAAAAAACCGCAGGTTTATTTTTTCTTGCTATTTTGTAAGATTCGCTTTTAATAAATAATATTTCTGACGGATTTCACAACTGTTATCTTTTTAGCATACTTATTTTGTCTTAAATTTCTTGTAACATGTATTTTATCGGTTTATTGCGCTATTGGTCGATTATTTTAGGAGTTATTTAAAGGCTGGACTTATCTTGTGTAACAAAATTTAGGACTTATAGTGTTGAAAATCAATAAGTATTAAGAAAATGTTAAAAAAAGTAATGATATGATCAAAAAATACCCTTCTATAGCCAATACCTATCTAATAGCATTATTTTTCTTTGTCTCTTTATTTTCTTTTGGACAAACTACGCAAACATATACCAATTCAGGAACTTTTACAGTTCCTTGTGGTGTAACTTCTATTACGGTACAAGTATGGGGAGCTGGCGGTGGAGGAGATAGAAATTTTCGTCGAGCAGGAGGGGGAGGGGCTTTTGCGCAGAGTACTCTGAATGTTAGTGAGGGAAATTCGTTTGCTGTTACAATTGGTCAAGGCGGTGCAGCAGGGACAGGTGCTAACGGTGGTGACTCAACTTTTGGTACTTTAGTTATTGCCCGAGGGGGCAATGGGGGTAATGGAGGAGTTGATGCTGGTAGAGGTGGACAAGGATCTTTAAGTGTCGGAGATATAAGATTCAATGGAGGTAATGGAGGCTCGAGTTCTAATAATGGAGGCGCTGGTGGAGGCGCTTCAGCAGGAAGGACGAATGATGGGGCTAATGGAAATAATAATAGTACTGGTACAGGCGTCGTCGGCGGTGGTGGAATAAATGGAGGAGGTAGTGGCGGTAATGGTGGCGGTACAGGCGGCAACGGAGGAACAGGAGCAGCTCCCGGAGGAGGAGGGGGAGAACGAGGCGTTTCTGGGTTTAGTAGTGGAGCAGGAGGTAATGGTAGAGTAGTAATCATTTACACAAGCGAGAGTTCAGCTTATTGCACTCCGAGTTTTGATACACGTGTTGATCCTATTACTAATGTTACTTTTGCAGGGATTAATAACACTACTTCAAACGCATTAGGAGGTCCTAGTCTAGAAGTATTTTGTAATACAGGTTCTGTTGTTCAGGGCTCAGCAATCAATGCTATTTCTGTGAAAGGAAATACAGCTGGAAATTATACAGATTTTTATAAAGTTTATATCGACTGGGATCAAAATGGTGTTTTTGGCAACAACACCAATGAAATAACAAACTTAGGTACCATCACAAATTCTACAGGAGTAGATGCTATAACACTAACAGGAAATATAACTGTTCCTACAACAGCTGTTATCGGCACTACAAGGATGAGGGTCATAAAAATTTTCAATAACACTGCCAGTGATCCTTGTTTCTCAGGTCTTTTCTATGGTCAGGCTGAAGATTATAACCTAACAATAATTGCGCCTTGTCCTGTTTACGCCCCAACAAGCGTTTCAGCTGTTTCCACAGCATGTACTACAAATAAAACTTCGTTGGTTACACTGAGTGGCACAGCAGCAAGTTTACCTATTGGTTCTTATACGGTTACTTATAGTTTAAGTATTAATTCAAACGCTATCAGCTACACTGCTCCAATGACCGTAATCACGGCAGGAACGGGACAATTTACGGCCGATCTTGGGATAATGTTAGACAATACTGCTACAACCATAAGGATAGATAGTTTAGCTTCCGGTTCTTGTAGTACAAATTTATCGAGTGGTAATATCTCAAATCTTATAAATATACTTCCTCCTATAACACTAACTTTAGGGGCTATTACTCCACCTACTTGTGCGGTCCCAACAGGAAGTGTTGTTTTAACTGGGTTGCCATCAACTGGATCATGGACAATAACTCCAAATCCCGTAACTTCTGGTATTATAGGCTTAACTGGATCAGGTACTACAGCAACTATTTCTGGATTAGCGCAGGGAACTAATTATTCCTTCACTGTTTCTGGTGGTCCTTGCTCTCCTGTGGTAAGTGCAAATGTGCCTATAACAAGTTTGATAGCTACAACTTTTGATGGCACATTGTGGTCTTCAGGAACAGGTATTGATAAAATAGGTACAGTTACTGCAGGTAGTGCATCACCTATCTCACTAACTACAGATACAGAACTTTGTTCATGTACCATAAGTGCTAATACTAATTTGGAAGTAAAACCGGGGTTTACCTTAAAACTAGAAAATCAGCTAATAGTTAATGCTTCAGGATCTATTACCTTCGAAAATGGATCAAGTTTGGTTCAAGTTAATGCTGCTGCTGTAAATAGTGGTGTTATCAACTATAAAAGACAAACTACGGTTGTTCGTAGAGCATCTGATTATACCTACTGGTCAAGTCCAGTGGCGGCACAAAATTTATTGGCTTTGTCACCAAATACAAATCCTGCTAGGTTTTGGTCCTTTACACCTGGAGCTACATGGTTTGTAGAACCATCGCCATCAACAAAAATAATGGAAATAGGTAAAGGGTATATCATTAGAGCTCCAGAAACAAATTACCCTGCTTATCCAGCTCTTTCTTCAGTTTTCGAAGCTACATTTACAGGGGCACCCAATAATGGAGAAAAAACGATAGCAGTTGGAGGACCAGGAACCTTTAATTTGATCGGAAATCCTTATCCATCTGCAATTGATGCTGTAAAATTTTTAAATATAAATTCAAGCGTATTGGGCGGTACTATTTATTTTTGGACACATAATACTGCCATTCGTAATAAAGTTGGAGCTGGAAATGAAGGCTCCGGTGATTTAGTGTTTATTCAAGATGATTACGCCAGTTTTAATCGTACTGGAGGAGTGGGTACTGCTCCTGCAATTTCTGAACCGGCACCTAAAAGAATTCCAAATGGGTTCATTGCTGCGGGACAATCGTTTTTCACTACAAGTATCGCCGCTGCCGGAACTCTTGTTACTTTTAATAATGATATGCGTATTGGCACTGGTTACTTGAATAACACTCAGTTTTTTAGAACTAAAGAAACTGAAAAACTTAGTGCTGTAGTTGACAGAAGTAGAATTTGGTTGAACTTAACCAACAAACAAAATGCCTTTAAACAAACTTTAGTAGGGTACATAGATGGCGCTACCAATGATTTTGATACAGCATTTGATGGACTTAGTTTTAATGCTAATGCAATAATTAATTTTTATAGTGTAAATAATGCTGCAAACTACGTTATTCAAGGTCGTGCACTTCCGTTTGAACAAAGTGATCTCGTGCCATTGGGCTATAGCTCTACCGTTGAAGGGGAGTTTGCAATCAGTATTGATAATTTGGATGGATTATTTACCACTCAAAATGTATTTTTAGAAGATAAAAACACAAATACAATACATAATCTAAAAACGTCTCCTTATAGTTTTCAAACTATAAAAGGAACTTTTAATGATCGTTTTGTATTGCGTTACACAGATAAAACTCTTGGTGTAGAAGATGTAGTTGCTGATGGTAATAAGGTACTAGTTACAGTAAAAAATAAGCAATTAAAAGTAACTGCTGGCAAAGAAGACATAAAGTCGGTTGTTATTTATTCTATTTTAGGGAAGCAAATTTACTTCAAAAAAGATATAACTAGTAAGGAGTTGGTTATACATACCCTTCCTTCGAGCGATCAAGTTTTAATTGTAAAAACTGTCCTTGAAGACGGCACATTGCATACTACAAAAACAATTTTTAAGTAAATAAAGTACATTTTGATTTTTATAAAAGCCCATTCTATTTTGAATGGGCTTTTTTAGGTTAAAAAAGAAATGAATTTTTTGTAAATATCACTAAATGTGGGTATTGTGTAAAAGTTCGAATGTGATTAATTTTATATTGTATTGATTTGTATGGCAGATTAATACATGTTTTTTGTAAAATTAAAATGTTAATCCTTTGAAAAAAATTCTACTCTTCTGTTTTATTTTAATTGCTTCACTATTTTTTAATGTGAGTTTTGCACAGCAAGGAATTTCTGACCCCACATTTAATACGTATGATGATGGTTTGCTAGGTGATGCGTTCGATGGTACAGTTAGAACAACCGTTTTGCAGCCGGATGGTATGATGTTGGTTGGCGGCGATTTTTTAAATTTCAACGGTACATCTACACCGCAAATTTGTCGCTTATTACCCGATGGCTCTAAGGACCCAACATTCAATACGGGTTTGGGTTTAAATGGAAAAGTCTACAGCATTTTGCTACTAGCTAGTGGAAAAATTATATTAGGTGGATCATTTACTTCATTCAACGGTTTGCCAGCTAATAGATTAATTCGCCTCAATAGCGATGGAAGTTTAGATGTAACTTTTAATACCACTGTAGCAGCTAGTAGTGGTATTATCTACAATATGGTAGAGCAAGCGGATGGCCGAATTATAATTGTAGGGAGTTTTACTAAATACGATGGTGTTACAGCCAATAGAGTAGCAAGAATTTTACCCACTGGTGGATTAGATCTTACTTTTGTTACTGCAGTTGGAGCTAGCTCTTTGGTGGAAGAGGTGCAATTACAAACGGATGGAAAAATAATACTTGGAGGCTCTTTTATCTCTTATAATGGAACTCCTTGTGGTAGAATTATTCGCCTAAATTCTACAGGAATTGTAGACCCTTCGTTCGTTCAAGGTTCCGGTTTTGATAATTCCGTTTCTGCCTTAGCGCTTCAAGCTGATGGTAAAATTATTGTTGGCGGCAGTTTTTTAACCTACAATGCTGGTGCGGCACAAAAAATTATCCGACTTAATGCAGATGGCTCTATTGATTCAAGTTTTCTATCGGGTACAGGTTTTGCCAATGGGGTAGTTGAATCGGTTCGAGTAAATACTTCAGGCTCCATTTTTGTCGGCGGATCCTTTTCTACCACATACAACGCTGTTGATGTCAATCGGATTGTATTGTTGATGGCAAATGGGGCTGTAGTAAGCAGTTTTGATATCGGTGCAGGTCCCGCTTCAGGATCTATTTACAGCTTTGCTGAGGATAGTTTTGGGAATTTTTATGCTGCTGGTTCTTTTTCAGTTTTCGATTCGCAAAATCAAGGACGATTGGCTCGATTTGATACTAATGGCGTATTAGATATTGCTTACCTAACGGCAGGTGTAGGATTTGATAATTCGGTTTTAGGGCTTATACCGTTGGCAGATGATACTACTATAGTTTTTGGAAGTTTTTCAAAATTCAATGGTTTTCTATGTTCGAAAATCACTCGTTTATTGCCTTCAGGCGCCGTAGATCCTTTGTTTAATGTTTTGGGGTCTGGTGCGAATAATACCATTAAAACAGCCGTTGTACAAACTGATGAAAAAATAGTGTTTGCGGGTGCTTTTACCAGTTACAATGGAGCAGCTTGTGGTAGAATTGTTCGAATACTTGCTGACGGAGCTGTCGATGTAAGTTTTGCTACGGGGTCTGGATTTAACAATCAAGTGTATGACGTAGCCTTGCAAGCTGATGGTAAGATTATCGTAGTTGGGAATTTTACTTCATACAATGGCGTACCCATAAATAGGGTAGTTCGGTTATTGAATGATGGCTCTTTAGATCTTACCTTCAATGTTGGTATTGGAGCTGATGCCATCGTAGAAACTGTCGTACTTCAGTCAGATGGCAAGCTATTATTGGGTGGTCAGTTTTCTAATTTTAATGGTACTCCACAAGCACGTGTTACACGTCTTTTGCCTGATGGCAGCCTAGATCCAAGTTTTATATCTGGTTTGGGACTGGATAAAACCGTTTATGCTATCGCTTTTCAATCTGATGGAAAAATAGTCTTAGGAGGTAGCTTTTCTAATTACAATGGGAATGCTGCAAAAAGGATAGTCCGACTAGAGTCTAATGGTACTTTTGATGCTGGTTTTAATATGGGGTCTGGTTTTAGTACAGGCGATGTGAGGGCAATTGTAGTTCAGTCAGACGACAGATTGCTCCTCGGAGGTACTTTTGCTGGTACTTATTATGGTTTAGGCGTTAAGCGTCTCATTAGAACCTTGAGAAGTGGTCAAATTGATCCTACTTTTTCGGCTGTACTTAATAACACATTGTTCGCAATGGCAATTACCATCAATAATAAATTGATAATTGGAGGTAATTTTAATTCAATTTCGGGAATTACTAAGCATCGAGTTGCGCGATTAAAGTTATGTACTAATAGCTCAATATGGGATGGTGTATCATGGTCAAACGGCTTGCCATCTTCAGAAAAAACGTTGTTAATTAATGCTAATTATACAATTGCGAATACACTTAATGCTTGCTCTTGTAGCATTAATTCGATTTCAACGGTGACAGTAGCTTCATCAGCAGCCCTAAATTTGATGTTTGACTATTCTGGTGCAGGTACTTTAATTTTAGAAAATACTGGTGTGCTTTTTCAAGAAGAAAATCATGTGGTAAATTCTGGGCAAATGAAAATGCACAGAAAAACAACTCCGATTATAAAATCAGATTACACATATTGGTCGTCGCCCGTTGCCAGTCATGTATTGGCTGATGTATCGCCAAATGCTCCGCAAGACCGACTTTTTTCATACAATGCGGTGCTAAATAAATGGGTTGGCGAACTACCTACTGCAGTCATGACGGTAGGAAAAGGGTATATCATTCGGAGTCCGTTAAATTTTTCAGAAACTGTTCCAGCAGTTTTCGAAGCAGTATTTACGGGTATTCCCAATAATGGGCAATATAATGTTCCAATTGTTGGCGCAAGTACCTTCAACTTAATTGGTAATCCGTATCCATCAACTTTAAATGCCGACTTATTTTTAGATCGAAACAAAACTATCATTGGAGGCACAATGTATTTTTGGACACATAACACAGCCATTACAAATTACAACTATAATTCAGGCGATTATGCTGCCTACAACTTGTTTGGTGGTGTGGGTACAGCCGCGTTAAATTTAGGAGTTAATACATTAGTGCCAAAAGGTAAAATAGCATCTGGACAATCCTTCTTTGTACTAGGAATTAACAGTGGAGGAAATGCTGTTTTTGATAATTCAATGCGCGAAAGTTCGGGTAACGAAGATTTTTTTAAAATCCAGAATGGAAAAGACAAGAAAGTGGATGGTACAGATAAACATCGGCTTTGGTTAAACTTGACCAATGAACAAGGTGCATTCAAACAGATTTTGTTGGGGTATACCGAGGCGGCTACAAATGAATTTGATTTGGCTTATGATGGAATTTCCTTTAACGGGAACACTGCTTTAGATTTTTACAGTATCAATGAAGATAAAAACTTAACTATTCAGGCTAATGGGATGCCATTTAATGATAATGATGTTTTTAAACTAGGTTTTAGCACTGCTGCGGCAGGTAAATTTGTGCTTCAAGTAGATCATTCAGACGGCTTTTTGCAGGATAAAATTATTTTTGTTGAAGATAAAGTAAGTCAAACTATTATTCCACTCGCAACCGAGGGTTATAAATTCACTTCAGAAAAAGGCTTGTTTAAGGATCGTTTTCTGATACGATTTACAGATAAAAACTTAAGCAATTCAGAGTTTGAGAAGGAAAAAGAGGAGCTAACTGTTATCGAAAACAGCCAAGTAATTACTGTTGGTTTACGGAATCAAATTCTAGATGAGCTATGGTTGTATGGTATTGATGGCAAAGAAATATATCATAAAAAAGACATTCAAACAGCGCAATACAGCATTCAGCCATTGCCAATTTCGCAGCAAGTTGCTATTTTAAAGGTAAAAGGTTTGGATGGGGAAGTGTTTTCTAAAAAAGTGATACTTCATTAAAAACGATTAGCCACCTTGTGCATTACAAGATGGCTAATTGTTTTGGTATTTAACTATTATTTTTCTTTAGCAGATGCTTCTAGATTACGTTCAATAGTGTGACCTGGTCTTGACCATTTTGGTTTTTCGCCAAGTGGTGCAAATTGTGAATCTTCTGCTTCAACAGTTTGCGGTTGCGATACTTTTGTAAAAGGTTTTTGGGGATTTAATCCAAGCATTTCAAACATTTTCATGTCTTCGTTTACATCTGGATTTGGCGTGGTTAACAATTTGTCACCTGCAAATATAGAATTAGCTCCAGCAAAAAAGCACATGGCTTGTCCTTCGCGACTCATATTCATTCTTCCTGCAGATAAACGAACTTGAGTTTCAGGCATAATAATTCTGGTAGTAGCTACCATTCGGATCATTTCCCAAATTTCAACTGGTTTTTCTTCTTCCATCGGAGTTCCTTCTACAGCAACTAAGGCGTTAATTGGCACTGATTCTGGTTGTGGATTCAATGTAGATAAAGCAACTAACATTCCTGCTCTATCTTCGATGCTTTCACCCATTCCAATAATTCCTCCGCTACAAACAGTTACATTGGTTTTACGAACGTTTTCGATAGTTTGAATTCGGTCTTCAAAACCACGGGTAGAAATTACTTCTTTATAATATTCTTCACTTGTATCAAGATTGTGGTTGTACGCATACAAACCAGCTTCTGCAAGTCGCTGTGCTTGGTTTTCGGTAATCATACCAAGTGTGCAACAAACTTCCATGTCCAGTTTATTGATTGTACGTACCATTTCAAGTACTTGGTCAAATTCTGGTCCGTCTTTTACGTTACGCCATGCCGCTCCCATACATACACGTGATGAACCACCAGATTTCGCGCGCAAAGCTTGTGCTTTTACTTGTGAAACTGACATTAAATCGTTGCCCTCAATATCGGTATGATAGCGAGCTGCTTGTGGGCAATAGCCACAATCTTCAGGGCAACCACCTGTTTTTATTGATAGTAAAGTAGAAACTTGAACTACATTAGGGTCGTGGTGTTCTCTATGTATAGATGCTGCTTCGTAAAGCAAATCCATTAAAGGCTTGTTATATATGGCGATTATTTCGTCTTTAGTCCAATTGTGTTTTGTAATGCTCATTGATACGAATTTTTATGCCTCAAAAGTAGTTAAATTGTTCTAAAGTACCAATCTTAAACAGCTGAAATGAAATTAGTGCTGTATAGGCTTTTTTTAATTCATCCCACCGCTCGAAAGACTATTTTTAATTTTGTGGCCAAGAAATATTTTGCTTCGAAATAGACATAAAAAAACCTCGTTATGGCTTGCGCTGTAGCGAGGTAATTAAGTTTTTTGATGTGATTTACGTCTTTGCTATTTTTTTATTCGAACTAAAGCGGGCATCCCAATACAATAACAGCATAAAAGTTACTATAACAGCAGAACTAACTCCTTCGAATAAAAGGGAAATAGAATAGGTCATTACCGATGGCTCACCACCAAATAAAAATGTTTTAGATAATGAACCAATATACTCTTCTCCTCCTTTAGCATAGCTGTAGCCAATAAGCGCTACAATACTTAATAGAACGCCTATTAAGGCTGTTAGTAATGCGGAAACAGCATTAGCAGCTAAGGTAGTTTTGCCTTCGGCATAGTTAGATAGAAGGGTTCGATTAGTGCCATAAAAGATAAACAGCACATTAAATACACGTAAAATGTGACTATCGGCTAAGCCCAATAGTTCCATCGCTAAGAAATAAAGTCCAATACCTACAATGATCAGTACTCCATTTGTTAATTCTTTTGGAAGTTTCATACCGCTAAATTTTTTAGTTTGACAATAGTATCTCTTTGATAAAGAGAGGTTAATACCAAATTTAAATAAAAAAAGCCGAATGGCGCTATTAAATATTAGATTTTATTAATGTACTCTAATACAGTTTGTTCGTCTTTGTGCAACTGATTTTTCAAATCTTCGATTGAGTCGAATTTTTTCTCTGAGCGAATTCGTTGTACTATTGCTACTTGAATCTCTTGTTGGTACAAATCGCCTTCAAAGTCTATAAAGTTAACTTCAATAGATTGCTGCTGCCCTCCAACAGTAGGATTGGTACCTATATTCATCATACCATACACGAGTTTGTTTTGTATTTGGCTTTGTACAATATAAACCCCGTTTTGCGGAACGAGTTTAAAGTTTTCAGCTATTTGCAAGTTAGCTGTAGGATAACCAATAGTGCGCCCTAATTGTTTGCCTTTTACAACGGTGCCTGTTAAAAAGTAATCATAACCTAAATAA
Source organism: Flavobacterium sp. GNP001 (assembly GCF_054343775.1). Taxonomy (NCBI): domain Bacteria; kingdom Pseudomonadati; phylum Bacteroidota; class Flavobacteriia; order Flavobacteriales; family Flavobacteriaceae; genus Flavobacterium; species Flavobacterium sp. GNP001. Next base: position 3,221,606 of record NZ_JBTGUX010000001.1, read on the forward strand.
CTGTTGGCTAGACTCATGTTTCCATCGAGTAGAGCTGTTCTTATTTTTGTTGAGCTAACAGAGATGTCATTAATTTCTTGAACAGAAATTTGTTCCACTTCAAACCCATATTCATCTCCAAAACCAATTAAATCATTGATGTCAGCAGTTCTATTTCGTCCAAATCGATGGTCGTAGCCGATTATTATTTTATGGATTTTGAATTTTTCAACCAAGACATCTCGAACGAATTCTTCGGCCGTAAGTCTTGAAAAGGCTTCATCAAACGGATGAATGACAATGTTTTCTATTCCTAGTTCTTCAATCAATGCGACTTTTTCGGTAATGGTATTTAAAAGTTTTAGCGTTGATCCTCCTTGTAAAACCATTCGTGGGTGCGGAAAAAAAGTAAGTACCAAGCTTTCAAATTCTCTGTTGGCGGTATTTTGAGTGAGTTTTTGAAGGATTTTTTTATGACCTAAGTGTACTCCGTCAAAAGTTCCAAGGGTCAAAATCGTTTTTTTGGTAGTCGAAAAGTCGTTTATAGAATGAAAAATCTTCAAAGCAAGGGTTTTATAATGCTGCAAATTTACGCTATACAATTGATATAATTAAAAAAGGACCGAAAACTTCGGCCCTTTGATGCAAAATAGTAGACAAGTTGTTATTTTTTGATGAAAGGAATAGTTTGTCTACTTGATCCGTCTGTGACAAGTTGTAAAAAGTACATGCCTTGTGCTAAGTTAGCAACATTAATTTGTAATTCTTGTTTAGATTCTATTGTTTTTGTACGGATTGTTTGACCTAAAAGATTGATTATGCTGTATGAAGTTGGATAATTAATACTATTAGCATCAAGGCTAACGTTTAGGATATCTGCAGTTGGATTGGGGTATAGCACAATATTTTGTAGTGTACCGATAGTATTTGTTCCAAGTGTTCCTATTCTAAAATTCGTTGATTCTGTATCTGTAAAGGCTCCGCCAGTCACTATTGTTTCATTAGTTGGAGTGGCTAAGGTGTAAAATCCTTCGCCCCAATCGCAACAAACTCCATCAGCGGCATCATCATTTATGGTAAAAGTATAGCAATCATTATTTGCTAATACAAAAGTTACTTTAACTGGAGCGGGTAAAGGTTGTGCGCTTGCCACATCAGTATAGGGCCCACCACTGTATAAAATGGTACCTGCTGAATTAGTAAGTTGCCAAGTAGTTTCAGATCCAAATCGGTCATTTTGAAGAGTGAAATTGATTATAGTGCTTGCAACGTTTTTGTCTACTTTGAAAGTTTGGTCAGCGCTATTATTGGCACTATTTTGATCTGTTGTGTTATTAACATTTATAATTGTTGCGTTAAAATTATGTGTTCCACCACTTGTTGTTAGTGTGTTTAATGTTAAAGTTGTAGATACATTTGTGTCTAAATTACCAGTCCAATTTAAGGTTTGTAAATTGGTATTGTCAATGCTGTAACGAATTGTTGCAGCAGTCAGTGCTGCATTTCCTTTGTTTTCTAAAATAATAACGGGAGTAAAGCTGTTGCTGCACTTTTGAATATTTAAGTTAGAAATAGCAATTGCGCCATCATTATTTAGTGTCACCCCAGGGGTTAGTGCATCAGAAGTTTTTAGGCTCGCCCTACGAACAGAGTTATTAATGACGGTTATCATTCTTGTTTTTTGATCTCCAGTAAATATATTCATGCAGCTATCATTAGTGTAATCCATATAATTTTCTACCATATCTAATCCTGGAGAGTTGATACAAGAATCTACGTTTGTTGGACAGCCAGAATTGTCTATAGCAGTATTTGGTGTATCCTGACAAAAATCATCTACACTACATCCGTCCTCATCTTCATTAGCATCGCCCCAAATATGACGAAGTCCTAAAAAATGTCCTACTTCATGAGTTGCTGTTCTGCCTTGGTCGTATGTGGGTCCATATGTTCCCGTAGGGAAATACGATTTTGACCCGAAAAACTGATATTGTATAACAACGCCATCGGTAGCTGCAGCGCCACCACTGCTGTTTAACCCAGGTAATCCCGCAGAACTTGGGAATTGAGCATAACCCAACAAATCAGTTCGGTCGAAATTTAAAACCCAAATATTTAAGTATTTATCCGGATTCCATTGGGTTTGTGGTTTTACAGTGTTTTCTATTTCATCAAGTGACCAACTACTTTGCCCTAAATTTACTCTATGAATACCGTTTGATAGCACTCCTGCTGGATCTCTTTTGGCTAAAGCGAATTCAATTTCAATATCAGCTCCAACTGGATTGGTGTTGAATCCTGGGGTGTTTATTTTTCTTCTAAAATCTTCATTTAGTACGCGAATTTGGGAGTTGATTTGTTCTGCAAACAAATTTTCATTGGTGCCTACAGCGTCACCATTATGAATTACGTGCACTACAACAGGAATTGTAATAACTGCGTTAGTTTGTGCTGTTTTACTTGATTTTCTCTTTCTGGCTTGTTCAAGTTGTACTTGGGGCGCTAACCAGTTTTCGAATTCTTGTGTTGAAAGTCGCTGTGGGTTTGATGCTTTTAAATATTCCTCATATTCTGTCGACGCACAACGAATTACTTTTCCTGCTTGTACGGACTTTTTTTTACCAAAAAGAGTTACTTCTACATTTGATTGTGCATAACTGGAGTGATGTGCAACTATAATAAGTAACAAAAGGAAAGTAATTTTTTTCATATGTGGTGTTTTTGGGACGAAGGTTGTACTTATTTACGAAATTAACATGATTTTGGCTTGCTGATCATGATATTATTGCCATTGTTGTCTTAGTATAAAATAAAATTACTAATTTTTTTTATCCCAAAGGGACTTGTTGGTCTTTTATTTTCCGTTAAAGGTTGTCATCGTGATCTCTATGCCAGCTGTCCCAAATGATTTTATGATTTCACTAGCTACTTCTAAACGTTCAGGTAAGGCAGCTTGTTCGGCATCATTCCAGTCTCCAAGTACATAATCTACTTGTTTTCCTTTTTTAAATTCGTCGCTAATTCCAAATCTAAAACGAGCGTATTGTTGTGTGTTGAGTACGAGATTGGTGTTTTTTAAACCGTTGTGTCCGCCATCGCTTCCTTTTTGACGAATACGAATGGTACCGAAGGAAAGGTTCAAATCGTCTGTAATGACTAAGATATTTTCTAGCGGAATATTTTCTTGATCCATCCAATATTTGATGGCTTTGCCACTCAAATTCATGTAGGTGTTAGGTTTGAGCAAGAAAAAGGCTCTGCCTTTAAAACTGTATTTGGCCAGGGCACCAAGTTTTACGGTTTCGAATTGAAGGCCTTCTTTTTTGGCTAAAAAGTCAAGTACTTTAAAACCGATGTTGTGTCTGGTGTTTACATATTCGGCACCGATGTTGCCAAGTCCTACTATTAAAAATTTCTTCATGCTATTGCTATTGGTCTCTTGTTTTGAGGTTGCGAAAAGATTTAAAATCCATTGTATCATGTTGCAAAAGTAAGCTTAATTCAATAAAATGGCTATGCTGTTGCTGATATTTAAAACTTTGGTAAAGCAGAATACTTAGATGCAAAAGTAGTGTGTAGTAGCCCCGATTGGAGTGAAAATCCTTTTTGTGCGCATTTTTTTGCGTACAAAAAGATTGTAGCGGAAAGCGGGAATAAATAGGTGTAACAAAATAGTTTAGCTGCTCCTAAAAATGGATTTCAAAAACTAAAAAGCAAAAAAAAGCGCCAGTTGGGTAACTGACGCTTTGATGTATGATTGAAAAAAATTATTTTTTCTTTCCTTTTGCAGGAGCTTTTGCTGCTTTTGCTGCTTCTTGAGCTGCTTTCATAGCCGCACGAGAAATCTTCACTTGACAAATTACTGTGTTGTCTGGGTGCATGATTTTGAAGTTTGGTGTAGGTACTTTAGTAACGTACAATTTGTTACCCATGTCAAGCGGAGTAATGTCAGCCTCAACAAAATCAGGAAGATCTTTAGGAAGCGCTCTTACTTTTAATTTACGGTTGTTCATACGTAAATCACCACCTGCCATTACACCTTTAGATTTCCCTACGATTTTCACAGGAACTTCCATAGTGATTTCTTTGTCATCAAAGATTTGAAAGAAGTCAATGTGTAAAATTTTGTCAGATACTGGGTGTACTTGAATGTCTTGTAAAACAGCATTGAATGATTTTCCGTTTCCAAGATCGATCACAACTGTGTGCGCGTTTGGAGTGTAAACCAAGTTTTTGAATGCCATTACTTCTGCTGAGAAATGAACTGCTTGACTTCCTCCGTATAATACGCAAGGAACCAATCCAGCATTACGTAAGGCTTTAGTAGCTACTTTGCCCACGCTTTCTCTTTCTGATCCTTTAATTGTAATCGATTTCATTTTAAATATTTATATAGTTATTAATTAAACTCTTTTTTTTAAGTCCTTAGCTGTTATTTCTAAGTCCTTAGTTTTTGACTCTAGATCATAGCCACTCTACTAAGTACTAATCACTAGGGACTAAAAATTACATGATAAACTTTCCGCTAATCGAATTGTTATGGTGTACCATGTGCATTACTTCGGCAAAAAGTGGAGCACAGCTCAACACTCTTATTTTGTTTGATTCTTTCTTTAACGGAATAGAATCGGTAACTATTAATTCGCTCAACTTAGAGTTTTCAATTTTCTCATAAGCATCACCAGATAAAATGGCGTGTGTACAAATAGCACGTACGCTCAAAGCACCTTTTTCAATCATTAAATCGGCGGCTTTCGCCAAAGTGCCTCCGGTATCAATCATATCATCAACCAGAATGACGTTGCGACCTTTAACCTCTCCGATTAGTTCCATCGTGTCAATCACGTTGGCTGCTTTTCGCTGTTTGTAGCAAATTACTACATCCGATTCTAAAAATTTAGAATAGGCATAAGCTCTTTTTGAACCACCCATATCAGGCGAAGCAATTGTTAAATTGTCAAGTCCTAAGCTTTTTACGTATGGTAAAAAGATAGTAGATGCAAAAAGGTGATCTACTGGTTTTTCAAAAAATCCTTGAATTTGATCAGCGTGCAAATCCATGGTCATTACTCTTGTTGCGCCTGCAGCATCTAATAAATTAGCTACTAACTTAGCTCCAATCGGAACTCTAGGCTTGTCTTTTCTATCTTGTCTTGCCCATCCAAAATAAGGAATTACAGCAGTTATGTGTCTGGCTGAAGCTCTTTTTGCAGCATCAATCATTAGTAACAATTCCATTAAATTATCTGCTGTTGGAAAAGTCGAGCAAACAATGAATACGCGCAAACCTCTAATTGACTCTTCGTACGAAGGTTGAAATTCACCGTCGCTGTATTTTGACATGGTGATTTTTCCTAAAGGAATTCCGTATTCTTTTGCTATTTTCTCAGCAAGATAAACACTTTGCGAACAAGCAAATATTTTAGCTTCTGGTTCTAGGTGTGACATTTAGTTTGTTGTTTTATCCCGAAGTTAAAATTGTTTCAAAAAATCCAAACTGTATTTTGGCTTCTTTTTATGTATTTACCTCGGTTGTAGTTAGTTGTGTGTTGTGTTTTTACCGAGGTGCAAATTTATGAAATTTATTCAACTCTGAAAGGAAAAAATTAAGTATTTTTTGTTGGACTATTAAATATATTTTTTACATTTGCACCGTGTTAAAGATAAAGGCACTTGGCTACCACCACTTGTCTCTTTATTGCGTGAAACGACTGTTGTCGTTTCGGTCTGCTAAGCCCGGATGGCGGAATTGGTAGACGCGCTGGTCTCAAACACCTGTGGGAAACCGTGCCGGTTCGACTCCGGCTCCGGGTACAAAATCCGCTTCGAAAGAAGCGGATTTTTTTGTTACAAAGAGTTCCGAAGTAGCAATGCGCTTTTATTTTCAATTTGTCCTTTTTTCCCTTTCAAAATCATATCGGCAAGTAAGCGTCCCATTAGTTTAAAGTCAGTAGAAATTGTGGTGATGCCGTTTTCAACTACTTTTTTTAAAGGAGTTTCGTTATAGGAAATAATGCCATAATCAATTCCTAGTTGTAATTGTTGTGTTTTGGCTTGTTCGATAACTTCAACTAAATCACGATCACTCGGAATAACGTATACTTCGCCTTTTTGAATGGTGCGGTTTTGCATTTTGGTAATAATTTCGTGGGCTAAACCAAAGTCTGAACAAAATTTTTCAAAACCTATTTTCATACCCAATGGCTCTCGAAATCCGGGAAAAATCATAATTAATTTTTGGTAAGAACTCAATTGGTTTTGGCCTTTGAGTAATCCATTGTAAATATCTTTTACAAAATTTTGGTACACCGCCGGATAGTCTGATAATTCGGTATTGGTTTGATCCAGGATATACACATCATTAACTGGTAGGGTTTTTATACTAGCCGCTGCATCTGCTAAATTGGTTGGCATAATGATGTACTTAGTGTAATTTCCGTTGCTATCATTAATTAGTTTCTGAAAAACAGTTGGGTTAAAATGATGGAAAAAAATATCTACTTGTACATCAGCTCCAATACTTTCTAAAAACGAATTGTATAAGTCTTCTTTAAAGATGTTTAACTCATCAAATAATAAAAAAATCCTTTGTTTGATAGTAGTTTCAATGCTTTTGATGTAGTATCCTTTTCCAGGAATGGCATAAATTATTCCTCTTTTTTTTAATTCTTCGTAAGCTTGTAGAACGGTATCTCGAGACAATGAAAACTCCATACAGACCTTGTTTACAGATGGAAGTGCATCTCCTTTTTTAATTTTTTTGTCGGCAATTACTTGTTCAATTGAAGAGATAATTTGCTTGTATTTTGGAATTCCAATGTTGTTTTGAATCGAAATTAATTTCATTTGGATGCTAATTTGGGTGCAAGATACAAAAACTGGTAGGTACTGGTATGTATGATTTGACAATTCCTTTATTTTTGGTTTTTCATATTTCATAATTTTAGCATGAAAATAAAACATAAATCACATTTTAATTCTAATTCTGCTGTCAAATCGTTTGGTGTTCTCGCCGATGGGTCGGCTGTTTTTGAATGTGAACTAAAAAATGGAAATGGTCTTGTAGCCAAAATTATCACCTACGGTGCTACGCTAACTAGTTTAAAAGTGCCATTAAAGGATGAGAGTAGTGTAGATGTGGTTTTGGGTTTTGAAACTTTAGAACAATACCTGCAATCGTTTGATTTGCCAAGTGCACCTTATTTCGGGGCTACTGTAGGTCGGTTTGCAGGTCGTATCAACGAGGGTGCCTTTCCGCTTGACGGAACAACAATTAATTTGGATACCAATTCGAACGGAAATACATTGCATGGCGGACCAAATAGTTTCAGTCAAAAAAATTGGGTGATCAAAAACCGTACAGAAGGTAAAAATCCTTCGGTTACTTTAAGTCACACAAATCCTGATGGCGATAACGGTTTTCCGGGAGAGCTGCAAATTGATTTAACTTATACTTTAACTGAAACGAATGAATTGGCATTAGAGTATATTGCGCATACAACTACCAAAACAATTATAAACTTGACGCATCACAGTTATTTTAATTTAGATGGGCAAGCAGCAACAGTTGTGAATCATGAACTAAAAATTAAGTCGCAACGCATTTTAGACACGATTTCGTCCGGAATTCCAACAGGTAAATTCTTAAATGTTGCCAATTGCCCTTTTGATTTTTCAGAGGGTAGACTTTGCCCAGGCAAAATAGACAATACTTTCATCTTAAATAAAGTTAAAGAATATGCGGCTAGCTTGTACAACAGCTCCAAAACCTTAAAGATGTCGGTTTTCACCAATCAACCAGCTATTCATGTGTACGTGGGTGGAAATTGTTTCTCGCAATTAAAAGGAAAAGAAGGTGCTGAATATACAGCTTTGAGTGGTGTTTGTTTTGAAACTCAAAATTTTCCAGATGCGCCCAATCACTCGCATTTTCCTTCTTGTGAGTTAGATAAGGGCGAACTGTACTATCATAAAACTATTTACAAATTTAAAGCATTATAAAAATGAAACTACAAAAGGCTTTTTTAATTAAAATCGTTGCCATTGCTTCGCTTTTTTCATGTTCTAATAGTAATGAAACAGAGGTTGAGGTAGCGCCACCTGCCGTTGTTGATGCATTTATACGAGCAGCTGATATTTCGTATTTGCCAGAACTAGAAGCGTCAGGAAAAGTGTTGTACAACGCCAACAACCAGCCGGAAAATATGCTAACCACCTTAAAAAATTCAGGATGCAACACCGTTCGAATTCGTTTGTGGAATAATCCAAGCAACGGACGTTCTGGTTTAGCTGAGGTGAAGACACTAGCACAAAAAGCAAAACAAGCGGGTTTCAAAGTTTGGTTGACCGTTCATTATTCGGATACTTGGGCTGATCCAGGAGCACAAGAAACGCCAGCGGAGTGGAAATCACTCTCATTCACTGCTCTTAAAACAGCTATAACAACCTACACTACAACAATAATGAATGAAATAAAGCCAGATATTATTCAAATAGGAAACGAAATAAATAGCGGTTTGCTTTGGCCTCAAGGTAATTTGATCAGCCAAGAAACGCAAAGTTTATCCTTGTTGGCGGCGGCAAGTGCAGCAGTTCGGGCTGCGCAACCTTCTACCAAAATCATGATTCATTATGCAGGAGTTTCTCCCTCAGATACGAATTGGTTTTTCAATAAAGTAAAAGGTGTCGATTATGACTACATCGGTTTGTCTTACTATCCAATTTGGCACGGAAAAGATACCAACAATATAAAAACAACTATTGATGCCTTGGGAAAAACATTTGCTAAAAAAGTACTCATTGCTGAGACGGCTTATCCATTTACTTTAACTTGGAATGATTACACCAACAATATTGTGGGGCTTGAATCGCAGTTGGTAACTGGATATCCAGCAACTCCTGATGGACAAAAAAGTTTTGTGCTAGCTATTAAAAATTTAGTAAAAGCATCAGAATACGGTCAGGGATTTGCCTATTGGGGTGGCGAGTGGGTTTCTTTCAAAGGGAATCAAGCTACCAATGGATCTACCTTTGAGAACCAAGCTTTTTATGATTTTAACAATAAAGCCTTGCCTGTTTTACAAGCTTTTGCACAATAAGACGAAACATGATGAAAATAACTAAGACCAGACATTTTTTCCCTTTAGTTTTGTTTCAACTCCTGTTTTTTTCTTGTAGTTCAACAAAGAAAATAGCTTCGACTGTTCCGGCTTTCGCCAAAGGTGCCGATGTAGGTTGGTTGCCACAAATGGAAGCTACAGGTTACAAATTTTACGATACGGATGGAAAGCCCACAGACGCTCTACAACTTTTGAAAGACCGCGGAATGAATTCTGTTCGCTTGCGCGTATGGGTAAATCCAAATGACGATAAAGCTAGCGGGCATTGTAGCCCAGCCGAAACGGTTGCTATGGCAGTTCGCGCTCAAAAAATGGGTATGCGCATCATGATTAACTTTCATTACAGTGATTCTTGGGCTGATCCGGCTAAACAATCCAAACCTAAAGCTTGGGGAAATCATTCGTTTGAGCAGCTTTTAACAGATGTCTACAATCATACTTTTGAAATGCTGCGTGTGTTAAAAGCGGCAAAAGTGACTCCAGAATGGGTCCAAGTTGGAAACGAAATTCCTGGCGGTATGCTTTGGCCCGAAGGTAAAACTTCAAATTTTAAGCAACTAGCGCAACTGTTAAATAAAGGATACGAAGCCACAAAAGCAATTGACCCAAAAATTAAAGTAATTGTGCATCTTGATGAGGGAAATAATAACGAAAAATTCCGTTGGTTTTTTGACCAAGCTACGCTTTTTAAGGTCAAGTATGATGTAATTGGGTTATCGTATTATCCGTTTTGGATCAAAAAAGATTATTCAGAAACCATTTCAGATTTGGCTTTTAATTTAAATGATATGGTTTCTCGCTATGGTAAAGAAGTTATGGTAGTTGAAGTAGGCGGCGAGGATGATAAACCTCAAAATACTTTTGAATTATTAACAGAAACTATCAAAGCCGTGAAAGCAGTTCCCAACCAAAAAGGATTAGGCGTCATGTATTGGGAACCGCAAGGAGCCAAATCTTGGAGCGGTTACAGTTTGAGCGCTTGGCAATCAGATGGAAAACCTTCAATGGCTTTGGATGCTTTTAAAGAGTAATGAATAGGATTCAAAAGAAATGTCACAACATATAAGTCATATGAGTTTTTAACTTGATTGTTAGAAAAAATAGCAATTCGTTTACGTGAATGTTTAAACTTATATTTTCTTTCGAATAGTAAATGGCCAAGCTAAGTAACTTTCGCTTAAATGACTTAAATGTTTATAAGTGGAATAGCTAATAAATTATTATATAGTTTCAAATGAAAAAAATATCCTCTATTATTTTGGTGTTTATAATATTCACCACGACAGCTTTTCCTCAATCAAGAGAAGTTAAGGTGTTAAATTCCAATTGGAAATTTCAAAAAGGCGATCACGCTGGCGCAGAAAAAGTCGTTTTTAACGATGCCAAATGGCAAAAAGTGAGCGTTCCGCATGATTGGGCAATCTACGGTCCTTTTGATAAAAATGTTGATATCCAAAAGGTAGCCATCGTTCAAAACGGAGAAACTGTAGCTACTGAAAAAACAGGTAGAACAGGAGCTTTGCCGCATATTGGTACTGCTTGGTACCGCAACACTGTGAGTTTGCCAAAAGATGTAAAAGGCAAAAAAATCATTTTGCTTTTTGAAGGCGCCATGAGTGAGCCTGAAATTTACTGGAACGGAAAAAAAGTAGGCGAGTGGAAATACGGTTACAGCTATTTTTATTTCGATATTTCGCAATGGGCACAAGAAGGCAATAATACTTTAGCGGTAAAACTATCTAACAAAGAATTTGCTTCACGTTGGTATCCGGGTGCAGGATTGTATCGAAATGTAAGCGTGATCATCAAGAATGAAGAAAGTATCGATCAATGGGGACAGTTTGTAACTACACCACTTGTTACAGATGCTGTTGCAAAAGTGAACCTCAAAACGAAAGTATCAGGAGAAAACTCGCGATTAGTAACTACTATTTTTGATGCCGATGGTAAAAAAATTGGTTCTGACGAAGCAACCGTGCCTTTTGGTCAAGAGTTCGATCAAAATATAAAAGTAGAAAAACCGAAATTGTGGAGTCCAGAGAGCCCGTATTTGTACAAAGCAGTGTCGCAGCTGTTCGTTGGTGACCAGTTAAAAGATGAAAATACTACCGTTTTCGGAATCAGGTCCATCAAATATGAAGCAGCCAAAGGCTTTAGCTTAAATGGAAAAGTGACTAAGTTCAAAGGAGTTTGTTTGCACCACGATTTGGGACCGCTTGGGGTTGCTGTTAACAAAGCGGCGTTGCGCAGACAAATGCAAATTTTAAAGGATATGGGTTGCAATGCCATCCGAAGTTCGCACAACATGCCATCATTGGAACAATTAGAGTTAGCCGATGAAATGGGGTTTCTATTTCTGGCAGAAAGTTTTGATGAATGGGCTAAGCCAAAGGTAGACAATGGCTACCATCGTTTTTTTGAAGAATATGCAGAGAAAGATATCGTAAATTTAGTTCGAGCTACCAGAAATCATCCTTCGATTGTGATGTGGAGTTCAGGTAACGAAGTCCCTGATCAGTGGGGCGAAGAGGGCGTTAAAAGAGCCAAATGGTTGCAAGAAATATTTCATCGAGAAGATCCAACTCGTCCCGTAACCGTAGGAATGGATCAGGTAAAAGCTACCATCGAATCGGGTTTTGGAGCCTTGCTAGATATTCCTGGACTCAATTATCGCGTTCATTTATACGATGAGGCTCAAAAAAAATTCCCTCAAGGTTTTATTTTGGGTTCCGAAACGGCTTCCACAGTAAGTTCACGAGGAATTTATAAATTTCCCGTTGTTCAGGAAAAAATGAAGCAATATCCCGATTTTCAATCTTCGTCTTATGATTTAGAAGCCTGCAGTTGGTCAAATGTTCCCGATGAAGATTTTGTGCTGCAAGATGATAAACCTTGGGTAATTGGCGAATTCGTTTGGACCGGTTTTGATTATTTGGGCGAACCGACACCTTACGACGAAAGTTGGCCGTCACGAAGTTCGTATTTCGGAATCAATGATTTAGCGGGTTTACCGAAAGACCGATATTATTTGTATCGCAGTCGTTGGAATACTAAGGATACAACGCTGCACATTTTACCACATTGGAATTGGGAAGGCCGCGAGGGGCAAACAACGCCTGTTTTTGTCTACACCAATTACAACAGTGCTGAGCTTTTTATCAATGGCAAAAGCATGGGCGTGCAGAAAAAAAATAACAGCACACCACAAAATCGCTACCGCCTGATGTGGATGGATGTTAAATACGAGCCGGGAACAGTAAAAGTAGTTGCCCTAGATGATAACGGTAAAGCAGTGGCCGAAGAGCAAATTCAAACCGCAGGAAAACCGCATCATATTGTGCTTGAGGCGGATCGAAAAACAATCTCGGCTGATGGTGAAGATATTTCGTTTGTTACGGTTTCAGTTGTTGATAAAAATGGAATTCCGTGCCCAACAGCTACAAATCAATTAAAATTTAAAGTTTCTGGTGCAGCATCGTACAGAGCGGCTTGTAATGGTGACGCTACCTCGCTCGAAATGTTTCATAATGATACAATGAAGCTTTTTAGCGGAAAATTAGTGGTTTTAGTACAATCAAAAGTAAGTGTTGGAACAGCGAAATTAGAGGTAAGTGGAGCAGGTTTAAAAAGTGGTTTTGTCGATTTGCTTGTCAAATAATCAACCCAAGCAAAAGGCGCAGCAGGCCAATAATACAGTAAAATTAGAAGTTTATGAATGATGTAGTAATACAAAAGACGAGTGCTTTTTTTCAGGAAAAATTTGGTTCAACTCCCGAAAAAATAGTGCTTTCTCCTGGTCGAATTAATATCATCGGAGAACATATTGATTATAATGATGGTTATGTTTTGCCCGCTGCCATTGATAAGATTATTTGCTTTGCTTTTGCCAAAAACAATTCAAACGAATCCAAAATTATAGCCTTGGATTTGAATGAAGAATTGGTATTTGATCTTTCGGCAGATGTTAGTCATAGCAAAATTGAATGGACAAATTATATTTTAGGAGTGATCAAACAATTACAAGATAATGGATTTAATTTTGAAGGTTTTAATTGTGTGTTTAGCAGTAATATTCCAGTTGGTTCCGGCTTGTCATCTTCGGCAGCGCTTGAATGTGGTTTTTTATACGGAATTAATGCGCTTTTTAATTTGCAAATAAAACCAATTGATATGGCGCTTATGGGTCAAAAAGCAGAACATTGGGTAGGAATTAATTGTGGTATCATGGACCAGTTTTCAAGTGTAATGGGACTCGAAAACAAAGTAATTAAAATTGATTGCAAAACTTTAGAATACGAATACCACACGGCCGACTTTAATGATTATGCCTTGATTTTGTTCGATTCGAATGTGAAACACTCCTTGATGACTTCGGCCTACAATCAAAGAAGAGAACAATGCGAAGAAGGGTTGTCTCTTTTGAAAAATAAGTTCCCAGAAATCAATAGTTTTAGAGATTGTAGTTTGGAGCATGTACTACAATTGCAAGACGTGATGAGTGCCGACGTTTTTAAAAGATGTTCGTTTGTGGTGAAAGAAATCGAAAGAGTAACTTTAGCTTGTGCCGCGCTAGACGCAGGCGCTATTAAAACTTTAGGACAGTTGATGTTTGAAACCCACGAAGGATTATCTCAAGAATATGAAGTGAGTTGCGTCGAACTTGATTATTTAGTTGATTCTGTAAAAAATGAAAAGGCCGTTGTAGGTTCGCGTTTAATGGGTGGCGGTTTTGGTGGTTGTACCATAAATTTGATCAAAAAGGGAGAAGAAGACGCAATAAAAACGAAATTAGTTGAAGGTTACAAAACTACTTTTGGTATCGATTTAAAGATTTATGATGTTAAAATCGGAAATGGTACTTCTTTGTATGAACCTCTGAAGCACTAAAAAACGGAACACTGATTACATCCATTTTTAAGCACAAAATTAGTTTGTGTTGAATAGACCTTCCAATCAAGTGATGGTACAAACAATAAATGAATAGCATGAAAAATTTTGATATTAACGAAGATCCACATAGGCGTTTCAATCCCTTAATTAATGAATGGGTTTTGGTTTCGCCACACCGTTCTAAACGACCTTGGCAAGGCCAAAATGAATCTATAGCAACAGAAAAACTACCGGAATACGACCCAACTTGTTATTTATGTCCAGGTAACGTTCGTGCCAACGGAGAAGTAAACCCCGAGTATGAAAATGCCTTTGTTTTTGAGAATGATTTTGCAGCTTTAAAACAAGATGAAATCCATTTTGAGGAAGATCAAAACGAACGTTTTTTTAAGGCTAGGCCAGAAAGAGGAATTTCAAGAGTCGTTTGTTTTTCACCCAAACATCATCTGACTTTACCAGAAATGGAGGCGCATGAGATTGAAGATATCATTGCGACTTGGCAGCGCGAGTACACAGATTTAGGCACTGTATCATACATCAACCATGTACAAATTTTTGAAAACAAAGGCAGTGTGATGGGTTGCAGTAATCCGCATCCGCATGGGCAAATTTGGGCACAATCATCTCTACCAACTCAGGTTGAAAAAACACAAGTTAGTCTGAAAAAATATTGGGACCAATACCAGCGCACACTTTTGCAGGATTATGTGCAAGAGGAGTTGCGTTCTCAAGAGCGAATTGTGATCGAAAATGAATATTTTATAGCTTTAGTTCCGTTCTGGGCCATTTGGCCTTATGAAACGATAATTATTAGTAAGCGTAATGTTAATAAAATAACTAATTTTACCAAAGCCGAAGTGGCTGATTTCGCGCTGATATTGAAACAGTTGACAACAAAGTATGATAACCTTTTCGAAACTTCGTTTCCGTATTCGTCAGGTATTCATCAGTCGCCAACTGATGGTGATGCGCATCCTGAGTGGCATTTTCACATGCATTTTTACCCGCCCTTGTTACGTTCGGCAACGGTTAAAAAATTCATGGTAGGATATGAAATGATGGGCGAATCGCAACGGGATATTACACCAGAAAAAAGCGCAGCCATATTAAGAGCATTGCCAACCATTCACTATAAAACCAACCAAAAACCAAAAACTATTTAACCAATGCAAACATTAGCAACCCAAGATTACATTGTCTTTTTCTTCTACTTCATCTTAATTGTGAGTTATGGAGTATGGATTTATCGCAAGAAGAAAAAAGAAGAAACCAGTAGTAAGGATTATTTTTTAGCCGAGGGGTCACTCACATGGTGGGCTATTGGCGCATCATTAATTGCGAGTAATATTAGTGCGGAGCAGTTTATCGGAATGAGCGGAAGTGGTTTCAAGATGGGATTAGCCATTGCTACTTATGAGTGGATGGCGGCTTTCACCTTAATTATTGTTGCTATTTTCTTTATTCCAGTATATCTAAAAAATAAAATTTTTACCATGCCGCAGTATCTTAATCAAAGGTATAATAGTAATGTGGCCATGATTATGGCGGTGTTTTGGCTGTTGTTGTATGTTTTAGTAAATTTGACTTCCATTTTATACCTAGGCGCTTTGGCAATCAGTAGTATTTCTGGATTGAATTTGACTTTGTGTATGATTTTCTTGGCGTTTTTCGCGGTTATGATTACGCTAGGCGGTATGAAGGTTATTGGTTACACGGATGTTATTCAAGTTTTCTTTTTGATATTAGGAGGGTTGGTAACTACTTATCTAGCCCTGAATTTGGTTGCCGAGGAATTTGGCACAACAGGTGTTATTAATGGTTTTAATTTGATGACCACTGAGGCTAACGATCATTTCCACATGATTTTTGACAAAACGAACCCGAATTATATGGATTTACCAGGTCTGTCTGTTTTGATTGGAGGAATGTTAATTATCAATCTCAATTATTGGGGTTGTAACCAATACATCACGCAGCGAGCATTAGGAGCGGATATTAAAACGGCGCGGAATGGAATTTTGTTTGCTGCATTCTTAAAACTGTTAATGCCTATTATTGTTGTATTGCCTGGAATAGCTGCTTTTGTATTGTATCAAAAAGGATATTTTGGTTCCGAGATGCTACAAGACGGCTCGTTAAATCCAGATCGTGCTTATCCTGTTTTGTTAAATTTACTTCCAGTAGGTTTAAAAGGGCTTTCTTTTGCTGCACTTACTGCTGCTATTGTAGCTTCGTTGGCTGGAAAAGCGAATAGTATTGCTACTATTTTTACTTTAGACATTTACAAGACGAAACTAAATGTGGATGCCGATGAGAAGAAACTTGTTAGCATTGGTAAAAAAGCAATCGTAGTTGCTATGCTGATTGCTGTAGTTGTGGCTCCATTTTTAGGAATTGATAAAAAAGGAGGATTTCAATACATTCAGGAGTACACAGGTTTTGTAAGTCCTGGAGTTTTCGCCATGTTTATTCTTGGTTTCTTCTGGAAGAAAACAACTTCAAATGCGGCTTTGTTTGCAACCATTGGTGGTTTCTTGCTGTCGCTTGCTTTCAAATTTATGCCAGCTGTTGTTGATTTGTCATTTATATATTCAACAGGGTTTGCAGTACCAAATGCAGATGGATTGTATGAAATTCCGTTTATTGATCGTATGGGGTTTGTATTCTTGATTTGTATAATGGGTATGGTGAGTATTAGTTTGTACGAAACGTCAAGAGGTGTTAAAACCAATGGTCTTGAAATTGATCGAGCAATGTTTAAAATGAGTCCTGCCTTTACAGTAGGAATGTTGATTGTGTTGTCATTAATAGCTGCATTCTATACTATTTTTTGGTAAAAGATTAATGCTTCACATTGTATTTGATTTTAATGTGAAGTATTAAAAATGGTAAAACCAGATTAAATTATTAAAGGTGATGCTGGTGCAAAAAAAAGCTTTCGAATATCTCGAAAGCTTTTTTTTTAACCTTTATATTTTTTGATGTTAATTGTTAACTATCGCATCTTGTTTCCAAGTTTTTACAGTAGCAACTCTATTGTTTGAGTAGTCAACTTCATTGAGATTGATTCCATTCCAGAATAACCATTTTCCTGTTTTTTCACCATTACTGTAGGTAGCAACACTTAGTTTGTTACCATTTTCAGCATACGATGTCCAGATTCCTTCTAGTTTTCCGTTTTTGAAAAATCCTTCTTGTTGTACATTTCCATTTTCATAATAGTAAGTTGTTTTTACTAATTCTCCAATAGCTTCTAGTTTTGGATTGTTTTCTTGAGCAGATACGATTCCAGTAAATAGTAATACGGCAATGATGATATATTTTTTCATGATGTAGGTTTTTAAAAGTTTCATTTATAGTCACAAATATAAAAACTATTTTACAATAAAAAAACTTTAAGTTAACAATTTGGTAACATTGGAGTAAAACTTAACATTGGCTTTCAAGTTTGCCATCGCTTTGATGGTAAAATTTAAGCTTTGGCAATCCATTATTGAATATTAGTCCTAAATTTGCACCCGCGTTGTAGCGCTTAAATAATAAATTTGTAAAACATGTATAGAAGTCATAATTGTGGTGAGTTGAATGCCACGCATATCAATAACGAAGTTACATTGGCAGGTTGGGTTCAAAAATCTCGTGATAAAGGATTTGTGAATTGGGTTGACTTGCGTGATCGTTACGGAATTACACAATTAATTTTTGACGAAAGTCGTACTGAAAAAACAGTTTTTGAGTTAGCTAAAACTTTAGGCCGTGAATTTGTTATTCAGGTAAAAGGTACCGTGATTGAGCGTGAGGCCAAAAATAAAAACATGAGTACGGGTGATATCGAGATCTTGGTTTCAGAATTACAAATCTTGAATGCAGCCTTAACTCCACCTTTTACAATAGAAGATGAAACAGATGGTGGCGAAGATATTCGTATGAAATACCGTTACCTAGATATCCGTCGTAATCCAGTTAAAAACAGTTTGCTTTTCCGTCACAAAGTGGCCATGGAAGTTCGTAAGTATTTATCTGATTTGGATTTCTGTGAAGTAGAAACGCCTTATCTTATTAAATCGACTCCAGAAGGAGCTAGAGATTTCGTAGTGCCTTCTCGCATGAATGAAGGGCAGTTTTATGCCTTACCGCAATCACCTCAAACCTTCAAACAATTATTGATGGTAGGTGGAATGGATAAATATTTTCAAATTGTAAAATGTTTCCGTGACGAAGATTTACGTGCCGACAGACAGCCGGAATTTACACAAATCGATTGTGAGATGGCTTTTGTTGAGCAAGAAGATATATTGAATGTCTTTGAAGGATTAACAAGACATTTACTAAAAGAAATTAAAGGCATTGAAGTAGATAAATTCCCAAGAATTACTTACGACTACGCCATGAAAACCTATGGAAATGACAAGCCAGACATCCGCTTTGGGATGGAGTTTGGAGAGTTAAATGCCGTAGCTCAACACAAAGAATTCCCTGTTTTTAATGCAGCAGAATTAGTTGTAGGTATAGCAGTGCCAGGAGCTGGAAATTATACTCGTAAAGAAATTGATGGGTTAATTGACTGGGTAAAACGTCCTCAAGTGGGTGCGTCGGGAATGGTATATGTAAAATGCAATGAGGATGGTACTTTTAAATCATCAGTAGATAAATTTTACGATCAAGATGATTTGCAACAATGGGCAAAAATAACTGGTGCAAAAGCAGGAGATATGATTTTCGTGCTTTCAGGACCAGCAGATAAAACGCGTACGCAATTAAGTGCTTTGCGTATGGAGTTAGCCACTCGTTTAGGATTGAGAAATCCAGCGGAATTTGCACCGCTATGGGTAGTAGATTTTCCTTTGTTAGAATTTGATGAAGAAAGTGGTCGTTACCACGCGATGCATCACCCGTTTACTTCTCCAAAACCAGAAGATATGCACTTGCTAGAAACCAATCCTGGTCAAGTTCGTGCTAATGCTTATGATATGGTTTTGAATGGTAACGAAATTGGTGGAGGTTCTATTCGTATTCATGACAAAGAAACACAGCAATTAATGTTTAAATATTTAGGCTTTACTCCAGAAGAGGCTAAAGCGCAGTTTGGTTTCTTGATGGATGCTTTTCAGTTTGGTGCACCACCTCACGGAGGATTAGCATTTGGACTAGATCGACTTGTTGCGATTTTGGGTGGACAAGAAACAATTCGTGATTTTATTGCTTTCCCAAAAAACAATTCGGGTCGCGATGTGATGATTGATGCACCATCTGCAATAGATGTTTCGCAACTAAATGAGTTACATATTCAATTAAAATAAGTGACCTAGGAAACGTAAGAGTCCTAGAAAACGTTGAATATCAATAATTTTACAAAATAAAAAGCCTCGAACGTTTTTCGTATTGTATTAAATATTACATTTGCTACATTATAAATTATTATTACTATTACAATGCGTACAGGTACAGTTAAATTTTTCAATGAGTCTAAAGGTTACGGATTCATTACAGACGAAGAAACAGGAAAAGACATTTTCGTTCACGCTTCAGGAATCAACGCGGAAGAATTGCGCGAAGGTGACAGAGTTAGTTACGAAGAAGAAGAAGGAAGAAAAGGAAAAGTTGCTGCGAAAGTAGCAGTGATCTAAGCATAAAAAATACTTTTTTATTGCCTACGAATGTTTAAGGCGTCCCGAATATATCGGGACGCTTTTTTTATGAATATGCATCATCGGAAAGATTGATGGAATCGAAAATTTACATATTCGTAAAAAATCAAGCTTAAACAGCTCTTAATTATTTATTAAAGCCTTATTTATAATTGATAAAAATTGCAAATTTACATCGTTGTAGTAGTCATGTATTTCTAAGTTTTAATTGGTATTTAATTTTTTGAAAGTTATCTTTGTAGCTTATTGTTATTCGTAAAAACCATTATATGCAATCAGATCAATTAAATTACATTCCAATCCTTATGCAGTTCATTTTAGCTGTAGGTTTTGTTGTAGGTACTATTTTAGTTTCGGGTAAATTAGGTCCTAAGCGATCTTCGGAGGTGAAGGATAAAAATTTCGAATGTGGAATCGAATCCGTAGGTAATGCGCGTATTCCTTTTTCTGTTAAATATTTCTTGGTAGCTATTCTTTTTGTTCTTTTTGATGTTGAGGTTATCTTTTTATATCCTTGGGCTGTAAATTTTAGAGAACTAGGAATGGATGGAATGATCAAGATGGTTGTTTTTATGTTGTTGCTTTTGGTGGGTTTCTTTTACATTATCAAAAAGAAGGCACTCGAGTGGGAATAAAGAATATTTAGGAATTGGAACTAGCGAATGCCATAGATTCTAATTTCTAATGTGTTTTAAAAGGATGTTTTAAAATTTTAATTATGAACTCACAATTCATAATTCATACTTCATAATTTTTCAAAAGATGAGTAATTCAAATGTAACTATGGTTGCCCCTCCAGAAGGTGTTGTTGGTGAAGGTTTTTTTGCTACAAAACTGAATGATGTTGTGGGTTTGGCTCGTGCCAATTCATTATGGCCTTTGCCATTTGCAACCTCTTGTTGTGGAATCGAATTTATGGCAACAATGGCTTCACATTATGATTTGGCCCGTTTCGGATCAGAGCGTGTGAGTTTTTCGCCTCGTCAAGCGGATATGTTACTAGTAATGGGAACAATATCAAAAAAAATGGCGCCTATCTTGCGTCAAGTATACGAGCAAATGTCTGAGCCTCGCTGGGTAATTGCTGTTGGTGCTTGTGCTTCATCTGGTGGTATTTTCGATACGTATTCTGTTTTACAAGGTATTGATAAAGTAATTCCTGTAGATGTTTATGTGCCAGGATGTCCACCTAGACCAGAACAAATTGTTGATGGTGTAATGAAATTGCAAGAATTGGTAAAAACTGAATCGGTGAGACGCAGAAGTTCACCTGAATACCAAGAATTATTAGCTTCTTATAATATCAAATAAAGAATGGCGCTAGAAACTACACAAATTCAAGAAAAACTAGTTGAAACTTTTGATTCAGCTGTTTTTGACTTCAAACAAGAACAAGATATATTTTCATTTGAAGCGAGTTCAGATAAAATTACTGCTATCATCCTTTTTTTGAAAAATGATCCTACATTACGTTTTCATTTCTTAACTGATTTATGCGGTATTCATTACCCTGATAATGATGAAGATCATCAGTTTGCAGTGGTATATCACCTGCACAATTGGTACGAGAACAAAAGAATCCGAATCAAAGCGTATTTAAATGGCGCTAATCCTGAAATTAAAACCATTTCCAACATCTTTTTAAGTTCTAATTGGATGGAGCGTGAAGCATACGATTTTTACGGTATTAACTTCATTGGTCATCCACAATTGAAACGTATTTTGAATATGGATGAAATGATTTCGTTCCCCATGCGTAAAGAGTTTCCGATGGAAGACAGCGGAAGAACGGATAAAGACGATCGTTTCTTCGGTCGTACTGTCAAAAATTGCTAAAAAAAATATTATAATTTTTCACATTAACTAAATGTCAGAACTATTATTACCACCAGAGCATCGCTATGCTAAACGAATTGCAGAGCAACTAAATGAAGACGGAAGCGAGCTTTCGATTCTAAATTTAGGGCCTACGCACCCAGCTACACACGGTATTTTTCAAAATATCTTGTTGATGGATGGGGAACGTATTTTAGAGGCAGAGCCTACAATTGGATATATTCACAGAGCATTCGAAAAAATCGCCGAGAACCGACCTTTTTATCAAATCACTCCCCTTACAGATAGGATGAATTATTGTTCATCGCCTATCAATAATATGGGTTGGTGGATGACTTTAGAAAAATTGTTAGGTATTGAGGTTCCAAAACGTGCGCAGTACTTGCGTGTTATAGTAATGGAATTAGCGCGTATTACCGATCATATTATTTGTAACTCTATTTTAGGAGTTGATACTGGAGCTTACACTGGTTTCTTATATGTTTTTCAATTTAGAGAAAAAGTATATGAGATTTACGAAGAAATTTGTGGTGCTCGTTTGACAACAAATATGGGTCGTATTGGTGGTTTTGAAAGAGATTGGTCTCCAGAAGCTTTTAGAAAATTAGATGTGTTTTTAGAAGAATTTCCAGTTGCTTGGAAAGAGTTTGAAAACCTTTTTGAAAGAAATAGAATCTTTATTGACCGTACCGTTAATGTTGGAGCGATCACTGCAGAACAAGCTATGGCTTATGGTTTTACGGGTCCTAACTTGCGTGCAGCTGGTGTAGATTATGATGTGCGTGTTGCACAACCTTATTCTTCATACGAAGATTTTGATTTCATCGTACCGGTAGGAAAATCAGGTGATACTTACGATCGTTTTTGCGTTCGTAATGCCGAGGTTTGGGAGAGTTTAAGCATTATTCGTCAAGCGTTGGATAAAATGCCAGCAGGAAATGAATACCATGCTGATGTACCAGATTATTACTTGCCTCCAAAAGAAGATGTATATAACAACATGGAATCTTTAATTTATCACTTTAAGATTGTTATGGGTGAAGTTCCAGTACCAGTGGCTGAAATTTACCATCCTGTTGAAGGAGGAAATGGTGAAGTTGGTTTTTATTTGGTAACCGATGGAAGTAGAACCCCATACCGTTTGCATTTCCGTAGACCTTGTTTTATATACTACCAAGCGTATCCAGAAATGATTAAAGGTTCGTTACTATCTGATGCGATTGTTATTTTGTCAAGTTTAAATGTAATTGCGGGAGAGTTAGACGCTTAGTAAAATTATAAATGATGAATTTTAAATTATAAAGTATTCAAAACATTTAAAGTTTATAATTCAAAATTTAAAATATTTAAAATGGAAAGAACACAGTACAAACAAGAAATAAATATGACTGAAGCCTTGATGACTCGCATCAATGAGCTAATAAGTCATTATCCAGAGGGCAAACAAAAATCAGCTTTACTTCCTGTTTTGCATGAAGTTCAAGATGCTCACAATGATTGGTTGAGTATTGAATTGCAAGATAAAGTAGCGGAGATCCTTTCGATAAAACCGGTTGAGGTGTATGAAGTAGTTTCGTTTTATACCATGTTCAACCGTCGACCAGTTGGTAAATACATGTTTGAATTTTGCCAAACATCACCTTGTTGTTTGAATGGAGTAGAGGACTTGATGGATTATACTTGCGAAAAATTAGGTGTAAAGGTTGGAGAACCTACGGCAGACGGTTTATTCGAAGTTCGAGGAGTAGAGTGTTTAGGTGCTTGTGGATATGCTCCAATGATGCAGTTGGGTGATTTTTACAAGGAACATTTGACCAAAGAAAAAGTAGATCAGTTAATTGATGATTGCAAAAACAATACAATAATTCTACACGATAAATAATATGTCACAGAAAATATTATTAGATAAAGTAAATATTCCAGGAATTAAAACTTACGAGGTGTACCGCGCTAATGGTGGTTATGCTTCTGTAGAAAAAGCTTTAAAAACCTTGACACCTGACGAAGTAGTAGAAGAAGTAAAGACTTCAGGATTACGTGGTCGTGGTGGAGCAGGGTTCCCTGCAGGGATGAAGTGGAGTTTTATCGACAAAAAATCGGGTAAGCCAAGACACTTGGTTTGTAATGCTGATGAGTCGGAGCCGGGTACTTTTAAGGATCGTTATTTGATGGAGTACATTCCGCACTTATTGATTGAAGGAATGATTACCTCAAGTTATGCTCTTGGTGCAAATTTATCGTACATCTACATTCGTGGAGAGTACATGTGGGTGTATAAAATTTTAGAACGCGCCATTGCTGAGGCGAAAGCTGCCGGATGGTTGGGTAAAAATATTTTAGGTACCGGATACGATTTGGATTTACATGTTCAAATTGGTGGTGGTGCCTATATTTGTGGAGAAGAGACTGCTCTTATTGAGTCGTTAGAAGGTAAAAGAGGAAACCCAAGAATCAAGCCGCCGTTTCCTGCAGTATCTGGTTTATGGGCTAATCCAACGGTAGTGAATAATGTTGAAACCATTGCAGCCGTGCCATGGATTGTAAACAATTCAGGTGCTGACTATGCTAAAATCGGTATAGGTAGATCTACGGGAACCAAATTAATTTCTGCTTCAGGAAATATTAAAAACCCTGGTGTTTACGAAATTGATTTAGGATTAAGTGTGTACGAATTCATGAACTCAGATGAATATTTGGGTGGTATGAGTTCTGACAGACCATTGAAAGCGTTTGTACCAGGAGGAAGTTCTGTGCCAATTTTGCCAGCAAATTTGATTTACAAAACAGCAAATGGCGAAGATCGTTTGATGACTTATGAGTCTTTGAGTGATGGTGGATTTGCTACAGGATCGATGTTGGGTTCAGGAGGTTTTATTGTTTATGATGATACAGCTTGTATCGTTCGTAACACATGGAATTTTTCTCGTTTTTATCATCATGAAAGTTGTGGGCAATGTTCACCATGTCGTGAAGGTACGGGTTGGTTAGAAAAAGTATTGCACCGTATTGAAAACGGACACGGACGTGAGGAAGATATCGAATTGTTGTTGAGTATTCAAAGTAAAATTGAAGGAAATACGATTTGTCCTTTAGGTGATGCTGCTTCATGGCCAGTAGCGGCTGCGATTCGTCACTTTAGAGATGAATTTGAATACCACATTCGTTTCCCAGAGAAAATCAAAAATAGAAATCATTTTGTTGCCGAGCCTTTTGAACAAGTAAAGCACCTAGTAGCAAAGCAAACAGTATAAAACGTTTCAGGTTTCAAATTCAGGACAACTCCTGAAATATGAAACTTTAAACTTGAAACTAATAAAGAAATGAAAGTAACAATAGACGGACAGTCAATAGAAGTAGAACAAGGAACAACTATCCTGCAAGCAGCACGTATGATAGGTGGTGAGGTAGTACCGCCAGCGATGTGTTATTATTCTAAACTAAAAGGAAGCGGTGGAAAATGCCGTTGTTGTTTAGTTGAAGTTGCCAAAGGTAGCGATGCAGACCCAAGACCTATGCCAAAATTAATGGCATCATGTGTTACAGGCTGTATGGACGGAATGGAAGTGAATAGTAAATCATCACCAAGAGTTCAAGAAGCCAGAAAATCGGTAACTGAGTTTTTATTGATCAATCACCCTTTAGATTGCCCAGTTTGTGATCAAGCTGGTGAATGTGATTTGCAAAACTTAAGTTTTGAGCACGGAAAGTCAGAAACTCGTTTTATTGAAGAGAAAAGAACTTTTGAGCCAGAAGATATTGGTCCGAATATTCAGTTACACATGAATCGTTGCATCCTTTGTTACCGTTGTGTAATGGTGGCTGACCAATTAACAGATGAGCGCGTGCACGGTGTTATGGATAGAGGAGATCACTCTAATATTTCAACATGTATTTCAAAAGCAATTGACAATGAGTTTTCAGGAAACATGATTGATGTGTGTCCTGTCGGCGCTTTAACGGATAAAACGTTTAGATTCAAATCAAGAGTTTGGTTTAGCAAACCGTATAATGCACACAGAGATTGTCCTACTTGTTCAGGTAAAACTACTGTTTGGATGTTTGGTGACGAAATTCAGCGCGTAACTGGTCGTAAAGATGAATACCATGAAGTTGATGAGTTCATTTGTAACGGTTGTCGTTTTGACCACAAAGATGTAGCTGACTGGACTATTGAAGGACCAAGAGCTTTTGAAAAAGATTCTGTAATCAACGTGAACAAATACAACAGAAAGTTAGAAAAAGTGCAAATTGCAACTGAAGAGAACATTTTGTTGGGTAGAGCAGTAGATCGTAAAAAAATCAGTATGGCTGAAATTCCATTGACAAACGAAGGAAGTACAACTTTTAATACTACCGAGAACAATGGATAGCGTTATTATAATTGAAAAAAGTGTCATCATTGTTGCCGTTTTTGCGTTGACGATGTTAATGGCAATGTATTCTACTTGGGCAGAGCGTAAAGTGGCAGCATGGTTGCAAGATCGTGTAGGACCAAACAGAGCGGGTCCGCTAGGTTTGTTTCAACCACTAGCTGATGGTTTAAAATTATTCTCTAAAGAAGAGTTTGAGCCAAATACGCCAAACCGTTTCTTGTTTTTTGTAGGTCCAGCTATTGCTATGAGTACGGCTTTAATGACAAGTGCTGTGATTCCGTGGGGAGACAGGTTGCATTTGTTTGGAAGAGATATTTTATTACAAGCAACCGATTTGAACATTGGTTTACTCTACTTTTTTGGAGTGGTGTCTGTGGGTGTTTACGGAATCATGATTGGAGGATGGGCTTCGAACAATAAGTTCTCGTTGATGGGAGCGGTTCGTGCTGCTTCGCAAATGGTGTCGTATGAGGTTGCCATGGGACTTTCAATGATTGCTTTGTTGATGATGACTGGAACTTTAAGTTTAAGAGAAATCTCTGCACAGCAAGCTGGAATGAACTGGAATGTATTTTACCAACCACTTTCGTTTGTAATCTTTTTAATTTGTGCTTTTGCAGAATCGAACAGAACTCCTTTTGATTTAGCGGAGTGCGAAAGTGAATTAATTGGAGGTTACCACACGGAATATTCGTCTATGAAAATGGGCTTTTATTTATTTGCTGAATATGCAAATATGTTCATTTCTTCTACTATTTTAGCGGTCTTGTTTTTTGGAGGGTATAATTATCCAGGAATGAGTTGGGTTGTTGAAAATTGGGGAGTGAATGCGGCGAATATTTTAGGGTTTGGTGCTTTATTTATCAAGTTGTGTGGGTTTATCTTTTTCTACATGTGGGTACGTTGGACGATTCCTAGATTTAGATACGATCAATTGATGAACTTAGGATGGAGAATTTTGATTCCGCTTTCGATTATCAATATTATAATTACCGGAATTGTAATTTTAAGAGCTGATATCGCTGCTTATTTTGGATTATAAATTAAGTTAGCTGTACTAAAACCAGGAAGAAATTAGAGTTGTTTACCGTAAGCCCTAGCCCTGATAGTAGTGAAAATCCTTTTAGCCTGATTTTTATCAGGATAAAAGATTGAAACGAATAGCAGGAATAAGCTTCAAATAAAAATAAAAAATGTCAATAGAAAGTATATCCTTATCGGGAAGAAAAAAGTTAGTCTCCAACAAGGAGATGACTTTTTGGGAGCGCATGTACCTTGTTGCGATTATCAAGGGATTGCTTATCACCATTCAGCATTTGTTTACTAGAAAGGTTACCATACAATACCCGGAGCAAGTTCGTGCCATGAGTCCGGTTTACCGCGGGCAACACATGTTAAAGCGTGACGAACAAGGTCGTGAAAACTGTACCGCTTGTGGTTTATGTGCCTTATCATGCCCGGCTGAAGCTATTACTATGAAAGCCGAAGAGCGTAAAGCGGATGAAAAGCATTTGTATCGTGAGGAGAAATATGCTTCTATTTATGAAATTAATATGTTGCGTTGTATTTTTTGCGGTCTTTGTGAAGAGGCTTGTCCGAAAGACGCCATCTACCTTACAACAAGTAAAGTTCTTGTACCGTCAAGCTATGAGAGAGAAGATTTTATCTTTGGCAAAGACAGATTAGTAATGCCTTTGGAAATGGCTATGAAAAATACTCAACTTAAAAACGCTAACTAATGTCTACAGTACTTATCATATTTTGTGTATTGGCTGCAATTACTTTAGCCACCGCATTTTTAACTATTTTTAGTCGAAACCCAATTCACAGTGCTATTTATTTAGTGATTTGTTTTTTCTCTATCGCAGGACATTACCTTTTATTGAATGCGCAATTTTTAGCAATAGTTCACGTCATTGTTTACTCAGGGGCTATCATGATTTTGTTTCTCTTTACGATCATGTTGATGAATTTAAATGAACAGAAAGAAGTGCACCGCCCGCGAATTACCCGTTTAGGAGCTATTGTTTCGTTCTGTTTGATTTGTGCGGTTTTGATATTGATTTTCATTAATTCAAAGCCAATTGTTGGAGAATATGTAACTACTGGCGAGGATTATCAATCAATCAAAGTGCTTGGTAAAGTGTTACTGAATGAATACATGGTTCCGTTTGAATTTGCTTCGATATTATTATTGGTTGCGATGATTGGAACAGTATTATTGTCTAAAAAAGAAAAATTGCAGAAATAAGATGAATAATATTTTAAACCACATTGGTATTGAAAATTACATATTCTTGAGTGTCATACTTTTTTGTATTGGGATTTTTGGAGTGTTGTACAGACGAAATGCCATTATCGTATTTATGTCTATTGAAATTATGTTGAATGCGGTGAATTTGCTTTTTGTAGCATTTTCAACTTACCATCAAGATGCACAAGGACAAGTTTTTGTGTTCTTTTCGATGGCAGTTGCAGCAGCAGAGGTTGCAGTAGGATTGGCTATTTTGGTTTCTATTTTCAGAAATCTTGGCTCAATTACTATTGATAATTTAAAAAACTTAAAAGGATAAATGGAGATGAATACCAATATAGCTTTAGTTTTAGTTCTTGCTCCTTTTTTAGGATTTTTATTGAATGTGTTTTTTGGCAAAAGCCTTGGCAAAACGGTTTCGGGTGTCATAGGTACACTTGCAGTTGTAGTTAGTTTTGTAGCTACAGTTTACTTTTTTGGAGGATTAGCGGCGCAACCGGAGGGTATTCGTATTGCTTTGTTTGATTGGATTCAGATTAGCAATTTTAAAGTTGATTTCGGATTTCAGTTGGATCAACTTTCTTTATTGTGGTTGCTTTTTGTAACAGGAATCGGATCATTGATTCATTTGTATTCTATCAGTTACATGCATGATGACGAAAACATGCACAAGTTTTTTGCGTACTTGAATTTGTTCATTTTTTTCATGATTACTTTAGTAATAGGAAGTAACCTATTGGTAATGTTTATCGGTTGGGAAGGCGTTGGTCTTTGCTCGTACTTGTTAATTGGATTTTGGTACAAAAATCAAGAATATAATGATGCTGCAAAGAAAGCTTTCATCATGAACCGTATTGGTGATTTAGGATTGTTGATTGGAATTTTCATCTTAGGAAGTTTATTCTCGACGGTTGATTATACTAGTTTAAAAGCGGCCATCACAACCGGAAGTAATGTGGATATGTATTGGCTTACTGTTGCAGGTTTCGCATTGTTTATTGGAGCTTGTGGTAAATCGGCTCAAATTCCTTTGTATACTTGGTTGCCAGATGCAATGGCAGGACCAACTCCTGTTTCTGCATTGATTCACGCCGCTACCATGGTTACGGCGGGTATCTTTATGATAACACGTTTGAACTTTTTATTTGATTTAACACCAGATGTTCAGAATGTAATTGCAATTGTAGGTGCTGTAACTGCTTTGGTTGCTGCTACAATTGGTTTGTTACAAAACGATATCAAAAAAGTGTTGGCCTATTCTACTGTTTCTCAATTAGGATTAATGTTTTTGGCTTTAGGTTTAGGAGCTTATGAAGTAGCTGTATTTCATGTAATCACGCATGCGTTCTTCAAAGCTTGTTTGTTCTTAGGTTCAGGATCAGTTATTCATGCTTTGCACGGAGAACAAGACATGCGTAATATGGGTGGTTTACGTAAAGCAATGCCAATTACATTTATTACGATGTTGATTGCTTCATTAGCCATTTCTGGTGTTCCTTTGTTTTCAGGTTTCTTCTCTAAGGATGAAATATTGTTAGTTGCTTTCCATCATAATATTCCATTATGGGTTGTGGCAAGTATCGCTTCTATCATGACTGCTTTTTATATGTTCCGATTGATGTTCTTGACGTTCTTTCAAGAATTTAGAGGAACTGCTGAGCAAAAACATCATTTACACGAAAGTCCAGCTTTGATAACCATTCCATTAATAATATTAGCAATCTTAGCGACAGTAGGTGGTGTTATTAGTTTGCCAGGAAACAGTTGGTTGAATCACTATTTAATTCCGATTTTACCAAAGTTAGCTACCGCTGCACATCATTTAGGTACTACTGAATACATGTTGATGGGTGTTGCTATTATTGGTGGATTGTTTGGTATTGGTCTAGCTTACATCAAATTTGTTAAGCAAAATAATGTACCTGTTCAAGACGAAGCGCTTACTGGATTATCTAAAACGATATACAACAAGTATTATGTTGATGAAGTTTACGATGCAATATTTGTGAAACCAATCAATGCTCTTTCTAACTTTTTTAGAGATACTGTTGAGACAGGTTTATCAGCTTTAGTTTTAGGTTTTGGAAAAGTGACTAATGAATTAAGCTATCAAGGTAAGAAAATACAAACTGGAAGTATCGGACTCTATCTTTTTGTATTTGTGTTGGGTCTTTGTGCCATCGTTTCTTATTTATTCTTAGCTCAATAAACGTATATTATGAATGTATCTCTTATTTTAATTATTCTTTTAGTAGGTGCTTTTGTCACTTTTCTTTCAGGTGATAAATTAGCTTCGAAAGTAGCTTTACTTTTCAGTATAGTGGCAGCAGCTGCTTCTATCGTTATACTAAATCAATATAATTTAGGTCAAAATGCCAACTTCATTCAGCAATGGATCGCGCAACCTAATATATCTTTTGCACTTAAAGTAGATGGGTTATCAATAGCCATGTTGTTATTGACTACCGTTCTTACAGCTATAATTATCCTTTCTTCATTGGGTTCCAAATTTGAAAACACGAAAGCTTTCTATGCATTAGTTTTGTTCATGTCCTTTGCAATGGTCGGAACGTTTTTAGCAAGTGATGGATTGTTGTATTATGTTTTCTGGGAATTGGCACTTGTTCCTATTTACTTTATAGCTTTATTGTGGGGTAATGGCGATTCAGAGTCACGCAAAAGGGCAGTAGTTAAATTCTTTATTTACACCCTTGCAGGTTCTTTATTTATGTTGGTGGCTTTTGTGTACATGTACCAAAAAGCTGGAAGTTTACTTTTAGAAGATTTGTATCAATTGGATTTGTCAGCTGACGAGCAGTTTTGGATTTTCCTTGCTTTCTTTTTAGCTTATGCAATTAAAATTCCTTTGATTCCATTTCATACTTGGCAAGCTGCTGTTTACCAAAAAGCGCCAACCGTTGGAACAATGTTACTTTCGGGTATCATGTTAAAAATGGGTTTATATAGTGTTATCCGTTGGCAATTACCTCTTACGGCTCTAGCGGCTAAAGAGTACATGTTTGTTTTTATAGGTCTTGGTATTGCAGGTGTTATCTATGGATCAATAGTGGCGCTTAGACAAAGAGATTTGAAGAAATTATTAGCTTATTCTTCGTTGGCACACGTAGGTTTAATTGCAGCTGGAACATATACATTAACATTAGATGGATTGCGTGGTGCAGTTTTGCAAATGATCGCTCACGGATTTGTTGTTGTAGGATTGTTTTATGCAGCTGAAGTTTTGTTTAGAAGATATGAAACTAGATTAATCTCAGAAATGGGTGGTGTGCGAACTCAAGCTCCTAAATTTAGTTCACTATTTTTAATATTGGTTTTGGCCTCTGTAGCTTTACCAACTACCTTTAACTTTGTAGGGGAGTTTACCGTTCTTTACAGTTTATACGGCATCAATGTTTGGTTCGCTATATTGGGAGGAATAACGATTATTTTGGGAGCATACTACATGTTGAAAATGTACCAGCATGTAATGTTAGGAGAAACCAATAACAAAGTATTTGCTGATGTTACTTTATCTGAAGCGATTACTTTTATTATCATTATTGGAGTGTTGTTCTTTTTCGGAATGTATCCTAAACCAATTACCGACTTGATTACGCCAAGTCTTGAAGAAATTTTAACACAAATCAACCGAATTAACTAAGTCAAATAAGAAATGAATACATTAATAGCTATAATAGGATTAGGTGTTTTATGCCTTTTATTTGAAATATTTAATTTACGTAAAGCCATTGTTCCAATTACGATTATTGGTCTTTTGGGTGTACTTGGTTTGACAATTTCGGAAATGGATACGCCTGCTAGTTTTTATAACAACATGATTGTTGTAAGTAAATTTTCAGGAGCATTTTCATCATTGTTTATTGTTTTGACAATTTTCTTGGTTGCTTTGGGGCATAATTTTTATGAACAAAATCAGTCTAAAATTTCTGACTTTATTGCTATCAAAATATTTTTGTTAGCCGGCGCTGTTGCTATGGTTGCCTTTGGAAATTTAGCGATGTTCTTTTTAGGAATCGAAGTTTTATCTATTGCACTTTACATCTTAGCTGCAAGCGATCGATTGAGTTTAAAAAGTAACGAAGCGGGGATGAAATATTTCTTGATGGGTTCATTTGCTTCAGGTATTATATTGTTCGGTATTTGTTTAATTTATGGAGCAATGGGTAGTTTTGATGTTACTGAAATTAGTGAACTATCTCAATCAGCCGAATTGCCTATTTGGTTCCCTATCGGAATTGTGTTGCTTACCATTGGTATGTTATTTAAAGTTGCTGCTGTACCGTTCCATTTTTGGGCTCCAGATGTTTACGAAGGATCTCCTGCACTAACTACAGCTTTGATGAGTACTTTGGCTAAGGTGGTTGCTATTGCTACTTTGTTCAAGTTACTTTCGGTAATGAATGCTGATGTTTCTGAATCCTTCCAATTGGTTGTTGTCATTATATCGATGGCTTCGATGACGGTTGGAAATATTATGGCATTACGTCAAGTTAATGTAAAGCGAATGTTGGCTTTTTCTGGTATTTCGCACGCGGGTTTTATGTTGATGACTTTATTAAGTCTGTCTACTGCTGCAGGTAGTTTATTGTATTATACTTCTGCCTACGCACTTGCTGGAATAGCGGCTTTTAGTGTGGTGTTGTATGTATGTAAAAATAGAGATAATGAAGATATTGTAAATTTTCATGGTTTAGGAAAAACAAATCCTTTATTGGCTGTGATCTTGACTGCCGCTTTGCTGTCTATGGCAGGTATTCCTATTTTCGCAGGCTTCTTTGCTAAGTTGGTTTTGTTTAGTGATACCATAAAAGCTGGATATCTTGCCCTAGTTATTGTTGCTGTGATCAATTCAATTATCAGTGTTGGTTATTACTTTAAACTTATATTAGCCATGTTCACTAAGGATGCGAATGAGACGAGAACTGGAACGCCGGTTATAATTTATGCAGTTGCTGTTATTGCAATAGTTTTGAATATTGCACTAGGTTTGTTTCCTTCAGTAGTGTTAGACCTTATTTCGTAAAAGAATAAAATTCTCAATAATACAAAACCATCAAAAGTAATTTTGATGGTTTTTTTATGTTTTAAAACTAGCTTTAAACTCTTAATTAAAGCATAATGGCAGACGTAGTTTTTATTTAGTGTTGTACATTTGTATATACAAACAATAATTTTTTAAATTATAGAACAGATGCAAAATACTTTAGAAATTCAAATATGGTCGGATATTATGTGTCCGTTTTGTTATATCGGAAAGAGAAGGCTAGAGGTTGCACTTGAACAGTTCAAGTTTAAAGAGACTGTGGAAATTGAATGGAAAAGCTTTCAGTTAGATGCTAATTTCGTTGCCTCTCCTGATGATAACTTGGTTGATCATTTGGCTGAAAAATATCGAAAAGATACCGATTGGGCAAAGGAGATGTTAGCCAACATGACCCAAAATGCAGCTAATTCAGGTTTGGATTTTCATTTTGAAAATGCGATTATGGCTAATTCGTTAAAGGCGCATCAATTGTTGCATTTAGCTAAAAAGTATAACTTGGGTGATGCGTTAAAAGAATTGCTTCTAAAAGCCTATTTAACGGATGGCAAGGATGTAAACGACAACAATACGCTTTTTGATTTAGGACTTGCTGCAGGACTTCCTTCTACTGAAATTGAAGAGGTTCTTTCATCAGATAAATATGTTGCCGAAGTTCGCGCTGATATAGCCGAGGCTAATGCAATTGGTGTACAAGGTGTTCCTTTTTTTGTATTCGATAATAAATATGCGGTATCTGGAGCGCAACATGTCGAGACTTTTGTGAACACTTTAAATAAAGTTTGGGACGAAGGTGATTTTATAGTAAAACCGCAATTACTTAATGATTCTTCGGGAGATAGCTGTGGTATAGAAGGCTGTTAAAAAGTATAAAAAAAGGCTGCATATTATGAGTGCAGCCTTTTTGCTTTTTTATAGTTCTTCAAATCTTACTCGCTCTTTATCTAAATGTGATACTGTTGTTTTTATGTCAAAAGTGTAATTCCTTAGTTGTAAATTCTTTAAATAAATATTTTACTTAGGTGTAGAATATACTCAATCTCCCCAGTGATTATTTTTGTTTGCCTGAGCTTCGCCTTGAATTGGAACAATCAGACTACTTCTTAGTTCTGATTGCAACTGGATTTTACTCTAAATGGAGGATATTGATTGAATTTATTTAGTTTTAATTATTCAAATTTATATTCTAAGAAACAGATTAGTCTTGATTTAGTTTCACAAGAGGTAAGTTCGATCGTGCCTTCCTTTTAACTGTCTTCAATAAATTGCCAATAAGGCTTTTTACCAAGTTCGTATACAATTATCTTGAGGTAGGCGAACTTGAGTTGCCTTCTGAAAATTCGATTAATGTTAATGACATTTGTTGTGAATGTTGGTTTAACATTTCTAGTTATTACAACAAATCAATTAAAGTCTTCACGGGAAAGAGCTCTTTTTAATACCGCAAACCATTGACTTCAGTACACGAATAGTGACACAGTTGACTTTTTTTAAAATAGATTTCGGGCTTAAATCTATATTTTACTACTATTTAAACTCAATATTTTACTGCTTATCCACACATTTTGTCTGTTCGTCGAAAGATTTTTTATTTTCACTTTAATTAATTTTAGTGGTAGATGTTGCTGGGGTTATTTTTTTGTTCAAAGTATACCTATTAATTTCTGATTAAAAGGTTTTACTATGCGATAAACGCCTTACAATCAATGTTAGGGTCCAAAACTGTAAATTCACAAGTGTTTCTAAATTGTGACCAAAATCATTTTATTCGCGAAAAGTGTTGATGTACAAGTGTTTTGTTTTATATCTTATGGTTATCAAGCAAAAATTATGTTTGATTTTAAGATTTTTTTTGTAAACTTTGTTCCCAAAATAAAAATTTTATTTTTTTTAAGTTTTAGTAAAACCATTAAGATATTTTTAACGTACATTTATGTTAAAATGTTCGAATTAAGACGGAGTGGTTAATAGCTTGTTTTTTGTTTTTTAATCATCAAGGTTTACTTATCATTTAAGAAAATACACAAAGTGTCCCTTATCAATAAAATATCTGTAATATGAATATAAATTACTCTCAAGATTTTAAAGTTCTAAACTTTAATAATTTAAAACCGGTAAAAATTAAGTTTATTGAAAAGATATTTGTCTTAATTTTTCTATTCTTTTATAGTTTCGGGATATCGCAAAATTTCGAAAATGTTGCTGTCTCAAGTATATCATCTGGTGCTGGCACCGATAATGCTTTGTTTGTAGCAACTTCTCCAACTATTCCTACACTTGCTTTTGTTAGAGCTCAAAAAATTTCAGGGCTTCAGGTAGGGACTTTTACATTAAACGGAGATAATATTGTTTATACACATGGAACTGGAGGGACTGGATTAGCAAATAACAAATCAAGAATTCGTTTTACATTTTTAGCTGCCGATGGTGTTACACCGGTTCCTGTTAACGATTTTAGATTTGTCATTAATGATATAGATGGACCAGATAATGAAGCTTTAGCTACAGATTGTGGGGCTTCAGTTAGATTTACAGCCACAGCCGACCCTACAAGGCTACTGATTAACAATACTCCACCAGATTTAAACGCAATTGGTACTGCAACTGAAAACGGGGGTGCACCGAGTAGAGTAATGTATGAATTTAATGATGTATCGAGTATTGAATTTGATAATTATGCTAATAACAATTTTATCAAGGAATTTGATATGAATCAAAATAATTTTGCTATCACAAATCCCTTGTATGCAGTTTGTTTGCAAGATACGGACAATGATGGTAAAAATGACAATGTTGATTTAGATGATGATAATGATGGTATATTAGATTCTGTTGAATCTGGAGGTAATAATCCAAACGGAGATCAAGATGGTGATGGTTTGCCCAACTATTTAGACACAACAAATAATAGCGGACAATCTGCAACATATATTGCCAGAGCTGATGGTTCAACCACCAACTATACCGATGCTGATAGTGACGGTGTTCCAGATGTTTATGAAGCGAGTTCGGATGCTGATTCTTTACCTAATCATTTAGATTTAGACTCTGATAATGATGGCTGCTCAGATTCTAATGAATATTACAATAACAATACATCTGCAGCAACTGGCCAGCAATTTGGTCAAACTGGAGGAGCAATAGCCCCAACAAATGCAAATGGAACTGTAATTGCAGCTTCTTATACTGGAACGTATACTAATGTGGTTATTGTTGGTAATTCGATCACAACTCAGCCCTCTAATCAGTTGACTTTTAATAATGGCAATGCTGTTTTTTCGGTAACTGTAGGGTCTTCAGGCACGATACAATACCAATGGCAACAAAGTACTAATGGCGGCTCATCATGGTCCAATATTACAAACGGAGGAATATATTCAGGAGCAACAACTGCTAGTTTAAATTTAACAGGTGTAACTTTAACGCAGAATGGCTATGACTATAGAGTAATCATAACAAATAGCAATTACGCATGTGGACCTTTTCCTTCAGCTCCTGCAGATTTGGTTGTATATGATTCTTCCTCTCAAAGGGCTTGTAATTCAACTGCGATTACAGTATCAAGCTTAAGTTTTCAAAACCCTGTTTTTGTGTCGGGTACCAATGATGGTGTCGCAAATGTGGGAGATGTATATCGTTTCCCGGGTGTTACAGCGGGAGTAGATGCCTTAGTTACGATATCTTCGATTAATGGTACGGGAGGGCTACCAACAATTGTTGATCTAGATAAACCTGCTGTGACAGAAGGGTCAGATGGTTTTGATAATGCATTTCAGCCTTCGATTTTAACAAATGGATCTAATCCTGCAAGTATTACTTTTGCGTTTAATTTTGTTACAGCGGGTGGAACTTTTGCAAATCCGGTACGATTAAATTATTACGCATCTGCATTAGATGTTGATGGAGATGGTGGTACCTTAAGAGAGTATGTAGAAATGAATTTGCCAGATGCAAGATTTAATTCTAGTCCTACTAATTTAACATTTGCAACTACCCCTACTAGTTTTAGGGGAACTGCGACTACCTCGGCAGTACAAGGTGGTACAGGTGTAGGTCCAGAATATGCATACACAACTTATTTTGAGAATCGTTCATCCATGGTTGTTACTATTGGTGCAGTGGGAGGAACTACTGTAGAAAGACTCAATTCGATATATTTTCAAGATATAACTTTAACAGGTAGAGAAGGCACTGTTTTAACCTCACCATTATTATGTGGTAATGTTTCTGTCCAAGGAGGAGGAAATATCGCAGGGTCCACCGTAACATTAAGTGGGCCAAGTAGCCAAGCTACAACAACAGATTCAAATGGAAATTATTCATTTTTAATTCCTGTTGGAAGTTTAGGAAATTACACAGTTACTCAGACTAATTTGGCTGGTTTCTCTAATTTTTCAGATGTAGAAGGAGCAAATGATAGTGTTATCAATAATAATGTTTTCGGTTTTCAATCCATAACAGGTAGAAATTTTGTTGATGCTTCAGCAAACGTAAGCATAGCCAAAACAGTAAACAATGCTACACCAAATGTGGGAAGCAGTGTGACCTTTACTTTAACAGCAAATAATGCAGGACCAAGTACAGCTGAAGGTGTTTCTGTTTCAGATGTTTTGCCAGCGGGTTATACCTATGTAAGTAACACAGCACCAACTGTTGGAACTTTTAGTAGTTCTACAGGATTGTGGACAATTGGATCGTTAAACAACGGTTCAAGTGCAACATTAACGATAACTGCAACAGTAAATGCATCAGGTAGTTATGCCAATACAGCAACGATTTCTAGTACTACGGCAGATCCTGCAGCAGGCAACAATTCATCAACAGTTACTCCTAATATACGACCAGTAGCGAACAACGATTCGGCTACAACCAACGAAGACACGGCAGTAACGATCAACGTTACCACGAACGACACAGATGCAGACGGAACCATTAATGTAGCGACAGTAGATTTGGACCCAGCTACAGCCGGTATCCAAACGACATTCACAGTAGCAGGACAAGGAACGTACACGGTAAACAACTTAGGCGTAGTAACCTTTACACCAGTATTGAACTTCAACGGAGCAGCGACACCAATCAACTACACTGTAAACGACAACCTAGGATTAGTATCCAATATTGCTACTATCTCAGTAACAGTAATAGCAGTTAACGATGCACCAGTAGCGAACAATGATTCGGCTACTACTAACGAAGACACGGCAGTAACCATCAACGTTACAACGAACGACACAGATACAGACGGAACCATTAATGTAGCAACAGTAGATTTGGACCCAGCTACAGCCGGTATCCAGAACACATTCACAGTAGCAGGACAAGGAACGTACACGGTAAACAACTTAGGGGTAGTAACCTTTACACCGGTATTGAACTTCAACGGAACAGCGACACCAATCAACTATACTGTAAACGACAATAACGGATTAGTATCCAATATTGCTACTATCTCAGTAACAGTAACAGCAGTTAACGATGCACCAGTAGCGAACAACGATTCGGCTACTACCAACGAAGACACGGCAGTAACCATCAACGTTACAACGAACGACACAGATGCAGACGGAACCATTAATGTAGCGACAGTAGATTTGGACCCAGCTACAGCCGGTATCCAAAACACATTCACAGTAGCAGGACAAGGAACGTACACGGTAAACAATTTAGGCGTAGTAACCTTTACACCGGTATTGAACTTCAACGGAACAGCGACACCAATCAACTACACTGTAAACGACAACCTAGGCTTAGTATCCAATATTGCTACTATCTCAGTAACAGTAACAGCAGTTAACGATGCACCAGTAGCGAACAACGATTCGGCTACTACTAATGAAGACACGGCAGTAACCATCAACGTTACAACGAACGACACAGATGCAGACGGAACCATTAATGTAGCAACAGTAGATTTGGACCCAGCTACAGCCGGTATCCAAACGACATTCACAGTAGCAGGACAAGGAACGTACACGGTAAACAACTTAGGCGTAGTAACCTTTACACCGGTATTGAACTTCAACGGAACAGCGACACCAATCAACTACACTGTAAACGACAATAACGGATTAGTATCAAATATTGCTACCATCTCAGTAACAGTAACAGCAGTTAACGATGCACCAGTAGCGAACAACGATTCGGCTACAACCAACGAAGACACGGCAGTAACCATCAACGTTACCACGAACGACACAGATGCAGACGGAACCATTAATGTAGCAACAGTAGATTTGGACCCAGCTACAGCCGGTATCCAAACGACATTCACAGTAGCAGGACAAGGAACGTACACGGTAAACAATTTAGGCGTAGTAACCTTTACACCGGTATTGAACTTCAACGGAACAGCGACACCAATCAACTACACTGTAAACGACAATAACGGATTAGTATCAAATATTGCTACCATCTCAGTAACAGTAACAGCAGTTAACGATGCACCAGTAGCGAACAACGATTCGGCTACAACCAACGAAGACACGGCAGTAACCATCAACGTTACCACGAACGACACAGATGCAGACGGAACCATTAATGTAGCAACAGTAGATTTGGACCCAGCTACAGCCGGTATCCAAACGACATTCACAGTAGCAGGACAAGGAACGTACACGGTTAACAATTTAGGCGTAGTAACCTTTACACCGGTATTGAACTTCAACGGAACAGCGACACCAATCAACTACACTGTAAACGACAACCTAGGATTAGTATCCAATATTGCTACTATCTCAGTAACAGTAACAGCAGTTAACGATGCACCAGTAGCGAACAACGATTCGGCTACTACCAACGAAGACACGGCAGTAACGATCAACGTTACCACGAACGACACAGATGCAGACGGAACCATTGATGTAGCAACAGTAGATTTGGACCCAGCTACAGCCGGTATCCAAACGACATTCACAGTAGCAGGACAAGGAACGTACACGGTTAACAATTTAGGCGTAGTAACCTTTACACCGGTATTGAACTTCAACGGAACAGCGACACCAATCAACTACACTGTAAACGACAACCTAGGATTAGTATCCAATATTGCTACTATCTCAGTAACAGTAACAGCAGTTAACGATGCACCAGTAGCGAACAACGATTCGGCTACTACCAACGAAGACACGGCAGTAACGATCAACGTTACCACGAACGACACAGATGCAGACGGAACCATTGATGTAGCAACAGTAGATTTGGACCCAGCTACAGCCGGTATCCAAACGACATTCACAGTAGCAGGACAAGGAACGTACACGGTAAACAATTTAGGCGTAGTAACCTTTACACCGGTATTGAACTTCAACGGAACAGCGACACCAATCAACTACACTGTAAACGACAATAACGGATTAGTATCAAATATTGCTACCATCTCAGTAACAGTAACAGCAGTTAACGATGCACCAGTAGCGAACAACGATTCGGCTACAACCAACGAAGACACGGCAGTAACCATCAACGTTACCACGAACGACACAGATGCAGACGGAACCATTAATGTAGCAACAGTAGATTTGGACCCAGCTACAGCCGGTATCCAAACGACATTCACAGTAGCAGGACAAGGAACGTACACGGTAAACAATTTAGGCGTAGTAACCTTTACACCGGTATTGAACTTCAACGGAACAGCGACACCAATCAACTACACTGTAAACGACAACCTAGGATTAGTATCCAATATTGCTACTATCTCAGTAACAGTAACAGCAGTTAACGATGCACCAGTAGCGAACAACGATTCGGCTACTACCAACGAAGACACGGCAGTAACGATCAACGTTACCACGAACGACACAGATGCAGACGGAACCATTGATGTAGCAACAGTAGATTTGGACCCAGCTACAGCCGGTATCCAAACGACATTCACAGTAGCAGGACAAGGAACGTACACGGTAAACAATTTAGGCGTAGTAACCTTTACACCGGTATTGAACTTCAACGGAACAGCGACACCAATCAACTACACTGTAAACGACAATAACGGATTAGTATCAAATATTGCTACCATCTCAGTAACAGTAACAGCAGTTAACGATGCACCAGTAGCGAACAACGATTCGGCTACAACCAACGAAGACACGGCAGTAACCATCAACGTTACCACGAACGACACAGATGCAGACGGAACCATTGATGTAGCAACAGTAGATTTGGACCCAGCTACAGCCGGTATCCAAACGACATTCACAGTAGCAGGACAAGGAACGTACACGGTAAACAATTTAGGCGTAGTAACCTTTACACCGGTATTGAACTTCAACGGAACAGCGACACCAATCAACTACACTGTAAACGACAATAACGGATTAGTATCAAATATTGCTACCATCTCAGTAACAGTAACAGCAGTTAACGATGCACCAGTAGCGAACAACGATTCGGCTACAACCAACGAAGACACGGCAGTAACCATCAACGTTACCACGAACGACACAGATGCAGACGGAACCATTGATGTAGCAACAGTAGATTTGGACCCAGCTACAGCTGGTATCCAAACGACATTCACAGTAGCAGGACAAGGAACGTACACGGTAAACAATTTAGGCGTAGTAACCTTTACACCGGTATTGAACTTCAATGGAGCAGCGACACCAATCAACTACACTGTAAACGACAATAACGGATTAGTATCCAATATTGCTACTATCTCAGTAACAGTAACAGCAGTTAACGATGCACCAGTAGCGAACAACGATTCGGCTACAACCAACGAAGACACGGCAGTAACCATCAACGTTACCACGAACGACACAGATGCAGACGGAACCATTAATGTAGCAA
The DNA here is from genome assembly GCF_054343775.1 of Flavobacterium sp. GNP001. Taxonomy (NCBI): domain Bacteria; kingdom Pseudomonadati; phylum Bacteroidota; class Flavobacteriia; order Flavobacteriales; family Flavobacteriaceae; genus Flavobacterium; species Flavobacterium sp. GNP001. Next base: position 3,263,563 of record NZ_JBTGUX010000001.1, read on the forward strand.
CAGTAGATTTGGACCCAGCTACAGCCGGTATCCAAAACACATTCACAGTTGCAGGACAAGGAACGTATGCGGTAAACAATTTAGGCGTAGTAACCTTTACACCGGTATTGAACTTCAACGGAGCAGCGACACCAATCAACTACACTGTAAACGACAACCTAGGATTAGTATCCAATATTGCTACTATCTCAGTAACAGTAACAGCAGTTAACGATGCACCAGTAGCGAACAACGATTCGGCTACTACCAACGAAGACACGGCAGTAACCATCAACGTTACAACGAACGACACAGATGCAGACGGAACCATTAATGTAGCGACAGTAGATTTGGACCCAGCTACAGCCGGTATCCAAAACACATTCACAGTAGCAGGACAAGGAACGTACACGGTAAACAATTTAGGCGTAGTAACCTTTACACCGGTATTGAACTTCAACGGAACAGCGACACCAATCAACTACACTGTAAACGACAACCTAGGCTTAGTATCCAATATTGCTACTATCTCAGTAACAGTAACAGCAGTTAACGATGCACCAGTAGCGAACAACGATTCGGCTACTACTAATGAAGACACGGCAGTAACCATCAACGTTACAACGAACGACACAGATGCAGACGGAACCATTAATGTAGCAACAGTAGATTTGGACCCAGCTACAGCCGGTATCCAAACGACATTCACAGTAGCAGGACAAGGAACGTACACGGTAAACAATTTAGGCGTAGTAACCTTTACACCGGTATTGAACTTCAACGGAACAGCGACACCAATCAACTACACTGTAAACGACAATAACGGATTAGTATCAAATATTGCTACTATCTCAGTAACAGTAACAGCAGTTAACGATGCACCAGTAGCGAACAACGATTCGGCAACAACCAACGAAGACACGGCAGTAACCATCAACGTTACAACGAACGACACAGATGCAGACGGAACCATTAATGTAGCAACAGTAGATTTGGACCCAGCTACAGCCGGTATCCAAAACACATTCACAGTAGCAGGACAAGGAACGTACACGGTAAACAACTTAGGCGTAGTAACCTTTACACCGGTATTGAACTTCAACGGAGCAGCGACACCAATCAACTACACTGTAAACGACAATAACGGATTAGTATCAAATGTTGCTACTATCTCAGTAACAGTAACAGCAGTTAACGATGCACCAGTAGCGAACAACGATTCGGCTACAACCAACGAAGACACGGCAGTAACCATCAACGTTACCACGAACGACACAGATGCAGACGGAACCATTGATGTAGCAACAGTAGATTTGGACCCAGCTACAGCCGGTATCCAAAACACATTCACAGTAGCAGGACAAGGAACGTATGCGGTAAACAACTTAGGCGTAGTAACCTTTACACCAGTATTGAACTTCAACGGAGCAGCGACACCAATCAACTACACTGTAAACGACAATAACGGATTAGTATCAAATGTTGCTACTATCTCAGTAACAGTAACAGCAGTTAACGATGCACCAGTAGCGAACAACGATTCGGCTACAACCAACGAAGACACGGCAGTAACCATCAACGTTACCACGAACGACACAGATGCAGACGGAACCATTGATGTAGCAACAGTAGATTTGGACCCAGCTACAGCCGGTATCCAAACGACATTCACAGTTGCAGGACAAGGAACGTATGCGGTAAACAATTTAGGCGTAGTAACCTTTACACCGGTATTGAACTTCAACGGAGCAGCGACACCAATCAACTACACTGTAAACGACAATAACGGATTAGTATCCAATATTGCTACTATCTCAGTAACAGTAACAGCAGTTAACGATGCACCAGTAGCGAACAACGATTCGGCTACTACCAACGAAGACACGGCAGTAACCATCAACGTTACAACGAACGACACAGATGCAGACGGAACCATTAATGTAGCGACAGTAGATTTGGACCCAGCTACAGCCGGTATCCAAACGACATTCACAGTAGCAGGACAAGGAACGTACACGGTAAACAACTTAGGCGTAGTAACCTTTACACCGGTATTGAACTTCAACGGAACAGCGACACCAATCAACTACACTGTAAACGACAACCTAGGATTAGTATCCAATATTGCTACTATCTCAGTAACAGTAACAGCAGTTAACGATGCACCAGTAGCGAACAACGATTCGGCTACAACCAACGAAGACACGGCAGTAACGATCAACGTTACAACGAACGACACAGATGCAGACGGTACCATTGATGTAGCAACAGTAGATTTGGACCCAGCTACAGCCGGTATCCAAACGACATTCACAGTAGCAGGACAAGGAACGTACACGGTAAACAATTTAGGCGTAGTAACCTTTACACCGGTATTGAACTTCAACGGAACAGCGACACCAATCAACTACACTGTAAACGACAATAACGGATTAGTATCAAATATTGCTACTATCTCAGTAACAGTAACAGCAGTTAACGATGCACCAGTAGCGAACAACGATTCGGCAACAACCAACGAAGACACGCCAGTAACGATCAACGTTACCACGAACGACACAGATGCAGACGGAACCATTGATGTAGCAACAGTAGATTTGGACCCAGCTACAGCCGGTATCCAAAACACATTCACAGTAGCAGGACAAGGAACGTATGCGGTAAACAACTTAGGCGTAGTAACCTTTACACCAGTATTGAACTTCAACGGAGCAGCGACACCAATCAACTACACTGTAAACGACAATAACGGATTAGTATCAAATGTTGCTACTATCTCAGTAACAGTAACAGCAGTTAACGATGCACCAGTAGCGAACAACGATTCGGCTACTACCAACGAAGACACGGCAGTAACGATCAACGTTACCACGAACGACACAGATGCAGACGGAACCATTGATGTAGCAACAGTAGATTTGGACCCAGCTACAGCCGGTATCCAAACGACATTCACAGTAGCAGGACAAGGAACGTACACGGTAAACAATTTAGGCGTAGTAACCTTTACACCGGTATTGAACTTCAACGGAACAGCGACACCAATCAACTACACTGTAAACGACAATAACGGATTAGTATCAAATATTGCTACCATCTCAGTAACAGTAACAGCAGTTAACGATGCACCAGTAGCGAACAACGATTCGGCTACAACCAACGAAGACACGGCAGTAACCATCAACGTTACCACGAACGACACAGATGCAGACGGAACCATTAATGTAGCAACAGTAGATTTGGACCCAGCTACAGCCGGTATCCAAACGACATTCACAGTAGCAGGACAAGGAACGTACACGGTAAACAATTTAGGCGTAGTAACCTTTACACCGGTATTGAACTTCAACGGAACAGCGACACCAATCAACTACACTGTAAACGACAATAACGGATTAGTATCAAATATTGCTACCATCTCAGTAACAGTAACAGCAGTTAACGATGCACCAGTAGCGAACAACGATTCGGCTACAACCAACGAAGACACGGCAGTAACCATCAACGTTACCACGAACGACACAGATGCAGACGGAACCATTAATGTAGCAACAGTAGATTTGGACCCAGCTACAGCCGGTATCCAAACGACATTCACAGTAGCAGGACAAGGAACGTACACGGTTAACAATTTAGGCGTAGTAACCTTTACACCGGTATTGAACTTCAACGGAACAGCGACACCAATCAACTACACTGTAAACGACAACCTAGGATTAGTATCCAATATTGCTACTATCTCAGTAACAGTAACAGCAGTTAACGATGCACCAGTAGCGAACAACGATTCGGCTACTACCAACGAAGACACGGCAGTAACGATCAACGTTACCACGAACGACACAGATGCAGACGGAACCATTGATGTAGCAACAGTAGATTTGGACCCAGCTACAGCCGGTATCCAAACGACATTCACAGTAGCAGGACAAGGAACGTACACGGTAAACAATTTAGGCGTAGTAACCTTTACACCGGTATTGAACTTCAACGGAACAGCGACACCAATCAACTACACTGTAAACGACAATAACGGATTAGTATCAAATATTGCTACCATCTCAGTAACAGTAACAGCAGTTAACGATGCACCAGTAGCGAACAACGATTCGGCTACAACCAACGAAGACACGGCAGTAACCATCAACGTTACCACGAACGACACAGATGCAGACGGAACCATTGATGTAGCAACAGTAGATTTGGACCCAGCTACAGCCGGTATCCAAACGACATTCACAGTAGCAGGACAAGGAACGTACACGGTAAACAATTTAGGCGTAGTAACCTTTACACCGGTATTGAACTTCAACGGAACAGCGACACCAATCAACTACACTGTAAACGACAATAACGGATTAGTATCAAATATTGCTACCATCTCAGTAACAGTAACAGCAGTTAACGATGCACCAGTAGCGAACAACGATTCGGCTACAACCAACGAAGACACGGCAGTAACCATCAACGTTACCACGAACGACACAGATGCAGACGGAACCATTGATGTAGCAACAGTAGATTTGGACCCAGCTACAGCCGGTATCCAAACGACATTCACAGTAGCAGGACAAGGAACGTACACGGTAAACAATTTAGGCGTAGTAACCTTTACACCGGTATTGAACTTCAACGGAGCAGCCACACCAATCAACTACACGGTAAACGACAATAACGGATTAGTATCGAATAGCGCTACTATTTCTGTAACTGTAACAGCAGTCAATGAAGTGCTAGTAGCAAATGATGACACGTTAGCAGCAGTTTCAGTAGGCAATAGCACAGCAAGTGTTGTAGCAAATGATACTTTAGATGGTAATCCAGTTGTTATTGGTACCAATCCTCGTCAAGTAACATTGTCAGGAGTAAACGTTCCGGCAGGACTTACCTTGAATGTAGACGGATCTATAACAGTAAACGCAAATACTCCATCAGGAACCTACACAGTAATATATGAAATTTGTGAAGTGGGAGCCAATCCAGTAAATTGCGATACAGCTACGGCTACAGTTGTGGTTAACAATCCAATCGATGCAGTGAATGATTCATCGGTAACTGTTGCCTCAAACAATACGGTTGTAACTGCATTGAACGCATTGACAAATGACACGTTAAACAATATAGCAGCAACTACAACCAATACCAATGTAACACCATTGACGACAGGGCCATTGAGTATTGATGCTAATGGAATAGTAACTGTTGCAGCTAATACTGCAAGTGGTACATATAGCATCACCTACCAATTATGTGAAGCTAATCCATCAACAGGATTAAATGTAACACCAGCGAATTGCGATACAGCTACGGCTACAGTTGTAGTAAACAACGCGATCGATGCGGTGAATGATCCATCGGTAACTGTTTCATCAATCAATACGGTTGTAACTGCATTGAACGCATTGACAAATGATACGTTAAATAACATGGCAGCCACTACGACCAATACGCATGTAACGCCATTAACGACTGGACCATTGAGTATCGATGCTAACGGAATAGTAACCGTTGCAGCTAATACTGCAAGTGGTACTTATAGCATCACCTACCAATTATGTGAAGCCAATCCATCAACAGGATCGAATGTAAGTCCAGCAAATTGCGATAATGCAACGGCTACTGTAGTAGTTTTAAATCCAATAGATGCTGTAAATGATGGTCCAACAACAATTGCGTCTGCTACTACGCCTGTTACCGTACAAAATGTGATATCAAATGATAGGTTGAATGGTGAATTAGTTACAGCAACTAATAGTGATGTAACACCAATAACGACAGGGCCTTTAAGTGTAGATGTTGACGGTAATTTAATATTAGCAGCAAACACAGCTTCTGGAACTTATACAATAACATACCAATTGTGTGAATCTGGGGCAAGTCCAGCCAATTGTGATACAGCTACAGCGACAGTTGTAGTTCAGAATCCATTAGTTGCAGTAAATGATGGGCCTCTTACAGTAGCAACTGGTGAAGTTTCTAAAGTTGTTTTAAATGTAACTACAAATGATACATTGTATGGAGTTCCAGTTACAGATGCAAATACCAATGTCACACCACAAATAGCAGGTCCACTAAGTATAGCAAGTAATGGGGAGATTAGTTTAGCACCCAACACAGTTTCCGGTACTTATAGTATTACTTACCAAATATGTGAAGTAGGAGCAAACCCTGTTAATTGCAAAACAGCAACAGCTACAATAGTAGTTTTAAATGCTATTGTGGCAAATGCGGATACAACAGGAGGACTCCCTGGAGCTACAACTGGTTCAGTTTTAGGGAATGATACATTAAGTGGAATTCCACCAGTTAATCCAGCTGATGTAATTTTGACAACAACAGTTTCAAATCCAGCATTAACTTTAAATCCAGACGGTACCATTACAATTGCAGCAGGTACACCTGCAGGACTTCGAACCCTAGAGTATCAAATATGTGAAATTGGTTCAAATCCGGCTAATTGCAGTACTGCAACAGTGACAGTAGACGTCTTCAAAGCAGCTGTAGATGCCATTGTTGATGATTTTACAGCAGTACCATATACAGGAGGTATTGGTGGAACTACCACATCAGTATTGAATAATGACACTCTAAATGGAGTAGTTTTAAATCCAGCAGATGTTAATTTAACATTAAGTGGAACTGCGCCAACAGGATTTGTACTTAATAGTAATGGTACAATTACGGTTCCACCTGGACAGGTTTCAGGTACCTATATGGTTTTTTATCAAATATGTGAAAAGATAAATCCATCAAACTGTGATATAGCAAATGCAAAAATCCTTATTAGTAATGATATTGATGCTTTTGCTGATAGCTTCCCAACACAAGTTCCAAGTACTACAGTTGCTACACAAGTTGGAAGTGTGTTAGCTAATAACGGTAATGGAGCAGATAGTTTGAATGGAATAGCAGTTACATTAGCAAAAACCGATGTTACTCCAATAACCACAGGTCCATTGAGTATTGATGCAGATGGGAATTTGACACTAGCACCTAATACAGTTTCAGGGACCTATAGCATCACTTATCAATTGTGTGAAACGGGAGCAGATCCTGTTAATTGCACAAACGCTACCGCAACAGTTGTTGTATTAAACCCAATTGATGCTGTTGATGATAATCCAGTGGCAGTAAACACAGGAGTAAATCCAAAAGTGGTGTTTAATGTAACAGATAATGATACTTTGAATACTGTTTTAGTAAGTCCAGCCAATACGAATGTTACACCAGTTTCTGAAGGACCATTGAGTATCGATTCAAATGGAGCAGTAACATTAGCAGGAAACACTCCAAGTGGTAGTTATAGTATTACCTATGAATTATGTGAAGTTAATCCTTCAACAGGATTGAGTGTGGTACCTGCAAATTGTAATAGCGCTATTGCTACAATAGTAGTTTTAAATCCGATAGATGCAGTAGACGACCCATCAGTGACTGTTGTGTCAAACAATATAATTGTAACGGCCTTAAATACTTTAACAAATGATACGTTAAATGGAGTTGCAGGCACTACGACTAATACCAATGTGACGCCATTAACGACAGGACCATTGAGTATTGATGCTAATGGAATAGTAACCGTTGCAGCCAATACTGCAAGTGGAACATATGCAATTACCTATGAATTGTGCGAAGCTGGTGCCAGCATAGCAAATTGTGATACCGCTATCGCAACAGTTGTAGTTAACAATCCAATCGATGCAGTGAATGATCCATCTGTAACTGTTGCCTCAAACAATACAGTTGTAACTGCATTGAACGCATTGACAAATGATACGTTAAGCAACATAGCAGTCACTACGACCAATACCAATGTAACGCCATTAACGACAGGACCACTGAGCATTGATGCTAATGGAATAGTAACCGTTGCAGCCAATACTGTAAGTGGTACGTACAGTATCACTTATCAATTATGCGAAGCTAATCCATCAAGTGGATTAAATGTAACACCAGCGAATTGCGATACAGCTATGGCTACAGTTGTAGTTAGTAATCCAATCGATGCAGTGAATGATCCATCGGTAACTGTTTCATCAAGCAATACGGTTGTAACAGCATTGAATGTATTGACAAATGATACGTTAAGTAACATAGCAGCCACTACGACCAATACCAATGTAACGCCATTAACGACAGGGCCATTGAGTATTAATGCTAACGGTATAGTAACCGTTGCAGCTAATACTGCAAGTGGTACGTACAGTATCACCTACCAATTATGCGAAGCTAATCCATCAACAGGATTAAATGTAACACCAGCGAATTGCGATACAGCAACTGCAACAGTGTTAGTTACTAATACGTT
>NZ_JBTGUX010000002.1:0-9225 GCF_054343775.1 Flavobacterium sp. GNP001
TCTTACGGCAGCTTTGCTTTCTATGGCTGGTATTCCAATTTTTGCGGGATTCTTTGCTAAGTTGGTGTTGTTCAGTCAAACGATTCAAGCAGGTTATTTAGCTTTAGTAATCGTAGCGGTTGTGAACTCTATTATAAGTGTTGGTTATTACTTCAAGTTGATTTTAGCGATGTACACCAAGGAGCCAAACGAAGAACGAAAAGGAACTCCAGTTATTATTTACGCTGTTGCCATTGTAGCAATTGTGTTGAATATTGCGTTAGGGTTGTTCCCATCTTTAGTTTTGGATTTACTGGCTTAAGCAAAAATTTTAAAAATATACAGAAAACCATCAAGAGCAATTTTGATGGTTTTTTAGTTTTAAAGGTTTTTTTCTTCATTAGAATAAATATTTTCTATTCCTATATCTATATTTAAATTCTGTATCTCAAAAAGCTAAAAATTGAATTGATTAATTTTGTCTCATTGAAATAGTTTTAATTTAATTATCAAAGTAAGATGTCAAATACATTAAAAATACAGATCTGGTCAGATATTATGTGTCCGTTTTGTTATATCGGAAAAAGAAGAATTGAAGCTGCCTTGCAGCTTTTCGAACATAAAGATGCTGTTGAAATCGAATGGAAAAGTTTTCAGTTGGACGCTGGTTTTGTCGCTTCTCCGGAAGATAATTTAGTAGCTCATTTAGCTGAAAAATATAGAAAAGACACCAATTGGGCTCAAGGAATGCTAGATGATATGACGCAGAATGCTAAAAATTCAGGATTGGATTTCCATTTTGAAAAAGCAGTTATGGCGAATTCATTGCATGCGCATCGCTTGTTGCATTTGGCTAAAAAGTATTATTTGGCAAATGACTTAGAGGAATTATTGTTCAAAGCCTATTTGACGGATGGGAAGAATATAAATGATTTAGATACTTTGAAAGTATTGGGATTGGAAGTAGGACTGAGTGCTGAATCCATCGATGAAGTATTGCATTCTAATGTTTATGCAAATGAAGTGCAGCTTGATATTCATGAGGCACAATCTATCGGTGTTCAAGGTGTTCCTTTCTTTGTTTTCGATAATAAATATGCAGTTTCGGGTGCGCAACATGTAGAAACTTTTTTAAAAACGCTTGAAAAAGTATGGGAAGAAGGCAAATTCGATTCGAAAGTTACATTATTGAATACAACCGATGGAGACAGCTGTGGAATAGATGGTTGTGATTAATAATTTTTTTGTTTAGTTAAATTACAAAACCTGTCTTTTAAGATAGGTTTTTTTTTGAATTATCAGTAAATGTGTTTTCCCTGTTAGTACTAAATTATACATAGTAATCTGAAACACATGATGCTTTTATAGAGTGGTATTGTCTGAACTTACGCAATTTTAGTATTTGTAGGACTTGAAACAGAATGAATATCTTTCGTCGATACTTTAATGTCTTTAATCGATATAAATTACAACATTTATCGTAAAATTTTTTTTTGTTAAAGCTTTTAGTCATAATTTAGTAAGATAAGGTTTGCCTCTGCTTTTTTAGATGCAGGTAAAAATTGATTTTTAGAGATTATAAAGTAGGTTTTTTTATGGAGTAGGATAGTCGAAGTGCAATTTTGTATCGAAGTTTTGGATCGTTCAAATAGTTTGGGTGATGATTATAAAATTTAAAAAATATATTTTATTTCACAATTTTTATAAAACCATTAAGATATTTTTAACGTAAATATTAAATATTTTGCTTCAGGCGTAGGTACATAATACATTTTATTAATGATTTGCAAATAAAAATAATTGATTATTGATGTCTTATTGTCATCAAGAAAAAAAGATGTTGATTTGTAATTTTTCATCCGTACGGGATTAAAAACTTAAATTCTAAATACTATATAATCCCTTATATTTTTCCTTAGAATTTTATAAGTTTTTTGATTAAAGTTCAGTTCAAACAGATATAAAATATAATAATGTGAATTATGAGTAAACAATTACCTTTTTTTAGTCTTCGAATAATAAAATTTTTATTCTTATTTTGTTTCTTATATACGCTAAATATTAATGCGCAGGTTACTGCAGGTACTAATCCAACTGATGCTCAAATTAATTTATCGCTACAAGGACCAGGTATCGTTATTGCTGGTGGTACTTTGTCGGGTGGTGCAACTGCCGCTACTTTAAGGTCAAATCAAGTTGCGACATTTACTAATGGACAAGCTGGTGCTGGACTTGGATTTCCTAGCGGTGCGTACTTTTCTACTGGAAACGCACCATTTGAGTTGGCTAATAGAAATACCGCCGTTCAACGATCTTTAAACCCAGCAGGAGCTGCATTGGTTTCAGATCCAAATTTATCTCACAATTGATGCGACAGCCACCCGAGATTTAATTTCATACACTTTTACGATTACTTTAGGGCCATCAATTACTGGTTTAAAAATAGGGTATCATTTTGGCTCAGAAGAATATCCAGATTATGTTGGTTCAAATTTTGATGATGCTTTTGGTTTTTTCATTTCAGGACCGGGTATCACAGGAACTCAAAACTTTGCTACTACTCCTAGTGGTAGTCCTACATCTATTAATAAAATAAATGCAGGTGTTAGCACTGTTTATCATCCCCAGCAACTCCCGTTGCGGCTTATGATGGTACGCAGTCTGCTTTGTATATTAATAACGGGCACCGTACAACGGTCACTGGAGGTAAATATGTACAAAATACGGCTCCACAGCCAGGACCTTTTCCTGTTTTTAGTGAGTTTAACGGTTTAACAACTTTTATAACAAGAAGCATTAAAAATTTGACACCCGGTGGCACCTATACATTTAAGGTAGTTATTGCAGATGCTGGAGATGCTGCTCTTGATTCAGGAGTATTTTTAAATTTAATAGAGGGGTTGACTAATACTGATTTACAAATTAGCAAAGCTGTAGATAACCCTACACCTAATGTGGGCAGTAATGTTACCTTTACTTTAACTGCTAATAATTTGGGGACAGGTGCAGCAACAGGCGTTAATGTCACAGATATTTTACCATCTGGTTATTCTTTTGTTAGTGCCACACCACACGGGTTCCTATTCAAGTGGAACGGGGCAATGGTCAGTAGGTAATTTAGCAAATGGTGCTAGTGCAACTTTGTCAATATTAGCGACAGTAAATGCAACTGGAAGTTACACTAATACGGCTACCATTGTTGGAAATGAAACAGATCCAACACTAGGAAACAACACATCAACAGTTACTCCTAATATACGCCCAACAGCAAATGATGTAACCACAGCAAGTATTCCGTCAACAGCAGGAGCTACAGCTATCAGCGCATTGTCGGCAACAGATACAGATGGCACAATTGCAAGTTATACCGTTTCCACTTTACCAGCCAATGGAACATTAGCCTTGGGCGGAGTAGCAGTAACGGCAGGACAAGTAATAACTCCAGCGCAAGCGGCTACATTAACTTTTGATCCAAACGGAACCTTCACAGGAACAACAACTTTCACCTTTACCGCTACAGACAATACAGGAGCAGTAGATGCAAGTCCAGCAATATTTACCATTCCAATAGGTAACAACCCTCCAACAGCAAATGATGTAACCACAGCAAGTATTCCGTCAACAGCAGGAGCTACAGCTATCAGCGCATTGTCGGCAACAGATACAGATGGCACAATTGCAAGTTATACTGTTTCCACTTTACCAGCCAATGGAACATTAGCCTTGGGCGGAGTAGCAGTAACGGCAGGACAAGTAATAACTCCAGCGCAAGCGGCTACATTAACTTTTGATCCAAACGGAACCTTCACAGGAACAACAACTTTCACCTTTACCTCTACAGACAATACAGGAGCAGTAGATGCAAGTCCAGCAATATTTACCATTCCAATAGGTAACAACCCTCCAACAGCAAATGATGTAACCACAGCAAGTATTCCGTCAACAGCAGGAGCTACAGCTATCAGCGCATTGTCGGCAACAGATACAGATGGCACAATTGCAAGTTATACTGTTTCCACTTTACCAGCCAATGGAACATTAGCCTTAGGCGGAGTAGCAGTAACGGCAGGACAAGTAATAACTCCAGCGCAAGCGGCTACATTAACTTTTGATCCAAACGGAACCTTCACAGGAACAACAACTTTCACCTTTACCGCTACAGACAATACAGGAGCAGTAGATGCAAGTCCAGCAATATTTACCATTCCAATAGGTAACAACCCTCCAACAGCAAATGATGTAACCACAGCAAGTATTCCGTCAACAGCAGGAGCTACAGCTATCAGCGCATTGTCGGCAACAGATACAGATGGCACAATTGCAAGTTATACTGTTTCCACTTTACCAGCCAATGGAACATTAGCCTTGGGCGGAGTAGCAGTAACGGCAGGACAAGTAATAACTCCAGCGCAAGCGGCTACATTAACTTTTGAATCCAAACGGAACCTTCACAGGAACAACAACTTTCACCTTTACCGCTACAGACAATACAGGAGCAGTAGATGCACAGTCCAGCAATATTTACCATTCCAATAGGTAACAACCCCCCAACAGCAAATGATGTAACCACAGCAAGTATTCCATCAACAGCAGGAGCTACAGCTATCAGCGCATTGTCGGCAACAGATACAGATGGCACAATTGCAAGTTATACCGTTTCCACTTTACCAGCCAATGGAACATTAGCCTTGGGCGGAGTAGCAGTAACGGCCGGACAAGTAATAACTCCAGCGCAAGCGGCTACATTAACTTTTGATCCAAACGGAACCTTCACAGGAACTACGACTTTCACCTTTACCGCTACAGACAATACAGGAGCAGTAGATGCCAGTCCAGCAATATTTACCATTCCAATAGGTAACAACCCCCCAACAGCAAATGATGTAACCACAGCAAGTATTCCGTCAACAGCAGGAGCTACAGCTATCAGCGCATTGTCGGCAACAGATACAGATGGCACAATTGCAAGTTATACCGTTTCCACTTTACCAGCCAATGGAACATTAGCCTTGGGCGGAGTAGCAGTAACGGCCGGACAAGTAATAACTCCAGCGCAAGCGGCTACATTAACTTTTGATCCAAACGGAACCTTCACAGGAACTACGACTTTCACCTTTACCGCTACAGACAATACAGGAGCAGTAGATGCCAGTCCAGCAATATTTACCATTCCAATAGGTAACAACCCCCCAACAGCAAATGATGTAACCACAGCAAGTATTCCGTCAACAGCAGGAGCTACAGCTATCAGCGCATTGTCGGCAACAGATACAGATGGCACAATTGCAAGTTATACCGTTTCCACTTTACCAGCCAATGGAACATTAGCCTTGGGCGGAGTAGCAGTAACGGCCGGACAAGTAATAACTCCAGCGCAAGCGGCTACATTAACTTTTGATCCAAACGGAACCTTCACAGGAACAACGACTTTCACCTTTACCGCTACAGACAATACAGGAGCAGTAGATGCAAGTCCAGCAATATTTACCATTCCAATAGGTAACAACCCCCCAACAGCAAATGATGTAACCACAGCAAGTATTCCATCAACAGCAGGAGCTACAGCTATCAGCGCATTGTCGGCAACAGATACAGATGGCACAATTGCAAGTTATACCGTTTCCACTTTACCAGCCAATGGAACATTAGCCTTCAGGCGGAGTAGCAGTAACAGCCGGACAAGTGATAACTCCAGCGCAAGCGGCTACATTAACTTTTGATCCAAACGGAACCTTCACCAGGAACAACAACTTTCACCTTTACCGCTACAGACAATACAGGAGCAGTAGATGCAAGTCCAGCAATATTTACCATTCCAATAGGTAACAACCCTCCAACAGCAAATGATGTAACCACAGCAAGTATTCCATCAACAGCAGGAGCTACAGCTATCAGCGCATTGTCGGCAACAGATACAGATGGCACAATTGCAAGTTATACCGTTTCCACTTTACCAGCCAATGGAACATTAGCCTTGGGCGGAGTAGCAGTAACAGCCGGACAAGTAATAACTCCAGCGCAAGCGGCTACATTAACTTTTGATCCAAACGGAACCTTCACAGGAACTACGACTTTCACCTTTACCGCTACAGACAATACAGGAGCAGTAGATGCCAGACCAGCAATATTTACCATTCCAATAGGTAACAACCCCCCAACAGCAAATGATGTAACCACAGCAAGTATTCCGTCAACAGCAGGAGCTACAGCTATCAGCGCATTGTCGGCAACAGATACAGATGGCACAATTGCAAGTTATACCGTTTCCACTTTACCAGCCAATGGAACATTAGCCTTGGGCGGAGTAGCAGTAACGGCCGGACAAGTAATAACTCCAGCGCAAGCGGCTACATTAACTTTTGATCCAAACGGAACCTTCACAGGAACAACGACTTTCACCTTTACCGCTACAGACAATACAGGAGCAGTAGATGCAAGTCCAGCAATATTTACCATTCCAATTGGTAACAACCCAGCCAGTGGCCTTAAACGATTCTGCAACTACAGACGAAGACATACCAGTAACAATAAACGTTACCACAAACGACACGGATACAGACGGTACAATTGATGTAGCTACAGTAGATTTAGATCCAGCCACAGTTGGCGTCCAAAATACTTTCACGGTAGCAGGTGAAGGAACGTACACGGTAACCAACCTAGGATTAGTTACCTTTACACCGGTATTGAACTTTAACGGAGCAGCAACACCAATCATTTACTCGGTAAAAGATAATAACGGATTAATATCGAATATCGGTACTATATCCGTTAGTGTAACAGTAGTAAACGATGCGATTGATGCCGTCAACGATCCATCGGTAACCGTTGCGTCAAACAATACGGTTGTGACGGCATTGAATGCCTTAGCTAATGATACGTTAAGTAACATCGCAGCGACTACCAGTAATACCAATGTGACGCCATTAACGACAGGACCATTGAGCATTGATGCTAACGGTATAGTAACCGTTGCAGCGAATACTCCAACTGGTACGTTCAGCATCACCTACCAATTATGCGAAGCCGATCCAGCAACGGGATTGAATGTAAGCCCAGCAAATTGTGATACCGCTACAGCAACAGTTGTAGTAAACAATCCAATCGATGCAGTGAGTGATTCATCGGTAACTGTTGCCTCAAACAATACGATAGTAACCGCATTGAATGCATTAGCTAACGATACGTTAAGTAACATCGCAGCGACTACAACCAATACCAATGTAACGCCATTAACGACAGGACCATTGAGCATTGATGCAGATGGAATAGTAACCGTAGCAGCCAATACCCCAAGTGGTACGTACAGCATCACCTACCAATTATGCGAAGCCAATCCAGCAACAGGATTGAATGTAACCCCTGCGAATTGTGATAATGCAACGGCTACTGTAGTAGTCTTTAATTCAATAGACGCAGTAAATGACGGTCCAACAACAATTGCGTCAGCTACTACGCCGGTTACCGTACAAAATGTAACATCAAATGATACCTTGAATGCATCATTTGTTACAGCAACTAATAGTGATGTAACACCAATAACTACAGGGCCTTTAAGTGTAGATATTAACGGTAATTTAATAGTAGCAGCCAACACAGTTTCTGGAACTTATACAATAACATACCAATTGTGTGAGTCTGGTTCAAGTCCAGTAAATTGTGATACGGCTGTAGCTACAGTTGTAGTTCAGAATCCATTACTTGCAGTAAATGATGGGTCAATTACAGTAGCGACTGCTAATGTTCCTAAAGTTGTTTTAAATGTTATTTCAAATGATACGTTACATGGAGATCCAGTTACAGATGCAAATACTAATATAACTCCAAAAACAACAGGCCCATTAAGTGTTGCTAGTAATGGTGAGATAACTTTGGCAGGCAATACACCTTCTGGAACCTACAGTATTATTTATGAAATATGTGAGATAGGAGCAAACCCAGTAAATTGTAAAACAGCAACAGCAACAGTAGTTGTATTTAATTCCATCGTGGCTAACCCGGATACAACAGGAGGACTTCCAGGAGCTACAACTGGTTCTGTTTTAGGGAATGACACCTTAAGTGGAATCCCACCTATTAATCCAGCTGATGTAATTTTGACAACTACTATCACAAATGCTGTATTAACATTAAATCCAGATGGTACCATTACAATTGCAGCAGGTACAGCGGCAGGACCTCAAACATTAGAGTATCAAATATGTGAAATTGGTTCAAATCCAGTTAATTGCAGTACTGCCACCGTTACAGTAAATGTTTTACAAGCAGCCGTAGATGCCATTGTTGATGATTTTACAGCAGTACCATATACTGGTGGAAATGGAGGAACCACTACATCAGTATTGAATAATGATACCCTTAATGGAGTTGTCTTAAATCCGGCAGATGTTAATTTAACATTAAGTGGAACTGCGCCTTCAGGATTTGTATTGAATAGTAACGGTACAATTACAGTTCCTGCTGGACAGATTTCAGGCACCTATATGGTTTTTTATCAAATATGTGAAAAGATAAATCTATCAAACTGTGATATAGCCAATGCGAAAATTCGCATTAGTAATCAAATTAATGCGTTTGATGATGCCTTCTCTCCACAAGCGCCAAGCACTACAGTGGCTACAACAGTTGGAAGTGTGTTATCTAATAACGGTAATGGAGCAGATAATTTAAATGGAATAGCAGTTACATTGGCAAATACTGATGTGACACCGGTAACCACTGGACCATTGCGTATTGATGCAGATGGAAATTTGACTCTAGCTCCAAATACTGTTTCAGGTACGTATACCATCACTTATCAATTGTGTGAAGCAGGAGCAGACCCTGTAAATTGTACAAACGCAACTGCAACAGTAGTTGTTTTAAATCCAATTGATGCAGTTGATGATAATCCAGTTGCAGTAAACTCAGGAGTAAATCCAAAAGTAGTGTTTAATGTAACAGACAATGATACATTGAATACTGTTTTAGTAAGTCCAACCAATACGAATGTTACCCCAGTTTCTGCAGGACCATTGAGTATCGATTCGAATGGAGTAGTCACATTAGCAGGAACACGCCAAGTGGAAGTTATAGTATTACCTATGAATTGTGTGAAGTTAATCCATCAACAGGATTGGCTGTAACACCAGTCAATTGTAATAGCGCTGTGGCAACCATTAAAGTTTTAAATTCGATAGATACGGCAAACGATACTTTAGGCACACCAGCAGCACCATTGGCTTCAGGCACTACACCAGTAGCAGC
>NZ_JBTGUX010000003.1:0-2864 GCF_054343775.1 Flavobacterium sp. GNP001
AGTAAACGTAGTGGGTCAAATCATTGCAAATGACGATACTTTAGGCACACCAGCAGCACCATTGGCTTCAGGCACTACACCAGTAGCAGCAGGAAGTGTGATAGGAAACGACAGCTTAAACGGAGTTGCAGTAACGACGACAAACACAAATGTTACGCCAATCACTACGGGAGCAATTTTAGTAGATGCAGACGGAAACGTAACCATTGCGGCTAACACCCCAACGGGACCTTACACGGTTACCTATACCATCTGTGAGTCCGATACGACCACAGGAGTTAATGTAAGCCCATCGAATTGTGCTACAGCTACGCTAACAGTAAACGTAGTGGGTAAAATCATTGCAGGAAACGATACTTTAGGAACACCAGCAGCACCATTGGCTTCAGGCACTACACCAGTAGCAGCAGGAAGCGTGATAGGAAACGACAGCTTAAACGGAGTTGCAGTAACGACGACAAACACGAATGTTACGCCAATCACTACAGGACCAATTTTAGTAGATGCAGACGGGAATGTAACCATTGCAGCGAATACCCCAACGGGACCTTACACGGTTACCTATACCATCTGTGAGTCCGATACGACCACAGGAGTTAATGTAAGCCCATCGAATTGTGCTACAGCTACGCTAACAGTAAACGTAGTGGGTAAAATCATTGCAGGAAACGATACTTTAGGCGCACCAGCAGCACCATTAGCTTCAGGCACTACACCTGTAGCCGCAGGAAGTGTGATAGGAAACGACACCTTAAACGGAGTTGCAGTAACGACGACAAACACGAATGTTACGCCAATCACTACAGGACCAATTTTAGTAGATGCAGACGGGAATGTAACCATTGCAGCGAATACCCCAACGGGACCTTACACGGTTACGTATACCATCTGTGAGTCCGATACGACCACAGGAGTTAATGTAAATCCATCGAATTGTGCTACAGCTACGCTAACAGTAAACGTAGTGGGTCAAATCATTGCAAATGACGATACTTTAGGCACACCAGCAGCACCATTGGCTTCAGGCACTACACCAGTAGCAGCAGGAAGTGTGATAGGAAACGACAGCTTAAACGGAGTTGCAGTAACGACGACAAACACGAATGTTACGCCAATCACTACAGGACCAATTTTAGTAGATGCAGACGGGAATGTAACCATTGCAGCGAATACCCCAACGGGACCTTACACGGTTACCTATACCATCTGTGAGTCCGATACGACCACAGGAGTTAATGTAAGCCCATCGAATTGTGCTACAGCTACGCTAACAGTAAACGTAGTGGGTCAAATCATTGCAAATGACGATACTTTAGGCACACCAGCAGCACCATTGGCTTCAGGCACTACACCAGTAGCAGCAGGAAGTGTGATAGGAAACGACAGCTTAAACGGAGTTGCAGTAACGACGACAAACACGAATGTTACGCCAATCACTACGGGAGCAATTTTAGTAGATGCAGACGGGAACGTAACCATTGCGGCGAACACCCCAACGGGACCTTACACGGTTACGTATACCATCTGTGAGTCCGATACGACCACAGGAGTTAATGTAAGCCCATCGAATTGTGCTACAGCTACGCTAACAGTAAACGTAGTGGGTCAAATCATTGCAGGAATGACGATACTTTAGGCACACCAGCAGCACCATTGGCTTCAGGCACTACACCAGTAGCAGCAGGAAGCGTGATAGGAAACGACAGCTTAAACGGAGTTGCAGTAACGACGACAAACACGAATGTTACGCCAATCACTACGGGAGCAATTTTAGTAGATGCAGACGGGAACGTAACCATTGCGGCGAACACCCCAACGGGACCTTACACGGTTACGTATACCATCTGTGAGTCCGATACGACCACAGGAGTTAATGTAAGCCCATCGAATTGTGCTACAGCTACGCTAACAGTAAACGTAGTGGGTAAAATCATTGCAGGAAACGATACTTTAGGCACACCAGCAGCACCATTGGCTTCAGGCACTACACCAGTAGCAGCAGGAAGTGTGATAGGAAACGACAGCTTAAATGGAGTTGCAGTAACGACGACAAACACGAATGTTACGCCAATCACTACAGGACCAATTTTAGTAGATGCAGACGGGAATGTAACCATTGCAGCGAATACCCCAACGGGACCTTACACGGTTACCTATACCATCTGTGAGTCCGATACGACCACAGGAGTTAATGTAAGCCCATCGAATTGTGCTACAGCTACGCTAACAGTAAACGTAGTGGGTCAAATCATTGCAAATGACGATACTTTAGGCACACCAGCAGCACCATTGGCTTCAGGCACTACACCAGTAGCAGCAGGAAGTGTGATAGGAAACGACAGCTTAAATGGAGTTGCAGTAACGACGACAAACACGAATGTTACGCCAATCACTACGGGAGCAATTTTAGTAGATGCAGACGGGAACGTAACCATTGCGGCGAACACCCCAACGGGACCTTACACGGTTACCTATACCATCTGTGAGTCCGATACGACCACAGGAGTTAATGTAAGCCCATCGAATTGTGCTACAGCTACGCTAACAGTAAACGTAGTGGGTCAAATCATTGCAAATGACGATACTTTAGGCACACCAGCAGCACCATTGGCTTCAGGCACTACACCAGTAGCAGCAGGAAGTGTGATAGGAAACGACAGCTTAAACGGAGTTGCAGTAACGACGACAAACACGAATGTTACGCCAATCACTACGGGAGCCAATTTTAGTAGATGCAGACGGGAATGTAACCATTGCAGCGAATACCCCAACGGGACCTTACACGGTTACCTATACCATCTGTGAGTCCGATACGACCACAGGAGTTAATGTAAGCCCATCGAATTGTGCTACAGCTACGCTAA
>NZ_JBTGUX010000004.1:0-10829 GCF_054343775.1 Flavobacterium sp. GNP001
CAGTAGTGGTAAGCAATCCATTGGTAGCCAACAATGATACAATAGGATCTGCAGGTGGTAGTGTAATTACAAACGATACAATAAACGGAGTGCCAGCAACTACAGCCAATACAGACGTGACACCAGTGACAAATGGTCCATTGAGTATTGATACAGACGGGAATTTGACAGTAGCTCCAAACACGCCATCAGGCACGTACATGATAGTATACGAAATCTGCGAAGCAGGTGCAATTCCAGTAAATTGCAAAACAGCTACAGCAACGGTTAATTATGTAAATCCATTAGTTGCTAGTAATGATACTTTTACAGCAACAGGAGGGAATGTGTTAGGGAATGACAGTGTCAACGGCGCACCCGCTACGATGACCAATATTGTAGTAACGCCAGTAAGCACAGGACCATTAAGTTTAGATGCGTCTGGAAACCTTACAGTAGCACCAAACACGCCAAGTGGTACCTATACTATTGTTTATGAAATTTGTCAAACAGGAATGACACCTGCAAATTGCACCACAGCTACAGTAACGGTAGTTATCAATAACCTAATTACTGCCAATAATAATACCTTCCCGCCAACAGGGGGTAATGTAATAGAAAATGATGCGGTTAATGGAATGCAAGCTACCACAGCCAATACTGATGTGACACCAGTAACAAATGGCCCATTAAGTATAGATATTGATGGAAACTTAACAGTAGCGCCAAACACACCAAGTGGAACATACTCCATAACATATGAGATTTGTGAAGCAGGAGCAAAACCATCGAACTGTACACGAGCTACAGCAACAGTTGTAGTAAGTAGTACAATTGTAGCCAATAATGATGCCTTTTCAGCTACAGGTGGAAATGTATTAGCAAACGATACTGTTAATGGAATGCAAGCTACCACAGCCAATACTGATGTGACATCAGTAACAAATGGTCCATTAAGTATAGACGCAAATGGAAACTTAACAGTAGCACCTAATACAACAGCAGGAACCTACACGATTACCTACCAAGTTTGTGAAACAGGCTCTAACCCGTTGAGATGTAGTACAGCCCAAGCTACTGTAGTTGTAAATGAAGTGCCAGCAATAGCCATAATTAAAACAGCTGTTTTCAATGATGAAAATGGAGATGGTTTTGCACAAGCAGGTGAGAGTATAACCTATAGCTTTGCGGTAAGCAACTTAGGAAACACGTCGTTAAGCAATGTAACAGTAACCGATGTTCTACCAGGTTTGATACTATCGGGTAATAGCATACCTTTATTACCAGTAGGAGCGACAAACAATACTGCCTATCAAGGAGTGTATCGATTAACACAAGCCGATATCAATTTAGGAAGTGTAACCAATCAGGCCCAGGTAACAGGAGTCACACCTCTTGGTGTCATAACTAGCGATTTATCCGATGATTCAAATAATCTTAGTGATAGGCCAACTGTACTAGCTATTCAAGGATGTGTAATTGAAGTGTTTAATGCAGTAGCTCCAAATGGAAACGGTGACAACAAAGTTTTCCGCATCAGAGGTTTAGAATGTTATGCTGATAACACGGTAGAAATATACAACCGTTGGGGAGTATTGGTATTTGAAAGAGCAGGATACAACAATGACGATAGAGCTTTTAGAGGAGTTTCAGAAGGTAGAGTTACAGTAAAACAAGCGGAAGAGTTACCTGAAGCAACCTATTATTATATTTTGAGATATAAAGATAACGCAGGAACAAGTTTCGAGAAAGCAGGATATTTATACATTAATAGGTAATCAATCTAAATTTCTTAAGTCTAAAATAATAGAATATGAAAACAAAATTTATACTAATGTTGCTGTTACTCTCGGGTACTATAAATGCGCAACAGGACGCTCAGTTTACACAGTACATGTACAACACCATAAACGTGAATCCCGCCTATGCGGGATCACGTCAAGCGTTGAATATTTTTGCCTTACATCGTACTCAGTGGGTAGGACTATGATGGAGCACCTGTGACCAATACGGCCTCGATTAATACTCCTATAAAAGATACAAAACTAGGTTTAGGAGTGTCGATAATTAATGACAGGATTGGTCCTTCGGACGAGAACAATTTAGCGGTTGATTTTTCCTATTACATCAATACATCAGAGGATTTCAAGCTCTCTTTTGGACTGAAAGCATCAGCAAACCTTTTGAATATCAATTTTGATAAATTGAATCAGTATGATCCCAATGATTATAGTTTTGAGAACAATATAGACAATAAGTTTTCACCTAATATAGGTGTTGGACTTTACTGGTATTCTGATAATACCTATATAGGTCTCTCTGTTCCTAATTTATTAGAGACAAAACATTTTGATAAATATGCCGGAGTAGGAGCATCTACTTATATTGCGAGAGAGAGAGTGAATTATTATTTAACAGCAGGTCACGTGTTTGATTTAGATTATAATCTAAAATTCAAACCCGCCATTATGACCAAGCTCGTGCAAGGTGCGCCATTACAAGTAGATTTATCAGCTAACTTTTTAATTAATGATAAGTTTACCATTGGAGCAGCATATCGCTGGAGTGCCGCATTAAGTGGCATGGTTGGATTTCAAGTGTCTGACTCCTGGTTTATCGGATATGGGTACGATATGGAAACCACACGACTTGCTAATTTTAATTCCGGATCACATGAGATATTTCTCCGTTACGAAATATTCAAAAGTTATAACAAAATCACATCACCTAGATTCTTCTAATTTAATATAACGTTATGAAATTAAGCGCTAAACATTTCGGATGCTGTGTAGTTTTTTTAGTATTCACAGTAGTGGGATATACTCAAAAAAAAGGTGTGATTACTGCAGATAAAAAATTCGACAATTATTCTTACGTTGATGCAATAGCTACTTATGAGAAAATAGCAGCGAAAGGCTATAAAGACGAAAAAATGTTTCAAAAACTAGGAGACTCCTATTACTTCATAGCCGATTTGATCCAGGCAGAGAAGTGGTACTCAGCACTTTTTGAGATGAATGCCTCCCAAGAGCCTGAGTACTATTACAGGTATTCTCAATCTTTAAAAGCAGTAGGAAACTATGCTAAGGCCGATAAAATGTTAGAGCAATTCATAGCAAAATCAGCCACAGACCAGCGTGGAAAACTTTTTGCGAGTCAGCGCGATTACTTGAATGATATAAAGGAAAATTCAGGGAAATACGAAATTTTTGATGCAGGGATCAACTCTCCGTACTCAGATTACGGTAGTGCTTATTACAACAACACCTTACTTTTTGCGTCGGCACGAGATACTGGTGGGGTAGCTAAAGAAAGTGTTCAAGTGGAACAATGAATCTTTTACCAACTTGTACAGCTCTCAGATTAGTACAGATGGTAGTATGGGCAAGCCAGAGGTGTTCCATAAAAACATCAACAGTAGGTTTCATGAGTCTACACCTGTTTTTACCAAAGATGGTCAAACCATGTATTTTACGCGTAATAATTATCTAAATGGGAAAAAGCAAAAAGACAGCAGACGTGTTATATTACTTAAAACTCTACAAAGCCACAAACGAAAACGGAAAATGGGTAAATGTACAAGAATTACCTTTTAATAGTAATGAATATAGTGTAGCGCATCCAGCTTTGAGCGTAGACGAGAAAACCTTGTATTTTGCATCAGACATGCCAGGTACCAAGGGATTATCAGATCTTTTTAAAGTTAGCATCAATCCAAATGATACTTACGGCACGCCAGAGAATCTAGGGTTGCCTATTAATACAGAGTCAAGAGAAACCTTCCCGTTTATCTCACCATGATAATAAGATGTATTTTGCCAGTGATGGACATCCTGGACTTAGGCGGTTTAGACGTGTTTGTTATGGATTTATCCTCAAAAACTCCAGGCAGTCACCATAACAAACTTAGGGACACCTATAAACAGTACCCAAGACGATTTTTCATTTGTGATAGATGCAGAGAATAAA
This sequence comes from Flavobacterium sp. GNP001, assembly GCF_054343775.1. NCBI lineage: Bacteria > Pseudomonadati > Bacteroidota > Flavobacteriia > Flavobacteriales > Flavobacteriaceae > Flavobacterium > Flavobacterium sp. GNP001. Next base: position 3,949 of record NZ_JBTGUX010000004.1, read on the forward strand.
AAAGGATTTGTGACTTCCAACAGAGAGGGTGGTTTAGGATCTGATGATATTTATAGATTCAATAAATTTCCTGTTCCTGCTTGTAATCAAGCACTTCAAGGAGTCATCAAGGATCAGGATACAGGTTTAGTCTTGGCAAATGCTAAGGTAAGTTTGTTTGATTCTAATTTCAATTTGATCAAAGAAATTACAACTGCATCATCAGGGGACTATACTTTTGAGGTTGAATGTGGGGAAACGTATTATTTACGTGGAGAAAAACCAGAATATGAAACCAAAGAGAACAAGCTTGTAATAGCAAAAGTATCTGGAGTAACACAAGGCCCATTGGCTTTAGAGCCACGAAAAAAAGCAATTGATGTAGGTACAGATTTAGCTAAGACCTTAGATATTCCGATTCTTGTATTTTGATTTAGACAAGTCATTCATTCGAAAAGATGCGGCTTTTGAGCTAGAAAAAGTACTAGCAGTCATGCAAGAATACCCAAAGATGACCATAGACATTAGATCACATACAGATTGTAGACAAACGGTTGCCTACAACCAAGCACTATCCGATAGAAGAGCTAAAGCAACTAAGGCATGGTTGATTAAAAACGGTATAGCTGCCAATAGATTAACGGCCAAAGGATACGGCGAATCACAGCTTGTAAACGATTGTGGATGTGAACCTACGAACCAATCAAACTGTACAGAGGAGCAACACCAAGCCAATAGAAGAAGTGAGTTTATTATTGTTTCGATGCAATAAATCCTTATCAAAACAACAAAAAACTAAAAAGGCTATCCATAAACTTGGATAGCCTTTTTTGGTGGTTGATCAATTGAAAATATAAAACTATTGGATACGGTTTGATTAAAAGATAAATTGCCAATTTTTACGCTATATAAAATACTGACTGAATTGGATTAGATCCAAAAAGGTATATAAATTTTGATACTAATGAGCTTGATCTTGTAACGGGTTCCTAGCTTTTAATTTCATTCAGAGCATGCTATAAGTCATTCATTCGCACATCATCTACTTTAGAAAGATTTGGCTTAGGGTTGTTACTTTCTCTTGTAATACTAAGCTTATGTATTTTTTATATCTCTTAAATGGACTCCCTTGCAGGACGGTTTTTCATGTAAAAAACCCGCTGATACGAATACCAGCGGGAATTAAAAAAACAAACCACTTAAAACTAATCAATTATTTTCTGTCTATTCTGATGGCTACATTTCCGGATACTTTTGTATCCTCAATTTTAGCTTTTGTACCATTTGTTCTGTAATAGTAATGGTCATCATCATTATCATCATCACGATCATCATTCGTATTGTGATCATAACCATAATCGTTGTCTTGGTTGTAGGCATAACGGCCACCTCCTTTTACAGATCCAACAATATCAACAATTTGACCACGACGGTTGTAAATGATTTCTAAACCACCTACTCGCTCTAAGGCATAACGGTTGTAAGTCATGTATACAGATCCTATTCGTTTTACTCGGTCGTTAGCATCGTAGTTAATGAACACATTTCCCACTTGTCTTACTCTGCCTAGGTTGTCATGTTCTACTTTTACGCCATAATTGCCTTTTCGGCTATTTCCTGGTGCACCATACGTTTTGTTGACACCGTTTTTGCCTTTTGATCTGTAATACATGTCGCCATTGGTTGTAGGACGTGTATTAAAATCTAGTTGCCCGTCAGGAAACACATAAAATTCAATTCCTCGTTCTGTGAACACAATCGGATCATCATTTCTAAAATCTACTAGAGATTTTCTCTGTACAGAAAAATCGATTTTTTCTGTTGCGCTTGCTACACTACCTCCAAATATGAAAATACTAGCAACTAAAAAGGTAATTTTTTTCATGATACTTCAATTTTGAATTTTGCCTACTCTTGAGCTTTTCGGCTTTCGCTTTTTTACTTATTTGATTAGGTATATTCAAGTAGCATGCCAAAAATTTGAATGATGGTTTCTGTAGTTTTATAGCTTATATATTGACTTTTATGTTTTTAATTAGTATTTAAAATCAAATAATTTGTAATATTAATAAAAACATAAAAAAATTTTACTAAAAGGATACTATTAAGATTAATTTAAGGCATTTCGCTTGTTTTATTCAACTGCTTGTTCTTATTGATTTTGATACCAGAAATAATCTCTAATAACAAGAGATAAAAAGTTCTTTTTGGATAATCGTTTTACACAAAACTACTTATCAACAGTGTTTAAAATTAACTTCTAGTTACGAAGTCGCATCGAGGGATATTGAGTAATTTTGCAGGATGTATGCTTTAGTCGATTGTAATAATTTTTATGCCTCATGCGAACGTGTTTTTCAGCCGAAATTCAACGGGAAACCTGTTGCAATCTTGTCTAATAATGATGGTTGTGTTATTTCACAGAAGTAATGAGGCGAAGGCGGTAGGAATAGCAATGGGAGCGCCCGCTTTTCAAATAAAAGAAATTGGTAAAACAGCATGATGTGCAATTATTTTCGTCAAATTATGCGCTTGTATGGTGATTTGAGCAATCGAGTAATGACAGGTTCTGGAGTCAGTTTACACCAAACTTAGAGATTTATAGTATTGATGAAGCTTTTTTAAATTTTGATGGATTGTCAATCGCGGACTATCACCAGTATGGAATTCAAATGAAGAACCCGAGTACACAAATGGGTAGGTATTCCGGTTTGCATTGGCTTTGCCGAAACAAAAGCATTATCAAAAGTAGCCAATAAAATTGCTAAGAAATTCCAAGACAGAACCCAAGGTGTTTATGTTATAGACAGTGATGAAAAACGAGTAAAAGCCCTTAAAATGGACTAAGATTGAAGATGTATGGGGAATAGGACATCGACTGAATAAGAAAATGAAAGCTAGAAATATAGTAACGGCTCTTGATTTTACCGCACCCCAACATGAGGCTTGGATAAAGAAAGAAATGGGTGTACTAGGAATGCGTTTAAAGTATGAACTAGAAGGCAAATCAGTATTAGACCTAGAGCCTATTGCTGGACCCAAAAGAAGAGCATTGCTACTACCAGAAGTTTTCCTAAACAAATTGCGGAGTTTGATTTATTACGAGAACGTGTAGCTACTTTTGCAGCGCAATGTGCGCGAGAAATTACGCAAGCAAAAATCATGTTGCCACACCATAATAGTCATGCTAGTTGTAGACAAACACAGCGATACAAACATCTAAATATTATTTTAATTGCGCCGTAACATTACCTTATGGTTCTAATTCTACATTGACCATTGCCAATGCTGCGATAGCCTTACTGAAAAAACTGTCATGCAAGGTAATGAGCATTTAAAATTTAAAAAAGCAGGTGTAATTGTTACTGAACTTGATTGATGAAAATAAAAAACAGTTTGAGTCTTTTTGAGGAAGAAAATCCCAAACATTTGACAACTAATGAAAGTAATTGATGGGTCTGAATAGCTAAAATAGGCGACAAGAAAATAAAACTAGCCTACACAAAATTTAAGTTTGACTTGGAATATGAAACAAAACCATTTGTCACCTAGATATACCACCAGTTTTAAAGATATACTTGAAATAAAATGTCCAGTAAATAAAACATCACAAACTTACTTTTTACTTTCCTGATTTTGAAAGTGAATTGCGCATTCCTTTTATAAACGAAGGAGTTTCAGCAGGATTTCCATCACCAGCCGCTGATTTTATGGAAATGAGTATCGATTTGAACAAACAATTGAGTGAAAACCCGCTGGCTACTTTTTATATTAAGGTCAAAGGAAACTCTATGATTGATGCCGGTATTGATGACAAGGATGTACTTGTTGTTGATCGAAGCTTAGAGCCACAAAACAACAAAATTGCCATTTGTTTTATTGATGGAGAGTTTACCGTCAAGCGAATGAAGGTTGAAAAGGATTGTTTGTATCTAATGCCAGAAAACCCAAATTATCCACCCATAAAAGTCACCGAGGAAAACGAACTCATCATTTGGGGTATTGTGACGTATGTGATTAAAAAGCTATAAGCCATTTAATTGGTACTTAATTATTACAAAAAAAACGACCTGCATCTATAAAGAGCAGGTCGTTTTTTTGTAATCCGAGAAGTCGTTAGTGCTTGGGCAATATCATTAAGTTAAGGAATAATCCCTACGATTGTGTCATTCCGACGAAGGAGGAATCTCAACAAACGTGCGCAACAAACAGAGATTCCTCCTTCGTCGGAATGACAAATAAACACTTAACTTAATGGCATTGAGTGCTTGGGTGTAACTCCCTCCTTACTTAATTCTCGGTGGTCGTAATCAGGGATTTTTTCAACTTTGTACGCTACATGTACTTTACTAGAAAAGAGTATAGACTTTTCAATATTCCGATGCTAATTTTTTCAAATTATAGGATGTTAAGGATCTTATTTTTAAAAAACACGAATAATATTGTTAATTATTTGTTAAAAATCACTTTATTTTGCTTTTTTTTACCAGATTTGTCTTGCAATAAGATATGATTGGTTTTATTTGTAAAAAATATTCAGTAGCTACGAATTGAGGGAATTTGTTTATTTAACCCAAAGAAAATTAAAAATAGAATAGTGATAGGTAATCACAATAAACCTTCCTGCAAGGACCAAAACTAACCGCTCAAGTCCTAAATGGGGCAACTATTAAACTATAAATTATGAAAAAATTAATGTTTACACTGGCGTTCGCTATGATTGGATCATTTGCTTTTGCAAATAATAGCACAATCAATGAAAAACAAGTGAAAAGCTTAGTAAATGAGAAAAATTTAGATTTAAAAACTTCTAAAAAAATTGATTATGCCACTTTTATACAGATGGTAAATAGTGGTACGTTAAATATTGTTAAGTTTGTTAAGTTGGATAAATCTTTTTTATTCCTTGATGATTGCGGGAATGAGTGGATTGTAGAATATGATAGTACTGTCTATACTCCATATTCAGCTTTTCTTACTGCATCTGCAGTAATATTTATTGTAACTGGCTGTTAGTCATAATAAACATTAGATATGGCTGATTTTCAGCCATATTTTTTTTAAAATATTAAAAATGAATATAAAATCACTTTTTCTTACAATTGTTTTCCTGTTTTCAGGAGTTTTAATTTACGCTCAAAATTTCCCAAAAGACACTTTACGTTATCAAATCACCTATGATTATTCATACCAGGTGAATAAAGAGGATACTCTTAGCAAACAGAAAGAGCAGATGGTATTAAATGTCGCAACCGACTTTTCATACTATCTTAGTTTAAATCTGCAAAAGGTGTTTGATATGGCTAATAATTATGCTAATTCTCAAACAATTCCTGATAGAAAGTCACTACCGAGACCGAAAATAAATTATACAGTTATAAAAGAATATAGTAATAATCAAACGATTATTACTGATAGATTTGGACAAGGCACTTTTACTTACAATCAAAATTTAGATAAGTTTGACTGGAAATTACATGAGGAGCAAAAAGAAATATTGGGCTATAGCTGTAAAAAAGCAACAACTGAGTTTGCGGGTAGAACGTATGTGGCATGGTATACCACAGATATTAGTATATCCGATGGACCATATAAATTTCATGGTTTGCCGGGTTTAATTTTGTCAATTTACGATACCAATAAACATTATCAATTTAATGTTGCAAGTATAAAAAACAGTTCCAGTTTTTGTAACACTGCCGATCAATTACAAAAACCTACTCAAATAACTTATGAAGAGTATAAACAACTAAAAAAGAGATACAAGGAAAAACCATCGACCTTGATTAATTCGGGTGGAATGACTTTTCCAAAAGAAATGCTTGATTTAGCCGATCAAAGAGCCAAGGAAAAGATGAAGTTTGAAAACAATCCTATGGAACTTACAGATTAATGCGAATAGTTTTTTGGCTGCTGTTATTTTTATGTAATTGCCTGTATGCTCAAACCGTAATTAAAGGGCAAATTTCGGAAACACGAGGCAAGGTAATTGTTAGTGCAAGTGTATCCATTTATAAAAAATCATCATCTGCTATCATTGCTTATGCTATTACAGATAGTAAGGGTATGTTTGCAATTACCTTTGTCAGTACTGATCCTGAAGTAGATTTGGAGGTACGCTGCATGGGATATGAAACCGTATTAAGTGCAATTAATAATACTACGCAAACTAAAAATTTCATTCTTTCTGAAAAGTCATTTGTCTTAAAGGAGGTTTCTGTTAAATCAGCACCTATTTTACAAAAAGGGGATACGCTGCGCTATTTGGTAAATTCATTTTCAAAAGAGCAAGACCGAAGCATTGGTGATGTGCTAAAAAGAATGCCCATCAAGCGCTTCCTGACGGTAAAATTTTATATCAAGGCAAAGCAATCAACAAATATTACATTGAAGGTTTAGATTTATTAGAGGGCAAATACAATCTAGCTAATGACAACCTGCCTTATCAAGAGGTTTCTCAAGTACAAATTCTGGAGAACCATCAGCCTATAAAAACACTGGATAGTTTACAGTTTTCTGATCGAACGGCGCTCAATATCAAACTTAAAAACACCTATACTTTTACAGGTCAAGCGAGGCTTGGAAGTGGCTTTAGCCCGTTGCTTTGGGATGCCAATATTACTCCGATGCTTTTCTCTAAAAGAAGACAAATGCTCACTACCTATCAAACAAATAATACAGGAGATAATGTAGCGTCGCAGCTTAAAAAGTTAACGATTGTAGATTTATTAAATCAATTTAAAAACAATTCAGAGAAAATAGATTGGCTTGCAGTACAACAATTAGCAAATCCGAAATTTTCTGAAAAGAGATGGCTTGATAATTCTATTCACTTATTGTCAAGCAATTATTTGCAAAAGCTAAAGAAAGACTATGAATTGCGTGTGAATGTTTCGTATTTG
>NZ_JBTGUX010000005.1:0-10637 GCF_054343775.1 Flavobacterium sp. GNP001
TGTCATTTATGATGATAAAAACGGAGCCAATGCTGCAGCTCGATTTTGGTGGATGTTGCGATCAATTGGTCATGAAAAAGTTAAACGTTCAAACTGGAGGATTACAGCAAGCCGAAAATATGGGGTTTCCAACAAATGATAAAACAGAAACGCCAAAGCTTGTCCCAAACGACCCCCAATTGAAGAACCACCAACTGCAACAATTACCGAAGTGGAAAACAATTCTCAGAACGAAAATTATTCGGTTATCGATGTTCGAGAAAACAGTCGGTATCGCGGCGAGTATGAGCCATAGATTTAGTGGCAGGTCATATTCCTGGGCAATCAACATTCCTTTTATGACCAACTTAAATCAAAATGGGCGGTTTTTATCCGCATCAGAACTCAAAACAAAAATATCAAGAAATTTTTGGAGCTATTAAACAAGAGAACATCATTATTCATTGGCTCTGGCGTTACCCTAATGCCACTCTTTTAGCAATCGATTATGCTGGGCTAGCAATGCCAAAACTGTTCGTTGGCTCTTGGAGTGAATGGTCCAGAAACGATAAAGCGATTATAGTTTTTAAAAATGATTGATTTACATCAAAATTTTTAAGCCGTTTTATACTTCTTAAAGATTTATTTGATTTTAAAAACTTGATGAGAATAAAAAAATTTACGGACCGATTGGTTATTTACTCGTTTGCTGGAAAATGCCACAAAGAAACGCAGTTAGAACCACTATGGACTTAAAGTCCATAGACCGTTTTGTTTGGCAGACTGAAAGTCTGCGAGGTTAAAATGTAAAATCCACCGCAAATTCGCAAATTTAAAGACTTGCAACGTAAAAAATAATTTGCGAATTTGCGGTAAATATTTTTAGAACCTGAAAGGGAAATGCACTAAAGTACATAGTTTTAACGATTTTGAGACCAATAAAAATGTATAATTAGTTTTACGAGCAATGAGCCTGATATTTTATTGCGCTCATTTTGTTCATATGTTTTACTGCTATTTTCCAAAGCTATCTCTAAATCTTGGTATTTTGATGTTACTTTCTCGATAATCCCATTCTTATTGACTATAAAATGAGTAGGAAAACCGCTAATTTGAAGAGTGTTATTCATATACGTTTTCAGGTTAGGAACTACGGAGTACAATAATGGTCTTTTAATTAAAAACGCCTTTAATTCCTCTGGTGAATCTTCAGCCAAGCTAATAAACACGATATCTTTTCTGTTTTTATATTTTAAAGCCATTTCATTTACCTCAGGAAATTCTGCGATACAGACCACACAATGAATGAACCAGCATTTAATTACTACTATTTTTCCTTTGAGGTTTTCATTAGTAATCAAATTCCCATCGAGGTCTTTAAAAGAAATACGGGAAAAGGTTTTCCTTCCTTTTTAAAATTATTTATGGTATTAAAAGCTTCCGCCGCAATCGTAGCTTGTATGCTAGTATCGGAAGTAGCCTCAAATTAAAAAGTTTGTAATAAAAGATATTTTTGTCGGTCGATACAAGCCGAATCGGGATAAAACGACCATCTGCTAATGTTTTTAAGAAACTCCTCTTTGGTAATTTCTTTTGAATTAGCATCTAGGCCAATAAAATCTCTAGCGAGCATTACATTATCATAATGATAGGTCCACCAATCCATAAAATTTTTCTGAATCTTCAGGAATTTACTTCAGGATCGCCGTAAGAAGTTGGACTAGAGCAAGAAATGAGCAGTATAAAAAGAGGCTATAAAAATATTTTTCATCATGATTTAATAAGTGACTAATGTAGGGGCTATAAATTAAAATAAACAATATACTTAATAAAAAAAAGGTCGAAAAAAGGTCGAAAAGGCTAATAAAATCAAGCTTTTACAGAAATGTAGGGGCTTTTTTTGTGTAAAATTGAAATGTACAATGTACGTAATCGTTTACTGACCATTATCCTACCGCTTTGTTTAGCGTTATACTACCGTTTTAATGATCTATTACCACCACAGCATAAAAAAGGCGTTTAAAACGGCTAATTTACCAACAAAATAAGCACTTACAAAAGCTTTCGAATACTTATTTAAATACTTTTTAAACGGCTCTTACGGGTTGTTTAAACGCTATTTGTGTACATCTCAAAAAAAGCCCTTTTAAATCAGTGGGTAACCTAATGGGTCACCTCATGGGTCACCTCACGGGCGCAGGAAAAAAAATACGATGCAATACCCCATAAATAGCAGTTTTAACAATTAAACTAATGTTTTTTATTAGATAATCACCCCCCTAGCGCACAAAAAAGCATATTTAAAAAACGGTAAGTAAGTTGGTGTTTTAATTATTTGTATTTTAATACATGGAGTTGATCCTCACAGATGCCTTGATTAAGGCTAAGCCCTTGATGTTCTTGATATGAAAGTCCTTTGGCTGGTGGTGGCGGTTCTCGCTTACGAAATTCGACATGCTCCTGTACCAAGTTCAGACTTATGGAGCCATTTGACCAATACAAACTCATCACCATCGTCATTAATTAATGTAACTACGTACATCTCTCCCCAAAACATATTCTCGAATAGCAGTACCTACTTTCTTGTACATAATAATATCGCCTGACTTTAGTAGCGGGTACATACTATCTCCACTAACATAAATCGCACCATCGCATTTAGGCAAATTGGGTATCGTAATGTGATCGACCGGAGTTTCATTATTAGAGGCCTCCCCAATAATGCCACAACTGATGCTGAGGCTTGGATATCGTAAAGCGGTACCGACTGATGTTGAATATTAGTATCTGTTTTTAACCTAAAAACATTACTGTTAGTTGTGTCTTCTATTTTTAGCATTGGCTCTTTTCCCATCAATAGCCATTCGGGAACTAACTTCCTGGACAATTTTCTAAATTATTTTAATTAGTATTCCTTCTCCTAGATTCCTTCTTGCTTTTCTATTCAATTGCTTACCAAGATAGCCATTTGAAAGGCCGATTTCTTTCTCAAATGGCGAAGGCTTAACGCCTTTATAATCAATGTATTTGTATAATCTTTCAATTGCTTTCATAAATAAAATAGAAAAAAGGTTATTTTTTGCTTTGTAAATAGAAAATTGTCTATATATTTGCCTTTCAAATAAGAAACAAAAAAAGCAATGAACAAAGCTAATCAAAAAAATAAGAAGTATTTACCTTACGATCCTGAAAGATTGGATGCACTGGTTACGTCAGAGTATGGAATGACCAAGGTATACATCAGAATGTGCTTAAAAGGTGATAATAAAAGTCTTACGGCTGATAAAGTTCAAGCGGATTATAAATCACTAAAAAATCGATTTTTCGGAAGCTCTGGAAAAATTCAACAGCAAAAACTAAAAACCATGAAAACAAAGATCATTCACCACGTCAGAACGAAAACTTCACTAGATGAAGTAACTTGAAACGATCACTCTACAAGGCGGTGCAATAAGAAGCATAACATTTAGACGAGCCTCAAGCACTTTTTTTAATTAAAAAATAAACAATTTGGAAACTCCATACGAATTTCACGATAAGAAATTAGGTGTTAAGATCAAGTACTTGATTTATGACCGCCACTTTCATAGCGATAAGCCTGAAAGCCGATAAGCTACAAGGCCATTAATGGCCGTATGAAGTCGTCAACGTGCACTGAACAACAGTTGCGCCGGGCTTCGCTAGGTAGTGATGCACTTGTATTGCACGGTTCTTGATCACAAGAGTGGAAAGATATGCTGAGTGCTATACATTTTGGTAAGCCAAAAGAGGAAATAAAAAATAGCTGGTTTGCACAACACTATGTAGCAGATCGTGCAGCATGGGACTTTTTAACACAGGCTACACGTATGGCGAAAAGCTAAGACTTGAACTAGACACGATTGAGTTGTATGTATATCAAGCCTCAGTGCTAAACACGGTGCTACTTATCAAAAACAACCGTCAGCAATAAAAGCCTAGTAAAAGCAATGGGTTGTGCTAAAGTAGATATTTGGGATAGTTTAAGTAAAGATGTAAATGCTTTTAGAGAGGTGGATCATAAACTACCAACTACAAAGGATTCGCTTCGCTACAAGGTTACAAAGTATGCAAAAGAGGGTTATCCTGCTGTAATATCTGGGAAGTTTGGAATGCAAAACGCATTGAAAGTTAAGGAACGCGAACAGGAGGCTTTAATTGATGAGCTACTTGCTAAGCACACTAACCTTGACGATGCAATTGATCGCCTCACTTTACAATATGGTTGGCGAACGCTTAAACTGGCCATCGATGACGGCTCAAACTATTGGGAATCGCAAAAAGCAGAGAGTAACCTAGTGATTTATGCAGGTCGTAATGGAGTTTCCGCATTATCAAATAATATGCTGATGCAAAGCAAACGTCAGGCGCCATCAACGCCAATGTTATATTGGACACTAGACGGTTGGGACGCCAGAACTTTTGTATCAAAAACCAGTGAAGGCGACAGTAAAAGGACAAACAAGAATGACCTATCACAACCGCTTAACAATGGTTGTTGTTCTAGACACATTCAATAAATATCCAATTGGGTATGCCATAGGATCACACGAGACTCCAGAGCTAATAAAAGAAGCCATGCGCAACGCCATCAATCACACAGCTGAGTTGTTTGGTCAAAAATACAACCCTAGACAGTTACAGTCTGATAATTACCAGTCAAAAGTGATTGCACCTATTTATCAAGCGTGCGCAAAGTTCTACACTCCTGCAAAGGTTAAGAATGCCAAAGCCAAAGTGATTGAGCCTTACTTCAATCACATCAATAAAAAGTATTGCAAGCTAATGGATAACTGGTCTGGGCATAACGTGAATAGTGGTTCTAAAAACCAGCCGAACTCTGAGATGTTAAACAAGCTGAGCAAGTTCTTTCCAGATAAACAAGGATGTCGCCAACAACTAGAACGAATCATTGAAGCAGAACGAGCTAAAAAGATTGATGAGTACCTAAGCAATTGGCAAAAAGTAGATGAAGAGTTAAAACTACCAATGCCACAAGAAAACTTTTTACTAGCACTGGGTAAAACATCAGGACAAACCAACAGATTAGTAGGTTCTGGACTAAATATCAAGATTGAAGGCAGTAAGCAAGTGTATGATTCTTACGAGCTAGAATTTAGAAAACAAGCACACCAAGATTGGAATGTATTATTTGATCCTCAAAATATAGATCAAGTTTTAGCAGTAAGTGCCGATAGTAAACACCGCTTTTTACTAGAGCGAAAATATGTACAAGCAATGGCACTGGATGATTGAGGTGAGAATGATGCAATGGAGCTTAAAAGAGTAAACGATTACAACAAAGCAGCTATTCAATACATCACAGATGAGCGAAGCGAAAACAGGGATTTATTAGAAAACCTCTTTGAAAACCCGCTACTAAGTGACACTCTGGCCAAACATTTAATAGTTGATTCCAGAGGACAACACAAAGATCAACGAAACAAGCAACGACTAGGCGAAAAAGTGTTACTCAAGCAAGAAATAAAGATTGAAAAACAAGCCGAAAAAACGTGGCAAGAAGAGCAAAACGATTATTACCAACAAAAAACAGACGTTAACAAATACTTACAACAATGACAACAGACTTGAAAAACCAAATTGTACAAGAACTAGAAAACTACCTTGAACTACACAAAATGTCGGCTAACGAGTTTGTGAAAAAGTCAGGAATTAATGAGGCTTATGTGTCTAACATGCGAAACAAGAGCTTCAAAATAGGTCCTACTGAAATTGCTGAAAGATGGTTCGAAAAAGTGGCTCAATTTATAGGCTTGGCACTTAAAAAAGCTACTGGACACCAGTACAAACCAATCAAATGACAGCTATGATGCCAATTCTTGAAGATTCAAAAGAACACGGCTTAACCAATGTCGTGATTGGTGAAACTGGAAGCGGTAAAACATTCAACGCTGAGTTGTTTGCCAAAGCCAACCCACTCGACACATTTATTGTAAAAGTTGGAAGCTCTGACAACCTATCTGATTTGATTGATAAAATTTTAGAAGGTGCCAAATCCCACATGCAAAAACCAAGTCAAAAAACATCAACGGCATTGTAAAGTTCATGCAAAAGCAAAAGTTTGACGGATTGAAACCACAATTAATATTTGATGAGTGCGAGTATATGAAGCAACCCACACTAGGAATGATGAAAGAGTTTTACGATGATCTAAAAGGGCATTGCTCGATAGTGTTGATTGGTACTGATGAGCTCATCGACAACTTGGACAAACTAAGAAAACGTAAAAAAGCAGGAATGCGCCAGTTTTACCGCCGTATCAAGTTTGGAATACGAGTGTTACCAAACATAGATAAGAACTACAGAGGTTTCTTAGACAACATTCAAGACAAAGGTTTATTGAGGTTCTTAAAATCAAACTGTGAGAACTATGGCGAATTGCACGACTGTCTAGTGCCAGCAATGCGAGAGGCAGACAGAACTGGTGAACCGTTAACAGAGTCGTTTGTTCGAAAAGTGTTAAACATACCAACGTCAATGTTTTAATGAAAAAAGCCTTAACAGTAAACAACATAGTAAATCAAGCAGTAACGCTCATTGACTTCAAGAAAACACACCCGCAATTGTATCAAGCATTTGGGAATCCTCAAAACAAGGGAATTTGGTTTGTCTGGGGTGGTTCTGGTTCTGGTAAGAGTAGTTTGCTTTTAGACTTAGCAAAAGCATTCTCAGAAAGCTTTAAAACCATTCATAATGAACTTGAAGAGGATTTGGATGATTTAGATTTTATCAATCGCATACGATTAAAAAACATGCAAGATGTAAAGGATAATTTTCTAACGGCATCCTACAATTATGAAGAGCTGTGTGAGTATTTAGAAAAGAGGGACAGTCCAAAAGTAGTGATTATCAATTCAGCTACCTATTTTTTTAAGGATTTGCAACAATATTTTGAATTTACAAACAAGTATAAGCGAAAGAAGATCATCATTATTTCAGGCATGGCAAAGAATAACAATCCCTACTCAGAGCTAGAAACTAAGATCATGTATGATGCCAATAAAAAGATTTTTGTTTCAGGCTATCAAGCCCTTTGCAAAGGTAGAACTATAGGACCCAATGGAGGTGTTTACATCATCTGGGCGGAGGGATATGAAAAAATAAGAGGAGCACAAGATTTAAATTAAAAGTAAAAAAACATGAAAACAACAACAGAAAAACTAGCAATTACAGAACACGAATACGAAATGATGGTTTTTGGCTTTTACTCCCGCTGGTGCGAAAGCGTAACCACCAATACGAGAGACTACCAAGCAGTTCTATCTAATGCAGCAGTCAATGCTTGGTTCTTGATGGAACTAACAAAATGCGAGTCAGAATTTCATTTATCAACAGATCGCTATATCGATTCACCAACAATTACCAAAATGGACCTGCAAAACTGCTATAACGAAAGCACTTTTAGGCTGTTTAATCTTAGACCTATGCCTCTTTTAGAAAAAGCAAAAACCAAAATACCAAAAGGAAATCAAGTGTTTAACTCAATACTCCAAAACTAATGACCCCACAGCAAAGAAAAAATAAAATAGCAGAGCTAGAGCAATGGTTAAGAGATAATCCCAACCACGCTAACCGCACCATAATAGAAACCGACTTGCGTAAGCTCACAGAACAACAGCAAGGCAGAACCTTTGAGCGTGACACCTTCGATTAAGTAAACTATAATATCTATAATGTATGAGTTACGAAGACATATACCAACGACTAGAAGACTTGCACAACGTGCTTTTATATTGCTCTGACTTACAAAAGGGAGGTCGCATTCATGTGTTCAAAGTTGGCGAACGCATCTGCATCAATCAAGAACGTGGCGCACTGCTTTCGCAATTAAGCCACATGAATCAGGAAACTTTCAGCCACGAAGTCAGGGAGTATAAAATGCCCGTAGGCATCGAGGTAAAAATAAGATTCACCATCGAAAAAATACAGGCCTCCGGATGGGGTGGCTTATCAACCGATAAATTTTTAAAGTAAATGGATCAGTTCACTCAAGAAGAAATCGACAAAGCACTTGCTGAAATAGAAACTTTAGACCGCTATACCATGTGCAAGTATTGGAGGTTTGCACCTCCCGGAACTGAAATATATTTCAGGAGTGATTTACCAACCGGTAACGCTTTCCATAAACGGCTTTTCGTTCGAGCTTGGGGGCTTTACCCCCGAAATAAGTATACAACTAGGACATTAATAATTAATTCAATAAAAATCAAAATGAGCACAGAAACGCAAGAAAAACCAACTTTCAACATCAGCGAACTTACAGCTGACCAAAGAAAAGAGCTAGTACAACAGCTTAAAAAAGAGGAAAAGGAAAAGAAAATTAAAACAGCCAATTCCCGAAAGGCATTAGAGGATTTATGGTCTGAATTTGTAATTAAGAACGTCCACAAGTTTATGCCAATAAGAGAACTGGTTGAAGAAAATATTTTAGAGACATTTTCTGATTTTGAACCGCTCTCAAAATTAATAGAGGAATGTTATGGAATTGAAAAGTTACGACCAGGACAGTTTCACCAAAACATTACCAGACGGATCATTTAGTTTAACGATTGGATATAATAAAACAGATGGATTCAACGGAAATGAAGGACTTGGAGTTGATAAGATCAAGATGTATATGGACACGCTCAAAGGCGATGGCGACAACGACAACTTGACAAAGTTAGCAGCCGCCCTAGATATTTTTCTAAAGCCAAACCCAGTGACTGGAATGTTGAATCCTAGAAAGGTAAAGGACTTGAGTAAACTTCGAGACATGTATGATAGTGAGCTATTCAATGAGGGAATAGACATTATTGAAAAGGCAGTTATTTATACAAGAACATCTCAATTTATAGAAGGATGGAAATTCGTAGCATTAGAAAGCGGTCTTACTAAAAAGGTAACATTTAGGTTTTCTGTTTAATGCACCCTAGTAACTCAGTAACGGCACTATTGGCAATATTGTTAATAGTGCTCAACGGGAAAGCCATCGTTGACTATGTGTTATGGCTTCGATTTAAAATAAGAACCACCTTCAAACAAATGCAAAATGAGCGTAAGGATAACACCAATAGTAGATCACGAGAGCTACAGCGTTAACAATAAAGAAGTCTATAAAGACACCAACGGTAATTGGATATACCGCCAAGAATTGACCTCTCAGGAAGTGAATGCTTTTCATAATTACAAAAAAGCAGTAATAGAAAATAAAGCTTTCAAAAAACACACAAAAGCAACTTACAAAGGATAACAATTAAAACTAAAACATGAGTAAAAATTCAACATCATCAGGAGGAATAGGATTCGCAGGACTATTAACAATAGTGTTCATCACTTTAAAATTAACAAAATACATTGACTGGAGTTGGTGGTGGGTTTTATCTCCAATTTTAATACCGGGCATAGTTGTTATAGCGGTATTAATAGTCCTTGGGACATTATTTATACTAAAAAAATAGGTTAGGTTAATTCGGTTTCCCGAGTGGCGAAATGGTAAATGCGTCCTTTTTGTAGGACTGACTTAGGCAAGGTTCGATTCCTTACTGGCGATTGGAAAGACTAAGCAATGCGGGTTCGATTCCCGCCTCGGGAGCAAATTTAAAAAAACAATAAAATGAACCCATCACACTACTATTTAGAGGCTAATAACGCTCTACAAACCAAGAACAAGCTACAGGCAGAGTTCGCAAGATATCTACAATCGATCAGCTCAAAATTGATTGATGCCGAACAACTTCCAGAACTAAAAAAAGAAATCTTAGAGAAACAAATTGAGCTCAACACAAAATACCCTCGTTGCACACCGCTTAATATTTCATTTTATAATCCAGGTGGAAATCACAAGCTCATTATTTCAGGGTTTTATGGAGTTACATTTTCCATCAATGACGCCTATTATGACAACAACTAAATCACCATATCTATTCGAGGGACAAGGTTCCGCAATAGATGACTACAACGCTCCAAAAAGGCAATTGCAAACCATTGTGCAAGGCGGCAGAACCCACAGTAAAGGCAACTGGGGTTTATTTAATAATAATGATCAACAGCATAAATATGTGAGATCACTATGTATGCAGGCTCAATGGACGGTACCTTCTGAAAAATGGGGTGAAGTTCCAGATATAAATAGACTGAGCGAGTTTTTAAAAAGTAATAAATCACCAATTAATAAGCCATTAAAAGACATGGAACCGGAAGAGGTTTCGAAAATTATTGAAGCATTAAAAGGAATCGTAAAATCAAAATACAAGTAAGATGGAAGAAATAATAAATGATCTACACTGGCTAATGTTTCACTGTTTTATTGTTGGTTTTTCAATTTGTTTGTTTTTATGGATTAACTGGCCATCTAATAAAAATAAAAAACGAAAATCAAAGTACCCAAAATGCGATTGCTCCGATGTTAACCAGTGCTCAAAATATTGTCACGCCAAGTATTGTTTTTACTCACAGTTATCAGCCATACGTCGGGATTCCGCAATTAAGAGAAGCTTTCTCATGCTGGTACAAAAAACATTACAATGTTACATTGAATCCCGATAACGAAATTCAACCGTTAATCGGCTCCAAAGAAGGTATTCTGCACATTTCACTGGCTTTTTTAAATCCCGGAGACGGTGTTTTGGTTCCCAATC
>NZ_JBTGUX010000006.1:0-12365 GCF_054343775.1 Flavobacterium sp. GNP001
TGACAAGAGAAAGCAAAAACACTAAGATTAAAAACGGGGAACGGAACATAAAAGTTTCTTTCCCCGAAATTAGTATTTAATTGTAAATTAATACATCTTCTTATGGTTTTTTTGGTGGTGTTATGATAATTATTTCATCACAAGGGCCGTCACTAGCAATAGGATTATTTGTATTAGACAAGGGACTAGTATAACTTTCGTTGAATTTCTGATCTGTTTTTTGAACTCCAAAATCTTTTGCTTTAGCACTTGCACTATCAATCCCATCGGCATCACAGGATACTATAACTAAGCTCGATACTGCAAAAGCAGCTATAAAAAATATTTTTTTCATGATTGTAATTGTTAAAAATTGGACATAGGTTTGGCCGTTCGATATCTGTAATCGAATAAATAGCAGTGGCCTAACCAGTAAAATGAGAACAGTTTGTTTTGGTTTCGGGAAGTAAAGTGAGCTAGTACAGAACTGTTTGATTATACTTCCCGGAATAAAAATTCTGTTCGATATAGCGTCACTTTTATAGAAGTAGTTTTGTACATTTGTTCGTATCGTGAAATAGAACAACAACTAATTCTGAGGCAAAGTACCGACGCTTCTGAAGTAAAATTGATATGAAATTCCTATGATTCCCAGTATGACGAAGGATTCCTGAAAATTCCTAAAAATTCCTTTAAGCTTATGGTGAAAAATACTTTAGAAGGTTATAAAGCAGCGATTAAATTGAAGTATGAGACAGAAAAATGGGGATGTCATTCCAGTTTTTTGCTAAATCCTTCTCGCGCTAAATTGAGGAAATTATGTGCCGAGTTATTTAAAAATGAGGCAAGCGCTGACGATTTAAAAAGCTTTTCTGTTTTTTTTCAATTTGATTTTCTTCCAAATTGCTCCAACAAATTAAAAGATCAAACAGATAGATTCAGGCCCATTGAAACCTTTTTTAAGGGAGAAACAGATTTAACTGATATTGAAGCGGTGAATATTGCCGCAATATTGGTTGGTTTTAATCCAAGACCTTACCTTAAATTTTCAAAAACAGAATCTTTAAAAAAAGAGTTTAGTCTTATTGATAGTTGTGAAAATAGTGTTGTGCACCAAGTTACCGTAGAAGATAAAAGGGCTATAAAATGACTACAGAGAGAATGATGGAATAATCCAACCATCGTTCTTGGTGAAAAAGCGAATGCGATTTTTACAGACGAAGCAAATTATTCCTGTAATGCTTTTGATTTTAGTCCTAGCTGGTTTCGGATATTGGTTTTTTTTAAAAAAAACATGGATGCAATGGCAAAAAGACCATTATGAAGTGGTTGAGTGTGAAACTGAAGAAGTCGGGATTGTAAACATTTACTCGAAACTACCGATAAATGAAAATATGCTAGGTTTTAAAAAAATTGAGGTAACGGATACAACAACTTTTTTTAAGCATAATAAACCCGTTTTATGGTATTGTAAAAATGGAGACCATCTTGATTTTTTTAATGGCCCAGGTTTTCATCCTGAAAATGATAAAACGTTAAAACCCATCACCCAATATATGATAGATAAGTACGTGAGGTAAGTCTTCACTACTGAAACATTCGAACGGTCTCTTTAAGGTTGTTTATTTTTTATCCGTTGGAACGAAATTGCCATTTGTCTTTTAGGATATTGTTACCAAAGTAGAATTAATGGTTTTAAAAGCTTGTATTAGGTTTAAAAGCGTTAAAAATCAGCTTTTAAATAATGTTTCTTTCTTCACTTTACAGTAGAAATTGAAAATCTCTTTGAAATTATATTTGAGAAACTAAACAGTACTAAAAAAAATTTCGAAGAAATACATCAAGATAAACTGATTTCTTCTGCAATTTAACTAATGGATGTATTTGTATATTCAATAAGAGTGAAAGTACTTTATTAAGCTGGCTACGAGCTTTTTGGATACCTTAACGAAATTATTAAGATCTGTGATCCGCACAAAAAAAAGAGCTTCTCAATTGAGAAGCTCTTTTTATACCTGCTTACAAGAATTATTTCTATTCTATCCAAGCATTAATTTTCTTTTCCAATAATGCTAATGGCATTACTCCAGATTCTAATACTTTTTCATGGAATTTTTTGATGTCGAATTTGGTACCCATTTTAGTTTCCGCTTTTTTGCGTAACTCCATGATTTTTAACTGTCCAATTTTATACGAAAGCGCTTGTCCTGGAATCGCCATATAACGCTCAATTTCAGGAATAATGCTCGCTTCGCTTTCGGCTTCATTTGCTAACGAATATTTAATAGCTTGCTCTCTGGTCCAGCCTTTTGAGTGTAATCCGGTATCAACAACTAATCTAACCGCACGGTGCATTTCATTGCCCAGCATTCCAAAATACTGATACGGATCTTGATACAATCCAAGTTCTTTTCCTAAGCTTTCCGTGTACAAAGCCCAACCTTCGCCGTAAGCGCCAAACCAATTGAATTTTCTGAAATCAGGCAAACTTTCGTTTTCTTGTTGTAATGATATTTGAAAGTGATGTCCCGGAATCGCTTCATGCAAAAACAAATCTTCATCTCCGTATATGTTATAATTTGCTACATCAGGAATTGGAACATAGAAAATACCGGGGCGCGTACCATCAGCAGTTCCTTGATTGTATTCAGCACTCGCTGTTTGTTCTCTAAAGGCTTCTGTTCGTCTGATTTCAAATTTTGTTTGCGGTTGTAATGCAAATAATTTGTCTACGTTGGGTTTAATACGAGTATAAATACTTTGAAAATTAGCGATAACCTCTTCTGGTTTTGTAAATGGTTTTAATTCTTTTTTGTTTCGAACTTCCTCAAAGAATTCCAATAAAGTGCCTTTAAAACCCACTTGAGTTTTTACCTTTTCCATTTCGGCTGTTAAACGGGCAACTTCTTTCAATCCCAGTTCATGAATTTGTTCGGGAGTCATTTCGGTAGTGGTCCATTGTTTTACGTAAGTGGCATATAACTCTTTTCCAAAAGGCAAACTTCCAATTCCGCTGGTTGTTCTGGAAGCAGGAAGATATTCTTTATTCAGAAAATCAGCCATTTTCTTATATTGTGGAATCAGTTTGGTATTGATTGTCGCTGTGTATTTTGCTGTTAAATCTTCTTTTATGCTGTCAGGGAAAGAGGCAGGCATTAGTTTTATAGCTGAGTAAAATAAATTGTCTTCTATATTTGGCGTAGCCATTTCTGCAAATTGTGGAATCAGTTTTACCGTTAACGATTTTGGTAAAGCAACACCTTTATCAAGTCCTTTTTTCATGTACACCATCGCTGAATCAATCCAAACAGCATATTTATCCATTCTTTTTAGGAAATTGGTATAGTCCTTTTCTGTTTTAAAAGGTTGCGCGCTGGTTCCGCCTGCAAACTGCCCCATAGTCAGATGTGTTCCCCAAAATTGATGAACAGGAAGCAAATTTGTAGGTTGTTTTAATAAGTCTTTACCAATCTCAACTTCCCATTTGATGATTTCGTAACTGTTTTTTTCTTCTTCGGATAAATCTTCAACAGTGATATTTTGAAGGGCAGATTGGTATTTGTTAAAGAAAGCTTCTTGCGACTTTCTATAGCTGTCTGTCATTTCAAATTGCAACTGATCGTTGTATTGGTTTTGACCACTTTGTGTCGCATCCAATGGGCTCATCGCATTTTTGTCGTCAAAATAATTTTTCGTCAGACTGCTGAAGTCTTGTTTCTTATCTTCGGATTTACAGTTAACCAGCAATAAGGACGCGGTTACGGAAAGTAAAAGAGTGGTTATTTTTTTCATAGTTTAGATGTGATTATTGGAAAAGCTAATTTATCCAAAAATAATTGATTATTACCCAAATATATTACTAATGTAATGCAGTACAGGGACTTTTTATATTTTCATTCCTTATCGGTCAAAAAAAAATCCCATTCGGTTTAAAACGAATGGGGTCTTAGGTTTCAATTTTGGTATATCCTTACAATACCAGATTGGAAAAAAATAATTTTTTATCCGTGATAAACTCTCGAAGCAATTATTTTGTCTTCTCTTATGTCTAATACTTCCGCTACCAGCAAATCTTCTTCACCAGTAACTGTTCTTGTGTATTCCATAAAAACGCGGTCTCCATTGGCGGTAAGCGATTTTACTTTATAATTTAAAGAGGGTAAACGCTCAAAAGCATCTTTCCACCATTCTCGCAAGGCTTCTTTGCCGGTAACAAAACCGTTACTTTCTGGTTTGTACATTTTTAGTTTTGGACTAAAATGAACGGCATCGTCATCGTATAAAGACAATAATTTTTCTAATTCTTTATTATTGAAAGTTTCAAACCATTTAAAAGCAATTGATTGTAATTTTTCTGGTGTCATACTTATTTAGGATTGAATTTTTATTAAAAAAATCCCATTCCGTATAAACGGAAGGGATTTCATATTTATAATTTCAAAGAAATATTAAACGTTCTTCAAATTGATAATTTCTTGTTCAGTAAGCAATCTCCAGTTTCCTCTTGGCAAATTCTTTTTGGTCAAACCAGCAAATGAAACTCTGTCAATACGCAATACATCATAGCTAAAGTGTTCAAAAATAGAACGAACCACTTTCACGTTAGCCGATCTTAATTG
Organism: Flavobacterium sp. GNP001; assembly: GCF_054343775.1. NCBI lineage: Bacteria > Pseudomonadati > Bacteroidota > Flavobacteriia > Flavobacteriales > Flavobacteriaceae > Flavobacterium > Flavobacterium sp. GNP001. Next base: position 4,599 of record NZ_JBTGUX010000006.1, read on the forward strand.
TAATCCAATTTCACTTTTCGCTTCACCTTCGATATAGCTTACATCTTCCACAAAAACGCGGTGTCCGTCAAGAGTCAAACCTTTATTTATTTTTTCTAAATCCTCAAATTTCAAGTTTTTATCAAGTGAAACTTGGTAAATTTTAGATGATTTTTGACTTGGTAACGTAAATTTACGAATCATATCCGTGTCATTCGTGAACAATAACAAACCAGTTGTATTCTTGTCCATTCTTCCCACTGCACCAATTTTTGCAGTCGTAGAACCTTTAACTAATTCCAATACATTACGATATTCCTGACCTTCGTCCATCGCAGTGGTAAAGTTTTTAGGTTTGTTCAGTAAGATGTATACTTTTTTCTCCGGAGTCAAAGTAGCACCGTCAAAATTTACAACATCACCTGGTTTTACCATATATCCCATTTCGGTAACAGGAATTCCGTTTACTTTTACCGTTCCGGATTGAATATAAATATCCGCATCACGACGCGAGCACGCACCAGAATTAGCAATGTATTTATTCAAACGAATTTCGTCTTTTACTTTCGGTCTCTTTGGTGCTTGATTTGGTTTTTTCTCTACTTTATCAGTAGCGATATCGGCAACTTTAGTATTTACTTTAACTTTTTTCGGCCCTTGAGCTCGCTTCTGCATGGCAGGTTTTGGCTTATTCGAACTTGGTCTTGAGCTAGCTGCTCTTGGACCACTTTTCTTATTATTGCCTTCCTTGTTATTCATAATATTCCAATAATTTGTGCAAAGATACTATTTATATACTTGACAATCAATAACCACCAATTATAAAAACGCTAACTGTCTAGTTAATAAGCTAATTAATATGATTCTTTTGATTTTTTAGAGCTATTTCCCGCTTTCCACTCTATCTTTTTCTTTTTTAAAGGAAAAAAGAAAAAGGATGCCGTTGCAATCGGGGCTATGCTAATCGGGGAATATAGGAGAATTTCGAGAATGGTTTTTTATCCTTTTAATAATTTGGAAAAAGGCAAAATTAAACCATCAACAATCTTTTCCCGTGCCATAAAACACTTGGGTTAATCAAGACAATGCAAAAAACACCAGCAACAATAAGGAATTTTAAGATGTTGTGAAGCAATAAAAACTGTGGTTTCGCATTAGATTTCCATAAGTATAACAAGAAAAATATCAAAACGATGAGGCAACAGTAAAAATAAATATCCATGTAGCCCACATCGTAAATATCGATTAAAGCGATACACTGGAAGAATAGTCAGAATTGTTAAAACGGTAATGATTTTTTTTGATATTTCTTCGCCATAAACAATAGGAATCGTTTTATAATTATTGGCTAAGTCGCCTTTGAGATTTTCTAAATCTTTAATCATTTCCCGAATCAGCAATAGCAAAAATAAAAAAGTGGCATGCGAAAAAATAACTCCAAGTTGTGTTTTGTAATTTTCAATCTCTTCATATGGAATCCGTGTATAAAAATACAACAGTATGGCAAAAAAGGGTAAAATAGCAAGTAATGCAGCAGTTAGGTTTCCTATTATTGGGTATTTTTTTATTTTGTGGGAATAAAACCAGATGAAAAATATATATCCTGAAAAGAATAAAAATACGCGCCAGCGAAACAAAGAACGCCATCAAGGCAACAATAAAATTGAGTGTAAAATAAACCTTCAGTTTTGTTTTTTGACTTACTAATCGATCCAGCATTGACTTGTTAGGTCTATTGATTAAATCTTTTCTGTTGTCATAAAAGTTATTGATGATATATCCCGAAGCAATCGTAAGTGAAGAAGCGAAAACAAGAATGAATAAATTGAAATCGAGCAGAATGTCTAACGCTCTTTTTTCCGGAGCCAAAATAAATATCGCGGAAAGGTATTGCGCCAAAATTATTACTGGAATGTTATAGCCTCTAACGACAGAGAACAAACTGATAATTTTCATTAATAAAAGTTTCTGTTTTCTGCTAAACATTTTTTATTAGTATTTTTTTGTCAAGTTTTTGCATTGGTATAACAAACTTGCCTATTTGGTGCTCAAATTTAGGATTTTGTTTTTAAAATTAACTTGATTTTTTTACAAAAACACATGCACGAGAATTCTTTTAAGAGGATATTGTGAAATGCCACGATTATTTTGCGAAAATACACAAATAATAATTCTGATTTCATTTGACCCAAAATCAATTGTTCTATTTTGAAGAAGAATCGGTATTTATCATTTCTCCAAATTCTTTTACTGGCAAAGGTTTGCTTAAAAGATTTTTTACGTATTGATTGTTTTTTGCACGTGCAATATCATTAGGATTTAATGTAGAGGAGAGCATGAAAATTTAGAGTTTCTTTTTTCAATTCTTCGGGTAGCGTTTCATATTCCAAAAGGAATTCGAATCCATCCATTTCGGGCATTTTAATGTCTAACAGAATAATTAGAGATTTTTCAGTATTACTTTTGTGATTACGAAGCCATTGAATTCCTTCTTTGCCATTATTAGCAGTACTTATATCAGTTATATCCGAGTGTTTTTTTTAGCAATTGTTTCGTGACAATTTGATCAATTATATTATCGTCAATTATCAAAATTTTATAATTGTGCTTCATAAAGTTTCGGTATTGTTACTATAAATGTACTTCCAATATTCATTTTAGAATCTACGGTTATGCTCCCATTAAGATTTTCAACAGCTTCTTTTACTAAGTAAAGCCCTAAACCGGAGCCTTTCTTGTTGTTATTAGTCACAAAAAACATTTCAAAAATTTTGACTTGGTATTCTTTATTAATTCCAATGCCATTATCTTCAATTTCTATTTTGTAAAATTCCCCTTTGGCGTAAGTTTTAATAGAAATATAACGATGCTCTTTTTTTTCATCAGAATACTTGATAGCATTTGATAGTAAGTTATTCAAAATAATCTTTAATCTCAATCCATCACTTTGAACTTCATCAACGGATAAGTTTTTTTTGATAGCAATTTCATGGGTTCCTTTAATATAAAAATGTTGAGAAATGATTTCATCTATAATTTCATTTATACTAACAGCAGCAGCGGTTACTTTTTTTCTTTTATTTCTCGAATAATCAATTATATCTCTTATAAATTGATCTTGCTTATCGAGACTTTGATGCATTAAATCTAAATAATCTCTAATTTCATCCAAATCATCTTCTAATTTTACAATCTCTATTAATCCTTTTAAGGAGGAGATGGGTGACCTTAGATCATGAGAAGCACTGTACACAAATTTATCCAGTTCTTTATTGGCTAGTGATTAAATTTCTGTTTTTATCATCAGTTTCCTGTTTCGAGCGTCTTAGTCTGTTAACCATTACGGAGTAGTAAATGCAGACGCTTCCAATGATTATCAACGTAAAAAAGATATTGGTAAAAAGAAGGTAGGATTTAATTAAACGAGTACCTTCTCCTAGTGCATCAGAGAAATTACGCTCATATATTGTTAATTTATCAGTAATGCTGTTTATCCGTTGAAAAATATTTTGTTTTTCATCCGGTTTTAAGACATTAGCATTCATTTTTTTATGAGTTTCATTTCCAATGGATTCTAATTGCACAATTAAATCATCCGCTTTTCTCCATTCATTGATAGCCTTTGCCAAGAAAGGAACGGTGTGAAAATTTCTAAATAGCCAAACCAATGTCATCCAGATCTTTTTCATGATTTCTGCCAGCCCTTAATCCATCTTTAATGGTGTTGATGTCACCATTATTGGATAGGCCGATTCGTGCTATTCTGATCTCCTATAGGAACACTTAATTCTTCTTTGAATAACTTCCATTGAATGGAATCTTTAGTATAAATGTAGGTGATAAGGTATCGGGTTGCATCTTTTTGCCCTTTAGAATAATGGGATTCTCCATTTACATACGCCCTTGATACTGACAAGATTTTAATAGTCAGGTAGTTGATGATGATCAATGAAGAGCAAGATAGAATTACTATAATCAGAGGTATGAAAATATTGCGTAGCTTAAAATTTTCAAGAATTTTATTTTCAGTCATATAGTTTTTTTGTTTGTAGTAGGGCAAAAAAAATCAGATGATTAAAGATAAGATGTTTTTTATTGAAATGTAAGATTTTGTTTAAATTTATTTACATCGAATAATTTGGTTCTTATTTTTATAGGTTTTATCAAAAAAATATTTTTTTAGTAAATAATTTTTTTAATAAGCATAAAAAAAACACGAATGTTACAAGGCAGCTTGGCCAGGTAAATTCGTGTTTTTCTAATTTAAAATTAGTTGTTTTCAACAAAATTGTGCCGTCAGCATAAATTTGTTGTACTAATAAATTTTTTAAAATTGATATACTACTTCTAGTTTATAATCTTTCAGGGAAGCTTTGGCTTTTTCTAAATCTTCGGTGAAACCTAAGATATAACCGCCACCGCCAGAACCGCACAGTTTTAGATAATAATCATTACTGTCAATTCCTTGTTGCCAAATTCCGTGAAATTGTTCCGGAATCATTGGTTTAAAGTTATTCAAAACTACTTTTGATAATTTCTTGGTATTCATAAATAATGATTTCATGTCTCCGCCAAGGAAGTTTTCTACACAAGCATCTGTATATTTTACAAACTGATTTTTCAACATGCGCACGGAAACCTTTGTCTTTTAGGCTTTCCATGAAAATATTTACCATCGGAGCCGTTTCGCCCACAATTCCTGAATCTAATAAAAAGACAGCGCCTTTTCCGTCAAAACTTTGTGTTGGAATTCCGGTGGCTTCAATATTATCTTTAGAATTAATAAGAATCGGGATGCTTAAATAACTATTTAATGGATCTAAACCAGAACTTTTTCCGTGGAAAAAACTCTCCATTTGAGAAAATATGTTTTTTAATTGCAATAATTTTTCACGAGTCAAATTCTCCAGAACCGTGATTTTATTATTTGCATATTTATCATAAATAGCGGCTACAAGCGCGCCACTGCTTCCTACCCCATATCCTTGAGGAATACTGGAATCAAAATACATTCCGGTTTCAACATCGTTTTTCAATGCAGTCAGGTCAAAAGTAACTAAGTCAGATTGTTCGTTTTGCAAAGTTTCTAAATAAGTTACAAAACGTCTCAAGTGACCATTTGATTTGATGGCTTCTTCAGATGGATTTTCATCTCTTTTAAGTGCACCGTTGTAAAAATTATAAGGAATTGAAAGCCCTTTTGAGTCACGAATAATTCCGTATTCTCCAAAGAGTAGTATTTTTGAGTAAAACAAAGGTCCTTTCATATAGTATTGTAAATTAACAATTTGGGGTTGGTAATTAAGTATTTTTTGCTGTTTTATAAATCAACTTGGTCTCCGCGATTTGCTTCTAAGATTCCCAGATCAATTTCTTCTTGTTGTTCAGGAGATAAATCTTTCCAAACGTCTTTTTTTTGTGATTTGAAAATGTTTTTGATAGCTTCGATTATAGTTGTATCGTCAGTTTCTAACAGCATTTTAATCAATTCTAATTTATCTGATTGAATATCCATAATTTCAGCTCTTTAAAAAATAAAGATAGGTAAAAAACAAATTAAATCAACACAGCACCATTTCCAATTTCGTCACAAATGTACTGACCATTTTGACAATAGCCAACTAATTCGTTCTTAATAAATTGTAAAACTGTTTCGGCAACATTTTCAGGATACAAAACATGCACATTTGCACCGGCATCTAGCGTGAAACAAACCGGAATTTTAGTCTGATTTCTAAATTTCCAAATCGCATTTATAATCTCCAATGTGTTCGGTTTCATTAATATAAAGTAAGGCATCGAAGTCATCATCATAGCATGCAACGTCAAGGCTTCGCTCTCTACAATTTTGATGAATTCGTCCAAATTTCCACTTTCAAAAATTGAAATTAGTTGGTCTAAATTTTCATGCGCTTGTGCAAATCGCCTTTCGGCAAAAGGATGGTTGTGCATTAAGTCATGTCCCACCGTACTTGAAACTTGTTTTTCACCTTTGTCAACCAGTAAAATGGTATCTTTAAAATTCTTAAAATTAGCATGAATCGCATTTGGAAATTCAACCCCAAATAAATCAGAGCTTCCAGAGATATTTGCATGATTTCCCCAAACCACTACTTGTCCTTTTACGCTTCTACAAGCACTTCCGGAACCCAAACGCGCTAATAAAGATGCTTTTTGATAGAAATATTCCTCAGTCATTTCAGGATATAACGCTTTTTCTAAACTCATTAAGTTCATCGCTAAAGCTGCCATTCCAGATGCTGATGAAGCAATTCCGGAACTGTGCGGAAAGGTATTTTCTGTGTCAATCGTAAAATGATAGTCTTTTAGAAACGGCAAATAGATTTCTATTCGTTCCAGGAATTTTTGAATTTTCGGTTTGAAATCTTCTTTTGGTTGTCCTTCAAAAAGTAAATCAAAGGAAAATGTACCATCGTTTTCTTTTTTGGCGAAAGCCAATTTGGTAATCGTTTTACAATTATTCAAGGTAAAACTCACCGAAGGATTCGCTGGAATTTGATTGTCCTTTTTCCCCCCAATATTTTACAAGGGCAATGTTGCTGGGTGCGCTCCATTGAAAATTTCCGTTTTCAACTGAATGCGTATATTTTGATGGAATAAAATCGTTTGCTGAAATCATGAATGTATAAATTTACGCAAAGATACTTTTTTTGATTTATTTGTTTATTCGTTTATGTGGTTAATCGGTAGAAAGATTTAAGTAAATTTGGCCAATAAAAAATAATCATATAAGTCCATCTAAGGGCTTGTTTAATAATTAAGAGTCTTTTTTAAACCATTAAGAAATTAAGCTTCATTAAGGCATAGTGCGTAATTTTTCTTAATTTCTTAATGGTTAGAATTATAAAGTATAAAGGAGAATCAATATTTTTTTTTCTTAAATGACTTATATGGTTAAAGAATATATGTTGTCTTGAAATATTTAAAAGCATAAAAATGAATAAAATCACCCGAATATTAGCTGTTGTTGTTACGTGTTTAGCTATTGGTTATTTCTCTGGAACGGTTACCCGTTCTGCTATCACTACTTGGTATCCCAGTTTGATAAAACCAAGTTTTAATCCGCCCAATTGGATTTTTGCACCTGTTTGGAGTATGTTATATGTAATGATGGGTGTTGCCGCAGGATTAGTTTGGGATAGAATAGAATCTGATAAAGAAATCGTTAAAAAAGCCTTGGTTTTCTTTGCGATACAATTGGCATTAAATGCTTTGTGGTCGTATTTATTCTTTGGTTTACACAATCCAATGTTAGCGGGATTAGAAATTATCATACTGTGGTTGATGATTTTTGAAACGTACATTCAGTTTTCTAAAATCAATAAAATTGCGGGCTATTTATTCCTTCCGTATTTGGCTTGGGTAAGTTTTGCTGCGGTTTTAAATGGAAGTATTTGGTGGTTGAATCGATAAGATCCTGTTTATAGTTTTTTAAATTCAATATTTTTCGCAAGCAAAAAATCCATTACAGTCAATACATTGTTGCTTTCGGCAACTGTTTTTGATTTAGGATCCGCATCGCAAAATTCTAGGAACAGCTCTATTTGGTCTGGTTTTAATTTTAAAGTTTGAAAATAAAACTTTTCATCACAGCTGCTTTTTGCCAATGCTTTGAATTGAATTTGATGTGCTTTTTCATTACTCTTTTCTTTCACCAAAGCTGTAAATATAGTTTCCCCAATTCGAGCTAAATTCAGTCCTTTGTCAATGGTTAGGTCGTCAATTCTTGTGTTTTTTAATCTTTTTTCATCCCTTTCTGCAGTAATC
>NZ_JBTGUX010000007.1:0-2221 GCF_054343775.1 Flavobacterium sp. GNP001
CACTGTTCCAGCAGGCTTGACATTGAATGCAAATGGAACCATAACGGTAAATGCGAACACACCATCAGGAAGCTACACAGTAGTTTACGAAATCTGTGAAGTAGGCGCAAGTCCAATAAATTGTAAGCAAGCAACTGCAACAGTTGTAGTTACTAATGAGTTAGTAGCAAACAACGATACACCAGCAGCAGTTTCAGTAGGCGATAGCACACCAAGTGTTGTAGTTAATGATACTTTAGATGGTAATCCAGTAGTAATCGGAACTAACCCAGGTCAAGTAACATTGACAGGAGTAACCGTTCCAGCAGGCTTGACATTGAATGCAAATGGAACCATAACGGTAAATGCGAACACACCATCAGGAAGCTACACAGTAGTTTACGAAATCTGTGAAGTAGGTGCAAGTCCAATAAATTGTAAGCAAGCAACTGCAACAGTTGTAGTTACTAATACTTTAGTGGCAAACAACGATACACCAGCAGCAGTTTCAGTAGGCGATAGCACACCAAGTGTTGTAGTTAATGATACTTTAGATGGCAATCCAGTAGTAATCGGAACCAACCCAGGTCAAGTAACATTGACAGGAGTAACCGTTCCAGCAGGCTCGACATTGAATGCAAATGGAACCATAACGGTAAATGCAAACACACCATCAGGAAGCTACACAGTAGCTTATGAAATCTGTGAAGTAGGCGCAAGTCCAATAAATTGTAAGCAAGCAACTGCAACAGTGTTAGTTACTAATACGTTAGTGGCAAACAACGATACACCAGCAGCAGTTTCAGTAGGCGATAGCACACCAAGTGTTGTAGTTAATGATACTTTAGATGGCAATCCAGTAGTAATCGGAACCAACCCAGGTCAAGTAACATTGACAGGAGTAACCGTTCCAGCAGGCTTGACATTGAATGCAAATGGAACCATAACGGTAAATGCAAACACACCATCAGGAAGCTACACAGTAGCTTATGAAATCTGTGAAGTAGGCGCAAGTCCAATAAATTGCAAGCAAGCAACCGCAACAGTTTTAGTTACTAATACGTTAGTTGCAAACAACGATACACCAGCAGCAGTTTCAGTAGGCGATAGCACACCAAGTGTTGTAGTTAATGATACTTTAGATGGTAATCCAGTAGTAATCGGAACCAACCCAGGTCAAGTAACATTGACAGGAGTAACCGTTCCAGCAGGCTTGACATTGAATGCAAATGGAACCATAACGGTAAATGCAAACACACCATCAGGAAGCTACACAGTAGCTTATGAAATCTGTGAAGTAGGTGCAAGTCCAATAAATTGTAAGCAAGCAACCGCAACAGTTGTAGTTACTAATACGTTAGTGGCAAACAACGATACACCAGCAGCAGTTTCAGTAGGCGATAGCACACCAAGTGTTGTAGTTAATGATACTTTAGATGGTAATCCAGTAGTAATCGGAACCAACCCAGGTCAAGTAACATTGACAGGAGTAACCGTTCCAGCAGGCTTGACATTGAATGCAAACGGAACCATAACGGTAAATGCGAACACACCATCAGGAAGCTATACAGTAGCTTATGAAATCTGTGAAGTAGGCGCAAGTCCAATAAATTGCAAGCAAGCAACCGCAACAGTTGTAGTTACTAATACTTTAGTGGCAAACAACGATACACCAGCAGCAGTTTCAGTAGGCGATAGCACACCAAGTGTTGTAGTTAATGATACTTTAGATGGCAATCCAGTAGTAATCGGAACCAACCCAGGTCAAGTAACATTGACAGGAGTAACCGTTCCAGCAGGCTTGACATTGAATGCAAATGGAACCATAACGGTAAATGCGAACACACCATCAGGAAGCTACACAGTAGTTTACGAAATCTGTGAAGTAGGTGCAAGTCCAATAAATTGTAAGCAAGCAACTGCAACAGTTGTAGTTACTAATACTTTAGTGGCAAACAACGATACACCAGCAGCAGTTTCAGTAGGCGATAGCACACCAAGTGTTGTAGTTAATGATACTTTAGATGGCAATCCAGTAGTAATCGGAACCAACCCAGGTCAAGTAACATTGACAGGAGTAACCGTTCCAGCAGGCTTGACATTGAATGCAAATGGAACCATAACGGTAAATGCAAACACACCATCAGGAAGCTACACAGTAGCTTATGAAATCTGTGAAGTAGGCGCAAGTCCAATAAATTGTAAGCAAGCAACTGCAACAGTTGTAGTTACTAATGAGTTA
>NZ_JBTGUX010000008.1:0-26898 GCF_054343775.1 Flavobacterium sp. GNP001
GATTATACCATACATGAAATTAACTCCACCCGCATTAGAATTCGAATTCATTTCAGAGATACTTCTTTTTACTCGGAAAGTCAAGGATGCAACCCCCAAACATACGGGACCAGAAATATTAAAAGCAATTGCTTTCCGCATATCCGTATCAAAATTCAAATTAACTGTTGCCAAAATAATTCCGGGCACTAATAATAGGAAAATCCAATAGGGTGCTGCACTTTTTTGAGAAACCACTATAATACATTCCGATTAATAAAAATACCATTACGGCATATTTTGAGATTTCATACAAAGGATTGCCATCAGTCATTCGTAAAAAAACCTCACTGCCCACAATATAAGCTGCAGCTAAAAGAGCCTCATTATTTCTATTCTGATTTTTAATTACGTTAATTTCCATATAAAAATATTCCATAGCCATATATTTTGCGGTGAACGGGATTGCATACCCCATAAAACCAATTAGGACATGAAACAGTATAATCGTGAGTAGGATTGATCCTCTTCTCATTTTAATATATTTTTCAACCAGTTCAAATAGTTGGTCATTACCGATTTTTCAGAGTAGTGTCTCTGCACCGTCTTTGGGTTTGTCTAATTTATCTCGCAGCGTACTATTTTCAATGGATTGTTACTATCGCGTCATAAAATAATTGAACCTCTTGGGCTTACTAAACCATTTAAACCATTTTGTACAACAGCACCTGCACTTCGCCAACGTTTGTTTCTACCACTGCTTTTTTATGTGCACCATACTCTGGCTACCCCGGTAAACCCTCTGATTTAGAAGTTAGAATTGCAATATCTACCTGCTGGATAATTGCGGCCGCATCGGTTTTACTGCCGTAAAGAAACACATTTTTTTCTAGTTTTAAATCGGAATGCCGCTTCTTAATTGTTGCAGCATATTCATCTTCAAAATCTTTTCCTACAAGGTGAAAAGTCCAATCTGGATGAGAATATTGTAATTTATTGGCCACTTCAAGTAAAAGGTGCTGGTCTTTTTGAGGTCTTAAATTAGCCAAGCACAAGATCCGTTTTCCCTGGCAGCCCCAGCAAGTTAGTTTTAAGTGCAGTATTTTTCTCTAGTGCAGTAAAATTGGGCAAATACAGTACATGAGGTACTTTTAAACCGTCTCGCACCAATTTTTGAGTTTCTGATTGACAGTGATGACGCCACTAAAAACGATGTAAATAATTTCTTGATATTCAGTACCTGGTCTTTCTTTCAAAAATTCACTATGATAATGATCGTGCCAAACTATTTGAAGGGATGGCAAGCAACATTTAAGCAAAACCGCTGTAAAAAATGAGGTGCTGTGCGCCTGCAGCACTTGAATTCGGTTCTTTTTAACAGAATCTTCTCAAGCGCCAAAGTGCCTTTAAATCGATACTCCTTTTTTTCTTAAAAAGAAATACGGCACTGCTGCTTCCAATTGATCTTGTAATGGGCCTTCTTTCCATTACTGCCAATGGTGTCAAATGGAACCAAAGAAGTTCGCAATCTGTCGAATTTTTTTCTAAAAATAATGGCTAGTATAAATCCGATGATTATCACATAAACATATTTTAAATCCAACATCCATCCTACTGGCGTCCTGCCAATCATGATGTCTCGCAAGGTTCCGCCGCCCACGGCAGTTACAAATGCAATAATAAATACACCAAAAGGATCCATTTTTTTATTCATTGCCGTCAAAGCGCCAGCATGGCAAAAGCCATCGTACCGATGATGTCTAATAAATGGAACATGCTGTTTTTTGGATTTAAAAATGGATAAAAAGAATGCTATCAATTGCATATGATTCAGGCAAAATTAAAGAAAATACTCTTGTAACCAACTCATATTATCTACATTTAATCAAGGTTCATTACAGCAGATAAATATTCGAATCCAAATATAGAAAACTGAATTTTCTCTGTGTATCTTTGTTTCCTATAAATTAAATAGTTGTACCTCTTGAAACAAATCACTTCGATACAAAATCCATACATAAAATCTTTAGTGCAATTGCAGGAAAAAGCAAAAGCACGTAAACAATCCGGAACCTTTTTAATTGAGGGAAAACGTGAAATTTCTATAGCCATCAAAGGCGGTTACCAAATAGAAACGCTCTTGTTTTTACCTGAAATTTGTTCGGAAAACGAAGCGCGTCAATTATATAAAAATGCCGAGCTGATAGAAATCAATAAAGAAGTCTATCAAAAACTGGCCTATCGGGATACCACTGAAGGCATTTTGGCTGTAGCCAAAACCAAATCAATGAAATTATCTGATTTGAAATTATCTGAAAACCCATTGATTCTTATTGCCGAAGCACCAGAAAAACCCGGAAATATAGGAGCTTTACTTCGTACTGCCGATGCTGCTAATCTTGATGCGGTAATTATTGCCAATCCAAAAAGCGATTTATACAATCCAAATACTGTGCGTTCCCAGCGTGGGCTGTTTATTCACCAACCAAATTGCAACCGGAACCACATCAGAGATTATTGCGTTTTTGAAAGAAAGAAAAATCAATTTTTATTGTGCGACTTTACAAAACTCCACTTCCTATCACACGCAGGATTACACGACGCCAACCGCTTTAGTTGTAGGAACGGAAGCCACTGGATTAACAGAAGAATGGCGAAAAGAAGCAACCCAAAATATTATTATTCCAATGCAGGGCGAGATCGATTCAATGAATGTTTCGGTTGGGCCCGGCCGTCCATCTTGATTTTTGAAGCCAAAAGACAGAGAGGATTTTAGATTTTTGATTAACAATTTTAAAAACAAACTCTAGTTTCTTTAGTTTAAAATTCAAATATACATTTGCATATCTCCTAACTAATTTCTATTTTTAGGAATTAAAGAACCATGCCGTTATGACAGAAATTGATATAGAAAAAGAGAATAAAGCAATTGCTCAAGAATACAAAGAATTACTTCGTATTAGCTACCAAACGTTAAGTGAAGAAGATAAAAAACTCATCCGAAAAGCATTTGACGTTTCCGTAGAAGCACATAAAGAACAACGACGAAAATCGGGCGAAGCCTATATTTTTCATCCTATTGCTGTGGCAAAAATTGTTGCTTCCGAAATAGGTTTGGGAGCTACATCCATCGCTGCTGCATTATTGCATGATGTTGTAGAAGACACGCCAACTACCATACAAGATATAGAACGTTTGTTTAATCCTAAAGTGGCTCAAATCGTTGAGGGATTAACAAAAATATCATTGGTACAAAAAGATCTTAATGTTTCCATGCAAGCAGAGAATTTCCGTAAAATGATATTGACGTTGAACGATGATGTACGCGTAATTCTGATTAAACTAGCCGATCGTTTGCATAATATGCAGACTATGGAATCGATGCAGGAGGACAAACAAACCAAAATTGCATCAGAAACCCTTTATATTTTACTGCACCTTTGGCACATAGACTCGGCTTGTACAACATAAAGACCAAACTGGAAGACTTAGGACTAAAATACACGGAACCTGCTATTTATAAAGAAATTGTAAGTAAAATAAAAAGAAACCAAAGAAGAGCAAGATGCTTATACTGAAGATATTTCTAATGTCCTGAAAGCCTCTTTAGATACCGAAGGAGTTGAATACATTATAAAAGGACGTCCAAAATCTATCTATTCTATTCGCAGAAAAATGCAGGCGCAAAACGTGAGTTTTGATGAAGTGTATGATAAGTTTGCGTTGCGTATTGTATACAAAGCGACTCCACGTGAAGAAAAATTCGTTGCTTGGAAAATATATTCTATTGTTACGGATCATTACAGACCTAGTCCAAGCCGTTTACGCGATTGGATTTCGTCACCAAAATCTACCGGTTACGAAGCCTTGCACATTACAGTAATGGGACCAAAAGGGCGATGGGTTGAAGTACAAGTTCGAAGCGAACGTATGGATGAAATTGCCGAAAAAGGATATGCCGCACATTATAAATATAAGAACGGTGCTACTGAAGAAAGTGGTTTGGATGTATGGTTAAATTTACTAAAAGAAGCCTTAGAAAATTCCGAAACAAATGCAGTAGATTTTGTGGAAGATTTCAAAATGAATTTATATTCCAAAGAAATCTTTGTTTTTACTCCAAAAGGAGAAATAAAATCATTGCCTAAAGGAGCCACTTCACTGGATTTTGCGTTCAGTATTCACTCAGAAATAGGAATTCGAACCAGAGGAACGCGTGTTAATGGAAAATTAGTCCCTTTGAATTTCGAATTGAAAAGTGGGGATCAAATAGAAGTTATTACTTCACAACGTCAAAAACCAACCATTAACTTGGCTGGATTATGTGACTACTTCGAGAGCGAAAACAAAAATTAAAAACGTTTTAAACGAGAATACCAGAAGAAAATTGGCGAAGAAGGAAAAGAACTGTTGACCCGAAAATTAAAGCATTTAAAAATCACGTTAAGCGAGCAAGTGATTAATGAATTAGTCAACTTTTTCAAACTAAAAACAAGCCTGGACTTATTCTACAGAGTTGGAATTGGCGCTATTGAAAACCAACAGCTCAAGGATTACGCTGCGCAAAAGAGCAATACTTTCATTAATTTTTTCAAAAATAAAATGAAACGTTCTCCTAGCACTACTTCAGATGAGGATATTCATAAACCAATAATAAGCAGTAACTATGACATGCTCGTTTTTGGGAAAGAACACGACAAGCTGGATTACAAATTATCGCCTTGTTGTAATCCAATTCCTGGCGATGACGTTTTTGGATTTGTAACAATCAATGAAGGTATGAATGTGCATAAAAAAGATTGTCCAAACGCCATTGGCATGCAATCAAACTATGCATACAGAATCATGTCAGCCAAATGGATTGACTCTTCACAAGAAGAATTCAAAGCCATTATTAACGTTACAGGAATGGATGTTTTAGGACTTACAAATCAATTAACAAAGGTGATTTCAAACAATATGCATGTTAATATACAGAGTATTTCTTTGAGTACTGATGCAGGAATTTTTCATGGTCGAAGTTGCAGTAATTGTTCAAAACAATACCATTTTGAAAAAAATGATACAACAACATCAAAAAAATTGACGGAATCGATAAAGTAACAAGGGTTTATGAAACATAGAATAAAATCCAGTTTTTAGTTTCAAATCTCAATTTGCTCCACTTGAAACTAAAAAACTTGAAACTAAACAAACCTTAAACTTTATACTTTAAACTAAAAAAATTATCTTTGCCCGCATATGACACTCATTTCCACAGATAACACCAAAAACCAAGAAAAATTGTAAAAAATGTTTTTACAATGTATCTTGAAAAAAAAGGACATCGCAAGACTCCTGAACGTTATGCTATCCTTCAGGAAATTTACGATAGCGAAGAACATTTTGATGTAGAGAACCTTTATATCAAAATGAAAAACAAAAGCTATCGTGTGAGTAGAGCAACTCTTTACAATACGATCGAATTGCTATTAGATTGTGCTTTAGTGCGTAAACACCAATTTGGACAAAATCAGGCACATTATGAAAAATCATATTTTGACAAACAGCACGATCATATCATAATGACTGATACTGGCCGAAGTAATTGAGTTTTGTGACCCAAGAATTGGAAAGTATCAAAAAAACAATCGAAGAAATATTCGACATAGAGATCACCAACCACTCGTTGTATCTCTATGGAACTAAAAGGCAAAAGAACAACTTGGACGAAAAAAATCGTTCATAAACATAAAAACTAACTACAAATAACAGATAGAATGACCGTAGATTTATTACTAGGATTACAATGGGGAGATGAAGGAAAAGGAAAAATTGTTGATGTTCTAACTTCAAATTACGATATTATCGCTCGTTTTCAAGGAGGTCCAAATGCAGGACATACTTTGGAATTTGACGGAATAAAACATGTTCTTAGAACTATCCCTTCTGGTATTTTTCATAAAACTGCTGTAAACATCATTGGAAATGGAGTAGTAATTGATCCTGTTGTTTTTCAAAAAGAAATTGAAGGTCTTGAAAAATTTAATTTAGATATCAAAAGCAAATTAATCATTTCAAGAAAAGCTCATTTAATTTTGCCTACTCACCGTTTATTAGATGCAGCTTCTGAAGCTTCTAAAGGTAAAGCAAAAATTGGTTCTACATTAAAAGGAATTGGTCCAACATATATGGACAAAACCGGTAGACGGAATTCGTGTAGGTGATATTGAACTTGAAGATTTTGCAGATCGTTACAAGAGCTTTGGCTGAATCAGCATGAAGAAATGATCAAATTTTACGATGTATCAATTCAATACAATTTAGCTGAAATGGAAACTGAATTCTTTGAAGCAATCGAAGAATTAAAAAAATTAGATTTCATAGATAGCGAAGAATATTTACACCAAGCCCAAAAAGCAGGTAAATCAATATTATGTGAAGGTGCTCAAGGTTCATTATTAGATGTTGATTTTGGAACATATCCATTTGTAACTTCATCTAACACTACTGCTGCTGGTGCTTGTACCGGTTTAGGGATTGCTCCAAATAAAATCAAGGAAGTATACGGAATTTTCAAAGCTTACGTAACACGCGTAGGAAGTGGTCCGTTCCCTACTGAACTTTTTGACGAAGATGGTGCAACTATGGCACGTGTAGGAAATGAATTTGGATCTGTAACCGGAAGACAAAGACGTTGTGGATGGTTAGACTTAGTAGCGCTTAAATATGCTGTTCAGGTTAATGGTGTAACACAATTGATGATGATGAAAGGTGATGTACTTTCAGGTTTTGAAACCTTAAAAGTATGTACGGAATACAATTATAAAGGAGAGAAAAGTTCTCATTTCCCTTATATAACATCGAACCAGAAAATGTAACTCCAGTATATCAGGATTTGGCAAAGGATGGAAACAAGATTTGACTGGTATGACAACTTATGATGAATTACCTACAGAGTTGAAAGAATACATTGCATTCATTGAAAAAGAAGTGGAAGTTCCTATCAAAATAGTTTCTGTAGGTCCAGACAGAAAGCGAACTATTCTAAAATAAGATCACCAAACGTCCCGATAAATCGGGACGTTTTTTTTCCTCTCCCCAACCCTCTCCAAAGGAAAGGGAGTCGAGACTGGATTATTTTTTACTAATAATTTTCTACTTAAACAGAAAAAAAATACTTTCAATACATCCATGAAAAATCCAACTATCAAAATACAAAAAACCGAATTATTATCTGACAATTGGTACATCTTAAACAAAGTAACTTTTGATTATCAAAAAAAAGACGACTCTTGGATTACACAAAAAAGAGAAGTCTACGATAGAGGAAACGGCGCCGCTATTTTACTTTATAACAAACAACAAAAAACAGTTATTCTAACACGTCAGTTTCGTTTGCCAACGTATCTTAATGGAAATGAAACCGGAATGATGATGAAGAGGTTTGTGCAGGACTTTTGGACGCTGACAATCCGGAGCAATGTATCATTCGAGAAACTGAAGAAGAAACAGGATATCGTATTTCTAAAGTCAAAAAGGTAATGGAAACGTATATGTCGCCAGGTGCTGTAACTGAAATTTTATATTTATTTGTTGGTGAATACGATGAATCTATGAAAGTAAGCGATGGTGGCGGAGTAGCACACGAAGAAGAAAATATAGATGTAATGGAAATGCCTTTCGACGAAGCGTATGCTATGATCGAAAGCGGTCAAATGCAAGACGCTAAGACGATTATGTTGTTACAATATGCAAAAATTCATAATTTGATTTAATGAGCAATACGACTAAAGGAGTTTTATTTGCTTTATTTGCTACCTTGCTATGGTCTGTAAATATGGTAATTGCAAGTGGGATCAAAGGTCACATTCCTCCTGTTGGATTGGCTTTTTGGCGCTGGACAGTTGCGTGTATTGTTTTGGCTCCATTTGCAATAAAAAGTACGATTAAAAGTTTCAAAATCGTAAAGAAACACATTCGGTATCTTACGCTTACGGCTGTCTTAGGCATCACTATTTTTAATACGCTGATTTACTTTGCAGGAAAAACAACGAGTGCAGTCAACTTATCGTTAATCGCCATTTCAATTCCGTTGTTTATTGTTGTACTCTCCAGAATTATTTTTAAAGAGAAAGTGTCTAATATAAAAATAGTGGGAATTGTAACCATAATCACAGGAGTTTTAGTGCTTATTTCCAAAGGTTCCATACAAGCATTATTGCATATCAACTTTACCATTGGGGATTTATTAATGCTTGTAGCTTGCTTCTTTTTTGCTTATTACACGATATTAGTTCGACAAAAACCAGATGAATTAACTCCAAAAGTATTTTTGTTCAGTGTTTTTGTAATTGGTACTATTTTACTGTTCCCTTTTTATATGTTTGGGCAAGTGTCTATTACAAAAAAGTAATTTTTGACACTAAAACAGTTCTAGTTACCACATATGTTGGCGTTTGCGCTTCCTTAATTTCATTTTATTTATGGAACGAAGCCATTCGACTAATTGGAACATCAAAAACTGCGTTAATTTATTATTTGATTCCTGTACTCAGTGGGATTTTGGCATATTTTTTTCTTAACCAAGCCATTCTACTAACCCAAATCATAAGTATGGGAATCATTATTACGGGGTTATTGATTACCAATAAGAAGTAAAAAATTAAACTTTTGACAAAACAAAAAAGCAGAATGAAACAAATTCATTCTGCTTTTTGCTTAAAAGATATACTGAAAATTACTATTTATTAGGCTGTGGAGTCATTCTTAAATACGGCTTTACTCTTTCATAGCCTTTTGGAAATTTAGCAGCAATATCTTCGTCCTTAACAGCTGGCGAAATTACTACTCTATCGCCATCTTTCCAGTTTGCCGGTGTTGCTACGCTATATTTTGCTGTCAATTGCAAACTATCAATTACACGCAATAATTCATCAAAATTTCTACCGGTTGACGCAGGATAGGTTAACGTTAATTTTATTTTCTTGTCTGGTCCGATTATTGAAGCCGAACGAACCGTGAAGCTCTCACTTGCATTGGGATGAATCATATCATACAATTCAGCGATATGCTTGTCTTCATCGGCAATTATGGGAAAGTTTACAGTTGTATTTTGAGTTTCATTGATGTCTTTGATCCATTTCATGTGCGAATCTACTCCATCAACACTCAATGCGATTACTTTTACATTTCGTTTTTCAAATTCAGGATAATAATTCGCAACTTGCTCCTAACTCAGTGGTGCAAACAGGTGTAAAATGAGCTGGATGGGAGAATAGAATTCCCCAAGAATCTCCTAACCATTCATGAAATTTTATTTTTCCTTGTGACGTTTCTGCTGTTCAAAATCAGGAGCAATATCGCCTAATCGTACTGTTGCCATAGTAATTTAATTTATTGATTAGTAACACTGTAAGGTATTGAAATAAAAGCAATAAAGGCGAAAACTAATCTTAAAGTTGTACTAATTTTCATGAAAAAAAGAAAGCAATCAGGAAACGAAATGCCCTAGCCCTGATCGAAACGGCATCTCCCGATTTAGAAAAACAAGGCTTTTTCAGCCCTAGTTTTCTGAATCGAGAGATGTCAGAGCAGAGCGGGAAAAAGCTCCTGTAGAGAAGTGTTATTTTTTCTTTAAATTGGGTAAAAAGAGCGCTATAATCCCTATCAAAGGTAAATAAGCGCAAAGATAATACACGTACGTTATGCTGGTGTGATCTGCAAGATTTCCCAATAAAGCGGAACCTAAACCACCCATTCCAAAGGCAAAACCATAGAAAAGACCTGAAACCATCCCGAGTTTTTTAGGCAATAATTCTTGCGCATAAACCAAGATAGCCGGAAATGCAGAGGAGATTATGATTCCAATTACGACCGACAAAACGCCTGTCCAAAATAAATCAACATACGGCAACAATAAAGTAAAAGGTGCTGCTCCCAAAACCGAAAACCAAATCACGTATTTCCTTCCGAATTTATCACCTAACGGTCCGCCAATTAAAGTTCCTATGGCGCAAGAGGCCAAAAATAAAACCAAATGAAATTGTGCTTCCTGAACCGATAATCCAAATTTTTCGATTAAATAAAACGTAAAATAACTGGACATACTGGCCATGTAAAAGAATTTTGAAAATATCAAAACCAACAAAATCCCTACTGAGATGACAATCTTTCTTTTGGGACAAATTAGGCAAATCGATTACCGCTTTCTTTGCACTTCTTAAACTTAAATGGTTTTGATACCACAGGGCAATTCTACTCAAAACAATTAATCCGATGATGGCAACTACCACAAACCAAATGATGTAATATTGTGAATTAGGAACCACAATTAAGGCGACCAACAAAGGCCCGATGGCAGTTCCGGCATTCCCTCCCAACTGAAAAATGGATTGTGCCAAACCACGCTTTCCACCAGATGCTAAAAAGGAGATTCGGGAAGACTTCAGGATGAAAAATAGAAGAACCAATTCCGACCAAAACAACTGAAATTATAATCATTTCAAAACTGGAAGCATACGATAAACATACAATTCCGGATAAAGTAAACAGCATTCCGAAAATTTGAGAAAAAGGTTTTGGTCTTTTATCGGTATACAAACCAACCAAGGGCTGTAATATAGAGGCCGCCAGTTGATACGCCAAAGTGATTAATCCGATTTGCGTGAAGGTTAAATTGAAATTTTCTTTTAAAATAGGATACGTTGCAGGAATTACGGCTTGTAATAAATCATTCAATAAATGGGCGAATGCGATAGAAAATAATATAGAATAAACGGTTTGCTGCGCAATGGGAGTTGTATCTATTTTTGATGTAGTATCAAGAGATGAATTCATATTTTTTAAACTAAATTACTAATTATTGGTTCTGATGAGTTTCAGAAAATTAAACATACTGAACCACAAAATACCAAAATAACAAGGTGATAAACGATAATGGAATTCCGAAACCTATCATCATGCTGCTTAAACGGGGTTTTAAACCGTGGGTAGAGGCTAAAATACAAGCCGTTATCATAGGCGCCATAGCTGACTCCATTATAGCAACTTGAATAATTTTAGAATGCTGTTGCAAAATTACGACATACAATACGTAAATGAGAGCAGGAGTCAATATTAATTTATACAAAAGTCCCAGTCCTAAAAACCTCCAATGCTGGCTTTTTCGGTCAAAGCGCAGTTGTAAACCAACAGAAAGCAAAGCCAAAGGTGTTACTCCACTTCCCAATTTTTGAAATACAAGCTGTACATATTCATGGAAATCGACATTAAAAACATTCATCAAACAGGCAATCAAAAAAGTTATAAATGGCGGAAAAAGAAGAATTTTTTTAGCGATTTGAAAACCATTCGGGTTACCACTGGAATATAAAGTTGCCACTAAGATTCCTAAGGTAGAAAGCACCACAAAAGAACCAGGTTGATCGACTAAAATAGCCGTTTTCAAACCTTCTTCCCCATATAATGCTTCAATTATTGGAAAACCTAAAAAGGAAGTATTCCCCAAACCGGCCGTTAAAATTAAACAACCAATAAGTTTTTTAGACCAACCGAATTTGGCACCTAAAAAACTAAAAAGCAAATAGGACACAACAAAACCAATCCAAGCAACTCCAATTGGGAACAGTAATTCATTGCTCCATTTTATTTTTGGGATATAATATAATGCTAAAGCTGGAAGACAGATGTAAATAACAATCTTGTTTAAGAGCTTATAAATAGTTACAGGAAACCCTTTTATATTTTGGAATACAATCCCAAGGAATAGGAAAACAAAGATTAGGATGAAATTAGTCATAGTTTAATTTGATTACAAAAATACCACTTAAATTTATTTTGAGAAGTAAAAAAATCTTGCTTTAAATACTACACTATGTTAAAAAAGAAACAATAATTGGAAATTACAATTTTAGACGTATATTTGTAATATATTTTATTACAGTATGATTTCAGGTAAATTTGCAATAACACTACATATCCTAACCTTACTCACTAAATTCCCAGACGAATATTTATCCTCTGAATTTATTGCGGGTAGCGTGAACTTACATCCCGTTTTGGTACGGAAAGAAATTGCAAACCTGAAAAAAAATAATATTGTAGAAAGTAAAGAAGGCAAAAACGGAGGGACAAAATTATTAAAATCGGCATCAGATATTTCATTAGATACCATATTCAAAATGACTTTTGATTCTGTTAGCTTAGGTTTTTCAAAGAATGAGCCTAATCCAAAATGCCCTGTCGGAAAAAAAATCAATGAAAATTTAGAAGATTTATATGAAAACATCAATGAAAAAATCAGCTTACAATTAAGCGGCATTACATTGGAAAATTTTTCTAATCAATTTTAAAACTATTTTTTTATACTAAACTGTAACATTTTTTATTACTTTTAAATACATATAATTATGAAAATCGCAATTATCGGAGCCACAGGATTTGTAGGTTCAGCAATTTTAAATGAATTGGCAAGTCGCAATCATGAAATAACGGCTATAGCCAGAAAATACTAAAAATGATGGAAACACAGCTATAAAATGGGAAAAAGCAGACATCAACAACGTTGAAGAACTGTCTAAAATTATTGCTGGAAATGATGTGATTGTAAACGCTTTCAGCGCAGGTTGGACCAATCCAAATTTATATACCGATTTTCTTGAAGGATCAAAAGCGATTCAAGAAGCCGTTAAAAAATCTGGTGTAAAACGTTTTATAACCATTGGCGGTGGCGGAAGTTTGTTTGTTGCTCCTAATTTACAAGCAGTAGACACACCGGATTTTCCAAAAGAATATTATACAGGAGCTACTGCCGCAAGAGATTATTTGAATATTATTAAAGATGAAAAAGAGTTGGATTGGGCATTTTTCAGTCCGGCTTTTGAAATGCACCAAGGCATAACTACAGGAAGAACGGGTAAATACCGTCTGGGATTAGAAAATCCTGTTTTTGATGAAAATCAGAGAAGTATTTTATCCGTTGAAGATTTAGCAGTAGTTATCGCAGATGAAGTTGAAACCCCAAAACACCATCAGGTTCGTTTTACAGCAGCGTATTAATTCTATATGTTTTTTTCTAAAATAAAACAGTTTCATAAGGCAGTTGCTTTTTGAAACTGTTTTTGTTTTCACTACTTTTACTATTCTAAAAAATAGTTTTGCCAAATAAAAAACACCATCCAAGCGCCTTAAACGAAAAACCCGGAATTTCTGCTCCTGAAATTATCAGCGCTGTTGCTGTCGAGCATATTCAGCAATTTAGAAAAATACAACCTTCTGCAAAAGAACTCGTTAAAGGAATTTTAGACGAAAATATTACTGCGCTAAGTCGTGCCATTACTTTAGTCGAAAGCACGAACGTAAATCATTTGGCTAAAGCCAACGAAGTGATAAATGCCAGCTTACCTTATGCCAATAAATCCGTCAGAATAGGAACTACAGGCGTTTCCAGGAGTTGGGAAAAGCACCTTTATTGAAGCTTTTGGGAAATACTTGACTGGTTTAGGAAAAAAAGTAGCAGTGCTTGCAGTTGATCCGAGCAGCACGATTTCGCATGGAAGTATTTTGGGTGACAAAACCCGAATGGAAGAATTGGTGAAAGATAAAAATGCTTTTATACGACCTTCAGCTTCCGGGGAAACACTAGGCGGTGTAGCTCGTAAAACCCGAGAAACCATAACGCTTTGTGAGGCTGCCGGCTTTGATACCATCATCATAGAAACCGTTGGAGTTGGTCAAAGTGAAACTGCCGTTCACAGCATGGTTGATTTTTTTCTTTTATTGAAAATTTCTGGTGCGGGCGATGAATTACAAGGTATCAAACGCGGAATCATGGAAATGGCGGATGCTATTGTCATTAACAAAGCCGATGGCGATAATGTAAAAAGAGCGCATCTTGCTAAACTGGAATTTAATAGGGCGTTGCATCTTTTCCCTGCTAAAAAATCAGGTTGGACTCCTACAACTGCTGCCTGTAGCGCCATAACCCATGAAGGAATATCCAATGTTTGGGAAACCATTCAGAAATTTCTGGAACTTACAAAAGGCAATAATTACTTCTTTGAAAAACGGAAAGAACAAAACCAATATTGGATGTTAGAAACGATCAACAAGCAGTTGAAAACGAATTTTTACAACAATCCAGAAATTCAAAAATCACTGGAATCAACTAAAAAAGCGGTGCAAAATGATGAAATTTCACCCTTTGCAGCCGCTCAAAAATTATTGGAAAAATATTTTAAAAAAGACTAATCTATTCTGTTCTTCTTTTTCCTTGTAAATAAGATTGGTATCCATACTTTAACATTAAAACACCAAGAGCAATCTTACCAAATTTACCAATAATATATCCTACAATATGTCCAGAATTATAGGCTTCACTAGCGTTTACATTTGATTTAATTTCAAACGGAAAAAAGTTAAAAACCCCTTTAATTATAAGTATTGTGCCAAAAATAAACATAGAATACATAAATACATTTTTCATTTGAATATAAATTTGGTAAGACAAAAATTTAACTACTCCTCGTAAAGTTTTATTTCTCGATCATAAAACTCATTGGCAAGAACGATTAATCCTTCCATTTCAGCATTTAATTCTGCCTCGTCAAGGTCTTCAGCTTCTTCCATAAACTCTACTTCATCATCTTTAAGATTGATGATAAATCTTGGGTAATCAAGGTGTATGATGAAAATATCTTCGGGAAAATCAGTATTGTCTCCTAGTAAAAATTTTGGTAATTCCATGAATTTAATATTTAAGTAATTTATTATTTTATTTATTCTCGTTTTGCATCACCAACTTTCTTGTCAATCTCGCAAAGCGAATATACAAAAATAAAGCGGCAGCAGTTAATCCCGCTAAAAGTCCGATCCAGATTCCAACAGCTTTCAGTTCCGTGTATTTTCCTAAATAATAGGAAATAGGAAAACCAATAACCCAATAGGCCACAAAGGTAATGTACATAGGTATTTTTACATCTTGCAAACCACGTAACGCTCCTAAAACAACCACTTGAATACCATCTGAGATTTGGAAAATAGCAGCAATCAATAATAATTTTGAAGTGATTAGAATGATTTCTTCATTATCAAGCATTTGAGCTGAATCTGTCATATTCAAGAATAGATGTGGTAAAAAATTATGAAACACGACAAAGATAATTGCGAAGAAAGTTTCTAGAATAATCGCCAAAAGAAAAATTGATCTTGCCACAACAATCAAGTTTTTATAATCGTTCATTCCTTTGGTATGGCTCACTCGGATCATTGCTGTAACACTTAATCCCATAGCAACCATAAAAGTGGAGGATGCCAGAATAAGTGCAATCTGATTGGCAGCCTGACTATTTTTTCCCAAAGAACCGGAAAGCCAAATCGCCGCGGTAAACAAAGTTACTTCAAATAACATTTGCATTGCTGAAGGTAAACCAAGGTTGATGATTTTTTTCAGAATTGATTTTCGAATTTCTTTGAAACTGAAATTCTTAAAATATTTTTTCAAAGCCGAGTTTCTTTTCATCAGATAATGCATAAAAACTACCATCATTATTCTGGACAATACCGTTCCCAATGCAGCACCCAGAATTCCTAATTTTGGAAAAATCCAAATTCCGTAAATTAGCACATAATTAAAAAAGACGTGCACTACGTTAGCCATAAATATAGCGTACATAGAATATTTTGTTTTAGACAATCCATCGGCAAATTGTTTGTAGCCCTGATACATAATCACCGGAATTAAAGAAAACGCAACCCAATCAATATAAGGAGCAGCCATTTCAGCCACTTCCTTGGGTTGGTGCATAAAATACATAATTTGTTTAGATAGCACCGTCAGAATAAATAATACAACTCCTAAAATCGTACATAAAAGCAATCCATGATGAAAAGTAGTGCGGATTTTTTGATCATTTTTTTCGGCATCAGCCTCAGCCACTAATGGGGTAATTGCAGTAGAAAAACCTATTCCTAAGGACAAAGCAATAAATATAAAACTATTACCCAGCGAAACCGCTGCTAACTCAGTAGAACCTAACTTGCCTACCATGAAATTATCAACTATACCTATTAATGTATGTCCTAGCATTCCCAGAACTACTGGATAAGCTAATTTAATATTATAAGAAAACTCTTTGAAGTATTGAGATAAATTCACTTTTGCTTTTTTTTGATGGCAAAGATAATTAGAAGCTTTCAATTGCATCAATACTATTACATATATAACACTTCTTTTTTAGTACATAATTTCACCCAACAAGGAATTCTATAACAAAACCAAGTAATTCTATAACAAAACAGGCTTATGAGGGCTATACATTTGTAACGTTGTTTTGAATTAAATAAAATCAAGATAACACCAAAAAAATTATTAATAAAAAATATTACAATTATGAAAACGACAGGAAAAATCAAAATGTTATTTGTATTCGCAATAGCAATGATGTTTGCTAACAATGTACAAGCACAAGAAACAACAACTACAGCTACAAATTACGATCAAGGATTCCGTTTAGGATTTGGTGCAAATGCAGGATATTCAACTAACGACCCTTACAAATTATCACTTGGTGCGGATGTAAGAGGACAATATGATTTATCAAAAAGATATTCTTTGACGTTGACTACAGGTTACACTAATTTATTTGTAAGCAAAGCTGATGGGTTTGCTGGTCAAACAGAAGGAAAAGATTTAGGTATTATCCCAGCTAAAGCAGGTTTTAAAGCTTTCGTATGGAATGACCAATTTTACCTAATGGGAGAAGCTGGTGCAGCATTTGCAACAAGTAACGTAGAAAACACAAGAGATAAAACTTCTTTATTGTTATCTCCAAGTATAGGTTATGCTACTAAGTACATAGATATTTCTTTGAACTATACACACTACAATCATTTTGATCGTTTAAACAGTAATGGTTCTCTTGGTAGAGGAGTAGGACAAGTTGGTGTACGTTTAGCTTATGGTTTCAAACTATAAAAAAATATTGAGTTAGTTATAAAAAATGCGCTGAAATTTCAGCGCATTTTTTGTTTACTATCGGGAGTACTTTTTATCTGTCAAAGTTTTCATAAAGGCTATAAGCTGTTTTTTTTCTAAGTCAGTAAGATTCAGTTTATCTTCTGGTAACGTTTGGTTTTGCAAATTAAATCCCAATCCGTTTCCACCGCCTTCATTGTAAAAATCAATTACTTCTTCCAGTGTTTTAAAAACGCCATTGTGCATGTATGGAGCTGTCAATTCAACATTTCTTATAGTAGGTGTTTTGAAAGAATTACGATGAATTTCAGCTTTCGTTAATTCAAATTTACCCAAATCAGCATCTAATTTTTTATGTTTATTAGGAACGCCCAGCACTTCACTTTCTGATTTCATAAAACTTGGTGGTACCGTTCCGTTTGTTAATGGAATAAAATGACAAGTAGCACATTTTGCCTTTCCAGTGAATAAATTAAAACCTGCAATTTCATCCAAATCAAATTTTTCCTCTCCTCTCATAAACCCATCAAACTTTGAATCATAATTACTCAATGATCTTATATAGGATGCCAATGCGTTCTTTATCCCAAATTCATCTATTGCTGCTTTAGGAAATGCTTTTTGGAACTTGGCAACATAACTCGCTTCTTTTTTTAAAGCCTCCACTGATTTTGCTAAAGAACCATGCATTTCATTTTCATTTATAATTACCGCGACAGCCTGATCTTCTAAATAATTGACTCTGGAATCTGAGAAAAAAGCACGCTAAAATGCAATGTTAGTAAGTGTAGGCGTATTTCTTTTACCAACGATTTACCGTCTAATGAAACTGATTTCTCCAAACCATCCGTAAATGCTTTATCAGAATGATGACAGGAAGCACAAGAACGAGAATTATCTCCTGATAAAACAGGATCATTAAACAATAACTTTCCTAATTCTATTTTTTCAGGTGTAGTTTCATAATCTGGAAATGCGGAGAAAGCTTCGGCATCAAAAGCGTTTTCATCAAATAGCGTCTGTGCCGTTGTTTTCAGTCCTCTTGTTTCTTTTATAAAAGGAATTTTTAAGCTGACTTGCGTTTTATACAAACCGACACTTAACGGATTAGCGATTTCTCGAATAAAAAAAGCGCGGTCGAAGGCATTAAAGTTGGTATTCTTTTTTAAATATTCCTTGCCTTTTTTAATCGTTTTTAAAACCTTCTGAAATGATTCATCGGGTGAATTATCAGCATAGATTTTATAATATTTCTCGATACTTTCTAATGCTGATACTGCTTCTGGAATAGATTTTTGAGCAATCGGGGAATCAAATCCGGTTATTCCCAGGGTTATGATTCTAAAAACTTCCAAACGCATCGCATCAAAAACGTGGGAATCTGTGAATTCATTTGTCTGTGATACTTTGTCCAAACGCTTTAAATTAGCCGATAGAATTCCCATTTCTTTCAGCAACTCCGCTTTTGATTTTGGATTATATGCCGGAAAAATAAATTCTTCAATCACTTGAAATCCTTCGGGAGGCAAAGTCTTTCCATCATTTTCTTCAAATTCAGCCAAAGCTGGACCATTTATAGCTTTAGAGACAGCAGGAAAATAATACTCACTTATCGTTTCCACTTGCTTGTAACTGCTGTGCGCATTTAGAAATTGTTTCTGAAGCTGAACTGTTGAGGAATTTAACTTTATTAAATGTTCCAATTTAGAAACCTCATCTATGACTTTTAGAATATCTGATTTGAATACATTATTTACCGTTTAACATGCTTAGGAATAGCATTTTGGCAAGAAACTAATACAATTAAAACCAATAAAACGAAACTATTTTTCATGATAAATGCGAGTAACTTTAAAAAATTGTAAAAAACAAAAACCACGGTTCCTACTCAGAAACCGTGGAGATTTGTAACTATGTGATAGGGTTTATTATCGTGCTAATCCTTTGATTAAAACAATTTGGCTTGCCTGATCTTCATTTGGACGATTCGTTCCTCCATCAACACCTTTATATTTTGTCCCTCTCCAAGTATGAGGCTGAACACTCAATAAGAAAGTATCATCAATCCCTAATTGTTCAGAAACATCAATCATGGCTCCGTATTCCCAATCCCCAAATTTACTTGTTCCTCCTACATTATATTTAGTAGCATCTGAAGCCGTACGACGGTGGTCTAACTCAACAACCACTTTCAATTGTTTTGTCGCCATGTTGTATTGATAGATGTAAGCGTCATGGATGTTTCATCACCATATCCATTGGCATCTTCCTGAACATAAACGTAGTTTTTTGTCACACAGATATTATCTGGATTTTGGAATTTCCCGGCAATTCCGGTACGGTCATCTCCATCAAGAATTACTTCAAGAGTACCAGCCAAAGGATTGCTTGCATCCAAGTTCAATTTGTAAACTCTACCATATTTTGTTCTTGAAGCATCTGCATTGGTTCCGGTTGTATTTTGTCCTGTAACATTAAAATAGATTTCTCTTGCTCCAGCATCTGAACCTTTTTTATAATCCAAATCCTCTACTCTTCCAAATTTGATTCCTTTCAATGTATTTACAGAAGCATTTATAGCCGCTCCTGTCATTGTAGTATGGTTCTCAATTTTCACAAAAGAAACACCGTACGATTGATTGACAACCATATCTTTCTCTCTCTGATTGTTATCCGTTCTTTTCATCATGTACTAAAGAACCATTCGTTAAATCACCAACAGTGTTTGAAACATACATAAATACTTGACCGCCATACGTTCCTGAATCATCATCTCCAATTACAACTACCG
Organism: Flavobacterium sp. GNP001; assembly: GCF_054343775.1. Taxonomy (NCBI): domain Bacteria; kingdom Pseudomonadati; phylum Bacteroidota; class Flavobacteriia; order Flavobacteriales; family Flavobacteriaceae; genus Flavobacterium; species Flavobacterium sp. GNP001. The sequence goes on from NZ_JBTGUX010000008.1 coordinate 19,725, forward strand.
TTTTTCCTGCAAATGCAGACGCTTTTAATGGCAAAGCATTTTCAGCACTTATTCTTCCTAAAGCAGGTAATTCTTTAGAAACCGAAGCAGAAGCAACATCTCCAAAAGGATTTATGGCATCAAGTGCGCGATTCTTCACCAGATTCTCCACAAGTTAAATACAATGGACCAAAACCATTTTCAGCAACTGTTGCCATTGTAGCACCACATAACCTCCAAGTTCCACCATTAGAGTTCAATAAATATCTCCTTTGTAGGTTTGAATGTTTTGTCAAAAGTTACTCTTGATACCGCAAAATTGTCTTCGTGATTCACCAAAAAAGTAAAAGTACCATCAGCATTTTTCAATAATCCTGATCCATCTGCAGAACCTCCAAAAACAAAATTTGGGCTTCCTGCCAAAACATCGTCAGAACCAATCAATGAAAAAAGCTCTAAGCTTTCAAAACCAGCTTGCTTTTTCAATAAGACAGGAGTCGCTGATTGATTCGCTAAAACAACACTTGTTGGTTCATTAGAAGATTTAGCATCATTCTCACATGAGATTAAGGATACTAAAAATAACATTGGTAAAATAATTCTTTTCATCTTGGTTGATTGTTTAAATTTCAAGCAAAGTAATGCCGTCAATTTAAACTCTGAATGAATTGAATATTAACAAAAAGCCAAGAGTTGACTTTTTGTTAAACACGAGAAAAACAATAATTTTACATACTAACAATACCGTAATGCAATAATAAACTTCAAGTAACTTTAGTAAGAAAATCTATTAAATTAATTCTCTTACTTCAGCATTTCTTTATACATTTCAAAATTAGCTTTCACTTTTTCGTCTAACTGTGGTTCCTTAATGTCAGTATATTTTTGCATTTCTTCCCAAATAATTTTGGCAACAACATAACGTGCCATTTCCTTATCATCAGCCGGAATAATATACCACGGCGCATTTTCAGTAGCCGTTTTATTAATTGCCTCTTCATAATACTGCATGTATTCATCCCAATGCTCGCGCTCTTTCAAATCTCCAGGCGAAAATTTCCAATGGTGCTCTACTTCTTCTAATCTTCGCAGCAAGCGCTTGCGTTGCTCTTCCTTACTCATATGAAAGTAAAACTTCAAAACAATAGTTCCGTTTTGTGTAATGTGCTTTTCAAAATTATTAATTTGCTCCAATCGATCTTCCCAAAACTGTGGCGTCACATCTTCTACTTTTTCAATTCCAGGCAAATTTTCATTCAAAATATATTCTGGGTGAACGCGTGTCACCAAAACATTCTCATAATGTGTTCTGTTAAAAACAGCGAATTTCCCTTTTTCTGGCAAAGCCAAATAATGTCGCCACAGGTAATCGTGTTCCAGCTCCGTTGAATTGGGTGTTTTAAAACTATGCACCTCAACACCACGCGGATTAAATTCCTTGAAAACTTCCCGAATCAGACTATCCTTCCCAGAAGTATCCATGCCTTGCAAGCAAATCAAAACGCCATATCGATTGTGCGCGTACATCACATCCTGCAACTCGCTCAATTTCTCCTGAACTTTGTCCAGTTTTTCCTCTTTATCATCCTCACTGGCTCCATTAAACAAGTTTGTAGGGATTTTAGACAAATCAATTTTGCCAATCACTTTAAAATCATCGGGGTTTATAGACTTCATAAGAAATATTTTATCTTTGTAAACTCAAATATAACAAATTATAAGGAGCATTTTCCAGCTATTCGTTGCAATCTTTTATTATTTTAAAGAAAAATAATAAAAGGATTTCCTCTTCAAACAAAGTTCACTGAACTCCTATGAAGATAGAAATTAGGTGAAGTAATCTGGGCTAGGCACTCCTATTCAAATCAAATACAATGGAAAAATTCACACTCGAATTATTATTTCAAATCATAGGTATTGGTTCCGCATCAGGACTTATTTACAAAGACAATTCCCTACTGATTATTGGTGACAACAGTGGTTTTCTTTATGAATACCACATGGATTCCCATGATTTAAAACGCCATCCGTTACTGGAAAACCCAACAGAGAACACGCTAAAAAAAGATAAAGCAGATTTCGAAGCCATAACCCATTTTGGTGATAGTTTGTATGTTTTTGGCTCCGGTTTCACCGAAAAAAGAAACAAAATGATACAAGTCAATGCTACTGATAAAAAGATAATCGCCACAAATGACCTCACCGATTTGTATGCCGTAATGCAAAATTTTGGAGAAATAAAACCCGAAGATTTCAACCTCGAAGGCGCCATCTATAATGGCGAAAGTTGGTTTTTATTAAATCGTGGGAACGGAAGCTCCAATAAAAATGTCCTTTTCACCATCGAAGGAAAAAATCTGACTAACGATTTTGCTATTCTTTCAAACGACTACAAACTCCCAAAAATAAAAGGAGTGCGCAGTAGTTTTACCGATGCTATTTTAGTTGACAATAGCATTTATTTTTTGGCCACAGCCGAAGATACCGAATCTACATATGATGATGGCGAAGTTTTAGGAAGCCTTATTGGGAGTATCAACCTGAAAACCATGAAAATCGATTTTACACAAAAAATTAGTAGCACCCATAAATTCGAAGGATTGACTTTGTACGCAAATTCAAAAGAAAAAATAGAATTCCTGCTTTGTGAAGATAAAGACACCGAAGTTTTAGAAACAGATATTTATAAATTAACTTTAGACAAAAAATAATATTCATTTCAGTCAAAATCACAGAACGTTAAATTTAGATTAAATAGAAAATCAAAATAGATTTCAACTATAAAACCTACTACTTTTACAGTAAACTAAGACTTTTTTGGCCTAAAATAATATACAAAATGACAGACTTAAAAAATAAAAATGCCCTAATCACCGGCGCAGGAAAAGGAATTGGTAAAGCAATCGCTTTGGCCTTAGCCAAAGAAGGCGTAAATATAATTTTAGTAGCACGTACGCAAGAAGAGATAGACAGTGTAGCTGCAAAAGTGCGTTCTTTACGAGTAAAAGCAGTGGCAATAACTGCTGATGTTGCTGATATCAATTCGGTAAATAGTGCAGTAGAAAAAGCATTAGCCGAATTGGAACCATTGATATTTTAATCAATAATGCCGGAATAGCCGCTTTTGGAAAATTCCTGGAATTAGAACCAACTGATTGGGAACGCATTATTCAGGTAAACTTAATGGGAACATACTACGTAACTCGTGCCGTTTTGCCAAATATGATTGAAAGACAAACGGGCGATATCATCAATATTTCTTCAACAGCAGGATTAAGCGGAAATGCATTAACGAGCGCTTATAGTGCTTCTAAATTTGCTGTTTTAGGATTAACAGAATCGCTGATGCAGGAAGTTCGCAAGCATAATATTCGTGTAACCGCATTAACGCCAAGTACCGTTGCCACAGATATGGCCAAAGAATTAAACCTGACCGATGGAAATCCTGATAAAGTAATGCAAGCTGAAGATATGGCTGAATTAATCATCGCGCAACTGAAACTAAACCGACGCGTTTTCATCAAAAACAGCAGTATTTGGTCTACGAATCCTTAAAATTAGTCGAAAGTCAAAAGTCTTAAAGTCGAATGACCAATATTTAATAAAAAAACCATTAAGAGATTAAGAAAATTAAGCGGAAGACTTAATGAAACTTAATCTCTTAATGGTTTAAAAACTTAAATGACTTACATGTTTAATAATTAAACCAAAGCCGAAACAAAATCCATTCGTACACTTCCATCTTCATCAATTTTCGTCAAATTAATATCGTGTAAGGTATTGACTAATTCAGGATTCCAAGGCGTTTTTACTTTTACGTAATTTTCAGTAAAACCGTGAATGTATCCTTCTTTATTTTCACTTTCGAACAAAACAGTTCTATTACTTCCCAATTGACTTTCGTAAAAAGCACGGCGTTTTTTTACGGACAAACCGCGCAACATTTTGCTGCGTTTAGCACGAACATTAGCAGGAACAACTCCTTCCATTGCAGCAGCTTCAGTATTATCTCGTTCCGAATACGTGAATACGTGTAAATACGAAATATTCATTTCATTCAAGAAATGGTAGGTCTCTAGGAAATGCTCGTCTGTTTCACCCGGAAAACCTACAATTACATCTACGCCAATACAAGCATGCGGCATCACTTCGCGAATTTTATTTACGCGTTCCGTATATACTTCGCGTTGGTAACGACGTTTCATCAATTTCAAAATGTCATTGCTTCCAGATTGCAACGGAATATGAAAATGCGGAACAAAAGTTCTACTTTTCGATACAAATTCAATGGTTTCATTTTTCAATAAATTGGGTTCAATAGATGAAATTCGCAATCTTTCGATTCCTTCTACTTTGTCTAATTCCTGAACTAATTCTAAGAAGGTATGTTCGTGTTTTTTATTTCCAAATTCACCTTTTCCGTAATCCCCAATATTTACTCCGGTAAGAACAATTTCTTTTATGTTTTGCTTCGAAATTTCTGAAGCATTTTTCAATACATTTTCCAGTTCATCACTTCTAGAAATTCCTCTTGCTAACGGAATCGTGCAATACGTACATTTGTAATCACAACCATCCTGAACTTTTAAGAAAGCACGGGTTCTGTCTCCTGATCGAATAATCTCCCAACATAAAAATCAGCTTCGGCAATTTCACAGGAATGCACTTCGCCAAAATCATTTTTCGACAAATCATTGATATAATCTGCCAATTTAAATTTTTCAGTTGCACCAAGAACTAAATCCACTCCATCTACGCTTGCTAATTCTTCCGGCTTCAATTGCGCATAACAACCCACAGCCGCAACAAATGCTTTATCATTCAATTTCATTGCTTTTCGCACGACTTGTTTGAATTGTTTATCAGCATTTTCAGTAACTGAACAGGTATTAATCACGTACATATCAGCCACTTCTTCAAAATCAACACGGTCAAATCCTTCGTCTTGTAAGTTACGGGCAATTGTAGAAGTCTCTGAGAAGTTTAGTTTACAGCCTAAGGTATAAAAGGCTACTTTTTTTCTGTTTTCCATAAGATAACTCAATTAATGAAATCGTTGTCAAAAAATTGAGTGCGCAAATTTACAAACAAATCCATTAAAACATTAGATTATCTCCATTTTTAAGAAACACTTTAATTAAGATTTATTCACTCCGTCACATAACGGCAGACAAAACTACTTATCTTTGAAAAACAAATCCAAATCATTATGTCAAAATTAATCTATTTTAAAAGGTATTTGTACGTTATCGACCGCTTGAGAAGCAGACCTTGTAGTTTTAGTGAACTGCAAGATCATGTGATACATAAACTACGAACAAGTACGATATTGATATGACTTTTGAGTATGCCATACGAACTTTTGAACGCGATAAAAAAGATATTACAACTCTTTTTGGAATCGTTATTCAATACAACCGAAAAGACAAAAGCTATACTATTGATGAAGAAGAAATAGAAGACCAATCGGTGACACGAATGATCGATGCCTTTTCGATACATCACGCACTTCAAGAAGGAGATAAACTCTCGCCTAGTGTGTTTCTTGAAAAACGAAAATCATTGGGAACCCGAAAACATCTACGGGATTATTCATGCGATACAAAACCGCGCTATTTTAAAATTTACTCATCAAAAACATTGGGAAGATTTTAGTACGCTACGGGAAGTAAAACCAATTGCCATAAAAGAATCGCAACAAAGATGGTATTTGGTTGCTCTGGATAAAAAAGGATGAAAACTGTAAAAACCTTTGGTCTAGACCGAATCTTCAAGCCTAAAAATCACCGACACCAAGTTCAAACCCATTGCCTTATCATGTAGAAAAAGAGTTTCAAGCACGCCTTTGGAGTCGAGACTTATGCACCGTGCCGAAAAAGTGGTTTTGGAATTTTCCAAGCAGCAAGGCAACTACATCAAAACATTTCCGTTGCACGAATCCCAACGCATTGTAGATGAAACCGAGGATACCGTCCTGCTAGAAATTTGCATTCATACTTACCAATGATATTATAATGGAACTCTTGAAATACGGTAGTAACGTAAAGGTTATATCTCCTATTTCGCTTCAAAATGAAATCAAAAATAGCATTTCGAAAATGTCAAATTTGTATCAATAATGAAAAATTTTACAGCCATAGATTTTGAAACGACACAAGGCTACCGTTGGAGTATTTGCCAAGTTGGATTGGTTAGAGTTGAAAACGGAATCATTACCAAAGAAATTAATCTATTAGTACAACCTCCCAATAATTGTTACTGGAGTCGCTTTACGGACATACACGGAATTACCGCAAAGACACTGTGAATGCAACCACTTTCGACCAAGTTTGCATCAAATTATTCCCTTTATAGAAGGCCATAATGTAATTGCTCATAATGGTTTTGGCTTTGACTTTCCAGTTTTGAACAAAACACTCAACTACTATAATTTACCAATTCCTGACTATAATAAATTCTGTACTTATAAGATTTATAGGTCAAATTTAGCTAACTTGTGCCAAGAACACAATATTCCACTTAATCATTACAATGCGCTGAGCGATGCTAGAGCTTGTGCGGAGTTGTATTTGAAAAGTTTGAATGAAAATAGAAAATAAAATTTATGGATAAAATAAAAACCCTTTTACAACAAGTTTCAAGTATTCGAAGAGAATATGAAAAAGCAAAAATTACTGAAGAGAATTTTAATGTTTTTTCTGTTATGAATATGGAGCATAGTGAAGTTAATACTCATTCCTCAATTATAGGTGAACTATTGAATCCTAACGGTTCTCATGGGCAAGGAGATGTTTTTTTAAAATTTTTTATTAGTGAAGTGCAAAATTCCTTTGGGTCAGATATTGAATTAAATAATTTTGACACTTTGATTAATGATAAAATTTGTGAAAAGACTGTTAGTTTAGATATAGATTGGGAGAATATTACTGGAGGCAGAATTGATTTAATTCTAGAAGATAAAAATCAAATTCTAATTATTGAAAATAAATTATATGCTATTGATCAACCTCTTCAGTTAATTCGATATGACAATTATGCCAAAACAAAGAAAAAAGAGTACAAGATTCTCTATTTAACATTGTTCGGAAAAAAAATAGAAAAAAGAAGAAAAGTTAAATGGAATAATAAGAGGCTATAATTTTATACATACAGAAATAAGTGAATACAAACTTTTCTCTGAAAACAATAAAAACAA
>NZ_JBTGUX010000009.1:0-4796 GCF_054343775.1 Flavobacterium sp. GNP001
CAGCACAGGTTAGAACAAGAGAGAGTTATAATGAGTACAAGAGCAACAATTATTATTGCAATTTCAGATGGAGAGAGAAAACAATTTTATCATCATACTGATGGTTATCCTGACAGATCCTGGGAGAATGTTTGAAGGAGCTTTCTGTTTACGGCTCAGACTGATTTTCTGATCATTCTCGGAAGGCTTTGAAAAAAGGGCAGAGGATTGGTTTTATAGATTCTTAAAAAAAGAAAAGTATTTTGATACTCTGAGGATTTAGGTACTTGTCATGGAGATATTGAAGCTGATTACTTATCATTTAATATTAGTGGGAAAATTCAAAAAGACAATGACAAAAACACGACAAATTCTTTCATTGACCAAAACAATATTCAAAATAACATTGAAACATTGAATAACAATGATGAAAACAGAAATTTTTTAAATTCGTTTGTAAATTACAACAAAAAAATAAAGAGTTTAGACGCAAAATTATTTACTGGTTTTCAATTCTCCAGTTTTAACCAAAAATCAAATAGCGTAATCCAAAATAATTATGATAATACTCAATTTGACTTAACACAAAACAGAAATCAAAAATTTAATGTAAATGTATTTTCAGGTAGAACAGATTTGGAGAAATTATTTAAAAATGAAATGAAATGGGAAATTGGGGCATTATATTTATCAGCAGACGCAAATACAAATTTTGAGCTTATAGATTTTATTTCAAATAACAATGAGCTTACAAATTATAATTTTAAGGAGAAAAATATAACAGGTTATACTCAATTGTCTGGGAAAATTAAAAAATTAAATTATTTGTTTGGTATAAGAACAGAAAATACGAACATTAAAGGAAAATTTAAGATTGATGATAATTTATTGATTGATAAAAATTACACTAATTTTTTTCCTAAATTTCAGCTTGATATACCACTAGATAGTACAAAAACTATAAGTCTTAATTATGCAAAAAGTATTTCAAGACCTAATTATTCATCAACAAGCCAAATTTCAATTTATACAAATCCTTTTTTAGTATTTTCAAGAAATATCAATTTAAACCCAACAATATCAGATGAAATTTCGGGGACTTTTCAGTATAAAAATAAATCTGTAAAGCTAAATTTCTTTCAAAGTAAAGATCCAGTATATTTTGCATTTTCATATGATTCTTCAATAAATTTGATTTCATTTAACTCTATTAATTATGCTAAAGAGTCTGGGGTTAATTTAGAATTTATGCTTCCATTTAAACAAAAATTTTGGACTTCTACAAACAATTTCAATTTTATCCTAAACAAAATTGAAGATAAATCTGCTGTTTTTAATGAATCAAAACCATATTTATACTATTACTCAAATCATATTTTTGAATTACCAAAAGAATTTGATATTTCTGTTACAGGTTGGGGTTTTACAGAACGAAGTGAAGGAGTTTTTAAAAGAAACTCATTATTCATAATGGATTTAGCATTATCTAAAACGTTATTTAAAAATTTTGATTGTACCTTAAGCTTTAATGATGTTTTTAGAAATATGAATTTTAATGAAAACTTCACAATAAATGATATAGCTTCAGAAGGAATATATTATACTGATACAAGAGAAATATCGTTTTCAATAAGTTATAAATTTGGAAGGATTAAAGATTCAAATTATCAAGAAAGAAAAATTGACGAAAACTCCAATCGAATTAGATAAAAACAACACACAACAGATAAGGTTTCGTTGCGGCTGCAAGCCGAACAATGAAACCTGTGTTGAACGGAACCGTTCATTGGCAGGAACTATGGAGTTATCGTAAAGTTATATGAGAGAGAATTTCAAGAGGATTAAGTGTCCTCTTTTTTTGTGCGGTAAAATCAAGATGGTTTTTACGTGTTTTCCTTTACTTTCGGGCATACGTCACCTTACCCTTAAAATTAGTTTTCACACGGATTTAGATTTTGGCCACCGCTAAAAAACCATCGATAGCTATGGTTTCGCCACCTATCAAATCAGCATCTTTCAAGAACGAAACAAATAGTTTAAATAGCTTTTTCAAGGCAGTGGGATTGTCTTTCTAAAATCTGAGATGCTGTCGTAATTGGGACGAATATCCTTTAAAAGCTATTGCATTTCAATGTTTCTTAAACATTCCTTTACTAGATCTCGATCATTCCTGACCCCGTTGAAATAACAATATAAATACATCTTTAGAAATACTTTATTATTGAAACTCGAACGACCTTCAGTCTTGAGCGCTTTTACAGCACAATCGCGTTTAGAGAAGTCTATATATTCGACAAAAACATATATTAATAACACCAAATTATCAGGCTTATAGTATCTTTTAAACTTGAAAAACACATTTGATGGCGGCAAATTCCGGTAGTGTGCTGCATTCTTAAAAATATGAAAAATTTTCTTTTCATACTAGTATTTTATTATATTTGATGATAATACAACGGAGGTTTTTTCTCAAACTGACGTTAGCAGTAATTATAAAAAAACGATACAATGAAGTAACTATTATTATTGACTTTAACTCTTATTTCTTTATCAACTTATGATCAGGAGGAAAAAACACAAATGAAATTATTGCTGGGGCTCAAATAATTGGCGGAACACTTTTAATGTTTACACCATTAGCGCCTGTAGGAGTAGCTTTAATTGGAGCAGGTTACTCATTTTGCAACAACTTACAATGAATACAAACAAACAGGCGATTGGAAATCTGCATCAAAAAATGCTGGAGTGTTTTTTAACGTTTCTTTTAAGACTGATTTGGGGTATGGCACGGACAAACAAAACGGAGTTACTCAAAGTGAGCCGGTTGTAAAGTCTAAAACAGTTAAAGAGGTGAAAAAAGATAAAGGAGACGATTCGTTTCATCCTGGGACAATATTTAGCTAATTTCAATCAGATATTGGATTTGATTTTTTAAAATTTAAAGGATCGCATTATGGTGTTCCTGAGTTTGAGTCAAGCGTAATGACTGGAGGAGCTATAACTCCTGGAGCCATTTGTTCTTTATCCTACTGGGGCAAGTAGTAATGAATATTATAGTACCCATGAACCTGGCCATGTATTACAATTTAGATTAATAGGAACTTATTATTTGCCATTTATTGCTATACCAAGTTTTCTAACATCTAGAATGGAAAATTCAGAAAATTTTTACATTGAAAAAACTGCAAATCAATTATGGTATTGGTGGTCTGGGGAATTTAATCCTAAAAATCCTGTTTATTTAAAAAACTAACATTATGAAAAATAAATTTTTATTAATAGTGTTACTATTAATATTTACCAGATGTGAATATAATAAAGATAAGCTTAAAATTAAAAATGAAACTTCAAATAAATTATTTTGTGAAACAATAACTATTGATAAAGAAGATTATAATTATCACCAAAATTCAGGAGGAGCTATAATTCCTGCTCATTCTGTTGGCTCTCCAATTGTAAGAGGAGGTGAGAATAGTATAAAATCTGATATACTCCAAAATTCAGTAGATGGTTATTTGTATATTATTTACTATTTTCAAAAGGATCAAGAGTATATCAATAAAAACATAAGAACAATTATTTTTGATAAAAGATTTAAAGTTGGTAAATATAATTTGAAAGAATTAGATAGTTTGGGCTGGACAATTACTTATGATGGGAACTAGGTAATTTAAAACAATTTGCCTAATTCATAAAATTAGTTTTGAGAGGAAATGGTGTTTTGGCTACCGCCGAGAAAAAATCTATAGCTATGGTTTCAGGTTCTGTCGCATCTGTCAGAATCAAATATAAGAATTTAAGTAATTTAAAGTTTAATCAGCCAATTTACAGAAAGATTTAAACATAGTTAGCCATGGTCCAATCATCTGATTCTTTCTCAGCATATGGACAACTTCAATTCCGCTCAAGGTTCGTTTGGCCGATTCAAAGCTTTTAAAGCCTAACCCGTTTTGTATCCTCCATTTTATAAATCGATGATCCTGTTCTACAATATTGTTGAGATATTTACACTGTCGGATTTTAATCTTTGAGAAAGAACGCTTGTTATATACTTTAATCGCTGCGGTATTAGAACCACTTTTATCAATGTTAATTACTCATGGCCGGCAATTACTACCATTTGCTTTAATTAGAAACGACTGAGCACTCATTCTCTGTCTTTTTCTGCGTCGAAAAGAAAGTCTACTGTATTGCCTAATTTATCGACCGCTCGATATAAATAACACCAAATACCTTTTACTTTGATATGGGTCTCATCCATGCTCCAACTCGTCCCCACTCTTCATTTTCTCATCTTCATCTCTGAATCAAACAAAGGTAATAACTTATATACCCAACATTGAATCGTAGCATGATCAACAGAAACTCCTCGCATTTTCATGATCTCTTAAACATCACGATAGCTTAATGTAAACCTAAGCTTAAAATATAATGCCTGCAGTATAATAGATTTCGGATAGCAATAACCTTACGTATTCATGAGTTTAAGAATTTTAAACAGACAAAGATAAAACTTAACTTTAGATGCGACAGAGCCCTTATGTTCAATTCTGAAACTAATGAGCTATTGGATTGAGCTCATTTTTTTTGTTTAAAACTTAAGCTTTAAAACTACTTTTACAGCTTGACTTTTAAAACTACCTACTTGTTTTTTGAAACACACTACCAAATTTCTCACGCAGCTCACTAATCCAGAAGTCCTACTAAAGTAATACTACTATTTATTATTTTTTATATTTATAGTATCTTTGATCAAAACAGATATGCTTGCTACAGAACTGAACAGCATAAAACTTGCAATTTTAAACCAGATTCCT
>NZ_JBTGUX010000010.1:0-13524 GCF_054343775.1 Flavobacterium sp. GNP001
TTGACCAACATTTTGACCCTATCACAACGATTCGTAACGGGAGTGCAAAGATATAAAATTATTGTAAATCTAATAATGTTATTCACTTTTTTTTGTTCACAACTGTTTTTCTTTTGTTTTCAAAGGCTTTGCACTGATTTCGGCATATTGATTTCTAGAATGATAAATATCAATTGCTAAATAAACAGCCTCTTTGAATGAATTGAAATCAGCAACTCCTTTTCCTGCAATATCAAAAGCAGTTCCGTGATCCGGCGAAGTCCGTATTTTATTTAAACCTGCCGTATAATTTACCCCATTTCCAAATGATAATGTTTTAAAAGGAATTAGTCCTTGATCATGGTAGGCCGCAATAATAGCGTCATATTTCTCATATTGATTACTACCAAAAAAACCATCTGCGGCAAAAGGTCCAAAAACTAAAGTTCCTTTATCAAATATCTTTTTTAAGGTTGGCTTGATCACCAAATCATCTTCGGTACCAATAACGCCACCGTCGCCGCAATGCGGATTCAATCCTAAAACCGCAATTTTAGGCTTATTTATACTAAAATCTCGTATTAATGATTGTTTAACGGTTTCAATTTTTCTTTTGATCAACTCTTCTGTAAGATGAGAGGCTACCTCACTCAACGGAATATGATCGGTCAACAGTCCTACTCTTAAATTATCCTGAACCATAAGCATAAGAGCATTACCCTCTAGTTCTTGATCCAAATAATCTGTATGAGCAGGGAATTTGAAGTCCTCCGACTGGATATTATATTTATTGATAGGTGCGGTCACCAAAACATCTATAAGATCGTCTTTTAAGGCTTTTGTTGCTACAACAAATGATTTTATAGCATACTCACCCGCCTTTGGATCACCAACACCAAAGTTCAGATCGACTCCCTCTTTCCAAACATTTAAAACATTGATTTTTCCGGGAACAATTTGATCCAGCTTATCAATTCCGTGTAATACTGAGTCAGATTGAAAACTTTTCTTGACAAAGGATAACAACTTAACATTAGCAAAGATAACAGGTGTGCATAACTCTAGCATGCGCGTATCCTCGAATGCCTTTAAAACAACCTCGCTTCCGATACCGTTTAAATCTCCTATAGAAATTCCAACTATTATATTTTCTGCTTTTTTCATAATGACATACCGTTATTTATTGCTAATTTTGAAGTGCAAATTTAGTAAAATAAAACAAGAAATGTTCACAGGAATAATAGAAACACTTGGCGTTATCCAAGAAATAAAAAAAGAAAATAGCAATATTCATATTACGATGAATTCTGCTTTTACAGGAGAATTACAAATTGATCAAAGCGTAGCGCATAATGGAATCTGCTTGACTGTTGTTGCAATAAATGATACTTTTTATACGGTAACTGCCATTGACGAAACAGTAAAAAAAACAAATTTAGGTGACTGGAAAATTGGAGACACCGTGAATCTAGAACGAGCGATGAAACTTGGTGACAGGCTTGACGGCCACATCGTTCAGGGACATGTAGACCATACAGGAACCTGCATTACCGCAGAACAAACTGACGGAAGCTGGCGTTACACCTTTAAATATGACGAAACACTAAACAATATCACTATCGAAAAGGGCTCTATCACTGTAAATGGTGTGAGTTTAACCGTAGTTGATTCCAAACAAAATGAGTTTAGCGTAGCTATTATCCCATACACGTACGAAAATACTACTTTTAAAAACTTCACAATTGGCACGAAAGTAAATCTAGAATTTGATGTAATTGGCAAATACGTTTCAAGACTATACATCAAATAATTAAGATTGTATCGAAAAATAATGATATTTAACAGAGGCTCTAACTGACCGTGTAAAATAAATAGAAACGATCCAAAAACACAGCATTCTTAATAAAAAACAAAAACTCCAATTTAGATTGGAGTTTTTGCTTTTTTGCTTATGACAGTTTATAAAATAAATCCCGAGGAAGATAGCGAGGATTAGTGTATTACTGCATTATCATCAATTGTCAATCCTGGAGGAGGCGGTGGCCTTTTTGCAGTTGGAGCGGGTGGCCCAGAACCTCCTGGCCCAGCAAAAAGATCCACGATCCCCAAAAGGAAAATGAGTATGAAATAAAGTTTGTTTAGTTTTATTACCATTGATTCAAAGGTACTAATTTTATGGAATATTTATTAAACCACAAGTTGAAATTATCTACATCAGTAAAACCAAAGATACGCTTTTTTGAATAAGTTGGTTTAAATAAAAAAAATAAACCCCTCAATATCAGCGGATATGAGGGGTTTTTCGTGGTCCCACCTGGAGTACCATTATTTTTTAGCTTGTTTTATTCAACTATAATCTCTTATATTTGAATATCAATAGGTTTATCATGTATATTTTAATGAGTTTTAATGAACTTTAATTTATAAATACTCCCCTATTTACTCCCCCTATTTAACCAGCTTTAATGAACTTTAACATGAATTATCTATTTGAATTACGCAAAGACAAAATAAATAAAAACGGTTTAATACCTGTTAGGGTAGTTATTACCGCAGGAAAAATTAAAATCAGAAAAAATCTCCAGAATGTAAAAACCTTGCTAGAAGACTGGGATGAAAAAAGTGAAGTAGTTAGAAACCATAAAAAAAATCCCTTTTTTGAAACTTATCAAGAATCAAATGCTGCTATCCATCAAGCAAAAGAAAAATTAGATAGTATTAAAGATTTTTCAAATACAATAAAATCCCATTCGCTGAAGATATTTTTTTGGAAAAATTTGACAAAGAAGAGGTTTCTATTGCAATTGATTTTTTTGAGGCTTTTACTGAATTTATAAATGTTTCTAAACATACAAAAGCCAAAGGCACTATTACAAAGTATACAACTGTTAAAAATTTTTTAGAACATTTTAATGAATTTACGAAATACCCCATACGATTTGACACCATAAACCAACGATTTGAAGAAAAGTTTATGGAATACGCTTTTGAAGAAAAGAAAACGTTGAACAATTATTACGGGAAGTTAATCAGCATCATTAAAACTTTTATGAACTGGTCTTTTGACCGTGGATACCATAATAATATTGAATTCAAAAAACTAAAGCGAGTAGAGAATGAAATTGAGGTCATCTTTTTAGAAAAAGAAGAGCTGTTTAAACTATACAAGCATGATTTTAAAAATGAAAAATTAAACAAATCAAGAGACTTTTTTTGTTTTGGATGTTTTACCGGATTACGACATTCTGATATTATAAATATGGATCAAGCAAACATTTATGATGATTACATCCAATTAACCTTAATTAAAACTAAGACTATTAATCATAGGATCGAATTAAATATTTACGCTAAAGCCATTCTTGATAAATATAAAGGAACTATCTACGAACCTTTGCCCAAAATAAGCTCACAAAAACTAAATAAAAACATCCAAGACTGTTGCGAGATCATCAAACTAAATTCTGACATTACTATTACAAGGCACATCGGAACCAAAAGGATTACTAAAAATTTCAAGAAGTACGAATTAATTACTAGCCATGTGGCCCGCAAAACTTTTGTTACAAACTCACTTATTTTTGGAATGAATGAAAGAATTCTTAGAGAAATGACTCATCATAAAGATGAAAAATCATTTAAAAGATATGTAGATATCTCTAATTTTCAAAAAAACAAAGAGATGAACAACACTTGGAACATAAATTTTGAAAACGAATAATATGGAAATTTCTCAAGAACAAAAAATAAAAACTATAAACTCAGAAGACCCATTAACTATCGTTACTGCATATGAACAGATATCCGAAAAATTAAAATTAATCTTAGAATCTTCAGATCATTCCAAATACAAGGCCATTATAGATTTAATTTTTTGGCACTTAAATTATAAAGAAATCGAATCGTTACTCGATTCTGTAAAAGACAATTCGAACTGGCCCGTTTTTTTAGCAGAATTTGGTAAAGAAAAATACATTCAGGAAGAAGGAATTGAATCATTTTATTTAAACCAAATAGAAGAAGCGCGCCTTTCATTATGTACAAGTGATTTTATGGTATTTTTAATAGGAAAGAAATGTGATTTACAAGTTCTACTTAATGAAGATAGCATTTGGTCAGAAGTTTATACAGACATAAATAAAGAATTGAACGGATATCTACTGCGAGAAAAAGTACTCTGTATTGGAGAAAGTAACAGAAAGGCGCATGTCCCACTTAATTATGCACTCTCAATGTTTTTTTTGCACGACAAAAAAACAGCTGCATCAAAGTTTAAGACTATTCTCGATAAAGACAGGAAACCTAGACTGGAAGGATCTTATGAAGCCGAATACTTTTTGGTAGTTGAAAAATTCTTTGATAGACTAAAGCTAGATTGTATCCCTCAAATAATAAACCTTTATCAGCTGGAGCAAGACTTTTTTGAGAACAAAAAATATGAATACGTTACAAGGGAAGAAATAATGAAGATTGTAAACAAAAGAGATTATTTCAACAATAACCCCTTTAAAATTGATAGTGCTCACCTGTTAACCCAAAATAATATTAAATCAAATGAATTACTTTTCAAGTTAATCTTTCTTTATTTCGAACAAATTGGTAGTCCAAATGCCGAAAAAGATACAAAAGTACTAATATCATGTTTTACTGAAAACCATCCATCATTTGACAAAATTGAAATAAATAATACAAGGGTCAGTTTGAACCAATATTTAGTTAAAAATACACTGCTATCCGAAAGTCTAAAATAAAAAGAGCCTTAGAATCCCGTATTTTTGATTTTGCGAAACAAATAATACTTTATGGGACTCTTCAGGCGAAACAAAAATATCAAAAAACCAGTTATTAGACAAATTATTGAACTTGTTCCTAGATGGATGATCGCATCTTGTGCTAAAAAACACAGTTCAGACAAAGGATGTAGTAAGTACAAGACTTACGACCAATTTGTTGCTTTAACTTACGGACAGCTGAATAAGTGCTATACTTTAAATGATATTTCCACTGGAATTGGGGTTAGCGAGACTTTTATTGAAGATTTAGGATTGACTCAAAGTCCAGCAAGATCCACTATGAGTGATGGCAATAAAAAACGAGATTGGAAAGTGTTTGAATCCATATATTATAGGCTTTTGAAACATTATGAAAGGATCTTGAAAAGCGAATCTCAACGTAATATTATCAAAGAGATTAAAGACCAAAATATAAAATTGATTGACAGTACCACAATCAGCCTGTGTTTAAACATGTTTGATTGGGCAAAGTTTCGGACAGCAAAAGGGGGTTTAAAAATACACACGTGCTGGGATGACAATTTACAAATTCCGGACTTGGTAAATATAACAGAAGCGAAAATACACGACCGGTACGGCATAGGTCAGTTAGTTTTTTCCAAAGGAACAATTATAGTGGAAGACAGGGCTTATTTTGATTTTACATTGATGCTGCATAGAATTCAAGCTGAAAATATTTTTGTTACTCGCATTAAGACAAATACAGTGTATAAATCCATCCAAGAATTGGACTTACCTGATGCGGAAGATCAAGATATTATTAAGGATGAAATTATTGTTTTAAACAGCAATAAAGCCATAGAGACAGGGATTAATGAACAAAAACTAAGATTAGTGCATGTTTATAAGCAAGACGAAAACAAGGTAATTGAAATCATAACCAATAATTTAGAATGGTCAGCTAGAACAATAGCTGATTTGTATAAAAAGAGATGGGATATTGAACTTTTTTTCAAGGCAATGAAACAAAACCTACAGATAAAAACATTCCTAGGCACAAGTGAAAATGCGGTTAAATCGCAAATTTACATCGCATTGATTAGCTACTTATTAATTGAATTGATAAACAGAACCATATCTAAAAAGACAAAGTCTTTCTCAAATCTGGTCGAAAAAATCAGAATCTGTTTAGTGTATTATCTAAGTTTAGATTATGTCTGCAATCAAGTAGGAGATGGAGCAAAAAAAATAAGACCAGAACCAAAATTAAAATTCAGTTCTGACTTATTTTCAGCATAATTTTATAATCATACCCTATTTATAAAGGGTCGAGGCAGTTTTTCTATTATTTAGTAAAACTTTCGGATAGCTGTGTTAAAAATAGTAAAATTGATGAGTTTATTTATTACATCTATTATTTAACTTGTCGGAAAATATTAATTAATTGTAAAAAGAAATTGTCGAATTTAATTCCAGAATTCTTATTCAAACCTGAGAGCATGTCAAAACAAAAAATAACTGATATTTTATCAAACAGAGATAAAATTGAAAAGCCGTTTGAAACAAAGCTTTCAAATGAGCTATTTTTAAAAGCTCAAAACCTATATTAAACACTGATTTACAGATGTTTGTATTCGTTTGTAAAAATCACCCCTCGTTCTAGCCTAATTTTACCAATGAAAATCAATTAAAATCATTGAAAATATGGCAACATCAATTACACCCTTACAAAATGAGGAATTATTCACATTTCCTGCCCCTGAAGATCAACTAAGACAAAAAGAGGTAGCTACATTATTTGGAAGATCGGTTCAAACGATCATTAATTGGAAAAAAAAAGGTAAAATCCCTTATTTTCAAATGGGAAGATTCCCCGTCTTTAGTAAAAAGCAGCTCCATTCAAGTTGCTTCTAGAAATCAACACTTGATAAAAATTTAAAACAAAAAGAGCAGAGTCTTCAGCTATGCTCTTTTTGTATTGTTTAATTCTACTAATTGTATATCAAGCAAATATACAAAAAACCCTTTGTATGATGAAAAACCAGTATTTAAGAATAGGCACGTCATATTTTAAGAGATCCCTATACCCTTTATCATCAGGAGATTTTATCGAGATCTTAGTCATTTGGTCTGCTGAGTTGATCAGACAAGACCACGGTAAAGATGTACTTGCGGAAATCGAAAAATTTGATGGCTTTATTTGCCTCCCTGAAAATCGCAAGGAGTACTTTAAAAAAAGAGTACAGGACTATTACAACACTTATCACCAAATTAGCAAATCACCTTCTGAAGGCGAAATTACAAGCACATTAAGTTTTTTAACACATATTTTTGGAGATCAGCTTGAACTTGGACTTGATTACTTGCAACTAATTTACTTACGGCCAACACAAATTTTACCAATTCTTTGTTTGGTAAGTAAGGAGCGTTCAACGGGTAAGTCAACCTTTCTCAAGTGGTTAAAGGAAATTTTCGAATACAATTTAACTTTTTTAACTAACAGCGATTTTACTTCAAATTTTAATAGTGATTGGACATCAAAACTACTGATCTGCATTGATGAAGTATTATTTAAAACAGATGAGCTCACTGAACGCATAAAATACCTCTCTACAACAAATACTTATAAAACTGAGGCAAAAGGAAAAGACAAAAGGGAATCTTCTTTTTTTGGGAAGTTTATCCTTTGTTCGAATAAAGAGACCTCGTTCTTAAAAGTAGAAGCGGACGAAATCAGGTTTTGGATCATTAAAATAAATCGCTACCAGAAAGAAGATGTTCATCTACTGAAAAAACTAATTGCTGAGATTCCAGCATTTTTGCACTTGCTAACGAACAGAAAACTTTCAACGGAGAACCAGTCCCGAATGTGGTTTACACCAGAGCAAATCAGAACTAATGCATTATTAAAATTAATACGGCATAATTCGAATCAAATAGAACGAGAGTTAGCAAACTCTTTAATGAACACAATGGAAAGTTTAGATATTGAGACATTAGATTTTTGCTTTTCCGACTTATTAAACATTTTAAATAAGTTTAAGATTAAATATGATCCAGTAGAAATCAAAAACGTAATCCGGAAAAATTGGAAATTAGAGCAAGCCAAAAACTCAAATCAATATCAAAAAGTGAGTATAACCAACGACCTCGATTTTTACCAAAATTTAACTAAGGGGCGCTACTACACAATAACTCGAAAATTTTTATCTGATTTTAGTGATGAATTGATGAAGACAGACGATTAAGCCAATAGGAATAAGCTTTTAACCTGTCATCATTTTATCATCAAAAAATTAAATGATGAAAATAAAATGATGAATGAATTTTAAAAGTGATGAAATGATGAAGAAACGATGATAGGCGAACCTTTACCAATACTAAGCTGATTGTATTTTATCATCAAATCATCACTTTTTTACTTTTTTAAACCTTGTAAATAAAAACATCATGAATAAAAAACAAGCACCGGAAATACCAATTGGAAATATACTTGAAAATTTAAGTTTTGAACCCTTTAAATCCAATCAAAATAAAATAGAGTTTATTAGAGGACCTTAATTCATCTTTTTCCCCCTTAAGCTTGGGGTTTAGTTTAGCCTGAACATATGTAATAGCAACTAAACCTGAAAATATGTCTGAAGCTTAAAGGGGCAAAAGGTTTTATCTGGTACATTCTACTTTGATCATTTTTGCATTTCTAAAAAAACTTAAAGTGATAATGTTAAGTAACATTATCATATTAATGTTAAGCAACATAGTCATATTAATGTGATAGCTATTTAATTAATTTATAAAAAACAAAATAACTAATTAATAAATTTCATAAATCTATAAGTCAATTATTTAATTAAAATTCCATCATATAGGATACTCAGATAAAACTAAAAAACGATAAATAAAAAATGTTAGCAAGGTAGGTTTTTCTCTCTAAAATCAGATAAGACTTACAAAATTAAAAACTCGTAAACTCATTTTTTAGTAACAATTTTAAAAATAAATTATATGAAAAATAAAGGTGGTGCACCAAAGAAAAACGAAAATGAAAAGTTACAATATCGCCAAAATCTATCTTTTAATGAACCTGAACACGATATGTTGACAATGGGAGAAAGGACTAGCAGATGGGAGAATATTGAAGACCATTGTATTCGAATTCCTTATCAGGTAAGAAGATACAAATAAACACCAACAAAGACCCGAATTTCATTGGTGAACTGAATAGAATTGGAATTAATATCAATCAAATAGCAAAAAAATGCAATAGTAGTGATGAGTTAACCGCTAGTGATTCTAAGCAATCTTTGGGCTGCACTTGACGAACTAAAAAAATTAATAATGACATAATAGCTAATATAACCCAACCATCAACCATTGGTTCGCTTTTAAGATACAAAATGATGATTCCCTTTCTGATATTGATCGAAAAAAAATCAATCTAGTGAGAAGGAGAAAACGAAGATTGTAATAAAAACGGAGTTGCCTTTGATGGCAACTCCGTTTTGCTATTCATCTAATCTATAAATAAAATCGAGATTAGAATGTTCATCATACACTCTTTCAACGTCAATAGTGAATTCTTTTTTACCAGTTCGAATTCCTTTACAATACTCCTCTATAAATGGCGTAAAGCCGTCGATAACCTGAACAGAATTATTTCTTGTAGAAGAATTAATTACTTTTCTCTTTGCTTCTGTGGTTGCTGGATTTAATATTGGTTCTCCATTTTCATAGATAAACAAATCGATTTGAGGTTCGCTTAGAGGCAAATCCTTTTTGAATTCTGAAAATTCGTTATTTTTCATGGTTTACATTTTAATAGTTCTCCATCAAAGATAAGCAACATTAACCAATTTTAACTTACG
Source organism: Flavobacterium sp. GNP001 (assembly GCF_054343775.1). Classification (NCBI taxonomy): domain Bacteria; kingdom Pseudomonadati; phylum Bacteroidota; class Flavobacteriia; order Flavobacteriales; family Flavobacteriaceae; genus Flavobacterium; species Flavobacterium sp. GNP001. The sequence goes on from NZ_JBTGUX010000010.1 coordinate 9,578, forward strand.
ATTTATCGATTTTGTACAGTAAACGATTCAATAACTTTATTACCGTATAAATAGAGTATCATCTACGCTATTAATTTTAATATTTACTATGTATTCTAACCACCAATCGGTCAACCACCATGGATCAAAATTATCTACCGCAATTATCCTCAGTAATCATTTACTATTATTTATAAAATAAAAGTGAATGAAATTTTAGTTGTTCAAACTCAAAAATCACTAAAAGTGGGTATGGTAATTTCATACAAAATAGCTTTTTATACAAGACTGATTTATCACAAAATGGTAATCTAGTTTAGAAGTCGCTTCCTAATAAAAATGACGAATGGATCACACAAGCTAAAAACTTTTAATAAGCTAATGTTTGTGTCTATAGCTAGTCTTTTTTTTAATACTATTTTTACGTTTCAATAAATTAAGATTTCAAACCAACAGGTAAAAGTGAACTAAAAATGGCCAAAGCAGTAAAAGCAAAAAAAGAAAAATCAATTGAAGAAACACTATGGGATTCCGCAAATAAGTTGCGTGGTACCGTAGAATCATCTGAATATAAGCACGTAGTATTAGGTTTAATCTTTTTAAAGTTTGCCAGTGATAAATTTGAAGAACGCAGAAAAGAGCTAATTGCTGATAATAAAGACAAATTCCTTGAAATGAAGGAGTTTTACAACATGTCTAACATCTTTACTTGCCTGAGGAATCCCGTTGGTCGTTTATTATTGAAAACTCTAAACAAGCAGATATTGCCTTAAAAATTGATACCGCTTTACATACCATTGAAAAAAATAATCCTGCCTTAAAAGGAGCTTTGCCTGACAACTACTTCTCTCGCCTCAATATGGATGTGAGTAAACTAGCTGCTTTGTTAGATACCATCAATAACATTGACACCATTAAGGACAAACAAACCGACATTGTGGGTCGAGTATATGAATATTTCCTGAGCAAGTTTGCATTGGCTGAAGGAAAAGGGAAAGGAGAATTCTACACCCCAAAAAGCATCGTAAACCTAATAGCTGAAATGATTGAACCCTACAAAGGCGTTATTTATGACCCTGCTTGTGGTTCAGGTGGTATGTTTGTGCAAAGTATTAAGTTTATTGAAAACCACCACGGAAACAAAAAAGAGATTTCCATTTACGGACAAGAATATACAGCTACTACTTATAAACTAGCTAAAATGAACCTCGCCATTCGCGGTATTGCTGCCAACTTAGGCGATGTAGATGCCGACACTTTTTGGGCGTGACCAACACCCTGATTTGAAAGCGGATTATATTATGGCCCAATCCTCCCTTTAACCAAAAAGACTGGAGAGCTGCTGATGAATTGACCGATGATCCCCGATGGAGAGGCTACGATGTACCACCAACGAGCAATGCCAACTATGCTTGGATTTTAAATATGGTGGCTAAACTTTCTGAAAACGGTATGGCAGGATTTATCTTGGCCAATGGCGCCCTTTCCGGTGGTGGTGATGAATACAAAATTCGTAGAAAACTGATAGAAAATGACATGGTAGAAGCTATTGTGATTTTGCCAAGAAATATGTTTTATACCACTGATATTAGTGTAACGCTATGGATTTTGAACAAAAATAAAAAAGCGAGAACAGTTAATTTACCTGATGAAACCCGAAATTATAGAGACCGACAAAATGAAATTCTTTTCTTGGATTTAAGAGAAAGAGGAATTCCGTTTGAAAAGAAATTTACCCAATTTTCAGAAGAGAATATTCTGGAAATCACACAAGCCTATCATAGTTGGCAAAGCCTGACCCCGACCCTCTCCAACGGAGAGGGAGCAGGAATAGTCTATAAAAACGTACCCGAGTTTTGTTATGCCGCTTCTTTTGATGAAGTTGCAGCCAAAGATTTCTCTTTAGTGCCCAGTAAATACATCAGTTTTGTGAATCGTGATGAGAATATTGATTTTGATGAAAAAATGACTGTATTGCAAACTGAATTTAGAGAACTATTGCAAGCCGAGGCACAATCGAAAGCTGATTTACTAACCGTTTTCAAAGAATTGGGTTATGAAATCAAGTTATAAAAAATTAGGTCAATATATAAGGATTGTCGATGAAAGAAATAAAGATTTACAAGATTTGCCATTAATGGGATTAAGTGTAAAAAAGATATTCTTTCCTACCATAGCCAATCTTGTTGGAACCGATATGTCCACCTATAAAATTGTTTACAAAAATCAATTTACATACATAGCCGATACTTCAAGGCGAGGAGACAAAATTGCAATTGCACTAAATGAAAGTTTTTGACAAAATGCTTGTTTCCCAAGCCTATACTCCTTTTGAAATAATTGACAAAAATGAATTGTTACCAGAATATTTAATGATGTGGTTCCGACGACCAGAATTTGATAGATATGCTCGTTTTAAATCACACGGAAGCGCAAGAGAAATTTTTGGTTGGGATGAAATGTGCGATACTGAATTACCAATTCCATCAATCGAAAAACAAAAAGAAATTGTAAAAGAATATCATATTCTAGTGGATCGTATTGCCGTAAACAATCAATTCATTACCAAACTCGAAGAAATCACTCAAGCCATTTACAAACAATGGTTTGTAGATTTTGAATTTCCTGATGAAAATGGGAAAGCCTTATAAAAGTAATGTCGGAGAAATGGCTTGGTGTGAAGAATTGGAGATGGAGATTCCAGCTGGATGGGAATTTGGTGAATTTAAAAATGTTTGTGATAAAATATTTAGTGGTGGAACTCCTAACACCAATATCAAAGAGTACTGGAATGGTGATGTATTTTGGCTTTCCTCAGGTGAAACAAGAAATTCTGTCATTATTGACACAGAACGTACGATTAGCAAAATTGGTGTGAAAAATTCATCTACCAAAAAAGCTATTGAAGGTGATTCCATTATTGCATCTGCTGGTCAAGGTAAAACAAGAGGTCAAACATCATTGTGTAAAATAGAAACATATATCAATCAATCCGTTATTTGTATTCGTCCTATTGCGAATCATTATAAAATATGGAATTTTTTAAATTTATATTCGAGGTATCAAGAACTTAGAAATGATTCAGATGCTCACAGCATTAGAGGTAGTTTACTTGGAAAAGATATTGGATCTCTTAAAACGATTTTACCTAAAGACGAAATTGTTATCAGATTTGACAAGGTAACTAATCCTTTTTTTGATAAAATATATTTATGTCGAAAAATTCATCCTTTAATGCCAAATGATGCTCAATCTGTATTACATTCTAAAATGACCAAAGTTGAAACACAAAAAGAGATTGTTTAAAATAAAAATAAAATGAGTATATATCAGGATATATTAACGTGGTCTACTTTAAAACCATTATTTTTTAGTGATGCTTTGAGGAGAATAATTCAAAATCCTACTTTATCGCAAAATGATATTGATGAATTAACAGATTTATTAAAAAAAGAAGAAGGTGCTACAGGAATTATTTTAAACCCCATTCCTTTGAATATTAGTCATTTACCAACAACTGTTAACACTGGACTTCAATATCCAAAATTATTAAGAGTTAGAAGGCCTCAAAACATATCTGCATTATACAATCAAGCTGATTTACAATTTGGCAATTCAGGTTTAACAGTTATTTATGGAAATAACGGTTCAGGAAAATCAAGTTATTCTAGAATATTTAAGAAATTATGTTGGAGCAGACAAAGTAATATCGATTTAAAAAAAAATGTATTTACTCCTTCACCATTAAGTCAACAAGTAGAGTTTACTATTGATGTAAATGGTACTCCAACCGTTTTTAATTGGATTGAAAATACCCCATCACATCCTGCATTAAGTTTCAATAAATGTTTTTGACTCTGATTGTGGCAACATATATGTTAATGATGAAAATCCAACTGATTATAAACCAGTGGGTATTGATGTTTTAGAAAAATTAATTCCAGTTTTCTATCAAATTCATCAAAAAT
>NZ_JBTGUX010000011.1:0-28335 GCF_054343775.1 Flavobacterium sp. GNP001
ATCAGAAAAGAGTTTACGGTTTTAGTTTGTGGAGAATACCGGATTCGAACCGGTCACCTCTTGCCTGCCAGGCAAGCACTCTAGCCAAATGAGCTAATCCCCCAAACTTGCTCGCAAATATAAAGATATAAATTTTCCAAAAAGCAAATTTCAAAAAGCAAATCTATTCTATTTTAAAAAAAAAGTCAAATCCTCTTTTAGATTTTTCTAACTTTACACCAAAAACTCCATTATGGTATCAGAAAATTCGACTGGTTCGCTATTTACAACTATCGAGAACAAAATCGCGACCGTTATATTTGGTCATCCTTCTAGTAATTCTTTTCCCAAGAGAATTATTAAACCGACTCACTACTGAATTCAATACTTTAAGTGTAGATTCAACTGTTTCGGTAATTGTCATACAAAGCGAAGGCTCAGGTGCTTTTTGTGCAGGCGCTTCATTTGATGAACTTTTGGCTGTTTCCACTGAATTCAGAAGGAACCGAATTTTTCTCTGGATTTGCGCACTTGATTAACGCCATGCGCTCGTGTTCTAAGCTTATTGTGGGTCGTATTCACGGAAAAGCAGTCGGTGGTGGCGTAGGGATTGCGTCGGCTTGTGATTATGCTATGGCCACAAAAAACGCTTCAATAAAATTATCAGAACTGGCCGATAGGAATTGGTCCCTTTGTAATTGAACCTGTTGTGACCAAAAAACTTGGGGAAACAGCAATGGCCGAAATGACCCTTGCAGCACACGAATGGAAGTCGGCTGATCGGGCTGCTTCCAAAGGATTGTATGCCAATACCTTTGAAACCATTGAAGAATTAGACAAGGCAATAACTGATTTCAGCACTAAATTATCAAGTTATAATCCTGAAGCTTTGCTGGAAATGAAAAAAGTAATGTGGGAAGGAACGCAACACTGGGACACTCTTTTGTTACAACGCGCCCGCCATTTCGGGGAAGTTAGTTCTTTCTGATTTTACTAGAAAAAATGCCTTGGAACAATTTATAAAGTAAAATAGAATATCATTCAAAACCATGAGTTGGTATCTCGATATAAAATAGCAAAACCCCCGAAAATTATTTTTCGGGGGTTTTTATTGGGTTACAGTTTTTGAATCGACTGTATTTAAACTGTTTTTTGAGCCTTGTTTTTAGAATATTTATACCCTACAAAAACAGCTACTAGTGCCATTGGTAAAAAAGGTAATCATCTATGGGTGCTGCAGGAGCATCAGCTCCCTCTAGACCGTCAGCTGTACCATCAGTGTCGCCTGGAGTTTGTGCTAACATCGTAGCGCTAGACAGTAGAAAAAAGGCAACGATATAAAATTGTAGTACTATATTTTTCATGATTTAATTTTAAAATTTTAATTCCAGTATCTGGTTTCTATGGGCTACAGCTTAAAAAATAGCTTTTTTAGTTACGGTTTTATTATCGTCTGAAGTAATTTGAATTAAAACAGTTTGTTTGCTGGCAGTAACGTTTTTGATGCTTGCTGTATTGGCATTTACGTCTTTTTGTTCTGCTATTAAAACACCTCTAATGTCAAAAACACGAATATTTTTGATAGTATTTTTGCTGCTAGATACGTTTAACGATCCGTTTTGGTTAAATATAACTACGCTATTCTCATCAAAACTTGGAGCGTTAACATCTAAAGTTTGGCTGGTTTTGAAAGTGATTTCCAAAACGATTTTTAAAAGTACCAGCATCACTTGTAAACGTGTAAGATCCTGCTTTTAAGTTTTGCTCTGTTCCTGCTTTTAAATCTTTAAGTATAATTTCTTGATTGCCTAAAAATAAACCGTCTACGTGGTCTAAATCAATGCTAAAACTTCCTGCTTGTTCTGCTTTAAAACTTAATGGAACAATGTCACTAGAATCAAATGGTAATCCTTTAGCTTGAATAACAAATTCTTCTCCTTTTAAAGAGCTCGTTAACGCGGTTTGATTATCATTAATGTATCTTCCGTCTAATGTATTGTCAATTTCGCTAGTAGCGCCATCCATATACGCTACCATCATTTGGTTTACATATTCCGTACCTTTAGATAGGTTTAGCCAGATTCTATTTTTTTCTGTTTTAGCAGTTCTTAGTATTTGATTTGAATTGTTGGCAGTACGCATATTATTATTAGTAAATGCAACTGAATTTGAGACTGTTTTTACAATAAATCCTTGTCCTACTTGAATGGTTCCGTTTGGTGTGATACCACCATTTCCAGGTGTTTCCCCTACGGCTCCTGCCATCGTGTAGGTTGCATAAGCAGTTCCTGCAGCAGCATTTGTTTTTCTCCAAAAATACAATGGCTCTGTAATGCTGTTTGTTGTGATAAAAGCATCAGCGCTTATAGTAGATGGATACGGATTTCCTACAGCATTAAAAGTACCCGGAGTCAAACCTGTGATCGTAATGTCTCCATTATTTGGAACTCCTTTAAACATCCCATTCCAGGTGGTAGGAGTAGTAGGATGATCATTTGGAAACACGAATTAAGTAGCCATTTCCTACTGCAAAATCAGTAGTAGCTGGAGCAGCAACGGCTACGTAGATGTTTGAACTTGGATTGTAGGTGTAAAAACGATTGTCTAACGTGTTAGGCGAAAATGCTTTTAATTTTTGTCCGCTTACTGGTGAAGACCATAAACTGTAATCCAAAAGCATAAGTAAAGCTCCGCTTCTATTAACAGTGATTTCACCAGTGTTTGCAGTATTGTTTACTTGAATCAGGTTGGCAATTGCTCTCCATATCAACGGTGCCTCCTACATTGTTTAATTCATTTTGAATGGTTAAACTACCGAGGGTGTTCACTGTTAGAGTGCCAGAGTTTACAGTTACACTTTTGGCATTAATTGCATTTGCCCCTGTTGAATAATTACCAGCAATTATAGCATCAACTGTTGATGTAGGTGCACCATTTGACCACGCAGTCCCGTCCCAAGTGGTTGATGTAACTGCTCCTACAATGTCAGACCAAGCTGTACTTACTCTTACGCCATCAAGTTTTAGTCCTGGCGCTGTTGTTGCTCCTCCTTGGCGTAATGCAACGGAACCTACATTTGTTAAATCGGCACCAGCTGCATCCGTGTTTGAAATCCAACCTGTGGTGGGAACAACAGAATTAAGTGGTGGATTGATATAAATAGAAGCTACATCATTTGTAGTACCTGATACTAGATCATATTTTAATACAATTAAATAGGTAGTGTTAAGAGCATAAATAGCTGAAGAATAATTCGCTGTAGTTGCAGTGGTAGATTGCGCTATACCGAAAGATACGTTATTGCTTGCGTCTCTTTTTACAAAAATTCTTCCTCTAAAATTTGTTGAAATTGTTGTTGCACCTAGATTAAAGAAATAATCTCCTGCAATTGTAGCAGAAGTTACATTAACCAAAAATGAAGTGTAAACTATTCCTGTGGTTTGGCTTGTAAAAACCCTATTGACATCCTCACCAGAAGTAGTCATTGTCACTTCATTTCCAATACCTGAGGAGGTATATCCAGGATAGGTAATAGAGGAAGGAGTAACATTAATTACATTTGGAGTTGTGCCACCACTACTATGAGCTGTCCATCCGTTTACTGTAAGTGCTGATCCAGTTGTTCCGGTAAAGTCATCTACTAATAATGCTTGGCCCAAGCTTTTTCCTGGCAGTAATATTGATAAAGCAAAACACCAAAATAATGAGTGCAAAGCATTTTTTGAAAGTAAAGTTTTTTTCATAGAAAAAAGTAATAAATAAGTGTTAGTTAGTTTTATTCAAATAATTAAAATAAGGATAGGCACTCTCTAATCATAGAGCATGTACTATCATTCTATTTGCTTTCCAAAATTATTTGAATGTCAAATATATTACTAATATTATTGGCAACGCAATCGGTATGTTAATTAATTGTAAATTTTAATCGGAATAAACGTGATATTTTACTGCAAATTTTTTTTGAATTCGGGGTTTTATTTTGCTTCAAGTGGTTTGATGAACAAAGCTTTTACTGCAAGTCAAAAAATCACTAAATTTGCACCAAAATTAAACTCCAATGAGCAATATCAGAATTACAAAACAATTTAGTTTCGAAACCGGTCACGCCTTATATGGCTACTGACGGGGAAATGTAAAAATGTTCACGGGCATAGTTATAAATTGTCAGTAACGGTAATCGGCACTCCAATTGCGGATCGCTCTAATGTAAAATTCGGAATGGTAATAGACTTTACGGATTTAAAAGAAAATTGTAAAAGAAGAAATTGTAGATCAATTTGATCACGCGACCGTTTTCAACGGAACAACACCTCATATTGATTTAGCCAATGAGTTGATCAACCGTGGGCATCATGTTATAGTAGTCGATTACCAGCCCACAAGTGAGAATATGGTAATTGATTTTGCTCAACGAATTACCAGTCGATTGCCGGAAGGAATATCTCTTTTCTCCTTAAAACTGCAAGAAACCGAATCTTCTTTTGCGGAGTGGTTTGCAAGTGATAATTTTAAATCTATACTTTAGTTTCATGCAATTACCCCACAATAAGAAAATTTATTTTGCATCCGATCAGCATTTTGGCGCACCAACACCCGAATTGAGTTTTCCTAGAGAACAAAAATTCGTGGCATGGCTCGACGAAATTGAAAGTGATGCCGAAGCTCTTTTTTTATTGGGCGATTTATTCGATTTTTGGTTCGAATATAAAACCGTAGTGCCAAAAGGTTTCATCCGTGTTTTGGGTAAACTAGCAGAACTTCGTGATAGTGGTATTCCTATTTATTTCTTCGTGGGGAATCATGATTTGTGGATGGAAGATTATTTCCAGAAGGAATTGAACATTCCAGTTTTTCATGACAATCAAGAATATACTTTTGGAGATAAAACATTTCTTATTGGTCACGGAGACGGCAAAGGTCCTGGCGATAAGGGTTACAAACGCATGAAAAAAGTGTTTACCAATCCGTTTTTTAAATGGTTGTTTAGATGGTTGCATCCGGACATTGGCGTGAAATTAGCACAATACCTGTCCGTTAAAAACAAACTGATCTCTGGTGATGAGGATGTGACTTTTCTTGGTGAAGACAACGAATGGCTTATTCTGTATTCCAAGAGAAAACTAGAAACCAAGCACTACAATTACCTTATTTTTGGCCACCGTCATCTACCAATGAAAGTACCTGTAGGCGAAAATGCCGAGTATGTGAATCTGGGTGACTGGGATTACGTATTTTACATACGGAGTTTTTGATGGGGAAAATTTCGAAATCAAAAAGTATTAATTACTCGCTCTTTTCATGATCTTCAACATCTTGTTGCAGGTCTAATTTTCTAAAAGTTGGCGATAGCAATGCCCGTGAAAATAACAGTAATTAAGGTCATGCTTCCGCCAAAGACCACTGCACTCACAGTACCCATTTTTTTAGTTTTAGCCGTTAAGCCGCTTTCAAAAGCACCCAATTCGTTAGAAGAGCCCACAAATATAGAATTCACAGCAGCTAACGCGACCCCTGCATGCTGATCTGCGAGTTTTCAGTTGAAGAATGGTTTGGCGTACTGACGTACCGAAATCCCATCAAAAACACCACTAAAAAACAAAGAGGCTACAGACAACCAAAAAATAGAGGATAGTCCAAAAACAATGATGCAAATTCCAAACGCAAAAATTGCCGATAACAGTTTCATACCCGCATTTTTTGTAAAAGGAATGTAAGCGGAGATTATTAGCATCAAAAAAGCACCAACAGCTGGCGCAGCTCTCAAAACGCCAAATCCCTGAGGTCCTACTTTCAAAATATCCTGAGCAAAAATGGGCAACAAAGCAACGGCTCCGCCAAAAAGGACTGCAATCATATCTAGTGATAAAGCGCCTAAAATAGTCTTGTTGTTGAAAACAAATTTCACGCCTTCTTTCAAACTTTCCATAATGGGTTCGCCAATTTTTGGATTCAAAATTGGTTTCGTTGCAATTTGGGGTCAAAGCAACCAATGCGATAAGTGAACATCCCAAAACGATGAACATAGACCCATGAACGCCAATCCAATTGATAGAGAAACCCGCCAACTGCAGGTCCTAAAACAGAACTAATCTGCCAAACGGAACTACTCCAAGTCGCAGCATTTGGATATATTTTTTTAGGAACGATTAAGGCCAAAAGAGAGAATATGGTCGGACCCAGAAAAGCACGCACTAATCCTCCTAAAAACACGAAAAAGTAAATGGAGTATAAAATAGTTTGGGTAGCAAAATCTTTTATAAAAGGAGGCCAAGTAAATAAAAATAAGCCCAAACTAATAATTGAAAATCCTAAAATACATTTGAAAAGCAAACCTTTTTTTTCCTTTTGATCTACAATGTGTCCGGCAAACAAAGCCATCGAAATGGCTGGAATGACTTCCATTAATCCGATGATTCCTAATGATAACGGATTTTTGGTTAAAGCTGTACACTTCCCACTCAATAATAATAAACTGCATGGACCATCCAAAAACCATTGCAAAACGCAATAACAAAAATATATTGAATTCTCTGTAGCGCAGCGCCGAGTAAGGGTCGTTTTTTTTCATAGTTTAGCAATCATTCTTTAATATCTCGCAACCGCAATTGCAAGCTTGTTTTGCCGTTCCACTCATTTTCATCAATACAATACACGGCTTGAAAAGATTTTTGGTGCGTAGTTAGTTTGATTTTGTTGCCCAAATTAAAACCAATTGCAGCAATGCCTTCAGTCCCGAGGCTTTGGGATTGTTTGACAAAAAGTTTTAAGTGTTCATCCTCCTGACCCATAGGTTTTCCATAACCGGTGTCTTTGATGTTTTTAGTCAAGAAAACGGGCGTCATATTTTGGGGTCCGTACGGTTCAAATTGTTTTAGGATTCGGATTAATTTTGGTGTGATATCAGCAAAATCAATTTCGGCATCAACTGCAATTTCTGGTGTTAACATATCCGGATGAATGGTTTTTTCTACTTCTTTTTCAAAAGCATCCTTGAAGATTTGATAGTTTTCTTTCTTCATCGTCATTCCCGCAGCATACATGTGACCTCCAAATTGTTCCAAATGTTCTGAACATGCTTCCAATGCATTGTATACATCAAATCCTTTTACAGATCGAGCCGAAGCAGCATACTTATCGCCGCTTTTGGTAAAAACAAGTGTTGGGCGATAATAGGTTTCAATCAATCGAGACGCGACAATTCCAATGACACCTTTATGCCAATCTTCTTGAAAAACGACGGAAGTAAAGCGTTTTTTTTCATTGTTTTGCTCGATTTGTTGTAAGGCCTCTTTGGTGATTAATTTGTCTAAATCCTTTCGTTCTGAATTATACGCCTCGATTTCAGAAGCAAATTGTTGGGCTTGCTCAAAATCAAATTCGGTTAACAATTCCACCGCGTGATTCCCATGTTTAATACGTCCTGCAGCGTTTATTCTGGGTGCGATAATAAAAACAACATCGGTAATATCTAGAACTTTCTTTTTTATTTGGTGAATGATGGCTTTGATTCCTGGCCTTGGGTTAGAATTAATGACTTGCAGTCCAAAGTAAGCTAATACTCTATTTTCTCCAGTCATGGGAACGATATCAGCGGCAATGGCAGCCGACACTAGATCCAAATACGGAATCAAATCTTCGGTAGTTTGGTTTTGGTTGCGACCCAATGCTTGAATCAATTTAAAACCGATTCCACAACCACACAATTCATCATAAGGATAAGGTGCAATCGTCTCGTTTCGGGTCAAGAATAGCAACGGCATCGGGTAAGAATTCTCCTGGTCTGTGGTGGTCACAAATGATAAAATCAATATTTTTTGCTTTGGCGTAGACCACATGATCGATTGATTTTATACCACAATCTAAAGCGATAATAAGCGAAAAACCATTGTCATCTGCAAAGTCAATTCCTTTAAATGAAATGCCGTAACCCTCGTCATACCGATCCGGAATATAGGTAGCAACGTTAGGGTAATAGGTTTTTAAATAGGAAGAAACGAGCGAAACAGCAGTAGTGCCATCAACATCATAATCGCCAAAAACAAGAATATTTTCTTCGTTTTCGATTGCTTTCTCAATGCGTTCTACGGCCTTTTCCATATCTTTAATTAAATATGGATCATGTAAATTATCTAAACTTGGACGGAAAAATGCTTTTGCTTCCTCAAAAGTGTTAATGCCACGTTGCACTAATAAAGTGGCCACAAAATCTTCTACATTTAAGGCTGTCGCCAAATGTTTCACAGTCTCCTCTGAAGGTTTTGGTTTTAAGGTCCAACGCATATTGATTTGGTGTTTTAAAATTGTGTTAGGAATTTTGTCAGCTCGAGCGCATTCGAGACTAATTGATCTGTCTCGACTGCGCTCGACCTGAAAGAGAATTTGTATTTTTATTTCAACACTAGAGCACTTCCGTAAAAAGCGATTCCATCCCAGCCCGTTTTCATGAAATTGCGTATGTTCTGATGATCAGTACCGTTTGGATTTCCTAAAACATCTTCAAAATAGTAAGCGCCAAAGCAAGCTAAAGTTTCTTCTGGAGTTAGTTCCTGCAGTTCCGCAAAAGAAAATAATTTACAAGATCCTGAGTTTTCTCCGGCAGCATTATGCTGTAAGCCGTTTTCAAAAGCTGTTGGTTCAAAGGTATAGTGATCTTCAATTACAGCCATAGTTTCAGCAAAGGTGATGGCTTTTGGTGTTTGATTTAATTTTTCTAAAAAAGCAGGGATAGTCATAATTATAGTAGTATTAGAATTCTAATGCAATTGTATTTGCAGCAAAAATAGCTCCATCCATATAGCCGGGATTTTGTGCAGCTGTTTCTGCCCCAGAAATGTATAATTTTTGGTTTAGGAAGGGATTTTTAAATAGTGGATGTCCGTTGTTTTGATGTGCTAAAACCAACTCTTTGTAGGGATGGAATGTGAAAGGTTCCTCTCTCCAAACATTTTCAAAATAGGCGATATAATCGGATGCCTCGGGGCCAAAAAAGGTAATCAATTGCTGGATTACTTTTTGTTGGCGTTCCTCTTTAGAAAGTACCGCTGTTGCACCGTTTAGAAATCCTTTTAAAGCAAATCCTGAATTATCGGCGGTACTGTGGTCGTACATTTCTTGAATAATACTGGCTTGGCTGAATAAGGTTCCAGAATAATTCTTTTCTTTCCAAAAAGGAGTTTTGTATTCTACTGAAAACTTTATGGATTCACCCATCCAAGTATGGGTTTTATTTGCCAATTGAATTATATTTTCAGGTAAATTAGGTTCAAATAGTATCGAGTTTATAAATAAATTAGGTGGAATAGTACTGATGACTTTATCAGCAGAATAGCTATTTCCCTCTGAATCCATTAGAATTAATTTTTTATTTTCCTCTTTTATTGAGATGATTTTGGTGCTTGTTTTAATGTGTTCAATACCAATTTCAGTAGTTAATTTGTTAATTAACGCAGACGTTCCACCTTCAATTCGAAAAGAAGGTTCTTCCGCATCGGAGATTTCAAATTTTTGTGGCGGTGCAAACGACATAGTTTCAAATAATGAAATGCCTTGAGTATGTTGCTTGAAAAAAGGGATTTCTAAAGTGTGTAGTACTTTCTTCAGATTATAGTGTTGGTTCCCAAACCAAGTGGCACCCATTTCCATAGTCACTTTTGTTGTGCCTGTGATCGTTTTTATGCGACCTCCAATTCGTGAATTGCCCTCTAAAATCAGTATTTCAATTCCTTTTTTTTGAAGTAAAAAAGCAGTGTAGAGTCCGCAGAGTCCAGCTCCAATTAAAATAACTTTTTCTTTTTTCATGATTATTCTTCCTCAGAAAATTTACTTTTTTTAGGTTCTTTAGTTATTATTTTTCCACCTACAACCACTACAATTTCACCTCGAGGCGCTATTTTGTCAAAATGAGCAGCGACCTCTTTTACAGTGCCACGAATATTTTCTTCGTGCAGTTTGGATAATTCCCTAGAAACCGATATTTGACGGTCTTCGCCAAAATAGGTGATGAATTCCGCTAAAGTCTTCACTAATTTATGAGGGGAAACATATAAAATCATGGTCCTTGTTTCTTCGGCTAAAGCCAAATAACGAGTTTGACGTCCTTTTTTATCAGGTAGAAATCCTTCGAAAACAAATTTATCATTGGGTAAACCACTATTGACTAAAGCTGGTACAAATGCTGTTGCACCTGGCAAACACTCCACTTCAACTCCGTTTTCAACGCAAGCACGAGTCAATAAAAAACCCGGATCTGATATCGCTGGTGTTCCCGCATCCGAAATCAAAGCTATGTTTTCCCCAGCTTTCAATCTCGAAATGAGATTCTCGACAGTTTTGTGTTCGTTGTGCATGTGATGGCTGTACATGTGTGTGCCAATTTCGAAATGCTTTAATAGTTTTCCGCTCGTACGGGTATCTTCGGCAAGAATCAAATCAACTTCTTTAAGAATTCGAATGGCTCGAAAAGTCATGTCTTCGAGATTGCCAATGGGTGTAGGAACGATATATAATTTTGACATAGCTGAAATAATTTAGTAAAAATCTCCAAAAGTATCATTTCTGATCGCAATGGAAATCTAGGATATTTACAAGAATTTTTTCTCTATAATATCCATAAAACGTTCTTCATAATCTTGTTTTCCTTCCCAATTGTTGTAGTCTGGTTTCACCATTTCTTGAACAAAATCGCGGGTTTCATAAAAGGTGTTGAACGTGATCAATTGGTTTAAAACACGGTTGTAGTCTTCGCTGCTGTTACCGAAAAAGGTGTTTTATAAAAGCAATACGATCATTTAGATCAATGTTGATTCCTTTAGCTAATTTTTCGTTCAAGGAAATAGCTTTTTGTTCAACAGTTTCTTCTTTTATAATTTCTTCTTTTTCCTCCTTCACAATGATTTCTTTCGGAGGGTTGATCACAGCTTCTTTAGGAGTATCTTTAATTTCTTGGACCTTTACAAATTGAGTGTCATGGTAATTTCCACCTAATAAATCTTCAAAAGAAATTTGGACCGGTTCCTTTTTCTTTGACATTTCTTGTTCCGTTTCTGTTCCGTCCTCTTGAGTTAGCTCAAAATCGGGATGGATTGAAGCGATTTCAGTGGTTATAATTATTTCTTCTTCAATTTCTTTTTCTTCCTCAACAACCATTAATTCTTCTGATTCTGGTGTTCTTACTTCAGTACGTGCGCTTACTTCTATAAGAGTTTCAGTTTCCACTGCCGCTTCAAGTATCGGTTCCACTTCATTTATTTCTGCAGCTTGCGTGGTTTCTTCTACCGGTATTTCGTGGATTTCTTCCGAAACAGTTGCTGCAATTATGGGTTTAATTTCGGTTTGTGGCAATGCTTCTTGGTCAAAAATAGATTCGATTTTTTGTTCTAATGCGACTCCTCCAATTGTAGGCTGTACTTCGCTAAAGTGCTCCTCTATAAAGCGCAATACAGAAAGTTTCTCATACAATTTCTGTGTCTCTAGATACAATTGGTTAATGTCAGATTTATTTTTTAGCTGTAATATTCGGTGTGCAATGCTGATTAAATCGGCTTCCAATTTTTTTTTCATACTGTTGAAATTATAGCGTGTTAGGCAGGTCTGTGTCTATGGTTATTGTATATCTTCTTTAGAAAAGGAATTCTTTATGGATAAGATTTATTTTTTTAAATAACTGCAGTCAAATACTCGATTTGATATAAATTGTATACTTTTGAAACGACGTAAAAGTATAAAATTTTTAAGTCGGTTTATCTATTACGAAGTAATAAAAACTATTCATTTTTTAAGTCAGAAAAATACAAAATGTTTCTCGAAAATACAGTAAATCATAAAGAACAATTTGGTTGGATCGAAGTCATTTGCGGCTCTATGTTTTCGGGTAAAACCGAAGAACTGATCCGTCGTTTGAAAAGAGCGCAGTTTGCCAAACAAAAAGTAGAAATCTTCAAACCATCAATAGACACGAGATATGACGAGGAAATGGTAGTGTCTCATGATGCTAATGAAATTCGTTCTACGCCCGTTCCCGCAGCTGCTAACATTGCTATTTTGGCGCAAGGTTGCGATGTAGTAGGCATTGATGAAGCACAGTTTTTTGATGATGAAATAGTCAAAATTTGTAACGATTTGGCCAATCAAGGAATCCGTGTGATTGTAGCTGGACTGGATATGGATTTTAAAGGAAATCCCTTTGGACCCATGCCTGCCTTAATGGCAACTGCTGAGTATGTAACTAAAGTGCATGCGGTTTGTACCCGCACCGGAAATTTAGCAAATTATAGTTTTCGTAAAACCGATAATGACAAGCTTGTGATGTTAGGCGAAACCGAAGAATACGAGCCATTAAGTCGTGCCGCATATTATCATGCGATGCGGAAGGATGCAGATAAAAAATGAAAGCAACATCGCAATGCTCATGTTTGCGGTTATTTAAAAAATAGACGAATCCGATAAATTAACAACAAAAATTTTAAAAATTAAAACTATGAAAAAACTATTTTTACTATTCATTCTTTTTTTCGTTAACTCAATTTATTCTCAAAGTAAAGAAAGTTCTACTAAAGTAAATGCTTTTGAAATTAAAAGTAATAGCAAACAAGAGTTACAAAATTTTGATTGGACAAAAGTTAAACAATTTTTCAGCGAGAATGACAAGCAAGATGATATTACCATTATAATTGACTATTTTGAAAAGTCTGAAAATAATAAAAATGATAATATTTTAAAAACTGAAATAAAGGGGAAAACTTTTGAATTGAATAAAATGGTAAGAACTGCAAAAAAAATTACTCGAAAATTATTAAAGAGTAGATCCGTCTGAACCTAAAATATAATATTTTCAATGTTCAAGTAGTATAAACTGCATGTTAAATAAATTTAAGATTTAAATAAATGAATTTACTTGAAAGATACTAACAAATGTAAAACATACACTTTCAGGTATTTGAAAATAGTACGAATTTACAAGTAAATTTATAATTATATTTTAAGAATTTTTTTAACAAAAAACAATCAATCCTTAAGTTAGCAATCTCGCCAAAGCCCGATACATTTATAGGGAATCCAAACGGAACTGAAATATAAATTTTTTAAAAAGGACAAAGTCTTTCACAAAGTGGAAAGGCTTTGTCCTTTTTAGTTAAAAATAGATTCTAAGGTAAAATCTAGTTCTGGAAATAGTTTGCTTTGAATGGTATCTTCCTCAATTAATGGATGCATTCCTATGAATTGATTTTCTTTTAGAACATAAATGAAAACCGTTTTGTCGGCTGGGTTTACAATCCAATATTCAAGAACTCCAGCTTCTTCATACAAATCAAATTTATACTTCATTTCTTTATTGGAATTTCCGGGGGATAGAATTTCTATAACCAAATCAGGAGCGCCAATAGCGCCTCGTTCGTCTATTTTGGAATCATCGCAAATTATACACAAATCAGGTTGAACCACAGTATAAATTTCTTGGTCTAATTTCGATTTTTTTTTATCTATCAATCGAACATCAAATGGAGCAGCAAAAAGATTGCAAGCATGTGGTTTGAAAAAATTAAAAAGATGTCCATGCAGATTTCCAGAAATTCGTTGATGAGTAGTACTTGGTGCCGGACTCATCTTAAAAATTTTTCCTTTTATCAATTCCAGTTTTTCCTGAAATTGCCACGTTAAATAATCGGCATAGGAATAGGTTTTATTCAAATCTAATTGATTGATGTCCGTTATCATAAGGCTTCTTTTTTGCAAAGTTACTAAAATTTATCACTCCTGTATTTGAAGGCATTTCAACTTATTAAACACAAACAAAGAAGGCTAACCCAGAAAAAGTGAATTTTGTTATCTATAAAACTGAATCAGAAATCAACAATTTTTACATCTTCTTCCTCATTCTCGCCACTGGAATATCGAGTTGTTCTCTGTATTTTGCAATGGTTCTTCTTGCGATTGGATAGCCCTTTTCTTTCAAGATTTCGGCAAGTTGATCGTCTGGAAGTGGTTTTTTCTTGTCTTCTTCTTCAATCGTGTTCTGAAGGATTTTCTTGATTTCGAGTGTAGAAACATCTTCACCTTGATCGTTTTTCATCGATTCTGAGAAAAACTCTTTGATTAGTTTTGTACCATACGGTGTTTCTACATATTTACTATTGGCCACACGTGAAATGGTCGAAATGTCAAGACCTACCATATCAGCAATGTCTTTAAGGATCATTGGTTTCAGTTTGGTTTCATCACCATCTAGGAAAAATTCTTCTTGATAGTGCATAATGGCGTTCATGGTAACAAAAAGCGTTTCCTGACGTTGGCGAATGGCATCGATAAACCATTTAGCCGAATCCAGTTTTTGTTTAATAAACTGTACTGCATCTTTTTGCTGAGCCGATTTGTCTCGAGAATCCTTATACGTTTGCATCATTTCTTGATAATCCTTAGAAACGTGCAGCGATGGTGCATTCCGTCCGTTCAAGGTCAGTTCCAATTCGCCATCTACAATCCTAATCGCAAAATCAGGAACCACATTTTCAGTGACTTTGTTGTTTCCAGTAAACGAGCCGCCTGGCTTTGGATTCAGTTTCTCAATTTCGTGAATGGCTTTTTTAAGCTGTTCATTAGAGACACCGTACTTTTGAAGTAATTTGTCGTAATGTTTTTTAGTAAAAGCATCAAACTGATTTTCGATAATATCGATCGCTAAATCAACAGATTCTGTGGGTGTTTTGTGTTTCAATTGTAACAGCAAGCATTCTTGTAAATCTTGTGCTCCTACACCAGAAGGTTCTAGTTCATGAATGACTTGCAGCATTTTTTGCACCATCTTTTCATCGGTGTAAATGCCTTGAGTAAAAGCCATGTCATCTACCATATCTGGTACGCTACGGCGGATGTAACCCATGTCATCAATACTTCCTACTAGAAATTCAGCTATTTCACGCTCATCATCATTCAGGATAAAAGTATTTAACTGATTGATTAAATCTTGGTGGAAACTTACTGGTGCAGCAAATGGCGTTTCGCGATCATCATCATCGTCACTGTAATTACTGGTTTGTGTTTTATAATCAGGCGTTTCATCGTTGCTTAAATATTCGTCAATATTGATGTCTTCGGCTTCAATGCGCTCTGATTCGGCATCATCATAATCATCATAATCTTCGTTTTCGAACTCGTCTTTCTCGTAATCCTCTTCCTCTTTTCCAGTTTCAAGAGCTGGATTTTCGTTCATTTCCTCGAGTAAACGTTGCTCAAAAGCTTGCGTAGGCAATTGAATTAACTTCATCAGCTGAATTTGCTGTGGAGATAATTTTTGGGATAATTTTAAATTTAAGAATTGCTTTAGCATTTTATATTTTGTTGTTTTTGTTTAAGGTTTAAAGTTTCAGGTTGTTGAACTTGAAACTTTAAACGGGAAACAAATTTTTAAAATTCTGCATTCATTGGTGTTCTCGGGAAAGGAATTACGTCACGAATGTTTGTCATTCCTGTTACAAACAAGACCAATCTTTCGAATCCAAGTCCAAAACCAGAGTGAACCGCCGAACCGAATCTTCGGGTGTCAAGATACCACCACAATTCTTCTTCATCAATCCCTAAGGCTTTCATTTTTTCTACCAAAACATCAAAACGCTCTTCTCTTTGAGAGCCACCCACGATTTCTCCAATTCCAGGCAAAAGGATATCCATGGCGCGAACTGTTTTTCCATCTTCGTTCAAACGCATGTAAAATGCCTTGATATTTGCCGGGTAATCAAACAAGATTACCGGACATTTAAAGTGTTTCTCCACTAAATAACGCTCGTGTTCTGATTGTAAATCAGCACCCCATTCGTTAATGATATAGTTGAATTTTTTCTTTTTATTTGGCGTACATTCTCTTAAAATATCAATGGCTTCCGTGTATGAAACACGTTTGAAATTGTTCTCTAAAACAAAGTTTAATTTGTCAAGTAACGCCATTTCGCTTCTTTCAGCAACTGGTTTCGATTTCTCTTCGTCCAATAATCGTGTTTCCAAGAATTTCAAATCTTCAGGACATTTGTCCAAGGTGTATTTGATCACATATTGAATAAAATCTTCAGCCAAATCCATGTTGTCATTCAAATCATTGAAAGCCACCTCTGGCTCAATCATCCAAAATTCTGCAAGGTGACGCGAAGTATTCGAGTTTTCGGCTCTAAAGGTTGGTCCAAAAGTATAAATTTGGCCCAAAGCCATCGCGAAAGTTTCTCCTTCTAGTTGTCCAGAAACGGTAAGGTTCGTTTCTTTCCCAAAGAAATCTTCTTTGTAATTTACTTTTCCGTCTTCGGTTCTTGGTGTTCCGTCAAATGGCAAAGCCGTAACTTTAAACATTTCACCGGCACCTTCTGCATCAGATCCCGTGATAATTGGGGTGTTCACATATACAAAACCTTTCTCCTGAAAATAACTGTGAACCGCATACGATAATACCGAACGTACTCTCATAATCGCTCCAAACATATTAGTACGAACTCTTAAATGTGCATTTTCACGCAAGAAATCTAAGCTCGGTTTGTTTTTTGGTTGTATCGGGAATTTCTCCGCATCTGAATCTCCAAGGATTTCCAGTTTAGCCACCTGAATCTCAAATTTCTGTCCCGCACCTTTACTTTCTACCAAAGTTCCTGTTACAGATATTGCTGCTCCAGTAGTAATTCTCTTCAGCGTTTCGTCTGGCGTGTTCTCAAAATCGACAACACATTGTATATTATCAATGGTCGAACCATCGTTTAAGGCAATAAATTGATTGTTTCTAAAAGTTCTCACCCATCCTTTTGCATTTACTTCATGAAGCGTTTTTGTGCTGTTTAGTAAGTCTTTAACTTTTGTATGTCTCATTTTATGTATATAGTTGATATTAAAAATTGTCTCGTAACCGAACTGCAAATATAAATGATTTGTTTGTAATTGTCACGGTGAGAAATGAAGCATTCCAACGCTGTTTCTGTTTTTTGGAGCTCTTTCCCGCTATCCATTGCAATCTTATTGTTTTTTGAAACAAAAACAATAAGGATTTCCATTTCTATCGGGGCTAGGGTGTAGTGGCTAAAAGAATATTTTGCTCTTGTTTTGTCATTCTGAGGAACGAAGAATCTGTGTTTAGTTTGCAATTTGCGAAGATTCTTCCTTTGCCAGAATAAAAAATTTGTATAATTTGAGCATTATTTTATGCTTTTTTCTGAGTTTATTTTGTCATTCTGAGCAACGAAGAATCTGTGTTTGTTGCTCAAGTTGTGAGGATTTCACAATTGTCAGAATAAAAAATTTGTATAATTTGAGCATTATTTTGTTTTTTTCTCCGTTTATTTTGTCATTCTGAGCAACTAAGAATCTCTGTATAGTGTGCAATTTGTGAAGATTCTTCCTTTGTCAGAATGACGAATTATGACTAAAAAATACTGTTGCAATTGTAAATGCTGCCACTTTGAAAATCAAAACTTGACAAACCGAATAACACTTTGTATTTTTGCCTCATGAACGACAATTTTGTAACAGAGTATTTTGGCATTGGCATTCAAAACGGAAAAACACCGGAGAACTTAGGGGTTTTATGGCGTACCGCACAAAATCTTGGTGCAAGTTATATTTTTACTATTGGAAATCGATACGCTAAGCAAGCTTGTGATACGCATAATGCTGTAAAGTCAATCCCTTATTTTCATTACGAAAATTTTGAGGATTTCTATAACAACTTACCCAAAGGCGCTCGCTTAGTAGGTGTGGAACTCGATGAAAACGCTGTTGATCTCGAAACGTTTGAACATCCACGACGTTGTGTTTATCTTTTAGGTGCCGAGGATAACGGTCTATCGAAAGCAGCTATCGCAAAATGCCATCATTTGGTTAAATTCAAATCTGAGAAAAGTTTAAACGTATCTGTTGCAGGCAGTATTGTGCTTTATGATAGAGGTCTTGCTAAACCAAGATCCTGATACCGTTTTTCAACTGTTGTTTAATTTTAAGCCCAAAAGCGGCGCATAAAGTAAATTATTTGTTCTATCAGATTAAATCGGTTACATTTATAATCGAAAAAATCAAATGTACACAAATCTAAAATGAAATGTACATTTTTTCAATCAAACAAATAAAGCCAGTACATCAAAGTACTGGCTTTTTAATTATAGTTTAAACACCAATTAACCCACATTTAAACTGAATTTAACTGACTCACCATTCAGTAGTTCTTTGGTTAGCTCTATATTGTTCTCATACACGTGAACATTGCCTAGAAACAATGTGATCGACTTTAGTGGTAGATTGATTTGTTTACTTATCAAGTATAGGTGATAGATATCAGAGGGTAGACCTAAGTTAGCGTCACTAGAACGCTGGTAAGCACTTATAACAACCTTTCCTTTCTCTATTTGAAACTGGACAAGACTTAAACACGGCTGTTGATTGCTCTCAGTGTTGTTAGAACCAAGGAACAATACGTAATTCTTTGATGTACGTTTCTCTTTATTTATTCGCTCTATAAGCTTCGGTAATTGCTCAAAGTAGGTAGGATAACTATTTACTAGAATGGGACCGCAATAATCCCACCAAGTAACGCCTATATCCCTGTAGGCTTCCGTAGCAAACGCTCTCGCCATAAATAGACCAAGTTCGTCTCTTAACTTCTTTTTTGCAACTGCGTGGCTCTCAAACAACACTAAAAGGTCTAACGGTTTTAATTCTAAAGTCTGATTCAAAAGATAGGTGATTGAACCTTTTTTGTTTTGTTGTAGCTTACCTTTATCAAGGATTTTGCTTAGCACTTCGTGATACTTGTTCATTTTTAATTCGATTTTTGATTGATGATTGATTATATTTGCATCTCTCACGGAATTTATAAAACACAATAAAGCCACAGCATAGAAGACTTATGTCCTCCAACGCTGTGGCTTTGTGCTTAATTAAATTACCGTGAGAAGTTTTTAATTGTTGGAGGACTATTTTTTACTTCACGTCATCCTGTGAATTTTATAATTAAATCGAAGTTACATCTGTTAAAATTCCATTATTATAAGTTAGAGTTGTCTCAGGTGAAATACTAAAGCTTCCCGTCCAACCAATTAATTGATTTGGGGCATTAATTGCTATTAATTGCGCGGAATGTTCGATATCCGAAGCTGATGTAATATTACTTGCTACAAAAGTATTTGTGCCCGCATCGTAATAAAATGTCACATCGTGAAAGTGCTCGTTGACAGTATTTGAGCGTTTTTGAACATCTGTCTGACCAGGATTACTAAGCAAATGGGTTACGTCTTGAGCAGTAAGCCCAACTGTATGATAGTGTTCATAAATTAAAACCGGTTCCGCTGGATTTGGGCCTGGATTTGGGGGTTGCGCCTTCCCTACTCTAAACATGAATACATATTCTTCAACTTCAGTATTAGTAAATTCTTTTTTAAGCACATAGCCTTCTGGAGTAATTACTAATTGTTGAACTTCACCAGTTGCTACTGGCACATCCATAAGTTTTAATTTCTTTCCAATTACTTGTTTTGACATAGTTACATTTATTTAGGTTATTAATTTGTTTTATATAGATATTATAAAAAGGTTTGACACGTTTCTTCCTTCGTTATTTTCTATGTTTATTTGTCCGTAAGTGGGCACAAAACCATAAAAATTATAAGTTTCAATTCCATTACTTTCGACAAATAGCAATTGATCTAACCTAAAAAAATATGTGTTTCTTAAATCTCCAAACTCTGAGTAATGAACTAGTTTATTGACTATTGTTTTATCGGTGCCGGAGAGCACATTAAGCACAATGCCAGTTTCTTGAGAAACATTTACAATATCAAAAGTAAGATCGGTAAAAACCGGCACGCTTTGTTCATATACAAAAGGTAAAGAATCCTCAAATTCGCTTAATGGATCGTACAAAACAAAAACAGACCCGAAAGGAAAACTTCCTTGTAAAAATGTATTTATGGGGTTGCTTAATCGCTCTTCAAATGAGTATAATGCATCTTCAAAAATAGTTCCATCTGGAGTTGTAATTCTCACATTACAGATTGGACCTCCTGATGTATTAAGCCTAGAAATTATACCTTCATTTACTTCAACTGATATTGAGCCATTTGAATAAGACAATATGCGTCCAATTAAGTTAGGTTCAACATAGCTACTAAGTTGCTCAAAGTTGCCCCCGTAAAAAGTTCCAGCATTTAAATATTCACCTTCAACCATACCCGTGACAGTATCGCCCGCTGTAGGTTCATCCGCAA
This sequence comes from Flavobacterium sp. GNP001, assembly GCF_054343775.1. NCBI lineage: Bacteria > Pseudomonadati > Bacteroidota > Flavobacteriia > Flavobacteriales > Flavobacteriaceae > Flavobacterium > Flavobacterium sp. GNP001. The sequence goes on from NZ_JBTGUX010000011.1 coordinate 20,199, forward strand.
AAAAAATGAGGTTATTTCTATTGATTAAAAAACGACCCGATATTTTTACTGCGGCAAAAAGATCAGGATGTGCGTTTGCGTCCTGCTTATGCAATTCAAATTGTTCCCTTTCAGCCTTTGCATTCAGAGTAGAGCTAAGGTTCGATACTGCACTTTGCGGTATTGATTCACTTTTGTTCCAAAAACTACCCCACGAAGCCCAAAATTGGGCTTGTGTAGGCTTTTTACCAGTCATAAACCAGTCATATATTTGTGCTAATGTTGCCATAATTTTATCCTATATATTCAATAAATAATACTACTCTATATGGGTTCAGTATTGAAAATTCTTGATTGGCACCCACTGTATTTGTTTTACCTATTGTAGGAGCATTGCTACTGCTTCTAATTCGGTAATTCTGGTTTCCATCTCCGCCTGCGTTAAAACCTTCCTTTACTGGAGAATTATTTCCTGTAAGTGCGACTCCCGCATCTACTATGTCGTTAGAAAACATGAAAAAGCTGTGCTGTGGTAGCTCATCAACCGAAAGCATTTTCTTAATTGCCCCCCCCGTTTTACCAATATTTTCAAAATCGATTTGATCCTCATCAAGCCCGACAGGCATTCGACCGCGCCAGTCAACCACTTCTTGCCAACCTGCAGGAATATCAGCTGCGGGTTTATTCCAAAATAACATACCCCCACCAGACTGAAAAACAGCCGTTTTTTTCTCAAGCGATTCAAGTCGAACCATTAACTGTACAACTGGATCGATACGCTTAAAATCTGACCACGGCCACGATGTTTCTGAGGTTCCAAATGTGGCATAACGAAAGGTGTGAACTTGCTTTACTGAACCATTTTCAAAAGCACGATTTACGGGCTCTTCGATAATGATTACATCCGAAGTTCCTGTAACGGCAGCTTCTCTAAATTCTAAAGGTTCGCCATCGATATAAACAACGCCTTTTTTTATGGTAGAGCCTACCAACTCACAACCCGATATGATTGTTAAGTTGCCCGCCAATTCTCCAAAGGCTTGAAAAATTTCGAAAGCAGTTTGTAGTTCCTGCAATCGTTCCGTTTTTAAAGGAAAACCACCTGTTTGATTAAAACTTGTATAATTCATATTAAAAATATTGTATATCTAAATCCGCCAGCTTTATAAAAATCAATGTGCGCTTTTAATCCAAATTCTTGTGAGACTGCTAGTTCAGTAGGAACAAAAACTATAAAATCAAGCCCCGTGTCTGCCGTTTCGCTTTCGGTTCTAAGCCATAGCGTTGGCTCTTCCATTTCAGTCCTCACGTTTACATTTTGCCCTTCAGCTTCGGTGTATATGTAAGTAGTGTCAAAAAATTGTCCATCACTTATGTAAATACGCCTTTGAACTGGATCAAACTTGTCGTTCAAAGTGCCTCTTAAAAAGCAAACCTGCCCTGTATTATTTAGTTTATAGACATTATCTACCCGAAAATTAAACCACTTATCATAAAGGGTTTCAACGGGGGCTATAAGTGCCTGCACAAAATTTACCACTATCAGGTTCCTTAAAAAAAGTAGGCAATAAATTGATTGTAAAAACGCGCCAGTTTATATCATACCACATAGGTTATATTTTCAAATGTTACAACTTCATAATAGCCACTTTCAGCGACTTTTGATATGTAAATTGGTTGTGGAGTTCCATAGCCGTTCAACTCTGGCCTTATCCATGAGCTTTCAGCACTTAAAAGAGTGGCGTCTATAACTCCTGGTGCCGCTTGCATCTTATCAACCAATGCTGAAAGTCTTAAATCACCATCAAATGGCAGTTCCTTCATAAACTCCTGTATAGCTTCATTTACTGGATTATTTGCGTTTTGTATGCTCATTCCATTAGCATCAAGCACAAGAGCATCTCGTTTTATTTGAATATTTAAAAACAGCCTGTCTGGTAAATAATTGATCACTGTCGTATCAGTTCCTGCCCACTTGATCTCTTTAATGTAAGCTTCAAAAGATTCTTTTTGACCTGGTGTTATAGGAGAGAGTAAGCCATCTATTTCACCCGCAATTTTTATGATAACACGTTTCTCAGCATCTGACTCATTGACTGCAGCATACTTGATGATTTTAGAGGCTTCGATCTCTTCTTGAGTAGCGACTCCGTCTTGATAAAATAATCTTTATCAGTCTCTAGGTCAAAACCATATTGAAACTGTAAAGCCATTGTTTTGTACCAAGACAGTCGACCTGATTTTTGATTTGCTAACCCGTTGTGACTTCTGCCTCATGCGTATCAAAAAGCGCCTCTAATAACCATATTGAAAAAGAAACTGCAAACACGAATAGTCTAAAAATGGCAAATTTACTAGTGGAATTTAGTGAGGATAAGTTCTCATTTGCTGTGATGTTAGCAAAGATTTCGTTTTGTATTACTTGAATTGATCGCGCCATTATCTTACTATAAATGTGGTTCCTATTGTCATTGTTCCTATTCCCAATGTTGGGTTAATCGTTTCTAAATTGTCGTTTGTAATACCTGTTGCTGGAATGATGTTTTTGCTTTCAAGAAATTGAATTTCTCTTTTCAAAACTTCGATTCCCTGAGGAATCACTATACTTTCTCCAGCGATTATATGATCGGTTACTGAGCGACCATTTGCCATTGCTATTGCATAAGCATTTACAACGCTTCCGGTGCTTTGTATTGCAATGTCAAACCATGTTTGTAATACTAGAGCTGTTATCATTTTAGTTTTGGTAAGTTGCCTCAACTTCTATTGTCAGGTCAGGGGCAATTTGTATTTTATTTACATTCATTCCGTCTACTGAGAATTCCTGTCTAATTTCTCTGGCTAGATTCTCTGGCGTTTGATCTTCTAAATATCTAAGAGCTCCAACACCTCTCATAGGAACCTCTTTAAACTCGCACTTATCGCTTAAAATCAAAATTTTTTGATGTTGTGCGGTACTTTCACCTACAAAAAAATCCCCATCAATTATTTGAACATCTAAACTTTCTGATAAAAGAATGTCTTGTGGCATATTAATTTATATTACCGGTTCCGGTACCTGTTTGACTGGTTGCCGTTCCTGTTGTTGTTACATTTACACTAACTTGTCCAGATTTTACAAAAGCTTCAAAAGCATTTGCAATACCTGTAGCTAATCGTTCTATAGATTGACTTGCATTTTGCTCCTCTTCTTGCTCAGCAGTAAACAATTCAATCAAAGCATTTTTAAGTGCTGCTTTATTTAAACTCATTTTAAAAGCTTTTTAAATTTTGTATTCAATTCTTGAAATCTCAACTTCATCTTTACTAGCTTAATCGTAGGTCCTACGTTGGTTGTAAAAACCATGTTACCAATAGCTGTAAATAAATCATCAATTAAACTGGCTAAATTTTCGCCACCAGCCTCAACATGTACTTTATCTGTTAGCTCAAATATTGTGTTGCCAATATAGTAGCCTATCTTTTCAATTTCATCGGCAGCAATAACCATCCAATCCTCATCATCCTCCACACGAACGGCCAATACATAACTGCTTGAACTTTCGGCACCAGGATAAAACTTTTGTTACCTGTGAGAACCGGGCGAAGTCGAACGTCAAAAAAAACTCCTGTCCGTCTTCATCAATTAAAACACAGGTTGCCTTTGTTTCATCTACTGATTTTACCTTAGCAATGTTACTCACGGCAGGACCGTCACTTTTAGCCATTGCTTTAAAGCCTTCTCGTATTTGTTCAGCTGTTGCCATTTACTGTGTTATAAATCCTAATTCAATTGTTTGCCTACCTCCAGCAGTTCCAAACTCACCCGATACCGCTTCAATAAAAAACGAACCTGATTTTTCAGGATAATATCAAACCCGTCAATTTCGGCTATGTCACCCTTATTGGAGGCGGGTTCTAGGAATGCTGTTATATTACCCTCGTAACCGTTATAATTACTTTTTGTCTGCAATCGGTTTGCAATTTGCTTGAGTAAATCAGCAGGAATACCCGCTTTTATTTTCACAGCTTTTTCATTACTGTATTTATCAGTATCCGATTTAGTGCGTTTTACTTCTCCTTTTCCATCTTTCTCCTGGATCACTACACGAACATTTTTATCAACGATTCGCTTTTTAAAATCATCATCTTTAAACGTGATATTTTCCAACCTAATCGAAGCTTTATTGTTTTGCCCTTTTTACCAAACTGTGTACCTACATACAGCTCATTAAAATTGAAATAAACCGCTAACCGACATTCTTTTTTTAACCATTCTAAAACCTGAATACCAGTAGCATTTTTAAACCTTACATTCGTCAATGGAATATTTGGAATTTCAGACGATAAAACTATACCTGTACCAGAACACAAATCAGTAAGCAATTGTTTAACCGTGACGCTCGAGTAACTTTTATTAAAAATCACATCATATAATAAGTAACTATAACCTTCGCATTCTATCTTTACTGGAATGCCCATATTGACCCGCTTTATAAATCCCTCAAAGCGTTTTGTGTTTTTGCCATCATAACCAAGAGCAATACTAATTTTGTCATTCTCTTTAAAAAGATACTGAGGCTTTTTGTCGGATTCTTGAATGTCAACTGTTACTGTTTTCGTATTATTCAAATATTTAATCCTAGGTAGCTCAATAGTGCATGTATCTGTAAAACTGTTAACATCCGTTTTCCAAGTAACCTTTGAAGGTTTTATATTTGGATAGCCTCCAATAGTGATATCGCTGGTTAGGTAAAACATATTTAAAAAGTTAAGTCTTCAATATAATCTGTCTCTACAGTCATTGTAAACGGTCGAATCCATGGTGCTTTTCCTTGTACTTCTGGAAAGTCTAAAGCACTAACAGCAACTCTACAGTTTTTATCTAAAAATATTTCAGGATAACCACCGTGTAGCTCTACAGGCTCAGTTGTTTCAAAAATGTCTTTCAATTTTAATATTTGATCTTCGGGAACCATTCGGTTTTTACCAATCAAAAAGCCTTTTATTGAAAAACGATAGTCATCAATGGCAAAACATTCTTTTACTTTTCCTTTGCGTTCACTAACTGGTGTTCTAATGATTTCCTTCATCATGTTTACGCCTACGGTACAAGCTTCGATTTCAATCTCAATAGGAGTTAATCTATTGTTTTCAACAAAAAATGACTTGAAAGTTATCGGAAACCAAATATCCTGACCGTAAGTCCCAATTTTATTAAAAGCAATGTTTTTACTTGAATAGTCAATACTGCCTTTTGGTCTTGAATTTTCCGTTGTGATGGAATAACCTATCTCTTCAGTAATAGGTTTGGTGTTGCCGTCTGGATTAATGAAATAAGGCGAATTATTAAAATACGTCTTGTATAATTTATACAGATCAAATGCCGTGTTTGTACTCATTTTAAACCATTTTTGAACCGTTATACACTACTCGCGCAAAACACTCCATTACTATTTTTTCAATCTCATTAGCAGATTCGCCAGCGTTCAAAGTGGTAAATTGTAAGTTGTCAAAAAACTTCCCTACAGTAATATTGATCACTTTAGGACCCGCTCCCGATACCGTGGCACCTGCTGACTGACTAGAGGCATTATTTGATGCCATAACTGCTGCGCCTGAGCCTAATTGTGATTCCTTTACTTTTGCTTCCTTATCGGCTCTCGCTTTAGCAACCTTGCTATCAAGCAATGATTGGTTCCTTGCTTTAGTATATGCTGTCTCCGCTTCCCTTTGTTGCCTCTGCAAAAACGTTTGTTGCAAAACCTGTAATAGGGTTTGTTTTTAATAGATTGCCTCCTATACTAGATAATATTCCGGGTATGGCTTTAAAGTTTCCACTAAAAATAGCACTGAACAAATTACCAACTCCCGAGAATACTTTTAAAATTGCTTTGGGAATTTGAGTAAAAGCCTCTATAATCATATTAGGTATTTTGCTAAACATCCCCATGATATTACTACCTACTTGTTTTAACACTCCCCAAACACCGTCAACCATTGACCTAAATCCAGAAAAACGATTGTAAGCAATTGCAAGTCCAGCTATCAAAGCCCCTATAGCAACAACAACAATGCCTATTGGATTTGCAGTCATAGCTATATTTAGCAACCATTGAGCAGCCGTAACAATACCAGTTTTAATTGCTAGCACTGCCATTATAGCTTGATAAGTTACCAATGCGCCACCAATAACACCAAGAGTAACAATAAAAATATTAGCACTAGTGGTGCCTGAGTTTATCCAATTTGCAAATTCAGCGATATAACTTCCAGCAGTTAAAAAAGCGGTGCCAATATGAAGCGCTCCTGTAATCAAGGGCATAAATGCAACGCCTATTCTTGCAAGTGTATTGATCATTTTTTCTCTGGAAATTGCTCCACTTTCCTTGCATACTGTTTCGTGCATTTTCTAGAGCTCCATAGTATAAACCTCCTTTTGATGCTGACATAGATAAAGCGGCTGATAATTGCTCATAAGTAACATCCATCTCCTTGACTCGGTCAATACTTCTACCTGTACTCTCTGCTAATAAAGCGTAAACATCAATACCAGCTATACCGAACTGACGCACATCCATTGCGGTAGCTCTACCCACCGTCTCTACTCGTTGCATATTAGCTGCCATTCTAGTCAGTGTGTCGCTCGTACCACCAACCGCTACAACTGCATTCGCTAAGTTCATGCTGTCATATCTTGAGCCTTAGCATTGGCTCCAGCCGAAATTAAGGAACGATTAACTTCTAACAGTGATTGTGTGCCAAATGGTGTAGCTTCAGCATCTTTTTCGACATTAGCATACGCCGTATTGGCTGCCTGCTTTCCTAAAAAAGTAGACATACCATTGATGTTAGTTTCTTTGTTCATGGCTCCTTGAACAATTGAACCTAAACCACTGCCTGCCATTGCAACACCAGCAGTTGCAATACCTCCAATCATAGAACCTACTGCAACACCTCCTATACCGATTCCACCACTACGGCTAGAACCGCCAACATTGCCAGCGTGATTGCTTGACATTCTTTGCAAACCGGCAAGCTCTCTTCGCGCTGCGGCTATTTGGCTAGGAATGGTACTTCTTGAAATGATATTTTCAACCTCTCTAATTCTAGATTGAAGCTCGTTAAAGCTCATTCCTAAAACTTGATTTCTCCTGGTAACTTGATCAAACAGACTGGCCGGATTCCTTATTTAAATGCCGATTGTGAGGCCGAACCAACTCTCGTTATGTTCGAACTCATCATATCGCGCATTTTTAAAACAAATTCAATCGTATTATTCATGTCTTAGTTACCTTCTTTTTTAGCCAATTCTAGTGCTATTCCGGTGCGATAAAAAAACAGTTCTTCGCCCCATTCCTTTATTGCGTTTGCTCCAAACTTCATACTGCCGTATACGATCAAGTAATCAATTCCTGCTTTTTGTTCTTGACAGTCTTTTATACCTTTATCACTAAAGGCGAAAAAACTCGGCTTTTCTTCCCTTCCAAGATGTTGTTTATTTGCAAGAATACTGCAATGAATTTGTCTTCGTCTTCAATCAATGGGTGATCGCCTTCGAGCCATAATTTTTCCATAATGTAAGCAACGGCTTTGCTCATACCATTACTACCGATTGCGGTCATATAATCGCCTAAATCATCGTAGCGGTAACAGGGCGTAAAACGGCTCATATCACTCTCCACTTTCAAACAGATCAACTCACGGCCACCGTGTTCTTGTTTCCATTTATCTAATTTCTCTTGAGTAAAACGAGCAATAAATGCCGCCTTACTGTCAGATAAATCACTAGACGGTGCTGTTTTTTCGGATTCTTTTGCCTGTCTATTTGCAAATGCGGACTTTAGATCACCCGCTGGAATTACATTGTTTTTCATTTTTTTGTTTTTTTGATGCTTTTTTTGATTTAATCCCCTCCAGAAGAGGGGATTTTTTTTTAAGGTAAGATCACGTTCATTGCCAGGTAAGGCAATGTAATTTCTCTAAATTTGGCATTTTGCTCAAGATCGGTTCCTGCCTCAGTAAAGGCAACTCCAGAGGCTACATAAGTTTTAACTGGATCAATCAATCTTTTTTTGAAAGCACAAGTAATAACAATGGCTTCGTGTGGTACATCTGTGATGTCACTAAATCCTGCATCTCTAGCGGCTTTATTCATGGCATCGGCTTCAAAACCTAA
>NZ_JBTGUX010000012.1:0-12310 GCF_054343775.1 Flavobacterium sp. GNP001
ACTGCAATTTTCTTAATTGCAGAGATTACAGGTGGCTATAACTTGATGATTCCTTTGATGATTGTGGCTTCCATTAGTTTTGCAATTTCAAAACGATTTGAAAAACATTCGATGGATGTTAAGAATTTAGCCGAAAAAGGTCATGCGTTTACCAGCAATAAAGATACCAATATCCTTTCGACTTTAGAGACTACTTCTATCATACAAACCGACTATTTGACGGTTTCCCCTACTGAAAATTTAGAGAGACTGGTCGATTTAATATCTCACTCTAATCAAGTGATATTTGCAGTCGTTGATTCTGAAAAGAACTTATTAGGAATTGTTCATTTTAATGATATTCGAGAAATAATATTCAATACTTATCGCGTAAAATACACTTTGGTCAGAGAAATAATGACAGAACCTACAGAAATCATTTCTCCTGATGACAGTATGGAAATGGTCATGAATAAATTTGAAAAATCAAAAAAAGCTTTTTTACCTGTGCTTAAAGAGGGAAAATATTTTGGCTTTATTTCTAAATCTGTTGCGCTTGAAGCGTATAGAACAAAATTAAGATCAATGACTATTGAATAAATTTTAATCTCCCATTTTAACACAAACTTCTAAACTGTTACATCAAAAGAACAATTCAAAATGGTAACTTTGCTTTTTTGCAAAAAATTATGCTAGACAAAGACAATACCATTGAAGTTCAAGGCGCTCGCGTGCACAACTTAAAAAATATAGATGTTTCCATTCCAAGAGAAAAACTGGTTGTAATTACCGGTCTTTCGGGTTCTGGGAAATCCTCCTTAGCTTTTGATACCATATATGCCGAAGGGCAACGCCGTTATGTAGAAACGTTTTCGGCTTATGCGCGTCAGTTTTTGGGTGGTTTAGAAAGACCAGATGTTGATAAAATTGACGGACTTTCTCCTGTAATTGCTATTGAACAAAAAACGACTAGTAAAAGTCCGCGTTCCACTGTAGGAACGATTACTGAAATTTATGATTTCTTACGTTTGCTTTATGCACGTGGTGCCGATGCGTACAGTTACAACAGTGGCGAGAAAATGGTTTCTTACTCTGACGAGCAAATCAAAGATTTGATTATTCAGGATTTTTCAGGAAAACGCATCAATATACTAGCGCCTGTGATTCGAGCCAGAAAAGGACATTATGCAGAACTTTTTCAACAAATTGCCAAACAGGGTTTCCTTAAAGTTCGTGTAAACGGTGATGTATTGGATATAACTTTAGGAATGAAATTAGACCGTTACAAAACACACGATATAGAAATTGTTGTGGATAGAATGGTGATTGATGATACTCTAGAAAACGAAAAACGGTTAACAGAAAGCATCAATACGGCCATGAATCAAGGTGAAAATGTATTGATGGTTTTAGACCAAGATTCTAATGAAGTTCGGTTTTTTAGTCGGAATTTGATGTGTCCAAGTACTGGAATATCGTATCAGAATCCGGAACCCAATTTATTTTCTTTCAATTCACCAAAAGGCGCTTGTGACCATTGCAACGGCTTGGGAACGGTAAATGAAATAAACCCAAAGAAGATTATTCCAAATCCAAAATTATCTATAAAAGCAGGTGGTTTTGCTCCATTGGGCGAATACAAAAGCTCTTGGATATTTAAGCAATTAGAAATTATTGGTGAAAAATTTGGCTTCAAATTGACGGATGCAGTTAACACCATTTCGGAGGAAGCTATGGAAATGATTTTGAATGGTGGCAAAGAAAAATTCACCATTAATTCTAAAGATTTAGGAGTTGCGAGAGAATACAAAATTGATTTTGAAGGGATTTCGCATTTCATAAAAAACCAACATGATGAAAGTGGTTCCACAAGCATAAAACGTTGGGCAAAGGAATTTATGGACGAAATAAAATGTCCGGTTTGTGAAGGTTCCCGTTTGAAAAAAGAAGCGCAGTTCTTTAAAATCAATGAAAAAAATATTACCGAACTGTGCGATATGGACATTTCGGATTTGACGGCTTGGTTTCATGATTTAGACAGTCATTTCATCTGATAAACAGAAGCGTATTGCGACGGAAGTAATCAAAGAAATTAAGGATCGACTAAACTTTTTGATGAATGTAGGCTTGAATTATTTGGCTTTAAGCCGAAGCTCCAAATCTCTTTCTGGTGGTGAGGCACAACGTATTCGTTTGGCAACTCAAATTGGTTCGCAGTTGGTAGGTGTTTTATATATTTTGGACGAGCCAAGTATTGGTTTACACCAAAGAGATAACGAAAAATTAATTCATTCGCTGGAACAATTACGTGATATTGGAAACTCGGTAATTGTAGTCGAGCATGACAAAGACATGATTGAACGCGCCGATTATGTGATTGACATTGGTCCAAAAGCCGGGAAATACGGTGGTGAAATCATCAGTAAAGGAACACCTGCGGAAATCTTGAAACACCATACTATTACAGCGATGTACATGAATGGCGAAATGAAAATTGAAGTTCCTGCAAAAGCGCCGTGAAGGAAATGGAAAATTCCTAAAACTAACCGGAGCAACAGGAAACAACTTAAAAAATGTTTCAATAGAATTGCCTTTGGGCAAAATGATTTGTGTGACGGGAGTTTCAGGAAGTGGAAAATCGACTTTGATCAATGAAACGCTCTACCCTATTTTGAATGCCTTTTATTTTAATGGTGTCAAAAAACCGCAACCGTACAAAAAAATAGAAGGATTGGAACATATTGATAAAGTTATTGATATTGACCAAAGCCCTATTGGTAGAACGCCACGCTGTAATCCTGCCACGTACACCGAAGTTTTTACAGAAATTAGAAATCTGTTTACGATGACCTCTGAAAGTATGATTCGGGGATACAAAGCGGGACGTTTTAGTTTTAATGTAAAAGGCGGACGCTGTGAAACCTGCGAAGGATCTGGTGTTCGAACAATTGAGATGAACTTTTTACCAGATGTGTATGTAGAATGTGAAACGTGCCAAGGAAAACGTTTTAATAGAGAAACATTGGAAATTCGATACAAAGGAAAATCCATTTCGGATGTGTTGAATATGACGGTTGATGAAGCGGTTCCGTTTTTTGAAATGATTCCGAAAATATATAGAAAAGTAAAAACCATACAAGATGTTGGTTTGGGCTACATTACACTTGGCCAACAAAGTACCACACTTTCTGGAGGTGAAGCACAACGAATTAAACTGGCTGGAGAATTGTCTAAAAAAGATACTGGAAATACCTTTTACATCTTAGACGAACCCACAACGGGATTGCATTTTGAGGATATTAGAGTTTTAATGGAAGTGATTAACAAACTGGTCGATAAAGGCAATACGATATTAATTATCGAGCACAATATGGATGTGATTAAACTAGCCGATTACATTATAGACATCGGTCCTGAAGGTGGAAAAGGTGGCGGACAGCTTATCGCCAAAGGAACTCCTGAGGAAGTTGCAAAAAATAAAAAAAGCTATACTGCACAATTTTTAAAGAAAGAGTTGGCTGTAAATTCCACTCCTTTGGAGGGGTGCCCGCCGCGGCGGGCGGGGTGGTTTTTAAATATTTTAATTTTTGCAAAAAATAGCTTTTTTATATAAATTGACGTCTTGTAATGGCACCAACTAAATTGTAACCTTTACTATCAAGGGAATGTGAAAAAAGCAAATCGTATGGAAAGTACTGGCGAGATAACTGCTTCTATAAATATCACAACCCATTTATAGAAATTTCATCGAAAACTTACCCTACAACATAAACTTAAAATCTAGGGCTAGAGCACTGCGCAAAGCAGGAGTGCTATCAGAAGTAATTTTTTGGTTGCAAGTTCATAAAGGTATATTTTGGAAAATAGATTTTGACAGACAAAGAATTATAGGTAACTACATAGTAGATTTTTATGTAAAAACTCTTAGGGTTGGTAATCGAAATTGACGGTTCAAGCCATGACAATAAAGAACAATACAACCAAAAAAGAGAAGAATATCTACGTATCTTTAGGATTAAAGGTGTATCAGAATATCTGATTTAAGGATAAAACATGATTTGAATAATGTGATGAAGGAGCTAGAGCAACTATATTGTTGTAGGAATTTGGGTGAAATATAAGCTATTAACTTTTGCTAAACGTAGGACTAAAAAACCACCCCACCCTGCGGGCACCCCTCCAAAAGAGGGGAATAAACAAGTTAGAAAACTTGTCGCCAATAGTAACGTTGGTAGAAATTATAAAAACTACATGAACCGTTCTATGGTACAGTTTATGAAAAAAGGATTACTTTAGTAGGCTTGGATGTTTTAGCCCTGATGGAAGTGGACATCCTTTTTATTTTTTTCTTTAAAAAATAAAAAGATTAAAACGGACAGCAGGATAATAGCTCCAAAAAAAATAGAATAGATAATTAAAATACAGCATATGAGATTAGAAGATTTTGACAATGACGAGGATAAAGTAATCCAAGACCGATTAAAACAGAAAGACTTGGAACGAGATTAGAACCAATGACAGTTGGGCCATTTTTAAAATCATGGCCGAGTTTGTTAATGGGTATGAAAGTATGGGACGTATAGGTCCGTGTGTGAGTATTTTTGGTTCTGCTAGAACAAAACCCGAAGATAAATATTATTTACTTAGCAGAAAAAATTGCTTATAAAATCAGTAAAGCTGGTTATGGTGTGATTACCGGCGGTGGACCGGGAATTATGGAAGCCGGGAATAAAGGCGCACATCTAGGTGGCGGAACTTCGGTAGGATTGAATATTGAACTGCCGTTTGAGCAGCATTACAACCCGTATATTGACAACGATAAAAATTTAAATTTTGATTATTTCTTTGTTCGAAAAGTAATGTTTGTCAAATATTCGCAAGGATTTGTGGTGATGCCCGGAGGTTTTGGAACTATGGATGAATTGTTTGAAGCCATGACCTTAATACAAACAAAAAAAATTGCTAAATTCCCAATTATCATTAGTCGGATCCAGTTTTTGGTCTGGATTAATGGATTGGATAAAAACCGTTTTGGTAGAAAGAGAACACACCGTAAGTGCCGAGGATTTGAATTTATTTAAAATTGTAGATACTGAAGATGAAGTGGTTGACGTCCTCGATAAGTTTTATAAAAAGTATAATTTATCTCCAAATTTCTAACAAATAAGCTGTCTCAATCGACAGCTTTTTTTATGTGGTAATTAAGTAGTTTTTCCAGTATTCTAATCTAAAAAAAAAGTATATTTATTTTTTAATATAATTAATATCCAAGCACTTGAATCTACATTTTTAAAAATTACGATATATATCTTTCTTGTATTATTTTCAATAAAACATGCAAGCACAACATCATTCTAAAATAGGTAGTTGAACTGAATTCGCAGTACTAAAACAATGACGATACACAGCAAGAAATTACATTTTTCTAATCAATCGAATGACACTTTGACGTCGATTGTTTTAAACGATTGGAACAACGCCTATTCTACTAAAAACACACCACTAGCCAAACGTTTTTCGGATGAATTTTATAGAGGTTTCCATTTGGCCAAAGAGGAAGAACGAGGAAGTACCACAAATATCTCTATTTTGGATGCAAATAAAATGGATTTATCTTGGGAAAGAACCGAGAAAAATCCCGATTTAATTGAAATTAAATTGAACAGAAAAACTACTTCCCAATCAGAAAATCACCTTATTTCATCTACGTACTATGACTAAAATTCCTAGTGATAAGTTTACAAAATACGGATATAGTTCTAATGGAGTTATTACTCTAAAAAACTGGTTTCTTGACTCCAGCCCGTTATGAAAATCATCAATTTCATAAGATACAGCAATATTAATTTAGATGATATTGCTAATGCCTATCCACTAGTTTTCAAATTGAATTAAATATTCCTAAAAACTTAGAAGCTATTTCTGATTTAAATATGCAGTAAATCAGTTAATTACGCACACGTTTACAAGTTGTCAATTATCAGGCGAATAATAGAACCAATTTCAATCTTATCATTGAACCTAAATTAAATTTTGAAAGTTTTAAAAATAGCAGCTGTAGAAGTACTTGAATAATTTAAAAAATAATAAGTTAGACGCCATTCAAAAAGCAATTGTAATAGATCGAGTTGTGAATTTTGCAAACGAATTAATAGGCAAATATCCTCACGACAAAGATTATCGTTTCGCAGACAGATTATGACAGAAATCCGTTTTATGGTTTGAATCAACTTGCCAGCGTTTATCAGTCCGTTTCCAGATGAATTTATTTTTGAAATTAAATTCCTGAAAACCTATCTTGAATGAATATCTTAAAACTAGTTTAAAATTAGACCCAAGAAAAGACAACTGGATCTATGATGGTTTGCAGGTATATGCCATGATGAAATATATGGATGAAAATCACCCTGACAGCTAAAATGATGGGCAGCGCTATCTAATATGCGTCTTTTGAAATAGTTTTAATATTGCTAATATTAGTTTTAATGAGCAATACAGTTATTTTTATATGTTAATGGCGCGAAGAAATTTGGATCAGCCACTTGGCAGATTCTAAAGAATACTTTGATCAAATTCAATGAACAAATAGCCAGTAAATATAGATCTGGTTTGAGTATTGCGATTTCTAGATTCCTATGCACAAAAAAATGTTGTACCTAACAGCATCAAACAATTTTATATTCAAAATCAGGTCACAACAAGTTTCTAGAATAGATTTTGAAACCATACTAAAATCAAATAGCAGATAAAGATATTAATTGGTTTTTTAAAACGATTATTGATTCCAGAGACATTATAGATTATAAATTTTCTAGTGTTAGCAAAAACCAATGACAGCATCACTTTCTCAATAAAAAATCGTACAGGAACTCTAATTCCAATCCCCGTTTATGGTACCAAAAAAAGAGTACTGTAGTTTTTAAAGCAATGGTTGGATATCGAACAACACGTGATAGCACTTTTACTGCTAAAGAGAAATGGGGCAGATAAAATAATTTTGAATCTAAAAAATGAGGTTCCCGAATTTAATTTAAGAAATAACTGGAAAAAACTAAATGGTTTTTTTCCGAATAATAGACCCATAAAGTTTGTTTTTATGAAGGATTTAGAAGATCCCTATTACAATCAAATATTGTATGTCCCCTCCATTTCTTATAACTTGTATGATGGAATAACACCCGGATTGCGATTGCATAATAAAACAATTCTCGATAAACCCTTTACTTTTGATATTAATCCATCCTATTCTACTAGGTCTAATAACGTATCAGGATCAGGTTCAATTGCAGTAAATCAAAATTATCGAAACAGTACCTTATTTAATGTGAGGTATTCCATGAGTGGTTCTTACTTTCATTATGCACAAGATGCTTCCTATCTAAAACTAAATCCAATGGTTCAATTGCGCATCCGAGAGCCTAATTTTAGAGACAATAGAAAACAATTAATTTTATTTAGACAAGTGCTAGTAAATCGGGAAAAGAGCGCTTTTGCTAATTGACAACGGACCATGCCAACTACTCTATTTTTAATGCGCGGTATTTAAACACCAAAACCGAGGTTACAAATCATTTTAATTTTAATACTGATGTTCAAATATCAGGTGAGTTTGGAAAAGTAAATGGCGAAATTGAATATCAGAAAGCTTTTTGAAAACAACCGCCAAATTAATTTACGCTTCTATGCTGGAAGTTTCTTGTACAATAAAACTGCATCTGATTTTTTTAGTTATCGCACTAGACAGACCTACTGATTATCTTGTTTGATTATAACTATTTAGGACGTTCAGAAAGTACTGGTTTATATAGTCAACAATTCATTTTGGCAGAAGGTGGTTTTAAATCAAAAATAAAAACACCTTATGCAAATCAATGGATTAGCAGTTTAAATGCTAGTGTGAGTATTTGGAATTGGATTGAAATTTATGGAGATGTTGGATTGCATAAAAAATAAAAACCAAAAAGAGCAGTTTATTTACGACAGTGGCGTAAGACTGAATCTGGTAACAGACTACTTTGAGCTGTATTTTCCGGTATATTCTTCCAATGGATGGGAAATAGCACAAAATAATTACAACGAGAAAATACGATTCATAGTAACGTTCTCTCCTAAAACATTAATCAATCTTTTTAATCGAAAATGGTTCTAATTCAATATAGATTTTAATTATTTTTTAAATTATTCTCATTAAAATACGGTATAAAAATTACACATGTAAAAAAAATACAGTTCATTTTATTAGAATTAATTACTAAATAATTTAATTTTATTTTTTTAGATGAATTATGAAAATAACTAGTTTTTAAGTAAATTTGCCTTAATAAAGTTATACTTTTCAATTATGATAAAAGAACAAACCAATACTACATTGACATTTGAAGATTTCAAAACCGAGGTACTGAGTGACTACACGTTAGCAATAACGAGTAGAGAATGCAGCCTTTTGGGACGTAAAGAAGTATTGACTGGAAAAGCTAAATTTGGCATTTTTGGTGATGGGAAAGAAGTACCACAACTAGCGATGGCAAAAGCCTTCAAGAATGGTGACTTCCGATCTGGTTACTACCGCGACCAAACTTTTATGATGGCAATTGGAGAGTTGACAATGCAACAATTTTTTGCTGGTTTGTATGGTCATACTGATGTGGTACAAGAACCTATGTCTGCAGGAAGGCAAATGGGTGGCCACTTTGCTACTCATAGTTTAAATGAAGATGGAAGCTGGAAAAACTTGACACAACAAAAAAATTCAAGTTCAGATATATCGCCAACGGCAGGACAAATGCCAAGATCTATTAGGACTTGCCCAAGCCTCCAAGATATACAGACAAATTTCTGGAATTCCTAATGCTGCAAATTTCTCTGATCAAGGAAATGAAATTGCTTGGGGAACCATAGGTAACGCCAGTACATCCGAAGGATTGTTTTTTGAAACCATAAACGCTGCAGGTGTATTACAAGTACCAATGGTTATGAGTGTTTGGGATGACGAATACGGAATTTCTGTACATGCAAAGCACCAAACAACCAAAGAAAATATTTCAGAGATTCTAAAAGGATATCAGAGAGAAGATGGGACCAATGGTTATGAAATATTGAGAGTTAAAGGTTGGGATTACGCAGACTTAGTAGCTACTTATGAGAAAGCAGCTGCATATTGCTCGTGAAAACCACGTTCCTGTTTTGATCCATGTCAACGAATTAACCCAGCCACAAGGACATTCAAGTTCTGGATCTCACGAACGATATAAAGATGCCAGATCGTTTGGCTTGGGAAAGAGATTTCGATTGTATTCGCCAAATGAAACTATGGATGATCGCCATCAACATTGCCTCTCCCGAGGAAATTGATGCTATTGATGCTCAATGCTAAAAAAGAAGTTTTAGAAGCTAAAAAAGCGGCATGGAATGCATTTATAGAACCTATTGTTGAAGAACAAAAACAACTAGTTGGATTGCTAGAAAAGCTAGCTGCAACAAGTAAAAATAAAGATCGTATTGTACAATTTATCACCGATTTAAAAGGGATTAAATCACCTTTGAAAAAGGAAATTTTGGTTGTAGCACGTAAAGTATTGCGATTAATTCAAAATGAAAACGGTAAAGAAGAACTATCTCAATGGATTAGTTCGTACACTACAAAAACACAAGAAAAATTTAGCAGCAATCTTTTTTCAGAAACCGATTTAAATGTTTTTTCTGTAGAAAAAGTATTACCTGAATATCCAGAAAATGCAAAAGAAGATACTGATGGACGTATGATTTTACGCGATAATTTTGATGCTATTTTTACCAAATATCCCGAAACACTAATCTTTGGTGAGGATGCAGGAGCTATTGGTGACGTAAACCAAGGACTGGAAGGAATGCAAGAAAAATACGGTGAGTTACGCGTTGCCGATGTGGGAATACGTGAGGCTACTATATTAGGACAAGGAATTGGTATGGCTTTGCGTGGCTTGCGACCAATTGCTGAAATACAGTATTTAGATTATTTATTGTATGCGATACAAATCATGAGTGATGACTTAGCTACACTCAGATACCGAACTGTAGGCAAACAAAAAGCACCATTAATTATACGAACACGTGGCCATCGTTTAGAGGGAATTTGGCATTCTGGATCTCCTATGGGAATGATCATCAACGCAATAAGAGGGATTCATGTCTTAGTACCTAGAAATATGACGCAAGCAGCTGGTTTTTATAATAGTTTGCTCGAATGTGATGAACCGGCTTTGGTAATCGAATGCTTGAATGGGTACCGATTGAAAGAAAAAATGCCATTGAACTACGGTGAGTTTAAAACGCCAATTGGTGTTGTAGAAACACTAAAAGAAGGAACAGACATTACATTAGTTTCCTATGGATCTACATTGCGCTTAGTTCAGCAAGCAGCAAATGAACTCTTAGAAGTAGGTATCGATTGTGAGATTATCGACTTACAATCATTGCTCCCATTTGATGTGAACCAAGATGTTGTAAAAAGTATTGCTAAAACAAATCGCCTATTAGTAATTGACGAAGATGTTCCTGGTGGAGCTTCAGCTTATATTTTACAACAAATCATAGAACAACAAGACGCCTACAATTATTTAGACAGCAAACCACAAACTTTGACTGCAAAAGCCCATAGACCTGCTTATGGGACAGACGGAGATTATTTCTCTAAACCTTCATCTGAAGACATTTTTGAAAAAGTTTATGAAATGATGAATGAAGTAAATCCTGTTAAGTTTCCTAGTTTATATTAGTTTAGACCACATTAATAATGAATGATCCTAACTGGCAACAGTTAGGATTTTTTTATGGCTACCTCTATCTGATTTGGAGTCATATAAAGCATAAATATAGTAGTAAACAAAAGTTAAACTATTTCAATCTGATAAGGATTAATTGTATTTTTAAGTTCTAAAAAAAACACAATGGAAAAATATGCCTTATTAGCTCGACTAGAAGCTAAACCTGCAAGAAAGAAGAGGAAGTTGCTGCATTTTTAAAAAGCGCGTTACCACTAGTTTTGGACGAGCCAGAAACAGTAAATTGGTACGGTTGGCAAATAGGAACTTCTACTTTTGGAATTTTTGATACTTTTGAAACAGAAGAAGGAAGAAAAGCACATCTTGAGGGCAAAATTGCTGAGGCATTGATGGCAAATGCTGGCACCCTACTCTCTAAAGATCCAGTAATTGAATTTGTAGCGTTATTAGCTGTAAAATAACTGCTAGCTTTTTTTTGAAAAGTGAAATGTAAATAACGTTCTCACTTAAAAAGGAGAAAAATGATAGATTAGAAAAGTAAATTAACTAAATAATGCCAACGTAATCTCTTTATGTTGGCATTATTATTTTAATTTAGTGTTTTAAAAAAATAAATTATAAATGAAAGTACTAGAAAATATATTACAAAACCTTGAAAATGTTAAAATTATAGATGCTACAATTGATTATAATCAATATATTCCATTGGATATTTCTATAAATAATGAAATTTTTAAAAAACAAAACATAGATAATGCTACTGATTTTGAAACTTATATAGAAAATTATTTAAGTGAAAATAATGCAAAAGTGGCTTTTGGGGGGTACAATGAAATTAGAAATTTGTACAAACGAAGTGGGATTTTCAACGATACAACAACTGAAGAGCGAAACATACACATTGGATTAGACTTATGGATAAAAGCAGGTACTGCCGTTCTAGCAGCTGTAGATGGTTTTGTTCATAGTTTTAATTATAATACTGGATTAGGAGACTACGGTCCTACAATTATTTTAGAACATAAAATTGAAGATCATAAATTTTATACTTTATATGGGCATTTGTCGTTAGAAAGTATTGATGGATATTGCAGATTGGCGACCGTTTTTCGTAAAAGGTCAAAAAATAGCGACTTTAGGTGATGCATCGGTAAATGGAGATTACGCGCCTCATTTGCATTTTCAAATTATTGCCGACATCTCACAACTCATTTGGAGATTATCCTGGAGTTTGTAGTAAAAGTAATTTGGCATTTTATCTAAAAAATTGTCCAGATCCTAACTATATTATTAAAAATTACTATAAATATGAAAAAAATACTTATTGTATTCAGTCATGTATACTGCTTATTGGTTGTAAATCAAAAAAAACAGCCGTAGCTACGGAACCCAAAAAAGCTAATTTTGAAAAAATTAGTTTTACAGAAATTAGATGATTGTACAAAAAGATAAAGCGTACGACTTGGGTAAGAGAGTTTTGATGACTTGTAATACATCTAAAGTTTAAACCGTTTCAATACAACGTGAGGCAACAGCATCCGTTATACAAAACACAACAGAGAAGCGTCAAC
>NZ_JBTGUX010000013.1:0-16384 GCF_054343775.1 Flavobacterium sp. GNP001
TCACCTAATGCGATAAGCAATAAACCCATTACAATCATTATCAAAGTAGCCCAACCTAAAATAGTATTTTTATTCATTCCCATAATTGTGGTATTTATTTTTAATAATCCAATTCCGAATCGTCGGAACGGGAGTGCAAATATCGGAAATTTTTGTCCTTTAATTAAATATTTTATAAAGCATTTCTCGTAACAAATCAGATTGAGACATTGCATTTGCGCCAACTCCTTTACTTTTTACATCAATATCTCTTAAAGCACCTACAATTTGACTTACTTTTTTCATTGGATAGTTTTTCAAAGCCACATCATATTCTTTCAAAAAAAATGGATTTACGCCTAATACAGCCGATACATTTTTTAGATTTCTGTCTTTCAAACCGTGGTATTTCAGTAATTGGATAAAAAAACCAAAAACCAGACTTGTAGTTACCACCATTGGATTGTCTTTTGGATTTTGAGCAAAGTTTTCAGCAATGGTATAAGCTTTTAATTGGTTGCGTTCGCCAAGAGCTTTTCGCAATTCAAATACATTAAAATCCTTACTGAAACCTATATTTTCCTCGATGTGTTTGGGAGTTATAGTGCTTCCAACCGGAAGAATGATTTGTAATTTTTCTAATTCATTGTTTATTTTACTTAAATCTGTCCCAAGAAATTCTACCAACATGGCATTTGCTTTAGGCTCAATCGAATATTTTTTACCGGATAAAACGCGCTTAATCCACTCTCCTACCTGGTTTTCATATAGTTTCTTGCTTTCATAAACGATACCGTTTTTGGCTAACAGTTTGGTTACTTTTTTACGTTTATCAAGCGTTTTGTATTTATAACAAAAAACTAAAACTGTTGTTGCCATTGGGTTTTCAGCGTAACTTTCCAGTTTATCTATGGTTCTGATTAAATCTTGGGCTTCTTTAACAATAACCACTTGACGTTCCGCCATCATTGGATAGCGTTTTGCAGTCGAAATGATATCTTCTATAGAAACATCTCTTCCGTATAAAACGGTTTGATTGAAGCCTTTTTCTTCTTCAGACAACACTTTTTCCTCAATATAATCTGAAAGTTTGTCAATATAATATGGTTCTTCACCCATCAAAAAATAGATTGGTTTAATGTTCCCGCTTTTTATATCATTTACAATTTTTATGACCTCGTCCATTCTTTTTTGTTTAAAGTTTGAAGTTTAAAGTTTGTTGCTTCGAATGAAACTTTTAAACCCTAAATTTTAAACTTATTTAATACTTTTGCTTTATGCAAAAACTAAATTTTCAGCTTTATAATTTTCGTTTCAAAAATAGCGAAAATAAAGTCTCCATTTTTGATGAAATCAGGAAAAAATTTATCATTCTTACTCCCGAAGAATGGGTTCGTCAGCATGTAGTCCAATTTTTATTGGAAGAAAAAAAATACCCAAAATCATTGATTAATGTAGAGAAAGTTTTAAAAGTCAATGGCTTACGCAAAAGATACGATGTCGTGGTTTTCAATTCTGATGGTTCTATTTTCATTTTAATTGAATGCAAAGCACCTGAAGTAAAAATTGCACAAACAACTTTCGACCAAATTGCAAGGTACAATATGACAATGAAGTCCGAATTTTTGATGGTAACCAATGGATTGAATCATTACTTTTGTCAAATGGATTTTGAAAATGAAAAATATCAATTCCTCCCTGAATTGCCAATGTATAAAATTGTATAATCAAATAATCTAAATGAAAATAGCTGTTGTCATCCTGAATTGGAATGGAATTTTATTGTTAGAAAATTTTTTGCCTTCAGTGCTAAAATATTCTCCGGAAGCCACAGTTTATGTAGCAGATAATGCTTCTACAGATGATTCTGTTTCTTATGTGAAAGCTTTTTTTCCTACAGTTAAAATTGTAAACAACGATACTAATTTAGGATTTGCAGACGGATACAACCAAGCTTTAAAGCATATTGAGGCTGATTTATATGCGTTAATAAACTCTGATATTGAAGTGACTGAGAATTGGTTACAACCCATTCTTAAAACGTTCGAAAATGAACCAAAAACCGCTATAATTCAACCTAAAATACTGGATTTCAAAAATAAAGAATACTTTGAATATGCTGGTGCTGCCGGTGGTTTTATAGATCAATACGGATATCCATATTGTCGTGGTCGTATTTTTGACACTTTAGAAAAAGATAACGGACAGTACGATGATAACTGCGAAATATTTTGGGCAACCGGAGCTTGTTTTTTTATTAGAAGCGCCGTTTATAAAGAATTAAAGGGTTTTGATGATGTTTTTTTTGCACACCAAGAAGAAATTGATTTGTGTTGGCGTGCCATTAATAAAGGATATAAAATAAAATATATTTCAGAATCAGTTGTGTATCACGTAGGCGGAGCTACTTTACAACAAGGAAATCCGAAGAAAACGTTTTTGAATTTTAGAAACTCCTTATTGATGCTGACAAAAAACCTTCCTAAAAATAAATTGTATCCAATTCTTTTAGGCAGAATGGTTCTGGATGGAATTGCTGGAATACAATTTCTTATGAAAGGAAAATTCAATCATTTTGTAGCAATATTGAAAGCACATTTTTCTTTTTATAAACTATTTTTAGTTCATTATAAAAAAAGAACAAAATTTCAAGAACAAAAATACTATCACACAAAAAGTATCGTTTACATCTATTTTATTAAGAAAATCGTTGTTTTTAACGATTTATTTAGAACAAAACAAATATAAAAAAGTAACTTTGTCTTTAACATTTAATTAAATTAATACCATTTATGAAAAAAATAGTAATTGCCTTATCTGTATTAGCACTATTGACTTCATGTGTTTCTAAAAAGAAATACACTGATTTAGAAGCTAGAAATAAAGAAACTCAAGACTTGTTAAATACTGCAACAGTAAAATTAAATGCTTGTTTAGAAGAAGAAAAAGCAGCACTTTCTGCTACAGCGTCTCTTTTAAAAGAACAAAACCAAGGATTAATAAGCACTTCTAAAGACATGACTATCTTGTCTACAAAAGGAGCAGAAAATATTGAAAAAGCTTTAGAATCTATCAAAGAGAAAGATTTAAAAATCAGCAGAATGCAAGATGCTTTAACTAAGAAAGACAGCGTAACACTTGCTGTAGTTACTAGTTTGAAAAGCGCTGTAGGAATCTCTGATCCAGATATCGAAATAAATGTTGAAAAAGGAGTTGTATTTATATCTATTGCTGATAAATTGTTGTTTAAAACGGGAAGTTACGATGTAACTGATAAGGCAAAAGGTGTTTTAGCAAAAGTGGCTAAAGTAGTAAATGATAAACCAGATTTTGAATGTATGGTTGAAGGTCATACTGATAATGTTCCTTATAATGGTTCAGGTATTTTATTAGACAACTGGGATTTAAGTGTGAAACGTTCTACTTCTATCATTCGTGTATTAACAACTCAATTAGGTGTTAAACCAGAGCAATTGATTGCAGCAGGAAGAAGTTCATACATTCCTTTAGTAGCTAATGATTCAGCTGAAAATAGAGCTCGTAACAGAAGAACTCGTATTGTTGTTTTACCTAAAATCGATCAGTTTTATGAAATGATTGAAAAAGAGATGAAAAAACAAAGACCATAATTTTTTCTTTATATTCAAAAATAAACGCCTCAAAATTGAGGCGTTTTTTATGCTTATTTTTTTTTTAAATTATACAATTATTTAAACTCGACCAATATAGTAACAAAAAAAGCAGGTCGTAAAACCTGCTTTTATGTATCCTCAATTGTTCTTTAACAACCAATTAAATATAATTAAGAATAACATGCTATGATTTTAGTAGTTAATGCAATGTAAATTCTAGGTAAATATAAAAATTTATATAATAGAAGCAAATATTTTGCCAAAGATTTAAATTTTACAATATATCCAAACTTCCCTTACCTTCTCTAACCACAATAGGTTCATCTCCCGATAAATCAATAATCGTTGATCCCATATTATCACCATAACCGCCATCAATAACCATATCGACAAGGTTTTGCCATTTCTCAAATATGAGTTCCGGATCAGTCGTATATTCAATCACATCATCTTCATCGTGAATGGAAGTGGAAACTATTGGATTCCCTAGTAACTTCACAATTTCTAATGCTATGGCATTATCTGGAACCCTAATTCCGACAGTAGTTTTCTTTTTGAATTCCTTAGGCAAATTATTATTTTTCAGGTAAAATAAACGTATAAGGTCCAGGCAAAGCTCTTTTTAATAGTTTAAAAGTAGCTGTGTCAATCTGTCTTACATAATCAGATATATTACTCAAATCGTGACAAATAAAGGAAAAATTAGCTTTTTCCAGCTTTATCCCTTTAATCTTTGCAATTCGTTCCAAAGCTTTGGTATTGGTAATATCACATCCCAAACCATAAACGGTATCGGTTGGATAAATAACTAACCCACCGTCTTTTAAAACCTTCACTACTTTGGCAATTGCCGCTTCATTAGGTTTGTCTTCGTATATTTTTATAAATTGAGCCATTTTTTTTAGTTTAAAGTTTTAGATTTAAAGTTTCAGGTTCTACAGTTCTTCAACAACTTTAAACTTTTTTATCCAATAATATCCAGTTTTGCAAAGCGTAACAATAATTTCTTTATTCCACCAACCTCAAATTTGATTTCGGCTTTTTTATCTGCTCCCACTCCTTCAAGGTTCAAAACTTCGCCTTTACCAAAACGTTCGTGCATTACAATATTTCCGGCTACTAATTTATTATCAAACAAATTTGCACTCCCGCTAGCTGCAGCGTTACTGCTAACAGGTTTCAATTTACGAATATTTATATCCGATTTGGGTTCATTATCTGAACTATATTTGGTCGGTGGCGTCCCATTAGCTGGTTTTGCCAGACGCAATTTGGATTTATCTACATCTCCAAAAATATCACTGTCAATCATTGGTTTATACCTATAATTTGACTCAGCCGGAGTTAGATATTCTAAATACTGTGCATCAATTTCCTCAATAAATCTGGAAGGTTCACTATCAGTCAATTTCCCCCAACGGTAACGCGATTGTGCATACGTCAAATACGCCTGATGCTCCGCACGCGTCAAAGCCACATAGAACAAACGACGCTCTTCTTCGAGTTCACTTCTCGTACTCATACTCATTGCACTCGGGAACAAATCTTCTTCCATTCCCACCACAAAAACATGAGGGAATTCCAATCCTTTTGCCAGGTGAATCGTCATTAATGCCACGCGGTCTTCATCACTGGTGTCTTTATCCAAATCTGTTGCTAAAGCCACATCTTCCATAAACTCAGACAAGGCGCCACGAGCACCATCGATTTCTTTTTGACCTTCGGTAAAATCTTTGATACCGTTCAAGTAATTCCTCTATATTTTGAATCTTTGCCATTCCTTCCGGAGTAGCATCTTTCTTTAATTCTTGTACTAATCCGGTTTTTTTAGCAACGTGATCGGTGATATAAAACGCATCTTGATTTTGATCAATAACCTGAAAACTCTGAATCATCGTTACAAAATCTTGCAATTTTTGTTTGGTTCCCGAATTCAGTTTTAAGTCAATTTTATCAATATTTTGCATCACTTCCCAGATAGAACGTTTGTAGTGATTGGCAGCAATCGTAAGTTTCTCGACTGTTGTATCTCCAATTCCACGAGCTGGATAATTGATTACACGCACCAAAGCTTCTTCATCTTTTGGATTGATAACCAATCGTAAGTAACACAATACATCCTTAATTTCTTTCCTTTGATAAAATGATAAACCACCATAAATGCGATACGGAATATCTCTTTTTCTAAGCGCATCTTCCATCGCACGGGATTGCGCATTGGTACGATATAAAATTGCAAAAGAACCGTTACTAAGCTGGTTTTGCATTTTTTGTTCGAAAATAGTGCTGGCTACAAAACGCCCTTCCTCGGCATCGGTCATGCTGCGGTGCACTTTTATTTTTGGACCAAAATCATTCGCAGTCCAAACTATTTTATCTAGCTTTACCTTATTCTTATCGATAATGGTATTTGCTGCTTCTACTATGTTTTTTGTCGAACGGTAATTTTGTTCCAGTCTAAAGGTTTTCACGCCTTCATAATCTTTCTGAAAATTCAAAATGTTATTGATATTCGCACCACGAAACGCGTAAATACTTTGCGCATCATCACCCACCACGCAAATATTCTGAAATTTATCTGACAATGCACGGACAATCAAATATTGAGAGTGGTTTGTATCTTGGTACTCATCTACCAATATATAACGGAAACGGTTTTGGTATTTAGCCAAAACTTCTGGAAAACGAGTCAATAATTCATTGGTTTTCAACAACAAATCATCAAAATCCATCGCGCCTGATTTAAAGCATTTATCAACATAATTTTGATAAATTTCTCCCAATCTTGGCTTCTTAGCCATTGCATCCGCTTCTTGTAATTCAGGATTATTAAAATAGGCTTTTACGGTAATCAAGCTGTTTTTATAACTGGAAATTCTGCTTAAAACCTGTTTTGGTTTATAGACATCTCTGATCGAGTTGCATTTCTTTGATAATCCCGGAGATACAACGCAATGAATCCTGGGAGTCATAAATCGTAAAATTCGAAGGATAGCCCAAATGATCGGCTTCGGAACGTAAAATTCTGGCAAAAACCGAGTGAAATGTCCCCATCCAAAGGTTTTTGGCCTCACTTGCCCCTACAATTTGGGAGATTCGGGTTTTCATTTCCCGTGCCGCTTTATTGGTAAACGTAAGCGATAAAATATTGAAGGCATCAACGCCCTGATTCATCAAGTAAGCAATTCTTATAGTCAACACACGCGTTTTCCCGGAGCCCGCACCAGCGATGATAATCATTGGCCCGTCTTTTTGAAGAACAGGTTCACGTTGGGCTTCGTTGAGTTGATCGATATATTTATGCATGGAGAAATTTAAAATTTATTATGCAAAAATAAGAATTTAAGATTTAGAAAACAGGTTTAAATTACAATCATAATGAGTTCTGATTTAACCAAAAACTCACTTGCTAGAAAGCCATTAGACAAAGTTGCTAATCTTTAAAAAAGACATCGTATGCAAAACGGATTAAAGTCCCCACAACCACGACCAAAAAGAAAATTCGGATAAAACTATTTCCTTTATTGATGGCCAGTTTGGCCCCAATCCAACCGCCCAAAGCATTGCTGAGCAGCCATTGGCAATGGCAATCAGCCCAAATGATTTTGCCTTTCAACATAAAAAGGCAAATGGAGCCAAAATTAGTCGACAGAGTTCACCATTTTGGCATTTGCGGAAGCGTGCAAAAAATCGAATCCCATGATGGCTATAAAAGCCACTACCAAAAAACTTCCCGGTTCCTGGACCAATAAACCCATCATACAAACCAACTACGAAACTGATTGCAATCGCATTCCAAATTTGAGTTCTTGGAGGAATGATTCTTTTCAATGTGTTGCCCAAAATTTTTCTTGGCGTAGGTATAAATCACTAAAAAAGAAAGAACAACCAGCAATAACGGTTTCATGAAATCATTGCTCACATACGTCAACAAAGTAGAGCCTAAAAATGCCGAAGGAAAGGCCAAAAGCATCATGATCGAGCAAGCAGTCTCCAGTTCATATCTACCTTTTTCAAGATACTGATACGCTGCAAAAGATGTCCCACTAAAAGCAGGAACTTTCAGGGTTCCTATTACGGTTGAAACAGGCAAGATTAGGCAATAAAATCAATCCCATGGGAGTTTGTATCAACCCTCCTCCGCCAACAATAGCATCAATAAATCCTGCCGCAAAGGCAGCCAAACAAAGTAAAACTAATATGTAGGTTTCCATTATAAACTATTGCATTTTCAGTTGTCTCGTTGTGATTGGCAAAAATACTATTCGGTATTGATTTATTGCTAGTAAAATAGAAATTGATTTGTAGTCAAAAAAGTATATTTTTGCTCCTATAATTTTCATAATAAACATGGATTCTACAAAAATCATAGAATTACTCAGCTTACACGCTTACCGGCAATTGTCACTGGCGGCTTGTAGCCTACTATTTATTTGACTCTCCATTCCAAAGATCAGCAAGAAGGCAAGACGCTGGTTGTTTACTAAACAAAGAGGCTCAAAAAGAGGCCTTACCACTGCGCTTACAGGCTTATGAGCGTATGTCATCTGTACTTGGAACGCATTAATCCCACTAAGTTATTGATTCGGATTGCTCCGATTTCTAACGATAAAAACGATTACGAAAATCATGATAATTGCGCATGTCGAACAAGAATTTGAACACAATTTGACCCAACAAATCTACATGTCAGATGAATGTTGGACAATTATTGTCACGGCAAAAAATGCTACAATCCAAATGATTCGAAAAGCGAATATGAGTGATCGTGTTGACAATGCCGATAAATTGCGTGAAGTAGTTTTAAGCGATTTGATGGAAAAACAATCGCCTAGCAACGCTGCTTTAGCCTACATCAAAAACGAAGTGGGGCTGATTGTGGTAAAACATTGTACAGCCATAGAAAATGCTCAAATTCACTAATTTCTAACATAGAATTATCGTTTGAAATTAGTGAATTTGCGTTTTTAAATCCCTGTTGATTTCCGACTTATTCCTTCAACAACCGATTCAATTGAAACTGTTCCGCCTCATTTAAATCAGGAACTATTCTTTCCAAAGAAACTCTCATTTCCGGGTTTATCAATAATTTTCTTAAGTTATCTCTACCAAATTTCGTGAATTGCCACATGTGATGCGTGGTAGCATTTACGAGATTTTTCAAAACAACGTCATTTGTCATTTTGAAAGCGAGTAATTTCTCTAAAGCATTTTGCCTGGTATTCGCCTCATAATTTATGGATGAATAGTGTATTAATTCGGTTTCCAAAGCTTGCTCTGTCATGCGGGTAATTTGGTGTCGAAAGTGCTAAAGTCAGCCATAAGGTCCGCAAATTATAATCATTGAAACCTATCCAATTTTTTGATTTATCCAAATACTGACTGCGTTGCTCTGGAAAATTATTCCATAAATTATACAGCGCCAGTTCTTGTGTTTGATATGATTTATCGTCTAATAAAGTTTCATATTGCGTTCTGAAACTCTCCGGAATTTCATTCAATGCTGCTAGCAACATGTTTGGCGCAATTGCACATTTTTAGTTTCTAAAGCTAAAATAAAAAGACTCTTTTTATCTTCCCATTTTTCATTTTTCAATTGATTCAGAATCGCTTCTTTTACCGAAAAATAAACGTCAGATTGCATTGTTTTTTCCAGAAAATCCTCTTTTCTCTGACAACGGCTTGTTTTTTAATTTTTCAACTTCAAACAGCAGCTGAATCGCTTTATTTTTAAGCAATAACCTATTGGCTTGTTGCGTATTGAAAACGGTAGTTTCAAGCCATACTTTACTAAAACTATCC
The DNA here is from genome assembly GCF_054343775.1 of Flavobacterium sp. GNP001. NCBI lineage: Bacteria > Pseudomonadati > Bacteroidota > Flavobacteriia > Flavobacteriales > Flavobacteriaceae > Flavobacterium > Flavobacterium sp. GNP001. The sequence goes on from NZ_JBTGUX010000013.1 coordinate 9,414, forward strand.
AAATCATAGTCTCGATACTTTTTTCGATTTCAGCAAAGAAATCCTGGGGTATTCACATTCTGAAATGCATGTTTTTTCAAATAGTTTGATACCGCTTTTTTAAACGCCTTATCTCCTATTTCTTTCGTGTAAAACAAAAAGTGCCCATGCGCCTTTTTGATAGAAAGTCAGCGAACTGGCTTTGGCATTCAAAACTGGAATGGTATCCGTTCGGGAAGCAAATTTCAGTTGTTGAAGCCGTCTCGTATAATTTGGAATAAAAATGATCTTCACCATAGATTTCCTTTTCGGCCAGCAACGCATAATAGGTTGCGAAACCCTCCTGCAACCAATGGTGTTTTCCGCTTTCGGCAGTGACTAAATTCCCAAACCACTGATGGGCTAATTCATGTGCATTGACATTCGTGTAACTTCTGTCCTCAAAACCTGTAGAATCGACCACATAACGCGTGTTGAAAAGTGTTGCCGATGTGTTTTCCATTCCGGCATACAAGAAATCCCGAACAGGCGCTTGTTTGTAAATTCCCCAAGGATACTTCACTCCTATTTCCTTTTCTAAAAAATCAAACATCCGTTTTAGAATCCCGATAAGTTGGTTCAACTTTAGTGGCGTCTTTTGTTTCCAAATACATTTCTAAAGGAAATTCCTGATTTTGATTTTTGGCTGGTTTTTTCAAATTTTCCGATGGCAAGCATCAATAAATAAGAACTCATTGGTTTTTGCATGTTGGTATCTGCCAATACCGGTCAGTCGCATCAAGTGTTGACCTTACTTTTCAAAATTCCGTTCGAAATTACCTGATAGTCTTTGAATCATATTCTACTATTTCCAAACTAAAAATCACTTTCTCATTGACATCATCAAAACTCGGCAGCCAATTGACTGGTGTTTTTTCCTTGCCCCTGCGTCCAGATTTGCACATTGTCTTTTGCTTCTGAGCCAACAAAATACATGGCTTGCTTTGGCTTGGCCAACATAGTGAAAAGTCAGCGTTATTTTTTCCTTTTTTGAAACGTGAAATACGATTTGTAATTTGCTTTCCATTTGTAGTATAATTGAATCGGTTTTCCGATCTAATTTCTAATCCAGAAAACTCCATATTCTGCGCGTCAATTTTAATGGTGTCTGCTAGCTTTCAAAACATCAAAACCAATAACTGACATGCTCCTGCTAACAGATTTAGCCTTAGAATTAATTGTTATCTGTCCACCGAACCGTTTTAAAATCGACAGATTGGGTTTGTTGGCGCGAATGTGACTGGCAGATATTAAGAGAAGAAGGTATTTCATGAATTTCATGGCGTTTAATGCTGCGATTCCCAAAGTTACAAAGGTTTCCCAAACTAATCCGACTAATTTTGTAAGTTTACCTCCAGATAATCAGAAGATAATTACATTGAAAAAGAAAGCCTTATTTAATTGGAGCAGCGGAAAAGATTCGGCGCTGGCCTTATACAAAACCCTACAAAATCCAGAAATTGAAATTGCCTGTTTACTGACCAGCGTAAACGAGCAGTATCAGCGTATTTCGATGCACGGCGTGCGAGTGGAATTATTGCAACAACAGGCCGAAAGCATTGGATTACCACTTGAAATCATGCAAATTCCCGTAATGCCCACGATGGAAGTCTATGAAAATGTGATGCGCGAAACATTGGCCAAACTAAAAAAACAAGGTGTCACGCATTCTATTTTTGGTGATATCTTCCTCGAAGATCTGCGTAAATACCGTGAAGATAAATTAGCCGAAATAGGTTTTGAAGGCATTTTTCCGCTTTGGAAGATCCCAACTCACGAACTCATTCAAGAATTTATCAGTTTAGGATTTAAAACGATTGTGGTTTGTGCAAACGAACGATATTTAGATAAAAGCTTTGTTGGTCGCGTTATAGATCAAAATTTCATCAATGATTTACCTGAAAATGTTGATGTTTGTGGCGAAAACGGCGAATTTCATACTTTCACTTTTGATGGGCCCATATTCTCAAAAACAATAGCTTTCTTGAAATAGGAGAAGTCGTATACCGTAAATATGAAAAACCCGCGAAAGAAGACGCCTCAGATACCGCTTGCGATACTAGTGCAACTGATGCTTTTGATTATGGATTTTGGTATTGTGATTTACTACCACTTCCTGAACCTAAAATTTATGGAAGTCAATAACACTAATTGCGCATTTTTATTAGTGTGCAAGTGTCATAATAAATTTTGTTCCTATACCCATTTCCGACTCAACTTTGATAGTGCCATGAAGCGCTTCAACTAACTTTTTTACTGTAGCTAAACCAATGCCAGTTCCGCGATCTCCGAATTTATCTGTTGCCGCTGCTACCTCAAATAGCTCAAAAATAGATTCTTGGTCTTCCTTTAATATTCCAGGTCCATTATCGCTTACGGTGATGGTATAGAAATTCTCCTTGTCTATTATTTCAATGTTGATACTTGTTTTTTTTTCTTTATCGTTGTATTTTATTGCGTTTGAAACTAAATTAATTAACATCTGTTCAAAAGCTGTTTTATTAGTATTTATAGCAGTAACATTCGATTTGAAAACAATAGAAACTTCAGTATTAAAAGCAAAAAGTTGTCTCAATTCATGCTCTAAAACTGAAATATTTAGTACACTAGTTTTTACTTTTTCAATTGTAATTGATTTACTGAAAATAAGCAAGCTATCAATCATTTCTTTCAACTTGTCTGAAGAACTCTTAATTAAGTTTAATATTTCGTTTCCTTCTTGATTCATTGCATCACTATAATCAGAAATTAAAAGGTCACTTAATCCACTTATGTTCGCCAATGGTGATTTGAGATCATGAGCTGCTATGTAAGCAAACCGTTCCAACTCTGTATTCGTTTTTTCTAACGCTTCTAAAGTTTTTTCTAGATTTAATTTATTCAGTCGCAATTCTAATAACTTCATCGTTTGTTGAGACAATGCTTTTAAGGAAGCTATTTGGACATCTGTCAATGTTTTGGGCTTGTTATCTATAACGCACAAGGTTCCTAGCGGTATTCCCTTATCATTTACGAGTGGTACACCCGCGTAAAAAACTACGTTTGCTTCACCAGTAACTGCCGGATTGTCAAAAAACCGAACGTCATTTCTAGTATCTGGTACAACCATAACATTAGAAGGATCATTTATGGCGTGGCCACACATAGATAAATCACGCTCTACTTCTGTCATATTTAAACCCATCACGGATTTAAACCATTGTCTTTCAGAATCGATAAAACTAATAAAAGCAATGGGAGTGTTGCATATTTGTGATGCGATCAAGGTTAAATTATCATACTCTTCCTCAGGCAAAGTATCTAAAATTGCATACGATTCAAGTAGATTTAATCTTTCTTCTTCATTTAGGGATTTTTCAGGTTTGATCATTTTTGTAGGTATTTTTATGCTTTATTTCTGAAAATTTAATTTTAGATATTTTTTGTATTACATCATTAGGAATGCTCGATTATAATGATGCGAAAAGAAAATAAGACTACAATATTACAAATTTTAGAATCCATAAATTTTGTACCCTTTTTATTTTATGGAAACTTTAATAAATGAGAGGAAGCTATCATTATTATTTTTTTACTTAACAAACAATACTTTCATTATCCAAATTATTATTAGCAAAATTAAAAAATTCAATACAAATCGTGAACAAAAACAACTCTACCTAATTATCTAAGGTCGGTAACGTAAATCCATCCAACATACTTTTTTCTTGCATAAGCTGTTCAATTGCATCTGATTTTCTTGGTGCTTCTGCCGACAAGTTTACGGGGCCGTTTGCAGTAATCAGAATATCATCTTCGATTCGTACCGCAATTCCCCACCATTTTTTATCGCAATCACTTCCTATTGGTATGTAAATTCCAGGCTCAACTGTCACTACCATATCGGCTTCAAAGGCAGTTATATAAACCCGGGTCGTGAACATCTAACCCGATGTGATGCGAGGTTCCGTGCGGAAAATATTTTCGGGATTCGTTGTTCTGTTTTTAACAATTCCTAGTTTCACTAAACCGGCACTGATTATTTTTCGTGCCGCAGCATCAGGAGCATTGAAACTATTTCCAATTTTCGCGGCAGCAATTCCCGCTTCTTGGGCTTCATAAACCAAATCATAAATCAGTTTTTGCTCCGTAGAAAATTTTCCGTTAGCAGGAATAGTTCGGGTAACATCTGCCGTGTAGCCATGATATTCAGCCCCTAAATCCATTAGAACCAATTCGTTTTCGACTTTCATTTTGCTGTTTTCAATATAATGTAACACGCAACCGTTGTTCCCTGCGCCCACTATTGAAGGATATCCCTCAAACTCGCTACCGTATTTTTTGTATACAAATTCGTGAATTCCCTGTATTTCTGATTCAGACATTCCCGGATGCATTGCTTTCATAATTTCACGTTGTCCCATTGCCGAAATTCGAACTGCTTTTGTCAATAAAACCAACTCCTCTTTGGTTTTCTTCTCTCGCAAACTCGCCATATACGTCAAAATCGATTTGGTATTTATTGTTGCTTTTTTTAAAGTGACGCTTTTTTTAGCATTAACTTCTTTTTGCATATTCGAATCCATTTGAGACTTTCACTTTTTCGTTGTAGCCGATTTGGGATTTGAAACGCTCCAATTAACTTGTATAAATCCGCTTTTTCATTTTTCAAATTTCGGGTATCCTCTTGAAATTCCTTAAAGAAAACAGTGTCAAAACTGGCATAATCAATCCCCGAATTTAAAAACGCTGACCCATTGAAATACATTTTCAAAACCCAGCTCTTTTTTGGCGCCTTCCGTTCCTAAACGCACTCCTGTCCATTGCTCCGCTCTTGGATTTTTCTCCTGAACATATAAGCAATTCGTTGTAATGACTTTCCATCACTTGTTGGCTTGATTGTTCGAAAAGACTACTAAAACTGCATTTGGTTCTTTATATCCTGTCAAATAATAAAAATCAGGATCTTGGTGAAAAATAAAGTCTACATCATTAGCTCTGATTCCGAATGGGATTGCTAAAAAATAGTGCAACACTATTTTGAGGTAATTTGGTACGCAATGCCGCTCTTCGCTCTTTATGAAACTGAGCCGATAAATAATCGTTTGGATTTCCGTTTTGCGCCATTGAAACACAAACAAAAAACACCGTAAAAACAAAAGAAAGTTTTAAATTCATAGCACTAGATATTAGAGGTTTTACATCCTCAATGTAAGGTTTTGCATTTGCATTAATTTGTAAGTAAATATAATTTTTTTTGTACTTATCCTCCAACTTTTATTGCTGGAAAGCACTTATCCTACTATTAGACTAGATAATAGAAAAAGAGCATCAAAAGTTTTTCAACTTCAGACTACTCTTTAGCAAAAGTGCTTTATCATTCTATAATTAACCAGAACTAAATTTTATGAAAAATGCTTTTACAATAACCACTTATGATTAACTTTTTATATTTTAACAGGGACCATCGCAATAACTCCATGTACTGGACAAGGAATTATTGGTGTCTAAAAACAGTCCTTCTTTACGATTTCCGTAACAACTGCCTATAATTACGCTGTCATTGGGATATGTTAATTCAAAAGATGTTCCGTCAGATTGAGTTGTTGTCGTGTAAGTTCCCGAAAGTGGTAGTTTTAACCGAATTTCTTTCGCTGGATTTTGTAAATGTTCCGTTAGTATTGAACAAATAAAATTCCTGCCATTCCATTGCTGCGCCAGTAGTTTCAGAATTTGGAATAGAACCCGACATTGCATATCAAAGTCCATTTTCCATAATAACCACTACTATCTGTTATTACAGCATCACCCTTTGAACAAGAACTTAATAAATTGAAAAAAAAGCAACAAGAATGATTAGTTTTTTCATGTATCAGATTTTAAACATATATTTTTAGGTACTACTTCTTGCAAAAGGTTGCGTAAAATTAAAATTATTTTTTTCTAAAGTTAAAAAAGTTAAAAATAGATTCTGAAACATTGTTCTTTTGACTCTAAAAAAATACCGCTAATTCGCAAATTTAAAATGGGTGATAACCCAATTAAAAAATTAGCAAATTAGCGGTTAAACCAAACCTTAAAGCCTTATTATCTTTCCTCGTACATTTTTAGCAATTGCGTGACTGTATTCCAATTGCGGATTGTTGCTATTACATTCAATTTTTTCTCGATGTATTTTTGATCAAATCGCGTTTTTCCCGCACCAACAGCATATTTTATAAAGATTTTATTGCCGTCGATACTGGCTTCGTCTGGCTTGAATTGGCTAATTTTCAAATCATTCATACTGGTGCTTTGCAAGGGTAGTAGAAATAAATGCCACATACAATTTTTTAGTATCAATTTCCTTTTCCTTCAAGAAAGGATTGTTCTTGAAACATGCTTCTAAATCAGCGGAACCAATAACCACAACAGGTACTTCATGACCAAATAGCCTTAAAAATTTCCTGCTTAATTTTGAATCCAACAGCAGCCGCATTTTCCTCCTCTGTATCTACAAAAACATTTCCGGATTGAATATAGGTTTGCACATTTTGAAAACCAATAGCTTCCAAAGTCGTTTTTAGCGAGTCCATTTTTATCATACTGTGACCGGAAACATTAATACCACGGAGTAATGCGAGATGAGTTGTCATTGATTTAAGCTTTTTATTTTTGCAAATGTATTATCTATTTAGCATAAATAATAGGAACAGCGGCTTCAATATTCAATCATTGCTTTTTAAAGTAATAATTGTATAAAGTAAACTCTTATTTAAATTGAATTGGAATCCATACTTCCTCCTCAGAATTGGGATTGTTTTTTTGATATTCTTCACCAAGAATTTCAAAATGCGGACGATCTGCCAATTCGTAAATAGAATTTGGCAACCAACTGCTAAAAATCGATTCAAAAAAAGCGGGTGCAGTTGCTCCGTCTCCTTTGTATACAAATACAGCATACAAGCCAGTTGGAATAATTAATGTGTCCATTT
>NZ_JBTGUX010000014.1:0-19914 GCF_054343775.1 Flavobacterium sp. GNP001
TTTACAAAATTCTCATACAATGGAATGGCCACTTCTGGTTTTGAAGCTTTGATATAGGAAGGACGATATTGCCTTTTTTGGTAAGAAGCAATGCAACGCAAATTGACTAACCACAATAATATCTCCGTCAACATCTTTTACAGATAAATTCATCACATCATTTTCATCGCCAAAAATGCGGATGTTAGTAATCTTATTAACCAGCCAATCTATATCTTCTTGAGTATCGGCATCTTCAAATACCAGACGAAAACCAATAGTCCTTTTTGGATATCGGCTACAATTTTATTGTCTATAGTTACGGAGGCGGAGGAAACCCTTTGAAGGACGATTTTCATTTTTGAAATTGAAATTGATTTTTGAAATTGCTATTGTTATTCCCTCGTTTTATCACTGATTATCCTATCTTCATTATGAATATCCGTTCGGTAATTTTCATCATCGCCTTCCAGAATTTTAAGATAACTTCTATAACGGGACCAAGCGATTTCGTCTTTTTCTAATGCGGTTTTAATAGCACAATGCGGTTCGTCTTTATGCAAACAATTATTAAATTTACACTGATCTTTCAATTTGAAAAATTCAGGAAAATAGCCGCTAATTTCTTCTTTTCTATTTTGCCCTACAATTCCAAAACCTTTGATACCTGCGTGTCTGATAATTTTAGCATCAAAAGACAAATCATACATTTCGGCAAAAGTAGTTGTGTGTTGTCCTTGCTTGCTTGCTTCAGAAATTGTTTTTGTTTTTAAATGTAAAGAAGGCTCCATTGCATTTACCAATGTTGATCTCCCCACACCGGAATGCCCTGGAAAACATGGTCACTTTACCAATCATCATTGCTTTCAACTCCTCAATTCCTTTCATTTCAGTCGAAGAAACTCTCAAACATTTATATCCAATTTCTTGATATACGCGTTGCATGGATAATTGTTCATCTAAAGTGGCATCGTCAAACGTATCTATTTTGTTAAAAACCAGTATCGTTTCAATTCCATATGCTTCGGCAGTAACCAGAAAAACGATCTATAAAATTAAAAGTCGTTGGCGGATTATTAATGGTAACCAACAAGAAAACCCTATCAATATTAGACGCAATAATATGCATTTGATGTGATAAATTCACAGATTTCCGAACGAGTACAGTTCTTCCTGTCGTGAATCTTGTGAATGGTTCCCGTAACAGTATCTGAGGATTCTTCGAGTTCATAATCCACAATATCGCCCACAGCAATAGGATTGGTACTTTTGATTCCTTTGTCATTCGGAATTTCCCTTTCATACGGCATTCGATAAAATCACCTTGTTCAGATTTTACGGTGTACCAACTTCCTGTAGATTTGTATACTAGTCCTGTCATGGTGCAAAGGTAAAATTTTGTTTTCAAGTTTATCCCGACACTTCGGGATAAAGTTTAAAGTTTTTGAAACTACCTATAAATAAAAAATCCCCGACACCTTTTGAAAAAAGCTGTAGGGATTTATTTTTTGAAAAAAAGCAATGATTATGCGTTCAATACTTTTTCTTGGTGACCAATACTTTCTTGGGTGAATCGCTTCGAACATTTTTAGTACAAATTCTTCAGTCAATCCTTTTTTCTCACCCTCTAAAATCATTTTTCCAAGGATTTCATTCCAACGATTGTTTTGCAATACAGCAACGTTAGCATCTTTTTTCACCTGACCTATTTCGTCTGCTACCTTCATACGCTTCCCTAATAATTCCAATAAAGTAGCATCTAAAACATCTATATTAGCTCTTAACTTAGCCATTTTTTGAGTAAACTCATCAGATACATCATTTACTTTTCTCACTTTCAAATCAATAAAAATTTGTTTCAAAGCGTCTGGTGTAACTTGTTGTGCAGCATCACTCCAAGCATTGTCCGGATCGTAATGTGTTTCGATAATCATACCATCATAATTCAAATCCAAAGCTTCCTGCGTTACTTCAAGAATCATTTTACGTGTCTCCTGTAATATGAGACGGGTCAATGATTAAAGGTAAATCAGGGGATTTATTTTGCAATTCGATAGCAATCTGCCATTCTGGAATATTTCTGTGTTTTGTTTTTTCGTATGTAGAAAAACCTCTGTGAATTACTCCTAATTTTTCAATTCCTGACCTATGGAACAGCCTAACACCACCCAACCATAAAGACAAGTCTGGATTCTCCCGGATTCTTAAGTCCTGAACCAATACGATTTTTTGAGTTCCCGCTAAAGCATCTGCAATTTCCTGCATTGCAAATGGATTGACGGTCCGTTCTGGCACCAATCGATAATACATCGATATCATATTCCAAAGCTAATTTTACGTGGAGCAGCATTCGCCACTGCTCCGTTCGCATTAGCAATCCGGTTTGTTCTTTCGCTTTTTTTAACCATTTCAATCCAATTTCTCCAACACCTTCACAATCCTCCCGGACGCGTCCCTGGCTTCCAAATTCCTGCTCCAAAAAACACTTACATCTGAATCTTTCAAATTCATTGTGCATTTTTCAATACTTGTTCTTCTGTTTCAGCACTACAAGGTCCTGCGATCACAAATGGATGAGTCAAATTGAATTCATTCAACCAATTTCTCATTTCTTTCTTGTTTTCCATCTTTTCTAATTTTATTTTTTTAGTTTTTTGTGTTGTTCTTTTTTAGCTTGTGTAAAATGTGACTGATCACTTTTTCACGTTCTTTATTCCGTTTTAACAATATTTCCTTTATTTTTATTTGACGGTTTGCATTTCATTGTAAATCGCACTCAGTATTCTTCCTTTTCTAATAACTCTTTAAACTTTGACAAATTCGAAATGTATTCTTCCAAAGTTTTTACAAACACGCTTTTTTATTCTGTTTTAAAAATCGGCGTCCACATTGCTGGGGAACTTTTGGCTAATCGAAATCTCGTGCTTTCAAAACCGGAACCTGCCATATCAAAAATAACAATTTCCTGTTCATCCTTCTCTTTATTGATTACCGTTTTTCCCAACATAAAGGCACTGATATGCGACAAATGCGTGACACATAAGCAATATGTTTACTGATGTGATTTCGGATCCATAGAACGGATTCTCTATTCCCATTGCTTTAAACAAATCCAACGCTTTTGCTTGTAACTTGAAAGTTGTTTTTTCGACCTCACAAATGATATTCGTTTTCCCTCGAAACAATCCTTTTATTGCTCGCAGATAGGTCCTGGAAACTCCGTTCCTGCGATAGGATGTGTGGCTAGTAAAATTCCTTCTTTTAGGATGATTGGCAATCATTTCACAAATAGGCATTTTAGTTGAACCCACTTCAAAAACAATCGTATTATCCCCAATAACATCGAGATACTTTTGGCAATACAACCAGCGCTACATCAAACAGGAACCGAAACGATAACAAAGTCTGCATCCACTAAATCATCAAATGCCGCGCCTTCATCAACAACTCCTAAAGCTATGGCTTCCGCCAAATGACTTTCGTTGCGTACCAATTCCATAAATTTTGACTTCAGGATGCAACGTTTTAATGTCCAATGCCATCGAACCGCCTATCAATCCTATTCGAATTACGTATATTTTCATATTTTATATTATTTGGGATTCGGGATTTTCGAATTAGGATTAATTTGAATTCCTAAATCAAAAAATCCTAAATCCCGAAATCTTTCTATAGCTTCCTGTACTTTTTCTTCTTTTACACAAAGTGCAAATCGTATGTATCCTTCTCCATTAGAACCAAAAATGGTTTCCCGGTGTAATGAAAATAGATTTGTCATATAAATATTTCATCAGTAAATTTCGCTGCTGATGCAATCCCGTCCTGGCAATTTTGCCCAAACAAATAATCCAACACCTTCCTTATACACTTTACAACCTAATTTCTCTGCCAGTTGCTCGGTAAGAATTCTGCGTTCCCTATAAATCGCATTCATCGATTCAAACCAAGTCTTGTCACTTTTCAATGCTTCAATTGCGCCCTTTTGAATCCCGTAAAACATTCCGCTATCCATGTTGCTTTTTACTTTTAAAACTGCATCGATACAAGCTGCATTTCCTCTAGTAAGCATTCCAACTCTCCAGCCCGCCATGTTAAAAGTCTTACTCAAAGAATTCAATTCTAAAACCACATCTTTTGCGCCTTCAACTTGCAACAAACTCATTGGATTGTCATTCAAAAACAAAACTATACGGATTGTCATTGACTAACAAAATATTATTTTTTTTGGCGAAAGCCACTAATCTTGAAAACAACTCCAAACTTCCTCTTGCTCCCGTTGGCATGTGCGGATAACCAATCCACATTATTTTCACTTTCGATAAATCCAGTTTTTCCAAAGCTTCAAAATCCGGTTCCCGATTATTCACTTCTTTTAAGTCATAATAAACTGGAACTGCTCCTACTAAGTTAGTTTACCTGAAGTGTATGTTGGATATCCTGGGATTTTGGAATCAGCACCTGATCGCCTTCATTCAAGAAAGCCAGTGAAGTATGCATAATTCCCTCTTTGGAACCCATCAAAGGCAAGATTTCGTTAGCCGGATTCAACACAACTCCGTAACGATTTTTGTAAAAATCAGCCATGCCTTGACGCAATTCCGGTAATCCTTGATAACTCTTGGTATCGATGCGCATTTTCATCTTGCATTGCCAGAACTACTGCATCAATTACTGCTTGTGACGGTTGTAAATCCGGACTTCCAATTCCCATATTAATAATTGGTTTCCCTTCAGAAGGCAGTTGTCTTACTTCTCTCAATTTTGATGAGAAATAATATTCTTCAATTATATCGAGACGTTTCGCTGTAGTAATCGTATGGTGTAAATTTTAAGATTCTTTTGACTTTGTAACTTTGTAGCTTTCGACTAATTATAATTTTGTGTTTTTATATTCGCCTAACACTTTGAAATACTCCGCCATTAATGTATTAATAGTGACTTTGCTTTTGCATAATCTTCGTATTTCTCGAAAGTAACATCCACAAAAAACGAATATTTCCAAGGTGTTTCTATTTTTGGTAACGACTGAATTTTGGTTAAATTCAATTTACAATCACTCATTACATTTAGTACTGCAGCCAAACTGCCACGTTTGTGATCCAATTCGAATTTAATGGACGCTCTGTTTATTTCGTTTTCCGGGACAAAAGAATTGTCCTTTTTGATAATCACAAAACGAGTCATATTATTTTTAATCGTTTGAATTTCCGGAGCCAAAATTTCTAAATCATACATTTCCGAAGCGGTTTTACTGGCAATCGCGGCAATTCCTTTCAACTGTTTTTCCCGCAATTCGACGCGCCGTTTCAGCAGTATCTTTGTCTTCGACTAATTTTATGTTTGGGTATTTTTTCAGGAATTCCATACATTGTAAAATAGCCATAGGATGCGAATGTACTTCCAGAGTATCTTCCATTTTTTGACCTTTTAAAGCCATTAAATTCTGATGAATTCTCAAATAATGTTCTCCTATTATGTGCAAATTATTTTTGTCAATCAATGCGTATATTCTGGTAGAACAATAGGACCCGCAATAGAATTCTCTATCGCCATAACTGCTTGATCTGATTTGCCTGAAAGTAGGTTATCCACTAATTCTTCAAAAGACAAACATTCATCGACAGCAACTGCCTGAAGATCTGAAATATTCTTGTGCCACCTGATGGTGAAAAGAACCCGTTATCCCCTGTATTCCAATTATTTCATTCATTTTTACACCTTTTTAAGCAAAACAAAATCCCGATTTTCATCGGGATTGTATATTTATAGTATCAATTTAATTTTTATAATCAAATAACCATACAACAATCCCTTTCTACTTTCCAGAAGAAATAATAAGAATTGCTAAAATAAAATCGGTTACTCAACATCTTGTTGGCCATTTTGTATTAATTACTCTGCGAATGTATACATAATTTCCAGCTAACCCAAAAAAAAGCTGATTTTATTGAACAAAAAAAAGGAATTCGCTAAAAAACTGGTTATTAATTATGTAATAATTAAAAAAAGGCTTTTAAAATATTTTTTAATTCAGCGTGTCTTTATGATTTTCAGAAATTGAAATATTCTTTTTCCAGAATTTTACCCTTAAAATCAAACCAAATTACGCTACTAATTTTTCAGTAAGCCATTTTTTCCCTTCCGAAATTCGAGCTACCATCATTGCCGAGACCAAATGACCATTCGCATTGCAGCAACGTCGCCATTGGATCTACCAAAGTTCCTACAATCATTGCAGCCGGCAAAGCCTGCTCCATAGGAAATCCATAAACGGTTATCGCCAAAATTTCTCCTATATAACCTCCATTTGGAATTCCGCCTTCGACCACCGAAACAAGAACCGTAATTCCCAATGCCATCAATAAGGTATTTGGATCTCGTAAAATCTTTACCAAACATAGCAAAAATAACCGCAATTTTTATTATCGACGACATACTAGAACCGTCTTTATGCAAAGGTGCGCCAAGTGGGATAACTACATTCCGAACAGCGTCTCGGAATATTCATTTGTTCTGCACCTTCCAGATTGGCAGGAATTGTTGCAATGCTGCTACAAGTTCCTAACGCCGTTAAAGAAGGTGTACATTTACTTCTTCCAAAACACTTTAAATCCTAATTTTCCTCCGGCGATAAAAGCGTACAAACTAAAAAACACGACAAAATAAAACGCGCAAACCGCATAATACAGTCCCAATGGTTTTGCATAAGCACCAAACAATTGCGGTCCAAAAATCCCAACTTGATATGCAAAATAAGCACCCAATCCTATTGGAGCTGTTTTCATAACCGAACGTGTAACAATTGTTTCATCACTTCATTACCTGAATTCAATGAACTCGACTGAAATCTTTCCCTTTTTTCGCCCGATTGCAAACTGGCAAATCCCATTAAAAACGAAAATATGATGAGCGCCAACATACTTTTTCGAGAAAGTAGCTCGATAAAAATCCCCCGCTGTAAGCAACTCGGGTAATTTGTGAACCTGTAGTGCTTTCCTGAATAGTTTCTAGTGGGATTTTAGAAATGATAATATCTTGCTGAATGGGAAATAAACAATACACCAACTATCATCAAAATAGCAGAAATCAGTACTGTACTTAAAAATACTCCAATGACAATGACAAACAATTTTCCTAGTTTCTCTGATTTTTCATAAATTAGCAATCGAAGATGCGATCGTAAAAAAAATCAACGGGATAATTGCTGTAAACAATAAATTCAGAAATATATCGCCCAAAGGCTTAATCACCTCTACTCCTTCTCCAAAAACTAAACCCAAAATACTTCCTGCCAGACTTCCGCCAAGTAGCAATAAAATACTTTTGTAATTTTTCAAGAAACTGCCCGATTGTGTATTTTTCAAATTCATATCTATATAGTTTAGGGTAAATATATAAATCTAAAACAGAATATCATCCCGCTTTGTAAAACTTTGACAAAGGACTTTTTAGCTATTGAGCTACAAAAAACAATAAATCAATGCTTTTTCTGTTTACTTTTGCAACAAATAAAATTCCATGTCAATAGAAGTAAATAATATATCAAAAAGCTACGGTGCCCAAAAAGCATTGGATAACATTTCGTTTTCTATAAAAAAAGGAGAAATCGTTGGCTTTTTAGGTCCAAATGGAGCCGGAAAATCGACTTTGATGAAAATATTGACAACCTACATTAATGCCGATGAAGGTTCAGCAATCGTAAATGGAAACGATGTAAACACTCAACAAAAAGCCGTTCAACTTTCTATTGGTTACCTTCCAGAACACAATCCGTTGTATTTGGATTTGTATGTGAGGGAATATTTGGCTTTCAATGCTGATGTCTATAAAGTAGCCAAATCCCGTATCGAAGAAGTAATTCAATTGACCGGTTTAAGTACCGAAAGTCATAAAAAAATAGGGCAATTATCTAAAGGATATCGCCAGCGTGTAGGTCTTGCCAATGCTTTATTGCACAATCCTGACGTCTTGATTCTTGATGAACCAACTACAGGTTTAGACCCAAACCAATTGATGGAAATTCGTAATGTGATTAAAAACGTGGGTAAAGACAAAACGGTTTTCCTTTCTACGCACATTATGCAGGAAGTTGAAGCGATTTGTGACCGCGTGATTATCATCAATAACGGCAAAATTGTTACCGATAAAAAACTAGACAACTTAATTTCCGAAGATGCAGCACAAGTTATCGAAGTAGAATTTGATTATAAAATAGAAGAACAAGCTATTTCCAAAATCGAAAATCTTGTTTCTTATAAAAATACACACGATATGATTTGGGAATTGACTTTCAAAGCGGATAAAGACATGCGCCCGGCAGTTTTTGATTTTGCCAATGCCAATGGTTTAAAAACCTTGCAGCTGAATCAGAAAAATAAAAATTTAGAGGCCGTATTTAGAGAGATTACGAAATAGTTACAACAACAAAAAAGCTCGTTTAAATCCAATTTTAAACGAGCTTTTTTTATGAAATACGATTAAAAATTAAAAAATCTTACTCGCAATTTGTCTAATATTTTCTGATTTTCCCATTGAATAATAATGTAAAACTGGAACGCCGGCTGCTTTCAATTCTAACGATTGTTGAATCGCCCATTCGATTCCTACTTGTCTAATATCCGCATTATTTTTACATTGATCAACAGCATTAATTAAATCTTCGGGTAAGTCGATTCGGAAAATTTGTGGCAATACCTGTAAGTGTCTTTGTACTGCAATTGGTTTAATTCCCGGGATAATAGGAACGGTAATTCCCATTTCTCTGGCTTTAGCAACAAATTCAAAGTATTTAGCATTATCAAAAAACATTTGCGTCACCACATAATCAGCACCTGCATCTACTTTTTCTTTCAATCTTTTCAAATCGGAAATTAAAGATGGAGATTCCAAATGTTTCTCCGGGTATCCCGCAACTCCAATACAAAAATTGGCTTTGTTATCAACATCCATCACATCATGCAAGTACTTCCCGCAATTCAGTTGGTTAATTTGTTTTACCAAATCAACAGCAAAATCATTTCCTCCTTGTTTAGGAACAAAAGACTGCTCGTCCTTCATCGCATCGCCACGCAAAGCCATCACATTATCAATTCCCAAATAATGACAATCGACTAATAAATATTCGGTTTCTTCTTTTGTATAAAACGACCGCAAAGCACATGAGGAACTGTATCTACATTGTACTTATGCTTGATTGAAGCGCAAATTCCAAGCGTTCACAGGACGCATTCTGGTAAGTTTTTTTTCCAATAATCCATTGCCTTTATCAACATAAATAAACTCTTCGCGAGAAGTGGTTACGTCGATAAATGGCGGTTTGAACTCCATTAACGGATCAATATTATCGTATAATTCCTGAATGCTTTTGCCTTTTTGAGGCGGAATAATTTCAAAAGAGAATAAAGTTTCTCCTTTAGCTGCTTCTATATGCTGTGTTACTTTCATTTTCTTTAGTTTGAAGTTTAAGGTTTAAGGTTTAAGGTTCTCTCGAACAACTTTAAACTTTAAACTTTAAACAAAATTTCAACTTTAAACTATTTCTAATCCGCAATATTCGGGTTCAACCATTTCATGGCTACTTCAGTTGAAACGCTTCTTCGTTTAGCGTAATCAATAACTTGGTCTTCCTTTATTTTTCCAAGTCCAAAATACTTACTTTCCGGGTTTCCAAAATAATATCCAGAAACCGATGAGGCTGGCCACATAGCCATACTCTCCGTCAAAGTCACTCCTATTTCTTGTTCTACATTTAGTAATTTCCAAATCGTTGGCTTTTCTAAATGGTCAGGACAAGCCGGATAACCCGGTGCTGGACGAATTCCTTTATAAACCTCTTCAATCATAGCCTCGGTAGTTAAATTTTCATCAGCAGCGTATCCCCATATTTCCTTTCGGATTTTTTCGTGAAGGTATTGGCGAAAGCTTCTGCAAAACGATCCGCCAATGCTTTCACCATAATCGAATTATAATCGTCCAAATCTCTTTCAAATTCAGCCGCCCATTCATCAACCCCAAAACCGGTCGTTACACAAAACGCACCCATATAATCCGTTTTACCACTATCTTTCGGAGCAATAAAATCCGACAATGCGATATTTGGAGCACCTTTAGTTTTTTGTGATTGCTGACGCAACGTCAAGAATGTCTGCAATGGTTTTCCGTTTTCATCACTCAATTCAATATCATCGTCGTTGACTTGATTCGCCGGAAAAATTCCGTAAATTCCTTTGGCTGTCAATTTCTTTTCTTTCAAAATAACTTCCAACATTTCTTGTGCATCTGCAAAAACAGAAGTTGCTTGCTCTCCTACTACCTCATCTGTTAAAATCGCCGGGTATTTCCCGAACAATTCCCATGTTCTGAAAAATGGTGTCCAGTCAATATAAGGAACCAAAACATCCAAATCGACTTCGATAGTTTGTTCTCCAATTACATTGGGTTTTACAGGAGTAAAATTCTCCCAATCCAACTGTAATTTATTTTTTCGGGCTTGCTCAATGGTTAGGAAATTTTTATCACGCGAACGATTTAAAAATGTTTCTCTAAACGCATCATATTCTGCTCTAATATCGCTTGCGTATATCTTTCTGTCCTTATTTAATAAACTTCCAGCCACCGTCACGGCTCTCGAAGCATCGTTTACGTGTATTACTGTTTCTCTATATTGAGGTGCAATTTTCACCGCAGTATGTGCTCTAGAAGTCGTTGCTCCACCAATCATTACTGGGATTTTCAGCCCTCGTCTATCTAATTCTTTGGCGAGATAAACCATTTCATCAAGTGATGGCGTGATTAATCCGCTTAATCCAATAATATCTACGTTGTGCTCAATAGCAGCTGCAATAATTTTTTCAGGTGGTACCATTACGCCCAAATCTACTATCTCATAATTATTACAGGCCAGCACCACGCTAACAATATTTTTACCAATATCGTGTACATCGCCTTTTACAGTTGCCATCAGGATTTTTCCATTTCCTTTTTTGTCACCCGCTTGTTTGCTAGCTTCAATGTAAGGCAACAAATAGGCCACCGCTTTTTTCATTACCCGCGCTGATTTCACTACTTGTGGCAAAAACATTTTACCGGAACCAAACAAATCACCTACAACATTCATTCCTGTCATCAAGTTAATTTCGATAACTTCAATAGGTTTTGTAGCTGCCAATCGTGCTTCTTCAACATCTAGTTCTATAAAGGCATCGACCCCTTTTACAAGTGAGTGGGTAATTCGTTCTTGAACGGTTCCCGAACGCCATTCTTGAACTGCTTTTTCATTATTCTTTACATCTCCTTTTACATTCTCTGCAAAATCCAATAATCTTTCGGTTGCATCATCACGACGGTTTAGGATTACATCCTCAACGTGTTCTAATAAATCCTTTGGAATTTCGTCGTAAATAGAAAGCATCTCAGGATTTACTATTCCCATCGTCATTCCGTTTTGAATAGCGTGGTACAAGAAAACGGAGTGCATCGCTTCCCGAACGGTATCATTTCCTCTAAACGAAAACGAAACATTACTTACTCCACCACTAATGTGTGCATCTAGCAAATTTTCTCGAACCCATTTGGTTCCTCTAAAGAAATCCAATGCGTTCAAGCGGTGTTCTTCCATTCCAGTTGCCACTGGGAATATATTTAAATCGAAAATGATGTCTTGCGGAGGAAAACCAACTTTGTTTACCAAAATATCATACGCAAACGCTGGCAAATTTCTATTCGGCGTTCGTAATTGTCAGCTTGACCTACCTCATCAAAAGCCATAATAATAGCCGCAGCTCCATAACGCTTAATCAATTTAGCGTGATGAATAAATTGTTCTTCTCCTTCCTTTAAAGAAATAGAGTTTACGACACTCTTTCCTTGAACTACTTTTAATCCTGCTTCTATAATATCCCATTTCGAGCTGTCAATCATGATTGGCACTCTGGAAATATCTGGTTCGGCAGCAATTAAATTCAGGAATTTTGTCATGGCATATTCACCATCCAGCATTCCTTCATCCATATTAATATCGATGATTTGTGCGCCACCTTCTACTTGCTCTTTAGCAATACTGAGTGCTTCTTCGTATTTTTCTTCCTTGATTAATCGAAGGAATTTTCTAGAACCTGTAACATTCGTTCGTTCACCAATATTCACAAAAACGCTTTCCGGCGTAATGATTAAAGGCTCTAATCCCGATAATACAAGGTTTTTTCTAGTTTCTGCTTGTGCCATTTTTTATTTTTTTGTGCCTCAAACCCAATAATTACAATGAATTCGTGGCTATAATTCAGACGCGGTAAAGCGCATCTTTACGTTTACATCGTTGCTGTTGATACTCTTGGTTTATAATCCTTCGCAATATCAGCAATCAACTTGATATGTTCTGGCGTTGTTCCGCAACAACCACCTATGATATTGACTAAATTATCGTCTAAATATTCTTTGATGAAAGCTTGCATTTGCTCTGGTGTTTCATCGTACTCTCCAAAAGCATTTGGCAATCCTGCATTAGGATGCGCCGACACATTGAACGAAGTGTTTTGTGATAAAGTTTGCAAATAAGGCTTCAACAAATCAGCTCCCAAGGCACAATTGAAACCAACACTTAGCAATGGAATGTGAGAAACCGAAACTAAAAAAGCTTCTACGGTTTGCCCTGAAAGTGTTCTTCCTGAAGCATCCGTAATGGTTCCTGAAACCATGAATTGGAATATCAATATTGCGTTCGTCTTTTACTTCTTCAATAGCAAAAAGTGCTGCTTTAGCATTTAACGTGTCGAAAATAGTTTCTACTAACAACAAATCACTTCCTCCGTCAATCAAAGCTTCAACTTGTTGTTTGTAAGCAATGCGCAAATCATCGAAAGTTACGGCTCTGTATCCCGGATCATTTACATCTGGTGACATGCTTGCCGTTCTGTTTGTTGGTCCTATTGACCCGGCTACAAAACGAGGTTTGTCTGGATTTTTGGCTGTGAATTCATCGGCTACTTCACGGGCAATTCGTGCCGATTCGTAGTTGAGTTCATACACCAAATCTTCAAGATGGTAATCTGCCATTCCGATAGTCGTTCCTGAGAACGTATTGGTTTCTACAATATCAGCTCCTGCTTCAAAATAAGCTGCGTGAACTGCTTTGATAGCTTGTGGTTGCGTTAGTGACAATAAATCGTTATTCCCTTTTAAGGAATGCGGAAAATCTTTGAAACGTTCTCCTCGAAAATCTTCTTCAGAAAAATTGTAGCGTTGCAACATGGTTCCCATAGCTCCATCGAGTATGAGTATGTTTTTTTTAATGGCTTCTTGAATACTTGACATTTCTTTTTATTTCTTGTAAATCTCGATAAGTATCGGATTCACACTTTTGATTAATAATTACAAAAGTTCACTATTTAAGCTCTTTAGCCCCGATTACAGTGAAAATCCTTTTACTTTTTTTGTTAAAAAAGTAAAAGATTGCAACGGAAAGCGGGAACGGTATTGGCAAAAAAACGCCAATTGTTCGCTCCTGATACTGAAATTAATTCAGTAGGCTAAATATCGATATGTTGTCAAGAAAAGGTTTGAGAAATACTAAGTGAGTATTCGTGTGTTATCTATCTTAGATACTGAAACTGGTTCAGCATAAAGTAGAATGTAGCACCTTCTTTAAAGATAAAGGGTTGCTAAGGTTTCATTGGGTCTTTCCCTCCGCCTTTCGTGATAACTTTCAATAAATATATGAACAGTGCAAAGTAAAGACATAGCGCTAATACTTGCAAGTATTAGCGCTATATTTTTTAACTAGTTTGTACTAAGTTGTTAAACTATGGCTTTCACCACGGCTTTTGGAGCTTCTTTACGAGTTCCGTCAAATCCGTCAACACCTGAAACTGTAGTATATTTCAATACATATTTCTTACCTGGATTGATGATTTGGTAGGCTGCCTGACACATTAATGTGGCTTCGTGGAATCCACAAAGAATTAATTTTAGTTTCCCTGGATAGGTATTTACGTCACCAATGGCAAAAATTCCTGTAATGTTCGTTTGGTAATCCAAAGCATTATTTACTTTGATGGCATTTTTTTCAATGTCTAATCCCCAGTCTCCAATAGGACCTAATTTTGGTGTTAATCCAAAAAGCGGAATAAAATAATCCGTAGCAATAGTTCTGTGCGCTCCATTTTCTTCAATATCAATTGATTCTAAATGCTCGGCACCGTTTAAACCAACTACTTCTGCCGGTGTAATCATTTTTATTTTTCCTGAGTTCTTCAATTCCTGTACTTTTTCTACAGAGTCTAAAGCGCCTCTAAATTCGTTTCTACGGTGAATCAAAGTTACCTCAGAAGCAACATTCGACAAGAAAATACTCCAGTCCAAAGCAGAATCTCCTCCTCCGGCAATCACTACTCTTTTGTCTCTGAATTTTTCCGGGTTTTTAATAAAGTATTTAATTCCTTTGTCTTCGTAAAATTCAATGTCTTCGATTAATGGTTTTCTTGGTTCAAAACTTCCTAATCCTCCAGCAATAGCAATTACTGGCGCATGAAATCTTTTCCCTTTATTTGAAGTCACAATAAAACTTCCGTCTTCTTGTTTTTCAATTGTTTCAGCACGTTCTCCGAGTGTAAAACCTGGTTCGAATCGCTTGATTTGTTCCATTAGATTATCTACTAAATCTCCTGCTCAATACTTCCGGAAATCCCGGGATATCATAAATAGGTTTTTTTGGGTATAATTCAGATAATTGTCCACCTGCTTGTGGCAAAGCATCTAAAATATGACATTTCAGTTTTAACAATCCTGCTTCAAAAACTGCAAATAAACCTGTTGGTCCGGCTCCTATTATAAGTATGTCTGTTTTAACCATTTTTTTATTCTTTATATAATGTAATTGTGCTAAACTATTTTACTGCAAATTAACGATTGATTTTTACTATTTTAAATGATAAATATCAGTCGAATTCTTTGCTCTTTATTCTATTCTCTTGGCTCTTTATTCTTCAACGACTCGGTAATTTCATTCATCTTTTGAACTTTTTCTTCGAAATTTCCTTTCAGCGTTTTGCGATATTCATTCAGGTTTTCGACCATTTTATTGATATCGTCCGGAATGATTTCTTCAAAAAACTCCCGTAATCTTTTGGCAGTTGTTGGTGATTTTCCGTTAGTTGAAATAGCGATTTTAACATTTCCTTTAGTTACAATTCCGCCCAAATAATAATCACATAATGGCGGTGTATCAGCAATGTTGCAAATCAGAAATCTTTTTCGGGACAAATCGTATACTCTTTTATTTACTTTTAAATCATCTGTGCAGGCAATTACCATGTGGCGTTTGCGAAGCATCCAGCGATTGAACTTTTTATGGGTTAATTGCACCGAAGGATGTTTTGCAGCCAAGCTTTCCAGTTCTGGTAAAAACTTTGGGGCAACTACCTCAACATTCGCATTCGGACTCGATTTCAACATGAAAGATAATTTTTCTAAACCCACATTTCCTCCACCTACAATAAGTACATTGAGGTTGTGTAATTTTAAAAATATTGGATATAATTCGTTCCTTTCCAATGTTATTGTATTTCTTTTGATATGAATTCTTCGTAAAACCCTTTCAATTTATTGCTTTCTTTGACTACTTCTCCAATCACAATAATGGCTGGTGAACTTAATTTGTTTTCTATTACCACTTCTTGGATTGTGTCAATCGTTCCAACTCCAATTTTTTCTTGTGGAGTAGTTCCGTTTTGAATAATCGCAACGGGAGTTTCTCCTTTGGATTCCTTTTGGAATAATGAAACAATTTGTGATAATTCTACTCATTCCCATCAAAATAACAACAGTTGCCGATGATTGCGCTGCTAAAGCCACATCATTTGACAATTTTCTATCAGAGGTTGTACCTGTAATTACCCAAAAACTTTCCGAAACACCTCTTTTTGTCAAAGAAATTCCTTGATAAGCGGGAACTGCTATCGATGATGAAATTCCGGGTACTACAAATGTAGGGATTCCAAAACTTTCTGCGAATTCTATTTCTTCGCTTCCTCGACCAAAAATAAATGGATCGCCACCTTTTAATCGAACGACATTTCCATAGGTAAGCGCATTATCAACAATCAACTGATTGATTTGGTCTTGTGTATATTCATGACAGCCTTTTCGTTTGCCTACAAATATTTTGATGGCATTTTTTGGTGCATGAATCATTATTTCATCATTGGCCAGCGCATCATACAAAACCACATTTGCTTCAGCAAGTGCTTTTACTCCTTTTAGAGTAAGCAAATCCGGATCGCCATGGACCAGCGCCTACTAAAGTTACTTTGGGTTGTACTATATTATGCATTAGCTAAATCTTTTGCTCTGTATTTTTCTACGTTTTCAAAAAAGGCAACTCCTTCTTGAATGTATTTTTGTGCAAATTCTGCAGAAGGCTCATTCGCTCTGATTTGGTATACTAAATCTTTGAACGTTGAGTTCAACTCGATTTTATTGCTTTCGATGAAAACCGTGTCAAACAAATCGATGATTCCTGCATGGTGATTTGTTTTTTGGTTTTCAGCAAGTAACAATGCTTTAGCTCCATTTACAAATCCTGCGTATGCCAAATAAATTGCATCAGCCCATTTTCCTTCATCAAAAGCTTCTTGTGCGAAAGTCATTTTATCTTTAGCTTCTAATATCAAAGTAGCTACTAAATCAATTACAACTCCAGCACATTCTCCTACTCCAACTGCCTTTACGTAGTTATCAGCATTTCCCCAATCTACAAAATCAGCTTCGGTAAGATTAGTCAAATCGGCTAATGGTTTCAAAAATTCGTAGAAGTATTTTTCTCCTTTGGCATCATAATAATTCAAAAATGATTGTCCGTTTCCGTTCGCTTCAAAATCATTTAAGATGAAACGTAATGCATCAGGTCCTCTTCTACTTGGAATTTTGATTACTTTGTCAGAAAATCTTCCGTTTCCGTTTCCTAAATTTCCTCCGCCTAATAACACTTGAAGTGCTGGCGCCACTAATTTCCCTGAATTGATTGACATTCCTTGGAAACCAATTTCGGCCATATTGTGTTGTCCACAAGCATTCATACAACCACTGATTTTAATCGTGATTTCCTGATTGTTGCTGTATTGTGGATATTCCGTTTCTAAAACTCTTTCTAATTCTACTGCGATTCCGGTGCTGCTTGCAATTCCTAAATTACAGGTGTCTGTTCCCGGACAAGCTGTAATATCTGAAATGGTATTGTAACCCAAAGCCACAAAATCTAATTTGGCTAATTCTTGGTAGAAAAACGGTAGGTTTTCTTCTTTTACGTGACGAATTAAAATATCCTGTCTCAAAGAAAAACGCAATTCATTAGCCGCATAATTTTTGATTAATTTTGCCAATGCTCTAGCTTTATCTGTATAAAAATCACCCAATAAAACTTTGATTCCAATCGCTACATAACCCGCTTGTTTTTGCGCGATTACATTTGATTTTTTCCAAGCTTCGAAAGCTGCTGTGTCTTCGATTACTACTTTTGGTGCTTCCAATAAAGGAGCTGGAATTTCACCATCAAAAGCAGTTGTATCGATTTCAACTGTTTGGTAAGACAAGGCTTTTTTCTCTTCTTCCACTAATCGTAAAAACTCGTCTCTTCCCAAATCTTTGATTAGGAATTTCATACGCGCTTTCAAACGTTTTGCTCTTTCGCCATAGCGATCAAAAATTCTTAAAACACCTTCGGTTGTTGGGATAATTTGGTTTACCGGAATAAATTCAGAAAGCGATTCCGCATGACTTGGTTGAGAACCCAATCCTCCACCTAACATTACTTTGAATCGTGTTTCGCCATTTACAATTTTTGGAGATAGAACCTAAATCGTGCAAATAACTCAATCCTGTATCTTTATCTGAAGATGAAAATGACATTTTAAAGAATCTACGTCCCATTTCCTGACAATCCGGATTTCTCAAGAAAAACTGAAACATAGCGTGCGCATAAGGCGAAACATCAAAAGGCTCTTCTCCATCGATTCCCGCTGTTTCACTAGCTGTAATATTTCTAACGGTATTTCCACAAGCTTCACGAAGTGTAACATCATCTTTCTCCAGTTCAGCCCAAAGTTGTGGTGTTCTGTCCAAACTTACATAGTGAATCTGGATATCCTGACGCGTTGTAATGTGTAAACGTCCTGTTGAATATTCATCAGAAACTTTAGTAATACGCAACAATTGTTCGCTGGTCACTTTACCAAAAGGCAATTTGATACGAATCATTTGTACGCCTTCCTGACGCTGACACGTACACTTCCTCTCGCCAAACGAAGGCTACGGAAACGCTCATCATCAATTTTCCCGTCACGGAATAAAGCAATTTTTCTTTCTAAATCGATAATGTCTTTTTGGACAATCGGATCTTCTATTTCGGTTCTAAAACTTTCCATCTTTTCTTGACTTTTGTAGGCTATTGGATATTAATTATGTTTGGATTTTATTTTTGGCTTAAGCCAAAAACTAACGAATAAATCCAACTCCCGCTGTGGTATTAGTAGCAACATCTATTAAAATAAAAGCGCCGTTTGATTTGTTGTCGTTGTAGGCATCAAAATACAAGGCTTTACTCAATTTAATATTTACTTCACCAATTTCATTAATGCTCAATTGAGTCGCTGGTGTAACTCCAGAATAATCGGTTGCGATTACGTTTTTTACGCTTTCAATTTTCGCCAAAACTCTGTTCGTATTGTGTTGTACCAAATATTTTGTACCTGGAACTAACTTTTTGCTGTCCATCCAACAAATCGTTGTATTGATATCTTTTTCAATTTTAGGCAACTCATTCGATTTTACAATCATGTCACCTCTTGTTACATTGATATCATTTTCCAGTTCTAAAGTAATCGAGGAACCTGCTGTAGCTTCATCAAATTGTTTGTCAAAAAAGTGAATATTAGTCACTTTAGATTCTGTTAAAGAAGGAAGAACGGTTACCGCATCGCCCACTTTAATATTATTACCGTATAATTTTCCGGCATACCCCTCTGAAGTCATGATACTCTTCTGTTTTTGGTCTAATAACCGTTTGAACCGGGAAACGTGCTTTTCCTGTTTCAAAAACATTTTAACAACCGGTCTTCGCCCGAAAAAAATACTCTCTATGAAAGAGTATATCGAAAACCGAAAGTTTTATTATGATGGCAGACACAATAATTTGGTTGACAATTACAAGCTCCAAGATTCATTATTTAATAAATATGTAATATACTTTGTTAATGATAATGAGTTTATACAACCCAGATATTTAGAATATAAGTCCTATTATCCACGACGTAATAAAAAAGGAGACTGGATTGCAAATCCAAACGAAAAAAAGGATACTTTATATTTCAATTTAGACAATGAGTATGTATACCCTTCAAAATACAATAAAACTGCTTTTTTAATTCAAGACTGCATTTCGTTGGGTGGCGGAACATTTTGTTTTGAACAGAAGCAAACAATAAAAGATATTAAACCTCTAACTATCCTTGATCTTAAAAAATATATTCGATCATCAATTTTTTATGACTCTAGAAAACAATTATTATCTAGTTATCCTTTAATGCATTTTTTGAGTAATTATGTATTGTTCTTTGTTACTAAAAAAGAGAATGATTGTGATTATATTCAAGTGCAACCAATGTACGTGATTGAATAGGAATACAACAACAGCAACTAATTCTAATTCAATTAAGCTAATAATTAGCTACAATCAATCGGAAAACGAATACTAAGAGCTAAAAGCACCATTAATTAAAGAAAAAAAATGAATGAAAAAAAGCCGCAAAACATCAATTTTGCGGCATTTTTTATACTCAATAGATCTATTTCAAATGCTCTCGAGATCTCTTTTGTCATTGATTCCAAATCAAATTCATGTGTTCCAGTTCCAGTCTTTTCTGGCTTCAGCGTCATCAATACTTGCTG